>NZ_LT700234.1 GCF_900155435.1 Actinomyces provencensis | reverse complement strand
GGGCGGCGCCGGTGATGCGTCCGGCGACCAGGCGGCCACCCCGGATGACGGGGTCGTCGACCTCGACGGAGAGGCAGGCGCGCAGGCCTTCGCTGGCTTCGGTGAGGGCGTCGTTCCCGGCTGCGGTGCGGGCCACGGCGAAGGAGGCGCGGATGCCCTGGTCGGTCTCGGTGATGGAAGCGGCTCGGGCGATGGGGCGGGTCGGGTCGTGTTCGACGTTGAGGATGCAGGAGGTGGGGTCGTCGGGGAGGGTGAGGGTGTGGGCGGCGGCGGTGAGTCTGCCCAGGTTGGTTGCGCCTTCCTCCCCGAACGGCAGGAGGGTGCCGGAGATGGTGCGGTCCTTCAGGCTGGCGGTGAGGGTGGCCGCCCAGGAGGCGGTGAGTCGGGGCATGTTCAGTCCTCTACGTTGGGGCCCTTGGTGGGCTGGGTCGGGGTGGCGAGGAACTCCACGTCGAACTGGACGCTGGAGCCCTTGGGGACCATGTCGTCCATGGACAGGCGCTGTTCGATGGGGGTCATCCAGTAGTTGAGGGAGAGGTCGATCAGTTCGTTTCGGGTGCCTTCCTGGGTGGAGTAGGTCAGGGACGCGGTGGCGGTGGAGCCCTCCAGGAGCTGGGCGGGCAGGTTGAGGAAGTTGGCCACGTCGAGGCGCACGGCGTTGCGGCCCTCAATGAAGAGCTGCGGGTCGGCGGTGGAGTCGGGGATGTTGAGGCTGATGGAACTGGGGGTGTAGGCGGTGCCCCCGCCCCTGCGGGCCTTCTCCCAGGCGGCGACCGTCTCGTTGGCTTCCTCCTGGGTGAGGTCGGCGTTGGCGTCGGTGGAGTGCAGCTCCATGATCGGGACGGGGCTCTTGACACGTTCCTGCCAGGCGGACTCGATGGCGAGCGCTCCCCGGATCGTGTCGGCCGCGATGGTGGTGAGTCCCTCCTGGGGGCCCTCGAAGTAGCACACCTGGTCGGCGGGAGCCTGCTCACCCAGGACGGTGATGTTGAGGTCGTCGTCGATCTGCCACCACTCAGGTGGGACGCGGGCGGCGTCGGTGACATGACCTGCCGTGTCGCGCTCCAGTGCCCACAGGCTCACCCCGGAGAAGATCAGGTCGTCCAGGGTCCACAGCATCCGCGTCTGGGGTGAGACGTCCCCCGAGTTGCGGATCATCCACTGCTCGGAGGCGACGCGGGTGGCGTTGCGCCACTTGGCCAGGGGCTGGCGGGAGAGGGTGCCACAGATGACGGCGCGCCCCTTGGCGATGGCGGGGACCCGCATGGCTTCGGCGCGGGAGATGACCAGGGGGGCGTCCTGGCCAAACACGTCGGACCACACGATCTTGGACAGGTCGGTGGACGCCCAGGGCGAGCGGATCGGCGTCTGCCTGCTCGCCATGCCGAGGCGCGACATGGTCTCGCTCGCGTAGCGGATGCGGCTCAGGATTCCCATGCCTCCCCATCGTTGTCAGGGGGTGTGACATTTCGTCGAAGTCGCGCGCCGACCGCGACGCTGGCGGCGCGCGTCGCGGACCTGGTGGTCGTCGGGATGCTGGTGGGTCTCGTGGGCGGTGAGGCGTGCGAGGGCGGCGTCGCGGCTGGTGGCCAGGCCTCGCCACCCGCACGCGCAGATGGCCAGGGCGATGCGGCTGGAGGGGTCGCCCATGTCGATGCGCCATTTCATGAGCGGCCTCCTGCCACGACGATGCCAGCCGCGCTGGTGGCGCGGGTGATCTGGTCTGCCTGCCACAGGGCTTCGGAGGCTGCGACCAGAGGGGACACGTCGGTGGTGGATTGCTTGCGGGCGAACAGGCGACCGCCGTCTCCGACGTTGCGCCAGGCGGAGCCCTCCACGGCGCGGGTGAGGTCGGCCTGGTCGTAGTGGCGGACGTGGCCCGCCTCGATCTCGGAGGCGATGCGCCCGGCGGCACCCATCATGTGTTTCAGGGAGAGGGGGGCGGTGCGCACGCGCATACGGTGGAGGCGGTCGGCAACGTCCTGGTTCGCGCCGATGACGTCGTAGGCGACGGGGGCGCGGTACTTGCGGGCGGCCTTGGCTGCGACCTGGGGGAGCCACTCGGTGCGGGGCCGGTAGGCGAGGACCTCCAGGTGGCCGATGCCCTCGGGGTCGCGCCAGGCGGCGAGGAGGGCGGCACTGGAGGAGTCGGGGGCGACGTCGAAGGCCAGCGCCAGGCGCTCGGGTCGCTCGGGCAGGTCGGGGCCTGCGGAGTCCTTCGCCCAGGCGGCGGCAGAGATGGCTCCCACGGAGGAGTCGAAGGGGAAGCGGCACATGTACTCGCGTTCGAACTGGGCCAGCGGCATGGACTCGAAGCGCTGCTGCATGACGGCCAGCGTGGTCAGGGTGGAGATGCCGGGGTGGACGCGGCGCAGGACCTTGGTGTTGAGGCGGGTGGTACCGTCCTCGTCGATGATGACGGACTGCTCGTCGTCGCGGATCGAGTAGTCGACGATTCCCACGCCCTTGGCCTTGGCGCGGCCGCGCTCGACGGTGTCCCACAGGAGACCGGCGCGCACTTCGGCGGGCGTGCCCGCGATGATGACCTGTCCCCGAGGTCGGGTGTCCATGAGGGGCAGCGCGCCAGCGACCAGGGCCTCGGACTTCTCCGGGGACAGCTCTCCGGCCTCGTCGAAGAGCATGGCGTCGGAGGCCTCGCCTCGGAACGCGCCAGGCTCGGGGGGCACAACCCACAGGCGTGACCCGTTGTCGAACTCGATGGACTCATCCCCATTGGCCCACCGGAGGCGTCCCATGCGGTGTCCGGCGTTGCGGGTTCCCTCGAAGTCCACGGCGGGGGAGTCGAGGATGCGTTGGATCTCGCGGAACCGGTTACGGGCGCGGATCCCGTCCTGGGCGGTGGTGACGACCTTGTACCCGGGGATCGACACGCACCTGCCCAGGAGGACATTCCAGATGGACGTGGTCTTGGTGGCGCGGCGGGGAATGAGAGCGACCACGGTCGGGTAGAGCGGGAGGCCCTCCGAGTTCGAGGCCTCCATGATGGCGGCCACCTCCTCGCCCTGGCGGAACAGGTCCAGGCCGGTGAGGTCCGCACCAGTGAGTCCGGCGGCGATGTTTGTGCCCCGCGGGATGCGAGATATGTGGGTGGGCCGTGCAAATCGGCGTGTTCTCGCGGGTCCGAAGGGGGAGAAGGGGCGGGGCCTACGGTGCGTGGGCTGTCCGCCTGTCTCAAAAAGCAGGTCTTGCATATTCATACACCCCGGATGTTGTTCAGTCGTTCGTCTGCACGTTTGATCGGTCGAGCGGCGGCGCGACGCGCGTTGACGATGGCCGCGCCCCTCTTGCCGCCGTCGCTCAGGTTGCAGTGGTCGTGGGACGGCCAGGTCTCGGTGCCCCCGAACTCACGTGGGATCGGGTAGTGGTCGGGATGCCAGCCGCCCGCCTTCTTGGTCGGGTCAGGCACCACGGGCTTCCCGCACCGGCAGCACGGCACGGGCAACCTCGGCTCCCACATCGCGCGCGCCTTGCGGGACTCGGACCCACCCCACTTGTTGCGGCGGCTCATCGGGTCACCGGCCTCGTGTCGCACACCACGGTCACCGTGGACACGGGGCCACGCACCAGCCGGTAGCGGGGGCGGCCCCTCAGTTCCCGCCCGTGTCGACGCGCCAGGGTGTCCAGGGTCGTGGCCGCCTGGTACTTCCACCACTCGACAGACCTCGGGCTGGTCGGTGGGATGACCAGGGCGACGCTGTACTCCGTGCCCTTCATGACTCGTCTCTCACGATCGAGACGGCCACGCGGAGCAGATGCTGAACGCCATCGAGGGCGGCAAGCACGCGCATCTGGTCGGCACTCATCGAGTAGGGCGAACCGTCGGCGGGGCCCATGATCGACGCGGTGCAGTCCTCGACGGAGTCCTGGGCACCACGGATCAGGTCCAGGAGTTCAGCGCGGGGGTCCGCGCCGTGACCCTGTCCCTGCTGGGGTTCCTCATCCACGCGCCAGCTCCTTCGCCTTCGGGTCGGCCAGGGCAGCGCGAGCGCGTGCTGGGCCGTCAAGGTCGGGGTAGTGCTCGTCCATGTACTGGTCGAACGCGCTCACGCTCAGGGCGTCAGGTTGTGGCTCGGGTGGTGGTGTGCGGTGTGACTTGGGGTAGGTGATGGTGGGTGCTTCGGCTGACTCCTGGGCTTTGCGTGCCTCCCAGCGGCAGCGGTGGCAGCCCATCGGGTTGCCCACGCCGTGGTAGCAGCGCACGGGCAGGTACTTCGGATCGGGGTCTTGGCCGCGTCGGCGGTACATGGTGTCTCCTGTCTCGGTCGTGGTGGTGTCGGTGGTGGCGGATGGGACGCCCGCTGGGCTCCCTCCACTCTCTTTGTGAGTAGGGTCTGCACTCAGTTCCGCATGGACTGACCTGCGGGAACGCTCCCGTTGCTTCTTGATCGTGGGAGTGCCGAGGCGCGCGAGGCGCGCCCGCGTGCGAGCGTTGCGGTCGCGGGTGGCCTGGTCCTTGGCGGGGCGCGCGAGGCGGATCAGATCGACCAGGGCCTTCTTGTTGATGCGCATCCACCCGGCCTGAGGGACCCCCCGGTACACGCCGCCCCTGCGCCACTCGATCAGCCCGGCGTCCTCCAGCCAGTACAGGCACTCACGCACCCAGCGCTCGGTCAGGCCGGTCCCGCGCTTGACGTCCCACGCGGTGACCGTGCCCTGCCCGTAGCGGTAGTGCACGAGGTCACCGATGCTGCGCAGGGTGGAGCGCACGCCCTGCCACTGATACCCGTCCAGGTAGCCCCACTGGGCTGTTGCCAGCGCCCGGAGCAGGAGCGGGACCGGGGCGGCAGCCGTGATCGGTCGCTTCGGCTTCTTGGCCTCCTCGGGGCTCTCCTCGACCTCAGGAGACGGCATCGACTCCCGAAGTGCCTCCAGCTCCAGGTCAATGTCCTCCAGCACCATGACCGCGCTCACCAGAGCCACCCCGCCGTCTCGATCAGCTCGAGCGATGTCCAGTCCATGTCCCCGGCCACCGTGATGCCCCCGGGCAGGTGCGACCAGACCCGCGTGAAGGGGCCGTGCGTCCCGAAAGGATCGACCTCGTCCACGATGAGGTCCTCGGTGACGATGCGCAGGAAGCAGGGCAACGTCAGAGGGTCACTCTCGGCCGCCCCCACGCGGCACCACGAGTAGGTGGCGGGGAGCACCGAAGTGATGTCTGCGGGTCCCTCAACGAAGATGCATTCACCTGGACGGCACGCCCCGTGGCCGTCGAAAGGGGCGGGCCGGGTGAACACGTCAGGACCGGCTGGGATGAGGCGAGAGGAACGGACCCGATCCCCCACGGAGGGGATGAAGTGCGCGACCGCCGGGGCGCTCATGACAGTCCCCGCTCACCCAGGACCGCGAAGTAGACGAGGACGGCAGTGGCGAACCACCCAACGACGGGTGTGGCCACGGCCCAGGACTCACGGGCCACCATGCCCACGGCCACGGCACACACCAGGGCGGCCAGGACGTTGACCAGGGCAGCGACAACCAGCCAGTCCACACGGAGCTTCATCACCGGTCGGCCCCTGCCATGGCGGCCTCGCCGTAGGCGGGCAGATCGATAGGGACGCCGATGTCCCAGAGTCGGTCGAGATCGTCGATGGACCACAGGCGGTCGCCAGACAACTTTCGCGACAGACTTGCCTGGGAGATGCCGAGGCGGGCGGCCACCTCGGCTTGCGTGCTGCGCTCTGCCGTCATCCAACGGCGGACCTCGCGAGTGATCGCGGTCTGAGAACTGCTCATGGTACGTAGCTTGCTGATTCGGTAAGTGAATTGCAAGCGTGTAACTCAATCGGCGTGTCGTATCGGCATGCGCCCTTGCCATCTCGGTATAGAGTTGCACCATGACAGCTACTCAGGTGAGGACCGGGGTCACCCTCCCGGACATTGTGGCCGCCAACGTGCGGGCAGAGGCAGGACGACTGGGGATGAACCAACTTGACGTCGCGCGGGCCCTCGGGGTCACTCAGGCGACGGTCTCGCGGCGCTGGCACGGGCAGCGGGCGTGGCAACTCGACGACCTCGAAGCGGTCGCCCGAGTGCTTGGCGTCAGCCCTGCCGATCTGCTGCAACCCACGGGCCGTGAGTGCCCCCGACAGGACTCGAACCTGCAACCGTCGGATTA
>NZ_LT700233.1 GCF_900155435.1 Actinomyces provencensis | reverse complement strand
CCCCGTCAGTGCAGGAGCAGCGCGTACGTCCCCGCCACCAGGCCCGCCAGGACCAACGCCATGGCGACGGTGGCCAGCACGGTCACCCTTGTCTGCGCCCGTGCCGTCATGCCGCGACGCGGCCGCGCCAGGAGCGTGAACGCCCAGGACACGAGCAGGCCGGTCACCAGGCCCCCGACATGCGCCTGCCAGGAGATGCCCGGCGTGATGAACCCGTAGACCAGGTTGATGCCCAACAGGACCAGCACCGAGGTCGTGTCCACCCCGTTCAACCGCTGCAGGACGAAGACAGCGGCGAAGAGACCGAAGACCGCGCCCGAGGCGCCCACCGTGGCCGTCTGCCATGTCGAGGGGTCCACGAAGCACCACAGGAGCACCGCCAGCGACCCACCCACGGCGCTGAGCACATAGAGGGCGGCGAAGCGCCAGTGCCCCATGACGCCCTCCAGGGAGCGCCCCACCCAGTACAGGGCGAGCATGTTGAACCCGATGTGCCACAGGGAGGCGTGCAGGAACGCCGTGGTGAGGAAGCGCCACGGCTGGTAGTAGCCGACCACCGGGGCGAAGACGAAGGCGCGCTCGGCCGCGGGTGAGACCCACCCGATCACGTAGATGAGCACGCAGGCCGCGATGATGCCGAGCGTGACCACGGGCGAACCCGACGGCATGCGGCGACGGACCCTGCGGGCACAGTCCACGCAGATGGAACGCACCTCGGTGGGGATCGCGCACTCGGCACACATGGGCCTGTTGCACCGCTTGCAGTAGTCGACCGCGCGCACCCCGGGGTGACGCGGGCACTCCGGCGCCGCCGAGGGTTCGGAGCGCTGTCCGTACTGGGGGATCCCTCTCATGGGTCCTTCCCTCCTCATTGACGAGGGCGTCGCCGCCCCGTTCCTGCGTCCGCCGCCCGGCGGCCGGGCTCCCGGGAGGAGTCCGTACCTCCCGGCAGGGTGGGAACCGTAGGGGGCGGGGCGCTCAGCACCCCGCCCCCTCCACCGGTTCCCGGTGCGTGCTCAGTCGGTGACGTCCACCGAGGTGATGACGACGTCGGTGACGGGCTTGTCATTGCGTCCCGTGGGGACTGCGGCAATGGCGTCGACGACGTCCTTGGACGCCTGGTCCACGACCTTGCCGAAGATCGTGTGCTTGGCCTGCAGCCACGGGGTCGGCGCGACGGTGATGAAGAACTGGGACCCGTTGGTGCCGTGTCCGTTGCGCTTGCCGGCATTGGCCATGGCGAGCACGTAGGGCTCGGTGAAGGTCAGCTCGGGGTGGATCTCGTCATTGAACTCGTACCCGGGACCCCCGATGCCCTGACCCAGGGGATCCCCACCCTGGATCATGAAACCCGGGATGACGCGGTGGAAGATCACGCCGTCGTAGAGGGGCTGCGTGGTCTTCTGACCGGTGGCCGGGTGTGTCCACTCCCGCTCGCCCCGGGCGAGCTCGACGAAGTTCTTGACGGTGTTGGGCGCATGGTCGGGGAACAGCTCGACGGTGATGTCACCCATGGTGGTGTGCAGTGTGGCTTCCATGCCCCCATCGTCCCAGATTTGCGCCGTGTGGCACGTCCACACGACTGTCGGGGCACATGGATGGGCTGCAGCTCACAGCTGATCGGTGCACAATGGATGACAAGCATCGCGCCCGTGCAGGCGCGAGGAGGTTCCCACGACTGCGGAGGCATCATGGCCAAGACCCAGAGAATCGATCCGGACCAGCTGAAGGCTGACGCGCGGGTGCTCCGTGACGTCGTCACCGACCAGGCCGGACGCGCCGCTCTGCGGGCCGCAGACCTGGCCGGGCAGGGCATCGAGTGGGCGGCACCCCATGTGCAGCACTCCTGGGACAAGACGGTCGAAAAGGCCACGCCGGTGATCTCCGAGGCGGCCACGCGCGCCCAGGAGGCCGCCGACCACGCCAAGCCCTTCCTCGACGACGTGCACGGCAAGGTCGTGGAGGACTACCTGCCCCGCATCAACAAGGCGGTCACCGACGCCACTGCGGCAGCCACCACCGACGCCGACCTCGCCGAGCGTGCGCGTCTGGTCCGTGAGGCCTCCGCGCGGGCCCTGGTCACCCCGACCGCTCCCGCCCGCAAGCGCCACCGCGTGCTCAAGGCACTGGGCTGGACCGCAGTGGGGGTCTCCGCTGCCGGGCTGGGATACCTGTTGTGGCGTCGCAGCCAGCCGATCGAGGACCCGTGGGCCGAGGAGTACTGGGCCGATCTGGAGACCGAGAACCCGGTGCCCGACGTGCCCGTGGAGAAGGCGGAGGACGCGCCTGCCGAGGAGCCCCCTGCTGATGGGGACGACAAGGGGACTGGCACCGAGGACGACAAGGACTGAACGCCCCACCACCGGCCCGGTCACGACGACCGGACGGTGACGGACAGGACACGCGAGGAGGGGCCCGGGTCATCCCGGGCCCCTCCTCCTGTCCGAACGGGTGACCGGGCAGACCGCCCCGTGCCAGTGGTCGCCCTCGTCGACGCGTGTGACCCCGGCACGACCGCCCGACGGTCCCCCGTCCATCGGAACGGTCAGGACCCCGCCTCGCGGTGTCAGGCCAGGGACCCGACGATCTCGACGATCAGTCGGAGGTTGAGGACGGTGAGCGCCGCTGTGGCGAGCCATCCCAGGGCGGCCACCGCACGCCGGTTGGCGAAGCGCTCGCCCATGATCTTCCGGGAGGACGTGAACCACACCAGGGGCACCATGGACACCGGCAACGCGACGCACAGGAACACCTGGGAGTTCACGAGCAGGGCTTCGAGGGCGCCCTCGTCACCGCCGTAGATGATCGTGAAGATCACCACCGGGATCACCGCGACCAGACGGGTGAGGACCCGCCGGAACCAGAGCGGGACGCGCAGCCGGATGAAGCCTTCCATGACCACCTGACCGGTCAGGGTGCCCGTGATGGTCGAGTTCTGGCCGGAGGCCAGCAGTGCCACGGCGAAGAGGGTGGAAAGCACGGGGCTGGCCACGGCACCCGCCAGCTCGTTGTCCTGGAGCGCGTCGTAGAGCGAACCGAAGGTCGTCAGCTCGCCCGGGGTCCCGAAGAAGAGCGCGGCACCGAGCACCAGCAGGAGGCAGTTGATGACGAAGGCGGCCGAGAGCTGGAGGTTGGAGTCCCAGGTCGCGAAGCGCACGGCCCGGGCCTTCCCGTTCTCGTCGGCCCGGTCGTAGGCGCGTGACTGGACGATCGCGGAGTGCAGGTAGAGGTTGTGGGGCATCACCGTGGCGCCCACGATGCCCAGCGCCATGTGGAGCTCGGAGGGCTGGAGGAGCTGGGTCGTGGGCAGGAAACCGCCGGCGACCTGGCCCATGTCGGGGGAGGCGATCCAGACCTCGTAGACGAAGACCACCATGATCGTGAGGATCAGGGTCGCCACGATCGCCTCGATCTTGCGGAACCCGATGCGCATGAGCAGGAGCAGGAGGAACACGTCGAAGACGGTGATGAAGACGCCCGCCAGGAGCGACATCCCGAAGAGCAGGTGGAGCGCGATGGCGGCGCCGATGACCTCGGCGACGTCGGTGGCCATGATCGCGAGCTCCGCGACGACCCAGAGCACGAAGCCGAGTCGGCGTCCGGTGTGCACGCGCGTCGCCTGGGCGAGGTCCATGCCGGTGACGATGCCGAGCTTGGCCGCCATGTACTGCAGGAGCATGGCCACCAGGCTGGACATCAGGATGACGCTCAGCAGGGAGTAGCCGAACTGGGCTCCGCCACCGATGGAGGTGACCCAGTTGCCGGGGTCCATGTAGCCGACGGCGATGAGCGCGCCGGGACCCGAGAAGCGTGCCAGGGTCCGCAGGAACCCCGCGTCCTCCGACGGCACCTCGACGGTGCCGTTGATCTCCGCCAGTGAGGGGCCATTGGCTGGACGGATCAGGGCCCGTCCCCAGGTCCCACTCCGTGGTGCGCCGAGCGCAGCTGGGATGGCCATTGCTCTCCTCGGACCTCGCGCTGATGTGACAAGTAGTGTTCTATCACTCGAATACGCGATTTCGTAGACCCGAAGTCATGGTGTGACGAACTGTCCTCACCCCCACCCCCGCCGAAGTCCGCTCTGTTCTGGGTTCGAAGTTCGCTCTGTTCCACCCTCGAAGACCGCTCTGTTCCGCCCTCGAAGTCCGCTCTGTTCCACCCTCGAAGTCCGCTCAGTTCTGGGCTCGAAGTCCGCTCAGTTCTGGGCTCGAAGTCCGTCCCTGTTGCCGCTCCGGGTGCGTCCGAGGGAAGTCGGTACGACCGGGGGCGGCCGGGCGCCGGCACACCCTCACCCGTCCCACCCCGTCGGACTCCCACGGGCCCAGCGACACACTTCTCCGTCTCTGCGACGGCCAGTGCAAGGCATCGGGAAGTGACGGGGGACGCCGGGGGTGGTGTCACGGCGGGGACACGCTGTCCAGCACCACGCCGCAGACGCCGCGCGCCGTCCCACCGCCAGGTGGGGG
>NZ_LT700232.1 GCF_900155435.1 Actinomyces provencensis | reverse complement strand
CTGCGCGCGGTGTCAAGCTGTGGTGAGTCACTGGGTGTGTCAGCTGGCTGCTGATTGGTTGTCTGGTACTTCTGGCTTGTGGTGCAAGTTGATGCCGACCACGTTGGGTAGCGTGGGTGGGATGGGTGGCTTGCGGTGGCGGTCGCGGTGGTGGGCGTAGTAGGTGTCCAGTGCCTGGACGCGGCGGTCCTGGATCTGTGTCCAGGTGCCGTCGTAGACGGATCCTGGAGTGTGCAGCGCCAGACTGGAATGGTGGTGGGCATTGTTGAACCAGTCCACGTATTCACCCACCCAATGCTGGGCTGCGGGGAGATCCTCGAACATTCCGGGGTAGGAGGGCCGGTACTTCATGGTCCGGAACTCGCTCTCCTTGAACGGGTTGTCATTGGAGACACTGGGGCGGTTGAAGGACATCGCCACATCGTGGTCACCACACAGGCGCCGCATCCGCTCAGACTTCATCGCAGCCCCATTGTCGGAGTGCAGGACCTTCGGTGCGCCATGAGTGTTGAATGCTTCTCTCATCATGTCCCGGGCGATCACGTCGCTCTGGCGGGAGGCGACGCGGTGAGCCACGATCTTTCGGGAGTAAAGGTCTTGGACGCTGTAGGCCTTGAACACGCAGCCCACGAAGGCCCCCTTGACGTCCGAGATGTCCCACACCCACACCTCGCCAGCAGCGTGAGCCTCCACAATCGGTGCTGATCGCTTCGAGCCTCGACGCTTCGTGGGAATCTTGGGGCGTGCCTGTTGGTCCTTGATCCGGTTGGCGATGCGGTACCACTGGCGTCGACTCCCCAGGTACACGCCCTCATCCCAGGAGGTGGCAAACGCCTGCTGGACGGACTCACCCTTCGCCCAGGCCGCAGTGATCCTGGCCATCACCTCTTCCTCGTCCTGGGTGCTGATGCGTGAGGGATACCCACGATCTGCCTGAGGGATGGGCTCGCGCTGGATCCGGCGAGGCTTGTCGCGGTACTGCCACGTTCCCCGAGACACTCCCGCCATCTCCAAGGCCTCACGCTGGGAATGGCCCACTTCTTTCAAGTCCCCCACCAGGTCGAACATCACCTGGCGGATCACCTCGAACTCTCCGCGTCGCTGCTGGCTCCGGGCTCTTGACCGCGTATCTGCTGCAAGAGCCCGAAAGCTTTTCCCAGTGCAAGGTTGCCTGCCTCAAGCATCCGGATCTGCTCATCGCGACGCGCCAACTCCGCCGCATGAGCGACCTCCACGGCCTTCAGTTCCTTCTCATGGCGGGCGCGCTCACCTTCCAACGCCCGCTCCGCATCAAAGGCCCGTTTCGTCATGTCCGAGACCCTACTGGAAGACCTCGGCACCAGCCCACGCTCCATGTCCCCACTGATGAACGCCTTCCTCCACCGGTGAAACTGCGCCCTCGTAAACGGCTTCCCCTCCAGCCATCCTTCCTTGCTCCCCTGAGGCAAATCCAAGTACTCCCACACATAGCCCCTGATCTCCTCACTCGAAAACCCCGGCGTCAAACTCATCGAACCACTCCTCCTCAACAGGAGTGACTCACACCCAGCCTGACACGCACGGCTG
>NZ_LT700231.1 GCF_900155435.1 Actinomyces provencensis | reverse complement strand
GGGCGCAGACAAGGGTGACCGTGCTGGCCACCGTCGCCATGGCGTTGGTCCTGGCGGGCCTGGTGGCGGGGACGTACGCGCTGCTCCTGCACTGACGGGGTGGGGGCGGGGGCGCACTCGCCGGGAGCTGGACTGCCCCCGACCGGGTGGATGCCGGGGCACGGGTGCGGGCGGTTGCACCGCTCCTGCACCGGGTGACGGTCCCAGGGCCTTGTCCGGCCCGGAACTGCCCTGTCGCAGTGCTGAGATCGTCACCGGCTGCAGCAGCTGGCATCCACGGTCGACCTCACGGTCCCTCCGGACGCGGATCCGGTCTGGATCCGCTGTCTCGGTCCCGATCCGGTCTGGATCCGCTGTCTCGGCCCCCGTGGAGACCGGGATCCGCCACGTCGACCCGGCCGTGAAACTGGCCGAGCTCCTGATCTGCGTAGACGCTCCGCTCAGGTGTGTCCGGCGGGTCGAGGCAGCGGATTCGTGACAACACCCCCGTCCAGAACCGCCGTCTCGGCCCGGATTCGGTCAGGATGCGCTGTTTCGGCCCGGATCCGGTCGGGATCCGCCGTCTCGACCCCAGCGTCGGGCCCGGATCAATGGCGGGTCCTCCTGGCCAGAGGGGGAACCACCTCTTCTCGCTCTCGTGCGGCTGGCCCGGGAGGATGGACCCGAGACGGGAACAGGTGCACGTCTGCGTGACCGGGATGTCGCCCCGGGGACGGAGACCGGTCTGCCCCGGCACGGGAGCACCGATCGGTGGACGACGGCCTGAGGTGGGGGGATGAACCACACCGGTGTCGTTTTCCCCAGCTGTGGACAGGGGTGTGGACAACTCTGTCCATCTGTGGACGGAGGGACCTGGACGGTGGAAACCGTGGAGACAGTCGGAGGGGCCGCCCGCAGTGCGGACGGCCCCTCCGGAGGACCTGGGGTCGGGGTTCAGCGCCACCTGAGCGTCATGAGGAACCCGACCATCATGATGCCGATCCCGATGACGATGTTCCACCAGTCGATGCCCGGGATCGGGTAGGAACCACCCGAGATGTAGTAGACCATGAGCCACAGCAGGCCGAGGACCATGAGGGTGATGAACGCGGGTGCCCACCACGACGGGCTCAGGGGGATGCCGTCGGTCCACGACTTGATGTCGGTGTCGTCGGAGGCGTCCACGCCACCCTTCTTGCGCTTCTTGGACTCGGCCACGGGACACTCCTGCACGGATCGTCGGGCGTCACGCCCGGGGGCACCGCATGAGTGCGGTGATTGCGGTCCTAGCGTAGTCTCGGAGTCGATCGCGGCCAAAGTGTGAGCAGTCCCGATCCCGGGAAGGGGTGCAGATGGGGAGTGAACCCACCGGACCCGTCGATCCCGGCGCGGATGCAGGGGAAACGGCCCCGATGCCACCCTCATACCCGCCGCGTCGACCCGGTCGGGCCGTGTCCCCCCACCCGGACGGGCACACCCCCCGCAGCACCCACAGCGGTGGCACTGACGGTTCCGGCACCACCACCGGCTCCGACACCTCCGGCAGCACGGCCGACGCGGGCAGCCCTGACGGCACAGCCGCCTCGGACAGCTCCGACCACGCCGATCCTGGCAGCGGGGTGGGGGAGCCGCAGGACGGAGGATCCGGACCCGCGGGGGCGGACCACGCTGGTGGCGCCCGCGCGGGGGAAGTGTCGGCGCGGCGTCGGCGGGCCC
>NZ_LT700230.1 GCF_900155435.1 Actinomyces provencensis | reverse complement strand
TAGTAGATCGTCGCGGCTAAGTATTTGGGTATAGGTGACGGAGTTTGATGCGGGCGTCGTCCGCGGTGAACTGCCAGTCGACTTGCCGCTGATCATCGTTGGTCGCGGACTGCCAGGAAGCAAGCTCGGTGTTCAGGACGTCGAGGTCGTCGATGCGGCGGTCGAGGCATTGCCGGGACAGCCGGGAGAGTTCGATCTCGGCGATGTTCAGCCAGGAGCCGTGCTTGGGCGTGTAGTGGATCTCCAGCCTCTCGGCGAGGGCGCGGGCTTTGACGGGCTCGAATGCTTCGTAGAGCGAGCCGAGGGTGTGCGTGTTCAGATTGTCCATCACGAGCACGACGCGTTCGGCGTCCGCGTAGTCGACAGTGAGGAGCTCGTCGATCTCGGCCGCCCAGTCGATCCGTGTGCGTCGCGCCCTGGCGTCGACGCGGCGGCGCCCGGCGAGAGGTTCGGCCCAGACGAAGATCGAGCAGGTCCCGTGCCGGACATACTCCGAGTCCTCCTTGAGGTCATGGCCCGGCGCCGCGAGTATCGGATCACGGGCATGGCCGAGCAGCTGATACGGCTTCTCATCCATGCACACGACCGGCACTGCGGGATCGAAGGGGCGGTGGTAGACCTCGAGGACGTCTTCCATCCGGGCGACAAACTCACCGCTGGCGTGCGGCGGGATCGTCCAGCACTTCTTCAAGTGAGGACGAAGCCCCCTTTTTTCAGGGTCCGACCGATCGTGGAGTGATCCAGCGGCGGCAGCCCATCGGTGAGCAGCACATGTTTCTCCAGCAGCCGCAACGACCACCGGTCGAACCCCGCCGGGGGTTTCGTGCACGCCAACGCGATCACCCGCGCCTCAACATCTCCGGTCACCTTCGCCGGCACCGGTGGCGTGGTCCGCTTCCGGCGCCCGATCACGTCATCCACGTTCCCGTGAGACTCGGTGAACCGCTTCGCGATCACGTAGACGGTCTGCTCCGACACGCCCGCGTGCTCGGCAACGACCCGCCTGGGCGGCACCACGCCCGTGCTCTCGTCCAGCTCCAGCAGCACTCTCGCCCGCATGATCGTCCGAGCCGGATGCGAGCCACGCGTAATCACCCTCGTCAGCTTCATACGGTCAGCGCCGGACAGCACGACGACGTGATCCTTCGGTCTGGGCATGACAGTCCACTCCTCCCAATCAAGTATCGATCAGGACAAGCCAACCCACCAATTACCAAACCATTAGGAACGACACGCTACTAGT
>NZ_LT700229.1 GCF_900155435.1 Actinomyces provencensis | reverse complement strand
TCTCCCCCCCCCCCCACGACCCCGCCGGTCCCGCCTCGCGCTGGGCCCTGGGGGTGCAGACCGGGGCCCGGGTCCCCGCCCAGCTCTACGGCGGGACTAGGTACCGCCCACCCGTGGCCGGGACCCGGCTCCTGCTGGTCGGTGATCCGGCCTCCGTCCCCGCCATCGCCGACGCGCTCGCGGCGGCGCCGCCCTCGTGCACGGCGGAGGTGGTCCTCCAGGCCCCGGAGGACCAGTGGCTGCCACGGGGGGACGTTCCCGGGCGGGTGACCCGCGTCGACCCGGACCTGGGGAGTGACGGAGGCGCCCGACTGGGCCTGGGTCGCGCTGGAGTCCACACCCACCCGCCGGGTGCGTCGCGCGCTCCTGGATGCCGGTGTGCCTCGCGGGGCGGTCCAGCACCAGGCGTACTGGGTGCGGGGGCGCGCGATGGGGCGCACCGACGACTGAGGGGCCTCGCGTGCGGCGGCACCTCGCCAGTGGTCGTCGCAGGTGCGAGGGCGACACCCTGACGGAAGGGGCTCCCTCACGAGGGCGGTGCCGTTCCGGGGGAGCCCGGACCGCTGGGAGGTGCCGCAGGTGGTGGGTGCTGGGGTGGTGGGTGCCGACGGTCAGGAGAGCGCCCGACGGGTCTCCTCGACGATGCGGTCGCAGACGGGTTGGACGACGCTGCGGGGCGCGCCGAGGATGTTGAAGCCGTGCCCGACCCCGTCCACGTCGACGTGGGCGACCAGCGCGCCGGCCACCTCCAAGCGGGTGGCATAGCGGGTGCCCTCGGCGCGCAGGATGTCCCTCTGCGCGGTGACGACGAGGCCCGGCGCGATGCCCGCCAGTGAGGCGGTGTCCCAGCCCGAGGCCGGTGAGGCGGGGCGGGGGCGGCGTCTGCGGGG
>NZ_LT700228.1 GCF_900155435.1 Actinomyces provencensis | reverse complement strand
TGCGTCGGCGAACACCGCGCGGACGGCGTCCTCGGTGGCGGCGCGCACCTGGTCGGGGGTGAGGCCGGTCGCTCCCTGGGCGGTCAGGGCGTCAACGAGGGGGCCGGTGAGGGCGGGGGTGATGCGCTGGGCGAGCGCGTCCACATCCACCGGCTCTGCGGTCTTGCCTGCTGCACGGTCGATGCGCCCCAGGGCGGGCAGGATGCTGTTGTTCAGCGCCCAGTAGAGCTGGTCCAATTTCGCGGCCTGGTCGGGTGTCATGTCGTCCTCCTGTGTGGTGGTGCTGCCGGTGGTTCCGGCGGCGATCTGGTCTGCTCGGGCGGAGAGGGTGCCCAGTATGGGCATCCATCTGCCGGGGCAGGCGGTGGGGAGCCACTGTTGGTGGCCGACGAGGGGGAGGTGTCCCCACTCGCTGCGGATGGCGGCGATGAGCCGAGCCACGGTCTCGACGTCACCGGGGCTCATCTCGGGACGGCACTCGATGCCGATAGAGCGGGGGTTGCCGCGGGGTCCTGCATGCTGTGCTCGGTCGTAGTCGTGGACAAGCTGGGTGATCCTGCCCGACGACGCGACGTAGTGCGCGCTGAGCCCGTAGGAGGGGCGGCACAGGAGGTTGACGACGCCCTGGTGGGTCTGGCCGTCGTCGCCCCAGTGGTGGATGGTGATGGAGTCGGGCGCGCCAGCGGGGCGTCCTGCCAGATAGTTCGGGGACCAGGCCGTGTCCGTGACGGCGCGATTGGGTGCCATGGGGGTCACCACACGAACGCGGCGTCAATGACTGCGCATGACGACGCGTTTCCGCTCGCATTGTCGAGGGTGAGGGTGCCATCGGAGTAGATGCGCAGGGTGAGCGTGCGACCGTAGGCGGGTGATCCACCGGCGACCCAGGAGGCAACGACAAGGTATCGGGTCGCTGTGGGGCAACATGAGGTGGGGAGCGTGCCGAGGCCAGACACGGATGCACCGTTGGCGATCGCGCTGTTGGAGGCGGCATATAGGCTACCGGAGAGGTAGATGACATTTCCGATGCGTCGGACGCGCAGTTCTGTGGCGGAGCCTGCCTTGTTGAGGAGGTTCAGCCATCCCGTGTCCCCGATGAGGTTGTCGGCGGTCTCCTGTGCATGTTCGGCTGTCTCTTGAGCGGTTACCGCTTTGGAGAGTGCTTGCTCGATTCGGGTTTCGATGTTGTTGAGGTTTGCTGCATTGAGGGGCGTCGCGGTGGACGGGTAGTCGGTCCAGTTGGTGCGTGCCATTGGTGAATACCTTTCAGTAGGGGCGTGCAGTGATGTTCATGAGGCCGGTTGTCGTGTCGAAGGCGATGCTGCGGACGAGGAGGCGGCCGGAGTCAGTGCGGATTGTGTCGCGGGGGCGGAGCCAGTAGCAGGAGCGTGCTTCGATGGTCTCGACCTCTCCTCGCATGCTCATGCGGTCGACCAGGGCTATGCCGGGTGGCCAATCTGGGGGGAGAGTCCGCACCCCGCCAAAGCTGGGAGGGCGAAGGCGGAGGTCTTTGGTCACGACGTGGGGCATCGCGCCGCGGGCGACGAAGCGGCGTGTTAGTTGCTGTTCCTTGTCGTCTTCCGTCCAGCGGACGGTGAGGTCGACGGCCGAGGCGTACTCGTCGAGGCTGACGCGCCGGGCTCGCCGGAGCAGGAGCGGGTGGGTGGATTCGGTGGACAGGTCGAGTACCGGAGTCGTGATGTCTTGACGGGCGACCGCGACGAGGCCGCCCTCTGAGGTGGGGGATTGATCGCTGTGGAGCCAGAGGCCTGCGGTGTCGGCGAGCGCCCAGAGGAAGTCAGCGAAGTTGTCCCCTTGGGTGAGGTCCAGAGCGCGTACGCCGTCGAGGAGCTCGGGATCGATGGCGTCGTGCTGATGAATGTCGATGTTCCATAGGCATAGGCACGCGTCGCGGGCGGCAGTCCATATGGCGGCGATGTCGGAGTCATTGGCGGCCACCTCGTAGGAGCGTCCGGGTCTGACGGTGTCGTTCTCGAGGAGGATCTCGTCTGATTCGGCGGTCACGGTGACAGTGCCCGATTCGTCGCTCTCGATGCGGGTGAGGACGACGAGTGCGGTCTGTTCGGTGATCTTGGTTGCGGTTATGGGCCAGTGATAGCCACAGGAGATCCGGAGGCGGGGACGACCCTCGATGTTGCGTGGGTCGATGTTGGCCCATTGGTCCCAGTCGGCGGCTGCCCAGGTGAGGGTGACAGTGGCATAGGGACGTGTGGTTTCGTTGAACTCGATTCGGCACGCGCGCGGATCGGGCATGTCGATCCACTCCCCTTCCCCTCCTTCGGTCTGTTCAGCCACAAGGGATCGCCTTTGAACGTGGGTCAGGTGCTGGACGGGTTCGCTGGTAGCCAGGCGGGAGAGTGCGTCGGAGAGGCTCATTGCTCGGCCACCTCAATGGTCATCTCGATGCGAGCGGGCGAGCCGGGTCGTGGGATGGCGCGGTAGTCGATGGTTCCTGCTGAGATAGTGACGGTGCCGTCCCAGGGGTTGCCTGGGTCGATGAGGGTGACGGCGGCACCAGAGCGGTAGAGATCTTCGATGTAGCGGTAGGTGGCGTAGTCGGGCAGGAGGATGGTGAGGGTGTGGGTGCGGGCGTCCCAGGTGGCAATGTCGACGAGAGCGGTGTCGCCGTTCTTGGTGGGCCGGATGGTGGTGTTGGAGTTTCGGCTCCCGGTCATGCCTGTGACGGCGAGGAGGGCGACGGCGGTACCGTTGCTGCCCATGAGCCAAGCATCACCGTCTGGCAGGGCGGTCGGCGTGATGGGGTAGATGCCATGCTGGGCGGGGTACAGGTCTGGGCTCGGGTAGCGCGCGGAGTAGGTCATGACGGACTTTCAGTCGATGATCGGGACGACTTTGCCGGGGAACCGGACGGTGGGGACAGCGAGACGGCTGTACGCCCAGTTGACCTCGTCCTGGAGGCTGTTCTGGAGCGCCGTCTTGAAGGTGATGGGGTTCCCGTTGGCGGTGCGCTGGGCGGCCGACACTGCCGAGCTGGTGGCGGAGTCGAGATTGAGTGATTGCTTGTAGCCGTCGGTGGCCGCGCGCCCGAGGGTGTCCCAGTTCGTGGCGGTGCGTTGCTTCTCCTCCAGGGGCGCGTCGACGAACGCTTGGAGGAGTGGGGCGGCTTCGGGGCCCAGGCTGCGGATGTAGTCCAGGGCTTCCTGGGAGAGGTTGGAGGATGCGGTGACGAGGTTGGCCTCGAAGGACTCCACGGCTGCGGCTTGGGCTTCGATGGCGGCGTTGTACTCGGAGAGGTTGACCTTCCCGTCCTCGACGTACTGGTCCCAGGCCTCGCCCGCCCCGGTGAGGGAGTCGACCACGCTGGAGTGATAGTCCTCGGTGACCTGGGCGCTGTCGGCGGCCGCGTCCCCGATCCCGGCCAGGGCGTCCTCCATCTGGGCGTTGAGGGCGATGGCGTCCTGAGTGACGCCCGTCTGCTCTTCCAGTTCGCTTCGGAGTTTGCCCAGTGCCTCGACGGCGGGGTCCACGACGGTGACGACCTGGCCGTTGGCAGTGACGTAGGTCTGGGTGGTGGCTTCCGCTGCGGCGACCTTCTGGTCGATGTCGTCGTAGACGCGGGCGAGGGCGTCCATGTCGCCGGTGACGGATCGTGCCATGTCGCTCATGGAGATCCCGTAGGTGTCGGCGGCGTCGCTCCATTCCTCCAGGCGTGTGCGGGGTGCGTCCTGCCAGAACTCGATCCAGGACTTGTCGTCGGTGATCTCGGTGAGGGTGTCGCGGAGGCGGGAGGCCCAGTCGAGGGCGGCGGGGTCGCCGCTTGTTTCGGCCAGTTCGTTGGCCAGGTCGATGACCTTGTTCTTCGTCTCTTCGGCTTCCTCGGCCGAGGCCTGCAGGCTGGAGATGAGGATGCCGATCCCAGCTGCTGCGGCCATGCCCGCGGCAGCTCCTACGGGGCCGAACCCGGCGAGGGCGTTGGCCAGGGTCTCCTGGACGAGGTCGCCGACGTCGTCGAACTCACCGGAGAACGAGGCGGCCGCTTCGCGAGCTGAGTCGCGGGCTTCGTCCTTGAACTCGGAGACGCCTTCGCTGGCTTCCTTCGTGCCGCGCTGGACGTCGTCCCCGATGGACTTCCCGGCGGACTTCGCCCCGGACTTCATGGAGTCGACGGCGTCGGAGAACTTGCGTTCCATCTTCTTCGTCTCGTCCCCGACCTCGTCGGCAGCGTCTGCGACCTTGTCGAGTCCCTTGGCGACGTCCTTCCCCGCGTCCTTGCCCTGGTCGGAGAGTTCGTCAAGGCTGTCGGCGGCCTTGTCCACACTCTTGGTGATGTCGGACCCGGCGTCGGAGCCTGCGGAGGAGAGGTCGTCGAGACTGTCGGCGACCTGGTCGAGGGCCTCCTCGGCATCCTTGGTGCCGCGCAGGAGGTCGCGGACGTCGGAGACCAGGGAGAGCTTGAAGGGCTTGCCCATGGTCACTTCCTTTCGTCGAGGGCGTCGAGGTAGGTCCGCACGATGGTCTGGACCCAGAGGCTGGCGAGGCGGGGGAGGAGCGTGGCGACGGCGGGGCCGATGACGTAGCCAGTCCGGGAGCGGCGGCGCTGACCGGCCATGGTGTCGCGCTTGACGGTGTGGGTGCCCCCGCCCTTGGAGCGGCGGGTGTACTCGTGTCGGTAGTGCTGGTCGGTGCCGTACTCCCACAGCGGCCAGTTCTCGACGGGGACCAGGGCGCGCCCGACTTTGCGTTTGGAGTTCCCGGCGATGAGCTGGGGTGGGTTCCCGGCGGCGATTCGGGCACCGGCGAGGATGATCCTGTCGCTGGTTCGGGTGGCGTGGTCTGCCAGGCCTTGGGTCCATTCGGGGCCCATGATGGCGCGAGTGCGGGCGTTGATGTCCTTTCGGAGGTCCTTGTCGGCGCGCTTCATGGCGAGCACGGCGGCGCGGATCTCGTCGGGTCCATCGACGGCGGAGATGAGGGAGCGCCGTCCTTTCCTCGCCCGCCCCCGCCTGGCCACTACGCGGCCTCGAACTCGGGCGCGCCGTCCATGGGGAAGGTCACCGAGGAGGAGAGGACGGACCCGTCGGCGGTGCCGCCGATCCCTGCGGCGGAGAGGGTGACGGTGATGTTGCACGGGTCGGTGCCGTTCTTGAAGGTGACCGCCATGGTGGCCTTCTTGCCCTGATTGGTCAGCAGGTAGCGCAGGAGGCCCGCCTGGTCGAGGTCCTGGACGAGGGCGAGGGTGGCGGCCCAGGTGGGCTCGGAGTTCTCCTGGATGACCTTCCCGGACACGCTGGTCCAGGAGGAGGCGGAGGTGGAGGGGTCGAACTGGATCTGGCTGATGTGGTCACTGAAGTCGGAGACGGTGCCACCTTGGGGGGCGATGGTGACGGTTGCGGTCTTCAGGCTGAACGGCTTGGCGACGACGATGGAGGCCATGGGGTTACTCGCTTTCGATTCGGAGGGTGAGGGTGACGACGACGCGGTAGCCGTCGTGGGTGTCGGCAAGGGTGCCGCGCTCGGCCTCGCTCCAGGTGAGGTCGGAGTCGGCTTCCAGGGCTTGGATGTAGTCGAGGAGGGCGGAGTCGAGGCGGTCCTCGCCTGCCTCGGGGTCGGGTGAGGGCGGCAGGAGGAGCCAGGTCTCCACGTCCCACCGGAGGATGGTGGCGACGCTGAGTTCCTGCCTGGCGACCTTGGAGGTCCACAGGACGACGGTGGGGGTCTTAGGGAGGGCGTCGAGGGTGCGGGGCGCGCTCATGACGCGCCAGGCCTCGGGCAGGGTCTGGGGGAGGGTGTCGCGCAGGTGCTTGCGGGCGTTCATGCGACCACGGGCTTGCCGCGCTTGGGACGCAGGAGCGCCTTCACGGTCCAATCCATGGGGAACACGGTGACGCCCTCCCCGTAGATGCCGGCCTGGTTGTCAGCGCCGACGATGCCCGCTCGGGCCAGCGCCCGCGCCTGGAGGGCTTGGGCGAGCCTCCAGGCGCTGGGCACGGGCGTCCCTTCGGCGAGCGTGGGGGCGAAGTCCTCGCACTGGGTGCGCGCGGCGTCCAGGTGCGTGGTGAGCGCGTCCTCGCTGAGGTCGACGGACCCGGGCCACAGTTCGACGAGGTCGTCGTCGGTGGGGGTCAGCCAGCCGGTGGGTGCGGGGGTGTCGGCCATGGTCACGCGCCAGCAGCGGAGACGAGGGCGAGGCCACCGGCGTCGTGGACGTTGACGGCGTAGTAGCCGAAGACGCCTTCGTCGACGCCGCCCTTGGCGATGTCGAGTGCCTCGACTCGGATGGGGGCCTCGCCACCGAGCTCGTGGACGGTGACGGCGTCGCGGCAGGAGACCAGGGTCTTGCCGGTGGCGATCTGTGCGGTGGGCTTGATCTTGAACTCGCGGATGGTGCCGTCCTCGAACCCGAGGGCGGCGTTGAGGTAGGCGAGCACGTCGTCCTGGCGGGTGAGGAGGACGTCGCGGTAGAGGTTGGTGGCCATGAACGCGGTGTCGGCGATGGTGTCGGTCTCGGCGAGGATGGCGAGGATGCCGTCGACGATCTGGACGAGGCCTTCGGCCACGCCGCTGGGGACAGCTCCCCGGATGACGGGGGTCGCTTCGGTGACGACCTCGGAGAGGACGGAGGTGTCGGAGACGCGGGCGTAGGACTCGGTCATGGCGCGGAAGTAGGCGTCCCAGAACTCGGTGTCGTTGAAGTCGCGGAACTTGCGGTCGATGTCGTGGGCCCCGGCGATGCGGGCGGCGGAGATCTCCACCTGCTCGGTCTCGATGGTGTTGGAGGGCACGGCGGTCTTGTTGCCTGCCCAGGCGGCCACCTGGGGGCGGGTCTTCCACTTCCAGCCCTTGACGGTGTAGGAGGCCAGGTCGGCGTGGTTGAAGGCGGGGATGAACTGGCGGACGTAGGCCTTGCCCTGCCACAGCTCGCCCACGTACTGGGGCAGCTCGATGCCGAGGATGTTGGCGGGGACGACGTCGGAGAGGGCGGCGAGCATCTTCCGGTCGCCCGTGGCGGCACCGGCGATCATGCGGTAGAGGTCGCGGGCGGTGGTGCCCTTGGAGGCCTTGGCCTTGGTGGCGGCCAGGGCGGTGCGGGGCGCGCGGGCGGTGGAGGCAGTCATGGGTTCTTCCTTGTCTTCCTCGTCCTCGTCGAGGACGTCGGGGTCGTCGGTGTCGGGCTCTTCGGGGTCGGTGGTTGTGGTGGTGGACTCGACGGTGGTGTGGGTGGTGACCTGTTCATCGGTCCAGGGGTCGGTGTAGGTC
>NZ_LT700227.1 GCF_900155435.1 Actinomyces provencensis | reverse complement strand
CAGATCTTCTGCCAGTGGGGGCGGGGCTGGTCAGCGAAGGCGGTGAGGTCGACTTCGGCGTCGGTGAGCATCTGGGCGATCTGGGGGAAGGTCGGGGTCAGGGAGGCCACGACCTGGTGGTAGGCGTCCTTGACGGCCTCTGGGGTGGTCTGGGCGAAGATGGTGGCGATGAGGGCGTTGACGGGCTTGGAGCGGGTGGAGCCCAGGGTCTGGGTGACGTTGCGAGCGAAGTGGACGCGGCAGCGTTGCCAAGAGGCGCCGGTGAGGATGGCTTTGACGGCGTTCTTGATGCCTTGGTGGGCGTCACTGGTGACGACTTGCACTCCCAGTGGGTCAGTGTCGGTTGAGACCTTGAGGCCGCGCTCGCGCAAGGATCGTAGGAACTCCGTCCAGAAGTAGGTGGACTCACTGTCGCCGATCCTCATGCCCAGGATCTCACGCCTGCCCTGGGCGGAGACGCCGGTGGCGACCACGACCGCTTTGGACACGACATGGCCGGCGTGGCGGACGTCGACGTAGGTGGCGTCCAGGAACAGGTACGGGTACCACGTGTGGGACAGGGGACGGGTCAGGAACTCCTCGACCACGGAGTCGATGTCGGCGCAGATCCTTGAGACCTGGGACTTCGAGATGCCCGACTCGCATCCCAATGCCTTGACGAGCTCGTCGACCTTGCGGGTGGACACCCCGTTGATCCACGCTTGGCAGATGACGGCGTAGAGGGCCTTGTCGATCCGCTTGCGGGGGTTGAGGAGGCTGGGGAAGAAGGACCCCTCACGCAGCTTGGGGATGGCCACCACCACGTCTCCTGCCGGGGTGGACACCGTCTTGTCGCGACTTCCGTTGCGTCGGGTGAGGCGGGACTCGCTGCGCTCATAGCGCCCCGCCCCGATCTTGGTGGTGGCCTCAGCATCGATGAGGTCTTGGAGGCCCGCCTCCAACAGTCGACGGAACACGGCGTCTCCTGCAAGGCTCGGGTCGGACAGGACTTCACTGATCAAGGTGGACAGGGCAGACTGGTTGCGGGCCATCGTGGGAACACTCCTAGGATTCTTGGTCGAAACTCTGGACACCCACGATGGCCCACCAACACCCCAAGGATGCTCGCTG
>NZ_LT700226.1 GCF_900155435.1 Actinomyces provencensis | reverse complement strand
TCGTCGAGCCGACAGAACTTGGTCAGGTCGGGGCAAGCGAAGGTAGCGTCAGACAAGTCGAGGTCTTCCAGATGGGTGGCGTAGGAACCCCCATCATCGGGAGACCTCGACCCCTACCCGGACCCCGCCCCAGCTACACCCTCATCTGTGATGAGCCGATTAAGATACCCGGTGGTTGGAAAACGTCTGCCACTGAGTACTTCTCCTGGTCAACTGGGTGCGGGTTCGGGTGGTCGACATCGCGGGTGGGGTGAGGCGTGTCGTGTCCCGATGAGGCAGGTGCCGTGGTCAGCGGGTCTCACTCGCTTATGTCGGGATGGGCGGTGCGCGCCTGCCACGCCGAGGTGACCATGTCGTCGATGGAGTGGCGCATCCGCCAGTCCAGGTCGCGGGCGGCGGCGTCCCCGTTGGCGACGATGCGCGCCGGGTCGCCGGGGCGGCGCTCGCCGATCACCGGCTCGAAGGTGTGGCCGGTGCCACGCTGCATCGCGTCCATGATCTCGCGCACCGAGAGCCCGTCGCCGCTGCCCAGGTTGTACACCGGCCGCAGCTCGCGCCCCTCGGCCATCGCCGTCGCGGCGGCGACGTGGCTGGTGGCCAAGTCGGCGACGTGGACGTAGTCGCGCACGCAGGTGCCGTCCGGCGTCGGGTAGTCGGTGCCGTTGATGCGGGGCGTGCGGCCCTCGATGAGCGCCTCGATGACCAGCGGGAACAGGTTGTGCGGGCTGGTGTCGTAGACCTCGTCGGTGCCGGAGCCGACGACGTTGAAGTAGCGCAGGCTGACGTGCTGCAGCGGCGTGGCACCGTCGGTGAGCTCCAGCGCGCGGGCCTGGTCGGCCAGCAGCCACTCGCCGATCAGCTTGCTCTGGCCGTAGGGCGACTCGGGGGCGGTGGGCTGGTCCTCGGTGACCAGGTCGACGTCGGGGGTGCCGTAGACGGCCGCCGAGCTGGAGAACACGATTCGGCTGACGCCGACGCGCTGCATCGCCTCCAGCACCGCCGCGGTGCCCTGCACGTTCTGGCTGTAGGTGTGCAGCGGCCGGGCGACCGACACGCCGGCGTACTTGTACCCAGCGATGTGCATCACGCCCTCGACGTCGTGCTCACGCATCGTCCGCTCCAGCAGCGAGGTGTCCTGCACCTGGCCTTCGACGAAGTCGACGCCGTCGGGCACGAATTCCCGGTGGCCGCTGGACAGGTCGTCGACCACGATCGGGGTGATGCCCTGCTCGATGAAGGCCCGCACGACGTGCGACCCGATGTAGCCGGCTCCGCCGGTGACCAACCACGACATGTCTTCTCCTGTGTCTCTGGGGATGCTCGAAGAGGGTGCTGGTGCTCACGCGGTCACGCGGTCTGCCGACGTGCGCAGCGCCCGGTTGGCCTTCTCGACGTCGAGCCGGGTGAGGAAGGCGAGGATGATGAGGCTGGCGATGGCGGGGATCCACAGGTACATGAAGTAGAGCATGTGGATCGCGGAGCTGCTCTGGGTGGTGGCGTTGCCGACGTAGCCGCTGGCGGCCAAGAGCCATCCGGCCAAGGCTGTTCCGACGCCGCCGCCGATCTTCACACCGAGGGTGGTGCAGGAGAACATCATGCCGTCGATGTGCTTGCCGGTGCGCAGGAAGGTGTACTCGGAGGCCTCGGCGATCAGCGCATTGAGAGTGCCTTGCAGGGGACTCATGCCCAGAGAGGCGATCGCGGAGGAGGCGATCATGAGGGGGATGCTGCCCATGTAGCCACCGGCCACGACACCCAAGCGGCCCAGGACGGCGACGACGTAACCCCAGATGTTGAGGCGGTACATCTGTCCGTAGCGCTTGACCAGAACGGGGGTGAACAGCAGTCCGATGATCAGCGGAATGTTGATCGCCCATGCGAAGGCGCCCAGACGGGTCGCGTCACCGAGGACGTAGGTCATGAAGTAGATGCCCATGTTCAGGGTGGCGGTGAAGATCTGCTGGACCAGGTAGATGACCAGGATGATCAGATAGAACTTGTTGGCGAGCAGGATCCGGGCGCCCTCCTTGAACGAGTAGCGCTCGGCGGCGGCCGGATCGTGGCCCTCGTCAAGCTCTTCGGGCGGCAGCTCCTTGACCGACAGCACCGAGATCGTGTTAACCGCCAGACCGATGACGGCATAGATGATCGCGATGGCCCGCCACCCGTCGGCGCCGCCACCCAGCATGCGCACGCCCTGGACGGTGAAGGTCTGGATGAGCATGCTGGTGGTGAACGCGAACATGAAGCGGATGGAGCCCATCTGCACTCGTTCGGCGGGGTTCCTGGTGATCAGCGCCGTCAGCGCCGAGTAGGCGATGTTGTTCGCGGTGAAGAACACCGAGTTGAGCAGGGTATAGGCGAGGAAGAACCAGATGTACTTGCCCGTCTCACTGAGCCCGCCGGGGATGGCGAAGCTGGCGACCAGGGTGACAGCGCAGCCGATGTAGGGCCACAGCATCCACGGCCGAGCCTTGCCCATTCGGGTATGGGTGCGGTCGAGCAAGGCCCCGAAACCGATGTCGGTGACACCATTGAACAGCTGGGCGACCATCATGAGCGTGCCGATGACACCGGCGTTGAGGCCCATCTCGTCGGTCAGGTAGATCATCAGGAAGGCCGACAGGAACGCGTAGACCACGTTGCCGGCGATGTCACCGGAGCCGTAGCCGATCTTGTTGCCCCAGGTCAGGTACGTCTTGCCAGAACTTGCAGCGTGTGTGGGCATGGTTTCGGGTCTCCCGGTGGGTTCAGCGGCGGGTGGGGGCGAGGACGAGGTCGACGTGGTACGTCTCGTCGTCGACCCGGTAGCGGGCGAGCAGCTCGGGGCCGCAGCTGTTGGAGCCGATCCCGGCCATGGCGTGGTCGATGCACAGCACCACCTGGTCGTCGGGGTCCAGCTCGACGTCGTGTCTCGTAATCGACAGCTGCTCTTGGGTGATCCGGGAGGCGTTGAACGAGAACGGTCGCGGTGAGGTGACGGTCAGGCCACGCGCCGCATCGGCTTGCTCCACACGGACCCAGTCGCAGTCTCCGCGGCTGCCGTTCTCCTGGGGGCGGAGGTAGTCGACGAACAGTCCGTCGATGCTGCTGGTGAAGTGGCCGTGGCGGCTGGCCTGCCGCTTGTCTGGGTAGTTCTCGCCCGGACCGAGCCCGACCCACGACGCCTGGTCGAGTTCCGGTGCCAGGAAGAAGCGCAGACCCAGTCGGGGCAGGGTTGGGAACCCCGGTGTGCGGGTGACGTCCATCTGGCACCGCAATCGGCCCGCGACGTCGATGGTCCAGCTGGCGTCGAGGCGCAGGATGGGCTGGATCGTCGCGGCGTCCAGGGTCATGCGGGCGCGCACCACCACGGACCCGTCAAGGGTCTGGGCGGAACACTCATGTGCGCGGACCGCGGCATACGGGTAGCGGGCCCGTTCCCACTCCAGGCGGATGCGTCGGTCGTTGTCGGTGGGCGCGCGCCAGATGTTGACCTCCGCAGGTGCCGTGAACATCTCCTGGTCGCCCACGAGCATCGACGTGGGCATCCCGGTGCCGGTGTCGAAACGGTACTGGAAGCCGTCACCACGCACCGTGATCGCGGAGGGGTCCTGCTCGACGGCGGGGGAGACGCCACCGGGCGGTGCCTCGAGCAACTGCACGGACTGCTGGTTGCGGGGGTCGGCGACAGGGACGGCGACCTCATCGAAGCCGAGCTCCTGGCCCGCGGCGCGCACCGCGTCGCCGACGCGGAGGCGTTGCGTCACACGCAGGTGACAGCGCCCTACCCGCGGCAGCTGGGGGCGGCAGGTCACTTGGGTTTCGGTGTGGGGCGGAACAGGACGCGTGAAGGACAGGTCGCCACGATCTAGGACGATCCCGTCGCAGACCAGCTCCCAGGACAGGTCGACCACCTCGTCGAGATTTGTGAAGTCCAGGTCGTTGCGCAGCGTCAGCATGCCCGCGCCGGGGTCGTGCGCGACGACTCGGGCTGGGCGCTGCACGTTCTTCAGTTCCAAAAGGCCGGGGTGGGGTCGGCGGTCGGGCCACACGAGGCCGTCGACGCAGAAGTTCCCGTCGTGGATGACTTCACCGGAGTCGCCGCCGTACAGGTAGCAGGGGCGGCCGTCGTCGGTGTGGCCGGCTAGGACGGCGTGGTCGCACCACTCCCACACGAACCCGCCGCACAGGCGAGGGTCGGTGTGGATGAGCTGCCAGTAGTCCTCCAGGTCACCGGGCCCGTTGCCCATTGCGTGGCAGTACTCCACCAGCACCAGCGGCTTGTCTGGATCGCCTGCGAGGTAGTCGAGCATCTCCTGCTGTGACGGGTACATGCGGCTGTACAGGTCGATGTTCGAGTAGTCATAGCTGCGCTTGGAATCGCGGTAGAAGGCGCTCTCGTAGTGGGTCACCCGGTCCGGGTCGAACTCCTTCATCCAGGCCAGGGAGACCTCGAGGGTGCAGCCATAGGCGCACTCGTTGCCGGCCGACCAAGAGAAGATGCTCGGCCGGTTCTTCTCGCGCTGGACGCAACGCTGCACGCGGTCCAGGGTCGCCTCCGTCCAGTCGGGACTGTCGGCGATCAGCTCGTTCCAGTGCTCGACGACGTTGTCCCAGGACTCGTCGGCCAGGAACTGGGCCTGCGTTCCGTGGCTCTCGTTGTCGGCCTCCGACATGACCAGCAGGCCGTACTGGTCGCACAACTGGTAGAAGCGGGGGTCGTTGGGGTAATGGGAGCTGCGCACGGCGTTGATGTTGTGCCGCACCATGAGTTCCAGGTCGCGGCGCATGTGGGCGACGTCGACGGTGGGTCCGGTGGCGGGGGCGGAGTCATGGCGGTTGACGCCCCTCAACGTCACCGGGCAGTCGTTGAGGCGCAGGACCACGTCGTCGATCGAGACCTCTCGCAGACCCACCTGGTCGGTGACGACCTCGTCTGGCATCTCCAGCAACAGGGTGTACAGCTCCGGGTGCTCGGGGTTCCACAGGCGTGGCCGGTTGACGTGGAGTTCGACGGCGTGGCTGTACCCGCGGGCGTCGTTGGCCTCGGCCAGCACACCGCTGGCCACCGTCGTGCCATCTGCGCCGAGCAGCGTGGCCCGGGTCTCGACCGGGCCACCCACGTAGGAGGCACGCAGGCGCACCGTGGCGCCGGCCTCGTGGATCTGGGTAGTGGTGAAGTAGTCGAACAGGTGACGGGTAGGGCGGTCGACGAGGTAAACGTCGCGGAAGATGCCGCTGGTGCGGAACTTGTCCTGGTCCTCGAGGTAGGTGCCGTCACACCACTTGAACACCAACACCGCCATGTGGTTGGTGCCCTCCACGAGCGCCTCGGTGATATCGAACTCGCTCGTGGCGTGGCTGACCTGGCTGTAACCGACGTAGTGCCCGTTCACCCACACGTAGAAGCAGGAGTCGACGCCCTCGAAGACCAGCGTCGTGTCGGGCGCCGCCGCGTCGGCGTGGTGATCGAAGGTGGTCCGGTAGGCGCCGCAGGGGTTGTCCACGGGGACGTGGGGCGGGTCCAGCGGGATCGGGTAGCGCACGTTGGTGTACTGGTGAGCGTCGTAGCCCTGATGCTGCCAAGTACCCGGAACGGTGATTGGAGCGAAACCCTCGACCGTGCACCCGGGGTCCATGAAGGCCTCGTCCAGGTCGTTGACCGAGTGGTGGTAGCGGAAGTCCCACTGACCGTTGAGCAGTTGGACCCGGTCGGACGACTCACGGGCGGTGACGACATCGGTCACTGCCGCTGAGGCCGGCACGAAGTAGGCATGGGCGGCCAGCGTGTTCTCGTGCAGGACCTCCAGGCCCTGGTGGTGCTTCGGGATGCTCACCGCTGCTCCTGTCCGTTCCGGCCCCGACGGTGGGGTGGAACTCCCGTGGGGTGGTGGCCTCGTCGGACTCGGCAACTTCGCCGACCATTCTGCGCCTCCACGTAAAAATGTTTGCGGCACCATCGGGATGCTTGTTCGATGCTGCGCCTTGGATGTGCAGAATGTCAAGGTCTTGAGCGCGAGCACTTGTTCGCGCAAACATTAGCGTCGACGACGAGGTCTTCCGGCTGGGCCACACGCCCGGGGTCGGCGGTGAGGAGGAACGTGATGGGTGACGATCTGGCCCAGCAGGCATGGAGTGACGAGCAGGGCACGCGCGCGGCGCTGGAACTGTTCCAGCAGCACTTCGACGGGCGACCCGGCGGCGTCTGGGCGGCCCCCGGTCGGGTGAACCTCATTGGTGACCACGTCGACTACAACGACGGCACCTGCCTGCCCATGGCCCTGCCGCACCGCACCTTCGTGGCGGTGGCGCGTCGCAGCGACACTGCAGTACGCCTGGTCACTGGTCTGCAGACAGACGCCTCGTGGCGGGGTGACCTCGCAGAGGTGCGGCCGGGCGGCGTCGAAGGATGGGTGGCCTACAGTGCGGGACCCGCTTGGGCGCTGCGGGAAGAGGGCGTGGCGACAACCGGCTTCGATGCCGCAATCGTGTCCTGCGTTCCCGTGGGCGCCGGTCTGTCGTCCTCGGCTGCGGTCGAGTGCGCCATGGGTCTGGCCCTGGGGGAGCTGAACGGCGCACCGATGGGTGGCGACGACGCGGGTCGCGCCCGCCTGGCCGCACTGTGCGTCGAGTCGGAGAACCGGGTGGCTGGAGCCCCGACCGGTGGCATGGACCAGGCTGCGTCACTGAGGTCGGAAGCTGGGACGCTGCTGCACCTGGACTGTCGTGACGGATCCGTCGAGCACGTGGCCTTCCCCATGGGGGAGATGGGTGTCGACCTGGTCGTGGTCGACACCAGGGCCAGTCACGAATTGGCCGACGGGCAGTACGGACAACGCCGTGCGAGCTGCGAGGCGGCGGCCCGGGCATTGGGCGTCGCTTCGCTGCGCGAGGTGGCAGACCGCAACCGACCCGAGGATCTCGAGCCGCTCCTGGCGGCGCTGCCGGACGAGCAGATGCGGTCCCGGGCCCGCCACGCCATCACCGAGATGTGGCGGGTGGAGGACATGGAGAAGGCTCTGGGTGCGTGTGACGCCGTGGGGGCGGGCCGGTTGATGAGCCAGTCACATGCCTCGCTGCGTGATGACTTCGAGGTGAGCGTCGCAGAGCTCGACGGTGCGGTGGAGGCGGCAGTCGAGGCGGGGGCCTTCGGCGCCCGGATGACCGGCGGTGGCTTCGGGGGGAGCATCGTGGCGCTGGTGCCGCGAGGGCGGGCCTCGGACGTTGCCCACGCGGTAGTCGAGCGGGCGCAACAGGAAGGTTTCCCGATCCCGGAGGTGCACCTGGTCACTCCCAGCGCGGCCGCGGGGCGTCTTGCATGAGTGACCAGGTCCTGCGCTCGTCGACCCGGGGTGGCGTTGGCTGGTCGGGCCGTGCCACCGCACGAGACGTCGCAGCCGTGGCCGGGGTCTCGGCGCAAACCGTCTCCCGAGTGGCCAATGGAACACAGTCGGTGGCCGAACCGACTCGGCAAAAGGTGCTCGCGGCGATGGCGCAGCTCGGCTACGCCCCCAACGCGGCCGCCCAGGCACTGCGAGCAGGGCGGTCGTCAAGCATTGGTGTGGTGGCCCACCACCTCAACCGGACAGGCGAGGCCAACATCATCGATGCGGTGTGCACCTCGGCACGCCAGCACGGGTATGACGTGGCTTTGGCCCACGCGGCCAGCGGGTCGGCCGAGGACGTGAACCGCGCGATTGCACGGGCTCGGCAGGGCGTCGCGGGCCTGGTCGTGCTGGGATTGGAGACGGCCGAACTGGCGACGGTGCGCATCCCGCCGTCCCTGCCCGTGGTGTTGGCCGACTCCCGGGCGGACCTGTCTGTGCCGAACGTGGGCCTCGACCAACAGGCCGGAGCACGCCTCGCGGTCGACCACCTGCTGGGCCTGGGGCACGACACTGTGCACCTGGTTGCCGGGCCGCGAAACTCGGTGCAGTCGAGGCAGCGGGAGCAGGGCTGGAGAGAGTCCCTCCAGGCGGCCGGACGTCGGGTGCCCGCGACGGTCAGCCATGGTGACTGGAGCCCCGCCTCCGGGTACCGCGCCGGCTTCTTGGTCGCCGATGACTCCAGCATCACCGCGGTGCTCGTCGCCAATGACGAGATGGCCGCTGGACTCCTGCGAGCCCTGCACGAACGCGGCCGCAGGGTTCCCCGTGACGTGGCCGTGGTCGGCTTCGACGACGTCAGCGCCGCCTGGCTGTGGCCCCGCTGACCAGCGTCCAGCAGGACTTCACCACGATCGGCTTCCACCTGGTCGACGTCCTGTTGCGCCAGATCGACCGCCGCGACCATGGCGGCCCGGTCCGGGAGTCCATCCTCGTACCACCACACCTCCAGGTCCGCGCAAGCGGCGGGATCCCCAGCACCGCAGAAGGAGAACACCATGACTGACATTGGCCTGACCCAGGCCCGCGACAAGATGCATGCAGCAGGGGTTGGAGCAGCAGCGATCCGGGTGTTCGAGTCCCACTATGCGAACTTGGCCGATGGAGCCGGCGGGTATGTCCGCGAAGCCGACATCGAACCCCTCCTCGAGGTCGACATGGCCAGCGACGTCGACATCGATCGCCGTGAGGCAGAGGATGCACTCGACCGGACGGCGATCCTCAAACTCAATGGCGGCCTCGGTACGTCGATGGGTCTGGCCAAGGCCAAGAACCTGCTGGAGGTCCGCGACGGGCTGACCTTCCTCGACATCATCGCCCGCCAAGTGCTGGCCGCCCGTCAGCGCCATGGCGTGCGACTGCCGCTTCTGTTCATGAACTCCTTCCGTACCGACGCCGACACCCGCCGCGCGCTCGAGGCATACCCCCAGCTCGCCGTCCCGGGCTTGCCCCTGTGCTTCTTGCAGAACCAGGAGCCGAAGCTGAGGGTCGACGACCTCACTCCGATCGACTGGCCTCGCGACCCCAGCCTCGAGTGGTGCCCACCGGGCCACGGGGACGTCTATACCGCGCTGGACGACTCTGGAATCCTCGACCTGCTCTTGGAGCGTGGCTACGAATACCTGTTCCTGAGCAACGGCGACAACCTCGGGGCCACACCGGACGCACTCCTGGCCGGCTGGTTCGCCCAGTCATCTGCCCCGTACGCCGCAGAGTTGTGCACCCGTACCGCCAATGACCGCAAGGGCGGGCACTTGGCGATCCGCCGCCGCGACGGACAGCTGGTACTGCGCGACACGGCGCAGACAGCGCCGGAGGAAATGGACTTCTTCACCGACGAGCACCGCCATCCCTACTTCCACACCAACAACCTGTGGGTCCACCTGCCCGTGCTCAAGCGAACCCTTCAGGAACGCACCGGCGTGCTGGGCCTTCCGCTAATCCGCAACGAGAAGACCGTCGATCCGGCGGACCCCACCTCACCCGCGGTCATCCAGATGGAGACCGCGATGGGTGCCGCCATCGAGGTGTTCCCGGGAGCCAGTGCCATCGGCGTGGACCGCAACCGGTTCCTGCCGGTCAAGACCACCAATGAACTCCTGCTGTTGCGCTCGGACCTGTTCTCCTTGGATGAGGATCACCACCTGACCGCCCGAGGACCGATTCCTGAGATCCGTCTGGACAACCACTACAAGATCGTCCAGGACTTCGATCGCCGCATCCCCTACCCCCTGGGCCTGCTCGGAGCACGCAGCCTCACGGTCTTGGGTGACGTCAGCTTCGGGCAAGGCGTAACCGTCCGCGGCCACGCCCGCATCGACACGGCAGAGCCCATGCTCGTCCCTGACCACGCCGTCCTCGGCGACCCGGCTTGAAACCGTCGAGCGCCACCCCCAGATCCAAGGAGGACACTGAGGTTTTCTCACCAGGCTCCTCGCACGTGAGTAGCGATCACGAGGGCTGAGCGGACGATCTGGGTGATGCGCCAGGGGTCGAGGGTGACTTTCTGGAGGGCCTTGAAGTGTTTGATGATGGCATTGGCTCGTTCGGCTGGGGCGCGGAGTTGGGTGATGAGCCGGTTGCGGGTGTTGGTGTCGGGGGCCAGGCCGTGGCCCTTGATCGGGTGGCAGATGCCGATGCCGGCGCCTTGGTAGCCCTTGTCGGTCAACGTTTTCAGGCCTTGTGCGGCGGCTGGGTAGAGGGCTGGCAGGACGTGTTGGCGGGCGGCGGTGAGGTCGTGGGTCGAGCCCGGGGATACCGGCGAGGTCCAGATCGGGAAACCGGAGCTGTCGGTGAGGACTTGGACGTTGCCGCCGTGGCGGTGGTGTTTTCCCGAGTACCACGCATCGGTGGTTTTCCGGCTCTTCCCAGATGAGGGTGTAGCGCACGTCGCGCGGCGGGCCGGCGCGTCGGTGGCCGGATAGAGGTCGAGGTCTCCCGAGGATGAGAGCTCCTACACACTCAGCCCGAAAGACCTCGACGTGCA
>NZ_LT700225.1 GCF_900155435.1 Actinomyces provencensis | reverse complement strand
GTGCCTACCGCAACCCCGACCGGGCCGCCGGTCGAGACCAGCTGGCCCACCTCATTGATGCCATCAGCCGCGAAGTCCCCTCCGTCCTCGCGGAGATCACCACGCTGGGACGCACCCTCAAGCGGCGCGCCACAGACGTCCTGGCCTACTTCGAGCGCCCCCACACCTCCAACGGCCCGACAGAAGCCCTCAATGGTCGACTGGAACACCTGCGCGGCTCAGCCTTGGGATTCCGCAACCTCACAAACTACATCGCCCGCAGTCTGCTCGAGGCCGGAGGATTCAGACCCCAACTACACCCTCAATCGTGAAGAGCCACTAATCATTAGGTGCTCCCCGCGAATGCGGGGATGATCCGGGTGACCTTAGTCGCACGGGGGCAGAGGTTCAGTGCTCCCCGCGAATGCGGGGATGATCCCTCAGGGGCGGGCACAACTCACTCGCGCACTCCGTGCTCCCCGCGAATGCGGGGATGATCCCTGTGAACACATACAGTTCTAACTAATCATTAGGTGCTCCCCGCGAATGCGGGGATGATCCCTTGACCGGTCGGCCGAATATGACCTAGGTTTGGTGCTCCCCGCGAATGCGGGGATGATCCCTATTGATTAGTTAGAACGTTAGAACGTTAGAAGTGCTCCCCGCGAATGCGGGGATGATCCCTGTACCGGGTAGAGCGGTATAGTTAGAAGTAAGTGCTCCCCGCGAATGCGGGGATGATCCTAGCCGAAACACCCCCGCTCGGGGGTGTCGTGCGTGCTCCCCGCGAATGCGGGGATGATCCTGGCCCTGACGGCCGAACAACCCAGGGAACCCTGTGCTCCCCGCGAATGCGGGGATGATCCCGTCGTGCAGCGACTGGCGTACATCACGCTCACGTGCTCCCCGCGAATGCGGGGATGATCCCAGTATAGCGGGAACAGAACGAGTTCTGATGGTTCAGAATTGCCTGTCGATATTTCGCGATCGTAATCCGGACACGCTTTGGTGATAACGCCAAAATGTGTGAGCGGGCCCGTAGAATTACGCTATGGG
>NZ_LT700224.1 GCF_900155435.1 Actinomyces provencensis | reverse complement strand
GGAAACGCCCGGAACCATTCCGAACCCGGAAGCTAAGCCCCACAGCGCCGATGGTACTGCACCTGGGAGGGTGTGGGAGAGTAGGACACCACCGCAACAACACCACACGTTGAAGGCCCCACCACCCGGCACCGGGTGGCGGGGCCTTCAACCAATTCCACCCACACACACAACACGCGTGCGGACCACCACCCCACAACACACAACGCGCGTGATGTCCGACTTCGATCAGCTGTGCTCTTCGGGAATGGTGGGGAGAATGCCGACATTCCGGTCTCCATGTTCCTCCAGTGTGGCAATGGCGTGCTTGAGGGCACTGAAGACGGAGCGGACAGAGGGCATTGTTTCGGAACCGTGTGCAGTGACCAAGTGAAGCGTGCGGGCTTCGGCGGCGGGCAAGGGAGCGGTGACCACCCCGGACAACAGGGGGAACGAGGCGATCGCCAGCCGGGGTAGCGTGGCGACTCCGATCCCCTGGGCGACCAGTGCCTCGACGGCGACGACGTTGTCGGTCTCGAAGGCGATCCTCGGGGTGAACCCCGCCCGTGCGCACAGCTCCAACAGATGTCCGCGGCATCGTGGACATCCGGCAATCCAGCTTTCGTCGGACAGGTCCGCGACGGCCACGGCGCGAGGTCGGATGAGATGTGCCTGTGCCTGTGCCTGTGCCTGTGCTTGAACCTGGGACTGGGCGTGGTTGTCGGTGCGGGCGTCGGCCCGGGCCCGGGCATGGGCACGCGTCCCAGCACGGGCGTGGGCATGAGGATCGGCTTCCTCGCTGGCGTTCCCCGTCCCATCTGCAGATGTGCCCGAAGCCTCGAGGGGACCACCACCCGACCTCCCCGGTTCTCCCTCGAGCGCTCGGTGCCCCGCTGGCAGCACCAGGACGAGGTCGTCCCGGCCGACCGTGCGCACCGACAGGCCCTGGGCAGTCGAGCGGTGGGGATCGGCGCTGTCGCCGGGATAGCTGAAGGTGAGCGCCACATCTGCTGTCCCCTCCCGTACGGCCGCGACGGCCTCGGGTGGTTCGGCCTCGACATACGTGACGCTGACCCCGGGTTGGTTCTCGCGCAGGTGTGCCAGCACCAGCGGCAGCAGGGTGGGGGAGGCGGACGGGAACCCCATGAGACGCACGCGGCCCGTGCGCAGGCCGCGCAGGTCGTCGAGTTCCTCGGTGGCCGCGTCCAGGGCCGTGGTGACGGCCGGCGCATGGCGGGACATGATCCTGCCGGCCTCGGTCAGGCGCACTCCGCGCCCGACACGCTCCACCAGGGGCAGCCCGACACGGTGTTCCAACCGGTGCAGCTGTTGGCTCACCGCCGGTTGGCTCATGCCCAGCGCGTTCGCCGCCGCCGTGATGGAGCCACGATCGGCGATCGCGCGCACGAGCATGAGGTCGCGGACGTCGAAGACCCGTCCGTCGGCAGTCATCTCCTCCATGCACCAACCATAAGTACCAGTCATGGTTTCCATCGAACATCTGCCATAGACGTATGGCGGTGCCGCGCCGCAGGCTGGCGACATGGCCACGATGATGCTTCCTCCGTCCGCCCTCGTCGACCCCACCGCTGCCCATGGCGCACCCGCGCGGAAGGCCACCCCCGCGC
>NZ_LT700223.1 GCF_900155435.1 Actinomyces provencensis | reverse complement strand
CGGCTCTTCACAATTGGGGGTGTGGGGCTGGTGGGCGCGTCGTTGCGGGGATAGGGGTCGAGGTCTTCCGATGATGGAGGTTCCTACGCCGCCCATCCGAAAGACCTCGACGTGTCCAACGCTACCTTCGCTGCCCCTGATCTGACGACGTTCTGTGGTCTTGACTCGCTCGGTCTGGTGGCTGTGGGCCAGCGTTTGGAGCGGTCTCGTGCGGTGCTGCGGTGTCGGGGTCGTGGCCGAGGACCAGTGGTGCCGGCAGTGCGGGTGCGAGGGCAAGGTCCGTGACACGGTGGTCCGCCGCTTGGCCCACGAGCCACTCGGATGGCGACCGACCACTCTTGAGGTCACCGTGCGCCGCTACCGGTGCACCGGGTGCGGGCATGTGTGGCGTCAGGACACCAGCGCTGCGGCCGAGCCGCGGGCGAAGCTCACCCGGCGTGCGTTGCGGTGGGCGTTGGAAGGCATCGTGGTCCAGCACCTGTCCGTGGCCCGTCTCGCGCAGAGCCTTGACGTGGCGTGGAACACCGCGAACGACGCGATCCTGGCCGAAGGCAAACGGGTCCTGATCGAGGACCCCCGCCGGTTTGACGGGGTCAAGGTCATAGGGGTCGACGAACATGTATGGCGTCACACCCGCAAGGGTGACAAGTACGTGACCGTGATCATCGACCTGACCCCGATCCGCGACGGCACAGGGCCATCACGCCTGCTCGACATGGTCGAGGGACGTTCCAAGCAGGTCTTCAAGACCTGGCTGAACGAACGTCCCCAGGCCTTCCGCGATGGGGTCGAGGTGGTCGCGATGGACGGTTTCGCTGGCTTCAAGACCGCTGCTGCCGAGGAGCTCCCCGACGCGGTCGCGGTCATGGACCCGTTCCATGTCGTGAGGTTAGTCGGTGACAGTCTGGATCAGTGTCGGCGCCGGGTCCAGCAAGAGCTCCACGGCCACCGCGGCCGATCAACCGACCCGTTGTATCGCGCCCGGCGGACCTTGCACACCGGTGCGGACCTGCTCACCGACAAGCAACGCACCCGCATCACCGACCTGTTCGCTGGTGACATCCACGTCGCCGTCGAGGCGACCTGGCACGTCTACCAAGACACCATCGAGGCCTACCGGCACCCCGACCACCGCCAAGGCAAGCAGCTGATGGCCCAGCTCATCGACCGGGTCGCCCAGGGCGTCCCAGCGTCCCTGGTCGAGATCCGACGAGTAGGTAGAACCCTGAAGAACCGGGCCGCGGACATCCTGGCCTACTTCGAAAGACCCGGCACCTCCAACGGCCCCACCGAAGCCATCAATGGCCGCCTCGAACACCTACGCGGCACGGCCCTCGGATTCCGCAACCTG
>NZ_LT700222.1 GCF_900155435.1 Actinomyces provencensis | reverse complement strand
GCGATGGTATGTCGACCTCGGGGTTATGTTGACCGGCTCGGTGAGCGCCCAGGCGGGGCAGGGGTGAACGGTTGAGCCGGTCAACATAACCATCGCGGTGTCACCGGTTCTTGAGGAACGCGATGAGAGCGTCGGATGCCTTGTATCGGGCTGGTGGCCGCTCGTCGAGCGCGGGAACGCGTTCGAGGGTTCGCTGCTTGAGTTCCAGGTCGGCATGCAAGTAGATCTGCGTGGTCTGGATGCTCGCGTGCCCGAGCCAGAGCGCGATGCTGGCGGTGTCGATGCCGGCGTGCAGGAGGCTCATCGCGCAGGTGTGCCGCAGTGTGTGCGGCGTGACGTTCTTCCCTGTCAACGAAGGACACCTCTCGGCCGCGGTCGCGGCGTGCCGGGTAACGAGCTTCCCAACGGCAGCCCTGGTCAGGGGTGTCCCGCTGTTGGTCGGGAACAGCGGCCCCTCTCGCGCTGGTGGGAGCTCGGCGAGCCAGGCCGTGAGGAGCCTGACGGTGTTCTTCTGCAACGGGATCACGCGTTGCTTGCGGCCCTTCCCGACGCATTCGAGTTGGCTGTGTGGTCCGAGCTGAAGGTCACCGACGCGCAGGTTGATGAGTTCGCTGACGCGGAGTCCGGTTTGGATGCCCAGGTGCAGCAGGAGCCGGTCGCGGCGACCGAGCCAGGTCCGGGTGTCCGGGGCAGCGATGAGCGCCTCTGCTTCGGGGGCGGTGAGGAACGACACGAGCGTGGTCTTGGTGCGTTTCGCGGGGATCGCGAGGACCTGGCTGATCGTGGCGATCGCGTCAGGTGCCCGGTAGCTGGCGTAGGTGAAGAACGACCGCAGCGCCGCCCGGCGGGCGTTGCGGGTCGCGACG
>NZ_LT700221.1 GCF_900155435.1 Actinomyces provencensis | reverse complement strand
GGGGTCAAGTCCCGTGGAGTGGTGTAGCGGTCGGTGATCCTTGTGGTGTTGGTTAGGCGGTGAGTTCGAGGGTGGGGTCGGTGGTCACCTCCGGCGTGGTGTCGGGGGCGAGGGTGAGGCGGCTTTTGGCGAGGATGTCGAGGCCGAGGTAGCGGCGGCCTTCTGCCCATTCGTCGGTCTGCTCGGCGAGCACGGCGCCGACGAGGCGGATGATCGCGTCGCGGTTGGGGAAGATTCCGACGGAGTCGGTGCGGCGGCGGATCTCGTGGTTGAGGCGCTCGTTGGGGTTGTTGGACCAGATCTGGTGCCAGAGTCCTTCGGGGAACCCGGTGAAGGCGAGGATGTCCGCGCGTGCCGCGTCGAGGTGCTCGTGCACGTCGGGAAGCTTCCCGTCGACGTAGTCCAGCAGCCGGTCGAACTGCGCGTTCACGCTGTCGGCGTCGGGTTGGTCGTAGACGGAGTGCAGCATCGCCTTCACCGCCGGCCATATGCTCTTCGGGGTCACGCTCATCAGGTTGGCCGCGTAGTGGGTTCTGCATCGTTGCCAGGCCGCGCCGGGCAGGTTCGCCGCGATGGCCTCCACCAGTCCGGTGTGAGCGTCGGAGGTGACCAGGCGGACCCCGCCCAGGCCGCGGGCGACGAGGTCAGCGAAGAACGAGTTCCAGGCTGCACCGGTCTCGGATGTCGCGACCCGTAAGCCGAGGACTTCGCGGCGCCCATCCGCGTTGACACCCGTGGCGACCAGCACGACCGCGTTGATGACCCGGCCTCCCTCGCGGACCTTCATCGTCAGCGCGTCGGCGGCGAGGAAGGTGAACGGGCCCGCCTCGCCCAGGGGGCGGTGCCGGAACTGGTCGACGTGCTCGTCGAGCTCGGCCGCCATCCGCGAGACCTGCGACTTCGACAGTGAGTGGATCCCCAACGTCTTGACGAGTTTGTCCAT
>NZ_LT700220.1 GCF_900155435.1 Actinomyces provencensis | reverse complement strand
CTAGTGTCGCGTGTCGTTAGTTCCTCAATGGTTGGGTGTTTGAGAGAATTTGGTCATGGCGAATTCTCCGGCTCCGGCGTTGGTGCTTCTCGATGGCGATCGGGATGAGTTGGCGTCGTGGACGCGTTCCACGACAATTCGTGCCGGTCTGGCGTTGAGGGCTCGGATCGTGTTGCTCGCTGCGGATGGTGTCGCGAACGCGCGGATCGCTACCGAGGTGGGAACAACGACGACCTCGGTGTGGAAGTGGCGGAACCGGTATGTCGATGCTGGGCTCGCGGGGCTGGCCGATGCGCCGCGTTCTGGCAGGCCGAAGCACGTCGATGACGAACGAATCATCACCGCGACGCTTCAGGCGCCGCCGAAGAAGTACGGGGTGACGCACTGGTCCTCGCGGCTGCTGGCGACTCATCTGAAGATCGGGAACGCGACGGTCGCGCGGGCGTGGCGGAAGTATGGCGTGCAGCCCTGGCGGTCTGAGACGTTCAAGTTCTCCACCGACCCTGAGTTGGCCGGCAAGGTCACCGATGTCGTCGGCCTGTACTTGGCGCCGCCGGAGAACGCGATCGTGTTGTGTGTGGACGAGAAGAGCCAGATCCAGGCGTTGGATCGCACCGCCCCGATGCTGCCGATGCGCATCGGTGACGCGGAGAAACGCACCCATGACTACAAGCGGCATGGCACGACGACCTTGTTCGCGGCGTTGGAGATCGCGACAGGACAGGTCACCGGTGCGGTCAAGCCCAAGCACCGCAGGCAGGAGTTCCTCGCATTCCTGCGCCAACTCGATCGGGCCTACCCAGACCAGGAACTTCACCTGGTGATGGACAACTACGCCACCCACAAGACCCCCGAGGTCAAGGCGTGGCTGGAGAAGCACCCGCGCTTCCACGTGCATTTCACCCCAACGTCAG
>NZ_LT700219.1 GCF_900155435.1 Actinomyces provencensis | reverse complement strand
TGTGCTGGATCGTTGAGTTGGTCGTCTCCTTGGGGGGTTGGTTGATCCACGCCGTCTCTGGCAGTGTCAGCGGGACGGGCGGGTGGTGGACGAAGCGCTCGGGGTGGGCGCCGTATGCGCGGGTCAGGACACGGCAGCGGTGGTCCTGGACGGTGGTGGCGCGGCCGTGGTGGACGTCGAACGGGGTGTGCATCGCGATCCCGGAATGGCGGTGTTCGGTGTTGTACCAGCGGTAGAACTCGGCGCAGAACGCGCGGGCGTCCTCGATCGAGCCGAACTGGTGGGGAAACTCCGGGCGGTACTTCAGGGTCTTGAACTGGGCCTCGGAGTAGGGGTTGTCATTCGACACGTGGGGGCGGCTGTGCGACTTCGTCACTCCCAGGTCGGCCAGGAGGAACGCGACCGGCTTGGAGGCCATCGAGGAGCCGTTGTCGGCGTGGATGCTCAGCTGGCCGCGGTCGATGCCCTGCTTGGTGATCGTCTCGGCCAGCAGCCGCTCGGCCAGCGGCGCGGCCTCCCTCGTGGCGACCATCCAGCCCACGGTGTACCGGGAGAAGATGTCGATGATGGAGTACAGGTAGTAGTAGGTCCACTTCGCCGGACCGTGCAGCTTGGTGATGTCCCACGACCACACGCGGTTCGGGGCGGTAGCGACCAACTCGGGCTTGACCCGGGCCGGGTGGGTGGCCTGGCGGCGCCGCTCGCGCACCTCGCCGCGCTTGCGGAGCAGGCGGTACATCGTCGAGACCGAGCACAGGTAGGTGCCCTCGTCAAGCAGGACCGCGTAGATCTCGGCCGGGGCCATGTCGACGAACCGCGCCGAGCGCAGCACGGTCAGCACCTGGGCCTCCTCCGCCGCGCTCAGGGCGCGGGGCTGGCGGGCCGGCTCGCGTCGTGGTGGCCTCGGCGGGGTCGGGCTCTTGCGGTGGTGACGGTAGTGCGTGGCCCGCGACCTGCCGACCGCCCGGCAGGCGGCCTTGACACCGATCAGGGGTGTGAGCTCGGTGATCGTCTC
>NZ_LT700218.1 GCF_900155435.1 Actinomyces provencensis | reverse complement strand
GAGCTTGCTTCCTGGCAGTCCGCGACCAACGATGATCAGCGGCAAGTCGACTGGCAGTTCACCGCGGACGACGCCCGCATCAAACTCCGTCACCTATACCCAAATACTTAGCCGCGACGATCTACTAGGAGTTTCTACTCCTGTTCGATACCAGTGCCGAGCCTGAGGGAGCAAGAGGCTGTTTCTGCACGTCTTCGATCGTTTGGTGAAATCACGAGTGATCTCTCGGCGGGACTTCCTGCTGAAATTGCGGCTCGCCGACAGCAGTACGAGTACTACCGCGACCGTCTGCTGACCTTCAAGGAGAAGGCATCGTGACGGGAAAACACATCGAGCTGTTCCTCGCGGACGGCGTTCCCGGAGGGATCACGACCGCGCGCGTGGCGGGCTGGACAGGCAACGTCTTGCTGGGTCCACGGTCCAAGCTGGCCGAGATCCTCAAGCGTCCCGAGACGCAGGGCAACGGCACCTACATGCTCGTCGGTGACGACCGTTCGGCTGTGGGCGACACTCGCTGCTACATCGGCAAGACGGAGAGATTCAACGATCGCTTTCATCAGCACGATGCGAAGAAGGAGTTCTGGGACCGACTGGTCGTCATGACTTCGACGGACGACTCCTTCAACGAGGGACACTGGGGATACTTGGAGTACCGACTGGTCCAGCTGGCAGCGAGTGCAGCTCGGGTGTCCTTGGAGAACACTCAGAATCCTCAGCCCAGAAAGCTGTCCGAGGCGCAGGTCTCCGACATGGAAGCCTTCGTCGATCAACTGCAGGTTGTCCTGCCGGTCCTGGGTGTCAATGCCCTTCGTCGGGTGAAGCCAGTCGATGCGCCGGTCCCAGAGCCGGATCCCACCGAGTCGCCGCTCTTCACCTTGAGTGTTCCCCGGAACTCGATCAGGGCTCACGCCAAGGTGGACGGCGACGAGTTCGTCATGCTCAAGGACTCAGTGGTCGTCTCCGCCTGGAGTACCCAAGGGCGCGCCGAGAGCACTCGACGCGCCTATGCGTCGTACAAGGCCCAGTTCGATGCCCTCGTCGCTGACGGCTCGATCGCTGTCAGGGGAGCGCATGGCGTTCTGACTCGTGATGTTCCGTTCTCATCTCCGTCGACCGCCGGAGCAATCGCCGTCGGTCACTCATGCAACGGACGGACTTCGTGGATCTGGCCCGGCGGAACGTACGCCGATTGGGAGAACCGAGGATTATGATGAAGAGTTCGGACCTGCCAACAACACGCATCGAACCGATCTCAGTGGGCACCGAGTCCACGGTCGTCGCTGAGTACGCGGCCCCGCTTTCGTCGGAGGAAGGATACGAGAGTGAAGCTGCGCTGGAGCGGCGCTTCATCGAGCTGCTGAGCTCGCAGGCCTACGAGTACCTCCCGCTGAGGTCGGAGGAAGCACTGATCGAGAACCTGCGGCGCCAGCTGGAGACACTGAACTCCCTGATCTTCTCGGATACCGAGTGGCAGCGGTTCTTCTCGGAGGTGATCTCCTCGAAGAAGGACGGGATCATCGAGAAGACGCGGCGCCTGCAGCGTGACCACATCCAGTTGCTGCACCGCGACGACGGCACGACGCGCAACGTCTACCTGCTGGACAAACAGCGCATCCACAACAATCGTCTGCAGGTCATCAACCAGTACGAGCCGGATACCGGGGCGCGTGCGACGCGCTTCGACGTGACGATCCTGGTCAATGGGCTACCGATGGTGCATGTCGAGCTCAAGCGTCGCGGCGTCGACATCCGCGAGGCGTTCAACCAGATCAACCGCTATAGCGTGAACAGAACGAGTTCTTACAGTTTGTAGGGGAATGTGTTTCCGGTGATGAATGTTTCGAACGCGTGGCGGGTCTGTTCGAACGTGTCGCGTTGGAGGTTGGAGATCTGGGCCTTG
>NZ_LT700217.1 GCF_900155435.1 Actinomyces provencensis | reverse complement strand
TAGCCTCGATCTTTCATCGCGGGCTTGTGGGGTTGTGAGGGCGGCGTCGGTGCCGTTGTGTGAGCCCCATTGTTGCTGGTGGGTATGGCGTTTGCCGCCATGTCGTTGGCGGTGGGCGGGATTCCTGGGTCCAGGTGGTGCTCGGGGCTGTGGGTGAGTGGTTCGGGTGTTGACTGGTCAGCTGGTGTCGAGGGTCGGTGTCAGGGAGCGGAGTGTGGTGATCGCATCGGCCAGAAGGCTGGCGTAGGGATGGTGGTCGGCGAGGTTGAGGATGCGCGCTCGGGCGTGGCGGGTGAGGACGGCTGGGACCTGGTAGAGGCGGTACCTCAGCCGTTTGACCTCCCACCTGCGTGCCTCGTGGTGGGTGAGGGCGAGGGTCTGCATCCAGGCGGTGAGGCCTGGTGCGAGTTGGACGATGTGGACCCAGATGCGGTTCTGGTTGAAGGAGTACAAGGGCAGGTTGCGTAGCCCCGTTTCCTTGGCCAGGCGTATGCGGTCCTCACAGCGGGCCCGACGCCGGTGACGCAGTTCCAGGTCAGGGATCTGGTGGTGTGGGCAGCCGGGGGTGGTGTTGGTGGCAAACGCGGTGATCCTCATGCCGTCGACATCTTCGAAACGCAACTGGGCTCCGGGGTGGGGGCGTTCTTTGCGCACGATGACGCGCATACCTGTGGGCCATGAGGTGAGGTCCATGACTCCGGTGAGTTCCGCGACCCACGCCCCCTGCCTGACTTGGCCGTCGGCGTCCAGGGCTGGACTCCACGCTTCCTGGGGCAGTTGGTGGAGGAGGTCGGGGGTGTCGTGGGGCAGCGTGAACCCCAATGAGTAGGACAGGCGCCGCGTGGTGAGCCACTTGGTGAGGTCATGGGTGGCGCCGGCCCCGTCGGTGCGGACCAGGACACTCTTGTTGCCCCTCCATTTGGGTGAGTGTCCGGGCAGTTGGGCCAGGGCGGAGCGGATGACCTGGATGTGATCGCGGGCAGTGTTGCTGCCGGCGTTGCCGGGGCGCAGTAGTACGGCCAGCGGCTCCCCCGTCCCGCCCTCCCCGTGGTCAACGAAGGCACACAAGGGATGGAATCCGTATCCCCTCTTGAACGTCGGCGCAGCCTGCTCCTTGTCCGAGTGGGAGGTGAGGAGGGTGGCGTCCAGGTCGATGATGAGCGGCTTTTTCGCCGTGCACCCGTGGTCGGGTGCCTGGGACCCGGCAAGATCCCACGCCCGCTCCCGCACGCAGGCGCGAGCCTTGTTGATGGCCCGCACGGCTTTGTCGGCATCACCGGCCAGGGTCTGGATCACCCGCGAGACCGTGGGATCTGAGGCCACGCGCCCATAGACACCCGGCTCACAGCGGACCATGTTGATGTCAGCCAGACAGTCCCCACCCAGGGCGAGAGTCAGTGCCAGGTCGAGGACGATCTTGGCGGGGTCGTGGGAGGACAGGGGCTTGCGCCACGGGGCCAAGGCACGCGACAGGGCCCCCTCCAATCCGAGGGCTCCCACGGTCTCCACCAGGAGCGCGCCGCCCGCCTGGCCCACCGCGCTCGAGGGACGGACCTTGGGGGACACGGCAGGGTAGAACCCGGTAGTCTTCTTCACCTGAGGGGTGCTCCACTTCTGGACGGAAA
>NZ_LT700216.1 GCF_900155435.1 Actinomyces provencensis | reverse complement strand
CGGGGTCTTCCGATGATGGGAGTTCCTACACAGCCCATCTGAAAGACCCCGACGTGTCCCACGCTACCTTCACGCGCCCTGATCTGACCACGTTCGCCCGCTTGGATGACCTCGGCCTCGTGGTGGTGGGCCAGAGAGTCCTCCCGGATCGCTGCGAGGTGGCCTGCCGGGTGGTGGACGAGTGAGCCGGTGGTGTCGCGAGTGTGGGTGCGAAGGGATCCCCCGCGACACCGTGGTCCGTCGCCTCGCCCACGAGCCCTCGGGCTGGAGACCGGTGACACTGCGGGTAGCGAGTGCGTCGCTACCGCTGTTCGGGGTGTGGGCGTGTGTGGAGGCAGGACACCACTGGGGCGGCCCAGCCGCGCTCGAAACTGTCCCGGGGCGGACTGCGTTGGGCCCGTGGCGGGCATCGTCGTCCAACACCTCACCGTCGCCCGGGTCGCTGAGGGTCTGGGCGTGTCCTGGGACTGCGCCAACACCTCCGTCCTGGAGGAGGGACGCAGGGTCCTCATCAACGATGAGCATCGCTTCGAGGGTGTGACCACGATCGGGGTGGACGATTCCCCCGCGCGCTGCGCTCTCTGCGGGAGGTGCCCCCAGCGTGTGGCGGCACACGCGCAGGGGCGACAAGTTCGTCACCGTGATCATCGACCTCACCCCCCTGCGCGAGGGAAGGGGTCCTGCCAGGTTGTTGGACATGGTGGAGGGCCGCTCCAAGAAGGCCTTCAAGGACTGGCTCAGCCAGCAAGACGCTGCGTGGCGTGACCGGATTGAGGTGGTCGCCATGGATGGGTTCACCGGGTTCAAGACCGCAGCCAAGGAAGAACTCCCCGACG
>NZ_LT700215.1 GCF_900155435.1 Actinomyces provencensis | reverse complement strand
AACGCGAAGATCCGCCAATTCATCACCGGCTGGAACAACCGCAAACACGCCTTCGTCTGGACCAAGACCGCCGACGAGATCCTCAAGAAAGCGAACCGTCAACCAACTTCAGAAACACGACACTAGGCGGTTGACAAGGGTTTTTGTCTTGGGGGCGGAGTTACCGAACGTACTACTCAGGCACCCCGTATGTCATGAGTCGCGTCATCGTTTACTAACGGTGGCGCGATTCGTGTTTTGGGGTGCGGGTGAAGCGTCCTGGGTTCTGTTCCGAGTATCAGCAAGGAGAATCGGAGTATGCCCAAGAAGTTCAGTCCCGAGCTGCGTGACCGCGCCGTGCGGATGGTCTACGAGCGCCAGGCGCGCGAGGGAGGCCCGCGCGCAGAGTCGATACGTGCCATCGCCCCGCAGCTCGGTGTCGGCCTGGTGAATCGCCCCGGGTCTGGTGGAGGCTCTGAATCCACGGGAGGATGAGGAGCATGGCAGCACCGAGGAAGTACCCCGACGAGCTTCGGGAGAGAGCCACGAGGATGGCAGTTCAGTCACGGCGCGATCCATCGACGAGGTCGGGAACGTTTCGCCGTGTGGGCGAGCAGCTCGGGATCAATCCTGAGACTCTGAGGAACTGGGTCGTGCAGGCCGAGGTTGACGAGGGGCACCGTCCCGGGACCACGACCAGCGAGTCCCAGCGCCTGGTCGAGCTGGAGAAGGAAGTGCGTGAGCTGCGCAGGGCGAACTCGATGGCGGATTCAAGCGATGGGCGCAAGGAACTCTGCGAGCTTCTCTGATGGTGTCAGATAGCCCAGCGTCTTGCGGGGGCGTCCGTTGAGGCTGTCCTGGATCGCGTCCAACTCCTCGCGGCTGACGACGCTCAGGTCGGTGCCTTTGGGTAGGGGTCAAGTCCCGTGGAGTGGTGTAGCGGTCGGTGATCCTTGTGGTGTTGGTTAGGCGGTGAGTTCGAGGGTGGGGTCGGTGGTCACCTCCGGCGTGGTGTCGGGGGCGAGGGTGAGGCGGCTTTT
>NZ_LT700214.1 GCF_900155435.1 Actinomyces provencensis | reverse complement strand
CCCCTTCCACTGGGGCGATCCTCCCACGCGTGCGCCGCCCCCGCCCTCCGGTGACCGACCAGCGGAAGCCGGGCCGCCCTCGTCGCCCAGTCGCCGACCAGCGGAAGCCGGGCCGCCCTCGTCGACGGTCGCCCGGACGGACCGCGACCTCAGCCGACGCCCGCCCCGCCCAGGTCCAGTGTCGCCTGCACCCAGGGGAAGGCCCGGGTGAACAGCAGGTAGACCGCCGCAGCCACCAGCACCAGCGACTCCACGACCTTGAACCAGGTCGGCCCCGGCAGGTGCCGGAAGATCCATCCGTACATCGCGTGCCCCTTCCTCTCGCCTCAGTCCGTGGGTTCGTCGAGGAGTTCCTGGGGAACCCCGGTGGACTTCGGTGTCCACGACTCGAAGAGCAGGTGGACGATGTAGCGCTCGGTGTTGCTGTACTCCGGGTGGCAGGTGGTCATGGTCATCCACCGCTGGGTGGGCTGTTCGGAGAAGGTCTTGTCCCCCGGTACCGGGGCCACCACCCTCACCGCGTCCGGACTGACGATCTCATGGGTCTCCACGCGGTAGACGTAGTAGGTGTCCGCCACCTCCACGACGACCTTGTCCCCCTGGGCGAGGCGGTCGATGTGGCGGAAGTTGTTGCCGTAGGTGCGCCGGTGCCCCGCGACGGAGAAGTTCCCGATCTCCCCGGGCTGGGCGGTCTCCTCGTAGTGGCCCGCATAGCCGAGGTCGAGGACGGCATTGGTCGTCCCCTGGGCCAGGGGCATCTTCATCCAGTCCCAACTGGGGACGTGGAGGACTCCGTAGACGGCCCCGTCCGCCGGGGGTTGGACGGCGGGGGGATCATCGGTGTGACGTTCCCCCAATCCCTCGGCAGCGGCGTGTTCCTGCTCGAACTGCGCCACCTGCTGGGCGCGTGGTCCCTCGACCTTCCAGGTCGTCCAGTAGAGCTGCCACACGGCGAAGAGGGCGAGCACGACCGCTGCCGTGATGAGGAGCTCTCCGATGACTCCCATCAGCCCCACGAGGAGACCGCCACCCCGACGGCGCCCGCCCGCGTTTCGCGCCCCCGCTCTGACGTGCTCAGCCATGGTCCTCCACCTGCGCGAACTTGATGCCCGGATCCTGCGTGACCGCGTCGAAGCGTAACGCACGCTCCACGTCCACGTCCCAACCCAGCTGGTAGCGGGCCACGTACTGCAGGTAGATCTCGATCCTCTCATCGGAGGAGAGGGCCGCCTGCATGGCCTGCGGGTCCCCGATGGCCGAGACCACGTAGGGCGGGGAGAAGCGCGCCCCGTCGACCAGGATGACGTTGCCGATGCAGCGGATGACGGTCCGCCCGTTCACGCGCTTGCCCTGGACGGTCATCGCCTCCGCGCCGCCCTTCCACAGGGCGTTCATGACGTCCTCGATGTCCTGCTGGTGCACCACGAGGTCATCGGGCCTCGCCCCGTCCGGGACGGGGTCCGACGGGGCGTCCGTGAGGGTGACCGTCAGCCCCGGCCCGGTCACCGCCACACTGGAGAGCTGCAGGACCGATGTCGGCGTGGGCGCGGGCGTGGCGGCGGAGTCCGCGACCAGCGCGTCGATCTGTGCCTGGAGGTCCTGGTTCCCCGACATCATCTGGTCGACGGTCTGCTGCTGGTGGCGCACCAACCCGACGAGGCCCGCATCCTGGGGGAGCGAGCCCTGGCGTGCCGACATTGCGGAGAGGCTGAAGAGCAGGCCCGAGGCCAGTGTCACCACGCCGACGGAGGCGGAGGTGCGCAGGCGCCGGGACCGCCGACGCCGCGCCGACACTTCCCCCGCGCGGGCGCCACCAGCGTGG
>NZ_LT700213.1 GCF_900155435.1 Actinomyces provencensis | reverse complement strand
CATAGCGTAATTCTACGGGCCCGCTCACACATTTTGGCGTTATCACCAAAGCGTGTCCGGATTACGATCGCGAAATATCGACAGGCAATTCTGAACCATCAGAACTCGTTCTGTTCCCGCTATACCATCCGTCGCCATCTACATCTACGCTGTGACCAGTGGCAGCGACTTGCTACCGAGGATCGCAACTCTCATCTATACAATTTCGAACGTAGGATCGGTCCCAAACAAGGGCATAAGCCTAGAGGGGACGATACCGTCGTCGACTTCCCAGGTTTGAGAGACAAATATCTGAAACGGGTCATCTTGGGCATTTTCTAGTGCCCAATTAAACACTTCAAAAAAGTCTCTAGATTCCTGCATAATACAGGTTCTAAGATTTCGCGATGGAGGATATTTGGATTGAAACTCCAAAGGGAGGGCCGGACGCTCCCAAATAAACACTACGTACACGGTAGTCGAATCAATCAGGTGCTCGTAATTGGCTATCGACTCACAAACCTTCATCCCAATTCCCTCGATTCAACTCACACCAACAGGAGGTACCACATCATGAGGTTACAACGAATCATTGGCACTCTGACAAGCCTACTTCTGATTTCGTTCATGACTACTGAAGCAGCTTACGCCTCTTCAAGCGAATTACCTTCCGATACATCCCCGGAAGGAACAACTTACTCATTCACTCCCACGAGCGGGGTTAGCCTCCAGGTTACTGAGTCGAATGAAGAATTGTCTGCAGATCAGTTGAAGCTGATTCCCGGCCAAATTACGTGCACCCTACGCATTCCATACCCGCATGGATCAACTCATGTCACAGGAACTGTTAACGTTACCGCTGACACCAAATGCGAGGGACCTGCCCCATACAGTATACACACGAGCGCGATATTGTACAAGCTTCCAAACTATGCATACTATGGAAGCTCTGTGACCGTATACTCGAAGAGTTTCGCTAGTGTCGCGTGTCGTTAGTTCCTCAATGGTTGGGTGTTTGAGAGAATTTGGTCATGGCGAATTCTCCGGCTCCGGCGTTGGTGCTTCTCGATGGCGATCGGGATGAGTTGGCGTCGTGGACGCGT
>NZ_LT700212.1:3289621-3298283 GCF_900155435.1 Actinomyces provencensis | reverse complement strand
TGCCTACAGCCTGCCCCGCCCCAGCGGGCGCCGTCATCGTCGTACTCATCCTGGGGAACTCCTCCCCGCCCTCTACGACACCGATCCGGACTGTCCGGGTGTCTTACTCAAGGTTGGCACAGAGGGCTCGGCGTCTCGCCCGCCTTCGGCTACACGCACGACGCAAGCAGCGCCTCGGTGCGAGCGTTCAACAGTGCGGCCACCACCCTTGCAGTCAGTGACCTCAAAGCGGATAGCCGCTCCGTTCACGGGGAAGCCAACAACACCACCAACCGTTTGGACAACAACTCCGGCGCAGGCACCACAGTTTACAAGAACTTGGGTGTAACCATCACCGCAGTCCGTGCATGCTTGAACATCCCGCTGGCTCTAGACACCTGCACTAGCTGGCACTGATCATCCATTCACTCACAAAAGGGGAGTATCAATGGCGTGGAGGTTGACGAGGGCAGGGCAGCGACGACCGCACGATGTGGGTCGAGGCGGCCCATACAAGCCGTCGACCTCCACGCCGGTGCTTGATGTGCGCGACGTGCGGGTGAGCTACGGGGCGCACACGGTCCTGGACGGGACGTCCGTGCAGGTGGCGGGCAGTGAGTCCGTGGCCGTCATGGGTCCCTCGGGTTCCGGGAAGAGCACACTGTTGTCCGTGCTCCTGGGGCTCCTGAAGCCCGACTCCGGCACCGTGATGGTCGCGGGCACACCCGTCCGCGCCGGCATGGGGAAGACGGTGTCCGCACTGCGGCGCGACGCCATCGGCATGGTGTTCCAGGCGGGTCACCTGCTCGATGAGCTCTCCCCCGTGGAGAACGTCATGCTGCCAGCCCTGGTCGCGGGCAGACCCCAGACTGAGGCGCGCGGTACCGCCGAGGATCTGCTGTCCTCCTTGGGAGTGGGGGGCACGGAGCGCCCCGTCACCCAGTTCTCCGGCGGTGAGCAGCAGCGGATCGCGATTGCGCGTGCCCTGGTCAACTCCCCTGCCCTGGTGGTCGCGGACGAGCCGACCGGTTCCCTGGACCCGGGAAACCGGGACCTGGTCATCGACTCGCTGTTCTCGCTGCCGAAGCGCTTCGGGTGCGCGGTGCTGGTGGTGACGCACGACCCGATCGTCGCCGACCACGCAGATCGGGTACTCGCTCTCCGCGACGGCTTGCTGGAGGTCGACGATGCGCAGACCGCATGGACGGGAAGCGCACGATGAGGGGGCTCCGGGGAAGCCTGTGGCGCATAGGTGCGCACCTGCGCCACGCCGACCAGCATCGTTGGGGAGGACCCCGGGCCGTGGCCCAGTGTCTGGGGGCTCTCCTGGTGTGCATCGGCCTCGCCGCCATGGTGGTCGAGGCCGACTACACGGCGCTCCGCCAGGAACGCTCCGATGCGATCAGTCCCGTCATCGCGCAGTCCGATGCTGACACGCGTGTGTTGTACCGCTTCGGTGGCTTCGCCTCCATCGACAACCGCCCCGTCACTGTGGTCGTCATCGCACCGGTGTCGGAGGACTCCCCCCTTCCCCCGGGAGTCGAGTCTTGGCCGGAGCCGGGTGAGGCCGTGGTCTCACCCGCATTGGCGGAGGATCTGGTCGGGGACAGGACTGACCTGTTCGGCCCGGTCGCGGGGACCATCGGCCCTGAGGGCCTGGAAGTGCCCCGCGAGCGCCGCGTCTACATGCGACCCACCGAGGAGGCGCTGGACGAGGCCTCCATGACCGGAGTCTCGGGCTTCGGCGGGGACAACCCCACGGGCGGCTTCTACGGGGAGGGCTATCTCAACGCGAGCCCGCAGTCGATGGTCCAGGCGCTCCTGGTGGGCACCCTAGTCCTGCCCGGGATGGTTGCCCTGGTCCTGGGATCGGGGATCAATGGGGAGGAACGCATCCGCCAGAGCAGGACGCTCATGGCGTTGGGCCTGCAGAGACGGCACCTCGCTGCGATCGATGCGGTGGAAGGCTTGCCCGCGGTCCTGGTGGGCACCGCGCTGGGCGCACTCCTGGTGGGGGCCGCCTGTCTGGTGGACGTCTCCGTTCCTGCGCTGGATGCGGCGTTCCCTGCGGCGGACACCCGCCACGCCGGGACATGGCTGGTGATTGCAGTACTGGCCGCCTTGCTGGTGTCCCTGGGGACGGTTGTCGGAGCACGCCTGGCCCAACGCCAGCTCGTGACCATGAGGGCTCATCCCCATCGGATGGGACGTCTGCATCTGCGTGCCTTGGCGTGTGCAGTGGCTGCCGTGATCACTGTCTGGGTGCCCTTGCAGAGCAGGGACGGATACGTTCGACTCCTCTCCTATCTGATCGGTGTCGGTGTAGTTGCCCTGACCATCCCCGCGTTGGTGTCGATGGTCGTCACTGCGATTGGTTCCCTGACCGCTCGCATGGGGCTCCGCATCGGCAGCACCGGAACCCTGGTGGGCGGTCGACAGCTCGAGCGCCTCGCACAGCGGTCCACGCGGTTGGCCATCGGCGTCTGTTTCGCCGTCCTGGCGGCCGGACAGGTCCAGCTGTTCTCCAGCGCCATGGGCACGGAGTACTACCAAGCCATCCGGCAGGCGTCCGTCTACGGCACCACGGTGCTCCAGGCCTCAGGGAGTGGAGTCCCGGAGAGTGCGATCCACTCGTTGCTGGACTCCCTGCCCGAGGGCGCTGACCCCGCCTGGATCACCTACTCCGAGCCTAGCGATCCCGCGGCTCCTGTTCGAGCCACACTGCACGCCACCTGTGACACGCTCACAGCGATTGACCTCTCGTGCGCCTCCGGTCAGACAGAGGTCAGTGCCATGACCTCCCTCGTCGCCCAGCAGCTGGGTGGCTACTCCTTGGACGGCTCGATCGACATCCAACCACTCTCCTCGGATACCCCGACCGATGTCGGTGACGACACCACCCAGATGTTCATCGTCTCCACCACCGGCGCAGACCTGGACGCTGAGTCCCTGCAACGCAGCGCGAACCGGGTGACACCCGGGCTCCAGCTCGACACCCCTCAGCAGGTCTGGGTTTCGGGTGGTTCGCTCTCTGCACTCCGTTCCAGCTGGACGATTGCACTGGGATCGCTGGGGCTGGTCGGCATCTTCGGGGCGCTGTGTGCCAGCGTCGTGGGCGACAGCGCTTCCACCGCCCGTGCGCTGGCCCCGGTCGGTGCCCTCACGGGCTCCTCAGGTCTGCCAGGGGGCGCCGCCACCTGGCGCACGGCCGTACCGCTCCTGGTCTCCGGCATCATTGCGATCATCGCCTACTACCTGCTTCCCACAGGTCTCCGTATCGGCAGCGGTGTGGTCGAAGGCGCCACCTACTTCGAGCCCAGCCGTGTGTACGTCCTCGTCGTGGTGGCGGTCACCGTGCTGGGTACCGCGCTCGCCTCCATGAGCGCACGACACAGTGCCAGGCGTACGACCCGGTCCTGGCGACCCTGAGCAGCCGTGTGACCGCGGGGAGCCGACACACGTCCACGTCGGAACGCGCAGTAGGGCCCCACCTGGCGGGACGTCGCGTGATTGGCAACGCCTCGCACAGGAAGGACGGCCGTCACGGGTGCAGGATCATTGCCGCAGCTTCCGGGGGCCCGGGACAGCCCAGATCGACCAGACCCGCGCCCCCGGAACCGCTGTCTCAGTGCGCGAAGTGACGCGTGTGGGTGAGGTACATGGTGATCCCGGCGGCCTTCGCAGCGTCGATGGATTCCTGGTCGCGCACGGAGCCCCCGGGCTGGACCACGGCCTTCACACCGGCGTCGATGAGGACCTGGAGCCCGTCGGCGAAGGGGAAGAAGGCGTCCGAGGCGGCCACCGACCCGCGCGAACGCTGCTCGGGCCCCTCGGCCGCGACGTCTGCCGCGCGGGCCCCGCCCGCGGAATCGACATCTGCCGCGGCGTCCCCGGTGACCCGACCACCCAGGGTGTTCGCACGCTCGACGGCCAGCTTGCAGGAGTCCACGCGGTTGACCTGCCCCATGCCGACGCCCACCGAGGCCCCGTCCTTGACCAGCAGGATGGCGTTGGAGCGCACGGCGCGCACGGTCCTCCAGGCGAAGGCCAGATCATCCAGCGTCGCGGCGTCCGCGGGCTCACCTGCGGCGAGCTCCCAGTTGGCGGGATCATCACCGGGGGCATCGACGTCGTCGCGGCGCTGGACCAGCAGGCCCCCGCTGATCTGCTTGAACTCCGCACCCCCGCGGCACGGAGGCACGACCTGCAGCACGCGCAGGTTCTTCTTGGCGCTGAGGACCTCCACCGCGCCCTCCTCGAAGTCCGGGGCGAGGACGACCTCGGTGAAGATCGGGACGATCTGCTCGGCCAGGGCCACCGTCACCGGCCGGTTCACGGCGATGACTCCGCCGAAGGCGGAGACCGGGTCGCAGGCGTGGGCGCGGCGGTGGGCCTCTTCGACGGTGTCGGCCACCGCGATGCCGCAGGGGTTGGCGTGCTTGATGATCGCCACGCAGGGCTGGGCGTGGTCGTAGGCGGCGCGCAGGGCCGCATCGCCGTCGGTGTAGTTGTTGTAGCTCATGGCCTTGCCGTGCAGCTGGACGGCGTGGGCGATCCCGGGGGCCTGGGGGTGCTCGTGGTCGGCGTCCCCACACTCGCACGGGTCGCCCTCGTCGGTGCCCGGTCCCGCCTCCACGGGGGTGTCGAACTCCTGGTAGACGGCTGCGGCCTGGTGGGGGTTCTCGCCGTAGCGCAGGCTCTGGGTGCGCTCGAAGGCACCGACGACGACCTCGGGCAGGCGGTCGGCGTCCGGGACGGCTCCGGCCCCGCCCTCGTCGGCCCCGGCCTCCAGGAACACCGCGCCCAGCGGCGTCCCCTCGACGGCCTCGTCCGCGGCCTCGGGCAGTTCGGCCGCGAGGTCCGCGCGCCCCGTCTGCCCGGCGAACCACTGGGCGATCTCCAGGTCGTAGGTGGCGGTGTGGGCGAAGGCCTGGGCGGCGAGCTCGCGGCGCTCCTCGAGCGTGAAACCACCTCGCCCCAGTGCCGCGACCACCTGGGGGTAGTCCCCGGGATCGGTGACCACGGCGACGGAGGGATGGTTCTTCGCGGCGGCGCGCACCATGGAGGGCCCGCCGATGTCGATCTGCTCGACGCACTCGTCGAAGCCGGCGCCCGAGGCGACCGTCTGCTCGAAGGGGTAGAGGTTGCACACGACCAGGTCGAAGGCGCCGATGCCGAGCTCGGCCAGCTGGGCGCGGTGGGTGGCCTTGCGCTGGTCGGCGAGGATGCCGGCGTGGACCAGCGGGTGGAGGGTCTTGACGCGACCCTCCAGGACCTCCGGGAAGCCGGTGACGTCCTCGACGGCGGTGACGGGGATCCCCGCCTCGGCGATGCGGGCGGCCGTGGAGCCGGTGGAGACGATCTCCACGTCGTGGTCGTGGAGTGCCCGGGCGAGGTCGACCAGGCCGGTCTTGTCGTAGACGGAGACGAGGGCGCGGGTGAGCGGGCGGGCGTCGATGGGTTCGAGGTTGTCGAGGCGGACGGACATCATTCCTCCGGGGTGCGTGAGCGATCGGTACCCCAGCGCCCAGGCGGGCGACGCCATCGGGGTCGTGCCCGGCCGCTCCCCGGTGGTTCCCCACCCTCGCCAGTCGCGACCGGGGCCAGTCTATCCGCCCGCGCCGGGGGTGGGCGTGTGGTGCCCGTCGCGCACCGGTCGCGGATTGTGCCCGGCCCGCGAGCGCACGTCGGTGGCCCATGCGCTCATGCGGGTCTTGACGGCTGCGAGCTGGTCGGGCGTGACGCGGTAGACGCGCACCTCCTCGGGTTGGATGCGCTCGACGCGGTCGAGGCTCTGGGCGAACCACTCCAGGTCGAAGCCCGCATCGGCCTTCCGGGCGAGATCCAGCAGCTCCTCGTCGCTGTACCGTCCGGAACGCCGGATTGCGTCCATGTCGAGGTAGTCGCGGGCCTCGGCGCGCGAGAAGAGGGCGGCGACCTTGTTGCCCACGGCATCGTCGATCGCCAGTACCGGGCCGACCTCCAGACGCACAGGTCGGTGCGCCCGCCAGTCCACACCCAGGTCCATGTCGGTGCTGTGCCCCTGCGGACCGGTGACGGTGAGCTGGGCGAAGGTGTCTTGCCGTCTCCGCACATCCACGGTGTGGCCGAGCGCCTGCAACGCGGCGATGATCCGCTCCAACGCCGAGCCAAAGCCCACCTCGACGTCCTGCACGGTGAACAGGTCAACGTCTTCAGTGGGTCGGTCGATCAGCCCGTGCTCGCGGATCGCGCCCGAGCCCGCCAAGGCGAAGCCAGATCCCTCGCCGGCCGCTTCCAGGGCCAAGCGCGCAATGCGCCGTTGCTCCTCCAGCTCGCGTCTCACACGGCATCCCGCAGTTCGGGGAAGCGTCCCTCCCACAGCAGGCGCACGCGCGGGTCCATGTTCAGGACCGGCCATGTCTCGATGAGACGGTCCTGGTTCAGCAGACGGCGTTGCTCCTCGGCGGTGCCCTCGGCGAGCAACGCCTGGTAGGCCATGCGTCTCCAGCCGGGATTGGACACGTCGACACCGAGCCGATCGGCCTGCCAGCGCACCGCATGGGGCAGGTCAATGGGACCGTCGTGCGGCCCCTGCAGCTCGTCGAGTGACACTGGGGCGTCATAGGGCTTGATGTCGCGGAACCGCACGCGAGCTCCTGTCGGTTCGGCCATGGTCCACCCCCTCGTCCGGTTCCAGCCTACCCGGCGGGTCGAGAGCGGTCCCGTCCAACTCCGGGTTCGGGTTCGGCGATGGGGCCCGGACCGGCACCGATCCGCGCCCTCGCGGCGATCCCGTGCATCGCCTCCGGAGGACCCAGACGGCCTGTTCCCGCTCCCGCCTCGGCAGGCGGAACATGGGGATGAGGTCCCATCATGCCGTGAAACTCGCTGACATGCCGGTGTCGCTGGCATGGGTCATTCTCTCCCGCGACGTACCAGCGATCTGATGGGTCGGGGACACTGGAGCTGTGGCCGGGCGGGCCTGTCGCACCTAGCCGGACTGACCACCAGTCACACGCAGGGCGAACGGTGACCGGGCCACCATCTCGACCAGCCGAGAGCGGGCGTCATGTGCGGCGTCGGTCTCGAACTGGACTGCGCCGAGTCGGTCGCGAATCGAGTCGACATCTGAGGGGTCATGCCCAGTGGGAACACCATGACGGGCCAACAGACGCGTCGCTGCGACCTCTGACCTCAGAGTCTCGCAGTAGGTGTCGTGCTCTTCGGTCGTTGAACACTCCTGGAGCACTGCAGCTGGCGTCGACAAGTACTCATCCAAGTCACCTCGCGCCGCATCGTATGACCCGATCGCGGCGTACAGCTCCCGTTCGGCGATGAATGCCTGTGTCCGCGGAAGGAGTGCCACCAGGACAGCGGCACCGAGCATCACGACCAGAGCGACGACCACAACGAGTCTGCCATGCCTTCTTGTCGCCATTCCGTACCCCTGCGTGCCGGAGACATGTCCGTCAGTGGACACGTACCCACTGTGCCACACCGTGCCGTGTTCCGAGACGGGTCCACCCAACTCAGGACGATCCGGGAAGAGAGCACATCATTCCGATGAGCCGACCTCGTCGACTGACCATCGTCGCTGGTCACAGCCTCGCGTCCCCAACAGCACTGCTCATTGCAGCCGAGTTGTGTGTTGGCACCCGCGAGACGGCCCCGGATCGGCGCGATGGACGGACCCAGACGGGTGAAGCAATGGGTCGAGGGGCGGCAATCCCGAGCATCGCCTCCAGCAGTGTCAGCGCAGTGGAGGTCAGCTGGGCAGGACCACGCGGCGCCCGCGCACGTCCCAGCCACCACGCACCATGGCTCCCACGGTGTCCACCAGCTGGGTGCGCTCGGCGGCCTTGATCCTCTCCAGCAGGGACTCCACGTCGTCCTCGTCCAGCACGGGCACCACGGTCTGGGCGAGGATCGCCCCGGTGTCCGTGCCCGCATCCACCAGGAAGAGGGTCGCGCCGGTGACCTTCACACCCGCCGCGAGCGCGTCAGCGGGTGCGTGGGTGCCGGGGAAGGCCGGTAGCAGGGAGTTGTGGGTGTTGAGGGTCCGTCCGCCGAAGGCGTCCAGGAATGTCGGCCCGAGGAGCTTGAGGAACCCTGCGCAGACGACGAGGTCGGGGTGATGGACACTCACGAGATCGGTGAGCTCCCGGTCCCAGCGCGCCCGGTCGCTCCCGCGGGGCAGGGCGTGCACGAAGGTCTCGATTCCCCGGTCCTGGGCCCACTCGATGCCGGCGCACTCGCGGTCGGCACCGACGGCGACCACCGTGGCGCCCCAGTCGGGGTCGGTGGCGGCCTCGACGAGGGCGCGCATGTTGGACCCCTCCCCCGAGACGAGGACGACCAGGCGGGCCGGAGCCAATGGCGGCACGTGGTGGGTGTCAGTCACGGCGTCTCCTCAGGGTCGGCAGTGTCAGCAGGGTCGGGCTCAGAATCGGGCGCAGACTCGGGCCCGGTGGCGCCTTCGGCCGGACTGGAGGCGCGGATGTCGAGCGCGACCGTCGGGGTCCCATCGGGGTCCCCATCTGCGGACTCCCGCGCTCGGCGGGCAGTGCCCGTGGCCGAGTCGTCGCCGCTGTCGGGGACCGAGGCGGAGCCCGTCCGTGAGGAGTTCGCGTCGGTGGTCGTGGGGGGAACGCCGCCGGTACCGGTGACGGCGCCGGCAGACGCGTCCGCCACGGATCCGGCC
>NZ_LT700212.1:3194253-3289553 GCF_900155435.1 Actinomyces provencensis | reverse complement strand
ACAACCTCCACGACGACCATCGCCGCGGACCACGCCACGCGCGGCCCCAGCAGGGACATGCGCCCCTCCCCCAGGTGCAGGGTCGCCAGGGCGAACCACGCGAGCATCACCACCGCGACGCCCCCCGCGCTCGCCGCACCCGCGAGCGCCTGGGTACCTACGTCCTCGGCCCGGTGATGCCACCTCAGCCAGATCCCGACCAGCACCCCGACCCCGACCAGCACCAGTGCCACGCGATTGCCCGGTGCGGTGGCGGGGACGGCCCCCAGCAGGGGGATGGCGGGGATGGGGGCCACGGGTGCGGTGCCCGGGGCGTGCAGCGTGTCCGCGCCCACCCAGAAGCCGGGCCCCGCCAGCCAGGACAGGGCCCAGGCGACCGCGGTGGGGGCGAACAGCACCTGGGCGATGACGGTGACGACCGTGTCGGTGGTGCCCGCCAGGAGGAGCTCGTGGATGCCGCGGACCTGCTCCCAGGAAGCGTGCAGCGACACCCCGACCGCGACCGCCCCGACCAGGGCGAGGACTCCGAGCACCACGCGCGCCTGGCGCAGTCCCTCCCACACCCAGGCAGCGCGCCCCGTCCACGCGGGGGCCTCCGAGGTCTGGCTGACCACCGCCCACAGGGCAGCCAGTGCGGGCACCAGCAGGGCGCCGGGCACGGCCTGGAGCAGGGACACATGTCCCGCGGTCGCCCCGACCAGTGCCAGCGCGGTCACGGCGAAGGTGGGCACCGCCATCCACTGGGCGGCAGGCGGGTACCCGCGTCCACCCAGCAACAGCACGCGCAGCAGGACGACCACCAGCACCGTCATCAGGGTCGGGACGGCCCACAGGGTCGTCCCACCGACGTGGACCGGGGCGGCGAGCGTCGCCCCCCAGAGGTCTCCTCCCACTGCCGTCGCATCCGCCCAGGTGGCCTTGCCCAGCCACGGGTTGCCGGACACGGACAGGTAGCCGACCAGGGTGAGCACCATGAGCAGGCCCCAGCCGATGAGGGCAGCCTCGATGCCGGCCAGTCCTGAGCGCGCCCACCCATTGGGCAGGGCGATGCGGATGGTCGGTGGGGCGGGCGCGGTGGAATGGGGTGCGGAGGTCTTGCTCATCGCTCCCATCGTCACCCGGGTGGTCCCGCGTCCCGGGGAAGCAGCGCCGCCTGCCGCGAAATCACCCTCCGCGCGCGGGCGCCGCCCTCGTCACATCGACGAGGGCGGACGACCAGGCGTCAACGAGACCGGAGGATCTCGCGTGCGAGCACCGCGGTCTGGGAGGGGGTGCGACCCACCCGCACGCCGACGGACTCCAGGGCCTCGGCCTTGGCGGCGGCGGTGCCCGCGGAGCCCGACACGATGGCGCCCGCGTGTCCCATGGTCTTGCCCTCGGGGGCGGTGAAGCCTGCGACGTAGGCGACGACCGGCTTCGACATGTTCTCACTGATCCAGGCCGCTGCCCGCTCCTCGGCGTCGCCGCCGATCTCCCCGATCATGACGACCAGGTCGGTGTCGGGGTCCGCCTCGAAGGCCTCCAGCGCATCGATGTGGGTCGACCCCACCACCGGGTCCCCGCCGATGCCGATGCAGGTGGAGAAGCCGATGTCGCGCAGTTCGAACATCATCTGGTAGGTCAGCGTGCCCGACTTGGACACCAGGCCGATGCGTCCGGGACCGGTGATGTCCGCGGGCGTGATCCCGACATTCGACTCCCCGGGGGTGATGATGCCGGGGCAGTTCGGGCCGATCAGACGGGTACCGCGCTCCAGGGCGCGCGTGACGAACTGGACGGAGTCCGCCACCGGGATGCCCTCGGTGATGACGACGACGGTCTCCATGCCGGCGTCGACGGCCTCCAGGACCGCGTCCTTGGCGAAGGGCGGTGGCACGAAGACCACCGAGACGTCGGCGCCCGTGGCGGCGCGGGCATCGGCGACGGTGCCGAAGACGGGGACCTCGACGGGGCCCTCGGTGGCGCGCTCAGCAGCCGGGCCGTAGGCGTGGACGTCGAAGGTCACGCTCTCCCCCGCCTTGCGGGGGTTCACCCCGCCCACGACCGTGGTGCCCGCACCGAGCATGCGGGCAGTGTGTTTCCGTCCTTCGGACCCGGTCATGCCCTGGACGATCACGCGGGAGTCGCGCGAGAGGAAGATCGACATCTGTGTTCTCCTGTCGGGGATCGACGGTCGGGGTTCAGGCGGTGGCGGGGCCGGACGAGGGCGGCGCGGCCGGGGCGGCGCTCGTGGTGGCGGAGGCTGCCGCCAGCTCCGCGGCGAGGCGGGCCGCGCCGTCCATGGTGTCGGACATGTGGACGAGCGGGTGGGCCGCAGCGGCGAGGATCTCACGGCCCTCGGCGACCTTGTTGCCGTCCAGCCGCACCACCAGTGGCTTGTGGGCGCGCTCCCCCAGCTGCTCCAGGGCGCCGATGATGCCGCGGGCGACCTCGTCGCAGGCGGTGATGCCCCCGAAGACGTTGACGAGGACGGAGCGCACCTGCTCGTCCCCGAGGATGACGTCGAGACCGCGGGCCATGACCTCAGCGGAGGCGCCACCGCCGATGTCGAGGAAGTTCGCGGGACGCACGCCCAGGTCCTCCCCCGCCAGGGCGACGACGTCGAGGGTGGACATCACGAGTCCCGCACCATTGCCGATGATCCCGACCTCGCCCTCCAGTCGCACGTAGTTGAGTCCGGCAGCCTTGGCCGCAGCCTCGCGCGGGTCCTCGCTGCTGGTGTCGGCCAGGGCCGCGTGGTCGGGGTGGCGGAAGGCGGCGTTGTCGTCCAGTGTCACCTTGCCGTCGAGGGCGATGATCCCACCGTCATCGGTGGAGACCAGGGGGTTGACCTCGACGAGGGTCGCGTCCTCGTCGCGGTAGACCTCCCACAGCAGCACCAGGACCGGGGCGATGCGTGCGGACTCCTCGGGGGTGAAGCCTGCCGCGTCGAGGATCTCGTGGGCGACGCCCTCGTCGATGCCGCGGAAGGGGGACAGCGGGACCCGGGCGAGGGCCTCGGGGCGTTCCCGGGCGAGGGTCTCGATGTCCATGCCCCCCTCGCGTGAGCACATGGCGAGGTGGGTGCGGTTGGAGCGGTCCAGGAGGATCGAGAAGTAGTATTCGGCCGCGATGTCGGCGCCCTCGGCGATGAGGACCGTGTGGACGGTGTGGCCCTTGATGTCCATGCCGAGGATCTCCTCGGCGCGGTCGTGGGCCTCCTGCGGGGAGCGGGCGAGCTTGACGCCTCCGGCCTTCCCGCGACCGCCGGTCTTGACCTGTGCCTTGACCACCACGAGGCCGTCGTGGAGGCGTCCTGCGGCGTCGTGGGCCTCCTCCGGGGTGGTGGCGGTGATGCCGGGGAGGACGGGCACCCCGTGCGCCCCGAACATCTCCCGTGCCTGGTACTCGTAGAGATCCACTCTGCGTCCCTTCTCCTTCGGTGCTCGATGCCGGGTGCTCGGTACCCGTCGATGCCCCGAGGCCGGCGTCTGCTGCCAGCCGTGCGTCTGGCGGCACCGGATTGCTCGACATCGAGACATCTCCCGACAGGGTACCCCGAACCGGGGCCTACGTCCCACACTTCACCACCCCCGCGAAGTCCGCTCTGTTTCCACCGCGAAGTCCGCTCTGTTTCCACCTCGAAGTCCGCTCTGTTCGGGGGTCGAAGTCCGCCCTCGTCGCTGTCACGGTCCGCCCCACGCCCCAGGACGGGCGTGGCTGCGCGGCGGCGTCCCCGGCTCTGACGGGGAGCGAATGTTCGTCGATACTGGATCCATGACCCACATCACTGTGGCCCCCGCCTCGCCGGAGTCCTGGCCCGACGTCGAGCACGCCCTGACGGGCGGTGGTGACGGCGCCTCCTGCTGGTGCCAGTGGTTCCGCGTGTCCTCGCGCGAGTTCGACGCCTCCTCCCGCGAAGACCGGCGCTCCCACCTGCGTGAGGAGGTCGAGCAGGGCGACCGTCCACCGGGGCTGATCGCCCATGTGGACGGTGTGGCCGCGGGGTGGTGCCGTGTCGGGCCGCGCGCCGACCAGCCCCGTCTCGTCCGCTCCCGCATCGTCAGGGTGGCGGGAGGCCGACCCCTGGACGACCCAGGAGTCTGGGCGGTGACCTGCTTCGTCGTGCGCCGCGAGTTCCGCGGTCAGGGTGTCGCGCGGCTCCTGGCCGAAGAGGCGGTCGGATTCGCCCGCGCCCACGGCGCCTCGCGCCTGGAGGCCTACCCGGTGGACGTCGAGGCCCGGACGGGGGCGGGCACCCGGACGGGCAGCAACGAGCTCTACCACGGTGACATCGGGATCTTCCGGTCGGCCGGGTTCGCCCTGGCAGACCACCCGACGCCGACCAGGGCGGTCATGACGCTGGACCTCCGCGTCAGTTGACCGGGACGCGAACGCCCACCACCTCAGTCCTCTCCCGCCCGGATGACGCGCCCCGAGTCCAAGGTGATGACCGCATCGGCGACATCGCGGGCCCCGGGGTCATGTGAGGCCAGGACGACAGTGGTGCCGCGGTCCGCCTCGACCCGCGCGGCGTGGTGGATGAGCTCCCGCGAGGCGGCATCGGCAGCAGCGGTGGGTTCGTCCAGGAGCAGCACCGGCGCCTCCTGGACCAGCGCCTGGGCGACCAGCACGCGCTGGCGCTGACCACCCGAGACCTCGCAGAGCTGCCGCCGCGCCAGCGCATCCACCCCGAGGAGGCGCATGCACCCCTCCACGCTCTCCCGGTCATGCCTCCGCATCCTCCCCCAGAACCCGAGAGAGCCCCAGCGCCCCATCCCGACCGCTGCAGCGACCGTGAGCGGCAGCCGTTGCGGAACGGGCGGGACCTGGGGGACGAGGGCGAGGCGCACGCCTTCCAGGCCCTCCACCCGACCCGAGTGGAGGGGGAGGACACCGGCCAGTGCCAGCAGCAGTGTCGACTTCCCGGATCCGTTGCCACCGCACAGCAGGGTGACACCACCCGGGGGGATGTCGAGGTCGACGCCGCGCAGTGCCATGACCTTGCCACGCACCACTTCCAGGTCCCGCACCGAGACGTGCACGCCCGCGGTCCGGATCGCGCCCGGGGCCCTGGTGGGGTCCGGGCTGGAGCACCCCCGCCCGCGGACGTGAGGCCCCACGGGCGGGGGCAGGTGTCGACTCGTGTCGGGGATGCTCCCCGTGACGGATGTGGGACTCATCGCGCCATACTAACTCGCAATCCATGTTGATAACCATTATCGTCTAGCAGGTGTCATTCCTCCTCGAACCCCTCAGCGCCGGTTTCTTCACCCGCGCCCTCCTCGGCGGTCTGCTCGCGGCGCTCATCTGCGCAGTCGCGGGGACCTGGGTCGTCGTGCGGGGCATGGCCTTCCTCGGGGAGGCCATCTCCCACGGCATGCTCCCCGGGGTCGCACTCGCCACGATCCTCGGGCTGTCGCCCCTGGCCGGGGCTGCCGTGAGCGCCGCCGCCATGGGCGCCGGCATCGGGTGGATGACGCACAGGGCCCGACTGGCCGAGGACACCGCCATCGGCATCGCCTTCGTCGGCATGCTCTCCCTGGGCGTCATCATCGTCTCGCGGTCCAGGTCCTTCGCCACTGACCTCACGGCGATCCTCTTCGGCGACATCCTCGCCGTGCGCGCCGGCGAGCTGACCGTACTGGCCCTTGCCCTGCTGCTCACCTGCCTGCTCGCCCTCGTCATGCACCGCCCCCTCCTGGCACTCACCCTGGACGAGAACCTGGCCCACACCCTGGGCATGCGCCCCCGTCTGGCACGGATGGCACTGCTCGCCCTGGTCACCCTGGCCGTGGTCGCCTCCTACCGGGCCGTCGGCTCCCTCCTGGTGGTCGCCCTACTCGTGGCCCCACCCGCCACCGCGTCGCTGTGGGTACGCTCCATCGGGGGCGTCATGGCGGGCGCCGCGGCCGTGGCCTCCGGGGCAGTCGTCGTGGGGCTCTACGTCTCCTGGTGCGCGGCGACCGCGGCCGGGGCGACGATCGCCGCCGTCGCTGCGACCACGTTCCTCCTCACGGCCTCCCTCCGGCCGCTCCTGGCCCGCGGGCGCCCACCCGTCCCGGACCCCGGCCACGCCGTCGTCACGGAGCTCTCCGTCCTCCGGGGACCGGTCCCGAGCCAGGGGCCACCACGTCCCACCGGGTCCACCCGCACCACCGTCCACGACTGAAGGAAATGATGTCCCACCTCCACTCCCGGGCCGGCTCGGCGCTCTGCGCCCTGGGCGCCACGGCCGCACTCGCCCTCACGGCGTGCTCCGGTTCGACCCCGGCCTCCGGCGACCAGCAGTCCTCCGGATTGGGCTCCGACCGCACCGGTTCCGACTCCCCCACCACCCCGCACGGATACGTGGAGGGCGCGGCGGAGCTCTCCGAACCCGCGCTCTCCCTCCTCACCCTCTCCGGATCGGGAGCCGTCGACCTGGTGGACCTCGCCGACCTCTCCTCCACCACCGTGACCACCCTGGAGGGGGTCCGGGCGGTGTCCTCCGACGGACGCTTCCTGGCTGCCGACGTGGACGGGGACGGGGTCGCCCTCGTCGACTCCGGGGTGTGGACCGTGGACCACGGCGACGACCAGCACTACTACCGCGCCCCCGCCCGCTCCGTGGGCACCGTCGGGGACCTGTCCGGCGAACCGTTCCTGTCCTCCGGTGAACTCCGCACGGTCCTCACCGCGGGCACCACCGCCGTCCTCCTCGACCGCGAGGCCCTCGGCGCGGGCAGCGTCAGCGAACTCGCCCGCGTCCACGTCGACGAGGGCTCTCTCGCGGCGCCGCTCGGGCAGGGGTGGGTCGTCGTGCGTGGGGGTGCCGTGGAGGTCCTCGACGAGGGCGGGACGCCGACCCCGGGCGTCACAGAGACCTGCGAGGGTGCCGCGGGCGGGACCACCACACGTGTCGGCGTCGTCCTGGGCTGTGCCGGAGGAATCGTCCTGGCCACCGTGGACCCCACGGACGGCACGCCCGCCCTGGAGCGTGTGGACCTGCCGGAGGGCACCGCCACGGAAGCGCGTCCCCACGGCTTCGGCTCGCGCCCCGGGCGACCCACCGTCGCCGCCCTCGACGACACGGGCGGGTACTGGCTGCTCGACACCCGCGAGCGCACCTGGACCCACGTCGACTCCGAGGCACCCCTGGTCGCCGTCGCCGCCGTCGACGACCGCCACGACCGCGTGGTGGCGGTCGACGAGGAGGGACGGGTCCTCGTGTGGACCGACGGCTCCCTGGAGACGTCGACCGACCCGATCGCCTCCGTGGAGGGCGCACCCCGGGGACTCCGCGTGGACACCACCCGCACCTACGTCCCCGCCCGCACGACCGGCGAGGTCCTGGAGATCGACGTCGCCGACGGTGCCCGCATCGCACGCACCATCGACACACCCGACCTGGTCGCGGTCACGGAGGTGGGACTGTGAGGATCCGGGCATCCCTTGCCGTCCTCGCCACGGCACTGGCCCTGGCGCGTGCCGGGTGCACCCAGGCCGCGAGCGGTCCCCGGGTGGTCGTGACGACGAACATCCTCGGCGACGTCGTCTCCCGGATGGTCGGGGACCAGGTCGGGGTCCGGGTCCTCATGGCCCCCAACGCCGACCCCCATTCCTTCGGGGTCTCCGCCCGGGACGCCCTGCAGATGCAGGAGGCCGACCTGGTCGTCGCCAATGGTCTGGGCCTGGAGGAGGGGCTGCTCGACCATGTGGAGGCGGCACGTGCGCACGGCACCGCCGTGTTCGAGGCCGGGGAGCACTTCACCCCCCCGGAGTACGACAGCGAGGATGCCTCAGGTCCCGATCCTCACTTCTGGACGGACCCGACGGTCATGGCCGAGGTCGTCACCGCCCTGGAGGGAACGATCGCGGAGAACGTCGAGGGCATCGACACCGACGCCCTACACGGCGCCACCACGACCTACCTGGAGGAGCTCTCCGACCTGGACCGTGACATGACGGCGCGCTTCTCGGCGATCCCGACCGAGCGCCGCGCGCTCGTCACGAACCACCACGTCTTCGGCTACCTCGCCGAACGCTACGGCTTCCGCGTCATCGGGGCCGTCATCCCCGGAGGCGCGACCCTGGCCGCTCCCAGCGCCTCGGACCTGGCCGACCTGGCCGACGCCGTGCGCGAGGCCGGGGTGCCCGCGATCTTCGCCGACTCCTCCCAACCCGATCGGCTGGTGCAGGCACTCGCGGAGCACACGGGGATCGAGGTCCGGGTCGTCCCCCTCTTCACCGAGTCCCTCAGCGGGCCCGAGGACGAGGCACCGACCTACCTCGACATGATGCGCGTCAACACCGACCGGATCGAGGAGGCACTGACCTGACACCCACCGGGAGCGCCCTCGTCACCGTGACACAGCAGAGCGCCCCCGTCACCAGCGGTCCCGGCACCGGGCACGCCCGCGTCCGTCGCGACCCCATCCCATCCCATCCATCACCATCACCATCACCATCACCACCGAAGGGACACCTGACCATGCACCACAGCACCCACCGCGGAGCGCGCCGACACGGCATCCGAAGCGCCGTCCTGGCCACGGCCGGAGTGGGCGTCCTCGCCCTCTCCGCCTGTTCCGGGGGCGCCTCCTCCCCGACCTCAGGGGACGCGACGCAGTCCGGGTCCGGCACCTCCCGCGGCGCCGCAGCAGCCGGAGACACCGACGGGGGCGACCGCTTCGCCTTCACCTACGACGGCGGCATCCGTGTCATCGACGCGGACGACCTCTCCGAGGTCGCGGACCTCCCACTGGAGGGCTTCAACCGCCTCAACAGCTTCGGCGACGGGGAGCACGTGCTCGTCTCCACCGAGGGCGGGTTCCAGGTGCTCTCCACCGGTGCCGGTGGTGGGAGTGCGGGCCTCACGGACCTGGTCTTCCCGGCGACCACCCCGGGGCACGTGGTCCGCCACGCGGGGCACACCGTCCTCTTCGACGACGGCACCGGCGACATCACCCTCCTCGACACCTCCGCGCTGGGATCCTCCGCGGACGACACCGTCGCCACCCTGCCCGAGGGCACCGTCATCCACTCCGAGGCCGCCCATCACGGGGTCGCGGTGGAACTGGAGGACGGGAACCTGGTGCGCACCCTCGGGGACTCCGAGTCCCGCAGCGGTGCACTCCTCCAGGACGCCTCGGGGACCGAGATCAGCCGGATCGAGACGTGCCCCAGTGTCCACGGTGAGGGTGTGGCGGCTGGCGAAGCGGTCGTGCTGGGCTGCGAGGACGGCGTGATCCTGCTCCGCAACGGGGCCTGGGAGAAGATCCCCAGTCCTGCCGGTGACTACGGCCGAGTCGGCAACACCTATGTCGCCGAGGGCTCCCCCATCGCCGTGGTCGACCACCGCACCGACCCCGATGCGGAGGGCGTCGTCCTGGACCAGATCGGTTTCGTGGACACCGAGGCAGCCACGTTCGACGTGATCGACATGCCCGAGGGCGTCCAGTACACGTGGCGCGGCGTCGGACGCGACGCGGAGGGCAACGCCTGGGTGCTCGGGACCGACGGCTCCCTGCACCACGTCGATGTCACCACGAAGGCGCTCACCGATTCGATCCCGGTCGTGGCCGCGTGGGAGGGCCCCGAGCCCTGGCAGCAGGCGCACCCGGCCCTGGTCGTGGACGGTGACACGGCCTGGGTGACCGAGCCGGCCACGCAGACGGTTCACAAGGTCGATCTCAGCGACGGGACCGTGACCTCCGTGGAGGTCGGTGTGGCCCCGAACGAGGTGGCGCTGGTGCGAGCCAGCTGACACAGGGGTGCACTTCGGGGGTCGGGCGCGTGTGCGCCCGACCCCCTCCTCGTGCCCGGGCCGCAGGGAAGGGACGGACCTCACGCCCAGAAGTGAGCGGACTTCGACCCCCGAACAGAGCGGACTTCGAACCCCGAACAGAGCGGACTTCGCCGGGGTGGGGGTCAGGCGATCCGGTCGACCATGAGGTGGGCGAAGGCCTGCAGGGCGTCCTTGGGCTCGCCCTCGGGCAGGGGCTCCAGGGCGGCCACCGCGTCGTCGGCCCACCGCTGGGCCAGGGCGCGGGTCTCCTCAATGACGTCGTGGGCCCGCAGGCGCGTGACGACGGCGGCCAGAGCCTCGTCGGAGCTGAGGTCCCCGGCCAGGTCCACGAGGATCCCCTCGCCCTCCCCGTCCAGGGTCCCCTGCGCCTCCCGCCGCCGCAGCAGCAGCACCGGGAGGGTGTCCACACCCTCCCGCAGGTCCGTACCCGGCGTCTTGCCGGAGGTCTCCTCGGTGGAGACCAGGTCCAGAACGTCGTCGGCGACCTGGAAGGCCACACCGATGCGCTCACCGAAGGTGGCGACGACCCCTGCGACCTCCAGCCCCGCGCCCCCGTGGAAGGCCCCGAAGTGGGCGGCCGCCGACAGCAGGGACCCGGTCTTGTCCGCCAGGACGTGGACGTAGAAGTCCACCGCATCCGAATCGGGCAGCGGCCCGAAGGTCTCGTCGAGCTGTCCCAGGCACAGTCGCTCGAAGGTGTCGGCGTGGTAGGAGACCGAGTCCGGTCCCAGCTGTGCGATCAGCTTCGAGGCCCTCGCGAAGAGGACGTCGCCGGCCAGGATCGCCCGGTTGTTCCCCCACACGTGCTGTGCGGAGGGCACCCCACGACGCGTGGGCGCGGAGTCCATGACGTCGTCGTGGTACAGCGATGCCAGGTGCGTGAGCTCCATGGCGGTGGCTGCGGCGATGACATTGTCCGACACCGCCAGTTCCGGGTCCCCCAGCTGGGCACACACCAGGGTGAGCAGGGGTCGGATCCGTTTCCCCCCGGCCCGCGCCAGGTGCGAGGTGAGTTCGTCGACGAGGTCACGCGAACCGCGCACCGCATCCTGGAGGGACGACTCGACGGCCTCGAGGGCCGGGGCGATGCGCGCCTCGAGCCCCGGTGCGTGGAGGTCGGGGGGAGTGGATGTCACGGGAGGAGAATGACCACCTGGTTGAGGAGGGACAGGACCGGGTTCGGGAAGACACCCAGCACGATCGTACCCAGAGCACACACCCCCACCGCAACTGCGGTGAATCCCTCGGAGCGCACGACGACGGTCCGCTCCGCGGGCTCGGTGAAGAACATGAGCCTGACCAGGCGGAAGTAGTAGAACGCGGTGACGGCCGAGCACACCAGTGCCACGACCACCAGCCAGCCCAGGCCACCCGCGAAGCCGTCCGCGAAGACCAGGAACTTCCCGATGAACCCTGCGGTCAGCGGGATGCCCGCGAAGGAGAGCAGGAACAGGAGCATCGCGCCGGCCACGAAGGGCGAACGCTTCCCCAGCCCGGCCCAACGCTCCAAGGTGCCGACCTCGCCACCCGTGGCGCCCTCGGCGTCACGGGAGCGCACCAGCGTGGCCACCGCGAAGGCGCCCACCGTGGCCAGGCCGTAGGCCAGGACGTAGAAGAGCACGGCTCCGGCGGAACCCTTGTGGACCGAGAGCACCCCGATGAGGATGAACCCGGCGTGTGCGATGGAGGAGTAGGCGAGCATCCGCTTGACGTCGTCCTGGACGATGCCGGCGAAGGTGCCCACGACCATGGTCAACAGCGCCACCACGGCGAGGACCCCGATGAGGTCCCACTCCAGCTGGGCCGCCACCGTCTGGTAGAAGCGCAGCAGCGCGCCGAAGGCCGCGACCTTGACGCCTGCCGCCATGAAACCGGTGATGGGGGTCGGTGCACCCGTGTACACGTCCGGGGTCCAGGCGTGGAACGGAGCGGCACCGATCTTGAAGAGCAGGCCGACGACCACCAGGAACACACCAGACACGACCAGCCAGTCCATGCCGTTGGTGGTGGGCAGGGCGGTGGCGACCTCGGAGATCTTCAGGGACCCTGAGTAGCCGAAGAGCAGCGCGGACCCCATGAGCAGGAACGCGGAGGCGAAGGCACCCAGCAGGAAGTACTTCAGCGCCGCCTCCTGGGAGAGCTGACGGCGTCGGCGTGCGGTGGCGGTGAGGATGTAGAGCGGCAGCGACATGACCTCGAGCGCCACGAAGAGCGTGATGAGGGAGTCGGCCGCCGGGAACACCATCATGCCGCCCAGCGAGAAGAGCACCAGCGGGAACACCTCGGAACGCTGGTACCCCCTGCGCAGGGTCAACTCCTCGTCCCCGGAACCGGGACGGTCCGAGGGCTGACCGGCGAACGCACCGTCCCCGACCTGGGTGCGGTCGGCGATCACGAGCAGTGCGAGGAACCCGACGCAGGCCAGGATGAACTGCGAGGCCAGGGTCAGGGGGTCCTCGATGTACTCCCCCAGTGACGAGGGCGCCGCCACCACGTCGCGCCACCGCAGGGCGATGGCGGCCGCGGCCAGCAGCGTGGTCAGGAGGGAGAGCCCGATGCCGATGGAGCGACGCAGGCGCTGGGGGGCGAAGGCCTCGACGAGGACCCCGATGACGGCACCCCCGAGCACGATGAGGACCGGCGTGAGCGACGCCCACCCGATGGTGGGTGCCGCCATCTCTGCGGTGCTGAGCAGGTTCACTTCGTGCTCCCTTCGTCAGCAGCGGCAGGCGTGCTGACCGTGTGCGACGCGGTGGCCTGGGCGGAGGCGGCCTGGAGGGCCACCACCGAGTCCTCGGACACCGGGGTCAGGGCCCCGACCAACGGGGCGGACCAGATGCCCAGCACGGCCATGGCCGCGATGAGCGGGGTGATGACCGTCTTCTCGCGGACGTCCAGGTCGGGGACGTCGCGGTCCTGCGGCTTCGGCCCCGTGAAGAGGCGTTGGTAGGGCAGGAGGACGTAGAGGGCGGCGATGATGACTCCGAGGACCGCCAGGACGGCCAGCAGCACGCTCACGGAGTAGGTACCCACCAGGACCAGGTACTCCGGGACGAAGCCGGACAGGCCGGGCAGGGCGATGGAGGCCAGACCCGCGACCAACCAGGTCCCCGCGATCAGGGGGGTCACGCGCTGGAACCCACCGTAGGAGGCGATCTCGCGCGATCCCCCGCGCTCGGTGAGGAACCCGGAGACGAGGAACATCGCGGCGATGGAGACCCCGTGGGCGACCATGTAGAACATGGCGCCGGTCAGGGCCACCGAGGAGCCGACGAAGATGCCGAGCACCATGAAACCGAAGTGGGACACCGAGGTGTAGGACACCAGCCGCATGAGGTCCTTCTGACCGATGGCGGCGAGTCCGCCCCAGAGGATCGAGAGCACTGCGAGCCCGCACAGCACCCAGCGCGCCTGGGAGGCGGCGTCGGGGAGCAGGCGCAGGCACAGTGCGATCATCCCGAAGGTGCCGATCTTGTCGAGCACGCCGACCAGGAGCACCGAGGTGCCCGGGCGGGAGGCGGCCGCCGTGTCGGGCAACCAGGTGTGCACCGGCACCATCGGGGCCTTGATCGCGAAGGCGATCATGAAGCTGACGAAGATCCCCATCTGGACACCCGAGGACAGGCCCGGGACCACCTGGGAGGCGGTGTCGAGGCGGAAGAGGGTCTCGGAACGTTCCGGCACCAGTGCCCACAGGGCGACGAGGCCGCCCAGCATGGCCAGGCCACCGACCAGCGAGTAGATCAGGAACTTCCACGCCGCGGCACGTCGTCGCTCGGGATCACCCACCCCGAAGCGACCGATCATGAAGTAGAGCGGGATCAGCATGGCCTCGAAGGCGATGTAGAACACCACGACGTCGAAGGCCGCGAAGATCATCACCATGAAGGCCTCGAGCAGCAGCACGAGTGCGGCGTAGGAACCGCCCTCGGACCCGCCCTCGTCCTCGCGCCACCCGGCGAGCAGCACCAGGGGGACCAGGGCCGTGGCGAGCAGCACCATCACCAGGCCCAGGGCGTTGACACCCAGGGCCCAGGAGACGCCGATCTGGGGGATCCAGCGCGCGGTCTCCACGAGCTGGTAGGTGCCCGCGTCCGTCCAGTCGAAGGTCGTGGCCGCGAAGACGGCCAGCACCAGTTCGACCAGCGAGACGCCCAGGGCGATGGTCCGGCCGCGCCTGCGCAGGGCCGGTACGAGGCCGACGAGGGCGGCGGCGAGCGCCGGGATGACGACGAGGATCGTCAGCCACGGGGTGGAGGCGTGGACGAGATCGGTGATTTCCATGAGTTCTCCTCCCGCCCTCACAGCCGGAAGCCGAGGACGATCGCCAGGGCGAGGAGGACCCCGCCCAGGATGTAGGACGCGTAGGTGCGCACGTAGCCCGTCTGGGTCGCCGCCACCGCCTGCCCGGTCCGGTGGGCCGCCACGGCCACGCCGGTGACCGCTCCGTCGACGACCACCCGGTCGCCCACGGTGGCCGCCTCGACCAGTGCCGTTCCGGGGGCCATGAACACGGCCTCGTTGAAGAGGTCCTGGTAGAGGTCGTCGCGGGCCGCCATGGTCAGGGCATTGCCGGCGGGCACCGCGGTGGGGACCTCGGCTGCGCCGTAGCGCCTCCAGGCCAGCCACGCACCCGCGACCACCAGGACCAGGGTCGCGACCTGGATGACGGGGACCGGCAGCACCGGCTCCGCGTGCTCGGTGGCCCCGATCGCCGGGGTCAGCCAGGAGGTGAAGGCACCACCGATGGACAGGAGCCCACCGATGACGGCCGCGCCGACGGCCAGGATGACCATGGGCACCGTCATCAGGGGTGAGGACTCGTGCGGGTGGACGGGGGCACCCTCCGCCTCGGTGGTCCAGCGGGCCTTGCCGTGGAAGGTCATGAAGAACAGGCGCGACATGTAGAAGGCCGTGATGCCTGCACCGATCAGGGCGACCAGTCCGTAGACCCAACCGGTCCAGGGGGCCGCGGCGTTTCCGAAGGTCGAGGACGCGAAGGCGGCCTCGATGATCTTGTCCTTGGAGAAGAACCCGGAGAACGGTGGCACGCCCAGGATGGCCAGCCAGCCGAAGGCGAAGGTCGCCCACGTGACCTTCATGACCGTGCGCAGGGCGCCGAAGCGGCGCATGTTGACCTGGTCACCCATGCCGTGCATGACGGATCCGGCGCCGAGGAACATCAGCGCCTTGAAGAAGCCGTGGGTGAACAGGTGGAAGATCGCGAAGGCCCAGCCGATGGGACCCAGTCCCGCGCCGAGCATCATGTACCCGATCTGGGACATGGTCGAGGCTGCGAGGACCTTCTTCATGTCGTCCTTCGCGCAGCCGACGACCGCGCCGAACAGCAGGGTGACCGCACCGACGAGGGCGACGGCAGTGGCCGCCACGGGTGCCGCCTGGAAGACCGCACCGGAACGCACCACGAGGTAGACACCGGCAGTGACCATCGTTGCGGCGTGGATGAGGGCGGACACCGGGGTGGGGCCCGCCATGGCGTCACCGAGCCACGCCTGCAGGGGGAACTGCGCGGACTTGCCGCAGGCGGCCAGCAGCAGGAAGAGGCCGATGAGGGTGGCCTGGGCCTGGGGCAGGGTCGCGACGCCCTCGTTGACGGTGAGGAAGTCGACCGAGGAGAGGTTCGCGACCATCGCCATCATGGCCAGCAGCAGGCCGACGTCGCCCACGCGGTTCATGACGAAGGCCTTCTTGGCGGCAGTGGCATTGGCGGGGACCTGGTTCCAGAACCCGATGAGCAGGTAGGAGGCCAGGCCGACACCCTCCCATCCGACGAAGAGGACGGCGTAGGAGTCCGCGAGCACGAGGGTGAGCATCGCCGCGATGAAGAAGTTCAGGTAGGCGAAGAAGCGCCGTCTGTCGGCGTCGTGCTCCATGTAGGCCACGGCGTAGACGTGGATGAGGGAGCCGACGAAGGTCACCAGCATGACGAAGGTCATCGACAGCGGGTCAACCAGCAGTCCGACGTGGACGCTGAAGTCGCCGGCGGGGATCCAGGTCAAGAGCTGGGAGTCGAGGCGACGCCCGTCCGCGGGCAGGCCGAGCATCTGCACCAGGACGGCGACGCCGACCAGGAAGGAGGTCCAGGAGGCCGCCACGCCGAGCCAGTGGCCCCAGCGGTCGCTGCGTCGCCCCAGCAGGAGCAGGAGGACCGCGGAGGCCAGTGGCACCACGATCATCAACCAGGCCAGGGACGCCGCACCCGTGGCCTGGGTGGGGGCCACCGGCCCGGCGGCCTCGGCCGCGAGGAGTGGGAGGTTGTGGGAAATCACGTCTGCTCCGCCCTCAGTTCTTCAGCAGGTTGACGTCGTCGACACTCGTGGTGCCACGCGACTTGAAGATGGACACGATGATCGCCAGACCCACCACGACCTCGGCCGCGGCGACGACCATGACGAAGAACGCCATGACCTCGCCCGCGACCGCGCCGTGGATCCGGGCGAAGGTGACGAACACGAGGTTGGAGGAGTTGAGCATGAGCTCAACACCCATCAGCGAGATCACCGCCGACTTGCGCACCAGCACGATCACCCCGCCGACGGCGAACAGGACCGCCGCCAGCACCAGGTAGTAGGCCAGACTCATTCCTTCTCCTCACCTTCCACGTGGGTGTGGGCGGCGTGCTCACCCGGGCCGGACACGTGGTCCGTCCCGGGCCTGCCGGCGTCGGGTGCCTCCTGGGCGGTGGTGCCTGCGGAGGCTCCCTCCGCGTCGGCGTGTTCGCCCTCGGCGACCGGGATGGCGGTGTCGCCCGCCTGGGCGGTGTCGCCCGGGGCACCGGAGCCCTGCGTGGTCCCCGCGGGGGCCTCGTCGGGCGCGACCGGCTGGTCGAGTCCCTCGGGCGCGCCCGGTCCGGGCATGCCCCAGGACCCCGAGCGCGGGACCGAGCCGGAGGAGGCGGCGCCGAAGGGGGACCCGGCGGTGGAGCCGCTGCGCATGAGCTGCAGGGCCTCCGCGACGTCGGGCTCGACCTGGCCGATCGTGCGGTCCAGGCCGCGCACGCGCAGGACGCGGGGCACGGACTCCTCGACGGGACCCAGTGTGTCGCCGGCGATGGCGGGCACGTCCACCGCGTTGGAGGTCGCGTACACGCCGGGGGCGGGCAGCTGGCCGATACGGCGGCCCGTCTCCTTGAAGGCCCGCATCTTGGCGCGTGCCGTGGAGTGCTGGTTCACCTTGGGGCCGAGGCGGTCCGTGTGGGTCAGGAGCATCGCCCCGATGGCCGCGGTGATGAGCAGGGCGCCGGAGAGCTCCATGGAGAACCAGTGGTCCTGGAAGAGCGTGGTCGCCAGGGTCGTCACCGGCACGTTGGAGTAGGGGTCGTCCCCACCCAGGCCGACGGCCTCGGAGACCGTGGTGTGGCCGATGACGCCGACCAGGATGACGACGAGGCCGAGGCCGCCGAGGCTTGCCGCGACGATGTTGCCCCGCCGCTGGCGCTGGTACTCGTCGGAGGCGCCGATGCCGATCATCATGATGACGAAGAGGAACAGCATCATGATCGCGCCGGTGTAGACGATCACCTGGACGGCGCCGAGGAACGGGGCGCCCTGGGCGACGTAGAGGATGGCGAGCCCGAGCATGACGCCGACCATGCAGATGGCGGCGTTGGCGGCCTTGCGGAAGAAGAGCACACCGAGGGCGCACACCACCATCACGGTGGCCACGCACCAGAAGAGGATCGCCTCCCCGGTGCTCCCCATCGCGGGCCACGAGGCCGAGATGTTCACAGCGATGCCTCCTCGGTGCTGGGCTGGACCGCCTGGGCGGTGGCCAGCGAGGGGTCGTCGGGCCGGTGCTCGGCGACCCAGTCGATCTGGGCCTGCGTCGGTCCCGTCACGCGACCGCGGTAGTAGTCCCTGTCCGACAGTCCCTCGACCATCGGGTGGGGCGGGGCCAGCATGCCGTCCTCGAGGGGGGTCAGCAGGTCCGTCTTCTCGTAGATCTCCGTCTCGCGGTCGTACTCGGCGAGTTCGAAGTCGTGGCCCATGGTCAGCGCGCGGGTCGGGCAGGCCTCGATGCAGAACCCGCAGAATATGCAGCGCAGGTAGTTGATCTGGTAGACCTTGCCGAAACGCTCGCCGGGACTGTGCTGGGCGTCGGGGGTGTTGGAGCCGGCCTCGACGAGGATCGCGTCGGCGGGGCACGCCCAGGCGCAGAGCTCGCAGCCGATGCACTTCTCCAGTCCGTCCGCGTACCGGTTGAGCCGGTGGCGGCCGTGGAAGCGCGGCTGGAGGAAGGGGCCCTCGAAGGGGTACTGCTCGGTCACCGTGGGGCGGAACATCGAGGAGATGGTCACCCCGTACCCGGCGACGGGCGCGAAGAACTCGCCGATCGGACCGCGCGGGTCGTGCTCGTAGAGCATGTCGTCGGTGGGCTGGGGCTGGTGACCCCGTTCCGGCTTCTCGGAAGGCAGGTCGTCCCAGCGGTGCTGGTCCTTGTTCATTTCACGTCCTCCTCAGAGGCGGTACCGGGTGCGGGCGACGTCGAGGACGACACGCTCGCCGCGATCGGCGCCCTGCCCGCCCGTGGGGAGGGCGGCAGGACCTGGCCCGGCAGCGGCGGGACGGGGTAGCCGTCCGCCATGGGGTCGAAGGGCGGGGTCTCCACGGCCTCGGCGGCCGCCACCCGGCGCTCCTCCGAGCGGTCACCCATCCACATGACGAACATGATGATGACGAAGATCCCGAGGATCACGGCGAACAGTGTCGGCAGCCCGACGCTCACCCAGGTCGTCACCCCACGCAGGACCGCCACGAGGACGACCCACCCCAGGGCGACGGGGATCAGGCGCTTCCACCCGAACTGCATGAACTGGTCGTAGCGGATGCGCAGGAGCGTGCCACGGGTCCAGATCATCAGGAACATGCAGACCCAGACCTTGAGGAAGAACCACAGCATCCCCCACCAGCCCGAGTTGATGACCTCGACGTGGGACAGGGGCCACGGGGCGTGCCAGCCGCCGAGGAACATCGTGGTGGCCACCGCCGAGACGTTGAGCATGTTCACGTACTCGGAGAGGTAGTACCAGGCGAACTTCATCGAGGAGTACTCCGTCATGTGCCCGGCGACCAGCTCACCCTCGGCCTCGGGGAGGTCGAAGGGGAGGCGGTTGACCTCACCGACGGCGGAGATGCAGTAGACGACGAAGGCGGGCAGCAGGGCGAAGGCCCACCACACGGAGGCCTGGGAGGCCACGATGCTGGAGGTCGACATCGAGCCCGCCATGATGAAGACGGAGACGAGGGCCAGGCCCATGGAGAGCTCGTAGGAGATCACCTGGGCGGAGGAACGCACCGCGCCGTAGAGGGGAAGGGTGGAGTGGGTCGACCAGCCACCCAGCACGATGCCGTACAGGCCCAGCGAGGTGATCGCCAGGATGTAGAGCGTCGCGACGGGCATGTCCGCCAGCTGCAGCGGGGTGGAGTGGCCGAACATCGACACGTTCGGCCCCATGGGGATCACCGCGTAGACGCTGAAGGCGCAGAACGCGGCGATGACGGGCGCCAGGAAGTAGAGGAACTTGTCGGACCGCTTGGTCCAGATGTCCTCCTTGAACAGCAGCTTGCCGGCATCGGCGATCGCCTGGAAGAGCCCGAGGGGGCCGGCGACGTTGGGACCGGGGCGCGTCTGCATGCGCCCCAGGCCGCGTCGCTCGACCCACAGGGCCAGCAGCACGTTGAGGATCAGGAAGACGAGGATGAAGACGGCCTTGATGAGCGTCAACCACCAGGTCTCCTCCGTGAAGTCGGCGGCGACGTAGTCGGGAACCGCGACCGGGAGTACTGGAATCACCGGGCCACCTCCGCTGTGGCGCTCAGCGTCACCACGGAACCGGCGGTCCCGAGCGACTCATGGACGAGGGACCCCTGCGAGCACTCGGGGACCCACACGACATTGTCGGGCAGGTCCGCGACCTCCACGGGCAGGGTGACGGAGCCACGGCCGGTCGTCACCGTGAGGCGACCACCGTCCGCGACACCGGAGGATTCGAGGGTTGCTGCCGAGGCGAGCGCCACCGGGCGGCGGGCCGAACCGGCCAGCCAGGGGGCACCGTCCTGGAGACGACCGGCGTCGAGCATCGGCTTGTGGGTGGCCAGCACCGCCTCGCCGGCGGCGACCACGGGGGGCGCCGGGGGCACCGTCGGTGCGGGGACGACCCGCGCACCCGTCCAGGACATCAGCGGGTTGACCTCGTCGTAGAGCGCGGTGAGCGTCTCGATGCCCAGGTCCACGCCGAACTCGCGTGCCAGGCGGACCAGGACGTCACGGTCGGTCAGCGACCGCGCCGAGACGGCCTGACCGAAGGGACGCAGGCGACCCTCCCAGTTGAGGAAGGTGCCGTTCTTCTCCAGCGGCGGGGCCACCGGCAGCACCACGTCGGCGAGTTCGGTGACGGCGGAGGCGCGGACCTCGAGGGAGACCACGAACCCCGCCCGCTCGACGGCGGTGAGGAAGCGCGCCGGATCGTCGAAGTCGCGGGGGTCGACACCCCCGACGACGACGCCTGCGAGGGCGCCCTCGACACCGGCCCCGATGATCCCGTCGGCGGACAGGCCCGCCTCGGTCGGGACGCCGTCCCACCCGAGGGACCCACGTGCGCCCTCGTCCTCCAGGGGTCGCCCGAAGGGCAGCAATCCGGGCAGGAGGCCTGCCTCGACGGCCCCGCGTTCACCGGAGCGACGGGGGATCCACTGGAGCCGCGCGCCGGCCGCGTCGGCCAGGGCCGCCACAGCACTGAGCAGGCCCGGGGTGCGCGCTGCGCGCTCCCCGACCAGGATGACGCCTCCGGACAGCCGTCCGAAGAGGTCGGCGTGCTCGCCGGAGGGGGAGATCGCGGAGACGACCTCGGTCTCGGTCCCGGGAGCGGCGTGCAGCACCTCGGCGCCCATCTTGTGGGAGCCGGGCGTCGTGAACGGGGCGACGGTGGCGACCTCCACACCTCCGGCGAGGACACCCTTGCGCAGACGCAGGAACACGCTGCCGCACTCGTCCTCGGGCTCGAAGGCCACGAGCAGGACCTGCCCGGCGTCCTCGAGGTCGGAGTAGGTCACGCCCAGTCCGGTGCCCGCCACGCGGGAGGCCAGGAAGCCGCGTTCCTCCTCCGACTCCGAGCGGGCGCGGGCGTCCACGGAGTCGGTGTGCAGCACGGTGCGCGCGAACTTCGACCAGGCCCAGGCGTCCTCGAAGGTGAGGCGCCCGCCGGGCAGCAGGCCGACGGTCCCCTGCGTGCGGGCCTCCTCGAGGCCGCGGTGCACGCGGTCCAGGGCGTCCGACCACGAGGTCGGCACCAGCACGCCGTCCTCACGGACCAGGGGCAGGTTGAGGCGGGACTCGCGGTCCCACTCGAAGGCGAAGCGGTCCTTGTCGGTGATCCACTCCTCGTTGACCTCGGGGTCGTTGCCGGCCATGCGACGCACGACCTCCCCGTGGCGCACATCGATGCGCAGGGCGGAGCCGGAGGCGTCCTGCTCCGTGACCGAGGCCGTGGAGACGATGTCGAAGGGGCGGGAGCGGAAACGGTAGGACGAGGCGGTGAGCGCACCCACCGGGCAGATCTGGATGATGTTGCCCGAGAAGTAGGAGGCGAATGCGCGCCCCGACTGGTCACGCCCCGACTCCGGCAGCTCGCCGGGATCCATGGAACCGATGATCCCGGCCTCGCCGTAGGGGCCCGAGAGCTGCGCGGGGCGCGGGCCGTCGGCGGAGACGTCGTGGAAGGCCAGCACCTGGGTGTCGAAGGAGCCGATCTGCTCGGGCATGAAGTAGTGGTCGTCCGTGGGGGCCGTGCCACCGCCGCGACCCTGGAGGTCGATGAACGCGTCCCCGGCGATCTCCTTGCCGAAGCGCACGCAGCGCTGGCACAGGATGCACCGGTCGCGGTCCAGAATGATCTGGCTGGTCAGCAGCAGGGGCTTGGGGTAGGTGCGCTTCGCGTCGGTGAAGCGTGACTTGCCGCGTCCCTCGGTCATCGCCTGGTTCTGCAGGGGGCACTCGCCGCCCTTGTCGCAGATCGGGCAGTCCAAGGGGTGGTTGATGAGGAGGAACTCCATCACCCCGTGCTGGGCCTTGCGGGCGACCTCGGAGGTGTGCTGCGTGCGCACGACCATCCCGGGGGAGACCGTCTGGGCGCAGGAGGGCTGGGGCTTGGGCATGAACCGCAGTTCCCCGGTGCGCCGGTCGGGCATGCCGACCTCGACGAGGCACTGGCGGCACGCGGCGGCAGGCTTGAGCAGCGGGTGGTCGCAGAAGCGCGGGATGCGGATCCCCGCCTGCTCCGCGGCCCGGATGACGAGCGTCCCCTTCGGCACGCTCAGCTGCACGTCGTCGATGACGACGTCCACCAGGTCGGTGGCCTCGCTCATCGGACACCTCCTCGGGCGTAGTTGGCGCTCGCCTCGTAGGGGAACAGTTCCCGTGCGGGCGTCGTGAGTCCGGCCTCGAACTCGTCGCGGAACTTCTTGATCCCCGACATGATCGGGGTGGCCGCCGCGTCCCCGAGCGCGCAGAAGCTGCGCCCGAAGATGTTGTGGGCGATCTCGTCGAGCAGGTCGACGTCGCCGGGCAGGCCCTGACCCTTCTCGAGACGGAACATGATCTGCTTGAGCCAGTACGTCCCCTCGCGGCAGGGCGTGCACTTGCCGCAGGACTCGTGCTGGTAGAACTCCGTCCACCGCGCGATGACGCGGACCACGGAGGTCGTCTCGTCGAAGACCTGCAGCGCGCGCGTGGCCAGCATCGACCCCGCCGCCCCGACGGACTCGTAGTCCAGGGGGACGTCGAGGTCCTCCTCGGTGAACAGCGGGGTGGAGGACCCACCGGGCGTCCAGAACTTCAGGTGGTGGCCGTCGCGGACCCCGCCGGCGAGCTCGATGAGTTCACGCATCGTGATCCCGAAGGGCGCCTCGAACTGCCCGGGGTGGTTGACGTGCCCCGAGACGGAGAAGATGCCGTGCCCCTTGGACTTCTCGGTGCCCATCGACGCGTACCAGTCGACCGACTCGCGGAAGATGCCGGGCACCTGGCTGATGGACTCGACGTTGTTGATGACGGTGGGCCGGGCGTACAGGCCCTCGACGGCGGGGAAGGGGGGCTTGAGGCGGGGGTGCCCGCGGAAGCCCTCCAGGGAGTCGAGCAGCGCCGTCTCCTCACCGCAGATGTAGGCGCCGGCGCCGGCGTGGGCGGTGATCGTCAGGTCCCCGAGGAGACCAGCGGCCTCCGCCTCGGCGATGGCGGCCAGGAGACGCCGGTAGACGTGGACGACCTCCCCGCGCAGGTAGACGAACGCGTGGTGGCAGTTGATGGCACGCGAGGTGATGGCCATGCCCTCCACGAGGATGTGGGGGTTCGCCATGATGAGCGGCATGTCCTTGCAGGTCCCGGGCTCCGACTCGTCGCCGTTGACCACGAGGTAGCGCGGCAGGCCGTCGTCGGGGGGCAGGAAGGACCACTTGAGGCCGGTGGGGAAGCCCGCACCACCGCGTCCGCGCAGGCCCGAGGCCTTGACGGCCTCGGTGATCTCCGCGGGCTCCATGGTGTTGGCCTTCCTGAGCCCCTCGTACCCGCCGCGGGCGAGGTAGGACTCGAGGGTCCAGGAGCGGTCCTCGTCCCAGCCCCGCGTGACGATGGGGGTCAGGGTGGACGGTGCGCTGTAGGTGGTCACTTGTCCTCTCCCTCCGTGGGTGCGGCACCGGCAGCCGGTGCGTCCTCGGTCGGTGCCGCCTCGGGCAGGGCGACGGGGGCGTGCCAGTCATTGGCCTCCGCGATGCGCAGTCCCAGCAACGAGTTCTCCCCGGCGCTGGGCCCCTCGTCGGCGTGCCCGTCGGGGAACCCGGCCAGCACGTGCTCCACGGCGGTGAAGGGGGCGACGACGTCCGCGCCACGCGTGGGGTGCAGGGGGCGCCCGGCCTCGATGTCGTCGACGAGGGCGACCGCGGACTCCGGCGTCTGGTTGTCGAAGAACTCCCAGTTCACCATGACCACGGGCGCGTAGTCGCAGGCGGCGTTGCACTCGATGCGTTCCAGGGTGATGTGCCCGGACTCGCTGGTCTCGTCGGTGCCGACGCCGACGTGCTCGGAGACGGCCTCCCAGATCTCGTCACCGCCCATCACCGCGCACAGCGCGTTGGTGCACACACCCACCAGGTACTCGCCGGTGGGGTGGCGCTTGTACTGGGTGTAGAAGGTGGCCACCGCCGAGACCTCGGCCCGCGTGAGCCCCAGCAGCTCCGCGCACAGCGCGATCCCGTCGGGGGAGACGAAACCGTCCTCCGACTGGACCAGGTGGAGCAGGGGCAGGAGCGCGGAGCGCTCGTGCCCGCTCGGGTAGCGTCCGATGACCTCCGCGGCCTCGGTGCGCAGTCGCGCCTCCACGTCAGGGGTGTAGCTCATCGGTCGACGCCTCCCAGGACAGGGTCGATGGTGGCCAGCGAGACGACCACGTCGGCCAACTGGCCGCCCTCGGTCATCATGGCCAGTGATTGCAGGTTCGCGAAGGAGGGGTCACGGAAGTGGGCCCGGTAGGGCCTCGTCCCGCCGTCGGAGACCAGGTGGACACCGAGCACGCCCTTCGCGTGCTCGAGGGCGACGTAGGTCTGCCCCGCCGGGACCCGGAAGCCCTCGGTGACGAGCTTGAAGTGGTGGATGAGGGACTCCATGGACTCACCCATGATCTCCCAGATGTGCTCCAGGGAGTTGCCCTGCCCGTCACTGGCGACGCTGAGCTGCGCGGGCCAGGCGATGCGGGGGTCGGCGACCATGACCGGTTCCCCGTCGGTGGCCTCGAGGCGCTCGAGCACCTGGTTGACGATGCGCAGCGACTGGTAGCACTCGTCGAAGCGGACCATCGTGCGGTTGTAGGCGTCGTTCGCGTCGTAGGTCGGGACGTCGAACTCGTAGGTCTCGTACCCGCAGTAGGGCTGCATCTTGCGCAGGTCCATCGGCACGCCCGCGGCCCGCAGGCCCGGGCCGGTGAACCCGAGGGCCATGGTGGCCGACAGCGGCAGGAAGCCGGCGCCGATGAAGCGCTTGCGGAAGATCGGGTTCTGGACGCACAGGTCCTGGAGCTCACCGATGTCACGACGGACCTTGGGGAGCTTCTCCCGGATGTACTCGACCATCCCGGAGGGGAGGTCCTGGGCGACCCCGCCGGGGCGGATGAACGCGTGGTTCATGCGCAGCCCCGTGATGCGCTCGAAGATCCGCAGGATCTCCTCGCGCCCGCGGAAGGCGATGGTCATCATCGTCGTGGCGCCGAGCTCGTTGCCGCCCGTGCCGATGGCCACCACGTGGGAGGCGATGCGATTGAGCTCCATGAGGAGCACGCGGATCAGCGTGGCGCGTTCGGGGATGTCATCGGTGATCCCCAGCAGGTTCTCCACACCGAGGCAGTAGCCGACCTCCTGGAAGAAGGGGGCCACGTAGTCCATGCGGGTGCAGAAGGTGACGCCCTGGGTCCAGGTGCGGTACTCCATGTTCTTCTCGATGCCGGTGTGCAGGTAGCCGGTGTCGACCCGGGTCTCGCGCACGAGTTCGCCGTCCAGCTCGAGGACTAGGCGCAGCACGCCGTGGGTCGAGGGGTGCACGGGTCCCATGTTCAGGACGATGCGCTCCTGGGAGATCTTGTGGATCTCGTTGAGCACGTCCTCCCAGTCACCGCCCTGGGCGAGGACCTCGGGGACCTCGTCGACGTCGAGGGTCCCGGAGCCGGGTGCGGCGTGGAACCGGTAGGTCTGGTCAGTCATCAGTTGTACGACCTCCGCGTGTCGGCCGGGGGAACGGTGGCGCCCTTGTACTCGACGGGGATGCCACCCAGTGGGTAGTCCTTGCGCTGGGGGTGGCCGACCCAGTCATCGGGGAGCGCGGTGCGGGTGAGCGCCGGGTGGCCGTCGAAGACGATGCCGATGAGGTCCCAGGTCTCGCGCTCCTGCCAGTCGTTGGCGGGGTAGACCGCGACGACGGAGGGGATGTGGGGGTCCTCGTCCGGGCAGACGACCTCGAGGCGCAGGAGCCGGTTGTGCGTCACCGACATCAGCGCGTAGACGGCGTGGAGCTCGCGGCCCGTGTCGGCGGGGTAGTGCACACCCGACACGCCCAGGCACAGCTCGAAGCGAAGGTCCTGGTCGTCGCGCAGGTGGCGGGTGACGCGCTCGATGTACTCGCGCACGATGAAGATCGTCAGCTGGCCGTGCTCGACGACGACCTTCTCGATGACGTCCCCGGGGTTCAGGCCGTCCTCGGTGAGGAGTTCCTCGAGGATGTCGACGACGCCGTCGAACCATCCGCCGTAGGGACGCGCGGACTCACCCGGCAGGGTGAAGGTCTCCTGGAGTCCCCCGAAGCCGGTGGTGTCCCCGGCGTCGTGGACGCCGAAGCTGCCGTGGCGCACCGCGATGGGCTCGGGCAGCGGGAAGGCACGGGAGCCGCCCTCGTGGACGACGGAGCCGTCGCCCTGTGCGGGGACCTCGGTGAGGTCGTCGCTCATGCGAGCAGTCCCTTCATCTGGTGGGTGGGCGTGGCGGCGAGCGCGGCCTGCTCGGCCTTGCGGGCGATCTCGCGGCGGTTGACCCCCAGCGGCTCCTTGGCGATCTGCTCGCGCAGGGTGAGGATCGAGTGGATGAGGGCCTCGGGGCGCGGCGGGCAGCCGGGCAGGTAGACGTCCACGGGGACGATGTGGTCGCACCCCTGGACGATCGCGTAGTTGTTGAACATGCCACCCGAGGAGGCGCAGGCGCCCATCGAGATGACCCACTTGGGTTCGGGCATGGAGTCGTAGACGCGGCGGATGATCGGCGCCATCTTCTGGGACACGCGGCCCGAGACGATCATGACGTCGGCGTGGCGCGGGGAGGCCCTGAAGACCTCCAGGCCGAAGCGCGCCATGTCGAAGCGCGGGGTGCCCGCGGCCATCATCTCGATCGCGCAGCACGCCAGACCCATGGTGACGGGCCACTGGCTGTGCTTGCGGGCCAGGCCCAGCACCTTCTCGACGCTCGTCAGGGCGATGCCTGCGGGCAACTGCTCCTCAAGTCCCATGTCGGTTCCTCCTCAGAAGTCCAGGCCGCCGCGGCGCCACTCGTAGATGTAGGGCACCGTGATCAGGGCGATGAAGGTGAGCATGGACACCAACCCGAACAGGCCCAGCTGGTCGAAGCTGACGGCCCACGGGTACATGAACACGACCTCGATGTCGAAGATGATGAAGGTCATCGCCACCAGGTAGTAGCGCACCGGGAAACGGGCCTGGGTGATGTCCTGGGTGGAGGGGTCGATGCCGCACTCGTAGTTCTGGGCCTTGACCTTGTTCTTCTTCGAGGGCCCCAGGATCGCCGACGCGCCCAGGCCTGCCAGCGCCAGGACGAGGGCGGCTGCCGCCATGATCAGCAGCGGGACGTAGGGATTGGTCATCGTTCCTCCAGGGAGGGTCGGGTCGGGGTGGGGCGGTCGGTGGGTATCCGTGGTCTCATGCCTTGGGCACCACCTTGGCCAGCGTCGTGATGAGACGGTCGTCGGCGTCCCCGCCATGACGTTCGAAACCGTCGGAGAGCAGCTTGTTCACCAGTTCCATCAGACGGGGGCGACCCAGGCCGTAGTAGGTGCACAGGTGCATGATGCGCGGGTTCTCGATGAGCCGCACGAAGACGCGGCCCAGGGAGTAGTAGCCGCCGTACTCCGCGCGCAACTGCTCGGGGTAGGCCGACATCGCCCGGTCCAGACCCGCCTGCGAGGTCCGCGAGAGACCCTGGGCGATGGCACCCGCTGCGAGGCGTCCGGCCTTCAGTGCCGGGGCGATGCCCTCCCCGTTGAAGGGGGAGACCATGCCGCCCGCGTCGCCGACGACCACGAGTCCCTCGATGTAGTGCGGCTTGCGGTTGAAGCTCATGGGCAGCGCCGCGCTGCGCAGGGGCCCGACCTGGTTGTCGGGGGTGAAGCCCCACTCCGGGGGCAGGTTCGCCGTCCACTGGGAGAAGACCCGGCGGTAGGGCATGTCGGTGGAGCGGCCGTCGGAGGAGACCGAGCCGAGTCCGACGTTCACGGTCCCGTCCCCCATGGGGAAGATCCAGCCGTAGCCGGGCATGAGCTCCGAGCTGCCGGGCTTCCCGCTCCACAGCTCGAGGTGGGACTCCAGCCACTCGTCGTCCGAGCGCGGGGAGCGGAAGTAGGTGCGCGCGGCGACCCCGAGGGGGCGGTGCACATTGCGCTCGATGCCCAGTGACGTGGCGAGCCGGGCGGAGACACCCCCGGCCTCGACCACCAGCTTCGCCCGGGCGGTGACCTCCAGGGCGTTCGCCCCGCGTCCGAGCCGGGCGGTGACGCCGGCGACGCGGCCGTTGCCGTCGGTGAGGGGGCCGGTGACGGTGTAGCCCTCGTACAGCCGGGCGCCGGCGGACACGGCGTGACGGATGAGTTCGTGGTCCAGGTGCATGCGCGCCCGGGTGAGCCCGTACCCGGGCAGGGACTTCTGGTCGGGCCACTCCATGTGCATGGTGTGTCCGCCGCCCAGGACCCGCAGGCCCCGGTTGTGGGTCCAACCGGAGATGTCCATGCCCATGAGGACGAGCTCGTGGACGGCGGCGGGGGTGAGCCCGTCCCCGCAGATCTTGTCGCGGGGGAACTCGGCCTTCTCCAGGACGGCGACGTCCACACCGAGGGCAGCGAGGTGGTAGGCCGTGGCGGCTCCCGCGGGACCAGCGCCGACGATCACGACGTCGGCGACGATGTCCCGCGCCAGGTCGTCGCTCACTGCGTCTCCTCGGTCCCTCGGTCAGGTGGTCGCACGACCACGAACGTGCACACGGAGCGCCGGGCATGGGCCCGGAGTCCAGCATGAAGACTATCCCCGTCCTCCCGGGGCGCTGACCGCGGGCCTGCTGACGTGCACAATGCCCGGTCTTCCCGGACAGGAGGGCAGGACGCCCTTCCCCAATTGCGCAAGTGCGAGGTCACCTAATTGCCGTAGTTCTCCCCCTCGGGGGCATTCCCTCAGGCCAGGGGCTTGCGCGCGCGGTGGAGCGCCACGATGCCCCCGGTCAGATTTCGGTGGGCGACGTGCTCCCACCCGCACCCCGCGATGGTCCGGGCCAGCGTCACCTGGTCGGGCCAGTCCAGGATCGACTCGACCAGGTAGTCGTAGGCGACGTCGTCGGAGCTGGCGAGGTGCGCGATGACCGGCATGACGTGACGCAGGTGGAACCGGTAGAGGCTCCCGAAGGCGGCGTTCGTGGGGGTCGAGAACTCACAGACGACGAGGCGACCGCCCGGACGGGTCACCCGGGCCATCTCCCGCAGCGCCGCCTCGGTGTCCACGACGTTGCGCAGTCCGTAGGAGATCGTCACCGCGTCGAAGGAAGCGTCCGCGAAGGAGAGGTCGGTGGCGTCCCCCTGGACGAACTCGATGTCGGGGTGGCGCTCCCGACCGACACGGATCATGCCCGTCGAGAGGTCGCAGGCGATGACCTCGGCACCCGAACGCGCCAGTGCCGCGGAGGAGGCGCCGGTCCCGGCGGCCAGGTCGAGGACCTTCTCCCCCGGTCGCGCACCGACCGCCGAGCACATGGCCGTCTGCCAGACCTTGTCCATCCCGCCCGACATCAGGCGGTTCATGAGGTCGTAGCGGGAGGAGACCTGGTCGAACATGGAGGCGACGTCCGCCGGCTGCTTGTCGAGGTCCGCCCGTGCTCCGTGGTCCGTTTCAGTCATGACACCCATGATCCCACGCCCGCGCCGTTCCACCCGCCGAAGTCCGCTCTGTTCCGGGCCCGAAGTCCGCTCTGTTCGGGGCTCGAAGTCCGCTCTGTCCCGGGCCCGAAGTCCGCTCTGTTCGGGGCTCGAAGTCCGCTCTGTCCCGGGCCCGAAGTCCGCTCTCCCGTCGGGTCCGGCTCCCGTTCCCCCTCCCGTCGGCCACCGAGTCTCAATGAGATCCACGGTTGTGGTTGAGATCCACGCGCACACCCCGGTATCTCGCCGCGAACCCGGTATCTCATCTCGGACCCGGTATCTCGCCGCGAACCCGGTATCTCGCCGCGAACCCGGTGCCTCGACGCGAACCCGGTGCCTCGACCGGAGCCCCACCATCCCTGCTGGTCCTCACCTCCCCACACATCCCGCGCCCACCGGGGCCTCTGGATACCATGGCCCCATGTCATCTCCCCTCCAGGCCCAGCCCGCCACCCCCGACCTGCACGTCAGGGTCGCGGCGCTTCCGGGCGACCACCCGGTGGCCGGGGTCGCCCTCGTCGACCTCCTGCCCTCATCCGATGCACCCCTGGCCTGGCTCGGCGACCGCACCAGCATGGTCGGGTGGGGCGAGGCACTGCGCATCGAGGTCCGTGGGCGCCATGCGATCCGCGAGGCGGCACGGGAGTGGGACTCGGCCCGGGCGCGCGCGGTTGTCGCCGCACCCGAGGACGCCCCCGTCGTCCCCGTGGCACTGGGTTCCTTCGGTTTCGCCTGGGAGACCCCGGGCTTCCTGGTGGTCCCCTCCGTGCTCGTCATCGACGACGAGGGCGGCCGGTGGATCGTCTCCACGGCAGCCGGGAGCGAACCCGGGGAGCCACTGGAGGCACTGGACGCCGCACTGCGGGAACGCGAGGAGCAGCCCGTGCGGGCGCCGCGCGGTCTGTGGACCGAGACCGGGCGCATGACCCAGACCCAGTGGATGGAGTCGGTGCGACGTCTGATCACGCGTCTGCGCACGGGGGCTGCCTCCAAGGTCGTCATGAGCCGCGACATGGTGGTCTCCGCTGCGGAGCCCGTCGACGAGCGCCACCTCCTCGTGCGCCTCCACGAGCTCTACCCCACGACCTGGGCCTACGCCGTGGACGGCCTGATCGGCGCCTCCCCCGAGATGCTCGCGTCGATGAGCACGGGGACCGTGTTCTCCCGTGTGCTCGCCGGGACCACCGCCGCCGGCGAGGGTGCCGAACTGTTGTCCTCGATGAAGGACCGCACCGAGCACCTGCTGGCCGTCGAGTCGGTGGCACGCGCCCTCTCCCCCATCGCCGACACCCTGGACGTGCCCACCGAACCCCGCGTCATCGACCTGCCCAACGTCTCGCACCTGGCCACCGACGTGACCGCGACCCTCGGGGCGGCCAACGTCCTGGACGTCGTGGCCGCCCTGCACCCGACCGCTGCTGTGTGCGGTACGCCGACCAAGCTGGCCTTCGACCTCCTGGAGTCCTTCGAGTCCACACGACGTGGCCGCTATTCCGGCCCTGTGGGCTGGATCGACGCCTCGGGCGAGGGCGAGTTCGCCATCGCCCTGCGGTGCGGACAGGTCTCCCACGACCGCCGCTCGGTGCGCGTGTTCGCGGGCGGGGGCATCATGCCCGACTCCGTGCCCGAGGTGGAACTGGCAGAGACCCGCGCCAAGATGGCCCCCGTGCTCGAGGCGCTCGGGGTCTGACCCCGGGACACGCCCTCCCGGCCCTCCGGGGCACGCCCCCCGGCACCGCCACGTCTCCGGCGCCCGGCCCGTACTCCGTGCACGGGGGAGACGCCGGAGAGCGGCGACGGACGACGAGGACGAGTCCGGGACATCCGATCCCTCGGAGACCCAGTTCCCCGCCCTCGCCCCGCCCTCGTGCATCCCCACGCCGCTCAGCTGCCTGCGGCCCGGCTCCCCACCCCCGCGCGGGGCACCGGGCCCCGGCGCTCAGCTCTTCGAGCCGAGCGTCACCTGGACGTTCTGGACGGAGCCGTCGCGGGCGACCTCCAGTGTGATCGAGTCACCGCTCTTGTGGCGGCGCACGTAGCCCGACAGGGACTTCGCGGAACTCACCTGGTCGCCGTCGACGCTGAGGATGACGTCACCCACCTTGATGCCCGCCTCGGCAGCGGCCCCGCCCGAGGTCACCGATGCGACCTCGGCACCGATCCGGGTCGTCCCGTCGACGGTGGCCGTGCCCGACTGGATCGTGACGCCCAGGACCGCGTGGTCGACCGTGCCCGTGGAGATCAGCTGGTCGGTCACGGACTTCACGAGGTCGGAGGGGATGGCGAAGCCCAGACCGATGGACCCCGAGGAGTCACTTGAGCTCGACAACGAGGCGATCGAGAAGTTGATCCCCACCACGGCCCCCGACGCGTCGAACAGCGGGCCACCGGAGTTCCCGGGGTTGATGGAGGCATCGACCTGGATGGCGTTGGTGATCACCGAGTCCGTTGCGCTCTGTTGCTGGCCCTGCTGCGGCAGCTGTCCGAAGGGATCATTCGGGTCGGTCTCCTGGGTCTCCGAGGTGGAGACCTCCACGGGCCGGTTCAGGGCGGAGACGACGCCGGTGGTCACCGTGTCGGAGAGACCCAGTGGCGAGCCGATCGCCATGACCGACTGCCCGACGACCAGGTCCGCGGAGGACCCGAAGGTCGCCACCGTGAGGTCGGAGGGCGGGTTCTTCAACTGGATGACCGCGAGGTCGGTGGTCTGGTCGTACCCGACCACGGTCGCCTCGTAGAGCCGACCGTCCGAGAGCGTCACGGTGATCGCCCCGCTGGTGGAGCCCGACGTGTTCGACGTCCCCGACGAGGACGAGACCGCAGCGGAGATCACGTGGTAGTTCGTCACGATGTGTCCTGAGGCGTCATAGACCACACCGGAGCCGATGTCCGAACTCGAGGAGGACTCGACCGTGATCGTCACCGTGGCGGGCGAGACTGCGGCGGCGACGGCCTCCCAGTCAGGGGCGTCACCCGAGGACTGGACCGGACTGACCGTCTGGGCCGTCGCCTGGGTGGTGGCGGTCGCTGCGGGTTGGGCCGTCTGGGTCCCGCCACCGAGCGCCAGGGTGGATCCGACTGCGATCATGGCTGTCACCACCATGGCGACCAGGAGTGCCAGCCACCCGGGTCCGCGGCCGGAGCGCTGGCGTGTCCTCGTCGACGAGGGCGCCGCCACACTCTGGGCGTACTGGGAGTAGGCGCCCGCGTCACCGGTGGGCGGAGCCCCGTAGGCCGGGGCACCGTAGGCAGGTGCACCGTGACCGGGCGTGCCGGAGGCCGGGGCACCGTAACCGCTCGCGCCGGGGGCTGGTGCCCCTTGGGCACCGGCCCCCCAGCCGGGAGTCCCTCCGGGGGTCGGACCGCCGGTCGAGGGGCTCGCTGCTGCAGGGTCGCCGGTCGATCCGGCGGGCCGGGTGGAGGCGGGAGCCGGGGTGGAGGTGCCGTCGGCCGGGCTGCCCCAGGGAGATGCTCCCCGGGTGGGGACGCCCGAGGGGCGATCCGTCCCGACGGGACCCGGGTCCGCCGGACTCCCGCTGCTCGCCTGCACGCTGCCCGGGTTCACCCAGGGGGACCGTGCCCGGGGCGCCTGTTCCCCTGCCGTACCCGGACCGGCACCCGTGCCCGTGTCGCCGACGCTGCCGGTGCCACTGGTGGACGAGGGCGCTCCCGTCGTCCCCGTGGTCGGGAGCTCCTGGGTCGGGTGCGTGCTCGGGTACTGCTGCGTGGGAGCCGGGGCCGGGAGCTGTTCCGTCGGGGTGTCCCCTGACGGCGTGTCGGCGGGCGTCCCCTCCTCGGATCCGTGTGTGGTGGGGAGCCCGGTGTCCGGGACGTCCGCCGTCCCGCCACCGTCCCCTTCGGGTGTGGGGCGCCACGCGTCGTCCGGGGACGGCGTGGCGGGCGAATCAGCTTCGTCTGGACGATGGTCGCTCATGTGGTTCCTTCTCTCCGGGGTCCTGTTGGCACCATTGTGGGCACCGTTCGTCGCTGTTGCCTGAGACCTGTCTGGATGTTTCCTGAACTCCCCGACGAGCCGTCGCGGCACCGGGCGCGGCTGTCGTCCACCCGCTCTCCCGATGCCCGTCCTCCGCGCCCTCCTCCCCGACCTCCGGGGTACTCACCTGCGCTGCGCGCCCGCGTCTCCCCCACCGGGTGCCTGTGCCAGAGCGGCCAGGGCAGCGGGATCCCGACGCACGCGCACGTGGACGACCTCCAGGCCTCCGACGGGCCCGGCCAGGACGCCACGCAGCTCCCCGGGGGATCCGACCTCCCGGTACGCGGCTCCGTAGGCCTGCGCGAGTGCCTGCACGGACACCGACTGGGGCGTCGCGAACCAGTGGGGGAAGTCCTCGGTGTACTCGGGGCGTCCGTGCTCAAGACCCGCGAAGATCGACCCCCCGTGGTCGTCGAGCACCACGACCCGGACGTCCGCGGGACGCTCCCCCTCGGTCATCGCCAGGGAGGACGCGTCGTNCGGGGCGCCTGTTCCCCTGCCGTACCCGGACCGGCACCCGTGCCCGTGTCGCCGACGCTGCCGGTGCCACTGGTGGACGAGGGCGCTCCCGTCGTCCCCGTGGTCGGGAGCTCCTGGGTCGGGTGCGTGCTCGGGTACTGCTGCGTGGGAGCCGGGGCCGGGAGCTGTTCCGTCGGGGTGTCCCCTGACGGCGTGTCGGCGGGCGTCCCCTCCTCGGATCCGTGTGTGGTGGGGAGCCCGGTGTCCGGGACGTCCGCCGTCCCGCCACCGTCCCCTTCGGGTGTGGGGCGCCACGCGTCGTCCGGGGACGGCGTGGCGGGCGAATCAGCTTCGTCTGGACGATGGTCGCTCATGTGGTTCCTTCTCTCCGGGGTCCTGTTGGCACCATTGTGGGCACCGTTCGTCGCTGTTGCCTGAGACCTGTCTGGATGTTTCCTGAACTCCCCGACGAGCCGTCGCGGCACCGGGCGCGGCTGTCGTCCACCCGCTCTCCCGATGCCCGTCCTCCGCGCCCTCCTCCCCGACCTCCGGGGTACTCACCTGCGCTGCGCGCCCGCGTCTCCCCCACCGGGTGCCTGTGCCAGAGCGGCCAGGGCAGCGGGATCCCGACGCACGCGCACGTGGACGACCTCCAGGCCTCCGACGGGCCCGGCCAGGACGCCACGCAGCTCCCCGGGGGATCCGACCTCCCGGTACGCGGCTCCGTAGGCCTGCGCGAGTGCCTGCACGGACACCGACTGGGGCGTCGCGAACCAGTGGGGGAAGTCCTCGGTGTACTCGGGGCGTCCGTGCTCAAGACCCGCGAAGATCGACCCCCCGTGGTCGTCGAGCACCACGACCCGGACGTCCGCGGGACGCTCCCCCTCGGTCATCGCCAGGGAGGACGCGTCGTGGAAGAAGGTGAGGTCGCCCATGACCGCGCACACGGGCCGCTCCGCACCCCAGGCGAGGCCCAGGGCCGTGGCGACGGTGCCGTCGATGCCGGCCAGCCCCCTGTTGGACACCACGTCACGGCGACCGGGGGTACCCGCCACGAGGTCCACGGCGCGCACCGTCGTCGAGGCTCCCAGCAGGAGGACACCGGGGGGGCAGTCCCACACCGCAGCGGCTGCCGCAGCCATGGTGATCCCCTCCGGGTCCCCTCCTCTCCGGTCCGACTCCGTGTCCTCCCCGTCGACCATCTCCTGGACGCGGTGGTCGATCTCGGCGGCGGCCAGCACCCACCGCCGGCGCCACCCCCCGTCCGGGTGGGGCCCGACCGGGGCCACCAGGGCCGGGACGACGACTGCGGCGCAGCCCGCCGGATCGGCCCACCGTGGGTTCCCGGCCTGGACGACGACGCGGACGTCCTCGCGTGCCAGCAGGGTCGACACGGGACGGGAAAGGGTGGTCCGCCCCGTCAGCACCACCTGTTCGACCTCGTCCCCCGGACCACCCGGGGCGAGCAGTCCCTGCTGGTGGGGCACCCAGGCGGCCGAGGTGGTGGCACCCGAGGTGGGCTCCGCCAGCAGGGGGATGCCTGCGATCTCCGCCCAGTCCCCGGCCCGGGGGTCCGCCCCGTCACCGGCCACCACCACCGTGCGCAGCGTGGGGTCCACGACGTCCTCCCACGGCACCGGGGTGGGGGCCCCGCTCATGACGTGCGGACCCGGCGCCCCCATGACGCGGGCTCCCCTGTGCTGCGGATCGGGCACCAAGGGGTCACGGAACCCGACGTTGAGGTGCACGGGGCCGGGCTCGCCCGACGGGGCACCGATCGCCGTGGCGACGGCGCGGGTGACGAGGGCGCCCAGGCGTCGGTCGGCCGGGGTCCCGGCCGGCACGTCCCACCCGGCCCGGACATGCGGCCCGAAGATGCCCGGCTGGGTCGTGGTCTGTGAGGCGCCGACCCCGCGCAGCTCGAAGGGTCGGTCCGCGCTGACCACGACGAGGGGCAGGTCGGAGTGGGAGGCTTCGGCGATGCCGGCGTGGAGCTCTGCCACGGCACCACCCGAGGTCGTCACCACCGCGACCGCTCGGGCTCCCGCCCCCGTGTGCGCCACCCCCGGCAGAGGGGTGTCGCCCTCGTCGACGGCGGCGGTCCTGCCAGCGGGGGCGATGGCACCGGGCGCCTCCGCGGCCGGCGCGGACGGTACTGGGCGGGGAGGCACGGCGTGGGAGGGGACGGCGGCAAGCGTCCCCGCCCGAGAGAGGCCCACCGCGACGAAGGCCGCGCCGCGCTCGTCCAGGCGGACGTGGACGCGCAGGGCCCCGGCCCGCTCGGCATCAGCCAGGGCATAGGCGAGGGGCGCGCTGCGGGAACCCGGGCAGTAGACCACGTCGCGCACGCCTGCGGCCGCGAGCGCCTGCACGAGGCCTTCGGCGAGGAGCTGGGAGGGGTGGGCGCTCATGCACCCACCCCCTGCTCGGCGAGGACGCGACACATGGCGTCCAGGCGTTCCCGCCAGCGGTCCTCCACGCCCTCGGGCAGGGGGTGGGCACCGACCAGGTCCTCGTCGGGGGCGATGTCGCGCACGGTGATCGCGCCTCCCACGGGCAGCAGTGGGTGCGCGGTGACGTCGGCGGCCAGCAGTTGGGCGGTCGCCAGTCCGCAGGCGTGGTCCAGTCCCGGCAGCGCGGCAGCCGCATGGACCCCGGCGGCCAGACCGACCGAGGACTCCAGTGCGGAGGAGATGACGACCTCCAGACCACTGCTGCGGGCGACCTCCAGGGCACGCATGACGCCCCCCAGGGGCGCCACCTTGACCACCGCGATGTCAGCGGCGTCCGCACGGGCGACCGCGAGCGGGTCCTCCGCCCGCCGGATCGACTCGTCCGCGGCGATGGGGACGTCCACCCTCCGGCGCACCTCGGCCAGCTCCTCCACGGACGGGCAGGGCTGCTCGACGTACTCCAGCCCGCCGGCAGCCCGGTCCAGGGCGCGCACCGCCTCGACGGCAGCGGTCACGGACCAGGCGGCATTGGCGTCGACACGGATGCGGCCACGGGTGCCGACGGTGGCGTCGAGCGCCTCGCGCACGGCCGCGACCCGGTCGACGTCCTCGTCCAGTGCGGTACCGGGGTCCGCGACCTTCACCTTCGCGGTCGCGCACCCACCGGAGGCCAGCACCCGGCGCGCCGCCTCCTGCGGTGGACACACCGGCACCGTGACATTGACGGGCACGCTGTCCCGCAGGGCGGGGGGAGCTGCGTGCAGCGCACCCTCCAGGGCGGCCGCCAGCCAGGTCGAGGACTCCCGGGCGTCGTAGTCCCAGAAGGGTGCGGCCTCACCCCACCCGGCGGGACCGTGGAGGAGCAGGCCCTCGCGCGTGGTGACCCGCCGGAAGCGGATCGCCATGGGCAGGTGGTGGAGGAGGACCCGGTCGACGCCGCCCAGGACCTCGCGTGTCGGGGTGGGCAGGGTGGCCGGGTCGATCTCCTGGAGGGACGCCACGGGGGGCGCGGACACATGCATGGGTCCATTGTGCCCGCTGGGACGCGTGCGGCACCCGTGGGCGTGGCCCGCCCACCTTCCCTGCACCCACGCTGGTCACAGTGCAACCGGTCCTCCGGCCACGTCTCACGGTGCCCCGATTGGCGGTCACAGCCGTCTGTCGGAGCGCGCACCACACATAGGCTGGGGCCATGGTCTATGTCGCACTGGTGGTCGGAGTCCTTGCCGGGGTGGGCAGCCTGTGGCTGCGCAGGGACTCGCCCTCGTCCCGGTGGTGGGAGCACACGAGAGGCATCGTCGACGAACGTTTCGCCTTCGCCACGCTCCCGGGCCTGTCCCTGTTGCTGCTGGGCGTCGGCGTCGTCGCGCTGGCCGGGCTGGTGGGTCAGGGCATCCTGGTGTGGCTGGTCGCCGCCTGCGGGGCCGTCCTGGCCCTGGCGGGGCTGGCGCTGACCTTCCTCGGCTTCGGCCGGGGCGCGCTGCCCGACTGGCTCCTCCCCTCCTGGCGCAGGCACGGGGGGCGCTGACCGGCGGGCACCTCCCCGTCCCCGTCACGCCGACGAGGGCGGGGCCGGGACCGGTCCGACGGGGCGACACCCCTCGATTCCCCCGACAGTGACGACGACTGGGCGACGGCGGCAGGGCCGGACCCGTCAGACGCGTCCCAGGGCCGAGACCATGGCCGCCTTGATGGTGGGCATGCGGTTGGCCGCCTGGTCGAAGACGATGGAGCGCGGGCCCTCGAAGACCTCGTCGGACACCTCGATGCCCTCCAGGCCGAAACGCTCGTGGATGCGACGCCCGACCTCGGTACCGAGGTCGTGGTAAGCGGGCAGGCAGTGCATGAACTTCGCCTCCGGGCCCGCGAGCGCCATGAGGTCCTCGTCCACGCGGTAGTCGTGCAGGAGTTCGATGCGCTGGGCCCAGACCTCCTTCGGCTCCCCCATGGAGACCCAGATGTCGGTGTGGACGAAGTCCGCTCCCTCCACTGCCGAGGTGTCCTCGGTGACCGTGATGCGGGCACCGGACTCCGCGGCGCGCCCGCGGGCGGCGGCGATGACGTCCTCGGCGGGCCACAACGCCCGGGGCGCCACGATGCGCACGTCCATGCCCAGGATCGCCCCGTTGACCAGCAGGGACCTGCCCATGTTGAAGCGCGCGTCCCCGACGTAGGCGTAGGAGATCTCCCCGTCCGGGCGACCGTGGGAGTGCTCCCTCATGGTGAGGGTGTCGGCGAGCATCTGGGTGGGGTGCCAGTCGTCCGTCAACCCGTTGAACACGGGCACGCCGGAGCGTGCCGCCAGGGTGTCGACGTGGTCCTGCAGGTCCCCGCGGTACTCGATGCCGTCGAAGATGCGTCCCAGGACCCGGGCGGTGTCCTCCACGGACTCCTTGTGCCCCATCTGGGACCCCGAGGGGTCGAGGTAGACGGTGTGGGCGCCCTGGTCGGCAGCGGCGACCTCGAAGGAGCATCGCGTGCGGGTCGAGGTCTTGGCGAAGAGGAGGGCGATGTTGAGGCCGCGCATGTACTGGACCTCGCGGTGCTCCTCCTTGGCGGCCTTGAGCTGGGCGGACAGCTCCAGCAGGTCGCGCCATTCCTCGCCCGTGAAGTCGAGTTCGCGCAGCAGGTGCTGACCGGGGTGGAACAGGGAGGTGACGTCGCTGGTCATGGCGGTCACGCTAGCAGTCAGTGGGCTGCAGGGGCGGTGACGTCCGGGGGAGCGGGGCCTCAGGCGGGACCCGACCCCGCGATCCGTGCGTCCCCGGGGTCGTCGTCCTCCGACGTCCGGGGGCCGGCCAGCAGGTCGGCCCGCGCGACCATGGACTCGACGGTGCTGTGGCCGTCCTCGTCCCGGTGTGTGAGGACGTGGATGGAGGCCGCGGCCGCCACCACGGACCCGATGACGCCGAAGGACTCGAAGTGGGCCAGCATCATCCAGGCCACCAGGAGCATGTACAGCCCGGAGTACCCGGTGATGACCCGTCGGGCCGGGCCGGGTGGGAACCGGTCGCGCAGCCGCTTGAACGCCGTCACCGACATCGGGATCGCCAGCAGACCGAGGCTCCCGAGGCCCAGTCCCTGACCGCGCAGGGTGAGCAGCACGGCCACGGGCCACAGTCCGAAGGACAGCAGCATCGTGCGCCGCGACGCCCCCTCCTCGGGAGGCAGCAGTCGTGCGAAACGCCCCTGCGCCTGGTCCATGCGGGATGCCTGCTCCTCGGGTGCGGTGGCGTCGGGTGTGCCGCCGCTCGTTCCAGACTATCCCGACCGGGACTCCCTCTCCCGACGAGGGCGCGACGTACCCACGAGGAGCGGGATGCACCCACGTGGCCCGACCCGGTCCGTGGGTGCCCCGGACCCCTCCGGGGCACGCGCCCACCACGCACCCGGAGCACGGCGCGCCCCGCACGTACCCTGTCCCCATGAGTGCTCTGCCCTTCGTCTCCGACACCTTCGATGCCTCGCGCTGGCGTGAGGTCCGGGGATTCGACCTCCACGACCTCACCTACCATCGCGGCGTCTCACGCGGGGAGGACCTGGACGGCAGGCCCGAAGGCGCGGACCTGCCCTGGGTGCGCATCGCCTTCGACCGGCCCGACATCCGCAACGCCTTCCGACCCCTCACGGTGGACGAGCTCCACCGCTGCCTGGACCATGCCCGGATGAGTGGCGACGTCGCCGCCGTCATCCTCACCGGCAACGGCCCCTCCGCCCGCGACGGCGGGTACTCCTTCTGTTCGGGCGGCGACCAGCGGGTGCGCGGAGCGGATGGCTACCACTACGAGGTCGAGGGCGCGGACCCCGGCGCCGCCACCGCGACACGCCGCGAGCAGGTCGACCCCGCCCGCGCGGGGCGCCTCCACATCCTGGAGGTCCAGCGCCTGATCCGGACCATGCCGAAGGTCGTCATCGCCGCGGTCCCCGGCTGGGCGGCAGGTGGCGGACACAGCCTCAACGTCGTCTGCGACCTGTCCGTGGCCTCCCTGGAGCACGCGGCCTTCATGCAGACGGACGCCAATGTCGGCTCCTTCGACGCCGGCTACGGATCGGCGCTGCTGGCCCGCCAGGTGGGCGACAAGCGCGCACGGGAGATCTTCTTCCTGGCCGGTCGCTACGACGCGGCGACGGCGGAGCGCTGGGGCGTGGTCAACGCCGCCGTGCCCCACGCCCAGCTCGAGGAGCGGGCCCTGGAGTGGGCGCGCACCATCGCGGGGAAGTCCCCCCAGGCGATCCGTATGCTCAAGTTCGCCTTCAACCTGGCCGATGACGGCTTGGCCGGACAACAGGTCTTCGCCGGGGAGGCCACCCGCATGGCCTACATGACGCCCGAGGCCCAGGAAGGGCGCGATGCCTTCCTGGAGCACCGTGCCCCCGACTGGTCCGGGCACCCGTACTACTTCTGACGTGGCCGCAGACATGGACCGGACCGGTGACCCGGCCGGGACGGAGGTCAGGTCCGGCTCCGGTGCCCGCACCGTGGCAGCACCGGAGGAGCCGCCACCCCTGACACCCGGGGACCCCGCGTCGATCCCCACCTCGGCGCGCACGCCTCCCGGGTCGACCCGTCGGCGCAGGGTGCTCGACCGGTGGATCAGGGGCACGTGGAGCGCGGGCGTCCTGGTCCTCGCCCTGTCGGCCGTCGTCCGGGACTCCGGTGACCCCTCGCCCGTCCTTGTCCTGTGGGGTCACGTGGTCACCGGCGCCCACCGTGCACTGGTCGTGGGTGCAACGGTCGTGGGCCTGTGGGCCGTGAGTCTGGTGCTCGTCCTGGTCCGACTCGGCGAGCCCTTCACGGAGACACCGGCCCTCGTGCGGCGCATCCTGCGGCGCACGGTCCGCACCCTTGCGACCCTGTCCACGCTGGCCGTCCTTCCCCTGGTCGGCCTGGCGGTCCTCGTCGCGTCCCTCTCACTCCCACTGGCCGCCCACCACATGCTCCCCGACTCACCGACGGGGTGCCGCGTCTACGGGGTGGTCGAGGACGCCTACGAGGGCACCGTCACCCGCTTCCACGTCCTCGCTCCGGGGAGGATCCGCACCGAGGGGATGGGCACGGCATGGTCGACGGGCAGGGAGGGCCCCACCGATCCCGTCGTCTCCCTGCAGTGGTCACTGGAGTGGGAGGGCAGCACAGCCACCCTGGCACGACCCTCCGGCCTCGGGGAGCCACGCACCTCCGTGGCCGTGTGCCCCTCCTCCTGAGGGCCGGGGCGGCCGACCGCGCGGACGACGGACATGTGCCCGCCCCGCCGTGCCGCGTCAGTGGTGGCTGACGACAGTGGTGCCGATCTCGGACCAGTCGTAGATCCACTTGGCCTCGTCGACGGGCATGTTCACACACCCGTGCGAACCACCGGGGCCACCCCACCCGAAGGAGGTCCGCCACGGCGCTCCGTGCAGGCCGTAGGAACCGGTGAAGTAGGTGATCCACGGGACGTCGGGCGTCTTGTACTTCGTCCCGTCCTTGTTGAGCCCCTCCATGGTCTGCGAGGCGTACTTCAGGTACACGTGGTAGGTGCCGGTGACGGTCGGGGTGTCTGGCTCACCGGGGACCATGGGGATCGGGCCACGCACGATGGTGGCGCCCTCGTAGGCGGTCACGGTGTAGTTGGAGAGGTTGATGTCGATCCACTTCTCACCGTCCGCGGCCTGGTAGACGAGGTCCTCTGCGCCGTCGGCGATCTCGCGGGTCGTGAAGGTGGGCTCGACGTTGTCGTACTTGAAGTTCCCGGTGTAGGACTGGCCCTCCGTCAGGGCGGCGACCACGGCCTTCTGCAGGACTGCGATGTTGTTCACCGTGCACCCGGCCGTCCCCGCGTCCGCCACGGCGACCACGTCACCCCTGGAGTTCACGTTCTTGACACCGGGGATGGCCTCCTCGTTCGTGGCCACCGCAGTCTTCTCGACCCAGGCGTTCACCTTCGCATCGTCCCACGTGGGCGTCCCCAGGGTCCCGTCATCCTCGGTGGGGACGGAGATCCACCCTGCCTTGGTGGCCGTGTCCGCCGGGTAGGATGCCACACCGCTGTTCAGGGTGACGTCCAGAGCCAGGAGACCATTGGCCGTGTCCGCTGCCTGCTGGGCCGCCTGCGTGGTCACGGTCGGTTCGACCTCGGCGGACTTCAGGTCCACGGCCTGGGACGTCAGGGTGGAGGCAGCCTTGGCGACCACACCCGTCATCTGGGAGACGTCGACGCCGACACCCTCCTGCGCGTCGGTGACGACGAACTGCGCGGCGTCCGCCGAGAAGGACACCGTGGCATCGGCAGCAGGATGACCGGCCTTCGCGGCCAGCTCGGTGCTGAAGTCCTGGAGCTTCTCCTCGTCCACCGACGTCACCACCGCGACATCGCGGTGGTCGACCAGCGCCTTGATCCGCGACCAGGCGGAGGCATTGGGCTCGAACGCCTTCGCTGCGGTCGCCGCGGCGTCCACGCTCACCCCGAGGTCGGAGAGCTTGGCAGTGGTCGGCTGGCCGTCCACGTTCACCGTCACGGTGATCTCGCCGGCCCTCTGGGCCACCGCCTCCTCGACCTCGTCCGCGGTCTGGCCGGTCACCGACGTGCCCGCCACCGACACGCCGGGCAGGGCACGCTCGGCGAAGTGGGCAGCATAGCCCGCCGTCGCACCGGTGAGGACCAGCACGAACGCAAGCACTCCACCCAGGAGCCACTTAATCTTCGAGGAGACACGGTTTGAAGCCACACTTCATGGTATGCGAACCCCTGCAACCCCTGCAGTATGGGATCGCCCACGTCGGTCACGAAAAGGTCACGCCCGACTGCGCCACATCCGACCGGGATTCCACCCCCGGGGAGCCGGACGTGAGCAGCTGCGCACCCCACCGACGGGTCTCCCGGCGTAACCTGTCGACCCCGGACCACGACGCCAGGAGGCACCAGAATGACCGGACCGCGGATCCTCCTCGTCCCGGGCGGGACGTCCCCCGGAGCCGTCGCCATGGCCTACGCCTCCCTGCACAAGCTCGTCGAGCTGCACGAGGAACGGGCGGACGACCCCGATCATCCTGCCCCCCACACCGTCGTGGTGCTGCGTGACCCGGCCACCGTGGACCACGCCACCCTCAGGGGCTCGGCCACGACACCCGCCCAGGCGTTCCCGGGCCTGGATCCGGCGGCAGCAGCGGATCCCCACCTCCTCGACGGGATCGACGTGGTCCTCCAGACCTCCGGGTCCTCCACGGGCACGCCGCACCTGGTGGGGCTCTCCGTCGGTGCCCTCATCGCCTCCGCGCGCTCCACCGATCGGGCACTCGACGGACCCGGCCGCTGGATCCTGGCCCTCCCGGCCCACCACGTGGCGGGTGCCCAGGTCCTCTTCCGCGCGGCCTTGGCCGGCACCTCCCCCCAGATCGTGGACACGACGGCCGGGTTCCACCCCACCCGCCTGCCGGCCGCCGTCGCCGGGGCCACACAGGACCCCGACGTCCCGGGTTACCTCTCCCTGGTGCCCACACAGCTGCGCGCCTGCCTCGAGGCCGGCCCCGAGGTCACCGCAGCGCTGGCCCGCCTGGCGGCCGTCCTGGTCGGTGGCTCGGGGGCCGACCCCGCACTGCTCGGGCGTGCCCGCGAGCTCGGGATCCGCGTCCACACCACGTACGGGATGACGGAGACGGCTGGCGGATGCGTCTACGACGGCCGACCCCTGCCCGGTGTCGCCGTGCGCACCGTGGAGGTCGATGGACGGGCACGCCTGGCCGTCACCGGCCCGATGCTCATGACGCGCTACCTCGACGGCCCCTCCCCCTTCATCGACGAGGGCGGGGCGCGCTGGCTGCTGACCGGGGACATCGGGCGGGTGACACCTGCCGGCTGCGTCGAGGTCCTCGGACGCAGTGACGACGTCATCGTCTCGGGGGGACTGTCGGTCGCTCCCGGCCCGGTACGCCGCGCCGTGCTCGCCACCCCCGGGGTGAGGGACGCGTGGATCCTCGACCTCCCGGACGAGAAGTGGGGCGCCCTCGTCACGGCCGCCGTGGTACCCGAACCGGGCGTGCTCGCCGGAACCGACGCGAGCGGAGCCGCCCTCGTCCCCGAACCGGTTGCAGCGACCCCTGCGGGACCAGCCGCGACACCCGACCCCGCAACCGCCCCGGCACCTGCTCCCGGCCTGCGGGAACTGGCACTGGCGATCCGCGAGCACGTCGGGGAGGCCCTCGGACGGGCGGAGGCACCTCGTGTGGTCGTCGCACTGGACGCCCTGCCGATGCTCCCCACGGGCAAGGTCGACCCCCGTGCCCTGCGGGCGGCCGTCGAGGAGAGGATTGGCACCGGCGCCGAGTGGCGTCGTTGAATGGGCCCATGGCTACCCCCACCGACTGGCTGGAGGGCGCGCGCCTGCGCACCCTGCCCGCCGCAATGGCACCCGTGATCCTCGGAACCGCAGCTGCGGTGCACATCGGGCACTGGTCCGCGCCCCGCGCCCTGCTCGCCCTGGGTGTCGCACTGTTCCTGCAGATCGGGGTCAACTTCTCCAACGACTACTCCGACGGCATCCGCGGCACCGATGACCACCGCGAGGGCCCCCCGCGCCTGACCGGGGGCGGTCTGGCCTCCCCCCGCACGGTGCTCGCCGCGGCCCTGGGATGCTTCGGTGCGGCAACGGTGCTCGGCCTGTGGCTGGTCGTCCTGTCGGGGCAGTGGGTGCTCGTGGCGGTCGGCGCCTGTGCGGTGGCCGCGGCCTGGTTCTACACCGGTGGTCGCCATCCCTACGGCTACCTCGGTGTGGGGGTGTCGGAGGTCATGGTCTTCGTGTTCTTCGGGCTGGTGGCGACCGTCGGCACCACGGTGACCCAGGTGCCCTCCGCACCCTGGTGGCTGTGGTGCCTGGCCAGCGGGACCGGCCTGCTCAGCGTGAGTCTGCTCATGGTCAACAACATCCGCGACATCCCCACCGACCGCGAGGCCGGCAAGCGCACCGTCGCCGTGCGCCTGGGCGAGCGCGGGTCGCGGACCACCTACGTCGCGCTCCTCCTGGCGGCGGTCCTCCTGGCGGGTCTGGCGCTGGTGACCGTGGACACCGGTACGGCGATCGCCTTCGTGCCGGTCCTGCTGCTCGGGGCCGCGGTCCCGGCGCGCAGGGTGGTCGCCGGGGCGACCGGTCGCGCGCTCATCCCGGCACTGAGGGACACAGGTCTGTACACACTGGCCTGGTCGCTCGTCGTCGGAGCGGTCCTGGTCGTGACGGCCTGAGGTCCGGGCCACACGGGCGCCGGAGCCGGACCCCGCACCCCTGACCTCCCGGAAGTGGTGTGGACCCGGCTCGCCTAGACTGGAGGAGTGTTCAGGATCCTCCTTGTCGTCGCGTGGTTGGCAGTGACCATCTATGCCATCGCGGACTGGGCGCGCACCCCGGAGGAGGAGATGCCCGGGCGCATCCCGCGCATCATGTGGCTGATCATCATCCTGCTGACCATCCCCTCCTTCTCCATCGGCTCCGTGGTCTGGCTGGTCGTGCGCGCCGTCGGCAGGGCCGAGACGGCCGACGGGACCACCGGGTCCACCACGCCCAGGCCGATGTTCCCGCGCCCCTCCCGTCCCAGCGCCCCCGCAGCACCCCCGGGGCCCCTGGCCCCCGACGATGACCCCGAGTTCCTCTTCCGCCTCGAGCGCGACATCCGCCGCCGCAGGGCTGCCGAGGGCGACCGCTCCCCGAAGGACGAGGGCGGCGCCGGAGACGGGCCCGGGCCGCTCGCCGGTGGCACCACACCCGACGGCGATGACCACGACGACGGACCTGATGAGCCTGACGAGCCCGACGGGCCCACGGGCGGCGACACCGACCAGGACGAGGACGACGAGCCGGGCAGCGGCACCCCGACCGGGAACTGATGCCCGGGCGGTGGACCGCACCCGGGGGTCGCGACGCGCACACCGATGGTGAAGCGCGCGGGAACGGGCTCCCGACAGCTGTTCCGGGCCGTGGGGCCCGACGGCCTCAGCGCTTCAGCTCTGCTGCCGACCGCCCCGGTGTCATGTCTGCCGCACCCTGCAGGAGCTCCGCAGCCGGCTCCTGGTAGGAGATGCCCACCAGCGTCGCGCCCTCGAAGATGAAGGACGTCAACGAGGCCAGGGAACACGTGCGGGCCCACGGGGCGTGGGGCAGGGGCCTGCACTCGGCGAAACGGGTCAGCGTCGTGATCGGCATCTGGTGGGACACGACCAGCGCCTCGTGCCCGCGCGCAGCGCGCAGGGCCCCCGAGAGGGCGGCGGACATCCGGTCTGCGACCTCGGTGTAGGGCTCCCCCCACGAGGGACGCAGGGGGTTCGTGTAGAGGTGCCAGTACCGGGGACGGGTCAGGGCGGAGCGGTCGGCGTTGACGGGCACCCCCTCGAAGGCATTGCCCGCCTCGACCAGCCTCGGGTCGCAGTCGACCTCGACGTCGAAGGCGTGGGCGGTCGGGAGCGCACTCTGCTGGGCGCGCAGCAGGGGGGAGGCGATGACCGTGGTGATGTCACGTCCCTCCTCCACCAGGTGCTCGGCCACGCGGCGCGCCATGGCGTGCCCGCGCTCGGTGAGGCCGAAGCCGGGCAGGCGCCCGTAGAGCAGTCCTCGGGGATTGTCCACCTCGCCGTGGCGCATGACGTGGACGGTCGTGATCTCCATGTCACCAGTGTTCCACGGATGCCACGGCGTGCGGCGCACCGTTACCCTTGGGGACATGCCCCCACCCTCTGCGCCGACAGCCCCGCGGGTGGCCGCCTTCTTCGACATCGACAAGACGCTGATGCGCGGGGCCTCGGCCTCGGTCGTCGCCACTGCCCTGCTCCGTCGGGGCCTCATCAACCGCCGTACCATCGCGTTCGCCGTGCGCCAGTCACTCCTCTACGCCCTCTTCGGTGAGAAGGTCTCCCGGGTCTCCAACGTCGCGCAGCGCGCGATGCGCAGTGTCGCGGGGCAGTCCGTGGCGCAGATGGGGGAGGTGATCGAGCAGGTCTGGGAACCCGCGATCCGTCCCCGCCTCTACGCGCGCACCGTGGAACGCATCCAGTGGCACCTGGAACGCGGGGACGAGGTCTGGCTCGCCTCGGCCACTCCCTGGCTGGTCTCGGAGGTGATGGCCACCCACCTCGGTGCCACCGGCGGCATCGGGACGCGCCTGGCGGTCCGCGACGGGTTCCTGCTGGCGGAGCTGGACGGACCCGTCGTCCATGCCCACCACAAGGCGGAGGCGGTGCGCCGTCTCGCAGCCGAACGGGGCATCGACCTGTCACAGTCCTGGGCGTACTCGGACTCGTTCCACGACGTCGAGATGTTGGAGGCCGTCGGCCACCCCGTCGCGGTCAACGCCGATGTCCGACTGGCACGCGTCGCCCGCAGACGGGGCTGGGACCGACTGGCCGCGCGCACGCGCACCGACCGTCTGCGCGACCGCTCCCTCAAGACCGTCGCGGCCACGCTGGCGGGTGTCGGGGCCCTTGCGGTCGTCTCGGGGCTCTCCCACCTCGTCGGCGGGGCCTGAGCCCACCGCCGAGGGCCCCGTCCCACGTCGACGAGGGCGGCTCCCGCACCTCCCGCCACCGGCTGGAGCACGCGCGCGGTCGGCCCTGGGACCCGGGATCGGCCCCCGTGCCGCCGGGCAGCCCGAACAGAGCGGACCTCAGGGTCCGAACTGAGCGGACCTCGCGGGTGGAACAGAGCGGACCTCAGGGTCCGAACAGAGCGGACCTCAGGGTCCGAACAGAGCGGACCTCAGGGTCCGAACTGAGCGGACTTCGAGGGTGGAACAGAGCGGACTTCGCGGGGACAGGCGAGGGGCCCGGCCTTCCGACCGGGCCCCTCCGCGACGTCACTTCTTGTTGCGACGCTGGTGGCGCGTCTTGCGCAGCAGCTTGCGGTGCTTCTTCTTGGCCATGCGCTTGCGGCGCTTCTTGATCACGGAGCCCATGGGGTTCCTCCCTCGTCAACAGGTGAAGTGGCAGGTGCGACGGCCCGCCGGTCTGACTCGTCCGTGCCCGCGGGGGCACAACGACCCCATCCTAGCCGCCAATTCCCCCAGCGCGTTCATCGGACCACTCCGACAGGCCCGCATCGATGAGCTGGCGCACGGCGGACTCGGGCACCCGGAAGCTCTTCCCGACCCTGATCGCGGGCATCTCACCGCTGTGGATGAGTCGGTAGACCGTCATCTTGGACACGCGCATGAGGTCCGCCACTTCAGCCACTGTCATGAAGCGGGGGGCGGACTTCTGGTCCATCGACGTCTCCCAGGGCACGAGGCGGCCGGATCCCGGATCCTGCGCTTGAGGGGCCTCTCGACCCATGATAGGGCCTCCCTGTGCACCTGCGGCAAGTGTCCACTCCGCCATGGGGCCACTTGGCGGGAATCCGGAGGCCCAACGCCTAGCATGGGTGCAGTTCGGCGCCCCTGCGCATCCCCGTGGAGCACCGCCGCGACAACACGGCACCCACACGGTGCACCGACAATCCCCGGACCGAGGCAGGTGAGACACGTGGCACTCTTCGGCCGCCAACCCCGCCCCCGTCGACCCCCACTCCCCCTGGATGCCGCGGACCCACTGGCCCCGAGCCCCGGGACCGCGCTGGTCCGCCCCGTGGAGGGACGCGCCTCCTCCCTGTTGCGCAAGACACGTTCGGAGCGACTGCGGGAGTGGGTCGACCGGCAGGCGCGCAACTCTCCGGCACGGCTCGCGCTCGCTGTCTTCACCATCATCATCATCGCCGTCATCGCCCTGCTCAGCCTGCCCTTCGCCGCAGCCGAGGACGATCCGGTCGCCTTCGTCGACGTGTTCTTCACCGCGGTCTCGGCAGTCTGCGTGACGGGACTGACCACCGTGGACACAGCGACCCACTGGTCCGTCTTCGGCCAGGGAGTCATCGCCTTGGGCATCGCCGTGGGAGGACTGGGGGTCATGACCCTCGCCTCGGTGCTCGGACTCGCTGTGTCGCGCCACCTGGGGCTCACCCAACGCATGCTCGCCGCCGCGGAGACCAAGTCCAGTGGCCTGGGCCGTGTGGGAACCCTGCTGCGCGCCGTCATCGGGACCTCGCTCATCGCCGAGGGCGTCCTCTTCCTCGTCTTCCTGCCCCGCTTCGTCTCCCTGGGCGACTCGGTGCCCGAGGCGACCTGGCACGCCCTGTTCATGGCGATCTCCGTGTTCAACAACGCCGGCTTCGTCATCCTGGAGGGCGGCCTCACCCCCCACGTCGGGGACTGGTGGATGCTGGGGCCCATTGCCCTGGGCACCGTGGTCGGCGCGATCGGCTTCCCCGTCGTCACCGACATCGCCGAACGCTGGCGCACACCCCGTCGCTGGACGCTGCACACCAAGCTCACGCTGTCCACGTACGGGGTGCTGGCCGTCGTGGGGTCCCTCCTGCTGGCCCTCACCGAGTGGACCAATCCCGACACGCTGGGTGACCTGGACGTCGGCTCCAAGCTCCTCAACATCCTCCTGGCCGGCGTCAACACCCGTTCCTCGGGGCTCTCGGCCCTGGACGTGTCCCAGATGCGCTCCCAGACGCACTTCGTCCAGGACATCCTCATGCTCATCGGCGGCGGCTCCGCCTCCACGGCCGGCGGCATCAAGGTGACCACCTTCGCGGTCCTCATGCTGGCGGTGCTGGCGGAGGCACGCGGTGACCGTGACCTCGAGGCCTTCGGGAGACGCATCCCCATCAACGTCGTCCGCCTGGCCGTGGCGGTGACACTGATCGGCGTGTCGATGGTGTGTGTCTCGGTGGTTCTGCTGCTGACACTGACCGACCTGAGCCTGGACGTCATCCTCTTCGAGACCATCTCCGCCTTCGCCACCGTCGGGCTCTCCACCGGCATCACCCCCACACTCCCTGCGGCCGCGAAGTACGTGCTCGCGGTCCTCATGTACGCCGGGCGCACCGGCACGATGACGGTGGCAGCCGCCCTGGCCCTGCGCGAGCGTCGCCGCGTCATCCGTATGCCGGAGGAACGCCCGATCATCGGCTGAGCCGCCCGCGCCGGGGCTGTTCGCGTGCGTGGGAGAATGGCGTCATGGCAGAAGACAAGGCCCAGGCCTCGGGCACGCTCGTCATCGGACTGGGTCGTTTCGGGTCCGCCGTGGCAGCGACCCTCGACCGCCTCGGACACGAGATCCTGGGCGTGGAGAAGGATGCGCGTCGCGTCCAGCAGTTCGCCGGGCGCATCCCCCTGGTGGAGGCCGACGCCTCCAACGCCGAGGCGCTGGAGCAGTTGGGGGCCCGCGAGTTCGCCTCCGCCGTGGTCGGCATCGGATCCTCCCTGGAGGCCTCGGTCCTCATCACCGCGAACCTCGTGGACATCGGGATCCCCTCGATCTGGGCCAAGGCGATCTCGCGCGAGCACGGACGCATCCTCAAGCGCATCGGAGCCCACCACGTGGTCTACCCGGAGTTCGACGCCGGCCAGCGCACCGCACACCTGGTGGGCGGGCGGATGCTGGACTACATCGAGATGGACAAGCAGGGCTTCGCCATCATGAAGTTGCGCCCACCCAAGGAGGTCCAGGGTTTCACCGTGGGGGAGCTGGACCTGCGTGCCCGCTACGGTGTGAACCTGCTGGGGATCCTGCGTCCGGGCAAGCCCTTCGAGTACGCGGACTCACACACGCGCATCAACCCCGAGGACATCATCATCGTCTCCGGGGACGCCATGCTCCTGGAGCACTTCGCGAACAGGCCCTGAGCCGCCTGCCCCTGCGGCACGCGCAGCTGCACGTGCCGACGGGTACGGTGTGCGCCATGGCGAAGGACAAGGCGACGTACCGGTGCACGGAGTGCGGGTGGACGTCCCCCAAGTGGGTCGGGCAGTGCCGCGAGTGCCGGGCGTGGGGCACGCTGGAGGAGCTCGGCGCCTCCCCCACCGGCGTACCCGCGGCAACCAGGCCGCGTCGGCCCGCCGTCCCCATCGTGGAGGTGGACTCGCGCACGGCGCACTCCCGACCCACCGGGGTCGGGGAGCTCGACCGGGTCCTGGGAGGTGGGATCGTCCCCGGCGCCGTCGTGCTGCTGGCCGGGGAGCCGGGTGTCGGCAAGTCCACCCTCCTGCTGGACGTCGCCGCCCGCGCAGCACGTTCCGCGCGCGAGTCGCATCGCCCCGGACCCGTCCTCTACGTGACCGGCGAGGAGTCCTCCGCCCAGATCAAGGGACGTGCCGAACGCATCGGAGCCGTCGACGAGTCCCTGCTGCTCGCCGACGACAACGACCTGGGGACCATCCTCGGCCACGTCGAGGAGACCTCACCCTCCCTTTTGGTGGTCGACTCCGTCCAGACGATCCAGTCCTCCCGGGTGGAGGGCGGTGCGGGTGGTGTCGCGCAGGTCCGGGCCGTCGCGGCCGGCCTCATCCGGGTCGCCAAGGAACGGGACCTGCCCGTCCTCCTGGTCGGACACGTCACGAAGGACGGCGGGATCGCGGGTCCACGCGTGCTGGAGCACCTGGTCGACGTCGTGTGCCAGTTCGAGGGCGATCGTCATTCCCGCCTGCGTCTGCTGCGCGCGGTGAAGAACAGGTACGGCCCCACCGACGAGGTCGGGTGCTTCGAACTCACGGACAACGGCATCCGGGGTCTGCCCGATCCCTCGGGACTGTTCCTGTCCCGGACCAGCAGCGACGTGCCCGGCTCCTGCGTCACCGTCTCGCTGGAAGGACGCCGCCCCATGCCCACCGAGGTCCAGGCACTGGTCGCCGCTTCACCGGGTGGCGGCTCACCCCGGCGCACCACGTCCGGTGTGGACCACTCACGCACCGCCATGGTGCTGGCGGTCCTCCAGGCACGCCTGGGACGCGACACCTCGGCCCTGGACGTGTACGTCTCCACGGTGGGCGGGGCGCGTGCCGTGGAGCCCGCCGTCGATCTCGCCAGCGCGATCGCGGTCGTCTCCGCCACCAGCGGGACACCCGCGCGCTCGGGCCTGGTCGCCATCGGCGAGGTGGGACTGACGGGGGAACTGCGGTCCTGCGTGGGTGTGCAGCGTCGCCTCCAGGAGGCTGCGCGCCTCGGGTTCACCGTGGCCCTCGTGCCCGAACAGGGCCTGGAGGACCTCCACAAGATCGAGGGGATGTACGTGCGTCCCGTGTCCGACCTCGCGACGGCCCTGGAGTTCGCCCTGCCGTAGAATCGGGTCGTCAGCACTGGCGGCGTCGGAAGGCGGACGGACACCATGGGTTCAGATGCGGCGACCCTGCGCTCGGCCCTCCAGGCGATCGCGCCCGGGACCGCACTGCGCGAGGGCCTGGAGCGCATCCAGCGCTCCCACACCGGAGCCCTGGTGGTGCTCGGCTACTCCCAGGAGGTCCTCGACATCTGCTCGGGTGGCTTCGAGCTGGACGTGGAGTTCTCCGCCTCCCGCCTGCGTGAACTGTGCAAGATGGACGGCGCGGTGGTCCTGGACACCGACAACTGGCGCATCCGCCGGGCCAATGTCCAGTTGCTGCCGGACCCGACCATCCCCACCGACGAGTCCGGCATGCGCCACCGCACCGCCCAGCGCACCGCGCGCCACACCGGGCTGCCCGTCCTCTCCCTGTCCGCCTCGATGCGCCTGATCTCCATCTACGTCGGCGAGCTCCACCACACGGTCGAGGAGCCGGAGGCGCTGCTCTCGCGCGCGAACCTCGCCGTGGACACCCTGGACCGCTACAGCCAACGCCTCGACGAGGTCCTCCAGACCCTCACCGTCCTCGAGATGCGAGACTCCGCCACCATCAGGGACGTGGCCACCGTCATGCAGCGCATGGAGATGATCCGGCGCATCACCTCCGAGATCAACGGCTACCTGGAGGAGCTCGGCTCCGACGGACGACTGCTGGCCCTGCAGGTGGACGACCTCGTGCGCGGGTCCGCCTCGGAGAGGGCCCTGGTCCTGCGCGACTACATCCGTGACCCCTCCGCGATCGCTGCCGCCGAGTCGCACCTCTCCGACCTGGGCGGGGACAGGCTCGTGGACCTCTCGGCGATCGCCAATGTCCTGGGACTGGGGGTCTTCGACGTCGCCGACCTGGACCGGGTGGTCCAGCCGCGTGGCATCCGCGCGCTGTCCCTGGTCCCCCGCCTGCCGTGGAACGTCATCAAGCTCATCGCCGAGAACTGGACGACGCTCTCCGAACTGCGCGAGGCCAGTGTCGAGGATCTCCAGTCGGTCGAGGGCATCGGACCCTACCGGGCCAAGCTCATCCAGGAGAACCTGGAGCGCCAGCACGCCATGGCGGCCTCGGGCATGGTCGGTTGGTGACTCCGCACCTGCGCTGAGGGGACCCCGGGACCGGGTACTCGTCCGCACCGCGCCCCTCACCTGACCTCGAAGACGACTTCCTTCCCCAGGATCTCACCGTCGAGGAAGGCCTTCACCCGGTACGTCCCGGATCCCGCGACCTGTGCCTCCCCGTCGCCGTCCGTGTCGACGGGGGTGCACCCGTCGTAGGTCCGTCCGTCCCAGGACAGGGTCCCCGACCACTCCTGCCCCGGGGAGAACAGGAGCGGGGACTCCCCCGACTGCCGATCAGCACAGTCGGCCGAGTCGTAGAGGGTCTGGTCACCACTGAGCACACGGATGGTCACACGCCCGAATGAGGTCGAGCACTGCTGGTCGGAGGGACCCTGCAGCGTGATCCCGAACGTGGCCCCGGACCCGACCGTGGGAGACCCCTGGACCTCGACGCCGACCGTCATGTCCTGGGCGGTGCAGGCCTTGATCAGCACGGGTGAGGAGCCGTCGTCATCGGTGAGGTCGGTCGGGTCGGAGGCTCCCCCGCCCGGGTGCGCCGAACCCGACTGTCCGCTCCCCGACTGCGTCCCGCCCGACTGCGCAGCGCCGGTCCGGGACGTCGCGGAGGAGGTCACCGCGCCCACCAGGTGGACCAGACCGACCACCAACAGCCCCAGGACCACGAGGAGCGCCAGTCCCGTGATGATGCGACGCGGCCACAGGTTGACCGGGGGTCGAGCTCCCGTGCGGGAGCCACCACGCCGCCCGGATCCCTTCGGTGTCACAGTTCCGCTCCCCCGTCCCGCTGCCATGACCCCGACGCTAGGTCCTGGCGGGTCACCGGCCCCGGTCCCACGCCGGTCATGCGGGAGAGCCTGCCGTGACGTCCCTCCCGTCCTCGTTGGGTCCATCGGTGTCGATGGTGCACCAGCGCTCGACCACGACTGCTGTCACGGTGAGGACGACGGATGCCAGCGCGGAGATCCCCGCTCCCGTCGCCGAGGAGGACATGGCGGCGGCCTCCAGTCGTGTCGACCCGACAGCCGCGATGCCGCCGAGGACGCCCACTGACAATGCCCCGACCCAGGCGGCTGCCCGCGCAGCCACTGCCGTGCGCAGGGCGAGGATCGGGGTCATCCACGTGCGCTTGTGTTCACGCATGCGCAGCACGGCCCGTCCCGAGGCGAAGAGGAGGAGCGCCAGGACCGCGTAGACGATCGCCAGGTACGGCGTGACGAGGGCGGGGCCGTGACCGAGACCCACGGAGACGAGACTTCCCAGCGCCGCCAAGGCTGCAGACAGCACCGCGGCGACCACGAGGTGGACGACCGACAGGGGTCTCACGCCTGACCGTCCTCGTGACGGGGATGGCGCCGCACGGGGAGTTGTCCGGTGACGGTGGGACGGACCGTGATCCCCCGCAGGATGGAGGTCCGGGTCCGCTCGTCCTCCTCCAGTGGCCCTTCGGGTGTGCCCGGCGGCAAGTCCACCCTGAGGATCGACCGACGGGGGCGGGGGTGCTCCCCGGCCCCGTCCCCACTGCGGGCTGTGGTCTGCTCGTCCGGGTCCCCCGGGGACGCGGCAGCGGAGGACCGCCCGTCGCCCCCGGTGGGGGGCACGGTCGGCGCGGTACCGGACTCCTCCGGGTCCTCGTGTGGGCTGTCCTGACCCGCGTCCTCGTCGCCCCCGCCGGGGTGGGGATCGGCTGGACGCAGGTCGGCGGCGTCGTCGACGATCCGCACACTCTCACCGGTGATGAAGTCCCAGTCGGGCAGCGCCGGAGTCCTCCGGGCGGGTGCCGGGTGACCGGAGCCCGCAGCGGACCCCCGCCCCGCAGCGGCAGCGGCGGGATCTGCGGAGCCGCCTGTCCGGGAGTGGTCGGTGTTCCCCCGCAGGGGTACCCACATCCCCGCCCGGCGTCGGGTCGGCTGTGTGGACGAGGAAGGCACCCGGGGGCTCCCCGCACTGCTCCCTGCGTCCCTGGTGTCTCCGGAATCCGCGCCACCAGCGGCATCCGCCGGGGCCGACGTGGTCCCGTCAGCAGTCCGGTGAGCCGGCTCAGGGTCTGTCGACCGGCGAGTCCCCGGTGCGGGCGCCGCCGGCGCAGCCGTGTCGCGCACATCCCCTGACGGGAACGTGTCGCCCGGGCGTTCACCCGCAGCCGGGTCGACGCCGGGAGCGCCGTGTGTCCGTGCCGGTCCCGCCTGCGGGACGGCGGCATCCGGTGTCCGCCCCCCGGGCCGGGTGTCCGTGGAGGGCGCAGCGGGCGCCGACTGCCCACGCCCCCCCGCCAGCGCCTCCGGCGACGTCCGGTCGCCGGATGCCTGCTCGGGGTGGGGCTGGGTGGCACCCTCCCACTGCTCCCACAGGCGGTGCCACAGGTAGTCCTCACCGGTCTCCGAGGGTCGCAGCCCCGCCCGTGAGGCCTCGGGCACCAGGTCCAGGCGACTGGGACCGGCCTGTGGACGGGACTCCGTCGCCACGACCACCGACCCGCCCGCAGGGGTCTGGATGACGGACGCGGAGTCACGCTGGGCCAGCACCTCGTCGGACTCCGCGGTCACCGAACCGGGCTCCTCCAACCAGTCCGAGACGGCATCGAGGACACCACTGCGGTCGTGTGCCCCCCGTGCCAGGTCCGCCACGGACCCGACACCCTCCAGGACTGCGCCGGGGTCCACCAGTTCCCACGGGACCAGGACGAAGGCACGCTCCCACGCCCGGGGATGGGGGAGGGTCAGTCGGGGATCCTCCGAGGTGACGCCCGCGTACTGGACGATGTCGATGTCGAGGGTACGGGCACCCCAGTGCTCGTGGCGGACCCGGCCCAGACTGGTCTCGATGGCGGTGGTCGCCGCGAGCAGCTCCTCCGGCCCCAGGCCGGTGCGTGCGAGGACGACGGCGTTCCAGTAGTCGGGTTGGGGGTCCTGGTCGGGTGCCAGGACCGCACGTGTGCGCACCAGGGGGGACACGTCCAGCACCTGCACGACGTCCAGGTCCACGAGTTCCGCCACGGCGTGGGCCAGCGTCGTGGGGACGTCCCCGAGGTTGCCACCCAGGGCCAGGACGACGTCGCGCCACGACGAACGGTCGACCCCACCGGACCCGGCGACCTCCCGGACGCGTCGCGGCGGGAGCGGAGCGGGTCCACCGGGAACGGCATCACCGGCATCCTCCGTGCCCGCGGTCGCCTCCCCGGACGTGGGTCCCGCTGCCCCCGCGCGAGCGGGTGTGGCGTCACCGCTCCCGGGCACACCGGCGCCGGTACCGCCCTCGTCGCCGTCGCGCACCACGGGGAGGTCCCCGGTGACGTCCGGACCGCTCACACCCGCCGCTGCACCGCGCCGGATCGTCACCGAGACGTCGGAGAACTGCTGGCGCAGGGGCGCCATGGGTTTGTGGACCGTCACCTCCACGCCCTCGACCCGGGGGTGGGCCAGGGCGACGTCCGCGACGCGGGAGGCCAGGGTCTCCAGGAGGTACACGGAGGGGCCGGTGAGCACCGCCACGGCCTCCTCGGCGATGTCGGCGTAGGACACGGTGAGGTCGATGTCGTCGGCGGCGGCCGCGGGACGGGTGTCCACCCACAGGGCGACGTCCACGCTGAAGGGTTGGGTGCCCTCGCGCTCGAAGGGGAAGACGCCGTGCTGGCCGCGTGCGGTCAGGCCCCTCAGGGTGATGATGTCGAACTCGCTGCTCACGCCTGCTCCTTCCCCGTCGCTGCCTCGCGCACGGCCCGTGCGCTCCCCGCCACGTCGTGGACCCTCACGGCCCAGACCCCGGCGCGTGCGGCACGGCGGGGGATCTCCGCCGTCGCGCGGTCCCGGTCCCATCCCGGGTCGTCGCCCCCACGGAGGGCGAGGAAACGTTTGCGGGAGGCCCCGACCACCACAGGGTACCCGAGGCCCACGAGGGACTCCACGGAGTCGACGAGCGCCCAGGACTGGTCATGGAGCAGGGAGAAGCCGAGCCCCGGGTCCACGGCGATGCGTGCGGGATCCACCCCTGCGGCGACCACGGTGTCGACCTGGGCCAGGACCTCTGCGCACACGTCGGCCACCACGTCGGCGTAGGTGAAGTCCTCCTGGGGGGATCCCGGGAAGCCCCTCCAGTGCTGGATGATGCAGGCGCACCCCGAGGCTGCCATCGCCGCGGGCATCCCCGGATCCGCGCGGCCCCCGGAGACGTCATTGACGAGGGCGGCGCCGACCTCCGCCGCCCGACGCGCGGTCCCCGCATGCACGGTGTCGACGGAGACGAGGACACCCTCCTCCGCGAGCGCCCCCACGACCTCGCCGATGCGGGACCACTCCTCCTCCGCGGTGATGCGGGCGGAGCCGGGCCGGGTCGACTCCCCACCGACGTCCACGAGGTCCGCACCGTCGGCGACCATGGACCTGGCGTGGTCCAGGGCACGCGCCGGATCTCTCCACAGACCCCCGTCGGAGAACGAGTCCGGGGTGACGTTGAGGATGCCCATGACCAGCGTCCGCCCTGCCGCCGGCTCCGGCCCGTGGGGCAGGAGCGGTCCGCGGGGCGCGGAGGCATCGGTCACCGGCGACCGCCCAGGATCAGGGACATCATCTCCGCGCGCGTGGCGGGGTGCTCCATGATGCCGCGCAGGGCGGAGGTGACGGTGGAGGAGCCGGGTTTGTGCACGCCCCGCATGGTCATGCACATGTGCTCGGCCTCGAGCACCACGATGACCCCCTGGGGGTGGAGGACCTCCCACACCGCGTCCGCGATCTGGGCGGTGAGTCGCTCCTGGACCTGGGGGCGGCGGGCGTAGCCCTCGACCACGCGCGCCAGCTTCGACAGACCCGTGACCTTCCCCCCTGCCGGGATGTAGCCGACGTGGGCACGCCCGTGAAAGGGCAGCAGGTGGTGCTCGCACACGGAGTGGAATTCGATGTCGCGGACCAGGACCAGCTCGTTGGTGCCGGTGTCGAACACCTTGTGCAGGTGGACGCGGGGGTCCTCGTCGAGGCCGGAGAGGATCTCCCGCCAGGAGCGGGCCATCCGGTCGGGCGTCTCGCGCAGGCCCTCCCGGTCGGGGTCCTCACCGACGGCGACGAGCAGCTCGCGCATGGCGCGGCGCACGCCCTCCTCGTCGTACATCAGGAGGCCTCCCCGGAGGGGGTGGGGTCGGCGGGCGGGGCGTGGGGGTCGTCGGGGGGCGCCGTCGGGGTCTGCTCGGAGCCGATGACGGGACTGCCCAGGACGGCCCCCTCCACCGCGGCCTCCGAGCCGTAGTTCCACACGGGCCGTTCCGGCTGCTTGAGGATGCCCCGGAAGACCACCGAGAGCTGCTTCTCGTCGAGGGTCTCGGCCTCGAGGAGACGCGCGGCGAGGTCGTCGAGGACGTGACGGTTGCGGGTGAGGATCTGCCAGGCCTCGCGCGTGGCGGCGTCCAGGAGGGAGCGCACCTCGTCGTCGATCGCGGCTGCGACCTCGTCGGAGTAGCCGCGTGTGCCCCCGCGCCCCATGTCACGCCCGACGAAGGGGTCCGTGTCGGACTCGCCGAGCTTGACGTTGCCGATGCGGGTGGACATGCCGTAGTCGGTGACCATGGCACGCGCGTTCTGTGTCGCCTTCTCGATGTCGTTGGCGGCACCGGTGGAGGGGTCGCGGAAGACGATCTCCTCCGCCACGCGCCCGCCCATGGCGTAGACGAGGTCGTCGAGGATCTGGTTGCGGGTCTTGGAGTAACGGTCCTCCGCGGGCATGACCATCGTGTAGCCCAGAGCCCGGCCACGCGGGAGGATCGTCACCTTGGTGACCGGGTCCGTGTAGCGCAGGGCTGCGGCACACACGGCGTGGCCGCCCTCGTGGTAGGCGGTGACGGCCTTGTCGTGGTCGTTCATCACGCGTGTGCGCTTCTGGGGACCGGCGATCACGCGGTCGATGGCCTCGTCGATGGCACGGGTGTCGATGAGGTCCGCATTGGAGCGCGCGGTGAGCAGGGCGGCCTCGTTGAGGACATTGGCCAGGTCGGCCCCGGTGAAGCCCGGCGTGCGCTTGGCCACCTGGTGCAGGTCGACGTCGGGGGTGAGCGGTTTGCCCGTCGCGTGGACGCGCAGGATGGCCTCGCGGCCCTTCAGGTCGGGGGCCTCCACCGAGATCTGGCGGTCGAAGCGCCCCGGTCGCAGCAGTGCCGGGTCGAGGATGTCGGGACGGTTGGTGGCGGCGATGAGGATGACGTTGGCGCGGTCGTCGAAACCGTCCATCTCGACGAGGAGCTGGTTGAGTGTCTGCTCGCGCTCGTCGTTGCCACCGCCGATGCCGGAACCGCGGTGGCGGCCCACGGCATCGATCTCGTCGATGAAGATGATGGCGGGGGCGGCCTTCTTGGCACGGTCGAAGAGGTCGCGCACGCGTGAGGCACCGACGCCGACGTAGAGCTCCATGAACTCCGAACCGGAGATGGAGAAGAACGGCACGCGCGCCTCACCGGCGACGGCCTTGGCGAGCAGGGTCTTGCCGGTCCCGGGCGGGCCGTAGAGCAGGACGCCGCGCGGGATGCGCGCACCCACCGCATGGAATTTCTCCGGCTTGGACAGGAACTCGCGGATCTCCTCGAGCTCCTCGACGGCCTCGTCCTCGCCCGCGACATCGGCGAAGGTGACCTCGGGACGCTCCTGGGTGATCTCCTTGGCCTTGGACTGGCCGAAGCCTCCCATCATGCGCGACCCGCTCATGCGCGACATCAGCCACCAGAAGGCACCGACGAGGATGACCAGGGGCAGCATCAGCTGCAGCATCGAGCTGAGGAAGGAGGGCTGGGGGTAGACGGCGTTCCAGCCCTTGGCGGGGTCGACCTTCTCCACGGCGGCGATGACGTCGGCCGACTGCGACTGGGCGTAGGTGAAGGAGACCGAGGTGCCGAGGTTGCGGGTGCTGTCCCCCAGTCCCGTGGACTCGTGGGTGTAGTCCTTCGACAGCGTCAGGTTGACCTGCTGGGTGCCGTCATTGACGACGACGCGTTCCACGGTCGTGCCCTTGAGGATCTCCAGTCCCTCGGAGGTGTCGACGGGCTGGGGCTGGAACATGCGCCAGGCGAACCACCCCGCCGCCAGCAGGACCAGCAACGGGACCAGGATGTAGGTCCAGTTGATCCGCTTCTTCTTCTCGTTCTCGGCCACGTGCGTCCTTCGGTCACTCGGTGCTGGTGTGCAAGGTGGTCTCAGCCACCGTAGACATGTGGTGCCAACGTCCCCACGAAGGGGAGGTGGCGGTACTTCTCGTCGTAGTCCAGCCCGTAGCCGACGACGAACTCCGTGGGGATGTCGAACCCGACGTAGGAGACGTCCACGTCGACCTTCGCGGCCCCCGGCTTGCGCAGGAGGGTCGCGATGCGCACCGAGGAGGCGCCGCGGGTCTCCAGGTTGTCCTTCAGCCAGGACAGCGTGAGACCGGAGTCGATGATGTCCTCGACGATGACCACGTCACGGTCGTGCACGTCGGTGTCGAGGTCCTTGAGGATGCGCACCACTCCGGAGGACTTCGTGCCCGACCCGTAGGAGGACACCGCCATCCAGTCCATCTGGAGGGGGGTGTGGATCTTGCGGGAGAGGTCCGCCATCACCATGATCGCACCCCGCAGCACGCCCACCAGCAGGATGTCCCTGCCCGCGTAGTCACGGTCGATCTCCGCCGCCAGCTCACCGAGGCGGGCGTCGATCTGCTCCTCGTCGATCAGGACATTCGCCAGGTCAGATCCCATGTCCGCCGCGTCCACGCCGTTCCCTTCCTCTGGGTGGGTCCCGGGGCACGCAGCCCGAGGGGACAGAACGTCTCAAGCGTGCCACAGTTCCCGTGGGCGTGGCGACGCAGGTCCGCGATCTCGCTGACGGCGGACATGGTGTGACCAGCGGCGCTTCACGCGCGCATCGGTGCGCTGAGTTCCAGCACCGCACGGACGCCCCGCGTCCTCCTCCCGACGAGCAGGCCGGGCAGGTCCAGGGGACCCTGACCGTGCCAGTGGGTGACGAGGGCGGACACCGCCCCCACGTGGGTGGCGGAGAGGTCCCCCGGGCGTGCCCCTGCCCGGACGAGGGCGGTGTGGAGCGCCCGGTCGAGCACGGCGGGCTCGGCCCCGGCCAGGACCTCCACGTCGAGGAGCAGGGGCGCAGGACACTCCGGTCCGGGGGGTGGGCCGGAGGCCGGGGACGCACCGGGCTCCCGGTGTCCGCACCCACCACGTCGTCGCGGGTCCCCTTCCCCGGGGACCACTGGGCCGACCGGGCCGTCCGGGACCGATGCGCACCGGAGCAGTCGGTCGGCGGCGGCACCCAGGGCGTCGTCGTCGCGGGCGAGCAGGCGCGCACTGCGTGCCAGGGCCGGGACGGGGTCCTCCCCGAGCGCCCGGGCCAGGGCCGGCAGGGCGTCGGCGCGCACGGCCGAACGGCGCAGCGCCGTCCCGTCCGCCGCGCGCCAGGGCCCGTCGGGGGCGTTGCCCGGGTCCTCCACCCATTCGAGCCCGAGCTCCCGGCAGGCCTCACGGGTGTCGCGACGCCTCACCCCCAGCAGGGGACGGCACCAGGTGAGTCCCCCCTCCTCCGGGACCTCGGGGGACATGGCCCTCAGCGATCCCGCCCCCGAGCCCCGGGCCAGGCGCAGGAGGACGGTCTCCGCCTGGTCGTCCATGGTGTGCCCGAGCAGCACGAGCACGCGACGCACCCGGTCGCGGGAGAGCAGGGAGCGTGCCTGTTCCCGCAGCGCGGCCCTGCGGGCGTCGCGCGCCGAGGACTCCGGGCCACCGGGACCCCGGACGTCGACCGTCCTCCACCCGGCCAGGGCCCCCAGGTCCGCCAGGCGGGCGGCGACCCGCGCGGCCTCCTGGGCGGAACCCTCACGCAGTGAGTGGTCCACGGTTAGTGTGTGGACCGGGAGACCCAGGCGGACGCACTGGTCGATGGCGGTCACCGCGAGCGCGAGGGAGTCCGCCCCACCCGAGACCCCGACCAGCACGGCGGCACCGCCCTCGTCCGCGCGGGGGAGGAGGAAGGAGCGCACGGCCAGGGAGACGCGCCGGAGGGCACCGCTGGGATTCGCACCGACCAGGGAGCTGGCGGCGGTCCCGGGTCCCTCAGAGCCCGACACGACGCGCCCAGACCTCCGGGTGCTCGAACTCCTCGCGCGTGGGCAGGTAGTCGGGCGAGCGCAGCAGGGTCTGCAGCCCCTGCCGGGAACGGACCTCCCGGGCGAAGGCCTCGGCGCGTGCACGGTCCGGATCGAGTTCGGGGACGGGGATCCCCAGCCAGGCCAGCAGCCGCAGGCCCACCACACCGGCGGGCTCGGGGGCGTTGTGGCGGATCCAACCGATGGAGGGGATGTCCTGGGGACCGAGGTCCTCCAGCAGCGTGGACACGACGGCGTCGAGCACCAGCACCAGGCGCGCGAAGTCGCCGGAGGACTGGGGCAGGTGGCGGGTCGTGCGCGACATGAAGGCCACCAGCCACGGGGCCTCCTCGAAGAACGTGCCCCACAGGCCTGAGCGCAGGGCCACCCAACGGCTGTAGTCGGTCTGGTCCAGTGCCCCCCTCTCGGCGGTGGCGAGCACATTGGGTGCCACCAGCACGCGGCGGTGGGCGAAGGGATCCCACATGCCCTTGACGTGGGGGGCCAGTGCGCGCAGCCCTGCTGCGGCCCCCGCGAGGTGGAGCATGCCGGGGCGCACGCGCGTGGGAGACACCCATTCCCCGGGGCCACCACGGGAGTCCTGGAGTTCCACGAACCCGGCTGCGAGCCCGGCGCACACCTCGACCGCGCCACGACGGTCCACGACGAGCACCGGCGCCTCCAGGACACGACCCGTCGCACCGGGCAGCCCGGTCAGCTCAGGGAGCAGCGGCGCGGACCAGCGCACCGCACGCCGCAGGCGGGCGGCAGAGGCCGCAGCGGCGGAGGGGGAGACAGCGGGACCGGCCGGCGTCACTCGACTGACCGTGCGGCCGAGGTCACGCCATCCGGGGGTGTGGATCATGCACCGATCCTACCGGGGCAGGTGGTTCAGAGTCCGGAGAGGCCCTGGACGAAGTCGTCGAGCACCCAGCGTGTCCAGTAGGCCGCCTCGTCGGGGACGGAGTCGTTGCCCACGGCGAAGACCAGGGTGCGCCCTCCCGTCGTCGTGACGACCCCCGCCAGTGAGGAGACCGACCCGAGGGACCCCGTCTTGGCCTGGACATTGGCCGCGGCGTCCCCGGAGAGGAACCGTTGGGAGAGGGTGCCCTCCAGGCCGCCCCAGGGCAGGGAGCGCACCAGGTCACGCAGGTCGGGGCGCGGGGAGGTCATGGTGGTGCGGATCGTCTGGGCGACGGTGACTCCCGAGATCCTGTCGTTCGAGGAGAGGCCGGAACAGTCCTCCATCCTCAGCCCCGTGGTGTCCACCCCCAAGGTCCTCAGGGTCTCGGCGACGTGGGCCGTCGCACCGGCGAAGGAGGTCTCCTCCCCCGCTGCCTGGGCACCGAGGCGGCAGTACTGGTCGGCCAGGGTGTTGTCGGAGTGGTGGAGCATCCACCGGACCTGTTGTCCCACGGTGGCCGACTCGACCCGGGCGAGTTCGGTGGCGGCGTCGGGGACACGTGCCTCTCCTGCGACGACCGCCTCGATCCCCGCGTTGCGCAGGTGGGCGGCCAGTTCCAGGGCCACGTCACGACCGGGGTCGGCGGAGAAGGTGGTGGCCCCGGGTGCGGTGCGCCCGGCATTGAAGGCGAAGGCCCCGACAGCACCCTCGTGCGTGTCGACGTCCTGGTCGGTCCAGGCGGCGAGGCGCGAGGGCCCGGTGAAGATCTCGTGCTTCCAGCGCAGGGTGACCCGGGTGATCCCCTGTTCGTGGAGGCGGGTCGCGGTGTCGGCGGCGAGGTCCGCGATGCCCCCGTGTCCCTCCACGGCGTCCTCGTCCCCGCTGCCCCGTGTGAGCAGGAGGTCGCCCTCCCCCCAGAGGTAGAGGTCGGACCCGACCTGGGAGGTGCCCGTGGCCAGACGCCGGGAGGACTCGAGCTCGGAGAGCGCGCTCACCGAGGTGAGGATCTTCGTGATCGAGGCAGGGGTGTGGACCGTGGCCGAGGAGGAGTCGAGGAGCACCTCTCCTGTCCCCGCGTCCATGACGATTCCCCAGGTCTTCCACTTGCCGTCGGTGGCGGCAGCGGTGACCGGGGACCAGAGCGGGGCCACGTCCGCGGCGGCCACGGGGGTCCCCGCCCCGCTCTGGGCGTCCTGCGCACTGATCCCCGACTGCGGCTGCAGGGTGGGCGGGTCGGAGGGCTGGGGGATGTCTGAGAGGGTGAGCACGCCGGGGACGAGGTCGTGGGCGTCTGCGACCGCATACCCTGCGACGGCCACCGCAGCCACGCTTGCGCCTACAATCGCACCAACAGCCCTGCGCCGCATCGAACCCCCTTGGTGTGCCGATTCCCGGTTCACACTAGTGGAGTCGCGGCGCCTCACTGACCAGACCGACCGGAGGGACGCCAGACGTCCCGGCAGGAGGAACACGGACGTGGAGTTCGACGTCACCATCGAGATCCCCAAGGGGAACCGCAACAAGTACGAGATCGACCACGAGACCGGCCGCATCCGCCTGGACCGCATGCTCTTCACCTCGACGCGCTACCCCGACGACTACGGGTTCATCGACGACACCCTGGGCGAGGACGGGGACCCGCTGGACGCGCTGGTCCTGCTCGACGAGCCAACCTTCCCCGGTTGTGTGATCCGCTGCCGCGCACTGGGCATGTTCCGCATGCGCGACGAGAAGGGTGGCGACGACAAGGTCCTGTGCGTGCCCGCCTCCGACCAGCGTGCGTCGTGGCGCACCGAGATCGACGACGTCTCGGAGTACCACCGCCTGGAGATCCAGCACTTCTTCGAGGTCTACAAGGACCTGGAGCCCGGCAAGTCCGTCGAGGGAGCCCACTGGGTGGGCCGCGAGGCCGCCGAGGCCGAGATCCAGCGCTCCTACGACCGCGCCAAGGACTCGGGCTTCAACGACCACCACTGACCGGCCGGCCCCACCCCCCGGGGCCGAAGTCCGCTCTGTTCGGGGGTCGAGGTCCGCTCACTTCCACCCTCGAAGTCCGCTCTGTTCGGGGGTCGAGGTCCGCTCACTTCCACCCTCGAAGTCCGCTCTGTTCCCCCACTGAGGTCTGCTCCTCATGCGGCGGGAACCGCGCGGCCGTGCACCGGTTCCGGCTCCGCGGGGCGTCACTGCACGCAGGGGCCACGCGCACCGTCCGTCACCGCACGAGGGCGGACCTTGCACTCACAACAGGGCGGACCTCACCGTTCGAACTGAGCGGACCTCGACCCTCGAACAGAGCGGACCTCGCGCCTGGAGTCGGGGAGCGTCCGGTACGCCGGGGACCTCGTGCCCCGGCGGAGGGACGGGCGGTCAGGCGACGCGCACCGCGTAGGGCATGACCTGACCCCAGTTGTAGATGGTGGTCACGCGCACCGGGATCCCGACGGTCGGTGCCTCCACGATCCGGCCCCCGCCCAGGGACATGGCGACGTGGTAGATGGCGCCCTGTGTTCCGTTTCTCGACCAGAAGATGAGGTCACCGGCCTGCGCCGCGCCGACAGGGACCATGGTCCCCTGCCCGTACTGCACACGGGACGAGTGCGTGAGGTAGATGCCCTGGGAGCGGTAGGCCATCATCACCAGCCCCGAGCAGTCGTAGCCGGGACCCTCCCCTGCCCACACATAGGGGGATCCGAGCCTGCCCAGTGCCCAGGCGACGGCGCCCTGGGCGGCAGTGCCCGCGGGCGCGGCCGGACGGACCTCGTCGCGCGAGGCCGGCGCCGAGGAGGACCCACCCGACGAGGAGCCGCCGGTGGAGGACCCCGAGGAGGAACTCCCGGAGGAGGACCCACCCGAGGAGGAGCCGCCGGTGGAGGACCCCGAGGAGGAGCTCCCGGAGGAGGACCCACCCGAGGACGAACCGCCCGATGACCCACCCGCGGCCGCAGCCGCAGCCTGCTGGGCGGCAGCCTGGGCAGCGGCCCGGGCGGCTGCTGCCTGTTGTGCTGCCGCGGCCTGCTCGGCTGCCTTGCGGGCAGCCTCCTCGGCGGCCTTCCGGCGCTGCTCCTCGATGTAGGTCTGGCGCTCCTGGATCAGCGCGACGGTGGTGTTCTCCTTCCTGGCCAGCTCCTCGGTGAGGACCTGGCGGCGTGCCTCCGTCTGGTTCTGGAGGGCCACTGCGCTCTCCGCGGCGGCCTGTGCGGCATCCGTGCGGCTCTGGACCTCGTCGGTGGCCTTCTGCTGGTTGGCCACTGCCTTGTCGGCGGCGTCCTGCATGATCGTGGCAACCTGCTCGAGTGCCGCGACCCGCTGCATCTTCGAGTCGGCGGCACTGCTGAACGTGTCAATGGTCGTCTGCTTGGTCTCGACGGTCCGCAGGCCGTCGGACTCCAGGTACGGGGCGAGGGAGTCAAGTGATGAGCCGCCCGAACGGTAGGCCGTCTGTGCGACCGAGGCGAGTTCCCGGCGCCCCTTCTCGTAGGCGGACTGGGCCTTGGTCGCCTCCTCCTTCGCCTTCGTGGCGGTGTCGGTGGCCTCCTGGAGCTGGAGCTTCGCCTCGTTGAGCTCCTCGGCAGCTGTCTGTGCCTCCTGCGTGGCCTGCTGCGCCTCAGCAGTGACATTGGCCAGCTCGACCTCGATCTGGGCGACCGACATCTTCGCGGCGTTCTCCTCCGCCCTGGCCTGGTCGATGTCGTCCTGCGAGGGCGCAGCCTGCGCGACGGCGGGGAACATGAGTGAGAGCGCGGCCAGGAGTGCGACGACACCCGTGACGCGGCGCGGTGACCTGGGCCTCTGGGCTGCTCGTCCTCTGATGCTCAAAGCCACGTGATCCACCTGTTGTCCGCTCGACGGTCCGTCACAGGTGCGCACCCGGTGCCCGCCAAGCACTCGGGTCGACCCCAGACGTTGGTTCGTTCCTCCCCGAACGTACTTCACCTCCATGACCATGTGCAACAGGTTTCCCAATAATGATTTTTGGTCACATCTACAACACAACACCCAATCGTCACTTCAGCAACAGGGAACGCACACCGCCACCGGTTCCGGCGCTGGCGCCCCCTCCCCCGGGCCGCGCGCCCGGCCGGGGCCGTCACACCGTCCCAGATCATGGGACAAGCCCTCCCCCACGCCCTCCGGGCCCGTATGTTCACCCCATGTTCCGTCGAATGCCGAGCTGACTGCACGTCAGCCTCCAGCTGCGCCGACTGCCGATGGTCGAGGACCGCTGTCCTCCCAGGGGTCGGGCGTGACGCGTGTGCGGAACTGTCGTGCAGCCAGTACCCCCCTGACACGGGAGGCCCCGGATGGCGGCAACCGACCCTCGGACCACCACGTCGCACCGGTGCACGACTCCCGCTCCACCAGACCACACACCCACAGGAGCACGACATGTCCGACCAGACCAACGCCCAGAACTGGGCTTTCGAGACCAAGCAGATCCACGCCGGTTGGGACCGCGACCCCGAGACGGGCGCCACGAGCCTCCCCATCTTCCAGACCTCCTCCTACGCCTTCGCGGACGCCGACCAGGCGGCCGCCCGCTTCGGTCTGCGCGAACTCGGCCCCATCTACTCCCGCCTGACCAACCCGACCAATGAAGCCGTCGAGAACCGCATCGCGGCACTCGAGGGTGGTGTCGGCGCGCTGCTCGTCTCCTCCGGGCAGGCCGCCGAGGCCCTGGCGATCCTCAACATCGCCGTCGCCGGGAACAATGTGGTGGCCTCCCCCTCCCTCTACGGCGGCACCGTCACCCTCCTGAAGAACACCCTGGGTCGCCTCGGCATCGAGGCCCGCTTCGTCGAGGACCCCCGTGACCCGGAGGCGTGGAAGGCCCTGTCCGACGAGAAGACGGTCGCCTTCTACGGGGAGACGATCCCCAACCCCAAGGGCGACATCCTCGACATCGAGCCGATCGCTGCGGCCGCGCACGAGGTCGGCGTCCCCCTGATCGTCGACAACACGGTGGCCACCCCGTACCTGCTGCGTCCCATCGAGTGGGGCGCGGACGTGGTCGTGCACTCCGCCACGAAGTACCTGGGTGGGCACGGCACCTCGATCTCCGGGGTGATCGTGGACTCCGGCAACTTCGACTACGGGGCGGACCCCGACCGCTTCCCCTACTTCACGACGCCGGACGAGTCCTACCACGGCCTCGTCTACGCCCGCGACCTCGGCAAGGACGGTGCCTTCGGCGTCAACCTCTCCTACATCCTGCGGGCGCGGACCCTGGGCGAGCGTGACCTCGGCTTCGCCTCCTCCCCCTTCAACGCGTTCCTCATCGAGCAGGGCATCCAGACCCTCTCCCTGCGCGTCGAGCGCCACGTCGACAACGCCCTGAAGGTCGCCCACTACCTCGAGGGGCACGCCCAGGTCGAGTCCGTCGCCTACGCAGGTCTGGAGTCCTCCCCCTACCACGAGCTGGCGCAGAAGTACACGCCGCGCGGCCCCGGAGGCCTCCTCTCCTTCGTCATCGAGGGCGGAGCCGAGGCGGGCAAGGCCTTCGCCGACGCACTGGAGCTGCTGCCCACCGTGGCCAACATCGGCGACGCGAAGTCCCTGGTGATCCACCCCGCCTCCACGACCCACTCCCAGCTGACGGAGGAGGAGCTGCTCAAGGCAGGCATCGAGCCGGGCACCGTGCGCCTGTCCATCGGCATCGAGTACATCGACGACATCATCGCCGACCTCGAACTCGGCTTCGCCGCCGCAGCCGCCGTGGTCGCGGGCACCGAGGCCGCCTGAACCATGTCCCAGCACCCTCCCGTCCGCCCCACCCTCCCCCCCGTCTCGGGGGGATGGCACGAGGGCGACCCCGTGGCCTTCCGACGCTTCGCCGACCTCGGGCCCCTGCGCCTGGAGAACGGGGAGACCCTCCCCGCGGTGCGGCTCGCCTACGAGACCTGGGGAACCCTGGACGAGGGGGGGACCAACGCGGTCCTCGTGCTGCACGCCCTCACCGGTGACGCCCACGTCACCGGTGGGGGCGGCCCGGACGTGCCGGGTCAGCCCACCCCCGGGTGGTGGGACGAGATCGTGGGGCCGGGCCGCATCATCGACACCGGGACCCACTTCGTGGTGGCCGCGAACGTCCTGGGAGGATGCTCGGGTTCCACGGGTCCGTCCTCGTCGGCCCCCGACGGACACCCCTGGGGGTCGCGCTTCCCCATCGTCTCCACCCGGGACCAGGTCGCGGCCGAGGTCCGCCTGGCCGACTACCTCGGCATCAACCGGTTCTCACTGGTCATCGGCGCGTCGATGGGCGGTCACCGGGCCCTGGAGTGGGCAGTGGGCCACCCCGGGCGGGTCGACCGCGTGGCCGTCGTCGCCTCGGGGGCGCAGACCACGGCCGACCAGGCGGCCTGGGCCCACACCCAGGTCCGCGCCATCGAGCTGGACCCGAACTGGCGGGGCGGGGACTACCACGACGGGCCCGAGGGGCCGTCCGGCGGACTCGCGCTGGCCCGGCAGATCGCCCACGCCACCTACCGCTCCCCCCTGGAGCTGGACACCCGCTTCGGGCGTCTGCCCCAGCACGAGGAGGACGTCCTGCGCGGGGGTCGACTGGCGGTGGAGTCCTACCTCGACCACCACGGCGACAAACTCGTGCGACGCTTCGACGCGGGTTCCTACTGGACCCTGTGCCACGCCATGCTCACCCACGACGTCGGGCGCGACCGGGGGGGCGTGCGCGAGGCACTGAAGCGCGTGACCGCCCGTACGCTGGTGGTCGCGGTCGACTCCGACCGGCTCTTCTTCCCCTCCGACGTGTGGCAGGTCGCCGAAGGGGTCCAGGGCGCCTACTACCGCGAGATCCACTCCGACCACGGCCACGACGGCTTTCTCATCGAGGCCGAACGGATGTCGGCGATCCTCGACGAGTTCCTCAACCACCGCATCCCTGCGCGCTCCTCCGTCTTCGCGGACTGACCACAGCCCCCGGGCACCCACGGACGCCCAGCGACCTCGGTGGTGGTGGCCGTAGTCTGGATCCGTGAACGGGACGGATGACCAGGAGCGACCCACCGGGTGGTGGGCCTCCCTCCACGGTGCCGGCGGCCCCCCGGAGCGCAGGCGCCCGCAGGACGGACACACTCCGGAGGAGACCACCCCCGCCGACGTCAGCACCTCGGGCAGCGACACCGGACCCGGGACGCACACCGACGGGGCCGAACCGGCAGTGGGGGACACCGGACCTGCCGCACAGACTCCCGGCGCGGGCACTGCCCCTGCCCGCCCCGACCTCCCGCCCGCACTCGACCTCTCCCCGCACCCGGACCTCCCGCCCGCCCCGCTCGACGTCCTCGCCCCCTGGGGCCCCCAGGGGCCGCCACCCTCGGACGCGTGGCGTGAGGACATCCTCGGTCCCGGCTTCGAGTCGCGCACGATCCCCCTCCTCCCCGACGACCAGGGCGAGGCCGTCGCCACCCTGGTCCGCCACCTCCCCGAGCGGGATCCCGGCGCACTCCCGGGCACCCCCACCATCCCGCGCTTCGTCGCCCTCTACATCCACGGGCGCAACGACTACTTCTTCCAGGTCGAACTGGCACGGGTCGTCTCCGCCGCCGGGGGTGCCTTCCACGCCCTGGACCTGCGCAAGTACGGGCGTTCGCTGCGACCCGGCCAGACCATCGGCTTCGCGAGCGACCTCTCGGTCTACGACGAGGACATCGGGGAGGCCCTCGACCTCATCCGCGAGGACGTGGGACGACTCCCCCTGGTGCTCATGGGCCACTCCACCGGGGGCCTCACCGTGACACTGTGGGCGTACCGCCATCCCGGCGCGGTCGCCGCCGTGGTCCTCAACTCCGCCTGGTTGGAGATGCAGACTCTCGCCTCCGTGCGCTCCACTGTGCAACCCGTGCTGGGGCGGATCGCGGCACGCAACCCCCTGTGGGCAGTCCCCACCGGGGGCGGGAAGGACTTCTACTCCCGCTCCCTCCTGGAGGGGTGGGCCGGCTCCGGCTTCGGCCTCCCCCGGCGGCTCCTCGGGTACGAGGGCGACCCCGCGGTCGCGGGGTGGACCTATGCCACCCAGTGGAAGCGTCCCGACTCCTACCCCGCCTACGCGCAGTGGCTGGAGGCGATCCTCCTGGCCCAGGAGCAGGTCGAGAAGCACGTGCACCTGGACTGCCCCGTCCTCTCGATGTGCTCGACCTCGAGCTTCACCGGGGACACGTGGTCACCGGAGGTCTTCGACTCCGACGTCGTCCTGGACGTCGACGTGATCGTGGAACGCTCGGCCACCCTGGGGCCCCTGGTGACCATCGCCCGTTTCCCGGGACGCCACGACCTGTTCCTCTCCGACCCTGATGTCCGCGCCGACATCTGGTCGGTGATGGGGCACTGGTTCTCGGCCTTCGTGTGAGGTCCCAGCGCCTCAGCTGTGGCGGGGCCTCTCCGCCGCGCGCTCGTACTCGCGGATGATCTCCGCATTGACCTCGTCCAGGGACTCGGCCAGCGTGGGACCGAGGTGGTCACCGAGGTGCCACTCCTCCCACCCGTCCAGGCCGGGGTGACCACTGGCGGAGAGGGCCTCGGTCGGGTCGGTGAAGTCCCCCGACGGGACACGGACACGCCCGTCGGGGGTGAGCACGCCCTCGACCGGGGGCTCCAGGGAGGGACGCAGCGCCAGGGGTGCCTCCTCCCCCACGATGCGCCCGAGGGCCTCGACCGCCTGCGCGTCCCGCAACAGGACGGGCACCCCGGCCGGGACGTCCTCTGTCCCCCTACTGCGGTGGTCGGTGGAGGACCACGAGGCGGCGTCCGTGGCATCGGCGGCCAGGTCCGGTGCACCGGTCTGCTCCGGGGGGACCTCCTCGGCGTGGTCGCCGTGTCGTGCCTCCGGTGACCCGGCGTGCGCCGCAGCGGGCCCACCCGCGGTCGCGGCGGCGGACTGCTCCCAGGCCTCCGCTGCCGCTCCCCACTCCTGTCCGTGCTCCGGGACGTGGGGGATCGTGGTCGCACGTGGGGGTTCGGAGGTCTCCGCACCCTCGTCCGCAGGGGTGCCCGCGTGTCGTCCCGGGACGGGGATCGCCGTGGACCCGGAGTCCGGGACCACATCGGCCGGTCCGGGAGCCGGGAGGTCGGACGGTGCGACACCGTCGCCTTCCCCAACCGGTGCCGTGGGGTGCCCTTGGTCCCCGTCCCCCTGCGCGGTCCCCTCGTCCTCGCCCACGGAGGCGCGGGCGGCCGGCAGCTGTCCCGTCGTCGTGCCTGTCCCGTCCAGCTCGGGGATGGCTCCCGTGCGGCCCAGGAGCACCTGCGGGCTGTGCCCGTAGAGACGTGGTCCCACCGCGTGGACCTCCAGGAACGCCCGACCGTTGGACATCTGGCGCAGGGACATCTCGTGGACCTCGACACCGGAGCTGGCCAGGACGTCCAGTGCGGGCCGGACCTGGGCGTCGATGGAGCCGACCACCATCACCAGGCGTGGTCCCGGAGCGGGCGAGGGCGGCATCGAGTCCCGGAAGTGGACCCATCCGGCCTTGAAACCCTCGATGTCACCGGGGTACTCACGCGCCAGGTCGCTCCACGACAGCGAAGCCGTGTCGGCCAGGCGGGAGAGTGAGGCGATGAGGGTGTCGGAGTCGAGGTGGTCGAGCACCTCCACCGAGACCACCTGTCCGCTGGCGTCCAGCGCGGTGAGTCGTGGTTGCTCGTTGCTGGGGTCGGAGACGCGGGACATGTCCCGCCACGTGATGGGGAAGAGGGGACGGGAGACGATCTCGAGGACCTGTGCGCGGACCGTGTCCAGGACGTCGGGGGAGAGTCCGTTGGCGACGGCACGACCGAACTGGGCAGGCACCAGGTGCCCGTCCTCGAACTCGAACAGGGCCATTCGCCACCCCCACTGGTACACCCGGATCTGGACCCATTCTCCCACATCACGCACCAGCGGAGGGCCCGGCGCGCGGTCCCCGCGGCTCATCGGCGTGCCCCCGGGTACGCCACGGGAGCCCACGCCCGGGCGGTGGTGGCCCGGACGACCCAGCCGGAAGACGCACCCAGGTGCCAGAATCGTCCCATGAGCGCCTCCGACCCGGATGGATCCACCCCTTCCCCACGGTCCGGCCCACCCGCAGGGCGGGCCACGTCCGTGGGGTCCACCGCCACCGCCCACCGCACGCGGGCTGAGGTGGCGCTCCCGCCCTCGTCCACGGATCCCACCGACGACCCGGCCACCCGCGCCTTCCTCGACGAACTGGTGGACCTGCTCGACGGGGAGCTCGACGCGACGCGCGGCACGCGGGCGCGCTTCTCCACCGATGCCGGCAACTACCGCATCCCGCCGCTGGCCGTGGTCTTCCCCGCACACACCGAGGACGTCCTGGCGACCCTCGAGCTGTGCCGCGACCACCGGGTGCCCGTCACCAACCGGGGTGGGGGCACCTCCTGCGCCGGAAACGCCATCGGCCCCGGGGTGGTCCTCGACTTCTCCCGCCACATGGACCGCGTGCTCTCACTCGACCCGCAGGCCCGCACCGCGGTGGTGGAACCGGGCTGCATCCAGGCGACCCTGCAGCGTGCCGCCGCACCCCACGGGCTGCGTTTCGGTCCCGACCCCTCCAGCCAGAACCGCGCGACCATCGGCGGGATGGTCGGCAACAACGCCTGCGGGCCCCACGCCACGGCCTGGGGCCGCACCGCCGACAACATCGTCTCCCTGGACTGCGTGGACGGCACGGGGCGCCGCTTCACGGCCACGACCGCCACCGATCTCTCCGAGGTGCCGGGGCTGGCGGAGCTCGTGAAGGCCAACCTCGCCCTGGTGCGCACCGAGCTGGGCACCTTCGGTCGGCAGGTCTCGGGCTACTCCCTGGAGCACCTCACCCCGGAGGGCCACGGCAACCTCGCCGCCATGCTGGTGGGCACCGAGGGGACACTGGTGACCGTCCTGCAGGCGACGGTGCGTCTGGTGGAACTGCCCACTGCACCGGTACTGGTGGCGCTCGGGTACACGGACATGGTCGCCGCCGCCGACGACGTCCCCACCGTCCTGGAGCACCACCCACTGGCCGTGGAGGGCATGGACTCCCGTCTGGTCGACGTCGTGCGCCACCACGCCGGACCCGGGTCCGTCCCCCCGCTGCCCGAGGGCAACGGCTGGCTGATGTGCGAGGTCGGGGGCGCCTCACCCGAGGACTCCCTGGCCCGCGCCCAGGCCCTGGCGGACTCCGCCCACACGTCGGCCGCCGCGGTCTACCCACCCGGGTCGGAGGCCTCGGCACTGTGGCGCATCCGCGCCGACGGTGCGGGGCTGGGTGGACGCACCCCCATCGACACCGTCGAGGGCACCGGCAATGAGCAGGCCTGGCCCGGCTTCGAGGACGCCGCCGTCCCCCCCGCCCGGTTGGGTGCCTACCTGCGTGACTTCACCGCCCTCATGGACGAGTTCGGCGTCGACGGCCTCCTCTACGGACACTTCGGGGACGGGTGCGTCCACGTGCGCCTGGACCTGCCCCTCCACACCGACGAGGGCGTCGCCCATTCGCGCCGCTTCCTGGAGCGGGCGGCGCAGGTGTGCGCGTCCCACGGCGGGTCCGTCTCCGGTGAGCACGGCGACGGGCGCTCGCGCACCGAGCTGCTGCGCTACATGTACTCCCCGGAGCTGCTGGCCCTGTTCTCCCACGTCAAGCACCTCTTCGATCCGCAGAACCTGCTCAACCCGGGCGTCCTCACCTCGCCGGTGCCCCCGGACGTCGCGACCTCCCCGGCCGACGGTGTCCAACCGGGCATCGACCTGCTCGACCAGTACCTCAGGCGCCCGGCGGCCCGGCCGCTGCCGGCCGCAGGGGGCTTCGCCTTCCGGGAGGACCACGGCGACTTCACCACTGCGGTGCACCGGTGCACGGGCGTGGGCAAGTGCCGTGCCGACATCGCGGGTACATTCATGTGCCCGAGCTGGAAGGCGACCCGGGACGAGAAGGACGTGACCCGCGGTCGCGCGCGCACCCTGCAGGACGCCGCCAACGGTGAGCTCATCGCGTCGGTGACCAGCCCGGAGGTCCTGGAGGCCCTCGACCTGTGCCTGGCGTGCAAGGCGTGTTCCTCGGACTGCCCGGCCGGTGTCGACATGGCGAAGTACCGCTCCGAGACGTACTTCCGCCGCTACCGCGGCCACCTGCGTCCCCTCACCCACTACACGCTGGGCCGTCTGCCGATGTGGACGCGCCTCACCGCGCGCGTGCCGGGCCTGGCGGCCGTGGCCAACGCCGTGATGTCGCTGGGACCACTGCGCCGCGCGGCGTTCTCCGTGATCGGCCTGGACCCGCGCCGCCCCATGCCGGCCCTCCAGTCGGGGACCTTCCAACGCTGGGCGTCCCGGCGCGGTCTCGGCGCGGGCGTCGAGCCCACGCCCACCCCCGTGGGGCGTCCCGGACCTGCACCTGCCGCTGCGCCACCGGCCGGCACGGATGTGCCGGCACCGGGTCCGACACCCTCGACGGCCGGGACACCACGGACCACCGGCTCATCACCCGCGCCGGGTCCCCGTTACGCGGTGGTGTGGGCGGACTCCTTCTCCCAGACCCTCGACGACTCCGGTGCCCGCGCCCTCGTCGACGTCCTGGAGGCCAACGGCTTCCAGGTCCTCCTCCCCCCGGATGCCTGCTGCGGGCTCACCTGGATCACCACCGGTCAACTCGACGGGGCGAAGAGACGCCTGGAGGACCTGCTCGGCAAGCTCGCCCCCTACGCCGTCAACGGCATCCCGATCGTGGGCGTGGAGCCCTCGTGCACCGCGGTGCTGCGCGACGACCTGCTGGACCTCCTGCCCGATGATCCCCGCTCGCACGCCGTCTCCGGTGCGGTGCGCACCCTCGCGGAGCTGCTGGCGACCGTCCCGCCCGAGGAGCAGGTGCTGCCCGACCTCACCGGTGTCGAGGTGGTGGCCCAGCCGCACTGCCACCACCACTCGGTGATGGGGTGGAGCACCGACCGCGCGCTGCTGGACCGGTTGGGGGCGACCGTCACCCAGCTGGACGGATGCTGCGGTCTGGCGGGGAACTTCGGGATGGAACGCGGCCACTACGACGTCTCCGTGGCCGTGGCGGAGGACTCCCTGCTCCCGGCACTGGCGGAGCACCCGGACGCCCTCTACCTGGCCGACGGCTTCAGCTGTCGCACCCAGGCGGAGCAGTTGGCGGGCCGAGGAGGCGTCCACCTCGCGACGCTGTTGCGGCAGGGTGCAGGCGGTGACCCCGGCTCCTCCGGTGCCGGCGCCTGAGGACGGTGCCCAGGAGCAGTGCCCCGGGGCCGGTGACCCGGCACCCGCGTCGCGGACACGCGTTCAGGGCAACCGGTGGCCCCCGACGGCCCCCGGCCGACGGGGTGAGAGGGGCAGGAGGGGGCAGCCCGCGCAGTGCACCCGCACCTCATCGGAGTCCCCACCCCCGCAGGCCCCCAGGCCTGAGGCGCACAGTGACGTGGCGTCCTGCAGCACGCCGGTACGACGCATCTCGTCGACCATCACCTCAGCGAGGGCCAGTGGCACCCCGGCCTCGACCGCTGCGGCATTGACGGTCGCACCGCTGCGGAGCGCCTGGAAGAGCCGCTGGCGTGCACCGGTGCCCCTCTGCCCGGTGGGTCCCACCACGGGACCGGCACCCGGCCGGATCCGTTCCGCGAGCGCCCTGATCACAGGAAGAGCCGACCGATCTGGAAGACCGCCGTGGCCAGGATCCAGGCCGCACCCAGCTGGACCGCCACCGCGGTGGCGGTGCGCCGTCCACCGATCTGGCGGGCCTGCTCGGCGACGGTCGCCAGGCAGGGCGTGTAGGTGAGCACGAAGACGAGGAAGGCGAAGGCGGCCAGGGGTGCCGCGTCCCCGGCGGACTTCTCGAAGGACCCGCGCACCAGGTCGGGCAGGGACCCGAGGTCGGTGCCGCCGTCCTCGGCGTCACCACCCTGGGTCTCCGGGTCCATGTTGTAGGAGGTGACGATCGAGGAGATCACGGTCTCCTTGGCGATGAACCCGGTCATCAGGGCCCCCGTCATGTGCCACTCACCGAAGCCCGTGGGCTCGAAGACGGGCACCAGGACCTGGGCGGTGCGCCCGTAGAGGGAGTCCTCCATGGGCAGGTCGGCGTCCGCGAAGGAATGGCCGGCGACCACGGGGATGGCGGACATGAACCAGACCACCAGGGTCATGGTGACGATGATCTTGCCCGCCCCCTTGACGAAGGACCACGAGCGCAGCGCGGTGGACTTCAGGGTCACGACCACGCGCGGCATCTGGTAGGAGGGCAGCACCAGCATCAACGGCGCGTTCGAGGACTCCCGGTTGAGGAAGGGACGCAGCACCAGGGCTCCGAGGACCACCATGACCAGCGAGAGCAGGTAGAGACCGAACACGACCGTGCCCGTGTTCCCGGGGAAGAAGATGCGCGCGATCATCAGGTAGATCGTCAGCCGCGCCGCGCACGAGGTGTAGGGGATGATCAGCGTCGTCACCAGGCGCTGCTTGGAGTTCGGCAGGGTGCGGGTGGCGGCCAGGGAGGGCAGGTTGCACCCGAAGCCCATGATCAGCGGCAGGATCACGCGCCCGTCCAGTCCGATGGACCGCATGACACGGTCCCCGAGGAAGGCCGCGCGCGCCATGTACCCGGAGTCCTCCAGGATCGAGATCATCAGGAAGATCACGAACATGAGTGGGAGGAAGGAGGCCACCACGCCGAGGCCCGTGCACAGGCCACCGACCAGGAGGCCCTCGACCCACGTCCCCTCCGCCCCGACCGCCGTGAGCAGGGTGGTCAACCCGTTGGCCAGCGAGAAGGCGCCCTCGTCCTGGGAGGAGAAGACCCCGTCGAAGAAGTCCTGGACGGGTCCCACCCATTCCCCGGCGACCTTGAAGAGGAGCCACATGAGGGCGAAGAACACCGGGATGCCGACCAGGGGGTGCAGGAGCAGACGGTCGATGCGGTCCGAGCGCGAGAGCTTGGCCGCGTCCTCGCGCGCGCTGTGCGCCGCGGCCTCCACACCGTCGACCCAGGCGAAGATGTCCTCGGCCTCCGCGAGCGGGTCACGCTGAGCAGCCACCGCGGCAGCGGCCGTCGAGTCGGGGTCAGGTGCCCGGTCCGGACAGGTGTCGTGCCCGCAGGCGCACCCCTCCCCGTCGACGAGGGCGGCGCCGACCTCGTCCTCCCTGTTCTTCTCGAGTGCGGCACGGGCCGCTGCGGCGGCCACCTGGTTGTAGCCGGGCGACAACGGGTCGGGTTCGATGCCGCGCACGCGGGGACGCGTGCGCAGTGCGGCGGAGACCATGTCATTGAGCGCGGGGACGGAGGCCCTGGCGCGTGCGTCCACGGCGAGGACGGGGATCCCGAGGCTGGCTCCGAGTGCCGCGGCGTCGACGGCCTGGCCCTCGTGCTCGGCGACGTCGCTCATGGTGATGACGGCGGCCACGGGTCGGCCGGTGCGGGCGACCTGTCCGAGCAGGTAGAGGGAGCGGGTCAGGGCCGTGGCCTCCAGGAGCACGACCACCAGGTCGACCGAGCGTCCCCGCACCGGGTCGGTGAAGGAGCCCGGCGCGCCCGCCAGCGTGTCGACCACGACCTGTTCGTCGGGTGAGTTCGCGATGAGGGAGTAGGTGCCGGGCAGGTCCAGGACACGGGCCCCGACCGCACCCCAGTGGCCCTGCATGACCTCCACGGTGGTGCCGGGGGCATTGACCACGTTCTGACGGGCGCCCGTGACGTTGTTGAACAGCGTCGACTTCCCGACATTGGGGTTGCCGACCAGCACGACGGTGGGTTCGGTGGTCGGGGTGTCCTCGATGACGGAGGTGCGGTGCGTGGCCTCGGCGGCCTCCGTCCCGCGGGTCAGGCCGGGGACGTGGAGGTGGTGCTTCTCGTGCCTGCGGTCGTCCTCGGGTCCCCGGGGCGCACACTTGGGGCAGCTCATTCGACGACCTCGACTTCGATGTGGCGGGCCGAGCGACGGTCCACGGCGACCCGGGTGCCCGCGATGTTCATGACGACCCCACCGAAGGCGGCCCGGTTCGTCAGGTTGAACTCGGCACCGGTGCGCAGTCCGAGCTCCTGGAGACGGAGCTGGTGGCGCGGGTCGATGTCGATGCGTGTCAGGCGGGCGCGCGCGTTCGTGGGGCATTTCGAGAGGAGCACGACTCGAATGTAGACCTGCCTCACCGAAGTAAGTGGGACCTTAGTTCCAGTCCGGGGCCCTGACCTGCACGGACGCAGGGCTGGTGCTCGCGCGGACCCTGCCCTGCGGTGCCCGGGTCCGTGCCACGGCGCCCCACGGGACGACACCGCGACCCCGACGACGTGGAGCAGCCCCGCGGACGCACTCGCGTGCGTCCACGGGGCCACCGCCGAGGGCGGGCCGGACAGGGCCCGTCCACCGGGTTCAGGGGAGGGTCACTCCGTCACGGACTCCTCCACGGCGGCGCGACCGGCCTCCAGGCGCGCGACGGGCACCCGGAACGGTGAGCAGGACACGTAGTCGAGCCCCGACTTGTGGAAGAAGTGGATGGAGTCGGGATCGCCCCCGTGCTCGCCACACACGCCGAGCTTGATGTCGGGCTTGGTGGAACGGGCACGACGCACGCCCTCGCGCACCACGGCGCCCACACCGTGGGTGTCGATGGTCTCGAAGGGCGACACCCCGAAGATGCCCGCCTCGATGTACTCCGGGAAGAACACGCCCTCGACGTCGTCGCGGGAGAAGCCCCACACCGTCTGTGTGAGGTCGTTGGTGCCGAAGGAGAAGAAGTCCGCCTCCTGCGCCAGGTCCTCCGCCGTCATGGCCGCGCGCGGCAGCTCGATCATCGCCCCGATGGTGACACCGGACAGGTCGACGCCCTTGGCCTCCTCGACGGAGTGGATGATGTTCTCCGCGGACTCGCGCACCAGCTGCAGCTCACGCACTGAGCCGACGAGGGGCACCATCACCTCGGGCCTCGGGTCGAGGCCCTTGGCCACGAGCTCGGCGGCAGCCTCGCACAGCGCGCGGATCTGGAGCTCGAAGAGCCCGGGCATGTAGATGCCCAGACGCACGCCGCGCAGCCCGAGCATCGGGTTCTGCTCGTGGAAGCGGCGCACGACGGTGAGCATGCGCTCGTCGGCGGGATCGACGGCGCCCGTCGCCTTCTCCACCGCAACCTTGACCTCGAGGGAGGTGAGGTCAGGCAGGAACTCGTGCAGTGGCGGGTCGATGAGGCGCACGGTCATGGCCTTGCCGTCCATGACCTCCAGCATCTCGAGGAAGTCGGAGCGCTGGAGCTTCTCCAGTTCGTCGAAGGCCTCCTGGCGGCCCGTCGACCCCTTCTCTGAGAGGATGGCGTGCTCGACGAGCTCGCGGCGAGCACCGAGGAACATGTGCTCGGTGCGGCACAGGCCGATGCCCTCCGCGCCGAACTCGATGGCACGGCGGGAGTCCTCGGGGGTGTCGGCATTGGCGCGCACCCGCAGGCGTCGCACCTCGTCGGCGTGGACGAGGATGCGGTCCACGGAGGTGATGAGCTCGCGGACGCCCTCGTCCTCGCCGGCGGCCTCCAGTCCGGCGTCGAGGCCGTGGAGCAGGTAGGTGGTGACCGGGGAGTCGGAGACGGCCACGTCGCCGAGGAAGACCTCGCCGGTCTGCCCGTCGATGGCGATGGTGTCGGAGCCGGTCAGCGTCCGTCCGGCCACCTTGACGGTGCCGGCGGCGGCGTCGATCTCCAGCTCGTCGGCACCCACGACGCAGGTCTTGCCCATGCCCCGTGCGACCACGGCCGCGTGGGAGGTCTTGCCGCCCCGCGCGGTGAGCACCCCTTCGGCGGCCACCATTCCGGGCAGGTCGTCGGGGTTGGTCTCGCGGCGCACCAGGACGCACTTGCGGCCCTCGCGTGCTGCTTCCTCCGCCTGGTGGTTGTCGAAGACGATGACGCCCACGGCCGCCCCCGGTGAGGCCGCCATGCCGCGGGTGAGGAGCTCCTTGGGTGCTGCGGAGTCGAACTGGGGGAACATCAGCTGCGTGAGCTGGTCGCCGGTGACACGGGTCAGGGCCTCGTCACGGGTGATGAGGCGCTCGTCGACCAGCTGCGTGGCGACGCGGAAGGCAGCGGCGGCGGTGCGCTTGCCGACGCGGGTCTGGAGCATCCACAGCTTGCCGCGCTCGATCGTGAACTCGATGTCGCACAGGTCGCGGTAGTGGGTCTCCAGTTTGCGCATGATGGCGCGCAACTGGTCGTAGGAGGTCTTGTCGAGTTCCTCCAGGGCAGCCAGGGGAAGGGTGTTGCGGATGCCGGCGACCACGTCCTCACCCTGGGCGTTGGGGAGGTAGTCCCCGTAGACACCGGAATGGCCGGTGGAGGGGTCGCGGGTGAAGCAGACACCGGTGCCGGAGGTCTCCCCCAGGTTGCCGAAGACCATGGTGCAGATGTTGACCGCAGTGCCCAGGGAGTCCGAGATGCGCTCGCGGCGGCGGTAGATGCGCGCCCGTTCCGTGTTCCAGGAGCGGAAGACGGCCTCGACGGCCATGTCCATCTGGGTGCGGGGCACCTGGGGGAAGTCCTCCCCCGTCTGCTCGCGCACGATGCCCTTGAAGGTGTCGACCAGGCCGCGCAGGTCCTCGGCGGTGAGGTCCACGTCAGCGGTGACGCCACGGTCGACCTTGAGGCGGTCCAGGGCCTCGGAGAAGAGTTCACCGTCGATGTCCAGGACGGTCTTGCCGAACATCTGGATGAGGCGACGGTAGGAGTCCCACGCGAATCGCTCATTGCCCGACACGCGGGCGAGGCCGTGGACGGACTCGTCGTTGAGGCCGATGTTGAGGACGGTCTCCATCATGCCGGGCATGGAGAACTTGGCACCGGAGCGCACCGAGACCAGCAGCGGGTCGGTGGGGTCGCCGAGGTGGCGGCCCATGGTGTCCTCGACGTTCCTCAGGGCCGTGGTCACCTGCGGCTGGAGCTCCTCGGGCACGACCCCGTCGTGGAGGTAGGCACGGCAGGCCTCGGTGGAGATGGTGAAACCGGGGGGGACGGGAAGTCCGAGCTTCGTCATCTCGGCGAGGTTCGCGCCCTTCCCACCGAGCAGGTCCTTCATGGACTTGTCACCCTCGGAGAAGTCGTACACGTACTTGACCATCAAGGCCCTCATTTCTCAGTCGACCGGCGACCCGACGGTGGGCCGCCTCAGCGACCACTCTAGCAACGATGGGACCTAGGTCACCGTGAATCGTGGAGGAGCCCACGCCATCCGGAACGGCAGTGGCGGGACCCCGCACCGGGGTGGCAGGGTCCGGGCCACGGGTCCCGACTGGCCATCCGGCAGGAACCCCGCCAAGATTGACGGAGTGATCCATCTGTCCGATGACGCCACGGGGTCGGGCAGGTGTGACGAGGGGACCCCACGGTGGCAGTTCCGGGACAGCTCCAGGAACCACTCCACCCGTCCCGACGACGACACGAAGACCCTCGGGGCCTTCGCCGGAGTGCTGGGAGGCGACGCATGGGACGACATCCTGCCGCACCGGTCCTGGCAGCGGCTGCCTCGGCGATGTGTGTGGCCCTGGTCGGCTGCGGAGGAGGGACACCGGTCTCGACACCCTTCTGGGACGGACAGCTCCCGTTCGACGAGAGGGAGGGCATCGAGGACTACCAGGGGCAGGTCGAGCCCCTGGTCCAGGACATCCTCACGCGCCTGGAACCCATCGGACTCGGTCACCCCTCGCTCACGAGCGCCTCCGAACTCCAGGAGTGCGGCACGCCCCAGGAGGACGCGTACGAGGTCGACGGATCCCATGTCAAGGGCGGTCCCGTCGATGCCGATGCCGCAGTGCAGGCGATCGACGCCGTCCTGGCGCAGACCGGCTTCACGGAGAAGACGGATCATCGTGACGCCAAGATCATCAGCATCAGTTGGTACGACACCGGCAACGGCGGCTACTTCGACCTCACGATCGCACCGGGGAGCCACACCGCACTGACCTACGGCTCCGGCTGCCGACCCACCGATGGCTCCACGACGGATCGTTTCCGGGACAGGACCACTCCCCCGTGGGAGAGCGCCCTCACTCCTCTCACCGAGGAATCCGGGCAGTCGCAGCGCTGATGTGACACGGGGCCGCCCTCGTCCGCGATGGACGAGGGCGGCCCCGGTCATGTCCGGACCCCACCGGGCCCCGGACTCCACTCAGTTCGCAGCCTCCACGGGCGCCGCCACTGCGACCGCGCCACCGGAGAAGGTGAACTCGCGCTCCTCACCCTCCCCGGAGACCCCCACGGTGACGACCTGGCCGGGGGTGATCTCCCCGAAGAGGATGCGCTCGGAGAGCGCGTCCTCGATGTCGCGCTGGATGGCGCGACGCAGCGGGCGCGCGCCCAGCACCGGGTCGAAGCCGCGGTCCGCGAGCAGGTCGCGGGCGTCGTCGGTGAGCTGGAGCTCCATGTCCTGCTCCTTCATCCGCCTGGCGAGCTTGGCGATCATCAGGTCGACGATCTCCTTGATCTCCGGCTTCGTCAGCGGCGGGAACACGATGACGTCGTCGACACGGTTGAGGAACTCGGGACGGAAGTGCTGCTTGAGCTCCTCGTTGACCTTGGCCTTCATCCGCGAGTAGTCGTGGGTGAGGTTGCCGGCGGACTGGAAGCCCGTGAGCACGCCCTTGTTGATGTCACGTGTGCCGAGGTTCGTGGTCATGATGATCACGGTGTTCTTGAAGTCGACCACCCGACCCTGGGAGTCGGTGAGCCTGCCCTCCTCGAGGATCTGCAACAGCGAGTTGAAGATGTCGGGGTGGGCCTTCTCGACCTCGTCGAAGAGGACCACGGAGAACGGACGGCGACGGACCTTCTCGGTGAGCTGCCCGCCCTCGTCGTAGCCGACGTACCCCGGAGGGGCACCGAACAGCCGCGAGGCCGTGTGCTTCTCGGAGTACTCCGACATGTCGAGCTGGATGAGGGCGTCCTCGTCGCCGAAGAGGAACTCCGCGAGCGCCTTGGCCAGCTCCGTCTTGCCGACGCCGGTGGGACCGGCGAAGATGAACGACCCCCCGGGACGCTTGGGGTCCTTCAGACCGCTGCGGGTGCGGCGGATCGACTGGGACAGGGCCTTGACGGCCTCGTCCTGGCCGACGACGCGCTTGTGCAGCTCGTCCTCCATGTGGAGGAGCTTCGCGGTCTCGGTCTCGGTCAGCTTGAACACCGGGATGCCGGTGGACATGGCCAGGACCTGGGCGATCTCCTCGTCGGTGACCTCCGCGATGTCGTCGAGGTCCCCGCCCTTCCACGCCTTCTCCTTGGCCTGGCGGGCCTCGCCGAGCTTCTGCTCCTCGTCACGCAGGGAGGCTGCGCGCTCGAAGTCCTGGTCGTCGATGGCGGACTCCTTGGCGCGGCGGACCTCGGCGATCTTCTCGTCGAGCTCACGCAGCTCCGGGGGAGCCGTCATGCGGGAGATGCGCAGGCGGGCACCGGCCTCGTCCATCAGGTCGATGGCCTTGTCGGGCAGGAACCTGTCGGACACGTAGCGGTCGGCCAGCTCAGCCGCGGCCTTGATCGCCTCGTCGGTGATGATGACGCGGTGGTGGGCCTCGTAGCGGTCGCGCAGCCCCTTGAGGATGGCGACCGTCTCCTCCACGGAGGGCTCGGAGACCTTGACCGGCTGGAAGCGGCGCTCGAGTGCGGCGTCCTTCTCGATGTACTTGCGGTACTCGTCCATGGTGGTGGCGCCGATGGTCTGGAGCTCACCGCGGGCCAGCATGGGCTTGAGCATCTGGGCGGCGTCGATCGAGCCCTCGGCGGCACCGGCACCCACCAGGGTGTGGATCTCGTCGATGAACAGGATGATGTCCCCGCGGGTGCGGATCTCCTTGAGGACCTTCTTCAGCCGCTCCTCGAAGTCGCCGCGGTAGCGGGAGCCCGCCACCAGGGAACCCATGTCGAGGCTGTAGATCTGCTTGTCCTTGATGGTCTCGGGCACGTCCCCGCGCACGATCGCCTGGGCGAGGCCCTCGACGACCGCCGTCTTGCCGACGCCGGGCTCACCGATGAGGACGGGGTTGTTCTTGGTGCGCCGGGAGAGGACCTGCATGACGCGTTCCATCTCGGTCTTGCGGCCGATGACGGGGTCGAGCTTGCCCTCGCGCGCAGCCTGGGTGAGGTTGCGCCCGAACTGCTCCAGGATCGCGGAGTTGGTCTGGCCGGGGTCGCGCACGGGGGCACCGGTGACACCGACGGCCTCGCGGCCCTCGCCCTCGCCCGCCTGGCGCTGGTAGCCCGAGAGCAGCTGGATGACCGTCTGGCGCACCTGACCGAGGTCGGCACCCAGCTTGGTGAGCACCTGGGCGGCGACGCCCTCGCCCTCCTTGAGGAGGCCGAGGAGCAGGTGCTCCGTGCCGATGTAGTTGTGGCCGAGCTGCAGTGCCTCGCGCAGGGACAGCTCGAAGACTCGCTTGGCGCGCGGGGTGAAGGGGATGTGGCCCTCGACGGGCTTCTCACCCTCGCCGATGACGTCGATGACGGCGGCGCGCACGTCGTCGCGCTTGATCTCCATCATGTCGAGCGCCTTGGCGGCGACGCCCTCACCCTCGGTGATCAGGCCGAGCAGCAGGTGCTCGGTCCCGATGTAGTTGTGGTTGAGGCCGCGGGCCTCGTCCTGCGCCAGGACGACGACGCGTCGTGCTCGGTCGGTGAACCGTTCGAACATGCATCCTCCTCAGTGGGTGGCGTGCGCACGCTGGCGCAGATGAACTGGTGTCCACACTACGGGCTGTCCGCCGGCATGGCGACGGTGTTCACTCAAGGCGTGAGAGCGCTGCGGTCCCGCCGGTTGCGGGCGGGCGCCGACCACCTACATTGGGATCAGGGACCCACTCAGCCTGCGCCGCAGGAATCGCGTCACGGGGGTCGCAGCCCGGAGTCCACATGTCTCCGCGCTCCCCGGCAGTGGACCAGGGTCCCGGGAACAGGGATGGACACATGGACGCGCAGGTGCACGGGACGGCCGATCTGGCCACGGCGGCGAGACTTGCCGCACGACGTCGCGCCCGGGTGCGTGCGGGGCAGGTCGGCCTCGGAATCCTCGGCTCACTCGCGGCGACGGCCGCCACGACGGTGACCGCCCTGCTGACGAGCAACCGGGTCGCCGTCCACACGATCCGGACGGCATCGCGCTGGTTCGGGGGCAGCGGGCCGGACATCTCCGCCCTCGTCCCCGACGACGTCACTGCCACCTTCGACGTCGTCCACGACCCGGAGGACCCCGACGGTCGCCTCGACGTCTTCCGCCCCACCGACGCCGTGGGCGCGCTGCCCACCGTCGTGTGCGTGCACGGAGGCGGTTTCATCAACGGGACCAAGGAGATGCTGGACGACTACCTGGCGGTCCTGGCGTCCCACGGGTTCACCGCCGTGTCCGTGGAGTACACGAAGGCGCCCGAGGCGCGCTACCCCTACCCCGTGGAACAGCTCAACCGGGCCCTCGCCTTCCTCTGCCGGCCCGACGTCGCCCGGATCCACCACATCGACACCACCCAGTTCGTGCTCGCCGGGGACTCCGCCGGGGCGCACATCGCCGCCCAGGCAGCGATCGCGATCAGCGACCCGGCGTACGCCGCGAGCGCAGGCGTGCCGGCAGCCATCCCACGCCAGCACCTACGGGCATTGGTCCTGGCCAGCGGCGCCGTCGACCTGACGATGACCCAGGGGCTGCTGGGCGGGGTGGGTGAGGGCTGGTACTTCCGCACCGTGCTGGCCGCCTACATCGGCCGCCGGGACTTCGGCGCCGATCCGTGCTGCGAGTGGGCGGCGCTTCCGGAGAACGTCACCGCGCAGCTGCCCCCGACCTTCGTCACGACCGGCCCGTGGGACAACCTCAAGGCGCACTCCTACTCCATGGTGACGGCCCTGGAGGACGTCGGAGCCGAGGTCGAGACCCTCTTCTTCCCCCGGGCGACCACGGACCGCTCCATCGGCCACGAGTACCAGCTCGACCTCAACACACCCGAGGCCAGGACCGCGATGCGGCGTGTGGTCGCCTTCCTTCGGGCGCACACCACGGCCCCGCTGCACCCCGGGGTGGCCGATGCCTGGGACGACAGCGAGCTCGCCGTCGAGGAACCACTGGTCGTCCCCGCCTCCTGAGGGCATCGGGCCGCCGGGGACGTCGGTGGCCTGAGGTAGTCCGGGCCTGAGGAGGCCGGTGGCGACTGAGCCGGCCACCGCGCCCGTGCCTGCACCGGTCCTCGTGGGTGCCCACGGCCCGACCACCGGGATGCGGGTGTGGTGGCTGCGTCCGCGCACCGCGCGGGCCGCCCTCGTACGCTCGCGTCCCGACCGCCGAACCGTTGACGAGGGCGGCCCCTGTCCCCGCGACCATCCGCGTGTCGTGGGTGTGCCCCGCGGTGGGGGGACGGACCCCCGCACGGAACGAGGACGGACCTCGAGCCCGGAACAGCGCGGACCTCAGTGCCCCAACAGAGCGGACCTCAGTGCCCCAACAGAGCGGACTTCAGTGCCCGAACAGAGCGGACTTCAGTGCCCGAACAGAGCGGACTTCGGCATCAGGGGGTGTCGACGAGGACGGTGAAGGGGCCGTCGTTGACCAGTTCGACCTGCATCATCGCGCCGAACTCCCCGGTGGCCACCTCGATGCCGCGCGCCCGCAGGCCCCGGACCACCGCGTCGACGAGCGGCTCGGCCTCGGGACCGGGAGCGGCGTGGCTCCAGGAGGGTCGACGCCCCTTGCGGGTGTCCCCGTAGAGCGTGAACTGGGAGACGACCAGCACGGGGGCGCCGGTGTCCACCACGGACTGCTCGTCGGGCAGGATCCGCAGCTCCGCGATCTTGCGGACGACGGTGGCGACCTGGTCCGCTCCGTCACCCCGGGCCACTCCGACCAGGGCCACCAGGCCCAGTCGGTCGATGGCCCCGACCACCCGGCCCCCGACACTCACACTGGCGCGGGTGACCCGCTGCAGGACGGCGCGCATCAGAGCGAGGGCCCCAGGCCGCCCGAGCCCGTCCCGCGCACGTCGTGGCGACGCAGCGCCGGGTTCGCCAGTCCGGCTCCGGGCCGTTCCTCGGGGGAGGCGGCAGCCCTGCCGTCCGCCGGGACGATCGGCTCCTGGGCGGCTGCGACCCCGTCGATGTCCAGCACGGCGTCCACGGGCAGGTTGCGGGACACCAGTGCCAGGGCGACGGGTCCCATGTCGGCATGGCGCGCCACCGAGGTCACCACGCCGACCCGGCGACCACCGCGCACGATGTGGGCCCCCGGTTCGGGGATGTCGCCCCGCGAGCCGTCGAGCTGCAGGAAGACGAGCCTGCGCGGCGGGCGGCCCAGGTTGAGCACGCGGGCCACCGACTCCTGGCCCCGGTAGCAACCCTTGTTGATGTGGACGGCGGTGCGCAGCCAGTCCAGCTCTGCGGGGATGGCGCGGGCATCGGCCTCGCGGCCCACACGGGGGCGCCAGGAGGCGATGCGCAGGGCTTCCCAGGCGAGCAGGCCCGCGGGGCGACGGCCCTCCCCCGCCAGCCAGGTGCGCGCGACGTCACCGACGTGCTCCCGTTCCACCAGGTGCAGGTGCATCCGGGTGGCCAGGCCGGGGTGGCGGCCCCGGAAGTACTCGGTCCCGCCCTCGGTGACGCCGGGCCAGGGGTCGTCCCAGGTGAGGATCCAGCCGGGCAGGTCCCGCAGGGCGGGGGTGGCCGTGGTGGCGGCCGTGGGGCCCTCCGCAGTCCCGGACGAGGGCGTCCCGGCGGGCGAGGCAGTGGCGAGCACCGCCACGTCCGTGCGCCGTGCGACCTCCACGCGCAGCGCGAAGCGCATGGAGTCCAGCCACTGGGCCAGTGCTGCGGCATGGTCGCCCTCGGTGACCAGCCAGGTCGTGGTCCCGTCGTCCGCGACTGCGGCGGCGTGCTCGATGTGTCCCTGCGGGTCCAGGACCAGGAGCTCGCGGGAGTCCCCGGGCCCGGTCCCCGTGACCACCTGCGAGGTGATCGAGGTCAACCAGGACTGGCGGTCGGGACCGGTCACGGTCACCACGCCGAGGTCGCAGCGGTCGACCAGGGCGTCGCCCGCCTCCAGCGCCCACTGCTCACCGGAGGGGTCCCCGAAGTGCAGGGGGACGCCCGCCAGGTCCCCTTCGCCCGCCACGGCCCGGTCGAGGTCCAGCAACGGCGAGCGCCAGCCGTCCGGTGCTGCCGACTGCTCCGTCGGGTCCTGGGCGGGGGTACCCGTCCCCTCAGTCATGGTTCCCACCCTCCGAAGGGCCGTCGTCGGCCACCGGGGAGGTCCCCGTTCCCCCGGAGGTCCGGTGACCGTCGACGGGCGTGTCCTGCTCATCGGGGCGGGCGGTGGTCCCGTCCCCGTCAGGGGACACGGGGTGGGCGCTGGAGCCGCCCTCGTCGACCGGGGGCACCACGCCGGAGCCCGGGTGGACGTCGAAGCGGGGGTCCGCGCCGTCCGGGGGGAGGATCCCGCCATCGACCTCCTCGCCCGAGGCGGTGCGCGCGTGGGCGGTGCGCATGAGGCGACCGGAGAGGTCGATGACCGCCTCCTCGCCACCGAGCGTGCGTTCCTGGGTCCACATCAGTTCACCGGCCACCATCCCGTACATGCGGGTGAGGTGCTCGACGTCCTCCGCCTGGGAGTCCCGAGCGATCGCGTCGGAGACCAGCTGCGCACGTGGGCCGACATCGACGCCTGCCCAGAGTGTGGCGAAGCCGTCCATGTCTGAACCCGAGGCCATGAGCTCGCGCGGCTCGTACTCGCCGGGGGCGGGCAGGTGCCCGGAGCCCGGGAGGACCTTGAGGTAGAGGGTCTCCTGGCGCAGCACGTCACCGGGGATGACCTGCTCCAGTCCGTCGGCGGCGTCGAGCATCGGGTCGATCTCGCCGCGGGTGACCGCCTCGCGCACCGTGGTGACCATGCGCATCTGCGTGCCCACGATGTCGGCCTCGACATCCTCGACGACGACGCGGTCGGGCTCGTCCCCGGGGGCGGCGAGCATCCCCCATCCACGCCAGGAGCCGAGCATCCATGCCACGGGGGCCAGTTCGGGCGGCAGGTCCGCCGGGATCACCATCATGTCCCCAGCCTACGGCCCCCGGAGGGAGGTCGGCCCGGAAGGTCCCACCCAGTGGTGGGTGTTCGCGGGTGGCGCACGGAGTGGTCGGGAGTCCCCTGCGGCGTGCCCCGCCCGCGCGTCGGGGCCCACAGGTCCCGCCGGGCCCCACGTCCAGTCGAAGCTCAGATCCCGCCGACCCTGATCAGGGCGTAGATCGGCAGGACGGCGACCAGGAACTTTGCCGTCCCCCGCGCGATGGCGCCGGCCCTGGAGGAGCGACGCAGGTGGTCCCCGAGCAGACCGTCGACCGCGATGACGGCCAGGGCGACCGCCACACCCGTGAACAGTCCGAACACCGGGGCCGCGGCCGTCCCGCCGAGCAGGTGGGCCAACCCCGGCAGGAGGGCGGAGGGCGAGGCCCCCCGGAGGCCGAGCAGCTCCAGGGCCAGTGCGGACCCGGTCCCGGTCAGCGCACCGGCCCCCACGGCACCGAAGGAATTGGAGCGGAAGGAGCCCCCGAGCTGGTCCCCCAGGACCGCTGCAGAGCACAGCAGGCACGACAGCGGGACGACCGGGGACCACTGGTCCCGCACGGCCAGTGACACCCACACGGATCCCCCGACCGCCACCAGCAGGCAGACGACCGCTGCGGGCAGGGCCGTCAGGGAGGGCAGGGGTGCCCGTGCGGGACCCGGGCGGGATGCAGCGGCGGCCCGACGTGACGGCAGGGTCGGGGGGAGTCCCCCCGCGGTGTCGGCGGGGGGACCAACGGTGGAGGAGGCTGCGGCGGCACCCCCGGACATGCCGCGCTCCGGCGGGAGCGGGGCACCCCGGGACAGCAGGACCACCGCGGCGAGGGCGACGACCGCCAGACCCAACAGCGGGGGCGCTGTGGACAGGTCGCGGGTCAGCAGGACCACCACCGCACTGGTCGCACCCGCCAGTGCGGTCACCACTGCCGCGGGGAGCGGAACCGGCACCCGGGTCAGCTGCGCCCACCCCAGGGCGAGCACCGCCGCCGCGCAGGCGATGACCAGTGCCGTCGCCCAGGGCCCCAGGGAGGACACCGCGGCGGTGAGGCCACACCACAGGACGACCGTCAGGGCCGAGACGTGGCGCCCGGTCACACCCGCCACTGCACCGACGAGACGGGGCAGGCGCGGCCCGGACCTGCGGGAGCTCCCGGAGCGTCTGGAGCGCTGGGAACGCCCGCCCTCGCCCTGTCCGCCACTGGTCGACCGGCGCTGTCCGGTGTCCGGGCGGGACGTCGCGTCCCGGCGGTCGCCACTCTCCCGGCGATGGTCGCTGTCCTGGCGGAACTCCGCGTCCGGGCGCGCGTCCTTGCTCCGACCGGGTTGTGTGCTCCTGCGGAACTCCGGGGAGCGCATGTGCTGTCCCGGTCCCCCACTCGTCCTCCTGTGCCCGTCCACACCTGCGATGGTGCCACACCGACGGCGGGAGTCGCGCGCTGTCGACACCGCCACCGGGACGGCGGCGCCCCCGTGCCGGGGACGATCCTCGCCGACCGTGCTCCGGGCGCGCCCAGACCCTGCGCGGGTGGATGTGACGGAGTCCCCGGGACCTCCACCGAGCGGTGACCGGAGGTGCCGGGGTGCTCCTCCGCTCCCGTTGACGAGGGCGACACCGGAGCCCTTCCGATCCACAGGTGGGTGCCACTCCCCCGCGCCCGGGACGGGCCTTTTGGTAGACTGTCCATGACGCCGGACCGGTAAGCCCCGGGCTCCAACTATTGCCGCTCCGAGCGGCCTTCGCGCCGACAGGCGCTTCCGGTCCGGTGTCATACACCTTCTCCCCTCCGCTGTTGGGAACGGTTCGGGCTGACCGCGGACCGGGCACGGGACGACATCGCTGCCGCTGTGAGTGGCCCCCATCCCATCGTCTCCCATGTCATGGGAGGGGACTCCCCCGGGATTCCCGGGCCCATAGGATCACCCCATGGAGATCCTGCGCGAGGCCTGGCAGTCACTGCTGCGCATCCTCGCCGACTCCGTGCGGGTGCTGGGACGTCACTGGCCCGTCCTGGTCGCACTCTGCCTCGCCGGGGCCGCAGGCCGAGGAGCGATGCTCTGGCTGTCCGTCTGGGTCTCCAACCATTCGGCCCTGCTCGCCATGCTCCTGCTCCCCTTCGCGTCGATCTCGGTCCTGGTCTCGATGGTGCTGATGCTGAGGGTCCTCGCTCCCTCCCTGCCCGCCCTCCACGAGTCCCTCGGCGAGTCCGAGGACCACCGAGGACTCCGCAGCAATCTCGTGATCGCGGTCCAGGTCCTGGTTCCCTTCCTGGCCGTCTACGCCTCCCAGGGCTTCATCCGGGCGGACCTGTCGGCATTCCTGTTCAACGCGACGACGGATGAGTGGTTGAACCAGGGGTTCGCCGGGGACTTCGCCCAACGTGTCAACTTCGCCTCCGACGGCCAGGCCCTGGTCCTGGTCCTTGCGGCACTCGTGCTGCGCAAGACCATCGCCGGCTTCGGCCTGGCCGACAGGCACATCGGTATCGCCGGTTTCGCGGGCTATCTGGAAGCCCTGTGGCTGGTGACGTTGGCCTCCTACTTCACCAGCTCCATCGACCGGATGGCCCAGTGGGTGCAGTCCAGAGCCGTGATCGTGCGTCTGGTCGACACCATGGACACCGTCATCGACGTCCTGGGGCCCATCGGGACCGCCCTGAGGGCCGTCCTCGAGCAGGTCGGATCGCTGCTGTCCTCGATGGGTTCCCTGGTGATCGTGCCGGTGGCCTGGCTGGCGGTCGGGGCGACGGTCTACGGATCCTCGCTGCCCGGGTCCAGACCCCTGCTGACCTCCGAGCAGATGACCCGGCGCATCCGCAGGATCCCCGACCCCCTGCGCCGGGCCGCCGCCCAGGTCACGGAACCCGTGTACGGCCCGGTGCGCAACACGCTGACCTCCATCGGTCGCATCGCCTCCGCGGGAGCGGTGCCCATGGTGTTCCTCTGCCTGCTCCTGGCGGGAGCCTCACAGCTGCGCGTCCTGGTCACCGGGGCCGTGCGCGTCGTCATCGGCCCCCGGGAACCCGCACTGTGGACAGCCATCAATCCGTGGGTCGACGTCATCGCGCAGTGCGTCCACACGACGGTGATGGTGGCACTGCTCGCAGCGGCCGTGTCCACGATCATCTCCAGCGGGAGTGCGGAGGGGGACCGGGCGCCCGGCGCAGCGGTCGTCACGGCACCTTCCGGCACCGGGGGTGGGGCTCCGGTCGCGTCCGCCCCCGGCACGGACCTCGGCTCCCCGTCACCGACCNGCGCGTGGGCGGTGCGCATGAGGCGACCGGAGAGGTCGATGACCGCCTCCTCGCCACCGAGCGTGCGTTCCTGGGTCCACATCAGTTCACCGGCCACCATCCCGTACATGCGGGTGAGGTGCTCGACGTCCTCCGCCTGGGAGTCCCGAGCGATCGCGTCGGAGACCAGCTGCGCACGTGGGCCGACATCGACGCCTGCCCAGAGTGTGGCGAAGCCGTCCATGTCTGAACCCGAGGCCATGAGCTCGCGCGGCTCGTACTCGCCGGGGGCGGGCAGGTGCCCGGAGCCCGGGAGGACCTTGAGGTAGAGGGTCTCCTGGCGCAGCACGTCACCGGGGATGACCTGCTCCAGTCCGTCGGCGGCGTCGAGCATCGGGTCGATCTCGCCGCGGGTGACCGCCTCGCGCACCGTGGTGACCATGCGCATCTGCGTGCCCACGATGTCGGCCTCGACATCCTCGACGACGACGCGGTCGGGCTCGTCCCCGGGGGCGGCGAGCATCCCCCATCCACGCCAGGAGCCGAGCATCCATGCCACGGGGGCCAGTTCGGGCGGCAGGTCCGCCGGGATCACCATCATGTCCCCAGCCTACGGCCCCCGGAGGGAGGTCGGCCCGGAAGGTCCCACCCAGTGGTGGGTGTTCGCGGGTGGCGCACGGAGTGGTCGGGAGTCCCCTGCGGCGTGCCCCGCCCGCGCGTCGGGGCCCACAGGTCCCGCCGGGCCCCACGTCCAGTCGAAGCTCAGATCCCGCCGACCCTGATCAGGGCGTAGATCGGCAGGACGGCGACCAGGAACTTTGCCGTCCCCCGCGCGATGGCGCCGGCCCTGGAGGAGCGACGCAGGTGGTCCCCGAGCAGACCGTCGACCGCGATGACGGCCAGGGCGACCGCCACACCCGTGAACAGTCCGAACACCGGGGCCGCGGCCGTCCCGCCGAGCAGGTGGGCCAACCCCGGCAGGAGGGCGGAGGGCGAGGCCCCCCGGAGGCCGAGCAGCTCCAGGGCCAGTGCGGACCCGGTCCCGGTCAGCGCACCGGCCCCCACGGCACCGAAGGAATTGGAGCGGAAGGAGCCCCCGAGCTGGTCCCCCAGGACCGCTGCAGAGCACAGCAGGCACGACAGCGGGACGACCGGGGACCACTGGTCCCGCACGGCCAGTGACACCCACACGGATCCCCCGACCGCCACCAGCAGGCAGACGACCGCTGCGGGCAGGGCCGTCAGGGAGGGCAGGGGTGCCCGTGCGGGACCCGGGCGGGATGCAGCGGCGGCCCGACGTGACGGCAGGGTCGGGGGGAGTCCCCCCGCGGTGTCGGCGGGCCGCGTTTTTTTCAAATCCTCGTTTATGGTAGAGAAAGAACAAACGGCCCCCC
>NZ_LT700212.1:3100518-3193014 GCF_900155435.1 Actinomyces provencensis | reverse complement strand
CTCCACCGACCCCGGGGACTTCCGCCCTCCCGGCGTCTGAGCACCCCGGGGCCCGTTCCCCGACCCGCTCAGGCCCCGGGTGTGTCGACGGTCCAGTGGCCACCCATGCTCATGTCGACCCGGACGCGGTCCGGGACCACGGTGGAGGGGACGGCGACATAGGTGTCGATCGTGTACGTCGCGGGGCGTTCCTCGCCCTCCGCCACCGGCTGGACACGACCGTCCAGGTCCGAGTAGGGCCCGGGGGTCCCCGTGGGGACGCAGCTGCCGGCACTCAACGCGGGAACCACCACCGAGCCGTCGGAGGTCGTCTGGGCCAGTCCCGCGACGTAGTGCGTCCCGTCGGGCCCGAGCAGGGAGATGCGGCACTCCACCAGGGACATCGCCGGGTCGGCCTCCACCTGTGTGGTCAGGCGCCACAGGCGTGCCCCGGGCGCGGCTGCGAGGTCGCTGCCGTCACCCAGGTAGGCGTCATCGGGGGCCGAGGACACGGGGACGATGTCCAGCGGAGTGAACGTCGCGGTGTACTCCTCACCGTCGGGATAGACGACGAAGGAGGAGTCGGTGGTCACCGTGACTGCGCCCTCGACATGGGTTCCAGGGGAGGTGAACCACGGCAGGTACAGGGTGACGAGGCGGAAGGAGCCGGCGGCCAACGCTGCGGCCAGCAGGGGGAGCACGAGGAGGAGACCCCAGCGGTTCACACGCCACCAGCTCACGAGCCACCTCCGAAGGAGGAGCGCACGATCTCGACCCGGTCGGCCGGACTGGTGACCGCGGGACTGTCGGGCGTGATGCCCAGGTCCACGACCATCATGTCGTCCCCCGGTGAGCCCGCCTCGCCCGAGGCGGGCACGTGCAGTTCGAGGCCGGGCAGTTCCTCGGGAGCGAGCTCCATGGCGACCCGGCAGTCCTGGGTCACCCCGGGTTGGGCGGTCGAACAGACGAAGGGGACGTCGCCGCTCCCGCCGAGGACGAGGCCGGAACTGGTGACGAGTTCCATGCCGGCGACGGGCACGGGCTCGTGGAGGGCGAGGACCTGCAGGTCGATGAGCAGCCACGTCCCCTCCGTGGAGAACTCGCGCCCGTGGCTGACCACGGAACGGGCGGAGGAGACACCCGTCACGCTCACCTCGGCCGTCCGCATCGCAACGGTCTGACCCACGACGGCCCGGTGGAGGAACGGCCGGGCCAGGACATCGGAGGTGGAGGGCATGTGGGAGTCGATGGCCGAGCCGAGGGCCAGGCCGGTGAGGATGACGACTCCTGCGAGGAACTTCCGGGGGACGGTGCGTGCCATCTCAGTGGACCTCCCCGTCGGCGTCCAGCAGGACCTCCTGGTGGCCGCTGAGCACCCGGTCGGTCCAGAAGAGGTGACCGTCCAGACTGGAGGCGCGCCAGGTCTGGGAGTGGAAGGTCAGGTCCAGGTGTGTGGTCCGCTGCGTGTCCGGGGGCAGTTCCCACACGAACCAGTAGTCCTGGGCCAGTCCGGGTTGGATGGTGGAGGCGTACTGGAGGTCCACCGCACGTCGCAGGGTGGGTGTCCCGATGCCACCGTCCGTGGCACGGGAGTTCGCGAAGAGTCCCGACTGGGGGACGAGGTCGACGCCGGGAAGACTGCCCGAGAGCGCATCGGAGAGGACGTACGCCTCCACCCATCTCCCGTGCGTGTTCTCCACCGTCGCCCGCAGTACCAGGAGTGCCTCACCCTGGTCGGGCAGACCGAAGTCCCCCGGGTCCTGCGCCCACATGGCCTGCCGGACGGTGATGGCGAAGGGGCCCGTCCGGACGGTCTCGCCGTCCGCGACCACGGGCACGTCCTGCGGCTGCTCCTCGATCGCCTGCCAGCCGCCGAGGATCCCGGTGACACCGATGATGGCCAGTCCCACCAGGACCGCGACATTGGTCGGTGTGACCATGTCCGCGAAGAGGCGGAGGAAACGGACGGGTGCGCCGGTGGGACGCGGCGGGCGGGCGGGGGTCCGTGGCACGCCCCCGGCGTCCGGCGTGCTCCCGGGCCCCGGGGCGTGCCCCGACCGGAAGGAGTCCTGTCCCCCCTGCCGGGTCGCCTCTTCGTCCAGCTGCTCCGTCACCGGGGCCCCTGGATCAGCCCAGCAGCGGGAAACGCACGATCGTCGCCTCGCGTCCCGCACCCACGCCGATGGAGGAGATCCTGCAGCGGGACTGCTCCTCGAGGAAGCGGATGTAGGACTGGGCGTTGGCTGGGAGGTCCTCGAAGGTGCGCACCCCGGTGATGTCCTCCTCCCATCCGGGCAGTTCCTCGTAGACGGGGACCGCATGGTGGAAGGACGTCTGGTCGATGGGCATCTCGTCCACGCGCTTCCCGTCGACCTCGTAGGCGACGCACACGGGGATCGTCGGGTAGCCGGAGAGGACGTCGAGCTTGGTGAGGCAGATGTCGGTGAGGCCGTTCACCCGGCTCGCGAAGCGCACGACCACCGCGTCGAACCACCCGGTGCGGCGTGGGCGCCCGGTGGTCACCCCGAACTCACCGCCCTTCTGGCGCAGTGCCTCCCCGACCTCGTCGGACAGCTCGGTGGGGAAGGGCCCCTCGCCGACACGCGTCGTGTAGGCCTTGGCCACGCCCACGACGCGGTCGATGCGCGTGGGCCCGACGCCCGTGCCGGTCAGCGCGCCGCCAGCGGTGGGGTTGGAGGAGGTGACGAAGGGGTAGGTGCCGTGGTCGATGTCGAGCATCGTGGCCTGGCCGCCCTCGAAGAGCACGGTCTCACCGCGGTCCAGGGCGTCGTTGACCACCAGGGAGGCGTCGACGACCATCGGGCGCACCCGGTCCGCGTAGGAGAGCAGCTCCGCGGTCACGGCCTCGGGGTCGATGGCCTCGAGGCCGTAGACCTTGGTGAGGAGGTGGTTCTTGTCGAAGAGGGCGCCGCGGACCTTCTGGGCCAGGATCGAGGGATCGAAGAGGTCCTGGATGCGGATGCCGATGCGGTTCATCTTGTCGGCGTAGGTGGGACCGATGCCGCGGCCGGTGGTGCCCAGCTGGCGGTCCCCCAGGAACTTCTCCGTGGTGCGGTCCATGACCTTGTTGTAGGAGGGGATGATGTGGGCGTCGGAGGAGATCACGAGCTTCGAGCAGTCGATGCCGCGCGAGGTCATCTCCTCCAGCTCCTGGAAGAGCACCTCCAGGTCCACCACGACCCCGTTGCCGATGACGGGGGTGACGCCGGGGCTGAGGATGCCGGCGGGCAGCAGGTGGAGGGCGTACTTCTCGCCGTCGATGACGACGGTGTGCCCGGCGTTGTTCCCGCCGTTGTACTTGACGACCACGTCGGTCTGCTGACCGATCTGGTCGGTGGCCTTGCCCTTGCCCTCGTCGCCCCACTGGGTCCCGAGCACGATCACGGCTGGCATTGGACGTCCCCTCCTCCGGTGTCGCGGGGGTCCCCGCGAGGACGGCTTGGGGCCGTCCTCGGCAATCCTAGGGGACGGGTGCGCTCCGTCACTGGACTGTTCGGATCGCGGGTCGTGGGAGGGCGCGGTGTGAGGACCCGCGGCTGGGTCGGCGGAGCGAAGATCGACGAAGGAGTTCGGGGCTGCGGGCCGGCCGGGCAGGAGCATCCGGGTTCACCGGAACTCGGCAGGTCAGAGGTCCCCGGTCTCGGGCGGCCGCGTTCCCGGCGGTCAGTCGATGGACGAGGGATCGATGAGGTGCTCGGTGACGCCGGCGAGGAACTCCGCCCCGAGGTCCGTGAGGGAGAGTTCCCGGCGCTTGGCCCCGGTGCGCGGGGCGTCGACGTCGGTGCCGTGGAGCAGCCCTTCGGCCTGGAGGCGCTTGAGCGTGCGGTAGAGGCCTCGTTCGGTCACCTGCCATCCCGTGGTCGAGGCGATGCCAGCGGCGATGTCGGCAATGCTCATCGGCTGGTGCGCGGACGCGAGGGAGAGGATGACGGGGGTGAGCATGGACTTCTTGTACGTCTCCACCCAGGAGGAGACCCGGTCCTCGACCCACTCCTGCTTCTCCCCGGGATGCCCGGACACGCTCAGTCCTCCCAACCGCGGCCCAGGACCGATCCGACAAGATGGATGAGCAGGCCGAGGCCCCAGAGTGCGCTCATCGCCAGGGTCGGACCGAACCAGGTCGACCACGTCTGGACGGGGATGCCATCGAGTCTTCCCTGCTGCGCCCCGAGAACCGCCACGCGGAGGAAGGCGTGCAGATTGAACAAGGTCGTGACGGTCACGAAGGCAATGGTGTGGGCGACGACGGTACCGAATCGGACGTGGCGGAGCTCCTGGCGGTGGAGCACCAACCAGATCGCGATGCCCAGTGCCACCAGAGCCGTGAGCGCGCCGACCAGGACGGTGATCGTCCCGCCCGTCAATGCCACGACGGCCTGGATGACGACCATGGCGACGATCAGGCCGAGTGCGTACGGGAGGAGCAGTGATCGGGAGTTGACCTCGTGGAAAGACCTCATGTCCATGTGCATGCCCATGGAGGTACTGTGCCACTGGTCCTGTACGTGTGGAACGGGCACTGGGTGCAGCGGACGATCTGTCACCGGAGAGCACCGCCCTGCTACGAACGACACGGGCATCGACGGCGAACGGTGGAAATGGTCCCCATCTGGGGATGGAACCGCCGCCGAGCACCGACGACACTTGCCGATGGGGGGAGCACCCTCGGAGACTCCCCCGGGACCGCACACCTGCCGCAGCCGGCACGAGCGCCCGGCGACCACGGTGAGGAGTCTGGGGATCGTGGTCCGAGCCACCGCGACGAGACCGACAGGGAAGCACACAGGAGGAGTCCAGTGAACGAGGATCCACGTCTCCTCAGCTTCCATGAACTCTCAGGAGAGCCGATGACCGATGTGCCCGCCTCACGGGAACAGGATGAGGACTGGGAGCCCATTGGTCTTTCTGCCCCTCTCTTCGGTCATCTCTTCACGGGGGCACTTCTGGTGCCTCTCATGGTGCTCCTCCTATGGGGGGCCACCTTCCTTCCGCCCGTGGGTGGACGTCCTTTCGGGGACCTCGTCTTCACGATTGTCGTGGCCGTACTGGTGGTGGAGATTCTCGCAACCCTGATGGACAGGGCTTTCATGCTCCACTACCGCCGGGACGATCCCGGTACGAAACTCAACCATGTCCTCGCCGTGGGTGCGAGCTTCACCATCGGGTTCGTCGCGGGGTGGGTGCTGTTGGGCACGGTCTCTGCGGGGCTGGCCTGCAGCGCGGCCGTCGGCATCGTCAAGCTCGCTGAGGTCTTGTGGGTTCGGCCGTGGAAGCACACGATCACCCGTGAGGAGGCCGCACAGAAATGGGACGCGACGAAGGAGATGTCACGGGAAGTCTTCGAGGATGACGTCCGTGAGGTGAAACAGCGGGCGACCGACAACCAGCGACGCCGCTGGAGCCGAGACCACGACGGTACCAACCAGTGACGCTCCCGGACGAAGGCAGCCTCCGCTCGCCGATGACGATCTCGCCACCGGATGATCGAGGGAGTCACCGGGGCAGGACCCGAACTTCTGTCGGAGGGGCAATCGGAAACGGCGGCGCAGCCCACTCCGAGGGGGAGTTGACATCCCCGGTCCAGGAGTTCTGCGAGTGTGAAGAAACTGGACGCTGCGGGCCAGCATTCCATCGTGGGGACCGACCAGGTCAAGGTGCCCGGATTTCCCTCCCCACTTCTGCTGCGACCCGGAGCCGGTGTTCCACGTGAAGAGAGGAGAACCGTTGAAGAGCTTGACGGAGGCCGAAATGGTCCCCGTTTGGGGATGTCTGTCACGTCCCACCTCAGAGCACAATGGGCCACAGAAAGACGGACCGGGAAAGCTGAGTCCGAGCCTCGACAGGCTGCGCTCAGAGACAGGATCGGAAACTCCTATCCTACTGCCGTCTCTCTTGTAATCCAATCGAACTCATTCCGGAAAAAGGAGATACTCGTGAGGACGACTTCCAGAACTGCAGTCGTTATCGCAGCGATCTTCGCGCTATTGCTACCTGCTGCAGCAAACGCGTCACCCACCTCTTCTCCGGAAAGGCCGCAGTCGATCTCCCAGACAGATGCCGTCACCACTCCTGAAGAACGCGGCGTGGAAGCCATCGAGGGAGTCGGACTGAAACTCTCGATGATGAGTGGAGATCGCGTGACGGTCAGTGATGGAGCCGCACATTGGTTCAATTCAAGCGGAGAGACTGTCGCAACTATCGAGTTGTCAGCAGATGGTCGAGATTCTGACTTCTCGTTCGATCCGATCAGGCAAGTGATTGCGCCCACTCGGCCAGATTCTCCGCAGGCGTCAGCTGGGAGCCGCATGCAGCAGATGGCTGCTCGGAAGTGCATACCGAAGTGGATTGGTTGGGCGTGGAACATTACTTGGGGTGGGCTCGTCTGTCTTCCACTGTCGGTTGGCGTGAGCGGGGTTGCGACGCCGATTGCAGGTGCTGTGACCGCTAGCGCCTGCGAAGCCGCCGGAGGAGCGTTGACAACTGCGTATTCTTGCTAGATCGACAACGGTTCCGTGAACGGAGGAATCAGCATGGCCACACGGGTGCCAGGATTGGGTTACTCGATCATTCTGTCTGGGGTGATGACGCTCACTCTCTATCTCGTCAGTCGCACTCAGGGGCTTCCTTGGTTTGTCTGGATCTTGACGTTCATAGTATTCTTGGCCTGCGCATTGCTTTGGCAAAAGCTCGGTGCAACGATGAGCGACACGACCTCGTCGCCGAGATCTCGGGTTCCATTGTTTGCGGCGAGCGGAGCCTTCGCGTGTCTGATGCTGGGGGCCCTGCTCTACGTTATTCTGACTTGATCGGGAGCAGCGTGGGCGCCAAAACCCATTGTGTGTCGACAGTTGAGGATGGGCGAGACCTCCGAGTTGAGTAACTCTTGGTCTCCGTGTGTCGGCGAGGGGAGGACGCCGCATGCTTGGACGGACAACGAGACCAGATGGGCATTCGCCGGTTCTCTCCTGGGAATTGCCGCGGTCACCGCCCTCATTCTCCTGTTCGACTGGGAGTGGCACGTTCTTGCGGTCGGAATTCTGGTGATCGCAGGAAGTTGGACCGACCTTCTTCTCAGCCGCCGTACACGCCGCAAGAGCCGCCCCACCGACACCTGACGATCACTGTGGTGCCACTGGGAGAACAGGACCGACGCGGACAGCAAATGACGCTGGTCCGGGCCTGTGGGACAGGGGCCGGACCAGCTCATCTGTCTGCAAGCGGAACGAGTTCATCGCGACCGGCGCGATGAACTCGCGCGTGTGACCACCCGGGATAGGCTCCGATGTGCACCACCTGAGGAAAGGAAAGGGTCAGTGGTCTCCATCAAGAAGTCGTGGTTCCGGCGCCCGCTCGCGGGAGTGGCAACAGGTCTGCTGATGACTCAGGGACTTGTCGCCGCGAGTCTCGCCACGCCGCATTGGATTCAGCAGTCTCCTCCGACATCTGTGACAGCAGTCGGTGGTTGGTTGTGCAAGCTCCACCCAACGCTCCCGCTGTGTAGATCGAAGTGATCCGGGTGCGATGAGAGGCTCTCTTCGGCGATTGCTTCTGCGTCAGCCTGTGGGTGATGCGGCTCGCAGGGTGGGGTTCGGTGTGCTGGCTGTGGTGCTGGTCGTGGCTGAGGTGGTCTCGGGTGGGAGCCCTGATCATCTCGGCGCGTTCACAGTTGAATGGCTGGTCATCGGCTACGGCCTGCTCGCCTTGACGGGGTGGTTGCCAGCCACTGCTGGACTCCTGTACGCGGTTGTCACGTTCGTCGCGATCCTGGCGCCGAGTGACACGCTGATGGTGGGGTTCCCGCTCCTGGGGGTGTTCGCGGTGGCGGGGGACTGGATCTCCAGGGGCTGGTACGTTCCTGCCGCCGCAGTCCTTCTCCTGTCCAGCGTCTCCCAGTTCGCGAGCTCACCCAATCAAGGTGCCTCTGCCCTTGAGGCCTTTCTCGGAGTCATGATGAGCATCGGCGTGGGGTTGGGGCTGCGGTGGAACAGGGCCCGCCTCGCCGGGCTGCACCAGGAGGCCGAGTCCGCTCACCGTGCAGCCGAGGCCGCCCGGGGAGAGGTCCGCCGCGAGATTGCCTCCACCCTCCATGACACGGTTGTGGCTGACCTCGTGCGTCTCCTCGTGGCTTCCCAGTCCCTGACCCGCACCACCACCGATCCCCAGGCAGCCGAGGACGCCCGCGCCCTCACCGACACGGCCCGGGACGCCATGGTTCACCTGCGTGCCCTCATGTCCTCCGCCCTGCCCGACCAATCAACCCAGCCCGAACCCCTCGCGCAGGTCATCGCCACCTGCCAGACCATGCTCGCAGGCCGCTCCATCGCCTTGGACACCGAGGTACCCCCAAGCCTGGACCCTTCCCTCACCCGACGTCAGCGCAGCCTGGTCGCCCTCGTCGTGCGCGAGGCCGCCACCAACGTCCTCAAGTACGCCCGACCCGGCACCCACGCGGACCTCAGCATCGAAACACCCCCAGATGACGGCATCGCCGTCATGGTCACCAATGAGATCGACCCCGCCCGCGACCACGCCCGCGCCACCCTGGGAGGAGGCTTCGGCCTGGACAACCTCACCGCACAGGTGGCCCGGGAAGGCGGAACCGTCCAGTACGGCTCCCGCGGAGCATCCTGGCTCCTGGCAGTCCTCATCCCCGCGACACCGCCGGACCGGGGCGGAGCCAGCCTCCTCACCTCATCCCAGGACACCACGGACACCCCGACACGTGGGACAACCACACCCGCAGACCACTCCGCCCCCACAGGGCCCACGACCCGCACGGAGCCACGGACCGACTCCCCTCACCCCACAGAGGAGACCCCGCTGTGAACGACACCCCCGTGCGCGTGCTCCTCGCCGACGACGACCCCCTCCTGCGCACCTCCATGACACGCCTACTCCAGGGCCGCCCGGACATCGACCTCGTCGCCACCGTCGCCGACGGCGCCCAGGCCCTCCACGCCCTCGCCGACCACCCTGTCGACGTGGCCCTGCTCGACGCCGACATGCCCGTCCTGGACGGTGTCGCCGCCACCACCCGCATCCGGGCCCAACACCCCCAGGTCACCGTCATCATCCTCACCGCCTTCGAACACGACGACTTCCTCCCCCGCGCCATGGCCGCAGGAGCCGCCGGCTTCCTCACCAAGGACACCCCCATCGAGGACCTCATCACCCTCCTCCACCGAGCCCACGCAGGAGAGACGGTCATGAGTCCACGCCCCACCGCCATGGTTCTGGACTCCTACCGCACCCGCGCCACCCTGCGTGAATCTGAGGCCCGGTTCCTCGCAGCAGTGGACACCCTGCCACCCCACCTGCACGACGTCCTCGACCTCCTCGCCGACGCCACCCCCACGCGCACCATCGCCACCCGGCTCCACCTCAGCGAGGAGACCGTGCGGACCTACGTCAAACAGGTCCTCCACCACACCGGCTGCACCACACGCACCGAGATCGTCACGCACGCACTCAGAGCCGACCTGGACCGGACCTGACCCACCCCGAGCACCTGCGGCAGGGTCCCGGCAACCTCACATGTCCCGGTAGCGCTTGGCGATGGCCAGCGCATGGACCAGCTGGGGCGCGCTGTAGGGCTGGACATAACCGGGGGTGTCACGCTGGATCCGCCAGGACTCACTCAGCGGTTGCACGGGCACCGCGTCGAAACCGAAGGCGTCGAGGAGACGTACCACGACGCTGAGTGCGGTCGCGTCGTCGGAGGCGGCCACCAGGCCGCGGCGGTCAGGGTCGCCCGCGGGGCGACCGGCCGTGGTGATCTGCGCGGCGGGGATGTGGTTGAAGGCCTTGACCACGAATGACTGCGGCAGGTGCGCCTGGAGCAGCTCCGAGGTGGTGGTCGTCTCCTGGTCGAGGGCGGGGATCTGTCCGTCGCGGCCGGGGTAGTAGTTGTTCGTGTCGATGACGATCTTGCCGACCAGGGGCTCCACGGGAACCGTGTCGATGGCCTTGAGGGGGATGGTCACGACAGCCAGGTCGGCCGCCTCCGCCGCCTCTGCCGGGGAGTCCGCGGCACGCGCGTGCGGACCGAGTTCGGCGATGAGGTCCTGGAGCACCTCGGGGCCGCGCCTGTTGCTGAGGACGACCTCGTACCCCTGCTCCACCGCCTTCCGGGCGATCTGGCTCCCGATGTTGCCTGCACCGATCAATCCGATTGTGGTCATGTCCGTCACAACGCCGACACGTGGCGACGTATTCCCCCACTGCCCCTTCGACCGCACCGCCTCGCGCCGGGGAGACTCGGGGGCGGGGGTCTGCAGTCGCACGGGCTGCGTGCGGCCCCGACCTGTACGATGGATGGCGACCGTGACCCACGACACGAACGGGTCGCTCTCCCCCCATACTCCCGACCCCTGGGACCTGCCATGAATGAGCATCAAGTGCCCGAGTTCGAAGTCTCCTTCCGTGGATACGACAAGGAGAGCGTCGACCGCTACATCTCCGAGCTCGTCGCCCTCAACGAACAGAACACGCGTGAGCTCTCCCAGCAGCTCGCGGCCGTCTCGGAGCAGGCCACCCGCTCCCAGCAGGGTGCGGAGGCAGCCCAGCACCAGGCCCAGGTTCTCCGCGAGCAGGCCGACGAGGCCCAGGCCCGGGCCGAACAGTCCGAGGCGCGCGTGAAGCGCCTGGCCAGGGAGGTCGAGCTGCTCGACTCCCAGATCCGTCGGGTGGGTCAGGGATCCCCCACGGGCCCAGACTCCGAGGAGGGCGAGGGCGGGGAGCTGCCCGAGTCGGTGGCCTCCACACACACCCAGTTCGAGGAGATCCTCCGCGTCGCGGAGGAACAGGCGAACACGGTCGTGGCCAATGCCGCGAAGCAGTCCCAGCGCCTCATCGAGGAGACCCAGGACCAGATCCGCAGGCAGCGCGCCGATGCCCAGGAGGACGTGAACCAGATCCTCGCGAATGCCCGCAGCGATGCCGAGCAGATCCGCCTGAAGATCGAGACCGAGCAGACCGCCCACCGTGCGAAGGTCGAGCAGCAACTGGGTGAGATCTCGGAGAAGGTCTCCCAGGCCGAACGGGAAGCTGCCGTGGTCCTCGCGGAGGGACAGAGGGCCTCGGCCAGCCTGCGCGCCGACGCGGAACGCGAGTCCTCGCAGATGCGTGAGGACGCCGCCCACATCCTGGCCGTCGCCCGCGACCAGGCCCGGGAACTGGACGTGGCGAACGCCCGTAAACGTGACGAGACCCAACAGGAGTTCCTGCGTCTGCACAATGACGCGGTGGCGCACGCGGAGCGGATCACCGCCGATGCCAATGAGAAGGTGGCCTCGGCCCTCCAGCACGCCGAGCACATCACCCAGCAGGCACACACCGCCGAGGACCTGGCCCGGGCACAGTCCGACCAGGTCCTGGCCGATGCCCGCTCCCGGGCCCAGTCGATCCAGGACGAGGCTCGCCGCACGGCGACCTCCCTGGTGAAGAAGGTCCGCGCCCACACCACGGATGCACTCCACGAGGCCGAGGACCGTGCCCGCTCCCTGCGCTGGCAGCAGCAGCAGATCATCAGTTTCTCCGCCGAGATCAACTCCCTCCTGGAGCTGCGGGAGGGTCGTCACGGTTCCGCCGCGGGTTCCGTGGACCTCCCGGGGGAACCGGGGCAGGACGACGATCCGGACCACACGGACCTTCCCGGGGGGGATCTCCCGGAGGGGTCGGACCTCATGGAGGCCGTGGACGCCGGGACGGGGACGACAGACCGGGTGGGGACCGACCCTGCTGCGGGCGCCAGCCCCGACCCGGGAGCCACTGCCGCGGGAGTCGGCCAGGAGAGGGACGGGGAACCGTCACCCGAACCAGGGTCGGAACAGGTCACGGAGTGGGGCACGGACCAGGACACGGACGAGATCCCGGCGCAGTCGGACCTCCCCCAGCCTCCCCCGCCGCCCACACCCGAGGACGAGGCCTGACCCTCCCCCGCCGAAGTCCGCTCTGTTCTGACCTCGAAGTCCGCTCTGTTCCGGGCTCGAAGTCCGCTCTGTTCCAGGCTCGAAGTCCGCTCTGGCGCGCCCCCGGTGACGAGCCGATCAACCGTTCCGTTGACGGACCCACCCCGACACCTGAGGTCGACACCCCCTCCAGGGGCACGTCACTCCCACAGGACCACTCACAAAAAGTGAGTGGTCGCGCGAGGAGAAGTGCCCCGGCTCGGCCTGTGCCGCGATGGGGTCACCGGCACCCGACTCGGGACCACCTCGCCCCGACAGACGGACTCCGCAGCACCCACCGTCCCGGCACGACCGTCCCCACCGTCACCCGTCCGAGCGTGGCCGTCCCCGTCCACGCATGGGAGCGGCATGGGGATCCCTGCCCGCGTCCTTGAGGGCGCGGCGCAGGAGGACCTCGATCTGGGCGTTCACTGAACGCAGGTCGTCGGCCGCCCACTTGGCGACCGCCGCGTGGACGTCCGGGTCCATGCGCAGGAGGACCTGCTTGCGCGCGCGCCGCGCGGTCGCCCTCGTGTCCGCCTCCTCATCAGTGGAGGGAGCGGACTTCGTGACCGGAACAGAGCGGACTTCGCCGCTTTGGGGGGACGGGCGCCCACCATCCGGCCTGTCGGGACGGACAGCGTCGGGCAGATCGGACGTGTGGGGGTCGACCATGGCTCAGGGGCTGTTCAGGAGTAGAGGGACCCGGCGTTGACGATCGGCTGGGTGCGCTGGTCGGAGCAGAGCACCACCAGGAGGTTGGAGACCATCTGGGCCTTGCGCTCGTCGTCGAGGGCGACGATGTCTTCCTTCTCCAGCCGGCTCAGCGCCTGGTCGACCATGGTGACCGCACCCTCGACGATCTGCTCGCGGGCGTCGATGATGGCGCCGGCCTGCTGGCGCTGGAGCATGGCCTGGGCGATCTCGGGGGCGTAGGCCAGCGAGGAGATGCGGACCTCCACGACCTCCAGGCCCGCGAGCGCCACACGCTCGGCGACCTCGGTGGCCAGTTCGGCCGAGACCATGTCCGTCCCGCCACGCAGGGAGGTCTCCCCCGGTCCCGGCTCGTCGTAGGGGTGGGTGGTGGCGACGTGGCGCAGGGCCGCCTCGGACTGGGTCTTGATGAACTCCTCGTACTCCTCCACCGCGTAGACGGCGCGCGCAGTGTCGGCGACCTGCCACACGACGATGGCGGCGATGTTGATCGGGTTGCCGTCCAGGTCGTTGACCTTGAGTTCGTTCGTCTCGAAGTTGTGGACCTTCACGGAGATCTTCTTGCCGGTCGTCAGCGGCGGGACCAGCACCAGGCCCGTGCGACGGATGGTGCCGATGTAGCGGCCGAAGAACTGGCGCACCGAGGTCTGCCCGGGGGAGACGATCGTCAGGGTCGTGAAGGCGAGCAGGCCGAGGACGAACAGCATGCTGCCCACGAGGATGAGCACCGCGCTCCCACCCCCGTCGGCGGAGACGACCCCGCGGACGAAGACCACCACGGAGAGGACCAGCACCGCCAGGATGACGAGCAGCACCACGAATGCGAGGACGGAGGGGCCCGACGCGGCGCGCTTCTCGTCGATGTCGACGCGGATGCCCTCGTGCCCCACGGGGCGTCCGGCGGGCGTGGTGTCCTCGGGGGCGTCCTCACGGGCGTCGGTCGGGGTGCGCGGATCAGGACCGGCCGGAACAGGACCGGTGGGGTCGGGTCTTGTGCTCATGTCTCCTCCTGGGTGGGTGCGTACGGGGGACGAGGGCGGGTCCGGCCTCGTCGGATATCAACATGATATCTATTTTTCACGTCCGCACAACTGCTGCCGGCACCCGCCTCCGTCGGCGGGGAGAGCGCCCTGCCACCCCCGGACCCGGACCGTCAGCCGCCCGGCAGCACGGGGCCGCACCCCACTCCGGTGGACCCCGGTCCCGTGACAGCGGGCAGGACGCGTCCACAATGGAGGCATGAGAGCAACGGTCCTGCACGCAGCACATGACATCCGAGTCGAGGAGGTCCCCGACCCCGTCATCGAGGAGCCCACCGACGTCGTCATCCGCACGGTCGCGGCCTGCATCTGCGGCTCCGACCTGTGGGGCTACCGCGGCATCAGCGCCACACCCGAGCCCCGGCGCATCGGTCACGAGGCCGTCGGCGTCGTCACCGAGATCGGTGCGGACGTCCACGAGGTGCACGTCGGGGACTGGGTGGTCATCCCCTTCTTCGCGGCCTGCGGACGGTGTGCCATGTGCCGGAAGGGACGCCCCTACGGCTGTCCGCACATCGCCTGGTACGACGGCTGCCAGGCGGAGGCGATCCGGGTGCCGTGGGCGGACGCCACCTGCGTCGTCGTGCCTGGGGGCAACCCGGACCCCGACCTCGTCCCCTCCCTGCTCACCGTTTCCGACGTCATGGGCACCGGATGGCACGCGGCGGTCTCCGCCGGGGTCTCTCCCGGCTCCACCGCCGTGGTCGTCGGGGACGGCGCCGTGGGCCTCAGCGGTGTCCTCGCCTCCGCCACCCTGGGAGCCGAGCGGGTCATCGCCATGTCCCGCCACGAGGACCGCGCCGCCCTCGCCCGCCGCTTCGGTGCCACCGACGTCGTGCCGGAGCGCGACGAGGCGGGCATCGCGCGGATCCGCGAGCTCACCGACGGCTGGGGTGCGGAGTCGGTCCTGGAGTGCGTCGGCACCGACTCCTCCCTGGCCCAGGCCATCGGCTCCACCGCGCCCGGCGGCACGGTCGGATGGGTGGGGGTCCCCCACCAGGCCACCTCCCACCTGGCCGACCAGTTCCGCCACAACATCGCGATGCGCGGGGGAATGGCCCCCACGAGGATCTACGCCGAGGACCTGGTGCACCGGGTGCTCGCACGCGAGATCGAGCCCGGGCTGGTCCTGGACCGCGTCGTCGGCCTCTCGGAGGTTGCGGAAGGTTACGATCTGATGGACCGGCGGCGCGCCATCAAGGTCATGGTCGACCCGACGCGCTGAGGCGCTGGTCAGGCGGCACGGCCACGCACCACGGTCCACCGGCTCGGACAACGACGCACCCCACTCCACCACCGGGCTCCGGGAGGACGACATGACAGGCACGACCGCCCGCTCGACCATACGTTTCGCGGCAGCTGCCGCCCTCGGACTCCTCGCCCTCCAGGCGACCACGGCCTGCAGCCCGGACGTCGGCGCCGATGGCTCCCCGGACACGACGACGGGGATGGCGGTGAGCCGGTCGACCCTGTACATCTCCGTCGAGGACCTCAGCGCGGACAGCACCCTCGTCGTGGTCGGCAGGGTCACCGACCGGACGACCTCGGGCTCAGCGGAGGCCGCCGGCGCCGACCCGGTCCACACCGTCTCGACGATCGAGGTCACCGAGGCCACACCGGCAGCGGGCCGGGAGGACGCGGACACCGACGTCCCCGCGGCGGGGTCGACGATCGAGGTCCGCCAGCTGGGCTCGACCGACGTCGACCAGCTGCCCGCCCCGATCCTCGAGGTCGGCCAGGACTACCTGCTCTTCCTCACACCCACGGGCCTCAGCGGTGGCGCCGCCTCGCAGTTCCACATCACGGGAGGAACCGCCGGTTACTACCGCTCCACCGCCGGGCCGACCGGGGACAGGGCCGACGCGGGCGCGACCTTCGGGAAGGTCGGCGACGAGGGCGACACCCTCCCGGCGACACTCACGGCGGACCAGATCCCCTGACCGGGGCAGGTCGCACCCCTGGCCACGCACACGCCCGGGCCGACGTCGGCGGACGAACACCGCGTGCCGGTCAATGCCACACCAAGTGTTCTTCAAGGGTCGAACGATGGACAGGGCCGCGCCCCGACGGGGCACGCGCCTACAGTCACAGGCACAGCGGGTCGCTCCCAGACCTGTCCTCGACGAGCACCGAAAGGTCGTCCGAACCGATGAGCTCACTCCAGCTCTCGCTCCCGGTACTCCACACCGGCGACGCCCTCGTACGTTCCCGTCGAATTACCGACCCGCCCTCGTCGGCGGACTGACCCGGCTCCCCCGGGAACCCGGGTCCCCGCACGAGGGCGGGAGCACTGGCGGCGGACCCCGCCCCTCCCCCTTGTGCACGCTGGACGTCCCCCGTGCCACCGTCCCACCGGACGACGGGCACACACCCCGGACCGGGGCCGACAGGCCCCACCCACAGGTGTCCACGAGCTGTCGGCGCACGACCTGCGCCCGCCCGTCCGACCTGACACCACCTGACCACGTCCAGCGGTCGCACATCCACCCATCCCCATCGCACCGTGGTGCCCTGCGCCGGTGCCCTCCCAAGAGAAGTGATCGCAGATGTCAAAGGTCCAACAGTTCGGGGCCTGGCTCACCAAGTGGTTCACACTGGTCGTCATCGTGTGGGCCGTCCTCAACTACTTCGTCCCCTCGACCTCACTGTGGGCGAAGTCCTACACCGGGTACTTCCTCTCCGTCGTCCTGTTCGGCATGGGCATGACGCTGAGCATCGACGACTTCAAGCGCATCGCGAAGATGCCGCTGATGGTGATCGTCGGGACTGTCGCCCACTACGTGATCATGCCGCTGCTGGCCGTGTTCCTGTGCTGGCTGTTCCGCCTGGACGGGATGGTGGCCGTGGGCGTGATCCTCGTCGGGTGCTGCCCGTCCGGCACGTCCTCGAACGTCATGTCCTTCCTCTCCCGCGGGGACGTGGCACTGGACGTGTCCATCGGGTTGCTCTCCACCCTGCTGGCGCCCTTCATGGTGCCGCTGCTCATGAGCGCGCTCGCCAGCCAGTACGTCGAGATCCCGGTCGGCGCGCTCTTCATCACCGCACTGAAGGTCGTCCTCATCCCCGTGGCGCTGGGCGTCACGGTCCACACGGTCTTCGGGGCGAAGGTCGCCAAGGTCACCGCGGTGATGCCGGCCGTCTCCCAGGTCGCGATCCTCCTGATCATCGGCGTGGTCGTGGCCGCGAACAACGCGAAGCTCTTCACCGCCGAGACCGCCCTGATCCTCCCCGTCGTCATCCTGCACAACCTGTCCGGCTACGGCCTGGGGTACCTGTTCTCGCGCGTCATGTTCCGCGTGTACCCGCAGGGCTTCCGCTACGCCCAGCAGAAGGCCATCACCTTCGAGGTCGGCATGCAGGACTCCGCGCTCGGCGCCACCCTGGCGCTGCAGGCCTTCGCCGCGAACCCGGTCGTCGCGATCCCCTCGACCTTCTTCTCCGTGTGGCACAACATCTCCGGGTCGGTCCTGGCCTCGTGGTGGCGCCGCCGCGACGACAGGTACAACATCCCCGCCGACTCCCACGACGGTCGCCCGGTGTCGGTGCCCGAGCTCGCCGGTGCGGGTGTGGGCACGGGGGCGCAGCCGGCGTAGTCAGCCGGACTCCCCGTCGGGACCGTCGGTCGCTCCCCGTCCTCGTCGTGATCGACGAGGGCGGGGCGTACCCCTGTGGGACGTGGGGAAACGGGGACGGTCTTGGCCTTGCGCATGCTTGGCAGCGCCCGAGCTCGCTTCCTCCGGCGGCCTGGGTCGACACTCTGCGCAGGTTCGGTAGTGTGGCTGTTCGGTGGCGTGCCAGTTCGGTGGTGTGGCTGTCAGCGACTTCCTGCGGATCCCCGTACCCACAGGTGGATGATGGTTCCTCCGATGGGACCAGATGACCGTGCCACCGGGGGGGAAGAGAGACGAGCAAGATGCCAGATCCACTGAGCGGACCGTCGAAGAGCTCCGTTCGCAGAGCAGGATCCACTGTTCGCGCGTTCTCCAGAGGAGAGGCACGTCTCGACCAACTCAACGTCGCGCTGGATGTCGTCGGTGAGTACCGAGCGACGTTCTCCTATCCGCTCCTCAAGGTGAACAACGGCCTTCGTGGATGCCTGAGCCGCCTTCACATTGATGCCGAGGTCACCCAACGCCTGAAGAGGATGTCGACCATCGTCGAGAAGCTCACGTCGCGCGAGTCCCAACTCGATCTGTCGAGGATGCAGGACATCGGCGGGTGCAGAGTCGTGACCGAGTCCAATGACATCAGTGAGGCACGACGTGTGGAAGCCTGGATCGACGCGGTGTGGGGAGCGCGAGTGCTCCGGCGCAGTGACTACCTCGCGCACCCTCGTCAGTCCGGCTACAGAGCACTGCACGTCATCGTCGAGCGAGACGGCCGACCCATCGAGATCCAGATTCGTACGAAGCGAATGCACACATGGGCAAGCAATGTCGAGGCCTTCTCCGATGTCCTCGGCACCAACTTCAAACAGGATGGGACCAGCGACGTCCAGATCCTCATGCGTCTCATGGCAGACATGGACATCGCTCTGGACGCAGGAGTGACCCCGCCAACGGAACTGCTCGCGAACATCAATCGACATGCCGCACGCCTTCAGGCACACTTGAGCGGTAGAGGAGGCAGACCATGAACGATGGAATTCAGCACTTCCTGCTCGTCTACGACCGTCACCTGGACAAGCTCGTGGAGCAGCGCGAGTTCGGCGGTGATGCAGAGTCCGCTCTCCTCGCGTACAGGGAGGCCGAGCGTCGGGCCGCACGCAACGGCGAGGACCAGCTCGACATCGTCCTGGTCGGATCGGACTCGATTGAGACCGTCATGGCCACGCACGGCAACTACTTCTCCGGCCGGGCACGCCAGAGCGTGGATCACCTGTTGGAGATCGCCGTCAGCTGAGGACGTCGGCAGGACTCGCCGATCGATCCGCGCGGGAGCCATTCGACAATCGCGTCACGCCCACTCCCACATTGAGGGCCGGACGCGACGCGGTCGGGGCCTCAGATCACGTCCCACTCGGGCAGCACGAGAGGTTCCTCCGTCCGGGCGGCCCGTTGGGCCTGCGTGAGACGCTCCGGCGCGACGGCGACGCGGAAGACGTACTCGTCGAACCAGGAGTCGTCCATGGTGAAGAAGCCCTTGTGTCCGACCTCGTCCCCCCAGGAGTTCTCCACACGCCACCGGCGCGGCCGCCCGTCCACCAGATCGACACCCACGAGCGTCATCGCGTGGGTGGACCCCGTGTCGTGGAGGCGCATCCTCTCGGCCTTCGTCATGTCCATCGCCACACCGTAGAGGGCGCCGTAGTCGTGGAGCTCCGCGTCCCAGATCCCGCCCTCCTTGTCGAACTGCTTCTTGACGTCGCACGTGAAGTAGACGGGTTCGCCCTCGCGGATGGCCCCGATGGCAGCCTTCTTGAGGTCCCCGATGGGCGCGGTGATCTGCGAGTACGGTGGGCAGCCCTCCATGTACGGCGAGTGCTCGGAAATGTAGCGGCGCCCCTCGGGGTGCTCCTCGCGGGGGTCGTGGGTGAGTACGACGTAGTCGAAGACCTCGGCCGGCACGTACTTCTCCGCGAACTCCAGCGGGGTCATCCCACCCACGGAGTGGAAGACCTTGTCCGCGTCGCGGTACTGCCACACGAAGCTGGTCGGTGGGGTGCCCAGGTGGATCGCGAGAATCCGCCACACGTCCTTCATGGTCTCGAGGCGGATCGAATCGACGTCGGTGCGCGCGGCCCGTATCCTCCCGACCCCGCGACGCAGCACGACCGCGAGCGCGCGGTTCATCTGGTCGGTGTTGCCCGCTGACTCGGTGTCCGGCATCGCCCAGACCGGGACCAGGCCGTACTTGCGCACGAGGTCGAGGAACTGGATCCAGAACCCGCCGTCCCCCACACCGTTGAGGAGGTTGCGGACGCCCTCGTCACCCAGGGGATCGTCGACCGTCTCGATCGCGCGGACCAGGAGGTGGTTGGCCTTCTCCAGCTTGTCGTGGAAGGCGACGAAGTTTTGCGAGAACACGAAGTCGTCGACGTGCAACTCCTTCACCATCCGTGCCCGCAGGACGTTGAGTGCCGCGAACGCCCAGCACCGACCCGAGTGCTTCTGGTCCGTCACGGCCCAGCTGTCCAGACGCTCCGACGTGGAGTCGTCGATCCGGTTGACGACGTCCCGGTCGAGGCTGACGGCATCCGCGCCCTGGGCGCTGACGGCGTTCTGGACGATCCTGCCGAATGTGTCCGTCCGGAACGAGTGCGCCTCTTCGGCGGCGAACGAGGGCGCGAGCGATCGTGGTTGGTCAGTGCTGGCGGTCATGGACATGCTCCTTGGACGGGACCCGTTCGGCACTGTAGTCCCGTCGCTGCCACCTCCTCCGTGGAGCGTCCACCGCAGCAGGCACATCCGCATCCCGCCGAGGGCCCGCCGTGGGCGGGGCGCCCTCGTCGATGCGGACCGGGCACCAGCGCACCCGCACCCGACGACCGGGGAGCCGCCCACCAACAGGGGTGATCAGCCTCCGTCGACCACCCGCTGGCACTCCGGACACTCCTCCAGACCCTCGGCGTCCTGGGTCGGGACGAAGAAGACTCCGCGCAGGGCGCGAAGCGCCTCCCCGTTGATCGCCGCATCACCGACATGCCGCCGGTGCACCCGGTGGGCCTGGTTCCCGAGGTCGGGCAGGAGGAGCTCGTCGGCGTCGACGGCTGTGTCGAGTGATCCGATCTGCGCAGCCAGGTGGCCAGGCTCCTCCATTGCGGAGTACACCCCGTGGGCGATGTCCCACGCCTGGACGGGACGGGAGATGCTCACGAGGATGCGACGCTCAAGGACCAGTGCCAGGGGGGATCCGGGTCTCTCCAGGTCCTTCACCTGCACCACGTAGTCCTCGACGTCCTCAGCCGTGGACAGCGTGAGCCGCACACGTGCGAAGCGACGGTCCTTCACCGGGTGCCGGATCGACACCGCGACCGAAGGAGTGTCGACCAGTTGTCGGAGCATGCCGACCACAGTCCGCTGGATGTCCAACTCCCAGCGGGTCCGCACGAGGGCGGCAGTCTCCAGCTTGAGGAAGTGCACGTCCTGCGGAGTGGGCAGGAGACTCTGACGCCCTGTCTCCGAGCAGCAGCACAACTCCAGTGACCGGTAGAAGTCGTCGTGGTCGTCGTGACCGCCCTTCGCCAGGCCCGTGGCCACGATCCAACGAGCTCCGTCACCATCGGTCCACACCCCGGCACGCCACTGGCTGCTGCGGATCTCCAGGAGATGCAGGGGCCCGGAGACCCTGATGGTCTTCTTCTCGCCGTCCCGTGCCGGATCCGAGTTGAGTTCCTGGGCGCACTTGCGGAGGATCGGGTGCCGAAGCGCAGCAAACGGGTGCAGGGAGTCGTACCGTCCGTCCTGGACGGCTCGTTGTTGGAACTTGTCCTCCCAGCCGTCGTGCAGAGATCTCAGGACCTGAAGTGTCGGTCGAGCCGTCGGATCATGGTGCACGAAGCAAGTATGTCAACTGCGCGCCTCACATCACAGCATATCGGCCAGTTCTTCGTCAGCAGCGGAGCTCGTTGCGGTCGGTCGAGCGAGACGCTCGGCGAGTTCTCTGCGTTCAGTCTGACGTCGGAGTTCGAAGGCGACGAGGTCGGGACCGCTGATTCTGCGGTCTCGACCCACGTGGTGGAAGGGGATCATGTCGTCATCCAGGAGCTTGTAGAGGTGGGTTCGACTCATCTTGAGACGGGCGGCCGCCTGTGCGGGTGTGAACTCGGTGCTCTGGTCGAGCAGTGCCAGATCGAACCCCGACGAAAGGGAATCACTCAAGGACACGAGCAGGTCGCGGAGCACCCCCTCGGTCAGCCCCTCGGCGAACTCGCGAAGCGCTTCCAACTGGGCAGAGTCGATGTGCTCAGCCTTGGCTTCCACCACAGCAGACACGACGGACCTCCAATGATGTTCTCTCAGGAGTCATAACTGTCACAAATGACTCAGATGTCATAGATGACTCTATCGGAGACGGCAGTCCTTGTCCATCGGGGGATCGCGACAACCGTCATACGCTCCCGGGGCTCCTCCTCGTCCTGTTCCTGCAGGACGGCCCCGATGAAGCGGATGACGCTGGCCGGTCGGGCAAGATCTGCACGACGTCGCCCCTGCGCCTGATCTCCCACTTGAGACCCTCACAGGGGGTTGTGTGGTGCAGATCCTGGACCAGTGGGTCCTGGGGAAGTCGGCGAACGACGTGAGGTCAGCTTGGGAATCGCCCGGCATGCCGGCGATGGCGGCGAACGTGTGGCCCAGGCGGTCTGGGACCCGGTGGTGGACGGCAATCGCGACACGTTCGTCGGTCTGGGCGGAGATCGTCGAGATCAACGCGCCTGCGGGCTCGGAGCACGTGGAACCCGGGCGGGTGGTGGACCCAGCGTCGACGAGGTCGTGGAGGGCGGCCCCGAGGAGCAGGGGCAACACCTTGGCGCCCCGGAAGCCCGGATCGGACTGGAGCTCCACGGACAGGCGAGAGGGAGAACCGGATCGCGGTCTCCGCCGACACCTGGCCTCGGAGTGGTTGCCCGGGTCATCCGCGAGGTCCACCCCGGACCAGCACGGACACTTCCCGTTGCACCACGTCAGGGGACGCACCCGTCAGCCCGTCAATGCGGGCCCGCACAGGGCGACACCTCACGTCCTCGGTCCACTGCAGGTGCATCGGGACACCGGACGTGTGCGGGGCCCGCTTCCTGGCGGGGACCGGAATCTCAGAGGCCCGCGGAGGACGAATGCTCCGCGGAGCCTTCCTCGTCCGTGAGCGGGTGCCGACCGGTCAGTCCACCCTCCACCCCGGGAACGTAGGCGCGGAACTGGGGCACCAGCGCGCCGCAGAGCAGGACACCCAGGACCACCAGGACACCGCCCCCGACGAAGGTCGTCGCCACCCCCAGCCGATCGGCAGCCAGACCGTGGAGGATGTCCGCGATGCGCGGCCCCCCGACCACCACGACCAGGAAGACGCCCTGGAGACGCCCCCGCATGTCGTCGGTGGCCGCGGACTGGAGGATCGACTGACGGAAGGCGGAGGACGCCATGTCCGCCGCCCCGCCGACGGCCAGCATGAGGACCGCGCCGACGAGGAAGGGCATGGCCTGTCCTCCCCCCAGCGCGACGCACACGCCGGCGCCGATCACGGCGAACCCCCACACGGCGACCGCCACGAGCACGGCGCGACCCTGGCGGCGCACGCGTGAGACCCACCCCGACAGCACGCCACCCACCACGGCCCCGATCGCCATGCCGGCCGAGAGCAGCGCGAAGGCCATGCCCCCGGTCGCGGGACCACCGAAGTTGACGTTCGCGGCCTCCGGGTAGAGGGCGCGCGGCAGGCCGAAGACCATCGCGATGAGATCCACCAGGAAGCTGACCAGGAGGACCTTGTTCACCCAGGCGTAGCGGAAGCCCTCCACCACACTGCCCAGACCCAGGGAACCGATGGCGTGGTCGGGGCGCAGGGACGGCAGACGCACCACGGCCCACAGGGTCGCCACCATGGTCACGGCGTCGAGGAGGTACAGGGGCCCGGCACCGAGAACGGGCAACAACGCACCACCCACCAGCGGCCCCGCAATCGCCCCGAACTGCGAGACCGTCATGTTCAGCGAGTTCGCCGCGGGGAGTTCCGGGGCCGGCACCAGCATCGGGATGACAGCGTTGCGGGCAGGCTGGTTCATCGCGAAGAACGATTGCTGCACCGCGAAGATGCCGAGGATCAGCCAGACGTTGTGCAGCCCCAGGAGCGCCTGCGCAGCGAAGGCGGCACCGGAGGCGATCATGCCCACCGTGCTCACGACCAGCACCAGGCGACGGTCGAAGGCATCAGCGATCGCCCCACCCCACAGCCCGAACACGATCAAGGGGACCAGTCCGAACAGACCCGTGAGACCGACGTAGGTGGAGTCGCGCGTGATCGCCCACAGTTGGGCGGGGACCGTCACGACGGTGATCTGGGCGCCGATGACCGTGATGATGTTCGCGTACCACAGGCGCGCGAAGTCGGGATGGTCGAGGGGTCGGGTGTCGGCGAGGACACTGCGCAGGTGGTGCTTCGTGGGGACTCCTGGTGTGGGTGGTGCGAACTGGGCCGGACCGGGCACTCCACCCGGGCACCGGCCCGCTCAACGACCCGGCCTGTGAGGTCGGACCGGACAGACCCTACTACTGCCGCAGCCGCCCTCGTCAGGCCCCCGTTCGCGCGCGGCCGCGCGGGCAGCGCACACAGCGGATACGGTCGGGACCACGGATGACGGACCGACCCAGGAGGGCACGATGGCTCAGACGATGAGGACGTGGCAGGCACGGGGCGGGCGCAGCCTGCAGGACGCGGACGCCTTCGTCGAGGTGGGGCAACCGGTGCCCGAACCGGGCGCCCACGACCTCCTCGTGAGCGTCCGGGCGGTGTCGGTGAACCCCGTCGACACGAAGGTGAGGGCGGGCCTGGCCGAGGGGGCCACCCGCCAGCTCGGCTGGGACGCGGCCGGCACCGTTGAGGCCGTCGGCGCGCAGGTGCAGCGCTTCTCCCCCGGGGACCGCGTCTGGTACGCCGGTGACCTGACCCGTCCGGGCACCCACGCCGAGCTCCACCTGGTCGACGAGGACCTGGTCGGGCACGCGCCCTCGTCGCTGGACTGGGCGGAGGCCGCGGCGATGCCCCTCACCTCCCTGACGGCGTGGGAGACGCTCGTCGAACACCTGGGTCTCGGGACCCGCTCGGTCGGCACACTGCTGGTCATCGGTGGCGCCGGCGGGGTCGGGTCCGTCGCCACGCAGCTGGCCAAGGCCCTGACCGGGGTGCGGGTGGTGGCCACTGCCTCGAGGGAGCGGTCCCGGCAGTGGGCGCTCGCCATGGGGGCGGACGAGGTGGTCGACCGGCACGACCTGGCCGAATCGGTCCTCGCCGTCGCACCCGACGGCGTGGACTGGGTGCTCAGCCCCCACACCGCCGGGAACATCGGGGCCTACGCACGTCTGGTGCGTCCCTTCGGCCACGTGGTGGCGCTGGATGAGCCCGAGGGTTTGGACGTGCTGCCGCTCAAGTCCCGCTCCATCGCCTTCCACTGGGAGTTCATGTTCACCCGCTCCATGCACCGCACCCCTGACATGGCCGAGCAGGGCCGCATCCTCGACCGCGTGTCCGCCCTCGTCGACGCGGGGCGCCTGCGCTCCACGCTCACCACCGTCGTCGACCACCTCGATCCAGCCGGGCTGCGCGAGGCGTTCGGCATCGTCGACGAGGGCGGCGCCGTCGGCAAGGTGGTCCTCAGGGGCTGAGTCGCGGGGTGGTGGCGTGCGGGGTGCGCACGACCGCTGTGAGTGCGCGGCACGTCGGACCGCTGTGCCTCCCCGTGCATCGAGGTGTGGTCTCGTTGTGCGGCGGGCCCATATGGGCACCGGAAACACATCGAAACCACATCTGGTTGCAGCTGTGGCCGACAGCGGTGCCCGTCAGGACGCCCACGGCACTGCAAGAAGGACCTCGATCCGGCCAGGTCGACGCACCCGGAGCGCACGCGCGCGCGGACCGGGGTGGGAACAAGGCGGCCGTCAACCCCGGGACAGGGCGGACTTCGAGCCCCGAACAGAGCGGACTTCGGCGGGATGCGGGGTCAGGAGGTGGGGAGGACCTCCTTGATCAGGGGGGTGGGGTTGCCGAAGCGGTGGTTCGTGATCGACACCGCCTGCTCGTGGACGAAGGGCAGGATCTCGACACGACCCGAGTGGGTGACCGGGCCGTCCCAGATCGCCACGTCGATGTCGCCGTCGATGTCCCGTGCCAGCTCCGCCCCGTCACCGCCCAGCAGGCGCACGCGCCCGTCGAAGTGGTGGTCCGCGCCGCGCAGACGCGCGACGAAGGCCTGGCGTGTCTCGTGCACGCAGCGCACGCCGTGGGCCTCGAGCATCACCTGGACCGGAGTGGGGACGGGTTCCGCAGTCGACAGGTGCAGCGGTTGGGCGGCATCCGGGTTCCCACCCGCAGACCTGCGCACCGCCACGTCGCCCCCGGTCAGGGACAGTTCCGTGAACTCACCGGGGGCCAGTGCGGCAGCAGCCACCCGCAGGACGTCGACCAGGGGGACGCCGGCCTCGGCCCGGATGGATGCCGCGGCAGGCAGGTAGCGCAGGATGTTGCGCTCCGATGCCAGGCCCGAGGGGTCGTGGAGCACGTCGAACTCGGTCTCGCAGGCATGCTCGAAGGCGTCCACGTCCCGCTCCAGGCGTCGTCGCTCCGCCACCGAGAGGTGCGCCTCCGCCACCCGCAGGAGCTCTGCGAGCTGCGGCTTCCAGACGTCCACCGGACGCTCGGGCACCTCGGGGTAGCCCTCTCCCCCGACCTCACCCACCGGGAGCTCCTCCGGTTCGAAGCTGCCGTACCCGAAGAGGTGGTTCGGGCCGCCCGCCTTCGCGGTGGCCCCGACACTGGAGCGCTTCCAGCCCCCGAAGGGCTGGCGGCGCACGATGGCACCGGTGATGCCACGGTTGACGTACACGTTGCCCGCCTCGATCCCGTCCAGCCATGTCGAGATCTCGTCCGGGTCCAGCGAGTGCAACCCGGCGGTCAGGCCGAACTCGGTCCCGTTCTGGATGTCGAGGGCCTCCTCCAGGCTGCCCGCACGCATGACCCCGAGCACGGGCCCGAAGTACTCCACCCGGTGGAACTCACTGCCCGGCTCCACGCCGGTGCGCACACCGGGACTCCACAGGCGCCCGGAGTCGTCCAGCTCGCGGGGCCGCAACTCCCAGCTCTGTCCGGGCTCGAGTTCCGTGAGCCCGCGGAGCAGCTTCGCACCGGGGTCCTCGGAGAGCGGACCCATCTGGGCTGCGGGGTTGGTGGGCCAGTCGACCACCAGGGAGGACACCGCGTCGACCAGCTGGTCGTGGAACCGGTGGGAGAACCCGGCCGAGCCGACCAGGATCACCAGGGAGGCCGCGGAGCACTTCTGACCGGCGTGGCCGAAGGCCGAGGAGACCACGTCACGCACCGCCAGGTCCAGGTCCGCGGAGGGGGTGACGACGATGGCGTTCTTGCCCGAGGTCTCCGCCAGGAGGGGCAGGTCGGGGCGCCAGCTGCGGAACATCCGTGCGGTGTCCACCGACCCGGTGAGGACCACCCGCTCCACCCGGGGATCGCGCACGAGTGCCTCCCCCAGGGAGTGGTCGGCAGGAAGCACCAGTTGGACGAGGTCCTCCGGCACACCGGCCGCCCACAGGCACTCGGCGACCACCGCACCGCAGCGCCGTGCCGCTGTCGCAGGCTTGAAGAGGACGGCGGATCCGGCCGCGAGCGCAGCTGCGACCCCACCCAGGGGGATCGAGACGGGGAAGTTCCACGGCGGGGTCACCAGGGTGAGTCCGACCGGGGTGAACCGTGCCCCGGGCAGTGACTCCAGGCGCAGGGCCTGTTCGGCGTAGTAGTGGGCGAAGTCGATGGCTTCGGAGACCTCCCCGTCGGTCTGGTCGATCCCCTTGCCCAGCTCGGAGGCGGCGACCTCCAGGAGGTCGCTGCGCCTGCGCGCCAGTTCCACACCCACGCGGTGGAGCACCTCGGCACGCTCCTTGGCGGGTCGCGCCGCCCACCCCGGTGCCGCGGCCGCCGCGGTGGCCACCGCCCGCTCGAGGGCGTCGCCCTCGTCGATGCGCGCACCCGCGGCGGTGTCCTCGCCCAGGGTGGAGGAGGGGACGCGTGCGAGGATCTCGCCCGCCCAGAGGCGGTTGGCCGGGAGGACGGGGTCGGTGTCGGGGGTGTTGGTGAAGGTCCAGGAGCCCCCGGGGGAGCGCAGGTGGCGCGTGAGAGTGGCCTCGTCCTCGCTGCCGCGGTCCTGGAGTCGGTTGGGGTGCACGCGCAGGTCACCCTCGCGCAGCCACTGTTCGGCGGCGGCGCGGAAGCGGTCCTGTTCGAGGGCGAAGGCGGCGGGCTCGGAGCCGATCTCGAAGATGGAGGCCATGAAGTTCTCGGGTGCGGAGTTCTCCTCCAGGCGGCGCACGAGGTAGGAGATCGCGACGTCGTACTCCTCGGGGTGGACGACGGGCACGTAGAGCAGCAGGTCCCCGACCTCCTCGCGCACGGCCGCCGCCTGCTGGGTGGCCATGCCGGAGAGCATCTCGACGTCGATCGCGTCGCGCACCCCGCGCAGCCCGGCCAGCTCCCAGGCGAAGGCGAGGGTGAAGAGGTTGTGGCCGGCGATGCCGAGGTGGACGTTCGCGGTACGCTCCGGTGTCAGCGCCCAGTCGAGGACCCGCAGGTAGTTGGCGTCAGTGGCACGCTTGGACTCCCAGGTGGCCAGCTCCCAGCCGTGGACGTCGGCCTCGACGCGCTCCATGGCGAGGTTCGCGCCCTTGACCACGCGCACCTTGACGGGGGCGCCACCGCGGGCGCGGCGCGCCGCCGCCCACTCCTGCAGGTCCCGCATGGCGGGCAGGGCATCGGGCAGGTAGGTCTGGAGGACGATGCCCGCCTCCAGGCCCAGGTTCTCCTCACGGTCGAGGAGCTGCTTGAAGACCTCGATGGTGAGGTCGAGGTCGTGGTACTCCTCCATGTCGAGGTTGATGAACTTGGCTCCCGGCTGCGAGGAGGCGTAGGCGTAGAGCGGTGCGAGCTTCTCCACCGCGTGCGCCACGACCTGGTCGTGCGCCCAGGGGCCGTGGGGCCCGACCACGGCGGAGACCTTGAGGGAGACGTAGTCGACGTCCTCGCGGCGCAGGAGGTCGAAGGTGTCGGCGAGGCGGCGGTCGGCCTCGGCCTCGCCCAGCACGGCCTCGCCGAGGAGGTTGACGTTCAGGCGTGAGCCATCGGCACGCAGTCGGGAGATCGCGTCCCCGATGCGGTTCTCGGAGACGTCGACCACGAGGTCGCCCACGAGCTCCTGGAAGACCCTGCGGGCCGCCTTCACGACGGTGGTGGGTGCCAACCTCCCGGCACCGGCGCCCACACGGGCGGGCACGGAGAGCCACGGGGGCAGGAACGGCACGCCGCGACCGCCCAGGCGGGCGAGGTGGTCGGCGGCGACACGGGTGTCCTCGGGGCGCACCACGCCGTCGACGAACTGGACCGTGAAGTCCAGGCCGTCGGTGTCGTCGAGGACGTCGGCCAGCAGTTTCGCCGTGCGGCTGACGGGATACCGTGTGGAGGCATCGGCCCAGCGCCGGGCCGTCGCGGTGGCCCGGGAGATGGCCTCGTCCACGTCTCCGCGCGTCTCGTCCGACCTGTCAGCTCGCTGGGGCGTCATCCCGTACTCCTCACCTCGGGCCCGTGTGGCAGGGAGGTCGGTGGGGGCGACGAGGGCGTCCCCACCCCTGCTCGGTGTCCACAGGCGTGTGTGATCCACCTTACGGCGCAGGGAGGGGTACGCGCAGGTCCCCCCTCCACGGGGCACGGCTCACCCGGCCCTCGACCCACGCCTCACGGCCCACTCGGGGCGTGCCCCGGGGAGGTGCGGCGGGATCCCGTACCCGGGTCGGGACACGACGGTCAGTCGGAGGTGGCGGCGAGGGCCTCCGCGCGCACGGAGGCGACCTCGTAGAGGGCGATGCTGGTGGCCACGGCGGCGTTGAGGGACTCGACCCGCCCCGAGATCGGGATGGAGACGACCTGGTCGCAGGTCTCGCGCACCAGTCGCGACAGACCCGACCCCTCGGCGCCGGTGACCAGGACCAGGGGCTCGGTGGCCAGGGGCAGGTCACGCACCGACACGTCGGAACCCCCGTCCAGGCCGACGACGAAGAAGCCCGCCGTGCGGCACTCCTGCAGGGCGCGCACCAGGTTCGTCACCCGGGAGACGGGGACGCGCGCCGCGGCACCGGCGGACACCTTCCAGGCGGTGGTGGTCACACCTGCGGAGCGACGCTCCGGGATGACCACGCCATCGGCGCCGAAGGCGCCTGCCGAGCGCAGGACGGCACCCAGGTTGTGCGGGTCGGTGACCTGGTCCAGGGCCACCAGCAGCGGCACCCCGACCTGCTGCAGGGACGAGGCGATGAGTTCCTTGAGGTCCGTGTACTCGTACGCCGGGACCTCGATGGCCACGCCCTGGTGGACGGCGCCATCGGTGGCGACGTCCAGGTCACGTCGGGTCACCTCCAGGACGGGGGCACCCTGCCCGGCCGCTGCGCGCACGACCTCCTCGACGCGGTCGTCCCCGATGGAGCCCGCCACGAAGACGCGCGCCACGGGAACACCGGCCCGCACGGCCTCGGCCACGGGATTGCGCCCCGCGATCAGTTCACGTCCTGCCGGGACCTTGATCGAGGACTTCGCCCGGGCACGTGCGATCGCGGCCTCGCGTTCCTCCTGGGCCTCACGGGCGACCTTGCGCTTGTGGGCGGCGTGGTAGGTGCGGTCCTCGGCCTTGGGCGTGGGGCCCCTGCCTTCGAGCTTCTTGCGGGAGTGACCGCCGGTGCCGACCTTGGGGCCCTTCTTGGACCCGCTCCTGCGCACCGCGCCGCGGCGTCCCTCGTTGCCTGCCATTGCACCCTCCCCGTCCGGCCCCCACGGTCGCAGGAGCAGGAACAGCGTAGCGGGTGGCCCCGGCGGGCGGGACGTCAGGTGTCCCGGGAGCGCCACAGGACACGGGTCCTCGACGCGCGAAGGGTCCCTACCGCGTCGAGAGGTGGGGTTCCCACCGAACGGTGGCCCTGTACCCCCACCGCTCGGTGGGAAGTCCACCGTTCGGCGGACGCGCACATGGTCACGGGCGGAACGAACGCACGACGCACAAGGCGTGCCGGAGACGACGCGGGCACCGATGTCGCAACACCGTCGAGCTGGCCCGCAGCCCTGCCCGCACTTCGACGTTCACACCCGCGCCGTGATGCCTCCACGAGGACGCTTCAGGAACACATCCTCAGGCGAGTCGCCAGGTGGCTCCGTCCTTGCCGTCCTCCAGCACGACGCCCGCGGCAGCCAGTCGGTCACGCAGGGCGTCCGCCCTCGTCCAGTCCTTGGCGGCACGCGCCTCGGCGCGCTCCTCCACGACCGCCCCGACCAGACTGGACAGCGCCTCGTGTTCGGCGCCCCCGCCCTGGCCTTCGGTCGTCGCCCGCCACTGCGGGGAGGCCGGGTCCAGGCCCAGCACGTCGAGCATGGAGCGCACGAGCGTCTGCTCACGCAGCACGGTCTCCCGGTCTCCCTCGGCCAGGGCGGTGTTGCCCAGGCGCAGGTGCTCGTGCGCCACGGCCAGGGCACCGGCGACATTGAGGTCGTCGTCCATGGCCGCACTGAATCCCCCGGGCAACTCCTCCGGGGCGAGTGCCACGTCCTCGACCTCGCCGACCGTGTCGATGGCCCGGGCCACGAACCCGGAGAAGCGCTCCCAGGCGAGGGCGGCATCGGGCAGGGTCTCGGGCCCCCACTCGATGGCGCTGCGGTGGTGGACGGTCGACAGCGCCCACCTCAGCACCGCGGGCGGGAAGTCGCGGGTCAGGGCCTCCACCGAGAGGGTGTTGCCCAGCGACTTCGACATCTTCTCGCCCTTGGTGGTCACCCACGCGTTGTGGACCCACAGGCGCGCGAAGCCCCACCCGGCGCCGTGGGACTGCGCCTGCTCGTTCTCGTGGTGGGGGAAGCGCAGGTCGATCCCGCCCCCGTGGATGTCGAAGGTCTCACCCAGGTAGCGCCGCGACATGGCCGAGCACTCCAGGTGCCAGCCGGGTCGCCCCTGCCCCCAGGGGGACTCCCACCGGGCGGTGGCGGGTTCCCCGGGCTTGGCCGCCTTCCACAGGGCGAAGTCACGCGGATCCCGCTTGCCGGCCTCGACGGTCGCGTCGATCTGGGAGTCGTCCTCCGTGGTGCGCATGTCGACGAGGCGCTGACGCGTCAGCGAGCCGTAGTCGGGCTGGGAGTGCACGTCGAAGTAGACATTGCCGTGCCCGTCCTCGTAGGCGTGGTCGCGGTCGAGCAGGCGCTGGACGAGGGCGATCTGGTCGGGGATGTGGGCGGTGGCGCGCGGCTCGAAGGTGGGGGGCAGGACACCGAGCGTGCGGTACGCGGCGTCGAACTCCCGCTCGAAGCGCGAGGCCCATGCCCACCACTGCCAGCCCGCCTCGGCGGACTTGGTGAGGATCTTGTCGTCGATGTCGGTGATGTTGCGGATGTAGGTGACATCGGTCCCGCTGCGGCGCAGCCAACGGATGAGGGCGTCGAAGGCGACTGCGGAGCGCAGGTGTCCGACGTGGGGCGCACCCTGCACCGTCGCCCCGCAGAGGTAGATCCCGACGTGGCCGGGGATGACCGGCTCCAGGGGTTGGAGCCGTGCGGTCTTTGAGTCGTGGAGGTGCAGCGCCATGGCTCCCATCGTAGTGGCGGCGCAGGTGGCCCAGGCGGGCGCCCCGGTGGTGGGACCGCGTGACGGCGGCACGGACGGATGGCTCTGCGTGCACGCGCGCGCGGATAGGGTGGTGGCATGGTGATCCCCTTCCGCGTCGGCCAGGCGCTCGACGTCCACGCCTTCGCCCCGGTCCGTGAGGATGCTCCCGTCACGACCATGAAGCTCGCGTGCCTGGAGTGGCCCGGGGAACCCGCCCTGGTGGGTCACTCCGACGGGGACGTCGCCGCCCACGCCGTGTGCGACGCCCTGCTCGCCGCAGCCGGTCTGGGTGACATGGGCACTGTCTTCGGGACCTCACGCCCGGAGTGGGGTGGGGCCCCCGGTGAGGCATTCCTCCACGAGGTCGTGCGCCTGCTCGACGAGGCCGGATGGTCCGTGGGCAATGTGACCGTGCAGGTCATCGGCAACCGACCACGCATGTCGGGGCGCCTCAGCGAGGCCTCCGCCCGCATGGCCGAGGTCATCGGCGCCCCCGTGTCCGTCTCGGCGACCACCACGGACGGCCTGGGGTTCGCGGGTCGCAGCGAGGGCCTCGCCGCACAGGCCGCAGCCCTGGTGGTGCGCTCCGAGGACGACGACGACGTCTTCTTCTGACCCTTCTCCCGCGCGGCCCGCACCCCGCAGACAGGTCCCCGCACGCCCCGCATGCGGGTCCTGACGCGCACGGGTGACGAGGGCGGCCCCGGTGCTGGGCGTGCCCCCGCGCCCCGGGGCACAGGGGCACGGGCAGGTCGACGGACCGGGGACGCAGGATGCCGCCGGTGGGGACGAACCCGTGGGCGCCACGTGTGCAGCGATCGTGTGGGGGACTCCCGGGCTCAACTCCGGGCGGAGGCGGCCCCGCCCTCGTCCTCGTAGATGTCGAGGTGGGCGCGGTCCTGGCGGATCGGGAGCACCAGGACCAGTCCGATCGCGAGGATGAGGACGATGCCCAGGATGCCCCAGTGCGTCGGGTCCTGGCCCTCGGGGGTGAGGTGGCGCCCGATGCGGATGGACAGGCCGTACATGAGGGGGGACAGGAAGGACACCGCGCGCCCGGTGGTGGCGTAGAGGCCGAAGACCTCGCCCTCCCGCCCCTCCGGGATGACGCGACCCAGGAAGGATCGCGAGGCCGACTGCGCGGGGCCGACGAAGACGCACAGCAGCAGGCCCAGCACCCAGAAGACCGGCTTTCCCAGGGAGTGGAGGAGGAAGACGCCGGTCCCGGAGAGCACCATGACGGCCAGTGAGAGCACGATGACCCGCTTCGGGCCGAAGCGGTCGTCCAGCGTCCCGAACCCGATCGTGGCCAGACCGGCGACGACGTTCGCCGCGATCGCGAAGAGGATGACCTCCGAGGCACTGAACCCGAAGACCGTCCCCGCCAGGATCGCCCCGAAGGTGAAGACCCCTGCCAGCCCGTCGCGGAACACCGCGGAGGCGATGAGGAAGGACAGGGCGTGGGGCGCGTTCCTGGCCAGGGAGACGACCGTGCCCCACAGGCGTCGGTAGGAGTCCCAGATGGGTTCGCGCCCGTCGTCCCCGCCGTGGTGGTGCGGGCGCGGCGGGTTGAGGATCACCGGGGTGGCGAACACGGCGAACCACGCCGCGGCGAAGAGCATCGAGACACGGATGTTCATCCCGTTGTCATGGGTGACCCCGAAGAGGCCGACCTCCGGATTGATGAAGGCCACGAAGAGGAACAGGAGCAGCACGATGCCCCCGACGTATCCCATTCCCCAACCCAGGCCGGAGACACGACCCATCGTGGAGCGGTCGGAGATGTGGTTGAGCATCGCGTTGTAGTTGACGGAGGCGAACTCGAAGAAGATGTTGCCCATGCCCAGCAGCGCGATGCCCAGCCACAGGCCCCGCATGCCGCCCAGGGGTCCCTCGGGTGCCACGAAGAACATCAGTGCCATGCACACGACCACCGCTGCGGTGAACCAGCCCAGCCACACCCCACCACGACCCCGGCGGTCGGCCCGCTGGCCGGTGACGGGTGCCAGCAGCGCGATGAGGACCCCCGCGACGGTGAGCCCCAGGGAGAGGTGCTCACTGGAGGTGACCTTGTCGGCGAAGGCACCGGAGGTGAGGTAGACGGAGAAGACGAAGGTGGTCGCGACCGCATTGAAGGCGGCACTCCCCCAGTCCCAGAACGCCCATCCGATGACCGTCGGGGTCATGATGCGCCTGGCGGGGACGAGATCACCCGGGGACGAGGGTGGGGGTGCGCTGGCGGGTCCGTGGACGTCCGGTTGGGACATGTCGGTTCGCTTCCTGTGCGACCGTCGTCGCACTGGCGCGCGACGGCTCCTGGAGGGGCGGGAGCCCGCCCATGGGAAAGCTAGCACGGGCGCTCCCCCGCAGAACGCAGTTGTGCCCCGGGGAGCCGGACAGGACTCCCCCTTCACGAGGGCCCCGGCCTCCCGGCCCCCCGCCCCTTGGGGCGACGGGCGACCGACCGGGGCCGCGGACGATCAGGCGGGGCGACGGGCGACCGGGGGGGCGACGGACGATCAGGTGGGGCGACGGGCGACGAGGAGCTCGGCGAGGAGCAGGTCGGTGCGTGTGGTGACCTTGAGGGCGAGGACGTCGCCGCGGACCATGTCGACGGGCAGGCCCAGCGCCTCGACCAGGGCGGCGTCGTCCGTGGCCGCGGTCGACTCCGAGGCAGCGAGGTCCCGACCGTGCTCGTGCGCACGCAGCAGCACCGACCAGCGGAAGCCCTGCGGTGTCTGGACGGCCCACAGGTGGGAACGATCCGGTGTGCCCACGACCCTGCGCACCTCCGGGTGTGTGTCGCCGTCGCATGCCTCCCCGGGGAGGCGGGCCTCTGTGGACCCCGCGGGGGTTCCCCCGGGACGGGCTCCCGCGAGGGTCTCATGGCCCAGCACGGCCGGACCCACCTGTGACGACTCGGGAGCGACCTCCTTGAGGGTGTCGGTGACGGGCAGACCGGGTACGACGGCGAGACTTCCTTGCTCGATGGCGGTGACGACCCGGGCCACCACCTCGGGGGGCGTCAGACAACGCGCGGCGTCATGGACGAGCACGGGCGTGTCCTCCCCCAGGTCGACACCCGCCAGGGCCGCGGCCTCGGGCAGTGCCTCCAGGCCGGCGGCCACGGACGCCTGGCGTGACGCACCCCCGGCGACGAGGACGACGGGCACGTGCGGTGCGGTGGGGACGTGCCCGGGCAGGACGCGGCGGAAGTCCTCCAGGTCGTGCTCCGGTGCGGTGACGACGAGGGCGGCCACACCTGCGTCGGCCAGGCCCTCGGCCGCACGCTCCAGCAGTGTCCTCCCGGCCAGTTCCACCAGGGCCTTCGGCCCCTCGCAACCCAACCGGTTGCCCGAACCGGCTGCGGTCAGGACGGCGAGTGCCACCACCGTGTCACTCGGCGGCCGCGGTTTCCTGCTCCGCGGCGTCCTCGCCCTCGGCGAGGATCGTGTCGAGGCGCTCCGAGGCGCGCTCCTTGTCGATGTGGCGGGCGAGGGCGAGCTCGGAGGTGAGGATCTGGCGGGCCTTGGTGAGCATCCGCTTCTCCCCGGTGGAGAGCTTCTTGTGTGCGTCGCGGCGCGTCAGGTCGCGCACGACCTCGGAGACCTTGACGATGTCCCCGGTGGCGATCTTCTCCTGGTTGGCCTTGAAGCGGCGTGACCAGTTGGTGGGTTCCTCGACGTAGGGGGCGCGCAGGACGGAGATGACCTCCTCGAGGCCGTCCTCGTCGACGACGTCGCGCACACCCACCAGGTCCACGTTCTCGGCGGGGACCTGGATGGTCAGGTCTCCCTGCGTGACGCGCAGCGTCAGGTAGGTCTTCTCCTCACCACGGATCACGCGCTGGGCGATGTCCTCGATCGTGGCGGCCCCGTGATGGGGATACACGACCGTCTGGCCGATGGTGAAAGTCATGTGATGATGCTCCCTGCGACTCGAGGCGACGCAGGCCATTCTACCAGCAGGCGCGTCGAGTGGCCCGGTGCGGCCTCCGGGGCGTAGGCTCTGCGCCCCTGATCAGGGGTGCGACCCCCTGTGACGGGACCCGTCAGGACACCAGCTTGTACCCCAGTCCCCGCACCGTCACCAGGCGCACGGGATGGGAGGGATCGGGTTCGATCTTCGCCCTCAACCTCTTGACGTGGACGTCGAGGGTCTTGGTCTCCCCGACGTAGTCGATGCCCCACACACGGTCCATGAGCTGGGAGCGGGTCAGCACGCGGTCGGGGTTGCGCGCGAGGTACTCCAGGAGTTCGAACTCCCGCAGGGGCATGGCCACCTGCCGACCGTCGACGGCCACCTCGTGGCGTTCGACCCACAACTGGACGGCGCCGACCTCCAGGAGGTCCTCGTCCTCCTCCTGGAGGGCGGAGGAGCGGCGCCGCAGGACAGCCCTCACCCGTGCGAGCAGCTCACGGTAGCTGTACGGCTTGGTCACGTAGTCGTCCGCGCCGATCTCCAGACCCACGACGCGGTCGACCACGTCGTCCTTCGCGGTGAGCATGATGACGGGGACGTCGGAGGTCTGGCGCAGACGACGGCAGACCTCGGTGCCCGGCAGACCCGGGAGCATGAGGTCCAGGAGGACGAGGTCGAAGTCCCCCGACTCGGCCATGGCCAGTCCGACCTCGCCGTCGGCGGCCTCGCCCACCTCGTACCCGTCGCGACGCAGGTTGAAGGCGAGTGGCTCGCGGTAGGAGTCCTCGTCCTCGACCACCAGGATCGCGCTCATGGCATCCTCTCCCTGATCGGGGCGTCCCCGTCCGGGGAGGCCGTGCTGTCCTCGGGTCCGACGACGTGGGGAGCCCCGGCGCCGTCCCCGTCCTCGCGTGGGCCCTCGTCGGGATCCGGGTCAACGCCCTCGCCCGGCCCCTCTCCGGGATCCCGGTCCGCGCCCTCGTCCCCGTTCCCGTGTGCACCCGGCCCACTGCCGCTCGCCAGGGGCAGGACGAGCGTGAAGGTCGAGCCCCGCCCGGGACGGGACCAGACCGTGACCGTGCCCCCGTGGTCGGCGGCGACGTGCTTGACGATGGAGAGCCCCAGGCCCGTCCCGCCGGTGTTGCGCGACCTGGCCGGGTCCACGCGGTAGAAGCGTTCGAAGATCCGCGCCTGGTCCTCCTCGGAGATCCCGACACCGGAGTCCACGACCGACACCGACACCAGGTCGTCACGGGTCTCGACGCCCACGCTCACCCGGCCACCGCGGGTGGAGTAGCGCACGGCGTTGTCCAGGAGGTTGCGCACGGCCGTGACCAGCATGTCACGGTCCCCCCACACCTGCGCCCCCGAGGCGACCACGGGACCCGTCAACTCGACGCCATTGGCCTCCGCGATGGTCTCCTGGCGCACGATGGCAGCGTTCACGATGTCATCGACGTCCAGCAGTGCTGCGGCGTCCAGTGCATCGGGCTCCTGGAGGCGCGAGAGATCGATGATGTCCTGGACCAGGGCCGCGAGCCGTTCGGCCTCACGCCGCAGGCGCGGGGCGAAGTGGGCGACGGCCTCCTCATCGGAGGGATTGTCGGCGATCGTCTCCGCCAGGAGCTGGATGGCACCCACCGGGGTCTTCAACTCGTGGGAGACGTTGGCGGTGAAGTCCCGTCGTGTCGCCTCCATGCGCCGCTGGAGCGTGAGGTCCTCGGCCAGGACCAGCACGCGTCCGGCGGGCAGGGCGGCCGCACGGACCTCGAAGTCGAGCATCGTCGAGTGCGAGAGCGAGGAGCGTGGCAGCTGCATCTTCTCCGTGAGTGCGAGACCGCCCCGTCGGACCCTGTGGACGAGGTCGAGCAGGGCCTCGTGCCCGAGTTCGTCTCCACGCACCAGACCCTTGGAGTAGGCGGCGGCGCCGGCCCGCACGATCGCGTCATCGGCCTCCACGACGATGGCGATGCCCGGCAGGGCCGTGAGGATGGAGAGGACCTCACCGGGGAGTCCCTCGTGGTCGACATCGACCGTCTCCTCGGCGCGCTGTTGGCGCTCCGAGAAGATGAACGCGGTGACCCCGACCACTCCGACGAGCAGTCCCAGGGCGGCCACGATGACCAGTGTGAGAACTTCCGGCACGCCGACCACAGTAGCGTCTCGACTCGACCGCCCGGCAGCCCCGGGAGCAGATCCGGACGCCCACGGGTGGACGGCCACCCGGGGTTCACCAACCGTTCACCCCGCGGAAGGCGCACGGCTGCCCGACAATGGTGTGATGTGGTCCGGAACCCCGTGACCGTGCGGGGTCGAAGCGAAAGAGGCTGTATCCGTGCGTGAACTCTACCGTCAGGACCTCGCCCAGCTCGGCGAGGAGCTCGAGCACATGAGCCGCAACGTGACACGGGCGATCGAACGGGCGACCAAGGCACTGGGTGAGGGCGATCTGACGATCGCCGAGCAGACCATCGACGCCGACGAACGCCTGGACGACGCTGCGCGCAACATCGACGAGATGTGCGTGTCCCTGCTCGCCCTGCAGGCGCCGGTCGCCTCAGACCTGCGACTGATCCTCGCCGGACTGCGCCTGTCCCAGACCATGGAACGACAGGGTGACCTCGCCCGCCACATCGCCCTGATCGCGCGCGCGACGTACCCGAACCACTCCATCTGCGAGCTCGCGGCCCCCCAGATCAACAAGATGGGCGAGGCGGCCGTCAACATGGCGAGGATGACCCAGGAGCTCGTGGCCAGCCAGGACCTGTCCCTGGCGGCACGCGTCCAGGACGAGGACGACGTCCTCGACGACCTCCAGGTCGAGGTGCGTCGCCTCATCGCCGACGAGTCGAACGACTTCACCCGCACCCAGATCATCGACCTGACCCTGGCGGCGCGGTTCCTGGAGCGCTTCGGCGACCACGCGGTCTCGGTGGCCCGCAGGGTGGGCTACATCGTCGAGGGGACGGCAGGAGGCACCGAGGAGGGCTTCACGGGTCGCCTCTGACCCGGGGGACCGACGGGGACCGGTGGCACCGGGTCCTGGACGGACCGACGGCCGCCCCCCATATGACGCAGAGCGCCCCCGGACCTCGACGGTCCGGGGGCGCTCCTGTCCGGGGATGCCGGTGAGTGGGGTCAGGGCCCCGGCCTCACCGGCGTGGTGTCACTTGCCCTGGTTGGCGACGGCCGCGATCTTGGCCTCGGCGTCGGGATCCAGGTAGGTGCCACCCTTCTTCACGGGCTCGAGGGTCTCCTCGTCGAGCTCGTAGACGAGCGGGATGCCCGTGGGGATGTTCAGCCCGGAGATGTCGTCGTCGGAGATGTGGTCGAGGTGCTTGACGATGGCACGCAGGGAGTTGCCGTGTGCGGCGACCATGACGGTCTTGCCGGAACGGATTTCGGGGACGATGGCCTCCTCCCAGTAGGGCAGCAGACGCTCGAGGACGTCCTTGAGGCACTCGGTGCGCGGGATCGGCTCACCGGCGTAGCGCACGTCGGTGTCCTGGGAGAACTCGGAGCCGAGCTCGATCGCCGGCGGCGGGACGTCGTAGGAGCGACGCCACTGCATGAACTGCTCCTCGCCGTACTCCTCGCGGATCTCCTTCTTGTTCTTTCCCTGCAGGGCACCGTAGTGACGCTCGTTGAGGCGCCAGTTGCGCTGGACGGGGATCCAGTGACGGTCGGCGGCGTCCAGGGACAGGTTCGCGGTCATGATCGCGCGACGCAGCAGCGACGTGAACAGGAGGTCGGGCAGGACCCCGGCCTCCTTGAGCAGTTCGCCACCGTGGACTGCCTCGGCGCGTCCCTTCTCGGACAGCGGCACGTCGACCCAGCCGGTGAACAGGTTCTTCGCATTCCATTCGCTCTCGCCGTGGCGGAGGAGCACCAATGTGTAGGTCATGCGCCCATTGTCACATCACGGGCGCCCACCTGTCATGGGACCGCCCCCGGGACCTCGGGGTCCCGGGGGCGGTCATGGTCGGGCCGATGCGGCTCAGGCGTTCTCGGCGTGGTACTTCTCCACGACGGGAGCAGGGATGCGACCGCGGTCGGAGACCTCGATCCCCTTCTTCTGCGCCCAGGCGCGAATCTGCGCCGCCTCGGAAGGGGCCCCGGAGGAGGCACGGCGACGTCGCGTGGCGGTGGCGCGGCCACCGACCCGACGTGCGTGGGACTCCCACTTCGCGAAATCCTCGAGCAACTCGGTTGCGTGCTCCTCATTCAGGTCGATCTCGAAGGAGACGCCATTCACGGAGAATGAAATCGTCCGGTCCGCGCTCGAGCCGTCAATGTCATCCACCAGGATGACCTCGGTCTTCTTCATGTCCCACTCCCGTCGTCACACAATGGATGAACTGTCGGAACAGAACAGTATCAGCGGCGGCTGGGAATGTCATCAAGAATGCGACGGAGCGGAAATACGGAAGTGTGTGCACCTTCGACACGCAGATGGTTCACAGAACCGGGAGATGCCCCGGTTCTGGCGTTCCCGTGCTGAATTGGCAAAAGTGCCGCAAATGGGAGAGATATGGAACACAAGTCCCATTTCGGTTCCCCACCCTCACCCCTGACCTGCGGAACCAGGGTCCATTCAGGGCGTTCCCCGATGGCCGCCGAGCTCCCCGGGGTGCCATCGTGGAGGACACGGGGCAGGCGGTCCCGTCCCCGACCCGGTATCTGCCCTGAATGCACACGCCGCACCGACGAGCGACCCGGAAGGAACACCTCCATGGAGTTCATCGACCTCATCGGCTCGGTGGGCCCCCGACTCGCGGAATGGACCGGTTCGGCAGCAACCTCACAGTGGTCCCTGCTGGCCCTCGCAATACTGTGCTGGGGTGACGGCTTCTTTCCGCCCCTGCCCGCGGGAACTCTTGTCTCCGCTCTCGGCGCCGCCTCGATCTCCACCGGAAATCCCCTGCTCCTGGTGGCGACAATTGCAATCGCGTCAACTTTCGCTCTTGCCGGGGACATGACAATGGTGGCAATTGGACGCAGGATTCCACACGACGGCACGTCACGGTTCTCCCGGCTCGCCCGCACCATTGGTTCGCGTGCCGAGCAGCACTGGACGGTGCTCCTCTCGACCTCGCGTTTCATCCCGGTCCTCAGGGTCGCCGTCTTCCTCGCAGCAGGATCACAACGCGTCCCCACCAGACGCATCCTCCTGCTCGACGGCATTGCGGCCACCACCTGGGGCTGCGTGTACGCACTGGCCGGCGGGCTGGGTGGCACCCTGGCCAGCCATCCCGTGGTGGGCATGCTCATCGGGATCCTCATCGGCGCACTGGCCGGCACCCTGGTCGGCCTCGTCGCGCAGCGGGTCCAGCTCTCACGCGCACGGCTCGTCACCGATGTGGCAGTTCCCACGTCCTCCCCCTCGACATGTAGTTGAAATCTGTAATACTTGTGGCAGCTGCCGCGACCCGTCGGCGGCGTGACCGGACACACCGGAGGACAGCCACATGCAGTTCGGCATCTTCACCGTCAGTGACGAGACCACCGACCCGACCACCGGGCACACGCCCGATGACGCCGAACGGATCGCCGCCACCCTGACGATCGCCCAGCATGCGGAGGAAGTGGGCCTGGACGTGTTCGCGCTGGGCGAACACCACAACCCACCCTTCTTCAGCTCCTCACCCACCACCACGCTGGCACGCATCGCCGCCACGACCACCCGGCTGCACCTGTCGACCTCGACCACGCTCATCACCACGAACGACCCGGTGAAGATCGCCGAGGACTACGCGATGCTGCAGTACATGTCGGGAGGTCGCATCGACCTCATGATGGGGCGCGGCAACACGGGTCCGGTCTATCCCTGGTTCGGCAAGGACATCCGTGAGGGGATCCCGCTGGCCGTGGAGAACTACGCACTGCTGCGTCGACTCTGGGACGAGGACGTCGTGACCTGGGAGGGCCGCCACCGCACCCCCCTGCGTGGCTTCACCTCCACGCCGCGCCCACTGGACGGCATCGCCCCCTTCGTCTGGCACGGGTCCATCCGCTCCCCCGAGATCGCCGAGCAGGCCGCCTACTACGGCGACGGCTTCTTCCACAACCACATCTTCTGGCCCGCCGACCACACCCGGCGCATGGTCGCCCTCTACCGCCAGCGTTTCGAGCACCACGGACACGGACCGGCGAAGAAGGCCGTCGTCGGGCTGGGCGGCCAGGTCTTCATGCGACCACGCTCGCAGGACGCCGTGGCGGAGTTCCGTCCCTACCTCGACAACGCCCCCGTCTACGGACACGGCGCTTCCCTGGAGGAGTTCACGGAGATGACTCCCCTGACCGTCGGTTCACCCCAACAGGTCATCGACCGCACCCTCGGGTTCCGGGACTACGTCGGGGACTACCAGCGCCAGCTCTTCCTCATGGACCACGCGGGACTCCCACTCAGGACGGTCCTGGAGCAGCTCGACCTGCTCGGCGGTGAGGTCGTGCCCGTCCTGCGCCGCGAGTTCGAGGCCATGCGCGACCCGGAGGTCCCCTCCGACCCCCCGACCCACGAGTCCCTCCTGCAGGAACGCGACGGCGCGGGCACGACCAGCGCCGTCACCACCGAACTCGCGCGCGCGGCACGGGTGCGCGAGGAGGTCCGTCTCGCCCGGGGCCTCCCGGACGAGGGCGTGCACGTGGGGGACCCGACGGAGACGCAGCACCTGTCCGTGCCTGCCGGGCGGACCCCCACCCCACGCCCGGTCCCGGCTGCGGGGGAGGACGACGACACCGTGGCGCCGGGGGACGGGTTCGGCCCACGGGTCCCCTCGGACTCACAGGACTCGGTGACGGGCGCCTCCTTCTACCCACGGGCGGCCAGCGACGGCGACGCCGTGGACGGGGCGGATGCCCTCATCGAGGCGGCTGAGCAGCGATGAGCGACCACGCCCCGGTGAGCGTCGCCGTGGTCAATGCGGGGCTGTCCGACGCCTCCTCCACCGCCCGGCTCGGACACGCCGTGGTCGACGCACTGCAGGAGGCCGCGTCCCGTCGTGGGACCGGCGTGGACGCCCGTGCGGTGGACCTGCGTCCACTGTCGCACGGCATCGCCGATGCACTCACGCTGGGCTTCGCCCCGCCCGAGGTCCAGGAGGCACTGGACACCGTGGCCGGTGCGGACGCGCTCGTCGCCCTGACCCCCGTGTACCGGGCCTCCTACTCGGGCCTGTTCAAGTCCTTCTTCGACGTCCTCGACGAGGACGCCCTGCGCGGCACCCCCGTCCTGCTCGGGGCCACGGGCGGGACACCGCGACACGCCCTCGTCACCGAGACGGCGATGCGCCCCCTCTTCACCTACCTCCACGCCCCCGCGGTCACGACCGCCCTGTACGCCGCGACGGAGGACTGGGGTGCCCACGCCTCCGACTCCGACGGGCTGGGCGGGGCACGCCTCGGGCGGAGGATCCGCCAGGGCGCGGAGGAACTCCTGGACGCACTCCGCCTCCCTGCCGGGACGACGGAGGGTGGGGGTGTGGGCCGGGAGGACACGACGCCCGGACCGGACGCCGCGGAGGACTTCCCCGGGTTCGTGGACTTCGAGACGCTGTTGCACCGCGGCGGTCTCCGATGAGCCACGGGACCGCGGCCCGGGCCCGTGCCTGGGAGGTCTTCTTCACGACCACCTCACGGCTGTCGGACCGACTCGAACGCGGACTCAAGGAGTACTGCTCCCTGAGCCTCCCCGAGTACAACGTCCTCCTGCAGGTCTCGCGCGCCGGCGAGGAGGGGATCCGGCCCTCGATGCTCGCCCACGAGGTCGTCTTCAGCCCCTCCCGCCTGACCCACACCCTCAAGCGGCTCGCAGCGCGTGGACTGCTGGAGAGACGCTCCTGCGACACCGACGGCCGTGGTGGGCAGGTGCACCTCACGCCGGAGGGCCGCGCCAGCTTCGACCACGCTGCCCGGGTGCACCGTGGTCTCGTGCGGGAGCTGGTGCTCGACGGCCTCGAACCCGGCGAGGACGAGATCCTCGGACGTGTCTTCTCCCGCATCGCCCGGCGTCTGGACGAGGAGTCCTGAGAACGGGGAGCGGCGCCGACCCCGTGGGTCGACGCCGCTCCTCCGACTGGTCACCGGTCGGGAAGTCCCGCCACCGACAGCCCTGGTCCCGGGGTCAGTGCTCGACGACGGTCCCCTCGATGATGCCGTCGTCCAGGGCAGCCTCGGCGTCGCGGCCCAGACGGATGCCACGGATGATCGCCACGACGCCACTGACCACCAGGGCCGCACCGGTGAAGATCACCAGCCAGACCGCGGACCAGCCGGGGACCGCGAGGACGGTCACGCCGGCGAGGATCGAGATGATCCCGAAGGCGATGGCCCAGCCCTGCGAGGCCGCAGAGCCGGACTCGACGAGGGCCAGGATGCCCTCCACGATCCAGGAGATCCCGACGATGAAGCCGATGACGACGGCCAGGGTCGCGGCCGCCAGTGCGGAGTTGCGCAGCATGAAGACACCGCCGACGAGGAACAGGACGCCGAAGATCAGGTCGAGCACCCGCAGGCCCGCAGACAGACCCGGCGTGGACAGCGCCAGGAGGACGCGGGCGACACCCGAGATGAGGAAGTAGATGCCCAGCAGGACCGCGGCGACCTGCAGGGACTTGGTCGGCCAGAAGAGCAGGAGTGCACCGATGATGATGGCCGCGGAGCCCGCGACGAGGATCGTCGACCGCACGGCACGCAGGACTGAGCTGGTCACTCTCAAGGCATCGAGACGCAGGGAGTCGAAGGGGGTGGTTGGCGTGGACATGTGTCCTCCCGAGGATGCAGTGCAGGCCCTTCACCCGGCGGGTGCCGGAGGGTCCGCCCTCAGCGTAGACGCCCCGCGGTTTCCACGGCACTCCCGCACCGGGAACCGGACCGGTGTGACACGGTTGTCCGTCGCGGTTCCCCTCCCGGCCCGGCCGGGGGCTCGCAGCGGGTCCGGTTCGCCCGGGGAGGAACACGCGTCGTAGCGTGGGGTCATGGACCCAGCAGGTGAGGCGCACACCCCCGCCGTCCGTTTCCTCGCGGCCGTGCTCCTGGCGGGCCTCACCGCCGGTGCCACGGGCTGGTTCTTCGTGCACCTGTTGCACGTGCTGGAGCGCCTCGCCTACGGCATGGGGGACGGCACGTTCCTGGACGCCGTCGTCTCCACCGACCCGCGCAGACGGGTGGCCGTCCTCGCCCTCGCCGGCGTCCTGGGTGGCGTGTCCTGGTTCCTCATCCGCCGACACGGTCGCGGCATCGTCTCCGTCGCCGACGCGGTGGAGGGTTGGCGCATGCCGATCGTCACCACCTTCCTGCACTCCACCACCCAGGTCGTCATCGTCGGGTTGGGCGCCTCCATCGGGCGCGAGGTGGCACCCCGCGAGATGAGCGCGGCCTGGGCGGGTCTCATCTCCGACAGGTTGGGGCTCTCCCGGGAGGACCGCCGCACGATCGTCGCCTGCGGTGCGGGAGCAGGACTGGCCTCCGTCTACTCGATCCCCCTCTCGGGCGCGGTGTTCGCGCTGGAGGTCCTCCTGGTCCGGCTCGGGCCACGAACCGTCTGGCCCGCCCTGGCAGTCTCGGGCATCGCGGTCCTGGTCGCGGACGGCTGGCAGCGACCCGAGCCCTTCTACACCGTGCCCGAGCTCCACCCCACCGCCTCGCTCCTGGTGTGGGCCGTCATCGCGGGCCCCCTCCTGGGTGTGCTCGGGCACCTGTTCCACCGTCTCGTCCACCGCTTCGAGATCGCCCGTCCCACGGGCGTCGGCCTGCTCGTGACGATGCCGTTGGCCTTCACGGCGGTGGGGCTGGTCTCGGTGTGGGTGCCCAGCGTCCTGGGCAACGGACAGTCGACGGCACAGACCGCTTTCGACGCGACCCTGCTGGGACCCCTCGCCGTGGTCGTGCTGGCCCGGGCCGTCGCGACACTGCTGACGATCCGCTCCGGTGCCTGGGGCGGGACACTGACCCCCGGGATCGCGCTGGGTGCGGGTCTGGGGGCACTGGGGGGACTGGCCTGGTCACTGGTGTGGCCGGGTACCCAGATCGCGGCATTCGCCTTCATCGGTGCCGCCGCGTTCCTCGGCACGTCGATGCGTGCGCCCTTCACCGCCCTCGTGCTGGTCCTGGAGTTCACCCAGCAGGGTGTGCAGGTCCTGGTACCGGCCCTCCTGGCGCTGGCGGGTGCCGTGGCCGGGTCCGCCTGGATCGAGGGACGCCTCTCCGCGGCGTCCGAGCACCACGACACGCCCTGACCGGGGTCCACGCCTGACGGGTCGCCCGACCCGCACCCCGTCGACAGGGGTCGGTCGGACGGGTGGTCCGGTGCCCCGGGGGGATGTGTCAGCAGCAGCCCGTGGACACGTTCTCCTCGTCGAAGTCGGCGCGGGCGCGCCAGAACTGACGCTCCGTCATCGGCTCGTGGTCGGGGTGCTCGCGGACATGACGTTCCACGTAGCGGTCATAGGCCGACTCCCCCGTGAAGTCACGCCACAGTCGACGGGCCTCCTGCAGGTGCTCGCACAGGGACTCCCGGACGCCGTGCCACCGTGTCCTCCGGTCCGTGCCCGGCCCGGGGCCGTCGCCCCCCGGTCCCCGCTCCCCCTCCCCCGTGCGTGCAGCCGCACGCAGGTGCGGCACCGGGCGCACGGCGGTGCCGCCCTCGTCCGTGGGAGGGACGGGGGCGACACCGCACGTGCGCGGGGAGGACACCTCAGTGACCACCGTGGTGCTGCGTGTGTCCCGGGATCAGATCGGGGTCACCGACCACCGCGTACTCCCGGGTCAGCTCCTTGTCGAGCTTCGAGGCGACCAGGGTCGAGGGCGCGAAGAAGTTCGACTCCTGGAACGGGTCCTCCGAGGTGGTCGTGTCACCTGTGCGCAGGGTGCGCACGACTCGCAACACGGCGCAGACGATGACGAAGGCGACGGAGACGAGGAAGATCACCGAGAGCGTCCCCTGGATGAAGGTGTTGCGCACGATCGCCTCCTGCACGGCGACGTCCTCGGCGTCGGTGAGGGTCGGCAGGAGGGCCCGCGCGTCCCGCCACTGCTGCCAGTAGCCGATGTTGGGGTCCGTGGAGAAGATCTTCTGCCACGAGGCCGTGAAGGTCACCGCGGTGTCGAAGAGGAAGGGCACCAGGGGGATCCACACGTACTTCACGTACCCCTTGCGCACCACCATGACGGTGACCACCAGCAGGGCGACGGCCGCGATCAACTGGTTCGCGATGCCGAAGAGCGGGTAGAGGGTCTGGATGCCACCACGCGGGTCCGTGACACCCATCAGGAGCAGGGAACCCCACGAGGCGACCACGACCGCGGTGGACAACCACGCCCCGATCCTCCAGGAGGGGTCCTTGAACTTCGGCAGGGCGTTGCCCAGCGCGTCGGAGAGCTGGAAGCGCGCCACGCGGGTCACCGCGTCGACGGCGGAGAGGATGAAGAGGGCCTCGAACATGATGGCGAAGTGGTACCAGAAGCCCATCATCGCCCGGCCGCCGCCGATCTGGTGGAGGATGTGGGCCATCGAGACCGCCAGGGTCGGGGCACCACCGGTGCGCGAGACGATGGAGGGCTCGCCCATGTCCTCGGCGACCTGCCTGAGCGCGTCGGCGCCCTCGAAGGTTGTCGGGTTGCCCTGGTCGTCCCAGGACTCCCACCGCGGCATGATGCTGTTGCCGTGGACGTCGGTGACACCCAGGTTCTGCACGGCGGCGGAGGTGATCTCCTCACGGTCCGTCGTGGTCTCGGTGACGGAGGTGCCGGCCAACTTGTCGACGGTGGCGGACGAGGTGTTCATGGCGAAGTACACGCCCTGGTTCAGGGAGACGGCCGCGGCGAGCGCCATGATGGCCACGAAGGACTCCATGAGCATGCCGCCGTAGCCGATCATGCGGACCTGGGACTCCTTCTGGATCATCTTCGGGGAGGTGCCGGAGGCGACCATGGCGTGCATGCCCGACAGCGCCCCGCAGGCGATGGTGATGAAGAGGAAGGGGAAGAGGGTGCCCGCGAAGACGGGGCCGTCGGTGTTCGAGGCGAACTCGGTGACGGCGGGCATCTCGACGATGGGTCGCACGATGATGATGCCGAGCGCCAGGACGACGATGGTGCCGACCTTCATGAAGGTGGAGAGGTAGTCACGCGGGGTCAGCAGCACCCACACGGGGAGGACGGCGGCGAAGAAGCCGTAGACGATCATGGCCCACACGAGGGTCGTGGGCGAGAGGTGCAGGTACTGGCCGAAGGAGGACTCCGCGACCCAGCGGCCCGCGATGATGACGATGATCAGCGCGGTGCACCCGGCGACGGAGACCTGGGTGATCTTCCCGGGCTGGACGTAGCGCAACCACAGGCCCATGACGACGGCGATCGGGATGGTGCAGCCCACGGAGAAGACGCCCCACGGGGAGGCGGCGAGGGCGTTGACGCAGACCATGGCGAGGACGGCCAGGACGATCATCAGCATGACGAAGACGACGACGGTGGCGACGGTGCCACCGATCCGACCGATCTCGTCGGTGGCCATCTGGCCGAGTGAACGCCCGCCCCGGCGCATGGAGAAGAAGAGGACCAGCATGTCCTGGACGGCACCGGCCACGCACACCCCGATGATGATCCACAGGGTGCCGGGCAGGTAGCCCATCTGGGCGGCCAGGACGGGGCCGACCAGCGGGCCGGCGCCCGCGATGGCGGCGAAGTGGTGGCCGTAGAGGACGACCCGGTTGGTGGGGTCGAAGTCCTTGCCGTTGTTGATGCGCTCGGCCGGGGTGGCGTTGCGGTCGTCGGGGCGCATGATCGTGCGCTGGATGAACAGTGCGTAGAAGCGGTAGGCGATGGAGTAGGTGCACACCGCGGTCACGACGAACCAGATCGCGTTGACCTCCTCGCCCCGGACGATGGCCAGCATCGTCCAGCCGAGGACGCCCAGCAGGGTGATCACCACCCACAGGGCGATCTTCGCGGGCGTCCACCTGTTGTGCGGCTTCACGCCGACAGGGACGCCCTTCTTGTTGCGGATGATGAGTTCCTCTTCCTCAGCGCTGTGGGAAGGGATCTCCTTGACGTGTGGCTCGGCCATGGAGGACTCGCTCTGGTGTCGTGTGGACTGGGATGGGGCGTCTCCCGGCGCTGCACTGCTCCAGGACCCGCCGCTTGCCACACTAGACGCCTTCTCCGACCCGCATGTGGGACTCGTGACCCATTTTCACTGGGACGTTGCTCCCGTCCCGCAGCCCCGTCCTCAGCCCAGCACCCGGTCCAGTTCGGCCCTGACGGGCGTGTCCCCTCCCACCAGGTCAAGGGTCCGGCGCACCGTGCGACGGTCGTCCAGCACTGCGGCGAGCACCGCCGCCACGTCACCACGTGGCACGGGCACCGATGTCGCACCGGGCTCCAGGGGAGCCCCCATCCTGATCCGACCCGTGGGTTCCTCGAAGGAGAGACTGCCCGGGCGCAGGATCGTCCAGTCCAGGGCCGTCGCCCGGAGGTCCGCATCGGCCTCCCTCTTGGCGTGGACGTAGGCCCGCCAGGTCTCGTCCGCGTCCGGACCAGGATCGCGGTCGACCATGGCCGAGACCTGCACGAAGCGGCGCACCCCGGAGAGGTCGGCTGCCCGCTGCGCGAGCACCGACCCGCCCAGGTCGACCGTGAGCTTGCGGGCCGGCCCGGAACCCGGTCCCGCCCCGGCCGAGAACACGACCGCCTCGACACCGGAGATCTCGCGCCCGACCTGTTCGGCGGTGGCCTCCTCGATGTCGAGGTGGACCGGGACCCCACCCGCGGCCTCGACGTCCTCGGTCTGGCCCGGGTTGCGCACGATCCCGAGCACACGGACACCGTCGTCGGCGAGGATGCGTGTCAGGTGCAGGGCGATGCGACCGTGTCCGCCGACGATCGCGATGGTTCTCCGGGTGTCGCTCGTGTCAGGCATGGGGCCTCCCGGGCCAGTCCGGTTCAGCGTCCGACCAGGGAGGACACACGATCCAGGCCGGCGACCTCCTCGGAGGTGAGGGTGAGGTCCAGGGAGGCCAGCAGCGGGGCGACCTGGGCCACGGTGCGGGCCGAGGCGATGGGGGCGACCACCGTGGGCTGGAGCGCCAGCCAGCGCAGGGCCACGGAGGTCGGCTCCACGGAGTGCACGGCGGCGATCTCGCGCAGCAGGTCGACCACGGCGAACGCCTCGGGGGAGGCGTAGCCACGCACCATGTCGGAGCGGGCACCCGCGATGTCGGCATCGGAGTGGTACTTGCCGGTCAGGAAGCCCGCGGCAAGGGCCCAGTACGGGATGACCGCCAGGTGGTACTTCTCCGCGGTGGGGCGCAGTTTGCCCTCGAAGTCGGAGCGGTGGACCAGGTTGTAGTGCGGCTGCAGGGCCACGGGTCGCTCCACACCCTGTTCGTCGGCCGCCGCGATCCACCGGTCGACGGACTTGGCGGAGAAGTTCGAGAGCGCGACGTGGCGGACCTTGCCCTCCTCCTGCAGTGCGGCGAAGGCGGCCACGGACTCCTCGACGGGGGTCTTGGGATCCTCTTCGTGGGCGTAGTAGAGGTCGATGTGGTCCGTCCTCAGACGGGTCAGGGAGGCATTGGCCGCGCGGGTCACATTGCCGGCGGACAGACCCGGGAACAGGGGGTGCTGGGCGACCTTGGTGGCCACCACGACATCGTCACGCTGCCCGCGCCGGGTCAGCCACTCGCCGATGATGGTCTCGGACTCTCCGCCCTGGTTGCCGGGCACCCAGACCGAGTAGACATCGGCGGTGTCGATGAAGTTCCCACCCCCGCCGACGAACGCGTCCAGGACGGCGTGCGACTCGTCCCGGTCAGAGGTCCACCCGAAGGTGTTGCCCCCCAGGCACAGGGGCGCGACGTCCAGGTCGGAGGTCCCGATCTTCGTCATGTTCTCTCCTTCTCAGCAACGTGTGTGGCGCCCGTGGGCGCACGACCAGCGTAGGTCGGGCACCCCGGGCGCGCTTCCCGAGCGTGTGTCCCGGGCTGGGCACACGAGGGCGACCCCTGCTGCGCTTCCCGAGCGGGGCGGACGAGGGCGGCTCCGCGACCGGCCCGGCCCGACGCCTCCACACCCGGCACCGATAGCATGGGGGAATGGCTCTGCAGACATGGTCCCAGGTCCGCTCCGAGTCCCTCGGCATGCGCACGACCGTGATGGTGGCGGTGCCCGAGTCGGTGGAGGGCCCTCCCGCGACCCCTCCGCCCGGTGGGTGGCCCGTCCTCGTCCTCCTGCACGGACTGAGCGGCAACCACATGCAGTGGCCGTCCAACGTCAATGTCCAGAACCTGGCGACCCAACGTGGGGTCGTCATCGTCATGCCCGACGGGCAACGTTCCTTCTGGGTGGACGCCGCCCACGGAATGGCCTGGGGGACATGGGTGGGCAGCGAACTTCCCCACCTGGTCCGCAACACCCTGCAGGTCTCCGACTCGCGCGAGCGCACCGTCGTCGGTGGACTGTCGATGGGAGGCTACGGATCCTTCCGGGCGGCCCTGGACCACCCGGACGTCTTCGGTGCGGCGTTCTCCCTCTCGGGGACGCTCGACCTGACCGAGACCGCCTTCCAGGGCCGTCACCGTGACCTCTTCGAGGACTACCTGGGGGGCTACGACGTGGCAGGGGGACCCCACGACCTCGTCTCACGCATCGCCTCGGGCGAGGGCAGGGACCTGCGTCTCTTCGCCACCTGCGGCACCGAGGACCGTCTGCTCGCCCAGAACCACCGTTTCCGTGACACCGCGGCCGAGGTCGGTCAGCCCCTGGTGTGGGAGGAGGGCCCCGGCGTCCACGACTTCGCCTTCTGGACCCGTTGGCTGCCCCTCGCCATGGATGCCATCGGACTGGAGTGAACCCGGGTGCACCAGGCACGACGCCCGCTGGCCACGACACCGACACCCACGACGTCGGGAGACAGCCGTGAACCCCCTCATCAGCCCCTACCGCCGGGAGGACCGCGACAGCGTCGCCCTCGTGTGCACCCTCACTCCCCCACGGCGCCCGCAGCCTCCAGGGCCACGTCGATGTCGGCGATGAGGTCCTCGACGTCCTCGAGCCCCACCGAGAGGCGCACGATCCCCGCGGGCAGCTCCCAGCGCGCACCCTGTTTGACGGCGTGGGTCATGACGGGCGGGTACTCGATGAGGGACTCCGCCGCACCCAGCGAGACGGCGAGGGAGAACACCCGGGTCGACTCCGCCACGCGGCGGGCATGGTCCGCATCCGCCACCTCGAAGGAGAGCACCCCGCCGGACGCCCGCATCTGGCGGGCGGCCAGGTCGTGGCCGGGATCCTCCGCCAGCCCCGGGTAGTGCACGGCCCGCACCGCCGGGTGGTCGCGCAGGTGTTCGGCCAGCGCGAGGGCTGAGGCACTGTGCCTCTCCATCCGCACCGCGAGGGTCTTGAGGCCGCGGTGGGCCAGGTGGGCATCGCGCGGTGACTGGACGGCGCCGATCGCGCTCTGGAGGAAACGCAGCTCCGCGGCGACGTCGCCGGTGCCCGTCCACCCGAGGTCGGCTCCACCGGGGCGCGCGGGCAGGTGCAGGCCCGCCGCCACCACCACGGCCCCACCGATGAGGTCCGAGTGCCCGCCGACGTACTTCGTCGTGGAGTGCACGACGACGTCGGCGCCCAGGGCCAGGGGGTGCTGCAGGTAGGGCGAGGCGAAGGTGTTGTCGACCACCAGCAGGGCGCCGGCCCGGTGAGCGACCTCCGCGAGCGCGGCGATGTCGAAGACCTCCAGGAGGGGGTTCGAGGGCGTCTCCACCCACACCAGACGGGACCCCTCCCCGGCCACGGTCGCCGCGACCGCGTCCACGTCCCCGGGGTCGACCGGCGTCGCGCGCAGCCCCTCGGCGGGACGCACCACCGTGAAGAGGCGGTAGGTGCCCCCGTAGACGTCGTCCCCGAAGGCCACGTGGTCGCCGGGTCGCGTGAGCACGCGGACCAGGGTGTCCTCCGCGCTCATGCCCGAGGGGAACGCGAAGGCCGCCCCACCCCCTTCCAGGTCCGCCAGGGCACGCTGGAAGGCATCCCGTGTCGGATTGGCTCCGCGACCGTACTCGTACCCGTGGCGCAGGGTCTCGACCCCGTCCTGGGCGTGGGTGGAGGCGACGTGGAGTGGGGGGACCACGTCACCGGTGGTCGCGTCGGGCTCCTGGCCGACGTGGACGGCACGGGTGGCGAATCCGGGTGTGGGGGTGGTGGTCATGTCCGTCCTCTCGCGCCTCCGCTGCGGGCGGAGGGCTGTCGTGGTCGTGCCGGTTCTGGATGTGGGACGCGGGGCGGGGAGGGGTGGTCCGCCCTCGTGCGCGTCCGGAGCGCCGTGGGTCCGGGCGCGGGCCGGCTCCCCGAGTCCCGCGATTCCGGGGGTGTCACCGATCCGGGGACCCGGCGTCCTCGCCCCCGTCGACGCCGGGAGGGACCGGTGCTCCGCCCTCGTCGCCGTGTCGCGACAGCGGGTCGAGGACGCGTCTGAGGAAGCGCCGTGTGCGTTCCTCGCGGGGGTGGACGAGGACGTCGCCTGGATCGCCCTGTTCCACGATGACGCCACCGTCGAGGAAGGCGACGTGGTCGGCGACCTCCCGGGCGAAGGCGATCTCGTGGGTGACGACCACCATGGTCCACCCCTCCGCCGCGAGGTCGCGCATGACCTGGAGGACCTCACCGACCGTCTCGGGGTCCAAGGCGGAGGTCGGCTCGTCGAAGAGCAGCAGGTCGGGGTGCAGGGCAAGCGCACGGGCGATGCCGACGCGCTGCTGCTGGCCCCCCGAGAGCTGGGAGGGGTGGCGGTCCTCCAGGCCCACCAGGCCGACGCGGGCGAGGAGCGCGCGCCCCTCCTCCTCGGCCTCGGCACGAGAGCGGCCCTGGGCGTGGACCGGCCCCTCGGTGACGTTCTCCAGTGCGGTGCGGTGCGGGAAGAGGTTGTGGGCCTGGAAGACCATCCCGGAGCGGGCACGCAACCCGGCCAGCTCCTTGCGGGAGGGATGGGCGGCGTGGTCCACCGTGACACCGTCGATGGTGACGATGCCCGACTCCGGGACCTCCAGGGCGTTGAGGGAACGGAGCAGGGTGGTCTTGCCGGAGCCGGAGGGGCCGATGAGCACGCTCACCGATCCCTTGTCGACCTCCAGCGAGACCCCCTTCAGGACGTGCTTCTCACCGAAGGACTTGTGCAGGTCCGAGACGCTGAGCAGTGGCATGGTCGCTCTCCTCCCGGTTCAGGCGACACCGCGCTCGAGGCGGTGCTCGAGGCGCAGCTGGACGGCGGACAGGACGGTGCAGATCACCCAGTAGTACAGGGCGGCCAGTGAGTACAGCGCGAGAAACTCGTACGTCGGCGCCGCGATGTTCTGGGCCTGGCGCAGCAGTTCCACCACCATGATCGAGGAGGCCAGCGAGGTGTCCTTGACCAGGGAGATGAAGGTGTTGGACAGGGGCGGCACGGCCACGCGCGCGGCCTGGGGCAGGATCACGCGGCTGAGGGTGGCCGAGCGGGACAGGCCGATGGTCTGGGCCGCCTCCCACTGCCCGCGCGGGACGGAGAGGATGGCGGCACGGATCGCCTCGGCCGCGTAGCCCGCCACGTTGAGGGAGAAGGCGATGACGGCCGACGGGAAGGGGTCGATCACCAGCCCCAGGCTGGGCAGTGCGTAGAAGATGATGAAGAGCTGGACCAGCAGGGGTGTCCCGCGGATCACCGAGATGAACACCCGCGCCGCGCCCCGCAGGAGGACGTTGTGGGAGATGCGCGCCAGGGCCACCCCCAGTGCCAGGACGATCCCGATGGCGAAGGAGATCAGCGTCAGGGGGATCGTGCCCGTCAGGGCCCCGCGTGCGAGCGGCAGCAGGGAGTCCAGCAGGAGCTGCCGGGTGGAGTCATCCACGGGGGCGCCTCACTTCGTCTGCGCAGACGAGATGTCCGTGCCGAAGTACTTCTCACCCAGGGCGGCAAGGGTGCCGTCCGCACGCAGCTCCTCGAGCGCCCCGTTGATCGCATCCAACAGGCCCGAGTCCTTGCGCAGGGCGAAGGCCTGGGAGACCGCCTGGTCGGGCAGTTCGAAGGCGACCTTCACCGAGTCGTCGGAGGTCTGGGCAAGGTAGCCGAGCACGGCGAGGTTGTCGTTGAAGGTGAGGTCCACGCGTCCGTCCTTGAGGGCGGAGACCGCCTCCGTGAAACCGTCCACCGGCACGACGGTGGCACCGGAGTCGGTGGCGAGCTCGGCCCAGTTGGAGGTGGCCGACTGTGCGGAGGTCTTGCCCGTGACGTCGTCGAGGGAGGTGATGGAGGAGTCGTCGGAGCGGACCACGGCGACGGGGATGGACACCGAGTAGGGGTCGGAGAGGTCGTACTTCGCGGCGCGCTCGTCGTTGACCGTGACCTCGTTGGCGATGATGTCGTAGCGCCCGGCCTCCAGGCCGGCGAAGATCGCGTCCCACTTGACCTCGGAGAACTCCGGGGTCACGCCGAGCTTCTCCGCCACGGCGGTGACGACCTCCACGTCGTAGCCGGTGAGGTCACCGGAGGAGGTGTCGTGGTAGGTGAAGGGGGCGTAGGTGCCCTCGGTGCCCACGCGCAGGACCCCGGAGGCCTGGAGGTCTGCGAGGGCGTCGGCGCCCGCGGACTGGGAGCCGGACTGGTCGCCGGAGGCGCCACCGGAGGTGGAACCCGTCCCGGAGGAGCAGGCGGACAGGGCGGTGGCGGACAGGGCCAGGGTGGCGAGGGCGGCGGCGATGAGTCGGGTCTTCGTGGTCATGTCGGCCCACGCTAGGCGCGGGCCGGGCCTGTGCCCACCGGTGACTGCCTGACGGGACTTCGTGACAGGACCGGTCGCCGCGTCCCCGCCGACCGGCCCGCACCTGCCCGGCGCCGGGCCGGGATCGGTGGAGCGCCCCGCCTGCACCGTTCGGTGGCCGCACGCACCGCTCGGATCGGTGCGGGGATCAGGCGACCCAGCCGGACAGGCCGCGGCGGGCCTGCTCCTCCAGGGTGGCCACGCACCCGGCGGAGTCGTTCGCCCAGGGGACGTAGTGGTACTCCTGCCCGCCCGCCTCCAGGAAGGTCTCGCGGTTGAGGATGTCGATCTCCTCCAGGGTCTCCAGGCAGTCGGCCATGAACCCGGGGCAGATGACGTCCACACGGCGGGTGCCCCCGCGTCCGAGTTCACCCATGGTGTCGATGGTGGCCGGGCCGATCCACTCGGCGGGACCGAAGACGGACTGGAAACGCACGAGCAGGCCGCCCTCGTCGATGCCGAGGCGCTCCCGCAGCAGGCGCGCGGTCGTCCCGCACTCGGAACGGTAGGGGTCCCCGGCGTCGTGCATGGCGCGCGGGATGGAGTGGAAGCTGGTGACCAGGCGGTCCCCGGCGGCGAAGTCCGGTCGACCCTGCTCGGCCCAGTGGTCCTCGAGGGCGCGGGCGAGGGCCTCGATGTAGACGGGTGAGTCGGGGAAGGAGCGCACGGTGCGCACCTCGAGCTGGTCGCGGGCCCGCAGCGTCCAGCGGGCGACCTCGTCGATGACGGTCCCCGCGGAGGAGGCGGCGTACTGGGGGTAGGCGGGCAGCACGAGGACGCGGCGCACGCCCTGGTCGTACAGGTCGGTGAGGACGTCACGCAGGGCGGGCTTCCCGTAGCGCATGGCGACCCGGACCCGGGTGTCCTCCCCCAGGGCTTCCCGGAGGTCCGCCGCCTGGCGCGAGGTCCAGTGCATGAGGGGGGAGCCCTCGGGCATCCAGATCGAGGCGTACTTGCGCGCGGAGTCGCGCGGGCGCACACGCAGGATGATGCCCTCCAGGATGGGGCGCCACAGCACGGGGTGGGTCTCGATGACGCGCCGGTCGGAGAGGAACTCCCGCAGGAAGGGGCGCACCGCCCGGGCCGTGGGGGCCTCGGGCGTCCCGAGGTTCACCAGCACCACGGCAGGCGGCTGCCCGGTGGTGGCCGTGGAGCTCCCCGCCCCCGCTGGATCCGCCCCCGCCGCCACCGCTGCGGGTGTTCCCGCAGGCGGGGCGGACGAGGGCGACCCGGCGTCGATCTGACGTTCTGACACATTGATTGACTCCGTCACGTCCTCCAGCCTATCGGCTGGGGGATGGGTGCGGTGACCGGAGCCGGGGAGGCTCCCGTCAGGACAGGTGGCCGGAGGTCATGGTGATCCGTCTCTGGGCCCGCTTGGCCACCGAGGAGTCGTGGGTGACGACGACCATCGCGAAACCGAGGCGCTTCCAGTGCTCCTCCAGCAGGTCCATGACCTCGTCGCGCATCTGTTCGTCCAGGTTGCCGGTGGGCTCGTCGGCCAGGATGACGCGGGGCTGCTTGACCAGGGCCCGCGCAATGGCGACGCGCTGCTGCTGGCCACCCGAGAGCTCGCCGGGGAGGTGGTCCTCGCGCCCCCCGAGTCCGACCTCCGCGAGGGCCTCCATGGCGCGGCCCCGACGCTCGGCCCCCTTCACGTGCAGGGGCACCAGACCGGCCTCGACGTTCTCACAGGCGGTGAGGGTGTTGACCAGGTTGAACCCCTGGAACACGATGCCCAGGTCCTTGGCCCGGAAGCCCGTGAGCGCCGACTCCGACATGTGCGTGATGTCGACCCCGTCGAATTCGACCGTGCCGGAGTCGGGGCGGTCCAGCCCCCCGAGCATCTGGAGCAGGGTCGACTTCCCACCCCCGGTGTTGCCGCGGATGGCCAGGAACTGGCCGTCGGGGACCGTGAGTGTCACGCCCCCCAGGGCGGTCACCGTGCGGGAGGTCCGATAGTTCTTCGTGACGTCCGTCAGTTGGTACATGTGCCCTCTCCTCAGTCCACGCTCCGCAGGGCCGCCGCGGGGCGGAGCCTGCTCACCTTGATCGCGCCGGCCCCGCCGGCCACCACGCCTCCGAGGAGGCTGACCCCCACGCCCAGACCCACGGCCGCGAGCGAGGGCTCGAGCACCAGGGTCGTCGTCGTGCTCGATGCCGAGGCGGTCATCGCGCCCGGCTGTCCGCCGTCCCCAGGGGCACCTCCACCGGGGCCACCCTCCGTCCCCGGGGCGGTTCCGGTGGCTGCCTGCTGCGAGGTGCCGGGTCCTCCCTCCGTGCCTGCCGACCCACCCAGGGTGATGCCTGCGGCGTTGATCCCCGCCACCGCTGCGACGCCGAGTGCCAGGCCGACGACGCCGCCGATGAGGGTCTGGATGAGGGTCTCCGCGACCACGTTGCCGAGCACCCGGGAGTTGGACCATCCGATGGCCTTGAGGGTGCCCAGCTCCCGGGTCCTGCGCGTGACCGAGGAGATCGTGAAGAGGCTCGCCAGGAGGAAGGCGAGGGCGAGGATGCCGATCGTCAGCCACTTCCCGAACCCACTGATCCAGGACGCTGCGGAGGACAGGGACCCCGAGACCGTGCTGGCCAGGTCGGACTGCGTCGAGACCGTCAGGTCCGGCAGGGCCGTGCCCAGGGAGTCCGCCAAGGAGTCCACGTCATCGGCACTGGAGGCCTTGACGTAGATCGTCGTGAGGGCGCCGTCCTCGTCCGCCAGGGTCTGGGCGAGCGCGAGTGGCACGTAGATGTCGGAGGCACTCTGGGAGGACTCCTCCGACAGGATGCCCACCACCGTGGCGGTGGTGTCGGTCCCGAGGGTCACGGTGTCGCCCACGGCCAGGGAGTTGTCGGAGGCGTAGGTGGCGGAGATGACCGCGGAGTCGGTGTCGCCGGAGGTGAGCAGGGCGCCGCTGGAGACGGTCATGTCACTCATGGGACCGACCTCGGTGGCACCCGGGTCGACGCCCATGATGGTCGTCTGGGCGAGGTCGAAGGACCCTCCGCCGAACCCGCCGGGCCCACCGTCCTGTCCGGGTCCGCCCTGTCCGCCTCCGGGCTGGCCCTCCTGGTCCTCGGTGCCGGAGTCGGTGGAACCGGAGGACTCCTGCTGCTGGATGGTGCCCGAGAAGTCCATCTGCGTCAGCGAGAGCGTGCCCGTCGCGGCCGCCACACCCGATGTGGAGGCGACCGTGTCGAGGACGCTGGACTCCATGGTCTGGGTTCCACGGGCGACGCTCACCTGCGTGGAGGAGATGTCGGTGCTGCCGTCCGCACCGGTCTGACCGGCCTCCGGACCGAACTGCATGCCCCCACCGCCACTCCCGGAGGCCCCACTCTGTGCGTCCCCACCGCGCGTCGGCGAGGACGTGATGGTGAGATCCGTGCCGACCCCGTAGACGGCCTGGAGCACGGAGTTCTGTGCTGCTGCGATGCCGTTCGATGCGGCCGAGATGACCATGACCGCTGCGACCGCCAACGCCATTCCGATGCTGATGATCGCCGTCTGGCGCTTGCGCCGGGTGATCCCCCGGCGGACGTACTCGAACATTCTTCTCCTCAGATGCCGTCCGACCTGCTGGGACAGCACGCTATGGAGGATTCGTGACGGCCGGCCCGGAGACGGCTGTGGCCAGGCTGTGAAACCGGTGCCCGCTGCGACGGCCGACACTCGCAGCGGTGGCGGGGAGCACGTCCGGGTCGACCCCACGCACTCCCGGAGGTCAACGCGGCAGATGTGCCTCGATGAGTTCGACGATGGCCGGGTCGTCGGGCTTGGTGGTGGGCCGGAACCGGTGCACCGAGCCATCAGGGAGGACCAGGAACTTCTCGAAGTTCCACCTCACACGCCCGTTGCGTCCCTTCGGGTCCTTCGCCCGCTTGAGGGCGGTGTAGAGGGGGTGCTCCCCGCGGCCGTTCACCTTGACCCGCGCCAGCACCGGGAAGGTCACACCGTAGGTCGTGGAGCAGAAGGTCCTGACCTCCTCGTCACTTCCCAGCTCCTGACGGAACTGGTTCGAGGGGAAGCCGAGGACCGTGAACCCACGCTCCGCGTAGCGTTGCTGCAGCTCCTCGAGGGTCTCGTACTGGGGGGCGAGCCCGCAGCGGGACGCGACGTTGACCACCATGACCACGTCGTCGGCCCAGCGGCCGAGCGTCTCGGTCGTGCCCTCCATGGTCTCGAAGGGGATCGATCTGAGGTCCGTGGCAGCTGTGGCATCCATGGTGCAATCGTCCGCCCGATGCCCCTCCCCCGCGCGGGCTGGGGCAGACTGCCTGTGAGGGAGGGCGCGCAGGGTGATCCCGCCACTCCCCAGCGCGGGCTGTGACAGCGCGCGGACCGGAGCGGCACGGGGAGCAGGGTCGGTGCGGGGCAGGCGGGTCCGCTTCCCCGCGGCGCGGACCCACCCGGGTGACGAGGGCGGACCGGGGCTCAGTCCGGGCGGCGCGCCACCATCGAGAAGGTGAGCGGGATGCGCGGCGTGCCCGGCGGCGTCGTCCACCCCTCGGGGCACTCGACGAGCTCGGGGAAGCGCTTCCAGTCCATGGTGGGGTGCTCGCCCAGGGCCTCCAGGTCCAGGCCCGCCCCGAGCAGGGCCCCGGCCACCTCGGAGAGGTCGTGCTGCCAGGTGTGGTTGGTGGTGTGGGTGATGGGCGCGACCGACTCCTGGACGTCCGTGTAGCTGCCGGCCTCCTCGTAGACGGTCTGCCCTCCCCCGGACAGGTAGTCCTCGGTGACGACGTCCAGCTCCGGGTCCATGGCTGTCACCAGGGGATGGTCGTCACGGATCATGAACACCCCACCGGGCACGAGCAGGTCGTGGACCGAGTGGGCCCAGGACACGAGCTCCGGGAGCCAACAGATCGTCCCGACGCTGGTGACCACCACGTCAAAGGTCCGGTCAATGACCTCCGAGGCGAGCTGCGCATCCCCCTGGACGTAGGTGATCCCCTCACCCGCGGCCCCGGCGATGTCCCGGGCGTGGTCCAGGGCCCGCTCGGAGAAGTCGAGTCCGTGGACGTCCACCGCCCCGAGCCTGGCCCAGGAGAGGGTGTCGGTACCGATGTGGCACTGGAGGTGGAGCAGCGTCAGCCCCCGCACCGACCCGCCCGGCAGGTGGGGTGCCAGGACGGCCAGGTCGCGGCGCACGACGTCGGTGATCCCCTCCGGGTCGGACACGAGGCCCCGGACGTCGTAGAACTCGGAGGCGACGTGCACGCCGGCACGGTCGTCCCAGTTGGCCCGGTTGTCCGCGAGCGCGCGGTCGACGTCATCGGCAGTCATGAGGACGACGGTAGTGCCCCGGACGTCGCCCCGGGAGCACCTCGGTCCGTACGGGTGCCCGCACCCACACCGTGGGAGGATGACCCCGAGCCGACCATCGCACCGAGGAGGAGCGCCCATGCCCCACCGTCGCGGAGCCGCGTCGTCGGACCGCCGTCCCCGCAGGGACGACCCCGGCCTGCTCCTCGACGTCCGGCAGGTGACGCGCACGGTGTCGGGCCTGGGGATCCTGGCCGCGACCTCGCTGGAGGTACGGGCGGGGACGTGCACCGTCCTGCGCGGCGAGAACGGCTCGGGCAAGACCACCCTGCTGCGTGTCCTGCTGGGGTTGGACGCCCCGACGACGGGCAGCGCCCGCCTCGTCCCCGGTGCCCTGGAGCGGCGCGACATCGCCCACGTCATCCAGCCACCGCCCTTCTTCGAGGACCTCACCGTCCTGGAGCACCTCCTCTTCGTCCGCGCCTCGTGGGGGCTGCCCTCGGGGGCGGAGGCCCCACTCGCACTGCTGCGGGCCTTCGGGGCGGAGCGTCTCTCCCGCCACTTCCCCGACGAACTCTCCTCGGGGGAACGCCAGGTCGTCGCCCTGTGCCTGGGACTGGCACGACCCGCGCGGCTGCTCGTCCTGGACGAACCCGAGCAACGCCTGGACACCGGGCGCCGTCGGGCGCTGGGGGACGCACTGCGCTCACGCATCGGCCAGGGGCTCGCCGTGGTCATGGCGACCCACGCCCCCGACCTGACGGAGGCCGTGGCCGACGAGGTCGTCACCCTCTCGGCCCCGGAGTGAGGGGAACCCGGTGAGCACCCCGATCCCCTCCGTCCCGCTCTCGGCCCCTCCTCCGGGCGGGCCCGCACTCGCCCGCGCACGTCGCATCGTGCACGAGGGCGGACCCACGCGTCGGGACCTCGTCTACCGCGCCTATGTCGCGGTCCTGCTCACCGCCATGATCGGGGTTCCCCTGCTCACGGGCCTGACCTCGGCGGTCCCGACCCACCGGGCGGCGGAGGTCGTGTGGGGCGCACGCCAGTGGTTCGCCCTGCCCCTGGTCCTCTGCGCCGTGGCCCCGACCCACCTGGGACCGGTCATCACCTCCGCCGGCGAGCTCCACTACCTGGTCGACGGTCCCTTCGGGACGCGCAGGGTGCTGGCGGGACGGACCTGGACGGTGCTCGGCGCGGTGCTGGTGGCGGTCGGGGCACTGGCCGTGACAGGGGCGCTGGGGCTGGGGCTGGGCGCTTCCGCAGTCGCCACGACTGCGGCGTGGGCACTGGGACAGGCCGCCCTCGTCGTCCTGGCCCTGCTCGGCACCCAGACCAGGTGGTCGCGATGGGCGCGCCCGTCGGCTGCGCTCACCGGGGTGGGCCTCGCCGCCCTGGCCCGGCTCGGCGCTCGTGGGGACTGGGACCTCGGGGGAGGCGTCGACGCACTGGCCGCCATCGGGCTGGGCGCTGTCGCCTGCCTGGCGGTGCTCGCCGTCCCCCTCCTGCTCGCGGGGGTGCCGATGCGGGTGCTCGAGCACGACGTGCGGGTGCGCCACCTGATCGCCACGGGCCTGGGCACGGGGGACGTGGGGGCGCTGGCCGTCCACGACGGTCCCCGTCGCCGCCACCTGCGTGCACGGACCCTCCCGTTCCCGGGCGGGCTCCTGGGACGCACCGTGACCGTCGACGTGCTCGGGGCCGTGCGCACCCCCTGGCGCACGGCGGCAGCGCTCGCAGCACTGGTCGCGGCCGGGACCTGGATCGGTGCCCTCGCATCGGGGCGGACGGGGACCTCGGCAGCCGGGGGCGTCCCGGGTGTCCTGCTGGCACCCCTCGTGCTCCTCGCCGTCCAGTGGGCCTTCGCCGTACTGTCACGGCCACTGTCCGATGTCCTGGAGTCGGTCGGTTCGGGGCGACTGGACCCGGCTCCCTTCCACCGGGTGTACCCGGCCCACCTGCTGCTCCCCTGGTCACTCGTGGTCGGGGTGGGAGGGATCGCGGCGGCGGTGACCTCCTTGGTCGGCGACACCGCGCCGGTGCCGGTCGAGTGGTCCTCCGTCGTGGGAGGTGCGGTGGTGGTCGCCCTCGTCGGCCCCTGCACGGCCCTGGCCGTGGTGGCCTCCTCCTCCCCGCCCCTGGCGCTCCTCACCCCCACGCCCTCACCCTTCGGCGACTCCTCCTCCCTGGTGGTCGTCGCATGGATGCTGCGCGGACTCGCACCGGCGGGCGTCCTGACCGTGGTCCTCGCCACAGCTGTGGCGCAGGGGCTGCCCGCTGACGGCGCGCTCCAGTGGGGCGCACTCTCCCTGGCGGCGGCGTGCGCCTGCGCCGCAGGCCTGCGGGCCCGCGCGCTCGCGACCACCGACCGGCGCGCGCGTGGAGAGGCACCGGCCGGCGACTGAGGCAGGACCGGGGCCCTCGTCGCGACCGGGAGGGACACAGTTTTATTGACTCTGATTCTCAACACCATTAGCCTCGGTCCTCGAGTCCACACCAGCGCACGTCCCCGGCCAGGAGAGGCCGGGCGGAATCGGAGGAAGACATGAAGGTTTCCCAGTTGTTCGGACGCCTCACGGTGGCGGCTGCCGCCACCGTGGCGCTGGCGGCATGCTCGACGGGCTCCGCCCAGTCGGGAACCGCCGCGTCCGGGCAGGACCAGAGTGGGGAGAGCGGTTCCACGGCTCTCTCCGTGGTCGCCTCGACCAATGTGTGGGGCGACATCGCCTCGCAGGTCGCAGGGGATTCGGTGACCGTCTCCAGCATCATCTCCGACCCGGACGCGGACCCCCACGAGTACCAGGCCGACGCACGCACACAGCTGGCACTGTCCGAGGCGACAGTGGTCGTGGAGAACGGCGGGGGTTACGACGACTTCGTCGACACCATGCTCTCCGCGGCGAAGTCGACGGCCACGGTCATCAACGCCGTCGACGTCTCGGGTTTCGCCGCGACGCAGGGCGATGAGCTCAATGAGCACGTCTGGTACGACTACCCCACCGTGATCAAGGTCGCGGGCGCCATCGAGGAAGCCCTCTCGAAGGCCGACCCGGACAACGCCTCGACGTTCGAGTCGAACCTCGCCACCTTCACCACGAAGGTCGAGGGCCTGGAGAAGGCGGCGGCCGAGGTCAAGTCGGCCCACGCCGGCGCCGGGGTCGCGATCACCGAGCCGGTGCCGCTGTACCTGCTGGAGGCCATGGGCCTGGACAACAAGACCCCCGAGGCCTTCTCCGAGGCCATCGAGGAGGAGACCGACGTCCCCGCCACCGTCCTGGACGAGACGCTCAAGCTCTTCAGCGACCACCAGGTGGATGCACTCGTCTACAACGAGCAGACGACCGGCCCCCAGACCGAGGCCGTCCTCTCCGCGGCGAAGGATGCGGACATCCCGGTCGTGCCCGTCCAGGAGACCCTGCCCGCCGGACTCGACTACGTCAGCTGGCAGCAGAAGATCATCGACGAGATCTCCGCTGCACTGTCCGAGTGAACCCACTGGATCCCCGCCCCCGCGGCCTAGAATCACTCGCGGGGCCGGGGATCCACCCGTCTGTCGGCCATCCCCAGCCGGAGGAGAGGAACCTATGTCGCCTGAGGTCGGGACCCACCCACCACAGAAGGGACCGCACACCGGGCCGGAGGGGGAGACCGACGCGGCCGCCGGGGCCCGGGACGCCGCCGGGGCCGCGCCCGTCGTGTCGTACACGGACGCCGAGCTCACCCTGGGGGGCCGCACGCTGTGGAGCCACCTCGACGTCGACATCCACCCCGGTGAGTTCATCGCGATCCTCGGAGCCAATGGCGCCGGCAAGACGAGCCTGCTGCGCACGCTGCTGGGCGAGTACACCCTGAGCGCGGGGAGCGTCCGGATCTTCGGACAGCCGGTCCACCGCGGCGGTGCCCGCATCGGCTACGTCCCCCAGCAGAACATGGCCGACCCCGGACTGCCCCTGCGCGCCCGCGACCTGGTGGCACTGGGTGTGGACGGCAACCACTGGGGCACGGGCCTGCCCAGCGCCGCCCGACGCTCCCGCGTCAACGAGTTGCTGGAGGCGGTGGGCGCCACCCGCTACGCGGACACACCCGTCGGCCTGCTCTCGGGTGGGGAGCAGCAGCGTGTGCGCATGGCCCAGGCCCTGGCGGGGGAACCCAGGCTGCTCCTCTGCGACGAGCCTCTGCTCTCCCTGGACGTGCGCCGCCAGGCCGAGATCATCGACCTCATCGACTCCCAGCGCGCCCAGCGCGGTTTCGCCGTCCTCATGGTCACCCACGACGTCAATCCGGTCATCGACTACATCGACCGGGTGATGTACGTGGCCAACGGGTGTATCCGGGTCGGGACCACCGACGAGGTGATGCGCTCCGACGTGCTCTCGGGCCTCTACGGCTCCGAGGTCGACGTCATCCGCGACAACGGTCGCGTCTTCGTGGCCGGCGCTCCCGAGCACCGCCACCACCCGGAACCCACGACCACCACCCGGAAGTGACCCCGATGACCCAGCTGCTGGCACTCCCCCTCCCCATGGACGCCGCCGACACCTCCTTGTGGGGGAAGCTCTTCGACTTCTCGGACTACGGCCAGCTGGTCGCCCTGCTGTCCAACTCGATCATGGCGGGAGCCGTGCTGTCGGTGGTCGGTGGGCTCATCGCCGTCTTCGTCATGCAGCGCGACATGGCCTTCGCCGTCCACGGCATCTCGGAGCTCTCCTTCTCCGGTGGTGCGGCGGGCCTCCTCTTCGGCATCGGAGTGGTCCAGGGCGCCCTCGTCGGGTCGCTCGTCGCAGCCGCGCTGATCGGGATCATGGGATCCAAGGCACGCGACCGCAACTCGATCATCGCCGTGCTCATGCCCTTCGGACTCGGCCTCGGGATCCTCTTCCTGTCCCTGGCCCCCGGGCGCACGGCGAACAAGTTCGGGCTGCTCACCGGGCAGATCGTCGCCATCGACGACCCCCGCCTCGAGACGCTGACGATCATCTCCGTCATCGTGACCATCGGGCTGGTCGCCATCTGGCGGCCCCTCACCTTCGCGAGCATGGATCCCGACGTCGCCGAGGCCCGCGGGGTGCCGACCCGCTTCCTCTCCTTCGCCTTCATGATGCTGCTCGGTCTCTCGGTGGCGGTCAGCGTCCAGATCGTCGGCGCACTCCTGGTGCTCTCGATCCTGGTGACCCCGGCCGCGGCTGCCATGCGCCTGTCCTCCTCCCCGGTGGTCGTCCCACTGCTCTCGGTCCTCTTCGCCTTCGTCTCCCTGGTCGGGGGCATCATGCTCTCCCTGGGGGCCTCGGTGCCGGTCAGCCCCTACGTCACGACGATCTCCTTCCTCATCTACCTGATCGCCAACGGGGTGTGGCACCTGCGCAATGCCCGTCAGCGTCGCGCCGTCGCGGCCACCGAGGCCGCCGAGATCGCCCGCAGGGAGGCCGAGGCATCAGCCTCCGCCCACTGACCACCGCCACCGCACGAGGGGCCGCTGTCAGGGCCTCCGGGTTTTGCGCGACTTCCGCGTCGAGGAAAGGCCGGACTGACCTGCTGACCATGAATAGCCTGTGACCTGCGAAGACAGTGCCTGCCCGCCGCGCCCGCCCGGTCGGGTGCACTCTGGGGACATCGGAAATCCGACACCACGAACCCGGGAGGTCAACATGTCCACCCTCGAACTCCCCCGCGTCAGCGGTTGCACCGTCGAGAGCTGCTCCTACAACCACGCCGATGCCTGCTCCGCGGCGGCCGTGACCATCGGCTCGAACCCCGAAGCCGCCTGCGCCACCTTCATCCCGCTCAGCGTCAAGGGCGGCCTGGACCGCGTCACCAGCTTCGTCGGCGCCTGCACGAAGGCCGACTGCACCCACAACAGCCACCTGGAGTGCACGGCGACCTCGGTGCGCATCGGCGCCGACAAGGCCGACTGCCTCACCTACGCCGCTCGCTGAACCCCCTCCCGACCCAGTTCGTGGGTCCGGGGACTGAGTTGACCCCCGTGGTGCCCGACCGGGCACCACGGGGGTCGGTCTCATCCGCGTTCCGCGGCAGGTGGCGTTGCGTGCCGTGCCCGGCCCCGGTGCCCACCCACGACCTGCCCTGCCATGTGACGCGCGGCACGCAGTCCGAAGACGACGGCCGGGCCGATGGTCGAACCGGGCCCCGGGTACGTGCGTCCCATGACCGAGGCGGAGTTGTTGCCCGCGGCGTAGAGCCCCTCGATCACACTGCCGTCCTCGCGCAGGGCCCGCGCATCGGCGTCGGTGAGGACTCCACCCTTGGTGCCGAGGTCGCCGATGACGACCTTGTAGGCGGAGAAGGGGCCCTTCTCGATCGTCCCCAGGCAGGCGTTGGGGTGCACCGTCGGGTCGCCGTAGTAGCGGTCGTAGGCGGAGTCCCCCTTCCGGAAGTCCTGGTCGCGTCCCGACCTCGCGAACCCGTTGAACCGCTGGATGGTCGAGTGGAAGGTGGCGGTGTCCAGGCCGAGCTTCCCGGACAGCTCCTCCAGGGTGTCGGCGCTGAAGGCGATGCCCTCCTCCCGCTGTGCCTTGGCGACCTTGGGGTCCAGGGCGAAGGAGCGCAGGTAACGGCGCCTGTAGCGGGCGTCCAGGACCAACCAGTAGGCGCCGTCCTTGTCGTGTCCGAGCATGTGGTGGCCCAGGTCGACGTAGGACTCGGCCTCGTTGGCGAAGCGTGCACCCCTCGAGTCCACGATGAGCGAGTAGGGCAGGGAGCGCTCCCCCACGATGAAGGACGGCTCCCCACCCTCCACCGGTGCCAACGAGGCACCCCACCAGGCATCATCCATGAGCTCGGTGGCCGCGCCGATGGACTCCGCCAGCCGGATCGGTCCGCCGAGGTTGCCCGGGTTGCCCGAGGGGAAGCCGTCGACGCCCTGGTACTCGCGTCGCATCTCCCGGTTGTGGTCGAAGCCCCCACCGGCCAGCATCACGCCGAGTCGGGCACGGATGACTCCGCCCCCTGCCTCGCCGCCGACACGCACGCCCACCACACGCCCGTCCTCGACGACGAGCTCCTCGGCGGGACTCCCCAGCCGCAGGGGAACGTCCCCCTCGACGACCACGGCGTGTGCGAACTGGGAGACGAGTCCGGCGCCGATGCCCCGCAGCTTCTTGCCGGTCAGCAGGCCACCCAGCGTGCGCAGGACGAACTGCGCGCCTCGTGCGAAGCCGTCGGGTGTGGACCACGCGCGTGCGAGCAGCCAGACGTCATCGGTCTTGAGGGGGAGCGGCATGTTCATGCGCAGGGTGGGCACCAGCGCCTGGATCCTCCTCGCATCGAAGGGCTCGCACTCGATGGACCGCCCGATCTTCCCGCCGGGCAGCTCCGGGTAGTAGTCGGGGTAGTCCGTCGCACGGGCGAAGGTCATGCCGTGGCGCTCAGCCGTGAGCACGAAGTCGTCCACGCCGTCGACGAAGGCCTCCTTGCGTGCCCGGGAGCTGGCGCGACCGACCTCGCCGATCGACTCCTCCATGTACTCCAGTGCCTCCTCGCGTGAGTCCCCCACGCCGTCTCGGCGCATGAGGGGGTTGTCCGGCAGCCACATGCCACCACCCGACATGGCGCTGCTGCCGCCCCACTTCTCGGTGCTCTCCAGGAGGACTGCGCTGAGCCCGCTGTCCACCGCTCCCAGTGCGGTGGCGAACGCAGCTGCTCCGCTGCCCACCACCACGACGTCAAAGGTCTCATCCTGCGTCTGCGACATGCTGAACCACTCCGTTCTCGGGAGAATACACCGGACGACATTGTCCGGATCAGTATAATGCAGACGATGGAGACGCACGAGGGCAGGAGCAACAGGGGTCCTGCAGCCGCACCCGCCAACCGCGCAGCCCTGGTGCGCGCCGCACGACGCCTCTTCGCCGAACGCGGCTACCGCGTGCCACTGAGCGCGGTCGCCCGCGAGGCCGGGGTCGGGCAGGGCGTCCTCTACCGGCACTTCCCCACGCGGATGGACCTCGCGCTGGAGGTCTTCGAACAGAACCTGGCCGAGCTGGACCGCGTCGCAGCGGCAGGAGGGGGCGGACCGGACGCCTTCTCACTCCTGTGGGAGAAGGTCCTGGATCTGGTGGTGACCGACGTCGGGTTCCTCGAGACCGTGGTCGAGGTGCGCCGGACCAACTCCCAACTGCAGCACGCCGATCACATGCGACGCCTGCTGGACGACGCGCTGGTGGCCGCGCACCGCAGCGGGACCGTTCCGGCGGACATCGACCTGGACACCCTCGTGGTCCTCCTGCGCGCAGCCTATGGCGTGGCCGTCACGGCCGACGACCGGGGGAGTGCGCGCACGGGGATCGCCCTGCTCATGTCCCGCTCCGGCCTGCCCGCGCCCGTCTCCCCCCTCACTCACTGAGGGACGACCGTGGCACCGGCCGCGCGAGCGACCGGAACAGGGTCTGCCCCGCACCTCCCGGCTCCGGCGACGTCGGGGTCGGCCCCGCTCTCCCCCGAGCCGGATCCCTCCGGGTCCGCCCCGCACGCCCGGTCACCGGAGGAGTCGGGATCCACCCCACGCTCCGCGGACGGGGGCGCAGGGTCGGCGCCACAGCCCGGGGACGAGGGCGGTTCCGGATCAGCACCACAGCCCGGCACTCCCCCGGTGCCCGCCACCCCAGCGACACCGTGCGTGCTGTCGGCGTGCGCCTGCCTCCCGGGGTCGGCACCACAGCCCTGCCCCAGGGTCACGGCCATCCGACCGTCGGGGTCCAGGCGTCGCAGCATGGCCAGGGACAGACGGGCCAGGTCGTCCACGTCCCCCGCCCCCAGGCCACCGAGGACCATGTCCCCCACGGCGCGGCCGTAGACGGGCGCCGCCCGCAACCACGCCGCCTCACCCTCAGCGGTGAGGACCGCATTCGTGGCCCGCGCATCGGCAGCGCACTGCGTCTTGACCAGGAGCCCCTTGCGCTCCAGACCACTGACGACGCGGGAGAGACGCGGCAGGGTCGCGTTGGTCCGTGACGCGAGGGCGCTGAGGCGCAGTCGACGGTCGGGCGCCTCGGCGAGCGCCTCCACCAGGGAGTACTCGAAGGCCGTGAGCCCGAGGTCGTGCAGCCTGCGGTCCAGTGCCGCGGGAAGCAGTTCGAGGAGCGCGCGCAGGCGCGCGATCGCCGTGCGTTCCTTGCGGCTGAGTCCGGTGGGTTCCTCGGTCGTCATGGAGCACATCCTAGCATTTGGTTGCATCTACAACCATCATCGTCTACCGTCATCACTTGTAGGTACAACAAACGACATCCGGCCACCAGCCGAGCAGCACACGCCCCCCGGGGCGGGAAGGACACATCATGACGAGCTTCTCCATCATCGGAACCGGCAACATGGCCACCGCGATCTCGGGCGTCCTGCGGGCCGGCGGCAGTGCCGTCGACCTCGTCCCCCACGAGGAGGTCGGCACCAGGGACCTGACGGGCGACGTCGTGGTCCTCGCCGTCCCCTACCCCGCCGTCGACTCGGTCCTGACGGCCTACGGTGACGCACTCGCCGGCAGGACCGTCGTCGACATCACCAACCCGCTGAACTTCGAGACCGTCGACTCCCTGGTCGTGCCCGTCGGTTCCTCCGCCGCCTCCGAGATCCAGGACAAGCTGCCCCGGAGCCACGTGCTCAAGGCCTTCAACACGAACTTCGCAGCCACCCTGTCCTCCGGAACGGTCGGGGAGGAGCGGACCACCGTCCTCATCGCCGGTGACGACGAGCAGGCCAAGGCCACCCTGGCCGCAGCGGTCGAGGCCGGCGGCCTCGGCGCCGTCGACGCCGGTTCCCTCGCACGTGCCCACGAGCTCGAGGCCCTCGGCTTCCTGCAGCTGACCCTGGCCGCGGGCGAGAAGATCTCCTGGACCGGTGGCTTCGCCGTCGTGCGCTGACCCCCTGCGAGCACCGCGCCCACCCGGCCCGCCTCTCCGGGCTCCGGGTGGGCGCGCCCCGAGCGGACCCCACCCACCGGGTGGACACACGCACAGGCCCCACCGTCGACGGAGCCCGCCCCGTCCGACAGCGCGGCCCCGCCCTCGTCGCCACGCCACCTCCCCCACGATCGGAACAGCCATGAGCATCACCCCGCCCACCCCCACCGCGGCCCTCCGGGATGCCGGGCGGGTCATCAACGCCCACACGTCGATGGACGCCCCGACGCTGAGGGTCGGCGACCTGGAGTCCATGTCCTCCTACTACTCCCGGGCCTTCGCGATGGAACCGTTGGAGGAGGTCGCCCGCGGACGCGAGGTCCGCCGGGTGCTGGGACGCGCCGGCACGCCGATGGTGCGACTGGTCGCCAGCCCCGACCTCCCCGTGCCGGACCCCCGACACGCAGGTCTCTTCCACACGGCGTTCCTGTTCCCCGACGCCCCCTCCCTCGCGGCCACCGTCCACCGGGCCGCCCTGGATCCGCGCAGCCGCTTCGTCGGCTCCTCAGACCACGGCGTCTCCGAGGCCTTCTACTTCACCGATCCCGAGGGCAACGGGGTGGAGCTCTACACCGACCGCGAGCGAGCCCAGTGGCCCCGACGAGGTGGCCGGATCGAGATGACCACCGGGTGGTTGGACCCCAATGCCTACCTGCGTGAGCACCTCACCCAGGACGCGCTGGACTCCGTGGGCTCGCCCGGGGCGCGGGTGGGGCACCTCCACCTCCAGGTCGGCGACCTCGCACCGGCCGAGGCGTTCTACGTGGACATCCTCGGCTTCGAGGTCACCCAGCGTGACTACCCGGGCGCACTGTTCGTGTCCGCAGGCGGGTACCACCACCACCTCGCGATGAACACCTGGAACAGCCGTGGCGCCGGGCCCCGCGCCGCCAGCCTGGGCCTGGGAGACGTCGCGATCACCGTGCCCGGGCGCGAGGACCTGGACGCCCTCGGCATCCGGCTGCGGGCCGCCCACCTGCCCTTCGAGGACCACGGGACCAGCATCGTGGTGCTCGACCCGTGGCACACCCGCGTCACCCTCTCCCTGCCGGGTCGTGGTGTGGAGGAGGTCCTGGCCCGATGAGCGACCGTCAGCCGGGCGCCGGCCCGCACACCGGGACGCCGGGACGCCGGGGGGCGCACGGGGCGCAACGACCGCGGGCGAGCAGGGTCTCCTGGCCCTGTCCTCCTGGGACCTCGGCGCAGACCCGTCGGGCCCGACCCTGGTGCTCCTGCACGGGTTCGGCGCGCACGAGGGCGACCTGGCCGCGCTCGCGGGACGGGTGGCGCCGGGTCGGCCCTGGGCGTCGCTGCGGGCGCCGATCGAACTCGCTCCAGGCTCCCACGCGTGGTTCCGCATCACGACACCCGGATCACCCGCGCCCGACCAGGTCGCCCCCGCAACCGACGCCCTGTGGAGGTGGATCGACCGGAACCTGGGGGAGACCTCCCGGGTCGTGCCACTGGGCTTCTCCCAGGGCGGTCTCATGGCCACCGAACTGCTGCGCACCCGACCCGACCGGGTCCCCGCCGCCGTGGTCCTGTCGGGCTTCGTCCAGGGAGCGCCCCACCCGGGTGATGCCGAGCTGGAGGCCCTGCGCCCCGCCCTGTTCTGGGGTCGCGGCGACGGGGACCGCGTCATCGCCGCCCACGCCATGGAGCGCACCGCCGCCTGGCTGCCGGCACACACCCGTCCGGAGGTCCGCCTCTACCCGGGACTGTCCCACGGGATCAGCCCCCAGGAGGTCGCCGACGTCCGGGACTTCCTCCGGCGCAGCACCGGAGCCTGAGCACCGGGTGACCCCACCGCGCCCGCACCCCGGGAGGAGGTTCAGACGGGCAGGGAGTCCAGCCAGTCGCCGAACACCACGCCCGCCCGCGTGGCCAACTCCGGTCCGTACCGCTGGGCGTCCTCCCGCAACGTCCGGGGGTCGATGCCATGGGAAGCGAGTTCGTGGGCGTGCCCGACCAGCCACTGCTCGATGCGGGTGTGGTCAGCCTCCAGGTGGAACTGGAGGGCCAGGACCTCCGCCCCGCGCGTGAAGGCCTGGTTGGGGAAGCCGGGGGTCCCGGCCAGACGCTCGGCACCTGCCGGGATGGCGAACTGGTCGCCGTGCCAGTGCAGGACGGGCGTGTCACCGATCCCCGCGAGCACGGAGTCCCGCCCCGCCCTCGTCCACGTGAGCGGGGCGTACCCGATCTCCACGCGGCCCGTGGGTTCGACCGCGGCACCGAGGGCTGCGGCGATCAGCTGGGCACCCAGGCAGATGCCGAGCGTGGGACCGCCCTCGTCGAGGCGCGCGCCGATCGCGGCGAGCTCCCCGGAGAGGAAGGGGTAGCGGTGCTGGTCCCCGACGCCGATCGGACCGCCGAGGACGACCAGCAGGTCCGCACCCGCCACCTCCTCCGCCTCCAGGGGATCCACGCCCGCCCGGAGGTCGCGGATCCCGTAGCCGCGGGCACGCAGGAGGGGCTCCAGGACTCCGAGGTCCTCGAAGGCGACGTGACGGATGACGAGGGCGTCCCGGTCCATGGGTGGCCTCTTCCTCTCACAGGGTCGGTCTGCGCCCCATCGTAGGACCGGGGCGCCGGCACCCGACACGGGTGGCACCTCTCGTCAACCATTTCTGTGCGTTCAGCATTGGAGGACGAGGGAGACGGCGGCCAACCGTTCGCCAGACCGAGCAGGCCGCTCCGCGAGCAGTTGTCAAGGCAGATCTGCAGGTTGTGGTCATGTACGCAGGACGCCGCCCGACCTTGGGATCGGATCGGGGCGGACGTAAAATACCACTACAACGGTCAGTTTTCGAGAGCGAAGAAGGTACACCATGTCATTGGTGAACACAGTCATCCAACCCTTCACCGTCAATGCGTACAGGCAGGGCGAGTTCATCGAGGTGACCGACGCGGACCTGCGGGGGACCTGGAACGTGCTGATGTTCTACCCCGGTGACTTCACCTTCGTGTGCCCCACGGAGCTGGAGGACCTCGCCGACCACTACGACGAGTTCCAGGCGCTCGGCGTCGAGGTCTACAGCGCCTCGACCGACTCCCACTTCTCCCACAAGGCCTGGCACGACACCTCGGAGGCCGTGGGCAAGGTCCAGTACGCGATGCTCGGTGACCTCAGGAAGGACCTCGCCCGCAACTTCGACGTCCTCGACGAGGAGTCGGGGCAGGCCCTGCGCGGGACCTTCGTGATCGACCCCGAGGGCCGCATCCGCGTCATGGAGGTCAACGACTCCGGAATCGGGCGCGACGCCCGGGAGCTGCTGCGCAAGGTCCGGGCCGCCCAGTACATCACCGCCCACCCGGACGAGGTCTGCCCCGCCCACTGGGAGCAGGGCGAGGAGACCCTCACCCCCTCGCTGGACCTCGTGGGCAAGATCTGATGCTCGACACCACACTGACGACCCAGCTCGGCACGTACCTGGAGTACGTCACACGACCCGTGGAGCTGCGGGCCGCCACCGATGACTCCACCACCGGGCGGAGGATGTCGGAGCTCCTGGGGGAGATCGCGGCACTGTCCGACCAGCTCTCCGTGGTCGAGGACCCCTCGGACGACGTCAGGCGCCCGTCCTTCCTCATCACGAACCCGGGTGAGGACACGGGCCTGCGCTTCGCGGGTGTGCCCCTGGGCCACGAGTTCACGTCCCTGGTGCTGGCCCTCCTGCAGGTCGGGGGCCACCCCTCGACGGAGGACCCCGCCCTCCAGCAGCGCGCCCGGGAGCTCACCGGCCCGCTGCACTTCGAGACGTTCTTCTCCCTGAGCTGCCAGAACTGCCCGACCGTGGTCCAGGCGCTGGACCTCATGGCCGTGCTGAACCCACAGGTCACGCACACCGCCATCGAGGGCTCCGCCTTCGAGGCGGAGGCCGAGGAGCGGGGCATCCGCTCCGTGCCCACGGTCTTCCTCAACGGGGAGCCCTTCGGGCAGGGCCGCATGAGCCTGGAGAAGATCCTCGACAAGGTCGCCCCACTGGCGCCCGAGGACCGTTCGGACACGCCCGCCATCCCGGCCGAGCACGACGTCCTGGTCATCGGTGGCGGTCCCGCCGGGGCCACCGCGGCCATCTACACGGCCCGCAAGGGCCTGAGCACCGCGCTGGTCGCGGAGCGCATGGGCGGTCAGGTCCTGGACACCGCTGCGATCGAGAACCTCCCCTCCCTGACCCGTGTGGAGGGCCCCACCTACGGCCAGCAGCTGGAGACGCACGTGCGCGAGTACGAGGTCGACGTGCTGCCCGACCACCGGGCGGTCGCCCTGGAGCCCGCATCGGACGACTCGCCCCTCGCGGCCGTGGTGCGCCTGGAGGACGGCACCGAGCTCGCCGCCCGCACGGTGGTCCTGGCCACTGGTGCCCATTGGCGCCAGCTGGGTGTCCCGGGCGAGGAGGAGTACCGCAACAAGGGCGTCACCTACTGCCCCCACTGCGACGGACCCCTGTTCAGGGGCAAGCGCGTCGCCGTGATCGGCGGGGGCAACTCCGGCATCGAGGCGGCCATCGACCTGGCGGGCGTCGCGGCACACGTCGACGTCGTCGAGTTCGACACCAGGCTGCGTGCGGACGAGGTCCTGCTGCACACGCTGGGCACCCTGGGCAACGTCAACGTCCACGTCAACGCCGCGACCCAGGAGGTCCTCGGTGACGGACGCGGCGTGACCGGGCTGCGCGTGGCGGACCGGGAGTCGGGTGCGGAGTCCACGCTCCCCCTGGACGGCGTCTTCGTCCAGATCGGCCTGCTGCCCAACACCGGCTGGCTCAAGGGGTCGGTGGATCTCACCCCGCGCGGGGAGATCGTGGTGGACGAGTCCCTGCGCACCTCCGTGGAGGGCGTCTACGCCGCCGGTGACTGCACGACCTCGCGCTACAAGCAGATCGTGGTGGCCGCCGGGGAGGGTGCCCAGGCAGCCCTGGGTGCCTTCGACCACCTGATCCGCACGGTGGCCTGAGCGGGGCGGAGCCGGGAGGACGGGGAACCCCCTCCTCCCGGCGAAGTCCGCTCTGTTCCACCCTCGAAGTCCGCTCTGTTCGACCCTCGAAGTCCGCTCTGTTCGACCCTCGAAGTCCGCTCCGTTCGACCCTCGAAGTCCGCTCCGTTCCACCCTCGAAGTCCGTCCACCGGCCCGTCACGGCGCACCGCGCAGGCACCGGGCACGTTCCTTCGAGTGCCCCCCGCATCGAGGACCGGGCCGGAGGTGTCCAACGCTCCAGGGTTCCGCCGCGTCGCATCCTGACGGCAGGTGGACTCCCCGGGGCTGTCGTGTAGCAGGATGGGGCGTGGGGCCCCTCGCGTCGGCCGCCCCCTCGCCCGATCGGGGGCGACGACCCACTCGTCCGGCGCAACCCACCACGTTGGAGGTCCCGTGAAGCTCTTCCAGTGCCCCTCCTGCCAGCACATCGTCTACTTCGACAACGACGCCTGCGTCAACTGCGGCGTGGAACTCTCCTTCTCGCGTGCCCAGCACGCCATGGTCGCCCTCGTCGACGGGGAATGGACGGACGGGGACGGCACCCCCTGGCGCCGGTGCCGCAACCACGCCATCGGCTGCAACTGGGTCTGCACCGGGGAGACGGACCTGTGCGACGCCTGCCTGCTCGTGCGTCACGTCCCCGACCTCATCGACGACACCGTTCGGGGGTACCTGCACGACACGGGCGTCGCAGTGCGCCGCCTCGTCCACCAACTCGACGACCTGGACCTCCCCATCGTCAGCCACCGCGACAAGCCCGACAGCGGCCTCGCCTTCGACCTCGACGCCTCCACGGACGACAAGAAGGTCATGATCGGCCATCTCAACGGCGTGATCACCATCGACATCACCGAGGCCCAGGACTCCCACCGTGAAGCCCTGCGAGCCCTGCTCGACGAGCAGTACCGCACGATGCTCGGCCACTTCCGCCACGAGATCGGGCACTACTACTGGCAGGCACTGGTCTCACCGGACCAGGAGCTGCTGGCGGAGTTCCGCGGGATCTTCGGTGACGAGCGCCAGGACTACGGTGCCGCGCTCGACGCCCACTACGGGGAGGACGGCACGGGGACGCCGTGGCAGGACTCCTACATCTCCCAGTACGCCACCACCCACCCCTGGGAGGACTTCGCCGAGACCTTCGCACACTTCCTGCACATCACGGACACGCTGCAGACGGCGGCCGCGCACGGCATCCAGATGCCGTCGATCCCCGGGGACTGGCCCCCCGAGGTCGCCGCCGCGATGGTCTCGGTCCCCCGCATCGACCCACTGCAGGACCCGGACATGGGCCAGATCCTGCGGCGTTGGTTGCCGCTGGCTGCCGCACTGAACGAGGTCAACCGCGCCATGGGCAAGCGGGACCTCTACCCCTTCGTCATCCCTGATGCGGTCGTCGGCAAGCTCGAGTTCGTACTGCGCCTGGTGCGGAAGGGCGCCGCCACGGAGGCGGACGGTCGCGGGTCCACGAGGGCGGAGCCCTCTTCTCCGCCTTCCTGAGCGAGCGGGGGGCTGCGGTTCGCGGATCGGGCCGGTGCCCCAGGCTTCAGTCGAGGCGTGCCTCTGCGGAAGCGCGGGGCCGCATCAGCGAGTGCGCCATGACGGCTGCCGCCACCATCACGACCGCCGCCACCGAACCCGTCAGGATGATGCCCGAGTCGAAGGCCCGGTGCGCCGACTCCAGCAGCTCGGTGCCGATCCGGGCGGGCAGCTCTGCGGCCACGGACACGGCCCCTCCCAGGGTCTCCCCCGCCAGGTGGGCCTGCTCCGGGCTGGGCCCCGCGGGCACGTCCACCGCCGTGCGGTAGTGCGAGACCAGGATCCCCCGAGCACCGCCGTCCCCAGCACGGCGCCGACCTCGTAGGCGGTCTCGGAGATCGCCGACGCCGCGCCGGCCTTGCTCGCGGGCACGGCGGAGATGATCGCGTCGTTCGTCAGGGTCTCGGTGGCCCCGGAACCGATGCTGATGAGGGCGAAGAGCCCCGCGAGCAGCACCGCCGACGCCCCGCTGCCCGTGAGCGCCACCAGCCCGTGGCCCAGCGCCGCCAGCGCCAGGCCGACGGTGATGACACGGAAGGGGGCGACGTGGCGGACCAGGGGCACCACTGCGAGTCCGGAGACGACCATGGTGACCATGCCCGGCAGCATGGCGACACCCGTCTCCAGGGGTGTGAGTCCCAGGACCAGCTGGGCGTGCTGGGAGGCGTAGTAGACGAACCCGAGCATGGAGAACACCCCCAGCGTGTTGGCCAGGACCGCGCCGGTGAAGGCCGGGCGGGCGAAGAGCCTGAGGTCGAGCATCGGAGTGGTGCCGCGCAGCTGGCGGCGCGCGAAGACCCACCCCGTCCCCAGGGCGAGCAGCCCGCAGACCACGGTCACCGCGTCCAGGCCGGACACCATGGAGTGCTTGATCGTGTAGACGAGGCTGGACAGGGCGACCACCGACAGTGCCGAGTCGAGGACCGGGACGGGTCCGGGGTTGGGGTCACGCGACTCCGGCACCAGGAGCGGGGTGAGCACGAGCATCGGCACGAGCAGGGGCACCGCGATGAGGAACACGGACCCCCAGTGGAAGTGCTCCAGCAGGACGCCCGCCACCATGGGCCCCAGTGCAGCGCCCGCTGCGAAGCAGGACGCCCACACCGCCAGCGCGAGCCGTCGCTCGTCGCGGTCCTCGAAGATGTTGCGGATCAGGGAGAGGGTGGCGGGCATGAGCGTCGCCCCGAAGACACCCAGGAGCGCGCGCGCCGCGACGAGGGCGTGACCGTTGGGCGCGAAGGCCGCCAGCACCGAGACGAGGACGAAGCCCGTCGCACCGATCAGGAGGATCCGACGCCGCCCGATGCGGTCCCCCAGCGTGCCCATGGTGACCAGCAGGCCCGCCATGACCAGGGAGTAGATGTCGACGATCCACAGGAGCAGCGTCCCCGAGGCGGAGAACTCCAGGGAGATCTGCGGCAGCGCGACGGTGAGGACCGTATTGTCGATGGAGATCAGCAGCACTGGAAGCATGAGCACGGCCAGCGCTCCCCACCGACGCCCGGCGGAGCCGCCGGGTGTCCGAGTGCCTCCCGTGTCGGGGGCGAGGTCCCCGCCATGGGTCTGACGCACCGGGGTGGTCATGTGCTGCTCCGTTCAGTGGATTGGTGGACGACCGTGGGGTCGGAGGTCCGGTGACGATGTGGACTATACCGTCCAGCCGGTACAGTAGTCCATCCCTGTGTAGCATTGCCGCCGTGCGCACATCCAGGACCACCATCCTCGAGGCGTATGCGCGCCTCCTCGCCGACGAGGGTGAACGCGGGGCGACCATGGACGCCACGGCCCGCCTGGCGGGCGTCTCCAAGGGTGGGCTCCTCTACCACTTCCCCTCCAAGGAGTCCCTGGCCGAGGCCCTGTGCGAGCACCTGGAGGAGCTGGTGCAGGCCGATGCGCAGACCATGCGGACCGCTCCGGAGGGTGCGGCGCGGTACTACATCCGGACCTCCTCCTTCGAGGGCACCGACCTCGACCGCACGCTCGTGGCGGTGGCACGGCTCTCCCGCACGGACCATCCCCGCGCCGTGGAGGTCTCCCGGTGGGCATCCGAGCTGTGGCTCTCCGTCCTGGTCGACGAGATCGGCGATGCCGACGTCGCCCGGGCCGTCAAGCTGGTGGGGGACGGTCTCTACTACGAGGCCCTGCTCAGCGACCCTGAGGTCGGCACCGACGTGGACCGCCCCGACCCCGGCGACCCCTCGACCGGTGCGCTCGCACCCGTCGCCGGCGCTCCCCGCCAGGCGATCGGCGGACGGGACCTCGAGGGCCTCCTACGGGTGATCGACCGGCTCACCCACCTCGCGGGCTGACCGTCACGGGTCCGACGGTGTCGGGACCGGTTGGTACCCTCCCCACATGACACGCGCGCTCTCCACCCCTGTGCCGAAGGCTCGGGAGGGCGACCGCATCGCCGTCCTCTCGCCCTCGTTCGCGGCCCCCGGCGTGGCACCCGCGCTCCACGAGCAGGCCCTCGTGCGCCTGGCCGAGCTGACCGGACTGGTCCCCGTCGAGTACCCCACGACCCGGCAGCTCGGAGCGAGTGCCGCGGACCGCGCCCGCGACCTCACCGCCGCGTTCACCGACCCCTCGGTCCGCGCAGTCATCGCCACGATCGGCGGGGACGACCAGATCACCGTCATCCCCCACCTGGATCCGGCGGCGTTGAGCGCCGACCCCAAGCCGTTCCTCGGCTACTCCGACAACACCCACCTGCACCACTTCCTCCTCGGATGCGGGGTGACCAGCTTCTACGGTGGTTCGACACAGGTCCATCTGGGGCCGGGCCCCGGGGTGGACCCCGTTCACGCAACCTCCCTGCGCGCGGCACTGCTCGAGGGTGGCTCGCTGGAGGTCACCGAACCCGGCGAGTCGGAGGACCACGGCCTGGACTGGGCGGATCCCGCCGCCGTGCGTGAGTTCGGCCTGCGGGAGGCCACACAGCCCTGGACCTGGGCCGGGCCTGCCGATGTCGTGACGGGACCCACCTGGGGTGGGTGCCTGGAGGTCGTCAACGACATCCTGGCCGCCGGTCGCTTCGGCATGGACCCCGCAGACCTGGAGGGGGCCGTCCTGCTCGTCGAGCTCTCGGAGGAGATCATCCCCCCGCTCCTGGAGTTCCGCATGCTGCGCAACCTCGGTGAGCGAGGTGTGCTCAACGCCGTCGCCGGAGTGGCCTTCGCCCGACCCCCGGTCAGCTCCTTCGCCTCCTCCCCGGATGCGGGCACGCGTGAGCGCATGCGCCGCGAGCGCTATGACACCGTCATCGAGACGGTCAGTGCCTACAACCCTGACGCGGTCATCTGCTGCGGGATCCCCTTCGGCCACACCCGCCCCCAGTGGGTGCTGCCCTACGGTGGCACACTCACCCTGGACGGCTCGACCCAGCGCGTCCACGCTGACTACAGCTGAGGTCAGGGGGGCACTGGTGCACCCCTTCCGCACGTCTCGGAGAGAGGGCTCGGCCCGGTGTTCCAATGAGATGTGGCTGCGCGGACGAGGACGGCACCGCCTCCGCAGAAGCTCAGGGGACCAGCATGTCGAACCCCTCAGGGTCCTCCCTGATTTACCCCGGGTCGGCTCTTCACAATTGGGGGTGTGGGGCTGGTGGGCGCGTCGTTGCGGGGATAGGGGTCGAGGTCTTCCGATGATGGAGGTTCCTACGCCGCCCATCCGAAAGACCTCGACGTGTCCAACGCTACCTTCGCTGCCCCTGATCTGACGACGTTCTGTGGTCTTGACTCGCTCGGTCTGGTGGCTGTGGGCCAGCGTTTGGAGCGGTCTCGTGCGGTGCTGCGGTGTCGGGGTCGTGGCCGAGGACCAGTGGTGCCGGCAGTGCGGGTGCGAGGGCAAGGTCCGTGACACGGTGGTCCGCCGCTTGGCCCACGAGCCACTCGGATGGCGACCGACCACTCTTGAGGTCACCGTGCGCCGCTACCGGTGCACCGGGTGCGGGCATGTGTGGCGTCAGGACACCAGCGCTGCGGCCGAGCCGCGGGCGAAGCTCACCCGGCGTGCGTTGCGGTGGGCGTTGGAAGGCATCGTGGTCCAGCACCTGTCCGTGGCCCGTCTCGCGCAGAGCCTTGACGTGGCGTGGAACACCGCGAACGACGCGATCCTGGCCGAAGGCAAACGGGTCCTGATCGAGGACCCCCGCCGGTTTGACGGGGTCAAGGTCATAGGGGTCGACGAACATGTATGGCGTCACACCCGCAAGGGTGACAAGTACGTGACCGTGATCATCGACCTGACCCCGATCCGCGACGGCACAGGGCCATCACGCCTGCTCGACATGGTCGAGGGACGTTCCAAGCAGGTCTTCAAGACCTGGCTGAACGAACGTCCCCAGGCCTTCCGCGATGGGGTCGAGGTGGTCGCGATGGACGGTTTCGCTGGCTTCAAGACCGCTGCTGCCGAGGAGCTCCCCGACGCGGTCGCGGTCATGGACCCGTTCCATGTCGTGAGGTTAGTCGGTGACAGTCTGGATCAGTGTCGGCGCCGGGTCCAGCAAGAGCTCCACGGCCACCGCGGCCGATCAACCGACCCGTTGTATCGCGCCCGGCGGACCTTGCACACCGGTGCGGACCTGCTCACCGACAAGCAACGCACCCGCATCACCGACCTGTTCGCTGGTGACATCCACGTCGCCGTCGAGGCGACCTGGCACGTCTACCAAGACACCATCGAGGCCTACCGGCACCCCGACCACCGCCAAGGCAAGCAGCTGATGGCCCAGCTCATCGACCGGGTCGCCCAGGGCGTCCCAGCGTCCCTGGTCGAGATCCGACGAGTAGGTAGAACCCTGAAGAACCGGGCCGCGGACATCCTGGCCTACTTCGAAAGACCCGGCACCTCCAACGGCCCCACCGAAGCCATCAATGGCCGCCTCGAACACCTACGCGGCACGGCCCTCGGATTCCGCAACCTGTGACTTCGTCTGCTGAATGGCGGGGTTCTTCGGTCGCTTCGTGGCGGGGTCAGGTGACACCGATGACCAGGGTGCTCTGTGCGGCTTCGATGACGTCGTTGGTGATGGTGTCGAGTTCGTTGATCTTCAGGACCCGCTGGATCTGGGGGAAGAGGCGTTCGAGGAGCCGGAAGTTGCCGCGGGTGATCCGTGCGATGGCTGCGATGGCTTGGGCGTCGGTGAAGTCGTCGGGGTCGAGGGTCTTGCCGAGGGATCGCCAGTGTCGCTCGAGGACGAACAGCAGTTCGTCTTGTCCCAGGGGCCGGTACTGGTGGGCGAAGCCGACTCGGCTGTAAAACTGGGGGTAGTGGCTGAACTGCTTCTCCAGGCCGGGCATGCCGATCAGGATCAGGGCGATGCCGTCGCGGTCGTAGCGATCGCGCAGCAGTTCCAGCGCGGCGGGACGCAGTCGTTCGGCCTCGTCGACGATGATCAGCTCCACGTAGTTCCTGCCGTGTCGCCATCCCCAGGCCTCGGGAGTGGCCGTGCCGGGAGGTACGAGGTGCTGCTCGATGCACATGTTGGTGCGGGTGATGGCTTGGGTCAGCTCGTCCTTCAGGGTCCGCGGGGTGGTCAGCACGCTGGGGGTGTAGAGCACGGTGCGGCTCCGGTTCAAGGCGGCGTAGATCTTGGCGTCGTTGTCGGAGCGCGGCCCCCAGTAGGTCAGCAGGTCATGAGCCTTCTCGTAGTGTGCGTAGCGGCGCGCGGAGAGTGTCTTTCCTACGCCGGCTGATCCGAAGCACAAACCGATGGTGTGCCCGCGGCGCACGGCGTCGGCGAACTCGGTGAAGCGGCGGTGCTCCTTGGTGACGATGAAGCGCTGGCTCACCTGAGGTCCTCCTTGTAGATCTTCAACGCCGACCTCGGCGCCGGAGCCGGTGCTTCGGTGATCCGTGGCGTCTCGGTAGGTGCGGCCACGAGGGCGATGCGTTCGTTGATGCCGGCTCGCAGCGCCCGGCGGCGGGCGTTGCGCGCGGCCTGGATCTCCTTGAGGCTGACCTTCTGGTCGTGGTGCTCTTGGTTGACGGCCTTGCAGACGAATTCGTCGTGATCGAAGACGCGGATCTCGGTGATGTCGCGGGGGTCGTAGCGGATCACGACCGAGCGTCCGACGTAGCCGGCCAGAGTTGGCGAGACGTAGCGCAGGCCCTGGAAGCGGATGCCATCGCGGCGCACGACGCGGGTCTTGGCGACGGTCAACAGCAGTCTGTCGAGGTCTTCCAGGCTCTCGGGCATTCGGGGCAGCCAGCCATCGGCGATCCACGCGCTGCGCGGGGAGGTTCCGAGCTCGCTGTGCGTGCGGTCGTTGTAGGTGGCCACGAACGCCTCCAGGGCGCTATCGAGGGCGGCCAGGGACAGTTTCGGTGTCGGCCAGGGGTGCCCTTCGGTGATGAGTCCGGGCAGGGTGGCGAGTAGCTCGGTGTTGATGGTGCCGAAGAACCGCTCGATCTTGCCCCGTCCCTGGGGTCGGGCGACGGTGGAGTGGATCAGTCGGATGTGGAGGTCGACGGCGGTGTGGGCGAGCTGGTCACTGGTGAAGTCGCTGCCGTGGTCGACGTAGAGCACGTCGGGCAGGCCGCACATCGGCCAGGTCGGGTCGGTCTTGTGCCAGATCGCTTGGCGCAGCGCCAGGGCGGTGTTCATCGCCGACGGTGCGCCCAAGAAGACTGTGTAGCCGCAGACCGCCCGGGAGCAGTCGTCGAGGATCGTTGTCAGCCATGGCCGTGCGGGCTTGCCGTCGGTGCCCACCACCAGGATGTCGAGCATGGTGTGATCGGATTGCCACATCGCGTTGGGCAGCTCTGCTTGCCGGCGTAGCACCAGCTCGTGCTTGTCGCGGTAGGACGCTGCGCCCTCCAGGGCGAGGGTGACCATGCCGGGATCCAGGGTCCGCACGATGTCCCACACCACCGAGTAGGAGGGGAACGGCCATCTCCGGGCGGCGCAGATGCCGGTGACTTTGCGGTGGATGGTGGCGATGGCCGGCCGCGGCTTGCTCAGTGCCAGACCCTCGATCAGGTGGACGAGGTCGGGCGGAAGGCGGCGGGAGCCGGTGTCCGCTCGCGAGGCTGTCTCCAGTCCGGCGTAGCCGTCGGCGCGGTAGCGGGCGTGCCAGCGCTCCAGGGTCCGCAGCCCAACATCGGTCTCGCGAGCTAAGCGCGCGAGGGGCACCTGGTCCTCGACGTGGAGCCTGAGGATTCGCCACCGCGCTCGAGCGTCCACGACGCACCTACTGCAAGGCGTTCTCGCGCCCGCGCTCGGCGCGCTGAAGGGCGCGGTAGACCGTGGAGCGGCCCACGCTGAACAGCTCGGCCAGCTCGCCCACGGTGTGCTCGTCGGCGGCATGTAGCTGGACGAGGTGAGCTTCTTGCCGGGGGGTGAGTTTCGGTGACTTCCCGCGCAGCCGGCCCTTGGCCTTGGCGACCTTCATCCCCTCGCGGGTGCGGGCACGGATGAGGTCGGCTTCGAACTCGGCGACCATCGCCAGCACGTTGAACAACAGTTTCCCCATCGGGTCGGTCGGGTCGTACACCGATCCGGCGATGCTCAGCTTCACTTCCCGCGCCGCGAGGTCGTCGGCGATCTGGTGGGCATCACGGACCGAACGCGCCAGCCGATCGAGCTTGGTGACCACGAATGTATCGCCGTCCCGACACGCTGCCAGCGCCTGCCGCAGGCCCTCACGGTCGGCGTTGCGGCCCGTGAGCCCGTGATCGACGTAGATGCGCTTGGGATCGACGCCGAACGCCGCGAGTCCGTCACGCTGCGCGGTCAGGTCCTGCTCGTCGGTGGAGACTCGGGCATAGCCGACCTTCAAGGGGGAAATGCTCCCCAGTGTGTCATATAGCCTCCCTTCACCGGACAGTTCACCGGACGGGTCTTACGGGACAGCCCGCCAGGCGTGCCGTCGTTCCTCTCGATAAGTAGCGGTGGTGTCCGGTGAGGGTTCCCCTTACGGGCATGCGATCTGGGCTGACGCCTGTGACCGAGTGTTCAGTGCGCGCTGTATAGTTCAGTCCATGCTGACTATTGCTTCGCGTCTCGACGTGATGAACCGCCTGGGTCGTGCACTGGCCGACCCCACTCGATCCCGGATCATCTTGACCCTGCTCGACCATCCCGCTTACCCGGCGGAACTGGCCCGAGATCTGGACCTGACACGCCCGAACGTGTCCAACCACCTGGCATGCCTGCGCGATTGCGGGATCGTCGTCTCCGAGCCCGAGGGTCGTCGGACACGATATGAGATCGCCGATTCGCACCTGGCGCAGGCGCTGACGGCACTGGTCGATGCCACCCTGGCAGTGGACGAAGACGCCCCGTGCATCGATCCCGCCTGCTCGCTTCCCGGATGCGACGCAGCTGGGGAGGGCGCATGATCCTCACCTCGGTCTTGCAGGCGATGGGCCTGTTCGCAGCGACCAACATCGACGACATCATCGTGCTCTCCCTCTTCTTCGCGCGAGGGGCAGGCCAGCGCGGCACTACCGCCCGCATTCTGGCCGGCCAGTACCTCGGATTCGCCGGCATCCTCGGTGCCGCGGTCCTGGTGACTATCGGTGCCGGAGCATTCCTGCCCTTGGCAGCCATCCCGTACTTCGGTCTCATCCCTCTGGGCCTCGGCCTCTGGGCCGCATGGCAGGCCTGGCGCGGAGACGATGACGACGATGACGACGAGGTCAAGGTTGCCGGCAAGAAGGTCGGCGTGTGGACAGTCGCAGGCGTCACCCTTGCCAACGGCGGCGACAACATCGGCGTCTACACCCCTGTCTTCCTCAGCGTGGAACCTCTCGCAGTAGTCGCCTACTGCATCATCTTCCTCGCGCTCGTCGCGGTCCTGGTGGCCCTGGCAAAGTTCGTCGCCACCCGCCCCCCGATCGCCGAAGTGCTCGAACGCTGGGAGCGCATCCTCTTCCCCATCGTTCTCATCGGCCTCGGCATCGTGATCCTCGTCAGCGGCGGAGCCTTCGGACTCTGACGTAGCGGCAGCGATCCAAACGGCCCCGACCGGGCGCACCCCTCTCGGTTCAGACCGCGACACCTACCTGCAGCCAGTCCTGCGTGATCGCGGCAACAAGACCGCCACGGAGCGCTGCAAAAACCCCGCCACCAAGCGAACGAAGCCACAGCGTGCCTCGGACGATCCCGAGGTCCTCCGCGATACCGCGGAGCGTCGCTCCCGGTGTCGACTCGTACAGGTCAACCGCCTGCTGGCGAAACTCTTCGGAGTAGTTCTTCCTGGCCATGGTTCATGATCTCGCTTCCCCAGCAGATGCTGGAATCAGCGTGTCCACGAACAAGGGTCAGGCCCCCACCACCACCGGCGAGTTTTCTCAACGCCACCCTGAACCGGCCCAACCACACAGCGAGGATTCAGCCTCCGTGCCGCCACAGCTACCGGCGAGATGAGGTCGGCGCGGCGTGCTCCGGTCACTGCCAGGACGATGGCGGCGATAGTGAGCACGGCGGCGGTGCCGGTGAAAACACCGCGCCGAGACCGGCTACACCGAAGGCCAGCAGCAAGGGTGCCCGATGCAGAACAGGCGCACTGCTGCACCAGTACCGAGGACCAGGCGTCCCCGGCGCTCCGGCCCGGGCCTCGGATTGGGCCAGTGGATACGAGGGATCTCAGGCGCAGCAGGACGTCGGCATCTGGTTGCGGAAGAGGCCGGCGACGATGCGCAGACTCTCCGCCATGGTCAGGTACGGCGCCCAGGTGTCGGCCAGATCATCAACGGTCATGCCGGCCTTGATGGCGTAGGTGGCCGCCAGCATGATCTCCCCGGCGCCGTCGGCCAGAGCGTGCACGCCCAGCACCTTGCCGGTCGTGGCGTCAACTACGAGCTTCACCGCGCCCCTGGTGTCGTGCTGGACCAACGCCCGAGGGACGTCGGATAGGCCCAGGACCCGGCAGTCGCACACGTACCCGCGGGCGAGGGCCTCGTCCTCTGTCAGCCCTGCCGAGGCCAGCTGGGGCCTGGTGAACACGACCGCAGGCAGACCGGTGTAGTCCACGCGTGCGGGCGTGGCCCGACCGTCGTCGGCAAGTGCGTTGAGCGCGGCGGCCCGACCGCCGGCGGCGGCTACGTAGACGTACTGAGGAGCCCCCGAGACGTCACCGGCGGCGTAGATGCGCGGGTTGGAGGTGCGCTGGGACTCGTCGACCACGACGAAGCCCCGCTCGTCCACGTCCACCGCGGCAGCGGCCAGGTCCAGGCCGTCGGTGCGCGCGAAGCGCCCGGTGGCCACCAACAGCCGTGCTCCGCGGACCTGCGCGCCGGAGGCGGTGCTCACCACGACGTCCTGTCCATGAGGACCGATGCCGGTGGCCACCGCGGTCGCGTGCTCCTCGACCACCGTGATGCCATCGTCGGCGAAAACCTCCCGAAGCCCCTGGGCCAGCTCCGGCTCGGCGTGGGGCGCCAGACGCCCGACCACCGACACCCGGGCACCGAGGTGGGCGAACAGCTGGGCCTGCTCCATCCCGACATAGCCGCCACCGATGACGACCAGGGACTTGGGCAGCTCGGTGAGCTCCATCGCCGTGGTCGAGGTCAGCCAGTCCACGGACTCAAGGCCGGCCACGTCCGGGACGGCGGGGGTGGAGCCGGTGGCGATCAGGTAGGCCCGGGCCCGCAGCACCGCGCCGTCGACGGCCATGGTGTCCTTGTTCAGGAAGGCGGCCTGGCCCGAGCGGACCTCGAAGCCGTAGGCGGCGGCTACGTCGGCGTACTTCGCCTCGCGCAGGCTCTCGATCAGGCCATCCTTCTGCGCCACTAGGGCGCCCAGATCCACCGGTCCGGCTGACGTCGGGACGCCTGCGAAGGGGTTGGTCAGCGCGGCGTGCCGCGCTCCGGCGGCCGCCAGCAGCGTCTTGGACGGCACACAGCCGATGTTCACGCACGTGCCGCCGAGGACGCCGCGTTCGATCAACACCACACTCTTGCCGGCCTGGCTGGCCGCGATCGCCGCCGACATGGCCGCGCCTCCTGACCCGATCACGGCCAAATCGACGTCGTAGTCCTCACCCATATCGCACATCTCCTTTGCGTTGCACGTCTCCAGTGACCAGAATGGACCTTCCAGTGCAGGGAAAGGTCAAGATGAACGTGGAAGCCGTTCGAGCAAGGAGGCGCCGTGCGGATCGGTGAGCTGGCCGAGGCCAGCGGGACCACAACCAAGACGCTGCGCTTCTACGAAGAAGCCGGGCTGCTGCCCGCACCGGACCGAACCGCCAACGGCTACCGCGACTACGCCGCTGAGGCCCTGGCGCGCCTGGGCTTCATCCGCCGCAGCCGCACCACTGGGTTCACTCTGGCCCAAATCCGCGAGGTCCTCGACATCCGCGACGCCGGGGTCGCACCCTGCCGGCACGTGCAAGATCTGCTCGAGACCCGCCTGGACGACCTGGACCGCCAAATCGCCGACCTACAGGCACTGCGACACACCGTCGCCCAACTCAGCGACGCTGCCGCCACGGTCGACCCGACCAACTGCGACGCCACGACCATCTGCCGCTACCTGTGATCCGCACGGTCCCGAACCTGGCTGGCGCAGTGCCCACCGCTTGGTGCCGAACAGCGTCCCGGGGACCGATCGACCCGGCCCCGCTGGCCATCGCTCGTCAGTGAGACCGCCACGAAGCGACCGAAGAACCCCGCCAATTAGCGGACGGAGTCACACCGCAACCTGAGGCACTACATCGTCCGCGGACTGCTCGAGTGCGGCGGATTCAGACCCCAACTACACCGTCAATTGTGAAGAGCCCCTCATGCGCTCGGAACGCATCCCATTTGAACTCGACAGCGCGCTGGCCAGCGGCCGCTGCCTCATCAGGCGTCACAGGAGAGCCATGCCTCCGTGGCCCCTCCGCCGGAACAAGACCATCCAGCGCTCTCCGCCTCCACTGTCCAATCATGTGGATCGTCTAGCCTCGGGCTTTCATCGTTGGGGTGTCTCGAGGGGTGGGAGACAAACTGAGGAGTGCTCCTGATCTGGGAAAATACGGGTAGTTGAGATCCGTTTTCCGTCCAGAAGTGGAGCACCCCTCAGGTGAAGAAGACTACCGGGTTCTACCCTGCCGTGTCCCCCAAGGTCCGTCCCTCGAGCGCGGTGGGCCAGGCGGGCGGCGCGCTCCTGGTGGAGACCGTGGGAGCCCTCGGATTGGAGGGGGCCCTGTCGCGTGCCTTGGCCCCGTGGCGCAAGCCCCTGTCCTCCCACGACCCCGCCAAGATCGTCCTCGACCTGGCACTGACTCTCGCCCTGGGTGGGGACTGTCTGGCTGACATCAACATGGTCCGCTGTGAGCCGGGTGTCTATGGGCGCGTGGCCTCAGATCCCACGGTCTCGCGGGTGATCCAGACCCTGGCCGGTGATGCCGACAAAGCCGTGCGGGCCATCAACAAGGCTCGCGCCTGCGTGCGGGAGCGGGCGTGGGATCTTGCCGGGTCCCAGGCACCCGACCACGGGTGCACGGCGAAAAAGCCGCTCATCATCGACCTGGACGCCACCCTCCTCACCTCCCACTCGGACAAGGAGCAGGCTGCGCCGACGTTCAAGAGGGGATACGGATTCCATCCCTTGTGTGCCTTCGTTGACCACGGGGAGGGCGGGACGGGGGAGCCGCTGGCCGTACTACTGCGCCCCGGCAACGCCGGCAGCAACACTGCCCGCGATCACATCCAGGTCATCCGCTCCGCCCTGGCCCAACTGCCCGGACACTCACCCAAATGGAGGGGCAACAAGAGTGTCCTGGTCCGCACCGACGGGGCCGGCGCCACCCATGACCTCACCAAGTGGCTCACCACGCGGCGCCTGTCCTACTCATTGGGGTTCACGCTGCCCCACGACACCCCCGACCTCCTCCACCAACTGCCCCAGGAAGCGTGGAGTCCAGCCCTGGACGCCGACGGCCAAGTCAGGCAGGGGGCGTGGGTCGCGGAACTCACCGGAGTCATGGACCTCACCTCATGGCCCACAGGTATGCGCGTCATCGTGCGCAAAGAACGCCCCCACCCCGGAGCCCAGTTGCGTTTCGAAGATGTCGACGGCATGAGGATCACCGCGTTTGCCACCAACACCACCCCCGGCTGCCCACACCACCAGATCCCTGACCTGGAACTGCGTCACCGGCGTCGGGCCCGCTGTGAGGACCGCATACGCCTGGCCAAGGAAACGGGGCTACGCAACCTGCCCTTGTACTCCTTCAACCAGAACCGCATCTGGGTCCACATCGTCCAACTCGCACCAGGCCTCACCGCCTGGATGCAGACCCTCGCCCTCACCCACCACGAGGCACGCAGGTGGGAGGTCAAACGGCTGAGGTACCGCCTCTACCAGGTCCCAGCCGTCCTCACCCGCCACGCCCGAGCGCGCATCCTCAACCTCGCCGACCACCATCCCTACGCCAGCCTTCTGGCCGATGCGATCACCACACTCCGCTCCCTGACACCGACCCTCGACACCAGCTGACCAGTCAACACCCGAACCACTCACCCACAGCCCCGAGCACCACCTGGACCCAGGAATCCCGCCCACCGCCAACGNCTGGACAATTCGAATAACCAAGATCGTGAGCAGCTGCGTAACAAACGCAGCAATGATCGCTGGTAGGATTGTCCACTCTAGTTGTAGAAGGCAGAACAGGAATACCGCCATCATGGGCACCGTGCGGAGAGATTCGATAAGGACTTCCCCAACAATACCTCTGCCAGAACTCATTTATCGCACCTTCGTCATCGACGAGTATCTCCCGTTGAAAATCAATCTGTCGACAACTCCACTCAGTATTGCAAGCGGAACGCTGCACAAGATCGGGTTGTTCTGGCACCACCGATTGGCCCAGGCGTACGCATCTCCGCGATTCCCCTTCCGATCAGCGGCAAGGCGAAGAACGTTCACTTTTCCGATAAATCTCCCGTCCATGTATGTGTAGAGAGTACCGTAGCATCCTCCGGGGCCCAAGACTGGATACTGGCCCGATCCTTCATCACAGAAGTAGTCGGGGACACCTGTCTCTATACCGTGAACCAGTACCTCTTTTCGGAGGATGTCCAAGCCAAGGATCTGGCAGCGGCCTTGAACACCTCACCTTCCTCAATGAGCCGGAAGCTGCGCGGAACGGTGGGCTGGTCGGCAACAGAACTTCTGGTGACTGCGGCCTTCTTCGGCTTTCAGGTCCAGGACCTCATGCCCTCGTGGCAGCCCGGGGACGGCGAAGGCGCCGGAACCTGGGTTCCGGCGCCTTTCGTGCCTGGTCGAGCCACCTGTGAGAATCGAACTCACGACCTATTCATTACGAGTGAATCGCTCTGCCGACTGAGCTAAGGTGGCCGCGCCCGCCGTCCCGGAGAACCGGCGCGCGGGCAACGACGACACTGTACCGATCCGGGCCACCGACGGGCAAACCGACCGGGCGCCCATCGTGGGTCGTTCCCGTCACACCCGCCGACGAGGGCGGCCCCACCGCCTGCCCGCGGCACACGCCCAGCTCCCAGGCGCACCTCGACGTCCACACCTAGCAGTGCTAGGTTCATGTCATACCTCGAACCCCTAGGTACACGGGAGGAGCCCGTCATGAAGCTGACGAAGGACCTGGTCGCGGCCTCGGCCACCCCGATCGTCCTGGGAGTCCTCGCCACCGGCGAGGACTACGGCTACTCGATCCTGCGGCGCATCGCCGATGCCTCCGGCGGGAAGCTGGAATGGAGCGAGGGCATGCTCTACCCGCTCCTGCACCGGTTGGAGCGCCAGGGGCTCATCGCCGCCCGTTGGGGAGAGGCCCCCAACGGCAGACGACGCAAGTACTACTCGATCACCCCCGACGGCACGGCGGAGCTCAGTGGCCAGGCCGCCCAGTGGCGCGCCGTCGTCGACACCTTGGAGGGGCTGCTCCCCCGCACCACCCCCACCCCTCGCACAGCGGAGGCACGATGACCAGCACGCAGCATCCATCCGACGGCACCGACCTCCCCGCCGGTCCGAGCCCGGCATCCGGCGACCCGGACGAACAGAAGACGCCCTCGTCAATGCCCTCCCCGACCGGCGGGCCGACCGCGCGGACACCCGTCGCCGGCGACCACCCCCCCA
>NZ_LT700212.1:3025045-3100232 GCF_900155435.1 Actinomyces provencensis | reverse complement strand
CCCCGCCGGTCCGAGCCCGGCATCCGGCGACCCGGACGAACAGAAGACGCCCTCGTCAATGCCCTCCCCGACCGGCGGGCCGACCGCGCGGACACCCGTCGCCGGCGACGACCTCGCCACCCACCTCGACGAGTGGCGCGCGCTCATGGCGCAGCGCCCGGGCATCACCCCCGACGACGTCGAGGAGCTGGAGGACCACCTGCTCAGCGAGGTCCACGACCTCCACGGCGCAGGGCTCAGCCCCGAGGAGGCCTTCCTCATCGCCGTGCGACGTCTCGGCTCCCAGGACGAGGTCTCCCGCGAGTACGGCGCGGTGCACTCCGACCGCCTGTGGCGCCAGCTCGTGCTGGTCCCCTCCACGTCCTCCCCCGCCGGGAGTCTCTCCTCACGCTGGGACCTGCCCGCCGCACTCGGCCTGGGGCTCCTGGCCGGGCTGGCCGTGCGCCTCCCGTACTCAGTGCTCGGCGACACGGCGTCAGGCGACTTCTACGCGCGCAACATCGTCTTCCTGGTCCTGCCCTTCCTGGCGGTCTACCTCGCGGCACGCTCCGGGACGCGCTCACGCGGCGGGCTGGCGGTGCTCATCGCCACCTTCGCCGCCAGTGCCCTGCTGGTCAACCTCTACCCCTCCCACGAGCCCGCCCAGACGCTGGTGCTCACCGCACTGCACCTGCCCATCGCCCTGCTGGTCGCCGTCGGGATCGCGTACCTGGGAGGGCGCTGGAGATCCCTGGAGGCGTGGATGGACTGGGTGCGCTTCCTCGGGGAGGCGTTCATCTACTACGTGCTGATCGCCCTGGGTGGTGGGGTCGTGACCGCGCTGGTCACCCAGATCTTCTTCGCAGTCGGCCTGAACGGGATCGACACGGCGCTGGGCTGGGTGATCCCGGTGTGCGCAGCGGGCGCCGTGCTGGTGTGCGCCTGGCTGGTGGAGCGCAAGAAGTCCGTCATGGAGAACATGGCACCGGTGCTGACGGCGGTGTTCACCCCGATCCTCACCCTCGCCCTGCTGAGCTTCCTGGTCGTGGTCCTCGCGAGCGGGCGCCTGGTCGACCTCGACCGGGAGGTGCTCATCTCCTTCGACGCGTTGCTCATCGTGGTGGCGGCGCTGGTGCTGTTCACGGTCTCGGCGCGGCGCCCGGAGTCGCCGCGCCGCACGCTGGACTGGATGCAACTGGTCCTGGTGCTCGCCGCGCTGGCGGTGGACGTGCTCATGCTGTGGGCCATGTCGGGTCGACTGCTGGAGTACGGGGGCAGCCCGAACAAGCTCGCGGCACTGGGGTGCAACCTGGTCCTGCTCGTGCACCTGGCGGGGTCCGCGTGGCACTACCTCGGCGTCCTCCTGCGGGGGCGCTCGGCCCTGGGACTGGAACGCTGGCAGTGCCTGGCGCTGCCGGTCTTCGGGGTGTGGGCGGGCGTGGTCGCCCTCGTCTTCCCGCCGCTCTTCGGCTTCCACTGAGCCCCGGGTGCGCCTCTCCCACCTGCCGGGACATGCCCCGTCCTGACCCCGAGGCACGCTCCTCAGCGTTGGCGGGCTTGAGGGCCAGTGGGGCGCGGGGGCCGGCTGGGATGGTGTCGACGAGGTACCGGGTTCGTGTCGAGATCCACGGACACAGCCCGGTGCCTCATCCTCGATCGTGGATCTCGTCGGCAACTGCGGATCTCACAACCGGGCGAGCGAGCTCAGTCGGTGCAGCTGAGGCCGTCCTCGGGAACCGTGCCGTCCACCAGGTAGCCCTCCACGGCCTTCGCGACGCACGTCGAGCCGCCCTTGGAGTAGGCGGTGTGGTTCCACCCGTCCCAGGAGACCAGCACCCCGCCCTCGAGCTGGTCGGCCAGGCCCTGCGCCATCACGTAGGGCGTGGCCGGGTCGTGCGTGGTTCCGACCACGACGATGGGAGGTGTGCCGGGAGCGGTGATGGCCGCCCTCGTCGATGTCCGCTCGATGGGCCATGCGGACAGGCCGGCTGAGGAGTACCCCGCGAACTCCCCGAGGACGGGCAGCTCCTGGGCGAGCTTCGCGGCATCGGCCTCCCACTGCTCCGGGGTCCCCACCGGTCCGTAGTCCAGGGAGTTGACGGCGATCAGGGCGTCGGTGCCGTTGGAGGCGTAGGTGCCGTCCTGGTTGCGGTCGTTGAAGTAGTCGGCGAGGTAGAGCAGGATCGACCCGTCGTTGTTCCCCATCGCCTGCTGCATCGCCTGGGTGAGCGTGGAGTAGTTGGCGGTGTTGTACATGATCCCGAGGATCGCCGTGAGCGCCAGTGACTGGGTGAGGGGTCGGTTCGGGTCCGACGTCGGCAGGGGTGAGTCCGCCAAGCGGTCCAGGAAGGCGGAGAGCTTCTGCTGCCCTGCCTCCACCCCACCGCTCACGGGGCAGGCGCTGCCCGCCTGGCAGTCCTCGATCCAGTGGGCCAGCGTCGCCTCGAAGCCCTTCATCTGCAGGTCGGAGACCTGGTTGACGTCCAGGGAGGGATCGAGAGCGCCGTCCAGCACGAAGCGCCCGACCTTGTCGGGGAACAGACCCGCGTAGGTGGCACCGAGGAAGGTCCCGTAGGAGTAGCCGAGGTAGTTCAGTTGCTCCTGCCCCAGCACCGCGCGTGCCATGTCGAAGTCCTTCGCGGCGGAGACGGTGTCGATGTGGCGGGCCAGGTCACCGGAGTGGTCCAGGCACCCCTGCCCGATGCTCGCCATGATCTTCTCGGCCTCGGCGATGATCGCGGACGGGCTCTCGTCCTCGTCGGAGGTGTCGGAGTCCTGCTCGTTGTAGTCGTCCCGCTCCGCGTCCGTCATGCAGATGACCGGGGTCGAGGCGCCCACTCCGCGGGGGTCCAGCGCCACGAGGTCGAAGTTGTCGACGAGGTCCTCACCGAAGTTGTCGGAGACCATGAGGGACAGCGAGTTCACCGCGGCCCCACCCGGTCCCCCGAGGTTGTAGAACAGAGACCCCTGCGAGGTTCCGCTGGCGAGGTGGCGGGCGATGGACAACTCGACGGTGTCGCCCGCCGGGTCGTCCCAGTCCAGGGGAGCCACGAGGGTGGCGCACTGGTAGGGCGAGAGGTCCTTGGGTGGGTTCGGGGTGGAGTCCGTGGTGACCTGGTCCTCGGTGCAGGTCTGCCAGTCGACTCCCTGGGCGTAGAAGCCCCGGACCGTACCGTCGAGGGCATTCGCGCCTGACTGGCCCCCGCTGGACTGCTCCCCACCGGACTCGGTGGTGACCGTCGCACAGCCTGCCAGTGCCAGAGAGAGCGTGAGTGCTGCAGCCAGTGCTGCGCGGCGGTGGGTCCCCAGGGTCATGGACCTCAGGGTATCGGCCCCTGTGGCCCTGCGCAGACACGCATCCCAGGCATGCACCCCTGACCCGACGGTCTCCACGTACTGTCGCCGAACGGTGGGGTAACCAGCGAACGGTGGGGGTACAGCGCCTCCGTTCGGTGAGAAGTCCACCGTTCGGCGCGCGCGCCATGCGGGGCCCGGCCGCATGCCAGCCAGGAGGGACCTCAAGGCCCGAACCGGGCAGCGGGCTCCGCCCCCCCAGAGCGGACTTCCCGGTCAGAGCAGGCAGGCGCACTTCACGCCCCGAACAGAGGGGACTTCATGGCGCGAACAGAGCGGACTTCGACCCCAGAACTGAGCGGACTTCGAGGTCAGAACAGAGCGGACTTCGCCGAGGGGGTGGGGGGTCAGGCCACCTGGGGGCGCAGGGCGATGGTCATGGCCTCCAGGGCCAGGACCGGGGAGACGTTCGCACCCAGGCGTCGGCGGGCGTCCTCGATCGCCTCGACGCGCACCATGGTCTGCTCCGGCGTCGAGTCCGACGCCAGGTCGGAGACCAGGTCCACCAGGTCCCCGTTGACCAGCTCCTGACCCGTGTCCAGCTGCACCAGCAGCACGTCGCGGTAGATCCCCAGCAGGTCCACCAGGGCCCGGTCCAGGACGTCCTGCACGGCACGCTTGGAGCGGCGCTTCTGCTCCTCCTCCAGCTGACGCAGCTGCGCGCGTGACTGGGGCGTGGCGCGCTCGCCGTCGGCGACCCCGAGCTGGCGCAGCAGGGCAGCACGCTCATCCGCGTTGCGGGCCCCGACCTGCGCCTCGGCCTGCTCCTTGGCGACGTCGACCAGGTCCTGGGCGGCCATCACGGCCTCCCCGACGCTGCGCACGCGAGCCGGCGCCTGCACGATGCGACGGCGACGCTCCCGCATCTCCGGGTCCCGCGCCAGTGCCCGCGCGAGCCCGATGTGGGACTGCGCGGCACGCGCCGCCTGGAGTGCCACCTGCGGGTCCACCCCGTCGCGGCGCACCAGGAGATCCGCGACGGCCCGGGCGGCGGGGATCCGCAGGCCCAGGTGGCGGCACCGGGAGCGGATCGTGGTGATCATGTCCTCCGGGCTCGGTGCGCACAGCAGCCACACGGTCCGCTCGGGCGGCTCCTCGATGGCCTTGAGCAGGACGTTCGAGGTCCGCTCCGTCATGCGGTCCGCATCCTCCACCACGATGACCCGCCAGCGTCCCTGCGAGGGCGAGACCTGGGCACGTTGCACGAAGTCGCGTGCCTCCGCGATCTGGATCTGGACCTTGTCGGTGGACACGGACAGCACGTCGGCGTTCGTCCCGCCCAGCGTGGTGCGGCACCCCGCGCACTCACCGCACCCCGGCACGGGACCCGTGCACTGCAGGGCTGCGGCGAAGGCACGCGCCGCCACCGAGCGACCCGATCCCGGCGGCCCGGTGAGCAGCCAGGCGTGGGTCATGGAGCGACCGGTCCCGGTGTCCCCGGCCGTGGGGGCGTCCTCCGGGGAGGCGACGTCCCCGTCGGTCCCCTCCACGACGCGCCGCGCGGCCCACGCGGCCTCCTCCAGGACGGCGACCACCGCGTCCTGGCCGACCAGCTCGTCCCAGACGCTCACAGCAGGGTGTCCTGTCCGGTGTCACCCCACAGGGTCGCCTGTGCTTCCGTGAGCAGTGCCAGGCCCTCCCGACCGGACTCCTCCGCGGATGCCGTGGTCCCGCGGGTGCCCGCCGCCGGAGCAGTCACCGGATCCGCGGCCACGGCCCGTGCAGCCTCCACCCGTGGAGTGCCGGGTCGTGTGCCTCCAGCCCGCGCGCCCTCGGGGGAGGACTCGCCGACGAGGGCGGGAAGGCGCTCTTCCAGCACACCTTCGATCTCGGAGAAGACCTGCTCCACGGTGCCCACCCCGTCGATGACGACGATGCGGTCGGGGTGGTCCTCCGCCAGGCGTAGGTACTCGTGGCGCACCCGCTCGTGGAAGTCCGTCGACTCCCGCTCGATGCGGTCCGGCTCACCGGTGTCCCGGCGTGCACCGACCTCGGGGGGCAGGTCCAGCAGGAAGGTCAGGTGCGGTTGGAGGCCCTGTGTGGCCCACACGGACAGCGAGCGGATCTCCTCCACCCCGAGGTCGCGGGCCGCACCCTGGTAGGCCAGGGAGGAGTCGGTGTAGCGGTCGCCCAGGACGATCGTGCCCGCCGCCAGCGCGGGGCGCACGACATTGGCGACGTGGTAGGCCCGGTCGGCGGCGTACAGGAGTGCCTCCGTGCGCGGGTCCACGTCCTCGGGACCGTGCTGGATGAGTCGGCGCAGCTCCGTGCCCAGCTCGGTCCCACCGGGCTCACGGGTGACGAGGACGCGGTGCCCCCGGTCCTCGAACCACTGGCGCACCCGGTCCAGCTGCGTGGTCTTCCCGGCCCCGTCACCACCCTCGAAGGTGATGAAGAGTCCTGCCGATGTTCCACCCTGGTCCGTCATGCCGTCATCCTCCCACGCCCCTCGTGCACCTCCGGCGCGGTGCCCCTGACCGTGTCGGTGGCACCCGCGCGGATTGCGCCGCGGGTCACTCCTCCGCCGAGGACTTCTTCCCGGCCGAAGGCTTCTTCTTCGTGGACTTCTTCGCGGTGGTGGTCCTCTTCTTCGCCGGAGCCTTGCGGGTCGTGCGCTTCTTCGGCGCCGGTCCCTTGGCCCTCTTGTCGGCGAGCAGTTCGAAGGCCCGCTCCTGGGTGAGTTCCTCCACGGACTCCGAGCGGGGCACCGTGATGTTGGTGACGCCGTCGGTGATGTAGGGACCGAAGCGGCCGTCCTTGACGACCACCTTCTTGCCGGAGACCGGGTCCTCGCCGAACTCACGCAGCGGGGGACGGGCCGCCCCGCGGCCACGGGTCTTGGGCTGGGAGTAGATCTCGAGTGCCTCGGGCAGCGTGATGGAGAGCAGCTGGTCCTCGGAGGAGAGGGTGCGGGAGTCCGTGCCCTTCTTCAGGTAGGGACCGTAGCGGCCGTTCTGGGCGGTGATGACCTCACCACTGGCGGGGTCCACCCCGACCTCACGGGGCAGGGAGAGCAGCTTGAGGGCGTCCTCCAGGGTCACGGTGGCGAGGTCCATGGACTTGAACAGGGAGGCGGTGCGCGGCTTGGGCGCAGCCTTCCTGCGCCCCTTGCTGGCCTTCCCCGTCCCGGCCTTCGCGCCCGGCTTCCCCGCGGCAGCGTCGGCCTCGCCCTCGTCCTCCTCGGGGAGGACCTCGGTGATGTAGGGGCCGAAGCGACCGTTGCGGGCGATGAGCATGTGGCCACTGGCGGGGTCCACACCCAGTTCACGTCCGTCGTCGGCGGCCAGGGCGAAGAGCTCCTGCACCTTGGCGGCGTCGAGCTCGTCGGGGGCGATGTCCTCGGGCACATTGGCCCGCGTCCCGTCCTCACGCTCCAGGTAGGGCCCGTAGCGGCCCAGGCGCAGCGTGACGCCGTCCAGGTGCTCCAGGGAGTTGACCTGACGGGCGTCGATGTCACCCAGGCTCTCCACCTGGTGGCGCAGCCCGGACTGGTCACCCTTCCCGTCCCCGCCCAGGTAGAACTGGGTGAGGAACTGCCTCCCGTCCTCGCGACCCGCCGCGATGCGGTCCAGGTCGGACTCCATGGAGGCCGTGAAGTCGTAGTCCACGAGGTTCGACAGGTTCTGCTCCAGCAGGCGCGTCACGGAGAACGCCAGCCAGCTCGGCACCAGGTACTGTCCCCGGTGGACGACGTAGCCCCGGTCCGAGATCGTCTGGATGGTGGCGGCATAGGTGGAGGGACGCCCGATGCCGAGCTCCTCCATCGTCTTGACCAGCGTGGCCTCCGTGTAGCGCCCCGGGGGCTGGGTCTCGTGGCCTTCGGCGGAGGCCTCGTCGACGTCTGCGGCGTCGCCCTCGTGGACGTCGGGCAGGACCTTCTCCGCGTCCCCGCCCTCACGTTCGGCCTCGTAGCGGGACCTGTCGCGCCCCTCCTCGTACGCCAGGCGGAAGCCCGGGGAGGTGATGACGGTGCCCGAGGCGGAGGAGACCACGTCGTGTCGTCCCTCCCCGTCCCCGACACCGGTGAGCACGCGGATGGTGGCGGTGTGGCCCAGGGCGTCGGCCATCTGGGAGGCCACCGTGCGCTTCCAGATGAGGTCGTAGAGGGCCAGCTGCTGACGCGACAGGGACCCGGCCACCTGGTCGGGGGTGCGGAAGTGGTCACCGGCGGGGCGGATGGCCTCGTGCGCCTCCTGGGCTCCCTTGGACTTCGTCCCGTAGGTGCGCGGCTTCTCCGCGACGGCCTCGGCCCCGTAGAGTTCGCGGGCCTGGGTGCGGGCGGCGTGGACGGCCTGCTCCGACAGTGCGGTGGAGTCGGTCCTCATGTACGTGATGTAGCCCGACTCGTAGAGGCTCTGGGCCGTGCGCATCGTCGAGGAGGCGTTCCAGTGGAGCTTGCGGCTCGCCTCCTGCTGCAGGGTGGAGGTGGTGAAGGGTGCGGCGGGGCGGCGGCGGTAGGGCTTCTGGGAGACCGAGTCGATGCGGGAGGAGGTCGAGGCCTCCAGCAGGGTCGCGAGTCGGGTCGCCGCGGCCTCGTCCAGGTGGACGGCACCGGCAGCGGTCGCCTTGGGCGTCAGCGTCCCGGCCTCGGTGAAGTCCGATCCGGTGGCCACGCGGTGGCCGTCGACCTCCACGACGCGGGCACCGAAGGCACCGGGCCCGGTGGTGACGTGGGTGTCGATGGACCAGTAGGAGGCCCGCACGTGGGCCATGCGTTCCCGCTCGCGGTCCACGACCAGGCGGGTGGCGACGGACTGGACGCGACCGGCGGACAGGGAGGGGCGGATCTTGCGCCACAGCAGCGGGGAGACCTCGTAGCCGTAGAGACGGTCCAGCACGCGCCGGGTCTCCTGGGCGTCCACCAGGTCGGTGTCGATCTCACGGGTGTTCTCCAGCGCCCGCTGGATGGCCTCGCGCGTGATCTCGTGGAAGACCATGCGGTGGACGGGCACCTTCGGCTTGAGCACCTGGAGGAGGTGCCAGGCGATGGCCTCGCCCTCGCGGTCCTCATCAGTGGCCAGGTAGAGCTCGTCGGCGTCCTTGAGGGCCCGCTTGAGCTCGGTGACCTTCTTCTTCTTGTCCGGGTTCACCGCGTAGTAGGGGGTGAACCCGTCCTCGACGTCGACGGCGAAGCGGCCGTAGGGCCCCTTCTTCATGTCGGCGGGGAGGTCCTTGGGCTGGGGGAGGTCGCGGATGTGCCCGATGGAGGCCTCGACCCGGTAGTCGGGACCCAGGTAACCCTCGATCGTCGAGGCCTTCGCGGGGGACTCCACGATGACCAGCTTTGACCCACCCATGTTCCTCCGCTCGACTGTCGCGGACCGCCACTGCCACGGTCCTGCGCTCCTCGGTGGGGCTCCACGGCCCCGGTCCGTCGAGCCTGACCATACAACGCCCCACCGGCACCGCCCGGCGGGGAGGACCTCCTGTGGAACACCTCAGAGCGTGCCCACGACCTCCAGCATCCCGCAGCGGATCAGCTCCAGCGCGGGCTCCTCGACCTGTCCGAGCAGGTCAGAGGCCTCCTGGTCGGTGAGGACCGCGACCGCGGTGATGATCTGGGACACAGTGAGCTCACCGTCCGCCGCACCCACCAGCGCCGCGAGCGCGGACCCCACGGCGACCGAGCGGCCGAGTCCCGCCCCCTGGTGCTCGATGATGACGTGGGGCTGGGGCTCGCCCGGGACGTAGTGACGCTCCTCGGTGACGTCCGGGGCCCGGCGCAGGCGCAGGTCGGGCAGCGGGGCGGGCAGGCGCAGGGAGCCCAGGGCGCGGGCCACGTCCACCCCGCGCGGCGTCCGGCCACCCAGTTCCTCGTCGAAGACGTGAGGACCGCGACCGCGGTGATGATCTGGGACACAGTGAGCTCGCCGTCCGCCGCACCCACCAGCGCCGCGAGCGCGGACCCCACGGCGACCGAGCGGCCGAGTCCCGCCCCCTGGTGCTCGATGATGACGTGGGGCTGGGGCTCGCCCGGGACGTAGTGACGCTCCTCGGTGACGTCCGGGGCCCGGCGCAGGCGCAGGTCGGGCAGCGGGGCGGGCAGGCGCAGGGAGCCCAGGGCGCGGGCCACGTCCACCCCGCGCGGCGTCCGGCCACCCAGTTCCTCGTCGAAGACGTGAGGACCGCGACCGCGGTGATGATCTGGGACACAGTGAGCTCGCCGTCCGCCGCACCCACCAGCGCCGCGAGCGCGGACCCCACGGCGACCGAGCGGCCGAGTCCCGCCCCCTGGTGCTCGATGATGACGTGGGGCTGGGGCTCGCCCGGGACGTAGTGACGCTCCTCGGTGACGTCCGGGGCCCGGCGCAGGCGCAGGTCGGGCAGCGGGGCGGGCAGGCGCAGGGAGCCCAGGNGACGAACCCCATCCCGATGGCTCCCACACCGGCACGGTCGAAGTCCTCCAGCCAGGCTGAGTACTCCGACTCCCACTCCTCTCGGTCCATGAGGCCGCCCCCGGAGTCCCGCAGCCACATCTCGACGTAGCGTGCGGGGTCGAGGACGTCGCGCTGGACCACCCAGGCGTCGACGTCGAGGTCTGCGAGCCAGTCCTCCACACGGGCGGACCACCCGGTGTCGGGGTCGGTGCCGACGGGGATCTCCCAATTGGCGAGCATCTGCAGGGTGCCGCCGGGAGTGAGGTGGGAGGGTGCGCGCGAGATGACCTCGGCGATGAGGTTGTCGCGCTCCATCCCACCGTCGCGGTACTCCAGCAGGCCCGAACCGGAGGCGCGCACCGAGTCGGGGGTGATGACGAAGGGTGGGTTGGAGACGATGAGGTCGAAGGACTCCCCGCGCACGGGCTCGAAGAGGGAGCCCCGGCGCACGTCGATGTCCACGCCGTTGAGGGCTGCGTTGAACCGCGTGATCGCGCAGGCGCGCTCCGAGAGGTCGGTGGCCACCACGCGGTCCGCGTGGGTCGCGAGGTAGAGCGCCTGGATGCCGCACCCGGTCCCGATGTCGAGGGCCGAGGGGACGTGGTCGCGGATCGTCAGGCCCAGGAGTGAGGTGGTGGCCCCTCCGATCCCCAGGACGTGGTCGGGGCGCAGCGGCTGGCCGGTGGTGACCTCACCCAGGTCGGAGAGCACCCACCAGGTGTGGAGGACGCCCTCGGGGTCCGTGGTGCCGGGGGCCTCGGCGCTGCCGGGGCTCTCGGAACTGTCGGCCGTGGCAGGGCTCCCGCCGGTTGCGACCGTGGCAGGGCCCCCGGCGGTGTCGGGCTGGGCGGTACCCGACCCCGTGGTCGGCGCGGGCAGGAGCGCCGCGTGCGGCCGCAGGTCGAAGGCGGCGGTGACCAGCCCGTTCTCGACACGGACCAGTCCCAGACCGGCCAGACCCGCGGTCCCCGTCAGCGGGAGGGCGGCGTCGACCTCGTCGGCGTCCTCGCTGGAGCCCAGCACGAAGAGCCGGGTGAGCAGCGCGGCGGGCTCGCTCAGCTCGCGGAGCTCGACCAGGGCCGGCACCCGCTGGTCGCGCATGAGGGCGTCGCGGGCCCGGGTGGAGAGGATCCCGTCCATGTGCTCCACGCTCCACCGCGCCTGGGCCAGGTCCTCCGCCAGTGCGGCGATCGTGGCGGGGGCGAGGACGGGCACGGGTGACGACCCGTGCTCCCCGGACGGTTCCCGCGCGCCGCCCGCCGCAGACGCGAGCGGCGACTCCGGGACGAGGGGGACACGGTGCGGCGCGGACTCGGACTCAGGCATGCCCCCAGCCTATGGGGATCTCGGGGCCCGGTCTCAACTCCCGAAGCGCCTGACGGAAGGAACCAGGAGAGGGACCAGGGCAAGGAGCACGTATGCGATCCCTCCTCCCACGGCCGCACCGGGGCCGCCGAGGTGTTGGGCGAGCACGGGGGCCAGGAGTTGGCCGATGGGGACGGCCGCGAAGGATCCCAGCATGTCGATGGAGGCCACACGGGAGAGTTGGTCGCCGGGGACGTGGCGTTGCATCGCGGACTCCCACAGCACGCCGGTCACCGCCGCGCCGACACCGGCGAGGAATGTCGAGGCCGCCAGGACGGGAGCGGAGGCTCCCAGACCGAGGACGAGGAAGCACGTCCCGAAGGGCACGGTGAGGAGCTGCCCGACGACCAGGGGTCGGCGGGGCCTCAAGCGGTAGGCCAGCACCCCACCCAGTACCAGGCCCGCTGCCCGGGCGGACAGGACCGTCCCCCACGCAGCCTCCCCGATGCTGTCGCGGGCGATCGCGGGAGCGAGCACCAACCAGACCGCCCCGAGGAGGAGGTTGGTCCAGAAGAACGAGGCGGTGACCACCCACAGCCATTGCCGAGACGCGAAGGCGAGCCAGCCCAGGGTCAGGTCGTACCAGACCCCGCCCAGCAGGGATCCGGGACGAGGGCGCCCCCAGGTCGTCCCGGTGCGCCGGTCGGCGGCGGTCACGGCGTCACCGGCCGGCTCGGTGGCGTCGCTGAGCACCGTCGTGCCGGGAGCGGCCGTGGTCGTCGTGATCCCTCCCGCTCCCTCCACGCACCGGTGAGGTCGCCGCAGTTGCCCCTCCATCACCGCCAGCAGCACTGCTGCCCCCAGGGCGCAGGCGGCGTCGATTCCCAGGGCCCACCCCGCTCCGGTCGTGGAGACGAGCACTCCCGCCACGCCCGGCCCGGCCAGGCGGAACAGGTTGCGCGAGGTGGCGCGCAGGGCGTTGGCGCGACCGATCGCCTCCCGGTCGACGAGTTGGGTGAGGATGCCCCGCAGGGCTGGACCCGTGAACGCGGAAGCAGCCCCATTGAGACCACTGGCCACGACGAGCAGCGTGAGGTCACCACCTCCACGGAAGAACCACCATGCCACCACACCCTGTGTCGCTCCAGCGGTGAGATGGGAGGAGACGAGTACCACCGCTCGCGGAAGTCGGTCCGCCACCACTCCGCCCAGCAGCAGCAGCGCGACCAGGGGAATGCTGTTGGCCGCCAGCACGAGGCTCAGTGAGCTGAGGTCCTCCCCCAGGTCCAGGAGTCCCAGACTCAACGCGACCGGGGTCATCGAGCTGCCCAGCCACGAGAGCGACTGTGCGCAGAAGAAGAGGCTGAAGGGACGTGTCCACGGGGACGGCGCCGGCTGCCGGACCCGGCGGGGAGGGAGCGGAGGAACCGGATCAGCCTGCTGACGGGAAGGATCCGGGACGGAGGAAGGCTGGCCAGGCACAGGACGATCCTCATGGCATGTCCCGGCGGACACTAGTCTTTCGCCAGGAGGCGAAACACCATGCCCTACCACGTCCCCCCATCCGTCCTGGCCCGCTCCCGGTCCACGATCTCCCCGTTGGCCGAGACGTGGGGAGAGCTCATGGCAGTGGCACATGCTGCCCGCCGTCACCCCCGCGCCGTGCCGTCCGCCGCCGATCGCGGCACCCCCCGCCACGCCCGCACGTCCCTGGCGGCCTGGGCAGGAGCTGCGCCCGGCGACGAGGAGCTCCGCAGGGGGGTCGCGGAGCTGGTGGCGTCCACCAAGTGGTTGCCCGACTTCGTCGGGATCACTCCGCCACCCAACGGCGAACCCGAACTCCTCGACGAGATCGCCGTCATCGCCGCCTGGCCCGATGAGTCCTACCGGGCAACCGTGCACGATTCGGCTGCGCAGTCCTGGCTGCGACACGACCTGGGGTGGACAAGCAGCGACCACCTCGGCGAACGCACAGCCAGGGCACTGCGGGACGCGTGGGAGCGCTTCGTGGAACCGGACTGGACGCGACGACGCGAAATCCTCGACCGTGAGATCGCCCACCGCTCCGCACTCGTGGCCGCCCACGGGTGGGCAGCGGCACTGGAAGGCATGACCCGCCACCTGCGGTGGCTCGACCCGGACCTGCTGGTCATCTCGCCACGCCAGGAGGAGTCCCTCACCCTGGACTCCCATCTCGTCTTCATCCCGACGACGCAACCCTCGGGATCGTGGACCTGCGACGGGCCTGTGGGACTCGGCCTGGTGTACGCCGCGCGCGGAACGGCCGCCAGGGAGCGCCGACCATCGAACGGAGCCCTCGGGCGCCTGGTGGGACACGGAAGGGCCCTCGTGCTGCAGGAGTTGGGCACCCCGGCCACTCCCTCCCAGCTGGCCGGTGCACTCTCCCTGTCGTTGGGGACCGTCGGCGGACACCTGCGTGTCCTCCTGGACGCCGGGCTGGTCGCCCGGGCGCGCCGCTCCCGCGCTGTCTACTACTCCCGGACGGGGCTCGGGAACGCCCTCGTCGCTGCCGCACCGGCCCTGCCTAGCACGGGCCGAGATCTCGCAGGCGGGACCAAAGGGCGATAGCCTGATTGCGGTCGCGCCGAACGTGGCGCGCGCAACGCTCACACCGGCGACAATCCAAGAATTCCCGAGAGACAAGGAACACTCATGGCGGTCTACACACTTCCGGATCTCCCCTACGACTACGCGGCGTTGGAGCCCTACATCTCGGGCCAGATCATGCAGCTGCACCACGACAAGCACCACGCGAACTACGTGGGTGGCGCGAACACCGCACTGGAGAAGCTCGAAGCCGCGCGCGAGTCCGGCGACCAGGGGGCCATCAACCTCCTGGAGAAGAACCTGGCCTTCAACCTGGGCGGTCACGTCAACCACTCGATCTTCTGGACCAACATGACCCCCGACGGACAGGGTCGCCCTGAGGGCGAGCTGGCCGCGGCGATCGACGAGTACTTCGGTTCCTTCGAGAAGTTCCAGGGTCAGTTCGGCGCAGCCGCCCTGGGCCTCCAGGGCTCCGGCTGGGGCGTCCTGGCCTACGACACGGTCGCCAAGCGTCTGGTCACCTTCCAGCTCTTCGACCAGCAGGGCAATGTGCCGGTGGCCACCGTGCCGCTGCTGCTGCTGGACATGTGGGAGCACGCCTTCTACCTGGACTACAAGAACGTCAAGGCCGACTACGTCAAGGCGTGGTGGAACGTCGTGAACTGGGCCGATGTCGCCGCCCGCTTCGAGCGCGCCCGGACCTACACCGGCCTGGTCAACGCCTGACACCGAGCAGCATGACGGGCGTGTGGGGCCGGTCGGCAGTCGCCGACCGGCCCCCTCGTCGTCGTGGACGACCTGACCCTCGCCCGTGGATGCCGTCCACGGGTGCCCCGCACTCGTGGAGGAGGACAGCAGCGTCGCCCTCGTGAATGACGACGGAACTGCCCACGGGTCGCCCTCGTGAATGACGACGGGACCGCCCCCGCGCCCACCGCTGCTGCGCACACGACGCGTACGCCGCGGACCACGCCCGGTGCCGCCCGCCAGGCCCGGGTGTGGGGGACGGTTCCACGCGCACCCGCCCCGCCGTAGGCTGGGCGACACCGCAGTGCCACAGAGCAACCCGCACCGGCGAGCCCGAGCCGAGGAGACGAGCAATGCCCAGCGACCCCACGACCGAGGAGCACTACCCCGACGACCCCGGGATCGAGCAGGCCATCCGTGCCCGACGCGTCGAGATGGACGCGTCGATCCCCGACATCGCCCGACGCGCCGGGGTCTCGGCCCAGACGTGGCGCAACTACGAGAGCGGACGCACCCGCGTGCGCGGCGACAAGGTCTACGGGGTCTGGACCGCACTGGGGTGGTGGCCGGAGTCCGTGTTCGACGGACTCACCACGAGCTCATCCGCGTGGACGGACGGGCCGGACGAGGACGGGTTCGACCCCTTCGAGGACGACCTCGCCGCGGCGAGCCTGCCGAGCTGGAGCCACGCCGAGGCGCAGGCGGACGGCTCCTGGTCCCGCCTGCTCAGCGCGAGCCTGGGGGAGGACTGCGCCCGCTGCTTCTCCGTCGGTGTCGACCTGTACCGCGGACTCGTCGGGGAGGACGTGGGCCAGCTGGCCGGCATGCCGCGCGGCACCCACCTCGGACAGCTCGAGGAGTCCTGGATCGGTGGAGCACTGCCCCACGCCTGGACCACGCGCTACGACCACGAGTTCTGCTACCACCTCCTGACCCTCGCGGAGGACTTCTGCGCGCGCCTGGTCACCCACCCCATCGGCAGTGGTGACCCACTGGTCCGCAGCGTCGCCGAGGAGCTCGTCCTCCACCACGTGCTCAACCTCGGGCACATCGTGGGGAGCTCACAGGGGCACCCGGAGGCGGACCAGTGGGAACAGTGGTTCGAGGAACTGGCCGGACCGCCGGAGGACATCGGCCTCCTCTACGCCTCCAACCTCTTCCCCGATGCCGATTCGCCCGTCCACGTCTCGCACTGGTTCGATCCGTTCAGCACGCCCCACGTCCCCACCTGGGTGACCCGCTCCGACCCGCGTGACACCCCGCGCGGGCGGGGTCTCGGTCTGGGTGTGGGCAGGGACGGCGACGAGGGCGGGCCCGGAGCCACCGTCACGGAGTTCCCCCGCCGCCTGCGCTGAACCCTCGGTGCGGTGCGGGGGGGTGCGGAGGGGGGCACCCCGGAAGCGGGGCGCCCCCCTCACTCGGTGGGATCACACGCCGTTCGGGAGGGTGACCGTGTAGGTGTTCTTGCGCCCCCCTCACACGGTGGGACCACCCCACACGGTCGGACGGTCACACGGCGTAGCGCAGGTGGGCCACGGCCACACCGTTCCAGACGTCGCTGCGGACCTCGGAGTCGCGCACGGGCACCAGGTCCCCGCCCTGCTCCAGGACCGTCAGGGCGATGCGGGAGAGCACGTCGTGGTCCCCGGTGCCGCCGTTGGTCACCTCACCGGTGGCAGGATCGAAGTCGCCACTGACGTTCACCGTGAACTCGTAGACCAAGGTGTCCACGGCACCTGCCGCCGCCGCCCGTCCGATGTCCTCCACCGTGGTGGCCACCAGGCCGCGCGGCAGGTCGTTGCCGATGCGTTCCAGGTCGTCGGACACCTGCTGGGCATTGATCTTCGGGAGCCGCTCCCGGATCGCGGCGTCCACCTCGTCCGCGCCGACTCTGTCGGGGGCCCCGGGGACTCGTTCGACGATGCGGCGTCGGTCCTCCAGGGTGAGCATCGACTGCAGGGGCTCGGTGGCGAAGACGAACAGCGGGATTCGGGCGGAGGGGTCACGTCGCGTCAGGTCCGCCCCGACCAGTTCCGAGACCCGCTTGGCGTAGGCCTCCAGGAGGAGCTTGCGTCCCTCGTCCGCGCCGAGCCTGTTGACGTGTGTGCGCCCGGGCAGGGAGTCACGGTTCGTGGCGCTGGCGGCATCGGCGATCTCCTCGTGCCCGGCGACGTCGACCTCCACCGCCCGGCTCTGGGGGGTGGCCTCCCACAGGGACCAGGCGTTGGTGGACAGGCTCAGGGCCCAGGCGTGCTGCCCCCCTGCCACTGCCCGCACCAGCTGGCCCAGGTCGAACCAGGTGGAGGCCTGCCACTCCTCCTCCAGGGCATTGGGGAGGATGAACTCCTCCTGGGAGTCCGGGGTGAGGAAGACCGCCAGGGAGGAGGACAGGGCTCCCCACAGGTCACCGTCCCCGTCCAGTGAGGCCAGTTGGTCGCGCAGCCCACGCTCCTGGGCCGAGGTCAGGCCATCGGTCTCCTTGAAGTGGGCGATGGCGTGGTCCACCGCGCTCTTGAGGGCGGTGCGCGCCCGGTTCCTCCCATCGGGTCCCGGAACGGTCGCCACGTACACGGTGACGGCGTGGTCACGGGGTTCGGCGAGCCGCTTGAGGTCCTCGGTGGTGGGCAGGTCGTGGTGGACGGTCATGTTCGCTCCGTTCTTGCAGTGCATGGACGGTTGTCGTCCATCCATGCTAGCGACGCAGGTCACATGTTTCGCAGCGGCGGGGTCTCGACCCCCTTCCGTGCACATCCGGCCCACCGTGGACTCCCCGAGTGGCGGGAGGTGGAGTTCCTGACGCGTGCGGCGTGGTGGATGACCCGGGACAGTGGCTGCGAAGGAGGGCCATCCGTCGAGAGGTGGACTTCTCACCGAACGGAGGGGGTACAGGCCCACCATTCGGTGGGAAGTCCACCGCTCGGCGGGATCGCCACCGTTCGGTAGGAAGCCCACCGTTCGGCGGGATCGCCACCGTTCGGTAGGAAGTCCACCGCTCGGCGGGACGCCCGCTGCTCGTCGCGCGCGTTCCGACAGCGGATGCGAGGATCGTCTGATCGGCGCCCTCACCGGGGCGGGTGTCGACAGGACTGGAACGGAACACCCCTGACCCCGTCAGCGACCGGAGGACCCGCCATGCCCACCTTCACCACCGGAGATCCCTGTTGGATCGACCTCATGACCGACTCGATCGAACGATCACATGCCTTCTACGGCCAGCTCTTCGGCTGGACCTTCACGGACTCGGGCGCGGAGTTCGGCCACTACAACATGATCACCCTGGACGACGCCCCCATCGGTGGGGCGATGGAGAACAGTGCGGCAGCCGCCGGGATGCCTCCCGAGATGGCCGACATCGCGATCGGGAACTACTGGAGCACCTACCTCCACACCGCTGACATCGACGCCCTGGCCCACCGCGCGGCCGACCACGGCACCCAGGTGCTGGGCGGGAGCCCCATGCAGGTCGGCGAGCTGGGGTGGAGCCTGGAGGTGCTCGACCCCGCCCTGGGCATGATCGGCGCCTGGCAGCCCCTTGAGTTCCCGGGCACCGGTCTCCTCGCCGCCGCGGGAGCACCCTGTTGGTTCGAACTGCACACCTCCCATTTCCCCGAGGCCGTCTCCCTGATGCGGGACGTCTTCGAGTGGGATGCCGCCGTCACGGCCGACACCCCACAGTTCCGCTACGCAGAGCACAGGAACCCGGAAGGTGCCACTGCCGGAATCTACGACGTCACGCGAACCGGTCCCGGTACGGATGAGGACGCCGGCGTCGCTGCACCCGGGGAGAGCTCGGAAGGATCGGGCGGACCCGAGCCCGCCCACTGGGTCGTCTACTTCGGCACCCCGGACGTGGATGCGGCCGCGTCCCGGGTCATCGAGCTGGGCGGCAGCGTGCTGCTCGGTCCCCACGACTCCCCCTACGGCCGCATGGCCGCCGTGGCGGATGACCAGGGAACCACCTTCAGCCTCGTCCAGGCGGACGCCGTCTCCTGAACCCTGAACAGGGGGGTCGGGCCGGGACGACGCGTCCCGGCCCGACCCGCCCTCAGTCCTTCCCTGCGAAACGGTCGGTGGCGGTGACCAGGGCGTCGGTGATCCCGGGCTCGGAGAAGGCGTGGCCGGCGGCCTCGACCAGGTGGAACTCCGCTTCGGGCCAGGCGCGGTGCAGGTCCCAGGCCGTCGTCGCGGGGCAGCACATGTCGTAGCGGCCCTGGACGATGTCGGCCGGGATCCCCGCCAGACGCTCGCGCGCCTCCGAGATCAGCTGCCCCTCACGGAGCCACCCGTGGTGCATGAAGTAGTGGTTCTCGATGCGGGCGAAGCCGAGCGCCTCCAGCAGTTCCTCATGGGTGAGTTCCTCCTCGGGCTCGGGCAGCAGGTGGATGGCGCGGGACTCCCACTGCGTCCAGGCATCTGCCGCCCGCAGACGAGCGCCCTCGTCGGTGCCGTTGAGGACCTCCCAGTAGGCCTCGATGAGTCGTCCCCGTCGCTCCGGGGCAATGGGTGCCACGTAGTCCTCCCACCAGTCCGGCAACACGGAGGAGGCACCTCCGCCGTGCTCGGAGCCGCCCTCGTAGAACCACGCGAGCTCGGAGTGCCGCAGGGTGAAGATGCCGCGCAGGACCAGCTCGGTGACACGTTCCGGATGGGTCTGCGCATAGGCGAGGGCGAGCGTGGAACCCCAGGAGCCGCCGAAGACCAGCCAGGAACCGATGCCCAGGTGCTCGCGGATCGCCTCGATGTCGGCGACCAGGTGCCAGGTGGTGTTCGCGGTGAGGTCCGCGAAGTCCGATCCTGCCCGCGGGGTGGAGCGTCCGGCTCCACGCTGGTCGAAGAGGATGATGCGGTAGAGCTCCGGATCGAACTGCTGGCGGTGCTCGGGGGAACAGCCCGATCCGGGACCACCGTGGAGGAAGACGGCCGGCTTGCCGTCGGGGTTGCCACACTGCTCGACGTAGAGGCGCTGTCCGTCACCCACGTCGAGCATCTCGGTGTGGAAGGGTTCGATCGCAGGGTAGAGGTCTCGCATGGGAGCCAGCCTAGAGGTCCTGCCTCCCCCGGGTGCTCGTCGCCACCCGCGCCATCAGCAACCTCCGAGAGGCGGGGAGGGAACCGTCGACAGCGTGAGCGCCCGGCGGCCCGGCGACTCCGGGCTCATGCGAGTCAGGGGTCATGTGGCCCGGGGCTCATGCGCCTCAGTCCTCAGGCCGCGACTCCGCCCCCAAGCTGCGGCGCGGGGCTCGTGCGGCCCGACCCTCTGGCTGCGGCGCGGGCCGTGTCGAGCTTCTTGAGGAAGGAGGAGTCCTTCGAGGTGACCGTCAGCGGGAAACCCTGGGGCGCGGCGCTCTCAGTGGCGCGCAGCAGCTCGATGTAGGAGTTCGTCCCTCCGACCAGGCCCGTCACGAAGGCAAGCTCCATGCCCTCCTCACCGAAGGCCTCCGGTGAGTGCTTCTCGATGTCTGCACGGAGGTCCGGAGCCAACGCCTCGGGAGCAAGCCGGACGACCACCTTGCGGTCGTCCATGCCGTAGATCAGGTTGAGGATCACCTTGGAACCACCGCTCAGGGCGTAGGCGAAGTCGATGCCCGTGAAGGCCGACCAGGGAACCAGACCGTGCGAGGGGAGGATGAAGCCGTCGGCGTCGACCCCTGCGGCAACCATGTCGGTCGGTGCGAACTTCCCCTTGGCGCCCGTGGCATTGGCCAGTCCGAGCAACGCCACCAGCACGCCCAGGATCGCCAGGAAGATCGCCTTCCATCCCCACTCCCCCCACTGCATGATCGCTGCGACGACGATCAGCACACCTGCGGCCAGCAGGACGGTGTTCGCAATGAGGACCGTGATCCACTTGCTCGGCTTGTAACGGACGGTCAGGGGAAGGGACCGGGACGCGGTCATTGCGTGATCCTCCGGGTGCCAGGGTTGACTCGACTCAGATGCGGAATGCACATCCATGGTAGGACTTCGGTCCCATTCCACCGCAAGACACACCACCACCGGGGCGACTCCCCCGGCACGGCTGTCGTCGCCCTCGTGAACAGGACAGTGCCCGACTCCCCGCCATCGCGCAGGCCTCGATGACACCCACCTGGACCGCGGCCTCCCGACCGGAGCACGGGCAGTCCCCCCTGCACGGCTGCTGGCGCCCCGACGCCCATCCGGAGCTCAGCGCTGGAGGCTGTGCCCCCGGGCGACGTAGGCCTCCATCTCGGCACGGGGGACCATGCTGCCCCCCGTCGCCCAGGCGATGTGCGTGGCCCGGGAGAGCCGGGCATCATCCAGACCGATCCGCTCGCGGTACTCCCCCGCCTCCACGACCCGCCCGATGCCGACCAGGCCGGCCGTGGAGGAGGGCTCGATGTCGATGCCCTCGGAGTCGTGGAGCTCGGCGACCAGGCGGTAGAGGTGGTCGTCGTCCACGGTCATGTAGCCGTCCACCAGGTGCTGCATCGCCGGGCCGACGAAGCCGGAGGGCCGGGCGCACGCGAGCCCATCGGCTGCCGTCACGTTGTCGATCCCGAAGTCCAGGACCGAGGTCCGGCTGTGCAGACCCGTCCGCACCCCCAGGAACATGCTCGGGCAGTGGGTCGGTTCGGCGAAGACCAGGTGGACGTCGTCCCCGAACTCCACCCTGAGGCCGAACCCGACACCCCCGGGCCCGCCACCCACCCCGCAGGGCAGGTGGACGAAGAGGGGGTGGTCGCGGTCCACGGGCACGTCGAGGACCTGCAGCTGTCCCGCCAGGCGGTGGGCGGCCACGGCGTAGCCGAGGAAGAGGGTGCGGGAGTTCTCGTCGTCGACGAAGTGGCACCTCGGGTCCGACTCCGCCTGGGCACGGCCCTGCCGCACCGCCTCGGAGTAGTCGCCCTCGTACTCGATGACCTCGACCCCGTTGGCCCGGAGTCTGTCCTTCTTCCACTGGCGAGCGTCGGCGGACATGTGCACCGTCGCCCGGAAACCGAGCTTGGCGCTCATGATGCCGATGGAGAGTCCGAGGTTCCCGGTGGATCCCACGGCGACCCCGTACTGCCCGAAGAAGTCGGTGAAGCGGGGCGAGTCGAGGACCGAGTAGTCGTCGTCGAGGTGCAGCATCCCCGACTCCAGCGCCAGGTCCTCCGCGAAGGCGAGGACCTCGTGGATGCCGCCACGTGCCTTGATGGAGCCGGACACCGGCAGTTCGCTGTCCAGCTTGAGCCACAGGTTCCCCGGGAGCCCGCGTCCGGCACCGGCCCCGAGGCGCTCCTTCATCGCGGGGACCGACACCAGTGGCGACTCGATGATGCCCGCGGTCCTGCGGGTGTCCGGGAAGACGCGGGCCAGGTAGGGGGCGAAGCGCCTCAGGCGCGCGGAGGCACCCCGGATGTCCTCCGCGGTCAGGCCGACCTCGGGGAGTGCGCGGGCGGTCGGCTTCAGCGCGGGGTTGAACCACTGGGTCTCACGGCACTCGGTCAGGGAGCCGATCTCGGGGGCCTCCGCGACCCACTCCTGCAGCGTGCGGCCGTGGACCAGGGTCTCTGTCATGCGCGTCTCCCTCGGGGTACGTGGGCGCGGCTCCCGCTGCGGGCTGCCGTCCTTGCGTCCGACGGGTGTCGACGAGGGCGGGGCGGTGGTCCGCTCGGTCCGTGTCCTGTGGACATTCTGTCGCGTACTCTCCCACGCGAGTGGGGCCGCCCGCGACCGTGGTCGCCACGGTTCCAGCGGCACCACCGTCCTGAGCCCGAGTGGCGCGAACTCGTGCGGCCGGTAGCCTTGGGAGTGTCCCGCATCACACTGAGGCGTGGCAACTCCCCTGTCCGCCAGCACCGCGAGGTGGGCACGACACCGAGGAGAAGACGATGACACACAAGACGGAAGAGCACGACCCGCCCTGGACCACTGATGAGGACGCCGCAGCAGCGAGACGGCGCCAGGAGACCACGGAGCAGGGGGAGTACGTGGGCCGCCACGGGACGCGCCAACCCCAGGAGGGCCTGGGGATCGGGAACGCGCCCCTCGACGATCCCTTCAAGGACGCGGCCGACCGCGACGACGACGCGGACGGCACCACCGGGCACCGCGACCCGGCGGAGGGAACGCAGGGGGAACGCGCTGCCCGACGCTTCAACGAGTCCGAGCCCCGCGAGGGACCCGCCTGGGCCGACCGGCCCGAGGGCGGCGGCGTGCGACGGCACGGGACCGGCACCCCTGACAGCGAGGGTGCCAACGCAGAGAAGCCGAGCTCGGCCGGCGGGGACACCCCCGTCGAGGAGATCACGCCGGAGGACCTGCCCGAGGTGGGCGAGTCCTACGCCCAGCCCGGCGCCCCCTTCGAGGTCCAGGGCCCCGACCGACCCTGAGTCCTGGGTCCGCACCGGACCGGACGACCGCACCGTGGCGGCGCAGGTGACCACGGACGGAACACGACGCGGCCTCTCGTCCGGCAGACGTCAATGGCTACACGAGAAAACCCCGGGACCCTCACCAATCGGTGGGATCCCGGGGCAAACCCTGGCGGTAGCGCTGGGATTCGAACCCAGGGTGGCTGTGACACCACACAGCATTTCGAGTGCTGCACCTTCGGCCGCTCGGACACGCTACCTCGGCGCACCAGAGTACAGCAGCGCTCGGCCCACGTGCGAATCCGTCCCGTGGGAGCCTCGACACCCACGGTGGGCCGCTCCCGCCGACGGCCATCGGGCTGATCCTGTCGGACAGGTCATCGGCGCCGTGGGCGTCACTGCCCCCACGCGTACCACACGGGACTCAGGAGTCCTTCTTCGTGCGCCCCTCCTTGGAGCGCTGCTTGTTGACCGTGGCAGCGGCGATCTCCTTGGCGCGCTTCTCGCTGCGGCCCCGGTCCTCCTCACTGTCCTTGACGTGCCGGTACTGCTTCTCGTCCTTCTTGGACCATGCCTCGGGCATCGTCGTCCCCTTCCGTCCTCGTCATGGATGGGTCCTGGGTGCCCACCGAGTGCGGGACGCCCTCGTCCCCGTCAGAAGACCGGGCGACCACCCGTCACGCCGAGCACCGTGCCCGACACGTAGGAGGCCTCCCGCTCACTGGCCAGGTACACGAAGGCACCGGCCAACTCGACGGGCTGTCCTGCCCGACCCAGCGGGGTGTTCTTCCCGAAGTCGGGGATGGAGTCCGCGGTGCGCGTCGCCGGCTGCAGCGGGGTCCAGATCGGACCGGGCGCGACCGCGTTCACGCGGATCCCCTTCGGCCCCAGCTCGGCGGCCAGGTTGACGGTGAAGTTGTTGATGGCCGCCTTGGTCGAGGCGTAGTCGATCAGGGGGACGGAGGGGTCGTAGGCCTGGATCGAGCTGACGTTGATGATGCTGGACCCGCTGTGCAGGTGGGGCAGGGCCTGCTGGGTCACCCAGAACAGGGCCTTGAGGTTCGTGTCGAACACGCGGTCCAGTTCATCCGTGGTGACCTCGGCCAGGCCGCCGTCACGTCGCGCCCACTGGAACCCCGCATTGTTGACCACGACGTCCAGACCGCCCAGTTCCTGCACCGCACGGTCCACGACACCACGGGCGACGTCCTCCTCCCGGAGGTCGCCCGGGAGCAGGACGGCGACACGTCCCTCCTTGCGGACCCACGAAGCGGTGTCCTCCGCGTCGGGCTGCTCCTCGACCAGGTAGGACAGTGCGACATCCGCGCCCTCCCGGGCGAAGGCGATCGCCACGGCGCGCCCGATGCCGGAGTCACCGCCGGTGATCAGCGCCTTCACACCTGTGAGGCGTCCGTGCCCCACCCAGGTGTGCTCGCCGTGGTCGGGGACGGGGTCCATGCGGGAACCCAGTCCCGGATAGGGCTGCTCCTGCTCGGGGAAGCCCTCCCCCTGGAGTGCGGTGGCCTTCTCGGCCGGTTCTTCGACATGTGTGTTGTCCATGCCTCCAGCATGTGTGATCCACACCATTCCCACCACCGGAAGCACCCGACCCACGCGGAGCGCGCCCTCCCCGGACATCCCCTGTGCCCCCGACGGGTGCGCGGCGCGGATCGGTGTGACAATCGAGTCCTGCGACCGGGTCCGCGGCGAGGCGGCCCACGGGATCGACCCGGTCGGAGCGGGCGGTGCGCGGCGCGGATGCCGTGGCCACCCGTGGGTCCACGACGAACGAGCACCCGCACCGCACCGAGAGGCACCCCCATGGACGACCGCCACCCACCCTTCGAGTCGAACCCCGACGCACCGCCGCGCGTGGCCCCGACCGACCCGCCCGACGAGGGCGCCCCCGAACCCGGTCGGGAAGCCCCTGGCACCGACCCGGGGACCCAGCCCGTGGGCGATCCGGACACGGACACTCCCCCACAGGAACCCGACGGTCCGGGGACCCCCGAGGAGGGGACGGCGGACGAGGGCGAAGCCTCGTCATGAGAGCAGTCTTCTGGATGTGGGTCGGCATCATCGTCGTCGGCCTCGCCTGCATGTTCACCGTCGTCGCGATGGGGAGATGACCGATGAGGATCCGCGAGCACGCCCTGAGCCTGGTCTTCGCCGCGTTGTTCCTGGCGGCGCTGGCCGGACAGTCCGTCGTCGGACTCGCCGCCTTCAACGAGGAACAGGCAGCCCACGGGGCCGCCGCCCTGGACTGGGCGTCCTTCGTGACCTCCTCCGCATTCGTCGTCGATGTCGCGGAGAACTGGCAGTCGGAGTACCTGCAGTTCTTCCTCTTCATCCTGGCCACCGTGTGGTTCGTGCAGAAGGGGTCCCCGGAGTCGAAGAAGCCGGGCCAGGAGGGGCTGGGCACGGACAGCGAGCAGCTGGTCGGCCCCCACGCCCGCCCGGACTCGCCCCGCTGGGCGCGGGTGGGCGGCTGGCGCCAGGGGGTCTACTCCAACTCACTGCTCCTGGTGATGGGGACGGTATTCCTCCTGTCGTGGCTGGCCCAGGCCCTGGCGGGGAGGGTCGTGCACAACCATGACCAGCTCCTGCACGGCCAGGAGCCAGTCACCCTGGGCGGCTACCTCGTCTCCCCCGACTTCTGGAACCGCACCCTGCAGAACTGGCAGTCCGAGCTCCTCGCGGTGGGCTCGATGGTCGCCCTGTCCATCTACCTGCGCCAGCGGGGCTCAGCGGAGTCCAAACCCGTGGGCATGCCCCACTCCGTCACCTCCGTCGCCAGCGACTGAGGGTGCCGGGAGGGTGGCCCGGACCCCCGCACGTCGCCGACGGGGCTGGCTAGACCAACGCCGCACCCAGGGCGAGCACCCCCACCAGTCCGACCACGGACACCGCGCACTCCATGAGCGACCAGGTCTTGAACGTCTCCCCGACGGTCATGCCGAAGTACTCCTTGACCAGCCAGAAGCCCGCGTCGTTGACATGGGAGAGGAACACCGACCCCGCCCCGATCGCCAGCACCAGCAGTGCCAGGTGGACGTCCGTCAGCCCGGCGGCCAGCGGCGCCATGATGCCCGATGCGGTGATGGTCGCGACCGTCGCGGACCCGGTGGCGACACGGATGGCGACAGCGACCAGCCACCCCGCCAGCAGGACCGGGACACCGGCCTGGATGATGCTGTCACCGATCACCCCGCCCACTCCCGAGTCGACCAGGGTCTGCTTGAACCCGCCGCCGGCGCCGACGATGAGGAGGATCCCGGCGACCGGTCCGAACGCCGCTCCCGTCAGTGAGGACACCCCACTCGTCGAACGTCCCAGGGCGAGGCCCAGCACCACCATCGCGTAGAGGGAGGTGATGAGCAGGGCCAGCAGCGGGGTCCCGACGAAGCTCAGGACTGCTCCCCACGCCGTGGTGTCGACCCTGAGGGCAACCACCAGCGTGTGGGCCAGCATCAGGAGGACCGGCATGAGCACGACGGAGAGGGCGACCCAGAAGGAGGGTCTGCGGCCGCCCTCGTCCACCCTCTGGCCGACGATCCGCTCGGGCGCCTGGATGGGAACCCAGCGTGCCATGGGGATCGCCAGGAGGGGTCCGGAGACGATCACGGTCGGGATGGCCACGACCAGGCCGAGCGCCAGGGTGAGGCCCAGGTTGGCCTTGAGGGCATCGATGGCGATGAGGGGACCCGGGTGGGGTGGCACCAGACCGTGCAGGGCGGAGAGGCCGGCCAGGGCGGGGATGCCCATGAGGATCACGGGCAGCTTGGCGCGCTTGGCCACCAGCATGACGATCGGGATGAGCAGGACGACGCCGACCTCGAAGAACAGGGGGATGCCGATGATGAAGGCCGCCCCGGCCATCGCCCAGGGCAGACGCTTGGCCGGGGTCTTGGAGAGGATCGTGTCCACGATCTCGTCTGCTGCACCCGACTCGGTGAGGAACTTGCCGATGACCGCGCCCAGCGCGATGAGGACGCCGACGCCTCCCAGGGTCGAGCCGACGCCGGAGCTGAAGGCCGTGAATGCGTTCGCGAAGCCCATGTTCGCCGCCACGGCCATGACGCCGGAGCCGAGCATGAGGGCGAAGAAGGGATGCATCTTCACCCAGACGATGAGCACGACGATCAGGGCGATGGAGACCACGGCCGCGAGGACCAGCTGGGTGGTCCCCGCAGTGGGGGCGGGCGGGTCGTCCGCCAGGGGAAGGAGGGCGCCGACGAGGGCGGGAAGGGTCGTGAGCGGGCTCATGGTCGCGCACCTCCTGACAGGTCATGGCACGGGTCGGGGATCATGGCAGTGGCCTTCCGGGGTGTGATGGGGTCCAGCGATCAGGGGTCAGTGGTGAGGGTTCAGCGCTCGGCGACGACGTCCCGGTAGGTGGCGTCGAAGCGGGCGCGCAGGTCGGCGTAGTAGGACTTCTGGGCGTGGTCGGGCTGGAGCGTGGCCGACTGGGGGACGGTGGCGCGCTGCCCCTCCGGGTCCAGGACCGACAGGGCGAAGACGGCCGTGCCGCGCATGGTGACGCGCTTGACGTCCACCACGCGCACCGGGAAGCCCAGGGCCTGGGCGACGACCTCCATGGTGGCGGGGTAGTGCTGGGTGACGCCCCCCGATGCGATGACCTGGTGGATGTCGGGGTTGACGGAGCGCAGCTGCTCGAAGATGCGCTCGTAGGAGATCGCCACACCCTCCACCGCACCGCGCCAGATGTCCACCGCACCCGTGGAGGAGGAGACGCCCGTGAGCACCGCGCGCGCATTGCCGGCCCACCCCGTGGCGCGCTCGCCGGTGAGGAACGGGAGGACCAGGGGGATGCCGGGGACCGGGTTGCCGCGCAGGGCCACGTCCAGGACGCGCTCCTCCACGGGGGCGAGCGTGGACTCCAGCCAGGTCATGACGCGCCCGACGTCGTTGAGTGCGCCGCCCACGATGGACTCCGAGGCGGAGACCCGGTACGCCCACAGTCCGGTGGGGAGGACTTCGGGCGTGCCCGGCACGATGACGCGCATGGCACCTGAGGTGGCGGCGGACAGCGCCACCGTGCCCGCATCCGTCGCACCCACGCCCAGGTTCGAGGCGTAGCCGTCGGGAATGGCCGGGAACCACAGGGCGCCGACGAGGGCGGGCCAGCGCACACCGGTCTCGGGGGAGACGGCCTCGACGGGGCTGTCGGCATCCACGATCTGCGCGAACTGCTCGCGCCGGGTGCCGGTGGCGGAGAGGAGGTCCACGTCGAGATCACCCGTGTGGCGGTTGAGCAGCCCCGTCCACGCCATCGTCGAGGTCGCCGCCGCATCGACGCCGGCGAGGCGGGTGTAAACGTACTCCCCCAGCGAGACGAAGCGGACGGTGCGCGCGAGCACCTCCGGACGTGTCCGGGCCAACCACAGCAGCCGGGGGGCGTGGTAGCTGGTGTGCAGACGGGCACCCACCGCCTGGTGCACGGCCGACTCGTCGAGTTCGGCGCGCAGCTGGGCCAGCTGGGGCGCGGACCGGGAGTCCGCGTAGGTGATGCAGGGGGTGAGGGCATCGCCCTGTGCATCCACGCAGACCAGGGAGGAGGCGAAGGTGTCCATGGCGACACCGCGCACACTCCCGGGAGCCAGGTCGGCGAGGACCCGGGTGATCACGTCGGCGATCTCGGCGGTGACGGCGTCCGCATCGATCTCGGCCGTGCCGTCCGCGCCCTCACGGAACTGGTGGGCGGCCTTGGCGGCGCGCTTGCGGATGGGACGGGCCAGGGCGTCGTAGAGACAGGCCCTGGTGGAGGTGGAACCGATGTCCATGGCGAGGACCAGCGGCTCGACCGCCTGCTCCAGGGGCACGCCGCGTGCCTCCGGAATGTCGCTCGGTGGGGGAAGGGGTGTCGTCACAGCGGGCATGGTGGCCTCCTTGGGGACAGCCTAGGACTCACCATTCCCTCCGTGGAGCGAACGGAGGGGGCGTCCCGGACCGGCACGCTGCACGGAACCATCGCAGCGTTCCCGGATGCCCCGCCAGGGGCGCGGGGAGACCGACCGGTCCCCGGAGTCGCCGCCGCCCCGCCAGGTGGTCGAAGCGGGGGGCGGGCGCCCTCGTGCATCCCAGATGCCCACGGCATGAGCGAAGATGTCTCCCATGGGGGAGGACGCCGTGGAGCTGAGGGAGTCGCGCAAGGAGCGCGGCGCCTTCTTCACCCCCGCGCCCATCGCGCGCTTCATCGCGGACTGGGCCGTCCGCTCACCCGAGGACACCGTGCTGGAACCCTCCACCGGGGAGGCGGTGTTCCTGCACCAGGCCGGGGGGACGGTCACCGATCTCGGAGGTGTCGTCACCCCGGGCCAGTTCATGGGTGTGGACATCCACGCCGGCTCCGTCGAGCGCGCCCGGCGGTCCCTGTCCTCCTCCGGCATCGAGGCGGACCTGCAGGTCGGGGACTTCTTCGAGTACCGCCCCCCACGCCCCGTCGACGCCGTCATCGGCAACCCGCCCTACATCCGCTACCAGGACTTCACCGGCGCCGCCCGCCTGCGCGCACGCGAGGCAGCGTTCCGGGCCGGGGTCCGCCTGACGGCGCTGGCCTCCTCCTGGGCGGCGTTCACGGTGCACGCCTCCACCTTCCTCGCACCCGGGGGGCGCATGGGGCTGGTCCTGCCCGCCGAGCTCCTCAGCGTCAACTACGCCGCTGCGGTGCGCGCCTACCTGCTGGCCCACTTCGCCGACGTCCGCCTGGTGCTCTTCTCCGAGCGGGTCTTCCCCGATGTCCAGGAGGAGGTCGTCCTGCTGCTGGCGGACGGCTATGCGCCCGTCGGTCCCGGCACCGACCACTTCGAGCTCGTCCAGGTCACCGGTGCCGAGGACCTCCGCGCCGACATCGCCTACCGCAGCTGGGTTCCCCCCAGCCCGGCGGACAAGTGGACCACCGCCCTGGCCCTCTCCCCCGCCTTCACCGAGGTCACCGGTGCGCCAGGGTTCGCACGGCTGGGCGACTGGGGGCGCCTCGCCCTCGGGGCGGTGACCGGCAACAACCACTTCTTCGCCCTCAGCCCGCGGCGGGCGGCAGACCTGGGCCTGGAGCGGCGTGACGTCGTGGCGTTGTGCCCACCGGGGTCCCGCCACCTGCGCTCACTGCGCCTGACCCGCTCCGACCTGCGCCGACTCGGGAGGGAGGGCTCCCCCACGCTCCTCTTCAGTCCGCGCCGCGATCCCTCCCCCGCGGGATGGGCCTACATCCACGAGGGCGAGGCCGTCGGCGTCGACACCGCGTACAAGTGCCGCGTGCGTGACCCGTGGTGGCGCGTGCCGGGTCAGCCGCCGGCCGATCTGTTCGTCACGTACATGAACGCGACGAGCGTGGCCCTGTGCGCGAACGACAGTGGAGCACGCCACCTGAACTCCGTGCACGGACTCTTCCTGGGTGAGGACACCCGCGACGTCGGGCCCGCACTTCTCGCCCTGGTCGCTCTGAACTCCGTCACGGCGTTGGGATCGGAGCTGGTGGGGCGTGCCTACGGCGGGGGGATCCTCAAGGTGGAACCGCGTGAGGCCGTCCAACTGCCGGTGCCCGGGGCTGACCGGGTCCGCGCCCTGCACGGCGAGCTCACGGAGCTGCTGCCCGTGGCGCGGCGCCTGCTGCGCCGCGGTGACCAGGACAGCGCCCGGGCCGCGGTCGACGAGGTCCTGGTGGGCGCCGGGATGGTGTCGGACGAGCAGCTCCAGGAGGTCCGCCGCGCGCACCGACTCATGGCCACACGCCGCAGGACCCGGGGGAGGTCGTCCCGGTGAGCGACCCGACAGCACTGGTCCCGGGGCCGGAGCCGGAACCCGGCGTGCCGACGTCTGGGGGAACCTCGGCCGGCGACATCTCCATCGGGGACGGGACCGACGCGGCGCGGCGCGTCCGTGTCCGCGGTGCCGCTCGCTTCGATGACCTGCTCGCAGCGGCCGGGGTGTCGGACCCGTGGGAGGGCCCCGGGGGCTCCCGCCGCTACGTCCCCGACCTCTCACTGCTGGAGGACATCCTCGCGATCCCCGTCCGGGAGGGGGCGCGCTCCCAGTCGGGCCTGTACGGCCGTGCACTGGATGCCTGGCTGGCCCATGAGTTCCGCCGGGCCGGTTTCGAGGCCGACTCCGTGTGGCCACGCGCCAGCGACCCCCGGGTCCTCCCCCAGGAGATCGGGCATCTGCTGGAGGTCCTGCCCGACCGTGTCGCACGGGCGATGCGCGAACGCCTGCTGCGCGCCACCTCGGTGGCGCCCCAGGACGCACGCATCAGGGGCCGTGCCTACGTCAAGCAGGTCGATGTCGGGATCTCCTCGTGGACCACGGGCCCCGAGCTGCTGCTGTCGACCAAGGCCCTGAACTCCTCGTTCGGCAACAACCTGGCCAACCGCTTCGAGGAGGCCTACGGGGACGCCGGCAACCTGCGGGCACGGTACCCACTGGCCGCGGTCGGCTTCGCCTTCTTCGTGCGGTCCACGATCCTCGACGAGCCCCACATGCTGGCCCGGGCCGTCGACATGGTCGACAAGCTGCGTGACCGGGGCGACGGCAACGGCTACACCTCGACCTGCCTGGTGGTCACACACTGGTCCCCGGACGGATCGGTGTCGGTCATGCCTGATGCGGTCCCCGACCACCTCGGTGCCGGCCCGTTCATGGAGGCACTCATCGACGTGATCCTCGGGTACGCCCCCGTCACCGAGCACACGCGGGTGCGGGACCTGCGTGCGGGCGGGCCCATCGGCTGACCAGCGGGCCCGCGTGCGGCCGCGGCGGTCAGTCATCGGCAGGCAATCACACTGCGACAGGCCCGCGTGCGGTCGCCCAGCTCAGTCGCCGGCAGGCGATCACCGTGTCCGCCGGACTGCCGGACTGCCGGTGCATCGAAGTGTGTTCTCGATGCGAAATCCGGCCCGGATCACCTCGAGACGTCAACGAGACAACACTTCGATGCACTGACACCTCGCCCCCGGAGACCCGGGACCGGACATCCATTGACGGGATGAACGCCAGACCGCTGACACCCGCTGACGGGATGAACGCCTGACCTCTGCCATCCCACCGACGCACAGCGCGCCGCTCGACACACTGTCACTTCTCGACGCACGGGAGCGTCGGCGACATCGCCGAACGGTCGAGCCCACCCGGTCAGTCGCCGGAGCCGCGCTCCAGGGTGCCGATCTCGGAGCCGCCCTCGTCCCTGACGACCATGGTGTCACCGTCGACGGTGGCCGACTTCGCGCCGGAGAGCCAGGTGTCGACGTCCACGCAGGCCATCAGCGTGGAGGCCAGCGCGCCGAACTCGACGGTCTCACCCTCGGCCGTCCACGAACCCATCAGACGGTTGCAGCCGTCCGTGCCGGTGACGTTGCCGTCCTCGGTGAACGTGAGGTTCGGTGACTGTGCGGCGGTGCTGCCCCAGGTGCCCAGAGGGTCCACGGTGCCGCCGTCCGCGGAGCCGGACTCTCCGCCCCCGCCGCCGCAACCGGTCAGTGAGAACGCCATCAGCAGGCCTGTCGTCAGTGCCACGAGTCTGTGTGTGGTGCGCATGGGTTCATCGTGCCATGCGGGGAGGATCCTCGGACAGGCTCCCGGGGGCGGGGATCCACCGACGGGGGCGACGGCGAGGTCGGCGGTGGCGGTGTCCGTGACGGTGAAGGTGAAGGTGACGGCGACGGTCCGCCCCAGGGGGTCTCCCCGACACCGACCCGTTCACCCGTCCAGGCGCCGCGCCAGTTCCCGGTACTGGTGCACCTTGACCTCGACATCCGCGATGTAGCTGATGAGCATGATTTCGTCGACGCCGTGGGTGTCGGCGAAGGTCCGCAGCTGCCCTGCGACCTCGTCCCACGTCCCCACGACGAAGGAGGGATCGAGCCGGAGGTACCGGCGCAGCTCGGCGCGCCGCTCCTCGGGGATCCGTGCGGGGTCCCGGAAGTCGACGGGGCGCCCCTGACGCATGGAGAGCCTGAAGTCCGCGGCAGCGAGTGCCTGTTCCTCCGCCTCCTCGCGCGTGTCGGCGGCGGAGACACCCATGGCCGACAGGGTGCGCCCGGCCGTTGCCGGCTCGGGGAGGTGGGCCCGGTAGTGGTCCATGACGCCGGGGTCCTGACGCCCGGAGAAGAACTGGGCGTAGGCATAGTTGAGGTCGTGCTCCCCCGCCCACGCGGCCGACTGGCCGGAGGATCCCAGCAGCCAGATCTCGGGCAGCACCTCGGCGTGCGGCGTGACGGTCAGCCGTGCGTAGGGATGGTCCTCGGGCAGCGTCCCGCGCAGCAGGCCGACGGTCTCCGCGATGAGTGCGTCGATGGAGGTCGGGTCGATGACACGGCCCTGGTTCAGGGCGTGCGCGGCGAGCATGTCGCCCCCGGGCGCCCGGCCGAGTCCCATGTCGACCCGACCGGGGAACAGCGTGGCCAGGATCGAGAAACGCTCCGCCATCTGCAGGGACCCGTAGTGCATCGCCATCACTCCGCCGCTGCCCACCCGGATGCGTTCGGTCGCCTGGAGCGTGTGCATCATCAGGAGGTCGGGTGCGCTGGAGAGGAACGCGGAGGTGTTGTGGTGCTCGGCGAACCAGAAGCGTGCGTATCCCGCCTCCTCCAGGGCACGCGCCAGACGCACCGTGTCCTCCAGGGTGTTGCGGGCATCGTGGCCGGCGAAGAGGGGGACCTGTTCGAGGACGGAGAGCTTCACGGGGTGTCCTTCCGCATGGGGGGAGTCGCGTTGTGGCATTCCCTGTGTGCAACGCGTGCGACCCGTCCGCCATTCCCGCCGACGAGGACGGTCACACCCCTGCCCACCGGACCCGATGCCCCATGACCCGCCGAGGGACGCCCGAGCCGGTCCCCGAGGTCCTGTGCCTGCCCCGCGGGACACGCCGTGCTGCGCGGCCGATCCGTCCCGGTGCCACCGGGCACTCCCGCCGGGACGGGAGGTCCCGACACGGTGGTCAGTCCCTGAGGCGCTGCCCCTTGAGCTCAGGCAGGGTGAAGGCACCCGCCGCCGCCACGGCGAAGGCCACGGCGAACACGCCGAACACCAGGTGGTTGCCCCCGGCCCCCAGGAGCACCGGAACCAGCAGCGGCGCACCGATGGATGCCAGGCGGCCGAACCCGGCAGCCGCACCGGTTCCCGTCCCGCGCACGGCGGTCGGGTAGAGCTCCGGGCCGATGGCGTAGAGCGCACCCCAGGCGCCCAGGTTGAAGAACGAGAGCAGCATGCCGGCCGCGATGATCGTCGACCCGGTGCTCGCCAGGCCGTACAGTGCGGCAGCCACCGCCGAACCGATGAGGAAGACGCCCAGGGTCAGGCGCCGGCCCCACTTCTCGATGAGCCAGGCGGCTGCCGCGTAGCCCGGCAGCTGGGCCAGGGTGATGATCAGCGTGAACTGGAAGGACTTCACCATGGTGAACCCCTGCTCGACGAGCAGGCTCGGGATCCACACGAACGCTCCGTAGTAGCTGAGGTTGATGCAGAACCAGATGGTCCACAGGGCCGTCGTGCGCCGCCTCAGCTCCGGCGACCAGATGGAAACCGTGCCGGCCTCCGCCGCCCGCGCCCCGGCACGGTCCTGCGCGTACTCCTGGTCCTGGTCCTGGTCCAGAGGATCGGGAAGGCCCGCGGAGCCGCCCTCGTCGACCCCCGGGGTGCTGCCGCCGGCCCCTGGACGCGCGGGGGCCCCACTGACCTGCGGCGCAGCCACTCCGGCAGCGGCCTCGAACTCGCGGACGCTGGCCTCGGCCTCCTCGTGACGGCCCTTGGACTCCAGGAAGCGCACGGATTCCGGCAGGTGCAGACGCACGATGATCGCGTAGAGGGCGGGCACCATCCCGATGGCCAGCGCCCAGCGCCACCCGGCGTCGGAGGAGGGCACGACGAACGCGCCGATGAGGGCCGCGAGCAGCCAGCCGACCGCCCAGAAGGCCTCCAACCACACGACCATGCGACCGCGGATGCGCCGCGGTGCGTACTCGCTGACCAGGGTCGAGGCGACCGGCAGTTCCGCGCCGAGGCCCAGGCCGACCAGGAAGCGCAGCACCATGAACATGCCCACCGACACCGACAGGGCGGAGATCCCCGTCGCCACCCCGTAGAGGACCAGGGTGAGGGCGAAGACCTGGCGACGCCCCACGCGGTCGGCCACGGCGCCTCCCAGCGTGGCGCCGATCGCCATGCCGATGAAGCCGACCGAGGCGATCCAGCCCGTCGTCGAGGAGGCGAGGTCCCAGTGCGCGGCCACGGCGACCATCACGAAGGAGATCAGCCCGACGTCCATGGCGTCCAGGGCCCATCCGACACCGGAGCCGACCAGGAGCTTGGCGTGGCGGCGGGTGAAGGGCAGGCGGTCGAGGCGCTCGGCGCGGGTGAGGGCTGGTTGCCGGCCCGGGTCCCGGTCGGTCCCGTCGGGGTCGGGGAGGTGCGAGGAGGTCTGGGGTTTCACCGGATGCTCCAGTTCAGGCGCGGGGCTGGGATGGTGACGTCGACCGAGCTCGCTGCGGCCCGTCCGGCCACGCCGGATCCACCGCGGAGCCACCGGGGGATGTCCGCTGAAGTATCGCGCCGATCCGGTGGCGGTCGCCGGAGTGTCCGTGTGGTGGTGCCCGCGAATGGTGCGTACGCATGGGTGGGTGAGGAGAGCTTGGGACGTGTTCCTCGCCGCGGGACTCCCGTCGACCGGTCGACGCACGGTCGGTGGACTCGCCGTCGGTGGGCCCACGGCCTGTCGACGCGTCCGTCCGCCCGCGGCCCGCTCTGGGGTGTGCCCGCCTGCGGTGCCTATGCTGGGCGCGAGGACGCGCGGACGGCGCGGCCACCCACGGCAGTGGGAGTCAGTCAGCAGGAGGCACCACCGATGAGCACCTACTACACGCAGACACCTCCGAAGAGTTTCGTGATCACCTGGCTGTTGTCCCTCTTCCTCGGGGTCATCGGCGTGGACCGCTTCTACCTGGGCAAGGTCGGCACCGGCATCCTCAAGCTCATCACCGCAGGCGGATTCGGACTCTGGGCGATCATCGACCTGATCCTGGTGCTCACGGGCAACCAGCGGAGCAAGGACGGCCGTGCCCTGGAGGGCTACGAGCAGAACAAGGTCATGGCGCTCGTCGTGACGCTGGTCGTGTGGATCTTCGGGCTCGGGATCGGCGGCTTCTCCGCCCTGGGCGGAAACTGAGACAGGCGCGGGCCCGGTCTGCGCCGGGCGCGTGGTATCCCGCAGGCCCCCGGATCGGGCACTCGTGCGGGGACGGCACCGCAGGCGGGTGGGTGGTGCCTTGCGGGCCACAGGACGAGCGCACATGCGGAGATGACGCCGCGGGGGTCGGGCGATTGACGAGGGCGGGGCACTTCCCCTCCTGGTCGGACCCATGAGCCACAGGGCCAACACCTGAGGTCGTGGGCGGTGCCTGCTCGGAGTGGTCGGGTGGACCGACCTTGTGGCGAACGGTGCCGAGCGGGGAGGCCACATCTCCCCACTCATTGTGATTCGCATCACATTCTCGCGCTCGGGTCCACATCGAACACCTGTTCGACTCCAAGTGCCCATGGCACCGCACACACTTGACCCATGAAAGCGGATCTGGAGCACGCGGACCTCGCGGTCGTCCCTGAGGACGGTCGTGGGGACCTCGTGTCGTCCTGGACCCCGGTGTCCCACGGCGGTGCATCCTCGGGCGCGAGCACATCGGCCCGGGGCCTGTCCCCTGCCCGTGGCGGTGCCGGGACCGCGCCGACTAACCGGTCCGTTGACGAACCGCCTGCAGACCCGTTGACCCTCCCGGGTCACGCGCAGCACCCAGACCCCGTGGTCCCCGCCTCGGACGGCCTGTCCCCCACCTCGGTCGGCCACGCATCGGTGGCGGCACCCATCAGCAGGTCCTCGAGCACTTCATCCGAGTCGGACACGCACCCTGCGGGGGCCGCACACTCGGCCCTGGAGTGGATTCGCCACCTGGCTGACGGCGACCGGCTCGCCCTCCTCGACGACGACGACCTCGTGGCGGAACTCCGGGTCCTGGAGGAGGTGGGCAGGCTGGTGGACGCGGGCCGCATGTTCGCCGCTGGTCTGGTCGCCCAGCGCTCAGACACGTCGAAGGGCACACAGCGCCTCTGCGCCCGTGAGGGGTTCACCAAGCCGGAGGACATGATCGCCGAGGTCACAGGCACCTCCACCCGCACGGTCCGGGAACGGATCCGTCAGGCGGAGCCCCTCCAACACGTCGAGGAAGCCGCCGGTCCGGACCCTGATCCCGCTGAGACCCCACGACTCGACACGACCCAGTCGGTCCCGTTCCCCCTCCTGCGCCGGGCCGTCAGGGAAGGACTCATCTCCCCCGACGCTGCCAGCGTGATCACCGGCGCACTCGCTCCGGCACGGAAGAGCGGAGTGCCCACCCTCCGCGTCGCCGAGGCGGAGGGTGCGCTCCTGGCGGCGGCCATGGGCGCGGATGCGGTGACGGCCCGGGCGCACGTGTTCGGGGATGCGGCCGAGGCCCTCCTGACGGAGGTACGGCGCTCCGCCACCCAACCGGGGGCGATGGCGCTGACGCAACTGGCTCGGCTCGCCCGGTCCTGGAGCAGGATGCTCTCCCAGGAGTCCGACCCCGATGGTGGGCTGGAGGACGCGCGTGCTTCACGTCATCGACGGGAGGCACGGCGATTCCTGACCATCCACGCCCTGCGCGAGGGTACGAGACGGGTGGAGGGCGAGCTCCTGCCCGAGACCGCAGCACAACTGGAGCGCCTCCTCGATGCCTACCTCAATCCGCGCACCGAGACCGCCTCACCGGGTACTGCGGACCTGTGGGGACCGGGGCCCGGAGTTGCCGGAGGTGTGCGCGAGCACGGCTCCGATCCGTTGACCGACCCCGACTCGGCAGCGGGGGCCGACCCGACTGCGTGCCGCGGCCCTGGCCCCGGTACTGGCACTGGCACTGGCACTGGCCCCGGGACCATCTCGGAGCTCGGCGCCGTGAACGCTCCGGTCATCGATCACCGATCGCCTCGCCAGAAGCGCCACGATGCCCTTTCAGGGATCCTCGCCACCTCCGCCGGCATACCCGAGATGCCTCTCCTGGGAGGCGCAGCGCCCACCCTCGTCGTCACCACGACTGCCGACCAGCTCGGTCGACCCAACGGCACGGCCTTCCTCCAGGGCGCCCACGACGAGGCCGACAGTGCGGTCGACATCTCGGTCGCACACCACATCGGATGCGTCGGCGCCGTCCAGAAGGTCGTCATGGACTCCCGGGGCCGGATCGTGGAGCTGATGGCGCCACAGAGGATCTTCACCGCCCACCAGCGTCGCGCGATCGCCACCAGGGACGGAGGTTGTGTCATCCCCGGGTGCTCGGTCCCCGTCACCTGGTGCGAGATCCACCATGTCCGTGAGTGGCACGAGGGCGGGGAGACCCACACGGACAACGGTGTCGCACTCTGCTGGCACCATCACCGGAGCTTCGAGCAGCTCGGCTGGGACATCCAGATGCGGGACGGTGTTCCCTGGGTCAGACCACCCGCCGCCATCGACCGTCGTCGACGATGGATCCGTGCCCAGTCCGGTCTCCACCAGATGTTCGGTCAGCTGACGGACGAGCGCACCCTCGTGGACACGGCGGATTCCCGGGACGACAGGTCCCGGAGTCCCGGTGGCGATGGCAGCCGCCGACATCTGAGTGGGGGCGGAAGCCAGCGTGATCGAGCTGGCGGCGGCCGGGATCCGGGTGGTGGTGGCAGCAGCCGGGATCCGGGTGGTGGCGGCAGCGGCCGGGATCCGGGTGGCGGTGGCAGTGGCCGAGATCAGGGTGGTGGTGGCAGCGGCCGGGATCCGGGTCAGAGCGGTGAAGACCGGGGCGGAGGAGGCACCCCTGCGCACGGGCTCACCGGGACAGTTGTGTCCGACGCAGGCGGCGGTAGTTCACCCGGGGCGCGGGGACCTGGTGGTCCCACCGCGCGTGATGCGTGGACACGACCGCAGCCGAGGCCGCAGCCGCTGAGCCACACGCTCCCGCCCATTCCCACGCACCTTCCCGCGCCCAAGGCATTGGGAACGGCCACGGCATTGGGAACGGCCACGGGCGGCCAGCAGGGGGTAGTGATCCGCAGCAGCCCCAGTCCCGACGCGGGAGGCAGCCACGACGATCAAGCAGACCTGGGCACACGGCAGGAACAGGACGTCCTCTTCCCGTTCAGCGGGTGAGCACTCGCGACCGCCATCCGATCGGCACCCGGGCGATCTTCCCCGGATGGGCGATCTTCCCCGGTTGTCCGGTGGTCAGATGGGTGCCGTGATCGTGCCCTGCCCCATGAGCGGGTCCCTGACTGGTCCTCCTCGATGTTCGTGTCACGCCCCCGGTCCCGACGACGGTGCCCCTTCAGGAATCCCGGCGGATCACCATGACCGGAATGGGACGGCGACCGGCTCGATCGACGGGCATCCCCTCGGAACCGCCCACGACAACAGCCCCGATTTCACAGCCACCAGCGGCGACACCCCCGAGATCGCAGCCACCACACGCACACGCGCCGGTGCTGGCGCCAGAGCCCGGGACGCCGGGCGCGGAGCCCGGGGCACCGACGGCGGACAGCGGACCATCGCTCTCCCGCCCGCTCACGGGGTCCGCACCCCAGGCGAGTCCGGCGGCCTCCCCGTCGTCCCGGGATGTCCCGCGCTCCAGCGCGGTCGAGATCATGAGCTTGATGCGGTTGAGCTGGTTGACCTCCGACGCGCCCGGGTCGTAGTCCACGGCCACCAGGTTCGCCTCCGGGTAGCGGGTGCGCAGCGCCCGGAACATGCCCTTGCCCACGACGTGGTTGGGCAGGCAGGCGAACGGCTGGGCGCAGATGATGTTGGGGCACCCGTGCTCGATCATGTCGACCATCTCCGAGGTCAGGTACCACCCCTCCCCCGCCTGGTTGCCCATCCGGGCGATGTCGGTGGACCGAGCCGCCATCTCCTGGATCGGGCGGTGCGGCTCGAACTTCCCCCCGGTGCGTGCGAACGCGGCGCGCACCGGCGCCTCGCACCGCTGCATCGCCCACAGCGCCAGGGGCTTGGCCCAGCGCGCCGTCCCCCCGATGCCGAGGTTGTCGTGGTTCCACCGCGCCGACACCATCGCGTTGTGGAAGAACTGCATCATCCCCGGCAGCTCCGCCTCGCAGCCCTCCTCCTCGATGACGTCGACGGCGTGGTTGTTGGCGTCGGGGTGGAACTTCACGAGGATCTCCCCCACCAGTCCCACACGCGGTCGCCGCGGTTCGTCCCGCAACGGCAGCGCGTCGAACTCCGCCACGCACCGCCGCACGAGGCCACGGAAGGTGAGGCGCCCACCCCAGGTCGCGGACCGTTCCCTCCCCTCCAACCATTCTCGGCAGATCGCGTCCCACCGCCCGTACAGGGCCATGGCGGCACCGGGCTCCTCCTCGTAGGGACGCACCCGCAGGACCATCGTCTGGAGCATGTCCCCCAGCACCAGGGCACGCACCGCGCGGTGGACCATGGGGACGGTGAGCTCGAAACCGGGGTTGTCCTCCAACCCCTGCACGGAGGCGGCGATGACCGGCACCTGCGGGTATCCGGCGTCGCGCAGCCCCTTGCGCAGCAGGGACGCGTAGTTCGTCGCCCGGCATATCCCACCCGTCTGGGTGATGGCCACGGCCGTGCGGTCCGGGTCCGAACGCCCCGAGGTGAACTCCTCCAGGAGCTGCCCGATCACGACGATCGCCGGGTAGCAGGCGTCGTTGTTGACGAAGCGCAGCCCGGTCTCCATGGACTCCCGCGAGGTGTGCTCCAGGAGCCGCACGTTCAGCCCCGCCCGACGCAGCACGGGCACGACGAGCCGGAAGTGGATGGGCGACATCTGCGGCGCCAGGATCTCCCACCCCTGCTCGCGCATCTCGCGGGTGAACCGCGCACGGGGCTGGACGTGACCGGCACGTGTCTCCTCGGCTGCGGCGCGCGCGGCGGGGTCCTGGGACGTCCCGACATTCACGAGGGCGGAGCCGCCGTCGTCTCCGGGCAAGGTCGTAGGGTCGGGAACTGCGCCGATCGCGGCAGCCGGTCCACCCACGGCAGAGGATCCCTCCCGACCGTATACGGACGCCACGGACGCAGGCCCCCTCCCGCGCAGCGTCGTGGGGACGGGGGCACCCCCGGGCAGCGTCGCTGGGACCGGGGCGCCCCCCGATGCACGTTCCCGGGCGGCGGCGTCGAGGGAGCGCAGGCGGATGCGGGCGGCGCCGAGGTTGGAGACCTCGTCGATCTTGAGGACGGTGTGGATGTCGCCGCGGCCCTCGAGGATCTCCTGGACCTGGTCGGCGGTGATGGCGTCCACGCCGCAGCCGAAGCTGGTCAGCTGGACCATCTCCAGGTCGTCCTCGTCCCCGACGCGGGCGGCGGCCTCGTAGAGGCGGGAGTGGTAGGACCACTGGTCGCGTACCCGCAGGGGCCGCTCCAGGCGCCCGTCGCACACGGAGTCCTCGGTGAGCACGCCCATGCCGAGGCCGACAATGACCTCGGGGATGCCGTGGTTGATCTCCGGGTCGAGGTGGTAGGGACGCCCGGCGAGCACGATGCCGCGCACCCCGTTGGCACGCATCCATCGCAGGGACTCCTCGCCCTTGTCGCGGATCTCCTGCTTGACGGCGGCGTCCTCCTCCCAGGCGGCGTCCAGTGCCGCGCGCATCTCGTCCTCGGGGATGTCCCAGTCGGAGAAGACCTCGCACAGGCGGGCGGGCAGGTACTCGCGGTTGGCGAGGTTGAGGAAGGGCGCGAGGAAGCGCACGCCCGGGTCGCGCAGTCGCTCCATGTTCGTGCGGATGACCTCGGGGTAGGTGGCGACCACGGGACAGTTGAAGTGGTTGTCGGCGCCGGGGCTCAGCTGCTGCTCGAAGCTGACGCAGGGGTGGAAGATCGTGGTGATGCCCTTGTCGAGGAGCGCCTCGATGTGTCCGTGGACGAGCTTGGCGGGGTAGCAGACGTTCTCCGAGGGGATCGACTCCATGCCTGCCTCGAAGAGGTCGTGGTTGGAGCGCTGGGAGACCATCACGCGGAACCCGAGATGGGTGAGCAGGGTGAACCAGAAGGGGTAGTTCTCGTACATGTTGAGCACCCTGGGGATCCCGATGTCCCCGCGGGTGGCCCGGGCCTCGGTGAGGCGGCGGTAGCCGAAGATCCGCTTGTACTTCCAGTCGTACATGTTGGGCAGCGCGGACTTCTTCGGGATGCGTTCCAGGGAGGCGCCGCGCTCGCAGCGGTTGCCGGAGACGTTGCGCTCCCTGGTGGAGAAGGTGGAGATCGTCATCCGGCAGTGGTTCTGGCACAGGCGGCAGGTCTTGTGCGTGGTCTCGACGGAGAACCCTTCCAGGTCCTCGACACCGGCGAGGCCGGAACGCCCCGTCCCGTCGTCGTGGAGGCGCGCGGTCAGCGCCGCACCGTAGGCGCCCATGAGGCCCGCGAGATCGGGGCGCACGACCTCACGACCCGTCAGGAGTTCGAAGGCCCGCAGGACGGAGTCGTTGAGGAAGGTCCCACCCTGGACGACGACGCGGTCGCCGAGGTCGGAGGGGTCCTTGAGCTTGATGACCTTGTACAGGGCGTTGCGCACCACGGAGTAGCTGAGGCCCGCGGCGATGTCGCGGACGTCCGCGCCCTCCTTCTGGGCCTGCTTGACGGAGGAGTTCATGAAGACCGTGCAACGTGTCCCCAGGTCCACCGGTGAGCGGGACTCCAGCGCCCAACGGGCGAAGGTCTCCACATCCGTGTCCATCGTCTGGGCGAAGGTCTGCAGGAAGGACCCGCATCCCGAGGAGCAGGCCTCGTTCACGCAGATGGAGTCCACGGCGTGGTCGCGGATGCGCAGGTACTTCATGTCCTGGCCGCCGATGTCGATGACGGAGGTGACGCCGGGCGCGAGCTGTTCGGCGGCCCGGAAGTGGGCCATGGTCTCCACCTCGCCCTCGTCCAGGCGCAGCGCCGTCCTGACCAGGCCCTCCCCGTAGCCCGTCGCGCAGGAGCGCCCGATGACGGTGCCCTCGGGCAGTTCGGCGCGCAGGTGGCGCACGATGTCCACGGCCGCGGTCACGGGGTCGCCCTCGTTGGAGGCGTAGTGGGTGAAGACGATGCGCCCGTCCTCGTCGACGAGGACCGCCTTGATCGTCGTGGAACCCGCGTCGATGCCGAGCCAGCAGCGCCCGCGCGCCTCCTGGGGGCGGGCGACGGGGACGGTCTCGCGGCCGTGGCGGGCGCGGAACTCCGCGAGGTCGACCGGGGTGGCGAACAGCGGGGGCATGTGGTGGGTGGCGGTCTCGGGGGCGGCGTGCTGCAGGTCGCCGACGAGGGCGGACAGCGGACGCGCGGTTCCGCGGGAAGGGGCGGATTCACGGGAACGCCCTCCCTGCGGGAGATCCCCGGCCCGGCGGGGGTCCCCGGCCAGCATGGCGGCACCCAGGGCGACGTAGAGCTGGGCGTCCTCGGGGGTGACGAAGGCGTCGGCCCGGGGCAGGAGGTCCTCGTAGGCGCGGCGCAGCTGGGGCAGGAAGTGGAGTGGACCACCCAGGAACATCACGGTGCCGCGGATGGGTCGTCCGCAGGCCAGGCCCGCGATGGTCTACGTGGCCACGGCGGTGAAGACGGAGGCCGCGAGGTCCTCGTGCGCCGCGCCCTGGTTGATGAGTGGCTGGAGGTCGGACTTGGCGAAGACCCCGCAGCGTGAGGCCACGGGGTAGATCTGCTGGTGGCGGGCGGCGAGGTCGTCCAGGCCGGCGGCGTCGGTGTGGAGGAGGGTGGCCATCTGGTCGATGAAGGCGCCCGTCCCACCCGCGCACGTCCCGTTCATGCGCTGTTCGGGGGTGGGGTGCAGGTAGGTGAGCTTCGCGTCCTCCCCGCCCAGTTCGATGACCACGTCGACCTCGGGGTGGAGCCTGCGGGTGGCCTCGGTGGCGGCGATGACCTCCTGGACGAAGGGGATGCCCAGGGCGCGGGCCATGGACAGGCCTCCCGAGCCGGTGATGGCCGCGTGCACCCGTGCCTCCGGGTGGGCGGCGGCGATCTCGGCGAGGAGACGGGCGAGCTCCCCACGCACGTCCGCGTTGTGGCGCCGGTAGTCGGAGAGGACGACGCGGGGCCCGTCCAGGAGCGCGACCTTCACGGTGGTCGAGCCGACGTCGATGCCGAGGGCCCACACCGGGGGAACGATCGGTGCAGTGGACGACAGCGCTGCGGGAGAGGCCACTGACGGGGGCACGGCCGACCGGTCCACTGTCGGGCGCGCAGCGGAGGAGGCCGCAGACGGTGGCACCGTGCGCGGAGGCGCAGCCGAAGCGGACCCGGTGGGAGAGGCGCCGGACAACGACTTCCCGCAGCGGTCTCCGGCCCCGCCCGCACCGCTGGTGGCCCCACTCCCCTCGGCGCGTCCCGCGCGGGAGACCCCGACCCGGCCTCGACCCATGCTCTCCTCCTCTGATCCTGTCGATGAACGTAGGGTGGTGCCGAGGCGATTTCCACAGTGTTGAAATGAGGATGGGATCATGGCCACGCACCCGGAGGAATCGGCCCAGTCCCGTCCGCGAGCGGGACTCCCACACCCCGGACCGTCAGGACCGAGCCCCTTCCCCGTTGAAATCTCCCCCGACAATTCCGTGAGCGATCCTGTTGCGAAAACCGGCGACCCTGCAGCCGGACCCTCCAGTGAGGCGCCCTCGTCGACCGCGACGGACCGCCCACCCCACGGCTGCCACCGCGGGCGCGGACCCCACGGACCCCGTGGCGAGCAGCGCTCCCACATCCTCGCCTCCGCGCACACCGAGTTCGTGGAACGCGGGTACGAGGGTGCCACGATCCGTTCCATCGCTGCCTCCGCCCAGTGCGACCCGGCGCTCGTCTCCTACTACTTCGGCACCAAGCAGGAGCTGTTCCGCGCCTGTTTCGACCTGCCCTCCGACCCCGCCTCCGAGGTCCTGTCCCTGCTGCTGCCCGGACCGGAGGGCGCAGGAGAACGCCTGATCCGCTACGCCCTGGTGCTCTATGAGGAGAGACTCACGGCCGACACCATGCAGGCCCTCGTGCGCGCACTCATCACGGACGCGGCCACGGGCAGGCGTTTCCGTTCCTACGTCCGCACCGAGGTCATCGAGCCCCTGGAGGTCCTCCTCGGGCACGGGACACACGTCGCCGAGCAGGTGGAGCTGGCCATGGCCACCCTCTACGGGATCGTCACCATGCGCTACGTCGTGCGGGTGGAGCCGTTGGCGTCCATGCCCCGCGAGCGCCTGGTCGAGGGACTCTCCCCCCTGGTCCAGGAGCGCATCGAGCAGGCCTGGCGCGGGTGAGGTGCCCCTCAGGTCGCGTCCCACAGGGCACGGTAGTAGGCGATCCGTGCTGCGTCGGGGCGAATCCCGTAGGTGTCCCAGAAGAGGTCCTCGTCCACGTCGGCGAAGTTCCACCCCAGGGACATCGTGGCCACCGCCAGGTCCGCCCACCGGTCCGCCACCCCCAGTCGTGCGAGGTCGACGTGGGCGAGGAAGCGGCCCTGCCCGTCGAGCAGGGTGTTCGGGGCACAGGGGTCGCCCTGGCAGACGACCGGTCGGTCGATCGGGGGCGGCGTCCGCAGCTCGTCGGGCACGCTCCTCCCGTTCGCCTCGGCCTGCGCGATGCGGCTCGCGACGTCCCACGTGAAGGGGCAGTCGGTGACCGGAAGCGTGTGCAGGGCGCGCAGCCCGGAGGCGATGGCGCGCACCGCGTCGTCGGTGTCCCCGGCCCAGCGGGGGTCGACGGCGGAGAGCCCCGGGAGGGCGGCGGTGACGAGGACCTCCGCTTCGGGCGTGTCGACGAGGGCGACCACACGCGGCCCGGGGTGGCGGCCCTCCAGCCACCGCATGCGTTCGGCCTCGTGGACCAGGGACTCGTGGGAGGGCTTGGGGTTCCACTTGACGAACCGGGGCTCGGGCCCCTCGACGCGCCCGGTGAGTCCCCCGACCATGTTCTCCCAGACCAGGGTGACCGGCCCCTGGGCGATCTCCTGCATGAGCGGGGGCACGGGGACCCGGGGGTCCGGGTGGCTGGCGAGATCGGGCACCCCCGGTCCGGGCAGATGTGAGCCGTCGGACGTGGGGCCCGGGTCGGCCGGGCGCTGGGCGTTCAGTGTCTCGCGTCGCCGCGCCGGCGCCGCCGCACGGGGATCGCCCCGATGTCCTGCGGGGAGGCAGCGTCGACACGTCGGGGCGCGGCCCTCGGATCCTGGTGATCGGGCGCGGACGGGTTCTCGGGCTCTGCTGCGGAGGAGGGCCGCCTCGCACCGGGACGTGACGCGGGGTCCGCAACTGTCATGGGGAGCGGGGGCACTCCGCCGGGGACCGTCGGTGAGCCGGGTCGGGGAACGGGTCGCGCCTGGGGCGGTGCCGGTTCCGCGGGAGCGGTGGTGCCGGTCGGTGCCGTAGTGCCCGTCGGGGCTGCGGCACCGCGCAGGCGATCACGACGGGAGGGCAGTTGCGCCTCCCCCCTCGTACCGGGGCCGCCCGGGGAGGAGGAACGGCGCGAGGGCGTCGCCCTCGTGGATGTGGACGCGGCAGCGGCCCCTGGTGCCACGGGGGCAACCGTGGGGCTCGGCACAACGGCGGGGACGGACGTAGGGGCGGGGGCGGAGGCCGACCCGGACTGCCCGCGTTCCCAGGAACGGGGACGTGAGCGCACGGTGCCCGCTGACTGCCGGTCCGCCGACGACGACGCCCCCGAGGAGGCGCGGACGGACCCGAAGAAGCCGCGCAGCTGGATGGTGGCCTCCTCCTCGAGGATGCCGCCGATCACCTCGACGCGGTGGTTGAGGCGGGAGTCGCGCAGGACGTCGCGCACCGAGCCAGCAGCACCCGCCTTGGGGTCCCAGGCGGCGAAGACGACACGGTCGACGCGGGCCTGGACGGCAGCGCCCGCGCACATCGTGCAGGGCTCCAGGGTGACCACCAGGGTGCACCCGACGAGGTTCCAGCGGGCCAGGCGCCTGCCGGCCTCGCGCAGGGCGATGACCTCGGCGTGGGCGGAGGGATCGTGGTCCTGCTCGCGGCGGTTCCGGCCCTCCCCGACGATGCGACCCTGCGAGTCGAGCACAACGGCGCCGACGGGCACGTCGCCCCCCTCCCGAGCCCGGTTGGCGAGGAAGAGCGCCCGCCCCATCGCCTCACGCAGACGGTCCATGGACACCACGCCCACAGCCTACATGCGCCGCGCGCGCCGCAGCAGGGGGTCTGGGCCGAGTCGCTCGCGGTACCCTTGCCCCATGCGTCTCCACGTTGCCGATCACCCGCTCATCGCCCACAAGCTGACCATCCTGCGCGACAAGAAGACCCCCTCGGCGACGTTCCGCCAGCTGGTCGACGAGCTCGTGACCCTGCTGGCCTACGAGGCCACCCGTCACGTCTCCGTCACCGACGTCGCCATCAACACCCCCGTCGCCCCCACCGTCGGGCGCAAGATGGCGGAACCCCGCCCCATCGTCGTCCCGGTGCTGCGCGCGGGCCTGGGGATGCTGGAGGGCATGACCCGCCTGCTCCCGACCGCCGAGGTCGGCTTCCTGGGCATGAAGCGTGACGAGGACACCCTGCAGGTCGAGACCTACGCCAACCGCCTGCCCGACGACCTCACCGACCGCGAGTGCTTCGTGCTCGACCCGATGCTCGCCACCGGGCACACGATGGTCGCCGCCGTGGACTACCTGTTCCAGCGCGGGGCCCGCGACGTGACCTGCGTGTGCCTGCTGGCCGCGCCCGAGGGCCTGGCGGAGCTGGAGAAGTTCGTCGGTGACCGCGCCGATGTGACCGTGGTCGTGGCGGCCGTGGACGAGCGCCTCAACGAGAAGTCCTACATCGTCCCCGGGCTCGGGGATGCCGGCGACCGCCTCTACGGCATCGTCGACTGACCCCTTGCCGAAGTCCGCTCTGTTCCAGGCGTGAAGTCCGCTCTGTTCTGACCCCGAAGTCCGCTCTGTTCTGACCCCGAAGTCCGCTCTGTTCGGGGCGTGAAGTCCGCTCACCCTGCCCAGCGCGGGCGGCGGGGAACAGGGATGCTGCCGGCGGTCAGGGACGCTCCAGCCAGCGCTCCATCACGACGCTGGTGCTGCGACCGAAACCCTGTTCCTCGTAGAAGTCGAGGACCTGGGTGTTCGCCGCCCTCACCATCAGCATGATCTTCGGGATCCCCCGGGCGAGAAGCCATTCCTGGGCCGCCGCCACCAGTTGGTGGCCGATGCCCTGCCCGCGGTGGGCGTCGTCGACCGCGAGGTAGTACATCCACCCGCGGTGCCCGTCATGGCCGACCATGACCGTTGCGATGACGTGGTCGCCCTCGTCGCGCACCCCGAGCACGTCGGAGACCTGGCCACCCAGGGCCCGCAGGAAGTCGGCCTGGGGCGGGTTCCAGGGGCGCGTGAGCCCGCACGACTCCCAGAGGTGGGCGACGTCGTCGGCGTCGGTGGGGCGCAGGGACATCGCGCGTCCATAGCAGCCGGTTCCTGCGAGCCGGGACGGTTGCTGCTGATCGGAGACGTCTCCCATGATGTGGCCTTCCATGTTGTCGGGCTCGCTTCCCCCGATCCGCAAGAAGCTCTGTGGTCTTGCCGAGGACTGTTTCTCCCTGAACAGGGATCCATGCCAAATGAGATCAGAACCGGGCCTTCAATGCCTGCATCTGTCCGAATGACGCGGCAAGGTAGGAGCCCCACTTCGCCCAATCTGTGTAGCACATGATGCAGTCCGAACGAGTCCAGCAGTCGAGGGACGGAGCTGGAAGTTCGCCACGGGCTGGAGCAGCCGACTCAGTCACGCCCGAGTCTCCATTCTCCGTCGGCGGGGAGCCTTCTGAGTCGGATCGAGCGGCAGTGATGGCAGCTCGACCGTCTGAGCATTCGCGGGAGCAATCGGAGGAGACGGTGCTCCGTTCTCCCACCCGGGGTCCTCCCCGCATTCGCGGGGAGCACTAGGACAGGCACTCCGGGTCCGTCACCGTGCCGGGATCATCCCCGCATTCGCGGGGAGCACTACGGCTACACGGGTGCCGAGGCCGGCACGCAGGGATCATCCCCGCATTCGCGGGGAGCACATCGCCTTCGATGGAGACGAGTCCGTCCACATCGGATCATCCCCGCATTCGCGGGGAGCACATCGTCTACACGCTCCGCAGCCTCTCCGACTACGGATCATCCCCGCATTCGCGGGGAGCACATCCCCGGCCACCAGCCCGGCACCACCCTGGACGGATCATCCCCGCATTCGCGGGGAGCACGCCGCTCCCAAGGAGGGCGGCCAGCCCGTTGCGGGATCATCCCCGCATTCGCGGGGAGCACTCCGAGTACGAGTTATGGCCCCTTGGCGTGTACGGATCATCCCCGCATTCGCGGGGAGCACTCGTAGGCACTGATGCCCAACTGGTCCATGAGCGGATCATCCCCGCATTCGCGGGGAGCACGTCCCATACGGGAATCCCATTCACTGGGGATGGGGATCATCCCCGCATTCGCGGGGAGCACGCCAGCATCCAGGGCGACCAGCTCCGCACCAAGGGATCATCCCCGCATTCGCGGGGAGCACTTCCGCAGCTTCCGCGCCTTGTCGCGGGCGGCCGGATTATCCCCGCATTCGCGGGGAGCACCCGGACAGCTCCAGGGCATCAACGCGCGCGAGGGGATCATCCCCGCATTCGCGGGGAGCACGTCCCCTTCTCGGTGCGGAACCGGACCCTGAACGGATCATCCCCGCATTCGCGGGGAGCACTCAGCGGTCCACTTCTCGGAGCGGTCGGCGGCCGGATCATCCCCGCATTCGCGGGGAGCACCTCTGGCGAGTCTCCTACGAACTCGACCTGAGCGGATCATCCCCGCATTCGCGGGGAGCACTGCGCCTCTGCCTCCACTACTGCGAGCCGGTCAGGATCATCCCCGCATTCGCGGGGAGCACGAATCCGACGCCGCAGGGTCCGTGGTCAGTGGAGGATCATCCCCGCATTCGCGGGGAGCACCTCCCAGCGGACGAGCTTGGCGAGGGCGGTGACGGATCATCCCCGCATTCGCGGGGAGCACATGTTGTGTGTTGACAACGAGACGGGACAGGGGGGATCATCCCCGCATTCGCGGGGAGCACTTCCCCCGGCCCGACCCCGAGGACATCTACAAGGGATCATCCCCGCATTCGCGGGGAGCACGACGGCTCCGGTGCGCTGGCGGCGGGTCATCGGGGATCATCCCCGCATTCGCGGGGAGCACGCCGAGATCCGCGCACAAGCTGCGGGTCTGGGCGGATCATCCCCGCATTCGCAGGGAGCACCCACGTCGGGCCTCCAATCTGCTCGTGACTTGAGGATCATCCCCGCATTCGCGGGGAGCACGCCTGCTCCCACGCGATTTCCTCGCGCGTGTACGGATCATCCCCGCATTCGCGGGGAGCACGGGGGCTGTTTCATGCGGCGCGGCGCTTGCGGGGGATCATCCCCGCATTCGCGGGGAGCACTTCGAGGCAGTCCCCGTGGTAGAGGGTCACATGGGATCATCCCCGCATTCGCGGGGAGCACTTCCCGAGGAGCCACTGCATGAGGCCGTCAGGCGGATCATCCCCGCATTCGCGGGGAGCACCGTCAGAGAGAACGTGAAGAGTCCGCTCGACGCGGATCATCCCCGCATTCGCGGGGAGCACCGTCTGTGAGGTTCCGGGAACGCTTCGCCCCGGGGATCATCCCCGCATTCGCGGGGAGCACCTGGTAGGCGGGGGTCGTCGCTGCGTCTGGGTGGGATCATCCCCGCATTCGCGGGGAGCACAAGCAGGTAGGCCCACATGGACAGAGCCGGAAGGGATCATCCCCGCATTCGCGGGGAGCACTACCGGGGGATCTGGCCGCCCCACTCGCGCGGGGGATCATCCCCGCATTCGCGGGGAGCACACCGTCCGTCATTGACGCTCCAGACGTGACGAGGGATCATCCCCGCATTCGCGGGGAGCACGTCTCCACCTCGACGTCGTAGCCGTCAGCGTCCGGATCATCCCCGCATTCGCGGGGAGCACGTCTCGGTCACACGGATGGACCATCCGGTGTTGGGATCATCCCCGCATTCGCGGGGAGCACAAGGTCTCCCCGTTCACGTTTGACAGGCCCTTGGGATCATCCCCGCATTCGCGGGGAGCACGCGTCGCTCTCCGAGATCCCGCCGTACCCCAGCGGATCATCCCCGCATTCGCGGGGAGCACGTGATGGACTGGGCGACGATCTGGCCGTCCTCGGGATCATCCCCGCATTCGCGGGGAGCACCTTCTACTACCGAGAGACACGGAAATGACCCGCGGATCATCCCCGCATTCGCGGGGAGCACGTCGTCCCGAGTGAGGCGGGTGGGCGGACGCGGGGATCATCCCCGCATTCGCGGGGAGCACGCCATGTTCTCTGCGCGCGTGCCATAAGCGAGGGGATCATCCCCGCATTCGCGGGGAGCACTCAACTTGACCGGTCGGCCCAACCTGACCTAAGGGATCATCCCCGCATTCGCGGGGAGCACCTATTCCTACCCACCCCTTTGCATTAGAGCGCAGGATCATCCCCGCATTCGCGGGGAGCACATACCTATAACTATACCGCTCTACCCGGTACAGGGATCATCCCCGCATTCGCGGGGAGCACAGAGTGTGCGAGTGAGTTGTGCCCGCCCTTGAGGGATCATCCCCGCATTCGCGGGGAGCACACACACACACATCGACAGTACTATTGAGAATCGGGATCATCCCCGCATTCGCGGGGAGCACATCCGCGTCTCGCGTACGCGTACGCGTAACGTAGGATCATCCCCGCATTCGCGGGGAGCACCGTATTGCTCTAGCTATTCATTAGTTCCTATAGCGTGAACAGAACGAGTTCTTACAGTTTGTAGGGGAATGTGTTTCCGGTGATGAATGTTTCGAACGCGTGGCGGGTCTGTTCGAACGTGTCGCGTTGGAGGTTGGAGATCTGGGCCTTGGCTTCTGCCCAGACGTGTTCGATGGGATTGTGGTCGGGAGCGTAGGGCGGCATGTTGATCAAGTGAATACCGGCCAGCGTCTGGTTGGTGGCGAGTTCATGGCGGAGTTTCTTCGACTTGTGCCAGCCTGCATTGTCCCACACGATGGTGATCTTGTGGCCCTTGTGGTGGAGTGCGAAACTGGTGAGCGCAGTGATGATGGTGTCACTGTTTTGCCACTCGACTGCTTCCAGGTGCACGCTACCCGTCTTCTGGTCGAGGAACCCGATGTAGGACTGGGCCTGACGCTGACGGTCGACCTTCAGCTTCGTCTTCTCACCCCGCTTGTACCATGCCCGCCGCGTGATCGCCTCGTGCTCAAGGCGGACCTCATCTGCTGCCACCACAATCACCTCAGGGTCGGCGAGGTCCTCAGCGAGCTCCGCCTGGATCTCCCCCATGCGCACCTCAATCACATCGTCGCTGGCCCGGCGCTTGTCGAACGCTTCCACACCATGGAAGGACAAGCCTGCTTGGTGGAGGAGGAACACCAAGGACGTGTCACTGTCGTAGGTCACCTCGAAGCGGTCACTGACCCACGCGCTCAGTGCAGGCACCGTCCAAAACCCACTCGGCACCAAGTCCGGGGAGGGTGGTTGGGACAGGACCTCCATGACTTCCTCCCGTTGGGAGACAGTCAGCTTGGAAGCATTCAGGTTCCCCAACTTGAAGTCATGGATGGACGCCAACCGACACTCCCCAAAGTCCCTCTTCCACTGATTGACCGTGGAGGGCTGACGTCCGACAATGCGAGCAACGAAATCAATGCCTGCACCTTCGGCGAGCATGAGCATTGCCTCAGCCTTCTCACGCATCAAGACCGTCGGCCCGTGTCTCTTGTGGTCAAGAAGAATATCCCATTCTTCCACCGTCACCTCAATCTTTCCCATAGCGTAATTCTACGGGCCCGCTCACACATTTTGGCGTTATCACCAAAGCGTGTCCGGATTACGATCGCGAAATATCGACAGGCAATTCTGAACCATCAGAACTCGTTCTGTTCCCGCTATACCGGCATCATCCCCGCATTCGCGGGGAGCACGTGAGCGTGATGTACGCCAGTCGCTGCACGACGGGATCATCCCCGCATTCGCGGGGAGCACAGGGTTCCCTGGGTTGTTCGGCCGTCAGGGCCAGGATCATCCCCGCATTCGCGGGGAGCACGCACGACACCCCCGAGCGGGGGTGTTTCGGCTAGGATCATCCCCGCATTCGCGGGGAGCACTTACTTCTAACTATACCGCTCTACCCGGTACAGGGATCATCCCCGCATTCGCGGGGAGCACTTCTAACGTTCTAACGTTCTAACTAATCAATAGGGATCATCCCCGCATTCGCGGGGAGCACCAAACCTAGGTCATATTCGGCCGACCGGTCAAGGGATCATCCCCGCATTCGCGGGGAGCACCTAATGATTAGTTAGAACTGTATGTGTTCACAGGGATCATCCCCGCATTCGCGGGGAGCACCCCAGCCGCCCTACGACGTGGCCGCGTACGGCGGGATCATCCCCGCATTCGCGGGGAGCACCTTCTGCTCGTAGCGCTCCGGGACTAGACCCCAGGATCATCCCCGCATTCGCGGGGAGCACGACACACTTGACTAACCAAACAACTACCCTCCCGGATCATCCCCGCATTCGCGGGGAGCACGCCACGTCCTGCTGTGCGGCTTTCGTGCGCAGGGGATCATCCCCGCATTCGCGGGGAGCACCTTCGCGAAACTTCTGCATCCACGGACACCCTTGGATCATCCCCGCATTCGCGGGGAGCACGAGTCGGCGGCCAAGGAAGTGAGTCGCGCCGAGGGATCATCCCCGCATTCGCGGGGAGCACGGCCTCAAGGAGGACGAGAAGTGGTGTCGCCACGGATCATCCCCGCATTCGCGGGGAGCACAGGACATGGACGGTGGAGGCTTTGGCCTTCGTGGGATCATCCCCGCATTCGCGGGGAGCACACCCGCTCACGGATGGGTGCGGGCCGCCGACGGGGATCATCCCCGCATTCGCGGGGAGCACCCCCCACCGATCCGGTCCCGTACATGGAGAAGGGGATCATCCCCGCATTCGCGGGGAGCACGGCCTCGCTGACGCCGCCGCCGTAGACCTTCACGGGATCATCCCCGCATTCGCGGGGAGCACCAGGTCCACTCCCGCTTCCCGGTGATCTCGGAGGGATCATCCCCGCATTCGCGGGGAGCACGCCTTCTCGCCAAGTTCCTTCACGCGGGAGTAGGGATCATCCCCGCATTCGCGGGGAGCACCTTCTGGTCGCGCTTCCACTGGTCGTAGGCGAGGGATCATCCCCGCATTCGCGGGGAGCACACGCTGCTCATGGCCTCGTCGAAGTCCGCGAACGGATCATCCCCGCATTCGCGGGGAGCACCGTCTACGAGGGCTCGTGGTGGGTGAACCTCGAGGATCATCCCCGCATTCGCGGGGAGCACTCCGGCCTCATCCTCGGCCTGAGCGCCGCGGGCGGATCATCCCCGCATTCGCGGGGAGCACCTACGTGGCTTGAAGCCGATGACAGTTGACGAGGGATCATCCCCGCATTCGCGGGGAGCACGCACCGGGTCCGGTGCATCCACCTCCACGGGCCGGATCATCCCCGCATTCGCGGGGAGCACCTTCTCCGTCCGGGCGACGATGGCCGCGAGCGCGGATCATCCCCGCATTCGCGGGGAGCACAACGGGGAGGCGTCGGCAGTGAGGACGGCCAGCGGATCATCCCCGCATTCGCGGGGAGCACGGATGGGCAGCGTCTGGGGGTGGAGCTCGCCGCGGATCATCCCCGCATTCGCGGGGAGCACCTTCCCGCCCGACGATGGCTCGATCATGACCCGGGATCATCCCCGCATTCGCGGGGAGCACATCAAGGCCGCTGCGACTGTGGACCGGGTGATGGGATCATCCCCGCATTCGCGGGGAGCACTTGCACTGCGTGATCAGGCTGTTGTGGCTGACGGGATCATCCCCGCATTCGCGGGGAGCACCCTTTGAGCGGACCATTTCCACGGATCAGGTAGGGATCATCCCCGCATTCGCGGGGAGCACCTCGCCAGTGTGGACTCGCGACAGGCCGAGGGGGGATCATCCCCGCATTCGCGGGGAGTACTCCCGGCGGCGCTGTCCGATCCACTGGGTGATGGGATCATCCCCGCATTCGCGGGGAGCACATCGAGTGCCGCCCCGAGATGAGCCCCGGCGACGGATCATCCCCGCATTCGCGGGGAGCACGCCATCGACAACTACGCCCTCCGCGGTCCCTTCGGATCATCCCCGCATTCGCGGGGAGCACACGAGCCTGCAGGTCCTCGCCGCCCTCACCGGCGGATCATCCCCGCATTCGCGGGGAGCACCTGCGTAGCCTCTCAGCCATGAGGCGGCCACAGGGATCATCCCCGCATTCGCGGGGAGCACCCCAGCAACGCCATGCGCATCAACTGGAGCGCGGGATCATCCCCGCATTCGCGGGGAGCACGCAGAGAGGCGAGACCCGAAGTACCAGTTCGCGGGATCATCCCCGCATTCGCGGGGAGCACGTCTCCTGCATCCTGTCTGTGGACCGCTTGATGGGATCATCCCCGCATTCGCGGGGAGCACACGTCGAATGCCGTGCCCGCGCCTCGGTCCTGCGGATCATCCCCGCATTCGCGGGGAGCACACACGCCTATAGCGGCTCTTCGTAATCAAGGGTGTAGCGGGGGTTTGGGTCTGGCTGGCGTGTCGGGGTGGGTGTGAGGGTCGGGGTCTTCCGATGATGGGAGTTCCTACACAGCCCATCTGAAAGACCCCGACGTGTCCCACGCTACCTTCACGCGCCCTGATCTGACCACGTTCGCCCGCTTGGATGACCTCGGCCTCGTGGTGGTAGGCCAGAGGATCCTCCCGGATCGCTGCGAGGTGGCCTGCCGGGTGGTGGAGGATGACCGGTGGTGTCGCGAGTGTGGGTGTGAGGGGATTCCCCGTGACACCGTGGTCCGTCGTCTCGCCCACGAGCCCTCGGGCTGGAGACCGGTGACACTGCGGGTAGCGCGTNGATTGAGGTGGTCGCCATGGATGGGTTCACCGGGTTCAAGACCGCAGCCAAGGAAGAACTCCCCGACGCGCATGCGGTCATGGATCCCTTCCACGTTGTCCAGCTCGCCGGTGATGCCCTGGACCACGCCAGGCAGCGCGTCCAGCAGGAGACCACCGGGCATCGTGGCAGGTCCGGGGACCCTCTGTACGGGGTGCGTCGGACGCTGCACACCGGGATGGATCTCCTCACAGACAAGCAGCGCACCCGCCTGGAGGCCGTCTTCGCCCAGGACCGACACGCCCAGGTGGAAGCCAGTTGGAGCGTGTACCAGAAGATCGTGGGTGCCTACCGCAACCCCGACCGGGCCGCCGGTCGAGACCAGCTGGCCCACCTCATTGATGCCATCAGCCGCGAAGTCCCCTCCGTCCTCGCGGAGATCACCACGCTGGGACGCACCCTCAAGCGGCGTGCCGCAGACGTCCTGGCTTACTTCGAGCGCCCCCACACCTCCAATGGTCCGACCGAGGCCCTCAATGGCCGACTGGAACACCTGCGCGGCTCAGCCTTGGGATTCCGCAACCTCACAAACTACATCGCCCGCAGTCTGCTCGAGGCCGGAGGATTCAGACCCCAACAACACCCTCAATCGTGAAGAGCCGATCATCCCCGCATTCGCGGGGAGCACTTCCCCCGGCCCGACCCCGAGGACATCTGCAAGGGATCATCCCCGCATTCGCGGGGAGCACTCCAGGGGCGCGCGGACCTCACCGACGTCCTCGGGATCATCCCCGCATTCGCGGGGAGCACTCAAACTTGAACAGGCTGTCGAGGTCAGCGTCGGGATCATCCCCGCATTCGCGGGGAGCACCAGTCCGTAGGAGTCGGCAAGGGCTTCCGCTTCGGATCATCCCCGCATTCGCGGGGAGCACTTCCCAGACGCCTCGAAGCTCTCGCGCATCTCGGGATCATCCCCGCATTCGCGGGGAGCACTCCATCATGGGCGGCCCCAAGTCCGTGGGCTCGGGATCATCCCCGCATTCGCGGGGAGCACTCCGCTTGTCAGCACACGACTATGGACCTAGTAGGATCATCCCCGCATTCGCGGGGAGCACGCCGTGAACCAGGTGGGGAACGTCAGCACATGCGGATCATCCCCGCATTCGCGGGGAGCACCAAGTTGCTCATGTCGTGCTACCTCCTGGTCAGGGATCATCCCCGCATTCGCGGGGAGCACCACGGACAGTAGGAACTAATGGACAGTAGGAACGGATCATCCCCGCATTCGCGGGGAGCACGGCCCGATCAGCCCGTCAGCCTCCACGCTGAGCGGATCATCCCCGCATTCGCGGGGAGCACTCAGCCCCACTAGTGGAGGGTGCGCCGGCGCCGGGATCATCCCCGCATTCGCGGGGAGCACCTCAACTTGCCCTCGAACCTCTCGGCTCGGCCGGGATCATCCCCGCATTCGCGGGGAGCACCTCATGTCTTTGATTGACTCCCTGCGGAGCATGGGATCATCCCCGCATTCGCGGGGAGCACGTGGTGGCCGAGGGCTGTCCGGCGACCTGGTGAGGATCATCCCCGCATTCGCGGGGAGCACGTGGAGCGGATGACGGCTGTGAAGGCCGTCCAGGGATCATCCCCGCATTCGCGGGGAGCACAAGCCGGTCGCGGTCTGCACCTTCCCCAGGGCCGGATCATCCCCGCATTCGCGGGGAGCACCCCAGGATGCGTCCCGGGATGCCACCGACCCAGGGATCATCCCCGCATTCGCGGGGAGCACACGTCGCCTGCCCACACCCGCAGGGACTCCTCAGGATCATCCCCGCATTCGCGGGGAGCACATCTCAGCAAAAGGGCTCAATGGAACCGTCCGTGGATCATCCCCGCATTCGCGGGGAGCACGTCCACGGCAGTCACTCGCACGCCGTCGTCCTGGGATCATCCCCGCATTCGCGGGGAGCACGCTGGGGTACGGGGCTCAAGGAAGAGGACTTCGGGATCATCCCCGCATTCGCGGGGAGCACTCCATGTTCGCGGCGGACTCGTGGGTGGCCGCCGGATCATCCCCGCATTCGCGGGGAGCACCCGAGCAGGTCGGCGACGACGAGGCGCTCGCGCGGATCATCCCCGCATTCGCGGGGAGCACATGCCCACGGCATGGTCCATCATCGAACATGTGGGATCATCCCCGCATTCGCGGGGAGCACTGCCGTGGGGGTGAGTGAATCCCTGTATGGCTGGGATCATCCCCGCATTCGCGGGGAGCACTTTAGACATTCCCCTCCCCATTACAACTAATCAGGATCATCCCCGCATTCGCGGGGAGCACCTATATCTTCCATAACTTCTAACTAATCATTAGGGATCATCCCCGCATTCGCGGGGAGCACGCTTCCTTGCCGATGACCTAAACCTAAGTCAGAGGATCATCCCCGCATTCGCGGGGAGCACGTAAGGCTTGCCTAAGTGGGGGAGCCCTTATGCGGATCATCCCCGCATTCGCGGGGAGCACCACAGTATCCACAGGTACCCTCGTGGGTATGTGGGATCATCCCCGCATTCGCGGGGAGCACTTCTAACTAATCATTAGTTATAACTATTCATCAGGGATCATCCCCGCATTCGCGGGGAGCACCCCGTGATCGCACCTCCAGTAGCAGCGCCCGGCGGATCATCCCCGCATTCGCGGGGAGCACTATAGCTATAGTTCTAACTATATCTTCCATAACGGATCATCCCCGCATTCGCGGGGAGCACGTGAGAGGCGCTGCTGGCCCCGCGCCGCGAGTGGGATCATCCCCGCATTCGCGGGGAGCACTTCAGCGACACCTATGGCGACGTGCGAAAGCAGGGATCATCCCCGCATTCGCGGGGAGCACGTGGACGCCCTGCAGGAACTGCAGGATGCGCAGGGATCATCCCCGCATTCGCGGGGAGCACGATCTCTGCGGTGGTAGAGCTTGAGCCTGGCAGGGATCATCCCCGCATTCGCGGGGAGCACGTCGGCGGACCGGCGGGTCTCCCCCGCGAGTAGGGATCATCCCCGCATTCGCGGGGAGCACAGGACACGCACGTAGGTGATGGCCGCTGAGTACGGATCATCCCCGCATTCGCGGGGAGCACATCACAGACGTTCTGGGCACGCTGCCCGACCTGGGATCATCCCCGCATTCGCGGGGAGCACAAATTCATTGAGAAAGGAGCCTCCCCTGAAGCGGGATCATCCCCGCATTCGCGGGGAGCACGACTGGCCGAGACTCTCACTCTCGGCTATTCAGGGATCATCCCCGCATTCGCGGGGAGCACTCATTAGTTATAACTATTCATCAGTTCTAACTAGGATCATCCCCGCATTCGCGGGGAGCACGCTACGCCCCCACCCTCACGCTCTCCCGTCGCGGGATCATCCCCGCATTCGCGGGGAGCACTCATTAGTTATAACTAATCAATAGTTCTAACTGGGATCATCCCCGCATTCGCGGGGAGCACTCTAACTATACCGGCCTACCCGGTACGCTATTGGGATCATCCCCGCATTCGCGGGGAGCACGTCCCACCTGTAGGCTACCCGACATGCCGCGCGGGATCATCCCCGCATTCGCGGGGAGCACGTTGAAGTGATCCGGACTTCCTCCCTGTCCCAGGGATCATCCCCGCATTCGCGGGGAGCACGATCTTGTTCGGACACCGCATGGACGATCCCGAGGATCATCCCCGCATTCGCGGGGAGCACTCCAGCGCACCGAACACCGGGTAGGTGATCGCGGGATCATCCCCGCATTCGCGGGGAGCACTCGAGTTTGGAGGGAATGTAAGCGTCCCATCCGGGATCATCCCCGCATTCGCGGGGAGCACCCCACGCTGCGATGAACGGCGAGACGGTCGGTAGGATCATCCCCGCATTCGCGGGGAGCACGGCCTCTATGTCTGGCGCCGCGACATGCAAGCGGGATCATCCCCGCATTCGCGGGGAGCACCCCCTATTGCCCGTGTAAACAATACCCTAACCAGGATCATCCCCGCATTCGCGGGGAGCACGACTGGCCGGACCTCTCACGCCCGGCTATTCAGGGATCATCCCCGCATTCGCGGGGAGCACCTACGTCAGACGTAGTAAGGACTAAAGACCTAGGGATCATCCCCGCATTCGCGGGGAGCACAGGGCCTGGGCGAGGGCGTTCTGCACCTCGGCGGGATCATCCCCGCATTCGCGGGGAGCACACGTAGGAGAGGGTGCCGCCGCCCCCGGCGGGGGGATCATCCCCGCATTCGCGGGGAGCACGTCGATCCGGGTGGGGATGGCGACGGCCTCCGCGGATCATCCCCGCATTCGCGGGGAGCACCGACACCTTGCCTAGGCAAGGTGTTTCGGCTTAGGATCATCCCCGCATTCGCGGGGAGCACGTTGAGGTGATCCGGACCTCCCCACGGTCCCAGGGATCATCCCCGCATTCGCGGGGAGCACTGTTCTGCCCGATGGTCGGGTGGGAGACGGCGGGGATCATCCCCGCATTCGCGGGGAGCACCTCGCCCGCGTCAGCGTGCCCGGGAGCCGAGTGGGATCATCCCCGCATTCGCGGGGAGCACGGCGCCTTCAACGGCCTCGGGAAGGCAGCCGAGGGATCATCCCCGCATTCGCGGGGAGCACATCGACCCGGAGACCGACGTGAGCGTCCTCCTGGGATCATCCCCGCATTCGCGGGGAGCACTGGTCGGACTTCGACACGAACAGCCGCGCCGAGGGATCATCCCCGCATTCGCGGGGAGCACTACTTGCAGGAAGCGCCGGTGTTCACGGACGTGGGATCATCCCCGCATTCGCGGGGAGCACCTAACCTGTTGGTTAGGAAGGGAGCCCTTATGCGGATCATCCCCGCATTCGCGGGGAGCACCCTTGACGGTCAACACCATCGGCATGTCCTGCCGGATCATCCCCGCATTCGCGGGGAGCACTGTAACTATACCGCCCTACCCGGTACGCTATTGGGATCATCCCCGCATTCGCGGGGAGCACTCGTACACGGTCAAGCCGATGATGGTGCCCGGCGGATCATCCCCGCATTCGCGGGGAGCACCAGCGCCCAGTTCACGGGACTATGGCATCGCAGGGGATCATCCCCGCATTCGCGGGGAGCACCAGCTCATCTACGAGTCGGGCGACGCGGACGTGGGATCATCCCCGCATTCGCGGGGAGCACCATGTCCGCGACCTCGCGTGTCGTGAACACTGGGGATCATCCCCGCATTCGCGGGGAGCACGCGGCTCCCGTCTGCTCCACGTATTCCTTCTCGGGATCATCCCCGCATTCGCGGGGAGCACTCAACCTCGACGCGCCGGTGCCATCCTTGACAGGGATCATCCCCGCATTCGCGGGGAGCACGGCTCTGCGGTCACGATGAGACGCACCCAGCGGGGATCATCCCCGCATTCGCGGGGAGCACCAGTGGTGACGGCTCTGGAGGAGTGGCGCACGGGGATCATCCCCGCATTCGCGGGGAGCACCACGTTATCTTCATCGCCCCAGCCACGCCAGGGGGATCATCCCCGCATTCGCGGGGAGCACGACTTGCACAGGACGGCATTTAGGCCGACCTCGGGATCATCCCCGCATTCGCGGGGAGCACCTTTACCTCTAATAGTACTATCACCGCCACGGGGGATCATCCCCGCATTCGCGGGGAGCACTCTAACTAATCATTAGTTATAACTATTCATCAGGGATCATCCCCGCATTCGCGGGGAGCACCCACTCTCGATCCGGAGCGCGTTGAGGAACATGGGATCATCCCCGCATTCGCGGGGAGCACAGTGGCTGACCTGCGCCAACCGATACGGCACCGGTCAATTTACATGGATTGCAGCCTTGCGCCTTCTGCGCTCAGGTTCACGGGAGGGCGTCCGCGACCCGTATCTGCTACGCACGCACGGGACAGACGCCCCCCACGAACTTGGTCACTTCCTCCCGAACCTGCGCCTCCGGGCCGCGGTCGACCATCCTCTCGGAGGCTTGTCCGACGGCACTCCGTCCACCGGATCGCGTCCTTCTGGCGGCCGACGCATGAGCACGATGCCGTCGAAGTCCTCCATCCCCCACCCGTACTGGTGCTCGCGGACGACGTAACCCTGCTCATTCCTGGCCGGATAGATCAGCAGAGCCCGTCCCTGACCGGCCGCTTCGACGATGCGATCCCACAGCTGGTCGCGAACCCGCGCCGACACCCGACCCACGTAGACACCCGGCGCGAGTTCCATGAACCAGCGCGACACGTCTCCCCTCAACCCTGCCGGACAGGAGTTCAGGACCAGGACCTGCATGTCAGAAGTCCAGATCGTAGTTGGTGCCACCAGCGAGTCTCTCCCGCTGGTAGTCCCACAGGCTCACGACATCGGCCTCCAGGAACTCCTCCGACTCCCGGGAGACACCAAGGAGTTCCTGCACATCCGCCACCGTCCGCTGGAGCAGATGACGTTCGAAGACCACGTCACGCATCCGCCGACGCACAGTGTTCGCGACATCTCCCTCGTCCTCCGCCACGGTGTCGAAGGCGATCGGGATCGTCGTCTCGGCCTTGTACAGGTCCGCCACGTCGTAGAGGAAGCACAGGTCGTGCCCGTCGTGGACGATCCCCAGTCCCGGCGAGCACCCCAGCCCGACCAGCGCTGCATGGACGATCCCGTACAGCGCCGTGTTCGCCGCCGACAGGGCCTGGTTGATGGGATCGGAGTCGAGGAAGTCATCGGGCCTGTAGTCCCGCCGCTTCCACTCCACCCCGGTCCGCTCGGCGTTCTCCCGGTAGATGCGCCGGACCCGGGCGCCCTCCCGTCCTCGCAGCTCCTGCATCGACAGGCCCGACACGTCCTCACCGGGAAACCTCATCGCATACATGGCCCGCGCAACTGCCAGCCGCTCGGTGCGGACGGAACTCTTGCGGGCCTGCGCCTTGAGCATGCGGTTGGACCTCGCCAGGGAGCGTCCCGAGGCATAGACCCGGACTCCGCGTTCGCCGGTCCACGCCATCGAGGTCCCCGACTGCCCCATGAGCGTCATGGCCTGGTGCGTCACCGTCGTCCCCGGCCCCAGCAGCACCACCGACATCATGGTGATCGGGACATGCACCACGCCCCGGTCATTGCGCAGCGTCATCGCATTGTCGTCACGGTGCACCACGCACTGCTCGGCGTAGATGAAACTCAGCCTGTCCTCCACCCGCGGGAGGAGGGACACCGGCGGGGGCGGCGCACCACTCACGGACACGGTGTTCCTCCTCCCAGGACCCCTTCCACAGTGTTCACGGCCGTGCCAGCGTCATGAGACCGCACCCGTACGCCTTCGCGTGCCCCATTCCGTTGACGAGGACGGACCTGAGGGTCTGCGGATCGACGACTTCGAGGGCGCCCTCGTAGCTGGTCCGGGTCAACGTCACCCGGCGACGACCCGTTCCTGCACCCTGATGGCTGAACTGCACGACCTCCCGTCCCACCACCGTGAAGGAGAACGGCGTACTGCCGTCCTCATCTCCCGGGTCCTGGGCAGTGCCGGCGCACCGAGCACCCCACCCTGCCAGCCGCGCTCCCAACCACGCCTCCTGTTGCGTCGCCGTGAGGTGGCCGAAACGCTGGGTGTCGGCGGAGTCCCGGCTCCGCCGACCCGAGTGCGTCGGGTTCGCGGTGAGGCGGAAGGCCCAGACCTGACCCACCGCGAGCCTGTCGAGGAAGGGCGCGTAGTCCTTCGTCTCCCAGCCCTGGGTTGCCGGACGTCCGATCTCCTCGACGACGTGGGTGAGGTCCGGACGGGAGGCGCTGGCGAGGTACAGCCACACTCCCTCCCCCACCCGGTCGATCCGCCACAGTCGACGCTCTCCGGCGGATGAGGCGGGGAAAGCTGCCTCGACGGCGGCATGCATGACCTGGGGCGATCCCAGGTAACGTCGGGCGGCCCGGCGTCGGGGATTGATCTCCATGCGCGTCAGGTAGTGGGGTCCGTCCATCACAGTTCCTCCCAAGGGTCATGCCTGGTGCTGCGGGTGTCCCGCGTGTCGTCCGCTCGTGTCATGGGCACCTCCACGGTCGTGTGCGTGACCTCGCGCCACTCGTACTCGCGCCTTCGTGGGTCCCACGATCGTGGGACGTCCCGCACGCGTTCCACGGAGTCCGCCCTCCCCGGTGCAGAACTCGGTCCGTCCAGCGACAGCGCACACCTGTACGTCACGTCCGCGGAGCGCCGGGACTGTCGGCGCTGGAACCAGTCCGATGCCTGCCACTTCGCGTCCCGCAGCGAGGCCTCCAGGTCCTCCTGTTCGACACCCGCGAAGACCGGCCGGGAGGGTACGCAGGAGCGCCTGCCGAGGTAGAGCGGATATCGAGGTGAGCGGACGGCGTCCGCGAGACCCTCGATCAACTCGTCATCCCCCTCCACCCCTGCGAGGAAGACGCCATCCGTGATGTAGTAGCGCTCCGACAGTGGCATCGTGGCCGCACCGTCCAGGCTCCGGGCGGTCTGGAAGTCGCGGAGCACCCGTCCCGGCTGATCGGTGCGGACACCGAAACGCAGGGTGAGCAGGTCCTCGACGGGATCCGTACGTCTGCGGCCCTGCGCGGCCGCCAGCATCCCGAGGATTCCCGACCTGGTGGGCTCCCGCCGTGTGAGCCTGCGACTGAACCGGCTCGAATCACCCCAGGCCTGCATGGGCCCGGCCAGCCGCAGGAGCAGGACGCTCACTGCTCCTCCGGGATCCTGTCGGCCACCGCATCGATGACCGAGTCGACGGTGGTGGGCAGGGGGGCCACATCGGCGATGGTTGCGACGCGGTCCCGATACTGCGGCAGCGCGGACGCCCACCGGTGCACGGCCGGGTGGCCGTAGGTGTCGTCGATGCCGGTGGCGGTGTCGACGAGGGCGGCCACGGAGGGCTCCACGACCCCGGAGTCAATGGTCCTGACCGGACGCTCGAACGCCCCCACCCAGGAGACGGGCTGGTCATCACGGAGCGAGACCACGACGACCTCGGGAAGGGTGCGGTTGGCGAAGGTGTTGATCTTGCCCGTCGGCATGGATCGGACGAAGGACTCGAGGAACTGCCGGACGGCCTCCACGGTGCTGGTGCGGTCGCCGAGGTTGGTGCACAGCGCGTCGACGTTGATGGTGGCGAAGCGGTAGAGGGTCGCCGAGTTGAACTCGACCGTGCCCATCATGCCGGCCCCGGCATCACCCTCCTCGACGGACTTCGCGTCGTCCACGGCGGTGAAGAAGTCGAACTCCGAGGTGACGGTGTGCGTGGACAGGGCATGGGCGACCTGGCAGGCAGCATCCACGTTGAGGTCCGTGTCGTCGGCCACCATACGGCCGAACAGCGCGACGTCGAGCGAGTTGTCCTGCTTGAGGGCGGCCTTGAGGTCCTTCTTGTGGGAAGCGATGGCATCGACTCCCTCGTCCCGGACGATCTCCACCACCCGCTCGGCGACGTTCCTGATCTGGGCGGCGGAGAGGAACAGGAGGTACCCGGACTCAGCTGCGCGGGCGGGGGCGTCCTCGGACTCGCCCTTCTTCCGCTTGGGTTCGGTGACCTTGATGCCTGCGGCCTTGAAGGCGGCTTCTGCGAGTGACGCGGCCCGCTCACGGACCTCCTCGGGCACCTCCGGGTCGCGCTCCGCCAGATCGGTGAGGGCCTCGGCCAGCTCCTCGACGACGCGCTTGGTCCTGCGGCCCATGGCCTCCTCGTCGACGTGGTCGCGGAAGTCCAGGCGGACCGCCCGCTTCCAGGACTGGGAGGAGACACGGGCCCGGGGGACCCCTCCGTACACGGCGGACTTGGGAGAGCCCGTGTCGTCGCGGTTCAGGCAGCTCGGCGGGACCGACTGCAGGATGTGGATGTCGACGTAGGTGCTCATCAGTTGTTCTCCTTCACGATTGGGTTGTTGTCTTCGTGGCTCGTGCGGTAGTACTGCCGGGACCAGCGCAACCGCACAGCGGGAGCGCCGCCGGGTTGCTGGAGGCGGAGGATGTCCTCGGCGAGCATCGCGTAGTCCAACCCGATGGAGGGCTGCGCACTGCGGAACTGGGTGACCAGACCACGCAGGTGGTGGAGGCACTCCTCGGTGGAGCCTGCGGTGAGCACCTTGGCGAACCGCCTGCGGACAGGTGAGTCCAGGCCCGCGTCCCCGCCGGCCAGTTCCCGCACGGCCCCTCCCAGTCCGTGGCCCTGCCTGTGCATCTTGTCGGGACGCCCCTGCTGGTGGATGGCGTAGAGGCACAGGGCGGCGTGCACGGCCCATTCCTCCGGTGTGGGGTCGTCGGAAGCGTGCGGCCCGACCTCGACCTCGGTCCACTCCCAGACCTCGGGCACGGACCCGGGCTCCTGACGGACGGCGGACCGCAGTCCCGCCAGGACGGCTCGAGCCCAAGGGGCGTCGACGCTCCCCGTGGCTGCCTCCTGCAAGCGGGAGACACGACCGTCGACCAGCCGACCGATGTGCCCCAGGTGTCGCGTCACCCCCTTCACCGCGTTCTCGTCACTCATGCGGATCTCCTTCCTCTCCCTGGTGCGTCGGTGTCATGTCCGTGGTGGTGGGCCTCGGGTCGACACCGAGCTTGTGTCGTCGTGACCTGAAGTAGACCTCGGCGAGCCCGGCATCCATGTCCCCGCGCGAGGTCGCGCGACCCTCGAAGGCCTCGGGCGGGATACCCGCGATGAGGACCTGCGCCTCGTCCTCGCTGAGCCTCCACAACCGAGTCGCCCACTCCACCCGGTCCGCACCGATCGTCTCCGGTGAGACGTCGACGACCCACTGGGCGAACTCGGGAGCCACCGCTGCGATCATCTGTTCGCGAGCCCGAGCCTCTTCGCCATCCGTGGAGTCCGCCCCCGCAGCCCGGGCGAGGTTGGCGGCGAAGTAGCCGAGTTCACGAGCCAGGTCCTGTGCCAGCCGTGCCGCATCCACGACCCGGTTGCGCAAGTTCTCCTGCTGCGGTTCGAACACGGCGCGGGGCAGGACCACGGAGTCGTCGAGGAGCTCCACGATGACGGAGTTGTTGCTCCCCAGCTTCACGCCGGTCGCGTGGTAGCGAATGTCCTGTGCCGAGAGGAACCCCGCCTCGATGAGCTTCTCCAACCACTCCGACAGTGCAGGAGGGATCTGGCGCGGAGCCTTCGACACCTTCACCCTCGGATCCTGGGGGGAGGTTCCCGGAAGCAGGGCCTCCAACCCCTGCCACAGGGACCTCGCCGGGTCGAGCTCCTGGGGCATGTAGACGATGGTTCCCGCCTTCTTCGTCTGCGGCTCCGAGTAGCGCCACGCAGTGCGCGGCTCCAGGTGCTGGCGGAACTGCGGCGTGACCCGATCGCCCTGGCAGAGCACGATGCCCACGACGCCCTCGTCGCTGCCGACCAGTCGAACACGCCGGGACTGCCAGGTCGCCAGGTCGACGGGCCCTCTCGGATCGCGCCCTCCTCGGGCTTCCTCCTGCTCGGAGAGCTGGGGGCGTTCCCACGGAGGGAGGTCCGTGGTCTCGTCGAAACTGAGACCCCCCACTCCGTTCGGCACGAGGTTCGTCAGGAGCGTGTCCCACAGGCTGTCCCGATCGACGACCAGGCCACCGATCTGGGCCGCCCACCCCGCTCCGATGGGATAGCCCTTCCCGCCCTTCACGCGTGGGTCTCCGACGGCACCGGACCTGATGCCGGAGGGGTCGAAGGCCTGGACGTGGACGAGCCATCGCGCCGCCTCCGCCCAGCTGATCCTCCGGTTGCCCTCGCGCAGACGGGTGGTGAAGAAGGGTTCCCCGTTGGGGACGTCCGCCAGGAGCACTTCGAGTCCGGAGTACTCCCCCTTGCCGGTGCGCAGATCCGCGACCTGGTAGAAGGGGCGCTCGGGATCCCGCAGGTCGAAGCGGTCGTGGAACTCGTCGAGGTAGTCCAGGACCGTCTCGATGGCGGCATCAGGATCCTCGGCGACCTGCTCCCACTCCCCGATCCCCCAGGGCTTGGCCCTGTGACCGATCTGGATGTCCTGCGCGCTCAGCGTGGGACTCCATGAGCGCACCATGACCCGTCTGAGGACGGAGGAGAGCAGCCCGAGGACGGCGAAGGACTGTGTGGGGACCTCACCCCCGATGCGTGCGATCTCCCTGCTCCGGTCGAACACGCCACTCAAGGAGACGAGCGCGCCGGTGCCGTCTCGGGTCTCCACCGGGATCCAGGGCTCGTCCACCAGGTTGAACCGTCCCATGTTCATGCGCTCTCCTTCTCCGTGACCCTCAGTCCCAACTCCGATGAGTACGTGACCTGCCTGCCGTCCACCGTGGTGCCGTCGTCGCCCAGGACGAGGAACAGCTGGCCTCGCAGATCCGGGGACTCCTGCCATGCCTGCCAGTAGCAGCGCCCCGCGATCTCGTCGATGACCCGATCGACGACACGGGGGTTGGTGAGTGAGGCCGGCAGCTTCACCGTCGACATGGCCAGTGCCCGCACGGCGGCGCGACTCGGAGGGAGGTCGGTGCGCAGGTCCTCGGGGTGACCACCTTCAGGGGGCGCCCATGCCTGGAGGCCATCCGTCGTCCTGCGCAGGAGCATGACCTCCACGGAGTCGTCCCCGTCACGGACCTTGGCGAAGCCACGTTGGCCGTCCTCGTCCCCTTCTGCCGACACCGAGAGCCACCCGTCGAGTGACGTCGGTCGTTGCGCGTCCCACGGCGGGTCGGAGACGAGGAAGGTCCCGGCCCTGAGGCGCGCATCCGCCACCTTCCGGTCCCGTGCTTGCAGGGCACCGGCCATGCGTGTCTGCCAGGCATCCGGAACGTGGAGGTCACCCTCGTACGCCTCCTCGACGAGGGCGCCGATGTCGGCGGGCAGGTCCACCCACTGCCCCTCGACGTCTCCCGCACCACGCAGGACGAGGGCGGCCCTGAGCAGCGCCCAGGCCCCGTAGACGAAGGTCGAACCACGGTCCATCTCGGGAACGGCTCCGGCGTCACTCGGCATTCCGAGGACATGACAGACAGGTGTGGACAGTGCCCTGGGCCGCACGCGGCCCGCGTGCCGGTGGATGCGGCCGATGCGCTGGAGCAGGATGTCCACCGGTGCCAGGTCGGTGACCAGGGTGTCGAAATCGATGTCGAGGGACTGCTCGACCACCTGGGTCGCGACGACGATCGATCGTTCGGGACGCCTCCGGTTCTCCCCGGTGGCCTCCTTGCCGAAGTGGTCCAACAACCACGTGTCGTTCGCCCGGCGGTCCTCAGCCGTGAAGCGCGAGTGCATGAGTCGCACCTCCGCGTCCTCGCCCTCGCCGGCCGGGTGTCGCTCCCGGAGGACCTGGTACAGCGCCTGCGCTGACCCCACCGTGTTGCGGACGACGAGAACGCATCCCCCGTCCCGGGCCAGGTCGTCGACCAGGTCCGCGACACACTCAGGGTCGGAGCCTGTGGTCTCGGCCCGGACCAGGACCCGGCTGGGGGGCAGCGCGGCGGGGATGGCACAGACGGTGACCCCGTCCGCCTGGACCCGCATGAGCCTCGGGTAGGGCGGAACGGGCGTGCCCTCCGCCAGCACGGACAGCCCGAGATCCTGCGAAGGCGACAGACGACCGCCTGCCCCCATGCCCTGGAGGTAGGCGAGTGCGAAGCGCTGGCGCAGTTCACGGTGGAGTGTGGCCGAGAGGATCACCACGCTCACCCCGTAGCAGCCCAGCCAGCGCAGGACCGCCTCCAGGAAGACGTTCATGTGGTCCGACGAGGCGTGCGCCTCATCGATGATGACCACCTTCTGGGCCAGACCCAGGTGACGCAGGACCAGGTGCTTCGACTTCAGGCCGGCGAGCAGCAGGTGGTCGATCGTCGCGGTGGTGAACTCGGACAGAGGGGCCTTCTTCCGCCCACTCAGCCATGGATGGGCCACCACGGTGCCCCCACCCGCATCGAGCGGGATGTCGCGACCGACGTCTCCCGGATCCCCGAGGTGCTCGAGACCCCGGAGGGCGAGTTCCAGCATGTCCCGTCCGGAACTGAAGAGCCTGCTGGCGTCCTTGTTGAACCGACTGCGCCCGTGGAGCAGGGATGCGGTGACCTCCGCATGGGCGGCACTGGCGGCAGCTGCGATCTTCTCGTCCGCGACGGTTCCCAGGTAGGTGAGCAGTCTGGAGAACATCGCGTCGGTGGTGGCCTGCGTGGGCAGGGCGAAGAGGAAGCCCGACGCGCCGGTGCGTGCGGCGAACAGCTCGGCCGCAAGGGTGCCCGCCTCGGTCTTGCCTGAACCCATCGCGTCCTCGATGAGAAGCATGCCCGGTCCGTCCCCGCTGCGGGCCAGCTCGACGGCTGCTTCCTGGAGCGGTCGGGCGTGGGCGTCCTCCCCCAATCGGAAGCGCCGACGCAGGAGGGCCGTGGCGTCCTCGCCCGCATCCACCACATTCCAGGGAACGGGCAGGTCGATGGACTCCCAGGCCCGGCGCAGGCGCTCCCGCTCGCCACCTGTACCGAGATAGCGGAAGTCGACGTCATCGAAATCGGCGAGAGGGAAGTAGGTCGCGTTCGACGCGATCCAGTCGGCCACGATCGTCAGACCGGATGCCAGGGTGAGGAAGGACATCGGCAGGCGGAGGGGAAGACGGAGATCCTCTTCCGCGCCCGACAGACCCAGGCAGAAGTCGATGAACTCCTCGTGCACATCGGCCCACCGGGTCCGTGCCGTCGCACCGGGTGCGTCTCCCCATTCCGACTCACGCTCCCGTGTGTCGCGCACGGTTCGCGAGTCCACGGTCATCCCGTGATGGGACCCCACGACGGAGGCGAGGGCGCGGGCGGTTCCACGGGAGGCGCCACGGGACGTGAGAGCGCGCGTCATGATGACTTCACCGACACGACCGTGGGACAGGTCCCGGGAACCGCGCTGGCGAACGGTGTCCATGCTGGGGACATCGATGCCACCGTCGACGCGCATCCTGCGGGCCAGGGGCGCCACCTGTGCGGCGAAACTCTGCGATGCTTTGCCGCAGTCGTGCGCGGCAGCCAGGAACCGCAACACACGTCGTGCCGCCTGGTCCGGCTCGGGTGCCGACGCCGCCCCGAATGGCTCGGCGAGGAGCGCCTTCTGGTGTTGGCTCAACCAGTCGTCCCAGAGTCGACCCATCACGCCAGCTGCGTCCATTGCGTGACCGACCAGGGGAAGCCACACCGTGGGGTGGTCACCCTCCGACTGATCCGTCTTCGCCCAGCACACCCGCAGTGCAGGTGAGAGCTCGCTCGGCTTCATCGCCTCACGCACTGATCCCTTCGGACGGGATAGGGTCGAGGGCATCGGTGGCCCGCCTACCGCCGACGCCTTGTTCATGATCGTAGACCGGCAATCGCTCCGTGGTCAAGGAGTGATCTCTAGGCCCGGAATCGATCTGTGATCGAGGAATGATCCAGAGTGCTCTCTTGGCTGCTCGAGGATCGGCAAATGCTCCCCGCGCATGCGGGGTCACGGAGGGGGAGGAACCGGGTCCGGTTCCTCCCCCTCCGATTCTCCTGTGTTCGTCATGTTCCGACGGTATGCCTTGGCGTGTGCATCTGGGCGCTGTCCGGCATTTCGGTTCCCGGCGACCCCGCGTCCGGGAGCCGGGACCCTGCGTCAGAACTGCCGACCATCTCGGATCCCACGGACTTCCGGCGACGCATCCCGACAGCTTGGTCACGGCTGCCGAACCTCATCGGGCGCCTGACCATCTCACCCCAACGCCTCAGCCAACCCCACCAGCGTCTCGGTCACTCCGGCATCGACCTTGACCGTCGCGAGGCGGTCCGCCCTCGTCGCGCCGCGGTTGACGACGACGATCGGGAGTCCGTCCGCCACCGCGCGGCGGACGATGCGCAGCCCGCTCTGGACCGTCAGGGAGGACCCCGCCACCAGGAGCGCCTGCGAGCAGTCCACCAGCGCCAACGCACGCTCTGCCCGCTCGTGGGGCACGACCTCCCCGAAGTAGACGATGTCGGGCTTGAGGATGCCCCCGCAGTACTCACAGTCCGCGACCACGAACCCGGAGGTGTCCTCGATGACGGCATCGGCGTCGGGGGCGATCTCGATGTCCCCGATCTCCCCCGCCAGGTCGTCGACGAAGTGCGGGTTCAACGCCTCCAGGCGCCCGGCCAGGTGCTCGCGGGAGATCACCCGCCCGCAGGTCAGGCACACCACCCGGTCGTAGCGCCCGTGCAGGTCGATGACGGTGCGCGATCCGGCCTGCTCGTGCAGGAGGTCGACGTTCTGGGTGATCACACCGGCGACCACGCCGTCGCGCTCCATCCGGGCCAGCGCCCGGTGCCCGTCATTGGGACGCGTGTCGTGGACGTGTCGCCACCCGACGTGGTTGCGCGCCCAGTACACGCGCCGGAACACGGGGTCGCCCGCGAACTGCTGGTACGTCATCGGGGTGCGCGGCGGCGAGTCCGGCCCGCGGTAGTCCGGGATCCCGGAGTCCGTCGACACACCCGCCCCCGTCAGTACGGCGATGTGCCTGCCGGACAGGGCCTCCACGGCGTCACGGAGGGTGCCGGGGGCCTTCGTCTGGGTGGTCACGTCGTCATCGTACGAGGGCGGTCCCGGACCTGCCGGGCCGGGAGGACAGGACGAGGGCACACGCACGGGAGAGGCGCACCCCCCTCGAGGACGGACTTCGCGGCCCCAACTGAGCGGACCTCGAGGGCAGAAGTGAGCGGACTTCGACGAAGGGGGCGGGCCGAGTGATCGGCCCGCCCCCTCAGTGGCAGTGCAGGGCCGCCCCGGGCGACCCGTCCGCAGGTCTCAGACCGTGCGGGTGTCCAGCGCGAACTCCGCATCGGGCTCATGCGTGATGCGGTTGCGCAGGTCGCGGCGGAAGATTTCAATGGCCCACATCCACACGGCGTGGCCGAAGAGTTCGGAGAAGTGCTCCTCGAAGGGCTGGTCCCAGGGGGCGGGGACGACACCCATGAGGGGCATGATCACGACGTGGAAGGCGATCCAGATCGCGACACCGAAGGCAGCGCCCTGCCAGAGCTTGACCTGGGGGAAGCGCTCGGCGAGCACGGTGTAGAGGACGGCGAAGAAGATCGAGAAGCCGAAGTGGACGATGAAGGAGACCCAGGGCAGTCCGTCGTTGCCGTTGTAGGCGTACGAGGAGTGCACGAAGTTGTCGGAGAAGCCGAGCAGCTCAAGGAATGCCTGGGGCGGGTTGGTGACCGCGCGCTCGGGGGTACGCGGGGGGAGGGGGACCTCCCAGCCGAACTTGACGATGGCGCCGACGATGCCGGCGATGACGCCGACAATGACGGCGACCTTGTAGTTCCTGCGTGATGGATCAGTCTGTGTGAGGGCCATGGGACAAGCGCGCTCCCCCCGCTGAGACAGTTTCAACATTCGTCCGGTCAGTGGGGTTGTGTGGCATCGTGAGCGCCTCCCACATTTCGCGGAATGCCGCGGATTCTCGGGATTCCGGTGTCACCAACCCCACACGACGACAGTCTGGTCCTCGCCGGCGTCACAGGTCCAATCCTGACCGACCGATCCGCTCACGTTCCCACATCGACGTCCTCCACGGTCGCGACTTGTCCGGAACCCGCGGACCTCCTGGGATCGGGTCCGCCCTCGCTCACCGGGGCCGACCTCGTACGCGTGTCCGAGCGGTGGGGGTCCCCCGCACGCTACCTTCTGGAGCACGGACTGGAACCGGAGGACCTCCTCGCCCTGGGGCGGGGACTCCTCCCCGGAGAGGAATGACCATGAGCGACCCCGACGTCCCGGAGCATCCCCGACCCCACCCACTGGCTGCGCCCCGGCCCCGTTGGGGGTTCACGACCACCCAGGTCCACGCCGGGCAGGTGCCCGACCCCTCCACGGGTGCGCGCGCCCTGCCCATCTTCCAGACCACGGCCTACGTGTTCCCCGACGCGGAGACGGCGGTGGAGCTGTTCAACGGGCACCGCACCGGTTTCACCTACGCCCGCGTCAACAACCCCACCGTCGCCGTGGTCGAGGAGCGCATCGCGGCGCTCGAGCGCGGCAGTGCCGCCGTCCTGCTCTCCTCCGGCCAGGCCGCTGTGACGGCCACGGTGTTCACGCTGGCCAATGCCGGGGACCACGTCGTGGCCTCCGCCAGCCTGTACGGAGGCACGCGCACCCTGCTGGCCAACAACCTCTCCAAGCACGGCATCTCCACCACCTTCGTCGACGACCAGGCGGACCCGGCCTCCTGGCAGGCGGCCGTCACCCCCCGCACGAAGCTCTTCCTGGGGGAGTCCCTGCCCAATCCTCGCGGTGACGTCCTCGACATCGAGACGGTCGCCGAAGTCGCCCATCGCAACGGCGTGCCCCTGGTCGTGGACAACACGGTGGCCACCCCCTACCTGATCAGGCCCCTGGAGTGGGGCGCGGACGTCGTGGTCCACTCCGCCACCAAGTACCTCTCCGGGCACGGGACCGTCCTGGCGGGCGCGGTGGTGGACGGCGGGACCTTTGACTTCTCCGCGGATCCCACCCGCTGGGCGGACTTCAACGAACCGCTGCCCGGCTATGACGACCTGGTCTTCGCCCGTGACTTCGGGACCGGGGGCCCTCTGGCCCCGGGTGGGCGCAACATGGCCTTCGCCGCCAAGCTGCGCGGTGAGCAGCTCCACGACCAGGGCGCCTGCCTGTCCCCCTTCAACGCGTTCCTGCTGGCCCAGGGCGTGGAGACCCTGTCGCTGCGCATGAACCGTCACGTCGCCAACGCCCAGGGCATCGCCCAGTGGCTCCACGACCGCGACGACGTGGCAGCGGTGAGCTACTCGGGCCTGGCGGACTCCCCCTACCGCGCCCTGGTGGACAAGTACTCCGACCACGGTGCGGGCGCGATCATCGCCTTCGACCTGCCCGGTGGGCGCGAGGCGGGCCTCACCTTCGTCTCGGCACTCAAGCTGCACTCCCTGGTCGCCAACATCGGGGACGTGCGCTCCCTGGCCGTCCACCCTGCCACCACCACCCACGGCCAGATCTCGCCGGAGGCGCAGCTCCAGGCGGGCATCACCCCGGGCACGGTGCGGCTGTCGGTGGGCATCGAGGACCTGCCCGACCTGCTGGCGGACCTCGAGCTCGGCTTCGACGCGGTGGCGCGGGCGGGGTTGCTGTGAACGGGGGCGAGGTCGCGGTGGAGGGCGACGGGTCTGTGCTCAGCCGATCCGGTGCCGGGGCACATGAGGGCGGAGCCCCGGTCGACCGGCACGACTCCGACCCACACCCCTCGGGTTCCCTCACCGACGTCCCGGGCGTGCGCGTCGGGCACGCCCAACGCCTCGGTGACGGTTTCCGCACCGGTGTGACCGTGGTGCTGCCCCCACCGGGCACCCTGGCAGCCGTGGACGTGCGCGGCGGCGCCGCCTGCACCGCCCAGACCGACGCGCTGCGCTCCGGTGCGGTCAGTGCCCACCCCCACGCCCTCATATGCTCTCGGGTGGCTCCGGGTACGGGCTGGCGGCACTGGCGGGCGTCCAGCAGTGGTGCGCCGAGCAGGGGC
>NZ_LT700212.1:3023176-3024739 GCF_900155435.1 Actinomyces provencensis | reverse complement strand
ACGGGCGCGGACTGGGAGGGGTGGGCGGGGCGTCGGTCCGGGTGAGGCTCTCCGGCGGGGATGGGGAGGCCACTGACGAGGGCGGCCTCGACCTCGCCGAACACTCGGACAGCACGGCCACGCCCGCCACCGGCAGGGCGGTCACGCCCGCCACGGACAGCACGGCCACACCCGCCACCGGCAGCACCGACACGGCGCACGGGGACCGCGGGACATCCCCTGCGGACCCGCCGTCCGAGGGCACACCGGTCGAAGGACGCGCCCGTCACCACGCCGAGGAGCCGCCCGGACCCGGCGAGGTCGTGGTCGCCGCCCTCGCCGTGGTCAATGCCTACGGCGCACCGGATGTCCCCTACGCCCCCGTCGACGGTCCACGCGCGGACTCCCCGCTGGCCAACACCACGCTGGTGGTGCTGGCCACCTCGGCACGCCTGGAGCGCGCGATGCTGGAGCGCCTGGCGATCCTGGCCCACGACGGCATGGCGCGCGCACTGGACCCCGTCCACACACTGGCCGACGGGGACGTCGTCTTCGCCCTGTCCACCGGCGAGGTGCCCCTGCCCGAGGAGGAGGTCGGTCTCCCGGGCCTGCGTCGCTGGCGGAGCGCACACATGGCCCTCCAGCAGGCAGCGGCCGAGGTCACGGCCGCCGCGATCCGCGACGCCGTCACCGCATCCACGGTGACGCGCGACTGATCCCGGCCCGTCCACCAGCTCCCCCGCAGCGCGTCACCCCAGGTGGGCCCCCAGAGCACGCAGTGCCAGCTCGGCCCGGGACCTGCATCCCGTGAGCTGGAGGACCTTGGAGGCGTAGACCCTCGCGGTGCCCTCGCTGAGGTTGAGCTCCCGGGCGATCATGCGGTTCGAAGCGGCACGTGTGAGCAGGTCGAAGACCTCCCGGTAGCGACCGGGCAGCGCCTCCACCGTCGAGGTGAACCCCGGGTCGCGACCCCCTCGGGGATCCAGGTCCCGGCACCTGTCCGCGAGCAGCGTGGCCGGACGTGGCCCCATGACCGTCGCCCCCAGGACCACCTCGTGGAGCAGGGACACGAGGCGGTCCACCGGCATGTCCTTGGTGAGGAAGCCACTGGCGCCCGCCCCCAGCGCCCTGCCGAGGGAGTCCGGCTGCTCGAAGGCGGTGAGCATGACGACACGGGGGTGGCGTCGCGACCCGGTGATCCGGCGTGCCGTCGCGATCCCGTCGAGGACCGGCATGTCCACGTCGAGCAGGGCGACGTCCACCTCGCTCTCCTCCAGGACCTCCAAGGCTGCCGCACCGTCGGCGACGACACCCACCAGGTCCACGTCCTCCCGCGCGCCCAGCAGGTCGGCCATCGCGGTGGTGAACACCGGATCGTCGTCGGCCAGCAACAGGCGCAGGGCACTCACCGGGTGGCACCCCGTCGTCCTCGGGCGCCCCGCGTCCCGGGAGCCCCGGACGGGCCCGTGTCGCCCTCGTCGACGGGCACCCCGCCACGCGAGGAAGGAGCGAGCTGCCCGGCTTCGGACCCGCTGCCGATGTCCCCCACCGCCTGCCCGCCACTGGTGTCGGGGGCCGTGTCGG
>NZ_LT700212.1:2960665-3022578 GCF_900155435.1 Actinomyces provencensis | reverse complement strand
GGTGTCGGGGGCCGTGTCGGGACTGGTGTCGGGGGCCGTGTCGGGACCGGTGTCGGTGGCCATGGCGGTGTCGGTGGCCGTGTCGGTGTCAGGGGCCGATTCGCTGCCGGTGTCACCCACGGTGGCGGGGAGCGTCGGGCGGGACCGGCGTCCCTCCTCGGGGAGGGGGATGCGCGGCACGGTCACGGAGAGCAACCAGGTACCGCCGTTGGAGCCGAAGTGGAGGGAGCCGCCCTCGCGGGCCGCGCGTTCCGTCAGGGAGTCGAGTCCGTAGCCTCCGCTGAGGGCGCCGCGCGCGTCGTCGGCGGCGGGGTCGATGAGGTTGGCCATGGTCACCGCGGCCGTCCCGTCCTCGAGCACCTCGACGGAGAGGTGGGCGGTGGTGCCCACGCGGGCGTACTTGAGGATGTTGGTGGTCCCCTCGCGCAGCACCAGGCCCAGCACGCTGCGCTGGCGCAGCGAGCAGACGGCGTCGATGTCCTCGGGCAGGTCCGCGTCCAGGGTGATCGCCCTCCCCGCCAGCATCGCCTGGCAGGTGGCGAGCACGTCCCCCAGGGGCTGGACGGGATCCGTGTGGCCGACACCGACGTCGCCCATGAGGGCACGCACGTGCCGCATCGCGTCGCGTGCCAGCTCGGAGAGCTCCTGGACCTCCTCCGCCGTCTGGGGATCCGTGGTGCGCCGCGCGGCCGACTGACCCGAGACGATGATGCGGACCAGGTCCTGGGCGACGGTGTCGTGGAGGGCGAGGTTGAGGTCGCGGCGCACGAGGGCGGCCGCCGACTCGGCGGCGACCTGGGAGACCTTGACCTCCTGGCGCAGGGCACCTGCGCGCTCCTCGCTCCACTGCACGCCCAACCCGATCGGCACGGAGACGGCGAGCCCCAGGAGCAGGCCCATGGTGTCGGCCTGCCAGTTGGAGGACGTGAGGAACTGGGGGGCCTGCACGAGGGCGAGGGCGAGGACTGCCTGCAGGTACCACTTCCGCGAGATCCACTCCGCGACCACCGCGAAGACACCGACGAGGGGGAAGGTGATCCCCGAGTCGCCGGGGGCCAGGAGGACGATACCCGTCACCAGGGCGTAGAGGGTGCCGCCGGTGGCGGGGAGCCATCCGGTCAGCGCCAGGGCCAGACAGACCGCGATCAGTGGCTCGACGTCCAGGACACTGGGGTCGGTCGACGAGGCGTACCAGGAGAACACGTCGAGGAGCAGGAGCAGCACCGCGAGGGCGCCGAAGATGATGCGGCGGGCCTGTGTGCCCTTGGGCTGCTCGAGGAAGAGATCACGCACGCGTGAGTACATGCAGGGAACAGCCGATCTCAGCAGTAGGGCAGGTTCGGGAAGACCCTGCAGATCCAGGGGTAGGCGGCCACCGCCACGGTGCTCGTCCCTGCGGCCACCCCGTCGCCGGCGGCCCCACCGGGCACGGGCGCCGCAACGGCCGCCGTCGAACCCATCATCCCCACTGCCAGGACCGCTGCTGTGGTCGCCCGAACGAATCTGCGCATCGTGACCCCTTCCGTCGTGGTCGGTCCTGCCCATGATCCCCCAGAGAGTGGGCATCTGCGAAGGGGATCCACGTGATCCTGGCAGATCGTTGACAAACATCAACGTCGTCCGCGCCCCAGAACGGGCCGCTGGACAACCGGGCACTGAGCGACCGCACAGGGCACAGGGCACAGGGCACAGGGCACAGGGCACAGGGAAGGGTGCCCCCACACACAGCGGTGGGCCCGCAGGATTCGCACTGCGTGCTCCCTGCGGGCCCATCCGGTCCCCGCCATGACCTCGACGGGGGAAGGGGAATCAGAAGGCCGGGATGACCGAGCCGTCCGTCCAGGTCTGCTCGATGAAGGTGCGCACGTCGTCGGAGTGGAGGAGCTCCTCCAGCTTCTGGATGGCGGCGAGCTTCTCACCGGAGGCGTCCTTGTTCCACACGAGCACGTTCACCGAGGGGTTGTCCGTGGCGGACTCGACGGCCAGGGCATCCGCGGACAGGGACAGGCCGCCCTCCTGGGCGTAGTTGCCGTTGATGGCGGCCAGGTCGACGTCCTCCAGGGCGCGGACCAGCTGGGGTCCGTCGACCTCCTTGAACTCGAAGTCCTTGAGCTTCTTCACGGTGTTGACATTGGCGTCACCGGAGCTGGGCAGCTCGACGAAGCCGTTGTCGGCCAGCAGGGCCAGGGCGCGCGACTGGTTCGTCGTGTCGGCGATGATCCCGATCGTGCCGCCGTCGGGGAAGTCCGCGAGGTCCTTGATCTTGGAGGAGAACAGACCCAGGGGCTCCAGGTGGATCCCCTCGCCCGCGACGAAGTCGCCGCCGTTCTCCTTCTCGTAGTTCTCCAGGTACGGCACGGTCTGGAAGTAGTTCGCGTCCAGGTCACCGTCGGCGAGGGCGACGTTGGGCTGGATGTAGTCGCTGTACTCCACGATGTCCAGGTCCAGGCCCGCGGAGGCGGCCAGGTTGTCCTGGACGAACTGGAGGATCTTGGCGTGGGGCGAGGGCGAGGCACCGACGGTCAGGGTGACCGTGCCGACGGCATCGCCGGACTCGGCGGCACCGGATGCGGCGTCACCGGACTCGGAGGATCCACCACCGGAGCAGCCCGCCAGGGCCAGGGCGGCGACGGCGCCGAGGGCGGCGAAGGAACGGAAGGAACGCATGGTGATCGGACTTTCTGTCGGGTGTTGCGGATGTGTGTGACGTGGTGCTGGACGGGCGGGGACCCGGTCGGCTGCGACTCAGGAGCCTGCGGGCAGGTCCACCTCGGGAGGGGTGCGCCCTCCGCGTCCCGGCTGGTGGTGGTTCAGCGGTGGTCCACCAGCCGGCTGATCATGTCGCCCACCAGCTGGATCACCGTCACGATGACGATGATCCCGATGATGGTGGCGATCATGACATCGGTCTGGAAGCGGTTGTAGCCGTAGTTGATGGCCATCTGACCCAATCCTCCACCACCCACGGCACCCGCCATCGCGTTGTACCCGATGACGGTGATCGCCAGGACGGTGGTGGCCCGCACGATCTGGGGCAGCGTCTCGCGGACCTGGACACCCCAGCGGATCTGCCGGTTGGAGGCCCCCATCATCTGGGCGGCCTCGATCTTGCCGTGGTCCAGGGAGGCGATGTTGGACTCCACCAGGCGCGCGAAGAAGGGGACCGCACTGATGATGAGGGGGAAGCTGGCCGCCTGCCATCCCAGCCGGGACCCGACGATCACCTTCGTCACCGGGCCCAGCGCAATGATGAGGATGATGAAGGGGAAGGAGCGGAGGACGTTGACCACCGCGCTCACCGCCTGGTTGAGCGTGCGCCTGGGAGTGAGACCACCGGGGCCCGTCTGGACGAGGAACAGTCCCAGCGGCACCCCCAGCAGCACCGTGAAGAAGGTCGGCCAGAAGGTCATGAGCAGGGTCTCCCCCACTGCCGGGAAGAACTGCTCGGTCAGTGCCGGGTTGTCCCCCCAGGTCGGGTCCCCCGGACCCGCGGGCAGGATCCCCTGCGCGGTGGCGACCACCGGGGCCACGAGATCGAGGATGCTCATGCCTGACGTACCTCCGCGTGGATCCGGTGCTCACCGAGTTGCCGGATGATCTGGTCGGAGTGGTAACTGGGCACCGCCAGCGCCAGACGACCGACCTGCGTCTCCCCGATGGACTCGAAGGTGCCGGCGGTGACGTCGGCCCCCATGGCCGCGGCCAGGTTCAGCACCGTGGCCCCGGTGGGTGTGCCGGGCGAGGAGGTGAAGGCGACGTCGAGAAGGGTCGTGCCCTCCGCCACCTCGGTGGAGGAGACGGACGGAGCGGGCACCAGTTCCTGCGCCAGGGGCGAGGTCGGGTCCGTGATGACCTCCTCGACGGTGCCGGACTGGACGACGCGTCCGTGACGCAGCAGCGTCACTGAGTCACAGATCGCCCGCACGACACCCATCTCGTGGGTGATGACGACCACCGTCACCCCGGAGGCGTCGCGGACCTGGCGCAGCAGGTCCAGGATCTGGCGGGTGGACTCCCCGTCCAGGGCCGAGGTCGGCTCGTCGCAGAGGAGCACCGCGGGGGTGTCCGCCATGGCGCGGGCGATGCCCACGCGTTGCTTCTGGCCTCCCGAGAGCTGGGAGGGGTAGGAGTTGCCGCGCCCCGTCAGCCCCACCAGGTCGAGCATCTCCTCGACGCGTCGGGCGATGACGGGCCTCTTCCCGCGCGCCAGGCGCAACGGGTAGCCGATGTTGTCGGCCGCGGTGCGCTGGTCGAGGAGGTTGGCGGACTGGAAGACCATGCCGATGCGGCGACGCGCCTCGCGCAGCTGGGTGCCGTGGAGGCTGGTCATCTCGACCCCGTCCACCACGATGGTCCCCTCGGTGGGACGCTCGAGGGCCGTGAGGCAGCGGATCAGGGTGGACTTGCCGGCGCCGGACTGGCCCACGATGCCGTGGATGGAACCCCGTTCGACGTGGAGGGTGATGTCGTCGAGCGCGACGACCTGGGTGCCCCCCTTGACGGGGTAGACCTTGCGGACCCCGTTCAGGTCGATCATCAATTCCTCCATCGCACCTGGCGGAAGCACCCGCTCCGTCTCCGGGGGTTGCTGCAGCGTCGACGAGCCAGGTCTCTCGGCTGCTCTGGATGGTACCCAGCAGAGCATAGGGGGGCCGTGGGGGGCCCTCAACTCCGCCGTCACACACTGTCACATGGTGGACGTGCGCCCGCGCACACCTGCACCTGCACCTGCACCCCCGCCGACGACCGTCTCAGTGCAGCACGCTCCACGCCGCCCAGTCGTGCACGGCCACACCCAGGAACAGCGGGTCCGTGGCCAGGGCCTCGCGCAGGCGGTCCGCCTCGCGTGCCAGGGCGAGGGCCCCCGCGTCGTGGAAGCTGGCCCGGGGACGCCTGGGGTCCGAGGTGGGACGCGTCTCCAACCCGACCATGTAGGCCACGTCCCGTTGCAGGCACGCCGAGCGGGCCTTCGCGGAGACGTCCAGGATCCCGCCCTGGCCGTGCGCGCGCGTGCGGGGGACGAGGATGGTGACGGAGTCGAGGTGGTCCAGCGCCGCCTCGAAGACGCTGGTCCGCGAGCGCCGGGGTGCCGCCACGCCCGCCTGCCCCCGCGCACGGACGACCGGCAGGCCGGGTTCGTCGGCCAGCGCCGCCCAGGCACTCCGCCCGTCGCGGGACGGACGGGCCGCCCGCGCGTCCCCACCCGTCCCACTGCCCGCACCCGTTCCCGCTGTGGTGGCACTCGGTCCCGCAGCGGCCGCGCCGTCCCGCGCCGCAGCCCCGCGGACCCGCGGCCTGGGTACGCTGACCCCGTTCCTCCCACCGACGTGCCCCGTTGACGAGGGCGGCGCTGCCGCAGGTGCGCCCGATGCCTCCCCCGCGCCCGCCATGTGGCTCCCGCGATCCGCTCCGCCGGGCCGGTGGGACGTCTCCCCTGCTTCCCGGTCGCCGTCCTCGGGGGGCGGCCAGTACGGTTCCCCTGCCAGCCAGTGGGGGAGGTCCGCGGACAGCGGCAGGTCGGGGACGAGCTGACGGGCGTGGCGGACGAGTGAGACGAGCCCGCGCGTGGCTCGCAGGCGGTCCCGGTCCCACACGGGCAGGCGCCACGGTTCCACGTCCAGGTGGACGCCGGAGAACGCACCCTGGCCGCCACCGTCCTCCCCCGTGCCCGCCAGGCGCACCCGTCGGATCCACTGCATGAGGGGGCGGGGGTCGCTCGCCCACCGCGGGTCCGTCCCGACGGCCGCCACCGCCAGTCCCTCCCCGCGCAGGAGGGCCGAGGCCCGCGAGGTCTCCGCCCCCGTGCCCTCCCAGGGCACGACGAGGAAGACGTCGCGCAGGGAGTGCGCGAGCGCGAAGCGTGCGAGCTCGTCGGCGCCCTCGGCTGCCGACTCGATGCTGGCCCAGGTCGCACGGACCGGGCCCGTCGCGGTGACGTCCTCGTCCCCCATGTGGTGACGATACCGGCCCCCTGTGGGCGAGGCCACCCCGGCAGCACCCGTCCCGGAGCGCCACCCGGGCCCGGCCCACGTCATCCCGGACCACCTGTCCCCACCGGCCCGGCGCGCCCGACCTCCCCCACCGCGCCCGCCCGGCACAGTGGCAACGCTCCTAGAATGGGCCCATGACCGAGCCCAGCAGCCCTGAGGAGCACGCGGGGGACCCGACAACTGACGGGTCCCACCCCGCACCTGCGGACTCCCGGGGTGCGGGCGGTGGCTCCACGGTCCCCCCCGGGCAGCACCCACTGCCCCACAGGCCCTGGGACCTCACCCGATCGGCACTGGCCGCAGGCGGCGTGCTCGCCGTCGTCCTCGCCGTCACCGCGAGCGGCCCCTGGTTCCCCCTCGGACGCAGTGAGCTGGACACCCGCACGACGGTTTTCGGCTTCCTGGCACTGGTGCTCGTCATCATCGTCCAGGGCGGCATCCTGGCCTACCTGTCGGGCCGGTGGCGCGCGATCTGGGCCTGGGTCGTGGGCGGAGTGGTCATCACCGCAGGGGCCCTGGTGGGCCTCAACCTCGGTGCGGGCGCACTGCCCGCAGCCCTGGAGGTGCCGATCCCCCGCACCGCGGTGCTGGTGGCAGGCGTGCTGCTCGTGGTCATCGCCCTCTCGCGTGACTCGGACACCGTCCACGAACGCCACACCGAACCCGACGACTGGTTCAAGATCACCGGGCGGATCCTCCAGGCCGTCCACTTCTGGACCGCGGAACAGGCCACGGAGCAGATGCGGCTGGCGCACGCCGAGTTCGACCGGGTCCAGTCCCGTCGCGGACACGGCGATCCCGAACTCACCCCCACCGAGGTCTTCGGCACGCCCGACGAGTACGCGGCATCGGTGCGCCAGCGCCCTGCCGCCTCCACCGATCCCCTGCGGGCCGGCCGCTGGTACTACCTCACCACGGCCATCGCCCTGGGGGCCTGGGCCGGGTTCCGCGCCCTGGCGGCCTCCATGAACTGGCTGACGGTACTGCTCTTCGTCTTCGCGGCCGTCGCCTTCGGGATGTTCCTCTGGGCGTCCCTGACCTTGCGCCGCCACCGCTGAGGTCACTCCTCGCGCCCGTGTGCGTCTGCTGACACCCCGGGGCGCCCTCGTTCCGTGGGTGGCGAGCGCTCTGGGCCCCGCCCTCGCCGGGTCGCGCGGGGCCACCTACAGTGGAGGCATGCTCTTCGCCTTCTCGATCGCCCCCGCCACCACCCCCCACGACGACGGTTCCATGGCCGACATCGTCGCCCGCGCCGTGGACGTCATCCGGAAGTCCGGACTCCCCCACGAGACCAACTCGATGTTCACCATCGTCGAGGGCGACTGGGACCAGGTCATGCCCGTCATCAAGGCGGCCTGCGAGGCCGTCGGCGAGGTGTCCCCCCGCGTCTCCCTGGTGCTCAAGGCCGACCTCCGCCCCGGTCACACCGGTGAGATGACCGGCAAGGTGGAGCGTCTCGACGAGCAGATCGCCAAGCTCGAGGCCTGACCTGCGGGGCTGACCCGCTGACGCACCCCGGTCACGGGGTGTCGATCCCCGCCTGGACGGCGGTCCCCGGACCCGGGCAGGTGTCGATGGACCGTCCCGGACGGGGACACGTCGCCGCCCGGCGGCGGGAACACAGGAGCCGGAGGGCGCTCACTTCGCCCAGGTGGGCGTCCCCCCGGCCGACGCGGGGTCGCTCCCGGTTCCGGCATCCCTGCCCCGCAGCCGCTGGAGCGTCCGTGCGAGCAGTCCCCGGCGGGCCCTCCCCGCACTGACCGTCGCAGCTGACGTCGCCAGCGTTGCCCCCAGGGACTGACCCTTCATCATCCCGGCGGTCGCCCCGAGGATCCTGTTGTGGCAGTCGGCGCACAGCTTGCGACCGGTGACGGAGATCTTCGGCTGACCGACGATCCTGCGGCCGCACTCCGCACAGGTGATGCCCATTCCTGCCTCCCCGTTCCTCCGTCGATGCCATCGGGGGCCCGGGCGCCCTCGTCCATCCGCCTGCACCCGCGTGCCCCGGACGGCGCTGCAGGTCCCATTCCCGACCCTAGGTCCTGGGACGCACCGGGGCGACCGTTCGGGCCGGACGAGGGGCGGTGTGCCGGCCCCGGGGCCTGCCCGTGGTTGCGCCGGCACGGTCCGGGAGGAGCTACCGGGCCCGCGCCGCGGACGCCGTCTCCAGGTCGCTCCCGCCGTCGGGTGCCCCGGCGGCGGGCGCCCCTGCCGCTGCCGTGGTCTGCTCCTGCGCGGGCCCGTCGGGCTCCACGAGGGCGACCTTTTCCTCGATCCCCACCGATCCGGGCAACGTGGCCGTCCCTGCTGCGGGATCCCCGGTCCCCGGTTCCGGCTCGGACTCCGGCACCGAGACGGCCTCCGGCTCAGGCACGGACTCCGGCTCGGCCTCCAGTTCAGGCACGGACTCCGGCTCCGGCTCGGAGGAGGAGACGCCCTCTGCCTGGAGGACCGTTCCCCCGGGCTCGGAGGGGGAATCGACCTCTGCCTCGACGACGGTCTTCTCCGTCCCGGACTCCGCGGCCTCGTCGGACCCGGACGCAGCCTCGGCTCCGGCTTCAGCTCCGGCTTCGGCCGCATCCTCCGTGTCGGGGTTCACGCCCTCATCGAGTTCGACCAGCACCTCGCCCTCGTCCCCGACGCCTGTCCCGACCGCCGCGTGATCCGTCACCGGAACCACCGCACGGCGACTCATCACCGTCGAGAGTGCCTGGAACGCCAGGGCGATGACGACGGACAGGGCCCCGACGGCCAGCAGGCTGTTGCCCAGGTCGGCCGTGTACTGGGCTCCGATGATGGAGGTGTAGTAGGTCAGCTCGTCGGTGATGCTCGCGGAGTTGGCATATGTCGAGGCGTAGTGGCTGATGCCGAGCTGACGGACGACCACCCCGGCCACGAGCAGTGCCAGGGCCACCGCCCACAGCAGGATCGCGAATGTGTTGGGCCGGCGGTTTCGGGGGAGGGGCATGTGCTGTTCTTCCATCGATTCTNCGGCGCTGCCGCAGGTGCGCCCGATGCCTCCCCCGCGCCCGCCATGTGGCTCCCGCGATCCGCTCCGCCGGGCCGGTGGGACGTCTCCCCTGCTTCCCGGTCGCCGTCCTCGGGGGGCGGCCAGTACGGTTCCCCTGCCAGCCAGTGGGGGAGGTCCGCGGACAGCGGCAGGTCGGGGACGAGCTGACGGGCGTGGCGGACGAGTGAGACGAGCCCGCGCGTGGCTCGCAGGCGGTCCCGGTCCCACACGGGCAGGCGCCACGGTTCCACGTCCAGGTGGACGCCGGAGAACGCACCCTGGCCGCCACCGTCCTCCCCCGTGCCCGCCAGGCGCACCCGTCGGATCCACTGCATGAGGGGGCGGGGGTCGCTCGCCCACCGCGGGTCCGTCCCGACGGCCGCCACCGCCAGTCCCTCCCCGCGCAGGAGGGCCGAGGCCCGCGAGGTCTCCGCCCCCGTGCCCTCCCAGGGCACGACGAGGAAGACGTCGCGCAGGGAGTGCGCGAGCGCGAAGCGTGCGAGCTCGTCGGCGCCCTCGGCTGCCGACTCGATGCTGGCCCAGGTCGCACGGACCGGGCCCGTCGCGGTGACGTCCTCGTCCCCCATGTGGTGACGATACCGGCCCCCTGTGGGCGAGGCCACCCCGGCAGCACCCGTCCCGGAGCGCCACCCGGGCCCGGCCCACGTCATCCCGGACCACCTGTCCCCACCGGCCCGGNCCACGAGGGCGCCGCCGCCCGTCAACTGGAGGAGCTGGAAGCCATCGGCCTGGACTGGGACGGCCCGGTGCTCGTGCAGTCCACCCGCGGGGACGCCCACCGCGCCGCCCTCGAACGTCTGCGCGCCGAGGGGGCCGTCTTCGAGTGCTACTGCTCCCGGCGTGACGTGCGCGAGGCCGCCTCCGCACCCCACGTCCCCCCGGGCCACTACCCCGGCACCTGCCTGGACCTCACGGAGTCCCAGCGCCGCGAGCGCCGGGCCGAGCTCGCGGCCCAGGGACGCAGGCCCTCACTCCGGCTGAGGGCTCCCGCACGCACCTGGACCGTCCATGACGAGCTCCACGGCGAGGTCACCGGCCCCGTCGACCACTTCGTCCTCCAGCGCTCCGACGGTGTGCCCGCCTACAACCTGGCCGTGGTCGTGGACGACGCCTTCCAGGGCATCGACCAGGTGACCCGCGGGGACGACCTGCTCACCCAGGCTCCCGGTCAGGCCTGCCTGGCCACACTGCTCGGACTGCCGGTCCCCGAATTCGTCCACGTGCCCCTGGCGGTGACACGCAGCGGCGTCCGCCTGGCCAAGCGGGACGGGGCGGTGACCCTGGAGGACCTGCGGTCCCTGGGCTGGCGGGCAGGTGACGTGGTGGAGTGGATCGGGGAGTCACTGGGGGTCAGTGGTGCGCGCACGGCCGGCGACATCGCCGGCTCCCTGGACCTGCGGGGAATCTCCCTGGACCCCTGGGTGGTGGACCCACCCACGGGCCCGCCGACCCGCTGAGGGGGCCAGCCCGCGGAGCAGCACCCCGCGGGGCTCCACCTTGCCGTGGGGTCCCCCGGGCCGCACCGCTCACCTCAGTCGTCCAGGGCGTGGGAGTCCTCGAACATCTCGACCGTCTGGACGTCCTGGACCTCGGAGAGCTCCGCGACGAGGTCCCGCAGGGGCAGACCGCCGGTGAAGCGGACCGTGACCTCGACCATCTGCGGGTCCGTGCGCGGCAACTGGTGGGTCGAGTTCACGGAGGCCTCGAAGCCCATCTCATGGGCAGCAGTGAGGATGCGGCGCAGGGCACCGGTCCCGTCCTCGTAGACCAGGCGCACCAGCATGTGGCGGTCACGCACCGGCATGCGCGCGGCCAGTGGACTGATGCCGAGGATGATCACCAGGTAGAGCAGGGTCGTCACGGCGGCGAGCGGGACCATGTCGGCCCCGCACGCCATGCCGATCGCCGCCGAGAGCCAGATCCCTGCCGCCGTGGTCAGACCGCGCACGGCGTCGCGGTTCACGAAGATCACGCCGGCGCCCAGGAACCCGATACCGGTGACCACCTGGGCCGCCACCCGCATGGCGTCACCCGACTCCGGCTGCTGGGCGAGCACCCAGGGGTGGACACCGACGATGGTGAACAGGCAGGCACCCATGCCCACCAGCGAGTGCGTGCGCACGCCGGCGTTCTTCTGGTGGTACTGCCGCTCCAGGCCGATGAAGCCGCACAGGACCGCAGCTGCCAGGGTGCGCAGCGCCTCGGCCCCGAAGATGGGCCAGTCCGTGTCCATGGGTGTCCTCCTTGCACCATTGTGCGACGCGGAGCCCCTCCGCGCAGGTCACACAGCAGGCCATCCCTGAGGCGTTCCCGCCCCCACAGTCCGGCGGAGCGCGTCCGCGCGGCCCTCGTCCCGCCAGCGATCGACGAGGGCGGCCACACGCCTCGTCACGAGGTCGACCTCGAGGGGACCACCGTGGCCCTCCTCCTCCACCACGTGGAGCTCGCTGCCGGGCCAGGCCCGGTGCAGCAGCCAGGGCGTCTCGACCGGTCCGGAGACGTCGAAGCGCCCGTGGACCAGGATCCCGGGGATGCCCTCCAGCTCCCCGGCCCGCTCCAGGATGGGCGCGGGTTCCGGTACCCGCACCCCTCCCGCCCGACCGCCACCGGTCGCGTCCGGGACGCCCTCGTCGGCACTCCCCCGCATGAAGGCGTCATGGGCCCAGTAGTGGGTCACGAGGGTCACGAACCCGAGTCGGCGACCGGGGTCGACGCTGTGGAGACCGGGCTGGTGGTGGGGGTCCAGGGACACGTGCACCGACTCCCAGCGGTCCCAGGCGTCGGCCGCTGCGACGCGGTCCTCCCGATCGGCCGGGTCCGTGGATCCGAGCCTGCGGGCGTAGGCCTCCACCACGCGTTCCTCGCCGTGGCGGTCGGCGGCCTCGGCGAAGCGGTCCCACTCCTCGGGGAAGACGCGACCCACGCCCTCGGTGATCCAGTCGACCTCGCGTCGCGACGTCGTGGTCACCGCCATGAGCGCCACGGCCAGGGTGCGCCGTGGGTGTTCCAGTGCGTATGCCAGGGCCAGGGTGGACCCCCAGGAGACGCCGTGGAGGATCCACGTCTCGATCCCGAGGTGCTCGCGCACGGCCTCGATGTCGGCGAGCAGGTGGGCGGTGGTGTTGGTCGCCAGTGAGGCAGGATCCTCGGACGCGAGGGGGAGGGAGCGTCCACAGCCCCGTTGGTCGACACCGATGATCAGGTGGTCGGCGGGGTCGAAGCGGCGACGGTAGCCACCGCGCCCCAGGCCACCGCCGGGCCCACCGTGCAGGTACAGCAGGGGGATGCCCTGCGGGTTCCCGCTGGCCTCCCAGTAGACGCCGGCTCCGTCGGAGACCTCCAGCAGGCCGGTGGCGAACGGGTCCAGGGCGGGGAAGGGATGCATCCGGCCAGACTAGTGTCAACGCCGACGGCGAGCGGGCCCGGAGGACCGTCACTGCGCATGCCCGGAGCACCTGCCGCCCGGGTGGTGCGCACCACGAGGTCCCGACCGTCCTCGCGAGGTGGGTACGACAGGGCGGGCACGTCCGACGTCGTCGTCGGGACGTACCACCCCGGAAAAGCAGAACCCCCACCGGTGGATCGCACCGAGGGGGGTTGCCGCGCGCCCGAAGGGACTCGAACCCCCAACCTTCTGATCCGTAGTCAGATGCTCTATCCATTGAGCTACGGGCGCATCGCCGTTTGGCTGGGGACCACTTTACGCGTACGTGCGCGCCGGGGCCAAACCGGCTCCCTGGGCGATGGGTCACACACCTGCCGACCCCGTCAGGGCCTCACCCAGTTCCTCGACCGTGGGCGAGGTCGCCGGTCCCTCACGGGTCACCGAGATCGCGGCAGCGACATTGGCCAGGCGCACGGCGTCCCGCATCGTGCGGCCCACGGCCAGCGCCGCACACAGCACACCGGCGTGGGTGTCCCCGGCGCCGTTCGTGTCGACTGCGTGCACGGTGGGGGCCGGGATGAGTTCGACCTCCCCGTCCTGCGCCAGCCACGCCCCGCGCGCTCCGGCGCGCACCACCACACAGGCGTCGAGACCCTGCGAGAGGACCCCTGCGAGGGCGGCCCCGTCCGGCACCGACCCTGCAGGCACGCCAACCCCCGGCACCGTGCTTGTCGGCGCTGCGCCCGCATGGTCCCCGCCGCCCGGTGTGGTCGCGCCCGACGTCGTGCCGTCGGGCCCTGACCCGCCAGCGCGTGCGTCGAGCCCGAAGACACCTACGAGGACAGCTGCCTCACGGAGGTTCATGGTCCACACCGGGTGGAGGGTGGCCAACTGGCGGAGGGCATCGGGATCCGTCTGCTCGACGATGGTCGAGGGATCGAAGACGACACAGGGAGCTCCGGGGGTGGAAGCCGTGCCCGGGCGTGCCCGGTCCACCAGCCGGGAGACCAGTCGGAGCAGGGCGTCACGCGGTTCCGGGTCCGCCAGGGAGTACCCCGTCATGTAGACGACATCCGCCCGACCCACGCGCACGTGGTCATAGGCCGTCAGGGGCGTGGCCAGCTCGGCACCCCGGGTGGACAGGAAGGTCCTCTCCGCATCCGCATCCGTCAGGGCGACGCAGAACCCGGTGTCCAGGGTCGTGTCGCGGTACCCGGTGACGTTGACGCCCTCGCGGATCAGGGTGCCGCGGGCGACCTCGGCAAGAGGGCCCGATCCGATCCCCCCGACGTACTCGGCGGTCACCCCCATGCGGCGCACCGCGCGCAGGACGTTGAAGCCACCCCCGACCTCCAGGGCGAAGGAGTCCGCGAAGACCTCGGTACCCGGTGCCGGGATCCGGTCGACCTGCATCGTCAAGTCGATGACGACCTGACCCGTGTGGACCACGCGTCCTTCAGTGGCAATGTCCATGTCGACTCCTCCTGATCCCCGGCAACGACCGGTCCCCGGTCCTCCACAACGCCCATCCGGCACACCCGTGCGGTCACCCGGCTCGCCCGTGGGGCCACCCGGCGACCTCGCCTGGACCGCGGACGTGCCCGATCCCAGTGTGACACGGGACACCCGCGGAGTCGGTGCGGGTGGCGGTTGTGTCCGACCCGACGCCCGTCGACCGACCGGCCTGCGTCGAACGGTGGACTTCTCACCGAGTGGAGGGCCCATACCCCCACCGTTCGGTGAGAAGTCCGCCTCTCGACGGGGAGTTGGCGCCCGGGGCACACCCGCCGTGCGTGTCAGCCCGCAGCCACCCCACCGGCCACGACCGTCGCCAGGGGCCGCAACTCGCGCAGGCGTGCGGCGGCCTCGGCGGCATCCGGTGCAGGCGCCAGCGGGTTCTCCGCGCAGAGCACCATGTCCCCGCGCGATCCCACCGCCACCGGCCCGCAGCCGTCCACCGATGCCGCGAGCGCCTCCTCGGGTGTCAGGCGCTGCTCGGGTCCCCACACGTCCCCGCCGGGCACGACCCGGCCCACCGCCACCGACAGGGCGAGCCAGGGGTCCAGCGGCGCCACCGGCGCATCGGAGCCGAGATGGAGCCGGATGCCGGCCCCCACCAGGTCGGCGAAGGCGTAGCACCGCGACTCCTTGCCCGGCCACACCCGCGACACCGCTGCCCAGTCGTCCAGGAGGTGCCCGGGCTGCACGGAGACCTCGATGCCACCCCGGATCAGGACCTCCAGGGCGGCGTCCCCGCCCGGTCCACCGGGTGCGCCCAACAGCTGGGCATGTTCCACGCGGCCCCGCGCCCCCGTCGCCCCGAAGGCGGCGGCAACGTCCTCCAGGCAGGCGTCCCCGATGGCGTGGACCGCCATGTCGAAGCCCGCCGCGGTGGCCTCGGCGAGCAGGTCCGTCAGTTCCTCACGCGACATGTTCTCCACGCCGTGGTCATGTGCCAGCCCGAGGGAGGAGGGATAGGCGTCGTGCGTGAAGGCCGTGCAGGTGCCCATCGACCCGTCGGCGATGACCTTGAGCGGACCCTGCGTGAACAGGGCGTGGCCGCCCTCGTCGATGGGGGAGCCCGGGAGCGGATCGCCCGTGCGCACCCCGAGTTCCACCCACCCGGGGAGCTGGGCGCGGTAGATGGCCGCCCGGATGCGGGGCAGCACCATCCCCGTGGCCCCACCGGCGCCGGCTGTGGGCGAGGCGGCCGCCCAGCCCGTCACGCGCTCGGACCAGTCGGAGGCCGTGGCGGGTTGCGTCATGTCGACGACGCCGGTGACCCCGCGCGCCAACATGTCGGAGATGACGGAACGGTAACCGCGTTCACGCAGCTCGCGGGAGCCGGGCACTTCGTCGAGGCGGTTCATGGTGTCGAACCAGGGGTCCTCACGCAGGGGGCCGCCCGGGTCCGGGACTCCCAGGGCGCGCAACGCGGCGGAGTTCAGCCACCCGGAGTGCACGTCCCCGGAGACGAGGGCGACCGGCACGTCACCGGACACGGCGTCGAGCTCGGCGACACCGGGGGTGCGCGACCAGGTCGAGAGGCGGAACCCGAAACCCTGGACACTGGTCCCCCGGGTGCGCTCGTGTGCGGGCAGGCCGGCCACTGCGTCCCGCACGAGGGCGAGCACGTCCTCGGGGGAGCGTGTGGCACGCAGGTCGAGGCGGCCGGCACGCGCGGCCTCCAGGTCGAGGTGGGCGTGGGCGTCCCACAGTCCCGGGATCGCGAAGGCTCCGCCCCCGTCGACCCGGTCCGCGCCGGGGTGGTGCAGGCGGGTCCCGACCTCGACGACGCGGCCACCCCGGATGAGCACGTCCACCGGGTCGCCCGCTCCGACCCCGTGAGCGGCGTCGGTGGCGCGCAGCCGGGCAGCATCGGCGCGTGTCGTGTGGGCCTTCGTGGAGTAGGTGCGGGAGAGCTCGTCCCGGTCACGGAAGGGGACGATCCGGACGTCGCGGATCAACAGGTCGGCCATGTGCGGAATGGTAGTGGGGCCCGGTCCCCCGGGGTCGGGGCGTTCCCCACGCGGTCGCGCGGGGACACCGTGGGGACCAGTGCCCCACGGCGCCGCCGCGCGGGAGTGCACGTCGATCGTGGCCGGCTCCTCCGGAGAGGTCCGCTCCCTGCGGGGCTGGCACGGAGTCCCGGAGCTGCTCAGCGGAGGCCCACACGAGCAGTGTCGCCACCCCGACGGCCACTGGAACCTCAGATGGTGCGCATCAGTGCCTCGTAGAAGACCACGCCGTCCTGCAGGGCCCCGACCCGGATCCTCTCGTCGGGGCCGTGGATCGTCGCGCGTTCGTCGGCGGACATCTCGAAGGGCGTGAACCGGTAGACGTGGTCACTGATCCCGGTGAAGTGGCGGGAGTCCGAGGCACTCAACTGGACGTAGGGGAGCAGGACGGCACCGGGGTGGGAGGTGGCCAGCGCACCGTTCAGCGCCTCCCACTGGGCGCCCTGCGAGGGCGAGACCGGGGACGGCTCACTCGCGGAGACGACCTCGACGGACACCGCCGGGTCGCGCACGACCCGGCGGATCCTGGCCAGTGTGCCCTTGAGGTTCTCCCCCACCGCGACGCGCACGTTCAGGCCCGCACTGGCCGAGGTGGCCAGCACGTTGAGACCCGCCGACCCGGACAGCTGGGTGACGGCGACCGTCGTGCGGACCAGGGCGGCGGTCTCGGCGCCGCTGGCGGCCAGGACCCGGGCGATGGCGGGTGCGAGGGTGCGTGCCCTGGCGTAGACCTTGGCGAGTGGGCCCTCCGCGTGGGGCGCGGCCAGCTCGAGCATGGCGATGACCGGCTCGGAGAGACGCACCGGGAAGGGGTGGTGCTCGATGCGGGTGATCGCGCGAGCCAGGCGGAAGGTCGCTTCGCGGCGCGGCGGGGTGGAGGCGTGGCCGCCGGCGTCGGAGGCGGTCAGGCGCAGGTCGACGACACCCTTCTCCGAGACACCGACCACGGCGATGCGGCCCGGGACCCCGGGCAGTGCCCCCTCGACCACGGCGCCGCCCTCGTCGAGCACGATCCAGGGGCGGATCCCCCGCTCGCGCAGGACCTCAGCGACGGCCCGCGCCGAACTCCCGTCCTGCTCCTCGTCGCAGCCCAGGCTGACGACGATGTCACGTGCGGGTCGGTAACCGGAGGCCGCGAGCCGGTCGAGTGCCTCCATGAGCGCGCACAGCGATCCCTTGTCGTCCAGTGCCCCGCGGCCACGCACGACACCCTCGCTGATCTCCCCGGAGAAGGGCGGGAAGGCCCACCCGGGTGCCGGGGTCTCCGGAGTCACCGTGGCGGGATCGATGCCGGTGATGCCCACGACGTCCTGGTGGGCCATGAACACCGCGGGGTGGTCGGCGAGGGAGCGGTCCGACCCGCTCCACGTCATGAGCAGCGCACCGGAGACGAGCTCGACGTCGAGCACGTCACGGGCATGGGGCCACTCGCCGGCGATCAGCTCCCGCAGGGCGGCGAAGGCCGGGGCGCTGCCCGGTTCCTGCCCCCTCACGGACACGGTGGGGACGCGGATGGCCCTCCTCAGCTTGTCGGCCACCGTGGGTGTCGCCACTGAGGTCTCGTCATCGACGGGCATGTGTTCTCCTCGTTGCGGACGGGTGCACCCTCATGCGGGCGCGCCCAGGTCGGTCTCCCCCAGAGGGGCCGTCGTGGTCCCCGGGGGCACGTCGCCGTCACCGTCCGGGTCGGTGCCACCGGCGTCCTCGCGGGTGAGCCCGGTGGCGACGGCGTCCGGGGCACCCTCGAAGGAGCCTGCGGGGGCCATGAGCAGGAAGCCGACGGAGACGAGCGCCGTCACCCCGCACACGATCCACACCGTCATGTACCCACCGAAGGAACCCGCCGTCCCGGCCTCACCCGCCAGGGTGTCGTGGTTGCCGGACAGGAGTGCCACCGCGAACGCCGCGGAGGCGACCATCCCGCCCACGGTCTTCGTCGTGTTGGTGAGCCCCGTGGCGACGCCCGTGCGGTCATGGGGGGCCGCGGAGGCAGCAGCGGCCGGCAGCGCTGCGACGAGGGCGCCCGAGCCGAGCCCGGCGACCACCATGCCGACCAGCATCGTCAGCTGGTGGGTGTGCAGCGCGAGGAGGGAGAGGTACCCGGTGGCGACCAGGAGACTCGCCAGCACGAGGCTCCTGCGCCCTCCCAGGACGAGGGCGATGCGGGAGTGCAGGAGGGCTCCGGTGGAGGTGGCGAGGACGTAGCCGAGGATCAGTACCGACACCCCGATGGTGCTCAGGCCCAGCCCGTAGCCGTAGACCTCGGGATCGGTGCGTGCGAAGGTCGACAGCGATCCCTGCGCCCCCAGCACGGAGACCCCGAACAGGCCCGAGGTGACGACCACGGGCCACAGCTGGGTGCCGCGCACGACGCGCACGTCGATGAGTGGGTCATCGGCCCGGAGTTCCACACGCACGAACGCCCACAGGAGTGCCAACCCGACCACCACGAGTCCCCAGGCCCACGGTGAGGTCAGTCCCTGCAGACGCACCAGTGTCAGGCCTGTGCCGACGCCCAGCAGGGACAGGCTCACCAGCACCGCACCACGGAGGTCCAGGCGGCCACCGGGGATCTCCGGTGCCTCGGGCACGCGGGTCGCGACGACGAGGACGACGACGGTGACGAAGACGGCGGGCACGGCCAGCACCAGTGGCATGTGGGTCGGGGCGAATACGCCCAGCTGCCCGCCGAGGACGGCACCCGTGATCGCACCGGCCTGGAGGGCCGCGACGATCACGCCCGCTCCCTTCGTGGTCAGCCGGTGGGCGTCGGGGAACTGCCTGGCCCGCGCGCTGATGAGCGCGACGTCGAGGGGAAGCCAGGCGACGTACGCGCCCTGGACGGCCCAGGCGATGGTGAAGGTGAGGTAGTTGGGCATGACCACGATGCCCCAGCTACCCACGGCGGTGACCACGGAGGACCACAGGAGCATCTTGCGGTACCCGAGTGTGTCCCCGAGCTTGGCGAAGATCGGTACGCACACCGCCGAGACCATGAGCTGGGCGGCCTCGAAGATGTTGACGTCCGCGTCGTGGATGCCGAGGTGGCGGGCGATGTCGGTGTACAGGGGCGTCTAGTAGCCCTGGATGATGCCGGACACGAACTCGATGACCACGAGCCAACCGACCAGTGCGGTCATGCCGGCGGCCGCGATGCCGACCACGGGCACCCGGCTGGCACCGGGGACGTCGGCTGTTCGGGGGTCAGGGGCGCCGCGCCGCACGGGCCCGGGTGACCGGGTCCCGGGCTGCACCGGGGCGGCAGTCGGCCCGCGGAATCGCTTCATGCGACGACCCTAAGAACGGGCATGGAGGGTGTCAATCGTCGACCAAGCGGTGGTCAAGTGTGCTGGTCGAGAGGCATTCCTCCTGGTACCCTCACCGACCACCTGTCCTTCCTGCACCCGGTCCGGGCCCCGGAAGTGGGGAACGGGGAACGGTCGGCCACCACACGACGGGGCAGGGCACGGAACCACCGATCCGCGCCGTTGAAGATGAAAGGCCCCGGGATCTGAACGATCCCGGGGCTCTCCAGCGGAGACGGAGGGATTCGAACCCTCGAGGGGCGTGAACCCCTACCTCCTTAGCAGGGAGGCGCACTCGACCTGGCTATGCGACGTCTCCAGTGCGGACCAGACTAGCGAATCGGCGAGTCACCCCGCCAATCGCAGGCCCAGTGGCGGAGAGCAAGGGATTCGAACCCTTGGTGCCATTGCTGGCACAACGGTTTTCAAGACCGTCACCTTCGGCCGCTCGGTCAGCTCTCCAAGCCGTACGATCCTACCGCTCGGCGAGGCCGTCCGGAACCGCCCGACCCACGGACCGGCCCGAGCAATGTCCACCACTTGGCGAGACAATGGACACATGCGCTGCCTCACCCCCCTCTCGGAGACCACCCCCGGGGACCCATCGGTCCGGCGCCTGGACTCCCGGCTCGCGCTCCTGACTTCCCCCGACCCCGTACCCGGCGGGGGCCAGGTCCTCATCAGGGTCCTGGCCGCAGGCGTCAACCGCGCCGATGTCGCCCAGGCCCGGGGGCACTATGCCCCTCCCTCCGGCGCGCCCGTCTCGCTCGGCCTGGAGTGCTCGGGCACCGTCGTTGCCACTGGACCCGGCGTCACCCGGTGGCGGGTGGGCGACCCCGTGTGCGCGCTGGTCACCGGCGGCGCCTGCGCCGACCTCTGCCTCGTCCAGGAGAGCCACGTCCTCCCACTCCCACTCACCTCCCTCGACCCCGCAGCCGACCCACGCTTCACCCCGGGGTTCTCCCCCCTCAGTGACGAGGACGTCCTGGAGACCCGCGTCCCCCGGGAACTGGCCCCACACGTCCTGGCGGCCACCCTGGTCGAGGCAGCAGCCACCGCCTGGCTCAACCTGGTCGAGGTCGGCGGCCTCTCCCGCGACCCCGCCGAGAACGAGGGCCGGTCCGTCCTGGTCCAGGGCGGCACCGGCTCGGTGGGGACGATCGCCATCCAGGTCGCGCGCGCGCTGGGGTGCCGGGTCCTGGCCACGGCCGGATCCCCCGAGCGCGCGGTCGCCTGTGTCTCCCTCGGGGCCCATGCGGCCCTGGACCGCCACGACGAACTCGCGCCCTTCATCGCCACCCACACCCACGGACGCGGCGTGGACCTGGTCCTGGACGTGACGGGTGCGGGGTCACTGGGCCCCAACCTCAACGCCCTGACCCAGGGCGGCACGCTGATCGTCATCGGTCTCCTGGGCGGTGGTGTCGGGGAGATCGACCTCAGGCGTCTGCTGATGCGCAACCTCACCGTGCGCGGCACCACGCTGCGTTCCCAGACCAGCGCGCGCCGCGCCGAGGTCTGCGACTCGCTGGAAACCTGGGTGTGGCCCCTGGTCCGCCGTGGTCTGGTGCGCCCGGTACTGGCGGAGGTGGCTCCACTGGAGGAAGCCGCGAGGGTCCACGAGTCCATGAGGGCCGGTGGCCGGATCGGGTCACGCGTCCTGCTCCCCTGAGAGTCGTCACAGGAGCCCTGCGGGAGCGGGACGGTCATCCGGAACGGGAGGCACCGACGACGCGAGTGGGGCCGCCCTCGTCACTGTCGGGCCACCCCGCACCGCACCTCCCTCAGCGCATGCGAGTGGCCACCTGCGTGGCCCCGGCCCGGGCGTAGCGGCGCTGGCTACGACGGCCCCATGCCTCTGCGGCCTTGGAGATCGCCAGGTTGATGAGGATGTAGATGACCGTGACCAGCAGATAGGTCTGGATGAGGTTACCCGTGGAGGAGACCAACACCTTCGCCGAGTACTGCAGCTCCGAGTACGAGACTGCGTACCCGAGTGTCGTGTCCTTGAGGAGGACCACGACCTGGGCGAGGAGACCGGGCATGACCAGACGCACCGCCTGGGGGAAGATCACGTAGCGCATGGCCTGTCCCCCGGTCATGCCCACAGCTGCCGCAGCCTCCCCCTGCCCGGCGGGGAGGGCCAGGATGCCCGCGCGGAACACCTCGGCGATGGTGGCACCCGAGCACAGGCCGATGGGGATGACGAGCTTCCAGTACAGGTCCGGGTTGATGCCGTAGCGGGGCAGGGCGATGAAGAAGATGTAGATGAGCAGCAGTAGTGGCATCGCACGGAAGAACTCGATCAACCCGGTGGAGACCCAGCGCAGGAGCTTCTGCCCGCTCAGGCGCCCCAACGCCAAGACCACACCCAGGGGCAAGGCGATGACTGCCGCGCCGAGAGCCCCGAGCATGGTGTTGCGCAGGCCCTTGAGCAGGTATCGCTGGATGGGCCGCTCGAGGAAGGCCGACCACTTCTCCGGCGCGAGCTGCCCGTTGACGCCGAAGAGGTAGACCGCGTAGGCGATGCCGAACGCCACGAGCACCAGGGAGACGGCCGTGATCCAGCGGATGCGCGCCACCGCCCGGGGACCGGGCGCATCGAAGAGGGCGGTGGGACCCGTGCTCACGCTCCGGGCCCGAGTGGTCGTCGCAGCACTCATCGCAGGACCCTCAGCTTCCTCTCGAGGCGGTCACCGACGGCCCCGGCAAGCAGGGCGATCACCAGGTACATGACGGCGGCGACCAGGAATGTCTCCAGGCCGCGCGCCTCCTGGTTGTTGATCCACGAGACGGTGGCCGTGAGGTCGCGGACACCGACCACACCGGCCAGTGAGGAACTGATGAGCACCCCGATGAACACGGTGACGAGTGGCTGGACCATGGAACGCACCGCCTGGGGGAGGACCACCCGGCCCAGCACCCCGGAGAAGGTGAACCCCAGGGAGCGGGCGGCCTCGATCTGCCCGGCAGGGACGGCGTTGATCCCGCCGCGCACCGCCTCGCAGAGGAACGCGCCGCCCACGCAGATCATCGAGACGATCACCGAGGTCTTGAAGGACATGGTGATGCCGATCTCGGGCAACGCGTAGACCACGACGATCATGAGGCTCATCAGTGGCACGTTGCGGAAGATCTCGACGAACACCAGCCCGACCGCGCGCAGGGGCGCGATCGGGCTGATGCGGAACGCGGCCATGAGGGTACCCACGACGGCGGCACCGATGAAGGCCAACACCGTCAGCTGCAGGGTGACTCCCAGTCCGGCCAGGAACTCCCCGCGGTACTCCCACAGGACCATGTCTCAGTCGCCTTCCGGACTCAGTTGATGCCCTCGCCGATGGTGGGGGGTGTGGGCTCCGTCTTGATCTCGGTCTGGGCCTGGATGGTCTGCTTCCACAGGTTCAGCCAAGTGCCGTCGTCCTCGATCTTCTGGAGGAAGTCGTTGATGAATGCGACCGCATCGGAGTCCTTGGGCACGCCCAGGCCGTAGAGGTCGGCGTCACCGAAGGGCTCGCCCACGACCTTCAGCTGGTCGGGCGCCTTCACGACATTGTTGAGGAGCAGGGTCTGGTCGATGACGTAGGCGTCGGCGCGGCCCTGTTCGACCGACTGCACGGCCTGGGCGTTGTCGGGCAGTGCGAGGACGGTGGCCTCGGGTGCGAACTCGGCGATGGTCGTCTCACCCGTGGAGCCGGCCTGGGTGGTGACCGTCTTGCCGGCCAGGTCATCCACGCTGTTGATGTCGGTGTTGTCCGCCTTCACCAGGATGCCTGCCTGGGAGGAGTAGTACGGGCCGGCGAAGCTGATGCGCTCCAGACGCTCCGGGGTGATGGAGTAGGTCGCGGCGACGATGTCGACCTGACCGTTGACGAGGAGTTCCTCGCGGGTGTCCACGGAGACCTGCGTGAGGGCCGTCTTGGAGGCATCACCGAGGATGTAGCGGGCCAGCAGCTGGGTCAGGCCGGCATCGAAGCCGGTCACGACCCCGGTGGTCGGGTCCAGGTTCGAGAACAGGGTCGAGGTCTCGGTGCCGCCGACCCTGAGGGTGCCCGACTCCTTGACCGCCTTTGCCCATTCACTGGCCTCGATGGCCGAGTCATCGGCCACGGGGCCACCGTTGACGATGGCGTCGTAGGCAGAATCGGAGGACTCGAAACCGCCGCCGGCGGCTGCACCGGACTCCCCGGACTCACCGGACTCGGAGCCGCCACCACAGGCGGACAGCGCCAGCATCGCGGCGGCTCCCATGGCGAGTGCGGCCAGGGGTCGCTTGGCCAGGTGGTGCCGTGTCGTACTCATCGGTTCTCCTTGTGTCGGTGCGGTGCCTGGTGGGCGCCGCGGTTGGGATGCGTCCCTACGCTGCGACCCGTTCCCGGGTCACGATGCGCAGGTGGTCGAGGAGGGCCCCGAGGGGCCCCGAGTCGGAAGCCGGGTCCTCCGGGTGCCACTGGACCCCGTAGACCGGTGCGGAGGTGTGCTCCACCGCTTCGACGGTACCGTCCGGGGCGGTTGCCGTCAGGAGCAGGGACTCCCCCAGCCGGTCGATGGCCTGGTGGTGCGCGGAATGGACTTCTGTGTCAAGGATGGCACGCGACAGCCTGCGCGTGTGGTCAACGACCAGTCCATGGCGGGCAAAGTTCAGGTCCTGGAGCAGGGTGTCGGTCCGGTGACCGGGCACCTCCAGGTCCTGGACCAGGGTGCCACCCAGGGCCACATTGATGATCTGGGCACCGCGGCAGATGCCCAGCAGTGGCGAGCGTCTGCGCACTGCGTCACGGACCACTGCGATCTGGGCCAGGTCGCCGCCGTGGTGGTGCCGGGACTCCCCCGGGTAGCCGGTCGTCGCGCCGTAGAGGTCGGGCGAGACGTCCTCGCCGCCGAGCAGGACGACCGCGTCTGCCTCGCGGGCGCGGGAGACGGTGGCGCGCACGCCCTCGTCCTGGGCGAAGGCCCACGTGACCTCCCAGTCACGCGAGGCGACCTCGACCAGGCGCGAGGAGAGCAGGGTGACCAGTTGGTGGAACTCGTGCACACCCACGCGGGAGCTCACGACGTTCGAGACGAACAGTCGCGGGCGGCCGGTGGGACGGGTGCTCATGCGACCACACTGGCATCACCCACCACAGGTCCGCGACCGGTGTCCCACCGGTCGGTCTTCCGTGACACCCCGGGGGTGGCGTCAGGGTGCCGGTGGGGTGGCGTCAGAGTGCCGGTGGGGTGGCGTCAGGGCCGGGGCGGTGTGGCCCGGCCGGTCACCTCACCGCCGCGTGAACACGTTCCAGGAGTGCCTGTCCGCGGGGGGCTGGGCCGGCTTGTCCAGCAGCCCGCGCGAGACGGCCGAGGCGAAGGGCGGCCACAGTGGGACCCGCGGCATCAGCAGCGTCTGGACGGCGTGGTAGACGTCTGATCGCGAGGGCGCGGCCTGGACCGGCCCCGCAACCTGCGTCGTCCCCGCGGACAGGCACTCCTGGAACGTGTNCGGTGGGGTGGCGTCAGAGTGCCGGTGGGGTGGCGTCAGGGCCGGGGCGGTGTGGCCCGGCCGGTCACCTCACCGCCGCGTGAACACGTTCCAGGAGTGCCTGTCCGCGGGGGGCTGGGCCGGCTTGTCCAGCAGCCCGCGCGAGACGGCCGAGGCGAAGGGCGGCCACAGTGGGACCCGCGGCATCAGCAGCGTCTGGACGGCGTGGTAGACGTCTGATCGCGAGGGCGCGGCCTGGACCGGCCCCGCAACCTGCGTCGTCCCCGCGGTCGCCCCCTCCCGGCCCGGCGCCGCCACCGGCTCCGACGACCCCACGTGCGCGACCGGCTGATTGTGCTCGTCCAGGGCTCCCACCCACACCCCGGGGGCAGCGATCACGTGGTCGTGGAGGTAGTCCAGCCAGGAGCGGTAGCAGTGGGCGTAGTGCTCCACGTCCCCCTGCCCGGCCCCGTCGTCCAGGAGGGCCCGGCGCACGGCAACCGTGGCACACACTCCTTCACAGGCGACCCACTGCAGGTGACCGGTCTCCAAGGGGAACCCCTCCCGGTCGACGGTGAGTGCGAACCCGGCCTCACCGTTGCGCCGCCACCCGTCCACGCGGGCTCGCTCGAACATCTCCTGGGCCATCTCCAGGAGGTAGGCGGGCTGGGGTCGTCCCATGGAGCGCAGGGCCGCGCGCACCTGCAGTGCGAGCCGCGCCCACTGCATCGAGTGCCCGATGACGCTGCCCCGGTAGGTGCGCCGCACGTCGGGCCAGGTGACGTCGGGCGGCGTCGAGGCACCGGTTCCGATGGGGATGGGGTTCCAGTCCTCGTCGAAGTACTCCCCCAGCCTCCAGTCGGCCTCGGCGGCACGGTCGTGCACGAAGCTCGTCATGGCCTCCGCGCGTTCCACCCACACGGGGTCCGTGGTGGCCTCGGCGGCCGCCAGGTAGGCCTCCACCGTGTGCACCAGGGCACCCAGCGTCATCGGCCCACCCAAGGGCGAGTGGTCGGCACCGAGCGTGTCCGCGACCAGCCCGTCGGGACGCAGCCAGTGGCGCTCCTGGTCGTGGAGGGCCGAGACGAGCAGTTCGTGGGCACCCGGGCGGCTCGCGACCGCAGCGGCCGCCGCACCCAGGATGAGGAAGGCGTGGTGGAACTGGGACTTGTGCTCCTCGGGTCCGTCCCAGGGGACTCCGTGCCCCTCGGCGTCCGGCTCGGGACCGACCAGGGTCATCCACCCCCCGTTGACGGGATCGGCGAAGCAACGGGTGAGGGCACGCACCCCGTGGTCGGCGTGGCGCCGGCACCCGGGGATCCCCATGAGGGTGCCCAGGGAGAAGACGTAGGTCATGCGGGCCGTGATCGCCAGGTCGACGGGGCGCTGCGTGTCGGCCCGGCCCTCGGCGTCGAGGTGGGCGAAGCCCGTGGGGACCGTCGCCCCCCGGGCCACGTCGACCAGGTCCTGCATCTGGGCCGACAGCCACCTGTTGTGCTCGATCGAGTCGAACCATCCCATCGCGTGCCTCCTGCGTGACGTCATCGTCGACGTGTCCGACCTGCGCGCACGGCGTCGTCACGCAGGGGCTCCGGGCTCGGCCGCAGACGTCGGCTCGCGGCAGTGGTCGGCGCCACACTCAGGGTATCGCTCCCGTGCGCCCTCGCGGAACGATCGGGTCGATCCGCATTGACGAGGGCGCACCCGCCCCCCTCGATCGGGTGCCGGCCCCCTGCCGGCTGCCCGGGCCACATCGGCGCCACGGGAGAGAGAGGGGCATCCATGTCCACCCAGCGGGAGGAACCTCCCCGCCCGCGCGCGCCAGGTGGAAGACTGGGGGCATGCACGAGAGAGCTGGCACCGTCGCCCAACCGCAAGACCTCATCGACCCCCAGGCCGTCGTGGCCGCCTACTACGACCTGGAGCCCGACGTCACGAACCCGGACCAGAAGGTCGTCTTCGGGACGTCCGGCCACCGGGGTTCCTCGTTGGACGCCGCGTTCAACGAGGCCCACATCGTCGCCATCACCCAGGCCATCGTCGAGTACCGCACGGCCCAGGGATACGACGGCCCCCTCTACATCGGGCGTGACACCCACGTCCTGTCCCAGCCCGCTTGGCAGACGGCGGTGGAGGTCCTCACCGCAGCCGGGGTGGATGTGGAGATCGACTCCCGCGAGTCCTACACCCCGACCCCCGCGGTGTCCCTGGCGATCCTCAACGCCAACGGTGCCCCCGGTGAGCTGCGCACGAGCGGCCCGGGCCTGGCCGACGGCATCGTCGTCACCCCCTCCCACAACCCGCCCCGCGACGGCGGGTTCAAGTACAACCCGCCCCACGGCGGCCCCGCCGACTCCGACGCCACCGGGTGGATCGCCGCCCGCGCCAACGAGATCCTCGCCCAGGGATGGCGCGACGTGCCCCGCACGATCGGCTCCTCCCTGCTCGACCACCCCAAGGTCCACAAGTTCGACTTCCTGGCCAACTACGTCAGCCAGCTCGACTCCATCATCGACATCGACGCGATCCGAGACGCGAACATCCGCATCGGCGCCGACCCGCTGGGCGGGGCCAGCGTCGACTACTGGGCGGCGATCGCCGAGCGCTACGACCTGGACCTCACGGTGGTGAACCCCGAGGTCGACCCGACGTGGAAGTTCATGACCCTGGACTGGGACGGCAAGATCCGCATGGACTGCTCCTCGCCCTACGCGATGGCCTCGCTGCGCGGAGCCATGACGCCGGACGCCAAGGGCGAGACCCCCTATGACATTGCCACCGGCAATGACGCGGACTCCGACCGCCACGGCATCGTCACCCCCGACGGCCTCATGAACCCGAACCACTACCTGGCGGTGGCCATCGAGTACCTCTTCACACACCGGCCCGGGTGGAGCGAGAACGCGGGCGTGGGCAAGACCCTGGTGTCGTCCTCGTTGATCGACCGCGTGGTGGCCTCCATCGGGCGTCGCCTGGTGGAGGTGCCCGTCGGCTTCAAGTACTTCGTCCCCGGGCTGCTGACCGGTGAGGTCGGTTTCGGCGGCGAGGAGTCCGCCGGGGCCTCCTTCCTGCGCAAGGACGGCACCGTGTGGACCACCGACAAGGACGGCCTGATCATGGCGCTGCTGGCCAGCGAGATCCTGGCGGTCACCGGCACGTCCCCCTCGCAGCTGCACGACTCGCAGGTGGAGCGCTTCGGCGCCTCGGCCTACGCACGCATCGACGCCCCCGCGAGCAAGGAGCAGAAGGCGCGTCTCGCCCAGCTCTCCCCCGAGAACGTCACCGCCACCGAGTTGGCGGGTGAGCCGATCACCGCCAAGCTGGTGCGCGCGCCCGGCAACGACGCCCCCATCGGCGGCCTCAAGGTCGTCACCGAGGACGCCTGGTTCGCCGCACGCCCCTCGGGCACGGAGGACGTCTACAAGATCTACGCCGAGTCCTTCAAGGGTGAGGACCACCTGCACGAGGTCCAGGCCGAGGCCAAGACGGTCGTGGACGCGGCCCTGGGCTGAGCCCCGCCGCGTCGTGTGCTGGCTCCCGCGCTGGGGCTGGCGCTGGGGCCGCCCTCGTACAAGTGACGAGGGCGGCTCCGGTCCCTCAGGGACCCAGCACCGTCAGCGGGACCACCAGGACGCCGTCGTCACGCCGGTGGGCGACTCCCGTCGGCGTCATGACCACACATGCGAGCGGCGGGCGCTCGATCTTCGCCGTGACACGGAGCAGGTTGCGCGCTGCCGCATCGACCGCGCCCTCACCCAGCTTCACCTCGATGGCCAGCCAGGCCCCGTCCTGCGCCTCGACGACAGCATCGATCTCGTCGCGCCCCTTCGCGTCCCGGTAGTGGAACACCCCGCGGGCACCCATCGCCTGGGCAAACACCCGCAGGTCGTGGACCACCTGCGACTCGAACAGGAAACCCAGGGTCTCCCGCTCGACCAGCAGACGATCGCTCCCCGCGCCCAGGAGCGCCGCAGCGAGCGACGGATCCACCAAGGGCCTGGTGGGAATCTGCAGCAATGCTGTGCGCGAACGCAGTCTCGGTGACCATGCCGGCTGGTCCTCGACGAGGTAGAGGCGTTGGGCCAGCTCATGGAGCTCAGGTGCGGCGGCGGAGCCCACGCGATCAGTGGCGTACTCCTGCATCCGACGCGTGATCGCCGCGAAGGTCGCGGGTTGAGCGCTGAGCCCGGCGCGCGCGCAGGAACGTACTGAAGCGACGGGGATCACGTCGGGTGCCGCCCACGATCAGGAAGTCGTACTCCGAGATGTCCTCCACGTATGACCGCGTCTGTGCCCGAGCCGCCTCCTCGCCCCGGGCTGACCATCCCGGCCATCCGCCGACGACCAGCCTGTTGACCACCGCCGGGAAGTCGATCTGGGACTCCGGGAGGTCCTGCGGGGGTCCGTCGAAGAGTCCCCTCAATGAGACCGCTCCGGTCGCATGCCCGGTCTCGGCGAATGTCATCGTCCGCATCAGGACGTGCCGGAAGCGGCCAGCACCGGAATGTCGGAGCGGATCGCGGTCCGGGCTGGCAGAACCGGCGAGGATGAACTGCCCGGGCAGGTTCCGATCGTCCACGGCATGGCGCGCCTCGTTCCAGAGGCCCGGGACGAGCTCCCACTCGTCCAGCAGGCGCGGGGCATCCCCGGGCAGCGCGGTTGCTGGTTGTTCGCGCGCCAACAGCGCACGCGGCTCCGCGGAGTCCAGCCTCAGCTCCGATGCGGCCAGGCGTCGAGCCGACTCCGTCGTCCCTGTCGCCCGTGCCCCCTGGACGGGCAGTGCTCCGGCTGAACTCAGAGTCTCCGCCAACTCGGCATCCACGACGCGGGTCGTTAGTTCTCCACATACCGAGCCTGTGCGAACCCAGTGGATTTCTGGCGCTCCTGACGTATCTGTGGGTGTGTGTGCGCGTCGGAGTGGGTCGCACGCCGCTTCCTGCATAGGTTCTGAGCTGTTCGAAGGCAACAGGACCTGTGGTCAGGAGAAGCGGCGTGCGTGATGTCAGCATATGGCGGGTTCTGCTCGGGATCGACAAGGCGGTGATTGAGCGGGTTGAGTTCGATGAGGACGCCGGCTCGCTGATCGCGCATGTGCGGCCTCGCTCGCGTGAGCGTGGTCGCTGTGGTGTGTGTCGGCGGCGCAGCCCGGGCTACGATCCTGGTCCCGGCAGGCGCCGGTGGCGGAGCCTGGATCTGGGCTGGATCCAGGCGTTCGTGGAGGCGGAGTGTCCACGGGTGCGGTGCCGGGACCACGGCGTCGTGGTCTCCCACGTGCCCTGGGCTCGCCACGGNAAGGGCGCCCGGTACTCGTTGTGGAAGAACCCGGAGAACTTGACCGAGAACCAGCAGGTCAAGCTGGAGTGGATCGCGAAGACCGACCCGAGGCTGCATCGCGCCTACCTGCTCAAGGAGGGCTTACGTGTGGTGTTCCAGCTTCCCTACGACGCCGCCGTGGACGCGCTGGAGAAGTGGCTGAGCTGGGCGCGACGCTGCCAGATCCCCGCGTTCGTGAAACTGTCCAAGACCATCGTCAAACACCGAGACCGGATCCTCGCCGCGATCAAACACAACCTCTCCAACGGGCTCATCGAGTCCACCAACACCAAGATCCGCCTCATCACCCGCGTCGCATTCGGCTTCCACACAGCCCAGCCCCTCATCGCCATGGCCATGCTCACCCTCGGAGGCCACCGCCCCACCCTCCCAGGCCGCCAATGACCCACACAAGAGTCAGGAGCGCCGCATTTCTCCACTACATCCTGATGGACTTCTCCACCAGAGACTGAGGAGTTTCTCCATTCGCACAGTTCGGCGCCCGCTCCGCCCTCGCTGAACTGCGCTCTCGCCGAACTGGTCGACCCGTAGTACCAGGTCGTGCAGAAACTCCACGCCGTCGCCGTTCCTGCCAACGCGCGAACGCACGATCTGGTCAACCTGCACCTGCACCTGCTCCGGGACGCTGGTGCCGATCTGCCGAGCCTGCTCCACCTCTGTGTGCGCACCTTCGACTGGCGACGACAGCATGCCCGGCCGACTCTCCCGCTGCGCCCGACGGGCGGGTGGGAACGCGCCTGCGCCGATGCACGCACCGAGACCCCGATCGACGGTCAGACGCCGACACTGCTGGACATCACCGCTGCACGTGGTTGGGGACCCCCTCACCGGCCCAGCCGTGCGCCGCCAGTCCCATGCGCTGACCACCACCAAGAACGTGAGAAGTCCCGCTCCCGCCGATGCAACCTGCACCCATAGGCTGGAGAGGTGGATGCGAGGCGAGGACAGGGACCGGACGGGGCTGCGGATGGCGAGCAGTCTCCGGGCCCGTCGACGGCTCCGGGCACCACCGCACCGCTCGTGACCACCCCGCGAACGGACCCGCCCGGCTCGAACCCAACCGACTCGAACCCAACCGACTCGAACCCACCCGGCTCGGACCCACCCGGCTCGGACCCACCGCAGGCGACGACGCTGCACGCGCCCTCGCCCGGTCTCGCTCCGCTCCGCACATCTCCACTCCGCACATCTCCGCCCCGGGCGGCCCCCCGCCTCCCCGTGGGACGCCTCGCCCTGCTGCTCCTGGCCATGGTCTCCCTGCTGGCCGGCCTCAACGCCGCGCTGCTGCGCCTGGGGGCCCTGGCGCCAGTCATCTCGGCGCCACTGGCCGACGTGCACGGGGTCCTCATGATCTTCGGCTTCCTGGGCACCGCGATCTGCCTCGAGCGCGCCGTCGCCCTCCAGTCCGGCGCACCCACCAAACCCCCCGACCTCTCCGGTGCCGACAGCTCCACGTCCAGCGCCTCCGCGGCGGGCACCGCGGTGTCGGCCTCTCCCGGAGCAGGTCCGCGTCAACGATCGGTCCACGCACCGCTGTGGGCATATGTGGCACCCCTGGCCAGCGGGTTGGGCGGCGCCCTCGTACTGGCCCAGGTGGCGGCGTCCTCCCTCCTCACGGACCCGGACTCCCCGGTCGCCACCACCCTCGCCTCCCTGCTGGGCGCCTCCTCCCCTGCGATCCCCCGCCTGCTGCCCGGACTGGCCTGGTGCCTGGCCATGGCGGCGCTCTGCGCCATCTACCTGGTCGTCTGGTTCCGCCGACAGCGCTCCATCGCCCTGCTCGTGCAGCTCCTGGGGGCCGTGTGCGGTCTGGGCGGCATCGCACTGTGGACGCGCGGCCTGCCCGTCGCCCTCGTGGTGGTGTGGTGGCTGGGCTTCCTGGTGCTCACCATCGTCGGCGAGCGCCTGGAGCTGGCGCGCATCGCGTTCCTCTCCCCGGGGACGGAGCCCCGCGTGCTGGCCGAGGCCCTCGTCCTGGTGCTGGCCCTGCCGCTGACCCTGGCCGCCCCGGGATGGGGGTACACGCTGCTCGGCGCGGCCCTGGCGGCGCTGGTGGTCGATGTCGGTTGGCACGACGTCGCCCGGCGCACCGTGCGCCTGACGGGCCTGCCCCGCCTGGCGGGCGCCAGCATGCTCACCGGCTACGCGTGGGCGCTGGTCCCGGCGCTCATGTGGCTCGTCGCCGGCCCCGCCCTCTCCGGACATCCCTACGACATCGCGGTGCACTCACTGACCATCGGGTTCACCATGTCGATGGTGCTGGCCCACGCACCGATCATCGTGCCTGCCATTGCGCGCCGCCAGCTGCCCTACCACCCGGTGATGTGGGCAGTGTGGGCACTGCTGGAGATCGGCCTGCTTGTCCGCGTGGTCTCCGGGGTGCGCGCCGCCGAAGGAGCCTGGCGCCTGGGAGGCGCGCTCGGGGTGGTCGCGATGCTCACCTTCGTGGTCACGACCGTCTCCCTGATCGTGCGTGCCTCCCGCCGCGTCTCCGGGTGCGTCGCCGACGGAGACGAATGCGCCACCACCGGAACCGCCACCGGAACCGGAACCACCGCCGGCACCACCGGCAGCGACCGGTCGGGAGCGACGTCATGAACACCTCCCGTGTCGCGCGCACCGACCGCCTGACCACCGCGTGGATGCTGGTGGCCGTGGTCGTGATGGCCGTGGGGCTCGGTCTGCGCGGCGTGCTCCCCCAGCCCCTGTGGACCATGGTCCACGTCGTCACCCTGGGTGTGCTCAGCAATGCCATCCTCCAGTGGTCCTGGTACTTCGCCCGCGCCCTGCTCCACCTGCCCCCCGGGGACCGACGCTCGGGCCGGGACAATACCGTGCGCATCCTCGTGTTCAACGCCGCGCTCCTCGTGCTGGTGGCGGGGATGTGGAGTGCCACCGTGGTCGCCACGGTGGTGGGCGCGACGCTGGTCGGGCTGGTCATCGCCTGGCACGGGACCGCCCTGGTGCTGGCCGCACGGACCCGCCTGGCCAGTCGTTTCGCGGTGGTGATCCGCTACTACGTCGCGGCCGCCGCCCATCTGGTCATCGGCGCCACCGTGGCCGGACTCATCACCGTGGCCATGTTCGCGCAGGAGGCACCGAGGTGGCTCCTGGACTCCCGTGACGGACTGACGGTGGCCCATGCGCTGGTGGGGGTGGGTGGCTGGATCGGACTGACCATGGCGGGCACGCTGGTCACCCTGGGCCCGACCATGCTGCGCACCCGCATGGATCCCGCAGCGGTGCGCCTCTCCCTGGGGGCGCTGCCGATGATGGTGGTGGGCATCCTGGGGGCCGCGACCTGCGCGGTGATCGAGTGGATGCCGGGAGTGGGCATCGGCGTGCTCCTGGCGGTCGTGGCCGCAGGGGGTGGGGTGCTGGTGCCCCTGGTCCGAGCCGCCGCTGCCAAGGCCCCTGCGGCCCATCCCTCCTGGTCCACCGCCGCGGGGGTTGTCTGGCTCCTCATGGGAGCGGTCGCCGTGGGCGTCAATGCCCTCCGTGCACCCGATGCCACCGCCCTGCGAGATGCGAACCTGTCGTGGCTGCCGGTGGTGGGGGCGGGCGGCCTGCTGCAGGTGCTGGTCGGCGCACTGTCCTACCTGATGCCGGTGGTCATCGGGGGAGGTCCGTCGGTGGTGCGCACCGGGATCGCCGAGTTGGAACGAGGTTCGGTCGCGCGTCTGGTCGTGCGCAACACCGCCCTGGTCATGTTGGCGGCCACGACGGCGGCCACTGCTCTCTCCTCCCCCACCGTGACTGCCTCCTCCACACCCGCAGGAGCGATCGAGGGCGCACCCGCGGCGGCTCGCACCCTGTGGTGGGTGCTGGTGCTCGTGACCTTCGTGGCCGACATCGTGCTCTTCGCGCGTGCGGGCGTGATCCAGGCCCGCGCCGCCCGTGCAACCCTCGGTGCGCCCCCGGGGATCCCACGGCCCCGGGGTGTCCCGTTGATACCGTCGACCACGCCGACCCCGTCCCAGCCGGCTGATCCGCACCCGCACCCCGGAGACCCCGATGCATGAGCCCACCACCCCCTCCTCCCCCACGTCACCTGATGGGCGTGCACGCGACGCCGGCTCGGAAACGCCCGTGAGTCCCGGACCGAGCACCGATTCGGGCGCGGGCACGGGATCCGGCGCGGGACCCGGGTCAGGACCAGGCTCAGGGTCAGGCACGGGGCCAGGGGCAGGGGCAGGGGCAGGATCCAGGTCAGGCACGGGGTCCGGCGGGGGACCCGCACGCCGGGGCCCGCGCCCACCGGCCGGTGGCGGCGATGGGCTCTCACGTGCAGCAATGGCCGTCATGGGCGTCCTGCTGGTCGTCTCCACGACCCTGGCCGTGTGGCTGGCGGACCCGACAGGTGCGCTGCGCCCGGACACCTCCTCACCCGGGTCCACCGACGACTCCCAGTCCGCAGGTAGCACCTCTGGCAGCGTCACCCCCACCGGTGAGACCACCGAGGTCACCGTCCGGGTCGAGGGGATGGCGTTCACGCCCTCGTCGATCGAGGTGCCTGCGGGGAACCAGCTGGTCATCACCTTCGAGAACACCGGCGACCAGTACCACGACCTCGTCCTGGCCTCCGGGGCGGAGACCGGTTCGATCGCCCCGGGTGCTGCGGCCACCCTGGACGCCGGCGTCATCGGTGCCGACACCCAGGGCTGGTGCTCGCTGCCCGGTCATCGCCAGATGGGGATGACGCTGGAGATCCGGGCCGTGGGAGGCTCCGGGTCGCCCTCGTCGATGACGGGGACGGACGCCACCCAGTCGGGCGACCACGCCCATGACGGCACCTCCTCCGCGAGCGCGCAGGTGCCCAGCGCGACCCAGCTGCTGGAGCAGGCACGGACCAGCGACCCCCACCCCGCCGAGCTGCCCGCTGCGGAGGACTCCACCGAGCACCACCACACCTTCCGCGTCACCGAGCAGCAGGACACCCTGGCACCCGGCGTCACGCACACGGTGTGGACCTACAACGGGAGCGCGCCCGGCCCGGTGCTGCGCGGGAAGGTCGGGGACACCTTCCACATCACCCTGGTCAACGATGGGTCGATGGGCCACTCCATCGACTTCCACGCCGGGGACGTCGCACCCGACGAGCCCATGCGCACCATCGACCCGGGGCAGAGCCTGGAGTACACGTTCACGGCGAAGCGCTCGGGGGTGTGGATGTACCACTGCTCGACGGCACCGATGTCCATGCACATCGTCAACGGCATGTACGGCGCCGTGGTCATCGAGCCCGACGACCTGGCGCCCGCGGACAGGGAGTACGTCCTCGTCCAGGGCGAGCAGTACCTGGGGGCCGAGGGTGACGTCGCCGACGCCACGAGGATTGCGGGCCTCGTGCCCGACATCATGACCTTCAACGGGCGCGCCTTCCAGTACGACGCGCATCCGCTGCCCGCCCGGGTCGGGGAGAAGGTGCGGGTGTGGGTGCTCGACGCAGGACCGAACCAGCCCCTGGCCTTCCACGTGGTCGGCGCACAGTTCGACACGGTGTGGAGCGAGGGCCACGCCTCGGTCTCCGGTGGCACCTCCACCGACGGCGTCACCCGCGGAGAGACGGGCGCCCAGGTGCTGCCACTGCTGCCCGCCCAGGGTGGCTTCGTCGAGTTCACCGCCCACGAGCCGGGCCGCTACGCCTTCGTCAACCACGCCATGAGCCTGGCGGAGAAGGGCGCACACGGGTTCTTCGAGGTCACGCAGTAGCGGACGCGGGCCCACACTCGCCCCCTGGACGAGGCCCGGGCCGAGTATCCGGGCACCCGGGGTCCCGAGCACCCGAGCACCCGAGCACCCGGAACAGAACCACGACCAAGCGACCACTCGACCCGGTGGGACCGGAGTGGGTCGGAACCCCTGTCGGGGAGATCGGTCGGGGATCGCGGTGCCGAGGCCGTGGAGCCTGGGCCGGTGCGCGGCTGCGGTCATCCAGCAGCATGAGGGCCAGGACCAGGAACGGGACGGGGGCTGTGGCTGGGAACGGGGAGACAGCTGTGGCTGCGGCTGTGCCTGTGCCCGCGGCAGTGTCGGCGCAGGGGTCAGGACCGGGGACGAGGTCAGGACCTCGCGCGCAGATCGGAGGAATCCGTTTTGGTACGGGTTGTTGGTATTGGGCAAGGGTTACTGCGTTCGGGACAGGGATATATCCCGTGCCCAATCGCAGTAAGACGTACCCAAAGCCGGTAAGGCATGCCAGAACGCAACAACCCCACCCAGAAAAACCCCGAGCAGAGAACAGCGCAGCCCGCCGAGCACGGCACACGGATCGGGGGACGAGGAACGCCATACACGGATCACGAGACACGGTTCCGGCCACCAAGATCGCCACGGCCACGGGCACACATCACGGAAGACGGATGTCGCCGACCTCCAGGAGACGTGCGACGTAGCGGGCCACGACGTCGATCTCGATGTTGACGGGGTCCCCGGGCTGCAGGTCCCCGAGGTTCGTGGCCCGCAGGGTCTCGGGAAATGGGGTATCCATCTTGTGAACGAGGCGTTGGCGTGGCCCGGTGGTGTTGTTCACAGCTGTTGGCTCTCCATGGTCTGTCTGTGTGTCCTGTGTCGAGGGAGCCTGGTGAGGATCGTGGGCCGTGCACTCCGCGTGGCTGGTCGACTTTCGATTTCGGGTCACGGACAAGTTGGCGGTAGGTGACAGGCTCTGACGCGACGGCGCGTTCGAGGAGTCGCCTGAACACCAGTCCGCGGTGATGACTGTGTCGCCTGTTGAACCGGAAGATGAACTCGTCGAGGTACTCCTGGAGGTGGCCGGTCCCAGCACACCCCTGGTAGGTGCCCTCGATCATGCGCTTGGCGAGTGAGAAGATCCGGTGCACTGCAGGCAGGACCACGCGATCCCGCTACATCAGGTGTCCGAGAAAACAGGGTAGGCCCAGCGTCCCTGGTGCGGGAGCCGGATGCAGGGATCGACGATGGTGATGTCCGTGGCGCCGTGCAAATAGGGCATGAGCAGCGTCTCGTACGAGACTCCACGCTGGTTCTCCTGGAACTCCCGGTGCCCTTCGAACAGGGGCGCCGCCACCTCGGGAGCAACTGGAGCCGCAACTGCGACCTCTGCTTGCGCGGACCCACGCTCCTCCGCCGACGCCTCTACTTCGCCCTCGGCCTCGGGGCGGCGAGCCTGGTAGTAGTCGGGGTACTCGTCCTCCTCAAGCGTGGTGACGCCACGCCAGGTGCCCGACTTGTCGGAGTAGCCGAAGTTGACGGCGGCCATTGTGGTGTCGATCCGAAGAATCTGGTCCTTGACGCGCTTGCGTCCTTCGACGGCGAAGCGCAGCAGTTCCTCGATCTCCTCTTGCGTGGCCTCGCCGCCCGGGTAGATGAGCTTCATCAGGCCAGAGAAGGTCTTGTGGATGCCGTCGCGGTCCCGAGTGGAGATGTCGGAGCCGAGCGTGAAGTGCTGCTGGTAGCGGTCGGAGTAGTCGATGTTGCGCAGTGGCCTACATCGCTGCCTTCGACGCGTCTCGGATGCATCCTGACGGTACCGGGCTATCGGGGTGTGGCGACGTGTTCGAGTGCATCAATGTCGAGGATGGAGACGTCTCGGCGTCCGTGGAGTTCGATGATGCCGGAGGTGGAGAGCGCGGCGAGGCGTCGGCTCAGGGTTTCGGGCGTGGTTCCGAGGTAGGCGGCGATGTCTTGTTTCGCCATCGGCAGCCTCACCGTGGGTACGCCTGCTCGCATGCTGCCGGGCAGATCTAGCAGGTAGGCCGCCACGCGGGCGTTGACGTCGCTGGAGGTGACGGCGCCCAGCAGTCGCTCGACTGAGGAGAGCCGGTCGGAGAGTGTCCGCAGCATCCGCTGACTGATGTCGGGGTAGTCGCGGAGCAGGGCCGAGAGGTCGGCGTGGTCGAAGACGCACATCCGACTGTCTTCTAGCGCGACGACGAGGTCGACCGGGCGGTGGCCCGTCAGGAAGGCCCGTTCTCCCACGACATCACCGTCTGTCACCGTTCGCAGAATCTGTTCCTGACCATTGGCCGCCGTGTGGCTGACCTTGAGCTGTCCGCTGTGCATCACCAGCAGACGCGACACCGACTGTCCGGGGGAACAAACAATATCCCCCTTGTGGACGCACACCGGGCGAACGAAGTCGGCGACGTGCAGCTGCTCCTGGCGCGTCAGTCCTTGGAAGATCGGTACGCGAGCTACGCACAGGTCATCCTCAGACATGCTTCAAGCCTACCGGAATCGGCGCGGGCGCCACCGTCCCCAGATGCCCCAGGGGGCGCCTCGTACGGTGCCGTCCGGACTTGACCTGGGTCAAGGAGTTCGCAGTGGCGCGAACCTATCGTGAAGGTGTCAATACGGAACACCACCAAGAAAGGGATTCTCACAATGACTACCTCCACCGCCACCCACACCCTTTTGAGGGCCGAGGGATTCTCCTGCCCGTCCTGCGTGGCGAAGATCGAAAAGCAGGTCGGCCGCCTCAAGGGTGTCGAGAACGTGAAGGTCCATTTCGCCTCATCCCGCATCGAGATCGACCACGACGCCGAGCGCGTCTCCGTGGATGACCTCGTGACTGCCGTGGCGAAGGCCGGCTATAAGGCCACTCCTTCAGCCTTCTGAGGCACGCGGGCCCCTGTGGGGTCGCACATTTTTCGCTCATACCCGATCTGCCGGTCCGCTGGCACTCATCGCAGAAAGGTCGTACCCGAAAGTGAACAGGCTCCAGAAATGGGTCTATGGGAACTGGTCGGTCCCCGTCGTGTCCGGCGTACTCATCATCATCTCCTTCGCCGTTCAACGGCTGGCCGAGGGTGCGGCCAACCTCACCATCAGCCCCCAGTGGTGGCTCGATGCCGGCGCCCACGCCACCCATGCCACCGCGGTCTTCACCCTCGCGGATGCCTTCATGGTCGCCGCCGCCGTGGTCGCCGGCTACGGGATCGTGATCAAGGCGGTTCGCGCGCTGATCGCCAAGGTCATCGGCATCGACCTGCTGGTGTCGGTGGCGGCCATCGGCGCGGTCATCATCGGCAACTTCTGGGAGGCCGCGGCGGTCACGTTCCTATTCGCCATCGGACACGCTCTGGAAGCGGCGACCCTGAACAGGACCCGCTCGGCCCTGGCCGAGCTGGTCGCCGTCGCCCCGGATTCCGCCGTCGTTGTGCGCGATGGTGAACAACAGGAGATCCCTGCCGGACAGGTGAGAATGGGCGAGATCGTCCTGGTCAAGAACGGCTCGAAGGTCCCCGTGGACGGCCAGGTCGTCTCCGGCTCCGGCGCCATCGATGAGGCCTCCATCACCGGCGAATCGATCCCGGTGGAGAGATCCAAAGGTGACCAGGTGTTCGCCGGCACTGTCTCCCGCGGCGGCTTCCTGCAAGTGCGGGCCACCGGCATCGGCGCGGATACCACCCTGGCCCGCATCATCCACCGGGTGGAGGAGGCCCAGGACGCCAAGGCCCGCACCCAGGCCTTCATGGACCGCTTCTCCCGCTGGTACACCCCCGCCGTCATGGTGCTGGCACTGGCGGCCGGACTGATCGCTGGTGATGTGGTCCTGGCGTTGACCCTGCTGGTCATCGGCTGCCCCGGCGCCCTGGTGATCTCCATTCCGGTCGCGATCGTGGCAGGCATCGGCCGGGCTGCCCGTAATGGCATCCTGATCAAGGGCGGCGAGTTCCTGGAGACCTCGGCCAAGATCTCGGCGGTCGCCGTGGACAAGACCGGCACCCTCACCGAGGGCCAACCTGTCCTCACCGATGTCGTGGTCCTGGATTCGGCACGGGACCGTGCCGACGTGCTGCGCTGGGCCGCGGCCGCCGAGGCTGGTTCGGAGCACCCGCTGGCCCGTCCCATCCTTCAGACGGCGCGCGATGAGGGGGTGGCCCCCGAGGGGGTCCCCGGCACCGTCACCCCGGTCCCCGGTAAGGGCATCGTGTCCGACGTTGCCGGCCAACGGGTGCTCATCGGCAACCCGCCGCTGCTGGACCAGTACGGCGTTCCCGACGACGGCAGCGCCGCTCGGGCGGCGGAAACGCTGGCCTCCGATGGAAAGACGCCGATGATCGTGGCCGTCGACGACCAGGTGATCGGCGTCGTCGCCGTGGCCGATCAGATCCGGCAGGACGCCGCCGAGATGGTCGCCCGGCTCCACCGAGCCGGGGTCGAGAAGGTGGTCATGCTCACCGGTGACACCCGACTGGTGGCCGAAGCCGTCGGGAAGGCCACCGGGATCGACGAGATCCACGCCTCCCTGCTCCCCGAAGACAAGCTGGACGTGGTCGCACAGTTGCAACGCCAGGGCCACACGATTGCCATGGTCGGGGACGGTGTCAACGACGCCCCCGCTTTGGCCACCGCGAACATCGGCGTGGCAATGGGCGCGGCCGGTTCAGCCGTGGCCGTGGAGACCGCGGACATCGCCCTGATGGGCGACAACCTGCTCAAACTGCCCGAAGCCATCGGTCTGGCCAAGCGGACCGTGTCCGTGATGCGGCAGAACATCGCGATCGCCCTGATCACCGTGGTGCTGCTGCTGGCCGGTGTTTTCACCGGCGGGGTGACCATGTCCGTCGGCATGCTCGTCCACGAAGCCTCCGTACTGGTCGTCATCATCAACGCAATGCGACTGCTACGGAAGAGCCGCGGTTCGACCACGACGCCACCGGCCGAGAGGACCACGGAGAAAGGGGCACAGCAGGTAACCGCCTGACATCCAAATCCGCACCGGGGCCCTGGGGCCCGCACGCCTCCGGATCATCCCGAGGACGGATAAGCACGAAAACTCAGACAGCGAGATAGAGACAGCCATACAGGAAGCAGAGGAGATCAGCCATGACCGAGAAGAACTTCACCCTTGGAGACAACGTCGAGCACTTTACTATTGCGGACGTCGCCCGGGACAATCCGGACTTCCGGAAGGTGCTGTGGACCGGCGAACACGCCCAGATCGTCGTCATGACGATTCCGCCCGGTGGTGAGATCGGGGACGAGGTCCACGAACACACCGACCAGATCCTGACCTTTGTCTCCGGTATCGGCGAGGCGGACCTCAACGGTCACACCCACCCCATCGAGGCAGGCGACCAGTGCGCGGTTCCTGCCGGCGCCCAACATAACTTCCGCAACACCGGCGAGGAGTCGCTGGTGCTCCACACCGTCTACAGCCCGCCGGAACACGCCGCCGGTGTCGCCTTCGCCACAAAGGGCGAAGCCGACGCTGCCGAGGCCGCCGGCCGAGACGAACCGCCGCGGCACTGAACAACACCGTTCTGGCGAACCCACTGGGACGCCGAATCGAAACCACTGAGAAGGAGATCCCATGTCCAAGGTCTATGTGTTCAACGACTACGGCGGGCCCGAGACCCAGCAGCTGATCGACCGGCCTGTTCCCGTGCCCGGGCCCGCAGAGCTGGCCATCGAGGTACGGGCCGCCGGAGTGAACCCAGCCGACTGGAAGATCCGCGAGGGCCAGCTGGGCCATCACTGGAGCCTGCCGGCACCGATGGGACGCGAGGCCGCCGGCGTGATCACCCAGCTCGGCGACGGGATCGAGGAATTCACCGTGGGCGACGAAGTGCTCGGTCTGGTGGCACCCGGACACGGTGGGCTGGCCGAACACACACTGTTGCGCGCCGCCACGACCGTGGCCAAGCCCGAGGAGATCTCCTTCACCGACGCCGCCACCATCCCGGTGGCCGCGGCCACGGCCTATGACGCCACACACCAGATCGAACTCGAACCGGGCCAGACAATGCTGCTGCTGGGCGCGGGCGGTGGGGTGGGACTGATGGCCGCACAGATCGGCCGGGTGCACGAGTTCAGGGTCATCGGTGTGGCCAGCTCAGCTAAGCGGAGCCTGGTCGAGTCCACCGGTGCCATCTTCGTCGAATCCGGTCCGAACCTGCCCGAACGGGTGCATCAGATCGCCCCCGACGGGGCAGATCTGATTGTCGACCTCGTCGGTGGGGATGCGCTGCGCGCCGTCGCGGACCTGGTGCCCGACCGGACCCGGATCATCTCAGCGGCTGATCCGGACACCGCCGCCGAGCTGGGCGGCCTGGCCCTGGCACGCACGAGTGAGGCCATGGGGAAGATCACCGAGGTGATCCAATACGGGCTGGTCGATCCGCACGTGGACGCCCAGTTCGGCCTGGATGAAGCAGGTCAGGCGATTGCCGCAGTCGAGACCAGACATGCGGCCGGAAAGATCGTCGTGGTGCCCTGAGGCGAGCCCACCGAGGCCGGACGGGGCGCGGTGAGCATGCGTTTTTCATTCGGGGCGGGCACGCTCCACTGCATTGCTCCTGAACAGGGGCTCAGCTCGACGTGCCCGGATGAGCCGAGAGGGTGGGGAGGGTCCCGATGTCGATCGTACCGCGATATGTGCTGGAGACGCGCGCTCCGCAGCCGCGTGCGGGTGCATGTGTCGGCATCAGTGCGGTCACCGCTGGCGGCGTTGCTTCCATCACCTTCGGCACGGTCGTACTCGCTGCTGTACTGCTCTGTGGATGCAGCCAGCAAGGCGCACGTCTGCTGGACGTGCATGGACCGGGCGACGCCTCGGCTCCGGGTCATCCACAGACCGTCGCAACGACGGGCGACGGCGACCCGAACGGTGCGGGCGCGTGACGGCATGCCCGTCGGACGTTTCTCCCCGGTGCTTGCCCGCACACGCTCCATCCATGCTCCGATTTCCCCCATCGCCTACGACTGCGTCAAGTTGATCTTTGTGCGTTCGGGCTCCGCGGTCCTGCTCAGCGAGTTCGGTGAGAAGCCGGTCGCCGTCGGCGATGTCGTGGCGTTGGGGGCAAACACTCTGTGCGGGAGCGAGCCCGAGGGCTGGGTCACGGTCACCACGCTGTACCTGGATCGTGACTACGTCATTGATCAGGTGTTCTGGCAGCACGCAGCGTTGCTGGCCGATCGGTGGGATGCCCAGGGCTTCGCCGACGAGCTGTACTCCGAGCCTGCACAAATATTGCTCCTGGGTGAGGACCGCGTGGGGATGCTGATGCCCTGGCTGGACGAGATGGTCGCGCTCAGTATCGACGGACCCGCAGCGGAGAGTTTCTACCGGCTCCAGGCGCTGCTGTTCGCGGTGCTGGATGTGATCGCCCCTTTCGTCAAGACGACTCCGGTACGACGGACACACTCCCAACGGTTGGCAACGTGGCCCGGCTTGCCCCACCACCGCCGGTTCGCGCCCTTGCGCGCCGAAGCCCGCGAGGCCGCTGGACTCCTTCGCACCGCGACAGCACGTCGATGGACACTGCCCGAGCTTGCCAAGGCAGTGCATCTCTCGCCGTCCCAGCTGGGCCGGGTCTTCGTCGACGCCTACGGGAAAACACCGATGACGTACCTGGCGACATTGCGCGCCCAGGAGTTGGCGCGTCTGCTGCGTGAGACCAATCTGCCGATCGAGGTCGCGATGCGTGAGGTCGGGTGGCACAGCCGCGGTCACGCCGCGCGACTATTCCGCCAGTGTGTCGGAGCAAGCCCGACGCGCTACCGCCAGCTCGTCCGGCAGAAGGCCGCCAGCTGACGACTCGGTGCACATAGGAGCATCTGCGATACGGGAATCCGCATCATCACCCGATCCGGCGCGTTCTTCGCCTGACGGGCTGGTAGTCCGGTAGATCTCGTCGGTTCCACCGCCGCTCCCGACCGGTCGCATCCTCGTCCGTTTCGTGGCATTGGTGGCTCTTCGTCATTCAGCGTGGTTTGGTTGTCCTTGCTTGACGAGTTTCGGGGGTTGGCGGTAGGGGCGTTGTCCGGAGGCTGAGGCGAGGATCCGCAGGCGGTAGTTCTCGAAGTTGCGGAAGCCGCGGGCGATGCGTCGGGTGGTCTCGATGACGTTGTTGATGGCCTCGGTGGGGCCCGCGTTCGAGCGGTCGGTGTGCCAATAGGCCAGGATCTCCCTCTTCCAGGACTTCAAGGTGCGCCCCAGCCTGGCGACCTCAGGAATCGGCTCCCCCGCGTGCTTCGCTCCAAGCGGGAGGTGCCCCCAGGTCCTTGAGAGCATCGATGAGGGTGACCATGTCATGGGAGTCGCTCTGCTGGTAGGCATCGATCAGCTTCTGGTAGACGGTCCAAGTGATGGTCACCTCCCAGTTCGGGTCGCCTTCTTGGAGGAGGGCATCCAGCTTGGTCGCCATCTTCTCGGTGAAGTGGTGGGCGCCGGTGAGGAGGAGTCTCCGAGCCCGATACAAGGGATCCTTCGCATGTCCCCTGCGCCCCAACGTGTCTTGCTGGACTCGGCGACGCACCTCGTCCAGGGCCTGACTGGCCAGCTTCGTCACATGGAAGATGTCGACCACCATGTCCGCCTCTTTCAGGGTCGCTGAGATGGCGTTGGCGTAACCGCGGTAGGGGTCGATGGCAGCGATGAGGATCTTGTTCGTGAACTCCTTGCCTTGGGAGGCCAACCAGTCCTCAGCGACCGCTCCCGAGCGTCCGACCTGGACATCCAGGAGCCTCGCGAAGGGCTTCGTCTTCCCGTCCTTGCCTCTCTTCGGCCTCGTGTGGTCCACCACCCCGGTGATCATCCGATTCTTGTGGGGCCCGGAATGGCGCCACACGCTGGGGGTACCTCCCGCTGGGAGCGCAGCGTGCGGGGGAATCGTCGAGGCCCAGGGCTTCCACGCTGGCCTGGTCGCTGATCTCCTTGAGGCGCTCCTGGAGGGGTCCCTCGATTGCCTTCCACAGGGTGTGCCACCCCACCTGGAGGTCCCGGGCCAGGGCGGACACGGCGACATCTCGGGTGAGGAGCTGGTTGACGGCCCAGGTGAGGGCTCGCGTCGTGAAGTGTGTGCGGGGTGGTGCCAACTGCGTCTCTTCCCCCCAGGAGACCTGGGGGCAGGAGTGTTGTCGGCACCGCCAGGTGCGCCTGGACCACACGAGGAGGACAGGGACACCGAAGACACGGATGTCGTGGAGGAGACGTTGTTGGCGGCCATCCGCCACAGCCTGGACCCCACAGGCGGGACAGAACACGATGCCAGGGTCGGTCTCGACGTTCAGACGCAGGCCCGCAGGTGAGCGCTCCACACGCGTGACGTGGAAGCCGGGGAGGTCAGTGATGGCATCAGCGAGAGTGCAGTAGCCGGGATGAGTGCAGGTAGTGTGGAACACAGTCGGGGTCTTCTTCGAACGGGTCAGTCTGAACGCTTCCCATTCAAGAAGGCCCCGACCCCTCTCACCACAACCGACACACCCCTCTCAGCGCTTCAAACCACTCAGGCCAGCCTCACCAAACCACGCCGAATGACGAAGAGCCGTCAACCTCGACACGGCCCCTCAGTGGCTCCCCTCCGCTACTCATCACCTGCCGCAACCTCGCCAGCATCGCCCACGCCGTCTGGTAGGAGTTGATCGGCAGCACCCGGTGCAGGTGCGCCGCCGAGACGCCACCCTTGTCGGCACTCATCAGCCACGCCACCTCGAACCAGACCGTCAGCGGGGTGCGCGCGCCCGGCAACGACGCCCCCATCGGCGGCCTCAAGGTCGTCACCGAGGACGCCTGGTTCGCCGCGCGTCCCTCGGGCACCGAGGACGTGTACAAGATCTACGCCGAGTCCTTCAGGGGTGAGGACCACCTGCACGAGGTCCAGGCCGAGGCCAAGACGGTCGTGGACGCGGCCCTGGGCTGAGTCCCGCCACGTCGCACCGGGTCCCGCGCAGGGGCCGGAGTTGGGCCGCCCTCGTCACGTGTACGAGGGCGGCCCCGCTGCGATCAGGACAGGGACATGTCCCCGACCTCCAGGAGGCGTGCGACGTAGCGGGCCACGACGTCGACCTCGATGTTGACGGGGTCCCCCAGCCGCAGGTCTCCCAGGTTCGTGGCCCGCAGCGTCTCGGGGATCAGGGCGACACCGAGCGAACCGGCCCGGGCGCCGCCCTCGTCCGTCCCCCGCCCGACCTCGAGGATCTCCCCCGCGTCCACGCCGCGGCCGCCCTCGTCCGTCTCCTGCCCGACCGGGCGGCGCGCGGTTCCACCACCGACGTGCGTGATCGTCAGGGACACCCCGTTCAGTGCGACGGCACCCTTCTCGGCGACCAGGCCGACCAGGGGTGCGGGCACGGAGACCTCCAGCTCGACCCAGCCACCTTCCTCGCTGCGCCGCAGGAGGTGACCCACACCGTCGACGTGGCCCTGGACGATGTGCCCGTGCAGGCGGGCGTCGGCACGCAGTGAGCGTTCGAGGTTCACCGGCGATCCCGCTTGCAGGGAGCCGAGCGAGGTGCGCCGCAGTGTCTCGGGCATGACGTCGACGACGAACTCCTCGGCGGTGGGTTGGTCCACGACCGTCAGGCACGCTCCCGACACCGCGATCGAGTCGCCCTGCCTGGCGCCCCAGGCTGCCAGGGGACCTCGGATCCTCAGGGCCGCGCCGCCTCCCGGCTCGGGACCGGTCGAGACGATGGTGCCGACCTCTTCGACGATTCCGGTGAACATGGTGTCCGCGTACCCCCTGTGCTCAGGCTCCGGGGTGTGCGCGACGGGCGCGGACGCGTCACCGGGTGCAGCCCGGGCAGGCCGCGAGCAGCCCGCCGGTCGTCCCGGCGCCACGTGTGCCTCTCCCATCCGGACTCTCACCGTCGGTCCCGGAGTCCCACCGGGTCAACCATCCGTGTCACCGGCCGGATCGGCAGGCAACGTGGACGGGTCGCGGACTGTCACCGCCGGTTCGGACTTTCACCGACCCCGAAGCACGTGGTGTGTGCAATCGGCGCGATCCTATCGTCCGAGCGGCAACCGGACCCGGGACCCTCGGGCCCCACTCCGGGTGACCACCGGCACCCCCGGCGCCCTTCCCGGAGCCCACGACGCCCGCATAGACTCGGTGATCGTGCTCTCCACCTACGCCGACGTGCTGCGACTGCCCGGGGCTTGGCGATTCTCGCTGGCCGGGTTCATCCTGCGCATGCCGATGTCACTGGTGGGGATCTCCACGATCCTGCTGATCAAGTCGACATATGGGAACTACACCCTGGCCGGTGCGGTGAGCGCCGCCAACATCATCGGTCTCTCCATCGGAGCCCCCCTGCTGGCGCGACTGGTGGACACCCGCGGTCAACGCACCGTCATGGCACCCTCGCTGGCCGTCTCGGCCCTGTCGATGGTCGCCCTCGTCGCCGCTGCCCTGGCCCACGCTCCCGAGTGGGCGCTGTTCGCCCTGGCCGCCCTCTCGGGTGCCAGCTGGGGATCCCCGGGGGCACTGGTGCGGGCGCGGTGGTCGACGGTGGTCACCAACCAGAAGCAGCTGGCCACGGCGTACGCCATGGAGGCCGCGATCGACGAGTTCGTCTTCATCGTCGGGCCCGTCATGGCCACGCTGCTGGGCACCATGGTCCACCCCGCCACCGGGCTGGTGCTGGCGGTCACGTTCCTGACGCTGGGTGGCATCGCGTTCCTCGGGCAGGGCGCCACCGAGCCCCCGGTCGTCCGCCGCGAGGTGGGTGGACGCCACCCCACCGTCCTGTCCAACCCCGTCGTCATCGGCCTGGCACTGACCTACATCGGGGCGGGCGCGATGTTCGGCGCCAATGACGTCTCCGTCGTGGCCTTCACGGATGAGCACGGTGCAACGGCCCTGGCGGGCCCGCTCCTGGCCTTCTTCGCCCTCGGGTCCTTCACCGCGGCCCTGGTCTACGGGGCACGGACCTGGCACAGCCCCCTGTGGAAGCTCTACGGGGTGGGCATCGTGGCACTGGCCCTGGGTGCCTCCACGTTCCTGCTGGCGCGCAACCTGGTGGTGCTCGCGCTGGTCATGTGGGTCACGGGCCTGACGATCGCTCCGACCATGACCAATGTCAACACGATCGTCACGAAGGTCGTCCCCCCGACCCAGCTGACCGAGGGGCTCACCTGGATGTCCACCGCGATGAACATCGGGACCTCCATCGGCGCTGCCCTGGGTGGTCGCCGCGTGGACGCCGCGGGCGCGCACGGGGGCTTCCTGGTGGTCATCGCCTGCGCCTGGGCGATGGTGGCGCTCATGATCCTCGGTCTGCCACGGCTGCGCCGCGAGACGACCCGCGCGGACCGGGAGCTTCTGGACACCCTGGGTGAGGACTCGCCCCGACAGGCTCCCACCGTCTGAGGGAGGCCGACTCGGACCTCAGGACTGGGCGGAGCCGCCCTCGTGCGTGTCGCTCCCCGGCGCCGGTTCGTGTACCTCGACGTCGTGGACCTCCACGTCGACCACGGGTCCACCGGAGTTGACATCCGTGCGTTCGACCTCCAGGCGCACCTTGGCCAGGACCGCCACGAGCGCGGTGATGGCGGCAACCGTCGGGGAGGCCAGCACGGCGATCCCGCCGACGGCGACACCGGCGTTCATGGGCACGGCGAGGAGCTGCTTGCCCTGCTGGTCGCGGATGATGATGCGCCGGACGTCTCCGTCGGCGACGAGCTTCTTGATGGTGGACACCGCTTCGCTGCCCGCCACCTCGATGCGCTCGGTGAAGGTGCGTGCCTTGTCGTCATTCTGTCCAGCCATGGCTGTGGTCCCTCCAGTTGGGTTCACCCCTGATCATCCCAGTGCCGGGGCCCGCGCGCATCGGGGAGGACCCTGGGATTTCCCGGAGAAGGCGCGCGAGCCTGGTCGCAGTGGACGGCCCGACACGCAGCCCCCGCCGACAGGGATCCGGGCTGTCCCCAACCCGCACGGCGCCGGATCCGCCCCGTGACGTCCCACTGCGCGATGATGGGGCCATGCCCGACCTTCGTGCCTCCACCCAGGAGCCCAGCAGATGATCGATGACGAGACCCCCTCCCCGCTGCTCTCGACAGTCGCCTCCCTCGACGAGCGGACCAGCACGCTGGTGGCCCGCTACCTGGGCTGGACCGGCTGCTACCCGGGCATCATCGCCTTCGGGGGCTACGGCTCGCAGTCCATGGCGCGCGTGCTGGGGCGAGCCCTGATGACGCGCACGGGCGACCAGCGCGACTGGCTGGGCCAGCGTCGCGGTTGGCGCCAGTTCATGGACGCCCAGATCCCCCGCCAACCCGTCCTGGTCACCTGCGGACGCGCCCGCACCATCACCTTCGCCGACCCCGGCGGCTACGTCGACCTCACGCTCCACAACCACGGCCTCACCCCCGGCTGGCACCAGGCCACCCTGCAGGTCCTCCACGCGGGTGACGTCGCGGCCGCCGGCATCGACGAGGGCGACGCCCCCCTGCCCGTGGAACTCGTGTCGGGGCGGCTACGGCCCCTCGGGAGCCGGGGCGACGAGGGCGTGGGCGACAGTGAGGACGCGGCGAGCGGCACCGGTCGCGGCACGGGCACGGGCACGGGCACCACGGCGGGTGCGACATCGACACCGGGTGCGGCACCGGCAGCGGCGCCCGCTTCCGCGACGGAGGTCCGGACCGGGGCCACGGGCGCACGCCTGCGCGCCGGTGCCCCCACCCACCTCGCCCTGCGCGTGGTCGGTGACGGGGAGCACCTGGGTCTGGTCTCCGACATCGACGACACGGTGATGGTCTCGATGGTGCCGCGCCTCCTGGTCGCGGTGAAGCACGCCTTCCTGGACCGGGTCTCCTCCCGGGAGGCCGTGCCCGGCATGGCGGAGATGCTCAACCGGGTGACACAGGTGGCCGGCCGACGCCAGCACGAGGCGGGGGCCGACCCCACCACCCTGCCCCAGGGACTGCTGCCCGCCCCGGTCGTCTACCTGTCGACGGGGGCGTGGAACGTGGTGCCCACGGTGCGCGATTTCCTGGCGCGTCTGCACTACCCCCGCGGGGCCTTCCTCATGACGGACTTCGGCCCCTCCAACAGCGGTTGGTTCCGCTCCGGGCCGGCACACAAGCGTCGCGAGCTGCGCCGCCTGGCCTCCGACCTGCCACAGGTGAGCTGGATCCTGGTGGGAGATGACGGGCAGCGCGACCCGATGATCTACGCGGAGTTCTCCCGTGAGCACCCCGACCGGGTGGCGGGTATCGCCATCCGCTCCCTGTCCGAGCTCGAGCAGGTCCTGGCCCACGGCACGCCCGTGCCCCTGGTCCCCGACGCCCTCTGGTCCGTGCCCGAGGACATCCCGGTCTGGTACGGAAGTGACGGCACGGAGCTGCTGGACAGCATGCGCCGGGGCGGCATCGACCGTCGCCTGGTGCGGATGACCGACCCGGGTGCGCAGGACGAGGGCGAGGACGCCACCCCCGGCGAGCTGGCGGGGCCGACACCCGACCGGGAGTCCTGACCACACCGGTCCCCTCCACCCACCGGGCACTCCACCCACGGGTCCCCTCCACGCACCGGGCACCGCGCACCCGCTGCGCCGCACGCGACGCCGGTGCGGTCGGTGCCACCGGGGTCCGAGGACCCGTTCACGTGGTCACGGATGGCGGTTCGACCACCGAGACAGTGCCCCCCAGGGGGCATCCTCCTCATCACGGGCACGCCTGCGGAGGGGACGTGTCCCACCACGGGACCCGGTGCGGGGACGCCCTCGTCGGGTCCGGAGACACCCGGCGCCCGCACGACGCAGCGGACACCGCCGGGCCCCACCACCACCGACAACCCGCGCCGCACCGGGCCACGCACCGACCACCGACCGGCGACCCGACCCACCCGGAGGACCCCATGCCAGAACCCGTCATCTCCCCCACCCCCACCACCGAGGACTTCACCGGCAAGGTCGTCTTCATCACCGGTGCCGGTTCCGGCCAGGGGCGCGCCGCGGCCCTCGCCTTCGCCCGCAACAACGCCGCCGTGGTGGGTTTCGACCTGGACCGACCCCTCTCCTACCCCGCCTACGTGGCCGACGAGTCCGCAGCCCTGGACTCCCTGGGTGAGGAGATCGAGGCCAACGGCGGCCAGTTCCTCGCCGCCACCGGCGACGTGCGCGAGGCCGCCGACCTGGAGGCCGCGGTCTCGGCGGCCCTGGCACGCTTCGGACGCATCGACGTGCTCTTCAACAATGCCGGGGTCGGGTCCTACGCCCGGGCCGTGGAGATGACCGAGGACCAGTGGGACGCCGTCCTCGACATCAACCTCAAGGGTGCCTGGCTGACCGCGCGTGCCGTCATCCCGACCTTCGTCGCACAGGGGTCGGGAGTCATCATCAACAACTCCTCCGTCGCCGGGCTGCGTGGGTTCGCGAACCTGTCGCACTACGTGGCCAGCAAGTGGGGACTGGTGGGGTTGACGAAGTCCTGGGCGATCGAGCTGGCCCCGCACGGCGTGCGTGTCGTGTCCATCCATCCCACCGGCGTCAACTCCGCCTTCAATGACGGGCTGGCCGCGCAGGAGGGCTCCACACCCCTGGAGATCGCGGAGCGCTCGGCGGGCAACCTGCTGCCGGTGCCCTGGGTGGAGGTCGACGACGTCGCGGAACTCGTGCTCTTCCTCGCCTCCGACCGGGCGCGCTACATCACCGGATCCCAGGTCCCGGTGGACGCCGGGCTGCTGACGCGCTGAGGTCCGGGACCCGTGTCCCCGCCCCGGGCAGGAACGCCCCTTCCACGCGTGCGCACCGGTGGCCGCGAGCGCATCGGTTGCTCCCCCCGCCCCCGCGACCTCATCCGCCACCCCGTCCGCGGGGGCGAGCGCCTCCGTCGTGCCTCCCGCGCGCGCCACCGCCCCCGCCCCCGCGACCGCCCGCTCCGGCCACTCCGGCCCCGACGGCCTCGGGTTCCTCCCGGTGCGCGCCCTGTGCACAGGCTTCGCTGCGGACACCTTCACACCCCTCGACGTCCTCGAGGAGGTCCTGGGTCGGGCGCGCGGCGTGGCGCGCGACCTGGGTGCCATCTCCTTCCTCGACGAGGGCGGCGCCGTGGAGCAGGCCAGGGCCTCCACCCTGCGGTGGCGACAGGGCCACCAGCTGGGCCCCTTCGACGGGGTGCCCGTCACGGTGAAGGACTCCCTGGCGGTGCGCGGTCTGCCCAGCGTGCGCGGCAGCCTGCTGCGCCGCGACGCGCCGCCCGAGGACACCGACGAGCCAGCTGAGGCACGCCTGCGCGAGGCGGGGGCGGTCATCGTCGCGAAGACGACCATGCCGGAGTTCGCGTGGAGCGCGGTCTCGGACTCCCCCGTGTGGGGCGTGGTGCGCAATGCGTGGGATCCCACGCGCACGGCGGGTGGGTCCTCGGGCGGGGCGGCGGTGGCGACGGCCCTGGGGGTCGGGACGGTGGGCCTGGGATCCGACGGGGCGGGGTCGGTGCGCATCCCGGCCTCCTTCAACGGGGTGGTGGGCCTGAAGGCAACCTTTGGGCGCATCCCCGCCACTCCCTCAGGGGCCTTCGCCAGGTTGGCCCACGTCGGCCCGCTGGCGCGCACGGTGGAGGACGCAGCCCTCGCCCTGGACGTCCTGGCACGCACGGACCCCCGCGACCCGGACTCCCTGGAGGCTCCTCGCTTCTCGTACGTGCAGGTCGTGGACCGGGCGGAGGCGTTCGCGCACCCCCTGCGCATCGGGTTCAGCCCCGACCTCGGGTCCGGCATCGTGGACGAGGGCGTCGCCGAAGCCGTCCGACGCTCAGTCGAGGCCTTGATCGATAGGGGTGTCCAGGTCACCGCAGTGACGTTGGAGTTGCCGGAGGTGGGGGCGGAGATGGTGGACCTGTGGTCCGGGGTGCTGGCCGCGGAACTCGCTGACCTGGACGCCGGCGAGGAGGTGCACCTGGATCCAGGCCTGCGTGCCGCGGTGGTGCACGGCCGGGCACTGTCCGCCGCTGAGTTCCTTCGGGCCTCGACACGGGCCCGGGAAGGCGTCGCGCTGGCACTGGCCGCCTTCCATGCCGACCACGACGTCCTGGTCACGCCGACCCTGCCGGTCACGGCGTTCGAGGCTGGGCGCCAGGTCCCCGAAGGATGGCGAGGTGCCGGGGGACCGGGGCGCACGTGGATGTCATGGACACCCCTGACCTGGCCCTTCAACCTGACGGGGCAACCGGCCGTGTCCGTGCCGGTCGGTGTCGACGGCGACGGGCTCCCCGTCGGTTTGCAGGTGATTGCACGGCGGGGCCACGACGAGGAGGCACTGGCGGTGGCGGCGCTGTTGGAGCGGGCGGTCGTGGCCCGGGGTGTGTAGGTCGCCCGGTGGCGGGGTCACCGACTGCCCGGCGGGCAGACTGGGTCACGGGATCGGGTCACGGGCAGGCGCTCGCGAGCCCCTGCCCGCTCGTATCCGGGTGCTCGGCCGCCTGTGCCGGAGGTGCGACTGCATTGAAGTGTGGTCTCGATGGCCCGAGGGCCCTCAGCGGGGCCATTTTCGCATCGAGACCACACTTCGATGTCACGGTCCCCGAGCACCAGCGCACAACCAGTGCCTGCACCGCATGACAGATACCCCCATGGGGTATAACGTGGATGCATGAGCGCCAGAGACGAGCACGAACACCACCACGACAGCGCACCAGACGCGCAGGACGACCACGCCCAGCAGGTGGGTCACGCCGCGCACGACATGACATACATGGATCACACCGACCACGCCGGGCACGACCGCGTGCAGGTCTCCTCCCCCGATGAGTCCGGGCAGGTGCCCACACATGACACCCACGCAGGTCACCACCACATGGGCGATATGGAGCACCCGGGTGCCGGCGACTCGCGCAGCGACCGACACGCCCGCCACCACGACACAGACCACACCGACCACGCGGGCCACGCCATGTCCGGGATGGACATGGGTTCCATGGGCTCGATGCCCGGCATGGACCACGACATGGCGCACATGGGCCACGGCGGGCACGCCGGCCATGTCGCCCGCTTCCGCCGCCTGTTCTGGACGATGCTCGCCATCTCGATCCCCGTGGTCGCCTTCAGCCCGATGTTCGCCGACCTCGTCGGCTACGCGCTCCCCGCCGGCACATGGGCCCAGTGGGTCTCCCCGCTGCTGGGCACCGTCGTCTACCTCTGGGGTGGCTGGCCGTTCCTGACCGGGGCCGTCTCCGAGATCCGCTCACGCAAGCCGGGGATGATGCTGCTCATCGGCCTGGCCATCACCGTCGCCTTCCTCGCTTCCTGGGGTGCGAGCCTGCACCTGTTGGACCACTCCCTGGAGTTCTGGTGGGAGCTGGCCCTGCTGGTGGTCATCATGCTGCTGGGCCACTGGGTCGAGATGCGCTCCCTGGCCCAGACCACCTCCGCCCTGGACTCACTGGCCGCCCTCCTCCCCGATGAGGCCGAGAAGGTCTCCGGCTCCGGCACTGTGACGGTCGCTCCCGCCGACCTCCTCGTCGGTGACGTCGTCGTGGTGCGCCCGGGAGCTGCGGTGCCCGCGGACGGTCGCATCGTCGAGGGCGCCGCCGCCGTGGACGAGTCCATGGTCACCGGCGAGTCCCGACCCGTCCACCGCGGCATCGGCGACCAGGTGGTCGCCGGCACCGTCGCCACGGACTCCGGGCTGCGCGTGGAGGTGACCGCGGTCGGTGACGACACGGCGCTGGCGGGCATCCGCAAGCTGGTCGCGGATGCGCAGGGTTCCTCGTCCCACGCCCAGCGTCTGGCCGACCGGGCTGCCGGGTGGCTGTTCTGGTTCGCGCTGGGTGCAGCAGCTGTGACCGCCCTCGTGTGGACGCTGCTGGGCCACCCCAGCGACGCGGTGGTGCGCACGATCACCGTGCTCGTCATCGCCTGCCCCCACGCCCTGGGCCTGGCCATCCCGCTGGTGGTCTCCATCGCCACCGAACGCGCGGCCCGCGGAGGCGTCCTGGTCAAGGACCGCCTCGCCCTGGAGTCCATGCGTACCGTCGACACCGTCCTCTTCGACAAGACCGGCACGCTGACCAAGGGCGAGCCGGCCCTCACCGCCGTGGAAGCGGCCGCAGGCATGGACGAGGACCGCGTCCTCGCCCTGGCCGCCGCAGCCGAGACCGACTCCGAGCACCCCCTGGCGCGCGCCATCATGGCGGAGGCCCACTCGCGTGGCCTGGACGTGCCCGCCGCCTCCGACTTCTCCTCCTCCCCTGCCGTGGGCGTGCGCGCGAGGGCGGAGGGCTCAGTGGTCGAGGTCGGCGGACCCCGCCTGCTGGAGGAACGCCATGCCACCGAGCTCCCGGTCGCCAGCTCCTGGCGTGAGCAGGGTGCGATCATCCTCCACGTCCTCGTCGACGGGAAGGTGGCCGGTGCCCTGCGCCTGGCCGACGAGGTCCGCCCCGAGTCCCACCAGGCCGTGGACGCCCTGCACGCACTCGGCGTCCGGGTCGTGATGATCACGGGGGATGCGCAGGCCGTGGCGGACTCCGTCGCCGGGGAGCTCGGCATCGACCGGGTCTTCGCCGGGGTGCGCCCCGAGGACAAGGCCCAGCGCGTGGAGCAGCTGCAGTCGGAGGGTCACAAGGTTGCGATGGTGGGTGACGGCGTCAACGACGCCCCCGCCCTGGCCAGGGCGGACGTCGGCATTGCGATCGGTGCGGGCACCGATGTCGCCATCAGCTCCGCGGGCGTGATCCTGGCCAGTTCGGACCCCCGCTCCGTGCTCTCCGTCATCGAGTTGTCGCGGGCCAGCTACCGCAAGATGCAGCAGAACCTGTGGTGGGCCGCCGGGTACAACCTGATCTCGGTACCGCTGGCCGCAGGCGTCCTGGCCCCCATCGGCTTCGTCATGCCGATGAGCATCGGTGCCCTGCTGATGTCGGCCTCCACCGTGGTCGTGGCTCTCAACGCACAGCTGTTGCGCCGCCTGGACCTCAGCCCGGAGCACAGTGTGGAGGTGGTGCTGGGGCGTGGTTCCGCGACGCGGTCCGACACCGCTGCGCACTCCGGTGCCGGGGAGGTCTCCCGTTCGGCGTGAGCTCGCGACCCCGCAGGGGAGACCTTCCGGTCTGGGGGCACCGAGTGCGATGAGTGACAGGGGCCGTCAGACCAGGTCGAGCGGCGGCAGGTCCGGGCGTTCGTCGAGGTCGGAGAGGTCCACGGGTGCGCCCGCCGCGGGCGCGGTCGTCGCGGGCCCGGTCGCCACGGGCGCCGCACCGACCTCCCGATGGGCATGCCTGGGAAGAGGGGCGGCTCGTGCCTCTCATGCACTGATCAACCGACTCCCTGCTGCGACCTCCCGCTCCCGCTCCCGCTCCTACTTCCGCTCCGCGCGTCGCGCGTCGTGGAAGGTGTCGCAGGTCGGACATTTCCGCAGGCAGGCATCCCCAACGGTGGAGTTCTCACCGAACGGTGGACCTGTACCCCCTCCGTTCGGTGGGAAGTCCACCGTTCGGCGAAAGCTCCCTCCGCCCGGTGCACCTGTGCCGACTGCCGTGACCGGATACCCTGTCTGTTCAGGGCGTTCTGCGGAATCAGGGGGAACCAGATGACATCCGACAACGAGTTCGAGTCGCCGGACCTCCGGAGGTTCATCCAGGAACTCCTGAGCGATGCCACCCCGGAACAGATCGGAGCACTGCTCTCCGGCGGCTTCCCCGGTGCACTCCCCGGCGGCGGGCCCGGACTGCCTGACACCTGGCATCCCCCTCGGCCCCGACTCCACCCCGTCCCCACGACCACGAGGGGCTTCCGCATCCGGGTCGACCTCCTGCGCACCAAACCGCCCGTCTGGCGGCGCATCGAGGTCCCCGGGGACATCACTCTCCCCCGCCTCCACGACGTGCTCCAGGCCGCCATGGGGTGGACGGACAGCCACCTGCACCGCTTCCGCACGGGCAACGGCCGCAACGCTCCGGAGTTCCTCACTTCCTTCGACCTCGACGAGGGTGACGAGGGCCTGCTCGAGGACGGAGTCCGCCTGGACCAGGTCGTCGCCGCCGAAGGCGACCGTCTCTGGTACGAGTACGACTTCGGCGACGGGTGGGAGCACGTGCTGCGCGTGGAGAAGGTGCTCAATGACCCGCCGACCGCCCCCCGGTGCCTCCGGGGCAGGCTCGCCTGCCCACCGGAGGACTGCGGCGGTGCGTGGGGCTACAGCGAGATCGCCGAGTGGGTGCGCAGCGGCTTCGATGATGCACTGCGCCCGGAGGTCTTCGACAGTGCCGAGGACGGGCGCGCCTGGCTGCCCGAGGGGTGGCATCCCGATGCCTTCGACCTCGAGGGGACGAACGCGATGATCACGATGCTCTCGGTAGAGCCCGCGCCGGTCACCGTGGAACTCGCGTCACTGCTCGAGGTGTCGAGGAACCGGGGCTCGCGCCTCCTGCGCGACGCCCTCGCCGATCCCGCATCCTTCGGCCCCATCGAGGTCAGTGCCGATGCCGCTGCCCGGCTCACGGAACCCCTGCGGGTCCTGCTCGACGTCATCGGCGAGGGCGTCGGGCTCACCGCTGCGGGGTACCTGAAGCCGACCGACGTCGAGCAGGTCGCGCGGCGCACCGGCATCGCCGAGTGGTGGATCGGGAAGGTCAACCGCGAGGACCTCACCCCACCCGTCGCACAGGTGCGCGACACGGCTCGGGCCCTCGGGCTCGTCTCCGTGCGCAAGGGGCGCATCACACCGACGCTGGCCGCCAGGCGCTGTGGTGAGGACCCGGAGGCCCTCCTGCGCCACATCACGGGCCGGCTCCCGCTCGGGAAGTCCACCGCCGAGCGCCAGTTCGGCTGGGCGGCCCTCGCCGTCGCCGGGAGCGAGACCCCTGCGGAACTGTGGGACCGGAGCATCAGCGAGATGATGTTCGACCTCGGCTGGCACGACTCCAGGGACAGCTTCGCGGCGCCCCCGGCTGGCAGCCCGACGCTCGACGTCCTCGGACTGCTGGCAGGGACCCTGCGCACCGGTCGACCCCCGCGCGGCGTCGATGCGGACGTCGCGGCCGCGGCCCGTGCCGCCACGCGGACGCCGTGATCCGGTCGGACAGGTCCGGGGCCGGGCATCCCGAGAGGTGACGCTGCAGCCCCTCCGGTGGGTGGGAGGTCCACCCCTCGGCGGGAGGCCGGCCGCTCACGAGGGCGGCTCGGGTGAGCTCCCCAGGACGAGGGCGAACTCCCGGTAGTCGCTGTGTCCGGGCAGGTCCTTCAGGCAGGTGCCGATCAACCGCCGCGCGGACCCGTCGTCCCCGCGCAGGTGGGCCAGTCGGGAGGCCAGGAACGTGCGCTCCGAACCGACCAGTGCGGGGTGCTTCACCAGGGCGTCGAGCAGGGGCTCGTACTCCGTGTCGACGAGGCGGTCCAGCAGCATGGCGTTCCACTGGGCCAGGTTGCTGGCACGGTCGCGCACCGGATCGTCGTACCGATGTCGCCGAGTGGTGGTGAGGCCGTCGAGCGCACGGACATGGGCAGCGGCGAATGCGCCCCAGGCATCCGTGTTCGTCAGCATCGGTGCGAGGACCTCGGCCAGGCTGCGCTCATGCTCCGCGACCCAGCCCTCCCCGAACCGGGTCCAGCCGTGGCGCCTCTCCCAGCGGATGAGTTGTGGGGCGACCAGGTCAGCCATCCCGGTGATGCCGTGCTGGGCGCGTGCCACCGTCCAGATCGCCTCCGCAGCGTCGGAGACCACGAACCTGGCGGCGGCCACCGCGTCCTCGGAGCGGAAGTAGTCGTAGGAACCCACCTCGCAGGCCAGGTCGATGAGGATCGCGAGCGCGCGGGACGCCTTCTCGGACTCCTCACCGCGCAGTGCGGAGACGGCATCGGTGGCGAGCCCCTTGAACTCGGTGCGCCACTTGGTGCGCTGGGAGGGGGAGACCCGGCGGTCGCCTGCGAGATAGGCGCCTGCTCGGGCGAGCGCTGCGAAGGTCTTGATGCGGGTCAGGGTGAGTGCGCCGTCGGCTGGCGCGTTGGCGGCCGCCCGTCTGACCTTGGCCCGCACGGGATCCAGTGTGTCCAGGATGCGTTCCCGCATCTGGGCACTTCCCCGCCAGTAGAGCGTCCACAGGGCCTTCCGCAGCGCGTCCTCGTCGAGCGGGGCGAGCTTGCGGGAGAAGTCCTCGCGTGAGAGCCGATCCGTCATGGTCCGACGATAGCGGGGCGTCCGGTGCCCTGCGGCGCCCCCGCGACGTCAGACCAGGCCCAGCGGCGGCAGGTCCGGGCGCTCGTCGAGGTCGGAGAGGTCCGCGGATGCCACAGTCCTCTTCTTCCCCCGACTGCCGACACTGCCTGGAGCTCGCTCGACAGCGGCGTGGCTGGACGCAGTGTCGACGCGCGGTTGGTGTAACGAAACATAAAAGAGTGTAACGACCTGTTATACACTGTTATAGATCGTCATAGGAGGGTGTTCGATGGACCCGGTTCTCAACCCGTACATGCCCGGGGCGGGCCGAAAGCCCACCGCGTTGGTTGGTCGCGATGACGCGCTACGGGCATGGGGGGTCGCACTGCGCAGGGCGGAGCGGGGCACGACCGATCAGCCGATGATCCTCTATGGCCTGCGCGGGGTGGGCAAGACGGTCTTGATCACACAGCTACGTCACGACGCAGAGGACCGCGACTGGTGGGTAGCCCAGGTGGAGGCCGGGACTGAGCGTCCCCTCCGCGAGATCCTCGGAGAAGGACTTTACGAGCCCCTGTCGGAGATCAGTCGCCCCTCGGCCGGAAAGCGGGTCCTTCGAGCCCTGAAGACGGCGCTCTCTTTCAAGGCTTCCTACGACGCAACGGGGAACTGGACCTTCGGCGTTGACCTCTCGGATGCCGCCGGCGGAGGTGCAGACACCGGGATGCTCGCCACTGATCTTCGGATGATCCTCAAGGACCTGTCCCTCGCTGCGCGGGAAGCAGGAGTGGGACTCGCGATTCTCATCGATGAAGCGCAGGACTTGGACACCGAGGAGTTGACGACACTCGCGGTCATCGCCCAAGCTGCAGCGCAGGACAACTGGCCGGTCCTGTTTGCCCTCGCGGGCCTGCCGAGTCTTCCCCAAACACTCGCAGAAGCGAAGTCGTACACCGAGCGGTTCCAGTTCATCAAAGTGGAGAGACTCTCCGAGAGCGACGCGCGAGCCGCAATTCTGCGGCCTGCGGAAGGGGAAGGCGTGTCGTGGAGCACCGAAGCGTTGGAGCACGTCGTGTCCCATTCCGGGAGATACCCCTACTTCATCCAGCAGTTCGGCCAGGAGGCATGGAACGTGGCGGAAGGGCTGAGGATCGGCCTCACCGATGCGAAGCTCGGTGTCGTCCAGGGACAGAGCCAACTCGACAACGGCTTCTTCCGTTCGCGATGGGACCGGACCACGGCAGCCGAGAAGCGTTACCTCCGCGCAATGTGCCCTGAAGGAGACGCAGGCGTCGGATCCGGGGAAGTCGCCTCACGAATGGGCAAGTCCCTCAACCAGCTCGGCCCGATCCGCGCACGACTGATCCACAAAGGACTGATCTACGCCCCGGACCACGGCATTGTTGCCTTCACCGTCCCCGGCATGGCCGGCTTCATCGACCGACAGATCGAGTGAAGGGGCGGCCCCGACAGAGCCTTCAGCTGAGACCCAGCGGCTCCAGCTCCGGGCGTTCGTCGAGGTCGGAGAGGTCCACGGGCGCGGTCGCCACAGGGGTACCAGCCCCGTGCGCGGCGGCCCCGTGCGCCGCACCGACCTCCCCCACCCCGGCCGCGTAGAAGACGCGCAGGTCCTCCACCAGCTTCTCCAGGCAGCCCGGGCTCGTGTAGACCATGTGCCCGGCCGGGTAGTAGGTGAAGGCGATGTTGGAGCGCAGGGGTGCCGGCAGCCCCAGGTGGTCGATGTCGTACTCGGTCTGGAAGAAGGGGGTGGCCAGGTCGAAGTAGCCGTTGGCCACCAGCACCTTCAGGCGCGGGTTGCGCACCAGGGCCGCCGCCAGGTCCGGCATGACCTGTGGGTACGTCAGCGTCTGGTCCCACATGGTCTTCGTGTGTCCGGGCTGCTTGTGCTGCCAGACCCACCCCTTGCCCGGCTCCGTGGACTCCCAGTCCATCTCGGAGAAGGCGCGGCGCTCCTGGGTGCCCGTCCATCCGAGTTCCTCACGCAGGTAGGTGTTGACCAGGGCCCCGTAGGCGGGGCTGATGAAGGCGTCGTCGGACACGAAGGTCTCGTCGTCGGAGGCGGTGTCCAGGTCGAAGCCGGACACGCGCCCGTCGTAGCGTCCCACCACCAGACCCCGGTCGCGCAGCAGCTCCTTGCGGAAGCGCGGGTCCAGGACCCGCAGGTCCGAGCGCAGCACGTACTCGGGCGACACCCCGGCCAGCTCGGCGTATCTCCGGGCCACGGCCTGCGCATCGCTGCGTGCTAGGCGGTCACCGCGTGAGAGGGCCCGGCGCAACGCGCCGTCTGCGAACTCGCGGGCCTCCTGGACGTGGGCGCGCAGTGCCGCGAGGTCCGCGACCGGGCCGGCCCCGTTGGTCCCTGCCGCACCAGCGTCGCCCTCGTCCGCGGGGGTGGAGGAGGGGACCGCTCCCGCGCCCGCCCCCCCGTGGTAGTGCGCGATGGCGGCGTAGGTGGGGAAGTAGCCGATGTAGGCCTGGTCGTCGGTGCCGACGATGTGGCCGTAGTCGAGGATGTCGGAGAGGAGCACCACTCCGTTCAGGGCGATGCCCGCGTCGAGCAGTGCGTAGGAGAGCACCGAGCCGCGCACGGTGCCGTAGGACTCCCCGAAGACGTACTTGGGGGAGTTCCAGCGCCCGTTGGCCGAGAGCCACCGCTGGATGAACTGGACGAAGGCCGCGACGTCCCCGTCCACGGACCACAGCTCCGCCTTGGCCTCCTCGGCGATCTCGGAGAACCCGGCGCCCGGGGCGTCGATGAAGACGAGGTCGGACTGGGGCAGCAGGGCCTGCGGGTTGTCGATGAGCCCGTAGGGCGCGACCGTGGGGGCGGCCGTGGGGTCTGCGCTCGGGTCCTGCCAGGAGATGCGCCGCGGCCCCAGCGACCCGAGCAGCAGGAAGGTCGTGGCGCTGCCGGGACCGCCGTTGAACAGGAAGGTCACCGGTCGGGTCGCGTCGGGGTGTGCGCCGTCGGGCAGGGCGATGAAGTCGGCGTGGAAGACGGACGAGGCGGGGGGGGGCCTCTTCGTGTCGCTGGGCAGCCTGGGCCGGGTGGCGCCACAGGTCCA
>NZ_LT700212.1:2804601-2960486 GCF_900155435.1 Actinomyces provencensis | reverse complement strand
GGGCCCGCCCGCACCCTGCGAGGGCGACGCCGGTGGAGTCGTCGCGCCGGGCTGTGGGGGCTCGGTCGGCTGGCCCGGTTCGCGCAGCTGCGGGGGTTGGGCGGCCTGCGCCGCTCCTGCGGGCTGGCCCACGGTCGGGCCCTGTCCCTGGATGTCACCTGTCGAACTCACGATGCTCCACCTTCTCGATGCGGTGTCCCTGCTGGTCCAGGATCGCACGTTCCCCGAGCACCGGGACACCGCGGAGTGGGACCGGAGCAATTCGGGGAGCACGAAAGGCGATGGACATCTCCTCGCGGGAGCCGGGTGACACCGGAGTGTTCCGACGGGCAGACGACACGCACCTCAGCTCTCCGAGGTACTGCTCAACTCCGACGCGTCCTGGGCTGGGTTTGTCGGGGGACAGAAGTGCATGCGTCGCAGTGGACAATGCTCCTACTCGGTCCAGTGGAAACTCTTCCGAACCTGGTACCCTGGGAGCGAAGAGAGGAAGACTGTGGAAATTCCGATGGTGGATCTGTTCGCCGGGCCCGGCGGTCTCAACGAAGGGTTCTCCCGGGCCAGCAGTGCAGTCACGTTCCGCTCGGCCATCTCGATCGAGAAGGAACACTGGGCCCACGAGACCCTGATCCTCCGCGCGGCCGTCCGGTCAGCTGGATTCCCGGACGAGTACTACGCCTTCCTCAACGGTGAGATCACCGAGGAGCAGTTCCGAGCCGTCCCCGAGATCGCAAGCGCGCTGAACGAGGAGCTCGCTCGCTCGCCCCGCATCGAGCTCGGGGAAGCGAACCGCCCCGAGAACGATGCCCTGATCGGAGCGGCGCTGAGCCGTGCTGGCATCGAGCAGGGCTCCGACCGGCCGTGGGCGTTGATCGGAGGACCCCCCTGTCAGGCCTACTCCCTGGCCGGCAGGTCCCGTCGCACCCACGACGAGACATTCGCCGAGGACAAGAAGCACTTCCTGTACCGGGAGTACCTCCACATCCTTGACACGTTCCGACCGCCGGTGTTCGTCATGGAGAACGTCCGCGGAATGCTCTCCTCCAAGAACAAGGACAGTCTGATCTTCCGCCAGATCAAGAGGGACCTGGAACTCGACGATGCCTACACCGTCTTCTCCTTGGTCAGCGACAAGTCTCCCGAGGACCTCGAACCGGCCGACTTCCTGATCCATGCCGACCAGTTCTGGATTCCCCAGGCGCGCCAACGCGTCATCCTGCTGGGAGTCCGGAAGGACGTGCTGGGGAGGGTCCGAACTGTACCGACACTGGTCCCGGGCGCCCACACCACGGTGCGGGATGCCATCGGCGACCTTCCCACCATTCGGTCGTCCGTCAGTCCGCGGCGCGCGGACTCCGATGTCCAGTGGTCGGACATCCGTCAGAGCTCTGCGAGGATCGCCGCGCGTCACCACTTGGGTACCCGGGCACTGCCAGCTTCGGTCCCTCCGCGGGGATCGGTTCGGGTTCCCAGAGGTCCAGCACATGTGGCCGACCCGGTCCTCCGGGAGTGGCTCGAGGACGAGAACCTGACGTGCGTACTCCAGCACGAGGCAAGGGCACACATGCCGTCAGACCTGTGGCGCTACTTCTACTGGGCCCGTTTCGTGGAACTGTCCGACGGCAGGGAACAGCCAAACGTCAAGAGCGTCCCGGTGGAACTGGTCCCCGAGCACAAGAACATCCAGCGGGAGGACACACCGTTCACGGACCGGTTCTGGGTCCAGGCCTGGTCCAATCCCAGCTCGACGATTGTCGCGCACCTGGCAAAGGACGGTCATCACTTCATCCATCCCGATCCCATGCAGATGCGGAGCTTGACCGTCCGCGAGGCCGCCCGGCTGCAGACCTTCCCGGACAACTACTACTTCATGGGACCACGGACCGCCCAGTACCAGCAGATCGGCAATGCCGTTCCGCCTCTGCTGGCCAGACAGATCGGTGAAGCCGTGGGCAGACTCTTGGTCGAAGCCTTCCCGACCACTGTGGTGCCGATGCCCGAAGAACCAGTTGAGAGCGCAACGTCCGAGAATGCGACCCAATCGGATGCAGCCTGAGGCACCAACTGACCAAGTCCGGTCCCGGATGGTCTCCCAGGCCAGGAGGGACACTTCGCCGGAGCTGGCCCTTCGACGCGAACTCTTCGCGATGGGACTGCGCTACCGCATCCAGTTCCCCGTTCCCGGACGTACCCGACGGACCATCGACATCGCATTCCCACGCGCCAAGGTGGCCGTCTTCGTCGACGGTTGCTTCTGGCACGGTTGCCCCACCCATTCGGTTCCTCCGAAGCACAACGCAGACTGGTGGAGATGGAAGCTCGAGTCCAACCGACAACGCGATTCGAACACGACGGCTCTGCTGCATGCAGAGGGATGGACTGTGCTCAGGTTCTGGGAGCACGAGGATCCCCGGGCCACGGCCGCACAGGTCAGAGCAGTGCTCAGGCCGCATCCCAGTACGGATCCCTGAACCCGTTCTCCTTGAGCCGTGCGAGCATTCTCAGAAGAACCCCGGTCTGTGCGGGGGACGGGAGCTGACCCGCGAGGCAACGGTTGACGATGCTCGTCTCCTTGGGGGAGATGCGTCCGACTCCCTGACCGAATGAGAGGAGTGCTCTCAGAGCTCTGTCGTCAGCATTGACGAACTTGAGTTGGTCACCGATCGAGTTGTCCACTGCTTGGATCCGACTCGCATCCCTTCCCTTTTCCCTGACAACGGTCTCATCGACCAGCCAGTCGGACAATGAGTGGTCGACGTGCGTCCGGCCCGCTCGCACCTGGGTCCAGCAGGACTCCTTCTTGGCCCACTCGGTCACGTTCTGGGTGGGCCTGCCGTCATCGGTGAGAACTGCCAGGACATCACGCCCGTACAGTTCCAAGCAGTCGAGGACCTGTTCCGGGGCAGCTTGGAGGTGCCAGATCCTCGCCCAATCGATTGACGCCTTGGAACGCTCCCTGCCCAGGTCGTGTGCCAGCTTTGCGATGGAGTACGTGACGATGTTGGCCAAGTAGCCCTTCGAGTACCAATCAGCGTTGAGTACGCGACGTCGCAGTGCGCGGAAGATGATGGCCTTGCAGACCAGCTGCTTGTAGTACTCCTCATTGACCCATGTGTCATCGCTGCCCAGCCTCCCTGAGACCGAAGCGGCGAAGGCGAGAAAGTTCTTCTGGCCACCGGCACTCACCACGTGGGGCTTCTGGTCCCACGTCAGCAGGTACTTTGCTGCGTCCAGCTTGGTGATCAACTGTCCCTTGGGATAGCGATTCATGAACTCTTTCCCTTTAGCGACCGTCCCGCGGTTGATCTCGTTCTGGTATGCGCCGCGCGTCCGCTCGTAGAACCAGCCGGTCTGGTGAGGATCCCCCGCCCTTGTCGGAGTCAGGATCCTCTTGGAGAGCTCTTCCAGACGACGGTGGAAGGGGCTGTTCGAGAAGAAATCGGCTTCGGAGACCGCATTCTGACTGTTGGTGTACCTCGAGATCTCCGGCACCAGGTCGACGGCGAACTCCGGGTCCACGACGACAATCTTGGCCGGCACCCCCACCAGCGACAGATCTGAGACCCCTCGAGCTGACGACTTCCGTGTGTAGTACAACGATGCGGTTGTCTGCCCACCATTGACGATCTGCAGATCCACGATCTCTCGGAGGTGGCCCTCGGAATCGATCTCGACCGAGCTCGCTGTCGCCGTCACTCCATTGTTGTAGGCAATGAATTTTTCCGGATGTCCCAGAATGGTCTCCTTGACCCTCCGGTTCACCTTGCCTCGAGCGCTGAGGTAGGATCGTACGTTCTGCTCCAGGAGTCGGGAACCGTAGGTCTCGTAGAGGTCCGCGAGCATCGATCCGGGAATGACCGTCAGGTAGGTCTCCATCTCCTCAGTCACGTAAGGCGACCGTACAACTTGGAGTCCTCCCTCCACCCACTTCCCCACGGAAGCGATGATCGGATCCCACTTGCGGGAGGAGACATCCTCCTGATAGCGACGGTCCAGGTCCCACACGTGGTACTCGACAGCTTTTCCACGGAGCATCTCCGAATGGAACGTTCTCTCGCGACCGCTCAGACGTCGGTTGGTGATGAGGAACAACTTGATCTTCGAGAATGACGAGAACTGCCTGTGGAGATCGGACGCGAGTTGAACAGCGGGGTCGCTCTCCTCACGCCCTTCGACGAAGTCACCCTGGACCGCGTCTTCGACGAAAGCGCGCAACTGCGCGAGCACACGACGCACCTCGGATGCGGGAATCGTCGTCTGCCCTTCCCCCTCATCCAGGTCACAGACCATGAACGAGGCCGACTCATCCGGGTCCTCGATGTCGTACCCGTCGATCGCCAGCCGTCGCCCCCGAGTACCGATCCCCATGAACTGAAGCGTGGTCATGTTGTCGACTTGGTCGCGATCGAGCAGGAGAGCAGCACAGCGTTCGGCGAACACGTCATGAGGGCTCTCCCCCACCGCGTATGCCGCCGTTCTGATGTCAGTCAATTCTCCCGCGCGGAAGTCGTCGATTGTCGGTTCAGACACTTGGCGTCCCCTCCATGGAATGTCCCAGCTCCCTGCCCCCGACTGAACGGGCCCCTCGTTCAGCTCTCATAGTCGGTGTCCTCCCCGTAGATCTGACGGACGAGCACCGTGTTCACTTGCATGATGAACCTGTAGTTCTTGCTGTTGGCTTCACCTGGCACCACCATCTTGACCCCCACCATCGGGACCCCTTCAACGAAACCACAACTCGCGACGCCTTCATCGGACTTCGGCGAGGGCTCCAATGGATAGATCATCATCGCGGGACGCGTGAAGAGCCGGTAGAAATCGGTCTCGGACACCTTCCTCTTCTCTTCACCAGGCACCGGTGCCCGCCCGTCCCCCGTGATACGGCAGAGTCTCTCGACGTCATCGCCACCCGCAAGGCGGCTTGATCGTCCTGAAACCCTCAGCTCCCTCCCGTTGCCCGGGTTCTCGTTGTCCGGATCCGTCATTGCCATGTGTCGAACCACCGACTTCAGGGTGACCCCACCCAGGGCTCGGGCTCCGCCTTCGCCCGGAACCAGAGCGACATCCCACTCCCGTGGGCAGGCTTCGTCCCGGACGAACTGCCTCACCGGATCCAGCGTCCCGAAGTATCTGTCGGTGCGTGGAGCCTTGTAGGCATTGAGGAACTCCTCGACGAGGTGACGTCCCACTCCGCTCCACACGATCAGTCGAGTGCTTCGGAGATCGGCCACGCGCGCGGCCTCGGACTCGCACCGGCTCACCAAACGGTCCGCAGCCAAGGCATTCGTCCGCTGCAGGTCGAGATCCGCGCAGAGCCGGGTGGTCTCGATCCGCTGTCCGGACAAGGTCACCACCCGCTCCAGGGTCTTGCTCGAGCGCGCCTTGTTCCGTGCAGTGATCAACAAGGACTCCGGCCGGGTGCTGACCTTGAGTCCGTAGTCCTTCGGCGTCAGGCCCTGCTCACGCATCGACCTCAGATCGCGGCGGAGTTCCTGAACCGACTCGCCGGTGTAGCGGAAGTTGTCGCACAGCTCAGGGTTCATCCACACCGAGAGGAGATCTTGGTAGCCGTCCCTGTACCCGAACCAGCGACCCATCTGCATGAGAACATCAGAGGCCGAGACATTGCGGTAGACGTAGCTGACCATCAGTCCGGGAAGGGTGAGCCCTCGACTGAGCTTGAGTCCTCCCACTGCGATTTGCACCCGACGATCCGACGGATCCTCCACGTGCTCGTCATTCCACTCATCCGCACGGCCGTTGTACAAGCGGACCTGCGCTGCGTTCAGAGTCCCCCCGACTCTCGAGGCGACCTCTTCCCAGGTCGGATATCGACCCGCCTCGACTCCCCGCGCGACACGACGATAGGCCTCGCGAAGCGCACTCCACACGGGTCCCGGTGCCTCGCTCGTGGCACGGTCCGGGTGGAGGTTCACGGCCATCCGGTACTCCTCCACCAACCCGCGCAGGCGGTCCGCCACCGACTCCTGGGAACTGGTGAACCGGGAGACGTTCACGAGCATGGAAGTCCCGCTCCGAGCCACTCCGCGAATGCCCGCGACTGTGGCTGCAACGACGTATGTCGCCACCGCGTTCTCGAGGGAAGTCGGGATGCCGAGAATCCGCTGTCCGTTCCGATGCTTGAGCGGAAGCAGGTCTTCCATGTCCCGGATCTCGTGCACGAGCGAGTTCCTCGGTTCATCCGGAGTCCCGAAGAAATACTCGACCCCGCAGTAATTCGAGGGGGATGCGAGGCAGAGAATGTAGTCCTTCGGGAAGAGGTCCTCCATGACCCCGGAGTTGTCAGACCTGTACTGAGCTTGGTCGTCAATGAAGATGTTGGCGAACGGTGTCGCAGTGACCGCCAGATAGCTCGATCGGCGGGAGGCATGGAGCAACGTCCGGATACCCGCGTTGATCGCGGTCGGGTTCTCGTCCTCCGCGGAGGTGTTCACCGAAGCGTTGTCGGACTCGTCGTCAATGACCACCAACGGCAACGACAACTCTCCCTCCCGATTCTCCGGCGCCAACCAGTTCGTGAGGGACCGAAGTGCATGGACGTTCTTCTTGATCACAGCGACATACACGTATCCAGACTCCTCAGAGGGCCTGGCAATGCCATCCTGTGCAGATCGCACAGCTGAGGTGAAGTCTCGTGAACGCGTCGTCAGTGTCATCGTCTTTCTCGGGATCTCCGGATGCCTGACCCCTATTCCGAACCCGTGCTTCTCCACCCGCTGGTGAAGTGCGTTCTCGCGCGTGCTGGATCCCACGAATCCCTCTTCGACCCGTTCCTGGGTCTGCCTCCGGAGTTCATCCGTGTTCGAGGTGAGAATGACGAACATCCTGTACCCGGCGTCCGCCGCCTTGTTCATGATGGCCAAGTAGTTGATGGTCTTGCCAGACTGGACTGCTCCCAACAGGAGGCCGCGACGCCTCCAGACTCCCGGGGCCGTCGGATCACCGAGAAGGTCCACGACACGATCCGTCTGCGTCTCAACGGTGGCCAGAACCTTCTGGGGGAGGCCTCCAGTGCCGCTCTGCTGCCAGTCCCGAAATGCCCTCCATCGAACCGGGTCCACGCGGCCTTCGGCCAGGGCATCAGCCAACCAAGGTTCGTGCTTGCCTCCTTCGAGGAGTTCTCCTTCGTCCTGCTCCGTGCCCATCACCACATGGAGCTCGTCCAGCATTCTGTCGACCTCACTCGGCTGGAGCTTCGAGAATCCGGGGAGGGCCTCCAGGGTGGGAATGCTCTGCAGGATCTTCTCGTCTGTGAGGGGACCAGTGCTGTTGATCATGGTTCGCATCATGCTGAAGGTCTGATCGAATGCCGAGACAGTCATTGCTCTCCCCCTCTCGCACGGAGCAACAGTTGCTCGATCGATTCCAGGTCCAGTTGGTCGAACGGCTCAATCGTCTGCAGCGTCGCGGCCATCCCTTCCTTCTCGATCCCGAACGACCGGAGCTGACGATTGAGACTCGTCACGAGCTCGAGGAGCGCACCGTCGTCGGGTGTTGATGGGCTTACCTTTTCATCCCCATTGACATGAAGTGCTGCATCGTGGATGGGAAACGTTCGCTCAATGATCCCGACCACGTTCTCGACCTCCCGACGAAGCCCGGGATCGACATCATCGAGAAGAGCCCGAAGTGCAGGATGGTCGCGGTTGATGTCGTACCTGAATGCACCGTCCCTGTCCGCCACGTACTGCCAGACGCGACCGGGCGCGTCTGCCTTCCTGCCGCGGAACGTCTGCGTTCTCCTCGAGGGTGCCCCCATGCGGTCCATGAATACCTTGAGCTGCTCGAGGAGCGCCCGCGGGGGTCGCGCAACTGATTTCTTGATGTCGAGCGACCATGCCGCATCCATGTCGTTCCCGACGTCGACGGCAACTCTCGTGAGCTTCGTCCGGTCGGCCGCCCGTTGTTGACCGAACCACTTTCCTCGGTGCAGGAGCCGATTCGCCCGGTAGACGTAGAACCCCTGGGTGTCGATCAGGTGCTCACCCCTGAGACCCAACCTCTCCCGCTCAGCACGACCGAGCTTGTCCTGGTGCGGCAGGGTCACCGGAGTGACACGCACCGGACCACTCGCAGTGCTGAAGGTCTGCACCGACTGGACCAAAGTTGCACGGTGTCCTCTGAGAAAGGGATCCTTGCCCAACACGGGAGCACCGTTGACACTGATGTTGATCCTCTCGACGTGATCACCGTTGAGGAAGCGGTGGAACACCAGCGACAACCAGTCAATCGCTCCGTCCATTGCCAGGTTGAGCGCCCTCTCCCCCTCTCCCCACGTCATTCGGATCGGTTCCAGATCGGTCCAGACCACGGTCGTTCCTCTGGGAGCGGGCACCCCGAGTCCGTGTTGGAGCTGCTCGTCCACCTCCTCATCCGCGAAGGTCACCAAGGACCAGCGCTGGGTTCGGGCAATCCGCGCCTGGTCCCACTGGGCACCGATGAGACCATCCGGTCCACGCGTGCAGACCGACAGACATCTGCACTGCGAGAAGGAAGCCGTCTTCAATCCGAGGCCGAACCTTCCGAGATCGGTCTCCGAACGTCGGGCACCGGGTCCGGTACCTGCCAATTGCATCGCGACGCGAAGAGCCTCTCTTCCCATCCCACGACCGTCATCGGTCACCGCGATGTAAGGGGACTCCCCACCGTCGAACCGGATCTGCACATTGCGAGCACCGGCCGTGATCGAGTTGTCAACTATGTCAGCCAAAGCCGTCCTGAGCTCATATCCGACAGCACCCAAGGATGCCATCAAGTCAGTCGACGGAGGCACTTCCACCTCATGCAATTCCGTTTCCTCCAGCCATCGCGACCCGAAATGACGCTGCGATTGCCTGCACTCCCATCAGCTGTCGATGGGGATGCCTGCCGTGACCTCGGATCTTTCCTCACCAAGCATTCCAGATTGCGGGCACCCATTCACACGGGTTCATGTGCGAATTGGATCCCGTGGAACATCTTGCGCGCCGCCATGTGCATTTGCGTTCACCGGAATCGACCCACGGTCCGGATCTCATTGGCTCCTGCCGACGTGACCCAAGTCAGTACCGGCTCGGGTAGGAAGGACCAACGGGTCCCCACCGTTCCACCCGCTGCTTCCCGGACCTTTTCTCAGAAACCCACAGGGATGTCAATGTCGTCGACGACCACTTGGACCTCATCCTCATCGAGACTGTCCAGGAGCAACGGTCCCGTGAGATAGGTCGCCTCCTTGTACAGCTCCCGCGCATATGCCGTTCTCTGCGGGCCGTCATAACCCATGACGCGACGGGCCAGTGCACGCACCAGTGCCAGATTTCGGGACAGCGCCGTCCTCTCGAACAACCCCACGAGCTCATCCTCGGAGAGTGGTCGCACAGCGGCCCGTTGGAGATCTCCAATGGCTGCCTCGCGTTCCCAACTCCGGCGGAGGACGTTGCGTTGACCACCGAGCGCCCTTTCCTCGGACATGTCCGAGAAACGTCTGGCGAGCAGATCCGGGAAGACCATGACGGTCAGGAAGGTCCAGACCTCCCGGTGAGCGGCATCGGAGGGCACGATGTCCATCTCCTGATGAAGCGAACGCCCCATTTCCCTGTCGAAAGCGGAAGCCTCCGAGCGTGAGAGAAATGGGCCCTCCATCCTCGCCTCCAGGCTCCCCACGACTGACTGGCGCAGGTCGGAGAGCTCCTGCGCGGTGACGGGCACGCCACCCGTGGCCACGGGAGCTGCTGAGGGGTGGTCGAACCGGACGAGTTCCGGCAGCGAGCTCGTCGGAGCATTGCGGAGCTCGAGCAGGCGCACCCGTCCATCGCTGTCACTGAGCCGCGGGTAGACCTTCATCTGCGACCTCCCAAGGTCGATAACACTCCTGGAGCAACCCTTCGAGCCATTGCGGATCCGAACGGACGAGTTCCATCATTGAGGCGAGGTCACTGTGGAGTGCCGACTCCGCCAAGGTCGAAACGGCATCGCCCAGTGAACCCTCTTCCCATTCATCCTCCAAGTCCTCGACATCCGTGACCAGTGACGAGGCCACTCTGAGCAGATGACGTGCGATGTCGATCTGGAGGAACCTCAGCAGGCGACTGTCGGTGTCAGCCATCAGGAGTCGCTCGGTCTGCGGGAGATCAGTGTTGATCCACAACCGGGTGGAGGCGGCGAAGAGCGAGTCCAACGACTCGGCATGGGTTGACAGTGCCCAGATGGAGGTCGGGAGCCCCATTGCCCTGAAGGAAGCCGCGTCCGCGGGGAACCGAGCTCCGGTTCCCTCCAGGAGCAACGGATGACGTGCCCCACTCGCCAATCGACTGCCGGGCCGGTGCGCCACACCGGGCGTGGACGGGCCAGTCGCACTGCGAAGAACGAGGTGCGCAGAGAGGACAACTGAGTCCGCCAGAGTGCCCGCCGGTACCTCGATCTCCAGCCGGAACGGTCCGGTGCCCGGATCGAGGGGAACACGGGTGCGGAACCGTCGATTCGTTGCCCTGCAGTCCACGAGACCGACGATCTCAACTCTGCTTCCGGGGCCCAACCCTGTGTCCGCGACCAAGGACTCCCGGTCCACCTCGACATCGAGGAAGAAGCGCAGGACTGTGCGGTAGTCCCAGTCCTCCAGAACGTCGCCGACCGGTCTCGGTTCGGTCCCCTGGACCGAGACCGTCCAGTGGCCCCAACTGACTGTGGATGCCCTCGCTGTCCTGTGGGGAAGGACTGTCAGTCTGCTCATCCGGACTCCACGCTCACCCTCAGATCCACGGCCAAGTCCTCACGACTCCGTACGTGGACCCATCGAGAACCGCCACCGGGAATCATGTGCATGGTCCTCGCGGAGGTCGGTTCCTCATCGGGGCGCTCCGACCATCCGAGCAGATGGACAACGTCCTCGTCCGTCTCGCGTCCTCCCCCCTCGACCATGACTCCAGCCGTTGCCCGGACCTCGGTCACCCCGCGTCCCCCGCCCTTCACACGGACCTCTGCAGCAATGTGACGCCATCCGTCCGTCCACGAGACGTCCTGGCAGGCGACGATCTCGGCAACGGGTCTCCTCTTCCCAAGGCGGTTCGCGGATGCGCGACTGACGCGGGCGCCCGCGCGGTTGGAGGGAACCGCGGCGACGAATCCGGACAGACGGTTTGCCAGGTTCACCACGGAAGGAATGTCCCCCACCTCTGGTGCCACCGTGACGGGCGGGGGCGACAGGAACTCCTGCGCGAACTCCTTGATCCTCCTGAGGCCGACATTGACGTAGACGCTGTCAGGTCGCCTGAGTGACGCAGCATTCCACTCGTCATGTGTGGGAGGTTCTGAAGCAGCGAAGGCGGGGTCAGTTTCCCTCGTCGGCTTGAACACCCCACCCCATTGATACCCAGCTGCCTCCAACTCCCGCATCGGCACATACTTCACGACGAGTTCGGCATCGTGACGCATCAGGCACACATGGTGCGCCTCCTCGCCGAAACCGACGTCGTGACTGGCCCCACTCACCGGTAGCCGAACCAGCGCCAAGTGTCCGAGCAGCTTCGCCGGTCGCTGGGAATGGACCTCCATCACCTTGACGGGCCCCGGAGTGGTCGGTCCACCGTCGCTCTGGGCGCTCCGGACCGCCTTGAGGCATTCGACGAATGGCCGCAGGGAGGACTCCTTCTCGGGATCAGGGATCCCGATCGGACGTCCATTGATGCCGAGTTCGACGTCCATGGTGCGCTCGCCACTGTCCCGGATGAGCTTCGGCCACAGGTTCGCGAGCACCGCGTCCCGAACCGCGCTCATGTAGGTCTGAGGATCCACCTCTTCGCCATCCGGCCCGACGTCGAACTTCGGACCGAGAATCAGGATGGAGGTCCCCGTCTCGTCAGGCTCGAAACCGCGCTCGAAGAGGCGCTCACCGAGCCGGTCGGCTTCGGCTCCGACCACAGGTTCAGGTCTGCTCCCGTCCTCACTGGTCCGGCCCCACCAATGGCGTCCTGTGAACCTTCTCCCCTCCTTCACGAAGCTGGGACCGATCCCCGAGGCGATGAACCGGGACTCGAGAGCATTCCCCTCGAGGGAATGGGACCAGTAGATGACCGCACCCGTCTCCCCGGCCTTGAAGGCGGCTGTCTTGCCGAACCCGTAGGTGCCACCCCCTCCTTCGTTGTCCTGTGGGCTCCCCACGCTGAGCACCAGGTCGACGAAGTTCGTCGGGGCGTCCGGCTCGTACCTGAGGTCATTGCGCACGGGACCGTCGAGTCCGTGTGTACCGCGATCGGACACCTCCAGGACCCACAGGGCCTCCTCCCCCAGGGAAGAGCCCAGAGGGAGTTGCCCGGTCCCGCCGCGGAAGACGTGATCCCGCAGGACCTTCATTGCCTCCGGACCGAGTTGACGGAGCCGGATGCCGAACAGTGGTGGTCGTAGTCCAGTACGGGCATCCCAGCTGTTCTGCGCCGTCTCTCTCACGATGACGTCGACGAGACCGACGTTCGAGGTTCCCAGCAGCTTGGCCTCTCCCGTTCCGTCATGGTCACCGCCCCGGAAGGGTTTGGGGAACCAATCGAGCAGAGGCAACGGTCGTGAGTCCACTCCCGCACTCCCAGGAGCAGCGGGGATGCCGACGGGCCCGGGACTGGAGGAAGCCCCGCCCGAAGTGGTCACCCGTGCACCGGACATCACGCGTCCACCCACCTCTCCAACCAGCGGACGGATCCCGGTTCGTCCAGATCCACCGATCCGCTCGGCAGTGCAAGCGTGTAGGTGATCTTCAGCAGCGCGTGCGCCTTGGAGGCCGGGATGTCGGCACGCCTCAGACTGGGGAAGTCCTGCGACACGCGCCACCTGTGGAGACCATTCGTGACGTACCCCCGCCGACCTGCGTGACCGTACGTGTGTCCGACCTTCGCGACCTGCATCAGGAGTGCCCGCGGATTGAATCCCGCTGCCACCAGTCTGTCGATCAGTTCGTCGACCGACTCGCCGACCTCATCCTCCCTGACGTGGACGACGACCAGGTCCAGTCGGTCGAGCCCGGCTGGATCGAGCTGTTCGATGTTGGAGACCTTCACCGTGGACCCGGAGACCGTTGCAGTCGTCTTGACTTCGATGGCCCTTCCGTTCGAACTGAAGTCCCAGGAGGCGCCGTCGGGACCCTTCCACGTGGCAAGCGCGGAGAAGGGATCACGTGCGCCGAGCCTCGAGAGCACCGACAGCTCTCCGAACAGACCCATCTCGGTTTCCCGTCCAGGTCCCGGGTTGCCACCGGCAGTCAGCTCACGCCAGTCCGACAGGACCTCGCGACATGTCTGGACTGCATCGACGTGGCCCGCCTGACCGAGACGTGCCGCCAAGTCGTCCAGGACGTACCCGAACACCCCGAACAACTCCGGATCGTCACACCTGAGATCCGCATGACGCTGGACACGACCATCCGGCATGGTGAGTTCCTGTTCCTCCAGGACGAGGTGCCGGCTCCTCCTGTCCGGCACGAGCCTCCTCGATCCGATGGGAATCAACAGATGGTGGGCACGGTCCTGGCTGATGCCCACCATGAAACCGGACGGCATACCTGTAGCTGCAGCGGTCTTGAACTGGGACGGTCCGGGTTGCACGGCAGCATTCTCGAGGATCAGCAGCCTGTCGGAGAGTTCGCTCATCGAATGAGCTCGGCTTCCGAGTCGAATTGCAGGTCAGCGGAGTTCTCCGTGTCCTCGGGCAGCTCCACGTCATCAGTGATCGCTGACCAATCCGGTCGCACCGAGTAGAACGCCTCGTACCGTGGAGCTCCGTCCTTCACCTCGGGGAAGACGACACCGACCCCGATGACGGGCTCGACGGCTTCCATCTCACGGCGAGCATTGGTCCTGCTCTTGGCACCTCTCGGCTTGGAATGCGGATCGACGGGGAAGATCATCAGCAGACCGTCCTTCGTCAGATCCGCTCGGATGGATTCGTACCCGAGATCGGGCTCCTTGCGCTCATTGACGACTTCCGGATCGAGGTCGGCAACCCAGTCGGACTGGGAGAGCAATGCCTTGATGTTCGCAGTGCCCACTGCCTGGGAGCTCAGGGGCGCACGGGTGACGTAAGGACTCTCTTCCCGGAATCCGAGGTCCACGCCCTCCTTGGTCCTCCCGGTGGATGCACCCGGGCCCATGACAGCCACACTCCACCGGGTGCCGACCGCAGCCTTCCGGAGCCAACCACTCACCAACGCGGAGTTGAGAGTGGGTTGGTCCTCATGGAACCGATAGCGTTCGAAGAAGTGCAGGACCGGATCAACATCCACGTCGTGGGCAATCCACCTCACGCCGGCTGCCCTTCCTTCAGTGAAGGTGCTCGGGTCGATCTCGCTGACCAGGTCCCTGGCGGCTTCCAAGTTGGAGCTGAGGACCTCACGATTGGTCTCGTCGAATATGAACGTCTGCTTGCGTTGGCCCGAGAAGGACATTCGAACAGGCTTCGCCACACCCATCTTGCTCGTGATCTGCAGACGACCCGGGTGCGCTCGGACCCGCACGCCGAACTCCTGAGGGGTGAGTGAAGCCGTCTCCATCACCCGCATGTCGGAACGGATCTCTTCCTCGACGGCGGCCAGGAAGCGGAAGTCCTTCGCCAGATCCGAGGTCGTCCAGATTCGCGGTAGGTCCTCGTAACCCGTTCGGTAGCCGAACCAGCGACCCATCTGGAGGAGTGTGTCGTAGGTGTTCGACGAACGGTTGAAATACGAGACGACGAGCCCTTCGAGAGTCAGTCCTCTGGACAGCGTCGCACCTCCGATGGCAATCACGGTCTCGACGACGGGCTCACCGTTCTCGTCCGTCCGGTGGTAGGTCAACCGCTCGTCCGACGAACCGTTGTCGACGACAACACTGACGCAGCGAAGCACGTCCTCCAGTTCGATCTCGACCTCTTCCCAAGACGGGAGCGGTCGACTCGCAACCTCCGCGGCCCGGGGCGCCTCATCCAGGTACGACTTGTGGAACTCCGGATCGCCCACCTCAAGGCCGTGCAGGAACGACTTGACACTGTCGCGCATCGCAAAGTGCGGCTGCGTGTAGTGGGTGGTGTGGATGAGCATCGACGAGTGCTTGAACTGACCTCGAGCCCGCCTGATCGCGGTTGCGACCAGGAACCACCTGATGGCTGCCAGGAGGGAGGCTGGCAGAGGGGGGTTGAAGACTTCCCGCTCCTCCTTCGCGGATGGCGGCCTGAGGGAGTCGGCCTCCGCGTCACTGACCGTGCGGACCACGTCAAGACCCAGGTCCGGTTCTCCCGCATCATCCAGGACGTCCTTGCCGAAGATCTTCTCTGCACCGAAGTACGTCTCAGGCCGTGGGAGGTCGATGAGGAAGTCACTCGGGTACAGCTCAGCGGAGTCGTCCGGATCCATGAAGACGTTCGCGAACGGCGTTGCCGTGTATCCGACGTAGGAACCGCTGGGAATGGCAGACCATATCTCCCGGATGAGCACATTGATCGCGGAACGTTCTCTCCCCGCCGTCGACAGGTCGAGACTGTTGGGTGTCGCTTGGTCCGCCTCGTCGTCGAGGATCATGATCGGGCACTTCCGCCGCGTCGTCTCGTCCACGCTCCGGAGGAACTGCTTCAACTTGTCAAGTCTCTTGGCGTTCTTCTTCACGACGGCGATGACAGGCAGATGACTGGTCATGAGGGCCGCTCCCCCGGCGACCGATCCGAAATCAGCCTCATCCGTCGTGAGCTTCTGCCACTCCCGGCCCGAGATGAGATCGGACTCCAGCCTCTCCTGGGTCTGCCGGCGCAGGTTGTTGTGGAGACCCGCAAGGACGATGAAGAACCTGTAGCCGGCGTCGGCGGCCTTCGCGATGACGGCGGTGTAGTTGGCCGTCTTGCCCGACTGGACGTACCCGACGACCATCCCCTTGGACTTCAGTCCCTCGATCGTCGGGTCGGCGAGATGTGAGACCACTGATCTCGACGCCTGGTCCACGGCGTCCACGTAGTCGGCTCCTTCTTCGACCAGCTTGCCCTTGTAGAACGGCCAGTAGCGGTCACCGGGTTCCACTCCCGTGTACCACGGACTGAGCCGCGCCTCACTCTGAAGACTTCGCTGGTAGGAGGTACCCCGCATCACGGGCGGGACGTCGAGCAACTGAGCGTGCTCACTCTCCGCCATGATGATCTCCACCGCTCTGCCGATCGGGGATCCCTTGATGGGAATGCCGAGACCACGGGACATGGCCCTGGACGCCTCGTCCAAGCTCTGCCCGCGATGGCGCATTGCGGTGATGAGCATTTCCCGGACGTACGTCGGATCCATCCGCAGACCAACTCCTGACCATGGTGATGCGATAGCTGTGTGAGGCGTTACTCATTCTGCACTCAGCCGCAGATGTTTGCGAAACACGAGAACCTGGTCCGCCGCTGTGGCGTCCGCGGAAACGGCGACCCGGCTCGGTGCGGAGGGCGGGAGCAACTCCAGAGCAGAGGCACGCACCGGAGACAACGTACGACGAATCGGGGTCTTCCAGGCGGGAGAGCAGAGAACTCAGCCACCGGAAGACCCCGACTTCCACGCCGGCCACGAGAGCGCCAGCCGGCCCCGGCCCCAACAGGCAGGTCCAGCGAAGAACCCTCTCCGGGAGGGCCAGCAACGGCTCGTGGTGGACACCGCTCCTCGGCCCCGGGCTAGCCCTTCACGGCACCCGCCAGGGCGAAGGAGTTCCCCGACACCTTCTGCATCACCGCGTAGAGCACCAGGACAGGCGTCGAGTACAAGATCGAGAATGCCGCGAGCTTGCCGTAGGCGATCGTTCCGTACATTCCGAAGAAGTTGTAGATGGCGACCGCAGCAGGCTGCTTCATCGAGTCGAAGGTCAGGACGAAGGGAACGAAGAAGTTCCCCCACGCACCCGTGAACACGAAGATGAACACGACCACGAGGCCCGGCTTCATCAGTGGCAGGACGATCCGCCACAGGGTCTGCATGGCGCTCGCTCCGTCAACCCAAGCTGCCTCCTCCAGGGAGATCGGCACGGAGTCCATGAAGTTCTTGAGCATCCACACGGCCATCGGCAGTGACGTGGCTGCCATGAACAGGATGATCCCACTCATCGAGTCGAGAAGACTCAGGCGCACGAACAATGAGTAGACCGGGACCATCATCGCGGTGATCGGCAGGCACGTCCCGAAGAGGATCGTGTACATCAGTCCGCGGGTGAAACGCATCTTGTACCGGGACAGCGGATAGGCCGCCAGTGCGCCTGCGACCACAGTGAGGAGCGCCGTTCCCAGCGAGAGGATGGCTGAGTTCCAGAGGGGCCGGAAGGTCTGGTCCATGTTGAACACGGCCGTGAAGTTGCCCGTCGTCAGGCTCTCCGGAACGGACAACGACACCGATGCCTGTGGATTCACCGAGGACAGGAGGATCCACACCAAGGGGATGATGAAGGAAAGACCGACAAGGCCGAGCGCCAACCCCGCGAACAGCCGGCTCGGAGCTCTCTTTGGTTGGGCGATCGAGGGCACCGGCGCCCGACGACTGGATGTCTGGACAGCGGTCGACATCATTCCACCTCCGGCTTCAGGACCCGGATGTAGACAAAGGCGAATAGGGCGCCCAGGAGCAGGGTCACCGTGGCGATCGCCGTGCCGTATCCGACTTGCGAGAACTTGAACGCCTGTTGATAGGCCAGGACGGGCAGCGTCGAGGACTTCGTCCCCGGCCCGCCTCCGGTCATGACCCAGATCAGGGTGAATGTGGCCAGTGTCTGGAGGGTGGTCAGCAGGAGGTTGGTCGAGATCGAACCCTTGATCATCGGTAGGGTCACGTAGAGGATCCTCTGCCGCCCAGTGGCACCGTCGATCATCGCGGCCTCGGTGACATCCGGAGGCACGTCGCCGAGCGCGGCACCGTAGACCATCATGGAGAACGCGGTACCGCGCCAGATGTTCGCCATGATCACCGAGAACATCGGGAAGGTGAGCAGCCAGGTCGGGCCACTCAGTCCGAACACCGCGAGCATTCTGTTCAACGTTCCATCGGTGGAGAAGAACGCATACAGCGCGAATGCAGCGACAATCTCAGGGAGCACCCACGCAATGACCACGATCCCACCGACGATTGACGAGATCTTGGGTGGCGCCGCACGCATCAGCATGGCGATGGCCATTCCCAGGATGTTCTGCCCGACCACCGCCGAGAAGAACACGAAGACGACCGTCAACCAGATGGACTTCCAGAAATCAGAGCTGGAGAACAGGTTCACATAGTTCTGGAGTCCCACGAACTGTGGGTTTGCGGCCTTGTATCCAGTCAGCGCCTGGTTGGTCAGGGATCCGTACAACGAGTACAGGATCGGACCGACCAGGAAGATCAACATCAGGATGAGGGCCGGAAGCATGGGGACGACCCGACCCGCCCGGTGGGCGGCACTGCCCTTCTGCAGAGCAGGCCGCCCACCGGGGCTGGCCTTGCGCCCCGGTTCCTGGAGAACCGAGGCAGTCATCACTTGCCAGCTTCTGTCGCGTCCTCGCCAACGATCGAGACGAGACCACTGTCGTACGTCGAGGCTGCATCCTCAGGAGTCGCCTGCTTGGTCACGACCGACTCCGTTGCGACCTGGATGTTCGAGGAGATCTGGCTGTAGTCAGGCGTCGCCGGCCTGAAGTGCGTGTACTGCACCAGCTCCGAGAAGAACTTGAACGACGGGTTGTAGTTCAGGTACTCGGGATCCTCGGCCACATCGGCGCGAACGGCGATCTGGGAGTTCGTCGTGTCGTAGGTCAGGGAGTTCTCCTTGTTCAGCGCCAGCTTGATGAACTCCATCGCGAGTTCGGGATCCTTCGACTGGGAGCCGACCGACAGCAGCCACCCTCCTGACATCGAGGTGTAGCCCGGTGCCTGTCCGTCCTGGGTGGGCATCTTCGCGAAGCCCAGCGTCTTGTCCCAGTCCGCCCACGCGTTGTCACCGGAGATCCATCCGCCGGGGAGCCAGGATCCGTCAATGGCCATGGCGAGCTCGCCCTTGGGGAGCAGCTCGGTGGACACACGGGACCCGATGTTCGCGTCCAGTGCCACGTCCAGGGACGGAGCGAGCCCCTCGCCGTAGACGGTGTTGTAGAAGTCGAGTGCATCCTTGAAACCCTGGGAACCAGTGACCCACTTCTGCGTCGACTCGTTGTACAGGGTGGAGTCCGTGCCGTAGAGCAGCATCTCGAACCCCTGCATCGTCGTCCCCTCACCATTGGCCTTGCCGGCGTAGATGTTGAGAGGAGTGACGTCGGGGAGCTTCTCCTTGATGGTGCGAGCGGCACTCAGGATGTCATCCCAGGTCTTGGGCTGCCAGTCAGTGGGAAGACCGGCCTTCTCGAAGAGGTCCTTGTTGTAGTAGATCCCGCGGGTGTCGGTACCCATCGAGACACCGTAGGTCTTGCCGTCGACACCGAGTCCGGCCTTCTTGGCCGCATCCTCGAACTGAGACCAGTCACTCCAGTCCGCGAGGTAGTCGTCAATCGGAGCCAGGTATCCCGCCGCTGCGTCAGACATCACCTGGAAGGTGTCCTCATAGATGATGTCGGGCGCCGTCGACTTGGACCCATTCATCAGGGCCAGCTTCGTGAAGTACTGGTCCTGCTCCGCTTCGATCGGCTGGAGCTTGACCGTCACGCCCTCGTGCGCGGCCTCGAATGTGGGCTTGACGCTCTGGAGCAGATCGTCGAGCTGGTGGAACGAAGCCGTCTTCTGGTAAGCGATCGTGATGGTCTTCGCTGACGCATCACCGGACTCACCGCTCTGCGACCCTCCTGATGAGCATCCCGCCAGGGCGAACGCGCCGACCGCCGTGACGGCCGCCGCGGTGATAGCTGACTTTCTCATGTGCTGACTCTCCTTTGAACCGATGAGACTTGTTGTCGAACGGGCGACTCCCTCGGGAATCCGCCCCGGACTGCCCGGAGGTCCGGGCAATCGCGATGGGTCATTCGGGATTCGACCACCTCCCGACGAGCCTGAGTGTGACCACCTGGAACGGAGAGAGGGACAGCGACACGGTCCCCTCCTCCACGCTCACCTCTGCGGCCTCCTCGAGCGGACGCTCGAGGCCGTCGGTCAGGCGCGCTTCGGACACCGGCGCATCGACGTGCAGGAGCACTTCGGTCCGCCCACCCAGCGTCTCGTGCAGTCGCACCACCAGGTCTCCGCTCGCGTCGTCGGCGATCTTCACGGCATCGACCAGGGCGTTCCCGCTCCCGACGACCACCAGTGGCGAGACCTCGCGTCGGCCATGGAGCGTGCGCACCGGCACATTCACACGGATGCCCTCCCGGACCGCGTCCGGGACACCTGCCCCGACCACGACAGTGGTGCGCAGGAGGTGATGTCCCTGATCGGCATCGGGGTCGGGTGCCATGGGGGCGCGCAGCAGGGACTCCCCGATCCGGACGGACACCCCGTCCTCACCCTTCTCGCGCACGAAGGAGTGCCCATAGGTCTGGTCATTGGTCACCGCGATCCCGAAGTCGGGCTCCGCCACCCGCACCCAGCGCAGGCCCACCGTCTCGAAGCGGGCCCAGTCCCAGGAGGTGTTCGTGTGGATCGGGCGGTCGACATGGCCGAACTGGATGTCGGACTGGGCGTGGTCGGTGTGGACGGCAACGGGCAGTTCCAGCTTGAGGAGCTTGTGCCGCTCGTGCCACTCGACCCCGGTGGTGAACTCGACCCGTGGCTCCCCCACGGGCACGCGCAGCGTTTGGACGTACCTGCTCGCCCTGTCCGAGCGCGACACACGCACCCATGCCGATCCGTCGACCTCGTCCGTGCCGACTTCGATGTCCTCCACCGAGTCGATGACACGGGTGTGGGCGAAGTGGTCGAGGTCGATGTTCCAGGCGTCCCAGTCGGTGGGGATGTCGCGGTGCAGGACAAGTTCTCCCAGGCGCTGTCCCGCGGGGACGACCTCCCGCTCCCGGGTCAGGTCAACCAGGGACGTCACGAGCCCGTGCAGGTCGATGCGGAGACGGATCACGTCGTTGTCGATGATCCACCCCTCCTCGTCGCCGGTGACGGTGACCGCCGCTGCCCCGCCTGTCACGGATGGGACCACCGCGCCGCCGGGGACTCCCGCAACGGCAAAGGCTCCTGCGTTCGCCACCATCTCCTGCTCACCCTCACCGGCGAGGGCGGCCAGGGACCCAGCGATCAGCTCCTCCAGACGGGACTCGACCTCCGCGTACGTCTGCTCCGCCTCACGGTGGACCCACGCGATAGAGGAACCGGGAAGGATGTCGTGGAACTGGTGGAGCAGGACCGTGCGCCACAGCTCGTGGAGCTCCTCGTGCGGGTACGCAACACCCAGTCGGACAGCAGCGGTGGCTGCCCACAGCTCCGCCTCACCCAGCAGGTGCTCGGTCTTCCTGTTGCCACGCTTGGTGCGGTGCTGGGAGGTGAGCACGCCGCGGTGGTTCTCCAGGTACAGCTCCCCGAGCCACACAGGAGCCTGCGGGTAGTCAGCCTCCGCCTCCTCGAAGAAGGTCTCAGGTGAGGCCATCCGCACCCGCGGAGAGCCCTCGAGATCGGCCTGCAGGTGAGCGCGTTCGATGATCTCGCGGGTGGGACCGCCTCCACCGTCGCCGTACCCGAAGGGAGCGAGCGTCATCGAGGCCGCACCCCCGTCACGGAAGCCGGCCTCACTGTGGTGCATCTCCTCCGGTGTGAGCATCGAGTTGTAGGTGTCCACGGGAGGGAAGTGAGTGAACAACCTCGACCCGTCGAGTCCTTCCCACCAGAACGTGTGGTGGGGGAACGTGTTCGTGTCGTTCCAGGAGAGCTTCTGGGTGAGCATCCAGCGGATGCCGACGTGGGCGGCGATACCCGGAAGGTTCGCCGAGTATCCGAAGGAATCCGGCAGCCAGACCTCCTTGGCCTCCACCCCGAAGTGTTCACGGAAGTAGGACTGCGCCTCGGAGAACTGCCGGATGAAGGCCTCCCCACCGATCATGTAGGGATCGGACTCGACCCACTGGCCACCGACGATCACCCACCGGCCCTCGGCAACACGGGCCTTGATGCGTTCGAAGACGTCGGGATGCGTCTGGCGCACCCACTCGTACTGTTGGGCGGAAGAGGCAGCGAAGACGAAGTCCGGGTCCTCATCCATCAGTTCCAGGGCATTGGAGAAGGTCCGTACGACCTTGCGCATGGTCTCCCGGATCGGCCACAGCCAGGCTGAGTCGATGTGGGCGTGTCCCACCGCGACGACGTCGCCCGCCGACGCGACAGCAGGTGAGGCGAGTGCAGGACCGAGGGCAGCGCGCGCCGCCTCCACCGTCCCGGCAACGTCGTCGGGATCCAGCGCGTCAACTGCACCCTGCAGCGCTGCCAGGATGCCCTCACGGCGCGGGGAGTCCGACGCAAGCTGGTCAACCCACCCGTCGAGGAGCTCGGCCTCCGCCAGGAACCTCTCAACGACGGTGTCGACCCTCTGCAGTTCAATGGTGCGGACCCAGTAGATCGGGTCCGTGCCAGCCGTCTCCTTCAGACCGAGCTCGGAGGGGGTCGTCCAGTCCTCCTTCATGACCTGGGGGTTCGATGCGGCCTCGACGTAGAACTCGAAGGTCTCCCCCGGCCCGGCGTCGATCGGCACCCAGCAGTTCAGTGGCTCCAGGCCCTTCACCACGGAACCGTCAGGGCGGTAGACGGTCCCCTCGGCCTGGAAGCCGGGTTGCACCGGTGAAAAACCGAGGTCGACCACGAGTTCGTGGCGAGTCCGGTCCGACCGATCCGCCCACGCCTGCGGGACCACTCCGCGCAGGTGGAACCACGATGTCCCCCACGGCCTGGACCAGGGGTCACCCACGGTGAACGCCTCGAAGTCCTGACCGGTCGCGACGTCGAAGGACACCGGTTCATCCGGGACATCCCACTTCGTCACCTCGACATCGGCACGCTCGAGAACGCGGGCGGGACGCACCCACTCCCGCTCCAACCGTGCCAGTCGCCTACGGGTTGCGTCGTCGTCTCTGAACACTCGACAGCCTCCTTGCTGTGTGACGTGTGTCGCCCTGTGCGATCTTTATTATGACACCCGAAATTAAGCGGGTGAGGGTTCCAGATCTCATTCGGGTAACGATTGACTCCGCCCAGCACCGGCCGAAGGCCACCACTGGGGCGCACTGCACTGCGGAGCGTTCAGACGGGGCGCACTCCTCCTGGAGCCGTCCCACCCCGGGGCAACAGCCGCCACCGCCACCTGCTCCCGGTGAGCCGGGGGCACTCACACCATGGGCCAGACCCTGGAGTCTCAGTCATCGACTGCGAGCATCGCCGCCCGGGGTACGTACCGTTCGTCGAGGACCATCGCAGCGGCCCCGATTGCTCCCGCACTCTCGCCCATCAACGAGCTGGACAGGGTGAGCCTTCTCCGCACCTGTCCACGTCGACGCTGCGACAGACGTTCCCGGATCTCCGGTTCGTAGAAGGACTGCACACGTCCCCAGTACGGACCACCCATCACCACCGTGTCGACATCCATGAGGTCGGTCAGGACCTCGACCATCCTGGCGACCTTGGCACCAGCAGCCGTCATCAGCTGCAGAGCCCGCGGCTCACCGGAGTCCGCCTCATCACAGAGCTCACTGAAGGCGTGGTCGATGTCGGCCAGCTGCGGAAGGGAGCTCCTCTTCACCGCGGGGTCCCCGGCGACCTCCGCCGGTTCCACGACACGGTCCTCCAGGATGCCGAGATCTCGGGCCCAGGCCACCAGGTAGGAGGGATCGACGCTGGACGACGCCGCCGTCACCGACGGGGGAAAGACCGGTTCATCGGCAGCAGGCTCGAAGAACCCCCCGATCTCACCGGCATTGCCGGTCGATCCCCGCATGACCTCGCCCGTGGTGGTGACTCCCACACCAATACCGACACCGACGTACACGAACAGGAGGACGTTCACATCGCCGTCCTCGCGCCGCAACCAGGTCTCCCCCACCACTGCCGCAGTCGTGTCCTTCTCGAAGAGAACACTCATCTCGAGGCCCTCTTCGAGTTCCTCACGCAGGGCCACTCCCTGCCATCCCGGCAGCCACGGTGGATCCACGAGCCGTCCTCCGGTCAGATCGATGGGACCCGGACTTGCGACTCCGGCACCCACGATCCGTGAGCGGTCGACTCCCTCGGCGGCGATCATCGAAGCCGTCGACGCAACGATGCGCTCGATCACCACGTCGGGCGGGTCATCGAGCGCACCCTGTTCCAGGCGCGTGGAGCGGGCCCTGCCCGCCAGATCCAGCAAGGCGATGGTGATGACGGTCGGGTCCAGATGGATGCCGACGCTGAACCTCGCCTCGGGGACAAGGGCAAGCCTCGTCCTCGGTCGCCCTCGCTCCACCCTCTGAGTGCCGATCGCTGAGACGAGTCCCCTCGACGTGAGCTGCTTGAGCAGACCGGAGACCGTCGGAACGGCCAGCCCAGTGGTCGAGGACAACTCGGTCAGACTCTGGCCGGGCGCGCGCCGCAGCGCATCCAGGATGACCCGCTCGTTGAACGTGCCGATTCGCGGTTGGTTCGCCCCCAACCGCATGACGCGTCACCTCCCCGTTATGACCCACTCCCGTGTGGTACGTCCTGTCCACCTTATCGGTACGCGCTCTTCTCCGACGCCGACCCCGGGACGGAAATGTGATGAACTCCCACTTCACGTGAGGGACCGAGTTCATCGTCGGAGTGTTCCCGAAGCCGATCAGCATCCCTTCCGTGCGCCGACACTTGGCCGGGAACGGGCGGCATGCTCGTGCGGGGGATCAGCCGGCCACCTTGCCCCGCCGCCCGACCCGCGCCACCTTGTGCACGACCCAGAGCGCGGCCAGTCGCACGGCCTCGTACAGGAACGACCCGATGCCGACGCCCACGCCGATGCCCAGCATGATGAGGGCCGCCTGCCCGAACCACGGCAGGCCCGACCCCTGCCCCATCTCCTGGAGGATCCCGAAGAACACCGGGATCCCGGGCAGCAGGGCGCCGGTGATGCCCATGAGGGCCAGCACCTGCTGGGGATACCCGGCCCGCACGGCATAGATGCCGGCGAGGATCCCCAGGACGAACGCGGAGATCGTGTTCGCCGCCAGGGTAGGCAGGCCCACGACCAGCAGCAGCACCTGGTTCACCCCGGCGGTGGCGAAGCCGGTGACCGCTGCGGGGACCGCCAGGGAGAATCGGCCGCCGTTGGCGAAGGCATTGCCCACGGCCGCGAGCGCGGAGAACACCAGCACCAGGTACCACGGCATGCCGGGCAGGGTGTCCAGACGCGGGTGGGCCATCCCGAGGGACTCCCCCAGCAGGAACGTGAAGGCCCCACCGATGACGAGGCCGCCCACGGCAAGGGCCACACGCGAGAGGCGCACGAGCGCCATGCGCCGGTCGAAGCTGAGGAGGTCCATCACCGCGTTGACCATCTGGGGCAGCGGCAGGAGCAGCAGCCAGTTCACCGCGATGGCGGCTGCGGCACCCACCGGGTCGACGAGATCCATCTGGACCAGCGCCGTGGCCAGGGCCCCTCCCGCGCAGGCCTGCGCGGCCACCACCACGAGGCGGGGCGCGCGCAGGGGCGCGACCGCGAACCCGACCAGGGACGAGGCGACCTGCACCACGGCTGCCGCGACCCAGGCACGCCAGTTGATGCCCACCTGCATGCTGATGAAGAACGCCAGCAGGGTGAGCCCCAAGGTCACCACCCACCAGGGCGTGCCCCGACTGCGCAGTCGGGGAACCTCCTCCCGCCCGTTCGCCAGGAAGGACTCCGCCTCCGGTCCGGTCAGGGGCTCGGCGTCGGGGCGGTCGACCTCCTCGACGAGGCGGGCCAGGTCCCGCGCCCTCGTGCAGTCGATGACGTCGAAGGTGTTGGCCGGGGCGGACAGGATCCGGGGGTCCCGTCGGGTCCCTGGGCACCCACGCGGAGCATCCGCCCCCGGGTCATGGCCTTCATGCCCTGGAGGCCCAGCCCCCTGCCGCAGGTGGCCACCAGGTAGCGCGTGCTCGCAGCCTTCTGTCCCGACTCCAGCAGGCCGCACCCCAACTGCAGGAGGAACTCCAGGCGCTCCTCCAGGGGGTCCTCCAGTCGCGGGGACACCTGTCCCTGCTCCTCGTGCGGACCGTTCGGCACCTCTCCGGTGTCCCTGCGCACGGACTCCACTCCCGTTCCCTCATCAACCCTCGTACCGGAAGAGCCGGCGGTGGCAGGATCCACCCCCGTCGACCCTGCGCGCCACTCGTGGACCCACCGGGACCCGGAACGATCCACAGTCTCCCTCAGAAGAACTCGGTGCGGGTGAGGAGGTCCAGCCTGGACCTCAGCGGCCCAGCGATCAGGTGGTCCCGGGCGGCACGCCAGTCGAAGTCCGCCCCCTCCTCCAGGCCGTCCCCGAGGTGGTCGTCCACCGCGCCCACCAGGTCCTCCAGGCAGTCGAACTGGCGCCTCCCGGCCACGCCGACCCCCAAGGGGCGCAGGACCCGGGCGACCTCGGACAGCCACGACCCACGCGCCACCTCCCGCAGGTGGACCCGACCGTCAGGGATCCTCGGCCACGAGTAGTCGGCTGACACCACCAGGATCCGCAGGGCGGAGGGCACCCGGGTCGCGAGGTCCTCCAGGAGTCCCCCCGCATACCGGGGATGGTGCCGGTCGACCCGGGACACCGGGGCCGTCGCGCCGCTGACCGCGACCTCTCCGCCGAGGACCCCGACCGCAGCCTGCATGACCTCCAGGGCGGCGATCAGGACCAGGACCGGAGTCGGGAGACGCCGCCCACGCTCCGCTCCTCGGGCACCGGACAACGCCCCTCCCGCCGTGCCTCCCGCCGTACCCACCGCCCCGTCCGCGACCCCGTCCCCGTCGAGGACCTCCACGAGTCGCCCATGGCTCAGGGGGTCCAGGGAGACGGCCAGTGCGAGCCCCTCCGGGGTGACCTTGAGCCCGCAGACCTCCACGTGGTGGGGTGTCAACGGCGGACCGGGGAGCTCCGCGCGACCGTCCGATCCTCGGACAAGACCAAGATCACACCGGACCCTCCGCAGTGTGCTCTCCGACACCCCCAGGTGGACCGCGAGCTCGCGTGCGGTCTGGGGGTGAGCAGCGCGGTCGTTGCGCCCGATCGCCTGGATGACCTCCCCCAGTGTCAGTCCCGGGATCGTGCCCCGACGTCCCCGACCCTGTCTGACCTGCCCGAACCTGGCCAGACCCTCCGCCTCGAAAGCGCGCCGCCAGGCCGACACCGTGCCCACCGACACCCCGTGGCGGCGCGCGTTGTCGGCGTTGGTCGCCCCCTCGGCGGCGGCGAGCAGCACCCGGGCGTGGACCGCGTCACGGGCCGACACCGCCGGATCCGCCGCGACCTGCGCGATCACGGCGCGCCTGGGTGCCGAGACCTCCAGGGGAGGTGCGGTGTGGCTCACGATCCCACCTCTCGGAGGCCAGCGGGATGCCCCGAACAACCAGTTATTTGAAACGACGCCAATCGTAGCATTCTTGACGTGCGCAGTTCCACGACCTCCCTCCCCGCCCCCGACCAGCAGTCCTACGATGCCCTGGCCGCAGAGATGACCGGCATCGGCCGTCTCGGCGTCGCCTTCTCCGGCGGCGTGGACTCGGCCCTCCTCCTGGCCGTCGCCGCCCGCGAACTCGGCACCGACCACGTGGTCGCGCTGCTCGGGGTCTCCGCCTCTCTGGCCTCCCACGAGCGCGACATCGCCCGGGACCTCGCCGCCGACATCGGCGTGGAGCTCCTGGAGTTCGACCCCGGCGAGACCGACCTGCCCGCCTACCGCGTCAACGCGCTGGACCGCTGCTACCACTGCAAGTCCGCCCTGTTCCGCACCATCGACGACTCGGTCGTGGCCCAGCACCACCTCGACGCCGTCGCCTACGGCGAGAACGCCGACGACTCCCTGGCCCCCGACCGCCCCGGTGGGCGGGCCGCCACCGAGCACCGCGTCCTGCGCCCCCTGGCCGAGGCGGGCCTCACCAAGGTCCGCGTGCGCTCTCTGGCCCGGGCCCTCGGGCTGTCCGTGGCAGACAAGCCCGCAGCACCGTGCCTCGCCTCGCGCATCCCCCACGGCCAGGAGGTCACCCCCCTCAAGCTCCGCCAGGTGGAGGACGCGGAGTCCGTGGTCCGCGCCCAGGGCTTCTCCGACTGCCGCGTGCGCCACCACGGCGACATCGCCCGCATCGAGCTGCCCGCCGCCGAGCTCGCCCGCCTGGCCGACGAGGACCTGCGCCACCGGATGCTCACCGGCGTCCGGGAGGCGGGCTTCACCCACGTCACCGTCGACCTGGCCGGCATCCAGTCCGGCCTCTTCAGCCTCAGCCTGCTGCGGGAGGGCCTCCATGCCTGAGGACCGGATCGCCGACCTCGACCTCGACCGCCACCACCGGCGCGGATACCCCGAGGCCGTCTACTGCGAGGGCAAGTCACCCGAGGACGTGGCGACCATCGCCGCGCTCGTGCGCGACCACCCCGAACAGACCCACCTCTTCACGAGGGCGGACCCCGAGCGGGCCCGGGCGGTGCTCTCCCAGCTGCCCGACGCCCACCACGACCCGGTCGCCCGCCTGCTCGCCTGGCCACCGGAGCCGCCCGAGCCCACCGGTGAGTCGGTGGTCGTGGCCTGCGCCGGCACCTCGGACCTCCCCGTCGCCCGCGAGGCGCTGCTCACGGCCCGCTACCTGGGCCGCCGGGCCGAGCTGGTGGCGGACGTCGGCATCGCCGGCGTGCACCGCACCCTGGACAGGCTCGACACCTTCCGCGCCGCCGGAGTCGTCGTGGTCGTGGCCGGCATGGACGGCGCACTGCCCGGCCTCATCGCGGGCCTCGTGTCCGCACCCGTCGTGGCGGTGCCGACCTCGGTGGGCTACGGCGCCGCCTTCGGTGGCCTGGCCCCGCTGCTCACCATGCTCAACGCCTGTGCCCCGGGCATCGGCGTGGTCAACATCGACAACGGCTACGGCGGGGGCCACCTCGCCGCCCAGATCACCGCCCCGCGGACCTGAGGACCCGACCCGGCCACCGGCCCCGCCCTCGTCGGCGACCGCCGCACCCCCGCACCCCCCACCCCCGACCCCTGACCCACCAGCCGACTCCCACCAGCACCAGCCAGCACCAGCCAGTACCCCAGGAGGAACCCATGCCCACGTTCTCACTGCCCTACGACCACGGGACCGTCGAGGCCACCATCCCCGAGCGCAACTTCGCCGGCCTCCTGGTCTCCCGGGCCGAGGACTTCCACAACCCGCTCTCCGAGGAGGCCACCGTCGAGGCCTCCCTGGACAACCCGATCGGGTCCCCCACCCTGGAGGAGCTCGCCCGGGGCAAGAAGGACATCGTCCTGATCTCCTCCGACCACACCCGCCCGGTGCCCTCCCACATCATCACGCCCATCATCCTGCGCCGGATCCGTTCCGTGGCCCCCGATGCGCGCATCCGCATCCTCGTGGCCACCGGCTTCCACCGCCCCTCCTCCCACGAGGAACTGGTCAACAAGTACGGCCAGGAGATCGTCGACAACGAGGAGATCGTCATGCACGTCTCCACCGACGACTCCTCCGTGGTGAAGATCGGGCAGCTGCCCTCGGGTGGGGACTGCATCATCAACCGCATCGCCGTGGAGGCGGACCTGCTCCTGGCCGAGGGCTTCATCGAGTCCCACTTCTTCGCCGGCTTCTCCGGGGGCCGCAAGGCCGTCCTGCCCGGCGTCGCCTCCTACCGCACGATCATGGCGAACCACTCGGGGGAGTTCATCGACTCCGACAAGGCCCGCACCGGCAACCTCGCGCACAACCCCATCCACGAGGACATGCTCTACGCGGCGCGCACCGCGAACCTCGCCTTCATCGTCAACGTGGTGCTGGACGGGGACAAGAAGATCATCGGCTCCTTCGCCGGTGACATGGTCGAGGCCCACAAGGTCGGGTGCGACTTCGTGGCGGGCCTGGCCCACGTGGACCGGATCCCCTCCGACATCACCGTCACCACCAACGGCGGCTTCCCCCTGGACCAGAACATCTACCAGGCCGTCAAGGGCGTGACCGCGGCGGAGGCCACCAACAAGGAGGGCGGCGTCATCATCATGGTCGCCGGTTGCGCCGACGGTCACGGCGGGGAGGGTTTCTACCACAACCTCGCCGACCTGGCCGACCCCGCGCAGTTCCTCGAGGCCGCCATCAACACCCCGCGCCTGGAGACGGTGCCGGACCAGTGGACCTCCCAGATCCTGGCCCGCATCCTGGTCCACCACCACGTCATCATCGTCTCCGACCTGGTCGACCCCAAGCTCGTCACCGACATGCACATGGAGATCGCCCCCACCTTCGAGGCGGCCCTGGCCAGCGCCTTCGCCTCCCAGGGTGAGGACGCGAAGGTGACCGTCATCCGCGACGGGCTCTCCGTCATCGTCGAATGAGCGCCGGGGCGCAGCGGCCGGGACCCGGTGGGGCGATGCCCGCCGTGTCACACACCCACTGACCGGGGGCGGTGCGCGCCCATCGCGCACCGCCCACCAGGCTCCCGGAGCCGCCCTCGTGGACACACCGCCACCGCCGACGCGCGGCAGCGGATCACGGGGCCCTCCCCGGGCACGAGCCCGACCTGCCACCCCGGCGCCCACCCCCCACAGACCCCCGGCACCACGCCGGGCTGCAGGAAGCACACCCGATCCCACCACGCACGAGACAGGCAACACTCCCCATGTGGCAAGCAACGCTCTACGAGTTCCTCGGCACCGCCCTGATGATCATCTTCGGTGTCGGCGTCCACTGCGACGACGTCCTCAAGCACACCAAGTACCGCGCCTCCGGGCACATCTTCGCGATCACGACCTGGGCCTTCGGCATCTCCGTGGTCCTGTTCATCTTCGGCGGGGTCTGCATCAACCCCGCCATGGCGCTGGCCCAGGCGATCCTGGGACTCATCCCCTGGTCCTACTTCGTGCCCTTCGTCATCGCCGAGTGCCTCGGCGGCGTGTTCGGCGCGTTGGTCGTCTACGTCATGTACGCCGACCACTTCAAGGCCTCCGAGGACGAGGTCGACCCCGTCGCGATCCGCAACATCTTCTCCACCAACCCCAACCTGCGCAACCTCCCGCGCAACTACTTCGTGGAGACCGTGGCGACCTTCGTCTTCCTCACCGCCATCCTCGCCGTCGCGAAGTCGTATGAGTCGTTGCTGCCCATCGGGGTCGGCATCATCGTGTGGGCGGTCGGCATGGGCATGGGCGGTACCACCGGGTTCGCCATGAACCAGGCCCGCGACCTCGGCCCGCGCCTGGCGTACCAGATCCTCCCGATCCGCCACAAGACCTCCAACGACTGGCAGTACGGCCTCATCGTGCCGGGCACCGCCCCCTTCCTGGGTGGTCTGCTGGCGGCGCTCTTCGCGCGCTACGTGCTGCACATCTTCTGAGCAGGAGGAACACCCACATGCCCACCGCATGGATCGACGCGACAGCCGGGGTGGCCGGGGACATGCTCCTCGGCGCCCTCATCGACGCGGGTGCGCCCGTGGCCGGGATCCAGGAGGCGCTCGACGCCGTCCTGCCCGGCGCGTTGCAGGTCAGCACCGAGGAGGTCACCCGCGGCGCGGTGCGCGCCTGCCACGCCCGGGTCCTCCAGGTGGGCGACCGCTCCCTGGAGCGCACCTGGCCGACGATCCGCGCACTGCTGTCCGACGCACCCCTGGCGGCGTCGACCCGGCGGCGGGCACTGGCCGTGTTCGAGCAACTGGCCCGGGCCGAGGCCCGGGTGCACGGGGCCACGACAGAGTCGGTCCACTTCCACGAGGTGGGAGGGCTGGACGCGATCGGTGACATCGTCGGCGTCTGTGAGGCGCTGCGGTTGCTGGGGATCGAGGGCCTGTCGGCCTCGTGGGTGGCGCTGGGCAACGGCCGCATCCACGCGGCTCACGGGCTCATGCCGGTCCCCGCCCCGGCGGTCCTGGAGCTCTCCCGCGGATGGCAGGTCCGGGCGCTGCCCGGGGTCGTGGATCCCTCCGCGGCGCACCACCACCACCACGAGCACACGCACGACGCTGAGCACGGCGGGGGCCAGCACGGGCACGGGCATGAGCACGGGCACGGGCATGAGCACGGGCACGGGCATCTGCCCGCTGCTGGCGACGCACACACCCATGAACATGACGAGCGCGGGCACGGGCACACGGACGGGGCCGACGGGCCGGACCACGCGCACACGCACACGCACACGCACGACAGTCATGTCCACGCACATGACCACCTGGACACCGACCACGTCGACCACGCCGGCCACGACCACACGCACTCCCACGACCACCACCACCACGGCGTCGAGGAGGCTCCGGCATCCACGGGCGACCCCCGTGACGTCGGGGAGCTCGCCACACCCACCGGCATGGCGCTGATCCGTGCCCTGGCCACCGAGTCCGACTCGATGCCCCCCATGCGCCCCGGTCGAGTGGGCATCGGCGCCGGTGGGCGGGACATGCCCGGCTGGGCGAACTGCGTGCGCATCGTCCTCGAGGACGTCACGACAGTCACCGGCACCAGCGACAGCAGCAACCCGGACGCCGGGAGTGCCCCCGGCGTGGGCGCGGGCGACGTCAGAGCAGATCACGACAGTGCGGAGGACGAGGGCGCGGAGCACGGCAGCGTCGACGACGGCACCGACGACGACGGCATGGTCGAGCTGCGCGCCAACCTCGACGACTTCGACCAGCGGCTGATCCCGGGCGTCATCCAGGCATGCCTGGACGCCGGGGCCGCGGACGCGTGGGTGACACCGATCCAGATGAAGAAGGGGCGCCCCGCGGTCATGGTCCAGGTGCTCGTCGACGACATCCACCGCGCGGAGGTCGTCGCCCTGCTCCTCACCACCACCCCCACCCTGGGTGTCCGGGAGTCCCCGGTGACGCGCACCGTCCTCGACCGGGACTTCGTCCGCATCGACCTCGACGGGCAACCACTGACGGTGAAGATCGGTCTCCGCGACGGCCGCGTGGTCCATGCCCAGGCGGAGTTCGCCTCGCTCGCCGAGATCGCGCGCACGACAGGTCGCAGTGAACTGGATGTGTCCCAGCGGGCCACGGCCGCCATTGTCGCCGCGGGTCTGACGCCGGGGGCGCCCTCGTCGACCCACTGACCTCCACCCACTGACCACTTCCCCACACCCCCACCCACCACGGTCCCCTTATCGGACCCCTTGGAGAACTCCCGTGCACCTTCCCCGTCACTCCGTCACGATCGCCGTGGTGCTGGCCATCCACGTGCTGGCCGCAGCGCTCCTCCTGGCCGGACACGCCGCGGGCGCCATCCCTCCCGCGCTCGCAGGCTTCGCCTACACGCGCGGGTTGTTGCATGCCCTGGACGCCGACCACCTCTGCATGATCGACGGCTCGACGCGCAAGCTGCTCGGGGAGCGCCGCAACCCCAACGGCGTGGGGCTCGCCTTCAGCCTCGGCCACTCCACCGTGGTGCTCGCTGCGGGGGCGGCCGTCGTGCTCGGCGCCTCCTGGGTCAGCACGGTCCTCGACGCCGAGTCCAGCCAGGCCCGGATCCTCGGACTCATCGGGGCCGGCGTCTCGGCGCTGTACCTGCTCGCGGTGGCCGCGGCCAACATCCCCAACCTCACCCAGCACCACGACCACAGCGAGCCCAAGGGTCCGTGGGCGCGTCTCCTCACCAAGCCGCTCGGGCATGTGCGCCATGCAGGGCACATCTACCTCTTCGGCATCCTCTTCGGCCTCGGGTTCGACACCGCCTCGACCATCAGCCTCCTGATGATCACCGCGCTCGCCTCGTTGTCCGGGTCCAGCCCCATCGTGCTCATGGCCCTCCCCCTGTGCTTCACTGCCGCGATGACGCTGGGCGACTCCATCAACGCCAACCTCATGCTGCACGTGTACTCCCATGCCGCCGCGTCCACGCGGGCGCGCTTCAACACGGTGGTCACCGCCATCTCGATCACCTGCGCGGTCCTGATCGCCTCCGCCACAGCACTCGACATCACCGCCGCCGTGACCGGGCGCGCGGCTCCTGAGCTCGACACCGCACCCATCGGGTGGGGGCTCGTGGCCCTGGCCGTGGTCGGAACTGCTGTCATCGCGGTCCTCCGGCAGAACAGGGTCCGCCACCACGCTGCCTGACACGGCGCGTGATACGGCGGCTGATTTGGCGGCTCGCGCGGCGCTCTTCACCGTCCAGGTTCGTCACGGAGGGGTCCGTGCAGCAGCAGGATCCGCTGTCCCACTCACGGGCCACGTCCAGATCCGTCATCCGCACGGATCCCAAGCCCTTGGCACGCCGAGAAGGCATGGGAAGCACCGTCTCGGCCCCGTGGAGCACCCGGATCCACTGCCAGGCGCTGCGAGAGGTGCCGAAACCCTTGTTGTCGTCGCTGCGTGTGCGCGAATGCACCCAGTTTCCCTCTTGATGCCATCGAGCTCAGACCCGGCGGGGAGCATTCGTGCAGGTCAGGGACCAGGCGCGTTTCTCGCAGCGCCACACTTGGGTCCCTGTGCCGAGAAACTGGGTGCATTCCTGCACACCGAACCGGCACACCGACTCGGGACACCGCCGCTCCGGTCCGCACCGCAGTGTCGATCGACGCGAGGACGGACCTCACGGTGGGAACGGCGCTGACCTCAACCCCTCAACTGAGCAGCGGGCCTCGCGGTGGGAAGGGAGCGGGCCTCGCGGGAGGGATGTTCAGATGCTCCAGATCCCGCCCAGGGTCGTCGCCCGCAGGTGACGCGCGGAGTCAATGTCGGAACCGGCCACACCGGGCAGCCATTCGTAGGCTGCTGGTCGCAGCTCGTCGATCTCGTCGAAGAAGGACTGGGTGACGTCCACGACCGTCCCCTCGTCCAGGCGCAACTCCGAGGCACCGTGGGCGATCTGGCGCCGCGACTCGATACCGGCCACCAGCATCAACCGCCAGGAGTCCCGTTGGGCGACGGCGAACTCGACCTCGTCGGCACTCAGGCTGATCGGAGCCCCGTTCTCCACGACCACCTTGACGTAGACCAACTCGTCGCCGTCATCGGCCAGGATGTCGAAGGGAGCCACGTCCACGCTGGTCACGTCCCATCCCTCACCCAGGTCGATGCGCAGCTGGGTACGCGTCAGCGACACAGCATAGGCCCGCTTCGCGGCCTCGACGGCCGAGGCCCTGCGCCCCTCACCGACGGTCGGTTCAGGACTCGGCCCGCCCTCCAATGCCTCCAGCAGGATGTCGGCGACATGGTTGGACAGGCACAACACGGGAACTGCCGTGTCCCACGCAAGACCGGGGAACTCCTGCTCGACGACATCGAGCGTGAGGGGGTGTCGCCACGGGAGCATCGTGTCGACGGCGATGTCGATCCATGAACAGTCAGCTCGCTCGTCCTCCGGGTCGGAACCCCAGTAGGTGTCGCCCACTGCCGAGCCCGTGCCGAGGACCCCGGGGGGTCCGTCCTCGCACCGCCAGAAGACGACGCGGTCGCCGTCACGGACACCCAGCCCACTGTCGACCCTCCACGTCCCCACGTGTGCCCACCCATCGGCGAGGTCCTCGCGCGCGTCCTCCCACTGGTCCTCGTCCAAGGACGGCTGGGGACTCCAGCGCAGGAGGAAGGTGGACATGGGCGACTCCTCAGAATGGTCAAGGACTCATCAAGAGTACCGCCGTCTGTGACCGGCGTCTCCCTCAGATCAGCCTCCAGTGGCCGGGGAGCCGGGCACCACAGCACCACAGCACCACAGCACCACAGCACCACAGCACCACAGCACCACAGCACCACCACCATGACCCAGACCGCGACACCGCGACACCGCGATGCAACCTCTCGACGACATGGGGTGCGCAGACGGAGGACCCCGCTCGGCCGACACGCCCCACAAACGCTGGGTGCCTCCGATCCCGAAGGACGGAGGCACCCAGACGGTGGACACCCGAGGCGGCGGGGCCCACACCCTGAATCTAATCGAGCAGCCGGAACCGCACACCTTGAGAGTGCCGGATGACCGAGGGGTGGTCCCGAACGGGATCGGCGCCGGTCGGCGGGGGCGTCGTCACAGGTACGGCCGCGTGGAGCGACCCGGTTACCGCGGTTGCCTTCAGCCCACTGAGCCTTGACCTGTGAACCATCCCACAGCCGGGAGCCGACCGCCCCGGATCCTCACTGGCCGTTGTAGGACCAGACCCTCACGTAGTCGATGTCGTAGGTGGCCGGCAACTTGGTCTCCTCCGGGTGGGAGGGATCCGTGAAGCCCATCCAGCTCTCGCCGACCTGGGTGTTGATACGGATGTTGGCGCCGGCATCGGTGAACGCCGTGTTGAACCACGGGTTGTCCTTCGTGGTCGCCTTCCACACGGCCTTCCCGTCGAAGAGGAACGTCATCCCCTCCGGAGTCCACTCCAGCGCCCAGGTGTGCCATCCGGCACCGACGTGCTCGGGATTGGTCACGATGTTCTCGATCTTGACCGTGCCGGCTTCGTGGTTCGTGGACTGGTGGATGGTCGAGGACCAGGACCCGGCTGGCTGGTACTTCAGCTTGGTGTTGGGGTCACCCATGGCCTCCATGATGTCGATCTCGCCCAGGCCCTTGGAGTCGCGCAGCCAGAAGGCCGGCCAGATGCCGCGGGACGCACCGGGGGTCACTGGCAGTTTGGCGCGCATCTCCCACCGGCCGTAGCGCTGGAAGTGCTTGCCGATGGAGTCGATGTAGCCCGTCTCGAAGGCGCGGACGCGCCCTCCGGCCGTCACGGGGTTCGTCAGCCGGTCCGTGACGATCTTCAGGGTCCCGTTCGACTGCGAGACCTGGGAGGCACTGAGCATGGCCTCGTCGTAGGAGAGGTAGGAACCGTCACGCACGTTCCACTTGGTGCGGTCCACGCTGGACCCCGTGAACTCGTCACTCCACACGGGTGCTCCCCAGCCCGCGATCGTTCCCGCCGGGGTCGTCGGCGTGGGTGCCGGCGTGGTCGGCGTCGGAGTGGGCGCAGGCGTGGTCGGCGTGGGTGCCGGGGTGGTCGGCGTCGGCGCTGGCGTGGTCGGCGTGGGTGCCGGGGTCGTCGGCGTCGGAGTGGGCGCAGGCGTGGTGGGTGTGGGCGTGGGCTTTGCCACCGGGGTCGAGCTCGCGCCCGTGGCGACCAGCTCCGCATCGAGGGACAACGAGGGCGACGCCGTGTAGTTCGGTCGCACCTCTGCGGAGACGATGTTGCGCCCCGCCACCAGGTAGGAGGGCGACACCTGGAACTCGGCGACCCCACCGTATGTGCTCTTGGCCCGCGTGGAGGCGGTCAGTGTCCCGGAGGGCACGTTCGCGCGTCCGACCTCGTGCCCGTTGACGAAGACCCGCAGGCCGTCGTCGACCAGGGCACGCAGGGTGACGGAGCCGTACGTCGTCCCCTCGGGAACGGTGAAGGTCTGCTGGGCGAGGAGCAGTGCGCCCGCCTGACGCTGCACGGTGGTGGCGAGGTCGGAGGCGCCGGCACCCAGGGGTGCCCGGCCACTCGCCCACGAACCCTGCTCGGTGGTGGTCCACGAGGCCGCAGGAGTCGTCGAGGGCTGCGTGTAGCGCCAGCTCGACCCGCTGGCCACCAGCGTGGCCTCACCCTGACTGCGGGCATGTGCGCTGACCTGGGCGTCGAAGGAGACCATCGGTGACGCCCGGTGGTTGAGGTGCGTGGACACGGCGATGGTGTTCGAGCCCCTGCGCAGCACGGAGTCGGGAACGGTCAGCGTCGCGGTTCGACGCACTCCGTCCTTCGCATTGACGTCACGGGAGAAGGCACCCGGATCCACGTTCACGCGCCCGATCTCCGTCCCGTTGACGAAGACGACGGCCCCGTCGTCGACCACGAGGTCCACGGCAACCGAGGTCGCCAGGGGATCGGGAACCCGGAAGGTCGAGCGGAACTGCACCGAACGGGCCTGGGTGCCCGTGGTGGAGATGTCGGTGACGATGCCGTCGCGTCCCCACCCCAGGGGAGCGCGGCCGCTCTTCCAGGAGGAATCGGAGTAGTAGGTGGTCCTCCAGTCCCCACCCGACGGGTCAGCCGGAGCGTTGTACCACTTCCAGGTCGAACCCCATCCGATCAGTGTCGAGGCGTCCTTGGCGGCCTGGGCGATTCCCGTCAGGCCGGTTGCCGCCAGCAGCACGGCAAGGATGGACACGATCACGGCGCGCAGCCCGCGCGAGGGATTCGGAGTTCTCGTCGATCCACGGTTGGTCACCGGGGACCCCCTTTGTTGGTCGTCGGGCGGACCCACCTGTCCACCGGGAGGACCGACCGCCCCGCCCGGGGACGACCCACCGATTCTTCATACTGTCAACTACACCAAAGCCGCGCAAGGCGTCGGGTGTCAACAGTGTGGCTTCAGCTCACACGGACATGGCCATCATCACAATCACACGCTCCGCCCCTGTCCGCCGACGTCAGAGTGGGTACACCGTGAGGACCGCGGGCCCCCACGGCTCCACAGGGTGTCCCGGATCACGACACCGGGGACGCGGCCGGGACCCGACACCACCTCGCGCCCGGGCGTTGCACGAGGACTCCCGACTCGTCACCTCCGTGTTACACAACAACCGTGGCCAAGGGTAGCCACACCCCCAAAGAGTGCTCGCTGACCTGCACTTTTACCAGATCGAGACCTTTCGTTACCCGAATGTAACACCCACATGGTGGCCTCTAGAAGCGATGGGCCCGACCTGCGGCTACAGTCTTGAGCGCATCTGGCGAACCCCATCCCCAGAGCCGAATCCACGTGCATCCCAGGAGGCACCATGAATCTGAAGCGATCTTGGCTGGCAGTGCCCGCCGTCCTCGCGCTGACGCTCACCGCATGCTCCGGCGGCGGTTCCGAGTCGGGCGAGTCCGGAGCGGCCAGCGGCGACGCTGCCGGTACGTCCACGGGCATCGTGACCATCAATGGTTCCGAGCCCCAGAACCCCCTGATCCCGACCAACACCAATGAGGTCGGGGGCGGCAAGATCATCGACCTCCTCTTCGCAGGCCTGGTCTATTACGGCGCCGACGGTGCCACGCACAACGAGGTCGCGGAGTCCATCGAGTCGGATGACAACATCACCTGGACGATCAAGCTGAAGTCCGGGCAGAAGTTCACCGACGGCACTGACGTCAAGGCCTCCAACTTCGTGGACGCCTGGAAGGCCGGCGCGAAGAACGCCGACCTCTCCGCCTACTTCTTCGCCCCCATCGAGGGTGCGGACGACGAGGGCTCGGGTGACCTCTCGGGCCTGACCGTCGTGGATGACACGACCTTCACCGTCAAGCTCAAGCAGGCGGAGTCCGACTTCCCCTCGCGCCTGGGCTACTCGGCCTTCTACCCCCTCCCGGACTCCACGCTCGCCGATCCTGAGGCCGGCGGCGAGACGCCCGTCGGCAACGGACCCTACAAGCTGGCCTCCGACTCCGCGTGGGAGCACAACGTCAAGATCTCCCTGGTTCCCAACGAGGGCTACACGGGTGACCGCCAGGCGCAGAATGGCGGAGTCGACGTCGTCTTCTACGCCGAGCTCGATGCCGCCTACCAGGATCTGCTCTCCGGCGTCCTCGACGTCCTGGACCAGCTGCCCGACTCCGCGATCGCCACCTATGAGCAGGATCTGGGTGACCGCGCGGTCAACCAGCCCGCGGCGATCTTCCAGTCCTTCACGATTCCCCAGGACTTGGAGCACTTCTCCGGCGACGAGGGCGCACTGCGCCGCGAGGCACTCTCCTACGCGATCAACCGCGAGGAGATCACTGAGAAGGTCTTCTCCGGCACCCGCACCCCGGCCAAGGACTTCACGTCCCCCGTCATCGACGGATACAACGACGCCATCCCCGGCAACGAGGTCCTCACCTTCGACGCCGACAAGGCCAAGGAACTGTGGGCCCAGGCAGATGCCATCTCCCCGTGGTCGGGCACCTTCACCATCGGCTACAACTCCGATGGGCCGCACAAGGCGTGGGTCGACGCAGTGTCCAACCAGATCAAGAACACGCTGGGCATCGACGCCGAGGGCAACCCGTACCCCGACTTCAAGTCCTTGCGTACCGACGTCACCGGTCGCACCATCACGGGCGCGTTCCGTTCCGGATGGCAGGCCGACTACCCCAGCAAGTTCAACTTCCTCGCCCCCCTGTACGGGACGGGTGCCGGGTCCAATGACGGCGACTACTCCTCCGCGGAGTTCGATGACCTCATGACCCAGGCATCGGCAGCCACCTCCGCCGATGAGGCCAACACACTGCTCGACCAGGCCCAGGAGGTCCTGTTCAAGGATCTCCCGGCCATCCCCCTGTGGTACCAGAACGTCTCCGGCGGCTGGTCGCAGAACGTCGAGAACGTTGAGTTCGGCTGGAACTCCGTGCCCCTGGCATACGAGATCACCAAGCAGGGCTGACATCCGCTGACCGTCCCTGACGGGCCGGAACGCATTGCACGCTGTGGCGGGTGGGGATTCTTTCCCACCCGCCACAGCGTGTGTTCAAGACCGCCGCGGAGTCCGTCGCGTCCAGCGATCCTCCGCGCCTGCCACCACTGTGTCCGGGACGTGCTCCGGGTGGGACACTGCCACTCCGCACACGGGAGGTACGCCGAGCCGGACGCTCCCTCACCACCGCCACGCCGCGACCGCGCCGCCCTCGTCAATCCGGAGGTACCTGGTCGCGCGGACGGGGCAGTTGCGCACGATGCGACTCCGCATGGCCTGTGGGCAGGTGTGACATGTCGGCCAGATGGGTGCGGTTTGCCCGTCGTTTACCCTATGCTGCTCCTGGGTTGGAGAGCGCCTGGCGGCGCACCACCCCGGTGGGAGCCCGCGATCCGGGATCCTGCGAAGACTGACTGTGAACGCGACCGAACCGCGTCCACCGGGACAGAGGTGCGACCCACCCCTCCGGTGACCGGGGATGGGCGCGACCGTCCCTTCCCCAAAGGAACCACCCCATGCTCCGATACGTCGGACGTCGACTCCTCCAGACCATCCCGGTCTTCTTCGGGGCGACGTTCCTGATCTTCGCGATGGTGTACCTGATGCCCGGCAATCCGGTCGAAGCCCTGGGCGGCGACCGCGGTCTCACAGAGGCAGCACGCGCCAAGATCACCGCCGAGTTCAACCTGGACAAGCCCTTCTGGCTCCAGTACCTGCTGTACCTCAAGGGCGTCGTCACCCTCGACTTCGGCTCGACCTTCTCCGGGCGTCCTGTCAGCGAGGTCATGGCGCATGCATTCCCGATCACCATCAAGCTCGCGGTCTACGCCCTGCTGATCGAAGCAATCCTGGGCATCTCCGCCGGCGTCGTGGCGGGCATCAGGCGTGGGGGATGGTTCGACTCCACCGTCCTGGTGGTCTCACTGGTCGTCATCTCGGTGCCGACCTTCGTCATCGGCTTCGTCATGCAGTTCCTCATCGGGGTGAAGTGGGGGATCCTGCCCACCACCGTCGGTCCGAACGTCTCGTTCAAGGCGCTCACGATGCCAGCCATCGTGCTGGGCGCCCAGTCCCTGGCCTACGTCCTCCGACTCACGCGCCAGTCGGTGTCCGAGCACGTCTCCGCCGACTTCGTGCGCACCGCGCGCGCCAAGGGACTCTCCAACGGAGCCGTCATGCAGCGCCACGTACTGCGCAACTCCCTGATCCCCGTCGTCACCTTCCTCGGAGGCGACCTGGGCGCCCTGATGGGCGGCGCGATCATCACCGAGGGCATCTTCAACATCTCCGGCGTGGGAGGGACGCTGTGGCAGGCCATCACCCGCGGTGAGTCCGCCACCGTCGTCTCGTTCACCACCGTCCTGGTGCTCGTGTACATCGTGGCCAACCTGCTGGTCGACCTCCTGTACGCCGTGCTCGACCCGAGGATCCGCTATGAGTGACCACCACATCCCCTCCGCACGCATCCAGCGCACCCGCCGGGGCCAGCAGCACTACGTCTCCGACGTCGACGAGACCGGCCTGGGTGCCGTCGACGCCGTCGCCGACGACTCCGCCCCCTCGTCCATGTGGGGTGAGGCGTGGAAGAACCTCCGGCGCAGACCCCTCTTCTGGATCTCGTCCCTCATCATCCTGTTCGCCGTGCTGCTCTCGCTGTTCCCGGGACTCTTCACCTCCCAGGATCCCCGTTTCTGTGAACTGGGCAACTCTCTCGTCACCCCCGCCCCCGGGCATCCCTTCGGCTTCGACAAGCAGGGGTGCGACATCTACTCTCGCGTCATCTACGGGGCCCGCGCCTCGGTCACGGTCGGCGTCTTCACGACCTTGGTCGTCGTCGTGATCGGGTCCGTCCTGGGTTCACTCGCCGGCTTCCTGGGAGGCTGGATCGACGCGCTGATCTCGCGTTTCACCGACATCTTCTTCGCGGTCCCCCTGCTGCTGGCGGCCATCGTCATCATGCAGATGTTCAAGGAGCACCGCACGGTCTGGATGGTCGTGATCGTGCTGGCCGCCTTCGGGTGGACCCAGATCGCGCGCATCACCCGAGGTGCCGTGATGTCGGCCAAGAACGAGGAGTTCGTGACGGCGGCCCGCGCCACCGGCGCCTCCAAGTGGCGCATCCTCACCAGCCACATCCTGCCCAACGCGATGGCCCCGATCATCGTCTACGCCACTGTGGCACTGGGGACCTTCATCGTCGCGGAGGCGTCCCTGTCCTTCCTCGGCATCGGTCTGCCGCCCTCGATCGTGTCCTGGGGCGGGGACATCTCCACCGCCCAGGTCTCACTGCGGGTGAGGCCCATGGTCCTCTTCTACCCGGCACTGGCCCTGGCCCTGACCGTCCTGAGCTTCATCATGATGGGCGACGCCGTGCGCGAAGCCCTCGACCCGAAGGCGCGCAAGAAGTGACAGATCCACTCAACCCCGCTGGCATCCCGCGCACGGACCCCGAGTTCTCCGGCGCGGTCCCACCCATCGAGCCCATCCCCGAGGGCAATCCCCTGCCCGTCGGTGACGAGGCCGGCGGCCCCTCCGAGGAGGAGCTGCGCGCCCCCGTCACGCGCGCGGTCCTCGGCGACGACGCCGCTTTGGACGCCGACGCCGGGACCCCCGCGCCCACTGCGTCGCCCTCGTACGAGGACGACCACCCCGACGACGCCAATCCCCTGCTGGAGATCACGGACCTGGAGGTCGCCTTCACCTCCTCCACGGGTACCGTGCCCGCCGTGCGCGGGGCGAACCTGACCATCTACCCCGGCCAGACGGTGGCCATCGTGGGCGAGTCCGGGTCGGGCAAGTCGACGACCGCGGCCGCCATCATCGGGCTGCTGCCCGGCACCGGCCGGGTGACCGGTGGAACCATCGAGTTCAACGGTCGCGACATCACCAACCTCTCCACCAAGCAGTGGGTGGAGCTGCGCGGATCCGGCATCGGCCTGGTCCCCCAGGACCCCATGACCAACCTCAACCCGGTGCTGCGCGTCGGCAAGCAGGTCAAGGAGGCCCTCGAGGCCAACCACGTCGTGCCACGCTCCGAGGGCGGGGCGCGCGTCGCCACACTGCTGGAGGAGGCCGGGCTGCCCGACGCGGAGCGGCGCGCCAAGCAGTACCCGCACGAGTTCTCCGGCGGCATGCGCCAGCGCGTCCTCATCGCCATCGGGCTGGCGGCCCACCCCAAGCTGCTCATCGCCGACGAGCCCACCTCGGCCCTGGACGTCACCGTCCAACGCCGGATCCTCGACCACCTCGGGCAGATGACCGCAGAGCTGGGCACGGCCGTCCTCTTCATCACCCATGACCTGGGGCTGGCCGCGGAGCGCGCCGAGCAGCTGGTGGTCATGCACCGTGGCCGCATCGTGGAGTCGGGACCGGCGCTGGAGATCCTCCAGCACCCGCAGCACCCCTACACCCAGCGCCTCGTGGCGGCCGCACCCTCCCTGGCCTCGGCACGCATCGAGTCCGCGCACGCCCGCGGCATCGAGGTCACCGAGGAGGAGCTGACGGGTTCCGGGGCGGGGTCGGTCGCGACCTCCGACATCATCCGTGTCGAGCACCTGACCAAGGAGTTCGACGTGCGCGGGGCGAAGGGCGAGGCCAAGAAGCTGCTGGCCGTGGACGACGTGTCCTTCGGGCTGCGCACCGGCACCACCCTGGCGCTGGTCGGCGAGTCCGGATCGGGCAAGTCGACGGTGGCCAACATGGTGCTCAACCTGCTGGACCCGACATCGGGCAAGGTCTACTTCAAAGAGCAGGACTGCTCGGAGCTCAACGACAAGGAGCTCTTCGCCCTGCGACGCAAGCTGCAGGTCGTCTTCCAGAACCCCTATGGTTCCCTGGACCCGATGTACTCGATCTTCCGGATCATCGAGGAACCCCTGCGGGTCCACGGCATCGGCTCCAAGGCCGAGCGCCTCGCCCGCGTCCAGGAGCTGCTGGACCTGGTGGCCCTGCCCCGCTCGGTCATGCGCCGCTATCCGAACGAGCTCTCCGGTGGGCAGCGCCAGCGCGTGGCCGTGGCGCGTGCACTGGCGCTGAACCCCGAGGTGGTCGTCCTGGACGAGGCCGTCTCCGCCCTGGACGTCCTGGTGCAGAACCAGATCCTCAACCTGCTCAACGACCTGCAGGCGCAACTGGGACTGTCCTACCTCTTCATCACCCACGACCTGGCCGTGGTGCGCCAGATCGCCGACGACGTGGTGGTCATGGAGCACGGGAAGTTGGTTGAACAGGCATCCTCCGACGACCTCTTCGCCCATCCCACCCAGGACTACACGCGTGAGCTCATCGAGGCCGTGCCCGGGCGGAGGATCCAGCTGAACCTGTGACACCTGGGTGGGGAGAGCAACGCACCCTGCCCCCGGTGGGCGTGACCCCACTGTGCGTCTCCCCACCCCTGGGCCCAGTCCGTGCGGGCAGGCCCGGGGGTGCGGGTAGGCTGATCACCGGTGCGTCGGGAAGTCTGGTCGACATCTCCGTCGGCATGTCCGGCCGTCGGGGATCGACCCGAGGAGACAGATGACCCAGTTCACGCGTGTGCGTTCAGCCCGAGCCCGTTACCGGCGGTGGGTGACCACTGAGACCGTCAGTGGGATGCTGCTGCTCGCTGCAGCCACTGTGGCCCTGGTGTGGGCCAACTCCCCCTGGCGGGGAACCTACGAGGCGATCTCCCACTTCACCTTCGGCCCCGGGATGCTCCACCTGGATCTCAGTGTCTCGGAGTGGGCGGCTGACGGCCTGCTGGCAGTGTTCTTCTTCGTCGTCGGTGTCGAGCTCAAGCATGAGGTCATCAGGGGGAGCCTGCGCAACCCGCGCGAGGCCGCAGTTCCGGTGCTGGCCGCCATCGGCGGAATGCTCACGCCTGCGGCGCTGTTCACCCTGATCATCCACCTCTCGGGTGACACCGCTGCCCTGCACGGCTGGGCCATCCCCACCGCGACGGACATCGCCTTCGCCCTGGCAGTCCTGGCGATCTTCGGCACGGGCCTGCCCAAGGCGCTGAGGACCTTCCTGCTGACCCTGGCGGTGGTCGATGACCTGCTGGCCATCATCGTCATCGCCGCCTTCTACACCGCGGGCATCGATCCGGTGGCCCTGGTCGCCTCCCTGGCAGCGGTGGCCGCGTTCGCCGTGGCCGTGCGTGCGCGCGACCCCCGCTGGTACCTCTTGGTGCCCCTGGCGGTGGTGGCGTGGGGTGCCATGCATTCCTCCGGGGTCCACGCGACGATCGCCGGGGTCCTCCTCGGCTTCACGGTGCCCGCTCGCCCTGTCCACGGCGAAGTGGAGCCTCGGACCCGGCGCTTCGACGAGGACCTGCGCCCCTTCTCCAACGGTGTGGCCCTGCCGGTGTTCGCCTTCTTCTCCGCGGGCGTCTCACTGCTGGAGGGCGAGGGTCCCGAAGGGATCCTGCTCCAGCCCGTCGTCCTGGCGATCGTCGTCGCCCTGGTGGCCGGAAAGCTCATCGGCGTCCTGGCCACGACCCTGGTGACCACGAAGTTCACTGCGCTGCGCCTGCCCGACGCAATCGGGCTGCGTGACCTCTTGCCCGTCGGCTTCCTTGCCGGTATCGGGTTCACCGTCTCCCTGCTCATCGCCGAGCTGTCCTTCCCCGACGGGGAGCACACCGACGGCGCGAAGATCGCCATCCTGCTGGGGACGATGCTGGCGGCAACCCTGGCTGCGGCCCTGCTGCGATGGGACGCCCGCAAGGTGCGCCACCACGACATGAACGAGGACGGGGTGCCCGACAGGAACGTGGACCTCATCGAGTGAGGGGTCGACGCGAGCGGGGCACCGAGCAGCAGTCCGGTGTCCATGCGGCTCCTGCAGTGCGCCGTCGACGGCGCGAGCGCCGCGGTGGTGCCGCGGTGGCGCCACGGCGGATGCACGTCGAGTTCTCATCCACCTCGACGCCGACGCGCAGGAGTTCATCGCAGTTGTCGTCGGCTGCCACGACCTCATTCGGAGCCCGCGACAGGGTGTGGGACCCCGTCTGGCCCCTCTGGAAGGCCTGTCGAGAACGTCAGGGAGGTCGCAGAGGTGGCAGGCGCATCAGCCGGAGCCGTGCTCGGCAAGGTCGGCGAGGCCTTCACAGTGGCAGCCGTCGACTCGGCGGGGGCAGGTGGATCTGCTCGTCCTGGTGGTGGTACCTCCTCGAAGTGCCTCGTGAACCCCCACGCATGCAGGGTGACCCCTCGTCGGATCCGAACGACGGCCCCCGGCGTTCCCCACTGGCCATTCATGGAGGTGATCCGATCACCCATGCCGCGGTCGTGCGCGGTCTGCGTCCACACCGATCGACTGGAGATCACCGTCTCTGGCAGCCATCGCCACAACGTCGGTCGAAGCGATGCTGGTCAACAGGGACCACAACAGATGCGCTGTATCTGTCACAGACTCTGCTGACCGAAGGTGATGACGGACCTCATGACGCTGCCCGACCTGCTGAGCTACGACGATCTGGGCGCACAGGGTCTCTCTCGGCATGGCCTCGACCGATTGACCGAGTCCGGTGAGTTCGAGCGCATCGCCCCTGGCCCCTTCCCCAGATGGGGCATGACCCCTGGTATGGCGCGGGAAATCGCGCAACAGCAACTGGGGCGAGACCCCGAAGAGCCACATGGTCGGCGTGATGCGGCGCGCCAGTGGCGAGATGTGTGGCTCTTCCCAGATGAGGGTGTAGCGCACCTCGCGCGGCGGGCCGGCGCGTCGGGGTCCGGGTAGGGGTCGAGGTCTCCCGAGGATGAGAGCTCCTACACACTCAGCCCGAAAGACCTCGACGTGCACGACGCTACCGTCGGCGGGCGCGCTGATGCGTTCGCCAGCCCCGACCTGACCGTGTTCTGCCGCCTCGACGAACTCGGCCTCGTTGTCACCGGGCAGCGACTCGAGCCGGATCGTGCCGTATTGGCCTGCCAGGTGGTCGAGCCCGACCAGTGGTGCCGGCGCTGCGGCTGCGAAGGGAGACCACGTGACACCGTGGTCCGACGGCTCGCCCACGAACCACTGGGCTGGCGGCCCACGACGCTGGAGGTCGTCGTGCGCCGTTACCGCTGCAGCGGCTGCGGGTATGTGTGGCGCCAGGACACCACCGCCGCGGCCGAACCGCGGGCCAAGTTGTCTCGGCGCGCTCTGCGGTGGGCGCTGGAAGGGATCGTGGTCCAGCACCTGAGCGTGGCTCGGGTCGCCGAGGGGCTCGGGGTGGCCTGGGACACCGCCAACGACGCCGTTCTGGCCGAGGGCAAGCGGGTGCTGATCGACGAGGAGCACCGCTTCGAGGGGGTGAAGGTCGTCGGGGTCGATGAGCACGTGTGGAGGCACACCCGTCGCGGCGACAGGTACGTCACCGTGATCATCGACCTCACCCCAGTGCGAGATGGCACCGGCCCGGCACGGCTGCTCGACATGGTCGAGGGCCGCTCCAAGCAGGCGTTCAAGACCTGGCTGGCCGACCGCCCGCAGGAGTGGCGCGACGGCGTGGAGGTGGTCGCGATGGACGGCTTCACCGGGTTCAAGACCGCCGCGGTCGAGGAGTTGCCCGACGTGGTGACCGTGCTAGATCCCTTCCACGTCACCAGGCTCGCGGGCGAGGCACTGGACGTGTGCCGCCGTCGGGTCCAACAAGCCATCCACGGGCACCGCGGGATGAAGGGCGACCCGCTCTACTCGGCGCGACGCACGCTGTGCACCGGCGCCGACCTGCTCATAGACAAGCAGGCAACCCGACTCAGGTCCTTGTTCGCCGACGACAACCACGTCGAGGTCGAGGTCACCTGGGGCGTCTACCAGAGGATGATCGCTGCCTACCGGCACGAGGACCGAAGCCGTGGCCGTGAGCTGATGGCCAAGTTGATCGACGACCTCAGCGCCGGCGTGCCCAAGGCCCTGGTCGAGATCACCGGCTCCTCACAATTGGGGGTGTAGCGGGGGAGTGACCTCGTTGGTGGTCGTGTTCGGCGCGTCGGGGTCCGGGTAGGGGTCGAGGTCTCCCGATGATGGGGGTTCCTACGCCACCCATCTGGAAGACCTCGACTTGTCTGACGCTACCTTCGCTTGCCCCGACCTGACCAAGTTCTGTCGGCTCGACGACCTCGGGCTCGTCGTCACCGGGCAACGGATCGAGCCCGACCGTGCCGTTCTCGCGTGCCGGGTCGTCGACGACGACCGCTGGTGCCGCGGCTGCGGCTGTGAAGGCAGCCCGCGCGACTCGGTCACGCGCGAGCTCGCCTACGCCCCGCAGGGCTGGCGGCGGACGACCTTGGTCGTGACGGTCCGTCGGTACCGGTGCACCGGCTGCACCCGCGTGTGGCGCCAAGACACCAGCGCGGCGGCCGAACCGCGGGCCAAGTTGTCTCGGCGCGCTCTGCGGTGGGCGCTGGAAGGGATCGTGGTCCAGCACCTGAGCGTGGCTCGGGTCGCCGAGGGGCTCGGGGTGGCCTGGGACACCGCCAACGACGCCGTTCTGGCCGAGGGCAAGCGGGTGCTGATCGACGAGGAGCACCGCTTCGAGGGGGTGAAGGTCGTCGGGGTCGATGAGCACGTGTGGAGGCACACCCGTCGCGGCGACAGGTACGTCACCGTGATCATCGACCTCACCCCAGTGCGAGATGGCACCGGCCCGGCACGGCTGCTCGACATGGTCGAGGGCCGCTCCAAGCAGGCGTTCAAGACCTGGCTGGCCGACCGCCCGCAGGAGTGGCGCGACGGCGTGGAGGTGGTCGCGATGGACGGCTTCACCGGGTTCAAGACCGCCGCGGTCGAGGAGTTGCCCGACGTGGTGACCGTGCTAGATCCCTTCCACGTCACCAGGCTCGCGGGCGAGGCACTGGACGTGTGCCGCCGTCGGGTCCAACAAGCCATCCACGGGCACCGCGGGATGAAGGGCGACCCGCTCTACTCGGCGCGACGCACGCTGTGCACCGGCGCCGACCTGCTCATAGACAAGCAGGCAACCCGACTCAGGTCCTTGTTCGCCGACGACAACCACGTCGAGGTCGAGGTCACCTGGGGCGTCTACCAGAGGATGATCGCTGCCTACCGGCACGAGGACCGAAGCCGTGGCCGTGAGCTGATGGCCAAGTTGATCGACGACCTCAGCGCCGGCGTGCCCAAGGCCCTGGTCGAGATCACCGGCTCCTCACAATTGGGGGTGTAGCGGGGGAGTGACCTCGTTGGTGGTCGTGTTCGGCGCGTCGGGGTCCGGGTAGGGGTCGAGGTCTCCCGATGATGGGGGTTCCTACGCCACCCATCTGGAAGACCTCGACTTGTCTGACGCTACCTTCGCTTGCCCCGACCTGACCAAGTTCTGTCGGCTCGACGACCTCGGGCTCGTCGTCACCGGGCAACGGATCGAGCCCGACCGTGCCGTTCTCGCGTGCCGGGTCGTCGACGACGACCGCTGGTGCCGCGGCTGCGGCTGTGAAGGCAGCCCGCGCGACTCGGTCACGCGCGAGCTCGCCTACGCCCCGCAGGGCTGGCGGCGGACGACCTTGGTCGTGACGGTCCGTCGGTACCGGTGCACCGGCTGCACCCGCGTGTGGCGCCAAGACACCAGCGCGGCGGCCGAACCGCGGGCCAAGTTGTCTCGGCGCGCTCTGCGGTGGGCGCTGGAAGGGATCGTGGTCCAGCACCTGAGCGTGGCTCGGGTCGCCGAGGGGCTCGGGGTGGCCTGGGACACCGCCAACGACGCCGTTCTGGCCGAGGGCAAGCGGGTGCTGATCGACGAGGAGCACCGCTTCGAGGGGGTGAAGGTCGTCGGGGTCGATGAGCACGTGTGGAGGCACACCCGTCGCGGCGACAGGTACGTCACCGTGATCATCGACCTCACCCCAGTGCGAGATGGCACCGGCCCGGCACGGCTGCTCGACATGGTCGAGGGCCGCTCCAAGCAGGCGTTCAAGACCTGGCTGGCCGACCGCCCGCAGGAGTGGCGCGACGGCGTGGAGGTGGTCGCGATGGACGGCTTCACCGGGTTCAAGACCGCCGCGGTCGAGGAGTTGCCCGACGTGGTGACCGTGCTAGATCCCTTCCACGTCACCAGGCTCGCGGGCGAGGCACTGGACGTGTGCCGCCGTCGGGTCCAACAAGCCATCCACGGGCACCGCGGGATGAAGGGCGACCCGCTCTACTCGGCGCGACGCACGCTGTGCACCGGCGCCGACCTGCTCATAGACAAGCAGGCAACCCGACTCAGGTCCTTGTTCGCCGACGACAACCACGTCGAGGTCGAGGTCACCTGGGGCGTCTACCAGAGGATGATCGCTGCCTACCGGCACGAGGACCGAAGCCGTGGCCGTGAGCTGATGGCCAAGTTGATCGACGACCTCAGCGCCGGCGTGCCCAAGGCCCTGGTCGAGATCACCGGCTCCTCACAATTGGGGGTGTAGCGGGGGAGTGACCTCGTTGGTGGTCGTGTTCGGCGCGTCGGGGTCCGGGTAGGGGTCGAGGTCTCCCGATGATGGGGGTTCCTACGCCACCCATCTGGAAGACCTCGACTTGTCTGACGCTACCTTCGCTTGCCCCGACCTGACCAAGTTCTGTCGGCTCGACGACCTCGGGCTCGTCGTCACCGGGCAACGGATCGAGCCCGACCGTGCCGTTCTCGCGTGCCGGGTCGTCGACGACGACCGCTGGTGCCGCGGCTGCGGCTGTGAAGGCAGCCCGCGCGACTCGGTCACGCGCGAGCTCGCCTACGCCCCGCAGGGCTGGCGGCGGACGACCTTGGTCGTGACGGTCCGTCGGTACCGGTGCACCGGCTGCACCCGCGTGTGGCGCCAAGACACCAGCGCGGCGGCCGAACCGCGGGCCAAGTTGTCTCGGCGCGCTCTGCGGTGGGCGCTGGAAGGGATCGTGGTCCAGCACCTGAGCGTGGCTCGGGTCGCCGAGGGGCTCGGGGTGGCCTGGGACACCGCCAACGACGCCGTTCTGGCCGAGGGCAAGCGGGTGCTGATCGACGAGGAGCACCGCTTCGAGGGGGTGAAGGTCGTCGGGGTCGATGAGCACGTGTGGAGGCACACCCGTCGCGGCGACAGGTACGTCACCGTGATCATCGACCTCACCCCAGTGCGAGATGGCACCGGCCCGGCACGGCTGCTCGACATGGTCGAGGGCCGCTCCAAGCAGGCGTTCAAGACCTGGCTGGCCGACCGCCCGCAGGAGTGGCGCGACGGCGTGGAGGTGGTCGCGATGGACGGCTTCACCGGGTTCAAGACCGCCGCGGTCGAGGAGTTGCCCGACGTGGTGACCGTGCTAGATCCCTTCCACGTCACCAGGCTCGCGGGCGAGGCACTGGACGTGTGCCGCCGTCGGGTCCAACAAGCCATCCACGGGCACCGCGGTCACGCCGGCGACCCGCTCTACGGGGTCCGCCGCACCCTCCACACCGGCGCGAGCTTCCTCACCAAGAAACAGACCGCGCGGCTCGACGCGGTGTTCGCCGCCGAGGAGCACGTCGAGGTCGAAGCGACCTGGGGCATCTACCAGCGCATCGTCGCCGCCTACCGCGAACCCGACAAGAACAAGGCGAAGGAGATGATGCGGGCGGTGATCGACTCTGTCAGCAACGGCGTCCCGAAGGCGCTCACCGAGGTCATCACGCTGGGGCGAACACTGAAGAAGCGAGCCGACGACGTACTGGCCTACTTCGACCGACCCGGCACCAGCAACGGCCCAACGGAGGCGATCAACGGCCGGCTCGAGCACCTGCGCGGTTCCGCCCTCGGCTTCCGGAACCTCACGCACTACGGCGCTTATGCGGAATTCCGCATAAGCGATGGTATGTCGACCTCGGGGTTATGTTGACCGGCTCGGTGAGCGCCCAGGCGGGGCGGGGGTGAATGGTTGAGCCGGTCAACATAACCATTGGCTCTGGAGTCGGGGTTCGCTTGATCTGACCGGGGCGGTCGCTGGGATCGCTCGGCTTCAGGTCGAGGAGGACCGAGATGGTGGTTCATCGTGATCAGCGCACGCTGTCCAGCACCACGCCGCAGACGCCGCGCGCCGTCCCACCGCCAGGTGGGGGCCCGCCGACGAGGGCGGACACGCCGATCCTGGAGCTCTCCACTGCGGGACCTGTGGTGCCGGAGCGCTGGGAAGACGAATGGCTCCGGGCCCTGATGTCAGCATGCCCGCGGGGTGACGGACGCTCCATGTCGGGGTGTCACGGGGGGACGGGCGCGGACCCTGCCCGGACCCTGCCCCGGCTCCCGGAGGGCAGGGTCCTGGAGCTCAGTCCCTCCGGGTCGGAACCTGTCAACCTGGGTGGGTCAGTGAATGTGCTGGATCGTTGAGTTGGTCGTCTCCTTGGGGGGTTGGTTGATCCACGCCGTCTCTGGCAGTGTCAGCGGGACGGGCGGGTGGTGGACGAAGCGCTCGGGGTGGGCGCCGTATGCGCGGGTCAGGACACGGCAGCGGTGGTCCTGGACGGTGGTGGCGCGGCCGTGGTGGACGTCGAACGGGGTGTGCATCGCGATCCCGGAATGGCGGTGTTCGGTGTTGTACCAGCGGTAGAACTCGGCGCAGAACGCGCGGGCGTCCTCGATCGAGCCGAACTGGTGGGGAAACTCCGGGCGGTACTTCAGGGTCTTGAACTGGGCCTCGGAGTAGGGGTTGTCATTCGACACGTGGGGGCGGCTGTGCGACTTCGTCACTCCCAGGTCGGCCAGGAGGAACGCGACCGGCTTGGAGGCCATCGAGGAGCCGTTGTCGGCGTGGATGCTCAGCTGGCCGCGGTCGATGCCCTGCTTGGTGATCGTCTCGGCCAGCAGCCGCTCGGCCAGCGGCGCGGCCTCCCTCGTGGCGACCATCCAGCCCACGGTGTACCGGGAGAAGATGTCGATGATGGAGTACAGGTAGTAGTAGGTCCACTTCGCCGGACCGTGCAGCTTGGTGATGTCCCACGACCACACGCGGTTCGGGGCGGTAGCGACCAACTCGGGCTTGACCCGGGCCGGGTGGGTGGCCTGGCGGCGCCGCTCGCGCACCTCGCCGCGCTTGCGGAGCAGGCGGTACATCGTCGAGACCGAGCACAGGTAGGTGCCCTCGTCAAGCAGGACCGCGTAGATCTCGGCCGGGGCCATGTCGACGAACCGCGCCGAGCGCAGCACGGTCAGCACCTGGGCCTCCTCCGCCGCGCTCAGGGCGCGGGGCTGGCGGGCCGGCTCGCGTCGTGGTGGCCTCGGCGGGGTCGGGCTCTTGCGGTGGTGACGGTAGTGCGTGGCCCGCGACCTGCCGACCGCCCGGCAGGCGGCCTTGACACCGATCAGGGGTGTGAGCTCGGTGATCGTCTCGTCGATCATCGCTCGTCGGTCTTCTTCGCGCTGTCGGTCGAGAACTGGTCCAACAGAGCCGAGAGTTTTCCCTGGATCTCGATGACCTTCCGGGCCGTGTCCAGCTCGCCGGTCAGCCGCTCGTTCTCCCTGCGCAGCCGGGCCGCCTCCTTCTCGGCAGCAGTGGCCGGCGCGGCGCCCGACGAGCGCCCCAGCGCCTCCAAGGCGCCGCGGTCGCGCTGGTCACGCCACGAGCTGATCAGCGAGGTGTACAGCCCCTCCCGGCGCAGCAGCGCCCCCTTGCCCTCCCGATCGCACGCCTCGTACTCGGCCAGGACCTTCGCCTTGTACCTCGCCGTGTAGGTCCGCCGCTGTGCCCTCGCCGGCACCTGCGGATCCGGGACGTCTTCCATGCCTACAGCCTGCCCCGCCCCAGCGGGCGCCGTCATCGTCGTACTCATCCTGGGGAACTCCTCCCCGCCCTCTACGACACCGATCCGGACTGTCCGGGTGTCTTACTCAAGGTTGGCACAGAGGGGGTCCCCTCACCCTGGCTGGTCGCTGTGGGGCTGGCAGCGACGACCTGCTGGACGATGTAAGGGGGCCGGTCGACTCCGGAGGCGAGGGCGTCCGCGGCGGGCAGCATCGTCGCCCCGCCGATGGCCACGAGCACCGCCCAGCCCAGCCCCAACCTGAGCGCCCGCCAGCGACGGCGCACTCCCGTACGCCGTGGGTGTCGGGCACCGGTGCTCTCGGTGGGGACCGCGCCAGCCAGCGTCGCGCGCCCCGGGGCCGCCGCCGAGATCCCCTGTGTGGGCGTACCCGGTGCCTGGATGCCCCGTGCGGGCGTGCCCGGTGCCGAGGCGTGTGGGTTCAGGGCGTCCAGGGCCAGCGCATCCCGGGCCAGCGCATCCCCACCGAGTGCATCCTCGGCGAAGACATCCACGGTGACCGCGTGCCATCGCGGCACGCCCGCTGCGGCCCCATCCGTGCCGGAGCATTTCCCGACGTTCCCCTCGTGTGCAGACGTCCCGGTCATCGTTCCTGCTCCTCTCCTCCGTGCCTCGATGCACCCAAGGTGGTCCGTCCCGCTGTCCGGAGCCTGTGACCGCACTGTTGCCGAGGTCAGGAAGCCTTGAGGCCGTACACGTCCTTCCCGCGTCTGGACCTGCACCCACATCTGCATCTGTGACGGCGCCCGGACCTGCACCGCACCTGCGCCAGCGACCACACCTGTGTCCGCACCACCCCCAGCGCCATCGCCTGCACTTGCACCGCACTTGCACTTGCACTTGCACTTGCACTTGGCAGGGAACCCGGAAGAAGGAAAGGATGGGGGCATGGAGCAGGACACACAGCAGGACCAGGACCCAGCCGCACCCGAACAGGCCATCGTCGTGGCCGTCAACGTCACCGGGAACCAGGTCGGGGGCGGTTGGGGTCGGGCCCACACGGTCGCCCTGGCCACGATCGCTCGCGGCACCATCGTGTCCTGGGAGGAGATCGAGGTCGGGTGGGACGTCTCCCATGACACCGCCAGTTCGGAGGGCTCCCACCACGCGAGCATCGTCCGTTTCCTCCGTGACCACGACGTGCGCGCAGTGGTCACCGGACACATGGGGCCACCCATGGCCCAGACCATGCGCAAGCTCGACGTGTTCCCCCTGGTCAATGCGACCGGTGACGCGCGCGACGCCGCGCTTGCGGGTGCGGCATTCGTCGCCGAGCACGAGGGCGCGGCCGGGGAGTCCCCGGCCGAGTCCTGAGGCTCCGGGGCTTCGCAGCGCACGGATGACCCCGCAGCCGGAGGCCGCCCTGTCCGCACCGCTGTTGTTGCCGTTGCCGTTGCCGTGGGTGTTCCGCCCACCAGTACCCACGGGGACGCCCACGCTCACCTGACCATTGGGTGACCGCCGGGAGAACTGCCCATGGTGATCGGAACCACACCGGCCTACCATGGGGAGCGACGGCGGCCGGTCATCGCGACAGGATCCTGTCGGACGGTCACCGAGGGAAGAGGGCAATGATGGACATGATGTCATCCCCGATGATGGCCATGCTCGACAAGGAGATGCCCGGCATGGACATGATGATGATGCAGCAGTGCATGGAGTCGTGTACGGCCTGCGAGCAGTCCTGCACGATGTGTGCGGACATGTGCGCCTCCTCCGGTATGGAGGACATGGCGAAGTGCATGGCCATGTGCATGAACACCGCTGACATGTGCCACGCCACGATGCGCATGATGATGCGTCCCAGCGGTATGGACTCCATGGTCATGATGAAGATGCTCGAGGCCTGCATGATGATGGCGCGCGCCTGCGCGGAGGAGTGCATGAAGCACGACGACATGGAGCACATGAAGGCCTGCGCCCAGGTCTGCATGGACTGTGCGAAGGCCTGCGAGTCCATGATGGGCTCGATGACGATGATGATGGCCAAGTGACCCTGGGGTCACAGGCCACCCGTCCCCGTGAATGATGTGTGCCCCGTCCCGGCAGGGAGACGGGGCACCCCGGGGTGGGGACCCCGGGTGTCACGGTCCTTCTCGACTACGCGGCCTCACCGGCAGCGTCGAGGGACCGGACACTGACCAGTCGACCCGGTAGGGCGAGCACCCCGTAGGCCTCCTGCAGGGCCACGGGTTCGCCCGGTCGGACGGCCTCCGTCAGGTCGGCGTGGTTCCACAGGCGGTGCGACAGCCCGGTGAACGCCTCGACGACCTCGAGGGATCCGTCCTCGTGCACGGAACGGACGAGGGCGTCCACCCAACGGCTCGGCATCGCGGCGGCAGCGCACGCCCGAATGGCGTGCAGCTCGTGCCCGGGAGCGGTGCACTCGCAAGTGACCCCGCACAGGCTCCGACCGATTGCTGCGGTCCGTGTGTCGTCCATGCGGACCAAACTAGGACCGGCACAGTGGCGCGCCAACAGGTGGTCGGTGAGCGGTCGAATGTAACAGGACTTGTCCGGCAGGTGGACCGCACCAGAGGCGTCCCCACCGGGAGCTGTCCACACGAGGGCCGGTCCCCCGGACCACCCGGGAGCAGCCCACGGAAGGACCGGTCCCCCGGAACTCGGCCGGGACGCAGCTGGGGCTGCCATGTGGTCCGTACCCCGGCCCGGTGCTCAGTGCTGCTCCGGCCTGATCCTCAGCGTCGCGATCTGGAAGGGTCCGAGTTCCACCTCGACGTCCTGCGTGCCTTCCACCCAGTGGACTGTCCCCGGGCGCGGCCCGTCACACCCGACCGGATCCGGCCCCGCGTCGCCGAACGGACGCTCCCTCCCGTCCACGCCTTCGACGGCGTCGGCCCGCAGACCGAGCGCCACCCGCGTCCGTCCTCGTCGACCGAGCGACTCGTACAGGCGCACCACCACGTCACCGGACCCGTCATCGGCCAGCTTCACCGCCTCGATGACGCCGCTGCCGCCCGTGGTCGACACGAGGGCGGGCACACCGTCACCCCCGGTCACGGTGCGGAGGGGCATGTTCAGGCGGTAGCCCTCGTGCACGGCGTCCTCGGTGGCGGCCCCGACGACGACACCGGTGCGCAGGACGTGGTGCCCCTGGTCGGCATCGGGGTCGGGCGCCGTGGGCGCACGCAGCAGCGACTCCCCGATCTCGACGAAGGGGCCGTCGGTGCCGTGGAGACGCCGGAAGGAGTGCCCGTAGGTCTCGTCGTTGGCCACGGCCACCCCGAAGTCACCCTCGGCGACCCGCACCCATCGCAGGGCCACGGTCTCGAAGCGCGCCACGTCCCAGGACGTGTTCGTGTGGATGGGCCGCGTGACGTGCCCGAACTGGACCTCGGACTGTGCGTGGTCGGTCAGGAGCGCCAGTGGGAACTCCAGCTTGAGCAGCTTGTGCCGCTCGTGCCAGTCCACCGCGGTGGTGATGTCGAGGGTCCTGGAGCCGGCTGCCAGGCGCAGCTCCTGGGTGAAGGTGCTGGCGCCGTGGGTGCGTACGACGCGCACGAGGGCGCCGCCCTCGTCCGCGGAGACCTCCACGGATTCCACCGAGGTGAGGATCTCCCCGGAGTCGACGTCGGCCAGGTCCGTGTTCCAGGCGTCCCAGTCGGAGGGAATGTCCCGGCGCAGGTGCAGGCGGGCCAGGGTCTCGCCGGTCGGCACCACCTCACGGGAGGAGGCCAGGTCCACCACGGAGGTGATGGAGCCCTCGGCATCGACGACCAGACGGAGCACCCCGTTGTCCACCACCCGGGTGCCAGCGGGGCCGTCCCCGACGAGCACGGCGGGCGCGACGGACGGGGCGACGGGCAGGGCGTCGGTCGAGGCACTCGGGTCCCCGACCGGACCCGGGGCCGCGCTGGGTCCGCTCACCGCACTCGCGGCGGGTCGGACGCCCGCCCGCACCACCGCCCCCGAAGGCACCCCGTCGAGGGTGAAGGGACCGGCGTTGACGAGGAGGTGGTCCTCGCCGGGACCGGTGAGGACCTCCAGACTGGAGGAGATGAGGTCCTCCAGGTCGGACTCCAGACGCGCGTACATCTCCTCGGCCTCACGGTGGACCCAGGAGATGGAGGAGCCCGGAAGGATGTCGTGGAACTGCAGGAGCAGGAGCGTGCGCCAGTCCTCGTGCAGTCGCTCGTGGGGATAGGGGACGCCCCGGCGGACCGCGGCGGTGGTGGCCCAGAGCTCGGCCTCGCGCAGGAGGTGCTCGCACCGCCGGTTCCCGCGCTTGGTGCGGTGCTGGGAGGTGAACACCCCACGATGGTTCTCCAGGTAGAGCTCACCGACCCAGGTCGGGGCCGCCGGGACCCCATCCGTCGCCTCTGCCAGTGCCTCGGAGAAGAAGGTGCCGGGGGTGGAGAGCCGCACGTGGGGAACCCCTTCGAGGTCCTCCTGGCGGTGGGCCCGCTCCACCTGCTCGCGGGTGGGCCCGCCCCCACCATCGCCCCATCCGAAGGGTGCGAGGGAGACCGTGGCCCGCCCGCCCTGGCGCAGCCGTGACTGGGCGCGCCCCATCTCCGCGGGGGTGAGTTGGGAGGTGTACGTGTCCACCGGCGGGAAGTGCGTGAACAGGCGCGTCCCGTCGAGGCCCTCCCACCAGAAGGTGTGGTGGGGGAAGGTGTTGGTGTCGTTCCAGGACAGCTTCTGGGTCAGCATCCAGCCGCGCCCCATGTGACGGGCGATCCCGGGCAGGTTCGCGCTGTAGCCGAAGGAGTCGGGCAGCCAGACTCCCTCACTCTCCGTGCCGAACTCCTCCCGGAAGAAGCGGATGCCCTCCAGGAACTGGCGGATGAAGGCCTCCCCACCCACCATGTAGGGATCCGACTCCACCCACTGACCCCCCACCGTGACCCAACGGCCCTCCGCGACTCGTTCACGGATGCGTGCGAAGACGTCCGGGTGGTCCTCCTTCAGCCAGGCGTACTGCTGGGCGGAGGACGCGGCGAAGGACACCGTGGGGTCCGCATCCATGAGGTCCAGGGCGTTGGAGAACGAACGCACCACTTTGCGGCGCGTCTCGCGCAGGGGCCACAACCATGCCGAATCGATGTGGGCGTGCCCCACGGCGTGCACGGTGTGGGCGGAGGCGTCGGCGTGGCGATCCAGTGCGGGGTGCAGGACGGCGCGCGCAGCGGGGACGGAGCCCGCCACGTCGTCGGGGTCGAGGGCGTCCATCGCCCGCGAGAGGGCCAACAGGATGCCGTCGGCGCGGGGGCGCGAAGGGTCGAGGACTCCGAGGACGCCCCGCAGCACGTCGATGTCCGCCAGGAGGCCCTCGACCTCGGTGTCGCGAAGTCGCAGTTCGATGGGACCGAGGCGGTAGAGGGGTTGCGTCCCGGCGGTGTCCGGATCGCCGAGCGGACTCGGTGTGATCCAGTCGTAGTTCTGGACATCGGGGTTCGAGGCTGCCTCGACCCAGTACTCGAAGGCACCGTCCCGGTCCACCTCCGGGCGGTGTCGGTGGTTGAGGGGTTCCAGTCCGCGCACCACGGTCCCGTCCGCCCGGTAGAGGGTGCCCTCGGCCTGGAACCCCGGCTCTGAGGTGGTGAACCCGAGGTCGATGACCAGTTGGGGGAGCGAACGGGGGGCGAGCGCCGACCAGTGGGCGGGGACCGTGCCCGTGAGGTGCAGCCAGGTGGTGCCCCACGGGCGGGACCACGGCTCACCCGTGGCCGTGGGTGCGTACTCGTGGCCGACTGCCTCACGGAAGGGCACCGGCTCCCCGGGTGCCTCCCACGCCGCGAGGGTGACCTCGGTCGGCTCGGTCTCCAGGCCGGGGCGGAGCCACTGGCGCTCCAGACGTCCGAGACGGGCGAGGACCCGGGCAGCGTGGTCGACGGTCATGGAGAGGCTCCTGCGGACGAGGGCGGGATGGGACACGGATCGGTCATCGACCCGCATCCCATCATCGCCGAGTCGCTCCCACCGTGCGTCCCGGCGCGCCCGGACCGCGCCGGGACGCCACCGTCACACGGTGCGCGTCCGTCCCCACCCGTTGAACGTCTGGCCACCTGCGGCCGCCCGGCCCGAGCCGGGAAGCCGCGCCGGCCGAGTTCCCGCAGGTCAGGGGAGAGCGCTCTCACGGCGCCATCCCGGGGCATCTGCCCTGCCGTCCCGACGTGACGGATCTCCCGCCCCAGGTGCACATGGTGGTGAGGACACTGGTCCCATGGACGTCCCCGACACTGTTCCCCACGGATGGGAATCCGACGCCCCCATCCGTGTGAGTTCCCTCGAATGGCCCCCCTTGCGATGGGTGCCGTGCAGGTCCACTGCCGACGTCCGCACGGTCCTGGGGACCTTCCTGACGCTCGACGAGCTGCTCCTCTTCCGCCTCTCCGCACAGGACCGCGGGCACTATGTCTACCGCGAGCCCACGGACGGGATGCTCTACGTGGAACACCGGGCCTCACCCGCGACGCGCTCGCGCAACTGCCCCGTCGTCGCCACCACACGTCCTGCCCACGCGACGGAGGACCTCGTCCTGCCGCGCACGGTCATGGCACGCCGGTTCCGTGAGTCCTCCGACATCTGGCGGACGGATGCGGAGGTGGCAGGCATCTTCACGACCTTGGCGGCCACGGGCAGCTACCCCGCAGGCTTCGGGATCGGGGCCCCGGTCGTCTTCGCGCTCCCGGGTTCGCGGGCATGACGCCGCCCTCGTCGGTGTCGACGAGGGCGGACGCAGCGGGTGCGGGGTTCAGGCCAGGGGGCGCAGGGCTGCGGACGTCGCGTACACCCGGGCCTCCCAGGGGGCCAGCCCTGCGCCGTCACCGGAGCCGGCGCCATTGGTGAGCACCAGGTCCCCGGCGAGGAGGACCGGGTCACCGCCGGACCACACAGGGGTCAGCGACTCGGAGGAGAGGTTGACGATGACCAGCACCGACTCCTCCCCGAGCCCACGTCGGTAGGCGAAGATGGCAGGATCACCTGCGTCCAGACGCTCGAAGTCACCCAGGGCGATGACCTCGCTGGCGTGGCGCAGCGCGATGAGGGCCCGGTAGTGCTCGAACACGGATCCCTCGACACCCACCTGGGCTGCGGCATTGATGCTGGCCGCATTCGGGTTGACCTCGATCCACGGAGTCCCGGCCGTGAACCCTGCCTCGGGGCCGTCACTCCACTGCACAGGGGTGCGGGCGTTGTCGCGGCTGATGACCGACATCCCGGCCAGTACCTCCGTCGGGTCCTCGCCCAGGGCCGTGCGCTCCGCGTAGTAGTTGACGGCCTCGACGTCACGGTAGTCATCAATGCTGGTGAGGGGCGCATTCGTCATGCCCAGTTCCTCACCCTGGTAGACGTAGGGCGTCCCGCGCAGGAGGTGCAGGGCCGTGGCCAGGGCCGTGGCCGACTCGCGCCAGTGGTCGCGGTCGTCGCCGAAGCGTGACACGGGGCGGGGCTGGTCGTGGTTGCCCAGGTAGAGGCTGTTCCACCCGTGCTCGGCCAGACCTTCCTGCCACTTGGTGAGGCTCGCGGCAAGCGCGCCCCGCTCCAGGGGTACCGGACGGTACTTGAGCTCGCCGTGGTCCAGGTCGACGTGCTCGAACTGGAACACCATGTCGAGCTCGCGGCGGGCGGGATCCGTGACCAACCGCGCCTGGTCGATCGTGGCACCCGGTGTCTCGCCCACGGTCATGAAGCCGTGGCGGCCGTCGAAGACCTCGCGGTGCATCTCCTGGAGGAACTCGTGCAGGCGCGGACCGAAGGCGTAGAAGGGGAACCCGTCGCCGAAGAGCTCACCGGGGTGCACCTCACCGTCGGGCAGACCCGGGACCTTCGAGATGAGGTTGATGACGTCCATGCGGAACCCGTCCACCCCACGGTCCAGCCACCACCGCATCATCTCGTGGACGGCGGCGCGCACCTCGGGGTTCTCCCAGTTGAGGTCGGGCTGCTTGCGGTGGAAGAGGTGCAGGTAGTACTCCCCGGTCGTCTCGTCGAGGTCCCACGCGGGTCCCGAGAAGAAGGAGCCCCAGTTGTTGGGCTCGGCACCCGGTTCACCCGCGACGGTACCCGGACGGGCGGGACGCCAGATGTACCAGTCCCGCTTGGGGTTGTCGAGGCTGGAACGGGACTCCTGGAACCAGGCGTGCTCGTCCGAGGTGTGGTTGACCACCAGGTCCATGACCACCCGGATCCCACGGGAGTGTGCCTGCTCGAGCAGCTCGTCGAAGTCCTCCAGTGTGCCGAACATCGGGTCGATGTCGCGGTAGTCGCTGATGTCGTAGCCGTTGTCCGCCTGGGGGGAACGGTAGATCGGCGACAGCCACACCACGTCGACACCGAGGGTCTCGAGGTGGTCGAGATGGTCGATCACTCCCCGGAGGTCCCCGTAGCCGTCAGCGTCGGAGTCGGCGAAGCTGCGCGGGTAGACCTGGTAGATCACCGCCTGCTTCCACCAGTCATCGGAGGTGGCGAGGGGGGACGTCGTCCGCAGCTGGAGCTGTTGGCTCATCGGAGAGCTTCCTTCCGGGGAGAGACGGTGCATCGGTTCTGTGTCGGGATCACTTGATGGCACCGATGTTGATGCCACGCATCAGAGTGCGCTGGAAGATCAGGAAGAACACGAGTGCTGGCAGGATACCTGCGAGGGACGCCGCTGCGAGTGCGGTCGGGTCGGACGTGTACTGCCCACTCAGCGCGCCCAGTGCCACCGAGACCGTCTGGTTCTTCGCCGAGGGCAGCAGGATCATCGGCAGGAAGAAGTCGTTCCAGGTCCAGATGAAGAAGAACGTGACGAGGACGGCCAGGGTGGGCCGCGTCAGGGGCAGCACGATGTCGCGCAGCAGTTGCCACCGCCCGGCACCGTCCAGGCGTGCGGCCTCGAGGACCTCCTTGGGGAAGGTTCCCAGCACCGAGGAGAGCATGTAGGTCCCGAACGCACTCTGGAGGACGGCGAGGATGATGATCACGCCCCAGATCGAGTCGTAGAGGCCCGTGTCCCGCGAGATCTTGAACAGCGGGTAGACGAGGGCTTCCTGGGGGATCGTGAAGGCGACCATGAAGACCGCCAGGATCCACACACGCCCCTTGATGCGCCCGATGCCGATCGCGAAGGCACTGAACAGGGACAGTGCCACGGCGGTGAAGGCGACCCCACCGGAGATGATCACGGAGTTCAGGAGCTTCCGGTTGAAGTCGATGCTCACCCAGAAGTTGGCCAGGGCCGAGAAGTCCAGGCGGCTGGGCAGGGAGAGGGGGCCGTTGTGGATGTAGTCATCGGCCGGCTTGAAGCCGTTGATCAGCGCGATCCACAGGGGGAAGACCATCAGCAGTGCCAGCGCGCAGGTCATGACCAGCACGACCCAGCCGCTCACCCTCCGCTTCGAGCGGCCACCCCGGGCACGCTGGGGACGCCCTCGTGAGGGGGTCGTGGTCGGGGGAACTGTTGCCTCAACGGCGGTCATCGTCGAACCCTTCCGTGGTGCGGGTCTGGTAGCGCAGCAGTGCGACGGCGATGACCGTCACGAGGACGGCGAGCACCGTGGCCACTGCGGCGCCGTAGCCGACGCGGGTCGTGGTGAAGAAGTTGGAGTAGGAGAAGTAGGAGGGGACCATCGTGGAGGTCCCGGGGCCACCCTTGGTGAGGATGAAGATCGGCGCGAACACCTTCAGCGCCGCGACGGAGGTCGTGATGAGCACGACGGAGATCTCGGGCCGCAACTGGTCCAGGGTGATGTGGCGGAAGCGCTGCCACCAGTTCGCTCCGTCCAGTTCGGCGGCCTCGTACAGGGCCGGGTCGACGCGGGACAGACCCGCCATGAACAGGACCACGGTGTAGCCGATCTGGAGCCAGACCAGTACGTTCATCACGGCGTAGATCGCCAGGTTCGAGTCCCCCAGCCAGTTGTTGCGCAGGCCGTCGAGGCCGATGTTCGACAGGATCGTGTTGATGACCCCGTACTCGGGCTGGTACATCCACTTCCAGAGCACTCCGGCCACGGCGATGGGGAGGATCTGGGGCAGGTAGATGATCGCTCGCAGGGTGCTGGTCACCTTCGACCCGAACTTCGGGGCGATGAAGTCGAAGAGGACCGCAGCGACGAGCACACCGATGGCGGTGGGCAGGAGGGCCATCGCCACGATGAAGAAGAGCGAGTTCTTGAAGGAGATCCAGAACGTGGCGTCGCCCATGAGCTTGACGTAGTTGCCGAGACCGATGAAGGTCGGCGTCCCCACCCCGCTCCAGTCGGTGAGGCTGTAGAAGATGTTCATGCCGAACGGGAGCAGGACGACCAGGAAGAACCCGATCGCACCGGGAATCAGGTAGAGCCAGTACCCGGCCTGGGGCTCCGTGGTGGATCCCCGGTGTCGGCGGGAGCGCGCTTTCGTGGGCGAGGTCATGTGTGGTCCTTAGGCGGGTGGTGCCACGCCGAGCGGCGCGGCACCACCCGAGTTCAGTGGACAGTCGGTGGACAGGGTTCAGTTCTGGGGCTTGCCCGCCTCGTAGGCGGTCTTGATGGCATCCACCACAGCCGCGGGATCGGTCGTGCCCTGGACCAGTGCGGAGGACTGTGCGAGCAGGACGTCGTTGAGTCCGGCGACGGGCCAGTCGGGGTACCAGGCGAGCGAGCCGGCATCACCGGAGAGCAGGTCATTGAACCGGGAGGTCACCAGCTGGCCGACGGGGTCGGTGATCGCCGACTCCTCCGCACCCACGGGAACTCCTCCGAGGTTGCCGAGCTCGTTCTGGATCTCGGGACGGAGCGTGATGTCGATGAAGTCGTAGGCGAGCTGCTTGTTCTCGGCCTTTGAGGGCACGACCCAGAGGTTCCCACCCGAACCGGGGTGCAGGTCATTGCCCGGGAAGAGCACCTGGCTCCACGTGAAGTCCTTGATGTCGGCGCCGAAGGGGCCCGCCCACCACGTGCCCGAGTAGAACAGCGGGTACTTGCCTGCCTCGAAGGCATTGCCGGAGTCCTGGGCGGAGATGCCCGTGGAGTCCTTGCTGATGTAGCCCTTGTCCACCCATTCCTTGTAGGTCGTGGCGGCCTTGGTCCAGGCATCCCAGTCGGGCTCACCGGCGAACTGCTGGTAGTCGGCCCAGGAGCTCTCATCCATGTTCGCCAGGGCCAGCGCGTACAGGAGGTGCGGTCCCGGGTAGTCGTTGGAGCCCAGGGCCAGCGGCGTGACGCCGTTGTCCTTGAAGGTCTGCATGACCTTCTCCAGCTCGTCCAGCGTCGTGGGGACCTGGAGGTCGTACTTGGCCAGCTCGTCCTCGTTGTAGAAGAGGCCGACGTACTCGCCGTAGTTCGTCACGCCGTAGCGCTGGCCGGAACCCATGATCCCGTCCTGGTACAGGCCCACGTCCTGGGCGGAGTTGTCGAGCTTCCACCCCTTCTCCGTGGCGACATCCGTGAGATCGGTCAGCAGACCGGCCTTGGAGACGACTCCCGCGGTGGCGTTCCCCTTGAGGTACTCGATGACATCGGGCGCGTCATTGGAGTCGAGGATCAGTTGGGCGGATTGCTGCATCTGCTCGTAGGTCTTGAGCTCGAACTGCACGTCGACGTCCGGGTGCTCGGCCTTGAAGGTCTCGATCGCCTTGTTCCAGGTCTGGGACAGTGGGCTCTCGTCGTTCTCCCACCACCACACCTTGAGTGTCTTGCCGTCCTCGGCGCCACTGGCACCCGAGGAGGCGCTGCCTCCGCCTCCACAGGCAGTGAGGGCCAGTGCTGCGGTCAGTGCCCCGGCTGCAACTGCCACCATGCGTCTGCGCATGTCATTCCTCCTGAATCGACATCCTCGTCATCCGCCCCCGGGTTCCGCGACGGACGCCGACAGGCGGTCGCAGTCCACGATCGGGACGCTCCTTTTCTTTGCAGTGATATTAACTACCCAGACACGGGTCGCTGTCAAGCGGGACACTCTCAGAGTTTCTGGCTACCGACATGTTCGTCCCCTGATTCCATTGCAGTAGTATCGGATCACCACATTCCCTTCGAGGAGCACAGGTGCTGAACTCGACATCCCCCTGGACACCGCTGTCCGACTCCGAGCGCCGCGTCGTCCTGGACCTGCTGGTCCACGGTCCACTGTCGCGCACTGAGCTCGCCGACCGTCTGGGCCTGTCCACACCGAGCCTCACACGCTTGACGCGGACCCTGCTCGAGTCGGGAGTGGTGCAGGAGGTCCGCGAGGAACAGCCCCACACCGGAGGACGCCCCCTCCAGCCACTCGACGTCGACGCGGGTCTCCAGACCTTCATCGGGATCAAGCTCACCGCCACCCATGCCTTCGCCGTCCTCACGGACCTTCGCGCGGACATCCGCGCCTCCCTCGTGCGGGAACTGGGGGACAGGGACCCCGCAGCGGTCGCCGAACTCCTGGGCGAGGTGGTGCAGGAACTGTCGGAGGGCAACGGACCCGCTGCGGTCGGGGTCGGGCTGGGCGGAGAGGTCCGGGAGTCACGCTTCGTCCGGCGTGCCCCGTTCCTGCGGTGGAAGGACGTCGACCTGGGGCCACTGGTCAGGAGGGCCACCGATCTGCCGAGCATCGTCACGAACGACCTGGATGCCCTGATGGAGGCCGAGCACTGGTTCGGCGACGGACGTGACGTCACCTCCTTCGCGACGATCACGATCGGCGTCGGCGTCGGCATGGGCCTGATCGTGCACGACCGGCTGGTGGGAGGGCCCGACTCGGGCCTGGGCCTGATCGGCCACTTCCCCCTCGACCCGTTCGGACCCTCCTGTCCCGACGGGCACCGCGGGTGTGCCGACGCCATGCTCGTCAACGAGTCCATCCGCGCCCAGGCTTCCCAGCTGTCGGGGCGCACCATGACCTATGACGAGGTCCTCGACCTGGCCGAGGTGGGCGATCCCGCGATGGAACAGTTGGTGGCCCGTTCTGCGCATGCGCTGGGTGTCCTTGTCGCCGCAGTGGCCAACATCGCGCAACCCCGGCGCATCATCCTCACGGGCGAGGGCGTCCGCATCGCCCGGGTCGGCGAGGTGCGGATGCGGGAGTCGATCCGGCGGATGCGCGACCCTCTCGCCTCGGAGCCCGACCTGCGCATCATCGATGATGATCCCCTCCTCTGGGCGCGCGGTGCAGCCGCAGTCGCGATCCAGCGGACGGTGCTCGACCTCCTGCCCGAGACCTGAGGCGTCGCCTGCACCCGCGGAGGACCCTGAGCGCCCGCCCGTGAGTGCGGTCCCGTGTGCGACCGGAGGGATGCCCATCATCCACCGGCACTGCACCGCACGGGGGTGTGTGGGGCCGGGAGTCACCCCAGCAGCGCATCGAGGACGCGCACCACCCCGTCCTCGGTGTTCGCAGGCGCGAGGTGACGCGCCGCCTCGATGACGTCGGGATGGGCGTTGGCCATCGCGAAGGACATCCCCGCCTCGGCCAGCATCCCCAAGTCGTTGTGGAAGTCCCCGAATGCCACGGTCTGGGCCCGGGTGATCCCGAGGTCCGCCTGCAGGGCCCGCACTGCGGTCCCCTTGTCGACACCCCGAGCCATGAGGTCCGACCATCGTTCCCCCGACACCACCCACTGGTGGGTGTCCTCGAACGGGCCGAAGGCGATCCTGGAACTGGCGGCCACCTCCCCGAAGTCGAACAGGGCAGCCTTGAGCACGGCTCCCGGCAACTCCAGGAGGTCCGGGACAGGGGTGATGGACCGGTAGTAGGGGCGCGCCTGGACGAGGAATCGCTCGTCCGTGCGCTCGACCCATGCCGTCCCCGCCCCGGCCAGGACCAGGCCGACATCGGATCCGTCCTCGGCCAGGGTGCGCACGGACCGCACGGCCGCAGCGACGGTCTCCCGGTCCAGGGCCGTCGAGGACACCTCCACACCGTCGCGCATCACCAGTGCACCGTTCTCCGCAATGAAGGTCATCCCCCGCGCGGCCCGCGCGAACATCGCGCGCAGGGTCGCGTACTGGCGACCGCTGGCGGGAGCGAAGACGCTGCCCCGCTCCTCCATCCGGTCCAGGAGCGGCCACAACCCCTCTGGGATCTCACCGTCACCGTCCAGCAGCGTGCCGTCCATGTCGGCGACGACGAGTCGGACGTCCGGGTTCTCGGGCAGTTCCTCAGGCAGGTCCACACCCTGATTGTGCCCGAGGACGCCGAGCGGGTCGACCACCGACCACCCCGCCCACCTCCCCCGGACACGGTCCTCCCCCGCCGAGGCATGCCCCACCACCCTGCCGAGGCACGGCCCCGGCACACCCCGAGGCACACCCCGGGACGCGCCCCACCCGGCGTGAGCAATCCATCTCCACCCAGCGGAGAACCACGGGAGGACGGACCGCGACACGGGAAATGAGCGGACCTCGAGGGTCGAACAGAGCGGACTTCGACCCCAGAACAGAGCGGACTTCGACAGGAGGAGGGTCAGGAGGGGTGACGGTCCTCTCGCGCACGCTCGACCAGGTCCTCCACCTGTTCCCCGGTCAGTGACACCATCGGGAAGTGGACCACCTGGCCCAGGCGCATGCCGGACAGCATCTCCACGAGCGTCATCGCCCCGTGGTCACGCGCCTGCCCGCCCGAGGGGGAGACGACCTCCCCCAGTGCGTCGGTCAACAGCTCCCGCCCCACCGGGTCGGCCATCCAGTCGCCCACGGTGGAGGCCGCGTCCAGGGGGACCACCACGGTGTCGCCGGGCATGTCGACCCTCCCGGAGAGGCGGATGTCGCGACTGGACGCGCCGACCTCGACGATCCACTCCCCACCCTCCACGACCCAGCGGTGGACCCGGTCGTCCCAGTGGGCCAGGTCCGCACGAGGGATGCGCACCTCGACCTCGACCCTCTCCCCGGCCGGCACCGCGACACTGGTGAATCCGCGCAGTTCCCGCGGTGGTCGCGACACCGTGGAGCCGGCCGGTCCGGCATAGACCTGGGCCACCTCGCGGCCGTCCCGCGTTCCCGTGTTGGTGATGCCCAGGCGCACGACCAGCTGCCCGCCCTCGTCCCGGGCCACGCCCTCGTCACCGCTCCCGGGCCCGCCCTGGTCCCCCGGTCCGCCCACCCGGCCCACCCGGTCCTCGCGTCCCTCACGCGCACCGGCCTCCCATCGCACGTCCACCGAGTCGTACCCGAAGGTCGTGTAGGACAGTCCGTGCCCGAAGGGGAAGGCGACGTCGAGACCCCGCCCGTCGTACCAGCGGTAGCCGACGTGGATGCCCTCGCCGTAGCGGACCCGGTCGTGCTCACCGGGGAAGTTCAGGTGGGCGGGGGTGTCCTCCAGGCGCAGCGGCAGCGTCTCGGTCAGGCGCGCGGACGGGTTGACCACCCCGAACAGCACATCCGCCACGGCCGCTCCCCCGGCCTGCCCGAGCAGCCACCCCTCGACGAGGGCGGGGACCCCGTCCGACCACGGCGACAGCCGCACCGCCGACCCGTTCGAGAGGACCACCACGGTGCGCGGGTTGGCCTCCAGCACCCGGCGCGCCAGGTCCACCTGGACCAGCGGCAGGTCGATGACGGTGCGGTCGTAGCCCTCCGATTCCTCCCGGTCCGACAGGCCCAGGAAGACCACGGCGACGTCCGCCCGCGAGGCCGCCTCCACGGCCTCGGCCACCAAGGCCTCGTCCTCCTCCCCGTCCAGGCGGAACCCGGGGGCGAAGAGCACCTCGCCCGTGGTGTCAGCCCGCAGGGCGTCGAGCGCGTTCTCCAGGCGGGTGGGCACGATCTGGGAGGAGCCCGCGCCCTGGAAACGCGGGGTGCGGGCGAACTCCCCGATGACCGCCAGACGCGCACCGGGGTCCAGGGGCAGCAGGTCGCCCTCGTTGCGCAGCAGGACGACGCCCCGCCCGGCCACCTCGCGGGCCAGGTCGTGGTGGGCGTCGGCATCGTAGCGGGCGGTGGGGTCCACGCGGTCGGCCGCGCGGAACACCAGCTCCAGCATGCGTCGCACCGAGGCGTCGACCAGCTCCTCCGCGATCTCCCCGCTGCGCACCGCGGCGAAGACCTCGCCGGGCCCGACCTCACCGGTGGAGGGCATCTCCAGGTCGAGGCCGGCGCGCAGGGAACGCACCCGGTCCAGGACCGCCGTCCAGTCGGAGACCACGACACCCTCGAACCCCCACTGCCCGCGCAGCAGCTCCGTGAGCAGGAGGTGACTCTCGGAGGCGAAGGCGCCGTTCACCCGGTTGTAGGAGCACATCACGGTCCAGGGTTGCTCCCTGCGCACGATGCGCTCGAAGGCGCGCAGGTAGGTCTCGTGCAGTGGGCGCTCGTCGACATCCGCCGAGACGGAGTTGCGCCGGGTCTCCTGGTTGTTCGCGGCGAAGTGCTTGAGGGAGGCACCCACACCCCTCGACTGGATGCCGTGCACCCAGGCCCCGCCCATGACGCCCGCCACCAGCGGGTCCTCCGAGTAGTACTCGAAGTTGCGCCCGCACAGTGGGGAACGCTTGATGTTGACGCCGGGTCCGAGCACCACCGAGACCTGCTCCTGGAGCGCTTCCTCCCCGATGGCCGCACCCACGCGCTCCACCAGTGAGGGGTCCATGGAGGCACCCAGTGCCACGGGTGGCGGGAAGGCGGTGGCGGGAACGGAGTCACCGATGCCGAGGTGGTCGGAGTCCTCCCCCTGTTTGCGCAGGCCGTAGGGGCCGTCCGTCATCATCGTGGCGGGCACACCGGCGTCGGGGAATGCCGCGGTGTGCCAGAAGTCGGCACCCGTGAGCAGGTGCGCCTTGTCCTCGAGCGTCATGGCCGCCAGGGCCTCGTCAATGCGGTCGTCGGGCGTGGATGCGGTGGTCATCGGTGACCTCTCTGTCGTGGGTGCTGGTGCAGCCCGTGCGGACATCGGCGGGCAGCAGTGGATCGGGTGGTCGGGCCCCGCGACACCGCCCGGTCGCGGGGCAGGGCGGGTGGGCGGGGAGCAGGGGGTTCCGGCGTCGGTGCGGTTCAGGGGTGGGCCTCCCAGAAGTCGACGAGGGCGGCCGCGAGCGCATCGGGGTTCTCCAACTGGGCGGAGTGCTGGGCGTGGGGGATCACGGTGTGCACCGCGCCGAGTCGCTCCACCTCCGGCCCGTACCACTCCAGGGGCCAGACCGGGTCCTCGGCGCCGTGGACGACGTGGACGGGCAGGTGGGTGGCACGCAGCTGCTCGGTGGTGTCGGGGTAGGTGGTGAGGATGCGGGCGGTGGCGACCAGGTTGTCGTCCGAGGTCGCCTCCACCCGCTGGCGCAGCATCTCCAGTCGTGGATCCGTCTGGGGGGAGGTGGGCATGTTGGGGTGCAGGGTGCGTCGCAGCAGCCGGTGGGTGGCCCGCCCTCGTGGCAGCAGGGCGAGCAGTGCCGGGGGGACGAACTCGCGCACAGCGCGCGGACCCGAGGAGAAGAGGGTAAGGGTCCGGAACGGGTCGGGGGAACTGATCGCGGTCGCCCTGGCCACCACACCTCCGAAGCTGTGGCCGAGCAGGTGGACCGGGGCGTCACCTGCTCCCAGCGTGTGGGCCACGTGGAGGGCGTCAGCGGTGAAGTCCTCCAGGTGGTAGTGGCGCCTGCCGCGGGGAGCTGCGGAGTCAGCCTGTCCGCGCTGGGAGTAGGCCAGGGACGTGTACCCGGCGGCGGCCAGGCGGGGCAGGAAGTGGCTGAAGTCCTCCTTGGAGCCCGTGAACCCCGGGATGACGAGTACCCGCCCACGCTCGCTCCCCCGTGCCGGGGCCAGGAGGGCGGTGAGCTCTCCGGCGGGGGAGTCCAGGGAGACCACCTCCACGCCCCGGGGCACGGGATCGGGTCCGAAGGGAGCGTGCGCGCGCGTGCCCAGCAGCTGCACTCCGGCCATGGCCACCTCCACGGGATCGACCCTCCGAGTCGGGTCGACATCGACACCTCGGAGTCTAGGCGCCGGGGCGCAGGCGGACAGGCGCAGGCGGACAGGCGCCGACAAGAGGGCGGACAGACATACGGGCCGGGCAGGGGCACCATTCCCCTTCTTATTGACGATGATTCTCATTTGAGAGTAGCGTCTGTTCCGGTCGCCAGCAGCAGGAACAGGCTCGGACCCACCCGCCCGGTGGGACCTCGGGCCCGACTGGCACCCACACCCAATGGATAAGGCGAGCCTTACCTAATCACATGCGAACACCCCCGGGAGCACCCATGGCACAGACGAGCACCGGCCTGTCACCCCGCAACCTCATCAACATCGGCGTCTTCACGGCGATCTACTTCGTCATCACCTACGTCACCGGCATGCTCGGCTTCTTCAACCCGTTCATGATGTTCGTCGGATGGGTGGTCGGCATCCTCCTCAACGGCACGGTCATCATGCTCTTCCTGGCCGAGACGCCGACCTTCGGGGCCCTGACGGTCCTCAACACGATCGTCGGACTCCTGATGTTCCTCACAGGCCATGTCTGGTACACGGTCATCGGCGCGGCACTCGTCGGCTTCCTGGCCGACCTGGTCGCCAGCAGCGCCCACTTCCGGTCCCCCTCGCGCAACGCCCTCGCCTACGCCATCGCACAGCTCTGGCTCGTCTTCCCCCTCCTCCCGATCTTCTACCAGTCCGACACCTACTTCGCGAGCATCGTGTCCAGCATGGGCCAGGAGTACGCCGACGGTATGAAGGCCCTCTTCACCCCCGGGGTCATCGGCGCGTGGGCCGTCGTCATCCTCATCGTCGCCCTCGTGGGCGGCTGGATCGGGACGCGCATCCTCCACCGCAACTTCGAGAGGGCCGCCCCTGAGCCTCCTCGTCTACGCCCTCGTCATCGACTGGAGGCTCGGCCTGCTCAGCGTGGCGACCTTCCCCCTCTACGCCGGCCTGCAGGCCTGGTCCATGAAGGACATGCCCGCCAAGACCGCGGAGATGGACACGCGCCTGGCGAAGGTCTCCTCGACGATGGTCGAGTTCGTCAGCGGGATCACCGTGGTCAAGGCCTTCGGCAAGGTGGGGCAGGCGCACCGCAACTACGCGGACGCGGCCCACGAGTTCTCCGACTTCTACCTCGCCTGGTGCAAGCCCCTGCTCAAGGGCTCAGCCGTGTCGATGGCAGTGGTCGCACCCTCGGTCCTCCTGGCCGTCAACCTGGGGGGAGGTGCCGCCATGGTGGCCGCGGGATGGGTCAGCCCCGTCGACGTCGTGGCCTGCGCGCTCATCGCCCTGGTGCTCCCCGCCTCCATCGAGGTCATCGGCAACACGCAGTGGGCCTACCAGCTGGCGGGCGCCTCCGCGCTGCGCATCGTGGAGGTCCTCGACACGCCCACCCTCCCCGAACCCACGGACCCGGTCGTGCCGACCTCCCACGACGTGCACCTGGACCACGTCTCCTACTCCTACGGGGAGACCCTCGCCGTCGACGACGTCACCCTGGACCTCGCCGAGGGCACCACCACGGCCCTCATCGGGCCCTCCGGGTCGGGGAAGTCCACGGTGGCCACCCTGGTCGCCCGCTTCGCCGACCCCGACTCGGGCACGGTGTCCATCGGTGGCGTCGACGTCCGGCGCATCGCCACCACCCAGCTGTACCGACAGGTCGCCTTCGTCCTGCAGGACCCCCAGCTGCTGCGCATCTCCATCCGCGACAACATCGCCCTGGCGCGCCCCGACGCCACCGAGGAGGAGGTCCGGGCGGCTGCCCGCGAGGCCTGCATCGATGAGTTCATCATGTCCCTGCCCCGGGGGTACGACTCCGTCATCGACGAGGACACCCTGCTCTCGGGCGGGCAGGCCCAACGCGTCGCGATCGCCCGCGCGCTGGTCGTCGACGCCCCGATCCTCATCCTGGACGAGGCCACGGCCTTCACCGACCCGGAGTCCGAGGCGGAGATCCAGCAGGCCCTCAACCGCCTGGTCGTGGGGCGCACCGTCCTGGTCATCGCCCACCGCCCGGCCTCCGTGGTGGGCGCCGACCGCATCGTGGTCCTCGACCGCGGTCGCATCGTCGCCCGGGGGACCCACAAGGAGCTCGCCGGGGAACCCCACTACGCCGCCCTGTGGCGGATGACCGCCGGTGAGGTGCCACTGGTGGGCCCGACCACGGGCGACCACAGCACCGACTCCGGGAACGAGGACTGACATGACCACCACCGACACGAAGAACGTCCTGACGCGCTACGCCCGGCTGATCTCGGAACCGACCCGTCCCCTCTTCACCACCACGCTGCTCTCCAACGCACTCAGCGGTGTCCTGCGCGGGGTCTCCCTGGTCCTGCTCCTCCCCGCCTCCGTCGCCCTCAGCACGGGTGGCACCTCCTGGGGACTGGGCATCTGGGGCTGGGTGCTCGTCCTGGTCGCACTCGCCCTGGCGGGAGGTGTCATCGAGTACCGCAATGCCATCATCGGCTACACGGTGGCGCTCGACCTCATCCAGACCGTCCACACGCGCCTGGGCGACCGCATGGCGGCCCTCCCCCTGGGCTGGTTCCGCAGTTCCTCGTCGGGGCGCCTCTCCCGTCTGGTCTCCAAGGAGCTGCTCCAGCTCGGGGAGAGCATCGCCCACATGCTCGCCCCCGTCGTCTCCAACATCGCATCGGCCGCGGTCATGGTGGTGGGTGGATGGCTGTGGGACTGGAGGCTCGGCGTGGTGCTGACCGTGGCCGTCCCCCTCTACTGGGGCGCTCTCAGACTGGCCCGGCGTGCCCTCGACCATGGCAAGGCGATCTCCGAGCCCGCCGAGCGCGAGCTCGGCGACCGGATCGTGGAGTTCGCCCGCTGCCAGGGTGCGCTGCGTTCCTGCGGACGCGGCTCCGACTTCACCCAGCTCGAGGAGGCCAACAGGGCCAGCCTCGTCGCCCAGCGCCGTGACCTGTGGTGGGGCATCCTCGCCAACTTCCTGCACGGCACATCGTCGTCGCACTCATCGTCCTGGCGGCGCGCCTGGCCCTGGGCGATCTCCTCGGTCCCGTTCAGACCATCGCCTTCATCGGCCTGAGCCTGCGCTTCACCCAGTCCCTGGAGGAGATCGGCAGCAAGGTGGTCGCCATCGAGGAACGCCAACCCATGCTCGACCACGTCGACGAGATCCTGGACGCCCACACCCTGCCCGAGCCGGCGACCATGGTGACCCTCAACGCCCCGGGCAGCATCGAGCTGGACCACGTGGACTTCTCCTACGAAGCGTCCACCCCCGTCCTTCGCGATGTGTGCCTGGAGGTCCCCGCGGGGAGCATGTGCGCGCTGGTCGGTCCCTCCGGCTCCGGGAAGTCGACGATCACCAAGCTCATCTCCCGCTTCTACGACGTCGACGCGGGCGCCGTGCGCGTGGGCGGCACCGATGTGCGCGACCAGCCCGTCGGGCAACTCATGTCCCAGCTGTCCATGGTGTTCCAGGACGTCTACCTCTTCGACGAGACCCTGGTGGAGAACATCCGCATCGGCCGACCCGACGCCGGCGACGAGGAGATCCGCGAGGCCGCCGACCTGGCGGGTGTCACCGAGATCGTGGACCGCCTGCCCGCCGGGTGGGACACGAGGGTGGGCGAGGGCGGCCGCGCCCTGTCGGGAGGAGAACGCCAACGGGTGTCGGTGGCCCGGGCCCTGCTCAAGGGCGCCCCGATCGTGCTCCTCGACGAGGCGACCAGTTCCCTGGACCCCGAGAACGAGGCGAATGTCGTGGCCTCCATGGAGCGCCTGCGGGCAGGCTCGACGCTGGTGGTCATCGCCCACAAGCTCGACACCATCCGCACCGCGGACCGGATCGTCGTCCTGGACGAGGAGGGCCGCGTCGCCCAGACCGGTACCCACGACGAGCTGGTCGGGCGCCCCGGCCGGTACCGGGACTTCTGGCAGGCCCGCGCCTCGGCGGCCGGGTGGCGCCTGGCCTGAGGTGCCCGCCGGAGTGGCACCCCCAGTCGCCCGAAAGGGGTGCCCAGGTTGGTGGTGGCTCGCTGGGCCTACAACCAGAGTCTCTGCACGCATCCAGGGTCGACCTCACGGCCCATCCCGACTCGGGTGTGGTCACAATCCGCTGTCTCAGTCCCGTCGCAGTCCAGGATCCGCCACCTCAACCCGGCCGCAAGAACAGGCGAACCCCTGACCTGCACAAACACTCCGCCCAGTAGCGTTCCGCGGGTCGAGACAGCGGATTCATGACAAGACCCCGGCCCAGAACCGCCATCCCAATCCCGAAAACGACCAGAACCCGCCACCTCAACCCCAGCACCCGCCGGGTGGCACTTGGCCCGAGATACCGGGAGGAGTGGCGCACACGCGCTCACCCCCGTGCGGTCCACACAGTGGTTCGGCCCCGGGGGTCCGGTGATCCGGACCCCCGGGGCCTGCTCGTGGGGAGAGGTCGTGCCCCACCCTCGTCGGTCGGTGGGGCTGCGGGAGACGTGCACCCGACCTCCCCACCGACCGGCTCAGCCGCGTGCCCACCGGGGCGACCCGCCCATCACCCCGGCCCACCCGGGCGCCTCACCCGCCGCCCCGGGCCCACCGCCCCGAACCCGTCCGGCCGACGCACCCGCCTCACCCCGCCGCCGCGCGCCTCCGTGCAGGGGGCCAGTGGAGAGTGCGGCCCAGGGAGGCCAAGACCGACTCGTGCATGGCCTCCGACACCGTCGGGTGTGGGAAGACCACTTCGGCCAGGGACTCCGCGGTGGCCTCCAGGGAGTGGGCGATCCCGAAACCCTGGATCATCTCCGTGACCTCCGGGCCGACCATGTGGGCGCCGAGCAGCTCCCCCGTGGTCGCGTCGAAGACGGTCTTGACGAAGCCCGTGGGCTCGTCCCGGGCCAGGGCCTTCCCGTTGCCGGAGAGGTCGAAGACACCCACCTCCACCCGGTGGCCCCGCTGCCGGGCCTGCGCCTCCGTCAGTCCCAGGCTGGCGACCTGGGGGCGGGAGTAGGTGCAGCCCGGCACGAAGTCACGCTCCAGTGGGCGCACCCCGGGCACACCCACGATGTGGTCGACGCATAGGACGCCCTCGTGGCTGGCCTTGTGCGCCAGGCAGGGGGCACCCGCCACGTCACCGATCGCGTACAGCCCGGCGACACCCGTGCGGCACCACTGGTCGGTCACCACGAACCCGCGATCCAGGGTCACCCCGAGCTCCTCCAGGCCCAGGCCCCCCGAGTTCGGTGCCACGCCCGTGGCCACCAGGACGCGCTCGGAAGCCAGGACCACCTCCTCACCCCCGGGCACCCCGACCACGGTGGTGACCGTGTCGGCGGGGGTGTCGACGTGGACGGAACGCACCGCGACCCCGGTGTGCACCGTGATGCCGCGCCGGGTGAACTCCCGCTCGACGAAGCGCGAGACGTCCTCGTCCTCGACGGGGAGGATGCGCGGGGCGACCTCCAGCAGCGTGACCTGCGTGCCGAGGTCGGCGTACAGGCTGGCGAACTCCACCCCGATGGCGCCGGAGCCGATGACCACCAGCGAGTCCGGGCGTGCATCCGGCCGGAGGGCCTCCGTGGAGGTCCAGACGCGGTCCCCGTCGGGTTCCACCCCGGGGACGGACCGCGGCCGCGCGCCGGTGGCCAGGATGGTGTGGTCGGCGTGCAACTCGCGCACGGACCCGTCCTCCCCGGTCACGGTGACTCGTCCCTTGGCGGGCAGGTGCGCGCTGCCGTGGACCACCTCGATGCCGTTGGCGTCCAGGAGGCCGCCGATGCCCCCCACCAGGCGGGAGACGACTCCGCGGGAGAAGGCCACGAGTGCCCCCATGTCGAGGTCGACGTCGCCCACCGTGAAGCCCACGCGGGAGGCGGTGGCCAGGGTGTGGGCGGTCTCGGCACCGTGCAGCAGTGCCTTGGTGGGGATGCACCCGCGGTTGGCGCAGGCCCCGCCCAGCCGGTCCCTCTCCACGACGGCCACCCGCAGTCCGTGCTGGGCGGCACGGATGGCGGCGACGTAGCCGCCCGGTCCGGCCCCCACCACGACGACGTCGAAGGTGTCGGCGCGCCGCTCGCGGGGCGTCAGTGTCCGCGACGTCGTTGTCCGTGACGTGTCTGCAGCCATGTCCGCCTCACACCAGCATCTGGGTCGGGGACTCGAGGATCGCCCTGAGCTCACCGACGAAGCTCGCGCCCGTCGCACCGTCGATGACACGGTGGTCCCCCGAGAGGGTGACCTCCATGACGGTGCGCACCACGACCGACCCGTCCCCGTCGACCACCGGGCGGGGCAGGCCCGCACCCACCGCGAGGATGGCCGCCTGGGGCGGATTGATGATCGCGTCGAAGCCGGTCACCCCGAACATCCCCAGGTTCGACACGGTGAAGGTGCCACCCTGGAACTCGTCCGGGGTGAGCCTCCCGGCCTTCGCGCGGGTGATGAGCCCGGCCAGGTCGCCCGAGACCTCGGACAGCGAACGGGTGTCCACGGATCGCACGATCGGGGTGATGAGCCCGTCGGGCACCGCCACGGCCACCGCCACGTCGGCGTGGGGGAAGCGCAGGACCGACTGGGAGGCCTCGTCGAACTGGACGTTGACCTCGGGGACCCGCACGAGCGCCAGCCCCGCGGCCTTGACCACCAGGTCGTTGACCGAGATCCTCACCCCCGGCACCGCGGCGTTGATGCTGCGGCGCAGGGCGAGGAGTTCGTCCAGGACGATCTCCTGGCGCACCCGGAAGTGCGGGGAGGTCTGGTAGGAGGCCTGCAGGCGTGACCCGATGGTGCGCCGCATGGGGCTGAAGGGCACCGCCTCGGGGGCGGGTGCCGGTGCGGGTGCGCCGCCGCCCGTCCCGGTCCCCGTCGGGGCGGAGGGTGCCGTCGGGGACAGTGCCGACGAGGGCGGCGCCGCCTCCCCCGGGAGGGGGATCCCGAAGCGGCGCGCGGCCTCCTCGACGTCGAGCCGGCACACCCGGCCCCGCGTGCCCGTGGTGCGGCAGTCGTGGAGGTTGATGCCCAGCTCCCCCGCCAGTCTGCGGGCGACGGGGGTGGCCGGCACGGCCGAGTCGTCCTCGCGGGAACGCGCGGGGCCGTTGCCGCGGCGTGCGGGCTCCCGGTGGGGCATGCGCCCCCCGGCGGCGGTGACCGCCGAGCCGACGTCGGCCAGGCTGATGCGCCCCGCCCGACCCGTGCCGGTGACGGCACCCAGGTCGATACCGTGCTCGTCCGCGAAGGCGCGGGCGTGGGGTGTGGCGAACACGGAGTCGTCCGTGCTCCCGCGCAGGGACTCCGGGACCACCACGCCACCCGTGTCGGTGGGTGCCGGGCCCGCGGTGGCGCAGGTCGCGGAGCCGCCCTCGTCGGTGGCACAGGTGCCCGCGGGGACGGGTGCGGGGGAGGACTGAGCCACCGGGGACGGTGCCTCCCCGGACGCACCCGGTGCCGCGGGGGCGGGGCCCGACTGGGTGTGCTCAGCGATGAAGGCCTCGACCTCGGAGTCGGGGACCGACGGGTCGGCGCTCACCGCGATGAGGGCACCCACCGGCAGGGTGTCCCCGATGCCGACCACGATGCGACGGAGGAACCCGTCGAAGGGGGCCTCCAGCTCGTTGCTGATCTTCGAGGACTCGATGGTGCACAGGGGTGCTCCCTTGGAGAAGGACTCCCCCTCGGCGACCTGCCACTCGCCGACGGTGCCCTCCTCCATCGTCATCCCCCACTTGGGGACCTCGATGGGGTGGATCTCGCTCATCTCATGCCCCCAGGACCTTGCGCACCGCATCCTCGATGCGGGCGTCGGAGGGGACCCATTCCTTCTCCAGGACCGGCGAGAAGGGGACGGGCGTGTGGGGAGGCGTGACCAGCTGGACCGGGGCCTTCAGTGAGTCGAAGGCCTGGGTGGCCGCGAGCGCGACCACGTCGTGGCCGAACCCGCAGCGCGCCGCGGACTCGTCGGCGACGACCAGACGCCCGGTGGAGGCCACCGACTCCAGGATCCCCTCCTCGTCCAGGGGGCTCGTGGTGCGCGGGTCGACGACCTCCACGGAGATCCCCTCCGCCGCGAGCTTGTCGGCCACCCTGTTGGCGGCGTTGACCAGGTTCGACAGGGCCACGATCGTCACGTCACTGCCCTGGCGGGTGTAGTTCGCGACCCCGAGAGGGATCGTGTAGGGCTCGTCGGGGACCTCGCCCTTGACGTCGTAGATCGCCTTGTGCTCGCAGAAGATCACCGGGTCGTCGTCCCGGATGGACTCCAGCAGCAGCCCGCGCGCGTCGTAGGGGTTCGAGGGCGCCACCACCTTCACCCCGGGGGTCGAGGTGAAGATCTGGTAGGGCGAGTTCGAGTGCTGGGCGGCCGCGCCCACACCCGCCCCGATGATGCCGCGCACCACCAGGGGGGTGGTGGCCTTGCCGCCGAACATGTAGCGGAACTTCGCGGCCTGGTTGTAGACCATGTCGTAGGCGACCCCGAAGAAGTCCATGAACATGAGCTCCGCCACCGGTCGCAGGCCGGTGGCCGCCGCCCCGGCCGCCATGCCCAGGATCGCGGACTCGGTGATGGGCGTGTCGATCACCCGGTCGTCACCGAACTCGGTCCACAGGCCCAGGGTGACGCCGAAGACGCCACCGAAGGCCTCCACGGTCGGGTCGGGGTTGGTCCCTCCCTTCCCCCCGCGCAGGTCCTCACCCATGAGGACGACCTTGTCGTCCTCCCGCATTGCGTCTGCCATCCCCATGCGGATGGCCTCGCGATAACTCCTCGACGTCATCGTCGATCCTCCTTCACGTGTGTGGGCTCAGTACGTCTTGTAGACGTCGGTGAGCACCTGGCTGGGGGCGGGCCATTCGGCGGCCCGGGCGTAGGCCACGGCCTCGTCGACCTCGGTGGTGGCGGCCTCGTCGATCGCGTCGAGTTCGGAGGGGTCGATGACACCCTTGGTGTTCTCGCGGAAGATCTTCAGCGGGTCGCGCTCGTCCTTGTAGGTCTGGAGCTGCTCGGGCGTGCGGTACAGGCCCGCGTCGCCCTCGAAGTGTCCGTAGAAGCGGATGGCACTCGCCTCGATGACGGAGGGGCCCCCGCCCTCGCGCGCACGCTGGACGGCCTCCGCCGCAGCCTCGCGGACCGCGAAGTAGTCGGTGCCGTCCACGACCGTGGCCGGCAGGCCGAAGCCCGCCGCACGCCCGGCGACGTCCCCGGAACCCACGGCGAAGGCGGCGCCCGTGGCCTCACCCATGCCGTTGTTCTCGAAGACGAAGACGACGGGCAGCTGCAGCACCACCGCCATGTTGAGCGCCTCGAAGGTGAGGCCCTGGTTGGAGCCGCCGTCCCCGGTGAAGGACACGCCCACCCCGCCGTTGCCCAGTGTCTTCGCGGACAGTCCGGCCCCGATGATCAGGGGTGGGCCGCCGCCGACGATGCCGTTGGCACCCAGCATGCCCACCGACAGGTCGGCGATGTGCATGGATCCGCCCTTGCCGCGGCACAGGCCCTCGTCCTTGCCGAAGATCTCGCACATCATGGGGCGGATCCCGCACCCCTTGGCCAGGCAGTGGCCGTGACCGCGGTGGGTGGAGGCGATGATGTCGGTGGGCCCGAGGTTGTCACAGACGCCCACGGCGATCGCCTCCTCCCCTGCGTAGAGGTGGATGAATCCGGGGATGTCCCCGGTCATGTTCTCGAGGTGGAGGCGGTCCTCGAAGGCGCGGATCTCGCTCATGCGGCGATAGGCGTCCTTGAGCTCCTCCACGGGGAACGCGGCCGCACCCGACTTGCGGGTCGACCGACGCTTGGTCGTCGTACTCATCTCACACGCATCCTCATCGACTCGTGTTGCCGGCGTCGTGCCGGCATCCGACCCCCGTTGGCCGGACCTGACCCCACGGTAGGCACGAAGGTCCCGGGCAGCGTCGCCATCGCCCCCCTGCTTCTCCGCAACCGCGGGATCATGCGGATCCGGGGCACATGCCACGTGGTGCAACGTTGCCCTCCCCAGGGGGAGTGCCCCGCACTAGACTGGAATGATCCGACCGGAGGCAATGGTGCTCAGGGGAGGCAGGGTGCGCGGCTACGAGATGGCGATGGGCCACGGGCTCAGCCCTGAGCGCCAGATGCGTCTGCTCAGCCAGGTCCACGCCGCCTTCCTGGAGGGTCGACGCCCCCCGGCCCAGCCCAGACGCGTCATCCGGGACTCCTGGACACGCGTGCGCCGCAGTGGGCTCAACCCCGTTCGTGGGGGCGTGCCCGTCGACGGCGGGGACATGACCCGGGCCCGGGAGTCCGACCCCGCCCAGCACGGAGGGGCCGCCCTGCTGGCCGTGTCGAAGGTCCTCTCCGCACAACTGGATCCCCTGCTCAGCGACGGTGACCTGCTGCTGGTGCTGGCCGACCGGGACGCGAGGGTCCTGACCCGGGCGGGATCTCGCGGGATCACCCGGGGTGCCGACGAGCTCGGCTTCCGGGCCGGCTGTGAGTGGTCGGAGGCCTCGGTGGGCACCAACGCGATCGGGACCACGCTGGTGACCGGGGCGCCGGTCCACGTCCATGCCGCTGAACACTTCTGCCTCTCCCAGCACACCTGGAGTTGCGCGGCGGCGCCGGTGCGTGACCCCCGCACCGGACAGGTCCTGGGAGCCATCGACCTGTCCTTCCCCGCCCGGGCCGTCCACCCCAGCGTGGTGGCCCTGGCGACGTCCCTGGCCGCGCAGGCCGAACTCATGATGCGGGACGCCCACCGACGCAGCCTCTCACGCCTGCGCGACTCCGTGACCGCAGCACCCGGCGGCGGAACCTGGGCGCTGGTCGATCCCTGGGGGTGGGTGGCCGACTCCGGTGGTGTGGCACTGCCCGACCGTCTGGCCCTGCCCGCCCACCCCGTCGGGACCGCCGTCGTGGAGGGGCTCGGTGCCGTGGAGGCACGCGAAGTGCGCGGCGGGTGGCTCCTGGTGACCCGACCGGGGACCGACGAGGGCGCCGAGGGGATCCGTGTCCGCCTCGAGGGCGCACGTTGCGAGGTCGGGGTGGTCGTGGCCGGACACACCTGGAACCACGTGCTGGTCGGGCGCCGGTCGGCCATCGTCGCCTGCCTGGCCCGCCACCCCGAGGGACTCGGCGCCCTGGAACTGGCCCGGGAGGTCTACGGCGAGGGCGGTTCGGAGGTCACGGTCCGGTCCGAGATCCACAGGATCCGCACGGCGATCCCCGGACTGCTGGACACCCGGCCCTACCGGTTGGCCGCCGGGGTCGAGGTGTCGTGGGACGGGCCCGGCTCTTGACGGTGCCACGACCTGCGCAGCTCACGCAGACCGTCCCGGGAGCGACGGCTACCGGGCCTCATCCGAGGAGTCGGCCGGCACGAGGGGAGTTCACCCGGGGAGCGTGCAGCGTCGCGACGCCCGTGCGAGGGACGTGGAGCGCACCTCATGCAGAGGAACTCGGCCCGGACGGTCTCGTCCCCCCGGAGCGGATGTCCGGGGAGACGAAACCCGGGGATGGTCGGACCGCCTCAGGCCGAGGCGGTCTCACCCGCAGGGAGGAGCCACGCGCGGTCGGGCTCGATTGTGACCCTCACCCTCTGGGACTCGTGCAGCAGATTGTCAGCATCCGGGTCGGGAACGACACACACCATCAGTCCGAACTCGGTCTCGACCTCGTACTCGACCGTCTCCCCGTAGAAGACGCTCGTCACGATCTCCCCGACGGAGCCGGAGAGGCCTCCGGGGGTGTCCCCGATCGGCTGCAGACGGACGGACTCGGGTCGGACCATCAGGACGACCTCCTCCGCCGTCCCCGCCTCCTCGTGGGCCGGCACCGTGACCTCCTGGCCGAGAACCTCGACCAGCTTCCGACCGTCCTCCCGGGACGACAGGACCTTCGTGGCCAGGAAGTTCGCCCGCCCGACGAAATCGGCGACGAACACCGACGCGGGATGACGGTAGATCTCACTGGGTGAGGCCACCTGCTCGATACGACCTGAGTTCATGACGACGATGCGGTCCGACATCGCCATTGCCTCGGACTGGTCGTGCGTGACATAGACGGAGGTGATGCCCAACCGTCGCTGCATGCGTCTGATCTCGAGCCTCATCTTGACGCGCAGTTTCGCGTCCAGGTTCGACAAGGGTTCATCGAAGAGCAGGACCTTGGGGCGAACGACCATGGCCCGGGCCAGTGCCACGCGCTGTTGCTGTCCACCCGAGAGCTGGGCGGGTGCCCGGTCCGCCATCGATGTGAGGTTCATCGAGGCGAGGGCGACATCCACCGCCTCATCCAGCTCCGCACGGGACATCTTCCGGAGTTTGAGGCCATAGGCCACGTTGTCCCGGATACTCAGGTGGGGGAACAGTGCATACGACTGGAACACCATCGACATGGGCCGCTTGTTCGGGGGCACCACCACCATGTTCTCGCCGTCCAGCAGGACCCGGCCGGATGTCGCGTCCTCGAAGCCCGCGATCATGCGCAGCGTGGTCGTTTTCCCGCAACCGGACGGCCCGAGCAGGGTGATGAACTCACCCGGCTCGATCTCGAGGTTCACGGCATCGACAGCAGTGACCTCGGTGGGCCCGTCCCCGAACCTCTTCGTGAGGTCGACCAGACCGAGACGGCCGACCTGGCGGTCCTTCCCGTCCGGACCGGATGACGTGGCCGCTTCCGGCCCGTCGACATCCTGGTCACGCAGTGCATGTGGCATCAGAACCCACCTCCGAGTTGCCGTGCCATGACCGATCGGTCACGCACGAGCAGGTTGAGCAGAAGAATGACGACCATCACGATGACGATGAGGATCGTGCAGTACGCGAACGCGTTGCCGAACCGACCGACGTCGACCTCGGCGAGAATCTGGGCGGTCATGATCTTCACCCCGGGGGTGGTGATGAAGATGATCGGTGACAGGGTCGTCATCGCACGGGCGAAGGCGTATGTGAGACCCGACAGCATCGCGGGTTTGATCAGGGGAAGCGTCACCTTGCCGAAGGTCTGTGTCCCCGTCGCACCCAGGGAGGTCGAGGCCTCCTCGATGGCACCGCTGATCTGTTCCAGGGACGCGACACCCGAGCGGAGTCCGTTGGGCATCGAACGTGCGACATAGACCATCACGATGGCGGCGGCTCCCGAGAAGACGGCGCCACCTCCCGCGAGTGCAGGCATGATCTGGTGTCCGAACACCGTGATCGGATGGTTGAAGGCGATGGCGTAGCCGATGCCGAGAACCGTCCCGGGCACCGTCATGCCGAGCATGCCGACGAAGTCCAGCAACCCGGCGAACCGACGGAGCTTCCTGGAGACGAGCCAGGCCGTGACAATTCCCAGGACACCGGCGATGGGCGTCGAGATGAGTGCCAGGACCGTCGTGTCGACCATGGCTGCCTGACCGAGGCCGAACAGCACGTACTTGTAGTTGTCCAGGGTCAAGGTGTTGTTGACTCCGAGGATCCTGGCGAAGCCCCCCACCAGGACGGTCCCGTAGATGAGGACGATCAGCGCCGCGACGAACCAGGCGACAGCGCAGACGATCCACGATCCCAGTCCCTCGACGGGCTTTGCGCGCCCCGTCGGCTTCCCCGTGACAGTGACGACGGACTTGCGGGACACCCAGTACCGCTGCAGGAGGAACACGAGCAGCGCGGGGACCAACAGGACCAACGAGTACGCCGCACCGGCGTTGATGTTGTAGTCGGCGGTGATGGCGATGTACGCGCGGGACGCCAGGACCGAGAAGTCGCCACCGATGACGAGGGGGTTGGCCAGGTCGGCGATTGCCTCGACGAACAGCAACAGGAAGGAGGCGGCAATCCCGGGCACGAGCATCGGCAGGGTGACCGTGAGGAAGATGCGTCCCTTGGTTGCCCCCAGTGAGGCGGCTGCCTCGTCGAGGGAGGGATCCAGACTCCGCATCATGCCCAGCATGTTCATGTAGGCGACAGGGAAGAAGGAGAGGGTGAGCACCAGGGTCAGACCGGGCAGGCCGTAGATGTTCCAGTCCCTGCCCAGCAGCTGGTGCGTGATCACCCCGTTGCGACCGAAGAGCACGATGGACGACGTCGCCACCGCGAAGGGAGGGGCGACGATGGGCAGGAGCGACAGCAGGTGCAGGACTCTCTTGCCCCTGACCCGTGTGCGCACCTGGACGAACGCCAGCAGGAAACCCACTGCAGTTCCGGTCAGGCCGACGATCAGTCCGAGTGTGAGGGTGTTGACGATGATCTCCCTGCTCGCCACCGTCGAGAAGAGGTTCCGGAACACCTCCAGACCCTCGGAACTGAACCCGGCGCTGAGGATGGACCCGATCGGGTAGATGACGATGAGTCCCAGGACGAGGACGATGACGAGGAGGAGGAGGCGCACTGTCGGGTCCTGACGGACCTTCTGACGACCGTCGGACCGAACCCGACGTGCCCTCCCCCTCCCGATGTCCCCGACAGCTCCCGGTGTCGAGGTCGCGGTGCTCATTCCTTCGGAGCCGTCGCAATCTCGTTGGTGAAGGCGTCGACGAGTTCCTGCTTCTTCTCACCGGCAGCAGTCATGTCCATGTCGATGAGCTTGACCTTGTCGAACGTCACGACGGCAGGATCGGCCGTCGCCTTGGTGTTCACGGGAATCTGGTACGAGCTCGCCGCCGGGTAGAGGTCCTGTGCATCTGCTGAGAGCGCCCAATCCATGAATGCCTTTGCCGCCTCGAGGTTCTTCGAGCCCTTCACGAGGGAGATGGCCCCGACCTCGTAGCCGGTCCCCTCCTCGGGGAAGCTCAGCTCCAGGGGCATTCCTTCCTTCTGGTACTTGACGCAGTCCTGGCTGAAGATGATGCCCGTCGCGATCTCCGAGCGGCCGGCCATCTGTCCTGGTGCGGCACCCGTCTTGGCGTACTGGAGGACGTTGTTGTTGAGCTGCTTCAGGTAGTCGAAGGTCTTCGCCTGGTCCTCACCGTGGAGGACGTACTGCGTCCACAGGAATGTGTAGGCCGTCGAGGACGTCCCCGGGTGGGACACCGCGACCTCCTTCTTGTACTCGGGCTTGAGCAGGTCGTCCCATGACTCCGGCGTGGACAACCCGAGCTCGGCAAGCTTGTCGGTGTTGGAGCAGAACCCGACGATGCCGCCGTAGATCCCGACCCACACACCATTCGGGTCCTTGTAGGCATCGGGGGTGTCAGCTGCAGCGGGGGACACGTACGGCTCGATCACACCGGCCTCGTCACCGGCCTCGTGCTGGTCAGCTCCGGCGCCGTACCAGACGTCGAACTCCGGGTTGTCCTTGGCGGACTGGAGACGGGCGAGCGCCTCACCCCCGGAGAGCCTGACGTAGTCGGTCTTCACCCCTGTCTTGTCCTGGTAGGCCTTCGCCATGTACTGGCACCAGTCCTCCTGGTTCGAGCAGGCCAACGTGAGGGAGCCTCCCCCCGAGCCAGCGGAACCACTCTGGCCGCTCTGTGCTCCGGACGAACAGGCCGAGAGCCCCAAGGTGGTGGCCAGGGTGAGGGCGACAAGGGGAGCGAAGTACTTCGTGGTGCTCATCTGGATTCTCCTTCGAATCGAACAGCGGTGGTCGATGGGTTCATTCCTCATCAGTGCCACAGCAATGGTCGCCCGCCGATCAGCGCCCTCACACACCGATGGGTAACGCTCGGTAACACCTCTGTCACCGATGGGTGCACGGGTGTCCGGGCACCCTCAGCGACCACCCACCGGGGGCATCGTGTACCCGACACCCCTCACCGAGCGGACCAGTACCGGCCCCCGGTCCCCCAACGCCCGCCTCACCCGGTAGGCGGTCGTCTTGATCATGTCCTTGCCGCCCGTCTGGTCGGCGGTGCCCCAGACCTCGTTGAGCAATTGGCGATAGGTGACGTCCTCGCCGAGGTGGCGCATCAGGGTCTCGAGGAAACGCGCCTCGGTGGTCGACATGTCGAGGACCCGACCCTCGAGCAGGACCCGGTGCTCCTGTGCATCGACCACCAACGGGCCGTTGCCCACCATGCCGCTGCGGCGCCCCCGCCACCGTCTCACCAGTCCCTGCGCCCGCAGGGCGAACTCCCGGGGGCTGAAGGGCTTCGTGATGTAGTCGTCCGCCCCGGCCTCCAGTCCCCTCACCCGATCGGCCTCCTCGCCCAGTGCGGTGATGATGATGACCGGGATGTCGGAGGTCGCGCGAATCCTCTCGCACAGCGTCACGCCGGACACCACGGGGATCATCAGGTCGAGGACCACCAGGTCGAAGCCACCGGAGGTGAACTCCTCCCACGCCGCAGCACCGTCGGCGGCCGTCCGGCACTCGAACCCCTGTGTCTCCAGTGCGAAGCGCATGATCATGAGGATCTGCGGCTCGTCGTCGACCACCAGTGCCCGCGGTCGTTGCCCATCCATCAGTCCTGCTCCCCCTTCCCGCCCTCGTCCCCGCTGCCGACTCCCACCGACTCCTGCCCAGGAGCGACACGGTCCGGGCCACTGCCCGCCCCGGGCTGCCATCTCAGGGGGAGGACCAGGTAGACGGTGGTACCGCGTCTGGCGATGGAGTCCACGAGGACACGCCCTCCGTGGAGCTCGACGATCCTCTGGGTGATCATCATGCCCAGACCTGTCCCCGGTCGACGTGATCCGCCGGTCGCGAAGGGCACGAACAGGGAGGCCCTCTCCTCCGGCGTCATCCCCTCACCGTCGTCGGAGACCGCGAGGGTGACGGTCTCCTCGCCGTCCAGGACCGAGACCGTGATGGTGACGCCCTCTCCCGCGTGCCTTGCGGCGTTGTTGATGAGGTTGGTGACCGCCTGGCGCATGAGGGCCGGGTCCACGACGAGGTGGACCGGGGCACCGCGACTGTCCAGGCGGATGGGCGCCTTGTGCACACGCCGCAGGGTCCGCACGCACTCGCGCACGAGCTGGCGGATCTCGACACGCTCGGGGTGCATGTTGAACAACTCGGACTCGATGCGCGCCTCCTCGAGGAGGTCGTTCGCCATCTCGATGACCTGGTGGGAGTTCTCGGCGATGGTGGAGACGAACTCCCGCTGGAGGGCGTTGAGCGGTCCCGGACTCTCCTCCAGGAGGAGTTCGGCGGACCCCTGGACGACCGTCAGCGGGGTGCGGAGTTCATGGGAGAGGACATTGGGCCGGGCGCTGCGCTCCTCGTGGTAGGCGCGCAGGTGGGCGAGGGCGTCCCGGGAGTGCCTGAGGTCCCGCCGCGTGGCGACGAGGGCGGCCACGGCGAGCACGAGGGCGACTGACAGCACGCCCATCGCCACCCACATCCCCGCCTCCTCGCGTGGTCACACCCGGCCATGACGGCCGCGACTGACCCCACTGTAGGCGCCGTGCCGGGGAGGTCTGTGTCCATGTACGGAACAGGGACAACTCCCCATCGAGCGACTACTGCTCTTCCCAGGCTGCGCGCAGTGCGGCCAGGTCGAGCTTGTGCATCGGCAGGAACGCCTGCGTGAGGCGCGCGAGTTGCTCAGGGGATCCCGTCTCCATCATCACGGTCATCTCCGCGGGAGCGATCTGCCAGGAGACCCCGAAGCGGTCCTTGAGCCATCCGCACTGCTCCGCCGCGGGGACCGCGGAGAGCGCCTCCCACAACCGGTCGATCTCGGTCTGGTCCTCACATTCGACCAGCAGGGAGACGCCCTCGTCGAAGGAGAAGGAGTCCTCCAGGGCGCTGTCGGCCGCGGCGAACCACTGCCCGGCCAGGGTGAAGTCGCCGAACATCAGGGTGCCCTCCACCTCCGGCTCGGCACCGGCGGGATACGGCGCGGTCAGTCCGGCGTGGGAGTCCTCGAAGACGGACATCCAGAAGTCCCGGGCGTCGAGCGCCTGACCTGCCCGTTCCCCCGTGAACAGCAGGGAGGGGACGATGACCGGTCGTGGGTCGCCGTCCGGGTCGGTGAGGATCAGCTGCCAGGAGACCCCGAAACGGTCCCGGAGCCATCCGTAGTGGGCGGAGAAGGGGTACTCACCGAGCTCCATGAGCACCTCGCCACCATCGGAGAGGACCTGCCAGAGTCCGTCGAGGTGTGCGCGGGCCCGGGGGTCGCGTGAGGGGTCGAAGTTGACGAAGAACGAGATCGAGGGGTTCGGGCGGAAGTAGGGGCCGCCGTTGATGGCCACGAAGCGGTGGCCGGCCAGCGTGAACAGGAGGTTCAGCGCGTCCCCCGAGGGCGTGTCGGGCAGGACGACGGACGAGTCCACCCGTGACTCCCCCAACGGCGCGAAGGCCCGGACGTACGTCTCCACGGCTTCGCCGGCGTCGTTGTCGAACCAGAGGTGGGGAACGATCTCCTGGACCATGGCGGACTCCCGGTGCGACGGAGGGACAGGGCCCCGGACATGTGCCGGGGATCACAACCCTAGTCCGGGGTCGCGCCCTCGGCGCGAGGTGGCGGAGGTGGCGCCCGCCCACCGGGAGACGGTCCTGACCGCCGGGGGCGGGGACGCACACCCGGGGGCGGGCACGGCGCCCGCCCCCGGTGGGGGTCACGAGCACACGGCCAGGACCGTCCTGCTCGCGTCCTCGAGCCTGTAGGGCCCGTCCTCCTCGGGTGCGGTCACGAGTTCGTCACGGGAGCGCACCATCCGGCGGCGGCCGTCGAGCGAGACCAGCACCGTCCCCTCCGCGTCGATGGGGCGCAACCGGGCCCCCTCCCGGATGAGGACGGGGACCCCCGCATGGACGGGCCGCCCCACCCCGCCCTCGAGGATGCCGCTGGTGGTGACCGTCGTGCGTCCTTCCCGCATCCCCTCGAGGATGGCCTCCTCCGAGCACTCCTCGGCTGCCACCCACGTGGTCGGCAGGCCCGGACGCACAGGCGTCGAGCGGTTGTGGAAGTCGCCTCCCCCCAGCACCACGACGTCCCTCTCCCACCGCAGCATCCAGGCGATCACGGAACGGCCGTGCGGCTCCTGGTACCACGTGCTGTGGCACAGCTCCACGCCCCGGGGCACACGGTCCAACTCGTGGATCCAGGAGCAGTCACCGGAGACCGGGTGGTTGACGGAGAGGATCCCACCCCGACCGGCCACGTCCTCCACCCACTCGCGCGCCGGTCTGCGGAAGTCGATGAACCCGATGCGTCCGAAGGCGTTGGCGTGGCCCATGTGCGTCGTGACCTCCTGGCCGGCGACGAGTGTGATTCCCTGGCGCTCCCCCACGGCGGCGAGGTGTGCGTGGTGACTGGTGGTGTTGTGGTCCGTCACGCACAGGAAGTCGAGTCCCGAACGCACACCCTCGTTGGCGAGCTCCCAGAGGCTCAGCGCCCCGTCGGAGTGGAGCGAGTGGCTGTGCGTGTCGCCCGCGTACCACCGCATGCCCGCAGGTGCGGGCAGGTCCCGGTCGCTCCCGCGGCGCTCCCTGTGAACCGGGTCCTCGACCGGGCCGTGGTCGGGTCGGTCGACCGCAGGGCTGACCACGCGCACCTTCAGGTCGACCCCCGCGGCCGGGACGGTGTGCACGCCGAGGACCACCCACCACCGCCCCGCGTGGACACCCCCGGGGAGGTAACCGGGGGTCGCGTCCTCCTGCGACACCACGAAGGAGCGACGCGCGCCTCCCGACCAGCCCCTCCAGCCGTCGGGGCCCTCGCACCCCAGGTCGATGCACGCGCCCTCGACGTCGTCGACCTCGAGGAACACCTCGAAGGAGGTGTCCCCCTCACGGAGGTCGAAGGGGACGCGCGGATAGCGGTCCGTCGCCTGGGTGGACAGGTCGACGTGCATCTCGGTGACGGTCTGCGTCATGATTCCTCCTCTGGTCCTGCCCGTGTGATGTCAGGTGCCACCAGCGCGTCCCCGGAGCGGAGCGTCACGACCGCCCCGGCGGGCACGGGGTGGTCCCAGAGGTCGACCGGGCCGGTGGCACCCAGTCCCTCCATGTCCGTGGGCGACCACGACCCCACTGCCCTGACGCGCATCGGTTCCGGCTCGCGACCGTAGTTCACGAGACGGGCCTCCAGACCTGTCTCCCCCACCCGTCGAAGGGACTCCAGGGCGACGCGGCCCTCCGTGACCAGTGGACCGGAGGACTGCCCGGGACCCGCTGCCCCAGCGGACGCCGCACTGCCCGCGACCGTGACGGGGTCGAACCGGAAGACGTCGGAGTGCTCCACGACACCGGGTCCCGACCCGTCACCGGCGGAGAGGTCGAGGGCGAAGGAGGCGCGCACGTGGACCCCCACGTACTGGGCCCCCGGGACGGCCAGCTCGGACCCCGCCGGCTCGTCGCGCAGGGGATGGACGTTGACGCTCATGAGCCCCACGGCCCTCAGCACCGTCAGCGCGATGTCGGTCGTGCCCCCACCGGGGCGGTCGACGAGCTCGTACTCCGTGAGCTTGTCGAGGAGGACGCCGGCCGACCCGGCCCGGACGAATCGTGTGGCGGGGAAGGTGGGGAGGGGGAACTCCCCCCACCCGCCCTCGGCACCGCGTCCACGGGTGGTCACCCCGAACTGTCCTGCCGAGGAGGACTCGGCCACCGCCGCCACTCCTGTCGGCACGAGCACCCGCAGCCGGTGGTCGCGCACGGTGTTGACGAGCTCCACCTCCACGCGCAGGAACGGTTCGCCGACGCGGAGCTCGAGGTGGGTGTCCACCTCCTGTTCCACCGTCTCGGAGGAACGCCGTGAGCGATCGGACGGGTCCAGCCCACGGGGCAGCCGGTAGCGCCTGCGGACGCGGATCCGTCCCCGCAGCGGGCCGGACTCCACGATGTCGACGTCGACGGACACCGGTTCCCGGACGGTTCCACCCCCCAGGGGACCGAAGTTGTAGGAGTCCCCCCGGTCCCCCTCGTCGACGAGGCCCAGGGCATCGGTGATGCGCCTGCCGCTGACCGGGTCCTCCACCTCGACGAGACCTGTCGGCCGGACACGGACCGTGACGAGGGAGTTGCCCATCGAGGCGGACGCCCCGTCGACCTCGACCGGTGCTCCCCCCGGCCTGGAGTGGCCGGGGACCAGGGGCACCACGGAGTTCCCGGGCACGTCGGCGCCCACCAGCACCCGGCTCCGGGGCGGGGTGACCGTGAGGACGTGCCACAGGTGGTCCTCGGTCGTCCCCGCCACTCGACGGGAGAGCTCGTCGGAGAACTCCGCGAGGTCGAAGTCCCCGGCGGCGGACTCCGCGACCTCGAAGACGAGCTCGCGACCCTCCCAGCTCCACCCCCTGATCTGTCCCCCGAACAGCTCCTGGCCGTGGATGCGTCTCAGGAGCCTGGGGAGGTCCCGCGAGGTCATCGACTCATCACCGATGACGGTGTCGAGTTCCTCCAGGAGTTGCGTGTCCGCGGGCAGGTCGTCCACGGTCCGCTCGACGACGACCTCGGTCAGGACGGTGCGCCCCCAGCCGGACTGGTTGAAGACGGCGACGGAGCCACGGGGTGCACACGCGGCGAGCCGGGGGAGACAGGTGTCGATGGCACCCCGGGCGGTGTGGGTCGCCACGTGGAGCCTGGACTCGACCTCCTCGGCGGTCTCGTCCACACCGCACCCCGTGACGGAGTCGTGGGCGGTGGACTCGACGACCATCCTCCACCCCCTGCGGAAGAGGGCCGACCGTGACGGGCCCCCCGCCCACGCGTCGAGTCGTTCCGCCGTGGTGAGGGCCCGTTCCGCGGCAGCCATCGCGGCCTTGATGTTCGTCCGGACGGAGAAGACCCCGGGGAGGATGTTGCCGCGGGCGTGGGAGCGCAGCTCACCGCGCACGAGGGGCAGTGCCCCGAGGGCCTCCGGGGTGTGGTCCCTGGAGTCGATGACCTCCCCGACCGTCGCGATGCGCAGGGCGAGCCCGGGCGAGACCTCGTGGACGCCCTCGACCACCTCGACGAGGTCCTGCCGCGGCAGCATGTGGTCGGTGCCGAACATGCCCGCGGCAGGCTCCCCCCGGAACCATGCGGCATTGGTGCGCAGGTACTCGCCGATGAGTTCCGGTGCCCTGTCCAGGGGGTCGAAGAGCTTCAGCGCGCTCCCGTAGCCGTCCCACAGGTACTCGACCCTGACGCGTTCCCCGTCGAGTGCCTCCCACTCGAAGGCGTGCTCGCGCACGGAGTCGGGGACACCCCGCCACAGCGCGGCGTCCGCGATCCCGAACCCGCGCAGGATCTGCGGCATCTGTGCCGCGTGCCCGAACATGTCCGGCAGGTATCCCACGCGCATCTCGGTGCCCACCCGCCGGGCGGCCTCGATCCCGAGCTCGAGGTTGCGCACGATGGTCTCCCCGTCGCAGCAGAACTCGTCGAGGAGGATCAGGAAGGGACCCACCGCCAACTGGCCACGTTCCACCGCCGAGCGCAGCCGACCGGCCGCCTCGGGGCGGATCTCCAGGTAGTCCTCGAAGGCCGCGCTCTGTCCGTCCAGGGTGAACCGGTAGTCGGGTTCGGACTCCAGGAGGTCCAGGAGCGCATCCACCATGACCACCAGGCGTGCCCGGAAGACGTCATGGGGTTCGTACCACTCCCGGTCCCAGTGGGTGTGGGGGACGACCCACATCGCCGGGGGGGCCGCCGCACCCGGAGCGGACGACCCGGGCTCGGAGGCACCGTTCACCGCTCGCCACCACCGATCCTGGTCCCGTTCCCCGCGTCGAAGAGGAGCGTCTTCGACACGGGCATGGTGAACCAGCACTGCTGACCGACCTCGGGGAGCGGGTCCTCGGCGACCACGGCCTGCAGACGCGCCCCACCGACACGGGCGGTCAGGAGGACGCTGGCCCCGAGGTTCTCCACCGTGGCGACCTCCGAGCCGATGGCCCCGTCCACGGCCTGCGCGGACCACCCCACGTACTCCGGTCGCACACCCCACACGACCTCGAGGCCGTCCTCGACCCCCTCCAGGACGCCGGCACGGACGGGAAGCTCCGTGCCGTCGGCGGTGCGCACCGCGCCGCCCGAGACGCGGGCATCGACGAGGTTCATCGGGTGGGAACCGATGAAGGAGGCGACGAAGGTGTTGATCGGATCGTGGAAGACCTCCCGCGGGGTGCCGATCTGCTGGATCCGCCCCTCCTTCATGACCGCGATCCTGTCGGCCAGGGCCAGTGCCTCCGACTGGTCGTGGGTGACGAACACCGAGGTCACGCCCAGCTCCTGTTGGAGCTCCTTGAGGAATGACCGTGCCTCGAGACGCAGGCGGGCATCGAGGTTGGAGAGGGGTTCGTCCAGGAGCAGGACCCTCGGTCTGGTGGCGATCGCCCTGGCGAGGGCCACCCGTTGCTGCTGGCCACCGGAGAGCTGACCGGGGCGGCGCTCCAGCAGTGCACCCAGTGAGAGCTTCGCGGCCGTGTCGGCGGCGACGGCGCGACGGTCCTCCTTGGGGACCTTGCGCACGCGCAGGGGGTAGGCGATGTTGTCGCTGACGTCCATGTGCGGGAAGAGCGCGTAGTCCTGGAAGACCATCGCGACCCCGCGGTCGCCGGGTTCGCGGTCCGTCATGTCCTCGTCCCCGATGAGGAGCTGTCCCTCGGTGATGGACTCGAGCCCGGCGATCGAGCGCAGCAGGGTCGTCTTGCCGCACCCGGAGGGGCCCAGCAGGGCGAAGAACTCCCCGTCGTCGATCTGCAGGTCCACCCCGTCGACGCCCCGTACCCCGTTCGGGTACTGCTTCACCAGGGATGTGGCGGTGATGGTAGCGGTCATGACTTGATCCCCCCGTAGAAGCGGAAGCCGAACTTCCTGTTGACGAAGAAGTAGATGAGGATGACGGGCAGCGCGAAGACGAGGGAGAAGGCGGAGATCAGACGGAGGTCTGCCTGTCCCGATTCCGTGTAGAAGGTGTACATGAGCACCGCCGCCGGTTGCCGGTCGGGATCGCGCAGGAGGAGGTAGGGCACCAGGAAGTTGCCCCACACCTGCACGATGGTCCAGATCGCGACGAATGCGATCCCCGGTCTGGCCACCGGCACGACGACATCGCGCAGGATCCGGAACGGACCGGCCCCGTAGAGGCGCGCCGACTCCTCGTAGGACTTCGGGACGGAGTCCATGAAGTCCTTGAGGATGAAGACGACCGTGGGGAGCAGCCCTCCCGACAGGACGAGCATCACGCCGGTCTGCGTGTTGATGAGCCCCACCGCGTTCATGAGCTGGAAGGTGGGGACCATCGCGGCGGTGCCGGTGACGATCGAGGAGAGGAGGAGCAGCCCGTAGAGCAGGGAGTCCCTCCCGGGGATCCGCACCCTGGACAGCGCGTAGCTGGCGAGGGTGCCGAACACCACCGTGACGGCCATCGTCCCGGCGGCGATCAGCAGGGAGTTGCCGATGGAGCGCAGCGCGTAGGGATTGTCCACCAGCCTCTGGAAGTTGCCGAACGTCCAGTCCGGCCATTTGACCGCCATGGTCGGGTTCGCGTCGAAGGGCGCCACGAAGAGCCAGACGAGGGGCAGTGCGAAGAACACCCCGATGAGGGTGAGGCCTGCGACGAAGAGGATCCTTCCCAGCACCTTCCGGAACTGCCTCGCCAGGCCCGTCCTCCGGGGGGTCTCGATCCCGGGCCGTGTGCTCATGACCTGCTCCTTCCCACCCGCATGTAGAACAGCGCGATGACGAGGTTGATCAGCAGCATGATCATCGACAGTGCTGCGCCCAGGCCGAGCTGACCGCCCGGGATCGCCGTCTGGTAGATGTAGACCGACAGGATCGACGTCTTCCCGTTCGGCCCGCCCGCGGTGAGCAGGTAGGGCGTGAAGGTGTTGAAGGTCCACAGCGTGATCATCAGTGTGTTGGTGAGGATGTGACCCCTGATCGTCGGGATGACGACGTCACGGAGCTGCTGGAACCCGGACGCCCCGGCCATCTGGGCGCTCTCGAGTTGCGAGGGCGGCACGGCGGAGAGGGCCGAGGAGAAGAGCTGCATCGAGAACGCGGTGCCGATCCAGATGTTGAACACGATGATGACGAGCATCGGGTGCTCGATGAGCCAGGCCTTGTTGGGGGTGTTGAGGATCTCGTTGAGCGTGCCCCCGCGTCGGTCCAGGAGCGCGATCCACAGGAAGGCGTGGACGCTGCCCGGGATGACCCAGGCTGCCAGCACGATCGACTCCAGGAGCGTGCGCGCCCATCCGGCGATCCGCCTGGTGCTCCACGCGAGGATGAACCCCAGCACGGACTGACCGATGACGCCCGAGAAGAGGACGAAGACCACCGTGAGGCGCAGCGAGTTCCAGAAGGATGGGTCCTTCAGGGCTCCGATGTAGTTGTCGAACCACACGAAGCTCGTGTCGGCCGCCGCCAGACCGGTCAGACGGAAGTCCGTCAGACCCAGGTAGATGGTCCATATGGCGGGGAAGAGCAGGAAGAACCCGATGATGACGAGGGCGGGGACGACGAAGAGTCCGGCACGTGTCATGCCGAGCCCGGCGACGTCCTCCGCACGGTGCCGGGAGCGCGTGCGCGTCCCCGGCACCGTGGTCTGCTGAGGCGTACTCACGGATGCGCTCAGTTCCCCGCGATGTTGTCCGCGCCGACGATCCCGCCGAGCGTCGAGACGTAGCTCGAGATCGCGTCGTCCACCGAGGTCCCGGTGACGACGTCGAGGCTCAACTGCTGCAGGGCCGAGGAGACCTCCGGGTACTCCGCGAGGCCCGGACGGTACGCCGTGATCGGCAGGACCTCCTTGCTGACGAACGTCAGCATCGGATCCGAGGCCAGCAGCTTCTCGTTGACGTCGTCGCGCGGGGAGATCGACAGGGTCCCGGCCGCGCGGGCCTCGAACGCCTCCGGGGAGTTCATGAAGGTGAGGAGGTCCCACGCCAGTTCGGGGTTGGCGCTGTTGGGGTTGAGGACCCGCCCGGTGCCTCCCGACATGGACACGAAGTCCTGACCGTTCAGGCCCTTCCCGGCCGAGACGGCCGGGATCTTGGCGTAGCCGACGACCTCGTCGCGGTCCGCCATCGGGGCGGTTCCCACGCCCTCCGCCGGGTTGATCACGGAGCGCCAGAAGTAGTCGCCCTCGAGGAGGATCCCGATCTGCCCGTCGGCAAACTCCTGGAAGGAGGTGTCACGGCCGGAGGCCTCCTGCTGGAGGACCGCGTCGCCCAGGTCCTCGTCCACGTAGATCGTCTTGTAGAGGGAGAGGACCTCGCGGAGCCCCTCGGTGTCACCGGCCCACTTGCCGTCCGACCAGAGCTGCTGCCCCGTGCCCGCCAGGAGCGGGAGGATGCCCTGCATCGTCGTGGCCTCCCCCATCGCGGTACCCGCGTTGAGCTGGAGCGGGACGACCCCGTCGAGCTTCTTCAGTGCCCGGGCGGCCGTGAGGATGTCGTCCCATGACGTGGGCTGCCAATCGGTGGAGAGACCGGCTTCCTGGAACAGCTTCTTGTTGTAGTAGAGCACCCTGCCGTCCGTGCCCTGCGAGATGCCGTAGCGCTTGCCCTCGAAGGAGATCGAGTCCTGGACGGCCTGGGGGATCTGGTCCCATCCGTCCCATGAGTTCACCGCGTCACCGGCGACCTCGTCGAGGGGCTTGATGTAGCCGGCCTGGGCGAACTCACCGATCCAGATGCCGTCCAGCCCGAGGATGTCGGCACCCTTGCCGGACTTGAGGTCCAGGGCGACCTTGGTCTTGTAGTCCTCGTCATCGACGCCCTGGGGCTCGAACTTGACGGTGACCTCCTTGCCCGCGGCCTTCTGGGCCTCCTCGAACTTGGGGATGACCCAATTGGTGATCCAGTCGGCCTCCGCGGCGTTCTTGCCCCCGGAGATGGCGTTGGTGGTGATGGTGAGCACCGTGGCACCACCCTGGCCTCCCGAGGCCGCACCGCTCTGGCCACCGGAGGAGCATGCCGTCAGGGTCAGCGCGGTTGCGGTGCCCACGGCGAGGGCCGCACAGGCCCACGACGCCTTCTTCGACTTCATCGTCGTTCCCTTCTCGTCCCCGGTGACACGGCACCGGTTCCCGGATGTCGGGCGGGGCCGGTCAGCCCCGCCCCTGTCTTCCAACTTCGCCCTGGGGATCGATCGTGATCCCGTCTGACTCCGCGCAGGCCCTCCACAGCGCCTGTGCGGTGATGAGGTCCTCGCGCGCCTGCACGGGACCGGAACCGGAGGGGTCCGACCCCCGTCCGAGATCGGCGAGCATGCGGAGCTCCTGCTCGAATGCCTCCTCCTGGGGCCACGTGGTGCAGGTCTCGGCGGCGCCCAGCGGTCCTGAGGCCTCCCTGACGCGCAGCTCGGTGGGGGCATTGAGGATGTAGGGGGTGCGGAACAGGAGTTCCAGCGTCCCCTTCTCGTGGTGGATGGTGACGGTCTCGCGGTACTCGGGACAATCCGCGATGAAGTGCCACCCCATCGTCCAGACACCGTCGCCCACCGTCGTCCCGACCACGGTCAGGGAACCGGGGAAGCCGGGACCCGTGCGCCTGGCGGTGTCGACCCGCACGAGGGGGACTCCGAGCGCCCGCGTGAGGGAGATGTCGTGGATCACCGATCCGAGGACGACATTGGTGTAGAGGGCGCGCATCGTCGGGTCAGCAGTGCCGAGCGTGCGGTCCAGCAGCAGGTCCATCGAGCGCCTCGAACGGGCGGCGACCACGGGAGGGATGTCGTCGGTGGGCGGCTGGAGGTGGGCGAAGGAGAGCTGACGGGCATCGGCGGGGTGGAGGACCTCCACCCGTACGGCACGCACGTCCAGGTCCCTGGCCAGTTCCGCGGCGCGGCGGACTGCCGGGTCGTACTCCTTCATGTAGCCGACACGCACCCAGTGGGAGGGATCCCGGGAACCGGCCCTGATCCTCTCCTCGAGGCCGTCGAGCTCCTCCAGGGAGTAGGCGAGGGGCTTCTCGACCAGGACCCTGATCCCTGCCGCGACCAGGGCGGCGGCATCCTCGACGTGGCTGCCCGTGGAGGCGAGGACCGCGACGTCGACCGGGGCGGTTCCCGCCTCCACCGCCTCGACCAGGGCGGGTACCGAGGAGAAGCGCCGGGCCTCGGGCACGCAGTTCAGTCCGCCGACCGTCGCCAGCCGGGACGGGGAGACGTCGACGACTGCGGTGAGGTCGAAGGTCTCCCGGTTGCGTCGGACCAGGGGGAGGTGGACCGTCTGGGCGATCGTGCCGAGTCCGATGACCGCGATCCCCAGCCCCGTCACGGGACCCACCTCCGGAGGCGGTCACGGTTCCTGCGTTGGTCCTCGACCGCGCGGCGCACGTCCGCGACGTCCATCAGCACGACGTCCTGCTCGACGACGACCCATCCGTCGTACCCCGACTCCACGAGCCGGTCCATGAAACCGGGCACGTCCACGTCTCCCTCGCCCAGGGCGACGAAGACGCGCCTCTCCCAGATGTCGCGCACGGGGTCGTCGGACCCCCTCCCCGCCACCATGACCTCCCGGTCGACGTCCTTGAGGTGGACGTGGTTCACACGGTCGTGCCACCGCTCCAGCGCCTCGAGGGGGTCGCCACCCCCGAGGACGAGATGACCGGTGTCGAGCGTGAGGTCGATCGTGGTGTCCTCGAGCAGTCGGTCGATCTCCACGGGCGTCTCCACGTGGGTGACGGCGTGGTGGTGGAAGGTGGGCTCGAGCCCGAGGTCACGGACCTCCCCGGCGACCCTCTCGACCCGCCGCGCGAAGGTGTCCCACCGTTCGCGGTCGAGGGAGAGGCCCGGACCTCCCCCCGGGTGACGCCTGCGCTCCTCGGAACCGGAGTCGGCGATCGTCGGGAGGGGGGCTGGTCCGTCCTGACGGGAGGCGACCGTCGCGAAGTCGTCCAGCACGGCACGGGCCTGCGTCAGGGCTGCGTCGAAGTCCCGATCGGACCCCGCGAACGGGAAGTCCAGCCACCCCCCGCACAGGCGCAGTCCGTGCCGCTCAAGGTTCTCCACGAGGGCGGTCCCGGTGCCGAGGAGTCCGTGGGGTCCCAGGTCGACACCCTCGTACCCTGCGCCCTGCACCAGGTCCAGCAACTCCTCCCCGCCGGGCAGCGGGACGCGGTCGGGACGTGAGAGGGCGAAGACTCCGTAGGAGACGGGCGCGTTCGCGGACAGGATCAAGATCGGGCACCTCCACATCGAGGACCTGAGGCGGGCAACGGGACCCCGGGGCCACCACTCATTTAAATCCTAAGCTCGGATTTATTGTGGTCAAGATCTCCCACCGTTCGATACCGAACCGTGACCTAGGAACCGCTGCCGCCCACCACCGGGGAGGCCCTGCGCGGCGCACGTGGAACGTACCGCTGGTCGAGGACCACCGATGCCGCACCGATCGCACCCACGTCCGCCCCCATGGCCGTGGAGAACACGCGCACCGGGTGGGGCCCCCGTGCCGAGGGCGCGGCCAGCGTCGAGATCGCGACCGGCTCGTACCACGGGCGCACGAGCTCCCAGTAGGGACCACCGAACACCGCCATGTCCGCATCGACGATCTCGGTCGCCATCAGCACCATCTCGGCGATGCGCACGGCGGCCTGCTGGAGGAGGTCGGCGGCGTCACCACCGTCCCGCGCCGCGATGGCGCACAGCCGTCGGAAGTCGCGGTCCACCCCACGACGGTCCCGCGGACCCGGCGCCGGCTCGTCCAGGATCCCCGACTCGTGGGCCTTCGCGACGACGGCAGCGGGATCGTTGTCGATGCCACCGGCACGCCGGTCGTCACGGGCCCCCACCGCCACCAGCATCGCGCCGACCTCGCCCGCGTTCCCCGAGAACCCCCTCACGGGTTCCCCGTTGAGGGAGAGCCCCACACCCGTGCCCGCACCGAGGTAGACGAAGACCATGGTGGCGTCCAGCGACTCCCCGCCCCGGACCCAGTTCTCACCGATGACGGCGGCGAGGGTGTCCTTGACGACCGGCACGGGGAACCCGAGGTGGGTCCCCAGGGCCCTCCCGACGGGGAAACCGGTCCAGGCGGGCATCCAGACCGAGTGCCAGGGCGCCTGGGTGACGGGGTCGATCGGGCCCGGGGAGGCGACGCAGGCACCGACCACCCGACCGCGGTCCACCCCGGCGCCCCGCACCAGCCTCGTGGCACCCTGCGCAAGGTCCTCGACCGTGCGCCCGGGGTGGTCCAGGTCGACCTCGTCCTGCGAGGAGGAGGCCACCACCGTCCCCTTCATGTCGAGGAGCACCGTCGTCACCAGTGCCGGGTCGATGTGGAAGCCGATGGCATAACGTGCGGATGCCACGAGGTCGATGATGACGCGGGGACGTCCGCGCCCGACCGACTCGGTCGTCAACTCCCTGACCAGACCGCGCACGGCGAGACCACGGAGAATGGCCGACACCGTCTGCACCGAGAGACCCGACATCTCCGCGATGGGCCCCTGGCTGGAGGGACCGAGTCGACGCAGGGAGTGGATCACCACGTTCTCGTTGTACTTCGCAACCCTGCTGAGACTTGATCCAGCGCGCACCGGTCCACCTCCCTGTCGCCACCCCGAACCTGCGGCGGATCACCGACGAGGTCACCACCACTGGTGACATCATGGGCTGGATCGCGCAGCGCCGCGCGGAAAGGACACCGAGAAGTCCCATGACCCCTGCACCCCCCGACAGTGCGTCCCGACGCCCCACCTCACCGGCGCGGTACGCCGTCGGAATGTTCGGGACGTCGATCCCCATCAACGTCATCAAGGGATCGATGCTCTACTTCTACGTGTCGATCCTCGGCATGGACCTGCGCGCCTACGCCGCGGTCTACACGGTCTACGGCGTGATCGACGCGATCGACAACCCGATCTTCGGGCACATCTCCGACCGCACCCGGTCACGGTGGGGACGACGCAAGCCCTACCTGATCGTGGGCGCCCTGGTCCTCATGTGCTCGATGGCGGCGCTCTTCTGGGTCCCCGACGCGGTCACCGCGCGCACGACGACCCTCCTCGTGGCCTGGTTCGCGGTGTTCGCCATCCTCTCGGAGGCCTCCGACTCCCTGATCAACGCGAACTACGGGGCGCTCCTGCCGGAGCTGTTCCCGCAGGAGAAGCGTCGCGCCCTGGCCAACTCCCTGCGCCAGGGTTTCCAACTCGTGGCGATGGTCCTCTCCCTCGGCCTGACCCCCCTCCTCGCCAGGAAGGTCCTCGGCTGCGAGGTCACGGACGTCACCTGCTCGGACCCGACCGTGGGGTACCGGTGGCTGTCCCTGGTCTACGGGGTGCTGGGGGCCGGCGTGATCATCTTCATGGCCCTGGGCGTGCACGAGAACACGCAGATCGAGGACACGGTCAGGCCACGGTTCCTCCACTCGATCAGGGACGTGGTCACCAACCGCTACTTCTGGACCGTCGGGCTGGTCTCAGCGCTCTACGGGGCCTCCATGGCACTCCTCCTGGGTGGCCTCCAATTCTACGTACGGCATTCGCTCGGAGGCACCGCACTGGACGCGACCATCCTCCAGGTCGTCGTCATCCTCGCCTCCGTGGGATTCCTGGTCGGGTGGACAGCGGTCGTTCGCAGGCTCGGCGCCGCCCGCACGTGGCGCATGGCACTGCCCATCGCAGCGGTCAGCTTCCTCCCCCTCTTCCTGGCCCGGGACCTCGTCACCGGGATCATCGCCGGTCTCTGCGTCGGGTTCGGGTACGCGGGCCTGCTCGCCACGAACGACCTCATCATGGCCCGGGTGCTGGACGACGACGCACGCAGGACCGGCGTCCACCGCGAGGGCATCTTCCTGTCGGCCTTCGGGGTGCTGGGCCGACTCTCCGCGATCCCCACATCCGTCGCGCTGCTGTCCCTGGGATGGTTCTTCGGATACCGGTCCGGGGACGTCCCGGGCCCGGATCCGGGGACTGCCTGGCGTATCTACATGTCCCTCTACCCCTTCGCGTTCCTCGCCCTGGGCTCCCTGATCTCCCGCTTCATCCACCTTCCCGCGGACGCGTCCCCGGACTCCTCCGAGTTGCCCGACCCAGCCGGACCGCCCGACTCCCCCGGACTGCCCGACTCCCCCGAACTGCCCGGGTCACCGGACCCCGGGCCCCTCGACCCCACTGCGGATCCCGGGCGCCCAGGCGTGGCCACCTCCGGGCCGTGGGACGGAGGTGCCCAATGACCCGGGTGGAACCGACCTCGCCGGACGCCACGACGCCGGCGGGACAGCGGAACCTCGTCCTCACCGCCGATGACTTCGGGTACGACCCGGGGACGAGCGCGCTCATCGTCTCCCTGTTGGAGAAGGGTTGCGTGTCCGCGACCACCGTCCTCGCCGTCGCCGGGGACCTCCGGGACCAGGTGTCCCCGCTCCTCGACGTGACGCAGGGCCGCTGCGGACTCCATGCCGCGACGAACTCGGACAGGGGCCCCGCCCCGTGGCGCCCCCTGTCGTCGCCCGGCACGGCACTGGCCGATCCGGAGGGCCTCCTCCCCGACGACCCCCTCGTCGCCGAGCAGGGGGCGACACCCGATGTCATCAGTGCGGAACTGCACGCGCAGATGTCCCACCTCCTCGCGTCGGGGCTCACTCCGGTGCGGCTCGACTCCCACTCGGGCACGCTCTACGGACTCCACGGGAACTCGATGCTGGGGGTGGCCATCTCCTTCTGCGCCGAGCACCGACTGGGACTGCGACTGCCGCGCACACTCGGTCTCCTCGCGGGACCACGGCCCCCCGAGCACCTGCGCCTGGCCCATTCCCGGGCGGTGGCCGCCGCGGATGCGTCAGGGGTGACCCTCCCCGTCGAGGTCGCCACCGATCCACGCCCCCACGACCGGATCGAGGACTACGCGGACCTGCGTGCCCACTACGTCTCCCTCCTCCGCTCGCTGCCCGAGGGGACGAGCGAGATCTTCCTGCACCCCGGCGCGGACTCCCCCTGGTCGCGGGCCCACATGGGCCCGGCCTGGCGCAAACGCCTGTGGGAGGCGCGCCTCCTGGAGGACCCCCACTGGCACCGGGTGATCGAGGAGGAGGGGATCAACCTGGTCGCCACGTGGTGATCCACACGGATGCCGGCATCCGCGACCGTGGTGATCCACACGGATGCCGGCATCCGCGACCGTGGGATCGCGCGTCGTCGGCATCCCAGGAGGAGCGGCGACGCTGTGGAGCTGGTCAACCACTCCTGACGCGGGTCCCCGCACGGGCTCGCGGCGTCATCCGTGTCAATGGTTGTCCACAGGAATGGGGCGGCCAGGAAGTTGTCCACAGATTTTGGGGAACACTGGTGGTCGAACATGTGTTCTACTACGATGGGGTCATGGAAGCACCGACCTCCCTCCCAATGGCCCCACCGGGGCAGGCCAGCACCTGGGCCCTGCCGGGGCGGGAGTCCACTGCGCCCGTGTCGGGCCGGGAGATGCCCGGCCCCAAGGGCCCGACGGGGGTGGTGGGTCCGACGGGATCTGGGGGCCCGGCGGGAGTGGAGAGCCTGGCGGGGATCTCCGCGCTCCTGCGTGACGGGGCCACCCTGGTGGAGGCGTGCAGTGAGAGGGAGCTCGTTGACCTCATCGGGCAACTCGAGGACATCAAGAACCAGTGCAGCGGAGGGTGTCAACTGTTCTGTGTGTGAGGGTCGACTGATTGGATTGACCCTTGATGAACACCGACGATTCCGACACCGCAGGAGAGACGCCCGTGACGTGTGCCCCGACAGGCCAAGAGCTGGTCGATGAGCTGGCTGCCTCGGGCAAGCTGGATGAACTCTTCGCCTCCATCGACGCCGGTGGCGTGCAGCTGACCGGCAAGGGCGGCGTGGTACCTGCCTTGATCAGAGCCGCCCTCGAGCGGGGCCTGCAAGCGGAGCTTACCGACCACTTGGGCTTTGAGAAGGGTGCCCCGGAGGGGCGCGGTGCCCCCAACATACGCAACGGGACGACCCACAAGACGGTGGCGTCCGAGGTTGGGGACATCGACTTGGACGTGCCCCGAGACAGGGAGGGGACCAACACTGCCCGCTTGGTGCCCAAGAGGTCACGCCGCCTAGGGGGCCTCGATGACATGATCATCAGCTTGTATGCGGGCGGCATGACGATCCGGGAGATCCAGCATCATCTCGCCTCCACCATCGGCACGGAGCTGAGCCCCGAGACGATCTCCAACATCACCGACGCGGTCATGGAGGAAGTCAAGAAGTGGCAGGCCCGCCCCCTGGAGGCCTTCTATCCCGTGATGTACCTCGATGCGATCGTGGTCAAGATCAAGGACGCCGGCAAGGTCGCGAACCGCGCCGCTCACATCGCCATCGGGGTCGACATGGAGGGCATCAAGCACGTCCTGGGGATCTGGGTCCAGGCCAAGGAAGGCGCGTCATTCTGGGCGGGGGTGTGCGCGGATCTGGCCAACAGGGGCGTCAAGGATGTCCTCATCGTGTGCACCGACGGGCTCTCCGGCTTCCCCGAAGCGATCGAGGCGACCTGGCCTCAGGCCATCGTCCAGACCTGCGTCGTCCATTATGCCGATGTCCGGGTTATGCCGATGGTGCGGGTGGTTCCCTTGGGGCGCGTGGGTTCCGCGCTGGCGAGGTCGGCATAATCCGGTGATCTGATCGACGCTCTTCTCATCCGTTCTTGGAGAGGAGAGGTCATGGTCAAGGTGTTGCGTTCGATCGTGTGCGGCCCGTTGGAGCCGTATGCGGCCGGGTTCGTGGGCGAGTTGCTTCGTCGCGGCTATTCGAGTGGTGGTGCCGATCAGCAGGTGTGTTTCGTCGCCCATCTGGATCGCTGGATGCTCGCCGAGGGCGTCGGCCTGGGCGGGTTGAGCACGCCGACGCTGCAGCGGTATCTGGGACAGCGGCGCGCGGCGGGGTATCGGGAGTACTTGTCGATGAAGGCGCTCGCGCCTCTGCTGGGGTATCTGTCGCCGTTGGGTGTGTTGCCGGTAGAGGAGCCTGCCGCGCTCGGTCCGGTCGAGGAGCTGCTGGGGTCCTACCGCAGGTACCTGCTCGTCGAGCGCGGAGTGACCGCAGGGACGGCTCGCGGCTACGTGGACAACGTCCGCCCGTTCGTGACCACCCGGCTGCGCGGCAGCGCGCTGGATCTTGCTGGGATCAGCGCGGCCGACGTCACCGGCTTCATTGGGACGGTCTGCCCGGGTAGGGCGATCGGTTCGGCGAAGCTGATCGTCTGCGCGCTGCGGTCGCTGCTGGGATGGCTGTACCTGACCGGGCAGCTGCCGGTGTCGCTGGCTGGGGCGGTGCCGTCGGTGGCGGGGTGGAAGCTCTCCAGTCTGGCGAAGGGACTGGAGCCGGGTCAGCTCGCGCGGCTGCTGGGCAGCTGCGACAGGCGCACGCCGACGGGTCGAAGGGACTATGCGGTGATGGTGCTGTTGTCCCGGCTGGGACTGCGTGCCGGGGAGGTCGCGCGGCTCGGGCTGGATGACATCGACTGGCGGCGCGGCGAGCTCACCGTTGTCGGGAAGGGCAACCGGAGCGAGAAGCTGCCGCTGCCACCCGACGTGGGGAAGGCGATCGCGGCGTATCTGCGCCGCGGCCGCCCGGCCAGCGCGGAAGGGCGCAGTGTGTTCGTCAGGGTCCACGCGCCGCTACGCGGGTTGACCGCCGGCGGGATCACGATGATCGTGTTCGACGCTGCGCAGCGCGCGGGGCTCCCGAAGATGCACGCGCATCGGCTGCGGCATACCGCTGCGACTGCGATGCTCCGCGCCGGCAGCCCGCTGCCGGAGGTCGGGCAGGTGCTGCGTCACAGGTCCGTGCTGAGCACCGCGATCTACGCCAAGGTCGACCGCGACGCGCTCCGCGCGCTGGCCAGACCCTGGCCGAGCATCGTCGAGGACGGTGTGTCATGACCGGGCCGTTGAGGGATCAGCTCGCCGACTACCTGACGCTGCGTCGCGCGCTGGGCTACCGGCTGGAGCGACCGGAGAAGCTGCTCAACCAGTTCCTGGAGCACCTCGAACACCATGGCGAGGAGGTGGTCACCGTCGCCGGCGCGCTGGACTGGGCGCGGCAGCCGGCAAGTGGAGCCTCGAACTGGTGGGCCTACCGGCTGGGTGTGGTCCGCGGTTTCGCCACCTATCTGCATGCGATCAACCCGGTCCACGAGGTCCCCGCGCGAGGGCTGCTGCCGCAACGGCCGCTGCGCGCCAGTCCGTATCTGTACTCCGATGTCGAGATCGCGGCGCTGATCGCCGCCACCCAGGCGCTGCGCACCCCGCTGCGCCAGGCCACGTTCGCGACGCTGATCGGGCTGCTCGCGACCACCGGGATCCGGATCGGGGAGGCGATCGGGCTGGACCGTGGCGACGTCGACCTTGCAGACGGGCGGCTCACGGTCCGGTCCGGGAAGTTCGCCAAGACCCGGGAACTCGCACTGCATCCCAGCACGATAGACGCGCTGCGCGCCTACCGTCGGCTGCGTGACAGGTCCGCGCCGCGGACGGGAACACCGGCGTTCTTCGTCTCCACCGCCGGGACTCGGCTGATCTACTGCAACGTCCACAACACATTCCACCGGCTCGTCCAGGGCGTCGCCCTGACGCCGCGGTCGCCATCATGCCGGCCACGCATCCACGACCTGCGACATACTTTCGCCGTCAACACGATGCTCGACGCCTACGTCGCAGGTGAAGACGGGCAGGCCCGGCTCACGCTGCTGTCGACATGGCTTGGTCATGTCCACCCCCGCCACACCTACTGGTATCTGTCCGCAGCGCCGGAGCTGATGGCCCTGGCCGGGCAACGCCTCGAAGCCCACCTGACCGGGGAGTCGAGGGCACGATCATGAGCGCCCTCGCACCCACCCTGCAGGCGTTCTTCACCGACCGGCTGATCCGGCAACGAAACGCCAGCGATCACACCATCGCCGCCTACCGGGACACCATGCGGCTGCTGCTCGGCTACGTCACCGCGCAGACGGGCACCGCACCGTCACGGCTGGACATCGACCAGCTGGACGCACCGATGATCGGCAGCTTCCTGGACCACCTCGAGCACGAGCGCGCCAACAGCGTCCGCACCCGAAACGCCAGACTCTCCGCGATCCACTCCCTGTTCCGCTACGCGGCGCTGACCCATCCCGAGCACGCCGACAGCATCGCCCGGGTCCTCGCGATCCCACCCAAACGGTTCGACCGGGCCGTGATCGCCTACCTCACCGAGGACGAGGTCGACGCGCTGCTGGCCGCCTGCGACGCGGGCACCTGGACGGGGAGGCGCGACCACGCCCTGCTGCTGCTTGCCACCCAGACCGGGCTGCGGATCTCCGAACTGCTCGCCCTCACACCACACGACGTGCACCTCAGCGCAGGGCCGCACGTCGCCTGCCACGGCAAAGGCCGCAAGGACCGGATCACCCCGCTCACCCAAGCCACCGTCACCGTGCTGCGCGCCTGGATCGCCGAACTCGGCGCGGACCCGGACGCCCCGCTGTTCCCATCGCGGCGCGGCACCCGACTCAGCCGGGACGCGATCGAGCGCCGCCTCGCGCACTACACCACCCAGGCCAGCAGCGCCTCCCCGTCGCTGCGCGGCAAGACCGTCACCGCGCACGTGCTCCGGCACACCACCGCGATGCGACTCCTGCACGCCGGCGTCGACACCAGCGTGATCGCACTGTGGCTCGGACACTCCAGCGTCGAAACCACACAGATCTACCTGCACGCAGACATGACCCTGAAAGAGAAGGCCCTCGCCCGCACCAGCCCACCCGGCCGGCCGCAAGACAGCCGATACCGACCCCCAGACACCCTCCTGGCCTGGCTCGAAGCCCTCTGATTATGCCGACCTCACCAGCGCGGAACCCACGCGCCCCAAGGGAACCACCCGCACCATCGGCATAACCCGGACATCGGCATAATGGACGTTATGCCGACATCGGCATAACGTCCACCTCCTGCGGGCCTCCATGAGGTTCGTCAACTACAAGGACCGCAAGGCCGTGGCAGCTGCACTCAAGCCCATCTACACCGCCCCTGGTGAGGACGTGGCCCTGGAAGCCCTCCAGGCCTTCACCGAAGGACCGTGGGGAGTCAAGTACCCCACGACCGCGGCAGCTTGGGAGAGGGCCTGGGAGAAGTTCACGCCCTTCCTGGCATTCCCTCCAGAGCTTCGCCGGGTCATCTACACCACCAACGCGATTGAGTCCTTCAACTACCAGATGAGCAAGATCACCAAGAACAGGGGCCACTTCCCCTCCGACGACGCTGCCATCAAGTTGCTATGGCTGGGCATCATGAACATCGAGGACAAGAGAGCCCGGGCCCGGCAAAAGGAGATGGGGAAGCCTCGCAACCTCCGCCGACCAGTGCCAGCCACCATGATGGAAGGACGCGCCACCACCAACTGGAAGCAGGCCCTCGCCCAACTCGCAGTCGCCTACCCCGACCGCATCAACCCCTACCTCTGAAAACCACCCCACACACAGTTCAGTTGACAGGCTCGTGCAGCGCAGCCCAGACCCATGCGGCCCTCGCCCTGGAGGACGCCCGCGAGACCCGGGCCACCACCCCAGGGGAACGCGAGGCCGCGCACCGCAGTGTCGTCAGTGAGATCGCCCTGGCACGCCGCGAGTCCCCCCACCGCGCCCGCACCCTCCTCGGACTCGCCACCGCCCTGCACACCGAACTCCCCCACACCCTCGCCCACCTCGCCGCCGGGCGCATCAGTGAGTACAGGGCCACCCTCGTGGCCAAGGAGACCGCCTGCCTGGACCCCCAGGACCGGCGGGTGGCCGACCGGGAACTCGCAGAAGGCCTCCCCTCCTGGTCCAACCGGGAAGTCTCCACCCACGCCCGACACATCGCCTACACCCTGGACCCCCACGCCATGGTCACCCACATCGAGCGGGCGGAGGGGGACCGCCACGTCACCATCCGCCCCGCCCCCGCCTGCATGGCCCTCATCACCGCCCTCCTACCCGCAGCCCAGGGCGTCGCCGTCCACGCAGCCCTCCTGCGCGCCGCCGAATCCGCCCACGCCACAGGGGACGCGCGCGCACGCGCACAGGTCATGGCCGACACCCTCGTCACCCGCATCACCGGACAGGACAGACCCGAGACAGTCCCCATCGAGGTCCGCCTCGTCATCACCGACGACACCCTCCTGGGACAGGGCGACACCCCCGCACGCCTCATCGGCTACGGACCCGTCCCACCCACCATCGCCCGACGACTCCTCACCCACACCACCAGTGGCAGTGGCTCCGGCGACGACCGCGACAATGGCACCGGCAGTGGCAGTGGCACACCCCCAATGACACCGAGACCCAGACCCGTCAGTGGATCCGACGCCTCTACGCCCACCCCACAACCGGCCAACTCATCGCCATGGAATCCACCCGCCGCCTCTTCCCACCCGGCCTGCGCCGCTACATCGCCACCCGCGACGCCAACACCTGCCGCACGCCCTGGTGCGGGGCACCCATCGCCCACATCGACCACGTCACGCCCGCACGCAACGGAGGCCCCACCACTGCCACCAACGGCCAAGGCCTGTGCATCCACTGCAACCAGACCAAGGAAGCACCCGGCTGGGACGCACACGCCCACCCCGACGGCACCATCACCCTGACCACACCCACCGGACACACCCACACCACCCGACCACCACCACTGCCCCACACCAGAGCCCCAGCCGCCTGACACCACCCCACACCCACCCCGGACCCCAACACCACGCGGACCGAGCCCCAGACCGCGCCGCCACACCCCCTCAGTTGTCAGAACGCGAGAAACGGTTGCACATCCCGTTGCTGGCGATGAGGAGGACGCGGTCCAGCAGTGACTCGGTCTCCGCGCGCACCGTGGCGGCGTCGCGAAGATCCCGGCCCGCAGCGGAGCACCCGCCGCCTGACACACACGGAGAGGACTGCCGGGTCACCGACCCGAGGGGTCCGGCGCAGGAGACCAGGCACTGGGTCCGGTGCGGACCGCCATCCCGTCCGCTCAGAGCTCCTCCATGGCGGGGGCGGACTCCGTCGGTGCGGGGAAGTCCGCCTCGAGGACTGCCAGGTCCTGCGCATCCAGCTCGGCGGCCAGTGCCCGCGCGGCGGCGTTGTCACGCACGTGCCCAGGACTGGAGGCCTGGGGGATCGCGATGACGCCGGGGTGCGTGAGCACCCAGGCCAGAGCCACGCGCGCCGGGGACACTCCGTGGCGCCCGGCCACCCGCCCCAGGGCGTCGGAGCCGAGGATCCGACCCTGCTCGATCGGGGAGTAGGCCATCATGGCGACACCACGGGCACGGAGTTTGGGCAGCAGCGCCGGTTCCGGCCAGCGACGCGACAGGTTGTAGAGCACCTGGTCGACCTCCGGAACCTGTCCCTCCGGCAGGTCGGCCAGATCATCGACGTCCAGGTTGGACACACCCCACCCTCCGATGAGTCCACGACCGACGAGGTCACGGAACCCCTCGATCGTCTCCTCCAGGGGCACCCGGCCCCGCCAGTGCAGGAGGTACAGGTCGACGTGGTCCGTGCCCAGACGGCGCAGACTGGCCTCGCAGGAGTCCTGCACGCCACGGCGCGTGGCATGGGAGGGAAGCACCTTGGTCACCAGGAACGCGTCATCCCGCCTGCCCGCGAGCGCCTCCCCGACCAGACGCTCCGAGCGTCCGTCGCCGTACATCTCGGCCGTGTCGACCACCGTGAGACCGAGGTCGAGGCCCTCGCGCAGGGTGGCGATCTCGCGTTCCCGGCGGTCGGGCCTGTCCCCCATGTGCCAGGTTCCCTGGCCCAGTGGGGGGACGGTCCTGCCCGATGGGAGGGTGACGGTGGAGGATGGTGCTGACGGTCGGTCCATGGGTCCACGCTAGGCGCGCACCCCCACAGGTGCATCCGCTGGGCCCGGCACCGGCACTGCGGGTGCGGCCGGGGCGATGACAGGGGAGGACGCGAGTTCATGGACGGTACGAGGGAACCCCGGACGACCCCGCCCGTCCTCGTCAGTGCCTGCCTGGCGGGACTCCCCTGCCGCTACGACGGACGGTCGAAGCCCGATCCCGGGATCGTCGCCCTCGTCGAGGAGGGCGGGGCCATTCCGGTCTGCGCTGAGCAGCTCGGCGGACTGGACACTCCCCGTGCGCCTGCGGAGATCGTGGGTGGGGACGGGCACGACGTCCTGCGCGGACACGCCCGGGTCCTCACCGACACCGGTGAGGACGTCACGGCGCAGTTCCTCGAGGGCGCCGGACGGACCGCCGCCGTCGCGCGCGAGCACGGGGCGCAGGAGGCCGTCCTGCAGGCGCGCAGCCCCTCCTGCGGGTGTGGCCGCATCTACGACGGCACGCACTCGGGCTCCCTCGGCGACGGGGACGGGGTCCTCGCAGCGCTCCTGCAGGAGAACGGCATCTCGACGAGGGCGCTCCGCGGAGGGCGATAGCCTTCACCCATGTCCTCCTGCCCCTGTGGATCCGGTCGCGACCTCGACGGGTGCTGCGGGCCGTTCCTGGACGGCTCCGCCGCCCCCACGGCCGAGGCCCTGATGCGTTCGCGGTACAGCGCCTTCGTCCGGGGCGACGAGGACCACCTGTTCCGCACCTGGCACCCCCGCACCCGCCCGCCGGGACCGTACGCGGCTCGCGACATCACGTGGACGGGTCTGCAGGTCCTCCGCACGTCCGGCGGCGGGGAGGGGGAGCTCGCCGGCACCGTCGAGTTCATCGCCTCCTGGAGACGCGACGACGGCGTCACGGGGGAGGTCCACGAGATCTCCCGGTTCGCCCGTCGCGCGGGCCGCTGGTTCTGCCTGGACGGGGAACTGATCGAGGAGTGACGGCCCCGGGCCGGGTCGTCCATGAGCGCCGGGGGAGAGGGATCGACTGGGAGCCCGACTTGGGTCATCGCGCCGCCAGAGACTTCGTGGCGCAGCCCGACGTCACCGCGATCATCGTCGCGAAGGACCGCGTGGCCTTCGGCGTCTGCTCAGTGGCGCAGGAACTGGGTCTGTCCATACCCACGACCTTGTCCGTCATCTCCTTTGACGATGAACAGCTGACCACCTTTCTTCGGCCGCCGGTCACGACCCTGAGGCTGCCCCACTGGGAGACGGGCACCGCCGCCACGTCCATGGTGCAGGACAGCGCGGAAATGCGTGCCGTGGATTCCCCCGGTTATCTTGTTGGTGGGCCCGGGACTGCGGGTCCGGGCCGGTGGCCTGCGGCATGATGTCTTGCCCCTGTTGTGTTTGATGATCCGGGGGGTGTTGTTGTCGCGCGTCAGGCTATGTGGCAGGGGTGGTTGGTTGCTGGTGCAGCGCTCCAGTTGAAGGGTCTGAATGTCATGAGTCGTCCAGCGATGATCCCTGTGGAGAAGGAGCTCCGCATTGTGTTGTCCGTGCCGCAAGGTGAGATCACGATTGCCGAGGCCGCGCGCCGGGAGAAGGTCTCCGAGAAGGAGGTTGGGAACTGGAAACGCCAGTTCCTCGAGGCGGGAAGGGTGGGGATCGAGGTCGGCAAGTCCGGGCCGTCGACTCGAGAGCAGCAGCTCGAGGATGAAGTCGCCGAGCTGACCCAGGCTCTGGGTGAGGCGGCGGTCGAGATCCGGGTGTGGGAGAAGTCAGCGGAGGGCCGGGTGGGCCCTTCGAGGACCTCGAGGTGATCTGCATCGAGGCGGGCATGTCGGCCGCGAGGTTGTGCAAGCTGATCGACATGCCCGAGCGCACCTGGCGGCGCTGGCAGGCCAAGGCGAAGCGGGAGCAGCCGCCGAAGGGACCGTGGCCGCAACCGGCCCGCGACGCCGCCCGGCCGCTGGTGGTGAAACATGCGTTGGCGAAGTCGGCGTGGGGGCATTGGAAGATCTGAGCGCTGACCCGCCACGACGGCCACAAGATCTCGCAGACGACCGTGCTGCGGCTGCTGCGCGATGACAGGCTGATCCTGCCCTGGGCAGTATCAGAAGCAACGCCGTGAGCTCGCCAAGGAGCACAAGGCGGCGTTCGCGAACAACCCGACCGGGCCAACCAGGTCTGGCAGCTCAACTTCAGCGAGTTCGAGACCACGACCGGTGGGACCTGGCGGATCGCGGGGTGCCGGGACTGGTTCTCGAAGGTGGAGCACCCATTCCACGTGTCGCCGACCGCGAACCGGTACGACGCGATCGCCGCGATCAAACTCGCTTTCGCCGAGTGCGAGCGCCTGTTCGGCCACCCGCTCGTCGACCGGTGTCAGGTCGACCCGGAGACGGGAGAGCTGATGCCAGTGGTGACGATCGTCACCGATAACGGCGGCCCGTTTCGGTCGCTGAACTTCGAGCTGTTTATCATGGGCCACCCCGAGCTGCGGCACGCCCCCACCCGGGTGAAGCCACCGGGCCAGAACGGATCACGCGAACACGGATTCGGGACGCTGAAGTACGAGCGACTGTTCCTCGAGACGTCCCCGACGCCATGACGCTCGTGGAGCGCGCCGAGGACTACCGGCTCGAGAACAACACCGTCCGACCTCACCAGGCGATCGCCTGGAACCGGCCGATGGAGGTGCACCTGGGACTGGCCGACCCGACCACCCCCAACTTCGAAAGAGAAGAAATCCTGCCACCTACTTGACGCGGGACAATGCCTACAAGGGCCGCAACGTCGTGGAACGGCTCTTCGCCCTCTCCAAGCAATGGAAGGGCATCGAGACCCGCTACGAGGAACTCCCCATCACCTGCCGATCCAGCGTCACCCTCTGCGCCATCCTCACCTGGCAACGCCCATGAGGAGACACGTTCTAGTTTCGCCGACATCCCATGGCCAGTGGACCTTCGATGGATGGCTGGTAGCTCTAGAGTTACCTGCCACCGCAGTGGGGGAGGCTCATGGATAGTGGCTCCTCTCACACAGTCTCTACGGCAATCCCAAGGCTCTGTCTGGCCACGACGAACTCCAGCTCTGGCGTTGTCAGCAGCCAAGCTTGGGCGTCGCTCGGACTGCGTTGATCGCACGATCCGCAATCACCTCGGTGTCGCTCCCAGAGTCGAGAATCGTGTTGTGAGTCGCCTCATTTTGGACCAACACGGTGCTGACAGCGAGTTCCTCTGAGACCTCAGTCGCCAACAAGGCATCGACTTGGGCCTCGAAGGCACTGCTCCCCGAGTTCACCAAGGCATCCTTCGCGACGGCGTGATTGCTCGAGACGTAATTGTGACTTCCCGCCTCAAGTCTGATGATGACTGGAGTCGCACCAGCTGGACGCACCCGTCGAGAGTTGATGACCAGGGAGAAGTGGTTCCCGATGATGGAGTTGTCATTGCCACTGACACAGAGGAGGCCGCGCACGTCGTCCAGACCGTTGTCGATCTCCAGGAACGGAGTCCAGGGCTCATGGTCACGCAGGAGGTGATTGGTAGCAACGAGGTTCTCCGAACTGTTCGCATCGAGCACCACCATCCCTGGATAGAAGGAGTGCAGGCGGTTGTTCGTGATGCTCGAACGAGTGACTCCCCTGAAGTAGATGCTGCTCGAACCACGCGGGAAGACGTTGTTCGCAGTGACAAGAAGTCCACCGTGATGCTCGACGTAGATGGAGTGGCCCTTGAAACCCGCTCCGATCAGGTTGGCGGTGATCATCGACGCCTGTCCCCACCCGCGAAGCTCAATGCAACTCCCACATTCGGCGATGAAGTTGCCACGAATCGTGAGCGCATCTGCATTGTTGATGGTGAGGGCGTGCTCCAGGTAGACGAATCCCATGTCGGTGATGCGGAACGAGTCATTCGCATCTGCGACGTAGATTCCCGTCTTGCCGTTGACATAGGAGTTCTCCGGATCGATCGTCGTGCCGTCCGGTTCGAAGTGGACGCCATCGATGCAGAAGTTCGAGAACTCCACCGAGCTGATGCGTGGGCTTCCATTTCTTGCAACTCGGAAGGCGGCTCCTTCGGCTTCTTGGGCATCGTCTCCCAGGGGGATGCTCACCGCGATGCGGCTGCCTCCGGGCCACAGCTCGTGCAGGTCAGTCCAGTCCTCTTCGGAGACGTTGAACCTAATGCTCGAGGAAGTGAAACCGTGCCCGGAGCCCTCAATCCTGAGGAAGCTGATGTCGATCAGAACCTGGGTTCGGAGCCGGTAGTCGCCTGGGGGGATGCGGATCACTGCTCCGGGCTTTCCGCCCTCGTCCACATCGACATCCGCTTGGCGGCGTTTGACGTCAGCGATGATGCTATTGATGACCTCTCCGATGTCCTCCGCAGGATCACCCACGGGCCAGGTGGTCACGTCGTAGTTGTTTTCGCTTGGCATGGCTATCACCCTTATGTCGTTGTGCTGTGGGACCAGCCTCTAGTGGACTTGCACCACGGGACTCCAATGGACTGAACACGACGAGACGTCACACTGCGCTTCCCGTCACTCAGCGTGCGCCTCCACCTGCCGAGACTGGCTCGATCTTGCGTACTCCAAGCTCCGAACGCTGGTCACCGGATGCCCAGAAGTCCGCAGCAGCCCTTGGATCACACCCTCGGTCCCGAACGCCGCCACCGAGGAGCCGGTGAAGATCTCAACGACCTGCCTGTCGATGATGATCGTGACGGAGTCTCCCCGTGTTCTGAGATCCACCTTCGCATCCCCCAGGGAGACAGACAGATGACCCGTGTGCATCTCCAGGATCAGCGCCTCGCTTCCCTCACCGACAGTGAGGTGCCCCTCGGTGGCAGGCCAGGTGATCCTCCATGTCTGCTCGGATCCGAGACGCGTTGGAGTGATCACACTGGTCGCACGACGCTCGAGGACAGGGTGCGGTTGGAGTTGGAGAACGTCACCGTCGAGGGCCAGGAGATGGGGCACACTCAACGCGCTGGCCCGTTCCTGGTCCTGGTCCATCACCCCTCGAATCCAGAAGATCAGGCACGGTCGCCCCTCATCGTCGCGAAAGAAGGAAGGCGCATAGTAGCCGTCACCGTAGGTGAGGCGATGCCACGAATCCGCTGAAAAACGGCCATCGGCGTAGCGACCGACGCCGTAGGCCACGTAATGCAGCTCATCGTCGTCCCACACGGAAGTGATCAGGATGTGTCGACCACCGATCTCGAAGAGCTGCGGGCACTCCCACAGGGATCCCGTCCACACCGGTTCGTTAACCGATGTGGCACGGAACGCCGCCAGACCGTCGTAGCGCCAAATCCTCAGGTCGCTCGAGGAGTAGGAGGACGCGGCCGCGACTCCGCCTCGGATCGCCGTTCCGACGAGCATGCGCCAGCAGTCCGCATCACGGAAGACATAGGGGTCTCGAAACGCGATCAGGTCGCTACGGGTGGCCTCTACGACAACATCACCCTTGACCCATTCACTCCAGCCCGAATCACGCGGACGAGCCACGCGGATGCGCCCCACGCCGAAGTCGGGCACCGTCACGGAGGTGTAGAAGATGGCTGGCCCTGTGTCTGGATCGATGACGAGGGAGCCCGACCAGGCGCCGTCATCACCATCTCCCGGCCCAAGGATCGGCGAGTGCTCGCTCCAGTGGACCAGGTCATCCGAAGTGGCATGCCCCCACCGGCACTCGGGCGCCCAGGTGGTGCGCCCCGGAACGTATTGGAAGAACAGGTGGTAGAGACCGTCGTGCCACGTCAGGGCGAGTGGGTCGTTCATCCACCCCACGTGAGGTGTGAAGTGAATGAGGGGGCGGGTGTCGTCGATGGCCATGTGCGGCGCCTCCTTCAAGCGGACATCGTCGGTGGGAGTCCGCACTGAGATCATCATGACCTTGACAAGACGTTTTGGCAAAACGTATTGTCATCTCGTCAGGACGCAGGGTCCTGGTCCAGGGCGGCCTCGGGCCGCCCTGCCATCATGCAATGCCGCACAGAAACTGGAGTCGAAGTAATGACGCTTCGCCGCACGTTCGGGCCTCAGGCTCATCGCGCCCCGGCTGCCACAGTCGGGATCCTCGCCGCTGTCTCGGCGCTCACCCTCGCAGGGTGCGGCGCAGGCGGCGGCACTGCCGCTTCCGGTGATGACTCGATCACGGTGCTCGTCGAGGCCGGTGGCCACGGTGAGCTCAAACCGATTGCCGACCAGTTCGAGAAGGACACCGGCACCACGGTCACCTTTGTCGAGCTTCCCTACGACGGTCTCTACAACCGGCTCAACAGTGAGTTGAGTTCGGGATCTCTCTCGTTCGACGTGGCGGCGATAGACGCAATCTGGCTGCCGGCCTTCGCCGACGCGCTAACCCCTCTGGACGACATGTACACCGACGACGTGAAGTCCGACCTGTTCCCATCTTTGGTGACGGAGGCAAACGTCGACGGGAGGTACGTCGGCATGCCTGCGTGGACCAACGCAGAGATTCTCTACTACCGCACAGACCTCTTCGATGACCCAACCCAGCAGGCAAACTTCAAGGCGAAGTACGGGTACGACCTCGTCCCGCCCACCACATGGGAGCAGTACACCGACGTCGCACAGTTCTTCACCCAGGACACCGACGGAGACGGACAGACGGACCTCTACGGGACCGATGTCAAGGGCGCAGTGGAGACCGAGTGGCTGGCCACGCTCTCACAGACAGGCGAGAAGAACATGGTAGTCGGCGCAGACGGCTCCGTCTCCCTCGGCAACGAGAACAGCAAGAAGGCTCTGGACTTCTACACCAGCCTGCTGCCATATGCGCCTTCCGGATCAGCCCAGCTGGACTGGGCTGGGTCTCAGAACCTCTTCAACCAAGGCCAACTTGCCATGATGCGATTCTGGGCCCACGCCTACAAGCAGATCCCGGACGACTCCCCCGTCAAGGGCAATGTCGGAGTCGCCACGATGATCGGTGGGCCCGGGGGAGTGGCCGGAGTGCCGGGAGCCTGGTACCTCTCCGTCCCCACAGCGACCCAGAAACAGGACAAGGCGTTGGAGTTCGTGCAGTACGCCTATGACCACAATGAGCTCTCGGTGGACACATCGCTGGGCCTCGCCTCAAGGATCTCCGTCCTTGAGAAGTTCGAGAACGAACCCGGTTATGAGAACTACAAGCCTCTCATCGAGACACTCAAAGCGGAGTCGACGATCCCCCGCCCGGCAAACCCGAACTGGCAGGAGATCGTGGACACGGTCCTGATCCCGATGATCCAGAAGGCAGTGGTGCCAGGAGCCGACAACCAGCAGCTGCTTGACGACGCCAAGGCTCAGGTTGAAGGCATCATCAGCAAGTAGCGCACCGGGTGCGGCGTCGCCTCCTGTGGACGCCGCACCCGACCCTCACATCGATACCCCTGACGGAAAGTCCTTCCCGTGCGTCTCACAGACCGCAGATTCGCCTTCTTGCTGATGCTCCCCGCCACCATCTTCCTCGCGGTGTTCGTGGCGTGGCCACTCGTGCAGTTCGTCTCCGACTCCTTTTTCAAAGTCTCCAGGTTCTCCGGTGCCCCCCGCACCTTCGTCGGACTCGACAACTACGTCACCGCGTTCACCTCGACCGACTTCGGCAATGCAGCTTGGCGGACTCTGGCATACACGGTGATCGTCGTTGTGTTCGAGTTCGTCCTCGGCCTGGCGGTCGCACTGCTCTTCACCGCGTTGGGCGACAAGTCACGGGTGTTCCGTACGATCTTCCTCTACCCCCTCATGATCGCCCCGATCGTCGCGGGCCTCTTGTGGAGGTTCTTGCTCATCGACAACTTCGGCATCATCAACCGGCTGCTCACAGAGATCGGGATCCTGCAAGATCCCGGCCAGATCCAATGGCTGAGCGACCCGCGTATCGCATTGCTTTCAGTGGCGATCCCGGACATCTGGCTGACCACTTCATTCATCACGCTTGTTCTCTTCGCGGGCCTCCAGAACATTCCCGGCGACATCGTCGAGGCCGCACGTCTGGATGGCGCCCGGTACCCGACGATCCTCTTTCGCATCGTCATCCCCCTGTTACGTCCCGTGATCGCAGTTGCTCTCGTCATTCGCGGGATCGACGCCGCTCGCGCCTTCGACGTCATCCTCATCCAGACCAATGGTGGACCACAGCAAAGCACGGAGACAATGTCCCTCCTCATCTACCGCACCTTGGTGCGCTTCGGGGATCCAGGGTTGGCCAGCGCGATGGGCACCGTCTACCTGATCGCCATGCTCGCCGCCTCGATTGTGGCCATTCTGCTGATCTGGCAGCCAGGAAGTGAGAACGAACGATGAACGGTCTTCAGGCCACGCGCATGAGCTCGCGGACAATCCTCTGGATCGCACTTTCGCTGCTGGTGGCGCTGTACGGATTTCCCTTCGTGTACATGCTCTTCACATCCTTCAAGACACCGCTCGAGACCATCGCGGTTCCTCCCAGTGTCCTTCCCACGCAATGGACGATCGAGAACTACATCTCCGCCATCGGTCGTGATGGCGTGGTTGCCTCGTTCGTGAACAGCATCGTCACGGCAGTGCTGAGCACCCTGATCTCGTTGACCCTGGCAGTGCCCGCCGCGTACGCGGTGACCCGCTTCCATACCCGGTTCGGCCAGTTCTTCATCATCGGATCGCTGGTGATGCGAATGGTCCCGCCGATCGTGGTGGGCGTGCCCTTGATCACGATCTTCCGCAACCTGGGAATCTCGGACACCTCATTTGCCTTGGCCATCGCACACGCCACCATCTCCTTGCCATTGTCGATCTGGCTCATGGCGAGCTTCTTCGAAGCCGTACCCGTCGACCTGGAGGAAGCAGCCAAGATCGACGGCGCCTCGCGCCTGGGAGCGTTGTGGAGAGTCGTCCTTCCTGTCACTGCCGGCGGCGTGGCCGTGACGGCCATCTTCGCTTTCCTCGCCTCATGGAATGAGTTCCTGTTCGCCCTCTTACTCACGGCGGTGCGTTCGCAGACTACCCCCATCGTCATCGCCAACTTCCAGACACAGTTCGGACTGGACTGGGGAGGCATGACCGCGTTGGCCATGCTGTACTCGCTGCCGATGGTCCTCCTCGCCCTGGTTCTGCAACGTCACATTGTCGCGGGCCTCACTCTGGGTGCGGTCAAGGGCTGACGCGGGGCACCACGTCAGTCCTGACCAGCGGCGGCAAGCTGGCAGCACGCGGGCTGCCTCAAGGCGAGAGCGAGTTCGTTCACCAGGTCGACCTGGGTGACTAGTATCAGGACAAACCTTGACCAGTGAGGAGATCTGTGGCACAGCAACGGGTGGGAATCCGCGATGTGGCGCGCGAGGCAGGAGTGTCGGTCACCACTGTCTCCCATATCCTCAACAACGTTGAGTCAGCTCGAGTCAGCGAGACGACTCGGCAGCGCGTCAAAGCGACAGCTGCGCGCTTGGACTACGGCCCCAACCTCATAGCCCGAGGCCTTCGCCGCCAGCAGTCCGACATGATCGGGTTGCTCAGCGAGGAGATCGCGACCACGCCGCATGCCGGCCGGATCATCCTCGGCGCCCAGAATGCGGCTCGTGCCCACGGCCTCACCCTCGTGCTGATCAACACTACCCACGGGCCCACCGACATCGACCGCGATGTGCACTCCCTGCTCCGCCAGCAGGTGGACGGCGTTCTTTACGCGACGATGTACCACAGAGAGGTGGATGTTCCACTTGCCCTCTTGGAGGTGCCCACCGTCCTCATCGACGCTGTAGACCGCGCCGGTCGGGTGCCCGCCGTCGTCCCCGATGAACAAAGTGGCGCCCATGCTGCAGTCCTGGAGCTGTTGAGGGCGGGGCATCGCCGCATCGGCTTCGCAACGAACACTGACGACGTACCTGCGACCCGTGGTCGTCTCGCCGGGTACATGGAGGCATTGAATGGGGCCGGAGTTTCCGTCGACCCACGCTTGATCGTGGCACGCGAGTCAGAGACCTATGGCGGCCGTCAAGCGGCTCTTGAGCTACTGAGCAGGGCGGACCGCCCCACCGCCCTGTTCTGCTACAACGACCGTATGGCTATGGGCGCATACCGTGCGGCGGCAGAACTGGGTCTGCGGATCCCGACCGATCTCTCAATCGTGGGCTTCGACAACCAGGAGTTGATCGCTGAGGGCCTCTTTCCCTCTCTCACCACCGTCGCACTTCCCCACCTCGAGATGGGTGAATGGGCTGTCGAGCGACTCAGCGCGATCATCCGAGATCAGTCCAGCCAAACCCATGACCCGGAGGATCTGGACACTCCGGACACTTTCGAACCAGCCGTACTGGAATGCCCTTTGGTGCCTCGCCGTTCCGTTGCCGCTCCACACTGGCAGGCACACGCATAGGGATGTCTCCCCAGCCTCACCGAGTGAGTCACCACAGAACCTGCGCTCATCGAAATCCTCGTCTTGAGGCACGCGCTCCATCTGAATCACATGCCGGCGGCGTCAGCCGATCGCCACGAGAGAGCACCTGCTGCAAGGCTCCATCCGCGAGCTCACGCGCCTCCTGGACGTAGGCGCGCAACGCCGCAAGGTCTGCGACCGGGCCGGCCCCGGCACCCCCTGCCGCACCGGCGCCGCCCTCGTGCTGCCCACGGGCTTCATGGGCGGTGTCGGGCGGCTCGAGGCACTCCTGGACCTTCTACGCCGTGATCGACCAGCAGATGTTCCCCGACTTCTACACCAGCCTCTTCCAGACGCAGGAATGTAGGCAGCAGGTCTACGGCACGCGGAACTCCGCGCAGGTCTGCAACGTCATCCTGTCGACCCCCCTGGGCTGGCTCCACGACCAGATCGGCTACCAGCCCACCTTCCTGGTCATCGCCGGCACCGTGGCCCTGGCGGGAATCTACGCGTTCTTCGTCCTCGAGAAGGACGACGTCGAGGTCCTGGGGGACCCCTTCGTCAGGGAGCCTACGAAGGTCGCCTAGCCGGCGGGAGGCTGCCCGCGCCGGGGCATCGGTGCCGGGCCCGGCACCGGACCGAGCGGCGCCGCCCTCGTCGGAGTACCCCCCCGCCGACCGCCACGGGGACACACCACGACCACCACACACGACGGAGTGAGAGGCAGGACCACCATGACCACCATGAAGGAACAGCTCGAACGGGCGGAGCAGGGCGTCGAGGCCCTCCTGCGAACCCGCAACGACCGTTGGTACCCGACGTTCCACATCGCGGCCAAGGCGGGCTGGATCAACGACCCGAACGGGTTGTCGTACTTCCACGACCGCTACCAGGTCTTCTTCCAGCACCACCCCTTCAGCACGGAGTGGGGCCCATGCACTGGGGACACGTCTCCAGCCCCGACCTGGTGACCTGGAGGCGCGAGCCCATCGCCATGGCCCCCAGTATCGAGGCCGACCGGGACGGGGTCTTCTCCGGTTCCGCCGTGGTCTCCGACGACGGGAAGCTGGTCGTCTACTACACCGGTCACCGCTGGCGCAACGGCGTCAACGAGGACGACGGCAACCTGCAGGTCCAGCGCATGGCCGTCTCCGATGACGGCGTCAACTTCCACAAGCTCGGCACCATCGTCGAGTGCCCGGAAGGGCTCCTGCACTTCCGGGACCCCAAGGTCTGGCGCACGGGGGACACCTGGCACATGGTCTTCGGCGCCTGCTCCGCCGACAAGCGCGGCCAGGTGTGGCTCTACACCTCCCAGGACATGCGCACATGGGCCTTCGACCGCGTCGTCTACGAGGACCCGGACCCCGACGTCTTCATGCTCGAGTGCCCCGACATGTTCCCCCTGGGGGACAAGTGGGTCATCGGGTACTGCCCGATGGGTCCGCGCCCCCAGGGCTACGTCGGTCGCAACGGCCACAACGCGGGCTACGTCGTGGGTTCGTGGCAGCCGGGGGAGGAGTTCCACCAGGAGACCGACTACCGGCTGTGCGACTGGGGGCACAACTACTACGCCCCCCAGACCATGCTCGCCCCCGACGGGCGGCGTCTCGTGTTCGGCTGGATGGGGTCCTTCACGCTGCCGGTGGCCACCCAGGCGGAGGACGGGTGGTGCGGGCAGCTCACCGTCCCCCGCGAACTCACCCTGGGCGAGGACCTGCACGTGCACGCCGTCCCCGCCCGGGAGCTCACTGCCCTGCGCGAGGACACGGTCGACTTCGGGTCCTTCGAACTCGGAGCGAACGAGGACAAGGTCCTCCTGGAGGACGCCGAGGCCGTCGAGATCGAGCTGGAGGTGGACCTCACGCGCACGACCTCGGAGCGTGTGGGCCTCAACGTCCACAAGACCCCGGACGGGCACCACACCTTCGTCTGCTACGACGACCTGGCCCACCGCGTGGTCATCGACCGGCGGGACTCCGGCAAGGGCGACCGTGGCTACCGGGGCGCCCCGTTCACCGGTGACCACCTGAGCCTCAGGGTCCTGGTGGACCGCGGTTCCATCGAGGTCTTCGTCAACGGCGGCCAGGAGACCGTGACCTCCTTCAGCTTCCCGAACGAGGGCGCCCGCGCCGTCGAGCTGACCTCGGAGTCGGGGACGATCGCGGTGGAGTCCCTGCGGGTCCACCACCTGCGCAGCATCTGGGAGACCCCGGACCGTTGAGTCCGGCGGTCGCGGGGTGCGTGCGCACGACCGGGGTCATGCCCTGGTCAGCCGTCGGCCCGCACCACCCCGCGAACCCGGGGCCCACTCCCCCGGACCGCTGCGTCCCCGGGGCGACCTCGGCGTGGCCGAGCGCCCCGGGGACGGGTGACCGACCACGCGCCCTCAGTACCCGGTGAAGGTGTCCGTCACGACCCCGGCAGCTCCCGCGCGGGCGAGGGCCTCCCGCGCTCCGGCCACGAAGTCCGGGGCGCCGGACACGTGGACGCGGCGCCGCGCCAGGTCGGGGCAGAGGGCGAGGAACTCCCCCTCCCCCAGCCCCGCCCGCTGCTCCCGCTCCTCCACCAGGACGACCTCCACCCCGGTTCCGGGCGCCCCCAGGTGCCCGACGAGGGCGGCGTCACCGGGAGTGCGCACCACGTGGACCAGGACCACATCCACTGCCTCGCCCCGCTCGCGCAGGTCGGCGAGCTGACCCAGGAACGGCGTCACACCGATCCCGCGCGCCACCATGAGCACGGGGACCAGGGGGTCCTCGGGCAGCAGGAAGTCGCCGCGGATGCCCTCGCTGCGCACCACCGCACCCGCAGGCCGGGAGACGAGGGCGGCCTTGAAGGCGCTCGGCCTCTCGGGCAGGCGGAATGCCACACGGAGCACCGGGTGGGGACCCTTCGCCTCCCCGGGGGCACTGACCAGCGAGAACACTCGGCGGTTCTCCCGCACGTCGGCGGGAGCGGGCACCGTCAGCTCCAGGTACTGGCCCGCCCGGAAGGACAGTGGGCGTCCCGGGGCCAGGACGACCTCGGCCACGTCGGGAGCCGGCCACCTGACCTCCACGACCTCCAGGTCGCCCGCCGCCCCCCGTCCGGCGAGCACCGCCGCGACGAGGTTCGCCAGGACGATCCCCGCCTCCGGACCCAGCGTGAACACCCACGCTCCCAGGTGCGCGGTCACGGGCAGGCAGACGAGCACACCCATGAGGACCGCGACGCTGTGGCGCTGCCACCTGCGCGGGGGCAGCGTCAGCGGTTCGGTGGCCATGAACAGGGCCAGGAACACCACGGGATACGACACGACGGCCATGGTCAGCGCCGACGCGCTCGGGCTCCCTGCCAGCACCAGACGCAGGGACGTCCCCACCAGTACGACCGAGGCGACCAGGACCGCGACACCACCGCCTCCCGACCGGCGCAGTACCAGCGCGCCCCTGACCAGCACGACGGGCAGCATCCACGCGGTGGCGACCCACCACACCGGGGCGCCGATCCCGACGACTGCGACCACGAGCGCCCCGAAGGCCGCGGGGTTGACCAGGCGCCGACCCCTCACCACCAGCAGGTACTTCGATGCGGTGGCCACCACGGCTGCGGCAGCGGCCGCGAGGACGTCGACGGTGTCGGTGGAGGGCCACAGCAGGAAGAACAGCAGCAACTCCGTGGACAGGGCGGAGACATGGCGCCTGGGGGCATGGACCAGGGAGGCGATCAGGCAGTTGGCGCCGACGGCGACTCCGACGCACACCGCCAGTGAGGACACCAGGTCCACGGAGGACTGCGGCAGGGCCCCCACCAGGGACCCGAGCAGGGCCCAGGCCGCGAGGACGGTGAGCACCGCCAGGAGCAGCGTGTACATGGAAGTACGCCCCAGCAAACGGTCCAGGCGCACGGAGGCACGGGTCATGCGAAGACCTCCCACCGGCGTTCCCCCGTCCCGCTCCACGCGGCGGTGCGGTCCTCGCCCAGGACCAGGGCATCCACCCCGAGGGCCCGTGAGACCCGTGTCGGTCCCTCGAAGAACAGCGCGGTGGTGGCGGCATCGGCGAGCATGGCGCAGGGCGCCGCTGCCCATGTGGCCTGCACGCCCCGCACAGGTCGCCCCGTGCGGGCATCCAGGACGTGGTGGACGCCGGGTGCCCAGGTGCGCCGGTTGGTCGAGGACCCGCACACCGCGCCCCCTGCGGAGGTGACGACGCCGATGACACGAGCCGGGTCCTGGGGATCCTCCAACCCCACGCGGCGTCGGGGACCCACCCCGGCCACGTCCCCTCCGGCGTCCACCAGCACCACGGGGACCCCGTGGGAGAGGACCTCCTCCACGACCAGGTCCACCAACTGCCCCTTGCCGACGGCCCCGACATCCAGGGTGAGGGGGGTGGAGGTGGTGAGCCGGGAGCCCTCCCGGCTCACCACCTCGTCCCACGCGGGGGCCGGGAGGTGGCCGGGGAGGGGCGTGAGGCGGTAGTCGGGCCCGTAGCCGAGATGGACCAGGGAGGCTCCCACCAGGGGGTTCACCGCGCCGTGGGTCAGGTCCCCCAGGCGCTCGTACGTCTCCAGGAGCTCCGCCGCACAGGAGGGCAGCTCGAAGGTGCCCGCGGCACGGGACATCCGGGTGACCAGGGAGTCCTCACGGAAGCGGGAGAACGCCCGGTCGTAGTCCTCGATCACCGTGGACACGGCGCTGCGCACCCGCTCGGGGAGTGGATCGGGAGTCGTGATCCGCCACTGCGTGCCGATCGCCTCGAAGGTCCAGTGGTGGCCGCCCTCGTCGATGCCCCCCGGTGCCGGGACCGCCGCAGCCGGGCCGCCCTCGTCGCCCCGGGTCCCCACCCGCGCGGCAGGACCCTCACTCACCGGCCTGCTCGCGGATCTCCTCCAGGGCGCTGTTGAACCCGGCACCCGTCAGGGACGAGCTCGCGACCGTCGTGACGTCGGCCTCCTCCAGGGTCTTCCCCACGACCTCGGCGGACACGTGCTCCGCGAAGTCCTGCTGGTAGCGCAGTGCCTGGGAGTCGGAGGCACCCGGGGTGACCGTGACGGCGGTGACGGTGCCGTCCTCGAGGGTGAGTTCGACCTCGATGCTCTGCTGCCCGCCGGGGCTGGAGTAGGAGCCGGTGGCGGAGTAGCTGCCGCTGGCCCCCGTCGAGGAGGTGGTCGGGTCCTGCGTCGTCGCACCGGTGCCCTCGAGGGAGGTCGTGGTCGACGAGGAGGCACAACCCGAGGCGAGGACGACGAGTCCTGAGGCGGCTCCGAGGCGGAGGAGGACGGAGGGGCGGGGCATGGGGACTCCTTGGCGGGTGGTCGTGGGCGGTCGGACATGGATCCGGTCCCACGGGTGCTGACGGTGGCACCCGCCGGTTCTGCTGGCGGCAGCACCTCCGGAGCTCCCCGGGGACCGACATGGCAATGCTCGGGCACGGGCCTTGGCGGTCTCGATGACGGTCCTGTCTGTCTCCTGTGGGCTCCTCCTCCCGGCCGACGACTCTCCCCGTGCCCCACTCCGAGGCCCCGTCCGTGACCTCCGCCCGGGGCCCGTGAGCAGGGGCCTCCTGTCAGGGCCTCCCGATCAGAAGGTCCCGTCGATGTCGGAGACCACGACGACCTTCTGGTTGACGAACTCGGTGAGCCCGAGATCGACGAGTTCGCGTCCGTAGCCGGACCGCTTCGTGCCTCCGAAGGGGATGTCCGCCTTCACACCTGTGGGCTGGTTGATGTAGACCATCCCGGTGTCGAGGCGGCGGGCGAGGTGCTGGGCGCGTGCGATGTCCGAGGAGAACACCGTCCCGCCCAATCCGAAGGGTGAGGAGTTCGCGATACTCACGGCGTCGTCCTCGTCCTGGGCACGGTAGAGCTGGGTGACCGGGCCGAAGAACTCCGTGTGTGCGGTGTCGGAGTCCAGGGGGATGTCCGTCAGGAGTGTGGGACGGAAGAAGGCCCCGTGGTCGGGCACGGCCCGGCCGATCTCCTCGACCGTGGCGCCCTCCTCCTTCGCGTGGTCGACCTGGACGTGGAGGATGTCCACGGCCTCCTGGGAGGACAGCGGCGCCAGGGTGGTCGCAGGGTCCATGGGATCACCGGCGACCAGCTCGGCCACACCCTCCCGGTAGACCTCCAGGAAGTGGTCGTACACGGAGTCGACGACGATGAGGCGCTTGGAGGAGGTGCAGACCTGCCCGGCGTTCCAGTGGCGCCCGAAGACGGCCCAGTGCGCGGCCTTGTCCACGTCGGCGTCCTCCAGGACGATGAAGGCGTCCGCGCCGCCCAACTCCAGCGTCGACTTCTTGAGGTTCTGCGCGGCGATGGCGGCGATCGATGCGCCGGCGCCCTCCGAGCCCGTGAGGGCGACGCCGCGCACGCGCGGATCGGCGAGGATCTGCTCCGAGGCCTCGTGGGAGGCGAAGACGTTCGTCAGCACGCCCTCCGGGGCGCCCGCCTCCTGCATCAGACCCTCCATGGCCTGGGCCGCCTGGGGGACGATCGAGGCGTGCTTGAGCAGCATCGTGTTGCCGGCCAGCAGCAGCGGGGCGCCCACGCGCACGACCTGGTAGTAGGGGAAGTTCCACGGCTCGACGGTGTAGATGACGCCGAGGGGGTCATTGACCAGTGCCACGTCCGTGTCACCGTAGCCCTCGGCGTGCAGGAGGCGAGGTCCGAGCAACTCTGCGCCGTGGCGGGCGTAGTACTCCAGGATCTTGGCCGAGAGCTCGACCTCCGCCTCGGCCTCGCCGATGAGCTTGCCCATCTCCAGGGTGAGGATCCCGGCGTAGTGCTCGTGGTCACCGCGCAGGAGGTCGGCGGCGCGCTGGAGGATGCCCGCGCGGTGCTCCGCCGTGGTCGCGCGCCACGCCCTGAAAGCCCGGTCACCGCCGGCGATGGCGGCGTCGATCTGCTCGGGTGTGGCGGTGGGGAAGGTCGCGAGGACCTCCCCGGTGTGGGGGTTGGTGGTGGCGTAGGCCATGGTGTGCTCCTGGCGACCCGGCCCGGGGACGAGGGCGACGCCCGCGCGCCGACGTCCGGTCGCGAGGGGCGGACGACGTCGGGGCGCGGGTACGTCCGGGACCGAGGTCGACAATTTCGTTGACACGTCAACGGTAGGCGTGACAGTGGGCACCGGCAACACGTGCACACGGTGCGACACCATCCATGCCCCGTCCTGGCGCACACGGCTACCCTCGAAGTGATGACCCGACCATCCCGGAACCCCGTTCCCCCACACGCCAGCCCCACCGGCCCCACTCCGACCGTCGCCCCCGCGACCGGCCTCACGCCCGGGGATTCCACGCCAGCACACGCCACCCCGGTTGGTCCCACCCCGGTCGACCCCACGTCGGTGGGTCCCACCGCGATCGAGGTGCGGGGCGCGCGAGTCAACAACCTGCGCGACATCGACCTCGACATCCCTCTCGGGCGCTTCGTCGGCATCACCGGCCTGTCGGGATCGGGGAAGTCCTCCCTGGCCATGGGTGTCCTCTACGCGGAGGGATCCCGGCGCTACCTCGACGCCCTCTCCACCTTCTCGCGTCGCCGCATCGCCCAGCCGGCGCGCCCCGACGTGGACCGTCTCGGGTTCCTGCCCCCGGCCCTCGCGCTGCGCCAACGCCCACCCCTGCCCGGGCCCCGCAGCACGGTGGGCACGATGAGCGAGGTGCTGGCCGTCCTGCGTCTGGTCTTCTCCCGTCTGGGCATGCACCGCTGCCCCAACGGGCACCCGGTCCCGCCCTCGTACCTGCAGGGCGTCTCCCCCCAGCGCACCTGCCCCACCTGCGGGGCGGTCTTCGAGGCACCCAGCGCCGAGGACTTCTCCTTCAACACGCTGGGGGCGTGCCCTCGCTGCCACGGCCTGGGTGAGACCCGCGAGGTCGACCCCTCCACCTTGGTCCCCGACGAGGACCTCTCCATCGACGAGGGCGCCGTCCTGCCCTGGCACGGCCTCATGCGCTCCAACATGCCCCAGGTGGCGGCGGAGCTCGGCGTGCGCACGGACATCCCCTACCGGGAGCTCACCGCGCAGGAGCGCGAGACGGTCCTGCACGGCCCCCGCGTGACACGCCGCATCGTCATCCCGCTCAAGAACGGGTCCGGCGTCGCCCTCAATGCCGCCTACACCAACGCCTTCGAGGCGGTCGAGCAGATCGCGCGCGAGGGCGAGGACGGCGCCCCCTCCTCACGTGCCGACCGCTTCCTCGTGCGCCGAACCTGCCCCGAGTGCCACGGGACCCGGCTGCGCCCCGAGGCCCTGCGCACGACGGTGGCGGGACGCAACATCGCCGAGGCCTGCGCCCTGACCCTGGAGGACCTGGACACCTGGGTCCCGACCGTCGTCGACTCCGTGCCACCCGTCACACGTGAGTTCGCCCGACGCCTCGGCACGGAGCTCGCGCGCGCCCTGGCGCCACTGCTCACCCTGGGTCTGGGCTACCTGGGGCTGGACCGTTCCGGGGACACCCTCTCCACGGGGGAACGCCAGCGCATCCAGTTGGCGCGCACGGTGCTCAGCCGCTCCACCGGACTGCTCCTGGTCCTCGACGAGCCGACGATCGGCCTCCATCCCGCCAATGTCCACGGACTGGTCGACGTCATGCACCACCTGGTCGCCAATGGGAACTCCCTGGTGGTCGTGGACCACGACACCCAGGTGCTGGCCGCCGCGGACCAACTCATCGAGATGGGACCGCGCGCGGGTGAGCAGGGCGGGCGCGTCGTCGCCCAGGGCACCGTCGAGGAGTTGCGTCACGACCCGCACTCGCTCATCGGGCCCTTCCTGGATCCCGGCAGGCAGCGCAGGGTGCGAGACCAGCGACCCGTGTTCCTGGGGGAGGGCGCGATCCGCGTCTGCGTCGGTGACCACTTCAACCTGCACGGGGTGACGGCGACCTTCCCCGTCGGAGCCATGACCGCGGTGACCGGTGTGTCGGGTGCCGGCAAGAGCGCCCTCGTGCTGGACAGCCTCGTTCCCGCCCTGCAGGCCGCCTCCGAGGGCCGCCCGCTCCCCGACCACGTCCAGGAGCTGCACGACGGTGGCATCCGCCGCGTCATCAGCGTGGACGCGACCCCCATCGGGCGCAATGCCCGCTCGACCCCGGCCACCTACTCCGGGGTGTTCGACCCGATCCGTCGCCTCTTCGCAGCGACCCCCACCGCCCGCGAGCGCGGGTGGAAGGCCGGGCACTTCTCCTACAACACCACCTCCGGACGCTGCCCCACCTGCCAGGGCCTGGGCGAACTGAGCCTGGACGTCCAGTACCTGCCCGACATCCCCATGCGCTGCCCGGACTGCGGGGGAGGACGCTACAACCCGGAGACCCTGGAGGTGCACTGGCAGGGGCGTTCCATCGCCGACGTCCTGGGTCTGTCGGTCACTGAGGCCACCGAGGTCTTCGCCGGGGAACCGTCCATCGCCCGCGTCCTGCAGTCCCTGGCCGATGTCGGCCTGGGCTACCTGCGACTGGGGGAGCCGACCCCGACACTGTCCGGGGGTGAGGCACAGCGCCTGCGCCTGGCCACACACCTCCGTCGCGGCCAACGCCACCAGATCTTCGTCTTCGACGAGCCCTCCATCGGACTGCACCCGCTGGACATCCACACCCTGCTCGGCGTCTTCGACCGCCTCATGGACGCGGGCGCCACCCTCATCGTCATCGAGCACGACACCGACATGATCGCCAACGCCGACCATGTCATCGATCTGGGTCCCGGCGCCGGGTCGGAGGGCGGTCGCATCATCTCCACCGGAACGGTCGAGGAGGTCCGCGCCGATCCCGCCAGCCTCATCGGACCGTGGCTGTGAGGTGAGCCGGGCGGGGCGGGTCCGCGCCGATTCGGGTCGGGTCGGGCAGGGCCGCTGGCCCGGGTCGGGCAGTCAACAGACCGGTGTCAGGCCAGGGCCTTGGCCTTGAGGGTCTCGAACTCGGCGGGCGTGATGGCCCCGGAGTCCAGGAGCGAACGCGCCTCGGCGATCTCCTGTGCCGGATTCCGGTTGGCCGTCTGGCGGATGTAGTCCTGGACGCCCTTCTCGGCCGTGATCTGGGCATCGCGACGGCGTTCGTCCATACCCCTGCCGCGCGCGATCAGGTAGATGAGTGCGCCGAGGATCGGCAGCACCATGAGCACGACGACCCACAGCGCCTTCGCGACACCCCCGAGGCGGGTGTCACGGAAGAGATCGGAGATGATCTGGAAGAAGACGATGAGGTATGCCATGAAGAGGAAGATCTCGATGACCAGCCAGAACGACTGCCAGAATGTTGACATGTGTGCCACCTCGTGGGACGGACGTCGATCGACGTGAAGGTTCCGGTCCAGAGCTGATGCACTGGGCCCCATGCACAACTATTCTCGTCAGGGGTGGACTGCCGGACCATCCCCACTTCCGGGGGGTGCAGACGGTACCGTGTCCCCGGGCACGCGCCCACGACTCAGGGGGACGACGGCATGGGAGCGAGACTGGGGCTGGTCGAGGACCACTACCTCGTCATCACGGGACTCCGTGACTGCCTGAGCGAGCTGCCCGAGATCGGCGAGGTTGCCGCCGCCCCGACCGTCGACGAACTCCTCGGTGCCGCACCCGCACCCGACCTCGTCCTCCTGGACCTGCGTCTCGCCGACGGTTCCCGCCCCGCTGACAACGTCGACCACCTCCGCTCACAGGGCTGTGCCGTCATCGCCTACACCTCCGGGGAGAGCGTCGCCCTGCTGCGGGAGGCCGCAGCTGCCAACGTCCTGGGGATCATCTCCAAACGTGAACCCGTGGACGTCATCATCGAGGGCGTGCGCGCCGGGCTGCGAGGAGAGGTGGTCGCCTCGACCGACTGGGCGGCGGCCATCGACGCCGACCTGGAGGCCGCCGTCCACCTCACCCCGCGCGAGCGGGAGGTCCTCGGTCTCTACGCCTCGGGGGAGAAGGCCGACTCGGTCGCCCGCCACCTCAGGATCTCCCGGGACACGGTCCTCGACCACATCCGCCACATCCGCTCCAAGTACGCGGCCGTCTCCCGACCGGCCGACACCAAGGTCGACCTCTACCGCCGGGCAGTCGAGGACGGTGTCCTGCCGGGGGACGCGTGAGCGCGGCGACGACCCCCGGCCCGGGCGGTCGCTCGACCTTCCCCGGTGCCGGTGCGGGAGATGCCACCGGGCCCGACACCGGGCCCGCTGCCGGAGGCAACCCGGGGTCCGGCGCGAGCCCCCGCCCGCACGCCGGAACCGGACCGTCCACCTCGGCACGTGAGCGGGCGGACACCATCATCGCGCGCGCCACCTCCGCCGCCGGCCCCGTCCTGCTGGCTGCGGGCATCGCCTCCGTCCCCGCCCCCTTCTCCGGGGTGGCGGGGTGGTGGGTGGTCCTGGCCGGTCTCGTCTCACTCGCCGTGGTCGCTGCGGTGCCCGTCTCCTGGTGGGCTGGCCGGGAGTGGATCCGACGCGTGTCCACCGCCGTGGTGGTCCTGGTCCCGCTGACGACGCTCACCTTCGACGCCGCCTCAGGAGATGGCGTGTGGCAGGTCCCCTGGACCTGGACGCTGGAGCCACTGGCCATCGGCGCCGCGATCGTCATCCTGCCCGTCCGCTGGGCCTACGTGTACGCCATCACCTCGGTCGCCAGCGTCCCGGCCCTGGCGATCCTCTCGGGCGCGCACCCGGAGCACTCCTGGTGGGGGACCGTGGGACTCCACGTCGGCAACATCGTCTTCGTGACCCTCATCGACGCGATGCGCTCCCAGCTCGCCCGCCAGGCCACGGCCGACGAGGTGGCCCGCTCCACCGCGGAGTCCCGGGCACTGGCCCTCGCCTGGCAACGCGAGCGCACCCGGGTCGACGGGGTCGTCCACGACGAGGTCCTCGCCACCCTGCTCGCCGGCGCGGTCGCGACCCCCGCGACACGCGACGCGATCGCAGAGCAGGCGGGTCAGACCCTCGGTCTCCTGGAGCGCTGGCGAGAACTGGACGTCCCGACGGGAGGCGCTGGGGGTGGTGGCCCGCTCCCACTCCCGTCCGGGAAAGCCACGGGAGGCTTCCGTGAGGACCTCAGGGTCCTCGCCGAGGGCTCGGGCGCCCACTTCAGCGTGTCCGGGCCGGGCCTCGTGGTCCCCACGGATGTCAGGGGTCTCGTCACCGCCGCCGCCCGGCAGGCACTGCGCAACTGCGCGCTGCACGCACCGGGCGCCGCCGTGACCCTCGGCATGGACACGACCCACGGCGTCCTCCTGGTGACCGTGACCGACTCGGGGCCCGGCTTCGACCCCACCACGGTTGCCCCCCAGCGCCTCGGGATCCGTGTCGGCATCCTGGAGCGCATGAGGTCCATCGCCGGAGGCTCGGCCCGCGTCCTCTCAGCCCTGATCCACCGTTTTGGGGTGGGTGGGTCGAGTGATCCCGTGGGAGGTCTCGTGGAGGGGTGTGGGTGTGACTGGTTCTCCGACCGCTGGTGTCGGCTTGTCCTGGGGTTCCTCGGGGTTGGGCCCGGTGGGGCTGTGTGGGTGGTGGTCAGGCCGCGATGGGCGGGTCGCTGCCGGTGGCGTGGTCCCACAGGTCCATGAACTCCTGCTGCCAGGGCCAGTGGGTGGGGTAGTGCAGGAATCGGCGCCTGGAGCGGTGGGCGATGCGGGCTGGCACCATGACCAGGCGCTGGCGGATGGTGGGCATGCGGGCGGTGTTCATGCCCGCCTTGTGGGCTGCGGCGCGAGAGATGTTGAAGGCGAGGATGGCCAGCTGCAGCCAGGCGGCGTTGGCGGTGAAGCGGCCTGAGGGCAGGTGGGCCAAGGCGTTGCCCTTCAGTTCGGCCATGACTTGTTCGATGATGGCATGGCCTCGGTGGCGCTCATCGGCTTCCAGCATGGCCAGGGTGGAGTTGGTGAGTGAGGGGTGGTACCTGTACGTGTCGAAGAGTTCCCCCTGACCCGTATGAGCCTTCGTGTTCAACCGCTTGACGCGTCGCACGATCAGGCGGCACGTCACCTGGTCCTTCTTGGGGTGAGAGGTGAAGGCGGTTGAGAAGGGACTTCAGCGACCTCAGCGTCACTGATCCACTCTCCGGTGTCTTCTTCGAAGATGGCGTCCGGGTAGTGGATCCCCACCCAGGCATCTTCCTCGATCATGGTGATGGCTCGGATCACGCTCGACCATTGGGGCACCGTGACGGAGAACCAGCATCCGGCGTCTTGGAAGGCGTGGACGAAGGTGCAGGTGCAAAACGCGCTGTCAGCCCGACCCATGATCTGGGCTGCGGGGCGGACCTTCTTCGCCAGGGTGAGGGCTCTCGTGGCATGCCAGGCAGCATGATCCCCCGACTTCACGTTGCCGCGACGCAGTTGGGCCCCAGCGATGACGGGCGCAGAGTGCTCGGTGCTGATGGTGGCAACCAGGGCATTGAGACCCTTGACATGGTTGTACCCATACGCCACCGCTTGCTTCGCGTACCCGTGCACCTCGCGAATGTGGGGGTACCTCCCGCTTGCGGGGGAGCATCGAGGTCGACCATCACCAGCTCATCACTGCCGAAGAGGGTGGGGACCAGGTGTGCGAGGTTGGCTTGGAGATCCCGGTTGATGGCCCCCAACTGGAGAGTGTGACCATGGGTGAAGGACCTGAGGTGCGTCCCCAACGTGGAAGGAGCACGCACCGCCCCCAGCACTTTCGCTGTTCCTCCTGACCGCAAGACATCCATGCCGTCAATCGTGTCGGCACCGGCCAGCATGCCCGCCACCAGCGCGCGGACCTTCACGGGCGCGTTGGGGGAAGCCACCGTGAGGCGCGCCTTCAGCAGACCTGTGAAGCCTGCCCGCTCGGCCAGGCCCATCACCGCAGGCAGGCCCCCAGCCGACACCAAGTGATCCTCATCGAAGACGGGCGTGAAACGGCGGGTGTGAGTGTGAGACGATTGCACCTCGAAGATGCCCCCTCGACCTGGTCAAATGGATTGTCTACCAACACCCATTGTCCCAGATCAGAAGGGGCATCTTCTCTGTTCCGACACCCCAAAACCACCCCCACAACGGTGGATCAGGGCTCAGGACCCGGCACCGGCACCCGCATCCTCCTGACCTGGCAGCCTCCGTCGGAGGAACCGTCATGAGCGCCTCCCCCGACCCGCGTGCCACCCCACCGGGACCCCGGACGACGGACGTCACCTCGGCCTCCGGCATCACCTCCCGGGCCATGCGGCGGGCCCTCATGGTCTGCTGGGTGATCGGGACATCCCTGTCCGTCCCAGCCTGGGCCGGCGGCTCCGTCGCCGGTTACCTCCTGTGCTCGGCCTGGCTCGGGGTGTCGTCCTACCTCGTCACCTCACGCGAGCCCTGCCTGGGGCCCGTACGCGCGGGCATCATCGCGGCCGCCCCGACCGTCGCCGCCTGCACCCTGCTCCTGCCCCTCGACTCACCCCCGGACAGCCAGATGTGGGCCTGGCAGTTCTCCGGGAACCTCCTCGGCCTCCTCGCCGCACGGGGTGCCCGCGCTGCCGGCGCGGCCGGTCTCGCCGCACAGGTCGCGCTGTTGACGTTCTGGCTGGCAGGACTCCCCTCCACCTCGCTGTTCTCCGCCACCGTCGAGATCCTCGTCGCTTGCCTCCCCTTCGCCGTCGGACTGGTGTGGTACCAGATCCTCCGCACGAGCCTCCGATCGGCCCGGATCAGCGACGAGGCCGCGGAGTTGGCACGCCTGGAGGCCGATGCCGCCCGCACCGCCACGCAACGCGGGCTGGAGCTCATGGACCTCGTGTCCACCCGATCCGCTCCTCTGTTGGAACGTCTGGCCGGGGGCGACCCCACAGCGACAGGCAGGCAGTGCCTCGTCACGGAGGCCTCCGTGCGGGACCTCATCCGTGCCCCGCGGTTGACGGTGCCACCGCTCGCCGACGCCGCAGCCCACGCCCGGGACGAGGGCGTCGCCGTCACCCTCCTGGACGACGGCGAGGAATCCCTCCCCGTCCCACCGGGTGTGCTCGCGGAGGTGGCCGCCCTCGTGGAGAGGTCTGCGCGGATGGGTGCCACCCGGGTGCTGGTCCGGGCGCTGCCGTCGGGGCGGGCGGACTCCATGACGTTCCTCGCCGACGGCATGCCCAAGGACGCGGCCCTGCGGAGGCGCTGGAGCTTCCCCGGCTGACAGGGGCGGGCGGTGGCCGCCCTCGTCCCCCCTCCCCTGCTGCATCCGCCCCCGCCGCCTGATGGTGGCGGCGGGAGCACCTCCGGGGCGCTGTGGCTACAGTCCTGCGCTCGTCACGCCGGACTCGGCCTGCTCGGGTGTGAATCCCTCGTACTGCAGCTGCTCGACCAGGCCGGAGTGCGAGAAGGACGTCATGTCCAGGTATTCCTTGGCCTTGGCCGCGGCCTGGGCGTTCCAGTCGGTGCCCAGGGAGTCGACAGCACTGGTCGCGTCCTGTTCGCTGAACTTCTCGTAGACGAGCTGCTCGATGAGTCCGCTGCGGGAGAACGCCTGGAAGGAGAGGTAGTCCTCCGCCTTCTTGGCGGCCTGCTCACCCCAGTTCGCGCCGATGTTGTCCACCGCGTAGGTCGCATCTTCGGTGGGGAACCCCTCGTACTCGAGCTGCTCGACCAGCCCGTCCCGGGAGAAGGCCTGGAAGGAGAGGTAGTCGGAGGCCTTCGACAGCGCCTGCTGCTGACTGGCCGTCACCCCCTGGGTGTCGGCGGCAGGGGCCGCGGTCTCCTCCTCGGGGGTCGAAGTCGCCTGCGGTGTGGTCTCCTCCGGGCTCGGCGAGGTGGAGGCGTCCGCACTCGCCACGGTCGGGGTGGGCGAGGAGATCGCCGGTGCGGTCGAGGCTCCTCCGGCACTCGATGTGTCCGGCGAGAGGGCACCGATGACCATGGCCAGCACGATGACGGCACCCGAGACCGCCCAGGCGATCTTCGGCTCGTTCCCGGCACCGACCACCTTGCGACCCCTGGCGTCGGTCGCATTGCCGGTGAGGGTGAGGATCAGGTCGATGAGTGCCCAGAGGCCGAGTCCACCCATCGTCACCAGCTTGAGCACACCGGTCCCGGTCTTGCCGAGGTAGAACCTGTCGGCGCCGAACCCACCCAGGAAGAGGGCGAGGAGCCAGGTGGTGACGAAACTCTTCTCCGAAGGGCCGTCGGCCAGGGCCTGGGGAACACCCGGTCCCGCCTGGTAGGGGCCGGGCGTCTGGTAGGAGCCGGGCGTCTGGTAGGAGCCGGGCGTCTGGTAGGGGCTGGACTGGTAGGGGCCGGGCGCCTGGTAGGGGCCGGACCCCGGGTAGGGGGCCTGATGGGGAGTCTGCCCGACTGGGGGTGCGGCGTACGGGCCCTGGCCCGCTGCGGGCGCGGGGTAGGGAGACTGACCTGTCGGAGGACCGCCGTAGGGGGACTGCGGCGTAGTGGCTCCCGGATGGGGAGACTGTCCGGTCGGAGGACCGCCGTAGGGGGACTGCGGCGCGCCGGGCGCGGGGTAGGTGGACTGTGCCGCGGTTGGCGCCGTGAACACTCCCGCCCCGCCCGGGGGCGTCACGGTCGTGTTCTCCCCCGGCCCTGTCACAGACGGGTCCTGGTTCCCACTCGGGGGCGCGAAGGGGTTCTGGGACTCCGAATGTCCTTCACCCGGCGTCCCCGGAGTTCTCGTGTCGCTCATGGTTTCCTCGCAGACAGGTCGATGGAGATGACCCGGCTCCAATCCTTGCGCGATTGCATCACTCCCGATCCTTCTCAGGCGACGCAATCGCACCAGGACGGAGCGAAGACCCACGAACCGATCTCGGCAGCGACGGGCTCGGGTCATTGGCCAGAGCCTAGAACAGCATCTGCGCGGCGTCTGGATCTGTTCTGATAAGGGGGATTATCACCGCTAGCATTGCCCCGTAGCCCGTGCACGGCCTATCTTTTCCGCAACACCCGAACGATTGCGACACCATCACTGAGGAGGAGCGATGAACACCTCACCGATCTCGCTCTCCCTGGCCGATGTCGCTCGGCTCGCCCACGTCCAACGACCGGTCGTCTCCATGTGGCGTCGACGCACGAAGGAAGGCTCACCCTTCCCCGCACCGTTGCCTGACGGTCGCTTCCCGGCCGAAGCCGTGGTCAACTGGCTGGAAGAAACCGGCAGGGGCAAGAACCCGGACCCTCGTGCCGAACTCTCCGTGTACGCGACGACATCGGCCGGTGCCGACGCTGGCCAACTGCGAACACTCCAGGTCCTGCTGACCGCACGGGTCCTGCTCGATGCACCTCTTGCCGCAATGCACTTCGAGGATCTGCTCGATTCCGTCGATGGCATTGATCCCGATGATCAGTTCCTCTTCCGCGAGGTCGAGGCGATCGGTGCCGAGCATTTCCCGACGCTTGCCGCCAAAGCTGACTCTCTCGCTGACGCCGCGTGGCATCCACGCAACGCCTACGAACATCTCGAGGACGCCCTCGTCCGGCAGACCCGGCCTGGAGTGGAGCACCCGCATCGTGACCGGCTCAGCGACCACCTCCTGAGGATTCAACGATCTCTCGGGGAGCACACGACGAGTGCGGGAGGCGAGGTCGTCGACGTCGACGGTGCGTGCACTGACGCCGTCATCGCACTGCTCGATGACGAGGATGTGCCCGATCCTGGTGTGCTCGTGACCGGCACCGAACCTGATCGCTCGGTGTTGCGCAGGTATCGCATCCACGGCTTGACGCCCCGGTGCGCCACCCCTGAGGAGGACTGGGAGCTTCCGGACCACTGCACCATCCTCACACGACTTACCGATGCTCCCTCGGAAGCCTTCGATGTACTCGACAGCATTGAGTGGCAGCTGCCCCGGGGTGGCCGGATGCTCGTCATCGGCACCGCGGAAGCGCTCATCGACCGCCTGCCAGTCACACTGGTCGCTTCCCGCGACCGCTACCTACGCGAGAATCTGCTCCGCGCAGCCGTGCGCCTGCCACAGGGTCAGACAGCTGACGGATCACAGACACGCCTGGCACTCTGGCTCCTCACCCGACCTGCCGACGAAGCCTCGGGGCTGCGAGTCGCAGATCTGGCCGGACGGAATTTCGGGAACACGTCGGCACAGGCACTCCTGGACGATCTGATCGCCGCCTGCAGCCCGGCTAGAGCCCGAGTGCGCTCGTTCTCGGCGCTCGTCACAGTCGACCGAACGCAAGTCATCGCCCGAAGCTCCTCATTGCTCGACGCCATCGGCATGGTCGCGACACGCGGCCAGGAGACCGCCGCGGATGACGCCGCACGTCTCATCGAGCTCAGGACAGCACTGAACACTCCTCCTCCTGAGGTGCTCCCACCCGCGACACCCACCATGCGCGAGGCGACCCCCCACTGGGCTGCACTCGGCCAAGTGATTGACTCGCGGGAGGCCGCCCTCGTGCCCGGAGCACGCCTGGAGGACACTCCGGGCGGAACGACGCCACTGTGGAACCCTGCGGCCGTCACCGCCGGAGAACCACGGACGGTGGACCTCGTCCGCGTGGTCGGACTCCACCCGCACGTCCAGCTCACCGAGCCCGACGACGTGGTCTTCACCCTGCGTCCGCAGCCGGCCGCGACCGTGGACCGCGACGGCGGCGCCGTCGTCGCCTACCCGGCCCGCGTGCTGCGGGTGCGCTCACACCGCCTCGCCCCGACCGCCATCGCTACCGCGATCAACTCCGCGCCCTCGGGCAATGCGGCGTGGCGCAGCTGGCGGGTACCAGTGGTGCAGATGGACCGGGGACAGGCCGACGAGATCCTCGCGCACCTCGACAGCTACGAGACGAACCTCCGCCTACGGGGCGCCCAGCTCGCCGAGCTCCGGAGCATCGTGGACCGCTCGGTACTCTCGGGCGCGATCGAACTCGACACCCGTACAGGACTTGACCACGAGCCGCCCACATCCGTCGGCGGCGCCCCCCACCAGAAAGGCCGCCCATGACTTCGAGGACGAAACAGCCACCCACCCCCTCCACACCACCGGAGCTCCGCGACACCCTCTGGAAGGCCGCGGACAAGCTGCGCGGCTCCATGAGCGCATCCCAGTACAAGGATGTCGTCCTGGGCCTGGTCTTCCTGAAGTACGTCTCCGACGCCTTCGAGGAACGTCGCAGGACGATCGAGGCGCAGCTGCATGAAGAGGGTTTCGACGAGGATGCCATCGAGGAGACCCTGGAGGACCCGGACGAGTACACCGCCCAGGGCGAGTTCTGGGTCGACCCTGACGCACGGTGGAAGTACCTGGTGGAGTCCGCCAAGGCCCCCGGCATCACCCAGAAGACAATCGGCCAGCGCATCAACGAGGCCATGGACCTGCTCATGGACTCGAACCCCTCCCTGGCGGGCACCCTGCCGCGCCTGTTCAACCGCGACAATGTCGACCAACGTCGACTTGCAGAGCTCCTGGACCTCATGAACTCCGTCTACTTCAGTGGGCAGGGAGCGGCCCGGGCACGCGACCTGCTCGGTGAGGTGTATGAGTACTTCCTCGCGAAGTTCGCCCTCGCAGAAGGACGACGCGGGGGCGAGTACTACACACCGGCGAGCGTCGTGCGAGTGATCGTCGAGGTGCTCCAGCCACGCAAGGGCCGTGTGTACGACCCGTGCTGCGGGTCCGGCGGCATGTTCGTGCAGGCCGAGAAGCTGCTCGCCGCGCACGACGAGGACCCGACCAACCTGTCCGTGTACGGACAGGAACTCAACGAGTCGACGTGGCGGCTCGCGAAGATGAACCTGGCCATCCACGGGATCGACGGGAACCTGGGGCCGCGGTGGGGCGACACCTTCGCTCTCGACTTCCACACAAGTGTGTCAATGGACTACGCGATGGCGAACCCTCCGTTCAACATCAAGGACTGGAATCGGCGGGAGGAGGACTCCCGCTGGGTCTACGGCGTTCCACCTGCCCGCAACGCCAACTACGCGTGGATGCAGCACATCATCTCCAAGCTCGGACCCGATGGCGTTGCGGGCGTCGTGATGGCGAATGGTTCGATGACCTCCAACACCGGCGGCGAAGGGGAGATCCGCGCTCAGTTGGTGGAGAATGACCTGGTCGCCTGCATGGTCGCCCTACCGGACAAGCTCTTCCGGTCGACCGGAATTCCCGTGTGCCTCTGGTTCTTCGCGAAGAACAAGCGCGCAGGCCACGGTGGCTCCAAGGATCGCCGCGGCGAGGTGCTGTTCATCGACGCGCGTTCCCTGGGCCACATGGCAACCAGGGCGGAGCGCGCCTTCTCCGACGCGGACATCCATCGGATCTCGGACACCTACCACGCCTGGCGCGGGATGGAGCAGCTGGGGCTCGGCACGGTCGACGCCACCGACACCGGCGCAGCCCCCGCCGACAAAGAGGGGGACGAGGGCGGCTCCGACGGGATCGAACCGCTGGTGGAGTACCGGGACGTCCCCGGGTTCTGCAAGTCGGTGACACTCGCCGAGATCAAGTCAGCTGACTATGCACTCACCCCGGGTCGCTATGTCGGGATGCCACCTGCGCCTGAGGATGCCGAGCCCCTCGAGGACAAGATCGAGCGGCTGACCCAGCAGCTCAATGACCAGTTCAAGGAGTCCGACCGCCTCCAGGCCGTCGTCCGCGAGCAGTTGGGGAGGTTGTGATGCGTCGGACCACCCTTGGAGCAATTTGCGCCCTCTCAGGCTCGATTCAGACTGGCCCTTTTGGAAGCCAACTGCATGCTCGTGAGTACACGGACGAGGGTGTCGCGGTGATCATGCCTCAGGACATCACCAGCCAGTCAGCTTTGGACCTGTCGAGTGTCAAACGAATTCCACAGATCCTCGCAGGAGACCTCTCACGACACCAGCTGTGTGAAGGCGACATCGTCTACTCCCGTCGGGGCGATGTTGAGAAGTCCGCTTATGTGACCCCCGACGTTCTTCCTGCGATCTGTGGAACTGGATGCCTTCGTGTGCGCGTTGGAAAGAGCCCAGAGGTGTCTCCGCGTTTCTTGCACTATCGACTTGGTCTGCCCGACACCCGATCCTGGATCGCCCAACATGCCATCGGGGCAACCATGCCAAACCTGAACACCTCGATTCTTTCGTCGGTGCCACTTACGATCCCGGCCCTGGCTGAGCAACAGGCAATCGCGGACGTTCTCGGCGCGCTCGACGAGAAGATCGCCTCCAACTCTCAGATGGTTCGCACTCTGACTGAACTCGCCCAAGCACACATTGAGCACCTTCTCCTAGAATCAAACTCCCAACGCTTGGGTGACTTTACCGATATTCTGATGGGGTCTGCACCCAAGGGAAGCTCATATAACGAGCACGGTGATGGGGTCCTCCTTTATCAAGGAATGAGAGACTTTGGTGAGCGTTGGCCGAGTCCAAGGATCTGGACGACGGCGCCCACACGGATCGCTGAAGCAAACGATATCCTCGTCAGCGTGCGCGCCCCAGTCGGATCCATAAACGTCGCAAGTGAGCGGTGTTGCATTGGACGGGGCCTTGCAAGAATTAGAACGCGGACACCTGCGACGCTTTACCACCTGCTCCGCAGTCAGACGCACATCTTTGCTAGTTTCAATAGCGAGGGAACAGTCTATGGTTCGATCAACAAGGATTCTCTACGGGAACTGCCGCTCATGGTTCCAAACATAGGACTCGAAGCCACTGAGCTCGAGCTCGCACCGTTGGAAGCTCGCATCGGTGCAGCTTTGCGCGAGTCCCATACTCTCGTGGAGCTCCGGGACACGCTGCTGCCGGCTCTCATGGATGGACGCATCCGGGTGAAGGACGCGGTCAGGACGGCCGAGGAGGCATTGTGATCAGCGAAGCCGAGTGGGAACTGGACCTTCTGGAGTGGCTCGGGGAGCTGGCCTGGGAGCCGGGGACCGGCGTTGACATCGAGGGCGACCGGGCATCCCTGTCCGACCTGGTCCTCCACGAGGAATTCCTCTCGGCGCTCCGACGCCTGAACCCGACGGTCCCGGATGAGTACCTGCGCCAGGCGGAGCAGGCAGTCCTGCGCGCCACCTCGCAGGACGCGATCGCTGAGAACAAAGCGTTCCATGACGCCCTCGTCCACGGTTTTCGCGGACTGACGTACGTCGACTCCGCAGGACAGGAGCAGACTCCTACCCTCCGACTCCTCTCCGCCGACCCCGACGAGAACACCTACCGGACTGTGCAGCAGGTACGCATCCGCACCCGCGAGGCGAACCGGCGCTTCGACGTGGTTGCCTATGTCAACGGATTGCCCCTGGTGATCTTCGAGCTCAAACAAGCCGGTTCACCCAACGCCACCATCGAGAAGGCCCACGCCCAGATCGGCACCTATGTCCAGGAGTTCCCACTCGCATTCCGCACTGTCGTCGCCACGGTGATCAGCGACGGCATCTCGGCCCGCTACGGCACACCATTCACGCCCTTCGAGCACTACTCCCCGTGGAACGTCGACGATGTTGGCGCACCCATCGAGCCCGACGCGGAGCACCCCGAGCTCGAGTGGCTCGCTTACGGGCTCTTCGAACAGGAGCGCTTCGTCGACCTCGTCCGCAACTTCATCGCGTTCGACACCACTGATGAAGGCCTCCACAAGCGCATCGCGAAGCCACACCAGTACTTTGCTGTGCGAAAGGCGCTCCAGCGCACCCTCCAGGCGGTTCGCGCTGACGGACGGGCGGGAGTTGTGTGGCACACGCAGGGTTCCGGCAAATCGATGGAGATGGAGCTCTATGCGAACCTCGTCATCACAGATCCCGCCCTGCTCAACCCGACCATCGTGGTCATCACCGACCGCAACGAACTCGACGGACAGCTGTACGAGACATTCCTGCGCTCCCAACTCCTGCCCGAGAAGCCGATCCAGGTCCACCGGCGCAGCGAGCTGCGGGACTCTCTGAGCAGCCGCCTCAGCGGTGGCATCTACTTCACGACCCTGCAGAAGTTCGGACGCACCGACCCAGAGCGGGACGCGGGTCTTGACCACCCGCTCCTCACAGCACGCCACAATGTCATCGTCATCGTCGACGAGGCCCACCGCAGCCACTACGACGACCTCGACGGATACGCCGCCCACCTCCGCCACGCGCTCCCGAACGCGACACTGATTGCCTTCACCGGCACCCCCATCAGCGAAGTGGAGCGCAACACCCGCCAGGTGTTCGGCGACTACATCGATGTCTACGACCTCTCCCGCGCCGTCCAGGACGGCGCAACGGTCCCGGTGTACTTCGAGCCACGGCTCATCGGAGTCGGACTCGCGCGGGACACGACCCCCGAAGAACTCGACGAGCTCGCCGATGAGCAGACCCGCGGCCTTGACGACGCCGAACGCGACCGGGTGGAGCGTTCGGTGGCCGTCCTCAACGCGATCTACGGGGCGCCCGAGCGCATCGAGCGGCTCGCGGCTGACATCGTGACTCGATGGGAGCAGCGGCGCGCAGCCATGGACGAGTCCCTCCAACCCACAGAGGGCGACAAGGACGCCGATCCTCATGGCAAGGGGATGATCGTCTGCGCCACGCGGCAGATCTGCGCCGACCTCTACCGGGAGATCGTTCGACTCCGGCCCGGATGGCACAGCGACGACGTGAGTTCAGGCGCGATCAAAGTGGTCTACTCCGGGAGTGCCTCCGATCCAGCGCCCATCCGTGAACACGTGCGGCGCGACTCCGAGAACCGCACGATCAAGAACAGGCTCAAGGACATCGACGACGAACTCGAACTCGTGATCGTCAAGGACATGATGCTCACAGGGTTCGACGCCCCGCCCCTGCACACTCTCTTCGTCGACCGGCCCCTCAAGGGAGCGCTACTGATGCAGGCTCTCGCCCGCGTCAACCGGACCTTCCGAGGCAAGCAGGACGGACTGATGGTCGCCTACGCGCCGCTGGCGGAGAACCTGCGCAAGGCACTGCTCGAGTACAGTCCCAGTGACCAGAAGCAGCGTCCCCTGGGACGTGACCTCGACCAAGCGGTCTCGGCAACTCGTGAACTTGTCGCCGCCCTCCGCAACCTCCTGCGGGGCCACGATTGGCGGAGCGTCCTCACCGGCAATGACCCCTCCCGCGCCCGCAAGGCAGTGGGCGGCGCGGTCAACTACCTGCGCTCCCCCCGGACTGCCGGCAACCAGGTGGAGGAGGGAGAACCGACGCTCGGCGAACGGTTCCGTGTGCTCTCCTCGCAGCTCGGTCGGATGTGGGCGATCGCGTCCGGAGCAACGACCCTTGATGACCTGCGCGAGGAGATCGCCTTCTACGAAGAGGTCCGGGTGTGGATGGCCAAGTTCGATGCGCGCGAGCGCGAGGCACGAGGGGAAGCGATTCCCGACGAGATCGTGCGTGTCCTGCGCGGAGCGGTGGCCGATGCCACCGGAGCTGGCGAGATCACTGACATCTACGAGGTCGCTGGCCTTTCGCGTCCCGACATCCGCCGTCTCGCGACACAGGGCAGGTCACTGGAGACACACGCGGATGGACCCACTGCCCATCTGGCGATCGAGATGCTGCGCGACCTGTTGCTGAAGGAGGCCCAACAGGTCACGATCCACAATGTCACTCGGAACAAGGCGTTCAGCGAGCGCATCCAGGACCTCATGAACCGCTACACGAACCAGCAGCTCACGGTGGCCGAGGTGATGCACGAGCTCGGGAACCTGGCCGAGGACGTCGCAGCCGAAGCCGACAGGGGGCAACGCTTCGATCCACCACTCAGCCATGATGAGCTCGCCTTCTACGACGCGGTCAGTCAGAACGAGTCGGCCTCGCTTGCCTTCGGTGAAGGGGTGCTCGCACAGATCGCACGGGAACTGGTCGAGGTGATGCGTCGCGACACGCGCACTGACTGGACACAGCGTGACCGTGTGCAGGCGAGACTCCGTACGGAAGTGCGGCGCCTGCTGCGCAAACACCACTACCCGCCCGACAAGCAGCGCGGTGCCGTCGAGCTGGTCATCGAGCAGATGGAGGAGCTCACTCCCGGCTATGCAGTGGAGTGATCTCCCGGGGAGCGCCACACGAGGGCGATTGCGTGGCCCATGTGCCGGCCGTTCGGTCATTGAACGCCGAGCGGAGGACTTCTCACCGAGCCGAGGGGATACGAGGCCTCGTTTCGGTGGGACGTCCCCACCTCAAGGGGTGCTGCTCGACTTGAGGGACATCTCGCTGCTCTGAGTGCGAGGAAGCGACCATCTTGGCGTCGTTGGCAGTCGAACTTCGTGGAACGTCCTCGTCCGCCTGCCCTGCGAAGGCGCCCTCACTCAGCCGACGGCACCTCGAAACCAACTGCGGTCTCCAGCAGCAGGCGGGCACCGAAGCCGGTGGGCCCGCGACGGATCCAGCGGTCCTCAGCAGGCGCCTGGGCGGTCCCGGCGATGTCGACGTGGGCCCAGGGCAGACCGTCCACGAACTCGCGCAGGAACAGGGCGGCCGTGATCTGGCCGGCGTTGATCCCGCCGATGTTGCGCAGGTCCGCCACATCGGAGTCGAGCTCCTTGCGGTAGGCATCGACCACGGGGAACTCCCACAGCGGCTCGTCCACGGTGGCACCCGCCGCCTCCAGCTGGGAGACCATCTCCGGGGAGCTGCCCATGACACCAGCCAGCCGCGTCCCCAGCGCCCGCAGGCACGCGCCCGTCAGCGTGGCGATGTCGATGATCGCGTCCGCCCCGGCCTCGGCCGCCAGCACCAGTGCATCGGCCATGACCAAGCGTCCCTCAGCGTCGGTGTTGAGCACCTCGACCGTCTTCCCACCACGGATCGTGAGGATGTCGCCCAGCAGCATGGCGGTGCCCGAGGGCATGTTGTCGGTGCACATGAGGTACCCGGTGACCTCCGCCGTGCAGCCCAGGTCCCGCAGACCGGTCATGGCAGCCAGGACGTCGCCCGCACCCGTCATGTCGTTCTTCATCTGGGAGTGTGACTCGTCCCCCGGCTTGATGGAGATGCCGCCGGAGTCGAACATGATGCCCTTGCCCACCAGGGCGAGGTGTCCGCTGGGCTCGCCCTCGGGGCGGTAGTGCAGGACCACCATGCGCGGCTCGCGCGCGGAGCCCCGGTTGACCCCGAGCAGGCCACCACAGCCCAGGGTCTCCAGGGAGGCGCGGTCGTGCACCTCGACCTCGAGTCCGGCGGGGACACCGATGGTGGTGGCGACCTCGGCCATCCTCTCGGCCGTCAACAGGTAGGCCGGTGAGGTGGCCAGGTCGCGTGCCAGCAGGGACACGCGCGTCCCGATGAGACCACGGCGGACGCCCTCGTCGGCGGCCTCCCGGGACTCCTCCGCCACGACGATGACGACGCGCGACACGGGCACCTCGGCGGGGTCGGTCGTGCGCAGGGACCAGCGGTGGCGGGCCAGGAGGATGCCCTCGATCGCCGCGGAGGTCACCTCCCCGACACCGACTCCGGCGTCGGAGGGGACGGCCACGGCCAGTGCGGCGTCCCGGGGGACCGCCCGCGCGAAGACCGCCGCCGCGTCACGTACGAGGGCGGACGTGAGGGCGTCGCCCTCGCCGATGCCGGTGGCCACCAGGACGGGGCCGGAGGGGACGGGCAGCGCCAGGGCGGAGCCGATCGCGCCGGTGAAGCCCGCACGCCGCAGCGCGTCGCGGTCCAGACCCAGGGAGTCGGGGACGTCGCCGTCACTGGTGACGGGCACGGCGACGGCCTCGATGTCGTCGGGCAGGTCGGTGACGACGCGGACGTCCAGGCCGGGCAGCGCGGTGTGGGAGGGAACGATGGTGGAGAGGGTGGTGGGATCCATGTGGATCAGCTCCTGGGGTGGAAGGGGTGGGTGGAAACGGATGGGGGGTCGGGGACTCCGGTCGGGCGGGCCTCAAGGCCAGAACTGAGCGGACTTCGAGGTGGGAACTGAGCGGACTTCGGCGAGGGGAGGGTCAGAGGGAGACGGGGGCGCCGGGGCCCCAGGGGATGCCGAGCAGGAACCAGGCCACGAAGATGACGATCCAGGTGACCAGGATCCACACGGTGTAGGGCAGCATGAGCGCAATGATCGTGCCGATGCCCGCGTCCTTCTTGTAGCGCTGGGTGACCGTGACGATGAAGGGCAGGTAGACCATGAGCGGGGTGAGCACGTTCATCGGGGAGTCACCCACGCGGTAGGCCGCCAGCAGGGTCTGGGGAGCGATGTCGAGGGCCTGGAAGATCGGCACGAAGACCGGGGCGAAGATCGCCCACTTGGGGACGAGTCACGGCAGCATGATGTCCAGGACGAAGATCACCAGGATGAACAGCACCAGCAGGATGACGGGTGGAACGGAGGCCTGCTCGAGCACGTGGGCCGCCCAGATCGCGGTGACCGTGGGCAGGTTGGTCCAGTTGAACAGGGCGATGAACTGGGCGATCATCATGAACATCACCAGCAGCCCGCCGAGGGAGGCGAAGGTCTTCGCCACCGCCGCCACCGTCGCATTGCCCCCGCGCAGGGTGCCAGCTCCCACGCCGAAGGCGATGCCGCACACGAGGAATGCGGCGGAGATGACGAAGATCAGGCTCGACATGAACGGGGTGACACCGATGAGGTCCCCGCTGGCCGGGTCCCGCAGGGGTGCGCCACTGGGCAGGGACAGGGCGAGCACCACGACCACCACCACGACCAGCGCCCACAGCGCGTGGCGCAGTCCGCGGCGCTCCGCGACCTCGTCGATCTCGCCGGACTCGGTCGTGGCGACCGCGCCGTCGGACACGTAGGTTCCCAGGCGGGGCTCCACGACCCTCGTCGTGATGAGGGTGACGAGCAGGGCGAGCACCAACGAGCAGAAGACGCCGAAGTAGTAGTTCGCCGTCACCTGCAGGTGGGGGGAGGCGGACCCGAGGACGTCATTGGTGATCTCGGTGATCATCGAGTCCGAGGGGGTGGGGATCACGTTGACGGTGAACAGCGTGCCCACACCGGCGAACGCCCCGGCCATGCCGGCGAGTGGGTGACGGCCCACGGACAGGAAGGCCGCGGCCGCCAGGGGGACCAGGATCAGCTACCCGGCATCCGTCGCCACCGAGGACAGGACACCCCCGAAGATGAGGATGAAGGCCAGGGATCAGCGCGGCGCGATCCGCACCACCGCACGGATGAGGGCCCCCATGAGGCCCGCCTCCTCGGCCACACCCACACCGGCCATGGACACGAGCACCACGGCGACCACACCGAACCCCGCGAAGTGGTCGACGAAGCCCGAGAAGAACTCCCGCAGGCCCTCCACCGAGAGCAGGGAACGCACGGCGACCGTCTGCTCGGAGACGGTGTACTCGGGCAGTTCGGCGATCGTGCCCGTCTGGGTGTCGAAGGGCACGATCGACCCACCCAGGCTCTGGCTGAGCTGCTCGAGCTGCGCCTTGGGGACCTCGGTGACGATCTCGTCCTCCACCGAGACCCCCGCCCAGGCGAGCAGTGCGGAGAGGACCGCGATGAAGGCGATGAGGTAGACGAACATGATCGTCGGGTTCGGGACCTTGTTCCCCAGCCTCTCGATGCGATCGAGGAAGCCGGAGGGCTTCACGTCTGTGGCATTCATGCGGGGGTGCTCCTGTCTGGTGGGATGGGGTGGGGACGGGAGATGTGGGGGACGGGAGGCCTCACGGGGACCACACGGCCGGGACCAGGAGCACGCCGACGAGGAACCAGACCACCATGGTCACGGCCCCGAAGCGCCAGTAGTCCCCGAAGCGGTACCCGGCCGCGGCGCTGACCATCATGTTGGCCGGGGTCGCGATGGGGGTGAGCAGCGAGGCACCTGAGGCGACCGCCAGGGACATCAGCACCATGCGCGTGTCCAGGCCCGCCACCTGTGAGATCGCGACGGCGATCGGGATCATCACCAGGGCCGTGGCGGCGTTGGAGATGACCTGGCCGAGCAGGGCCGTCACCACGAACACGACGGAGAGGACGGCGAAGACGTTCCCGGACCCCGACAGGGACACCACGAGTCCGGCGATGAGGTCCGCCGCTCCGGAGTCGCGGATGGCGACCGACAGGGGGATCAACCCACCGATGAGGACCACCGTCTGCCAGGACACCGAACGGTAGGCCTGGGGCACCGTCACCACCCGGGTGAGCACCATCGCGCAGGCGGCCAGGAGGCCGGCGGCCGCGGGGGCGACGAGGCCGGACGCCAGGAGGACGACCATTCCCACGGTGATCGCCCCCGCCCACCGCGCGGACGCCCCGAGGGGGGCGAGCTGGCGCTGCACCTGGGCGGGACTGTCGACGAGCAGGACGTCGTCGTTGTCCTCGAGCTGGTGGATGGCCGGCCAGGGGCCGTGCAGCAGCAGGGTGTCCCCCTCGGCCAGGCGCACGTGGGAGGTCCCGACGTCCCGGGAACCCCGGCGCAGCGCGAGGACCGTGATGACGCCGCGGCGCATGCCGGTGAAGAAGGACTCACCGATGAGCATGGAGCGCGGGGGCACGATGACCTCCGCCAGCCCGACGTGCTCGTGGAGCATGCGTTCGCGCGACGCACGGGTCAACGGCACCTGGTCCACCTCCAGGGGAGCCGTCCCGGTGAGGCCACGCACCGCCTCCCCGGGTCCCGTGGCGAGGACGGTGTCGCCCTCGTGCAATTGGTCGTCCAGGTCCATCACCTGCCCGTCGCGCCCCTGGACGGCGTAGACCACCGCTCCGTGTCCGCGCAGCCCGCGCGCCGTGAGTGCCTCGACCGGCTCCCTCGCCACCCGCAGCCGGAAGAAACCCTGGTCGATGTCGTAGTGGTCGATGAGCGTGTCGAGGTGGGCCCCGAAGTCGCGCTGGATGGAGGCCCCACGCTCCTCGGGCACCATGCGGCCGAAGAGCGCGGCGACGAGGACGGACCCGGCCACCAGGAAGACACCGGCACCGGCGAACTCGAAGAAGCCGAACTCCCGGCCCACGGACTCCGCGGCGGCCTCGGAGACCATGACGTTGACGACGGATCCGGACAGGGTCAGCAGTGCCCCGGCACTGGCCGCGAAGGCGACGGGCATGAGCAGCGCCGCCGGGCGCACCCCCGTCGAGCGCGCGGTGGCCAGGACCACGGGGATCATCGCGGCGGCCGCGCCATTGGGGGTGACGAGGGCGGAGAGCACCGCCGTCACCAGCATGAGCACCACCAGCAGGGAGATGCGGTCGGAGCGGACGCCCGAGGTGATCCTCCTGCCCACCCACGCGGTCAGGCCCGAGGCGTCCAGACCCTCCGCGACCACGAAGAGACTCGCGATGAAGACCACGACGGGATCCCCGAAGCCACCCAGTGCGGTGTGCAGGTCGACGACCCCCAGGGCGAGGAGGGACAGGGACGTGAGGATCGCCACAACACCCACGGGGACCCTGTTGGAGATGAAGAGGCCCACGCAGACGGCGAGCACGAGGAGGGTGACAGTTGCCTCCGACACGGTCCCTCCGTTCCCCGTCGACCCCGGGTGGATCCGGGTGGGCGGCAGATGTCGTCCGGCCCGCAGGACCGGGGTGCACCAGCGGTTGGCATGGCTGACGACAACCCCGCCACACCCCAGATCCTAGGAGCAACCGGGGCTCCCGGGGCATCCCCGCACCCGGGGTTTCCGAGTCCCGGACGGCGGTCCCCCGACCGGGTCGCAAGGAGGGCTCCCCCCTCCGGGGAGCGGTCGGGACGGCGGCGCAGGGGTTCCCCGGAAGGCGGGAGGAGCATTAAGGTAAGCCTGCCCTCACGTAATTGAGGGCACCGTCACCGCCTACAGGAGGTCCCCGTGCTCCGTGCCCGTCTCACCGCTGCGATCATCGCGACGGCCGCCCTCGCCCTCACCGGATGTTCCGGCGGCGCCGCGCAGTCAGGGGATGCCGCCACCTCAGGGGACACCCAGAGCTCCGGCGCCTCCTCCACCACGCTGGCCGACGGCACCTTCCCCGTCACGATCGAGCACGCCTACGGCTCCACCACCATCGAGTCCCAGCCCGAACGTGTCGCCACGGTCGCCTGGGGCAACCACGAGGTCCCCCTGGCGCTCGGCATCGTGCCCGTGGGCATGAGCAAGGCGACCTGGGGCGACGACGACGGGGACGGCGTGCTGCCCTGGGTGGAGGACAAGCTGGAGGAGCTGGGCGCCGAGACGCCCGTCCTCTTCGACGAGACCGACGGCATCGACTTCGAGGCCGTCGCGGACACCCAGCCCGACGTCATCCTCGCGGCCTACTCCGGCCTCAGCCAGGAGGACTACGACACGCTGTCCAAGATCGCCCCGACCATTGCCTACCCCGGGGTGGCCTGGGGGACGTCCTACGAGGACATGATCCGCCTGAACTCCGAGGCCATCGGGCTGGCCGCCTCGGGCGAGGCACTCATCGAGAACCTGCACGCCACAGTGGAGGCCGCCCTGGACGAGCACCCGGCCCTGAAGGACGCCAAGGTCCTCTTCTCCTACCTGGACCCCACGGACTTCAGCCAGATCGGCTTCTACACCAGCCACGACACCCGCCCCGGGTTCCTCGAGTCCCTGGGCCTGCCCGCGCCCTCCGTCGTGGAGGAGGAGTCCGCCAAGACCGACGCCTTCTACACCACCGTGTCCGCCGAGCAGGCCGACCGCTTCGACGACGTCGACGTGTTCGTCACCTACGGCGACGCCGACGGCTCGATCATCGACCAGCTCCAGGCCGACCCGCTGCTGTCCCAGATCCCCGCGATCAAGGACGGCCACGTCGCCATCCTCCAGGACTCCACGCCGCTGGCGGCCTCGGCCAACCCCTCGCCCCTGTCGATCCCCTGGGGGATCGACAAGTACTTCGACCTCCTCGCCGGGACACTCGACCAGGCCGACTGAACCCATGAGCACCACCGCGCCCGCCCTGGGCCAGCCGCTGCCGGACGTCGCACCCCTGCGACGCCCGGCAGCGGTGCGCCTGGCATGGCTGGGGATCGTCCTGGCCTGCCTGGCGCTGCTGTGCATGGCATCGGTGGCCTTCGGTGTGCGATCGGTGGGCCCCTCGGACATCCTCGCCGCCCTCGCGGGCGACGCCACGGGCGTCGACCGGGCCGCCGTGGTGGCCCGCATGCCGCGCACCGTGCTGGCCGTGGTGGTGGGGGCGGCGCTGGGCATGTCGGGCGCCAGCATGCAGGCCGTCACCCGCAATCCCCTGGCCGACCCGGGGATCCTCGGGGTCTCCAGCGGCGCCGCGTTCGCGGTCGTCGTCGGCATCGCCTTCTTCGGGATGTCGAGTCCCCACGCGTACATGCTGGTCGCCATCCTCGGCGCGGCCGGTGCGGCGGCCTTCGTCTACACCGTGGGCTCCCTGGGTGGAGGCGGGGCGACACCGCTCAAGCTCGCCCTGGCCGGTGCCGCCATCTCCGCGGCCTTCACCTCCCTGACCAGTGCCGTCCTACTGCCCCGTGTCGACGTCATGGAGTCCTTCCGTTTCTGGCAGATCGGCGGCGTGGGCGGCGCCACCTGGGAGCGCACCCTGGCGGTGCTGCCGGTCCTGGGTGCGGGCGCGCTGGTCTGCCTCGCCGCCGCACGCGGTATGAACTCCCTGGCCCTGGGCGACGACATGGCCTCATCCCTGGGTGAGAACGTCGCACGCACACGTCTCATCGCCTCCGCGGGAGCGGTGGTCCTGTGCGGGGCCGCGACCGCGGTGGCCGGCCCCATCGGCTTCGTCGGGCTGGTCGTGCCCCACCTGTGCCGGCTCCTCATCGGCACCGACCACCGCTGGCTGCTGCCCTTCTCCGCCGTGACGGGAGCGGGCCTGCTGGTCGCCGCGGACATCGTCGGTCGCCTGGTGGCGCGTCCCTCCGAGGTCGAGGTCGGCATCGTCACCGCCGTCATCGGAGCCCCGTTCTTCATCTGGATCGTGCGGCGTCAGAAGGTGAGGGAGCTGTGAGCACGCAGACCCGCAGGTCCGACGGTTCCACCGGGGGCGCCCTCGTCGACCTGGACGCGCCCCCCACCGCACCCGCACACCCGGACGCCCCGGCGACCTCGCGCGCGGAGGCTGGCGCAGGTTCCCGCGCCCCACGGACCGCGGTCGGGGACACCCCCACCCCGGGGCCCGCCACCGGACCCGCCGTCGCCACCGTCGTGGCGGGCCCCCCCGCCCGCCCCCCCCGCCCCCCGCTCCCCCCCCCCGCCCCCCCCCCCCCGGTCCTCGCCCCCCCCCCCCCCTCTCTCTCTTTTATACCCCTCTCCCTCCCCCCCCGAAAAAAGGG
>NZ_LT700212.1:2788456-2804446 GCF_900155435.1 Actinomyces provencensis | reverse complement strand
CCGGACCCGCCGTCGCCACCGTCGTGGCGGGCCGCCGTGCCCGCACCCGGCGCCACCTGGTCCTCACCCTCGTCCTCGCCACCTCGGTCCTGGTCCTCCTCGCCCTGTCGCTGATGGTCGGGCGGACCTTCTACGGTCCCGGCGAAGTCATGCGCGTGGTCGTGGGCCACCAGGTGCCGGGCGCCTCCTTCACCGTCGGCGAGCTGCGCCTGCCGCGCGCGACCATGGGACTGCTGTCCGGATCGGCCTTCGGCATGGCCGGGGTGACCTTCCAGACCATGTTGCGCAACCCGCTGGCCTCCCCCGATGTCATCGGCATCAGCGCCGGTGCCAGTGCGGCCGCGGTCTTCGGGATCGTCATGCTCTCCCTGAACGGTACGGCCGTCTCCCTGCTGGCACTGGGCGGGGCCCTGGTGACGGCTGCGGCGATCTACCTGCTCTCCAACCGCGGGGGCTTCGCCGGAACCCGGTTGATCCTCATCGGCATCGGGGTCGCGTCCATGCTCAACAGCGTCGTGACCTACGTGCTCTCCCGGGCGGCCGCGTGGGACCTGCAGGCAGCGATGCAGTGGCTCACCGGCAGCCTCAACGGGGCGACCTGGCAGTCCGTCGCCCCACTCGCGGGGTCCTGGGTGGTGCTCACCCCCCTGATGCTGGGCCAGGGGCGCTCCCTGGAGGCGCTGCGACTGGGCGATGAGTCCGCGACGTCACTGGGGGTGTCGGTGACGCGCTCGCGAGTCGTGCTGATCACCTGCGCGGTGGCTCTGCTGGCCTTCGCCACTGCCGCCAGCGGTCCCATCGCCTTCGTGGCCTTCATGGCCGGACCGATCGCGGCCCGCATCGTCGGACCCGGAACCTCCCTGCTCGTGCCGGCGGGCCTGGTCGGGGCGCTCCTGGTCCTGGGCTCCGACCTGGTCGGCCAGTTCGCCTTCGACACCCGCTACCCCGTCGGGGTCATCACGGGCGTGCTCGGCGCGCCCTACCTCGTCTACCTGCTCATCAGGACCAACAAGGCCGGAGGCTCACTGTGACCGGGACACATCCACTGGCACACGGACTGGCGGGTCCGCAGGTGCACCCGCAGGCGCACACACTGGCCGCGCAGGAGCTCACCCTGGGCTACGGGGACCGCACGATCGTCCAGGGCCTGGACCTGGAGATCCCCGCCGGGCGCGTCACCGCGATCGTGGGCCCCAACGGGTGCGGGAAGTCCACCCTGCTGCGGGGCCTCGCCCGTCTGCTGCCCGCCCGTGAGGGCAGGGTGCTGCTCGACGGCCAGGACGTGCGCACCATGCCCTCCAAGCGTGTCGCGCGGGTGCTCGGCCTGCTCCCCCAGCACCCCATCGCACCCGAGGGGATCGCCGTGGCGGACCTGGTGGGACGCGGACGCCACCCCCACCAGAGGTTGCTGTCCCGCTGGAGCGCGCACGACTACGAGGTCGTCGCACGTGCGTTGGCCTCGACCGGGACCGCAGACCTGGCCGACCGCTCCGTCGACGAGCTCTCGGGGGGGCAGCGCCAGCGCGTCTGGATCGCCATGGCACTCGCCCAGGAGACCGACATCCTGCTGCTGGACGAGCCCACGACCTTCCTGGACGTCACCCACCAGATCGAGATCCTCGACCTGCTCACCGACCTCAACCGCGAGCGCGGGACCACCATCGTCATGGTCATGCACGACATGAACCTGGCGGCTCGCTACGCCGACCACATCCTCGCCATGCGCGACGGACGGTTGGTCGCCTCCGGCGCACCGGGCCCCGTGATGTCCGAGCAGATGGTGCGCGACGTGTTCGCCCTGGACGCCCTGGTGGTGCCCGACCCGGTGTCGGGCACGCCGCTCATGCTGCCCCGGGGACGCCACCACGTACTGGGTGGGGAGGACGCCGGCCCGCACGCGTCGTCCGGCACACCCGGGCCGTTGCTGCCCGGCCCGCTCGGCGCCGGAACTGACAGGGACGGGGATCGGGACGGCCGTGGTGTCGTGGTCTCGCCCTCGTCCACTCCGTCGACACAGGACGCGGAGCCGCCCTCGTACGCCCCGGACTCACCGGCACCGGCGGAGGACCCCACACTCGCCCCGATCGGAGCCCACCATGACACCCAGGCCTGACACCTACCGATTCTTCCGGGCGGCCGTGAGCCGCGTGGAGGACGTCACCCCGAGCTTCCGGCGCTTCACGTTCCACTCCCAGGACCTCGCCGGGTACGGGGACCCCGGCTTCGACCAGCGCATCAAGGTCGTCTTCCCCCGGCCCGGTGCAGGCCTGGACGCCATGCCCACCGGCGAGGAGTGGTACCCGACGTGGCGGGCGATGCCCGAGGACGCCCGTCCCCCCTTCCGCACCTACACGACCCGCGCGGTTCGCCACGACGCCTGCGAGGTCGACATCGACATGGTGGTCCACGAGGCCGTCGGCCCCGCGTCGGAGTGGATCCTGGGGGCGGGGGTCGGCGACGAGGTCCTGATCCTCGGCCCCACCCGCTCCATGACCGGGGTGAACTACGGCATCGACTTCGTCCCGCCCGCGCACACGGAGCGCCTCCTGCTGGCCGGTGACGAGACCGCGGCGCCCGCCCTGGCCGTCATCCTCGAGCAGCTGCCCCCCGAGGCGCGCGGCACCGTCGTCCTGGAGGTCCCCCACGAGGGCGACACCTCCTACCTGCCCGATCACCCGGGCTTCGAGTACAGGGTGGCCTCGCGGGAGGACTCCACGCGTGGGGAGCACCTGGTGGGGGCGGTCCAGGAGACCGCTGCGCTGCTGGCCCCGGAGGGACGGGGCGCGCAGGTGGAGGAGATCGACGTGGACCGCGACGTGCTGTGGGAGGTGCCCCGCACTGCGCGAGGGGGCGCGGCACTGAAGCGCGCCCCGTTGTACGCCTGGCTGGCCGGGGAGGCGGGCTCGATCACCCGCCTGCGGCGCCACCTGGTCACCGAGGTCGGCGTCGACCGGCGGGCCGTGGCGTTCATGGGCTACTGGCGGCTGGGCCGGGCGGAGAACTAGGCGTAGCTGGACATGCTCGAGGCTTGACCAGTGTTCAACAGGCGGTAACGCCGTCAACGACAGCAATCGATGCCCGCAGAACTTCTCCCCTCATTCCTGTACAGCTCGTGCCGCATGAACAACCGCGACACCAAGCTCGGTGGGGGCAAATCCCTTGCCTCCCTCAAACCCAACGAAGAAGAGGCCCTTTTCGCTCTCTGCCAAGAGGACGCTCTCGAGCGCCAGTCCTGCATTCTCGAGATCAATCGCCCGCGCGATCAGATCATCCTCATGGAGACCCGCAGCGCGAGCCAGCGGCCGCACGCCGAACTCTTTCGCCCGCCGACGCCCATCAGGGGGTTCAGACTTCGACTCCCATATCTGCACGAGCACGCTGAGCACCCGGACGTGCCACGGGTCAAAATCTCTCATCGACTTGAGAGCATGCGCACACCGAATGAACGCCTCCGCGTCCCCTCGCCTTGCATCGCCTGCCGCAATCCCGAGGAGAACCCCGAAGTGCCGGATCGTCTCGTCGTGGCCGTTCATCCCGGCAGACCACAAGACCTGCGTGAGCAACGGCATAGTCTCCGTATTCGCCCGAAGAGCATTCTTCAGCTCTCGGCGTGACATGCCAGCCTGATCGCAGGCTACTCTCAGACACTTCGACCGCCGCCGCCGAACTGCTCTCACGCCCTTGAGCGTCACGAACCGCATGAACGGTCCAAGGCCGGGAACCAAGCTGTCGACGATCGAGATCGCTGACTCCCCGGACAGTCTCGCGACACTGACCCCCGAGCTCTTCAACTCAGAGTTCGACTGTTCGAGGGACCATCGGGACGGCTCACTCACCGGGCAACCTCAAGCGAAGGAAGCGCGTTCACGATCTCCATGGTACGCACGCTCACCATCGTGACGCGTTGGATGAGGTCGAGGATGTAGCGGGGACTCCCGACTTCGCGAGCCCAGTCGTTGGGGTCGTTGACGATGCCGGACGCCTTGTCAGTCCTGACCTGATAGCGGTCCAGGATCCAGTCGAGCCCTGAGCGGGAGCCGAGCAGATACTCCTGCGCCTCCTCGGGAATCCCGGAGATGGCGATGTGCGCGTTGTACGTGATCTCGGTCTTGTCCTTGGCGCCCTTTCCGCGATAGCGCATCTTCTCGACGCGGTACCACTGGTAGGGATCACCGTGGGGGCTGTCGCCGGTGATGGTGAGCGGGTAGGGGGCTGCCTGTTCGTAGTTCATGTGCAGGTCGGCCAGCTCGCGCCCAGCACTGACGAAGGCCCGGAAGTCGGACGCCGACGCCACCAGCGGGATGCGGGGGAGTTGCTTCTTGAGGTCGGCTGCGAATCGTGTGCGGAAGTCCGGGGAGTGCAGGAGCCCGTATACGTAGTGGAAGACGTCGTCCTTGGTGACGTCGGGGCCGTACTGACGTCGGTAGTCGACGAGGGCGGCGTCGGTGATGTTGTCGGTGCGACGGTACCCGTCCACGATGACGTCATCGTTCCCCGTCAGGTCGAACCCTGCCTGACCGGAGTCATCGAGGTCTTCGACGGCGTGCCACGTCCAGCGCGGGAAGAACTGGCCGCCGCTGCCAGCACCGGTGATGTGCACGTTCGGCACGGCGTTCACCATCAACACAGAGAACGGAACGGCCGAGCCTGTCCCCACCAAGTAAAAGCCCCAATTGTGATGCGTGGAGCTGGGGAAGACATCGTAGAGCTTGTAGACCATGTCATTGAGGCGACGATCGAAGTAGACATACTGACGGTCGAAGGGGCGATAGGTTCCGATGAAGACCCTGCTCGGTTCGAACTGGTAACGGGTTCCGCGTGTGACAGCGGTCTTGTCTGCGCGATTCCAGGAGAACTCCTTGGGATCCAGCACTCGGGGAAGTTTTCGCTGATCGGCGTGGCGATTGTAGGCGTCGATCATTCGCCGGACTCGGTCCTCAAGCTTGGTCTTCGAATGGTCATAGACCCATGCATCCCGGTTCGTCTTCAGCCCACCGGTGTGCTGCTGGAAGATGCCATCCTGCGATCCCTTCCCTCCGATCGGTTGCCAGGTGTTGAAGCGGGGGTCGCGTTGGTTGATCCAGTCGCCTTCCGGGTTGGGGGTGATCGTCTCCCATCCGAGGGTGTCCAGGTTTGCTTGGTCGATGGTGTGGAGTTTCTGTTCGCGGGTGAGGTAGTCGCCGATGTCGTGGTAGTGGATGCGGGCGGGGCCGGTGTGGGTGGGGTTCTTGACCAGGAGCGTGATGGCGATAGTGGCCTGACTCCCAGCTCCAAAAATCTGACCTCCCTCCGCCTTCCAATTTGAGGAACGCATGTTCCCCCGGAGGTTGAGGATCCAGATGTCGGCGAACTCGTCGGCCAGGGTGAGGCGTAGGCCGTCGGCGGTGTTGGAGTCGATGAAGCCGCCGTTGGTGACGTATCCGATGATGCCGGCGTCCTTGATGCGGTCGCTGGCCCAGCGGATGGCGCGGATGTAGGAGTCGTAGAGGGAGTTCTTGTTGACCGCGGCGGAGCGTGCAGCGTAGGTGGCTTCGATGTGGGAGTCGAGGGTGGGGTACTTGACGTTCTGGTTGTTGTCATTGGCACTGGACTGCCCCACGGAGTAGGGCGGGTTGGCGACGATCACCCGGATGTCAAGCTTGTTCTGGGCGTGGGCGCGGTCATTGTTGGCGGTGAAGACCGCCTCGTCCAGGGTGTCCCCGTCCTCGCTCATCTGGAAGGTGTCGGTGAGGACGATCCCGTTGAAGGGCACGTACCCGCCCTCGTGGCCGCCCGGGGCGATCTCGGCCTGTGCGGCGACCTCCCGGTAGGCGACCTCGATGTTGGCGGCGGCGATGTAGTAGGCGAGCAGCAGGTACTCATTGGCGTGCAGCTCGTTGGCGTACTTGCGGGCCAGGTCCTCGGGCTTGATGAGTCCGGACTGGAGGAGACGCACCACGAAGGTCCCCGTCCCGGTGAAGGGATCCAGGACGTGGACTCCCCCATCGGTGAGACCCACCCCGAAGTGCTCCTCCAGGAGTGTGTCGGCGCTGCGCAGGATGAAGTCGACGATCTCGATGGGGGTGTAGACGATGCCGAGTGACTGGGCGGTGAGGGGGAAGGCGAGGCGGAAGAACTTCTCGTAGAGCTCGGTGATGACCCTCTGCTTGCCCGCCGCGTTGTCGATGCCCGATGCCCTCTCGCGCACGGAGGCGTAGAACCCTTCCAGCTTCTCGGTCTCGGAGTCGAGGTTGGCTCCCTCCAAGGTGGTGACCATGCGCTGCATGACGCGGGCCACGGGGTTGGTGGCCGTGAAGTCGTAGCCCTCGAAGAGCGCGTCGAAGACGGGCTTGGTGATGAGGTGCTGGCTGAGCATGTCGATGGCCTGGGCGCGGTCCACGGAGTCGTTGAGGTTGGCGCGCAGCGCCTCGAGGAACTCCTCGAACACCGGAGCGACCTGCGGGTCCTCCACCAGGGTCCCCAAGCGCGTGCGATGACTCCGGGCGATGGCGGAGACGTCCTTGGCCCAGTCCTCCCAGTAGCGCCTGGAGCCGACCTTGGTGACCATGCGCGCATAGATCGCGTCACGCCACTCCTCCAGGCGTGGGAGGGCGAGCTCTCCCTGGACCTCGCGCAGGCCCTCCCCGCCCTCGTCGCCGGCGCCCTCGCTGTCCCCTCCCACGGGAACGTCGAAGATGGCCACCTGGTCAGGCTTGGTGGTGTTGAGGTCGATCTTGTTGATCATCGCGTCGAAACGCTCGTCGTGGGCACGCAGGGCCTGGAGGACCTCCCACACGACACGGAAACGGTCATTGTCGTGCAGCACGTCCTCGGGCTGCATCCCGGCGGGGATCCCGATCGGCAACACGATGTACCCGTAGTGCTTGCCCTCCGCCAGGCGCATGACGCGCCCGACGGACTGGACGATGTCCACCTGCGACTTCCGCGGGTTCAGGAAGATCACCGCATCCAAGGCAGGCACATCCACGCCCTCGGACAGGCACCGTGCATTGGACAGGATCCGACACTCCGGGACCCCGTCATCAGTGGCCGTGTCATCAGCGGCCTTGAGCCAGTCGAGCTCCTGGTTGCGGGCCAGGATGTTCATGGTGCCGTCCACGTGGTGCACGCTGGCAGGCAGCGGGTCCTCGATGGGAGTACCCCCCAGACGGGCAGCCTCCACGTAGTCCCGCACGACGTGGTCGAAGGTGGACGCGAAACGCTTGGACGTCCTGATGTCCTGGGCGAACGCCACAGCCGTGCGCATAGGAGTCGGGTCCACCTCGAAGGCGTTGTCCTCCCCACCCCGGCCCCGCTTCGCCAACCCGTTCCAGCAACCGATGATGCGGGCGACATCGGGCAGCTTGAGTTCACCGTTGACAGCGAACGTGTCCTGCATGGTCTGGGACACCGCTCCCTCATCGACCGTGAGGACCAGCACCCGGTAGTCGGTGAGCAGGCCCATCCCCACGGCCTCACCAAAACCGAGACGGTGGAACTCAGGCCCGAAGAGGGCCTCGTCATCCATGGAGGCCAGCACCGCGTCCTTCTGGCCGGCCTTCGCCTTCGAGTTGTCGTCGTAGATGCGCGGCGTCGCCGTCATGTACAAGCGCTTGGCACCACGCAGGTAGGCGTTGTCGTGGACGCGGACGAACGCGGACTCCTCACTGCCCGCCAGGGTGGCGCCCGTGGTCCGGTGCGCCTCATCGCAGACGATCAGATCGAATCCTGGAGCACCGCCCTCACCCTGGGCGCGGTGGATCACGTCGATGGACTGGTACGTCGCGAACACCACCGTCATCGGGTGCGACCCCTCAGCCGAAGACCCCGGTCGGGTCAGCGCCACCGCGAGAGCCTCCGGGTCCGTGGTGGCCGGGATGGCCAGGTCCACCACGGAGATGTCCTCCCCCTCCCCACCACGCCCCTTGCCGACCTTCCTGTCCGAACACACCGCGAAGGAACGGATCGGGACCTCCGACTCCCCCGTCCATTCCCGCAAGGACTGGGACAACAAGGCGATCGAGGGCACCAGGAACAACACCCGTCCACCCGCACCGGCCAGACGCTCCGCAATCTTCAACGACGTGAACGTCTTGCCCGTCCCACACGCCATGATCAACTTGCCGCGGTCATGGGTCTCGAAACCCTCCACGACATGCCCCAGGGCCGTGCGCTGATGAGGTCGCAGCTGCTTGCGACCCTTCAGGGTCATGACATCCGGGGTCGAGAAATCGAACTGGTCCCAGTCCACCGTGGAGTCCAGCAGGTAGTCCAGGCCGATCCGGGACACCGGCACCCGCTGCTCCTCCACCGTCTGCTCCGCAGCACGGTTCCACTTCTCCGTCGTGGACACGATGAGCCGCGAGTCGAACTCCATACGACCCGACTCCGCAAGGAAGGAATCAATGTCCGGCTTCGACAGCTGGTGCGCCGGGTCATAGAACTTGCACTGCACCGCACACAAACGACCCGTCTCCCGCTCACGAGCCACCAGGTCAATGCCACGATCCGGGCGATGACCGTGCCCCGGCCACTCCGACCACCGCCACACCTGATCGAAACGCTCCGCATACTGGGGATCAGTCAGCAAGAACCTACGGACCAACCTCTCGAAGAGATCCCCCTTCTCCCTCTCCGACGTCGCAGAGAAGTACAACCTGTCCAAAAGGGCACCAGCACTCGTCACACTCACGAAGGCGATACTATCCGGGCAGCCGCCGCGGGTTCGCCCCGCGGACGAGCCGGCCATCCGACGAAGGCGGCCACGCCCTCGTCGATCGACGACCCGGGTCAGCCGACGGTGGAACCCCGTACGACGAGGCGGCAGGCGAGCTTCTCCAGGCCCGGGGTGGGATGGTCCTCGATGGCCTCGCGCAGGCGGGTGGCACCCAGGCGCCCGAGATCCTCCAGGTTCATGTCGATGCTGGTCAGGGGTGGGCGGGATCCGGACACGAGGATCTTCCAGTTGTCGTGTCCGGTCACCGCCACGTCGTCGGGGACCGAGCGCCCCAGGTCGCGCAGGGCGTCCAGCGCGCCGCGGGCGACCTGGTCGCTGCCGCAGATGATCGCGTCGGTGTCGGGGTACTGGGTGATGAGCGCGTGGCATCCGCCCCTGCCCCACTCCTCCGACCAGGAGCCGTACAGCGGGCCACCCCCCACCGGTTCCAGTCCGGCGGCCGCCAATGCCGCCATGGCACCCTCGGCGCGTTCCGGGGAAGCGCCGTAGGTCGGGTCGCCACCCAGGATGGCGATGCGCCGCCTCCCGCAGTCGATGAGGTGCTCGGCGGCGAGCCTGCCCGCCCCGACGTTGTCGGAGATGAGGGAGATGTCGGCGGGGTCTGCCGAAGCGGCGTAGAGGTAGACGACCGGAACGGGCAGGTCACGGCCGATCGAAGGACGGGCGTTGTCCGCCCCGACCACGATGATCCCGTCGACGCGCCGTTCGAGCAGCACCTTCACCTGGTGGCGTTCACGGAGGTAGTCCCCCGGGCATCGCACAGGAGCAACGAGATGCTGTTGAGCCCGAAGGCGTCCTGGGTGCAGCAGAGGGACCTACCTCGGGGCACAGGCCGTGCGGACCTCGGGGTCGGAACAGTGCGGACCTCACACCGTGAACTGAGCGGACTTCGCCGAGGGGGGGGAGGGGTCAGGGTTCCAGGAGGGCTCCGACCAGCATGTCCACGCTGCGGCGCACGCGCTCGGGCAGCTCGTCGGTGGTGGTGGTCCCCACGGAGGCCTTGATGATGTCGAGGAAGAGCGTGGCGTAGATCGTGTGCGCGACGTCCTCCACGGCGATGCTGGCGTTGAGCGGGCGCGAGCCGTGGAGGCGGAGCACCTCCAGGATGGCGGACTCGACCTGGGAGATGCGGGCCGTGGAGGTGGCGCGGTGCTCCTCCGCACCGAAGAGCACCTCCCGCTCGTAGGCGACCATGTTGCCCGGATGGAGCAGGGACTCCTCCGCCAGTGGCGCCAGGATCGCGAGGATCGACTCCTGGACGGTGTGGCCCTCCCTGGCACGGGCGAGCCCCTCCTCCATGCCCTCCGCGATCCGCAGGTTCATGACCTCCACCAGGAGCTCCGCCTTGGTCCCCGTGTGCCGGAAGAGGGTCCCCACCCCCACGTCCGCGACCGCTGCGATCTCCGAGGTGGTCACGCCCTCGTACCCGCGCTCCGCGAAGAGGCGGGAGGCCGCGGCCAGGACACGTGCCCGCCTCTCCCGCTTCTTCCGCTCACGCAGGCCCGGTCGCGGGAGGGCACCGCGCCCCGCGCCCACCGCTGCCCCGGCGTCCGGGTCCGCACCGGCGTCCCCCGCTGTTCCTGCCCCCACCCTGTCCTCCACGTCCGTCCCTTCCCCCGCTGTCGTCATGCCGAACCCTGTCCTCGTCGATCCCGGTCCCTGCCTGTTGATCATCTCATATACGGAGTCTACTCCAAATGGAGTACACTCCGTTTCAAGACGACATGCCCGGACCGACCGGGCCACGCACAGCAGGAAGGACGACGACCATGACACGCAAGGCCTACATGATCGGCACCGGCATCGGGAATCTCGCCGCCGGGATCTACCTCATCCGCGACGGTGGGTGGGACGGCTCCCAGATCACCATGCTCGGGTTGGAGACCCACGGGGCGAACGACGGCGCGGCACTGAGCACCTTCGAGACCGAGTACGGCCACGGCCCCCTCGCCAACGAACGCGGCTTCCTCAACCGCGGCGGACGCATGCTGAACGAGGAGACCTACGAGAACTTCTGGGACGTCATGGGCACGGTCCCCTCACTCGACCAGCCCGGGAAGTCCCTCACCGAGGAGATCCTCGACTTCGACCACGCCCACCCCACCCACGACGTGGGCCGGCTCATCGACTCCGAGGGACTGCGGATCTCGGGTCCGAACTCCTACGTGCACATGCAGTTCACCAACCGCGAGCGCTACCTGCTCACCAAGCTGATGCTGCTGCCCGAGTCGCGGGAGGCCGAGCTCGACGACATGTCCATCGAGCAGTGGTTCGCCGAGGTCCCCCACTTCTTCGAGACGAACTTCTGGTGGATGTGGCAGACCACCTTCGCCTTCAAGAAGGAGTCCTCCGTCGCCGAGCTGCGTCGCTACATGAACCGCATGATCCTCGAGTTCTCGCGGATCAACACCCTGGAGGGCGTCACCCGTACCCCCTACAACCAGTACGAGTCCGTCATCCTCCCGATGCGCTCCTACCTGGAGGACCACGGGGTCACCTTCGTGACGAACCGCAAGGTCACCGAGTTCGTCTTCGCCGACACCCCCCTGCGTGACGACATCATCGTCACGGGGCTGAAGTACGAGAAGGTCGACGAGGGCGGCGTCGAGGGCGTCATCGAGGTCGGTCCCGAGGACCTGGTCTTCGACACCAACGGCTCCATCACCGACTCCACCTCGATCGGCGACCTGGACACCGCCATCGTGGAGGACCTGCGCTACGCCCCCAGCGCCCTGCTGTGGAAGCAGGCCACCGACCACTTCTACAACCTGGGCAACCCGGACAAGTTCTTCGGGGACCGCTCCCAGTCGGAGTGGACGAGTTTCACGGTGACAACCTCCGACCACGCGTTCATCAACGAGATCTCGCGCCTGACGAAGCAGCTGCCGGGCAATGCGCTCAACACCTTCGTCGATTCCTCCTGCCTGATCTCCCTGGTGGTCCACCACCAGCCGCACTACCACGCGCAGACGCCCGAGCAGGGGGTGTTCTGGGGGTACGCACTCAAGCCGCGCGAGATCGGGGACTTCGTGAAGAAGCCCTTCATCGAGATGACCGGACGCGAGATGCTCGAGGAGACCCTGGGCCACCTCGGTCGCATCGACCACTCCGCCAACCCCGTCTCGGCACGCACCGAGGAACTGATGGACACGGTCATCAACTGCGTGCCCGCCCACATGCCCTACGCCTCGGCCCTGTTCAACCAGCGCACCACGACCGATCGGCCGCTGGTCGTGCCGAAGGGCTCGAAGAACCTGGCCTTCATCAGCCAGTTCGTGGAGATGCCCTTCGACATGGTCTTCACCGAGCAGTACTCGGTGCGCGCGGCACAGGTCGCGGTGTACACGCTGCTCGGCCTGGACCTTCCGCTCACCCCGCTGCACCACTACGAGAAGGACCCGAAGGTGCTCGCCAAGGCGACGGTCACCATGTTCCGCTGACCGGAGCCGACGTCCCGGTGCTCCCCGGCCACTGCCGGGGGACACCGCCGTGTCCACGGGACACCACCGCCCAAGGACGTGAGGGCACAATGGCCCCGTACGGACCACGGGACGACCGACGCGGGTACCCGGAACACTGCGCGCATGGTGGTCCCGGCGACCGGCACGGCGGGTCGGACGGGAAGGGTGACCACATGGACAGGGCCGAGGTGCAGCGCCGGGAGTCCCACTCCCTGACGGCATCCCTGGTGCTGTCCGTGCTCCTCGGTGTCCTCGGGGTGGTCTGGGGCATCACCACCGGGTCGGGGATCGTCCTCTTCGACGGCGTGTACACGATCTTCGGCACCACCCTGACGGGGGTCTCCATGCTCGCGGGTCGGGCCGCCGGCGGCTCGCCGACCCGCACCTTCCCCTTCGGGTTGGTCACCCTGGTCCCCCTGGCCGTCATCATCCAGGGTGCGGCCCTCCTGGGCGCCCTCGTCCACGCGGCGACCGATGCCGTGGGTACCATCCGGGCGGGAGGCACGGAGGTCTCCCCCGGCCCGGTGGCGGTCTACGGAGCAGCGACCTTCCTCTGCGCGGCCGTCGTGACGTGGTGGTTGCTCCGCCGCCGCGAGGGTTCCGACCTGGTCGCTGCCGAGGCCGAGCAGTGGCGGGCCTCCTGCGTGCTCAGTGCCGTCATCGTGGTGGGGGCCGGGCTCGCGGCCCTCATGGGCGCCCTCGGGTGGTCCGGGGTCAAGCCCTACACCGACCCCGCCCTGGTGCTCGTCGTCGCCGCGATGCTGGTCCCGGTCCCGCTGCGGATGATGCGGGCGGGCCTGCTGGAGGTCCTCGAGGCAGCGCCACCGGCACCACTGCAGGCCGGCATCGACGAGGCCGTCGAGGCCGCGCGGACCGAGCTCGGGCTCCCCGAACCCCTGGTCCGGGCGACGAAGACCGGGACCCGCGTCTACCTGGAGGTGGTCTTCCTGGTCCCGGACGCCAGTTGCGGCATCGCCGAGGAGGACCGCGTCCGTCACCTCGTCATCGATGCCCTCGAGCCCCTGGGGTACGAGGTCTGGGCCAATGTCGAGCTGACCATGGACGCGACGCTCGCGGACTGATGCCTGCACCGCGCCCCGACGGGTGGCTCCGGCGGCAACACCTCCGGCGATCGCGGACCTGTCCCCGGTCGCCCACGGGGGTCCTCCTCAGCCGAGCCGGTCACGGAGCGCGTGGAAGTCCACCACGGGGCCTGCACCCGTCTCCCCCGGCGCACCCCTCAGGCGTGACCGCTTGGCCGCGGTGGGGCCCATGCCGACGAAGCGACAGCCCGCCGCCCGGGCGGCAGCCAGGTCGGAGAGGGAGTCCCCGACCATCACGGCGGACGAGGCGTCGACGGGTGCGTCCCGACCGAGGAGGGAGAGCGCCAGGTGGATCCCCCGCGGATCGGGTTTGGCACGCTCGGTACGTCGCGGGTCGCGCCCGATGACGGGTACCTCGGCCAGCGCGGGCAGGCACCGCCGCGCGAGGCGACCCACGCAGGCGGGGGAGTTGTTGGTGACGACCGCGAGGGGCCGGTCGGCGTCGACCCATCCGGTGATGACCTCCTCGGCACCGGCCACCAACGGCGCGGTGTCCGCGGCGCGCAGCTCGACCTCGGTGAGCAGTGCGTCGATCCCGGACAGGAGGGGGTCGGTCCGCAGGGTGTCGGGCTCGGTCGCGGGCCGTGACCAGCTCCCACGCCGCAGCCTGCTCCCACGCCGTGCGGCAGCCACGCGTGTCGGTGTGGTGAACACGTCCCCGTCCGCGAGGTCCTCCAGTCCGTGCGCCCGGAGCAGGGTTGCCACCCGTCGGCGCAGGGGGTCCAGGTCGGTGTGCGCGAAGAGCAGGCAGATCGTCCCGTCCAGGTCCAGCAGGACCGTGACGTGGCCTCCGACCACTCCCCGACCGGTCATGGACCGGAATGGTACGCGCGGAGGGAACCCGGGGCGCGCCCCCCACCCCACTCGTCCAGTGTGCGGACGGGAGGGCCACGCCGGCGCTCCGCCCGTCGGCCTGCCTGCGGGCACCTCTCGACCGGCGGTCGGCACCGTCCGCGCATATCGTGGACGGACGCAGCACCACCACGACGAGGAGGCAGCGACATGACGAACACGAACGCACCCAAGGTGGCATTCCTGCTCAAACGGGGCGTCGAGCAGCCCGAGCTCACCGAACCCTGGAAGGCCGTCGAGGAGGCCGGCGCCCACCCGGTCCTCGTCTCCGAGGAGCCGGGCACCATCACCGCGCTCATCCACGACTGGGACCGTGGTGACGACTTCGACGTCGACGTCACCCTGGACGAGGCCGACCCCGGCGACTACACCGCCCTCGTCCTGCCGGGCGGCACCCTCAACTCCGACAAGATCCGCACCAACACGCAGGCCATCGCCTTCGTCAAGGCGTTCTTCGACGCCGACAAGCCGGTGGCCTCCATCTGCCACGGACCGTGGATCCTCATCGAGGCCGGGGTCGTGCCGGGACGACGGATGACGTCGACCTCCCGCATCGCCACCGACCTGAGGAACGCCGGAGCGGAGTGGGTCGACGAGGAGGTCGTCGTGGACGGCAACCTCATCACCAGTCGCAGCCCGCGTGACCTGCCGGCCTTCGACGCCGCCCTCGTGGGGGCACTGCGGGCCGTGGACTGAGCGGACCCGTCCGGGGTGCCCGTGCCCTCCGCCCGTCGGGATGCCACCATGGTGGTGCACGACCCCCGGAGGAGGACCCATGGACCCCGCCCTGCTGCACCCCCAGCTGCGCAGACGCCTCACACTCGCGCCCGCGCTGGACGTCACCAATCCCCTGCTCCGGTGGGCCGGGTACCACCTGGCCCGCTTCCTTCCCCCCGCCCGCATGCCGCGCGGCATGCGGCGCGAGCAGATCAGGGTGGGGGAGCACGCCGTCGTGCGGGTGTTCACCCCTGCGGGAGGGGGCAACGGGGGCGCCCTGCTGTGGATCCACGGCGGGGGGCTGGTGGTGGGGGCCGCCGTGCAGGACGACGCGCGCTGCATCGCGGTGGCCGAGGCGCTGGACATCGTCGTGGCCTCCGTGGACTACCGCCTCGCCCCGCGGGACCCCTACCCGGCGGCCATCGACGACTGCCGCACCGCGTGGGGGTGGCTCGTGCACCGCGCGGCGCAGCGTGGCATCGACACCGCTCGGCTGGCGATCGGCGGGCAGAGCGCGGGGGGCGGGCTCAGCGCCGCCCTCGTCCAGAGGGTCCACGACGAGGGCGGACCCCAACCCACCGCCCAGTGGCTCTTCTGCCCGATGCTCGACGACCGCACCGCCGCCGACCACGGGCACGACGCCGTCCACCACTTCGTGTGGACCAACGACTCCAACCGGGTGGGGTGGTCGTCCTACCTGGGCCAGCAGCCGGGGGCGGCGACCACACCGCCCTACGCGGTCCCCGCCCGGCGCACGGACCTGTCCGGTCTGCCCGACGCGTGGATCGGCACGGGGGACATCGAGCTCTTCCGGGACGAGGACCGTGCCTACGCGGAGGCCCTCACCCGCGCCGGGGTGGACTGCACCCTCGACGAGGTGGTCGGCGCCCCGCACGCCTTCGAGACCTATGCGCCCCGGGCGCCGATGACCCGGGACTACATGCACCGCGCCACCGAGTGGTTGCGCGCGAGGGTGGGCTGACCCGGGTCCGGGTCGGGGCGGGCCCGAACGGGGGCTGCCTCGGGCGGGGCCGGACTCGGATGGGGCCGGACCCGGCGGACGCGGTCCGACCGCTCCGGCCCGACCGACGGGGCCGGCCTCCCTCAGGACGGGTCGCGCCGCGCGTCCGCCCGTGACTTG
>NZ_LT700212.1:2664098-2787524 GCF_900155435.1 Actinomyces provencensis | reverse complement strand
CGCCCTGCTGTGGATCCACGGCGGGGGGCTGGTGGTGGGGGCCGCCGTGCAGGACGACGCGCGCTGCATCGCGGTGGCCGAGGCGCTGGACATCGTCGTGGCCTCCGTGGACTACCGCCTCGCCCCGCGGGACCCCTACCCGGCGGCCATCGACGACTGCCGCACCGCGTGGGGGTGGCTCGTGCACCGCGCGGCGCAGCGTGGCATCGACACCGCTCGGCTGGCGATCGGCGGGCAGAGCGCGGGGGGCGGGCTCAGCGCCGCCCTCGTCCAGAGGGTCCACGACGAGGGCGGACCCCAACCCACCGCCCAGTGGCTCTTCTGCCCGATGCTCGACGACCGCACCGCCGCCGACCACGGGCACGACGCCGTCCACCACTTCGTGTGGACCAACGACTCCAACCGGGTGGGGTGGTCGTCCTACCTGGGCCAGCAGCCGGGGGCGGCGACCACACCGCCCTACGCGGTCCCCGCCCGGCGCACGGACCTGTCCGGTCTGCCCGACGCGTGGATCGGCACGGGGGACATCGAGCTCTTCCGGGACGAGGACCGTGCCTACGCGGAGGCCCTCACCCGCGCCGGGGTGGACTGCACCCTCGACGAGGTGGTCGGCGCCCCGCACGCCTTCGAGACCTATGCGCCCCGGGCGCCGATGACCCGGGACTACATGCACCGCGCCACCGAGTGGTTGCGCGCGAGGGTGGGCTGACCCGGGTCCGGGTCGGGGCGGGCCCGAACGGGGGCTGCCTCGGGCGGGGCCGGACTCGGATGGGGCCGGACCCGGCGGACGCGGTCCGACCGCTCCGGCCCGACCGACGGGGCCGGCCTCCCTCAGGACGGGTCGCGCCGCGCGTCCGCCCGTGACTTGAGGAGTGACGCCACCACGGTCACCACCAGCGATCCGGCGATCACGGCCATGGACAACGGGATCCCGATGTCGGGCCCCGCCTCGATCCCCTGCCCGCCGTTGATGAAGGGCAGCGTGTTCTCGTGCAGGGCGTGGAACACGAGCTTGACGCCGATGAAGCCGAGGATGACGGCGAGGCCGTAGTGGAGGTACACGAGCTTCTCCAGCAGGCCGTCGATGAGGAAGTAGAGCTGGCGCAGCCCCAGCAGGGCGAAGGCGTTGCAGGCGAAGACCAGGAACGGCTCCCGGGTGAGGCCGAAGATCGCGGGGATCGAGTCGAAGGCGAACATCAGGTCGGCGGACCCCAGCGCGAAGACGACGAGGACGAGCGGTGTGACCGAGGTGCGACCCGCGTGGCGCACGAAGAAGCGGTCACCCACGTAGCCGTCCGTCACGGGCAGGATCCGGCGCATGATGCGCACGAAGCGGTTCTCCCGGTACTCCGGCTCCTCCTCGACCTCACCCTGAACGCCCTCCCTCGCCTGCGAGAAGGCGGTCCACAGGAGCCACGCGCCGAAGATGAGGAACACCCAGGTGAAGCGCTCGACGAGGGCGGCGCCGATGAGGATGAAGACGAGGCGCAGCACGAGGGCGATGATGATCCCGGAGACCAGCGCCTTCTGCTGGAGGAGCGGTGGGACGCGGAACGAACCGATGATGATGACGAAGACGAAGAGGTTGTCCAGTGACAGTGACCACTCCGTCATCCAGCCGGCGTAGTACTGGACGGCGTACGTGCCTCCGTAGATCGCCCAGATGACGAGCCCGAAGAGCAGGGCGAGGACGATGTACCCGAGGGTCCACCAGGCCGCCTCCTTCATGGTCGGCACGTGCGCCTTGCGGACGTGCCCGAAGATGTCGACGGCGATGAGGGCCAGGACGACGACAGCGAGACCGACCCAGCCCAGTACGTGAACTCCCATGCGGCTCTCCTCAGCCTCGGCACCCGGCATGCCCTGCGCGTGCGTGGCGATCCTCGACCACCGGGCCACCCCCGGTCCTGCGGGTGCCCGCCGGGGACGCCCCATGGCATGGTTCCACGAGCTCCCGGGATTCCCGAAATGGGGTATCCATCTTGTGAACGAGGCGTTGGCGTGGCCCGGTGGTGTTGTTCTCAGCTGTTGGCTCTCCATGGTCTGTCTGTGTGTCCTGTGTCGAGGGAGCCTGGTGAGGATCGTGGGCCGTGCACTCCGCGTGGCTGGTCGACTTTCGATTTCGGGTCACGGACAAGTTGGCGGTAGGTGACAGGCTCTGACGCGACGGCGCGTTCGAGGAGTCGCCTGAACACCAGTCCGCGGTGATGACTGTGTCGCCTGTTGAACCGGAAGATGAACTCGTCGAGGTACTCCTGGAGGTGGCCGGTCCCAGCACACCCCTGGTAGGTGCCCTCGATCATGCGCTTGGCGAGTGAGAAGATCCGGTGCACTGCAGGCAGGACCACGCGATCCCGCTACATCAGGTGTCCGAGAAAACAGGGTAGGCCCAGCGTCCCTGGTGCGGGAGCCGGATGCAGGGATCGACGATGGTGATGTCCGTGGCGCCGTGCAAATAGGGCATGAGCAGCGTCTCGTACGAGACTCCACGCTGGTTCTCCTGGAACTCCCGGTGCCCTTCGAACAGGGGCGCCGCCACCTCGGGAGCAACTGGAGCCGCAACTGCGACCTCTGCTTGCGCGGACCCACGCTCCTCCGCCGACGCCTCTACTTCGCCCTCGGCCTCGGGGCGGCGAGCCTGGTAGTAGTCGGGGTACTCGTCCTCCTCAAGCGTGGTGACGCCACGCCAGGTGCCCGACTTGTCGGAGTAGCCGAAGTTGACGGCGGCCATTGTGGTGTCGATCCGAAGAATCTGGTCCTTGACGCGCTTGCGTCCTTCGACGGCGAAGCGCAGCAGTTCCTCGATCTCCTCTTGCGTGGCCTCGCCGCCCGGGTAGATGAGCTTCATCAGGCCAGAGAAGGTCTTGTGGATGCCGTCGCGGTCCCGAGTGGAGATGTCGGAGCCGAGCGTGAAGTGCTGCTGGTAGCGGTCGGAGTAGTCGATGTTGCGCAGTGGCCTACATCGCTGCCTTCGACGCGTCTCGGATGCATCCTGACGGTACCGGGCTATCGGGGTGTGGCGACGTGTTCGAGTGCATCAATGTCGAGGATGGAGACGTCTCGGCGTCCGTGGAGTTCGATGATGCCGGAGGTGGAGAGCGCGGCGAGGCGTCGGCTCAGGGTTTCGGGCGTGGTTCCGAGGTAGGCGGCGATGTCTTGTTTCGCCATCGGCAGCCTCACCGTGGGTACGCCTGCTCGCATGCTGCCGGGCAGATCTAGCAGGTAGGCCGCCACGCGGGCGTTGACGTCGCTGGAGGTGACGGCGCCCAGCAGTCGCTCGACTGAGGAGAGCCGGTCGGAGAGTGTCCGCAGCATCCGCTGACTGATGTCGGGGTAGTCGCGGAGCAGGGCCGAGAGGTCGGCGTGGTCGAAGACGCACATCCGACTGTCTTCTAGCGCGACGACGAGGTCGACCGGGCGGTGGCCCGTCAGGAAGGCCCGTTCTCCCACGACATCACCGTCTGTCACCGTTCGCAGAATCTGTTCCTGACCATTGGCCGCCGTGTGGCTGACCTTGAGCTGTCCGCTGTGCATCACCAGCAGACGCGACACCGACTGTCCGGGGGAACAAACAATATCCCCCTTGTGGACGCACACCGGGCGAACGAAGTCGGCGACGTGCAGCTGCTCCTGGCGCGTCAGTCCTTGGAAGATCGGTACGCGAGCTACGCACAGGTCATCCTCAGACATGCTTCAAGCCTACCGGAATCGGCGCGGGCGCCACCGTCCCCAGATGCCCCAGGGGGCGCCTCGTACGGTGCCGTCCGGACTTGACCNGAAATGGGGTATCCATCTTGTGAACGAGGCGTTGGCGTGGCCCGGTGGTGTTGTTCTCAGCTGTTGGCTCTCCATGGTCTGTCTGTGTGTCCTGTGTCGAGGGAGCCTGGTGAGGATCGTGGGCCGTGCACTCCGCGTGGCTGGTCGACTTTCGATTTCGGGTCACGGACAAGTTGGCGGTAGGTGACAGGCTCTGACGCGACGGCGCGTTCGAGGAGTCGCCTGAACACCAGTCCGCGGTGATGACTGTGTCGCCTGTTGAACCGGAAGATGAACTCGTCGAGGTACTCCTGGAGGTGGCCGGTCCCAGCACACCCCTGGTAGGTGCCCTCGATCATGCGCTTGGCGAGTGAGAAGATCCGGTGCACTGCAGGCAGGACCTCGTGGGCGCGCTTGCCTGAGGCCGACACATTGATTGGTTCATGCAGATACCCACCCAGCGCTCCAGGGTAGGAGGAGAGCCCGTCGCTGAGGATCGTGGAGCCCTGGGCGATGTTGGCGGTGATGAATGCTCTCAACGACTGGGTCGAGGCGTCAGGGATCACGGCCAGGCGGGCTCGCCCCCACCCGTGATCGGTGAGCTCGACTGCCCCGGCGACCAGAGTCTTGCCCAGCGCCCCGCGACCCCGCACCCCAGGACGGTGCCCACCGAAGAAACTCTCGTCAACCTCGACACGGCCCCTCAGTGGCTCCCCTCCGCTACTCATCACCTGCCGCAACCTCGCCAGCATCGCCCACGCCGTCTGGTAGGAGTTGATCGGCAGCACCCGGTGCAGGTGCGCCGCCGAGACGCCACCCTTGTCGGCACTCATCAGCCACGCCACCTCGAACCAGACCGTCAGCGGGGTGCGCGTCTTGGCGAAGATCGTGCCCGAGGTCAGAGAGAACGTGTACCAGCACTCACGGCAGCGGTAGCGCACTCCCGACTGCCGCCACACCACCGAAGTCCCACAACGCGGGCATCGCACACCCTGGGGCCAACGCAACCACTCCAAGTAGTCCAAACACGCAGCATCATCACCGAACCACGCCCGCAACTCGACCAGATCCGACGGATAGTCCCTGCCTGCGACCAGTTCCGACGCAGAGACAGCAAGGGTAGGGTCAATCACGACGAACACCTCTCAGCGGTGTAGTCCACGCTCCCGGCTGTTGACGCAGCGCGGGAGCACTCTCTACGACACGAGCCTAGCCCCCAACCCGTTCACAAGATGGATACCCCATTTCCCGAATCGGTCTCCCGGATCATGGGACCGCACCGGCTTCCCGACGGGGCACCCCGTGTGCGACCTATCGTGGAGGCGACGTCCGGGCAAGTCCCGCGCAGGGCAGCGTGGGCACCGCGTCGAGGAGTGACTGATGGGCATCCGTGAGGTCCCGTTCCCTTCCCACAACGGCCGCGACGAGATCCAGGCGTGGGTCTACGAGCCGGTGCGCCCTCCCCGGGCGGTCGTCCAGGTGGTCCACGGCCTGGGTGAGCACTCGAGGCGCTACCTCCACATGATCTCGACACTGCTGGACGCCGGTTTCGTGGTGGCCGCCGACGACCACGCCGGCCACGGCCGGACCGCCATGGTCTCGGGGGAGTGGGGGGACACGGGCGAGGACGGGGCGGTGACGGTCGTCGAGGACGAGGCCTCGCTCCACGACAGGGTCCGTGAACTCCACCCCGACCTGCCCTACTTCCTCTTCGGGCACTCCTGGGGGTCGATGATCGGGCGGGGATACGCCTCCGACCACGGTGACGACCTGGCAGGGGTGGCACTGTGCGGGGTGGCGGCACAGATCCACGGCATCGACGCAGTGGTGGACCGGGCGGGCCTGGCCGCGCGCATCGCGGGAGGAGAGGGGACACAACGTGACGACGGCTACGTCGACCAGATGTTCGACGGGTTCGTGTCGCGCTACACCCACGTCAACGGCCCCACGGACTGGATCGCGGTGGATCCCGACGTCGTGCGGGACCACGCCAACGACCCCTTCAACAACTTCACGGCCCCCATGACCCTGCGCTTCGTCCAGGACTTCATCGACCTCTACGACCGGGTCAACTCCCCGGGGTGGTACCCCCAGGTGCGCCCCGGCCTTCCGGTGCTCCTGCTCAGTGGCGACATGGACCCGGTCGCGAACTACGGCGAGGGCACCTACCACGTCTCCAACCAACTGCAGCTCAGTGGGCACCACGACGTGCGCACCCGGGTGTGGTCGGGCTACCGCCACGAGATCCACAACGACCCCGAGACCCGCGCCCTCGTGGAGACGGAGATCGTCGAGTTCGTCGAGAAGCACCTGGGCTGAGGATGCGGCGCTCCGGCCGCCTGCGGTGGGCACCATGACACGGGTGGAGATCTGCGTCGAGGACGCCGCGGGGGTGCGGGCCGCGTCCCAGCAGGGAGCGGACAGGGTCGAGGTCTGCCACGACCTCTCCTGCGGGGGGCTGACCCCGTCCGACCTGCTCGTCTCCGAGTCACTCCCCCTCGCGCCCCCCGACGGCGTCCAGGTCCTGATCCGTCCCCGGCCGGACGACTTCGTGTTCTCCGGGGACGAGGTCGCGGCGATGTGCACACGGATCCGTGACCTGCGCACCCTGGTCGAGCCGAGCGGGGTCGAGGTCGGGTTCGTCATCGGGGCCCTGCAGGAGGACCACCGCGTGGACGAGTCCGCCCTCGCCCGCCTCATGGAGGCCGCAGGGCCCGCACGCGTGACCTTCCACCGCGCCTTCGACCTCGTGCCCGACAGGCGCGAGGCCCTGGGGATCCTCGTGCGCCACGGGGTCCGGCGGGTCCTCACCACCGGTGGCGGCACCGGGAAGGCGGACGTCCCCGGCCTGCGGGCCCTCGTCAAGTGGTCGCGCGGGGAGATCCTGGTCCTCGCCTCCGGAGGACTGAGGTCGGACTCGGTGGTGGACGTCATCCGCAGGACCGGGGCGCCGGAGGTGCACATGCGCGCCCCCGCTCCCAGCGGGTCCGGCACGGACCCGGACGAGGTCGGGCGCATCGTCGCTGCCGTCCGACACCACGACAGCGACGCATCCCGTCGCGGGTGACCCGGTGGGACGTGCCCCCGGGGGCACCGGGCCAGCACCGTCGGGGCTCCGGCCCCCGGAGCGGCGCGGTGGGCGACACCGGGTGACCGAGACGTGCGTGGCAGGATCCGTGCCGGTCCCCGGACGTGTGCTGAGGTCGCCCCGGTCCGAGGGCCCATCCAGCGACGCCGTCGCTCCGGTGACGTTCCGACTGGCGCCCTCGGCGGCGATGACCGGGCAGCGGCCCGATCTCGACGCATGTGATGAGGAGTTCGCGATCCTCAGGTCCACCGCGAGGCCCGTGGGACGCCACCCCTGGGGCGGACGATCGTGCCGGCGGCTCCTCAACGAACGCGGGCCAGGGTGTCGAGGCAGACGTCCGCGACGTGCTCAGGGGTGAAACCCGCATCGGCGAGTTGCTGCGCACCGTCACCCGAACGTCCGAAACCCTCCACCGAGACGCTGGCACCGTCAGCACCCACGAGCCGGCCCCAGGGCTGGGAGACGCCGGCCTCCACCGAGACCCTCGCGCGTACCGACCGGGGGAGCACCTCCTCGCGATATCCCTCCGGCTGAGCCTCGAACCACTCCAGACAGGGCACCGACACCACACGCGCTGGGACGCCGGCGTCGGCGAGCAGTCGTCGTGCGCCCAGTGCGACGTGGACCTCGGCCCCCGAGGCCAGGATGAGAACACGCAGATCGGGGGCGGTCATCCCGTCATTCCCCTGCGTGGGCCCGTCCCCTGCACGTGCGACGGCACCATCGCCAGCGGTCCCGCACGGGAAGTCCGCCAGGGCATACGCCCCCCGGGGAACCCCTCGCGCAATGGTCTTCTGCTCCCCCGCCAGCACGGGGAGGCTCTGGCGGGAGAGGACGAGCCCCACCGGTCCCTCGGAGAGCCCGAGGATCCGTTCCCACGAGGCCGCCGTCTCCCATGCGTCCGCTGGGCGCACGATACTCAGGCCCGGCACGGTCCTCAGTGAGGCGATCTGCTCGACGGGTTGGTGGGTGGGACCGTCCTCGCCGACCGCCAGGGAGTCATGCGTCCAGATGAACACGGTGGGCAGCCCCATCAGCGCGGACAGTCGGATCGCGGGACGCTGGTAGTCCGAGAAGACCAGGTACGTCGAGCCGACGGGGCGCGTGAGCCCGCTCAGGGCCATCCCGGAAAGAGCTGCCGCCTGGGCGTGCTCCCGGATCCCGAAGTGCACCGTGCTCCCTGCGTACTCGGGGGTGAAGTCCCCCCCATCGGGGAGGACGGTGGACGTGGAGGAGGACAGGTCACACGACCCTCCCCACAGCTCGGGCAGGACCTCGCCGAGGCCCGCCAGGATCCGACCCGAGGCCACACGCGTGGCCAGGTCCCGCTCCGGGAAACCCGGTACCGACGATCTCCATCCCTCGGGCAGACGACGGGCCACGAGTCGGTCGAGGAGCGTCCCGGCCCGCGGGTCACGGCGACGCCACGCTGCCACCTCCCGTTCCCAGTCCCCGCGGAGACGTCGTCCACGCTCGAGGCCGTGGCGACGTGCGGCCTCCAGCAGCTCGCCGGGCATGTCGAAGGACTTCGACGGATCCAGACCGAGCAGGGCCTTCGTCCGTTGGACCTCCTCGGCACCCACAGGACCGGCATGTGCGCGGGGGGTCCCACCGATGTTGGGCATGGGGTGGCCGATGCGGGTGCGCACCCGTACGAATGTGGGCCGGGTGTCCCCCGGATCGCGCCGGCACACCTCGACGAGGATGCGGTCGACCTCCTCCGGGTCCTCGGTGTTCCCGAGGGTCAGCACACGCCAACCGGCAGCAATGAAACGTGCAGGGAAGTCCTCGATCGTGCTCCGTGCCAGCGACCCGTCGATGGTGATCCCATTGTCGTCCCAGAGGACGACGAGGCGGGGGAGCCCCACCCTGCCCGCCAGGGCAGCTGCCTCGGCGGAGATGCCCTCACTGAGGTCGCCGTCGGAGACAAGACACCAGGTCCGGTGTCCCAACGGGTTGTCCTCCGGTGCGCCACCCGGGGCGAGCAACTCGCCGACACGACGCTCCTCCATGGCGGAACCCACTGCGGCCGCGAAACCCTGTCCCAGGGGACCCGTCGACATCTCCACGCCCGGCGTGACGCCACGCTCGGGGTGGCCGGGGGTGAGGGACCCCAACCGCCGGGTGTCCCGAAGGTCCGCCATCCCGATCCCGTACCCCCACAGGAACAGCTGGACGTAGAGGGCCAGGGACGCGTGACCACAGGAGAGGATGAACCGGTCGCGCCCGGGCCACAGGGGCTCCGCGGGATCGTGGCGCAGGTGGCGTGCATAGAGGGCGGTGAGCAGCGGCGTCAGGCTGACCGCTGTTCCGGCGTGGCCGTTGCCCTTCTGCTCGACGACGTCGAGGGGGAGGACCCGCGCGTGACGGATGAGGTCCTGCTCGAGTGAGGTCGGAAGCCCCTCAGGGTCCGTGTGTGGATCATTCCTGCTGGCGCGCCCGGGCATGGCCATCGCCTCCTTGCTCGCGAACTTCCGCACAATGCTATACGAAAGCCGGGCATGAAGGTCTCACTCCACGGGGGTGGCTCCGTTGACGAGATCGTCCAGGGAATCGGCGGAGTAGAACTCGTCGAGGACCACCAGGCATGCCCCCGTCAGTCCGCCGACCACGCCGAGCTTCGCCGGAACGATGCGCGCCGCGTCACGGACCAACGGTGAGGCCCTCACGAACGCGGTCTCACGGAAGCCCTGGTAGACGAGATCCGAGTACGTCGTCAGGTTCCCGCCCACCACGACGACACCGGGGTTGAGCATGTCCAGCAACCCGGAGACCGCTGTGCCGACCTCCTCCCCCGTGTCGAAGAGGGCGTCCCGGACCAGCGTGTTGCCCGCGACGGCGAGGTTCATGATCTCCACGGAGGAGCCCACACCCACCCCCTCCAGGCGGAGCGAGGAGGCGATGGCCCGACCGCCCGCGACGGTCTCCAGGCAATTGTCGTGCCCCCTCACGCAGGGTGAGCGATCCGAACCCCGGGCATGGGTGACACGGCGGCCCACGTGCCCGATCTCGAAGGCTCCCCCGTTCTCCCCGGACATCGGTTCCCCGTCCCAGACCACGGAGCAACCGATCCCCATGCCCACCTTGATGAACGCCAGGACCCGCGCCTCGGGGTGCACGAGACGCTGTTCAGCCAGGGCCATGAGGTCGACGTCATGGCGCACGATGACGGGACCGGGACAGAACCGGCGCAACGACCGGCGCACATCGACGTGCGCCCACGCCCGGGTGCTCGGTCCGATGCACGGCTCTCCGATGGTGGGGTCCACCGACAGTGGCAGACCCACGCAGATGGCACGAACAGGCTGCTCCCCCAGGGCCACGAAGCGTTCGAAGGCCGCAGCGACCTCATCGATCGCACCGGACGGGTCGTCGAACGCTGCCACCTCGACCGACGAGGTCGCCAGGAGGGTCCCATCCATGGTGGCAACGCCCGCCCTGATCACCGACGTCCCCACGTCGGCGACCAGGATCCGACCGAAGTCCTGGGCGATCTGGTACCGACGCGCCGGCCTTCCACCGGTCTCCGCATTCCGCGGAGAGAGGTTCACCAGCCCGATCCGTTCCAATGCCTCAAGCCGATCGTGCACGGTCATCCGTGCCAGGCCCGTCGTCTCGACCAACTCGGCGTGTGTGTGCGGTCGCTTCCTCAGACGCTCGACCACGGCCACCGTCGGGCCTGCTGGCACGGGCCTGGCCATCGTCATCATCCCCATCACAGTTCGCCGACCCGTCGATGTTATCCGCTGCCAGGCGGGTCGAGTGGGGACCTCCGCGGCCATTTACATCTAGTGCTAGACAAAAGTCGTCTAGCATGGGTCACGTGGGACGTCGTCGTCCCGCTCCTTCACCGGCGAGGGGAACGTGCACACCATGTCCACCACCTGCTCACTGCTCGACCTGATGCCAGCGGACGCCATGGTCGTCTCCGCACGCGCGCACGACTGGCGCGCAGCGATCCAACTGGCGGGGGACGCCCTCGTCAGCGGGGGGATCACCACCCCGGACTACACCGGGGAGATGGTCAGGACCGTCGAGGAGCTCGGCCCCTACATCGTCATCGCCCCGGGACTGGCGCTGGCCCACTCCCGCCCCTCGCCCGCAGTCCTGCGGACGGGTCTGTCATGGGTGGGTCTGGCCGAGCCGGTGGAGTTCGGCTCGAAGTCCAACGACCCTGTCCACCTGGTCATCGGTCTGGCGGCCCGCGACCACGAGTCGCACCTCACTGCGATGACACAGCTCGCCCGTCTGGTCTCGGACGGACGACGACTGGAAGCCCTCGCCGCCCTGGACAACGTCTCCGCGGTCCGGGAATCCATCAGCACCTTCGAAAGGACACAGCAGTGAAGATCCTCGTGGTATGTGGAATGGGCATCGGAACGTCGATCATCCTCAAGATGAACACGGACCGTGCCCTGCAGGAACTGGGTGTCGACGCCGACACCGAGGCCTCCGACATCTCGGCAGCGCGCGGTGCTGCCGCCATGTCCGATCTGGTACTCACCTCCGAGGACCTGGTCGGGCAGCTCGACTCGGTGGGCACGCCCATCGAGGTCGTCCACAACTTCACCGACGTCGCGGAGATCAAGTCCGTGATCTCCCGTCACATCTAGGAGGTTCCCGTGAGTGTCGTCGTGTCAGTACTCGACTTCATCGTCAACCAGATCCTCGCCGTCCCCGCATTCCTGGTCGGCATCGTCGTCGCCGTCGGTCTCGCCGCGCTGAAGAAGAACACCGGGCAGATCGTCGGTGGCGCACTCAAAGCCATCTTGGGTTTCCTGATCCTCTCCGCGGGAGCTGAGGTCGTCGTCTCCTCCCTCACCCCCCTGGGGGAGATGATCCTCGGAGCGACAGGGGCCCAGGGCGTCGTTCCCACCAATGAGGCCATCGTGTCGATCGCCCAGGAGGACTTCGGCGCGATCACCGCCTACGTCATGATCCTCGGGTTCGTCTTCGCCCTGCTCCTCGCCCGCTTCACGCCGCTGAAGTACGTGTTCCTCACGGGCCACCACGTGTTCTTCATGGCCACGATGCTCACCGTCGTCCTCGCCAGCGCCGATGTCGCCAACGGCGTCGTCGTGGTCGTGGGTTCGGTGCTGCTGGGGGTCATCATGGTCGTCCAGCCGGCGTTCGCCCATCCGTTCATGAAGAAGGTGACGGGCAACGACACGGTCGCCATCGGCCACTTCGGTACGGCTGGGTACATCGCTGCGGGCGCAGTGGGTGCTGCAGTCGGAAAGCGTTCGAAGTCGACCGAGGACCTGCGCCTGCCGCAGAGCCTGAACTTCCTGCGCGACTCCATGGTGGCCACGGCCCTGTCCATGGTTCTCTTCTACGCGGTGTTCTCCGTCTGGTACCTCCTGGTCGTCGGCCAGGAGACGGCCTTCGAGCTCGTCGGATCAGCGGACACGGGGTCATACATCATGACCTCGCTGACCAACGGCCTGAAGTTCGGCGTGGGCGTCGCGATCATCCTCTACGGCGTGCGCATCATCCTCGGCGAGATCGTCCCCGCCTTCCAGGGCATCGCGGAGAAGGTCGTGCCAGGAGCGAAGCCCGCTCTCGACTGCCCGATCGTCTTTCCGTACGCGCCGAACGCCGTGCTCGTCGGTTTCGTCTTCTCCTTCATCGGCGGCATCGTGTCCCTCCTCCTGTTGGCCGGGGTCTTCGGCCCGGCCTTCGGGTTGGCGTTGATCCTCCCGGGCATGGTTCCCCACTTCTTCACCGGTGGCGCAGCAGGCGTCTTCGGGAACGCGACGGGCGGGCGCCGTGGCGCGGCCCTGGGCGCGTTCACCAATGGTGTCCTCATCACCTTCCTCCCGGCACTGCTGCTGAAGGTCCTGGGGTCACTCGGCTTCGCGAACACGACGTTCGGCGACGCCGACTTCGGCTGGTACGGCATTCTCATCGGGAATGCCGTCCAACTGGGCCCGGTGGTCGGGGTCGTGCTGACCGTCGTCATCGCTGCGGTGCTGGTGGTCCTGGCGTCCCTGTGGCAGCGGAGACGGGTCGACACCGGGTGGGAACCAGCGCTGGGGCACTCCGATTTCATCGCCGAGGTCAAGGCGGCTGAGAAGGCGGAGGATGCCGCTCGCCGGAAGAACCCGACCGCGGGGGCGTGAGCGCGTCCCGGTCCCCAGGGTCCGCTCCCATGCCGTGTGCCGTCCCCTTGCCCGGGGGCGGCACAACGGCTGTCTGCCCGGGGATGATCGAGCCCTGCGCAGCTCGTCCACCCCCAGGACACCCGACGCCACCACGTCGCACACCACCCGGCACCTCCACCCCCGTGCCTCCGTCCCGGAGCTGTCCCCGAACAGGAAGACCTCGACGACCGGGCCGCAGAACCGGGCGGTGCGACAATCGGCACGTGCACACCCTGGTCCTCATCGTCGTCCTCGCCCTCGTCTCGGCCGCGGTCGTGGGCGTCGGGGACCGGATCCGCCTGCCCTGGCCCGCCCTCATGGTGGTCGTCGGTGCACTGGTCGCCCTCGTCCCCGGTCTCTCCGTGGAGATCAGTCCGGAGCTCATCCTGCCGGTGTTCCTGCCTCCCCTGCTCTACTCCGCGGCGCAGCGCAGCTCCTGGCAGGTCATGCGTCGCAGGTGGAGGTCCCTGGTCTGGCTCGCGGTCGGCCTCGTGGTCGTCACGGTCGCCGCGGCCTCCGCCACTGCCATGGCGATCATCCCGGGCATCACGGTTGCCGCTGCCATCGCACTGGGGGCCATGGTCGCCCCTCCCGACCCCGTGGCCGTGGAGTCCGTGGCCGGTTCCGTGCCCATCCCGAGGCGCGTGCTCATGACACTGCAGTCCGAGGGCCTGTTCAACGACGCCGCCTCCCTCGTCGTGTTCCAGCTGGCACTCTCCGCCGCCCTGTCGGGGGACCGCCCCGACCCCGGTGCCATGGCGGTCGGCTTCCTGGTCGGGGCCGTGGTCGCCGTGGCGGTGGGGTGGGTCTGCGCGTGGGTGGTCCGCCGCGGGACGGAACTCATCGACTCCCCGATGGCACGCTCCTCCGCGATCCTGGCACTGCCCTTCCTCGCCTACCTCGTGGCCGAGCACCTCGGCGCCTCCGGCGTCATCGCCGTGGTGGTGGCGGGCCTCCAGATGCGCTCCTCGGAGGATCCCGCCCGCTCCGACGACCGCCTGACCCAGGAGGCCCTGTGGGGGGTGCTGGAGACGTGCATCACCGGTGTGGCCTTCGGACTCATCGGGCTGGAGATCCGCCAGATCGCCCTCGACGTCGGCCCTGCCATCGGCAGGTTGTTCCTGTACGGACTCGTGATCGCCCTCGTCCTCGTGGCGGTGCGGGCAGGGTGGTTCCTGCTCATGTGGGCCGCGGTGCGCCACGGAGGGGTCGCGGACGACGCACCGAGGTCCGGCGGTGACGTCGTGGTGATGACCTGGGGCGGCATGAGGGGACTGGCCACCCTGGCGCTCGCACTGTCACTGCCGGCGACGCTCAGCGACGGCACCCCCTTCCCCGCCCGTGACGCGATCCTCGTGGTGGCCATCGCGGTCCTCTTCGTGACGCTGCTGATCGCCGGGCTCACCCTGCCCGCCCTCGTGCACGCCCTGCACATCGACGCCGAGGCCGAGTCCGAGGTGGCCGCCGAGCAGGCGCTGCGGACCCGGATGATGACTGCCGCCACCGCAGCGGTCGCGGCCCGCAGAGACGTGCCCCCCGCACTGGCCGACCGCCTCACCGAGTGGGCGCGGAGGGTCGCGGAGTCCACCTTCGACGAGGCCGAGGGCGGCACTCCGAAGTCCCCGCATGCGCGCAGGATCATCGAGAGGCGGGAGGCGATGGCCTCCGTACGGCGTGCCTCCCTGGAGGCCTGCCGGGCGGAGGTGATCCGGGCCCGACGCGAACCGGGTACCGATCCGGAGGTCGCCGACCGGATGCTGCGCAGCCTCGACATGCGCCTGGTGGCCCTGGAGGCGACAGACCGGGACTGAACCGAGGGGATCCACCTCTCCCACGTGACCCGCACCCTGACGACACGCTGCAGGATCCACCGTCGAAGTGGACACGATTGACGCTCCCCGCGATAGTCTGCAGCGGTCCCAGAGCCTTGTCCCCGACATCTCTCCGTCAACCAGAGGATCCACCATGTCCACTCCCCAACCAGTCTCACCCCACACCGCGCCGACCGAACCCGTCGCGGCGGTGCCGTCAGCCCCGGTCCCTCCAACAGGAGACGGAGCGTTGGCTCCCCGCCCCGCCATGCCTGTGGTCCCGCCAGCCACCGCGCCGGCGCCGCATGTCGCCTCCCTCCGCACCGACCGGTCCCTGGTCATGGTGGTCCTGCTCGGCCTCATCACCTTCGGCATCTACCCCATCATCGTGCTCTCCGAGATCTCGACCTCCGTCAACACGATCTGCTCGCGCTACGACGCCCGCAGGACCATGCACTACTGCCTGCTGGTCTTCATCGTGGGACCACTCACCCTGGGGATCGGCACTCTCGTCTGGTTCAACAACATCAGTGGACGCATCGGCAACGAACTGGCGCGTCGGGGTCAGCCGCGCCTGCTCAGCGCCACCGACTACTGGATGTGGGGGGTGCTCGGCGCCCTCATCGTCGTCGGCCCCTTCATCTACCTCCACAAGCTCCTCACCGCGATGAACGCCCTCTCCGCCGACTACAACGCGCGGGGCTGACGGGTACTCCCCGGTACCACGACCGATCCCCGCGCCACGGCGGAGCGGTCACCGTCAGCTCGGACCGGGGGAGGCACCGACGGGGCTCAGCACTGCGACGTCCCGCCAGTGGTGTGTGACCCCGACCCGTCCTTCACCCGAGCAGGACCCGGAGGTCCTCCGCGCTGAGCGCGCCACCACCGACAGCGCGGGTGGGGGCGACCGGAGCACTGCGACCAGCGGATCCGGAGTCCGCGTCGACGTCCGCGTCGACGTCCGTGTCGCCGACTCCGACCGCCTCGCCCGGACCGGCCCCGTCGGTCCCGGTGGGGGCCAGGTCGACACGCCCGTCCGCCAGCACACCGGTCGCCAGGTCGCGCTTGCGCTGCTGGAGGGCCAGCACCTTCTCCTCGATGGTGTCCCGGGCGACCAGTCGGTAGACGTGGACGGGCCGGGTCTGGCCGATGCGGTGGGCACGGTCCACGGCCTGGGCCTCGGCGGCCGGGTTCCACCAGGGATCGGCCAGCACGGCGTAGTCGGCCGTGGCCAGGTTCAGCCCGACACCGCCGGCCTTGAGGCTGATGAGGAACACCGGGTCCTCGCCCTGGGCGAAGCCTTCGATCACCTGTTTGCGGTGCGGAGTGGTGCCGTCCAGGTAGGAGTAGGACACTCCCGCGCGGTCCAGCCGCTGCGCGATCCGACGCAGGTAGCGCGTGAACTGGCTGAAGACCAGCACCCGGTGCCCCTCCTGTGTGGCCCTCTCCAGCAGGGGCACCAGGACCTCCATCTTGGACGACGGCGCGGAGGAGTCCTCCTCGACCAGTGCGGGGTCGATGGCGAGCTGGCGCAGACGCGTCAGGGCCGCAAGCACCTCCACCTGGTTGTGCTCCAGGTCCTCGGCGAGCCCGAGGATGCGCTGGCGCTCACGCTGGAGGTGGCGGTCGTAGATGTGGCGGTGTGCGGGGACGAGTTCCACGTCGAGGACCTGTTCCTGCTTGGGCGGCAGGTCCAGGGCCACGTCCTCCTTGGTGCGACGCAGCAGGAACGGGGCGACGCGGCGGCGCAGGCGGGCCAAGAGCTGCCCATCCGCGTCATCCCCGTGCTCCAACGGCCTGCGGTAGGACTGCCCGAACTGGGCCGGCGTGCCCAGCAGGCCCGGTGCCGTCAGGGCGAACATCGACCACAGCTCGCCCAGATGGTTCTCCATCGGTGTGCCCGTGACGGCGAAGACCACGGGGGCCTGGACCTTCTTCACCGCCGCGAAGGTGCGTGAGGTGTGGTTCTTGGCGTTCTGGGCCTCGTCGAGGACCAGGCCCACGACACCCAGATCGGCGTAGTCCTGCTCCTCCAGGCGCAGCAGCGCGTAGGAGGTCACGACCACGTCGGCCCCTCGCGTCGCCTCGGCGAGGTCAGTGCCCCGCCGCGCCCTCGTGGCCTCGATGGCGACGACCCGCAGGTCCGGCGCGAAACGGCCGGCCTCGGCCACCCAGTTGGACACCACGGAGGTCGGGGCGACCACCAGCCACGGCCCCCTGCCCCGGGCAGCGGAGCGCTCCCCCGTCCCCCCGGACCCGTCCTCCCGATCCACGAGGGCGGCCCCCTCCCCTTCCCGCTCATCGAGGATCATGGCGAGCACCTGGATGGTCTTGCCCAACCCCATGTCGTCGGCGAGCACACCGCCGAGTCCGGAGCGACGCAGTCGTGCCAGCCACTGGAAGCCCTCACGCTGGTAGGGACGCAGTGTCGCATGCAGGCCGGTGGGAAGTGCTGCCGGCTCGGGCGGTTGCGCCACGGCATCGCGGACTGCCTGGAACCAGGCGTGTTCGCTGGTGTCCACGATGCCCAGTGCCAGGAGCTCCTCCCACCAGGACAGGCGCACCTGCGGCACCCGCAGGGAGGTGCGTCGCTGGTCGGACAGCTCCGCGGCTTCCGCCAGGAGGCGGCGGAGGTGGTCCAGCGCCGGGTCGTCCAGGTGGGCGTACGTCCCCTCGGGCAGGAAGAGGACGTCCTCGCCCAGCGTGAGGGCGCGCACCAGGGAGGCCATGGGGACCTCCACCCCGCCCACCTCGACACGCACCTCCAGGTCGAACCAGTCGGGTCCCTCCCGGCCGACCCCGATGCGCACCTGCGGCGTGCCGGCATCGCGCAGGTCGGGCAGGTCGTGGCGCAGAACGGTCACACCCAACGCCTCCAGGCGCGGAAGGACCTCATCCACCAGCCGCACCACCTCCATGCCACGCAGGCGCGCGTCCTGACGGGGACGCATCCCGGTGGACCGGCGTGCCGGACCAGCGGGCGCACCGGCGGTGCCGGCTGACGCGTCCCGGGACGCTCCGGCCCCAGCGGGCACACCTCCGGCAGCGGGAGGATCCTCCTCGACGGTGCCCTCCAGGCCCGAGAGCACTGCGCAGACCTCGGTGAGCAGGCGGACCTCGGCGTCGCCCTCGTCGATCGCGAAACGGTCCCTGCGCTCGATGCCCACGACCCCGCCCTCACTCCCGGGGCGCACCCAGGTCCAGTGCAGGCGAGCCCCCGGGCGCGTCACCACACCGGAGGTCGCCTCCGGAGTGATGTCCAGCTGCAGCGTGGGCGGTGTCGGCGGGGCGGGGGCGAAGCTGCCGTCCGGGGAGAACCAGCCCGACCGCTCCAGGCGTGGGAGGATCTCGCGCTCGAAGGCACCGCGCTCCGCTGACGGCACCACGACCTCCCCGCGCTGACGTGAGAGGACCTGCCAGGTGCGCGAGGCGGGACGCTCCAGACCCGCCAGGTGCAGGTTCCCCGCGGCATCACGCCACGCCAGGCCGTGCACGGGCATCCCGCACATCACCCGCGGTGAGTCCGGCGCGAGGCCGGGATGGAGCAGCGCGGCGCTCAGGTGCAGGTCCCCACCGCCGTCCTGGGAGATGGAGACATCGGCTCGGGCCGGGGAGGTCTCCAACAGCACGGGCGCGAAGGAATCGGACTCGACCAACTCCACCCCGGCTGCGACGACGCGGGCCAGGACGCGCCAAATGTCCGGCGCCATCCCTGCGGAGAAGTCGATCCATGCGCGGGAGGAGGCGTAGTAGGGATCCCAGTCCGGGTCTGCCCGACGTACCTCCTGCAGGGCGTCGAGCTGGTCCGGATCAGCGTCCTCCACCGTGCCCTGGGCGATCTTCGCCCACGTCGCACCGGTGACGATCCACCGGCCCCGCTTTCCCATGCGCAGCGGCCTGGCATTGAGCGCTCCGGGATCACCGTGGTCTGTGTGCCAGGGCAGTGTCGTCCGTCGGGGACCGGAACCGCCCCGCGGCCCCGGAGTGCGCTCGGGGGTGAACTCGAAGGCCAGGGCGAGGCGGGCACCCGTGGCGGAACCGCTGGGGAGCAGGTCTCCGAACACGGAACGCCAGGAGGGTCCCGACGCGCGGTCAGCACCCCCGCCACCCGCCCCGTCGGCGGAGTATGAGCCGAGAGCGGTCAGCAGCAGGGCCACGACGTGCTTGCAGTTGTACCCGACCGGGCACGAGCACTCCCCGTCCACCGCGGTGAGGACACCGGACGGTGAGTACTCGTACTCCAGCGTCGTGGAGTAGGTGTGGGAGCCCGACCCGCGGCACAGGCCCATGACCTCGCCGGTCTCGGGGTCGTGGTGGAGCAGGCGGACGCGGCCCTCGCGCGCATAGGCGCGCCCACGGGTGAAGGGACCCATCCCCACCAGTGCTGCAAGTTCCACGGGCTCGGTCATGTCGACCAGCGTAGGGGGCGGCATGGGCATCAGGGCTGAGCGGGTCGGGGTCGGCCCCACGCCGTTCCCCCCGCCATGGCCGAGCGGGGACATGTCGGACCTCACGTCACGCCCGGCTGGGGGCCACACGGTGCGGGGGAGTGCGCGGTGCGGTGGTGTCCCCACGCGCAGGGCGCCCACGTCTGTCGACACATGGCCTGTACATGTTCGTCCCCCGCAGGAGTGATGCACGGGTCCTCCGCGATCCTGCCGGCGCCGGACCGGGACTGCGCTCAGCTGACCGCGGCCCGCAGGATCTCCTCCACGGTCCCCTGCATCAGGGTCTCGCCCCCTCGATCGATGACCAGCCGGGAGGCGCCCGGCCGGGCGAGGTCCGCGCTCAGCTCGGCCAGGCCTTCCTCGGAGTCCCAGCGCATGACGAGCGTGTGGGCGTCGCCCTCGTCGAAGGAGAAGGCCCCCTGGAAGGCGGGGTGGGTGCTGCGCAGCTCGAAGAGGGCGAAGAGCGCACGCACGACGGGGCGACGGAGCTCCTGGGCGACCTCGCCCGCGCTGTAGTGGTGCCTGTTGATGTCCCGTCCCACGCCGGTGCGTCCCAGGAGGTCCTCGTCGTTGGAGCCGGCCAGGGCACCCGTGTAGTACACCTGCGGGATCCCGGGGGTGAACACCTGGATGGCGCGCGCCAGCAGATATGCGGCATCGTCACGACCCAGGGCGTCGTAGTAGGTGGAGTTGACCTGGTAGAGGTCCAGGTTGGAGGCCGCTGCCCCTGTGGCGCGACGCGAGGCCCCCTCGGAGTGCTCGTGGATGCCCTCGACCAGGTCGTCGATCTGCTCTGCGGTGAGCAGGCCGGGCTCGTCACCCTCGGGACCGACGTCGATGACGCCGATGCCATCATGGGTGTCCAGGACGGTGATCGCATTGGTGGGGCGGATCCCCATCCACCGGGCCAACGCCCCTGCCTGACCTGTGTAGAGCGCGTGCAGCAGCAGGGGTGGCAGGGCGAAGTCGTACACACGGTCCACGGCCCTGGCGATCTCGACCTGCTTGCGGTGGTGGGCGTGGATCTCGACGAGCACCTCCAGGCCCCGCTCCCGCGCCCGGGCCGCGAACTGGTCGATGAAGTCGAAGGTCTCGGGTGTCATGAAACAGCTGGTGCCCGGTGTCTTGATCGCGTAGCCCACGGCGTCCAGTCGGATGGACCGCGCGCCCACACCCGCCAAGGTGTCGAGGATCGACGTGAGGTAGGCGTCCCCGCTCCGGGAGTGCACGTCGATGTCGATCTGCTGGGGTGTGAACGTCGTCCAGAACAGACGACGGCGCCCTCCGGCGGTGTAGGGCGTGAAGGGCAGGCCGGGCCGGGGACGGTAGATGTCAGCCAGCTGCTCCTCGGTCGCCCCCTCGGGGAACACCGAGGAGAGGGTGAGGAACATGTCGGCCTGCTCGGAACCCTCACCCTTCCTGAGCACGTCCTGGAATGCCGACGACTCTGCCGAGACATGATTGACGATCACGTCGACCATGAGGTCGAACTCACGGGCGATCCCCGCGACGTCGTCCCATGTCCCCAACCGAGGATCGACACGTGTGTGATCGACGGGGTCGAACCCGGCGTCCGCCCCGTCGTAGGGAGTGAAGAAGGGGAGGATGTGCACCCCGGTGAAGGCCCTGGACCACGGGTCGCTGGCCAGGAGCTGGCGCAGCGCAGCAAGACCGGGAGCGAGTCTGTCAGCGTAGGTGATGAGCTGGACACCGTTGCGCACGAAGGACCTCCGGAGGATGGCAGAAGGGGTTCACCGGGTTGGGACTCCATCCTCCCGTACCACGGTCCCACCCGCTCGCCTTCGGGGGGAGCAGCCGGGGGCCGGGCCCCGCTGCTCCCTCACAACGAGGCGAGAGGGAGGCCCGGCCCCTCAGTGACCGCCGTGTCCCAGGAGCTCTCAGGCCGCTGCCTGCTGCGCCTTGTCCGCCGTGTCCCGGTCCGGTCGTTCGGCGGCCTCGGCCTTCGCGGCCTCCAGATCGCGCATGGCCTCGGCCAGGTGCATCTGGTGGGTGACGAACTCGTGGAGGTGACAGATGTAATCGTGGTCGCGCCCCAGACGGGCGATGTAGCCGTTGATGTAGTCGACCTCGGTGGGACGGTCGTGGGAGAAGTCCTGGTACATCGAGGGGTGGTGCAGGGGGTTGCCGATCCGGCTGACGAAGTCCACGGAGGCGACGGACTCCTGGCGGGTCTCGATGAGCTGGATCCCGGCGCGCTCGCAGGCGTCGTAGGCCTCGTCCAGGAGCATCCGCGCCATGTCCTGCTCACCCTCGTAGGTGGCGAACTCGCCCATCGTCATCCCGAACATCGTGCACATCGTGTTGACGACGGAGTTGAAGACGACCTTCGCCATGAGCGTCCCCATGAAGTTCTCGGTGAGGACGGGGTTGAGGTTGGCGGCCTCGAAGTCGGCGAACATGGCGCGCGTGGTGTGGTCCGGCTCCTCGGTGAGGTTGACCATGTGCATCGTGCCCGCACCGGCCTTGCCGATGAAGTCGACGTCGCCGGGGCCGTTGAGGACGGTGGCGATCATGGCGGTGCCCGCGACGATGCGGTCGTCGGCGAAGTACCCCTGCAGCTTCTCGACGTGCCCCATGCCGTTCATGGCACTGAAGACGTACTGCTCGGGGCGGAAGAGGTGGGCGCAGCGCTCCAGCACCCCGGCCAGCTGCATCTGCTTGAGGAAGACGATCCACACGTCGGGAGTACCCGTGTACTCCTCGGGTGTGTACAGGTTGATCGGCACCAGGTGGCGACCCTCGTGGTCGCGCGAGACGTACACGCCTCCCTGGCGGCGCACCGCCCGGATGTTCGGCTCCCACGTGTCGACGAAGTCGACCTCCAGGCCCGCCTGCTCCTGCAGGAGGACACCGTAGCGGTATCCCATGGCCCCGGCACCGATGACTGCGTACTTCATTTCCTGTGCATCCTCACGTCTGGATCTCCGCGGGGTCAGCACCGTGCGACCCCTGCGGTGTGGGAGCGGGGCGGGCACCCGATGCCGGTGCGTCCATGTCCCCGGGCGCGCGACGCGCCCCTCCCCTGTGTGTCGGGCGTCGGGCAGGTCCTGGTGAGGATCGCGGCGCGTCCCCGTTGTCGCCTCGTGGGCGTCCTCGACGCTACCCCCGTCGACGAGGGCGCCGCAGTGTGATCTTCCATGGTGACCCTCACCCGCCGTGGGTGAGAATCGCTGCAGCACCGCTGGGCTGCATGGGTGAGCGGCTCGCCCGAGCAGCATGTCCGGGCGACGGCCCAGGGCAGCACCCGCGGACGGCATCCCCGGTCAGCACCGATGAGAGGAGACCCCATGTCACTCGAGACCGCTCGGCGTTACCTCGCGGAACGCGGCCACGTCGACGACGTCATCGTGACTCCGGAGTCGGTGGGCACCGCCACCGTGGAGGCGGCGGCCGCGGCCCTCGGCGTCGAACCGGCACGCATCGCGAAGACCCTGAGCTTCCGTGGGCCGGAGCCCGACACGGCGATCCTGGTCGTCATGGCCGGCGACGCCCGGGTGCAGAACGGATCCTTCAAACGGACGTTCGGCGTGAAGGCCCACATGCTCCGCGGCGATGAGGTCGAGCACCTCACCGGCCACAGGCCCGGAGGCGTGTGTCCCTTCGCCAACCCGCCTGCCGCGAGGGTGTACCTGGACACCTCGCTGCAGCGTTTCGCGACGGTGTTCCCCGCCTGCGGAAACGACCATTCCGCCATCGAGCTGAGCTGTGCAGAGCTGGAGCGGGTCACCGGCGGGCCCCAGTGGGTCACGGTCTCCACCGTGGCGTCCGCGGTCTCCGCCGCCTGAGACGCGACACCTACAACTCGGGTCCCGGCACCCCGGCACCTCGGCACCTCGGCACCCCGGCACCCCGGCACCCCGGCACCCCGACACTTCCAGCATTCAGTGACGTGTGCCGACGCGAAGGGCACACGTCACTGAAACTCAGGGCACATACACCGACCCACCCCGCACCCCCGACACACACCACACACATCACTCCAGGTCACAGCAGACTTCTGCACAGACCACCACCCGAACACACCCCCGACACCTCCAAGATTCAGTGACCTGTGCCGACGCGAAGGGCACACGTCACTGAAACTCAGGGCACACACACCGACCCACCCCGCACCCCCGACACACACCACACACATCACTCCAGGTCACAGCAGACTTCTGCACAGACCACCACCCGAACACACCCCCGACACCTCCAACATTCAGTGACCTGTACCGACACGCACGGCACACGTCACTGAAACTCGTTGGGGTCACTTCGCGCGGCGACGCCTGGGACGCCCGTCGGTTGACTCCGACGACCGGTGTCCATCTCCTCAACCAGTACCTGGGTGGCGTTCGACGGCACCCTTGTCGGAGCACCGGATCCACCGGCCCCCATCCCTCCGGAGCACCGGATCCACCGGCCCCCACCCCTCCGGGGCGCCCTGACCCTGCCGGATCTCCCCGAGAGATGTGGGAAACCCGCCGATAAGGTGGGAGCGCGGTTGTCGCCGGCCCGAGCGCCGGGCTGCGGCGCCCCGGAGGAGTAGGCACGTGACTGAATCACACGCACCACGCCAGGACGAGGAGTCCCGCACCCCACCCCAGACGCGATCGTCCCTGGTGGTCGTCTCCAACCGGCTCCCGGTGGAGGGGAGCCGCGACGAAGCAGGCGAATGGCACTGGGAACGCTCCCCCGGCGGTCTCGTCACCGCACTGGAACCGGTGGTGGAACGCAGCGGCGGGGTCTGGATCGGCTCACTCGGGATCGCGGACGAGTCGATGGAACCCTTCGAGACGACCGGCACCACCTTGGGCCGTCCGTTCACCGTCGTCCCCATCACGCTGAGTGAGGACGAGATGCAGCGCTACTACGAGGGCTTCTCCAATGCCTCGCTGTGGCCGCTCTACCACGAGGTCATCGCCCCACCCGAGTACCACCGCGACTGGTGGGAGTCCTACCGGACCGTCAACCGCCGCTTCGCCCAGGCGGTGGCCGACGCCGCCGAACCCGGGGCGCGCGTGTGGGTGCAGGACTACCAGCTGCAGCTGGTGCCGCACATGGTGCGCGAGCTGCGCCCGGACGTCTCCATCGGTTTCTTCAACCACATCCCCTTCCCCCCTCCCGGCATCTACTCCCAGCTGCCGTGGCGACGCCAGATCCTCGAAGGACTCCTGGGTGCCGACCTCATCGGCTTCCAACGCGCCGAGGACGCCCGCAACTTCGCCCAGACCGTGCGACGCCTGCTCGGCTACACCGTGCACCACGGCATCATCGAGACCCCCGCAGGCGCCGAGTTCGGTGGCGAAGCCGGCCAGTCCGGACCCCACGACACCTCCGACCGCGGAGCCGAGACCACCAGGCCCGTCTCCTTCGGCGCGTTCCCGATCTCCATCGACGTCGCCTCCTTCGCCGAGCTGGGACGCGATCCCCAGGTCCGGGCACGTGCCCGGGAGATCCGCCGCGAACTCGGCAACCCGAAGACGGTCCTGCTGGGGGTCGACCGCCTCGACTACACGAAGGGCATCCGGCACCGCATCAAGGCCCACGGGGAGCTCCTCGCCGAACACCGCATCGACGTCGAGGACACCGTCATGGTCGAGATCGCGGTCCCCAGCCGCGAGCGCGTCCAGACCTACCAGGACCTCCGCGACGACATCGAGCTGGCGGTCTCACGCATCAACGGGGACTTCTCCACGGTCGGGCACACCGCCATCAACTACCTGCACCGTTCCCTGCCGCGCAGGGAGCTCGCCGCCTTCTACCTGGCCTCCGACGTGCTGTTGATCAACGCCCTGCGGGACGGGATGAACCTCGTGTGCAAGGAGTACGTCGCCACCCGCGTCGACAACGACGGGGTGCTGGTCCTCAGTGAGTTCGCGGGCGCCGCCGACGAACTCCGACAGGCCCTCCTCATCAATCCCCACGACATCGACGGGGTGAAGGCCCAGACCCTGCGCGCCATCCGGATGCCGGAACGCGAGAGGCGCAGCCGGATGCGTTCCCTGCGTCGCACCGTGTCCCACAATGACCTGCAACGCTGGACCCGGGACTTCCTCGACCGCCTCGACGAGGCGGCAACGAGTGCCCGCCTCGCCGCGGGGAGCGCGAACAGGAGCGGGCAGCGCCTCGCAGCGGGCGCGGACGAGGGCGACCACACGGGCCGGACCGGTGCCCCGGACACGGTCTCGGACGAGGGGACCCGGACGACGGTGGGGACCACCCGTGAGTCCTGAGCTGGAGGAGGCCCTCGACCGCATCGCCCGGGCACCGCGCCTGCTCGTCGGGCTCGACTTCGACGGGACGCTCGCGCCCTTCCAGCTGGATCCCTCGTCCTCACGCGCGACACCGGAGTCCATGGCGGCGGTCCACCGACTCCTCCGGCTCCCCGACACCGTGGTCGCATTCGTCTCGGGGCGGGCACTGGGTTCCCTCGCCGAGGTCGCGGAAGCACCCCCGGGGACCGTCCTGGTGGGTTCGCACGGTCTGGAGACACGCCTGGGCGACGGCACGACCGCGCCCATCGGGCTCGACGACACCCAGCGTGCCGCCCTCGTCGAACTGGACGAGCGCCTGTCCGCGCTGGCTGCGGGCACTCCGGGAGCCTGGGTCGAACGCAAACCGAGTTCCGTCTCGTTGCACACGCGTGGTGTCGAGGACGCGGACCTCGCGGAGGCCCTGGAGGAACAGGCACGCGCCGCGGCCGGGGACCCGGCCGCTGCGGACGACTCCGCCACCGACACGTGCCGCGTGGACGTGCTGGGTGGCAAACGGGTCGTCGAGCTGGCCGTACTGCGCGGCGACAAGGGCCGCGCGCTGTCACGTCTGCGCGCGCAGGTGCGTGCCGACGCCGTCTTCTACGCGGGTGACGACACCACCGATGAACGCGCGTTCCGCTCACTGGTCCCCGGCGACGTCGGTGTGCACGTGGGTGACGGCCCCACTGCGGCGGCCCACAGCGTCCCGGGGATCGAGGCGGTCCCGACCGTGCTGGAGCGTCTGGCGGGGGCACGGGAGAGGACCCGCCCGACTTCGCCCTAGGGTCGGCACCATGAACCTGTTCAGGGAGTCGATGCGGGCGCGGTTGCTGACGAGCCTGGCCACCGGGGTGCTGACCTCCGTCGGCGCAGGCCTGGCCGGGCACCTCGCCCTGGGACTGATGGGCGGCTGGGTGGTGGCCGCGGGGCTGTTCACCCTGTCGACCTGGTTCCTCGTGTTCCGTCTGGATTCCGAGGAGACGCGCAGGCACGCGCGGGACAACGACCCGGGCCGGGGGATCGACGACACCCTGCTGATCCTGTCCTGCCTGGCCAGCATCGCGGGTCTGATGCTGCTCCTGGTCCTGACGGAACGCTCGGACGTGGTGGCCAGTGCGGTGCTGGGGGTGCTGGGCATCCTGGCGTCCTGGTCGGCGGTCCACACCCTGTTCTGCCTGCGCTACGCACACGCGTACTACGCCGGCGGCGGGTCCGGCGTGGACTTCAACGGCGACGCCTCCCCCGACTATCGGGACTTCGCCTACCTGGCCTTCACCTTGGGCATGACCTTCCAGGTCTCCGACACGAACCTGGCCACCAAGGAGTTCCGTCGAATGGCGCTCAACCAGGGGCTGATCTCCTACCTGCTGGGGACCGTCGTGGTGGCCTCGACGATCAACCTGCTCAGCCAGCTGATCGCGGGGTGAGAGTGCCCACACCGGGGGCCCGTCCCCCGGTGGGAGCCCCGGGCACGAGGGCGCACCCGACACCTGTCCGCCCTCGTCAGAGGACATTCCGGGCGGACTCCTGAGCGGGCGCGACGGGCGGGGAGCACGGGCGGGCACACCCTCGTTCACCTGCCCGACACCTGGGCGCCACTGCGGGTCGTGAGAATCCGGACGTCCGACTGCCGCGCTCCCAGCGGTGCGGCACCACGCGACCCGGAAGATCCCATGACATCCTCACCGAGCCACCCGCCCACCGACCACCGCACTCCCCGCTCCCGCCGCTCGCTCATCGCCCTCGCCGCAACCCTGGGCGTCACGGCCAGCGCGGTCATCCTCCCCGCCGCCGCACAGGCCGAGGAGAACAGCGCGCCGGCCACGCTCCACCACAGCTCCAAGCAGCCCTACGTGGAGCCTTCGGAATCGGACATCGCCGCCTACTCCCAGGCCCCCGACGGGTACACCGTCGTCCAGACGCAGTCCCTGGGCCGCCACGGGTCCCGGGGCCTCTCCTCCTACAAGTACGACGCGCTCCTCATGCAGATGGCCCGCACGGCGGATGCCGAGGACGCCTTCGTGTCGCCGGAGGTGCGCGACGCCTTCTTCGCCGACCTCGAGGCGATCATCGCCGCCAATGTCGACAACGGCTACGGGATGCTCACCGGGCAGGGCATCCAGCAGCAACAGGGCATCGGGGCACGCGCGTTCGAGCGCAACCGGGCGCTCTTCACCGCGGCGGACCTGGCCGACGACACGATCACCGTCGAGTCCTCCGGGGAGGCCCGCGCCACCGAGTCAGGGACGAGCTTCGTCTCCGGCCTGGTGGGAGCCTCCGGCGGCTCGCTCGCCGACAACGTCTCCGCCATGGGGAGCACCCCCGACCTGCTCTACTTCCACAAGCTGGAGAACCCGGACGGGAGCGAGAAGCAACCGGGGACGACCTCGTACGACCTCGCCTCCGCCTACCAGGACTACATCGCCACCCAGACCGACGACGGTGGGACCATCGCTGCCGCCATCGACTTCATCCAGTCCCAGCCCCGCAGCGAGGAGAGCGCCCTGGACCTGCTCTCGGGCATCTTCACGGAGGAGTTCGTCGAGAGCATCGGAACCGACGGCCACGTCTGGTACAACACCGTCGACGGGTCGAAGAACGGTGCCCTGAACTGCGCACCGAACGCCGACCCCGCACAGGACCCGGACGCCTGCGGGGAGGCGTCGAAGAAGATCAAGACACCCGTCGATGCCGCGATGGATCTCTACAACCTCCTGATCATCGGCGCCGACATGGAGGCCGAGAACACCGGCGACCACTCCTTCGACTTCACGAAGTACTTCGTCGGTCACGAGGCCGACACCGAGTGGTTCGCCTACGTGCTCGACGCGGAGGACTTCTACGAGAAGGGCCCGAGCCTGGAGGGCCACGACGAGACCTACGTCGTCGCCGAGCCACTTCTGGAGGACTTCTTCTCCGCGATCGACCAGCGCCTGGCAGGCGCGGGGGCGGCGGCCACGTTCCGCTTCGCCCACGCGGAGACGATCATCCCCTTCTCCGCCCTGATCGCCACGCCGGGGTCGACCCAGTCCGCGCCCGACGTCGCGGACCCGCAGTCCATGGACGACGTCTACAGCTATGACAACAACGAGTGGCGCGGCGAGTCGGTGACCCCGATGGCCGCGAACATCCAGTGGGACACCGCGACCCGGGAAGGGGTCGACCCGGCCACCGGTGCGGACTACACGCCGGTGGTGCGCATGCTGCTCAACGAGGTCGAGGTGCCCTTCAACGCGTCCTGCACCCCGGTGGCGGAGGGTTCGTCCTGGTACAAGGAGACCGAGCTCAAGCGCTGCCTCTCGGGAACCGACACCGATGAGGACCCGCGCATCTCCGCCGACGCACAGGCCACGCCGACCCCGGACCCCTCCGACGGGACGTCCGGGGAGCCCAGCACCGAGCCGTCCACCGGGTCCTCGACGGCACCGGTCACGGGAGGCTCCACCACGTCCACGCCGACCTCCACGGGGTCGACCGGCGACGCCACGGCCGTGTCGGCCCAGGGGTCCGCGGGACAGGGGCCGCTGGCCCGGACAGGGTCCGATGCCGTGGGGATCGGGGTCCTCTCGGCCCTGGCACTGGTGAGCGGCGCCGCCGCCCTGGCTGTCAGGAAGGCACGCCTGCGCCGGTCCTGAGCACCGGTGCGTTGCCTGGCCGCAGCCTCCGGAGGGAAACCTCCGGAGGCTGCGTCATTGCGACCGGATGCTGGGGGCCGGGTGCTGGTGCCCCGAGCGAGGGCTCACACCATGACCGATTGCCCCTGGGTGATCCCGAGCGGATCGCGGGCCCCTCTGGCCGGCTCGACTTCCGATGGAAGCATCCCTCGTGGCTTGCCCCCTGCTGACGCCTCCCATGGCTTCACGACACGGTGCGCCCCCACGGCTCGACCGCAGTGCGCACAGCAGTTGCGGTCCGGGCGCTCTCCTCGATCGCCAGGGCGAGGAGCTGGTCCTGGAGTCCCTGGGCCAGCGGACAGGGGGCCTCGCCCTCGTCCCGGGCCCATGCCCCAGCCGCGCGCACCAGGGTGGCGATCGCGATCTCCTCATCCGCCAGGCGCGCGCCCAGGAAGGGGTTGCGGTGGACGACGCTGCCCTCGAAGGTCAGGTGCGAGGTGTCGTACCCGTCCAGGTCCAGGTCGTGGCCCAGCTGGGCACGGTCGATGGACGAGCGCACGATCGTCTCCGGTTCGGGCAGGTGCAGGACGGAGTCGTCCCGGATCTCGCCCCGGGTGCCGCGGATGAGGATGCGACGGTGCAGCAGCCGGTTGTGCCACTGGTTGTCGGTGAAGTCGTACAGGCCCGTCCCCTCCGGCAGGTCCAGCACCGCCAGGGTCGTGGTCGCCCGGCACTCCTGCGGGTCGGCGCGCCACCCGGAACGGTCCTCGGGGTCCAGCAGGGGTGCGACGTGTCGGTGCGCGGTGACCGTTGCGGGACCGAACCCGGCTCCCAGGAAGCTGCGGATCAGCGCGACCGCGTGGTAGCCGTGGGTCGAGGAGACCTGGACCTGCGTCACCTCGCCGATCGTCCCACGTTCCACGACCGCACGCCTGGCCGCGTGGCCGGGCAGGAGTGGGTACTGTTCCGCGACCTGCACGCGCCCCGTGGCGCCGACGTCGTGCCACAGCCGACGCAGACCCGACACATCCGCGGCGGGTGGTGTCTCGGCCAGGACGTGGGCTCCCGTGTCGACCACCTCGCGGATCACGTCCTCGTTGGACGGGTGCGACACCGCCACGACCACCAGGTCCGGTCGTGCGTCCGCCACGAGCTCCCCGACCGTGTCATGGGTCGGACACCCGAATGCCTGCCCCCAGGCCCCACGCGTCGCCGACGTGCGTGCGGTCATGCCGACCAGCTCGAAGTCCTCGGGCAGGTCACGTGCGAGGCGACCGAAGAACTGCGCCCGCCACGCCCCGCCGACCACGCCGATGCGCACGCTCATCGTTGGGTCCCCATGCCAGGGATGGTAGCGGGTGGTGCCGGATCGGGTGCGCGTCGTGGAGAGGGCACCCCCGGTACCCGTCCCGAATCCGCGCCTCCGGTCCGGGACACGGGCCGTCCCTACTCGGTACCCAGAACCCGCTGGCGGTAGACCTTCCAGATGTCGCCGAGCAGACGCCCGTCGGCGTCCCTCCGCCACAGCCGCAGGCCATTGCGGCTCTCCCCGGTGATCAGGCGCACAGCGCCTGAAGGGGTCTCGGCGACCTTCCCGTTCGGCAGGCGGTAGCCACCGGTCTCCGTCACGGTCACCCGGTACTCCCTGCCGTCGGAGGCGCGCTGCCACACGAGCACGTCGCCGACCGCCAGCAACCCTGCCCTCACCACCTCGGCCGTCCGGATGCGCCGGGACACGCGTCCCCGTCCCACACCCGGACCGCGCAACAGTTCCTGCTCCCCCAGGGCAGCCAGGTCGATCCCCTCACTGTCGTGCCGGATCTGCCAGTGGTCGGCCAGCGCCTCGACGATCCTGTCCTCCCTGCGCTGCAGCACCTCGGGTGTCCATTCCCTGATGGAGGTCAGCTCCGCTGTGAGACCGAGATCCTCGACGGCAGGGGTGACGATGCGAGCGACCCGCTCGGCGAACCCGTCGACGTCACGGATCCGCGCTTCCGTCTGCGTCGTGAGTGCCATGTTCGCCACGCGGTTGGTCCAGTACTCACGCGTGGCCTCCGTCAGCCTGCGCCACGAGGAGTCCGGAGACGGTGACGTGGGGATCAACCGCACGACACGGATGGTGCGCGCGCGGGCCCCTGGACCACCACTGGTGCTGAGCTGCTCGTTGGCGCGTTCGAGGACGATCCGCGTGATCGGGGCATTCGCTGTCACCTCACCCCGCAGATTGAGCAGGGCCCTACGGCGCTCATTGTCGTCAATGGCGAAGCCCCCACTCCTGGCGTCGGGGTCCTGGACACCTGACCCCATCGGGGCTCCGCCCTCGCCGGCCTCTCCTGCACCGGCCGGGTCCAGGGCGTCGAGGGTGTCGAGGAGCTGCACCACGCGCTGACGACGTTGGGGGCGGGTGCGGGCGGCGACGGTGTCCACACCCACCACTCGTTCGAGGCGGGCGAGCAGGTCGGCCGAGGTCGGGGAGTTCACGCCCCAACGGTCGATGATGACCATGGCGACGGGGATCCAGTCGGTGGTCCCGAACTCACCGAGCCGGCGCAGGGAGTCGGCCACACCGGGACCCATCCCCTCGCACGATCCCGAGGTGACGGCGCGCATCGCCCCGGCCAGGGGAATGATCACCCGGTCCAGGAACGACTGCATCCCACCATCGGGAATGGTGGGGAGCACACGCGTGCGGAAGTCCTCGACCAGGTTGTCCTGCGCCTCTCGGTGCGTGCGCACGGTGAGCACGTGGTGGAGGAAGGTGTCGAGACTTCCACCGAAGGAGTCCGCCAGGTCGTCCCACGTACGCGAGTACCGGTCCTGGATCTCCCTCGGGAGCGATCCCACGATCTGCGACTTGAGGATGTCCCCGGCCGTCAGTGGCAGTCCTCTGGTGTTGAGCACGGAGAAGACCCTGTGTGCACTGGCGAGGTCGTCGGTGGAGATCACGACCAGGAACACCTGGTTCGACAGGTGGACGGCCAGGGCGCGACGCTCCTCCGGCGTGCGGTCGGTGGACAGTGAGTCGAAGAGCGCGCGCGTGTTCTCGAAGATGTGGCGCTGGGCCACCGAGGTGAGGTCGCTTCCCCGGAGGTCGAAGAGTGCCTCGAGGTCGCCGTCCTGCACGGTGTACCGGAAGAAGGACCGGTCCGTGTCGCGCAGCTCCAGGCGCGGACCCGGTGCGATCCCCTGGAGGACCTGTCCGGACTCGTTGATCATGTGGTCCAGTCCGTCGCGGACGTCCGCCCTCTCCTCCAACTCGCGCAACACGGCGAGGAGGATCGTCAGGGTGGTCAGGCGCTGTTGTCCGTCGATGACGTCGCGGACACGCCCATCAGAGGGGTCGCGCAGCAGGACGATCGACCCGAGGAAGTACGGGGACCTCGACTGTGAACTGGACTCGGTGACGTCGTCGAGCAACTGCAGCGCCTGCTCGACACCCCACGAGTAGGGGCGCTGGAACACGGGCATCCGGAACTGGTAGTCCCGCGAGAAGACACGATTGAGAGGCTGCTCCTCTGCAGACAGTGCCATGTCCTCCGACTCCTCCAGGGTTCTCCGGTCAATCAACGACACCCGCTGACCCATCACGATGGTAGGCGCGTGCGGCCTGCGGGTCCGCCGACGTCCGACCGCGCAGGGTCCGCCCCGCCCTCGTCACCGGGAAGTGGGATGTCGGCAGCGGCAGCCATGCGTCGACGGAGCTCGGGGTCGGCCGTCAGGCGCACCAGGATCTGGCGGACCCGTTCCCGGGTGACACCGAAGCGTTGGCCGATCCGCTCCAGCGTCCACTCCTCTCCGTCCACGAGGCCGACGCGCAGGCGCAGCATCCCGACGGACCGTTCGATGGGTCGCGGTGCGCTGCACTGTGCCAGACCCGCAGCGACGTCCCGCTCGAACCGGTCCAGGGCGGCGACGACACCCCGGGCGCACAGGCGTTCGTCCGCCTCCGCGCAGGGATCGCTCCCCTCGATGTCGGTGGCGGAGAGGATCGACCACCAGCCCGTGGGTCGGGAGTCGGACTCCTCGTGCCCCACCCAGTCGTCGAGGCTCAGGGTCGGCCGACTGACCAGTTCGAGCCAGGCGAGCGTGGCGGCGTCCGTGCCGCACTCGGCAGCGAGCTCCTCGCGGCTCGGTCCGCGACCCAGGGCAGCCGTCATCTCCCGTTCGACACGCCGACTGCTGCGCAGCCTGTCCATCACGTGAACCGGGATCCGGATGAGACGTTCGGTGTCGTCGACGCCGCGGGTGACGCTCTGCCTGATCCACCACGTCGCGTACGTGGAGAACCTGCCACGGTCGGGGTCGAACGTCAGGGTCGCACGCAGGAGACCCAGGGTGCCGAGTGAGACGAGGTCCTCCTCCGGCATGCCGGAAGGGATCCTCGTCGACATGACCCGGACCAGGCGCAGGTTGGCGCGCACGAGGATCTCCATGGCCCGGTGCCCCTCCCGGATGGCCCTCCTCGCGGTACGGGTGGCGTGCTGCTCGATCCCGGTGGCAGCCCGGACCCCCGCCTGGATGCGGTCGCTGAGGACACGCTCCTGGTCGGCATCGAGCAGTGGGTGGTCGAACATCGTGGAGGGACCCAGCGGCAGGTCCTCCGCCCACCTCACGACCAGGTCCCACGGGGTCTCGCTCGGGAGCACCCCCCGTTCGAGGTGCCGGGCGCGGGGTGGGCGCGGGGTGCCCACTGACGAGGGCGCCCCATCGAGCCGGTCCACACGGGACAGGAGCTGCCGGAGTTCCTCGTCGTCGAGTGCGCCCACGCCGACCCCCGGTCCTTCGCCCAGGGGCACATCCAGGAGGCGGGTCCCGCCACCGGACCGTGGGCTGTCGTCGATGACCGTCATGGACTGACCGTATGTCCCTCCATGCGCATCTGGGTGCAGTTGGGACCCGCACACCCCCGCAGCGACACGGGGACCCGACGACGAAGTCCTCGGGCAGGTCACGTGCGAGGCGACCGGAGAACTGCGCCGCCGGGCGCCGCCGACCGCTCTCAGACATGCAACCCGGCGGCCGCGAGCGCATCACGAAGCCACTCCTCCGGGTCGACCACCACGCCGCGCGAGGACAGCCAGGCGCAGAGGTTGCGGCAGTCCCGGGCCAGGAAGTCGATCCCGGCGGGGTTGCCCACCAGGTCCACGGCCTGCGGCACGTCGATGACCACGAGCTGTCCCCCGGACCCCGGTCGGTTGTCCACGAGGACGTTGTAGGCGGACAGGTCACCGTGGGCGAGGCCCAGTCCCGCCAAGCCGATGACCGCCTCCCGCAACTGGTCCCGCCAGGCGCACGCCTCACGGGGGGTCGCCGGGGCGGACTCGGCCAGACGCGGGGCGGCGTCGCCCTCGTCCCCGATGTACTCCATGCAGACCTCGGTCCCCACGATCTGCACGGGGTAGGGCACGGGCAGGCCCGCCCCCCACATGGTCGAGAGCAGGTCGAACTCGGTGCGCGCCCAGGAGCCGGAGGCGGCCTCCCGGCCGAACGCGGTCCCGCGCGCCATGGCACGCATCTCCCGGGAGTCACGCACCCGGCGTCCCTGGGCGTAGTCCTGGGAGCGTCGGAAGGACGAGTGCTCGGCCGTGCGGTAGCGCTTGGCCACCATGAGGACGGACTCCCCGGGTGCCCCGGTGCGTTGCCCGGCGGGGAGGGCACGTTCGATGAGGAAGGCGTCGGCCTCCTTGCCGGTCTTGAGGACACCGAGTTCGGTGTCGATGGCGCCGCTGTGCTGGACGACCCAGGAGGGGAAGGGCTGGGGTCCGCGGTCGACGGTGTGGGCGGTCTGCTCCCACGTGGACCATCGCTGGTCCTCGTCGAGGTCAGGTGTTCGGGTGAAGGAAAGGCGAAGTGCGTCCCAGTCGACGGACGAGGGCATGTGATCTCCTGATGAGGAGGGCCCTGCTCCGGAAGTGGTGGTGGAGCGTCAGAGGGCCCGGGGGGAAGGGAGGGCATGGGTGAACGCGTGGACAGCCATGGTCTGCTCCTTCCGTGGGATCACTGCGGGACTTCGTCGGCCGCGGTGCTGCGTGGCGACGACCCCATGCTGGCACCGCAGCGGCGCAGCGGTCAACACCCCGGGCGCGCCGATGGGCCCACGCCGGGGTGCCAGCGCTGGTGGCCCCGTGCCACGCGCCGGACAATGGCAGTGGAATCGCGCTGCGACACGCTCCGGGAGGACGGGACATGCTGATCACACTCGCGGGACCGATCGGGAGCGGCAAGACCGTGCTCACCGGCATCCTCGCCGAGGATCTCGGAGCGCTGGCCGTCTACGAGCCCGTCGACGACAACCCCGTCATCGACGACTTCTACCGGGGCAACGCGATCGCCGACGCCCGGCGGGCCGCAGGGGAGGCGGATGCCCGCAATCCCTACGCCTTCCTCATGCAGGTCTACCTGCTGAACCGCCGGTTCGCCGCGATCAAGAGGGCCCGCGAGCGCGAGAGGGAGACCGGTCAGGACACCATCCTGGACCGCTCGATCTACGAGGACCGCGTGTTCATGGGCATGAACCACGACCGCGGCAACGTCAGTGAGGTCGAGTGGGAGACGTACAACGCCCTGTTCGCGAACATGATGGAGGACCTGGAGGGTGCGCCGTACCGGAAGTCCCCGGACCTCATGGTCCTCATCAGGGTCTCGTTCGGGACGATGATGCGCCACATCCGCAAGCGGGGCCGTCCCTTCGAACAGCCGGAGGTCGATCCCGGACTGGAGGACTACTACCGAGACCTGCTCCGCCACTACGACCAGTGGGAGCAGGAGTACGACGCCAGTCCACTGCTGGTCATCGACGGCGACCACGAGGACTTCGAGGGGAATCCTGCGGAACGGGCCGAGGTGGTGGCGAGGGTCCGGGAGGCGTTGGGTCGGACCGACTGAGCAACCCGCGTCCCGGGGAGCGTGCCTGCCCCGGATTCGGGAGCGGGCACTACGCGGGTGCCGCGACGATCGAGCAGTTCCGGTGCCTGCCCCGGATTCGGGGGCCGGCCGGGCTCTCGTGGAGGATGCCGGACACCGGGCAGTGCGACTCCTCCTACGACCTTCCACAGGTCGGACTCCCCGGACGCCGCTGCCCGCACCCCACCTGGGCTGCCATGATGGTCGGGACGGTGACGAGGAGGGTCCCCATGGCTGTGCTGGACGTCCACTTCCACTCCGATGCCCTGCAGGTCTCCACCGCGATGACGGTGATCCTGCCGGAGCATCCCCGGACACTGATCGGCTTGGGTGGGGGCGGGGCGCAGGCCCCCGACGACCCCGCGGGCCCACCGCTCCTCTACCTGCTCCACGGGCTCTCCGACGACGAGTCGATCTGGTTGCGCCGCACCTCGATCGACCGTTACGCCGCGGAGAAGGGCCTCGCCGTGGTCATGCCGCGTGCGGGGCGCAGCTTCTACCAGGACGAAGCCCACGGCAGTGCCTACTGGACGTTCCTGTCCGAGGAGCTCCCCGAGGTGGTCCACCGCTTCTTCCGGGTGTCCACACGTCGCGAGGACACCTTCGTGGCGGGACTGTCCATGGGCGGATACGGTGCCATGCGATGGGCGCTGTCCCACCCGGACCGCTTCGCCGCAGCAGCCAGCCTCTCCGGTGCCCTCGACCTCGCCGCGCGCGCCGGTGACCTCTCCGGTGGTGCCCTCAGCGGCGGCCTCGACGCGGATTCTCCCTTCCTCGACTTCGCCCCCGATGTGCGCGACCGGGTCTTCGACGGCCACTTCACCCCGGGTGGGGACAACGACCTGCTGGCGCTGCTCGGCCACTCGGATGCCTCGGCCCTGCCCGCCCTGTGGGTCTCGTGCGGCCGCCAGGACGAACTCCTCTCCCACTCCGAGCACTTCGTGGCGGCTGCACGCGCCGCGGGCGCCGATCCACATGTGGAGTATCCCGACGGGGTCCACGAATGGGGCCTGTGGGACACCCAGGTCCGACGGGTCCTCGACTGGCTCCCACTGCCATGAGGTCCTCCGCACCACACCCCGCACCACCCAGGAGTCCCGACATGCTGACCGTCACCCTTCCCGACGAGGACATCGAGCAGCGCCTCGCCGATCTGCGCGACCGCGTGGACCTGGTCCACTGGGACCTCTCCGCACCGCTGCCCGCCGAGGTCGCCGAACGCGTCACCGCCGTGGAGGTGCCGCACTACTTCTCACGGCCCGGTGCATTCGACGTCCTCACCACCCTGCCCCACCTGCGTTACGTGTGGCTGCCCAGCGCCGGGTTCGAGCACGCCGTGGGGCACCTGCCCCCCGGCGTCACCCTGTGCAACGGGCGCGGCGTGCAGTCGGCCGGCACCGCCGAGCTCACCCTCGCCCTCACCCTGGCCGCCCAGCGCGGCATCCCCGACGCGGTCCGCGCCATGGACCGCGGGGAGTGGCACAACCCCTTCGGCCCGGCACTGGCCGACCGCCACGTGGTCCTGGTGGGTTACGGGTCGGTCGCCCGGGCCATCGCGGACCGACTGGAGCCCTTCGAGGTGACCATCACCCCCGTGGCCCACCACGCCCGCGTCCAGGACGGCGTGCAGGTCCACGCCCTCGCCGACCTCCCCGACCTGCTCCCCTCGGCCGATGTCGTCATCCTCGCGGTCCCGCTCAACGCGGGCACGGACCATCTCTTCGACGCACAGCTCCTCGCACGGATGAAGGACGGTGCGCTCCTGGTCAATGTCGCACGAGGGCGGGTGGTGGACACCGATGCACTCCTCGCCGAGCTGCGCACGCGCCGCCTGCGTGCGGCCCTGGACGTCACCGATCCGGAACCCCTGCCCTCCGACCACCCGCTCTGGCACGCTCCCGGTGTGCTGATCACCGCCCACCAGGGAGGCAACACCGACGCCACGTACCCCCGCATCGCGCGGCTCGTCAGGCGCCAGATCGAGCACCTCCTGGCCGGGGAGGAGCCCGAGAACGTCGTCGCGAGAGGCTGAGCGAGCAGCAGAAGGAGCAGACGACGGGCTCCCCGCCCCGCCCGCATCCGGTGCCCGGACGTGGACGTCCCCCCACCGACGTCCCGGTACTCCGCACTCCGGGCCCGCGCTGTGACTCCGGCCACAATGTGGTAGGCAGGAGTCAGTGACGGGGTCCGGCGACGCCCTCGTCCCGGGTCACGTTCCCGTCACGCGAGGCGTCACCACAGGCCGCACACCACGGACCACACGCCACACACAGCACTGGATGCCACTCCCGACACAACCGGAAGGTCACCGACATGAGCACTCCGCCTCCCCCCACCACCCCACCACCCTCGGATCCGCGCGACCCCTACGGCACGTCCCCGCAGCAGCCCTACGGGACACCTCCCGGACAGTCCGCCGACGTCCCGCCGGCGCAGACCTACGGTTCGCCCCAGGGACAGCCCTACGGTTCCCCCCAGGGCCAGCCCGCCGGCGCTCCGTCCCCCGGCCCCCAGAGGTCCTCAGGTGCCTTCCCGAGCCCCTCGGACGGGCCCGGATTCTTCAAGGCGCTCTTCGACATGCAGTTCCGCCACTTCGTCACCCTGAAGTTCGCGAGCTTCATCTACATGCTGGGCATCGCCGTGGCGGCGCTCTTCTGGCTGATGGAGATCATCTCGGGCATCGTCGTGGCAGGCAGCGGCCAGGGCGGCGGGGTCCTCGTCGCCGCGATCCTGCTGGGGTGGATCCCACCCCTGATCTGGATCATCACCTTCCGCCTGTCCATCGAGTTCGTCATCGCGATCATCCGCACCTCCCAGAACACCTCGGAACTGGTCGACCGCCACTGAGATCGCATCCGTGCACGTACCTGTTGCCGCCCCGTCCCCGCAGGGTTAGCGTGCCCCCAGACACGCATCGGGTCGGCATCCGGGTCGGCTGCGGGCGCGACAGGAGAGGAACCACCACGATGGGGAAGTCACGGGGACGGGATCTGGGACTGCTGGCACTGCGTGTCGGCGTCGGTGCGACGCTGGCGGCGCACGGCTCACAGAAGCTCTTCGGGGTGCTGGGCGGTCACGGACTGGACGGCACGGGTGCCTTCATGGACTCCTTGGGGTTCCGGCCCGGCAAGGTCTCCGCCCTGCTCGCCGGCCTCGGTGAGTTCGGCGGTGGCTCCCTGATGGCCCTCGGCCTGGCCACCCCGCTGGGAGGTGCGGCGGGTGCCGCCACCATGGTCGTGGCGGGATCGACGCACGCCGAGAACGGCTTCTGGAACACGAACGGCGGCTTCGAGCTCCCCGCCACGCTCGCCACGGCCTCGACCGCGCTCGCCCTGACGGGGGCCGGGAAGTACTCCGTGGACCACCTCCTGGGCGACAGGCTCGCCCCCTCCTGGCTCGCGACCGTCGCGCTGGCGGGTTCCTTCACCGCTGCCGGCGCACTCATCGCGCGCGCCTCCCTGGAGCGCGCCGCGGACCGGACGGACACCGACGAGGGCGGGACCACCGGGACCTCCGAGGGGGACACCTCCACGGACTCCGCCCCACAGGACTGACACGGTCCCCTCGTCGCACACCCCGTGGGCGTCCCACGACGGGCGGGAGATCCCCTGAGGTCCACGGCGGATGCCCGGTGGTCGACACCCCGTGCGCATAGGCTCTCCCTCGTGAGCACTTCGCACGAGATCCCCTCCGACCACCTGCCGAACCTCCGCGACGTCGGCGGGTGGCCCACCACCTCCGGTGGCGTCGTGCGCCCGGGAGCCCTCTTCCGTTCCGCTGCGCCCTCCGACCCCGGCGTCCCCACGGACCCCGCCGTCACCACCTTGGGCCTGGAGGTCGTGGTGGACATGCGCACGGCTGCGGAGGCCGAGCGCCGCCCCGCCCACCTGCCCCGGGGTGCCCGGCTGGTCCGGGTGGACATCCTCGCCAGCACGCCCGGCTCCCTCGCGAGCCTCACGGGAACGCTGCCCGCGGCGATCGCCGAGGGCCGGGTGAGCCCGGACGCCTTCCTCGCCGACCTCGACGCGAGGGCCGTCATGGAGCACACGTACGAGCAGTTCGTCACCGAGGCCCCCGCCCGTGCGGGATTCGCGGAGGTGGCACGCAGCGTCCTGAGTGCCGGTGGTCGGCCCACGCTGCTCCACTGCACCGCGGGCAAGGACCGCACCGGCTGGGCCGTGGCCGTACTGATGGCAGCCGTCGGGTCGACCCGCGACGCCGTGTTCGAGGAGTACCTGGCCGTGTCCCCTGCCGTCCGTGCGCTCTTCGCCCCGGACCTGGAGCGTGCCGCCGCGGTCGGTCTGGACGCCGAGCGCCTGCGACCCCTGCTGGACGTCGACGTCGCCTACCTCAAGGCCGCACTCGACCGGGTCGACGCGGACTTCGGTGGGTTCGACGGCTACCTGCGCTCCGGCCTCGGCCTGGGGGACGACGAGCTGGACGCCCTGCGGGTCGCCCTCGTCGACGCCTGAGGACCCGAGGACGGGCGGGCGCCAGGGTCCCCGTCCCGGGACCACCGCCACCACGGGGGCCGCACGGGTCCACTGCCTGCCGGGCAGCCAGGATGTCGGCACCCGCGCGGGGTACGCCGAGGGGGCCGGGCCGGAGCCGGTGGGACCCTCACCGGCGGACCAGGGAACTGAGCTCGACGCGGGCCTCACCCGCCGCGTCGACGACAGTCCCGGAGAGCGTCTCCCCCAGGACTGTCGTCGACACCGTGGCGCCCCCACTCCCCGGACGCGAGGTGACCGCGTAGGTGGCCGTCCTCAGTGCGTCGCGCAACGTGGCGAGCGCGGGATCGGAGAGACCGCCGACCGCCTCCTCGACTTCGTCGCGGCAGTCGTCCCAGTGGTTGTCGGGCCCGACCGGTGCCCCCTCGTAGGCGGAGAACCCGCAGGCCGTGTCACCGTCGTCCTCGGCCATCGCCAGGACGAAGCTCTTGAAGGTGCTGCGCGCGACCTCGTCACTGATCCCGTCCGTCCCGGCGCCCGTCCCACTCCCGTCCCCGGCGGGGGCGAGCACGACGGGTGCACCCACCACGGAGGTGCCTCCTGCGCTGGAGGAGAAGAGCGTGCACCAGGCGTAGTACGCTCCCGCGCACACCACCAGCACCGCGAGGAGCATGACGGCGTTCTTGCGCATGACCCCAGCATGTCACTGCCCGGGCGACCCGCCTGCGTCCAGCACCCGAGGCCCCCGAGCCACGAGCCACGAGCCACGAGGAGGATGGACACCATGGCGCACCACGACCCCGCCCCGGCCCCGCCACCACGGGACCGCCCGCCGCACGCCACCGTGCTGGAGCTGTCGGACCTGCCCGCCGCCCTGCGCAGCCACGTCGGCCCGCAGTCCCACTGGTGGACGGTGGAGACCCCCTTCGAGGTCCTCCTGGGCTGTGTCCTGGTGCAGAACACGAACTGGCGCAACGTGGAGCGCTCCCTGGACCTCCTGCGCCGCGCGGGCGTCACCGACCCGGTCCGACTCCTCGGCACGGACGTGCCCGAGCTCGTCACACTGGTGGCACCCTCCGGGTTCCAGCACGCGAAGGCACGCACGCTGCGTGGCCTGTGCGCGTGGTGGGTGGACGAGGGCGGGGCCGACACCCTCCGGGGTCCCGAGCTCCTGGCGGCCAGCCCTGCCCTGACGCACCTCTCCACCCCTGAGCTGCGCCGGGAACTGCTGGCCCTGCGTGGGATCGGCCCGGAGACCGCGGATGTCCTCATGCTCTACCTGCTGGGACGCGGGGTGTTCGTGGCGGACACCTGTGCCCGACGCCTCTTCGGCCACCTGGGGTGGCAGGTGCCGCGCGGCTACGGCGCCTTCGCCACCCGGGTCCAGGAGGAGGTGGAGCTCACCCTGGAGGGATGGCAGGAGTTCCACGCACTCATCGACGAGTTCGCGAAGCTCCACGCCAGGACGGCCCCGGCATGGGCGGCGGGGCCACTGGCCGGGTGGGTGCTGGCACCCTGACGACCCGGCGACCGTTCCGTCCCTGCACTCACCGGCGGGGGAGCCTCCCCCACCGCTGCCGCACGCGCCGCCAGGCGAGTGGCGGGTCCCAGGGAGCAGCGGTGGACGCCCTCGTCAGGGGGAGGAAGGCCAGCCCCACCAACAGCGCCACCAGGTGCCCCAGTGTGGTCAGACCGGGCCGGAGGACCAGGGGCAGGACGAAGACCGCCAGGGCCACGCCCCCGTACACCCAGCGCCAGCGCGGCACGAAGTGGTGGGCGAGCACGCCGATCATCGCGGCCTGGAAGTAGCTGACCCCGACGTCACGCACCCCGAGCATGATCGGCGGGGCGCTGCCCTGCCGCACGGCAGCCAGCAGTACCGCCTGGCTGACCAGCGTGGCCACGACGTGCCCGGTGAGACCGATGAGGAGCCACCGCCACCACCCCAACCAGCGCTCGACCTGGGCGTGGAAAAGTGCGAACGACACCAGGTAGGGGAACCAGAACGAGCCGTCGATCCAGAAGAGGCTCGCGACCAGGGACCGCACGGGGTGCTGGACCAGGTTGATGACATTCGTGGAGCGCTGCACCAGCACCTCGGCCAGCTGGCCCTCCGGCATGGCGTGCTGGGCGAGGGTGGTGGCCAGCAGGATCGCCGCCCACCCGAAGGTCAGGGGGGCGCTGCGCACGTAGCTCCACGCTGCCCGTCCCGCCCGGCGCAGGAACTGCCCGTGCCGAGCAGCCACGGGATTCCTGCCCACGCGCTCTCCCGGCGTACCCGTCGGACCAGGCCCTCCCCCCATGTCGCCCTACTCGCCGCGACCCAGCAGGAACTCGTTCGCCGCGTCGGAGAGCTCGTGGTCCACCGGCACTGCCCACCCGTCGACCTCACGGACCGGGGCCAGCATCCGCACCGAGGACGCCAACCAGAGAGCGTCGGCGTCGGGGAGCTGCCCGGTGCGCAGCAGGACCTCCGACGTCGAGAACCCCCGGGCGGCGAAGAACTCGAAGGCGCTGGCCTGGGTGGTGCCGGGCAGCAGTCCCTGGGCAATGGCCGGGGTCCAGATGTGCCTGCCGAAGCGCGCGATCAGGGTGGAGGTCGGCCCCTCCAGGACGTAGCCGTCGGAGCTGGTGAAGACGACGTCGTCGGCGCCACGCCTCGCCGCCTCGCGCAGGACGGCCTTGTTGACCGCGTAGGACAGTGTCTTGGCCCCCGTCAGCAGCCAGGGGGCACGGGAGGAGATGTCGTGGGGGTAGCCCCGGTCGAGGAGGACCACGGAGACACCCTCGTGGCGCTCCGCGCCGTGGTCCGCTGCGGGCAGGGCGATCACCCAGCAGGTGGCGGCGGGGGGCTGGGCATCCTCCACCCCACGGGTGACGACGACCTTGACCAGCAGCTCCGGGACGGGCTCGCTGAGCGCGACGGCACGGAGGACGGCCGCACGGATCGCGGTGAGGTCCAGGACGGGCAGGTCGAGCATGGCCGCGGAGTTGGCCAGTCGGCGCAGGTGCGCCCCGACGGCCTGGGGGCGACCCTCCACGACGCCGAGGACCTCGAAGATGCCGTCCCCACGGGTGACACCGAGGTCCAGCACGGACACCCTGGGGTCGGCCGCATCCACGACGTGGAGACGATCCTCGGTGCCTGCCGGGTCGGCGGCCTCGACGGGTGAGACGAGGAGACAGGTGCTCATGACGATCCCTTTCGACGGGCCGCAACGACGCAGGCCGTGGTGGGGAGCCCCCCTGCGGGGAGCTCGGTCCCGCACACCCCACGGGCAGCGGGAGGCAGGGCTCCAACCATCGTAGGGCGGCGCCGCCGCAGGAGCTTCCCGTGGGCCTCCCGTGCGGGGACCGCGGCTCCCGGTCCCGACAGGGGTCCTCCCGCGGGCTCCGACCGCCCCTCCGCACCTGGGGCCCCTCCGGCGGACAGTCGACCCTGCGCCCCGGGCGCAGCGCTGCGGGGCCACCTCATGCGTGCGACATCTCCCGAACGGTGTCCGCCCGGGGCTCCCCGTCCCCCGGTGCGGGCAACCTGCCCAGTGCCTCGAGCAGTGGAGCGGTGTCCCCCGCGTAGCAGACCCGCACCCAGCCCTCCCCGCGCGCACCGAAGGCCGATCCCGGTGCAACCGCCACACGCTGCTCCATGAGGAAGCGCTCCGCCCACGCCGCGACGTCGCCGCGGCTGGCGTGGGAGACGTCGATCCACAGGTAGAAGGCGCCCCCGGGGCGGAGGTGGGGGATCCCGCGCGCGCTGAGCAGAGCGGAGGCCGCGTCCCGGTTGGCGACGTAGTGCGCACGGGATGCCGCCACCATGTCCTGGCTCCCGGTCAGGGCGGCGAGCGCGGCGACCTGGGCGGGGGCGTTGACACAGCTGGCGATCGCCTCCTGCGCCGCCCGGACCCGTTCGGCCAGGCCCGAAGGGGTCACCAGGTACCCGATGCGGCCACCCGTGAGCGCATAGGTCTTGGACAGGGAGTACACGCCGATGACGCGATCGGGGTCCAGGGCGGCGGCACTGGTGAAGCCCGGGTCGTAGGTGAGGGCCTCGTAGACCTCGTCACTGATGACCCACAGGTCGTGGCGGGCAGCGAAGTCCACCAGCGCCTGCATGACCGTGCGCGGGTAGACCACCCCCAGCGGGTTGGAGGGACTGTTGACGACGATCGCGCGGGTGCGCGGGGTGACCAGGCCCTCCAGGACATCGATGTCAGGCATGAAGTCGTCGCGGGCCCTCAACGGGTAGGGCACGGGCACCGCCCCCACCAACCTCGGCGCCATGGCGAAGGTCGAGTAGCCGGGGTCGGGGATGAGGACCTCCTCCCCCGGGGACAGCGTCATCACCATCGCCAGGTGGAGGGCCTGGGACCCACCCGCCGTCACGTGCACCCGGTCGACGTCGACCGCGTAGACATTGGCGCGGGCCAACTTGTCGACGATGGCCTCCCTCAGGGGCAGGATCCCGGAGTTGTGGGTGTACCCGGTGAAGTCGTCGACCCAGGCCCGGGCGGCCGCCTCACGGATGTGGGGGGCCACCTCCCACTGCGGTTCCCCCACGGACAGCTTGATGGCGTCGTCCATGGTGCCCGAGAGCTCGAAGATGCGCCGGATCCCCGAGGGCGGCACGGAGCGGACCAGTGCGGAGATCTGCGGCATGTGGACACGCTCCCCTCGGTATGGAGTCCTCCTGCACCGAGTATGGACTTCACCAAGTCACTTCCGCGAGGGCGTCCCACGGAAGCGAGGACGGGGGACCGGGTTCAGTCACGGGTGGCGTACAGGGCCGACCAGACCAGGACGGGTTGGAGGAACAGCCGCGCAAGTCGCTTGGCATCGGTGTCCAGTCCGAAACCGTCACGGGCGTGCAGGAACTGGGAGAGGTTGCCCGGGAGGACCCCGACGAAGAAGAGGGCTGCGAGTCGGCCCAGGTGGCGGCGGTGACGGCGGGGGACGGCGACGAGGGCGGACCCCAGGGCGATCTCGACCACGCCCGAGACGAGCACGGTCGTGTCCACGTCCAGGGGCACGGACTCGGGGACCTGCGCCCGGAACTCCTCACGCGCCCACGTGAGGTGACTGGTGCCGGTGAACACCAGCATCGAGCCGAGCGCCACACGTGTCACCAGCCGGGTGAAGTGGTGTCCCACCGGACCGACGCGGTGGTCGTCCCGGTCGCGGTCACTGTCCCGGTCGCGGTCGTCGTGACGCCCGGGAACGTGACGTCGCAGTCGCTGGTGCACGGAGTGCGTCATGGGAGTGTCCTTCCCTGGAGGTGGCGTCCCTCACATGAGCATTCCAGCCTTCAGCGCCGTGCGCGACCGGGGACCAGTCGTGCGGAGTTGAGGATGAAGGCCGACTCCGAGCCGACGTGCACCACTGCCGCCGCCACCGGCCCCAGCACCCCGGAGGCGGCCAGCACCATGCCCACCGCGTCCACGACCAGCGTGCCCACGAAGTTCACCATGATCGTGCGCCGGGCCCGGCGCGCGGTGCGCACCAGGGTGACCAGGTCCCCCAGGTCGGAGCTGATGAGGACGACGTCCGCACTCTCGCGGGCCACATCCGTCCCCGAACCGATGGCGATGCCCACGTCGGCGACCGCGAGCGCCGGGGCGTCATTGACACCGTCCCCGACCATGGCGACGACGTGCCCGGCGGCGCGTTCCTGTCCCACCACCGCATGCTTGTCCGCGGGCAGGAGGCCGGCGCGGACCTCGGTGATCCCGACGTCTCGCGCGGTCGCGCGGGCAGTCTGCTCGGTGTCGCCGGTGAGCATGAGGACCCTCAACCCCAGGGAACGCAGGTCGGACACGCAGCGCGCAGCTCCCTCCCGCAGCTGGTCGGCGACCCACAGGGTGCCTGCCCACACCCCGTCCACCGCGACGTGCACGGGACTGGCCCCCGCCGGGCCCGACTCCTGCGGTGCGTCCGACACCAGTCGCGCGCTGCCCACGCACACCTCGTGCCTCCCGACCCGTGCCGTCACGCCCATCCCGGGCACGTGCTCCGCGCTCCCGGGGACCGGCACGGTGACACCGAGTTCCTCGGCCCGGTCGGTGATCGCCCGACCCACCGGGTGCTCCGAGTGCCATTCGGCGCCCGCCGCGAGGGCCAGCAGGTCGCCCTCGTCGACGCCGGGTGCGGGGCGGACGTCGACCACCCGGGCCTGCCCGAGCGTGAGGGTGCCGGTCTTGTCCAGGACCACGGTGTCCACACCGGAGAGGACCTCCAGGTGGGTCCCGTCGCGCACGAAGGCGCCCGCCCGTGCGGCGCGCGCGATGGAGGCGAGGATCGCCAGTGGCGTGCCCGCAGCGATCCCGCAGGCGCCGGCGACGATGACCACCGAGATCGTGGCCCGCGCATCGCGGGTGACCAGGAACGTCACCAGCGCCGCACCCAGGGCGATGAACACCAGGATGCCGGCCAGGCGGTCCGCGAGGCGCTGGACCGGGGCCCGGGACTCCTGGGCCTCCCGGACGGTGGCGATGATCTGGCCGAAGGTGGAGTCCTCGCCCGCGCGCCGGGTCGTGACCTCCAGGGCCCCTGCCACCGCGATGGAGCCGGCCAGGACCGTGTCACCGACCTGCACGTCCACCGGGAGGGACTCCCCGGTCAGTCGGGACTGGTCGAGGCTGGCCGAGCCGGCGAGCACCGTGCCGTCCACAGGGACCCGGGAGCCCGGCTCCACCACGACGACCATTCCCGGTCGGACCTCCGTCAGGGGGATCTCCACCTGGGAGGTGCCCCTGCGCACACGCACCGTGGCGGGGAGGAAGGACATGAGGTCGGACAGCGCGTCACGGCCCCGGTCCATGGAGAGGTCCTCCAGGATCTCCGCAGCCAGGACGAAGGTGGTGATGACGAGCGCCGTCGTCCACTCACCGATGGCGGCGGCAGCGGCGATGGCGATGAGCATGGACAGCTCCATGCTCATGCGTCGGGCCTTCACGTCCTCCCAGGCCTCGACGAGGATCGGCCAGCACCCGGCAACGAGGGCCACCACGGACACGGGTGCCAGCACCCAGCGCGAGGCACCCAGGACGTGGGCCACGCCGACCGCCACCGCGCAGGCGGCCACCGAGAGTGTGCGCGCCAGGTCGGTGCGGTCGATGCGCTGCCACAGGCCGGGCTCGTCCCCGGGGCCCGCGGCGGTGACCGGTCGGTGGGTGGGGGTCGACTCCGCCTGCCCGACCGTCGCGCTGCCCGTTTCCCCGGGTCCGGGCCGGGGGGAGGGGACCGGTGTCGGCGTCACGCCCATGTGGATGCTCCTCCGTGTGCGTCGTGCGCCGGTACGAGGTCGGGTGCGTCGGCGGGTCCGCCCTCGTCCGCGCGCACCCCGCGCACGCCCTGGGCGCTTCGGCGCCGGTGGTGGGCCGGCAGTTCGTCCACCATGTGCTCGGCCTGGAAGAGGGCCTGGTGGATGAGGGTCCGGGCATGCTCGTCGACGAGGCGGTAGTGGACACGGGTGCCCTCCTGCCGGGTGGCGACCACCCGCGCCCATCGCAGCTTCGCGAGGTGCTGTGACACGGCGGTGGGTGGTCTGCCCACGCGCTGTGCGAGTGCTCCGACCGTCATCTCGCCGTTCTCGAGGGCGAGGACGAGTCGTACCCGGGTCTCGTCGGAGAGGAGTGTGAAGACTTCTGTCGCCAGGGCGATGTGCTCGTCGTCCAGGTCATCGGGTGCGGGACGGCCCGTCCTCGAATCTGCGTCCATGCGCAGATAATAGAAGGCTTGCCTCAGTCCGACGTCCTCCCTCCGTCCCTTGACAGTCCCGATGCGAGGTGGCCGTCACCGGGAGGACCCGCGCGCCCCGGCGTGCAGTCCGACGCGCACCCCGGCACGCACCTCAGCGCGCAGCGTCCGGTGCGACCTCGATGCGTCCCTCCCGGGCCGCGGTGCGCACCACCTCGTAGTCCTCCAGGGACTTGTCCGCGTACGCCAGCGAGAAGTCGGCCAGGGCCTCGACCAATCCTCGTCCCTGTCCGATGTAGGCGAGCACGGCCGCGGCGTCCGGACTCTGGGAGTGTGACCGCGCCAGGAGGGCCGCGCAGGAACGGGCGTACCCGGTGAAGGCGTCCAGGTCCAGGTCATCGGTGTCGACGGAGCCCTTCATGTCGTGGAACTGCCGCACGTAGAACTCCCGTCCCCCCGCCTGCGCGGTGCCCAGGAAGGGATCGGACACCGCCTGGAGCATGCGCTGCCCGGCCACCACCCGGCCACCCTGGCCGTTGAGGTGGACCGTGCGGGAGAAGACCTCCGGCAGGGACTTTCCCCCATTGGTCACCAGCACCGAGGCCAGCGCCTCCTTGATCTGGAGGACGAGCACCTCCCCCGCGGACCCTTCGAGCAGGGCCAGGTAGCAGCGTGTCCCCACACTTCCCACGCCCACGACGCGTCGGACGATGTCGACGATGCGGAAGTGGCTGAGCAGCAGTGCGATGTCCGGCGGGACGCTGGTCAGGTAGGCCCTGTAGGACCCGGCGACCGCGCGCCACACCCGGTCCCCGACATGGGACAGGACGGGTGGGTCCTCACGGAAGCGCACCGAGCCGCCCTCGTCGACCTCCGTCAGTCGGCGCACCACACGTTCCGAGGTGCGCCGGCGTGCGCGCCGGGCCGTCTCCTCGATGACGTCGGCGAACTCGCCACGCACACTGTGGGCCACCGGTTCGGGTTGGGCGTGGAGGTAGTAGCGCGAGACCGCGTCCATCTCCATGACACGGTCCAACGCGTCCACGTACTGCTGTGCCGTGGCCGCCGCGAGGTCCCGGGTCCGGTCGGCACCGTGTCCCGCCTGACGTGCTCCGATGACGACACTGGTGACAAGTCGTTTGAGGTCCCACTCCCACGGTGCGACGGCGACCTCGTCGAAGTCGTTGAGGTCGAAGACGAGGGCGCGCTCGGGGGAGGCGTAGACCCCGAAGTTGGAGACGTGGGCGTCCCCGCACGCCACCACGCGCAGCGAGGTGTGGGGGGAGGCGGCGAGGTCCTCGGCCATGAGTGCCGCCGACCCCCGGTAGAAGGCGAAGGGATCGGCCAGCATGCAGGCGAAACGCAGGGGGACCAGGTCGGGGACCCGGGGAGCGTTCTGCTCCACGAGGACGTCGACGGGATCCCGCTGGGAGGGTGCCAACTCGGCCAGCCGCGAGCGCGGGACGGACTTGCGTTCACCGCGTCCCCGTTCCCGTGACTGCTCGAGTGACTCGTACGCGCCGATCCCCAGGACTCCCGTCATGGGGCCATTGTCCTCCGTGATCCACGCCCCGGCAGTGTCCGGACACGCCAGGAGCTCCCCTCCGGCGACAGTTCCCCACCGGTGGACGGATCGCCGCGACTCGGACGACTCACGGCAGAATCGGTGCCGTCACCCGGCCGCACCACCGCGGCGGACACTGACCAGGGAGCCAGGACATGGGCAGGCGGCACACAGGAGGCACCGGCACGACCACGGGCGGGGGGCCCAGTGGGCCCCGCCGGGTCGCGGTCATCGGCAGCTCCGGGGGGAACCTGCGCAGTCAGGGCGGAGACGACCCCGCACGCCTGATCGGGGAGATCCAGCGCCAACTGGCTGCGGCGGGCTTCCAGCTGGTCACGGTCCAGTTCGTCGCCGCGCAGGCCTCCATGGACTCCGCCGGTGACTCCACGCCCGCACAGCTGTGGGAACTGTCCGGGGGGCGCCCCGTCCCCACCGTCTCGGGGACGCTGGCAGAGGTCAACGAGGCAGCCCGGACCAGGGACTCGATCCTCGCCGAGCGCGTGGAGGTCGGCCAGGTCGACGCACTCGTGCTGGTCAGTGCCGACCCGACGGGCACGAACTCCGCCACTGTCACGGCAGCGGCTGCGGCCGGGATCCCGGCCGCCGGAACGGGTGGCACCTCCATCGCCCGGGCGGAGAGCGCGGGCCTCAACCTCGTCTCCGTCTCCGGCACCACGGGCACCACCTCGACCACTCGGGCCGTCGCCTACGTCTCCGGACTCGCGCGCCACTGGAAGGTCCGCTACCGCCCGGTCCTGGGGCACCCGCCCGTCGAGGTCCCCGACGCAGGTGTCCCCGGGCCCGGCTCCGACCAGCGGGGGACCAGTGGGACGGGGACCGCGCACGAGGGCGACCCCTTCTCCCCCACCGGCGAGGACGCCGGCACCCACGACGCCGCGTGGAGACGCATCTCCATCCGCGGCATCATGGTCGGCTCCATCCCCGCCTTCATCGCCCTCGCCCTGGTCCTGGCGGCGTCGAAGATCCCCGTCCTGTCAGGACTGGGTGAGGTCTTCGACGTCCTCATCGCCGGGCTCCCGATCGTCGTGGCCGCTGTGGCTGCCCGCAAGGTCTCGGCCCTGGACGAGGTCGGAATGGTCGCCGGTGCCGTCGCAGGCATCCTGGCGTCCAAGGGCGGGCTGCTGGGTGGCCTGGCCGCCGGCATCCTCGCGGGCCTGCTGGCATCCTGGCTGATCCGGTGGACCCTGTCCCACCGCTTCCCCGCCACGACCGCCAACATCGTCGCCGGGGGTCTGGCAGGTCTCCTGCCGGGTCTGCTCGTGTACTACCTGCTCGCCCCGGCCACCAACTGGCTGGGCGAGGCCGTCAAGACCGGCATCCAGGCGGCACTGGACTTCAGCCCCGTCCTGGCCGGTGCACTGGCCGGAGGCGTCATCTGGTTCGCCCTGATGGGGGGCGTCTACCACTCCGTGATCCTCCCGCTGGTCCTCCTGGAGATGGGTCAGAAGGGGTTCAGCTTCTTCGGGGCGATCGACATGGTCTGCCTCGTCATGGTGAGCCTGGGGATCACACTGGCGAACGTGGTGCGACCCCGCAGCTCCGGTGAGCGCGCACTGGCCGGATCGGGGGCCGCGGTGAACTTCTTCTTCGGGACCTTCGTCGAGGCGTCCTACCCGTTCATGTTCTCCGACCGCCGCGTCTTCGCGACCGCCATCGGGGCAGCCACCGTCGGCGGAGCCGTCGTGGGTGCCATGGGTGTCGAGGCGACCGCCTACCTGCCCGCCGTCATGGCGCCCTTCGTCGCCACCAACGCACTCGGCATGGTCATCGCCATGCTGGTCGCCACTGGGCTGTCCTTCACCGCGACCCTCCTCATCAACATGAGCGCGACCCGCCGCACCCGGACGTCCGAGGTCGCAGGGGTTCCGGCCTGACCACACGCCGGACGACCCCGACCGGTCCGGGGCTCCGGTCCCGCCACGTCCTCGCTTCGGCTCCCCGTCCCAGGTCGTTCCCCGTGCCCTGTGTCCGGTGGAAGTTGTTCAACTCCCGACATGTGCGCCAGGAGACAGTGACAACCACGTCCACCACGGTGGAGCAAAACTGACCACGAGCGGTGGAGATGTCCCGCCGAGCCCGCTGTCCTACCCGGCACACAGGGACCTTCGACATCGCCCGTAGTTGTCCAACAGGCATTCAATTCGAGTGTCATCAGCGCATCTCCATCGAAGTGAGGAAGAGATGGCACAGAAGAGCACACCTCCTGACGTGATCAGGAACCGCGAGCACCTGGTCCCGGCCGGTGTCCCCGACATCTACGTGCAGGTCTGCCTGGGAGTCACCCTCCTGGTCGGTCTGTACACCGTCTTCATCGCACACCAGATCCACGACTTCGGCGCAGCCTGGACGATCGTCCTGCTGGCCCTGGCCCTGGCCATCAGCATCTGGGTCACGCCGAAGCACTTCACGGTCGGCTTCCTGACCTCGCTCCTGCCCTACCTCATCGTCTGGCGCATCGCCGCCATGGCCGGTGGGACGGACGAGACCGGTGCCGACGGCTCCGTCGAGTGGACCATCAGCGGACCCCGCCCCTGGGCCCTCATGGTCGTCTGCCTGATCACCCTGGTCCCCTTCGTCCTCCAGTTCGCCGCCGTGTGGCGCAATGACCTGCGCCACCGCACCGAGAACGTCTGGCTGTTCAACCTGGTGTGGGGCTTCACCCTGGTCCGCATCTACTTCGGTTTCAACGAGCTCGGCCACGCCACGGAGAAGATTTTCGCCGGCCACGATTCCTGGGCCCACATGACCTACCAGGTCTTCGGCCCCATGGGCACGGACGCCGTCGCCCCCTTCTCCCTGCTCGGCCAGGCGCCCGGGTTCTTCGTGGTGCTCGCCGGCATCATCGAGATGGCGGTCGGCCTGGGCATCGGCTTCGGCTTCATGACCCGCCTCGCGGGCCTCGGGGGCGTCGTCTACCTGCTCCTGGCCACCATCGCCTATGGCGGCGAGTGGTTCAACGGCTACGACTGGGCGGGAGCCGGCTGGGAGTACCCGATGCTGCTCATCGTCTTCTTCGGCAGCTTCGTCCTCACCGGGGCCGGCCCGTTCTCCGTCGACCACTGGCTGCTGGCCAATGACCGCATGCCCAAGTGGATGCGCGCCCTCTCGGTGACCAGGTCGACCTCGGAGGCCTATGAGGCCGAGGCCCCTGCCATCACCTCCTGGGCCAAGGAGCACGCGGCCACCAACTGACCCCTCCACGGCACCCGGTCCCGACCGGGTGCCCGCCCGTGCACGACCCGTGCCGCCCCCTCGGACACACTCCGGAGGGGCGGCACGGTCGTCCCCGGGGAGGTGGCCGCGAGTGGACCGCGCTCAGGTCCCCGACGCGCTCCTGCCACCCACGAGCCCGGCCCGCAGGAGGAGGACGTAGAGCTGACAGCCGAGGCACAGCCCGAAGGCACCGTTGAGGAACGCGGCGAGGAAGGCGATCGCTGCCGACACCGCGACGGCGTGGGGCACCCCCACCAGCGCGAGGACCACCCCGACGCCGGTCACCAGGAGACCGATCCCCTGGGCGAAGGTCGGCGGAGCCGCGTCCTCGAGTTCATCGGGCGGCGAGAGGCGCGGGCGCACCACGCGCTGGAAGATCAGGCCCCACGGATGACGTCCCACCCCGGCGAAGGCCCCCCAGGCGAAGAGGGCGACCAGGACCGCCAACAGGACGAGGGCCGCGGTGTGTGCCCCCTGCAGGTCCAGAGCGATCGTCACCAGCAGCAGCACCGAGGTGACGGCGGCACCGAAGCGTGGGCCGCGCGGATCGACCCTGGACGGACGGCCTCCCGGGGACGAGGGCGGGGCCGGGGACCGGTCGGATGGTGTGGTCATGTCGGGACCTCCAGGAACTCATCGATGGCGTGGGAGAGGTCGACTCGTGAGGGCACACCGACGATGCGACGACGGACCTGGCCCGAGTCGTCGACCAGGAGGAGTGTCGGGGTGCCGGAGACATGGAAGCGGTCGGCGATCTCGGGGTGGTCGACCAGGTCGATCTCGCGGTGACGGGCACCCGGGCGCTGGTCCACGACCGCGCGCGCCAGACGGGCGCTCCCCGGGCAGCGCGCGCACATGGGCGTGGAGAGCTGGATGACGGTCACCCGTGCTGCCGGATCGACCAGATCTCCTGCGGGACCGCTGGCGCGTCGGGACCTCCCCTGCTGCGCGCGGAACAGGATCCCGATGAGGACCCCCACCAGGACCAGTCCCACGAGGACGGCCAGTGTCATGGTGGCGACGCTACGGGCGCCCATCGGATTCCGCGACCCCAGTCCTGCGCAGTGGATGAATGTGAACGAACCGTCGGGCGCTGTGCCGTGCCGACCCGGTGGTGCCGTGACCTCCGCAGGGGCGGATGCCGGACAGCGGGAGCACCGCCGGGGTGCCGTTCGCCCGACGGAAGGACCCCGTCCCCCACTTCCGTGGGGGACGGGGTCCTGTGCGCAGCGACCCCCCGCAGCGACCTGGAACGGTCGGTAGCGCGGGCAGGTGTGCGTGACGTCAGCGCTTGCGGCCGGTGAGTGCTCCGTAGATGAGCAGGACGATGATCGAACCGACGATGGCCGAGACCCAGGCGCTCAGCGAGAAGAAGCTGTCCATGACCTCCGTCTTGAAGATCACGCCACCCAACCAACCTCCGACCATGGCGCCGATGACGCCCAGGACCAGTGTCGCGAGCCAGCCTCCGGGCTGGTCACCGGGAATGATGGCCTTGGCGATCGCGCCGGCGATCAGGCCCAGCAGAAGGAATCCCAAGAAACCCATGATGTGTGTCCTCTCCTAGATGTTGATGGAGTTGCCCCCCCACCCTCACACAGGACCAAGGATCCCGCATCTGCTGGCGCAGTGGGCGCGGAGGCGTTTCACCTCAGCGGGAGTGCCGCTGGGACGCGCGCCCAGGGCACCCAGCAGCCCCATGTGTCTCCCGGGAGCCCGCTCCGTCCACCCTCGTCCACCGTGCACCCCGGGCCCCTCCCCACCGGCCGGGCCACCTGTCCGCAGCGGCACCGCCCACCCCACGCAGGGGCCCGGAGGCGGTGTCGTCCACGCAACCGGTCACCCGTCCCGGTGCGGGGACCCGAGAGGTGCCCTGCTCGACGGGCCGGGTGGGACCATCCCTGCCAAGATGGACGGGAGTCAGCTCCGGCGCGGCGCCCGGGCCGCCCGGCCAGCCACCACCGGCGTCCTGTGCACGGGCGGCTCCCGCAACCAGGAAGGACCCATCCATGGCCGACTACCTCATCATCGGCGGACACGGCAAGGTCGCCCTCCGCACCGCTCCCCTGCTGACGCAGGCGGGCCACACCGTCACCTCCGTCATCCGCAATCCGGACCAGTCCCGCGATGTCGAGGCCACCGGCGCGATCCCCCTGGTGCTCGACATCGAGACCGCCTCACTGGCCGACCTCCTGCGCGTCTCCCGCGGCAGGGACGCCGTGATCTGGTCCGCCGGGGCGGGAGGCGGGAGTGCTGAGCGCACCCGTGCCGTGGACCGCGACGCCGCGATCCGCTCGATCGATGCCGCCGCCTCCGCCGGTGTCCACCGCTACGTGATGGTCTCCTACCTCGGAGCGGGCAGGGACCACGGAGTCCCCGAGGACGATCCGTTCTTCGCCTACGCGGAGTCCAAGGCCGCCGCCGACGACCACCTGCGCGCCTCTTCCCTGGCCTGGACCGTTCTCGGCCCCAGCAGGCTGACCCTGGAGGAACCCACCGGGAGGATCGATCTGGTGGAGCCCGGGCGCGGCCGGGGATCCGACCGGGGCACCTCCCGAGGCAATGTCGCCCTGACCATCGCCGCAGCCCTCGACACCGACCACACGATCGGGAGGACACTCGGGTACACGGACGGGGACACCGACATCCTCGAGGCCTTCGCCGGGGCCTGACAGCCACCCACACACCCACACACACCGTGGCCCGGCACCACCCGCCGGGCCCGGACCTGCAACTGGAGGAACCGATGACGTCATCGACGGACACCACCGCAGAACCTGACGGCGGATTCACCGATCAGGAGCGCGCCGCCATGAAGGAGCGCGCAAAGGAACTCCGGGCAGCACGCGCCTCCGGGGGGAAGGGGCGGAAGAAGGTCGACCCCGAGGTCGCCGTCCTGGAGAAGATCGCCGAGATGGCCGACGATGACCGGGTCATGGCCGAGCGCATCCACGCCCTGGTGAAGGAACACGCGCCGGCGCTCGGCACGAAGACCTGGTACGGGATGCCTGCCTACACGCGCGACGGGAAGGTCGTCTGCTTCTTCCAGGCGGCCTCGAAGTTCGGCGCGCGCTACGCCACCTTCGGTTTCGAGGGTGCGGCCCACCTCGACGAGGGGGACATGTGGGCCACCACCTTCGCCCTCACCCACATCGGGCCGGCCGAGGAGGAGCGCATCGTGGAGCTGCTGCGCCGCGCCGTGGGCTGACGTCATCCCAGTCGGTCGCCAGGACCATGACCGAATGGATCGACCGCCCCGGGCATGCCAACCCCGTCACGCGGTGCGCCCCCGACGGGGCCGATCGGCCGGACACCCTGTCACGGTGCGGCTCGGCCCGGCGTGGGGCCCGCGGCAGGGGTCCTGTCAGGAGCGTGGTGCAGAGTCGGAGGTCGAGCTCGTGGGGGGGCCACTCCGGTACAGCTCGGTGACGAGGTCGATGAGGCTGTGGACGAGCGGTGGCGGGTCGTCCTTGCGCCAGGCGATGGAGACAGGGATGCGGGGCCCGTCCGCGATGAGCCGGTAGGTGACGCCGGGTCGGGGATAGTGGGCACGGGTGGCCTCCGCCGTGGTCCCGACACCCTCGCCGACGGCGATCGCGTCCAGCCATTCGTCGACGTCGCCGGTGTGCACGACGGAGCGGGGTCCCCGACCCGCCGGCCAGAGGTCGAGGTGGGTGGTACCGGTGCGGGTGTCGATGAGAACGGTGCGCCCGGCGACCTCGGCCATGCGCAGGCTGCGCCGCCTCCTCCAGGGGTCATCGGTGGCGAATGCGACGAGTCGCCGCTCCAGGCCCACGACGACGGAGTCGAACCGGTCGGGGTCGACGGGGGTGCGCACGACGGCCGCGTCACAGTGGCCCTCGGCGAGACCGGAGGTGGTCGTGTTGGCGCGCACGAGCGTGAGACGTGTTCCCGGATGCGCGCTCGCCCAGCGACGTTGCAGGGCGACGGTGTGGCTGCCGAGGGCGGCCCACGCATAGCCGAGCCGGAGGCTGGTCCGGCCCGCGCCGACCACACCGCCAATCCTGTCGGCCTCCGCCAGCACCCGTCGGGCCTGGTCGGTGACGGCCAGGCCGACCGGCGTCGGGACGCTGTGCCGGGGCCCGCGACGGATCAGGGTGACGCCGAGGTCGTTCTCCAGGGCCTTGAGCGTCCGGGAGACGGCGGCCTGGGAGACCCCGAGGTCGATGGCCGCGTCCGTGAATGTGCCCGTGTCCACGACGGCGACCAGGGCGCGGAGGTGTGCGAGCTCAAATGCCATGCACCAAGCGTATGGCAACACTTGTGCCTTGCATTGTGTGAATGGCTCCCGGGTCCCTACGTTGCTGTCCATGGAGAAGACGGAAGCACCCGCACCAGCTCCGCGGCAACGGCTCGTCGGCGTCGCCACGATGCTCCTCAGCACGCTGTCCAACCAGGTCGGGGCCGGCCTCGGTTCACTCGTCTTCCCCGCCCTCGGACCACTCGGGGTCGTCTCTGTGCGCCAGTTCATCGCCGCCGCCGTGCTGCTCCCGATCGCCCCTCCACGCTTCCGCACCCTCACCCGGCGCCAATGGTGGCCGATCCTGCTTACTGGGAGTGGTCTTCGGGGTGATGAACACCACCCTGTACTCCGCCATCGACCGGCTCGGCCTCGCCCTGGCCGTCACCCTCGAGTTCCTCGGGCCCCTCACCCTGGCCCTCGCGACCTCAAGGCGGCGACTCGACGCGGTCTGCGGACTGATGACGGCGGCCGGCGTCGTCCTCATCACCGCCCCGAAGCCGTCCAGTGACTTCCTCGGGATCGGCCTGGGACTCACCGCAGCCGCTGCCTGGGCCGCCTACATCCTGCTCAACCAGGTGGTCGGTGCCCGCATCCCCGGGGGGCGCGGCACCTCGGCAGCCGCAGGCGTCTCCGCCCTCATCTGGGCGCCCGTCGCCGCCGTGACCTTCCTCCTCCGACCCCCGACCCCGGGTCCACTCCTGCTGGCCGTGGCCTGCGGCGTGCTCTCCTCGGCGGTGCCCTACCTGGCCGACCTGGTCACCCTGCGCCGGGTGCCCGCCTCCGTGTTCAGCGTCGTCATGAGTACCAATCCCGTACATGCGGCCCTCATCGGCTGCCTCGTCCTGGACGAGGCACTGGTAGTCAACGAGTGGGTCGGCATCGCCGTCATCGTCACCAGCAACCTCATCGTCACTCTCCTGCCCGGTCGGAGTGGACACGGGTGACGCGTGAGGTGGTCGAGTTCCCGTCGTGTCCGCGCCCACCCACGAGGAACAGCCCCGCTCGGCACGGTCCACTGCCTCCGGCGCGCTGGCGTGCTGCCGTGACCGACACCTGGAGCGGCGGGAGTCCTGCGGAGCCGGCAGTCCCGTCACCGGCGCTCGGTGACGCCGGGCTCGGCGCCGACGATGATCCCCTCGACGACCTCGTGGACGGCGGACTCGTCCGGAAGCCCACCCAGTTCGGCCGCGAAGAGCAGGTGCCCCGTACCGATGAGCGCGTTGGCCAGTACAGCGGGCGTCGCGTCCGCACGGATGCGGCCGACCCGCTGTTCGGCAGCCAGGTACTCCGCCAGGCCGTCGGCCCCCTCCGTGAGCACCGGAATCCCCTGACGAGCCCCTGTCCGGAGCCGGGCGCGAAGCCCGTCGCGGGAGAGTACGAGTCGGACGACTGCCAACCCCAGCGGGTCGAACATCCGAGCGAGCGCTGTCGAGAGGTTCTCGATCACGGTCCGTCGACCGGCTTGGTCGCCCAGGTCGACCGACATCGCGTCGACAGCAGCGATCCGTTCCCGAATGAGTGCCGCTAGGAAGTCATCGAAGTCGGCGAAGTGCCGGTGCAGAACGCCCTTGGCGACGCCGGCCTCCTCGGTCACGGTCCGGCTCGTGAGACCTGCTGGTCCGTCACGGAGCAGCACCCGCTCTCCGGCGGCGAGAAGCCGGGAACGCGCATCGCGCAGTGCCACTCCGGTGGGCATCGGACTCCGTTCGCTTGTGAATGGGCACTTGCCCACTTAGAGTGGGCGCATGGTCACTCTACCCCCTGGGCCACCTCTGGTCGACGATGCCGCGCACGATCACCGCGAACTGGCTGAGTCATTCGGATCGGATGCCGACAAGTACGATCGCGCGCGGCCCCGGTACCCCGCCGCACTCATCGGCGCCATCGTCGATCGACTGCCGGGTCCCACGGTCCTCGACGTGGGAATCGGCACCGGCATCTCGTCCGAGCCGTTCCGACAGCGCGGACTCGACGTGCTCGGCGTCGAGCCCGATCCGGACATGGCCGCGCTCGCGCGCGCCAAGGACTTCGTGGTCGAGGCAGGACGGTTCGAGGAGTGGGACCCGGCCGGTCGGACCTTCGACGGCCTGATCGCCGGACAGACGTGGCATTGGATCGACCCGGACGCGGGGGCGTCGGGAGCCGCGAGCGTCCTGCGCCCGGGCGGTCTGCTCGCACTCTTCTGGAACAGGGAACTCCCATCGCCGGAACTCGCTGCCGAGTTCGCCGAGGTCTTCGACTCCCTCGACACGGGTCTCCCGTTCAATCCCTGGGCCGCCGCGCCACACGCTGATCCCTACGGTTCGATCATCGACCGTGCCGCCGCCGGTCTCCGGACAACCGGCGCATTCGGGCCGGTCGAGCGTCTGACCTTCACGCGGCAGTCGACCATCGGGCGTGATGCATGGCTTGAGCGGGCCTCGACCTCGGGCGGCATCAACCGTCTTCCGGAGGACGAGCTCGACACGCTCCTCCGGGGGATGGGAACGGCGATCGACGCCGTGGGCGGGACACTGCTGATCGACTGCACGACGGTGGCAGCGTTGGCCGAACGGCTGCCCGACTGATCCGTTGAGGACGAGGAGGCAACCCTCCGACCCGCGGAGTGGTTCGCCGTCACGAAGAGCCAGCACGCCCAGGTCGGGGACTCGACCACGTCCGGAACTGTGGACCTCCGTAGGTACTTCTCAAACCCTCGCAAGCCCATACGTTCGCTGATTTCCCGTGTCCACAAGGCATCTCGGGCTCGCAGGATGGGTCGCCCGGCGACCCAGCGAGCGGACACGCGAGGCCTGGTGGTCGAAAGATCGCGTCAGTCTCAAACTCGTTTGAATGCCTCGAATCGTGCGGCACTGCTCGACTCCTACGCCGCAGAGGTACCCGTTCAAGAGCTGGCCGACCGCTTCGGCGTGCACCGCTCGACCGTCAGTGAGCTGGTGCGCCGGGCAGGCGTACCGACCCGGAGTCCGGGGCTTCCCGAGAGCATCCGTCGTGAAGCGGCACGGCTGTATGAGGAAGGGCTGACCTTGCCACAGGTTGCGGCCCGCCTCGGCATCAGCAACGACGGCGCCCGTGCAGGGATCGTCGCCTGTGGCGGGACGATCCGTCCGCGCGGTCGTCAGCCGATACCACGCTGAGTGTCCGACATGCTCCATATCCTTGAAGGCATGAACTTCACTGCACTTCACCGCGCCGCCGGGGCTGGACCTGGACCGCTGACCGATGCGCTGCTGGACGCGGCCGTGGGCGTCGGTGCGGTGGAGACGAGCGACTTGGATTGGAAGTCTGAGTTGCCGCCGGCCAAGGGGCTGTCGCAGACGGACTTCCCCAAAGATGTCGCAGCGATGGCCAACAGCGGTGGCGGCGTGATCGTCTTCGGTGTGCGCGAGTCGCAGAAGGCAGCAACTGGGCGTGTCGATGTTGGCGAGTGCGACGAAGCCTACGAGCGAACCTTGCGCAGCGCCGCGATCACCGCCATCTCTCCGCCCGTGTTCGGGCTGAATGTCTACCGGCTCGGCGATGGCGCCAAGCGTGCAGTCGTCGTGGAGGTTCCAGCAAGCATCGACGGCCCGCACCTGATCTACCGCAACGACTTCTTCGGCGCGCCCATCCGCAACGACTCAGACACCGTGTGGATGAAGGAACGACAGATCGAGGCAATGTACCGGGCGCGGTTCGATGAACGTCGGCACGCTACTGAGGCGCTGGACAACTTGTTCACCGAGACAGCCAGAGGCCGCGACACCGACAAGCGAGCCTGGTTGATCGCTGCTGCTCATCCGCGCGTGCCGCGCTTCCGGGATCGGCTCACTCGCGATCAGGCCCGGGAGGTGCTGTCCCAGACAGAGGGGCTTGCCCTGACCTACGCCGGTCGAGGAGGGATTCACCCGCTGGAGAGCGTGGACAGGCACAACCCTCGCCCGGGCTTGAGGCGCTGGGTTGCGGTCAACACGGCGACTGGTGACCGCTCGACGTGGAAGGAGGCGTGGCTGAGCATCCACCACGACGGCTCGGTCACACTGGCAGCCGCGGTCGGCGGGCATCGCATGAGTAGCGACGGCTACTTCGAGGGTTCACAGATTCAGTCGGCCGCAATCGAATGCGCCATCGCCGACTTCATGGGACTGATCCGCGCCACTGCCGAAGCCACCGGGAACGACGAGTACGACCTGCGTGTCGGCATCGACTGGACCGGCAACGAACCGCTGATGATCCTGACGACCGACAATCACGGATTCATGTACGACGGCGTATCAACGCCGCTGCATCACTACACAGCCGTGGAAACGACCGTGAACGCGGCGGAACCAGCTCTTGACTTCTACTGGCATGTTCACGACCTCGCCCAAGACTGCATCAACCAAGGTGGCGTCTCGAACGTGAGGATGATTCAGCCGCCGGATCGAGACTCGTAGACAAGACGCGGCGCAAAGTCACGCGCCCTTGGTGCCGCTGGGCTGAAACTTGCGAGTTCCGGCAATCTCTTCGCGGCGCTGCCAGGCTCGCGATTCCCCCATGTCCTGCAGCGTGAACCTGATGAGCAGTTGGCAGAGCTTGTCCACATCCGGTGGGTAGCGGTGCTCTGCCCGGACAGAGAGGTTCCGATCCTCCCGGCGGCGCCGCGTGGTCTTCTTCACGTACCGGCCCATCACATGACCCCGGTCTGCACGGGCTCTTCGTGGTTGCGACGAGTGTCCTCGCGGCGCGCACGGCGATCGCTGGTCCTGGCTCGGAGTAGGTGGAGCAGGCTAACGGGGCCGATCCACAGCATCTTCAAGCCGCTCCACACGCAGATCAGGACGACGAGGTTGAGCCAACCGGGGCCACCGTTGCCGATGATCGTGGTGCACCAGTAGGCGACGCCGAAGTACGGGATCGCCAGCAGCATGGCTGGGACGCCCCACTTGAGGCCGCGGCGGGTACGGATGAGGTCGAGCAAGATGTTGCTCGGCATGAAGCGACGCATGAAGTCGCGGATATGGATGCTGGCGATCATCAGTAGGCGGATCATCGGATGCTCCTCTTCTACGCAAGGTGTCTCTGCGAGACGGTGCGTTGAAGAGTGGCCCGAAGGCCTGCCGCGAACGGCCCACTGTGAAGGAGAAAGCCGCCTCACCTTCAACTCTACGTCTGAGCTGCGACGTTGGGAACCCCTCGCGGTGGCGCCCGGGGGTGCACCTCGTCGGTGACCGTGGAGTGGAAGGACACCGATCATGGCGACGCTGGCGGAGCAGGTGCAGGGTGAGCGGATGGCGCGGATCGTGCTGTCGATGATCGCTGAGCCGGATGACACGACGACTGGATACGTCTTGGGTCGCCACGGCGGCGTTGCGACGCTGAGCCTGGTCGAGTCCGATCACGACGTGACGGGGCTGGGCCGCGCGGACGTGCTGTTGTGGCGCGAGCGCCTGCGGGCCCGGATCGCGCCCGACTTGATGGAGCGGGTGACCGAGGCCGAGCAGTACGGGTTCGGCACGCTGATTCCGGCGGATCGGGAGTGGCCCGCCGGGCTGGACGAGCTGGGCGACCGCGCCCCGTATGTGCTGTGGACGCGGGGCGCATCGTCGTTCTTGGCGACGGCGCTGAGTGATCGGGTCACAATCACGGGCGCTCGCGCGTCCACCCACTACGGTGAACACGTCACCAACGAACTGGCGACGGGTCTGGCCGATGAGGAACGGGTGGTCATCGCCGGAGGCGCTTACGGCATCGACAGTGCGGCGCACCGGAGCGTGCTCGCCGCCGGCGGTCAGACGATCGTCGTGTTGGCAACTGGCGTGGATCGCCGCTATCCGGCCGCGCACACCGAACTGCTGGATCGGATCGGTGACACCGGCCTGCTCGTGAGTGAACTCCCGCCAGGTGCTGTGCCCAGCCGGGACAGGTTCATCGCGCGAAACCGCTTGATGGCAGCACTCTCAGGCGGCGTCGTGATCCCGGAGGCAGGCGTACGGTCTGGGTCGCTCACGACCGTGCTCAACGCGCTCGGCCTCGGCCGACGTGTCGGCGCGGTGCCTGGCCCCGTGACCAGTGCCGTCAGCAACGGCCCGAACGAGCTCATCAAGCAAGGGGCCGCGTCCGTCGTCACTCAGGCCAGCGATGTCATCGCACTGCTCGACGGCGCTGAGCCAACCGGCAAGAACCTGACGCGATCCGCTGCCGGACACGGCTTCGGCGGCTATCGCTCTGCGCCGGACGGGTCTGGGCACTCGATCTAACGAGCTGACGATAGCTACATGACGAGTTTGGGTTCCCAGTTCGGGGATCGTGGGAAGTCATCGTCGGAGCGCCAACCCGTTGAGTCGTTCCACGGGAACGTGTCTGGTGTGGTGGGGTCGTCCCATCGCCACACGTCGGGATGGCGTCGCTCGCTGCTGGTGCTTGGACGTGCTGCATAGCCGAGGGTCTGACCGGCTGGGATTGTGTAGTGCCAGCGCCAGCCGGTCTGATCTTCGTCAAGCGTGAACGCTTCCGGGTCGAGCCCGTGTTTGCGCGCGACCGCTGCCACCTGTCCGTGGGCGTCGAACGGTGCAGGCTTCAGGAGGACGGCGTTGAGGTATTCGGTGTCGAGGTCGTAGGCGAAGTTCAGCAGTTCTGGAACGTGGCGGTCGTCTACGAGTCGCCCGCGTTCATCGAGGTCGGTGGAGCCGGCAACGGTGTCTTCGTGTTCGCGTCTGAGTTGGGCGCCGGCGTCGTCGGCGATCTTGGGGCGCTCCTGACTCTTGTGTGGGTCATTGGCGGCCTGGGAGGGTGGGGCGGTGGCCTCCGAGGGTGAGCATGGCCATGGCGATGAGGGGCTGGGCTGTGTGGAAGCCGAATGCGACGCGGGTGATGAGGCGGATCTTGGTGTTGGTGGACTCGATGAGCCCGTTGGAGAGGTTGTGTTTGATCGCGGCGAGGATCCGGTCTCGGTGTTTGACGATGGTCTTGGACAGTTTCACGAACGCGGGGATCTGGCAGCGTCGCGCCCAGCTCAGCCACTTCTCCAGCGCGTCCACGGCGGCGTCGTAGGGAAGCTGGAACACCACACGTAAGCCCTCCTTGAGCAGGTAGGCGCGATGCAGCCTCGGGTCGGTCTTCGCGATCCACTCCAGCTTGACCTGCTGGTTCTCGGTCAAGTTCTCCGGGTTCTTCCACAACGAGTACCGGGCGCCCTTCAAGGCCTTCGCCCGCTCACAGGCCGGCCGTGGCGGGGCATCCTTGCGGGGGCGTCCGATGCTGCGCTGGGGTTCGCTCCTGGCCTGGGCTCGGGCCTGGTTCCAGGACTGGCGCCGGACCTCGTCCAGTGCCTCGGTGGCCCACTTGACCACGTGGAACGGGTCCGCCACACGCACCGCGTTGGGGCAGCGTTGCGCGACGATGGAGTCAATGAAGTCCGCCCCATCAGCGGACACGTGCGTGATCAACTGGCAACGATCCTCACCGAGGAGATCGAAGAACTCACCCACCGCCTTCTTGTCCCGCCCCTCACCAGCCCACACCAGCTGGCGGGTGTCGTGGTCGACGACAACCATCAGGTACTTGTGGCCCAACTTGAAACTGATCTCGTCGATCCCGATGCGCCTGAGCCCCTCGAACCTGTCCTGCTTCCCCTCGGCGTCGGCCCATACCCGGGAGATGATCGCCCCGACCGTGCGCCACGCGATCCTCATCAACTCCACCACGGTCGTCTTCGAGGAGCGAGTGGCCAACCACGCGACCTGATCATCAAAGACCCGGGTATGACCGGCACCGTGGCGAGCCCAGGGCACGTGGGAGACCACGACGCCGTGGTCCCGGCACCGCACCCGTGGACACTCCGCCTCCACGAACGCCTGGATCCAGCCCAGATCCAGGCTCCGCCACCGGCGCCTGCCGGGACCAGGATCGTAGCCCGGGCTGCGCCGCCGACACACACCACAGCGACCACGCTCACGCGAGCGAGGCCGCACATGCGCGATCAGCGAGCCGGCGTCCTCATCGAACTCAACCCGCTCAATCACCGCCTTGTCGATCCCGAGCAGAACCCGCCATATGCTGACATCACGCACGCCGCTTCTCCTGACCATCGGTCCTGTTGCCTTCGAACAGCTCAGAACCTATGCAGGAAGCGGCGTGCGACCCACTCCGACGCGCACACACACCCACAGATGCGTCAGGAGCGCCGATCTTGGGGAGGTATTCGGCGAGGGCGGCGATGAGGACGATTGTCTTGGTGGAGTTCACGCGGGTCGCGTAGCCGAGGTCTCGGCCGTGGAGCACGCCGTGTCGCGAGACCTTGCCGTAGTCGCCGGTTGGCCTTACGTCTTCTGAGAAGAGGGCGCGTACCACCGGGAGGTTGGTTTCCATGCCGGCGATCGTCTCGTCGTCCAGGTATGGGTCGTTGCTTCCTTTGGAGAAGAAGGACTGGCCGGTGAGGTCCCGACTCATGCCGTCGATCTGAGCCAGGATGATCGGGGTCGATGCTTCGTAGGCGCCTGCGAAGTGATGCTCGATGGCCTTCTCGATGAGACTGACGCGATTCCAGACAAGTTGCTTGAACGGGTAGTGAGAGTTCGACCATCGGCGCATCGGCGCGGCGGCGTGTTTCAGCAAGGTCGCGTTCTCGTTGTTCCACACATCAGTGATCGCTTCGTCCAGCTCGTCGTCCGTGGCACCGTTCCCGGCTTGTCGGAGCACGCGCAATGTGCCTTCCATATGCCAGCGTCCGCACATCGCCCAACCCAACGGAGCAAAGAGCGCCACGGCTTCGGCCAGTTGGTCGAGAGTGGGATGACTGACCACGCCGAGGCGTCGCGCGACCTCGCGCGCTTGCTCCGACTGCGCCACCTTCCCACCTCGTCTCTCAGCGACCGAATGCTCTACATCAAGGATCGCAGACCCGACCGACAGCGTTCAGAGACGAGGACCGCGATTCACGGCCTGCACCACCGGGCGCCCAGTCTCCGGCGACGACATGCCGGCGTTGAACTCCCTTAGCGCGGCCTCGGCACGGGCACGGTCGATCTTCTGCCGGGTGCTCTGCGGTGCCGGGCCGAGTGGGGTTCGGTCGTCGGTGATCTGGTACCGGTCCCGGTACGCCGCGACGATGACAGCCGCTCGCCGCCATGCCGCCCGCTGCTTCGCGTCCTTCGGCACCGGACCGAGCTGGCTCGTCCACGGCACCTTGTCGGTGAGCGCGCCCGTGAGTACGGCGTCGGCTCGGGCTTCGATCAGCTCACGGCGCTCATCCAGAGCCTGGCGCATGTCGTCGGCCATCGGCCCTCCCGCGTAGGGGATGAGGCCGGCGATGAGCCGCGGTGGCCTGCGAGTGCGGCCGGACCCGGCGGGCCGGGCCGTGGTGCGGGCGACGCGGGCGTGGATCACCGAAGCGAGGTCGTCGGCATCGCCCAGCCCTCGCGCGGCGATCAGGCGCGGTAGCAGGGTGTCGAGGTCGTGGTGGTTGGCTTCGGCGTGCCGGAGTTCGGCCGACAGGGCCGGGTAGGCGTCGGAGTCGAGCACGGCATCGACCTGTGTACTCGTGAGCCCGGCGGTGGCAAGGAGGGTGGCCCAGCGGTCGTGTTGGGCGGCTTGGGCGATGGTTTCGTACTCGGCGGCGAGCTGGCCGATGTTGCTCCACCGGTCCTGTTCGGCGCTGATCGCCTCGTGCGCGGAGAGTTCGGCGCCGATGTGCTGGATCACGCCGTAGAGCACCGACTTGGCTGTGGCGTCGGGGTTGTCGCTGGGGTGCGGCACCCCGTGGCTGTCGTCGGGCCGGTCGAGAACGACATAGGCGAAGTTCCCATCGGCGCCGCGGGTCATGGATACGTAGAAGTTCTCCCGCGTCGTGGTCGCGGTGGCGATGACGTGCGCGGTGTCGGTGGTCACGCCTTGCGCTCTATGGGCGGTGATGGCGTAGCCGAGGTCGAGGTGTTCGGCCACGTAGTCGGCGGGCAGGACGATCCCGCCACGGAGCCGGCGGCCGACCGGGCGGATGCTGACCGACCCGTCCATGTGGACGCCGGTGACGGTCCAGCGGTCGCCGTTGCGGACCCAGGATCGGCCGTTGCGGAGGCGGCGGTCGTTGTGGCGGGTGATGACCAGATCGCCCTCGGACACGGCGGTGCCGCCATGCAGGCCGACTTCTCGGGTGCCGTGCACGGTGCCGTCGATGATCCGGTCCGCTCGGGCGCGGGCGTTGAGGGCGGTGACGGTCTCGTGGGTCTCGGCGACGAGGATCGACGCCCGGCCGGCGGCGAGGTCGTGCCGCCACGCCCCATAGGCGGTGTCGATCATGGCTTCTTGGTCGCCGCTGGTGATGCGGTCGTGGTCGATGAGGGTGTCGATCGCCTCGGGACGGCCGTGGCGGAGCTGGAGCGAGGTGGTCTTCTCCCACTCGTTGGTGAAGCGGTAGATGTCGAGCAGTTCGGGGGTGTCGTCGCGGGCGTGGACAAGCATCGAGAACGCGCCGCCGGCGTCGACCGATTGGAGTTGCCCCCAGTCACCAACTAGCAGGGCTTTGGCGCCGGCCTGTTCGGCTTCGGCGGTGATGCGGTCGAGGGAGGCGGTACCGGCCAGGGATGCCTCGTCGATGATGACGAGCTGGCCCGCCTCGAACGTGGTTCCGTGCATGAGGTGGTTCTGCCACCACTTCGCCGTGTTCTCCGTGACGATCCCCAGATCGTCCGCAAGCACCTGGGCCGCGACGGCGGATGGCGCGAGCCCGACGACCGAGCCGGGGCCGTGTTCCTTCTCCCATGCGCGGCGCAACACTGACATGGCGGTGGTCTTGCCTGCGCCGGCGGGGCCGACCAGCACGTCGAGGGCGCGGCCAGAGACGGCGATCGCCGCGAGGGCTGCGGCTTGATCCTCGCCGAGCATCCGGCCCCGCGGGTCGGGGCGGCTGGTGATCTGCTCAACCGTCTCCAACCCCACCACCGGCCCGGCGAGAGTATCGGCGCGGGACAGGAGTCGGTCTTCGGCGACGAGCAGGGCTTCGGATGAGAACAGCACCGAGGCGTGCGGCCGGAATCGTGAGGTGCCGTCGGCCCGGCGGAGCTGCACTGGGCTTGACGCGAGTTCGGGCGGAGTCAGACGGAGTGAAGCGTGTTCGGCGGCATCGACCACGAGCCCGGTGATCACCTCCCGATCCAGCATCGAGGCGAACCGCCAGCCCATCAACTGCCGGGATGCTTCGGCGTGCAGGTTCCAGCGCGCCCACGTCGATCGCCTCTCACTCACGACCGCCATCACCGACAGCCCGACCTCGCGCACAACATCCAGCGGCACATCGTCGGCCCGCAACACACGACGTTCCCCGTCCTCGCCGGCGTAATGGGTGAGGGCGCGTGCCCAGCCGGTCGCATCCTGCCCGAGCACCCGGCCGGCGCGTTCCCGCCATTGGCGGGTCAGGTCTGCGAGCGAGTGGATGTGCTTCTCGGGCCTCGTTGCCAGGGTCGCTTGGGCGCGGAGCTTCAACACGATCCGGGCGGATGGCTGCCTGCCGTGCATGGCGACGTACTCGGCGATGAGGCGGTCCTTTTCGACCTCGATGTGCCGTGACCGGGTGGAGAACTCACTGATCAGTTCTTCGGTGACGCCGACGAGTTCCCAGGCGGGGTTACGGTCCCGGCCCCGGTCGCGGCTCTCCCACTCGATGCCGAGGGTGCGGGTGAGCTGGTCGGCCAGGGCGGCGTTGTAGAGCTCGGAGACCGCGACGACCGCGGCGTGCATCGGCCGGCCGGCCAGGGCGCGCCACTTGCCGTCCTGGGCGGTCTTGACCTTGTTGCTGATGACGACATGGGTGTGCAACTGCGGATCACCCGCCCGGGAGTCGTAGTGGTCGAACGCGGTTGCGGCCACGCCGAGGACATCGACGTGTGCAACCGTGCCCTCGGGGCCGTCCGCGCCGGTGCGGGTGACTGCAACCTCGCCTTCAATGAACGCAACCAGCCCTGCAACCGCCGCATGATGCGCGTCCGCGATCAATGCCTGCGTGCCGGCGTCGGCGACCGCCCACAACGCCGACACGCTCTTGGGCACCGAGAAAGTGAAGTCGAACCCTGCCACCGCGCGCCGGGTTCCGCGCTCAGTTTCCTCAGCCTCGATCCGTGCTGTCTCGACCGCCCGCGCCGCCGGCCCCAGACCATCATTGAGGGCCTGGATGCGGCGTTCGATCCGCTCGGCCACCGGCGAGAACGTCGGGTATGCCTTGCCGAGTGGGTCGCCGGTGATCGGATCACGACCGGACCCGATCAGCAGCTCGAGTTGTGCTTCCGACACCTGCGAGCCCGGCGTCAGTTCGCCGTTTCCGAGGGCGGCGAGGCCCTGGCCGATCCAGAACCCCGGCGGGTTCCCCGCCTCGGCGTAGTAGCGCGTCAACGGAGTCGAGAGCGAACGATCACCGTCGCCGGCCGCGACCGAGCGGAGCAGGTACTTGTAACCATCGCCCGCGGTCATCACGCGCATCGAAACCGTCACCAGCGACTCCTTCCCGTGCCCGCAAGGTGGGCCGGAAGTCGCCGCTCTCGGCCGCGACAATGCGCGGTCGCGCCTCTACAGAAAGACGTGTGGTCGCTCAAGTGGGTGCCAGGGTGGTGACCCCGGGACGAGGGCAACCCGAAACGCCGTTGATCGTCGTCGTACTCGGAGGCCGTGACGCGCGAATCGGCGTGCTCGTAGCGGGGCCTGTGCTGTTCGGCGTCATCGTGCACCTTCCAGGTGACCATCTCGGCAGCGACTTCCCGTGAAGTCCGGCCGGGACCATCCGTCAGCCGGAGTCCTCATGCTCGACGTCCCCAGCCAAGATCGCCCGCTCCGAGTCGGATCGCTATTCTCCGGCTACGGCGGACTCGACCTCGCCGTCGAACACGCCTTGGGCGCCGAGACCGTCTGGTTCTCCGAAATCAACGAACCCGTCGCCCGCGTCTTCGCCCACCACTGGCCCGATGCCCCCAACCTCGGCGACATCACCCTGATCGACTGGAAAGAGGTGCCACCGGTCGACGTGCTCTGCGGCGGGTTCCCCTGCCAAGACGTCTCCACTGTCGGGAAACGTGCCGGTCTCGCGCCCGGCACCCGCTCCGGGCTCTGGTCGCACATGGCGACCGCGATCGCGGCACTGCAACCCGGGCTGGTCGTCATCGAGAACGTGCGCGGGCTGCTGTCATCCCCAGCGATCCGCGCACGCCAGGAAGGAACCGACCATGAGTCCCGTAACCCCGACGATGCAACCCCCGCCGCTGCAACCCTTCGCGACCTGGAACCCGACCCGTGGGGTCTGGGAGACACCGCAACTCGACCTCTACGCGCAGCCGGCGCCGTACTGGGCGATTTGGCCGACCTCGGGATGGATGCGCAATGGATCGGCCTACCTGCTTCCCTCGCCGGTGCTCCGCATCCCAGGCTCCGCGTCTTCATCATTGCCCGCCGCCAAGGCGCTGTTTCGGACGCCACTGGCGACCGACTCCACCCGCGGCGGCGAATCGCTCGACCAAGTCAAGGCGCGGCGCGGGACGATCGCGCTCTCGCACCAGATCGTCGACCTCGTCCTCAACGGACCGCCTGGCTTGCGGAGCAAGAGCGCCGAGTCGGAGACGCTGTGGAACCTGGTCGAGGGCATCTTCAACGCTGGGGAGGCTACGCTCACGCCATCGCACGGTGGGAACACATCACCGGCAGGCCCGCACCCGCGCTCCTGACCGAGGCGGCAGGGCCGCGACCAGCCCCCAAGTTCGTAGAATGGCTCATGGGCCTCCCCGCGGGCTGGGTGACCGACCCAGCACACGCGCTCACGCCGAATCAGCAGATCACTGCACTGGGGAACGGTGTTCTTCCGCTGCAGGCTGTGCTTGCCATCGATCCGCGCCGTTTGTTCGAGAATGGTTGGTAGTCCTCCAGCGGTTCTTGGTCTGCCGTGGAACGAAGACTCATGAATGAAGGTAAAACTGGCGTTACCTCGGATTGGGGTGTGAGCGTCATCGACTGGCTTCTGCTCGCGGCGTGAGATGGATGTATGACTGCAAGTCCTTCTCAACCGCGTGCCAGGGCCTCGATTGGACAAGGGCGCATGAGTGCGGCGCCCATGATCCAGGCCAATCAGATCGTCAAGCTTCCCAGTGGCGACGGGCAGCAGGTCCCGATCCTGCGAGGCTGCTCTCTCGAACTGGGCGGTGGTGGCCTCACCGCCGTTGTCGGTCCCAGCGGCGCCGGCAAGACCTCTCTGCTCTACTGTCTCAGCGGCCTGGATCGACCGGACCAGGGACAGGTATGGATCAACGGGACTGACCTTTACGCTCTCAGCGACGAGAAGCGCACCGGGTTCCTCCGACAGACCGTGAGCTTTGTCTTTCAGCAGTACAACCTCATCGGCTACCTCACCCTTGAGGAGAACGTGCGCCTTCCACACGCCCTGGCCCGTCAGAAGGTCGACAGTGCCGCCGTCGAGGATGTCCTCTCGCGCTTCGGTCTGCTTGAGAGGAGGGCAGCGAGGGTGAGCACACTTTCCGGTGGTGAGCAGCAGCGGGCGGCGCTGTGTCGGGCGATCCTCATGCGACCCTCAGTGATCTTCGCAGACGAGCCCACAGGTGCGCTCGACACCGCCAACACGGGCATCGTGCTGCGCGTCCTCCGAGACCTCGCCACCGAGCACTGTTCGGTCGTCATGGTCACGCATGATGTGGAGTCCGCGGCCCTCGCCGACCGGATCGTGTTCATGCGCGACGGGATCATCGCCCACATGACCGGGCGGATGGATGTTGGTCAGATCCTCCACACGATGGCCCGGCTGGGAGGGGATCAGGATGCATAGGTACGCCCGGCGCATACTGTTCTCCGACCTTGGAAGCTGGTGGCCGGCCATCGTCACTGTTGCTGCCGTCACCCTGCTGGTCGGCCTGTGTGCGACACAGTTCGCATGGACCCACGACCCCCGCTTCATCGCCGCAGCCGCGGCCCAGGGACACTTGATTAGCGAGTTCACCATTGTCTCGGAAACGATCTATATGCTCGTTGCCGCCCTCGCGTTGTTCTCGCTGACCGTCGTCGGTATCGCCACCGTAGAGTCCACTCGGCGCACCTTTTCCCAGTGGCGTCTGGTCGGGGCAAGTCCCAGCGATGTTCGCCGTAGCATCTGGGCCCTGGTGGCCACGGCCTCACTCATCGGGGCTGTGCCAGGCTCGATCCTCGCGGTCGGCGCAAGCTACTTCGTCGTCCCGGCATTCAACCAGATGGCCGCCCGTGGCTTCGATGCGCCGTTACTCCCGCCGTCGATCCTCGCCTGGCTCTTCTCCCTCGTCCTCGGCGTTCTCACGTGCCTGCTCGGCACGTTCGGACCGGCGCATCGTGCCTCGCGTACCCAAGCGCTCGAGGTCTTCCGCGACATCCCCCACACCCGACAGAAAGGCTGGTGGTGGCGGGCACCGCTGGCAGCGATCCTGCTCCTGTCCTCCCTCGGGATGGTCGCCGCTGCGGCGGCGATGGGGGCACAAGAGGCCGGTATCGCGGTGATGTTCAACCTCGCCATGAACGCAGGGGTCTGCGCTGTGCTCTTCATCTACGTCATTGGTCCGCTTGTCGTCCCGGCTGTCCTCGCCAGCCTTGGGGGTCTGGCTGGTGCGTTGGGCAGTATCACCGGAAGGTTAGCGGCCAGAGCGGCAATCGAGCGGGCGAGCACGAGCGCAAACACCATCGCTCCATTGGCAGCCGGCATCGGAGGCGTGGGTGTCATCCTCACCTCCGTCAACTCCGCGGCGGCCGTCGTCGCGACCCTCGATGGCGCGGCTGAGACGAACCTCACCGACACCCTCGTCATGGCCGCACTGATCTCCTTCGTCCTTCTCATCACCTCGGCCGCGGTCACATCACTGGCCTCGCGCGACGTTGAGCGCGAGCACTCGCTGCTGCGGGTGGCGGGAATGTCGAGTCGGCGCATCACTACTTGGTATGTATGGCAGGCGTTCTTGCTCGCCCTGACGGGCACCGTTCTCGCTCTTGTGCCCATCGTTATCACCGTGGCGACGACGTCTATCAGCTCCACCGCCTACACGGGAGCACCCATCGTCGTCGTGCCGTGGGCAACACTGATCTTCGGCTTTGCCCTTAGCTGGCTTGTGCTCTTCTTCGTCCAGTGGTGGCCTGCCCGTGCCTCTCTGCGGGCTGACATCGCCGTCGGACTACGGGCCGCGTAGGTGCCACGCCATGTGCACGGTGACTGCATCCCAAGCAACTCCAGGATGGTGCGGGAAAATGGACAGCATGAGACAGGGACAGACCGGAGTCACCACCCCGGGCCTCGCCCTGCGCCATCACCGGCTCTCGTTGTTGTTCACATCATGGCCCTGGCGGTCCCTGGCCTATCTGCTCAGCACGCCAGTCGTCGCCCTGGCCTGGCTGTTGATCTGCTGGCCACTACTCCCGCTCGCCGGAGTGCCACTCGGACGCGTCGAGAGGTCGAGGCTGCGCTGGGTCGACCTTCACGATGTGCCCGATCCGCACACAGCCCCGGCGGCTTCCGGGTTCAAACAGTGGATTCGGCACCGACTTGGTGAGCAAATCACCTGGGCCGAACTGCTCTACGGCGTCGTTTTGATCCCACTCTCGCTGCTCGGGTTTGCCACTATGACTATCGGCCTACTGATACCGGCCGCGATCGCCGGTGCCAGTGCGTTGCTGATATCGATGCTGGCACTGGGGATCGATCCCCGTACTGCCGACCCGGCCTCGGGAGCGATTCAGGAGAACGCCGCCGCGCAAGTCGGGTTCTTCCTGCTCGGACTGGTTTTGCTCGCAGCGGGTATGTATCTGGTAACCCTCGCCGCCGAAGGGCAACGCTTCCTCACCCGCTTGCTTATCAGCACACCTTCCGCAGCGCTTGCCGAACAGGTCAGTGACCTCACGCGCTCACGCGCTCGGATCACCACAGCGTTCGATGAAGAACGACGCCGCATCGAACGTGACCTGCACGACGGCGCCCAACAGCGCCTCACCTCTCTGGTGATGACTCTGGGTACGCTGCAATACCAGCATCAGCGCGGGGACGACATCGAGCCGCTCATCCTCCAGGCGCGCACCGACGCTCAACGGGCCGTCGACGAGCTCCGCGAGATCGTCCACGGCATCTACCCCTCGGCACTCTCCGAGCACGACCTTGCCGACGCCTTGGACGAACTCGCCGCCCGGACCGAGGCCGCAGGCCTGCGAACCACAGCGAAGATCGACCTTCCCAGTGACCTTCCTACCGACATCCAAGTTGGCATTTACTTCGCAATCAGCGAGTTGTTCACGAACGTCGCCAAGCATGCCGAAGCAACCAACGTCGTCCTCCTCGTCCACCACACGCCTGACGGCACCCTATCCGCCACCGTCCAAGACGATGGGCACGGCGGCGCCAACGCAAACGGCAGCGGACTCCTCGGAGTCATCGACCGCATCGAAACACTCGGTGGCCGAGTGGAGGTCAGCAGCCCCGTCGGGGGTCCCACCCGCATCACACTGGAGGTTCCATGCGCATCGTCATAGCCGAAGACGCCGCCCTCCTGCGCGAAGGACTCGCACGTCTGCTCACCACTGCTGGTCACGAGGTCGTCGCTGCCGTTTCCGACGGTGACTCGCTCCTCGACGCCGTGCGCGCGCACCACCCCGACCTCACGATTATCGACGTGCGAATGCCGCCCACACACACCGACGAGGGCATCAAAGCAGGACAGGCGCTTCGGAAGCTCAACCCCGCAGAACCCATACTCGTGCTTTCGCAGATCGTCTCGGGCCGGGCAGCCGCCGACTTGCTGACGACCGGCGACGGCGGTATCGGCTACCTCCTCAAAGAGCGTGTCGGCGATGTGGATGAGTTCCTTCGGGCCCTCGACACCATCGCCGCCGGAGGCGAAGTGATCGACCCAGAAGTCGTCCGCAAGCTGTTCCGCCGCCGATCCAAGCTGGATGAACTCACTCCACGCGAGTCGGAAGTGCTCGCACTCATGGCACAAGGCAAGACGAACACCGCCATCGCCAACGAGCTGGTCATTACCGACGCGGCGGTTGCCAAGCACATCAACCGAATCTTCGCCAAGCTCGACCTCGGCGACGAGACCATCCACAAGCGAGTACGGGCTGTCCTGACCTACCTCCGGCAGTAACAAAGGCACCCGAACCCAAAGTACGACGCAGCCACGATCAGCGATCAGCCATCGCTTGATCTGCTGTCTTCTGCCCGAATCAGGACGATCCATGCCGTCACAGAACCGCGATTCTCAGCCCATCGTGGCTCGATCGCGAACTGTGCATCGGCCAATTATCCCAGTCGCTTATGACTGTGTGAAGGTCATCACGGTACGAGACGGTAGCGCGATCCTGTTCAGCGAGTTTGGGCAGCAGCCGGTCAAGGTCGGTGATGTGATCCTGCTTTGCGCGAACACGTTGTGCGGCAGCGAACCGGAGGGTCATGTCACCGTCACGACGGTCTGTCTGGATACGGACTATGTGATCGACCAGGTGTTCTGGCAGCATGCCGGCATTCTGCAGGATCGGCTCGATGCACAAGAGTTCGCCGCAACGATCTACACGGAGTCGGCGCAGATTCTCCGTCTGGGCGCGGACAGGTCTGGGATGCTGATGCCGTGGCTGGATGAGCTGGTCGCGTTGAGTCTCGAAGGCCGGCCAGTGGAGACCTTCTACCGTATGCAGGCGCTCTGGTTCAGCGTCGCCCATGTGATCGCTCCGTTCATCAAGACCTCACCTGTCCGAACATCCTCTACGCAACGCGCCGCTGCGTGGCCGACCTCGCCGCGGATTCGGCGGTTCGGGCCGCTACGTGCGGAGGCACGCAAGGTTGCTGACCTGCTGCGGTCTGAGCCTGAGCGGCGCTGGTCGGTTTCCGAGTTGGCGAAGGCGGTGCATTTGTCGAAGTCGCAGGTCGGGCGTTTGTTTGTGGAGGCGTTCGGGAAGTCGCCGATCGCGTACTTGACGATGTTGCGGACGGAGCGGATGGCGGTGCTTCTGCGCACCACTGATGCGCCGATCACGGTGATTGCCGAGGAGGTGGGTTGGGGCGATCCTGACTTCGCGGCCCGTCAGTTCCGCCGTAGCGTGGGCGTCACCCCGAGTAGCTATCGGGCGTCGAGCCGCGTGCGGGCTACGCGGGCGACCGGGTGAAGCACGCATCCATCCCGGCGATAACCGCAGGATCGACGCTTGCACGCTCCGAAACCCGCGCCCATCCGGTAGTCCGGTAGAGACTCGTCGGGTTCTCACCAGTCCTGACGGTCTTGGTCGTACCCCTGGCCCGTCTCGTCTTCTGACCTTCCCGGCGTACCTCACAGTCGCACGGCCGCCCCTTCGCGAGGGGTGGCCTTCGCGGAGGGAGGTCAGATGATGGCTGTGACGGAGGAGGCCCGGGCTGCGCGGGATGCCAGGCTTGATGAGCTGCGTGAGCGGCTGACGGGCGCCGTTGAGTCGCTGGTGTCCGGGCAGGACTGGGCGAGGGCTCTGGCGTTCGCGGCCCGGTTCAGTAGTGCCCCTTAGAGTGGTGTAGCCCGCGGTGGCCGGCCTCGTCGTGAGCGTGGGCGCGGTCACCGTGTGATCCTTCGAGGAAACTCTCACATCCCACTCGAAAGGCATCATCACGATGACCGCACCTCATATTCTCGACCCTGCCCGCCTGCTCGGTGAAGCCCTCGCCGACTCGTCGCCGGATCTGACGCGCCAGCTGCTGCAGACCATGATCAACGCGCTGCTGTCCGCCGACGCGGACGTTGTCGTCGGCGCTGAATGGGGCCAGCCCAGCCCCCAGCGCACGGCGCAGCGCAACGGGTACCGCCACCGCGACCTCGATACCCGGGTCGGCACGATCGACGTTCAGATCCCGAAGCTACGACAGGGAAGCTACTTCCCGGAATGGCTGTTGGAGCGCCGCAAACGCGCCGAGACCGCGCTGATCACCGTCGTCGCGGACTGCTACCTCGCGGGCGTCTCCACTCGCCGGATGGACAAACTCGTCAAGACGTTGGGGATCCACTCACTGTCGAAGTCGCAGGTCTCGCGGATGGCGGCCGAGCTCGACGAGCACGTCGACCAGTTCCGGCACCGCCCCCTGGGCGAGGCGGGCCCGTTCACCTTCCTCGCCGCCGACGCGCTGACGATGAAGGTCCGCGAGGGAGGCCGGGTCATCAACGCGGTCGTGCTGGTCGCCACGGGTGTCAACGCGGATGGGCGCCGCGAAGTCCTCGGCTTACGGGTCGCGACATCCGAGACCGGTGCAGCCTGGAACTCGTTCTTCGCTGACCTCGTCGCCCGCGGCCTGGGCGGGGTCCGCCTGGTCACCTCCGACGCTCACACCGGACTGGTGGAGGCCATCGCGGCGAACCTGCCCGGCGCGGCCTGGCAACGATGCAGAACCCACTACGCGGCCAACCTGATGAGCGTGACCCCGAAGAGCATATGGCCGGCGGTGAAGGCGATGCTGCACTCCGTCTACGACCAACCCGACGCCGACAGCGTGAACGCGCAGTTCGACCGGCTGCTGGACTACGTCGACGGGAAGCTTCCCGACGTGCACGAGCACCTCGACGCGGCACGCGCGGACATCCTCGCCTTCACCGGGTTCCCCGAAGGACTCTGGCACCAGATCTGGTCCAACAACCCCAACGAGCGCCTCAACCACGAGATCCGCCGCCGCACCGACTCCGTCGGAATCTTCCCCAACCGCGACGCGATCATCCGCCTCGTCGGCGCCGTGCTCGCCGAGCAGACCGACGAATGGGCAGAAGGCCGCCGCTACCTCGGCCTCGACATCCTCGCCAAAAGCCGCCTCACCCTCGCCCCCGACACCACGCCGGAGGTGACCACCGACCCCACCCTCGAACTCACCGCCTAACCAACACCACAAGGATCACCGACCGCTACACCACTCCACGGGACTTGACCCCCGGTTCAGGTCGCGCTCGTTCAACAACACGCTGTTGATCTGGGTCCAGCACGAGGCCGCGTTCGAGGCAGGGAGGGTCCCCGAGCCTTTCCCGTCGTATGTGGCCGGGTACAGGCAGTGGCAGCAGCTCGGCCGTCAGGTTGAGAAGGGACAGGGCGGCTACCAGATTCTTGCGCCGGTCACGGGTCGCTTCGCGTCATCGACGCCTGCCGACCCGGAATCGTGGCGTCGCCTGAGTCGTGGGGAGAAGCCGAGGCCGGGTGAGGTCGTGCGTTCCAGGATGGTGGGCGTCCGTCCCGCGTACGTGTGGGATGTGTCGCAGACTGCCGGGGAGCCGATCCCGGAGCCGCCGGCGCCGAGGTTGCTGGAGGGTGAGGCGCCGGCCGGGTTGTGGGAGGGCTTGGCCGCGCAGGTGGCGGCGGCCGGGTTCGAGGTGGCGCGGGTGCCGCACGAGGGCATGATCCAGGGCGCGAATGGCATGACCGACTGGTCCGCCCGTCTGGTGGTGGTGCGGGAGAACATGGACCCTGCCGCGCAGACCAAGACCCTTGCCCACGAGTTGGCGCATGTGCTGATGCACGACCCCAAGGACGAGGACGCTCGGCAGCACCGTGGCATCGGCGAGGTCGAGGCCGAGTCGGTGGCGTTGATGATCGGTGCCGCGCACGGGATGGACACCGCCGGCTACACGATCCCGTATGTCTCGACCTGGGCTGCCCGCGTCGACGGGAAGGACCCGGTGCAGGTGGTCCAGGCCACCGGCGAACGGGTGCGCAAGACGGCGCTGGCGATCCTGGACCAGCTCGACACCCACCAGGCCGGCAACGGCACACCGCCCGGCCTTGAACGAGACACCCCAGCCAGGGATACCCCGGCGAAGGTGCCTGCGCGGGTCGAGCCGATGCCCGAGCGAGCCGGGGCGCCTGTCCTGGCGGGTCGGGGGCTGTGATGCCCGAGACCACTGATTTCGCTAGAGCGTTGCTGCGGGCCAGTGGCGCGTCAACGCTCGCCGTGGCGGCTCGGCATCTGGCTGTGGCGGGGTTGCCGGTGTTCCCGTGCGCGCCGCTGGGGAAGCATCCGTATACGCTGCGCGGGTTCCACGATGCCAGTACCGATCCGGCACAGGTTGAGGAGTGGTGGGCGCGTATCCCGTACGCGAACCTCGGTGTCCCGACCGGTGTGGCGTCGGGGATGGTCGTGGTCGATGTGGATGTGCATGGCCCTATCGATGGGCGGCTCGCGTTCGAGAGTGTCGCAGCGGCTGGTCTGGTGGATGGGTGGGGTCTGCTGGTGCGGACGCCGACGGGTGGGATGCACGCCTACTTTTCGGCGACGTCGGGTGTGGAGCAGCGGTCGTGGCAGGCCGCCCGGGCCGGGATCGACTTCCGCGGCGATGGGGGCTACATCATCGTGTCGCCCTCGGTGCGCGTCATCGACAGTGTGCCGATCCGCTACGAGATCGCCGAAGTCAGTGAGCACCTCGCAGCCGGGATCGATTCGGCCCGGTTGCGGGACTTCCTCGATCCGCGTCCCGGTGCTGTCCTGCGGACCGGTCGTGCGTTGGTGCGGGTCGCGGATGTGGAGCGGTTGGCGTCCTGGGTCGCTCTGCAGGGCGAGGGTGAACGGAATCGTTCGCTGTTCTGGGCGGCGTGCCGCTTGGCAGAGAACGGCGTGACGGCGTCTGATGCTCGGGATGTGCTGGTGGCTGCCGCGCAGCAGCCCGGTTTCGATGAGCGGGAGATCGCCCGCACCGTGAGCAGCGCCTACCGTCGTGTCCACGCCGCCCCGACCGTCCGCGACGACGGTGACTCGTTCGCGGGTCCTGGTGCGGGTGGTCGGCAGCGGGCGCCGACTCGGGGGCTGGCATGACCAGGTGGCGGGGCCGCCGGTGGGCGGTCATCACCTCGGTCGCCGGAACGGTGTTCATCGCGGCCGGCGCGTTCTGGCTGTCGTTCACGGCGTTGGCTGACCTGGCACGCCGAGCGGGCATCGGGGAGGGCCAGGCGTGGGCGTGGCCTTTGATCGTTGATGGCGTGATCGTCGTTTCGACCGTCGCGGTGGTGGCGCTCGCGGGTGAGCGGGCGGCCTGGTATCCGTGGACGCTGCTGATCGGTGGCGCGGCGGTGTCGGTGACCGCGAACGCGCTGCACGCGATCGTCGCCGCTGACGCCGATGTACCCGTGGGGCTCGCGGCGGCGGTCGCGGCCGTCCCGCCCGTGGTGCTGCTGGCCTCTACCCATCTGACCGTCGTCCTCATCCGCACCACCACCCAACCCGCTGCCGAAGTTGCCGGGGCTCGTGAGTCGGTCGCGCTCGAAGTCATGCCCGCTGTGCCGCCTGCCGTGGCGTCGCCGACACCGGAGCTGACGCGGATTGCTCCTGCCGACGTTGTGGATCGTCGGGTGCGGGCGGCGGAGTTGCGGGAGTCGGGGTGGTCGAACAAGAAGATCGCCAGGTCGCTCGATGTGCATCCCTCGACGGTGGGTCGCTGGTTCGCCGACGCGCACCAACCCGGTGAGCCAGAGCAACCGGACTCTGCGCCGATGCCGATGTTGGAGGGAGCGACACCATGAGCACCGACGATCTGATGCGCGAGCAACCACCGCACCGCATCCCCGAACACACCCCGGAGCCGGCGAAGGCACCGGAGGGCGTCGAGCCGGCGGGGACGCCGGATGCGGTCAAGCAGAAGGCGGCCGTTCGGTCGGCTCGGGAGCGCCTGGATCAGGTGCGCGGCCGGGGCGTGGAGTGGGTGCGCCCGACCGATCTGATCGTCCGTGGTAGCGGGAGCCTCGCGGGGCGCGGGATCGAGTTCAACAGCGAGCAGGGCCGCCGGGCTCGTGCCTCGCTGGCCGCGGGTGGTCGGTCGCTGTCGGAGCGGGCCAAGCGGCTGCCGCCGTTGTCGGCGTTCGGCCGTCGCGGCCAGCGGTCCGAGGGGCCGGCACGGTCCGGGGTCGGGATGAGGTAAGCCGGGGTGGTGATGAGTCATGGACACCCAGCGCAGCGGGGTGAGGGTCGCCAGGGGCGGCCGGTGCACCTGCCTGCCAGGAGGTGCCCACACCATGGCTTCGACCACCACCCCGACCGCGACCGATCCTGCGGGTGAGGACTACACCAGCGGTGAGGGCCTGCGTTCCCTGCTGAACCGGCTCCACGACGCCGGCCCCGGCGCGTGGGAGCACGACCCGGTAGCCGCCGAGCTGATGATGTTCGCGGCGGAGAAGTACATGCCGCTGGCGCGCAAGCACGGTCTGGACCCGTGGGAGGCCGCGTCGGCGGCGTTCGACGTGATGCGTACCCGCGCCGCCCGTGAGGCCGACGACCCGTGGGCTGTCGTGACACATGCGGTGCGGATCACCTGCATCGCCGAAGAGCGCGGCCAAGGGCTGCTGTGCTCGGTGCATCAGGCCCGCCGCCCGCACATCTCCTGCTTCCACGACCCCGAACGGCTCTCCGAACGCGACAACACGCTGTCGGACTACCACCCGGCGTTCCACGTCACCGACCCCCACCACAACGACGACGAACCCGATGCGGATGTGGGTGAGCCGGCGTCGGTGACCGGCGCGGTGGAGGACGCGATCGTGTTGTTCATGCTGCTGGGCTGGCCCGAGGGCACCGCCCGCCCGGCGATCGAGCACGTCTGTGAAGCCCTCGCCCGGATCGGGTCACGCACCGGCACCTATGAGGCGCTGCGCCGCGACCAGCACGCTCGCGCCCTGCTCGATGTCCCCGCCGCCTCATGGACGATGCTGTTGCGTGTGCTGCTGGGCCGCACCACTCCCGGCTACGGGACGACCGGCGAAGGCCGAGGCATCCTGCTGCGGCTGCTGATCGGCGAGGGCCTGCCCGTGCTGCTGGGCGATGACGGGCTCGTGGCGACCATCAGCCACGCCGCACCCCACACCCGACGGCGAGGTGCGTGATGACCGCGGCGACGGGGCACATCGAACTCGACCGGACCGTCGAGTCGATCCAGGTCGGCCGCCGGCACCGGCACGACCTCGGAGACCTCGATGCTCTCGCCGCGTCCATCGACCGGGACGGGCTGCTGCAACCCATCACCATCACCCCCGACGGGGTGCTCGTCTGTGGGATGCGGCGGCTCGCCGCGATCCGGCAGCTCGGCTGGCGCACCGTCAACGTCTGGGTGCGCTCGTCCATCTCGGACAGGTTGGGGCACCTGCTGGCCGAGCAGGACGACAACCAGCTCCACAAGACCCTCTCCCCGCTGGAAGCCGCCGGGCTGTATCGGGAGATCAAGACGCTGATGGCCGAGGACGCCGCCCGACGTGAGGCGGCCGGGCAGTTCACCAGCGACTATCAGCCCCGGTGGAACGGCCCCGTCGAATCGGCGGAGCCGTTGGCTACGCCCGCAGGCGATACCCGCAGGCAGGCCGCACAGATGGTCACCGGCGCCAACTCCTACACACGGCTGGAACAGATCGGCTACCTGCAACACCTCGTCGCCGACCCCGACACGCCAGAACCGCTGCGTATTGAGGCACAGGCCGGGCTGACGCAGATCGAGGCCGGCGGCCCGGTCGACCCCGCATATCAGCGGGTCCGTGACATCCACCAGACCAGCGACACCGCCCGCGACGAGCATCTGCACGACCTGGCCGAACAAGCCCTCGCCCGCATCGACGCCAGCGCACCGAAGAATGGCAAGCCGAAGTCGAAGGCGGGGAAGGCTACGCCGGCGGTGCCGGATGCGCGGTATGCGGTGCGGGCGTTCGTGCTCACCTGGGCCGAACTCGACTCGTGGTGGCTGCACTACGACCTGGACGAGCTCGCCACACAGCTCACCGACGAGCAGGTCGAGTCGTTCTACGCGACCGTCGAAGGCACCCAGCAGTTCGCGGGCCGTCTACGCGCCGCCCGCGAACACGCCGCCGAACGCCCGCACCTGCGCGCACTCTGACGCGGCGCTCGGTCTGCTGGGGCGCACCTGACGGGCATGAAGACCTCCTCCCCATCCCTCTCGCGTGGCCACCTGGTCGCCCTCATCGCCGCCGGCCTCGCGCTCCTGATCCTCGCCGGGGTCGGCATCTACGGCCTGGTCCTCGGACCCCGCACCACCAGCACCCCGACCCCGGACCCGGCACCGTCCCCGACGCACACGCCCACGACTCCGGCCCCGTCGCCGCGGCTTCCGGTGGTGCCGCGATCCGCTGACCCGGAGACGTTCGCCCGCAACGTCGCCGAGGCGATCTTCGCGTGGGACACCACCAGCGGACTCATGCCGCTGGACTACACGGCCGCGATCCTCGACATCGGTGACCCGTCCGGCACCGAGCAAGCCGGTCTCGCCTCCGACCTGGCGACCTATCTGCCGACGCGCGATGCATGGATCGAGCTGCGCAAGCACGAGACCCGCCAGCACCTCCTGATCGACCAGGCGTTCGTGCCCAAGACGTGGGCCGACGCCGTGACGCAGGCACAGCCCGGCCAGATCGCCCCTGGCACCAGCGCGTTCACGATCGAGGCCACCCGGCACCGCGACGGCGCCTGGAACGGCGAACCCGTCACCAGCGAACACGCCGTGTCGTTCACCGTGTTCGTGCTCTGCCCCGATACCGGCGGGTCGTGCTCGGTGCTGCGGCTGTCCCAGCTCGACAACCCGCTGCGATGAGAGCGGGCCTGTCGTGTTCAAGAAGTTCGCTGTCCTCGCTCTCGCCGGGCTGTTCTTCGGCCCCGCGATGCTGCTAATCGGGATCGGGGTGCTGATGAACCCCGCCGCCATCGCCGCCTGCACCACCACCGGCACGCTCTCGGTGGGCAACGTGCCTGACAGCCTCCAAGTCACCACCGCAGACGGCGCGACGTTCACGTTGAACAAGCGGCAGCTCACCCATGCGGCCACCATCATCACGGTCGGCGGCCGGATCGACGGGGTGGGCCGGGCCGGTGTGAAGGTCGCGCTGATGGCGGCGCTTACCGAGTCCACGCTGCGGATGCTGTCGAACATCGGCACCTATCCCGAGAGTGCCGATTTTCCGAACGATGGCAACGGCTCGGATCACGACAGTCTGGGCTTGTTCCAGATGCGCCCGCAATCTGGGTGGGGCACGGTCGCGGAGTTGATGGACCCGCAGTATCAGGCGCGGGCGTTCTTCGGCGGGCCGAGTGGCCCGAACTACCCCTCGCCGCGCGGGTTGCTGGACATTCCGGGATGGGAGCGCATGGACCCCGGCGAAGCCGCCCAAGCCGTCGAAATCAGCGCGTTCCCCGACCGGTACCGCAACTACGCGCCCGTCGCCGACACCATCCTCGACACCCTCACCCGCAGCAGTGGGGGCCGCGGTGGGCCGGCAGTTGGCGTGGCGGAGTCGTCGCGGGTGGTGTTCCCGCTGCCGGAAGGGACGTGGGTCAAGACCGACGACTTCGGTCCGCGCATCCACCCGATCACCGGCGAACAGTCCTTGCACACCGGCCTCGACCTCGCAGCCCCCGATGGCACGCCGATCCTGGCCGTCGCGGACGGCACCGTGACCGTGGCAGAGTTCAGCGGCGGCTACGGCGGTCTCATCGTCATCGAGCACACCATCGACGGCCAGAGCGTCGCGACCGCGTATGCGCACATGTGGCAGAGCGGCATCCACGTCCACGTCGGAGACCGGGTGAGCGCCGGGCAGCACATCGGGGACGTCGGCTCCTCGGGCCTGTCCACGGGGGCGCATCTGCACTTCGAGGTCCGCCCCGGCGGCACCAACGGCGAAGCCATCGACCCCGCGAAGTGGCTGGGCGACCACGGCGCGGCGAACCTTCCCGAAGCTGCCACCGGCCCCGCCGCGGGCTGCCAGAACGGCGCCGCAGGAGTTCCGACCCCGTTGACGGGTGACCCGGATCAGATGGTGGACGACCCCACCAGCAACGGGCGGATCACCGCTCGGCTCGCGCACCTCATGGCCCAGACCAAAGCCGCGTTCCCCGACACCGGCTGGGGCTGCTACTCACCGAGGCCCGGCACGAAGTCCGAGCATCCGCTCGGGCGGGCGTGTGACATTACCTTCGGCAACGCCATCGGTCGCTACTCGACACCGGGCCAGTTGGAAGCTGGCTGGAAGGTCACGAACTGGATGAAGGACAACGCCGCCGTGCTCGGGGTGGAGTACCTGATCTGGCAAGGGAAAATCTGGTCTGTTGCCCGCGACGACCAGGGCTGGCGGCCGTACAACGGCGGTGGGATGCACGACCCCGCCTCGATCACCGGCGGCCACTTCGACCACCTGCACGTCACCGTGAAAGCCGGTGCGTGATGGACGTGTTCCCCGATTTCGATGGTCTGGCTGGGATCGGTGATCTGAAACAGGTCGTCGGTGCGCTGTTCATGTTCGTGCTCATCATCGCGGTGCTCATGCTGATCGTCTCCGCGATCTGCTGGGCGATCGCTGCCTCTCACGGCAACTACTCCGCTGCCGCCAAGGGCCGGGTCGGGGTACTGGTCGCCCTCGGTGCCGCCGCTCTGGCCGGTGGCGGGGTGGCGTGGATGAACTGGCTGATCGCTCTCGGCCGACAACTCTGACCCGTACTGCGTGTGGCCCGTCCCGGATCGTCTCGGGGCGGGCCTTCGCACGTCATGCAACGGCAGGCGGGTGGTGGGGGCGCACCTGATGGCAGAAGCAACCCCTCTGCGTGAATGGAGAATCGTCGTGATCGACATCGACCCCAATGGCACCGGTCTTCCCGGTATCGAACAGCTCCGCACCATCGTTGGTGCCGTGATGACGGTGGGGTTGATCCTGGCCGTCCTCGCCCTGATCGTTTCGGCGATCGTGTGGGCCTATGGCGCGAACAGCTCCAACCCCCACCTCGCCGGACGCGGCAAGACCGGCGTCCTGATTTCCTGCGGCGCCGCCGTGATCTGCGGCGCGAGCGTCGCGCTCGTGAACTTCTTCTGGGGCGTCGGCCAAGCCGTCTGAGCGCAGTCGTGCGAGGAAGGCAGGTCTTGTGATGGGCATTTGCGATGTCCCAGTGATTTCCACCGTGTGTGAGACGGCCGGTGAGGCCGCCGCCTCGCTGGTGTCGGCGCCGTTCGACTGGCTCGCGCAGGCGATGGGCGGCGCGGCCGGCTGGCTGTTCGAGGCCGTCTGGACGGTCTTCGACACCACCACTCTTATCGATGTGCAGCGGCCAGGGTTCGTGTCGGTGTTCAACCTCGTGTTCGGCATCGCCGTGTTCGTGATGCTGCTGTTCTTCGCACTTCAACTCATCACCGGCATGATCCGCCGCGACCCCACCGCCCTCACCCGGGCCGCGCTCGGCCTCGGGAAATCCGTCCTCGGCTCCTTCGTGGTCATCACCCTGGTCGCGCTGCTGCTGGAAATCACCGACCAACTCTGCGTCGGCATCATCCAAGCCGCCGGCGAAACCACCGAGACGATGGGCGACAAGATCGCCGCCCTCGTCCTGGCCCTGTCCGGGCTGTCCATCGCAGCCCCCGGTGTCGGCGCGATCATCATGATCTTCCTCGCCGGGCTGGCGATCGCCTCGGCGGCGATCGTGTGGCTGTCGCTGCTGATCCGCAAGTCGCTGCTGCTCGTCGCGGTCGCCCTGGCGCCGTTGGCGTTCTCCGGGTCGTCGTGGGACGCGGCACGCGGCTGGGTCGGCAAGTGGGCCATGTTCGTCATCGCCTTGATCCTGTCGAAACTCGTGCTGGTCGTGATCTTCCTCGTGGCGATCACCCAGGTCGCCGCACCCATCGACCTCGACCTGGCCTCGGTGTCCGATCCGCTCTCGGGCATCGTGCTCATGGCGCTGGCCGGGTTCGCCCCGTATCTGACGTACCGGTTCCTCGCGTTCGTCGGCACCGACTACTACGGGCAGGCCGGCGCCGAGGACGACGCCAAGCGCGCCCTGAACCGCCCCATCCCCGTCCCGTCGAAGCCGTCCGGTGACGGGCCGAAGAAGGTCCTCGACGGCCAAACCAGCGGCGACGGTGGCGGTGGTTCAGGAAGCGGTGCCGGTGGTGCGGTGCCGCCGAAGCCCACCCCGACCGCTGGAAGCAGCGGCGGCGCAAGCGGTGCCGGCGCGGGAGCTGGCGCGAGCGGGAGCGCCGGAACTGGAGCCAGCGCAGGCGCGGGAGCTGGGGCGGGTGCTGCGGCGGCAGGCCCGGCGGCTGCGGTCGTGGTCGGAGCGCAGGTAGTGAAGGGCGCCGCGACCGCGGGGCCAAAGGCCGGGACGGCGTTGGCGGGCGAGGCCGAGACGGCCGCCGCCGGCGCCGGACAGACCAGCGCCCCACCATCGCCCTCGACACCGGCGCCGACCGCACCACCGAGCCCACGCCCGACAACCCCGAACCCGCCCAAGCCGACGAAGGAGTGACCGATGCCCAGTCACGCGAAAGACACCGCCTCGCCGGGCGAGCTGGTACCGGTGAAGTTCAGCCGCCTCACCCGCCGCGGGGTGCTGCTGGGGCTGTCGGTCGCCCAACTCGTCACCCTCGGCATCGGCGGCCTCACCCTGATCGGCGCGTTCTACGCCGGCGGCGGGATGCTGCTCGCCTACACCGCCCCCGTCTGGGCGCTCTGCGCCGCGCTGACCTGGATACCGGTCGGCGGGCGCCCGGTCGTTGAATGGCTGCCGGTCACCGTCTGGTGGCTCTGGCGGGTCACGGGCGGGCAACTGCTCTACCGCCGCCGCATCGTCAAGCCCCGCCCCGCCGGCACCCTCGCGCTCCCCGGCGACATGGCACGACTCCGCGAATACACCGACCTGGAGACCGGGGCGTGCATGATCCACGACCCCCACGCCGCCACCCTCACAGTCGTGTGCGAAGTGGCCCATTCGGCGTTCGTCTTGTTGGACCCCGGCGAGCAGGAACGCCGCGTCACCACCTGGGGCCGTGCGCTGGCGACGGTGTGCCGCTCGGGCCGGATAGCGACGCTACAAGTCCTCGAACGCACCCTGCCCGACTCTGGCACGGGGTTGGCGGAATGGTGGACCGCGCACGGCACCCCGGACGGCTCCTGGCCGGCCGACACCTACGCCGAGCTGATCGAGCGCGCCGGCCCGGCCGGGGAACGGCACGCCACCACGATCAGCCTGTCGCTGGACATGAAAGCCGCGGCCCGGCAGATCAGGACCGCCGGCGGCGGCATCAAGGGCGCCGCCGGGGTACTGCGGCAAGAGATGTCCACCCTGGTCTCGGCGCTGCGGTCGGCCGACCTCGCCCCCTCCGGGTGGCTCGACGCCGGACAGATCGCCGTCATCCTCCGCTCCGCCTACGACCCAGCAGTCGCCTCGGCGTTGGAGCGGCACGGGCAGATCGGCCGCGACCTCGCCACCGCCGGCCCGGTCGCAGTCACCGAGACCTGGGGCAACCTGCGCACCGACTCCGCCCACCACGCCGTGCTCTGGGTCTCCGAATGGCCCCGCAGCCTCGTCTATCCCGGCTTCGCCGCCCCGATCCTGCTCTCCACCGGCATCCAACGTGCCGTGTCGCTGATCTACACCCCGATGCGCTCCGACCAGGCCGCCCGCGACATCCGCCGCAAGAAGGTCGAGTACATCTCGGACGCGGCCCAGCGTGCCCGGCTCGGGCAGATCGAGGACGCCGCCCAATCGGCCGAGTTCCACGACGTGCTGCAACAAGAAGCCGACCTCACCGCCGGGCACGGCGTCCTGCGCGTGACCGGACTCATCAGTGTGTCGGCACCCAGCATCGACGACCTCGAAGCCGCCGTCGCCGCGATCACCCAAGCCGCGATCCAAAGCTCCTGCGAAACCCGGCGACTCGTCGGCCAGCAAGCCGCCGCGTTCACGGCCGCAGCGCTGCCCTTGTGCCGCACTATCTAGCAGGGCCTCTATCCAACGTGGAAGTCACGCTGGTGGTTCTCACCGTCCTCGACCCAGTGGATACGAAGGATGGGATCGGTAGAGCCGCCCAAGGTGAACATCAGTGGCACTCGTCGCATCTGGCCACGATGGATGGTCGTGGGATCATCACCGCCGACAAACATGCCGCCGTTCTCGGTTGGGCTTTCAAAGGTCACGCTCTCGGCGTCCCGGTCACCGGTATTGGTGATCTCTGCCCAGTGCTTCGTGCTGTAGCGCGGCGCACCTTTGGAGCTGAAGCCCGAGACCTCTCGTTCCTGGCGCGGTTGAACGAGGAAATCAACGCCGACAGGGCTTGGGGCTGCCCCTGTTGCCTGCGGGAGGGACACGGCTGAGATGTCGTGCTCTATGGCCTTCCAGACTTCGTGGTTGAGTTGTTCGACGCTGCTGAACTCGCCCAGCAAGCCGCGATCCTGCATGTCCTTCTTGAAGGCACGTAGTGCGTCGAGCTGCGTCGTGTCAACATCGTTAGGCAAGGGTGCAGTTGAGAAGTACATGTGAACCGGTCTGCCCAACTCCAGAGCACGATCCACTTCTTCGATGGTTCCCGAGATGGCATCGGGGGTCGGTGACCCTAAGCGCCCGCCGAACAGGGCGAACACGATGTCGGAGTCATCGACACCCTGCGCGTTTATGAGTTTCTGCGGATGCGCTCCCATGACCGGCACCGCCGATGTCTCCCACCGCCACGGCTGCAGAATCACCCCCTTCGTTCGCGCATTGGCATCGTTCCATCCATAAACCGCCTTCTCCACAGCGTCCCGTGCCTCCGGAACATCGGAGGGCGAAGCGATCATTACGCGCAGGACGGAAGCGATATAGGGCATGTCTTAAGCCTAGGGAACGTCGCTGACATCGGCACTGGCGTGCACCTGGTTGGCGTCCGAACCTGAACGATGGAGGCCCGCCATGCCCACCTACGAGAACCCCGTCACCGACGCCGCCGAAGCCTACGAGGCGTTGCGGGGCCTGGCCCACGCGACCCGGAGCTGGGACGAGCCCGCCGAGACCTACCGCGTCATCGGCGAGGTGGTCGCCGGTATCCGGTGCCTGGGGCAAGTGCTCGACCAGCTCGCAGGCGTCCACCTGCGCCACCAAGACGGCGTGAGCACCGATGACGGTGACCGGAAGGCTGGAGCCGTCGCGGCACTGAGCGCGGCCGATGGGTTCCATCAGGCCGCGGTACTGCTGGACCGGGCGCACGATCAACTCAGTGCCGCGTTCATCCAGTCCGGCAAGATCGTCTGGCACCCCCAACCCGCCACCACCGAGCGGTGGGTCAGTGTCGTGTTCTTGCAGGGCGATGAGGCCGACCGGCCGCTGCGCATCCTCGGAGAACTCGGGCACGTCGACGCGGTGGACTACCTCGCCCAGTGGGACTACGGCGACGAGACCACCGACGCAGCAATGGAAAACGGGTACGTCTACGACAAACCCGGCGAAGGAACCAACGACCAGGTAGCGATCTCGGGCGACTACGCGCTGGTCGTGAACCCACACATCGGCTACGTCTCCCTGCTCCGCCGCCACACCACCAACCCCGAACCCGAACAAACCGAAGCGCCCGCGCCGGTGCGGGGCGGGCCGGAACTGCTGGTGTCGTACTCGTCCCCGAACGCCCCGAAGCCCGCTGTCGCACCCCGGCAGGCGCAGTCGCAGGGGTCGTGGTTCGAGCCGGCCGCGATCACGACGCTCAAACAGAGCGGCCGCCTCTCACTCTGACCCCTGCCGGTGCCGGGGGCGCACCTGCCCGGCATGAACACCACAGACCCCACGCCACGCACCTCCCGGCAGGCCGGCACGCTCACCCTGACCGTCTGGCCCGATACCCCGGTCGGCGAGCACCAGCGGTACGCCTACCGCATCGAGGACACCGAAGCCGGGCACAGCCTCGAAGGCCGCGACCTGTTCACCGGCGCCGGTGCCCCCGTCGCGCCCGAGCGGGCGCTGCGCGACCTCGCCGGATACCTCGGTGCCGCCGGTGAGTCCCGGCAGTACGCCATCGACCACCCCGGCCATGCCGAGCACGCCGGGCTGTTCCCAGAGTGGGCGGCGGAGGCCGCGCGGCAGAACGCCGACGCACTCGCCCTCCTGAGCGAGACACCACCGCTGCCACCGGGGCCGTCGTGGTTCGACCGCTCCGCTGCCAGTTCAGATGCTCGCACGCGGGGGCGGTCGCTGTGAACGAGCGGGAGAAGCTGCATACCTCGGTGCTCGTCGCCCCGGCGTCGGAGCGGCGCAAGTACCGCAAGCAACGCCGGCAGGCTGCCGCCCGGCTCGTCGCCGAGCAACGCCGCGCTGAGGCCAAAGCCGCCAAAGCCAAGGCCGAAGCCGAGCGAGCCGAGCGGCGTGCCACGACGTATCTGCCGAAGGCCGGCGAACCCGGACCGGCGATGCTGCGGACGCCGGGCCGGTTTCGCCTCCCACGCCATCAGGACACCAGCGCGGTGCTGTCGGCGCAGTATCCGTTCCTCGCCGAAGGCGGCCTCGGCAGTCAGGGCGTGTTCGTCGGGCAGGACATGTACTCTGGCGGATCGTTCGTCTATGACCCGTGGGAGTTGTACCGGCGGGGCATCATCACCGCCCCGAATATGATCCTCGCCGGCATCGTCGGCTCCGGAAAATCCAGCCTCGCCAAGTCGCTCTACACGCGATCGTTGCCGTTCGGTCGCCGCGTCTACATCGCGTGCGACCCCAAGGGCGAGCACACCGCCGTCGCCGAGGCAGTTGGCGGGAAGGCCATCGTCCTCGGCCACGGGCTCCGCACTCGGCTGAACCCACTCGATGAAGGCCACCGGCCCTCGGGTCTGTCGGATCGGGAATGGGGCTCCACGTTGGCGTCGCGGCGTCGCGAGTTGCTGGGTGCGCTCGCAGAAACGGTGCTCGGGCGCGACTTGTCGCCCTTGGAACACACCGCCATTGACACCGCCTTGACCGCGGCTGTCCGAGATGCGAAGGTGCCGATCCTGCCGATGGTCGTAGACCGCCTACTCACCCCGTCCACCGACGAGGACGGGCGGCTGGCCGAAGACGGCCGACTCGTCGCGCACGCGCTGCGCCGACTCGTCGGTGGCGACCTCGCTGGCCTGTTCGACGGCCCCTCCACCGTCCGGTTCGACCCCACGTTGCCGATGGTGAGCCTCGACCTGAGCCGGGTCGCGGAGAACGCCGCCCTGCTGAGCGTGTTGATGACCTGCGCGTCGGCGTGGATGGAAGCCGCGCTGATGGACCCCGATGGCGGGAAACGCTGGATGATCTACGACGAAGCCTGGCGACTCATGGCCCACCCCGCCCTGCTACGCCGGATGGACGCCCAATGGCGGCTCGCCCGCCACTACGGGTTGGCCAACATGCTCATCTTCCACAAGCTGAGCGACCTCGACAACGTGGGCGATCAAGGCTCGGCCATGCGCTCCCTGGCAAACAGCCTGCTCGCCAACGCCGAAACGAGAGTGATCTACCGGCAAGAGTCCGACCAACTCTCCCTCACCGCCAAGACCCTCGGCCTGACCGGCACCGAACAACACCTCCTACCCGGCCTGGGCACTGGGCAGGGGCTGTGGCGCATCAAGGAACGCTCCTTCGTCGTGCAACACCAGATGCATCCCGATGAGTTGGCGCTATTCGACACCACGACCCGCATGATCTAGACATCTTGGAAGTTCGCTGGCGATCCTCAGCAGTCCTCAGCGAGAACGGTGGACCATTAAACTTGGTGAACGCTCCAATGAGGACTCCACCATGCAGGCTCCGGGTCGACCGGATAGCGGAGTGGAGCTCTCGCACTGAGAGCTCCACTCGTTCGTTGGCTCAAGGTGGCTAGCGAGGTCCCAAGGACCCCAGCGCCCGCCGCCCAGATGGTTTCGAGCAGATACTGCAAGAACTTCCTTGGTTGTCCGGACTGACTATTGGGGACACTTGCCCGTGTAGCTTTCATACGCTTCTCCTTTCGCTTGTCCCTTCCGGGAATCTCACTTAGGAGGCGGACGAACGCCAGAGCCAGGGTCACCGCCAGCCACACTGTGCCAAGCCACATTGAGGGCTCGCTAGCACCTTGAACCAACGACACTCCCATTCTGGTCGTTGCTCCCAACCCTGTCCACCGCCAAGGCCTTGCACGTGATCTGGTGACGCACCTGACCTGATGTGGTTGGAGTCTCAGCAAACTCCGAGCGGCCCCACGAACCCGTCATCCAGGTCAAAACGTGGTCACTTGGACTCTGAACGCAGGGAGGGCGATACCCGGTAGAGGCACAGGCGCACCTGCCGGACATGAAGCGAAGCGAACCCGACTGGCCTGTTAGCATCCCGACCGTCGTTCTCACGGTGCACGAGGACGGCATCTTGATCGCCACTCTCGACGGGGCACCGCTGACGCCGCCTCAGTGGGCGCCGCCGTGGCGGCGTGAGTCATTCCCGCAGATCATCGACCAGGCCAGTAACGACCGCACCCGCCCCATCCGCGTCGAGGTCCGCGAAGCAGACGGCTCGGTGTTCACCGACCTCATCACCGCACGACATCGCCGCGCCCTCCCCGAACCAGAACCGGCCGTCGAGGCGAAGCCCGCAGCGGGCATGCCGGTGTTCCATACGGTTGAGGGCGAGGGGTTCGTGCCCGGTGAGGATGTCGCCGTTGCGATCATCACCGGCCACACCGACGCCGCGCACACCGGCACCGCCCGCGCCATCATCGACCCCAAGCATCCGATCCCAGACCAGACGACCGGGCGGGTTGAGGTCCTGCTGCTCGGCCGGATCTCGGGCGCGACGGTGATCCGGCGGCTGCCGTGACCGAGGGGAGGCAGACCGGATCGTTCGGGGACGAGCTGACCAACGCCGCCATGATCGGCCTGGTCGCCCTCTTCGGGATCGCGCTCGTCCTCCGCGCCGCTGGCACCATCACCGCCTGGCTCACCGACACCGCCCAGCCCGAAGGTGGACTGGCGGCAGGGGTTGGGGTGCTGTTCCATCCCGGCGACCCTGGCGCCGCGCTCGATGCGGACGGTCTGAACCCGATCGTCTACTGGGTGGTCACCGGGGCCATGCTCGCGCTCCTCGTTGCGCTGGTGGTGTTCGTGTGGGTGCGAGTGCGCCGCTTCACCCACCGGGCCGAGCAAGACCCGCGACGGATGGCCGGGATCGCCACCCGCCACGAAGTCGCCACCACGGCATCAGACAAGGCGCTGCTGCGTAGGGCCGAGAACCTCCGCCCCGGCCTGACCGACCCGAAGCCGCACGATGTCGGATACCGGCTCGGTGCCTCGAAAGGCGTGAGCGTGTGGGCATCGGTCGAGGACTCGATCATGGTCATCGGCCCGCCCCGCTCCGGCAAAGGCCTGCACCTGGTGATCCCGGCAATCCTCGACGCACCCGGCGCCGTCGTCGTCACCAGCACCCGACCCGACAACCTGACCGCGACCATGCGCGCCCGCCGCCGCATCGGACCCGTCGCGATCTTCGACCCCCAACACCTCGCTGAGGGGCTGCCCGCCGGACTGCGCTGGTCACCGATCCGGGGATGCGAGTCGCCACAGACCGCGATGATCCGCGCCACCGGCCTCGCCGCCGGCACCGGCCTGTCCGCCGGCGGCGTCGATTCCGGAGGCTTCTGGGAAGGCAAGACCCGCGCCGCGCTCCAAGCCCTGCTGCACGCCGCAGCGATCGACAACCGACCACCCGCCGAGCTGTTCCGCTGGACCCTCGATCCCACCGCCGCCGCGGATGCGGTGGCGATCCTGACCGGCTCCACCCGCGCCGCGACCGGATGGGCCGAGTCCTTGGAGGCGATGATCGACTCCGACCCACGCACCCGCGACTCAATCTGGCAAGGAGTCTCCCTCGCGCTCGGATCACTCGCTGATCCCCGAGTGCTCGACGCCGTATCACCGGCCGAGGGAGAAGGCTTCGATCCCGAGGCATTCATCCGCGACCGCGGCACCCTGTTCCTGCTGGCGACCGGCTCCGGTGCGGGAGCCAGCGCGGCGCTGGTGGCTGCGTTGGTGGAAGACCTCATCGAGACGGCCCGCCGTCTCGCTGCCCGCTCACCCGGTGCCCGTCTCGATCCGCCGATGCTGCTGGCGCTGGACGAGATAGCCAACCTCTCGCCCCTGCCGTCATTGCCGACGTTGATGGCCGAAGGTGGCGGGTCGGGCATCACAACCATGCCCGTATTGCAGTCACTCGCGCAGGCGCGGGACAAGTGGAACGAGCACCAGGCCAATGCGATCTGGGATGCCAGCATTGTGAAGGTCATCCTCGGCGGCGCGTCGAACTCCCGCGACCTGCAAGACCTCTCCGCGCTGGTCGGTGAGCGTGACGAATACACCGACTCGGTGACGCTGGGCGATCACGGCACCCGCTCCAACCAAAGGTCCGTGCGCCGCGTCCCGATCTTCCCACCCGACCGCATCCGCCGACTGCCCTTCGGCACAGGCGTCGTGCTGCTGCGCTCCGCACCACCCATCGTCACCGACCTGCACCCCTGGCCCAGCCGCCCCGACGCCGGGCAGCTCACCGCCGACCGCAAAGAGATCGAAGCACTCCTGCGCCGCACCGAGAACTGACCCCGGAGACGGTCGCGCACCTTTCCGCCACAGCGGCCCCTGCAAGACGGGCTGCGTGAGCAGATAGGAGCACTCCGATGTCGATTCAGACTCAGCAGGCCGTGTCCGGGTTCGTCGCCTCCGTGCCGCAGTTGAGCTTCACCGAGAAGGGTGATGCCCGGCTCTACATGAAGTTCGGGCTGGAGCACTACCGGCGCGAGGAAGACAACTCGTTCACCAAGCTGGAGACCACCTTCCACGACCTGATCGCGTTCAAAGCCGCAGCCGAGTTCGGGCACCAGAAGCTCGCCAAGGGCGACAACTTCATCGCCGACGGGCGCGTGCGCGAATATTCCTACGAGCGCGACGGCCAGCGGCACGAGGGCGAAGAGTTCATCGCGACCCGCCTAGGTCACGACCTGGCACGCACCCGCTACGAGGTCGATCGCACGCCCCGCCGCAACGCCACCGAGCAGACAGCGCCCACGCGGGACGCCTCGGCGTTCACCAGCCCCGAGCCGAGCCAACCGGCCGCTGCGCCGGCGATGGGAATGTGAGGGTCGACATGAGTCCCATCAGCACCCCCACGCCGGGGCCGGAAGTGCCGGACGACTTCGATGATCGTCCGGCGTTCGACCCGGGCAACGATCTGCCTGGGCCACCCCGCCCGATCAACTGGAACCTGCTCTCGGCTGCCGACCTGGAAGCCGAGCTGCTGGAACTGAACCGCTGGGTCGACTGGCTACGCCACACCTACGGACTGCCCGCCAGCGTGATCCCACCCATGTGGCACCGCCACCCCGAACTGCTCTGGGAACTGTCCGCGCTGCACCTGCACTGGCTGTGCGCCTACGACCCCGAGCAGAACGGCTCCGCGCCGCTGGGCTGGCACCGCGACTTCGCCGACGCCCGCCAGCGCCTCCGCGACTGGGTAGCCACCAGCGGCACCCGCCTGGACCGCGACCGACCCACCCGCCAGACCACCTGGCCCGGCGAAGCACCCACCGAGCCCGTCGAAGAGGCGCCGATCACCGACCGCGACGAGGACTTCGTGCGCTACGTCCTCGATGAAGTCGCTACCCGGCAGGCCGCCGAAGACGCCTTCTTCGCCGGCGTCGATCCGACGACGGGAGAAGTCCAGTGAGCAAGCCCCGCAAGTCGCCACCAGCCCGGATGCGCACGTACCGTATCGAGGCTGAGCCGCGTGCCACGCCCGATCTGCACAAGCTCGCGCAACTGTTAATCGGCATGGCCTTCGCCCGCGCCGACGCCGAGCGCGCCAACCAGCAGACACCACCGTCGAGTCCTCGGCACGAGGTCGACGGCGAGGTAGAATCGTAGACGTACCAAGCTAGCGGTCACGCTCCGGTGTGGCCGTGGTGCGCAAGTCTTGTTCGGCCTTCGAGGCTTACCTAGGGCGCTCCGCTCGGAGCGTTCCGGGTCGTGTTTTCCAACGAGTCGCACCGCGCGAGCGGTCGCCGCCGCTCGTGTTGGCCCCACCTGTTGGGGAAGGAAACACGACCCATGACCATCACCCACGTCGCACCGCCGGCCGCGCTCGCCTATGTGGGCGAGACGACCTGCCTTGCGGTGTCCTACCTGCGCGTCTCGACCAAGGAACAAGCCGAACGCGGCGGCAGGGAAGAAGGCTTCTCGATCCCCGCCCAGCGTGAAGCGAACCTCCGCAAAGCCCGCGAACTCGACGCGATCATCACCGAAGAGTTCGTCGACGCTGGAGAGTCCGCTCGCAAAGCCGACCGGCCCGAGCTGATGCGGATGATCGAGTACGTCAAGACCCACCCTGTCGCATACTGCATCGTCCACAAGGTCGACCGGCTCGCCCGCAACCGCGCCGACGACGTGGCGATCCACCTGGCCTTGAAAGAGGCCGGGGTCATGCTCGTCTCGGCCACGGAGAACATTGACGAGACCCCGAGCGGGATGCTGCTGCACGGCATCATGTCCACCATCGCCGAGTTCTACTCCCGCAACCTCGCCAACGAGGTCGCCAAGGGCATGACCCAGAAGGCGATCACCGGAGGCACCAACGGCAAAGCACCCATCGGCTACCTCAACCTCCGCAAGCGCGACGAACTGGGCCGCGAAATGCGAGTGGTCGAGCCCGACCCCGACCGGGCCGCCCTCGTCAAGTGGGCGTTCGAGGCATACGCCACCGGGAACTACTCGACCATCACCCTGCACGAAGAGTTGATCGACCGAGGGCTGACGAGCGTGCCCACACCCAAGCGGCCGTCAAAGGCCCCGGCGCTGTCCACGATCCAGAAGATGCTCACCAACCCGTACTACAAAGGACAGGTCAGCTTCCGTGGCGCCACCTACGACGGGCTGCACGAACCGCTGGTCGCCACCGAGGTCTGGTACCGGGTGCAGGCCGTCCTCACCGCGCACCAGACCTCCGGGGAGAAGACCCAAGCCCACGACCACTACCTCAAAGGCAGCATCTACTGCGGCGAGTGCGGCTCCCGGCTGATCCTGTCCAACGCCCGCAGCAGCCAAGGGGTGATCTACCCCTACTTCCTGTGCGCGGGCCGGCACTCCAAGCGCACAACCTGCGAACGCAAGTCCATGTTTGTGCCCGACATCGAAGCCGCTGTCGAGGACTACTACCGTCGCGTGCAGATACCCGCGCATATCATCACCGCGCTGCGCGAGCTGGTCACCGCAGAGTTCGACCGACTCCACGCCACCGCCCGGCGCGAACGCCACGCCTACACCGCCGAACGCGACGCGCTCCGCGACGAGCGCAAGAAGCTGCTCCAAGCCCACTACGCCGGCATGATCCCGCTCGACCTGCTCGGCGAGGAACAAGAACGCATCGCCCGCCGCCTGGCGTTCCTCGACGCCCAGATCTACGCCGGAGACATCGAGTACGACCAAGCCAAGGCCCACCTCGAAGACCGCCTCGCCCTCGCCGGAGACTGCCACGCGATCTACATGAGCATTGACGACTCCCTGCGCCGTCTGGCCAACCAAGCCTTCTTCGACAAGCTCGTCGTCATGCCCGACGACACCGTGGACGGGCAGCCCGGGGAACCGTTCAACATCCTGTTCGATCCGGAGGTCCAGCGCACCGCGCTCGCACGACAGCGAGCCACGGCGGAATCTGGACCTCAAACCGGAAACGTCGTCGGTTTGAACAACGACGATCTGGTGGAGCCAACGGGACTCGAACCCGTAACCCCCTGCTTGCAAAGCAGGTGCGCTACCAATTGCGCCATGGCCCCTCTGCGTGGCCCGACATCGACCACATGAGCCGGCGTCGCAGACCTCGCGGTCCGACGTGCCGGCAGCGCCGCCCTCGTACGCCCCCCGGGATCAGACTCCCGACGGATCGTCGGTGACGGACCTCCACAGTGCGGCATTCGTGTCGAGGTCCTGGCCGATCTGACGGATGACCAACCCGATCGCCGCAGCAGTGCCGACGGCGGCCAGGGTTGCGATCCACTTCTTCACGGGGGACCTCCACTCTCCGCCGACTGCGGATGGTGGGCCTAGATGGACTCGAACCATCGACCTCAGTCTTATCAGGACTGCGCTCTAACCAACTGAGCTATAGGCCCTCCGTGCCCGTCCGGGCACCGCACAATGCTACCCGAGGGGCCGCCCGCCGACAAAACCGCGCCCAGTGAACTGGGCCACCGCTCGCCCGCGGGGACGGCGTCTCCTCACTCGTCCATCAGGGAGACGCGCACACCGCCCACCAGGGAGGCGATGACGTTGTACAGCAGCGCCCCCAGGGTGGAGATCGCGGTCATGATGATGACATTGGCGACCGCGAAGACCGTCGCGTAGGAGACGACCTTGGGCAGCTTGACGTAGTCCAGCAGCGCCACGAACTTCGTCGCGCTGATCTGGTTGAGGAAGTCCTCGATGGAGGAGAAGACGTGCATCCCGTCCAGCATCAGCCACACGACCACCGTGGCGATGACGGTCGCGATGCCCATCGCCACCGACAGGAGGAACCCGACCTTCATCACCGTCCACGGATCGACGCGGGCGACCGCGAGGTTCACCTGGCGGGGTGCGTCCTCGGAGATGTCGATCTCCGTCCCGACGCTTGCACTCATTCGTCACCCTCCTCGACGCCGTCCTGCACAGACGCTACAGCGTCCGGGGCACCCACGTCAGCCGCCCCACCGTCCGTGGTCCCCTCCGGGACCTCCTCGACCTCCTGGGTCGACGAGGGCGACGCGTCCTCGGCCAGCTGCTCGGTCGCCTCGGCGGTGACTTCCGCGGCGGTGTCCCCCTTAGGGGTGTCCCCCGAGGTCACAGCGGGATCGGGCGCTCCGGGACCGCCGTTCTCCTCCGGGAGTTCGTGCTCGGTGTTGCGCGTGATGGCGATGATGTGGTCGTCGCCGTCGGGCCGGGCGAAGATCACGCCCATCGTGTTGCGTCCGGTCGGACGCACGTCCGCGGCACTGACCTGGACCAGCTTGCCGGACTCGGTGATGACCATGACGTCCTCGTCGGGGTCCACGATGAGTGCCCCGACCAGTGCGCCACGCTCCTCGACCAGCTTGCCGACCCGCACGCCCAGGATGCCGCGGCCCTTGGTCGGGTACTCCTCGACGGGGGTGCGCTTGGCGTAGCCGCCCTCGGTGACGATGAGCAGGTCCGCGCCGTCGCGCACGACCTCCATGCCCAGTAGTTCGTCATGGCCGCGGAAGCGCATGCCCTTCACGCCGGAGGTGGAGCGGCCCATGGGGCGCAGCTGTTCGTCGGAGGCCGTGAAGCGGGACGCCTGCCCCTCGCGGGAGACGAGGATCAGGTCGTCGTCCGCATTGACGATCTGGGCGGAGACCAGCTCATCGGGCGCCCCGTCCTCCTGCTCGCGGAGGTTGATGGCGATGATCCCGCCCGAGCGCGGGGAGTTGTACTCCGAGAGCCGCGTCTTCTTCACCAGTCCGGACCTGGTGGCCAGCACCAGGTACTCGGCCTGGTCGTAGTCCTCGATCGCGAGGACCTGGGCGATGGTCTCCCCCGGCTGGAAGGCCAGGAGGTTGGCGACGTGCTGGCCCTTGGCGTCGCGACCGCCCTCGGGGATCTCGTAGGCTTTGGCGCGGTATACCCGCCCGAGGTTCGTGAAGAACAGCAGCCAGTGGTGGGTGGTGGTGACGAAGAAGTGCTCCACCACGTCGTCCCCGCGCAGTTGCGTGCCGCGCACACCCTTGCCTCCACGCCGCTGGGAGCGGTAGGCGTCGGTGCGGGTGCGCTTGGCGAAGCCGTCGCGGGTGATCGTCACCACGACGTCCTCCTGGGGGATGAGGTCCTCCATGGACATCTCCCCGCCGTAGGGCAGGATGCGCGTGACGCGCTCGTCGCCGAACTTGTCGACGATCTGGGCGAGCTCGGTGGAGATGATGTCGCGCTGGCGCTGGGGGGTGGCCAGGATGTCCTCGAGGTCCTCCACGCGGGCACGCAGGGCCTCGTGCTCGTCGAGGATCTTCTGGCGCTCCAGGGCGGCGAGGCGGCGCAGCTGCAGGGCCAGGATCGCGTCGGCCTGGACCTCGTCGATCTGGAGGAGGTCCATGAGGCCGGTGCGGGCCGCATCCGCGGTGGGCGAGCGACGGATCAGGGCGATGACCCGGTCCAGGTCCTCCAGCGCCTTGAGGTAGGCGTCGAGGATGTGCAGGCGCTCCTTGGCCTTGACCAGCCGGAACTGGGTGCGCCTCTCGATGACCTCCATCTGGTGGCGGACCCAGTAGCGCACGAAGCCGTCCAGGCTGAGGGTGCGCGGCACGCCGTCGACCAGCGCCAGCATGTTCGCGGGGAACGAGTCCTGGAGCTGGGTGCGCTTGTAGAGGTTGTTGAGGACCACCTTGGCCACGGCGTCGCGCTTGAGCACGATGACGAGGCGCTGGCCGTGGCGACCCGAGGTCTCGTCGCGCATGTCGGCGATGCCGGTGATCTGCCCGGTCTTGACCAGGTCGGCGATCTTGGCGACCAGGTTGTCGGGATTGACCTGGTAGGGCAGTTCCTTGACCACCAGGCACTGGCGGCCGTGGAGCTCCTCCACGTCGACCACAGCGCGCTGGATGATGGAGCCGCGGCCCGTGCGGTAGGCGTCCTCGATGCCGCGGCGCCCCAGGATGGTGGCACCGGTGGGGAAGTCCGGACCCTTGATGCGGGCCATGAGGGCCTCGAGGAGTTCCTCGCGCGTGGCCTCGGGGTGCTCGAGAGCCCACTGCACGCCGGAGGCGACCTCGCGCAGGTTGTGCGGGGGAATGCGCGTGGCCATGCCCACCGCAATGCCCTCCGAGCCGTTCACCAGCAGGTTCGGGAAGCGCGAGGGCAGGACGACGGGCTCCTGCGAGCGACCGTCGTAGTTGTCCTGGAAGTCGACGGTGTCCTCGTCGATGTCCCGGACCATCTCCAGGGCCAGCGGCGCCATCCTGCACTCGGTGTACCGGGGGGCGGCGGGGCCCAGGTTGCCGGGGGACCCGAAGTTCCCCTGGCCGGCCACCAGGGGGTAGCGCATCGACCAGGGCTGGACCAGCCGGGCCAGGGCGTCGTACACCGAGGCGTCACCGTGGGGGTGGTAGTGGGCCAGCACGTCACCGACGACGCGCATGCACTTGTAGAAGCCCGCCGTGGGTCGGTACCCGCCGTCGTACATCGCGTAGAGGATGCGGCGGTGGACGGGCTTGAGGCCGTCACGCACATCGGGCAGGGCGCGCCCGACGATCACCGACATCGCGTAGGCGAGGTAGGACTTCTGCATCTCGCCCTCGAGATCGACGGGGTTGACGCGCCGGTGCGGGTCGAAGACCGCGGTGTCCTGAGGTGTCCCGACGGCGTCGCCGTCCTGGGGGGTGGTGCGTGCCTCGTCCGGCTGGGAGGGCTGGTCACTCACTGTGGATGTTCTCCTTGGGGTTGCTCAGGCGCGATCAGGCGTCGATGAAACGGACGTCCTGGGCGTTTCGCTGGATGAAGGCACGACGTGACTCCACGTCGTCCCCCATGAGGAGGGTGAAGACCTCGTCCGCAGCGGCCGCCTCACCGACCTCCACCTGCTTGAGGATGCGGTGGGCCGGGTCCATGGTGGTCTCCCACAACTCCTGGTCGTTCATCTCACCGAGGCCCTTGTAGCGCTGGATGCCGCCCTCCTTGCGGTCCTTGGGCATCTTGCGCCCGGCGCCGAGTCCCGCGGCCAGTCGCTCGTCGCGCTCCTTGTCGGAGTAGACGAACTCGTGGGCGGCGTTGGTCCACTTGAGCCGGTAGAGCGGGGGCATGGCGAGGTAGACATGTCCGCCCTCGACCAAGGGCTTCATGTAGCGGAACAGGAAGGTCAGCAGCAGCGTCGCGATGTGCTGACCGTCGACGTCCGCATCGGCCATGAGGACGATCTTGGCGTACCGGAGCTTGGCGAGGTCGAACTCCTCCCCGATGCCCGTCCCCAGCGCCCCGATGAGGGCCTGGATGGTCTCGGAGTTGAGTGCCCGGTCGAGCCGTGCCTTCTCCACGTTGAGGATCTTCCCGCGCAGCGGCAGGATCGCCTGGTGCTCGGGATCACGCCCCTGCACGGCGGAGCCACCGGCCGAGTCGCCCTCGACGATGAAGATCTCGCACACGGAGGCGTCCCTGGAGCTGCAGTCACGCAGCTTGGAGGGCATCGACACCGTGTCGAGGGCCGTCTTGCGGCGCGTCGCCTCGCGGGCCTTGCGTGCGGCCACGCGTGCCATCTGGGCCTGCATGCCCTTGCCGACGATGGCGCGGGCGTCCGCGGGGTGGGCGTCCAACCAGTCGTTGAGCTGCTGGTAGACCTGCGTCTGGACGAAGGTGCGTGCCTCGGTGTTGCCGAGCTTCGTCTTCGTCTGTCCCTCGAACTGGGGCTCGGTCAGCTTGATGGAGATGACGGCGGTGAGGCCCTCACGCACGTCGTCACCGGAGAGGTTGTCGTCACGGTCCTTGAGGATGCCCTTCTCACGCGCGTAGCGGTTGATGACCGTGGTGAGCGCGGTGCGGAACCCCTCCTCGTGGGTGCCACCCTCCGTGGTGTTGATCGTGTTGGCGTAGGTGTGCACCGAGGAGGAGTAGGACCCGGTCCACTGCATGGCGATCTCGAGGGACATCGTGCCCTCCGGGTTCTCCGACTCGAAGTCGATGATCTCGGAGTTGATGACCTCGGACTTCTTCGTGGAGTCCAGGAACGCAACGTAGTCGCGCAGGCCGTGCTCGTACATGTAGGACACGCGTCGCACGCCGGGCACCGGGTCGTCGGAGGTCCCGGCCTCGTCACCGGTGATCTCGTCGCCCTCGTCCTGGACGCCGGGACGCTCGTCGGTCAGCGTGATGCGCAGACCCTTGTTGAGGAACGCCATCTGCTGGAACCGCTGGCGCAGCGTCTCGAAGTTGAAGTCCACGGACTCGAAGATGTCGGGGTCCGGGTAGAAGGTCTGGGTGGTGCCGGTCTCGTCGGTGCCCTCACCACGCACGAGCTGGGTGATCGGGTGGCCACCATTGGCGAAGGACATCCGCCACACGTGACCCTGGCGGCGCACCTCCGTGTCGACGCGGGTCGAGAGTGCGTTCACCACGGAGATCCCGACGCCGTGGAGACCGCCGGAGACGGCGTACCCGCCACCGCCGAACTTGCCGCCGGCGTGGAGGATCGTCATGACGACCTCGACGGTGGGCTTGTGCTCCGTGGGGTGCATGTCCACGGGGATGCCTCGACCGTTGTCGACCACGCGCAGGCCGCCATCGGCCAGGATCGTCACCTCGATGTGGGTGGCGTAACCGGCCAGGGCCTCGTCGACGGAGTTGTCGACCACCTCGTAGACGAGGTGGTGCAACCCGCGCTCCCCCGTCGATCCGATGTACATTCCGGGCCGCTTGCGCACGGCCTCAAGTCCCTCCAGCACGGTGATGTCGGAGGCACCGTAGGTGTCCTCACCGTTGCCGGTGACGACCACGGGTTCGATGTCGTCATCACCCCGGGTCGTCCCAGTCGTCCCAGCCACTCAGGCTCCCCTCGTCCGTGCGTGCGAACCGTGCGCACGCGGGCCACCGTCGGGCCCCGGTCCGGCGTCACGCGCCGGACCCCTCAAGGCGCACGAATGCGCGTCCTGATCAAGAATTCTCCGCCTCCATCCTACCAAGGATCCCGTTCCCGGCCCCGGTCCAGCGGACCCGGGGATCCCGGCGGGAATGGGCGCTGACCAGCGATGACACCGCTGCGTCCACAGTGTGTCCGGGGTCACCCGGCCCAGACGGCGTGGGGTGCCCCGGAGAGGCCTCCGGAAGTGCCCGCAACTGCCGGTCCCACGTCGTCGGGCGACCGGGGGCAGGGGCGACCGGGGGCGGCAGGACACGTCACCCGTAGGTGTCGCGCGGGCCCCTCCCGGGCACCGACAGACGGCCCTTCTTCCACGAGGGCGCCGCCGGCCCGCGCACGATCACCTGGGTGACGACCCCGGGACCGACCTCCTCCTCGATGCGACGCTCGATGTGGGGCAGCAGGAGACGCAGTTGCTTGGTCCACGCCGTCGACGAGCAGCGCACGACGAGGCGCTCACCCTCGAAGGTCTCGATGTGGCAGTGCTCCGCCACCTGCTCACCGACGATGTCCGGCCACTTCGCCATCACGGAGCCCATCGCGGTGGGACCGTCCCATCCGCGCCGCTTCGACATGCGCCCGATCACGGATCCGAGTGCACGTGGCTCCGGCCACCGTGTCCGGGAGGCGGCCAGGCCCGGGGAGCGCCTCCACCTCGTCGAGGCCGTCCCCTCGGCATCCGCACCACCTCGGGCGTCACCGGCCACGGCCCCGGTGGTCCCCGGTCCCACGACGCCGATCACACCGCCGCGAGCACCGGGATCCCCCGCGCCGTCCTCCGTGCGGGATCCTGCCCCGGCCGCACCCCTGCCGGCAGGGTCGCCCCCGCCCTCGTCGACCCCCTCACGACGCCATGCACCGCCTGACCTGCGGGGAGAGCGTCGCAGGTCGCCCCGCGACCGCGCGGCCTCCTGGAAGCGTGCGAGCACACCCAGGGCGACCTCGCTGAGTTCCTCCGGCGTGGGCTCCGGCAGGCCGGGGACCCGGGGAGCGCTGGTCCCCGCACCGTCGCCGTCCTCGGACCCGGCGGCCGGGCCCCGGGCAGGGGTTCCCGGACCCCGGCCACGTCCCCGCCCGGGACCCTGCGCGGGACCCGTCGGCTCGACCGGGAGGTCCTCCTCAGGCATCCGAGACCACCGATCCCTCCTGCTCGTCGGCGTGGACCACCAGACGGTGCCCCTGGAGGGACTCCGGCACGTCGTCTGCGACCGCCGCGGTCACGAGGACCTGGTCGGCGTCCGAGACCATCTCCGCGAGTCCCTCCCGCCTCTCCGCGTCCAGTTCTGCGAAGACGTCGTCGAGGACCAGGATGGGTTCCTCGCCGTCCTCCTCGAGGACGGCGAAGGCACCCAGACGCAGCGACAGGGCAACCGACCAGGACTCCCCGTGACTGGCGTATCCCTTCACGGGCATACCGCCCAGGTCCAGGACCAGGTCATCACGGTGGGCGCCCACCAGGTTCACACCACGCTCGACCTCACGCCCACGCACCGCTGCCAGGGCCTCCAGCAGGCGCGCCGTCTGTGCCCCGACATCGCCCAGATCGGTGTCCGCACCGGCACTGGGACCGGAGCGGACATCCTGCGCAGTTCCCGATGTGCCCGTGGCGGTCCCACCACCGGTGTCCGCAGCCGTGCTCGCACCTGCGCCCGCATCCCGCGCCAGCACCCGGTCCACCGAGGCGTCCAGACTGATCCGCAGCTCCTGCGGGGAGTCCGAGACCCGCGCGTACGCCGCGGCCACGGGGCCCCGGAGCTGCTCGACCAGCGCCGCACGCGCGGCGGTGAGCTGGGCGGAGAGCGCGGCGAACTGCTGGTCCCACACCTCAAGGGTGGACAGGTCGGGGGCCATGCCCCGGCGCATCCTCGCCGAGGCCTGCTTCATGAGTGCCGCCCGCTGGCGCGCCACCCGGTCGAAGTCCGAGCGCACCACCGTGAGGGTGGGACGCAGCTGCGTGGCCAGGTCGTCCAGGAAGTGCCGTCGCACCGCGGGGTCCCCGCGCACGAGTTGGAGGTCCTCCGGGGCGAAGACGACGGTGCGCACCATCCCGACGATCTCGCGGGGACGCAGCACCGTCCGGTTCAGCCGCGCCCTGTTCGCGCGACCCCGCACGATCTCGAGTTCGATGACCTGCTCGCGGGTCCCGCCCTCGTCCGCGTCCCCGTGCTCCCCCGAGACCAACCTGACGCGGATGACGGCGCCGGCGGGGGCGGCCTCGTCACCACGGGGCAGTCGGACGAGGGCACCTTCGGCGGCGACGCGGTGGGAGGAGAAGGCCGAGAGGTAGGCGATGGCCTCCACCAGGTTGGTCTTGCCCTGACCGTTGCGTCCCACCAGCACGGTCGTGCCCGGTGGCAGTTCCACGACGGTGTGGCGGTAGGAGCGGAAGTCGTCCAGTGCCACGTGCGAGACGCGCATGGCGACCTCCGCTCAGATGCCGAAGCGGATCGGCATCAGGAGGTAGCGGAAGTAGGTGACCTCGCCGCCGTCGGCCTTGGTCTGACCGGTCATGACGGCCGGCTTGGTGGGGTGGGTGAAGCCGAAGCGCACCCAGTCCGTGTCGGCGACGCTGAGTCCGTCGATGAGGAACTGGGGGTTGAAGGCGGTGGCGATGGGCTCACCGTAGAGCTCCGCCTCGATGGCCTCCGATGCCTGGGCGTTGTCGCCCTGACCGGCCTCGAGGACCACCTGGCCCTCGGAGAAGGCCAGACGCACCGAGGTCTTGCGCTCGGCGACCAGGGACACGCGCTTGACGGCCTCGAGGAGGGTCTGGCGTTCGCAGACGGCCTGGATCGTCGTGTTCTCCGGGAAGAGGCGACGCACCGGCGGGTAGTCGCCGTCCATGAGCGTGGAGGTGGTGCGGCGGCCACCGGCGGAGAAACCGATCAACGAGGACGCACCGGGTTGGGACTCGTGGGAGAGGCCGATGTCGACCTTCGCACCCGAGGTCATGGACTTGGCGACATCGGTGAGGATGCGGGCCTTGACCAGTGCCGACTCGGAGATGGAGGTGTCGGTCGGCTCCCAGGTGAGTTCGCGCATGGCCAGGCGGTAGCGGTCCGTGGCCAGGAGGGTGATGTTCTCGCCCTCGATCTCGATGCGCACACCGGTGAGCAGCGGCAGCGTGTCATCGCGGGAGGCAGCGATCGAGACCTGCTGGACGCCCTGGGTGAGGACCTGGGAGTCGACCGAGCCTCGGATCGTGGGCTGGGCCGGGAGCAGCGGGTACTCGTCCAGCGGCATGACGGCGAGGGTGAAGTGCGAGGACCCGCAGGTCAGGTTCACCTTCTGGCCCTCGAGGGCCAGGTGGACGAGCTGGTTGGGCAGTGACTTCGAGATGTCGGCGAGCAGACGCCCCGAGACCAGGACCTCTCCGTCCTCCTCGACGGTGGCGGGGACCTCGGAGTTCGCGGAGACCTCGTAGTCGAAGGAGGAGAGTGTCAGTGCCTGGTCGTGGGCCTTGATGCGCACTCCGGCCAGGATCGGTGTCGCAGGACGAACCGGCAGTGCGCGTGCCGTCCACGACACGGCCTCGGAGAGAACGTCACGAGCGACGATGAACTTCATGCCGGGTCCCTCCATGGTGATACGGATGTGCCGTCCAACTCTACGCGACCGGGCTGGAGGTTCGCACCACTCCACAGCGGGTGCGACCCGGGGTGTGCCGGTCGGGGACGGGGTGAGGTCAGGGCTGGTCATCGGGGAGCGGCTTCGGCTGTGCGATGTGCGGGTCGACGTGCTCAGGAGGTCGCGGATCGGGTCGGTGTCGGGCGTGGAGTCACTTGAAGGCTTTCCACATCATTCTTGGAATTACAAGAATCGTCACCGTCATAGGGTGTGTGGAAACCGTGGACAAGTGCTGTTTTCCCAGATCAGGTGGGACTTTGTCATGTGGACGGACACTGGGTCCTCACTGTGGAGGACACGGTGGTGGCTGTGGACGGAAGTTGTCGTTCCCCGGGGCTTCCACAGGAGGGGTACAGTCGTCCACAGCCCGCGGCCCCCTCATCCACTGGTGAATCACAATTCCGTCCCCAGGCAGGACCCGCCCTCCCCCACTCGTCGAGGTCCGCCCTGTTCCTTGGTCGAGGTCCGCCCTGTTCCTTGGTCGAGGTCCGCCCTGTTCCTTGGTCGAGGTCCGACCTGTGTGCCACCGACACGGCTGCCCGGACCCGTGGGACTCGAGATTGCGGGTGAGGTACCAGGTTCAGGACGGGATACCGGGTCGAGGTACCGGCTTCAGATCGAGGTACCGGGTTCGGGGCGAGGTACCGGGGTGTGCGCGTGGATCTCGGCCGGAGACGTGGATCTCGGCCGGAGACGTGGATATCAGTCGGAAACGTGGATCTCGGCCGGGCCCCGGGCACTGTCCCCGTGCACTCCGGGCGTGCCCCGCCGGGAAGACGAGAGCTGTCAGGACTCGCGGGCCTTCTGCTTGATGCGGTTCGTCAGCTCGGTGACGTGGTTGAAGGTCTCACGCTTGGCCGCCATCAGTTCCGTGATCTTCTTGTTCGCGTGCATGACAGTCGTGTGGTCGCGGCCACCGAAGGCGGCCCCGATCTTCGGCAGTGAGAGATCGGTGAGCTCCCGGCACAGGTACATGGCGATCTGGCGTGCCTCGACCATGGTCCGTGAGCGGTCCGCACTGGAGAGCTGCTCGAGGGTGACCCCGAAGTAGTGGGCGGTCTGGCCCATGATGAGGGCCGCCGTGATCTCGGTGTCCTCGGGGTCGGAGATCATGTCCTTGAGGACCAGCTCGGCCAGGGGGAGGTCGATGCGCTGCTGGGTGAGGTTCGCGAACGCCGTCACCCGCAGCAGGGAGCCCTCGAGCTCGCGGATGTTGGAGGAGATGCGCGACGCGATGTACTCCAGCACGGCGGGGTCCACCTCCAGGTTCTCCGCCGCCGCCTTCTTCTGGAGGATCGCGATGCGGGTCTCCAGATCCGGGGGCTGCACATCGGTGAGCAGACCCCACTCGAAGCGGGAGCGCAGGCGGTCCTCGAAGCCGTTGAGCTGCTTGGGGGGCAGGTCGGAGGTCAGCACCACCTGCTTGTTGGCGTTGTGGAGCGTGTTGAAGGTGTGGAAGAACTCCTCCACCGTCTGCTCCTTGCCCTGGATGAACTGGATGTCGTCGACCAGGAGGATGTCGACCTCGCGGTAGCGGCGTTGGAACTCCTCGGCGCGGTCGTCGCGGATCGCGTTGATGAAGTCATTGGTGAACTCCTCGGAGTTCACGTAGCGCACACGCAGGTGCGGGTACAGGGAGAGTGCGTAGTGCCCGATGGCGTGGAGCAGGTGGGTCTTGCCCAGACCGGAGTCGCCGTAGATGAAGAGCGGGTTGTAGGCCTTCGCCGGACTCTCCGCGACCGCCGTGGCGGCAGCGTGGGCGAAACGGTTGGACGGACCGATGACGAAGGTGTCGAAGGTGTACTTCGGATTGAGATGGGTCTCCGTGGAGTCGATGTTGACCGCGTCGAGGATCCGGGAGGCATGGGCTCCGCGCGGGGTCTGCAACGGTGGGTAGTGGTCCTCGGGGGAGGCGCTCCCCGCGGCTGACGGATCGGACCCGGCGGTGTCCCGCCCTGCCTCCGGGGCGGAGTCCTCCTCCTCGTCGTCCTCGGGGACCAGGGAGGCGTCGATGGTCACCGCGATGCGGAGGTCCCGTCCGGTCGCGGTGGAGAGGGCATCGGTGAGCTGCTGGGAGACACGGGTCTCGATGAACGACTTGGTGAACTCATTGGGGACCGCCAGCAGGATCGTGCCCTCGATGTCCCCCAGGGGCTTCGTCATGCGGATGAAGGAGGAGGCCACCGGCCCCAGCTCCAGGGAGTCGAGGGACTGCACGGCGACCGCCCATGCGTCAGAGAGTGCATTTCCCACCGCTGGAACCTCCACGAGACCGGGGGCGGGGTGACGTTCGACACGGGGGTGACGCCCCGGAGACCCCGCATCGGAGCTCCACAGTACCGTCCCACACACTTGTCCACAGCTTGGGGAAAGAGCTGTGGAGAACTTTCCGGTGAATGACAGAAATGTAGTTACACGGCCGATCGCGGTAACGACGCCGAATTCTGCCCATCCACAGGCTTGTGGACGGTGAGGGGGAATTCACCGGTGTGGACGCCTCTGTCCACCGACAGGTCCACAGATGTGGACACAGTGCGCCGTTTCGGCGCCGTTGACGTCCTGCGGCCCGCCTCCTAGGCTGGACACCCGTATGTGCCCGTCCTGTGGGCACGCCCGGCCACCCCCTGCGAGGACGTCTCGGTGGGAGTGGGCACACCGACCGATGATCGGGGGACACTCCCCCGTTCCCCGAGGAGACTGTCGTGACCAAGCGGACCTTCCAGCCCAACACCCGTCGCCGTTCCAAGGTGCACGGCTTCCGTCTGCGCATGAGCACCCGCGCAGGACGCTCGATCCTGGCCAACCGCCGCCGCAAGGGCCGCGCCAAGCTCTCTGCCTGAGAGCGGCGCAGGTGTTGCCGCGCGCGCACCGCATGGTGGATCCCGAGGACTTCCGGAGCACGATCCGCCGCGGGTCCCGTGCGGGGAATGCCATGGTCGTCGTGCACTGCCGAACCGACGAGGACTCCCCGGAGCGCCTCGTCGGTTTCGTCGTGCCCAAGAAGGAGATCCCACGTGCCACAGGACGCAATCGGGTGAAGCGCCAGCTGCGTCACCTCATGCGCGCGCGCGTCGACGCCCTGCCCGCAGGCGCGCGAGTGGTCGTGCGCGTCCACGCACAGGCACTGGGCCAGGACTCGGAACACCTGGGATCGGCCCTGGACAATGCGCTCTCCCGCGCCTGGGCGCGCTCCGGGAAGGTCCCGCGATGACCGCGCGTCCGGGCCCCCTCGCCCGAGTCCTCATCGGGCCGGTCCGCCTCTACCAACGCCTCATCTCGCCGCTGACCCCACAGCGCTGCCGCTACGCCCCCACCTGCTCCGCCTACGCCGTCGAGGCCCTGCAGGTCCACGGCGCCGTCAAGGGGACCCTGCTCGCCACGTGGCGCCTGCTGCGGTGCAATCCGTGGTCCCTGGGTGGGGTCGACCACGTCCCCCCGCGCGGCCGCTGGCGCGCGGACGCCTGGGTGCCACCCGCGGACTGGGCGGGCAACGCCGACATCGAGGTCCCGCTCCCCATGGGACTGGGTGGGGTGGACGTGCCGCCCGGGTCCGGGGACGCGTTCCCGTCCCCCACCCCTGACGAGGGCGGCGCCGCCCTCGTCCACACACACCTCCCGGCCCCGGCCGGACGACCCGTGGACGCCCAGGGCGTCCCGACCACCTGAAGGAGCACCCCATGTGGGAGAAAGTCCTCCACCCTTTCGCCGTCGCCATCGCGTGGCTGTGGGTGAAGATCCATGACGTCCTGAGCCTGGTCGTCGGGTCGGGATCCGGTATCGGCTGGGTGCTCTCGATCGTGGTCCTGACACTGATCGTGCGGCTGTTGATCCTGCCGCTGTTCCTCAAGCAGATCAAGTCCACCCGCGGCATGCAGGCCGTCCAGCCCGAACTGCAGAAGATCCAGGCGAAGTACAAGGGCAAGACGGACACGGTCTCACGTCAGAAGATGGCGGAGGAGACCCAGGCCCTCTACAAGAAGCACGGGACCAGCCCCTTCGCCTCCTGTCTGCCGCTGCTGGTGCAGATGCCGATCCTCTTCGCCCTCTACCGGGCGATCTTCGCGATCAAGCCGCTCATGGAGGGCACCTACACGATCGGTGGCACGCCCTACGAGTCGCTGGGTCCGATCACCAAGGCCGTGGCCACCGAGATCGACGGGTCCACCGTGCTTGGTGTCCCGCTGTCCCACACGATCCGCGACGGCGACGGCGGCCTCGGCCTGTTCGCGTTCGTCATCATGATCATCCTCATGGTCGTCATGCAGTTCCTCTCCATCCGGCTGTCGATGACGAAGAACATGCCCCCGCAGACGGATCCCAACAACCCGATGGTCCGCTCGCAGAAGATGATGATGTACCTGATGCCGGCGATGTTCATCTTCACCGGCCTCGCCTTCCAGATGGGCCTGCTGGTCTACATGGTCACCACGACCGCCTGGTCCTGGGGGCAGTCGGTCTGGACGGTCAAGGTCATGCCGACCCCCGGTGCCCCCGCCTACAAGGAACTGGTCGCCAAGCGCCAGCGCGCCTACCGCGAGTGGGCCAAGCCCTTCTTCATGGACTACGACCGGGAACGCGCCCTGGTCGCTGACTCCCCCGAGGCCCTCGAGGAACTCAACGTGCGCACCCTGGCCGAGGTGCAGGGCAAGGCCAAGGGCCAGAAGGTGGCCAGCGACTTCCCCGAGGCCATGGGCCCGGGCGAGAGGGTCACCGTGTACCGGAACTTGGCGAACCAGGAGTGGACGGTCCTCCCCGACGAGATGTGGATGCGCGGCGTCAAGCGGGCCACCGAGAAGTCCCAGATCCAGCGCTCCCACCAGGCGACCCGCGAGCAGCCGCGCAAGCTCAGCCGCGAGCAGCGTCGCCAGCAGGCACTGCGTGAGCAGGAGGAGGCCCGTCAGGCGGAGCGTCGCGAGGCACGCAAGCACGGGGCGAAGCCGGCCTCGAACCTGACCCCGGAGGAGATCGAGCGACGTCGTCAGGAACGCCGCCAGGCCCGCCGCAACCAGGGCAGGAAGAAGCCGAACTCCTCCCAGGAGTGACCGCGCCGGACGCGCGGCCGAAGGCGGCCGCGCACCCCGGCGGTAGCAGTACCCCATTCCCCACATCCGGCCGAAGGACACATCATGAGTGAGAGCACGCAGAAGGACCGCATCGCCCAGCTCGAGGAGGAGGGCGAGATCGCTGCCGACTACCTCGAGGAGCTCCTCGACATCGCCGACCTGGACGGCGACATCGAGATCGACGTCGAGAACGGTCGCGCATCCGTCGAGGTCGTCTCCGAGGACCGCACCTCCCTGGACCGTCTCGTGGGCGACGAGGGTCAGGTCCTGGACGCCCTCCAGGAGCTGACCCGCCTGGCGGTGCAGACCGAGACCGGGGAACGCTCCCGGCTCATGCTCGACATCGCGGGCTTCCGGGCGGACCGCAAGGCCCAGCTCCAGGCCATCACCGAGGAGGCCATCGCCCGCCTGCGGGCCACCGGTGAGCCCCAGCGGCTGGATCCCATGAACCCCTTCGAACGCAAGGTCTGCCACGACGTGGTCTCCGCTGCCGGCCTGGTCTCGGAGTCGGAGGGGGCCGAGCCGAACCGTCGGGTCGTCATCCTTCCCGCTGAAAAGTCGGCTGACGAGGGCGGGGCGGGTGCCGAGGTGGTCGAGGAGGTCACCGTCGTGGTCGACGAGGGCGAGGACTCCGGCGCCGGGGACCCGCAGGAGTGAGCGGGGCCGGTGAGGTGGGCGACGGAGTCGGGGACGTGGCGTCGGTGACGTCCGGCAGCGGGGAGCCGCCGGCCGGGCGGATCCCACCTGAGCGGGAACGCACTGCCCAGCAGGAGGATCCGGTGGGGCCGGGCACGGGGGCGGAGGTCCCGGAAGAACCGACCCCGGAGGTGGTGGACCTCTTCGGACTCGCCTTCCCCGCGGTCGAGGAGTTCGCGCGGATGCTCGAGGACGAGGGCGAGCTGCGTGGCCTCATCGGACCCCGGGAGCTTCCCCGCCTCTGGTCCCGACACATCGTCAACTCCGCCGCTGTGCTGGACTTCCTCCCGCGTCGGGGTCAGGTGCTCGACGTGGGGTCCGGTTCGGGCTTCCCCGGGATCGTCATCGCGATCGCACGTCCGGACCTGGACGTGCACCTGGCGGAGCCCATGCAGCGCAGGTGTGAGTGGTTGGCGGACGTGGTCTCCGCCCTGGGTCTGGACAATGTCACCATCCACCAGGCGAGGGCCGAGGAGCTGCGCGGCAAGGGGAAGTCGGATGTCGTCACGGCACGCGCCGTTGCCAACATGTCGAAGTTGATTCGGTTGACATCCAAGCTCATCGCGCCCGGTGGTTCCCTGGTGGCGCTCAAGGGCAGGCGTGCTCCCCTGGAGGTCGAGGAGGCAGCAGCTGAGCTCAAGCGCCACCACCTGTCCGCGAAGGTGCACGAGGTCCCGAGCATCATGGAGGACGACTCGACCTACGTGGTCGTGTGCCGGAGGGTGTGAGGCACCCCGGGGCAGGTGTGCCCGTGGCAGCGCCTGCCCCTGCGTGTGCCGGACGGGCAGCGGGAACCAGCCACGTAGACTGGGCGGGTGGCGAGAGAGGTGGACCTGTGACCGACCGGAACGTCGCGGACACCCCGCTGTCCGCCCAGATCGAGCAGAACCTGGCGGACCGCCGGATGCTCGAGGATGCAGTGTTCCCGCGCCCGGGTCGCCCTGTCGTCATGACGGTCGCCAACCAGAAGGGCGGCGTCGGCAAGACGACGTCGACGGTGAACATCGCGGTCGCACTGGCGATGGGTGGTCTGAACGTGGTCGTCATCGATGCGGACGCCCAGGGGAACGCGTCGAGTGCTCTGGGCGTGGCGCATGACGTCGGGACCCCCTCCACCTACGACGTGATGATTGGCGGGATGGCACTGGCAGAGGTGTTGCGCCCGTGCCCCGACGTGGAGGGACTGGTGGTCGCTCCGGCCACGATCGACCTCTCGGGTGCGGAGATCGAGATGGTGGACCTCCCCCGCCGGGAGTTCCTCCTGGCGGACGCCCTGTCCGAGTTCCTTTCGCTGCACCGGGAGGTTGACATCGTGCTCGTCGACTGTCCGCCCTCCCTGGGCCTGGTGACCCTCAATGCCCTGGTGGCCACGGACCAGGTGCTGATCCCGATCCAGACGGAGTACTACGCGCTCGAGGGACTCACGCAGTTGTGGTCGACGATCCAGCGGATCAGCCGCGACCTGAACCCTCACCTGCGGGTCTCGACGATCCTGCTGACCATGGCGGATCGGCGCACGAACCTGAGCCAGGAGGTCGAGGAGGAGGTCCGAGCCCATTTCCCCGACCTCACGCTGGGGACCGTCATCCCTCGTTCGGTGAGGGTGTCGGAGGCACCGAGCTACGGCCAGAGCGTGATCACCTACGATCCGCGCAGCTCGGGAGCCCTCGCCTACCGGAAGGCCGCACTCGAGCTCAGCCAACGCCTGGCAGCCGGGAGTGCCTGAACTCCTGTTCGTGGGGGTCGCATTGTCGGCCCGGCGGGCATGACCCGGAGTGCATGACCTGGAACCGGCCCAGATCGTGCCGGGCCGAGAGTGTTTCACGTGAAACATTCACGGCCCCGGTCTCCGTCTGCTCCCGACCGGTGTTTCCCGTGCTCTGCGCATCCGTGGCCCTTGTCGGCGTGGTGGGTGGGGTGCTCGGGACGGTGGCCTCCGGATCTCCGTGGCAGGGCGGACCGTCTGCGTCACTGTCCGAGCGTCCGTCTCCCAGCACGTGCCGGTGTCCGTGCTCCCGCCCGGGACTTCGCCCCTCTGACGAGGGGGTGAACGTCTGCCCACCTGTTCCCGTGGCAGCGCCCGGCCCCACGCACGTGGGTGCACGCGTGCCGGTGCCTGCGGGCGTGGGGAACCAGGGTCGGACGCCGGGAGGTGCGACAATGAAGCGGCTTCGGAGTGTGGATGTTTCACGTGAAACATCCACCGTTGGTCCCGAGGTCGACACGACACGAGAGGTGATGGAGTGGCTGCACGACGAGTGACCCCCGACGGCACTGGGAGTGGGAAACCCGCGAACGGTGAAGCCGTGGGAGTACAGGGCGACCCTGATGAGGTGGTCGCCGGGTCCGCGCACCCCACAGCTACCGGGTCGCACGAGCAGGAATCCGTCGCACCCACCAAGCACGGACGCAGGACGGGTCTGGGTCGTGGCCTGGCTGCGCTGATCCCCTCGGGACAGAACGAAGAGGCGATCCAAGGAGCCCGTCCCCTGGACGTCCTGTTCCCCGGCCGTTCGGACGATCGTGAGGTGCACGCGCGAGGAGGGTCGGCACGAGATCTCCTCGTCCCCGGCACACAGGGCAAGTCCAAGAACCGCGGGAGCGTACATGCCCGGCAGACGGCGCCCCGTGGGAGGACTTCTGCGAAGTCCCTCCCTGACGGGGTCGGCGTCGGGAACAGCGGGACCCCCTCCGGGTCGGCGACAGGGGAGCAGTCACCTGCCACCCCGCGCACAGGTGGGAAGGGGCGGAAGGCTCCGGAGTCCGCCGCCGCCACGCGCACCGGCGCCGGGAGTGTCGGCCCCACTGAGGAGCGTTCCGCGTCGCCGAGGACGGGGTTGCCCGGGGCGCGCGGACCCGAGTTGTTCGACGACCTGCTGACGCGGGCGGCCGATGTTTCACGTGAAACATCCGCACCGGGGCCCGCCGGAAACCTTGACGTACTCGGCCGGGATGCTCAGACGGGCATCGACAGCGGGACGGAGCCGGACCTGGTCTCGGTGCCGGGCGCGACCTTCGCTGACATCCCCACGGCGTGGATCATCCCCAACCACCGGCAGCCACGTGAGGTCTTCGACGAGGACGACCTGGACGAGCTCGCGGCATCGATCCGTGAGGTCGGTGTGCTCCAACCGGTGGTCGTCCGGCTGATCGACACCTCCGGGACTCCCGACGCAGGGCTGCTGGAGCTGTTGGAGGAGCGCCCGGATGCGCGCTACGAACTCATCATGGGTGAGCGGAGGCTCAGGGCCTCGGAGATCGCGGGCCTGCCGAGTGTCCCGGCGATCGTCCGACACACCGACGACGCTGATCTGCTCCGGGATGCGCTGTTGGAGAACCTGCACCGCGCCCAGCTCAATCCGCTGGAAGAGGCTTCCGCGTACCAACAGTTGATGGCGGACTTCGGAGCCACGCAGGAGGAGCTGGCGAAGCGGATCGCGCGCTCCCGACCGCAGATCGCGAACACGCTGCGTCTGCTGCGTCTCCCGCCTACCGTGCAGCGGAAGGTCGCGGCAGGTGTGATCTCCGCGGGGCACGCCCGCGCTCTCCTGTCATTGGCGACCCCGGAGGAGATGGATGCCCTGGCGGACCGGATCGTCTCGGAGGGGCTCTCGGTCCGCACGACGGAGGAGCTGGTGAGGCTGGGACAGACGAGGCGCCCTGCGAACGCCCCCCGTCGACGGGCGGCGGCACTGTCTCCCCTGGGGGAGAGCCTCGTCTCCCGGCTCAGTGACGCCTACGACACCCGCGTCACGATCACCGAGGGGAGGACGAAGGGACGGATCGTCATCGAGTTCGCCGGACCCGACGACCTGGAACGCCTGGCGGAACTGATCGTTCCCGGGAACTCAAACGAGCTCTGACCTGCACATATACACTTGCGAGTCCACGGTGGAGGCACGCACGGGGCTCCACGCGGGATCCCGGGACGCTCCCGCACCCTGACCACTGGTTCAGGTTGTGAGTGTCGAGGAGGACAACGGGGTCACCCGGACCCGATGGGGTCCGGTGGGGCCCGGTCAGGGACCACCACAGGGTTGCCGAGCGCTGGTGTGAATGCTCACAGGTCGTTCCAGGAGACCTCCCGGGCAGGGAGAATGGGGTCATCCTGATGCGCTGGGGGCAGACATGACAGACACGGTTCCACGGACCACGGCGGTCCTGTTCGACGTCGGTGGTGTCCTCGTGACGAATCGTCCCGACCCCGCGCGCGTCGCACAGCTCCTCGGGCTCGACACCTTGGCGGAATCGGTCTCACTGGTGGACCACTCCACCTGGTTCCACCGGGATGCGTATGACGCCGGATGCTCAGACCGCGAGTTCTGGGACAGGGTGGCCGGCGACTGCGGACTCGGGGAGATCAGCGACGAGACCCTGCACGCCCTGGTCGACGAGGACGTGGCACGGTCCGAGGAGCCGGATCCCGGGGCCCTCACCATCGCCCGCGAACTGCACGGGTGTGGACTCCGACTGGGGATCCTCTCGAATGCTCCGGTGGCGATCGCGCGGGCGATCGAGCACCGCCCCTGGGCGGTGGGCCTGTTCGACAGCTTCACCTTCTCGGGTCCACTCCGGGAGACCAAGCCCGAGAGGGCCATCTACCGGCAGGCCGTGGAGGACATCGGTGTACCCGCCGGTGAGATCCTCTTCATCGACGACCGCTCGCCGAACCTGCGGGCCGCCCAGCTCATGGGGATGTCCACCCTGCGGTGGACCACCGTGGCCGCCGCACGCGCGCAGCTCGCCGAGCTGCTGGCCAGTCGCACGGGCGCGCTCGCCTCCTGACCCTCCCTCGGGTTCAGATCACCCGGGCGCCCTCGTCCTCGTCGAGCGGGACCGCGCCACCTCCTGCGGCGACGTACTCCACGATGCGCGCGCACACATCCGAGAAGGACCCGAAGGCCTCGGCTGCCTGGGGGAACAGGGACGTGTCCGTCATGCCGGGGGCGACGTTGGCGTCGATGAACCAGATGACGTCCTCGCCGACGATGAAGTCGATGCGCGACAGGTGGCGCAGTCCCAGGACCCGGTGGACCTCGAGGGCGGCGTCACGGACCGCGGCGACGAGGTCCTCGTCGAGTCGTGCGGGCACGAAGTACTGGGTGCTGTCGGTGGTGTAGCGGGCCTCGTAGTTGTAGCGACCGTCATCGGTGACGATCTCGACGGGGGGCAGGGCGACGGGCCCGTCCTCCAGGTCGAGCACCGAGACCGCGATGTCGTGGCCCTCGACGTACTGCTCGATCATCACGCGCTCCCCGAACGCGAAGGCGTCGACCATCGCGGAGCGCAGGTCCTCGGAGCCGTCGGCACGTGAGATGCCCAGGGCCGATCCTCCGTCGGTGGGCTTGACCACCACGGGGAAGACCATGTCGTGGTCGAGGACACCCAGGACCTCGGAGGCCCCGAGCTGCCGGAACAGGGACTGGGGCAGGGACACCCAGCCCGGGGTCTCCAGGCCCGCAGCAGCCACCAGGCCCTTGGCGGTGGGCTTGTTCGAGGCGAGCATGGCCTGCACGGAGTTGGATCCCACGAAGGGGACGCCCAGGCTCTCCAGGAGGGCCTGGAGGGACCCGTCCTCGCCGACCGAGCCGTGGACGAGGGGCCAGATGACGTCGGGTGCGAACTCCTCAACCAGGGGCAGCAGGTCGGAGTCAAGGTCGGAGACACGCACGACGTGCCCCAGGTGCTGGAGGAGATTGGCGACCCGTCGTCCCGAGCGCACCGAGACGTCTCGCTCGTGGGTGAGGCCGCCGGCGATGACGAGGACTCGCAGGGAGGTGGTCATGACGTGCTCCTGAAGGTGGTGTGCGGTGTCGGCAACGGGAACGGATCGGTATCTGCGCAGGTCAGACGGCATCCGAGCCGGGACCTGGGTCTTCGGGGGGACGTCGGGGGGATGCTGCCCGGGGCTCGGGAGGGGTGGCTCCCGTCCCGAACATCTCCACCAGCTCCCGTTCGGCGTTCACCACCTGGGCGAGGCGGCGCACGCCCTCGCGGATCTCCTCCGGAGAGGGGTAGCAGAAGGAGAGGCGCATGTGGTCCGCGCCCCGACCGTCGTAGTAGAAGGCGGTGCCGGAGACGTAGGCGACCTGCCCGCGGACCGCGCGCGGCAACATGGACTTCGCGTCGAGCCCTTCCGGAAGGGTGACCCAGGTGTAGAAGCCTCCGGCCGGGGTGGTCCAGGAACAGTCGGGCATGTACTCGGCCAACGCCCCCAGCATCGCCTCGCAGCGCTCCTGGTACATGGCGCGGAAGTCCTTGACCTGCCCGTACCAGTCGTACTCCGCCAGGTACCCGCCGATCGCCATCTGTCCGACCATGGACGGGGAGAGGATCGCGGACTCCGAGGCGAGCACCAGCTTGTCGCGGATCGCATGGGGCGCGTAGGCCCACCCGATGCGGAAGCCGGGGGCGAACATCTTCGAGAAGGACCCCAGGTAGACGACGCCCTCGGGGGAGTAGGACTTCAGCGCCGGCAGGGGATCGGAGTGGAACCCGAGGAGCCCGTAGGGATTGTCCTCGAGGATGAGGATCCCCTCGCGCATGCAGATCTCGGCGATGACGGGACGGCGCTCCTCGGAGAGCGTCACTCCGGCGGGGTTCTGGAAGTTCGGGATCGTGTAGAGCAGCTTGATGTGGCGACCCTGCGCGCGCAGCTGGCGGATGGTGGCCTCGAGCGCTTCGGGAATGAGTCCGTCGTGGTCCATGTCCACGTGGACGACGTCCGCCTGTCGGGCGCGGAAGACCCCCAGGGCGCCGACGTACGAGGGCGACTCAGCGAGCACGACGTCACCGGGATCCACGAACAGCTCGGTCATGAGGTCCAGCGCCTGCTGGGAGCCGGTGGTGACCACCACGTCGTCGGGATCGGCACCGGCGATCCCGTCGTAGGACATGACCTCGGTGATGCGTTCGCGCAGCACCTCCCACCCCTGGCCCGACCCGTACTGCATGGCCACCGTGCCGTCGCGCAGGATCAGTTGCTTGGCCGACTCGGCGAGCTCCCTGATGGGCAGGTCCTTGAGATTGGGCATGCCACCGGCCAGGGAGACGACCTCGGGGCGCGAGACGACGGAGAACAGCGCCCGGATCTCGGAAGCTCGCAGGTTGTGGGCTCGCTCGGCGTAGGAGCCGAACCATGGATCGAGCCTGTTGCCCTGCGTGCCGCCCGAGGGGCGTGTCGTGTCGCTCACGGGACCTTCCTCCGTCGCTGTGGAGCGGCCCGGACGGACCGCGTCCCCCAAGTGTGCCACCGCACACGGATGTCCTGCGACGCGCCACCGCGTCCGGCGCGCCCGGTTGCCGACATGTGCGTGGACGGTGGCATGCCGGTGGCGGGGTGCGCGTGCGGCGAAGGTGGCGGGGTTCGCTCGACGGGGGCGATGGGCTGTGCGGACCCCTCAGAAGTGGGGCGCCAGGAGGTCCCGGAGCTCCGCCTTGGGGCGCGCACCCACCAGCCGGGCACTCTCCCTGCCGGCGGTGTAGGCGACGAAGGTGGGGAGCGACGTGACTCCGGCACTGCGGGCCTCACCGGGGTGTGCCTCGACGTCCACGGAGACGACCTGGACACGTCCGGAGAGCTCGCGGGCCAGTTCGGCCACGACCGGCTCCATCTGTCGGCACGGTGCGCACCAGGGTGCCCAGAAGTCGACGAGGACGGGCAGGGGCGACATCAGGACCCGCTCGGGGAAGTCCGCCGGTCCCACGGCCTCGACGCCGGAGGTGACGGGCACCCCGGGGTCGGTCCCCGGACGGTGGCGGCTCACCGCCCCTGGACGGCCAGCCATCGCTCGGCATCCAGGGCGGCGCGGCACCCGGATCCGGCGGCGGTGATCGCCTGGCGGTAGATGTGGTCCACCGCGTCGCCGCAGGCGAAGACACCCTCGAGGTTCGTGTGCGTGGAGGGCTCGGCGACCCGGATGTACCCGGCGGCGTCCAGTTCCACCTGACCGCGCACGATGTCGGTGCGCGGGAGGTGACCGATGGCGACGAAGACGCCGTCGACCGGCAGTGTGGTCAGGGAGCCGTCCGTGGTGGAACGCAGCTCGATGCCCTCGACCTTCTCCGTGCCCAGGACGTCGGCCACCTGCTCGTTCCAGGCGAACTCGATCTTCGGATCGGCCAGGGCTCGGTCGGCCATGGCCTTGGAGGCGCGCAGGGCGTCACGGCGGTGCACCACGGTGACCTTGTGGGCGAAACGGGTGAGGAACGTGGCCTCCTCCATCGCGGAGTCGCCGCCGCCGATGACTGCCAGGTCCTTGTCGCGGAAGAAGAACCCGTCGCAGGTCGCGCAGTAGCTGACACCCCGTCCCGAGAGACGGTCCTCATTCTCGAGCCCCATGTGGCGGTACTCCGAACCTGTGGCCAGGATGACGGCGCGCGCCAGGATCTCCTCGTCCTCGACGAGGACCCGCTTGACCTCCCCGGTCAGGTCCACCTCGGTGGCGTCCTCGAAGCGGACCTGCGCACCGAAGCGCTCGGCCTGTTCACGCATGTGCTCCATGAGGTCGGGTCCCATGATCCCCTCGGGGAACCCGGGGAAGTTCTCGACCTCGGTGGTCGTCATCAGGGCGCCCCCGGCGGTCACCGAGCCGGCGAGGACCACGGGTGACAGTCCGGCGCGTGCACAGTAGATGGCGGCCGTGTACCCGGCTGGACCGGATCCGACGATGACGACGTCGTGCACGGTGGTGTCGCTCATGGAAGAAGGGTTCTCCTCTGTCGTTGTCGGGCTCACCTGACGGCGAGCTCGTAGATCCAGGCCCAGTTCTCACCGTTGGGGCCGGTCGGCATCGTGCGGAACGACAGCGACAGGGCGGTGACCTCGGTGGGCTCGGGCAGGGTGATGGTTGTCTGTGGACTCAACGCCGAGGTGGCCAGTTCTGTTCCCGTACGCGGGTCGGCGGGGTTGTCCGAGACGTCCTGGACCACGACCTCACCGCCGGAGGTCTCCGGGGCCATGGTGAGGGTGATCTCGGAGACAGGTGCCTCCTCCTTGAGCGTGAGCAGGATCGTCACGGTGCCCGTGGGCGAGAACTGGTTGAGGGAGTACGAACGCGAGTGCCACTCGGTGTTGGGGTCCCCGTCGAACATGTTCATGACGGAGTCGGGATTGTCGCCCCCGTCGTCGCGCCAGGAGAAGATGGTGGGGGTGGCTATCTCGGGCGTCACCACGTCCGGTTCCTGCGGTTCCCCGGGCTCCTCGGAGGCGGAACCCGATTGCTCCCCGCTCTGCTGTCCACTCTGCTCACCCGACTGGGTGGGAATGGTGGGCAGGTCGAAGACGCCGACGGGCGAGAGCGCCGTGTTGACCCCCCACACGCCTCCGGCGATGACCAGGGCGCCGGCGAAGACCAGTGCCGGGATGGTCGGGTCCAGCCCCCGGCGCCGACCCCCGGTCCCCCGCGGAGCGGTCCCGGAAGCACCGCCACCCGAGGTGGACGAGGGCGGGCCGGCGGGTCCGTCCCCGCCGGC
>NZ_LT700212.1:2662067-2662586 GCF_900155435.1 Actinomyces provencensis | reverse complement strand
GGGTCCGTCCCCGCCGGCACCCCTCCCCGTGGCGGGCACGGCACGGGCAACTCCGGCAGCGGTGATGACCTCGGTGCGGTCCCGGTCGAGGTCAACCTGCTCGTGGCCGCCGTCGCCCCCGGTGTGCGTTCCTCCGTCGGTCCCACGCATCCCGGGTGCGGTCATGTCATCCTCCCCGGTCACACCGGGACCGGGGAAGCCTCCCGGGACCGCTGTGGCGTCCGTCGTGTCAGTGTCCTCGTCCTCTGCCTGCGGGGCGGCAGCGATGGTCGTCGCGGCGGCCTCTCCGGTCCCGTCCGACCCGGTGGTGTCCTGCACCTCCGAGGAGTGGTCGTCCGCGGGGGGCGTGGCACCCGGCCCCTTCCGTGCTCCCGTCGCCTCCCCGTCGCCCGCACTGAGCTCGTCGGGCGTCCCGTCCCCGGCGGGGGCATCTCCGGGCAGTGCCCGGGCACGTTCGAACATGCTGGTCGTGGAGTTGCGCAACGCCTGACTGGTACGGCCCAGCCAGCCCGAGAAGGA
>NZ_LT700212.1:2545696-2661633 GCF_900155435.1 Actinomyces provencensis | reverse complement strand
CCCCGCCGGCACCCCTCCCCGTGGCGGGCACGGCACGGGCAACTCCGGCAGCGGTGATGACCTCGGTGCGGTCCCGGTCGAGGTCAACCTGCTCGTGGCCGCCGTCGCCCCCGGTGTGCGTTCCTCCGTCGGTCCCACGCATCCCGGGTGCGGTCATGTCATCCTCCCCGGTCACACCGGGACCGGGGAAGCCTCCCGGGACCGCTGTGGCGTCCGTCGTGTCAGTGTCCTCGTCCTCTGCCTGCGGGGCGGCAGCGATGGTCGTCGCGGCGGCCTCTCCGGTCCCGTCCGACCCGGTGGTGTCCTGCACCTCCGAGGAGTGGTCGTCCGCGGGGGGCGTGGCACCCGGCCCCTTCCGTGCTCCCGTCGCCTCCCCGTCGCCCGCACTGAGCTCGTCGGGCGTCCCGTCCCCGGCGGGGGCATCTCCGGGCAGTGCCCGGGCACGTTCGAACATGCTGGTCGTGGAGTTGCGCAACGCCTGACTGGTACGGCCCAGCCAGCCCGAGAAGGAGCGAGCAGCTGTGGCGGCCAGATTGCCACCGGTGTCCTGCAGGGCGCCCCCTGCCGCGGCACCGCCGACGGCAGCAGCTGCCGCGGAGCCAGCTGCCGGGACGCCGGTGTCGCCAGCGGTCGGTCCGGGCGCCGGTGGGGGCGGGAAGGAGAGGGTGGCTGAGGGACCGGCCGCACCCGGGGAGTCCACCCCGCCGGGTCCGTGAAGAGGGTCCTCCGGCTCGGGGACCCGGGATGCCGACCCACCCTGCTGGTCGTCCTCGTCAGGGGAGACGTCGTCGGGGACGCCCTCGCCCCCCTGTCCCTGGTCGGACCCGGCACCGGCGTGGGGCCAGTGGGGACGCCCGTCCCCGGCGTCCCCCGCTGCAGCCTCGGGTACGGCTGCGGAGTCCCGCGTCTGCGTGGACGACGTGGCGTCCGTGTCGGGTCCGGGTGTGGCGGCATCGAACGGGACGTCCGGTGGAGGAACGGGCAGAGCGGTGTCGGCACCCGGAGTGAGGGCGGGAGCACCCTCCGGGGAGTCACCGTCGGCGGTACTCCGTCCGTCGTCCCGTGACCCCGGCCCCACGTGTTCCTCCGGAGGGGTCCTGCTGTCCTCGGTTCCCTCGTGTTCGGGTGCGAGCGGTGGCACCACCTGGGCGCCCCCGGCGTCGCGGGGACGGAGGATCTCGTCGAATGAGGGCAGTTCCTCGCGTCGACGTGCGGCGAGCCGGTCCACTGACAGGCGGGGGATGGCGGGGAACTCGCCGGTGTTGGTCAGGTCGGAGGCAGACCACGCGGCCCCGACGGCCGACCATGTCGTGGCCCCGGAGGCCTCCCCGTGACCGGCAGTGGCACCTGTGGGACCGTCCTCGTCGCCCTGTGCTGCCGTTGCCGGCGCCTCGGTGGGGTGGTCCTGCGGCGGGCGCACACGGTCCTCCCCGACGCGCTCGGCATCGGGGGCACCGGGTCCGGTGCCGTCCTGGTCCCGCTCCATGGCGCCCTCCGTGGTTCGACCATCCTGTGTCAACCCATTATCCCCGTCCCCGCCACCGGAGCGTCCCGCCACGACACGGCGGAGGGCAGTGGGCAGGGGGAGGCGCTGCGCGAGGGCGGGGAGGACACGTCCGGAATCCTCCGGGTCGATGAGTCGGAGCACCACTGTGTAGACCAGCGTGACGACCACCGCGACCAGGAGGAGCTTGCCCCCCGCCATCAGGTAGCGCACCAGGCGGGACCCGGGGTCGGAGACCGGCCCGAGCAACTGGATGACCCCCGCACCGACCAGGAAGGAGGCGACGGCGGCGATGAGGAACTTCAGGTAGGAGGCGACGATGCGACCGGGATTGACCTCGCGCACGACCCGCGCGACCCAGAACACGGCGATGAACCCCTGGAGCAGTCGGCAGGCGGTCTCACCCAGTGCCGCCCCTGCCGTCCACCACTCGGGGCCGGCCAGGGCGAAGACCGACCATCCGACGGCCACCTGGAGCAGGGTGGGCACGATGCCCATGAGGAACACCGGGCGGGCGTCCTCGAGGGCGAAGAAGACGCGCTGGCTCATGAGGACCATGCCGGTGGAGGCCACTCCCGGCATGAGGGCCAGCAGCACCCACGAGTAGGCACGGGCGACCTCGGGAGTGGCCCCGGGTGGCAGGGCCAATTGCATCATCGGGACGGCGCCGGCCATGAGGATGGCCGCGGCCAGCAGGGAGAGCAGGGAGATCAGGCGGACACCCTGGTGGTAGTTCGCAGCCATCGTCTCGCCGTCGCGGTCCGCGGCGGCGTCGGCCAGCCGGGTGAAGATCGCGGTGGCCAGGGAGACCGAGATCAGGGACTGCGGGACCATGTAGATCATGAACGCGGTGGTGTAGGAAGCGATCCCGGCCAGGAGGACGTCCTTGCCGGCCGCGAAGGTGTCCACCTGGGTGGCGAGGTTCGACGTCGAGAGGATCCCGATCTGGCTGATGCCGAGGGTGGCGAAGGTCCAGCCCGCCACCTTCGACGCCGTGCCGAAGGAGGTGCCGCGGAAGTGGAAGTCCAGGCGCAGGGAGACGTCCGCCCGGCGCATGGGGATGATCAGCACCAGGGCCTGGAGGAGGACGCCGAGGGTGGCGCTTCCCGCGAGGACCCAGAACTGGGCCGAGGAGAAGTCCTCGACGTGGAAGATCCCGTCACCCGGTGCCGGGCCCCACATGACCAGGAAGGCCACCAGCCCGGCGATGCCGACGATGTTGTTGACGACGGGAGCCCACATGTAGGGCCCGAAGATCCCGCGGGCGTTGAGGAGTTCCCCCAGCAGGTTGTAGACGCCGTAGAAGAAGATCTGGGGCAGGCACAGGAGGGTGAAGGCGATGCTGAGGGACCGCAGCTCACCCGAGTAGCCCTTCGCGAACAGCGTGACCAGGAGGGGGGCGGCCACCATGGCGAGCATGGTCGCCGCGAAGAGGATTGTCCCTGCCAGGGTGATCAGCCGGTTGACGTAGACGTTGCCGGAGCGGGACTTGAGCGCACGCACGATCTGTGGGACGAGGACGGCGTCGAAGACACCCGCGGCGAGCAGGTTGTAGACGGTGTTGGGAAGGTTGTTCGCCACGCCGAAGGCCGCCGAGACGCTCCCGGCCCCCGTGCCGATGCACGCCAGGAGCAGGAAGTTGCGGGCGAAGCCGAGCACGCGGGAGACCAGCGTTCCCGAGGCCATGACCATGGATGAACGCAGCAGCGACGTCCTGCGGGGTGCGCCGACGACGTCCGGCTCCCCGTCAGTCCCGGTGCCCGGACCCTCGATGGGCTGGGGCACGCCCGGAACGGCGGGGATCTCCGGGAAGGCCGGTACTCCGGCATCCGAATCCCTCCCCGGAGGGGGTGGGGGAGGCAGGGGTGGGGTCGCCCGCTCGTCACTCATTCATTCCTCCTCCGTTGCCGAACGGTCCCGAAGTCTACGGCGCACCGTGCGCGTCACGCCCACGACGAGCATCAGCGCCAGCAGTCCCGCCACCACGGCCGTGCCGGCGTCCTCCCATCCCGCGCGCATGCGCACGGTCACGGACTGGGAGTCGTCGAGGACCTGGCCGCCGGGCGTGGAGACCCGGTATCCCACCGTGATGTCACCCGAGCCGATGGCCGTCACGGGCACGTCCACCGACACGCTGGAGCCTGCGGGAATGGTGGACATCTGTGTGGACGTCACCCTCAGGCGTGGGTCGGAGGGCTCCAGTGTCACGACCACGTCGACGTCCCAGGGGAGGTCGTTGGTGACACGGACGGGGAAGTTCGCCGACTTGTTGATGAGGTTGACGGTGGCGGAGGGCTCCGCGCGAACTGCGGTGAGGAGGGAGTGGACGAGGTCACGGAAGTCGTTGAGCCGCCCCTCCCGCTCCGACTCGGTCCCCGTGGCGGAGAGGGTCTCCAGCGCCGAGTCCTCCAGGCGGTCCTGGAGGGCTCGGGGTTCCGGGATGGCCTCGGCCAGGGAGGAGGTGCTGGTCAGTGCCGAGGAGATCTCCGCGAATGCCTGCGTGGTGACCTCGTCGAGTGCCGGGGCCTCCCCGACGGTCCGGCGCTCCAGGTCCGTCGGTTCGGAGTCGACGACCTGGCTGAAGGTCAGGGGTTCGACCCAGCGCTGGCCGAGCAGTGCAGAGAGGCGGGACTCGAGGTCGGTGTCCAGTGCGGTCCCCCGGGCAGTGGGCACGAACAGGGTGCGCGACTGGTTGGGGAGCTCACGGGTGATGACCGCGGAGAGGGCGGTGAGCACCTGCTCCGTGTCGAGTCTGTCCGAGGCCGACGTCGGGTCCCAGCTGAGGAGGTCCGCCAGGGCCTCCTGCGAGGACAACACCGTGACGGTGGAGTCCTGCGCCCCCCGGACGGAGTTCTCACCCGTGGCAGGGTCGACCTCGACCCGTGCGACGGAGGTGAAGGAGACCTGGTCCGTCGGTGCCAGTGCACCGGGGGGTGCGATGAAGGTCTCCCCGGGGAATGCCTGGAGCACCTGTCGCCCGAAGGTCTCCGACGTGGGCCACACAACGTTGCGGACCACGTCCGCCGTACCTCCGGTGAGTCGGGTGGCGCGTGAGTCGGAGGCGAGGTCGAGGAGGTCCTTCGAGTCACTCATCGACAGGGCCGCGAGGTCGGCGTCCCAGCTGGGCAGTGCCACGACCTCCTGGGCGCGGTCCAGCAGGGTGCGTGTGTAGGACGTCATCGGCGGCCTGTCGTCGCCCCCCGAAGTGGGTGTGTCCCCGCCGGACGGGGGCGACGCGTCCTGGGACGGGGCGTCCGTGGCGGTGGTGGACGGTGAGGGGGTGGCGGAGGTCGTGCCGGGAGTGGGCGTGGACGAGGGCGACGTGGAGCCGGGGCTCGGCGTGACCGAGGGGGAGGGCGTGAGCAGGCCCGACTGCTGGTCCCCTCCGGAGTTGCCGCCCTCCACCCCCAGGAGGACCTCCGGGTCGATCGCGAGCGTCACACCGTCCGTGCCCGCCAGCCTCAGCGCTGTGGAGGTCTCCGTCGAGGAGTCGGTGGCGGAGGCACTGGTCCAGGGGACGAGGGTCCCGATGCGGGTGGGGGCGACCTCGTAGCCGGAGTCCCACACGAGGAAGGTGCGGTCCCGGCCGCTGGCCGCACCGGCGCTGACGTCCACGGAGAGGCCACGCGGTCCCCATCCGAAGGATTGTCCGAGGGGGAGCCGGGACGTCTCCAGGGTCAGGGAGAAGGGGAGGCTGGCCCCGGGCGACGGGGCCGAGTCGAGGGTGGCGGTGGCGACCAGGGCCCCCGCGAGCTGTGTGCCCGAGAGAAAACCCGTCAGCTGGTCCTGGGTGAAGGCGGTGACGGACTGGAGGTGGACCTCGATGTGGACGGTGCCCTCGAGCGCGGTGTCGGTCGAGTTGGTGATGGTGCCCGTGACGACCACGTGGTCCTGGGTGGTGAGCACGCGGGGTGCGAGGTCCTCGATCTCGACGTCCAGGCCGGAGTCATCGGCTGTCGTCGCGCTCCCGAGCACTGCGGGACGGGTGGTGTCCGCCGGGGTCCCCTCCGTGGCCGATGCTGGCGCCGTGAGAGCTGTCGGGACCATGAGACAGGCTGCCAGCAGCGTGAGCACCACTCCGCGGGCGCGGGCGGTGCGGGGGGCGATCCGATGCGGACCGGGTCGTCGCAGTCGCATCAGCCCTCCCGGTACAGGAGATCCAGGGCGAGCCCGACGATGCGTCGCTCATTGGGGTAGGCGAGTTGGCGCACGAGCTCCTCCAGTGGCACCCAGTCCGCGGCCTCGGCCTCGTGGTCGGGATCGCCCTCGACCGTGATGCTGCCGGAGACGTAGCCCATGAGGTAGTGGTGGACGACCTTGTGGACGCGACGGTCGGGCCCGGAGAACCAGTAGTCGATGGTGGCCAGGTGGCGGATGACACGCCCGTGGATCCCCGTCTCCTCCGCGACCTCTCGCAGGGCGGCCTCCTCCGGGGTCTCATCGCCCTCCAGGTGGCCCTTGGGCAGGCACCACTCGACGCGCCCGGCACGGTTGCGGCGGGCGATGATCGCGGCATAGGGGACGCCGTCGACCACGTCGACGACGAGTCCCCCCGCAGAGGTCTCGCCCACGACGGGCAGGTGGGACCCGTGGGCGTGGATCGGCCGCAGCGACGCGTGGCGCCGTGGTGGCCGGGGCACCCCGGGGCGGCGATCGGTCGAACGGGCGGGCATGAGTCCCACTCTAGGCGGGGATGGGGGGCGGAACCCCATCCGGCACCCTCCCGAGACCGAGCCGATGGCGGTCAGCACCGCACGGAGGGGCGTTCACGTCCGGCACGGGGGCACCGGGGTGGGTGCCCCCACGGTGTCGCAGCGGTCAACCGCACCCGGGCGCACCGCGTGCACGACCTGCGTCATCGCGCAGGTCACCACCGCAGCCCGCCACCCGGGCGCACCGCGTGCACGACCTGCGTGGTGGGACGGAGAGGGGCACAGTTCCCCGCGCCCACACGGACGTGGCACCCTTGGGGGCGATGACCGACCACGCTTCCTCCCCAGCACCACGTCCCTCCGCGGTTCCCGGCACCCCTGTCCCCGACGGGCGTGCCCCGTCCGCCACGACGCCCGTCACCCGGTCCCGTGGGGCCGCCTCCGCGGCGCCCGGTGAGGCGCAGGGGAGCGGGAGTGCGTCCGCCCTCGTCGGTGCCCATGACGTCCCCACCCTCCTGGCCAACGCCCAGCGCGCCTTCGCCCACCTCCCCGCAGCCGTCGTCGGACTCGGGGAGGTCTTCGAGGCCGCAGGCGAGGAGATCGCGCTGGTGGGGGGCCCGGTGCGCGATGCGTTCCTGGGGGTGGCGCCCCACGACTTCGACCTCACGACCTCCGCCCGACCCGAGCGCACCGAGGAACTGCTGGGCCGGTGGGGGGACACCACCTGGGACGTCGGGCGCGAGTTCGGCACCATCGGGGCCAGGAAGGGTGGGCTGGTGGTGGAGGTGACGACGTACCGCACCGACTCCTACGACATCGGCTCGCGCAAGCCCGAGGTGACCTACGGGGACTCCTTGGAGGGGGACCTCACCCGGCGGGACTTCACCGTCAATGCCATGGCGATGCGCCTGCCGGGAATGGTCCTGGTCGATCCGCACCACGGTCTCGAGGACCTCGCCGCGGCCCGGCTGCGCACACCCGTGACCGCCGAGCAGTCCTTCGACGACGACCCGCTGAGGATCATGCGTGCCGCGCGTTTCGCGGCCCAGTTGGGCATCGACGTGGACGAGGACGTCATGGACGCGATGGGTGCCATGGCGCACCGTCTCGCCATCGTCTCCGCGGAGCGCATCCGCGCCGAGCTCGAGCGTCTGATCGTCTCCCCCCTGCCCCGGCGTGGACTCGAGCTCATGGTCCACACGGGGGTCTGCGACGTGGTGCTGCCGGAGTTCTCCGCCCTGGTCGACACCAGGGACGAGCACAACCGCCACAAGGACGTCTACGAGCACACCCTGACGGTGCTCGACCAGGCCATGGCCCTGGAGACGGGACCGGACGGGCCCGTGCCGGCGCCGGACTTCGTGCTGCGCTTCGCAGCGATCATGCACGACGTCGGCAAGCCCGACACGCGCCGCTTCGAGCCGGGGGGGACCGTGTCCTTCCACCACCACGAGGTGGTCGGTGCGAAGCTCACGCGTCGGCGCATGAAGGCCCTGCGCTTCGACCGCCGCACCACCGATGCCGTCGTCCTCCTGGTGCGCCTGCACCTGCGTTTCCACGGGTACGGGGAGGCCGCCTGGACCGACTCCGCGGTGCGCCGCTACGTGACGGACGCGGGCGACCAGCTGGAGAGGCTCAACAGGCTCACGCGAGCGGACTGCACGACCCGCAATCGGCGCAAGGCCATGCAGTTGTCGGCCGCCTACGACGACCTGGAGGCCCGCATCGCCGACCTGCGTGACCGTGAGGAGCTCGACTCCATCCGCCCCGACCTGGACGGGGACCAGATCATGGGGATCCTCGGAATCGGTCCGGGGCGCGAGGTCGGAGCCGCGCGCACATTCCTCCTGGAGCTGCGCATGGAGCGTGGCCCCATCGGCGCCGAGGCTGCGGAGCAGGAGCTGCGCAGGTGGTGGGCCGAGCAGGAACAGGGGCAGGGCCGGGAGTCCTGAGCGGGTGGAGGGTGCCCGCGAGTTCGGACCCAGTCCGTGCGTGCGGCATCGCCGCAGTTCGGGGCGCAGCCTCGGGACGCCCCGGCGATCACACCCACAGCGGTGTTGAACGCGTGTTAAAGTACTGAACGTGCGTTCAAACACCGAGGGGTCCACTGCGGACCGCATCCTCGCGGCGGCCATCCGCCGCTTCGCCGAGGACGGCCTGGACGCCCCCCTGCGCGCGATCGCCGCGGACGCCGACGTCAGTGCGCCACTGATCCTCCACCACTTCGGGTCGCGGGCAGGTCTGCGGGCGGCCTGCGACGCACGGGTCGCGGCGGTGACGGGGGAGGCGAAGTCAGCCGTACTGGATCCCATGACCGGGGTCGCCTCCTTCACCGACCAGGCCTCCCGGGTCGGGGGGTATGCCGAGATCATCGGGTACGTCATCCGACAGCTCCAGGCGGGCGACGCGTCGACGGCGCGACTGGTGGACAGCCTCTCGGCGACCACGCTGGAGTACCTGGAGGCGGGTGTGGCGATGGGCACCGTACGGCCGAGCCTGTTCCCCGCAGAGCGTGCCCGGGTCCTCGTGGAGTCCTCATTGGGCGCCCTGCTCCTGGGTCTGCCCGCCACGGGTGGGCACATCGACCTCGCGCGACTCCCCGACCAGCTCGACGAGCTCTACCGACGCATCGCCGGCCCCTTCCTGGAGCTCTACACCCAGGGTCTGCTCACGGGGCCGGAACTCCTCGGGGCCCACCTGGACTCCGGGCCCGTCCCACCACCGTCACCGACCCAGGAGGATCCCGATGAGTGAACCCGTGATCGAGACCCGCGCACTGCGGAAGTCGTTCGGGACCGTCCAGGCCCTCGACGGCCTGGACCTGGTCGTCCCCCCGGGGGAGGTGACGGGCTTCCTGGGCCCCAACGGGGCCGGCAAGTCCACGACCATCCGCATCCTCCTGGGGATGCAACGGGCCGACTCGGGGGAGGCCCGTGTCCTGGGGATGGACCCGTGGGCGGACGCGGTCGAACTGCACCGGCGCCTCGCCTACGTCCCCGGCGACGTCACGCTGTGGCCGAACCTGACGGGCGGGGAGGCCATCGACCTCCTCACCCGCCTGCACCGCAGCACGGCCGACCGGCGCCGACGCGCCGAACTGCTCGAACGCTTCGAGCTGGACCCGACGCGCAGGACGCACACCTACTCCAAGGGCAACCGCCAGAAGGTGGCCTTGGTGGCGGCCCTCCTCACCGATGCGGAGCTCTACCTGTTCGACGAGCCAACCTCCGGACTGGACCCACTGATGATGGCCGTCTTCACCGAGGAGGTCCGGGCACTGCGGGAGCGGGGCAGGACGGTACTGCTGTCCAGCCACATCCTCGGCGAGGTCGAGGCGCTGTGCCACAGCGTCACGATCATCCGCGGTGGCACGGACGTGGAGTCCGGCACCCTGGCCGACCTGCGCCGCCTCACCCGTTCCTCCGTGGACCTCACCTCCGACATCGACCCCGACCGTCTGCGGCGCCTCCCGGGGGTCCACCACCTGACGGTGGACGAGGACCGGGTGAGCTTCGACGTCGACAATGCGGCGCTGGGCGCCGTGGTCGACGCGATGGCCACCGCGCACGTGCGCGGACTGCAGGTCACCCCACCCTCGTTGGAGGAGCTCTTCCTGCGCCTCTACGACTCCCACACCGCAGCGGCCGCACCGGACACCTCACCATCGGACCGTGACGGCTCCCTCGGTGGGCACCCCGGGGCAGGTACGCGATGATCACCGGGGCGGGAACACTGGTGCGCCTGGCGCTGCGGCGCGACCGCGTGCGGCTCATCGCGTGGGGACTCGGATTCCTGCTGACCATGTGGTTCTCCGTCGCCGCGGTGATCGACGCCTACAGCGGTCCGGGAGCGCTCGGGGCGCGTGCGGCACTCGCCCACAGCCCGGGCACCGTCGTCATCGCCGGGCCACTCTTCGGTGCCGACGAGCCCAGCATCGGGCCCGTGGTGGCCAATGAGCTCACCACCATGCTCCTGGTCGTCATCGCCGTCATCAGCGTGCTCTGCGCGGTCCGCCACACCCGCGCCGACGAGGAGGCAGGCCGCACCGAGCTGGTGCGCGCCCAGGTGACCGCCCGTCGTGCCCCGGCCGTGGCCGCCCTCGTGGCCGTGGCCACCCTCGACCTCGTGGTGTCCGCGACGGTCGTCATCGCACTGGTGGGGAACGACCTCCCGGTCGCGGACTCGGTGGCACTGGGAGTGTCCTGCCTGCTCACCGGATTCCTCTTCGGTGCGGTCGCGGCCGTGACGGCCCAGCTCGCTCCCTCCGCGCGTGGTGCCTCCGCCCTCGCACTGGGTGTCGCCGGGTCGGCCTTCGCCGTGCGTGCCGTCGGGGACATGCTGGAGCCCGCGACGGGATCGTGGCTCTCCTGGCTGTCACCGCTCGCCTGGGGACAACAGACCAGGGCCTTCGCCGACCTGAGGTGGTGGCCCCTGGCGCTCACGGTGGTGGCGACGGTGGTGGCCCTCGCAGTGGCGGCCGTGCTCTCGGAACGGCGGGACCTCGGCTCCGGGCTCCTGCCCTCCCGCGGGGGTCCGGGCAGCGCGGAAGCCTCCCTGCTGGGGACCGGAGGCCTGGCGCGGCGCCTCCTGCGTCCCTCGTTCCTGTCCTGGGGGACCGGCATCGTCCTCACCGCCGCCCTGACGGGATCCATGGCCCGGTCCGTGGAGGACATGCTCGCGGACTCCCCGGACATGGCGGCGTGGATCGGGGTCTCCTCCCACGACCTGGTCGCGTCCTTCTCCACCTATCTGCTCGGGTTCCTGGTGGTGATGACCACGGCCTTCGCCGTCTCGGCGGTACTCGTGCTGCGCGCGGAGGAACGCTCCGGTCGCGCAGAGCTCGTGCTCGTGTCGGGGGTCCCGCGCACACGGTGGGTGGGCGTGTGGATCACGGTCGTGGCGGTGGAGGCTGCGGTGATCCTCCTCGTCGCGTCCCTGGCCATGGGAGTCTGCACCGCGGTCGCCACCGGCGAGTGGCACTGGGTGGGGGACCTCCTGGTTGCCGGCCTGGTCAACCTGCCGGGCGCCCTCGTCGCCCCGGCACTGGCAGCGGCACTGGTGGCCTGGCTGCCGCGATGGGCGCCGCTGGCCTGGGTGCTCATGGGGTGGAGCGCCTTCGTACTGCTGCTCGGACCGGTGCTCGGGCTGCCGGGGTGGGTGGGGGACCTCTCGCCCCTCGAGCTGACCCCGAAGCTCCCGGAGGCCGACTTCCATGTGACGCCCGTGCTCGTCCTGACCCTCGTCGTGGTCGTCCTGGTGCTCCTCGTGCGTCCGGGGACCGCACGACGGGACCTCCTGACGGCCTGACGCGAGCGCCCTAGGATGGGAGCCACGCCGCCGGGCGCCCGGGGAGTCCGGCGGGAGGGACTGTCCGCCCCGCCCTCGTGAAGGAAGAACCACATGACCATCCCCACCCCAGCGGCAGCCAGCGCGGACATCGGCGTCTACGGGCTCGGCGTGATGGGTTCGAACCTGGCGCGGAACCTCGCGCGCAACGGGTACCGCACCGCCGTGTTCAACCGGACGCCCACCCGTACCGAGCACCTCATCGCCGCCCACGGAGACGGCTCCGAGGGCGTCTTCGTGCCCTCCCTGGACATCGACGACTTCATCCGCTCCCTGGAACGACCCCGCGTGGCGATCATCATGGTCCAGGCAGGGGCCGCCACCGACGCCGTCATGGAGCAGCTCGCCGAGCGCATGGAGTCGGGCGACATCATCGTGGACTGCGGGAACTCACTGTTCACCGACACCATCCGCCGGGAGGCCTGGGCGCGTGAGCGCGGCCTGCACTTCGTCGGAGCGGGTGTCTCCGGTGGTGAGGAGGGCGCCCTGTGGGGACCCTCGATCATGCCCGGCGGCACGACGGAGTCCTACGACCGCCTCGGACCCATGTTCGAGAAGATCTCCGCCCACTACGAGGGCGTCCCCTGCTGCACCCACATCGGACCCGACGGGGCGGGCCACTTCGTGAAGATGGTCCACAACGGCATCGAGTACGCCGACATGCAGGTCATCGCCGAGGCCTACGACCTGCTGCGACACGGGCTGGGCACCGGGCCCGCCGAGATCGCCGACATCTTCTCCCAGTGGAACACCGGTGAGCTGAACTCCTACCTCATCGAGATCACCGCCGAGGTGCTCCGTCAGGTCGACGCGGCCACCGGGACCCCACTGGTGGACCTCATCGTGGACCAGGCCTCCCAGAAGGGCACCGGCAAGTGGACGGTCCAGACCGCGCTGGACCTGGCTGTTCCGGTCACCGCCATCGGTGAGGCCACCTTCGCACGTGGTGCCTCCTCCGGCACGGCCCAGAGGGCGGCTGCACGGGTCCTCAACGGACACGCCGCCCCGCTGGAGGTCACCGACCGCGACGCGTTCGTGGAGGACGTGCGCCAGGCGCTGTTCGCCTCCAAGATCGTCGCCTATTCCCAGGGCTTCGACGAGATCACCGAGGGCGGTCTCATCTACCACTGGGACATCGACAAGGGCGCGCTCGCGCGCATCTGGAGGGCAGGATGCATCATCCGCGCCGCCTTCCTCGACGACATCTCACGGGCCTACGACTCCGCCCCGGACCTGCCGTTGCTGCTGGCCGCGGAGCCCTTCGCCTCCCGCATCCAGGACGCGGTGCCGTCATTGCGACGCGTCGTGGCGCTCGCGGCCTCGGCGGGGGTGCCGATCCCGGTGTTCGGTTCCTCCCTGTCCTACTTCGACACCGTGCGTGCGGAGAGGCTCCCGGCGGCGCTGATCCAGGGCCAGCGGGACTTCTTCGGGTCCCACACCTACCACCGCACCGACAAGCCGGGCACCTTCCACACCCTGTGGGCCGAGGAGGGTCGTCCCGAGGAGCAGTGGGACTGAAGCCGCGGACCGCTCCCCAAAGGTCGGTCACACCACACTCCATGGAGGATTCCCAGACTCCGTGCGTAGTCTGGGAGTTCGGAACAGCGCAGGGAAGGGTGTGCACGTGGCGAACGATGACGGGAAGATGGACTGGGACCAGGTGATCTCCGGTCCCGGATCGCCCTCCGACCCACCCACCCGCCGTCGTGGCGGCAACGGTGGCGGCTCCTCGCGCGCATCGGCGGGAGCCGACGGTGCTCCGAAGAAGCGCAAGGGCCGCATCGGGAGGCGCATCGGCCTGGGCATCGTCTTCACGGTGCTGGGGGCCCTCATCGCGGGGTTGGCGGCGTTCCTGGTGCTGTACATGCGTCTGGACGTGCCTGCCGCCGACGAGGTCGCCCTCGCCCAGACGACCACCGTCTACTACGCCGACGGGACGACGGAGATGGGGACCTTCTCCGACATCGACCGCACGATCATCGACACCTCCACACTGCCCGACTACGTAGGCCATGCGGTCGTGGCGTCGGAGGACCGGACCTTCTACACGAACGCCGGGATCGACTTCAAGGGCATCGCGCGTGCACTGGTCAACAACGTCACGGGTGGTGGGCGCCAGGGTGGGTCGACGCTGACCCAGCAGTACGTCGAGCGCTACTACATGGGTGAGACCACCTCCTACACCGGGAAGATCAGGGAGGCGGTCCTCGCGGTCAAGATCAACCGTGAGCAGACCAAGGACGAGATCCTCGGCAACTACATGAACACCATCTACTTCGGGCGGGGAGCCTACGGCATCGAGGCGGCCTCCAAGGCGTACTTCGGGCACCCGGCGTCCGATCTCACCCTGTCGGAGTCCGCGCTGCTGGCGGGCATCATCCCCGCTCCCTCCGCGTGGGACCCGGCGGTCGACGAGGACCAGGCGAAGGACCGGTGGCAGCGTGTGCTCAGCCTGATGGTCGAGGACGGGTGGATCGACCAGGCAGAGGCCACGGCCGCCACCTTCCCCGACACGATCGCACCCTCCAACGGGAACACGTCGATGACGGGGACCACGGGGTACCTGCTCCAGCAGGTCCGAGAAGAGCTCAAGGCGACGGACACCTTCACGGATGAGCAGATCGACACCGGCGGCCTGCAGATCATCAGCACGATCGACAAGGCGAAGCAGGACGCGGCCGTCTCAGCAGCGATGTCGATGACGGAGGTGGAGGGCTGGAACGGCGACCTCATGCACGTCGCACTGTCCTCCATGGATCCCGCCACGGGCGAGATCGTCGCCGAGTTCGCGGGTGCCGACTACCAGAAGCGCCAGCAGAACGCCGTCACCGATGACATCGCGCAGGCGGGCTCCACGTTCAAGGCCTTCGCCCTCCTGGCACATGCGGAACAGGGCGGCTCCATCCTCGAGACCTACGACGGGAACTCGCCCCAGACGTTCCCCGGGCTGGATGCCCCCGTGGGCAATGTCGACGGCATCTCCTACGGGACGGTCACCCTGGAGCAGGCCACGGCCTACTCCGTCAACACGGCCTTCGTCCACCTCAACCAGGAGGTCGGTCCGCAGGCCACCGTCGATGCGGCTGTCCGGGCGGGGATCCCGGAGGAGACGAATGGCCTGGAGGCCACGCTGCTGAACGTTCTCGGTTTCGCAGCACCCCACAACATCGACCTCACCCATGCGTACGGGACCATCGCCTCGGGAGGCCTCAAGGTCGAGCCCCACATCGTGCGTGAGGTCAAGGACTCCGAGGGCCAGGTCGCCTACACGACCCCTGTGAACCCCGAGAGGGTCTTCTCCGCGGAGGACGTCAGTTCCATCATGCCGGGGCTGGAGGCAGTGATGGCCCCGGGTGGGTCGGGTTACAAGGCGGCCGTGCTCAACCGCACCATGGCCGGCAAGACCGGGACATCCGAGGAACAGCGCTCCGCCCAGTTCGTCGGCATGGTGCCCCAGCTGGTGACGACCGTGTCGATGTACCAGTCCGACGAGGACGGGAACTCGGTGCCCCTGGACAACATCGGTGGCGTCTACGGGTTCCACGGTGGGGACTGGCCTGCGGACGTGTGGGTGAAGTACATGCAGGTCGCGGTGCAGGACCTGCCGGACGAGGGGTTCTCCTGGCTCACGACGAGTACGAGGGCGCCCTCGGTGGCCCCTGTGCCGACCCAGACCTACGCGCCGGAGCCGGAGCAGACGGAGACCCAGGCCCCGGAGCCGGAGCAGACGGAGACGGAGACCCAGGCCCCGGAGCCCTCGGAGCCGACGGAGCAACCGGTGACCCCGACCCCGACGCCCACACCCCCGACGCCGACCCCGACGCCGACCCCGACGCCGCCCGATGACCAGGACGGCGGCGACTAGTACGCCGGAGGGTGTCACCCGCGGAAGAGGACCCGGCCGGGGCCTTCCGTCCGGGGTCGGGATACCCGGAGGTGCAGTGACCGACGATCTCGGGGCTCCAGGTGGTCCTCACGGGCCCCTGGTGGCTCGTGAGATCGTCACCCAGTGCAGCAGACGGCTTCCGCAGTCGACCTCGGCGACCGGCGCCCGACCAGGGCAGCCTCCGACAGGACCGTTCCCGACACGCAGTTGGGGCCCCGATCCATTCGGATCGGGGCCCCAACTGCGTGCGAGGAGTGCGACCGGTCAGGGGGGTCAGCTGCTCAGCTGACACCGACCGACGGACCGGCCCGCCCGCTCACTTGGCGACGACGCGCACCTTCAGGGTCGCGGTGACCTCGGGGTGCAGGTTGACGAACACCGTGTGGTCGCCCAGCGACTTGATGGGCGTGCGCACGACGACCTTGCGGCGGTCGATGGACTGCCCCAGGTCGTTCTTGACGGCATCGGCGATGTCCGCGGTGGAGATCGCGCCGAAGAGGCGGTCGTTCGTGCCGACCTTGCCGGACACCGTCACGAAGGCGGCCTCCTGCAGGGTGTCGCGCACGACGCGCGCGTCATCGATCGAGGCGATCTCGCGCTTGCGGCGCGCGGCGGCCATCTGGTCGATCTGCTTCTGGGCGCCCTTCGTCCACTTGGTGGCCAGGCCACGGGGGACGAGGTAGTTGCGGGCGTAGCCGTTCTTGACCTCGACGACCTCCCCGGCAGTGCCGAGGTTGGCCACGTCGTGGGTGAGGATGAGCTTGGTGGTAGCCATGAGTCTTCTTCCTTCCCCGTCGGTCAGCGGCCGGTGGACGAGTAGGGCAGCAGGGCCATCTCACGGGCGTTCTTGACAGCCTTGGCGATTTGGCGCTGCTGCTGGACGGTCACGCCGGTGACGCGACGGGCGCGGATCTTCCCACGGTCGGAGATGAACTTCCGCAGGAGAGCGGTGTCCTTGTAGTCGATGTGGTCGATCTTGGCCGCCCGCAGCGGGTTGGCCTTCTTCTTGATGGGCTTGTTGCGAAGTTGGGGCTTCGCCATGATGTTCTCCTAGATGATCCGGACGGGCGCCTGCCCGTCCACGAGCGTGGTGTGAAGCGTTGCCGATGACGTGCACCGACGGTGTCGGTGCTGACGAGGGCGGACCCGCACGTCCCGTGGTCGGGACCGACGGGGGACGCCCTCGTGGACGTCAGAAGGGCGGCTCGTCCCCGAAGGAGGTCGCACCACCTGCATCGGTGCGCCATGGGTCGTTGGTCGACCCACCCGTCGGGGCGTTGTAGCTGCCCTGGTTGCCCTGTCCGCGACCGCCCTGGCCGTACCCGCCCTGGGGAGCCTGGCCACCCTGGGAGCCGTAGCCCCCCTGGTTGCCCTGCCCGCCCTGGCTGTAGCCACCCTGGCCGCCACCCTGTGAGGTGGTGCGGGTGACCTGCGCCTTCGCGCGGCGGAGGGAGGGGCCGACCTCGTCGACCTGCATCTCCACCACGGTGCGGCGCTCACCCTCGCGGGTCTCGTAGGAGCGCTGCGTGAGCCGCCCCTGGACGATCACCCGCATGCCCTTGCGCAGGGACTCCGCGACGTTCTCGGCGGCCTCGCGCCACACGCTGCAGCGCATGAAGAGGGTCTCGCCGTCCTTCCACTCGTTCGCATTGCGATCGAATGTGCGCGGTGTCGATGCCACCGTGAAGTCGGCGACCGCGGCACCCGAGGGCGTGAAACGCAGTTCGGGATCGGCGGTCAGGTTGCCGATGATCGTGATGACGGTGTCTCCGGCCATGTCGGCTCCTCGGTGTGGGTGGGTGCTCCGGCGCGGTGGCCGGGCGGGGTTGGTCAGTGGCTGTCGGGACGCTGGAGCTTGGTGCGCAGGATGGCCTCGTTGAGGTTCATCTGGCGCGTGATCTCCAGGGCGACGTCGGGGGTCGTCGTCATGTCGATGACGACGTAGATCCCCTCGGAACGCTTGTTGATGTCATAGGCAAGACGACGCTTGCCCCAGATGTCGACCTTCTCGACGGAGCCCTTGGCAGCGGTCACCTGCTGCAGGTACTTCTCCATCGAAGGGGCGACGGTGCGCTCGTCGATCTCGGGATCGAGGATCACCATCAGTTCGTAGGCACGCACGAGGGTACCCACCTCCTATGGTCTCTGCGGTCACGGTCCTTCCGTGACAGGAGGGTGTTGCGGCGGTCCGTCCCCACCCGGGTCGGGTGCGGGGCAGTCCGCCTGTCCACTCTAGTCGTGGGTCGGGTGGGCGTGCCACCCGCCCCGTGGGACTGTGGAGGTTGTGTGGGACACACCGGTCGAGGTGACCCGTCCGCGGGTTCCGGCCCACCCCGGACACCGGCTCCGGCCGGTCGTGGTTCCGCGGGGCTTCCGACCCGTCACCGTCACCGGTCCCGGTCCCGGTCCCGGCGCTGGGCAGCGGGGCAGTGGGGGCGCAGGGCAGTGGGGCGGCGCGACAGACAATGTGCCGTGCGGGGGAGGAGGGCGGAGCCGACCCTGCCCTCTGACCTGCGTCAACGGGCTCCGGGTGCCGGGGTTGCCGCATCGGACCGAACACATTGTCTGTCGTCGGTCGCTCGGAGGGAGCCGTTTGGCGGTGCGCAGGGCAGCACGGCAGACAATGTGCCTGCCACGGGTTGGGCGCGTTCCCGACCGATGGCTCTGATCTGCGGCGATGTTCGCGCGTATGGAGGTCGGTGGCGCGGGCGGGGCGCATTGTCTGTCGTGGGCTCGTGGGCTCGTGGGCTCGTGGGCTCGTGGGCTCGTGGGCTCGTGGGCTCGTGGGCTCGTGGGCTAGTCAGCCGGGCGGTAGGTCTGGCCGATCGGCCCGCCGGTGCACGCACCGCGACGGGTGGCCGGTCACCGGGTCCCGGGTGTCCGGACGGGGAGCGCGAGCCGGGATGCCGCGGGCTGCCGTGCGCCCAGCACCGGCTCCGGCCCGGTCACCAGGAACTGGGGACGGGACGGCCCTCGGCATACCCCGAGGCCGACTGGAGGCCGACGACGGCACGCTCGCGGAACTGCTCGATCGTCGCGGCACCCGCGTAGGTGAAGGAGGAGCGCACCCCGGAGATGATCTGGTCGATGAGGTCCTCCACACCGGGACGCTCCGGGTCCAGGTACATCCTCGAGGTGGAGATGCCCTCCTCGAAGAGTGCCTTGCGGGCCCGTTCGAAGCTACCCTCACCTGCCGTGCGGCGGCGGACCGCACGCTTCGAGGCCATGCCGAAGGACTCCTTGTAGGCGCGCCCCTCGTGGTCGTACTGGACGTCGCCGGGGGACTCGTGGGTGCCCGCGAACCAGGAGCCGACCATGACGTTGGAGGCCCCCGCCGCCAGGGCCAGGGCGACGTCGCGCGGGTGGCGCACCCCACCGTCGGCCCACACGTGGGCGCCGAGTTCGGCGGCAGTGGCCGCGCACTCGAGGACGGCGGAGAACTGCGGCCGACCCACCCCGGTCTGCATGCGGGTCGTGCACATGGCGCCCGGACCGACGCCGACCTTGACGATGGAGGCCCCTGCCGCGACGAGGTCGCGCGTGCCGGCGGCGGTCACGACATTGCCCGCGGCGATCGGCACGTCCGGGCAGGCGGCGCGCACGGCTGCGACCGCCTCGAGCATGCGGTCCTGGTGGCCGTGGGCGGTGTCGACGACGAGGACGTCCACCCCGGCATCCACGAGGGCGGAGGCCCGGCCTGCCGGGTCGCCGTTCATCCCGATGGCCGCACCGATGCGGAGATGTCCGCCCTCGTCGACGGCGGGACGGTAGATGCCGCTGCGTACGGCACCCGCGCGGGTCAGCAACCCCACGAGGCGACCCTGTGCGTCGACGACGGGGGCGAGCTGGCGGTGCGTGGCACGGAGGCGGTCGAAGGCCTCGCGCGGGTCGATGCCCTCGGGCAGGGTCATGAGTTCGGTGGACATGACGTCGCGGACCTGGGTGAACCGGTCGACGCCGGTGACGTCCTTCTCGACGACGAGGCCGACGGGGACGTTCGTGTCGGGGTCGACCACGACGGCCGCGCCGTGGGAGCGCTTGGGCAGCAGGCCCAGGGTGTAGCCGCAGGTGTGGTGCGGTTTCACCGTGACGGGGGTGTCGTAGACGAGGTGGCAGGCCTTGACGTTGGAAATGGTCTCGATGACGAACTCGACGGCGATGTCCTGGGGGATGATCGCGAGGGCACCGCGGCGCGCCACGGTCTCGGCCATGCGCTTGCCGGACACGGCGGTCATGTTCGCCACGACCAGGGGGATCGTCGTCCCGCTGCCGTCATCGGTGGTGAGGTCGACGTTCGTGCGCGATCCCACCGAGGATCGTGACGGCACCATGAAGACGTCGTCGTAGGTGAGGTCGAAGGAGGGCAGGAGGCCGTTGAGGAAATCCACGACCCCACGGTATCCGGATCGGTCGGTCCTGGACAGGGTGGGGGTGGGATTGGGTGGGGGCGCGGGAGTGGCAGTCGGAGGGAGCGGATGGAGGGGGCGGTGGGGTGGGTGGATGGGTCCAGCCGTCACCGGGCGGCCGTGGAACTCCGACCGGCGCGCGGAACCAGCGCGTGCCGCGGGGACCACCAGGTCCGCCAGGCGTTGCACGCCCCTCGACTGGCCAGGAACAGCCCCCCGAAGCACGCCCACAGCCACACCATGGCCCGCGCCTGACCGCCCACGTCCAGGACCCCCGCTGCCTGCACCCAGTGCAGCAGGACCCACAGGCCCGGCAGGTACACGGCCAGGGTCACCAGCCCCGCCACGGCGAGGTAGCGCCCCTGGGAGGCGCCGATGAGCACGCCGTCCAGAAGGAAGACGAGCCCCGCCAGTGGCATGGAGACCGCGGCCGTGAGCAGGGCGGCGGTGGCGATGCGGCGCATGCCGGGGTCGGTGCCGAAGAGCAGGGGGATCCAGGGGGAGGCCACCGCGATCACCCCTCCGAGCACCACCCCACTGCCCAGTCCCCACCAGGCCAGACGGCGCAGCAGTTCGCGAAGCCGGCCGACGTCCCCCGCCCCCAGGGCGTAGCCGACCAGGGCCTGGGCGGCGATCGCCAGGGCATCCAGGACGAAGCCGGTCAGGCTCCACACCGAGTTGACGACCTGGTGGGCGGCGAGGGCCTGGGTGCCCGCGGCCGTGGCCACGACGAGCGTCGCCAGGAGCGCCACGCGCAGGGCGATGGTGCGCACCAGCAGGGGCGCGCCGTCCAGCGCTGCCCCCCACACCCCGCCTGCCGAGGGGCGCAGTGGGACACCGAGGTGACGGGCCCCGCGCACGACCACCCACACCAGGGCCACGGCCATCAGAGTCTGCGCCACCGCGGTCCCCGCACCCGACCCGGCGATGCCGAGACCTGCGCCGTAGATCAGCACCGCATTGGCGACGACGTTGAACGCCGCCCCACCGGCGGCCACCACCAGGGGCGTGCGGGTGTCCAGCAGCCCGCGCAGCGTGCCGGTGGCGGCGAGCACCACGAACATGCCGACCAGTCCCGGCGCGGAGGTGCGCAGGTAGGCCACGGCGTGGGGGGCGACCTCGGGTCGTGCCCCGAGGGCATCGACGAGGGCGGGACCCCCGATCATCAGGGACGCGGCAGCCAGGATCCCCAACCCCGCCGCCAGCCACATCGCCTCGATGCCCGAGCGCACGGCCCGGTCGGGGTGTCCGGCGCCCAGTGCCCGCGCCGCCAGGGCGGTGGTGGAGTATGCGAGGAAGACGAAGACACCGACGACGGTCTGCAGGACCGTGGAGGCCAGCGCCAGGCCGGCGAGCTCCGCGGTGCCGAGGTGGCCGACCATGGCGGAGTCGATGAGGACGAAGAGGGGCTCGGCGACCAGGGCGCCGAGGGCCGGGACGGCGAGGCCGAGGATCTGGCCGGTGAGGGTGCGTGCACGCACCGGCGAGGGCGCCGGATCCCTGGACGAACTGCCGGACGAGCTGCCGGTCGGGTCGGTGGACGGGCCGTGGTCGGAGGGTGCGTGGTCCCGGGCCGGAGGGGTCTGCGCGGGGGCCTCCGGGGAGGTCCCCGCATGACCCCGGACCTGCGCTCCGTGTTCACCCCGCAGACCCTCAGGCGACACCTGAGGGTTGCCGTCCACATCCCGCGTGTCGTCCACTGATCCGTCCCCAACTCTTTGTCCACACTCTGTTGACAGGTCTGTGGACAACTACCCTGACCGCCGCGGCGGGATTCCGCGGTTCCCGACGTTCCGGTGCATTCCCGGTGGTCCGGGCGTCCCCACCCCTGTCCACAGGCATTGTGCACGACGCGCCGTTCCATCCACACCTTGTCCACATGCAGTCCACATCGAGGGTGGCGGAGATGCGCATGGGAGCGTCTACGCTCACGTGTGCGCGAACGGATCGGTACCCGCGGTGGGGACCCCTCCGGCAGCGCAGTGCGGGCCGCCCTCGTCAATGGGGACGGACCACGGGGCGCCACCCCGGCGCCCGTGCCACGCGACCCGCAGACCCATCGACCCGAGGAGGACACGAACCGATGGCCCCGGACCCCGACTACGACCGCACCCCGCCCCAGGACATCGAGGCCGAGATGTCCGTGCTCGGGTCGATGATGCTGTCACGCGAGGCCATCAACGACGTCACCGAGGAGATCCGCGGGGCGGACTACTACCGGCCCGCCCACGAGACCATCCACGACGTCATCGTCGACCTCTCGGGCCGCGGCGAACCCGCGGACGCCGTGACCGTGGCGGGTGAACTGCAACGCCAGGGTGAACTCCAGCGGGTGGGCGGGGCCGCCTACCTGCACTCCCTCATCGCCTCGGTGCCCACCGCGGCCAATGCCGGGTACTACGCGCGCATCGTGCGTGAGCGCTCCCTGCTGCGCCGGCTGGTCTCGGCGGGCACGCGCATCGTGCAGCTGGGCTACGCGGACTCCGGCGGTGATGTCGACCAGATCGTCGACCAGGCCTCCCAGGAGATCTACGCGGTGGCCGAGCGACGCGCCACGGTCGACTACGTGCCCATGAGTGAGATCTCCGAGGGGATCCTCGACGAGCTCGAGGAGATCGAACGCAACAAGGACAAGCTCCACGGCGTGCCCACCGGGTTCGCGGACCTAGACCGCCTCACCCAGGGGATGCACCCCGGACAGATGATCATCGTCGCGGCGCGCCCCGCCATGGGCAAGTCGACCCTGGCGTTGGACTTCTGCCGCTCCGCGGCCATCCACAACTCCACGACCGCCGTGATCTTCTCCCTCGAGATGTCGCGCTCCGAGATCGCCATGCGCCTGCTCTCCGCGGAGTCGGGGGTGTTCCTGTCCAAGATGCGTGCCGGTGACATGACCAGCCAGGACTGGCGCAAGGTCTCCGAGACGACCTCGCGCGTGTCCGAGGCGCCCCTGTTCATCGACGACTCCCCGAACATGGCGATGACCGAGATCCGCGCCAAGTGCCGCCGCCTCAAGCAGCAGCACGACCTGGGGCTGGTGGTGGTCGACTACCTGCAGCTGATGACGTCCGGACGCCAGGTGGAGTCACGCCAGCAGGAGGTCTCGGAGTTCTCCCGTCAGCTCAAGCTGCTGGCGAAGGAGATCGAGGTGCCGGTGGTGGCCGTGGCCCAGCTGAACCGTGGTCCCGAGTCCCGTACCGACAAGAAGCCGATGATGGCCGACCTGCGTGAGTCCGGGTCGTTGGAGCAGGACGCCGACGTCATCATGCTGCTGCACCGCCCCGAGTACTACAACTCCGAGGAACGCCCCGGCGAGGCCGACATCATCGTGGCCAAGCACCGCAACGGTGAGACCGCCACCATCAAGACCCTCTTCCAGGGGCACATGGCCCGCTTCGCGAACTACACGAACCGCGACGAGCCCGGGGGTGTGGCCCAGGCGTCGTGAGCGAGATGGGTCGGGCGACGGGTGAGTCGGCCTGGGGTGTGGGGGTGTCGGGGTGACCGCGTGTCTGTGAACGTGCGCAATCCGGGGAGTCCCGCCGCATCGTCATCGGACGAGGTGCGAGCAGAGCAGGGAGACGGGTACCTCTGATCCTTCCACCCAAAGGAACGAATCAGGGTGGACAGGGTGTACGAATTCTTGCACTCGTTTCGGGCAGCGAGCCAGACCTAGGCTCGAGTCGACCCGAGGGTCTGTCATGGTTCCGGTTCGGCAGGATCCTCGGTTCGTCCATCCTCACAGAGAGAGCCGACCATGGCGAAAGAACACAAGTACCACAGGTCCCACATTGAGATCGACACAGCGCTGAGCCAGGACAGAGCGCTGGAACTGGTGCGACAGACGCTCGCGACCAGGAAGGGCCTCGTCCTGGATGAGCAGGACGGGAAGCGCATCGTCGTCGTCCTCAAGAACGCCTTCGGCTTCCCATTGCTGCACTTCGACGTCACGGCCACTCAGTTCGAAAACCGCACCCGCCTGACGACGAGTCTGTTGGACTACAAGACGAGCCAGATGACCTACCTCTACTTCATCCCCGTGGGTCCCAAGACCATCGAAGGCTACGGAGAGTACCGCCGGTTCATGAACGCGCTCCAGGAGGTCTTCGCTGCGGCTGACCCGAGTGCGCGAAGTGCCGTCATCGAACGTGACACGGTGACGGCATGAGTGCGGATGCGCGCCGGGTCGCAGAGATCGTCGGCGCGGTGATTGTGGGCATCGGATTGGTCTACTGGTACTCGACTCCTTCAGACGTCATCGTCGGCCCCATCGTGGTGATGGTCCTCGGGTTGGTCATTGCCGGGGGTGCACGCCTGCTCGCAAAATCCGAGGAGGACTCCTCCACACACGAACTCGCCGAGACCTTGCGCGGCGAGCAGCAACGACGCGACCACGGAGTTGGCCATACCGGTGTCCCTGCCGTGGTCACCCCTGACGACCGCGATGTTCCTCCTGCGACCGCGCCCATCCCTGGCCGGGACTGAAGAACTGTCCGATGAGTCGTCGAGGAAGCGCTCCGACCGTGTTCGCCACGTTGGCCATCGGGTTGTTCTCGCTAACTGCATGCACTCAGGGAGTGGATGGTCAAGCTGACAACTCCGGTCATACAGCCGGGGATCCGCTCGTCAGCGCCGTCGATCGACACGCGCAATGTCCTGAGAGCACCCTCGAAGGGTTCAGGAGCAATGGTGACAACGTCGTGGAGGACGACGTCTCCGCAATAGAGAAGTCGATCTCAGTCAAACTGCCGGGAGAGCCGGCGTGTGTCCTCACTTCTGACTGGTCCTCTGTCGGATCCACCTCGTTCTACGTCTTCTGGGCCGACTACGACGAGAGCTTCGTGGACACCGTGGGCGGAGCATTCTCGGACGCCGGCTACGCAATAGCTCCGGACGGCCGGAGCTACTCCGGAGGCGGTACGAGTGTCACGATCGCATCCTTCGCCGCAGGAGATCCGAACTGGACAGGGGACTTTGGTGGCGATGCTCTGGTCGTCCTGACCGGATCATTTGACGGGCATCCGGGAACGGAAGCCTCGATCAAGGGCAAAGTGTCGCTGAACTGGGAAGACGCGTGCCTACTGTCGCTCGAAGAGGTGAATGAAGTGTGGCAGTCGAGTGGATACACCTTCGAAACGGTCGAGCCGGCGGGGGATGACCAGACGGGGTGCGCCTACTCGACAATCGCAACGGAGCATGTACAGGTTCAGGTCACGTCGTACAGTTCAACGGGTATGTTCGGGTGGGCGGCGGACACACAGTGGGCAGCGCCGGATCAAGAAGCCGCTGCAACGAATGCCTGCAATGCGGCATCCTCCGTCGACCCCTATCTCGGGGAGTTGCAGGCGGTCTGCGAGACGATCCACGGCGTGCCCACGGTGATTGCAGCGGACCGCTTGGACGCGCTCGTCTTCATGCCGGGCGACTACTTCTACGCCGTCGGTGTTTTTGGGATCGGTGGGACCGACTCCTTGCGCGTGCCGCTCGCGGACACGGCAACCCTGCTCAGCAGTCGACAACCCGACGGCGGATGACCAGGGCGTGCGACCGGCGGGACCGAGCGATGATCGCGTTGCGGCGTGGGTCCCGGTGTCCACAGGGGGACCGGCTGGTGTCCGGACGGCTGCCGAGGAAAGGGCTCACGACACCACGGATGATGCCTGTCATGTCCGAAGGCGGGGAGGATCCATCAACTGAGACTCCCGTCTCACAAGTTGTACTCGGACCAGATGTCGCCCAAATCAATCCATTTCCCTCCGATTTCTGGTCTCTGGAGGTGACGGACGCAGAGGCATCGAGGTTGACATGTGCAACAATCCCGATGGCCTTCCCTGTCATGGAGTCGACAGGCTCTGCGCAGGTTCCCATCAGGAAGGTGTGCACGGATGAACACCCGGATTCTCAGACGCCGCATGCGCGGAACCGTCGCCACCTTGGCGACCGTGTCCGTCTGCATCGCTGCCCTGGTGAGCCCCGGTGTGCGCACGACCGAGGTCGATCTCAACGACGGCGGTGTCTGGGTCACGAATGGCGCGTTGCGTCTGGTAGCGCACCTCAACTATCCGGCACGCCAGCTTGATTCCGGGCTGCGCGCGGCCTCCGAGGCCTTCAATGTCTTCCAGGACGGCGAGAAGGTCTTCGTCGCTGACGCCGAGGCATCCACACTGACGCCCGTCGACGTCGCGAACACCGCGCTGCAGGCCCCGGGTGACTTCACGGGTCTGGCCACCACGGTCGACGCGGGCACGGTCGCAGTGTCCGATGGTGCCACGGGGCGGGTCTGGGCACTTCCCGCCGACTCGTACGCGGGCTTCCTGCCCGACGAGGTCGACCCGGACATCACGGACATGCCCGGAGCCCTGGCGACTGTGGGTCTCGACGGTTCGGTCCATGCAGTCTCGGCGAAGGCAGGACGAGTCACCAGCATTGTCCCCAAGGGATCCACGCACGACGTCGACAGCAGTGATCTGGAGGGTGTCGGTGCGGACGACACGCTCCAGATCGCATCGGTCGGGTCGGATCCCGTGGTGCTGGACCGCAACACCTCCACGGTGTACCTCCCCGGGGGAGGGATCCAGGTGCTCGAGGGCGAGGACCTCACCCTGCAGGAGTCGGGGCCGGAGTCCGACTCGGTGGTCCTCGCTTCCGACTCAGCGTTGCTGCTCGTCCCCCTCAAGGGTGGAGAGGCCACGGTGGTGCCGGCCGAAGGTGGGCCGGGCAACCCCTCCAGGCCGGCATTCCACCGCGGATGCGCCTATGGGGCATGGGCAGGGACGGGTGCGTTCCTGCGCGACTGCGCCTCGGACACGGATGACGTGTCCCTGCAGGTCGACTCACTCACCACCGCCGAGCAGGCGGTCTTCCGGGTCAACCGTGACGTGATCGTGCTCAACGACATCGACTCGGGGGGCCTGTGGTTGCCCGATCTGGACATGCTGCAAGTGGACAACTGGGACCAGATCGACTCCCAGCTGGAGAGTGAGAACCAGAGCGACGAGGACTCCGTCGACGAGACGCAGGAGATCCTCCTCCCGGACCGCACGGAGAAGAACACGCCACCGGTCGCGGCGGACGACGACTTCGGGGTGAGGGCCGGTCGCACGACGATCCTGCCCGTCCTGCAGAACGACTCCGACGCCGACGGTGACTTCATGACGGCCACACCCGTCTCGCAACCCTCGTTGGGAACGGTCGGGGTCGCGCGCGACGGAGCCGCGCTGCAGATCACGGTGGACGCCGCGATGACGGGTTCCTCCGTCTTCGAGTACGAGGTCTCCGACGGACGGGGAGGGACCGCGCGCGCCCGGGTCACCCTGAGCGTCCACGGGGACGACGTCAATGGTGCCCCGGTACAGACCGTCGTTCCCGCGGTGTCCCTGGGGCAGGGGCGCACCGCGACGGTCAACGCACTCGCGAACTGGTACGACCCCGACGGCGACCCCTTCTACCTGGAGAGTGCCGTGGCACCCGAAGGTATCGGGGCGAGGTCCCGCGAGAACGGGACGGTCGAACTCACGGAGCTCGGTCACGGTGCCGGCAAGGACTCGGTGGTCCTCAACGTCTCCGATGGTCGTGACGTCGGCGAAGGGTCACTCGCACTCACGGTGAAGGACAGCGGCAACGAGCCCCCGGTCGCCAACACGGACCACCTGGTCGTCAGGGCGGGATCCTCCTCCACGATCTCACCCCTGGCCAATGACACGGACGCGAACGGTGACACCCTGCGCCTGGTCCAGATCGAGACCGCACCGGCAGGGATCTCCGCCGAGATGGACGGCACCCTGGGCACCGTCACCGTGGAGGGACGCGACCCGGGCACCTATTACCTCGGCTACGTCGTCACCGACGGTCCCGCGACAGCACCTGGTGTCATCCGGGTGGACGTCATCGATGCGGACGCCTCGGCGCCCCCCACCGCGGAGGACGACCTCGGGGTCCTCCCCGAGGGGGGCCAGGTCCTCGTGGACCTGCTCGCCAATGACTCCGACCCCACGGGAGGCGTGCTCACCGTCCAGCAGGTGACGGTGCCACCCTCGTCCTCCCTGGTGGTCGCCCTCGTGAACCACCAACTCGCGAGGATCACGGCACCGCGCGGGCTGACGGCCCCCGAGACCTTCACCTACGTTGTCTCCAACGGGTTCGACACCGCCCAGGCGTCCGTCACGGTGATTCCCGCCCCCGCGTTGACGGGCACGGAGCCCCCGGAGCTCACCGACGACGAGTTGGTCGTGCGCCAAGGCGATGTGGCCGCGGTGTCCGTGCTCTCCAATGACCGTTCGCCCGGTGGACTCAAGCTCACCGTCGACAGCGAGCTGAAGCACGAGATCGGCGCCGACCTCGCCACGGTCTTCCTCTCGGACAACGTGGTGCGCGTGCGCGGGGGGGGAACGCGCAGGCTCCGGGAAGATCATCTACACCGTGCGGGACTCCATGGGCAACGTCGCCTCCGCCACCGTCCGCGTCACCGTGGTGGCGATGGACGAGGACACCAACACCGCCCCGCGTCCCCGGGACATCACCGCGCGCACCATCGCCGGGAAGTCGGTCACGATCCCCGTGCCCCTCGACGGGATCGACCCGGAGGGCGACTCCGTGACCCTGGTCGGTCTGGGATCTGCCCCCAAACTCGGCACGGTCGAGGTCGAGGGGACCTCCTTCACCTACACCGCCTCCGAGGAGGCCTCGGGCACCGACGCCTTCACCTACGTCGTCGAGGACCGACTGGGCAAGCAGGCAACCGGCCGGGTGCGTGTCGGGGTGGCCCCCAGTGCGGGTGCCAACCAGAAGCCCGTGGCCGTCCCCGACGTCGCCCAGGTCCGCCCGGGCACGAAGGTGTCGGTGGCGGTCCTGTCCAACGACATCGATCCCGACGGCGATGACATCACCCTGGACACGGAGCGCATCGTGTCCCAGGACCCGGGAGTGGAGGCCACGGCCCGCTCCGGGCGCCTGGTCGTGACGGCGCCGGGAGCGGAGGGGAGCTACGTCATCTCCTACGGGATCTCGGACGGGGCCGGGGGCACCGCGGAGGGCCTGTTGACGCTCGTCGTGCGCAGGGATGCGCCGCTCCTGGCGCCCATCGCCCGCGACGACGAGGTCAGTGCCGCTGACGTCCTCGCCGCGACCGGGTCAAGCGTCCAGGTCCAGGTGCTCAGGAACGACGAGGACCCGGACGGCGACATCGCCGATGCCACGATCACCTCCCCGGACCCCGGCGTGACGGCAGGTCACGACGGGACCGTGACCGTCACACTCCAGCCGACCAGTCAGGTCCTCATCTACACCGTCACGGACCCCACCGGGCTCGCCGCTTCGGCAGTGATCCGCGTGCCGGGGACCGACGTGACGAGGCCGCAGGTGGACACGCGCACCGTTCCCATCAAGGTGAAGGCGGGCGTGGCCACCGACATCCCCGTCAACGACCACGTCGTCACGAGGGCGGGGCGCAGTGTGCGCATCACCTCGGAGGACAAGGTGTCCGCAGGTATCGGATTCGCCGGTGGGCAACTGGTCAAGGACCCCACGACCCTGATCTACACCTCGAAGCCCGAGTTCTCGGGGTCGACCTCGGTGACCCTGGAGGTCACGGACGGGTCGGACCTCAATGACTCCGCGGGCGTCGTGGCCACCGTGACCCTGCCCATCGAGGTGGAACCGGGGGAGAACCGGCCCCCGGTGTTCACCCCCACAGCAGTCGAGGTCGCGGCCGGCGAGGATGCCGTGTCCGTCGACCTCGCCCCGATGGTGACCGATCCGGACAAGGACGACCCCCGGTCGATGTCCTACCGGATCGAGGGGGGTGCGCCGTCGGGGATCACCGCGTCGGTCTCCGGGTCCGTGCTCAAGGTGTCCGCGGGTGCCGACCTCGCCCGCGGAAGTGCCGGGGTGCTGGCCGTGACGGTGGATGACAAGAAGGGCGGGACGACGAAGGGGGAGGTCCCCATCTCCGTGGTCGCCTCCTCGCGACCGCTGGTCCAGACGTCGGAGGCGGAAGTCGTCCTCAACGCCTCGGAGTCGGCCACTGTCGACATTTCCGCCCACGTCACGAACCCATTCCCGGAGAAGGGACCCGTGACGCTCGTCGGGAGTCCCCAGGCCGGGTCGGGAGGCCGCGCGAGCGCCTCCGGGACTAGCATCTCCGTCACGGCGGACGCCGGTTTCAGCGGCACATTCACCGTCACCTACCGGGTCGTGGACGTCACCAAGGACCCCACCCGTGAGGTCCAGGGCATCATCACGGCGACGGTACGCGACCGTCCGGGGGCACCCACGAACGCCTCGGTCGTCTCCAACGGTCCGGGCACGGCGCAGGTGTCCTGGAGTGCAGGCGCGGCCAACGGCGCCACGATCTCAGGGTTCACGGTCACGGACCACACGCAGGGGGACTCGGTCCAGTGCGGGGTCGTCACCTCCTGCCTGGTGCCCGGTCGCACCAACGGCGTCGAGCACACCTTCTCCGTGACGGCCACCAACGAGGTCGGGGAGTCCGACGCCTCGAACCAGGCGACCACGATGATCGACATCGAGCCCGAGGCCCCGGGCGCCCCGACCCTCACCGCGGGGGATCGTGAGGTGACGGTGACCTGGAGCGCGCCGCACAACGAGGGGTCTGCCATCGAGGAGTACGTGCTCAGCCTCTCCCCGGGCGGGCCGCGTTCCTTCGCTCCCCAGGGCTCGGGCACCCAGACCCAGGTGATCTCCGGTCTGACCAACGGGGTCGAGTACACCGCGACAGTCGTGGCCCGCAATGCCAAGGGCAGCTCACCGACGTCCCAGGTCGGGCCTGCAGCCGTCCCCTACGGCGCTCCCGGTCCGGTCAGTTCCGTCAGCGCGCAGTATGCGAGCCTGGGCACCGGGACCGGGCAGGTCGCCACCGTGAACATCTCCTGGGCGCCGCCCTCGGACACCAACGGGCGGGCCATCGAGTACTACACGGTCACCGGTGGGGGCGTCACGAAGCAGGTGCAGGCAGCCTCCGGGACCTCCACCTCCCTGGAGGGTGTCGGCTTCTCCGCCGCCCAGGTCCAGTTCTCCGTGACGGCCACCAATGACGCGCCCAAGGCGGCGGCGCGTACCTCCCCCGCGACCTCGACGAGCACCTGGGTGGTCGGCCAGCCGTTGGCACCCACGATCTCCTCCGTCACAGCGACGGGAGCGGACAACCAGGCGACGATCTCCTGGTCGCCGAGCGCCGCCGGCCAGGGGTGGAACCCGGGCGAGCTCTCCTATGAGTGGTCGGCGGGGGGTGCCTGGGTGGCGCTCTCCGGCAACACGATCTCCGGGAACGGGCTGTCGAACGGGCAGGCTGCCACCGTCCAGATCCGCGCCGTCGGGTCCAAGACCGGGTCCGGCGCGACATCGCCGGCATCCAACGGGGCGACAGTGACCCCCTACGGGCCGCCGGTCGCGCCTGGCATCAGCTGTACCGGAGGTGACCAGAAGGTCTCCTGCTCCTGGTCCGGAGGTTCGGGAAATGGACGAGGAGCCACCTTCGCTCTCTCCGGTGATGCCTCGGGCAGCGTCGGCGAGTCAGGGAGCAGGGACATCGGTGCGGGGCCCTCCGAGACCAAGCGGGTCTGTGTAACGGTCACGCAGAGTGAATCCGGGCGTACCGCGCAGAACTGCGCGCAGGGGGTTTCGAACACACCCAAGATGCGTGTCTGGGTGACGCAAGACGGGCAAAGAGTCACCTATCACTGGGAGAACATTCGCGCGGGTCAGTGGAATCAGCAAAGTGTGACCCGATTCCGGTGCTGGAGTTCCAATGGGAATGCAGCCGATATAACCACCGATCACCCGGGTTCTGAAAATGCGTCAGTTGCAGCGGCCCTCAGTGTGGGGAATGGCTCAGTCACGATTGATTGCGGAGCACTGCAGCAGGGATACACGACGTACTCCATCGAGCCGTGGAAGTACGGTCCTTGGCTCTATTCCGGTTCGTCAAAGTCTGAGTAGCTTGAAGGAGTTTCCTCCATGACCGTCACCAGTGAGAACGCACAGTGGTTCGCCGACACCTTCGGTCGGATCGCCGACAATGTCGGCAAGGCCGTCCTGGGCAAGGAGGACGTGATACGCCTGGCGTTGACCTGCATGTTCACCGAGGGGCACCTGCTCCTGGAGGATGCCCCGGGAACGGGCAAGACGGCGCTCGCCCGTGCCATCGCCGCCACCGTGCAGGGCACCCACTCCCGCATCCAGTTCACACCCGACCTGCTGCCCTCCGACATCACGGGTGTCACGATCTACGACCAGCGCACCGGCTCCTGGGAGTTCCACAAGGGTCCGGTGTTCGCCTCCATCGTCCTGGCGGACGAGATCAACCGCGCCTCGCCCAAGACCCAGTCGGCACTCCTGGAGGTCATGGAGGAGTCCCGCGTGACCGTCGACGGGGTACGCCACGAGACGGGGCGTCCATTCATGGTCATCGCCACCCAGAACCCGGTCGAGCAGGCGGGCACCTATCGGCTCCCCGAGGCCCAGCTGGACCGCTTCCTCATGAAGACCGAACTGGGCTACCCCTCGCGCGAGTCCGGTATCGAGATCATCCTCGGCTCGGCCGCCCCCGATCGTTCACGGACACTCTCACCCGTCATCTCCACGAAAGCCGTCGCCGACATGGCGGACCTGGCCGCCGACAACCACGTGGACCGCGCGATCGCGGACTACGTCCAACAGCTCTGCGAGGCCACCAGGAACGACCCGACGGTCCGTATCGGAGTCTCCACCCGTGGAGCCATCGCCATCACCCGGGCTGCTCGCGTCTGGGCGATGGCCCAGGGCCGCAACTACGTCACCCCCGACGATGTGCGCACCCTGGCGGTCCGGGTCTGGGCGCACCGTCTGGTCCTGGACCCCGATGCAGAGTTCGGTGGTGCGACCCGCGAGTCCGTCGTCGAGGCGGCGCTGGCAGGGGTTCCGGCGCCCACGGTGAGGGGCTAGGACCGGTGGACCGCCATTCCGTCGCGACAGAGCGGCACAGGAGGAGCGACCTCGGACGCCTGACGCGCCTGAGGTTCGCCCTCGTGGCGCGCGCCCGCCGCCTGGCCGAGGGCGGACACCGCGTCGTGGGCCGGATGCGCCGGGTCCCGCTCCTCTCCGGACTCGTGGCTCTGGTCGCCGCGGTCACCCCGCTGGGGTGGGGAGTCGGAGTGGTGGCGGCCTCGGGCCTGGTGGTCGGTCTGCGCACCAACTGGACGGAACTGGTGGCGGTCGGCATCTCGTCCGCAGTGGTCCTGGCGCTGTCGCTGCTGTGGTCCCTGGGACGGTCGGGGCACCACGTCGCCCTCACACTGGAGCGCCCCTGGGTGACCGTGGGCGAACGTGCTCTGGGTGAGCTGGTCGTCTCGAACCCTTCGTCCCGCGCCCTGCCCGCCGTGCTCGTCGAGCTCCCTGTCGGGGCGGGGACCGCTGCCTTCGCAACCGGCCGCCTCGCCGCCGGGGAGGAGCACGCGGAACCCTTCGGCATCGCCACCACCCGCCGCGGGGTGGTGCAGGTCGGCCCGGCGACCGCCGTACGTGGGGACTCCCTGGGGCTCGTGCGCCGGACCCAGACCTGGTCGGAACCCACGGAGCTGTTCATCCACCCACGTACCGTCCCCGTCAACGCCTCCGCGATCGGGTTCATCCGTGATGTCGAGGGCGCCACAACCCAGGACCTCTCCTCCGCGGACGTCTCCTTCCATGCCCTGAGGGACTACGTGGCCGGTGACGACAGGCGCAACATCCACTGGAAGACCACCGCGCGCACCGGTCGGCTCATGGTCCGCCAGTTCGAGGAGACGCGCCGTGCCCATCTGCTGCTGGTCCTGGACCTGGACCGGGACGCCTGGATGGACGACGAGGAGTTCGAGACGGGTGTCTCGGCGGCTGCGTCCCTTGCCCTGGCCACCATGCGTGACTCCAAGGAGGTCTCGATCATCACCCAGTTGGGGGCACTCAAGACACCGACACCGATGCGGGCCATGGACTCACTGTCCGGCGTCGACCGCCTCCTGGGTGCCGAGCGACTTCCCGAGCTCGCTCGCAAGGCCGGCTCTGAGGTCCCCCAGGCCTCCGTCGCGGTCCTCGTCACCGGTTCAGGGACCTCCCTGGCCTCCCTCCACGCGGCACTGGCGCAACTGCCCCTCAACACGGTGTGCACTGCAGCCCGGATCGAGGAGGGCAGGCCCCTGGACCTGCACACGGTCGGGGGATTCCCTGTCGCCACCGTCCCGGCCCTGGAGGACTTCGCCCTCGCCATGCGAAAGGCCCTGGGATGAGTGCGCCGACCAGCACATTGGAGTCCCCGGCCCCCCCACCGACCAGCTGGGCGGAGCAGGCCCGACAGGAGCGCACCCTGGAGGAGACCGCCCGCAGGCGAGCCCGTTCCCGGGCGCGACGCAGCGCCCGCGTCCCCCGTCACCTCGACCTGGGTGCCATCATCGCTCTGCTCACAGTGGCGGCACTGACCCACGGAGGGGTGTTCGGCGGACTGTCGGGATACGTGGCTGCCCTGGGAGGCGTGGCCGTGGGTGCGGGGACCGCGCTCCTCGCCGCCCGGATGCGCATGCATGCTCCGATGACGGTGGTCGCGGTACTGATCGGGTACCTGGCGCTGGGGGGTGCACTGGCACTGCCGCGCACGACCATTACCCATGTCGTCCCCACCCTGCGCACCCTCCAGTTGCTGGTGGTGGGGATCGTGACCTCGTGGAAGGACCTGCTCACGGTCCAGCCACCGGCGGGAGCGTTCATCGGCCCGGCGGTCATGCCCTACCTCGCCGGCGTCCTGTGCTCCTCGATCGCGGTGTCCGTGGTCGTGCGCACGCGTCGACCACTGTGGGCCCTGGCACCTGCGGCCGTTCTCCTGCTCCTGGGGATCCTCTGGGGTTCCCAGTCCGCCCCGCTCGCGCTTCCCGTCGGGGTCGCCTGGGGAGCGCTCGCACTGGTCTGGGCCGGAGCGTGCGCTGCACGTCAGCGGCGCGAGGGCGGACGCGGGACCGTCGAGTTCGAGGGAGCAGGTCGGCGTCCCCGGACGCGACGACTGGTCGGCGCGACAGTGCTGGTGCTCCTCGGCGCGCTCTGTGCGGCCACCCTCTCCCCGGTGCTGGTGGACGGCGGCCACCGCTCCGTCCTGCGTGACCTCGTCGAGCCGCCCCTGGACCTGCGCGAGTACCACTCCCCGATCTCACTGTTCCGGACGCTGAACACCGACCAGGCCGACGCCGAACAGTTCACGGTCTCGGGACTCCCGGAGGGGGGGAGGATCCGCCTGGCCACGCTCGACACCTATGACGGGACCGTCTTCAAGATCGCCGGGGACGCGGCGGAGGCAGGCTTCAGACACGTCGGCACGGAGTTCACGGACACACCCCTGGCCGCCGGGGCGTCCACCGCGCACGTGGCGGTGACGATCTCGGGCTACACGGGCAACTGGGTGCCCGGCGGTGGTGCGACTCGGTCCCTGGACTACACCTCCTCCCGGCAGGACGAACTCGCGGAGGCCCTCTTCTACTCCGACTCCCTGGTCACCGGCCTGTCCACGGTGTCCCTGCAGGAAGGCGACTCCTACACCGCGGAAGTCGTGACGGGACGGGAGTGGAGCGACCAGGAACTCGAGGGCAAGGCCTTCATGCAGGTCCCAATCCCCGAGGACACGAACGTCCCGGCCTCCGTCGCCGAGGTCGCCTCCACGATGGTGGCCGATGCCACCGCCGGCATCGGCCAGGTGAGGGCCATCCAGCAGAAGCTCCACGACGGGGGCTTTTACTCCGACGGGACCGACGGCCTCTCCCTGCCGGGACACCGCGCGGACCGCCTGGAGAAGTTCCTCACCGACGAGCAGATGATCGGTGACGACGACCAGTACGCACCCGCCATGGCACTCATGCTGCGCTCGCTGGGCATCCCCTCCCGGGTGGTCATGGGCTTCCACCCCGACGAGGGCGTCCAGGGTGACGTCACGATCACGGGCAAGGAGACACACGCCTGGGTGGAGGTGCCCTTCGACGGTGCCGGGTGGGTGGCCTTCGACCCCACACCCCCCAGGGACCAGGTGCCACAGACTCAGGTGCCGAAACCCAAGCCGAACCCTCGCCCCCAGGTGCTGCAGCCACCCGACCCTCCCGAGGAGCCTGCAGAAGTGCCCCCCGATGTCGTCGAACAGCCCGACGACGACCGTGAGCCGGAAGGTTCGTGGTGGGACACGGTGCTGGTGGCACTCGAGATCGCCGGGGTCGGGATGCTCCTCGTGTCCCCCTTCGTCGCCATCGTGTCCGCGAAGGCCCGGCGCGCCCGTCGGCGTCGGCGTCGGGGCCCGCAGGACGTGCGTACCGCTGCCGCCTGGGATGAGGTCGTGGACCGGGCGACGGACCTCGGTGTGCTCGTCCCCGCCACGGACACCCGCTCCGACCAGGCGCGCAGCATCGACACCCAGCTCGGGGTCGTGGACCCGGCTGCCGGGGACACGGGTTTCCACAGGTGGGACGAACCGCGCACCCGGACGCTCGAGCTGGCGACCCAGCTCGACGGGATCGTCTTCGGGGCGGGAACCCTCGACGAGGGGACCGGGGAGCGTGCCTGGGTGGGGGGCGGCGAGGTCATCGCGGCCATGCGGAGACAGGTCCCCAGGCTCCGGCGCCTTCGTGGGACGTTCTCCACCCGTTCACTGCGGGCCAGGAGACGGCGGTGGCGCGACCGTTGGCGGGAGTGGCGGCTCAGGAGGTCGGAAGCAGCGGTGCGCAGGGCAGGGGAGCAGGACACGGGCACCGGGAGCTCGGTGCGAGAACCAGTGAGGAGCGGAAATGGCTGAGATGAAGGTGCAGGACAAGGGACCTCTCACAGTCCCCGCCCACCTGGGCGGGGTCGTCGCCGTGGGGAACGGTCCGAGGATCAAGGCAAAGGTGCTGGACGGCGTGTTCAACGCTGCCGTCTACACGCTCCCCCAGTTGCTCCTGGCGGGCGCGGTCAACTCGGGGAACTACGCCATGTTCGGCTTCCTGTCGATGGTCGTGGTGGTGCTGCCCCTCGCTTGGGTCGTGTTCCTCCTCGTCATGTTGGGTACGAAGGGCCAGACTCCCGGACTCGCACTGGCGGGGATCCGTTGGGTGAAGTTCGCCACCGGTGAGCAAGGAGGTGCCAACGCGATCGGGAAACTGTTCCTCGAAGGTGTCATCAGCTCGGCCTCCTTCGGGATCGCGCCGCTGGTGATCTGGTTCTCCAGTCAGGACGAGGCGAATCGCCACTGGTTCGACCGGACGACGGGAATCGTCTCCATCAGCACGACGGAAGGCCGCGATCCCAGCACGGAGTCGGTCCCGCCTGTCCTCGTCCGCGACGGCACGGAGCCGGAGCCGCCCCAACCCGCACGACAGCCGTGGGATGCCGCCCGCCCCGTGGTCGGAGATGCTCCTGCGGTGCAGGCGGGCACGAGCATGCCACCCGTACCTCTGCCCCCCTCACGCGGGGAGGCCGCAGCCGAGCCCGTCCCGGGTGGCCGTGGGTCCATGCCGCCTGTTCCCCCTCCTCCCGGCGCCGGTCCGCAGGAGTTCCCCCTGCACGGCCCCTCACCGACGTCGGCACCCGCACCGGTGGGAGACGCCGGGGCCGCCACGGCGTTCATCGGCGAGGTCCCCTGGGCCCCGCCCTCGTCCTCCTCCGTGGGTGCGGTGCCAGCCACCCCACGAACGCCCAGTCCTGCACAGCCCGCCCCGGCACTGCCCGAGGTACCGGCTTGGCTCCTGGACGAGCCTGCCGCCGCACCGGGTCCCCAGCCCACAACAGGGACTGCACCTGTGACCGCCGGCGCGGCTCCCGTGCCCGTCGTCACTGCGGAGGAGGACCTCGAACGCACCGTTGCCCGCCGACCCGTCGGTTCCCTCCGACTGACCTTCGACGACGGCACCCAGCACCACCTCGTGGGCACGGGCCTGGTGGGACGGGACCCGGCGCCCGATGCCACCCATTCCGGGGCTGAGCGCATCCCCCTCCACGACCCCGCCCGCTCGATCTCCAAGACCCACCTCGCTCTCACGGTGCAGTCCGGTGCGGTCCTGGTCGAGGACCTCCACTCGACCAACGGCACCCGGGTGGAGAGTCCCGAGGGCGCGATCACCTCGGTGCTCCCCGGGGCACCACTGCTGGCCAGCGTGGGATCCACCATCCACTTCGGGGACAGGTCGGTGGTCGTCGGTGGTTGACACCCCCACCTCCCTGCCACGAAGTGTCCCCACCGCAGACCCGCCGGAGGGGCCGGACGGTGGCGCCCCTCCCCACGTCCTCGTGCGCCACGGGGTGCGGACCGATGTCGGGTGCCGTCGCGAGCACAACGAGGACTCCTACGGGGCGCGCTTCCCGTTCTTCGTGGTCGCCGACGGCATGGGAGGCCATCGGGAGGGGGCGCTCGCGTCCGGGATCGTCGTCGACCAGCTCCTGCAGGAGGCCCACGAGGGCGACTTCGCCAGCGCAGCCCAGGTCTCGGAGTCCATCGCCCATGCTGCGCGACGTGTCTCCGGACTGGGCGAGGGAACGGGTGACGGACAGGGGGCCCCCGGCTCGACCCTGACGGGACTGGCCTTCTCCACGCACCGCGGCAGGCCCTGTGTCCGCGTCTTCAACATCGGGGACTCCCGCACCTACCTCCTCTCCGGGTCGGAGTTCTCGCAGGTGACCACGGACCATTCCGAGGTCCAGGAACTCCTGGACGCGGGCTCGGTGACGGAGGTGCAGGCGCGGGCCCTCCCACGACGCAATGTCATCACGCGAGCGCTCGGGGCGGGGTCGGGACCCGTCGTCCCCGCTGACCACTACATCGTCCCGGCCCTCGCGGGGGACAGGTACCTGCTGTGCTCCGACGGCCTCAGTGGGGAGGTCACGGACGCGCTCATCGAGATGGTGTCGCGCGCCGTCGCGGATCCCCAGCAGGTGGCCGATGAGCTGGTCTCCATGGCACTCACCGCCGGCGGGAAGGACAACGTGACCGTCATGGTCGTCGACATCGTCGAGGCCTCCCCGGCGTGGGACTACTCCACCGGGGAGGGAACCACCCTCACGCGAGAGGGTGACATGCCAGCCGATGACGACACGATCCCCACGACGACGGTTCCCGGCCAGACGGGCCTCGCTGCCCACATGCCCGGCACGGAGAAGGAGCACTCATGACCCACTGCACATGGACCACAGGGAGGTGTCCAGCGGCAGTCACTCCCCGGGGCGTCATCGTGCTCGAACCCGGGCGGGAGGACCTCGTCGCCGGTTTCTGGGAGGAACTCAATGCGGGCGCGGATCTCGGCGCCCTCCTCCAGTCACTGACCTCGGCGTTCGCCGCGGACCTGGCAGCGCTTCCCGCTTTCGTCGCCCTCATCAACGAGGGGGGTACCGCCCACATCGCGGTGCGTGGGGTGTTCGGGTTGGTGGTGCGGTCCTCCGAGGGTGCCCACAGTCTGAGCAGTGGCAATGTCATCACCTGGTCGGAGCACCGACTGCCCCGGGTCGAGGGGTGGTCCGTCACCTGCCCGGCGGAGGATCTCGTCGACACGACCTCCGAGTCGGCATGGAGGATCATCAACGGCGTCGTGCCCGTCCAGTCGCTGAGTTGGGGCGCGGACGGGTCCGGGGCCCCTGTCGCCATCGGACACGACGAGGTGTCGGCGCGGGGCTCGGCGGACTCCCTCGCGCCGACCGGGGAGCTGACCGCGGATGAGGTCCACCCGACCGGGGGTGACGCGGTCCTGGGCGGGGGTGGGAACCCACAGGCGCAGCAGGGCTCGCCGACACGGATGGACAGTGGGACGACCGCGGACCCGCTGCCGGGTGGGTCAGGTCGAGCGCCCGGGACACCCACGGAGGCAGGGGTGACCTGGTCGGAGTCCGCAGTGGCGTTCACGCTCCCTCCGCCCGGGGAGACCTCCGTCGCCCACGGTGGTGTCCTTCCGGGTGACGTGCCACCGGACGGGCAGCCACTCAGCGGTGGGAGGCCGGTCGGGTCGTCGTCGGAATCGGTGCACCAGGACGCCGGGGAAGGACTCCCGGACCGGGGTCCCGCGAGCCCGCGGGACGTCGGTGGGGCAATGTCCGGGTCCGGGGACTTCTCGGACCTGTTCTCCGACCACACGATCCACCACGCGGTGGAGGAGGCCGCCGTGCGTCACGTGCGTGACGACGATGCGGACGAGGCAGCCCGTCCCCGGTCCGACGCGCCCTCCGGGACGGGACCGTCCGAGGCAGCCGGTCCTTCCGTCGGTGCGGGAGCACTCCCCGATCCCTCCCCGGCTGCCGGGGACGTGCCGGTGGCACCTTCCCCGAGCCCGACAGGTGGGACGGTGGGCGGAAGTGGGCCCGCGTCAGCGGGGTCTGGCGGCGCAGTGTCCGGCGCGGACGGCACCGGGTTCTTCGTCGATGCGGTCCCGACGCCGGGGGCCGTGCCCCCGGCGCCCGACGCGGGTGACCACGACGGCCACACGGTGCGCTCCACCAGGCTGGACGAGCTGCGGGCCAGGGCGCGCGAGATCGCCGGCAGCGTGGCGAGCACGGTCGACGGATCGCCCGAGGGCCCCGAGGTCCTGGCGATCCTGTGCGTGGAGGGGCATCCCAACCCCACACACGCCTCCGTGTGCCGCACCTGTGGGGAGGGGATGAGTGATCGATCCGTGACGATCCCACGCCCGAACCTGGGTTCCCTGGTGATCTCCACGGGGGAGACCGTCCCCCTGGACCGTGATGTCATCATCGGGCGTCGCCCCCGCTACGTCTCCCAGTCCGGCCGACCTGAGGCCCATCTGGTGCCCGTTCCCAGTCCCAACCAACAGATCTCGCGGACCCACTGCGAGGTCAGGGTCGACGGCTGGGACGTGCGGGTCCGGGACCTCGGGTCCAACAACGGGACCTTCCTGATGCGCACGGGCCAGGAACCCGTGCGCATCAGTGAGTCCGCTCCCCTGATCGTGCGTCCCGGCGACGTCATCGACCTCGGGGACTCGGTGACCATGAGGGTGGAGGCCTGACCGTGGCGGAGAGGGAGGGGGCACCGCGCATCCCCAACGCGGAGTTCAGGAGCCACCTCGGAAGCGGTGGCTTCGCCGACGTCTACCTCTACCGTCAGCGCATGCCCGAGAGGGACATCGCCGTGAAGGTGCTGCGGGGCGACGCCAGCCCCGAGCAGAACAGTGCCTTCGAGGCCGAGGCGAACCTGATGGCGCGCATGTCGGCCCACCCGTCCATCCTCTCCGTGTTCGGCGCGGGTGTCACGGAGGACGGACGCTCCTACCTGGTGATGGAGTACTGCCCACCTCCCCACATGGGACAACGGGCGCGTCAGCGCCAGTTCACGGTTCCACGAGTCCTCGACATGGGGATCCGGATCGCTGGTGCCGTGGAGACCCTGCACCGTTCGGGCATCCTCCACCGCGACATCAAGCCCGCGAACATCTTGGTCACGCAGTTCGGCCATCCCGTCCTCACCGACTTCGGGATCGCCGTGGCGACAGGCCCCGGCGGGACCAGTGGGGACTCGGGGTTCTCCGTGCCCTGGGCGCCTCCGGAGCAGCAGACAGGCTCCGGTCCCTTCGGCCCCGCCATGGACGTCTACTCACTGGCGGCGACCGTGTACACGTTCCTCACGGGCCGCTCCCCCTTCGAGGTCGTCGGGGGGGACAACCGGGAGATCGCGATGCTCAACCGGGTCTTGCGCGCCCCCGTCCCGCGCACGGGTCGTGCGGATGTCCCCCCGGAACTGGAACGCATCCTGGCGATCGCCATGTCCAAGGAACCCGCGCGCAGGTACTCCTCCGCCCTGGACCTGGCGCATGCACTCCAGCAGGTCCAGGTCGACATGCACCAGCGCAGCACGCCCATCGACGTCCTCGACGAGTCCGTGCCCGATGACCTCGATGAGGATGCGGAGGACGCGACCCGCGCACGTTCCTTCGCCATGATCGACCCCGATGGGCCCCCCACCGGACCCGGTCCGACCAGGGACGTCCGTGATCGCCCGCGTCCCGACGAGGACGGGACACGGGCGGTGGTCCCGCGGATCGACCCGGGTGGCTCCGCCCCATCGCGCCCCGTCGGTGCCCCGGGAGCGGTGGACGTCCCGCACTGGAAGCCCTCCGCTGTGCCCGCGTCCGCATCTGCGGATCGGATGGGTACGTCCCGGACGGTCGAGGGTCTGGACCGGACGGTGCACCGCAGCAGCGCCCCGGCAGGTGGCCCGCCGACGCCCGGCGTCCCGGCACCGGCGCCGTCAGGCGTCCCCACACCGGCTCCGGCGACCGGAGGGATCCAGGACGTGGACGTGGCCGTTGGGCCCGGAACCCCCCCTGGCACAGCGGCTCACCCCGACACGGCGCCACCCTCGCGAGGTCGGTGGGTCGGCCTGCTCGTCGCCGTCCTCGTCGTCCTCCTCGTCGTCGGGTTCGGGGCGTGGACCCGCTTCCGGGGCGAGGGGACGACGGAGGTGGTGGACCCCGGCAGCACGTCCGAGGCGCCCGCCGGTCTTCCCGTCGCCTCCTCCGGCGCGGGGGTGGAGGGACTCTCGGGAGAGGTGGAGGGCACATCGGTCGTCTTCACCTGGGAGGGGACGACGGGGGAGGGGGACTCCTACCTCTACAGGGTCGTGGACCCCCTGGAGAACCACCAGGTCCGCGAGACGAATGACACCACCGTCACGGTCGACCCCGTCCAGGGCCGAACCTGTCTCGAGGTCGTCCGCAGGGATTCCTCGGGGAGGACGACCTCCCCGGTGACAGAGTGCGTGGAGACACCATGAACAGCGCAGCACGGGCAATGGAGCACCTGGTCCCAGGCCAGGGAGGGACGCCCTCACCGACGGGGACGCCGACGGCGATCATCTCCTTCTGTGGGGAGGAGTACCACCTGGACCCGGCGGGCAGCTTCGTGGTGGGTCGTGAGGCGGACCTGTCCGTCGACGACAATCCCTTCCTCCATCGGCGCTTCCTCGAGATCTTTGCGCGGGACGGGTTGTGGTGGATCGAGAACGTCGGGTCCCGCATCGCGGCGACCGTCGCGGACTCCTCCGGGATGATGCAGGCGTGGGTCGGCCCGGGAGCGCGGCTGCCCCTGGTCTTCGAGGCGCTGACGGTCGTCTTCTCCGCAGGTCCCACCACCTACGAGTTCGACATCGACATCCCCGGTCCCGCCTACATGCGTGCGGGTGGTCCCGTGACGGGAAACGGTGAGACGACAGTGGGCGAGGTCCGCTTCACCCCCTCCCAGTTCCTGCTGGTCCTGGCCCTGGCAGAGCCCTGGCTGCTGCGGGCAGGTTCTGGGCCCGTCGACATACCGAGGTCTGCAGAAGCCGCGCAGCGCCTGGGATGGCCACTCACCCGTTTCAACCGCAAGCTCGACAACGTGGCGGAGAAGCTGGACCGCCTGGGGGTGGGGGGACTCAGGGGAGGGCCGGGCCAACACGCGAGGTATCGGCGTGTGCGCCTTGTCGAGTACGCGGTCGCCGCCCGGTTGGTCACCCGGGACGACCTGCATCTCCTGGACGAGGAGCGTGCGCGGAACCGGGCGGGAAGCGTCGCCGGCAATGGCGCTGCCACTGCCACTGCCAGGGCCACGGCCACGGCGGGTGCGGGGCGGGGGGAGCGATGAGGATCAAGCTGACCCTGCGTGGCAGGGGAGCGGAAGGGATCGACCTGCAGGTCACTGCCGACAACACCGCGACCGCCGGTGATGTCGCAGCGGCACTCGCAACAGCTGGTCCGACGGGCAGTGGTGCGCCCGTGGACCCGGAGTCGGTCACGCTGCGCATCATCGACCCCCTGGCGGACCGGGTGCTCAACGTGCTCTCCCCGACTGCCCTCGTGACGGAGTCCGGGTTGAGGTCCGGTGCGGTGGTGGACATCGTCGACGCCCAGCAGTCGACGGGGTCCGGATCCGCCAAGGCGGCCGAGCTTCGCGTGCTGGCCGGCCCGGACCGGGGGATGGTCGTTCCACTCCCCTTCGGTTCGACGACCGTTGGGCGCTCGCGGACCTGCGACGTGACGCTGACGGACCGACTGGTCTCGAAGAGACACATGCGGGTCACCGTCGGAGCCGGGGTGGAGGTCCATGACCTCAACTCGGCCAACGGTGTGGTGGTGGGCGACCAGCGGGTCCAGAGGACGGGTGTGGGGGCCGGGGACGACGTGCTGGTGGGTGACACGACACTGCGGATCACCCAGGTGAGGAAGCCGGACGCGGGTCTGGCCGAGAGCACTGACATCGGTTTCACGCGTCCCCCACAGCTGCTCCCCCGGGTGGGTGTCCAGCAGGTGAAGGTCCCGCAGGCTCCCGAGGCCCCCGACAGGGGACGTTTCCCCGTTCTGGCGATGATCGCCCCACTGGTCATGGGAGCGGTCATGTTCGCCGTGACCCGGCAACTGCTGTCGGTCGTCTTCGTGGCGCTCTCGCCCCTGCTGATGATCGGCAACTGGATCGATCTGCGCTGGCAGGAGAGGTCTGCCCGGAAGAGGGGCCTGGAGTCCTTCTCGGGCGCGCTCTCCCATCTGCGCGAGGAGCTCGACGGCCACCGCCGGGCCGAAGTGGAGGCGCGCCACTCCCAGTACCCGAGCATCGACCGGGTGGTCACGGCAGTCCTGCGCAGGGACGGACTGCTGTGGGCGCGGCGACCGGAGAACCCGGAGTTCCTGCGGATCCGCCTGGGTACTGGTGGCGATGCGGCTTCGGTCGAGTTCGAAGTGGACGATCCGGGTAGGGGGATTCCTGAGTGCGTCGCGGCCGCTCAGTCCCTGGTGGAGGAGTTCTCGACACTGCAGGACGTCCCCGTGGTGGCGGACCTGCGTGCCAGTGGTGGCCTGGGTCTGTGCGGAACCGGGGAGTGGCTCCAGCAGGTCCAGTGCGCGGTGGTCGGCCAGGTGGTGTCCCTGTACTCACCTGCGGAGGTGGTCATCGCCTGCCTGACCTCCGGCGAGCGCCTGCCCGGGTGGCAGTGGCTGGAATGGCTGCCGCACGTGAGTTCCCCGCACTCGCCGCTGGACGGCATCCATCTGGCTGCGGACCCCGCGACGGGAACGGAGCTTCTCGCCTCCCTGGAGGGCCTGCTGGATGCGCGCAGTGGTGACGGTGCCGGAACATGGGCGGGCGCTCCGCACCCCACGCGCGGTCCGGAGGGGTCCGACACGAAGGACCCGACGTACCCGAACACGCTTCCGGCGGTCCTCGTGGTCGTCGACGGGTCGGGTGTCGACCGCGCGCGTCTGAACCGTCTCGCGGAGAGGGGACCCGACCACGGGATCTACTTCGTGTGGTGCGCCGAGGACTTCAACGACCTGCCTGCAGCCTGCCGGACCTTCGTGGCCATCGACGACCGCACGGGGGCGGTGGGGGAGGTCAGGCGCTCACGCGTGGTCCAGCCCGTCACCCTGGACCGGCTGCCGGTGGTGGACGCGGCCCGCCTGGCGCGCTCACTGGCACCCATCGTCGACGCAGGTGTGCCCGTGGACGACGACTCGGACCTGCCGGGGTCCATCTCCTACGTCCAGATGACCGGTCATGAGCTCGCCGACAACTCCGAGGCAGCGCTGGAGCGCTGGCGGGCCAGCGGGTCGGTGTCCGACCGGAGTCCCGGCGCGCAGCCACGCGCCCAGTCCCCGGTCAGCCTCGCGGCCCTGGTCGGGCAGGGGGTCGCGGCGCCGGTGAGCCTGGACCTGCGCACCCAGGGACCCCACGCGTTGGTGGGTGGCACCACGGGCGCCGGGAAGTCGGAGTTCCTCCAGGCATGGGTGCTGGGAATGGCCCAGGCGCTGTCCCCGGACCGCGTGACCTTCCTCTTCGTGGACTACAAGGGTGGGTCCGCATTCGCGCGCTGCACGGACCTGCCCCACTTCGTCGGTCTGGTCACCGATCTCTCCCCGTACATGGTGCGGCGAGCCCTGACCTCCCTGAGGGCCGAGTTGCACCACCGGGAGAAGCTGCTCAACGCCAAGAATGCCAAGGACCTGGTGACGCTGGAGAAGCGGGGGGATCCTGACTGTCCGCCCTCGTTGGTGATCGTGATCGATGAGTTCGCGGCTCTGGTCGGGGAGGTTCCCGAGTTCGTCGACGGGGTCGTGGATGTCGCACAGAGGGGGCGGTCCCTGGGCCTCCACCTGATCCTGGCCACCCAGAGGCCGGCCGGGGTGATCAAGGACAACCTACGGGCGAACACGAATCTCCGCGTCGCCCTGCGCATGGCCGACGAGGCCGACTCCCAGGACGTCCTGGGGGATGTGCTCGCCGCCCATTTCCCGCAGGGTGCGCCGGGACGCGGCGCCGCCAAGACCGGACCCGGACGCATCACCGTGTTCCAGTCGGCCTATCCCGGCGCGCGCACCACCCAGGAGGCGAAGGTGGCTGCGGTCGGGGTCGAGGAGTTGGGGTTCGGCTCCCCTCGCGCCTGGCAGGTGGCCGAAGCGCCGCGTCCCAGCGGTGACGTCGCCCAGGACATCGACCGGGTCGTGGACACGCTACGGAAGGCCGCGGATGCCGGGGGGATCCCGGAGCCACGCAGACCCTGGTTGCCGGACCTCGCCCAGACCTACAACATCCGGAACCTGCGTCAGCGCACGGACTCCGAGCTGGTTCTCGGCGTGATCGACGTCCCCGAGGACCAGGCTCAGGTCGCGGAGTACTTCCGCCCCGACAGGGAGGGCAACATCGCCTACTACGGCGCGTCGGGCTCCGGGAAGACGACGGCCCTGCGGTCCCTGGCGATCGCCGCTGCGATCACGCCTCGCGGCGGACCCGTGGACGTCTACGGCATCGATTTCGCGGGGGGTGGTCTGGACATGCTCCGCGCGCTTCCCCATGTCGGGGATGTCGTGCCGGGTGACGACGAGGAGAGGGTCTCGCGTCTGGTGGACATGCTTGCGGGCCTCGTCGAGGAACGGGCGGCGCGCTACTCCGCAGTGCGGGCGGCAGACCTGGGGTCCTACCGGCGCATCTCGGGAAGAGGGCACGAACCGCGGATGCTGCTCCTGGTGGACGGCATCGGGGTCCTCGCCGAGGAGTACCAGGCGTCGGGCAGACGCCTGAGGACCTGGAACAGGTTCCAGCAGATCCTCCTGGACGGTCGCGCCGTCGGTGTCCACGTCGCGGCCACGGCGGACCGTCAGCAGGCCGTGCCCAGCTCCCTGGCGTCGAACTTCCAGCGCAAGGTCGTCCTTCGGCAGACGGACGAGGACGCCTACCTGTTCTTCGGTCTCCCCAAGGACGTCCTCGACCCGACCAGCCTGCCCGGTCGTGCGATGCAGGTCGGGCGCCCGCAGCTGCTGCAGCTGGCGATCCTCGGGGACAACATCAATGCCCTGGCCCAGGCGAGGCTCATGGAGCAACTGGGTGGCTTCATGACCGAGCAGGGCAGGGTGAGGCCTCCGGCAATCGGTTCGCTACCCCAGCTTGTCGAGGGCGCGACCGTGGCACCGGTCCAGGACGGACAGCCCGTCATCGGCATCGACGGGGAGACCCTGGCGCCCCTGGGCTTCCGTCCGGTGGGGACGCTCTGCGTCGGTGGGGCGCCACAGACGGGTCGCTCGAATGCCGTTGCCTGGGTGGTGCATGCCCTACGGTCGCAGTGTCCGGGGGCGGTGTTCCTGCACGCGTCCTCGGGGCGCTCCGCGTTGGTCGGCCGCTTTCGCTGGAAGGACAGTGCGAAGGGGTCTGACGAGGTCGCGCGCATGCTGCAGGGTTCACGCGCCCTCTTCGAGGAGGCGGCACCGGAGGGCACCCCGGGCGTGGTGCTCGTGGTCGAGGGGTTCGCCGACCTCGTCTACACGGCCGCGGACCAGGAGCTCGCCGAGGTGATCGGTCTGGCCAGGTCGAATGGGCACCTCGTGGTGGGGGAGGCAGACCTGGTCGGTTGGGGTCGGGGCGGGGGACTGTCATCGGCGCTTCGGGGCGGGCGTGCGGGAATCGTGCTCTGTCCGGCTCTGGGGGACGGGGACACCGTGCTCGGCACCGGCGTTCCCGCCGTGCCCGGTCGCGAGATGACGCCTGGGCGAGGCTATTTCGCACAAGGAGGGAAGGTGCACAAGATCCAGGTGCCACTGCTGGTGTGAGGGGATGGGGAGTCCTCCCCATTGTCACTCATGCCAACCACTGAAATGCTGCCTGTCAGAGGGAACAGGAATCCTCTGGGGGTGTCCGACGGACAACCGGCGGACGGGACCACACGACGACACACACGGAATGAACGGAGACGACCATGGCGCTGTACGGGATGGACATCGAGCAGGTCCGGCAGTTGGCGAACCAGCTCGGCCAGAAGGCTGAGCAGATCGACCAGATCATCCAGGAGGTCAGCAGTCGGCTCGGCGGCACCGACTGGAAGGGTCCGGATGCCGACCAGTTCCGCAATGACTGGCAGGGAACCCTCACGAGCCAGCTGAGGAACGTCGCCCAGACCCTGCGCGACACCCAGACCCGGGCGAACCAGAATGCCGCGGCACAGGAGCAGACTTCGGCGAACTGAGCCGAGGGCGGGTGGGACCCACCGTCGGGTCCCACCCAGTCGCAGTCGGACGCAGTGGATGCGAGGCCCTGATCGCTGCGGGGCGCAAACGGGAGGAGAGGCACATGGGACTTGTCGGTGCTGACGTTGCCCAGCTGAGGGACTTGGCAGGCGTGATGCGTCGCAATGCGGACATCCTCGAGCGGGACATCGTCGGCGTGATCGTCGCCTCCCTCCGGGTCAGTCCGTGGGCGGGGACGGACGCAGAGCATTTCAAGCAGATCTGGACCTTCCAGAGTGCCAGGCAGATCTGGAGTGCTGCCATGCGATTGCTTGAGGCTGCAGACGTCCTCGATCGCAACGCCGACGACCAAGACAAGGCATCCGCGTCCGACGGGACCGGAGGCCGAGGAAGGATCCCGGCAGCTGACCGTGGCCGCGGCAAAGGGAAGAAAACCACGGCAAATCCCGAGGGCTTCACCGAACCTCGCGGTGGCAAGTATGGCCTCGCCAGGGACTGTCTCGATCTGTCGATGGCCACCTACGATCACACCGTCGGCCCGCAGCATGACGGAAAGCTTCCCGCGGGGTGGAGTGAGGTCTCCTCGAGCGAGCTCAAGAAGATGGGACTTGACCCGAAGCTGCTGGGCTCAGTTGGTGACGATTTCGCCGCCACGCTGTACCGAGACGTCGATGGACGATACGTCCTGGCGTTCGAGGGGACAGATCCCGGCGACGCGCGTGACTGGTCGGTGGACATCGCAGGTGCGACGCTGCTGTCCACGCAACAGGTTCATGCAATCAATCTCACGAACAAGATAAAGGAAGCCCTCGAGAGGAATGGACTGGACAGCAGTGCACTCACCTTGACGGGGCACTCCTTGGGTGGGGGATTGGCGTCGATTGCGAGCATAGGAACAGGTGTCCCGGCGGTGACCTTCAACGCAGCGGGCGTCAGTAGTGGGGCAATTGCCTATGCTGCTGGGGCGAATGTGCTGGGTGGAGAGAAGACCGGGTCGTTGTTGAATGCTCTGGGCGGTGTCACTGCCTATACCTCATCGGCTGATCCCGTCTCCATTGGGCAGGATCTGGCTCCCGGAGTACCAAGCGCGTACGGAGAACGAGTTCGCCTCTCGGCTCCAAGTGGAGGCGGCGAACGGGGCGTCTGGGACCGTGTTGTCTACGAGCACATGGATGAGCCCCTGAGGAAAGGGCTCGATGAGCTTGCGACGAAGGAGGGGGAGGGATACTAGAGCAACCCTGGACCCGGACTTGAATGGCTCTTCGTCATTCAGCGTGGTTTGGTGGCTCTTCATGATTGAGGGATGCTCATATATTCGTCAAGCGGCGGTTTGGTGTTAGCCTCGATCTTTCATCGCGGGCTTGTGGGGTTGTGAGGGCGGCGTCGGTGCCGTTGTGTGAGCCCCATTGTTGCTGGTGGGTATGGCGTTTGCCGCCATGTCGTTGGCGGTGGGCGGGATTCCTGGGTCCAGGTGGTGCTCGGGGCTGTGGGTGAGTGGTTCGGGTGTTGACTGGTCAGCTGGTGTCGAGGGTCGGTGTCAGGGAGCGGAGTGTGGTGATCGCATCGGCCAGAAGGCTGGCGTAGGGATGGTGGTCGGCGAGGTTGAGGATGCGCGCTCGGGCGTGGCGGGTGAGGACGGCTGGGACCTGGTAGAGGCGGTACCTCAGCCGTTTGACCTCCCACCTGCGTGCCTCGTGGTGGGTGAGGGCGAGGGTCTGCATCCAGGCGGTGAGGCCTGGTGCGAGTTGGACGATGTGGACCCAGATGCGGTTCTGGTTGAAGGAGTACAAGGGCAGGTTGCGTAGCCCCGTTTCCTTGGCCAGGCGTATGCGGTCCTCACAGCGGGCCCGACGCCGGTGACGCAGTTCCAGGTCAGGGATCTGGTGGTGTGGGCAGCCGGGGGTGGTGTTGGTGGCAAACGCGGTGATCCTCATGCCGTCGACATCTTCGAAACGCAACTGGGCTCCGGGGTGGGGGCGTTCTTTGCGCACGATGACGCGCATACCTGTGGGCCATGAGGTGAGGTCCATGACTCCGGTGAGTTCCGCGACCCACGCCCCCTGCCTGACTTGGCCGTCGGCGTCCAGGGCTGGACTCCACGCTTCCTGGGGCAGTTGGTGGAGGAGGTCGGGGGTGTCGTGGGGCAGCGTGAACCCCAATGAGTAGGACAGGCGCCGCGTGGTGAGCCACTTGGTGAGGTCATGGGTGGCGCCGGCCCCGTCGGTGCGGACCAGGACACTCTTGTTGCCCCTCCATTTGGGTGAGTGTCCGGGCAGTTGGGCCAGGGCGGAGCGGATGACCTGGATGTGATCGCGGGCAGTGTTGCTGCCGGCGTTGCCGGGGCGCAGTAGTACGGCCAGCGGCTCCCCCGTCCCGCCCTCCCCGTGGTCAACGAAGGCACACAAGGGATGGAATCCGTATCCCCTCTTGAACGTCGGCGCAGCCTGCTCCTTGTCCGAGTGGGAGGTGAGGAGGGTGGCGTCCAGGTCGATGATGAGCGGCTTTTTCGCCGTGCACCCGTGGTCGGGTGCCTGGGACCCGGCAAGATCCCACGCCCGCTCCCGCACGCAGGCGCGAGCCTTGTTGATGGCCCGCACGGCTTTGTCGGCATCACCGGCCAGGGTCTGGATCACCCGCGAGACCGTGGGATCTGAGGCCACGCGCCCATAGACACCCGGCTCACAGCGGACCATGTTGATGTCAGCCAGACAGTCCCCACCCAGGGCGAGAGTCAGTGCCAGGTCGAGGACGATCTTGGCGGGGTCGTGGGAGGACAGGGGCTTGCGCCACGGGGCCAAGGCACGCGACAGGGCCCCCTCCAATCCGAGGGCTCCCACGGTCTCCACCAGGAGCGCGCCGCCCGCCTGGCCCACCGCGCTCGAGGGACGGACCTTGGGGGACACGGCAGGGTAGAACCCGGTAGTCTTCTTCACCTGAGGGGTGCTCCACTTCTGGACGGAAATCGGATCTCAACTACCCGTATTTTCCCAGATCAGGAGCACTCCTCAGTTTGTCTCCCACCCCTCGAGACACCCCAACGATGAAAGCCCGAGGTTAGGTGAGGTAGTCGTGGTGGGCGGCGACGACTGTGGGCGGCGACGACGGTGCGCTTGGTGGAGTGTCCACGCTCAATGTTGGAGGGCGTGGCGATGGAGCATTTGGGGTCGTCGACGGCTTGGGCGAGGGTGAGGTGGGCGTTCTCGCGTAGCGGCCGCGGTTCGGCGACGTCGATGGGCGTGGGCGGGTTCGTGATGATGTGGAAGACCTCGCGTGCTCACGGACCGGCGAGCGGAGACATTGCAACAGGTGAGGATGCGGGTGAGGGATCGCCACACCAGAGCGTGTTCCTTGATGGTCGCACCGTAGAGGTGGCAGGAAAGAACGGCGAGGGGGTCTGTGGCAACTCCGTCGGATAAGACCCTGAGCAATGCGGTGTGACGGTGGACGGCGAGCAGTATGCAGACAGAACACTTGAAGCCTCAGTTTGTGGGTACGTCGTACGAGCATCATCCTGTCGGATCGATCGCCAACGTCAGTCGCACGAACTACAGCGTGCTGTCGAACCTGGGCGACGGTGATCTCCTCATCCGGTCCGAAAAGGCGGTTCCCGCCGCTGGACGTCCCACCGATGCTTGGTGTCTCATCACACCAGACGCGCAGATGGCCGAGACACTTGTTCGCGAGGTCAACGGTGTGGATCCTTGGACGATCTTCGGCGCTTGGGTCGACCACAGTGACCGCGGGACCTTCTACGGGAGTGGTGGGACGTGGTACGCCCAAGATGGGCAGGTCCTGCGAGTCCTTCCGTCGGAGTTGGGGTTCCCCGTCGGCTCTTGCCCGAAGGGGTCGTCTTCGGAGCCACGATTGACCAGTACATCGCATATGACTTCGCTGAGGACAAGACGGCCGTGCTGCCTGAACCAGACCATCCGATCGCGCGGGTCAACGGTTGGACCCTGTGGGAGTCAGGCATGCTCCAGCCGTCGGGGGAGGACCTGCGCGAGGTGCTGCCGGAGTTCTCCTGATCGGATCCCCTCAGCGGTGATCACGTGGGTTCGCGAGCTGGTGCACATTCATGTACAGCTCGAACGCCAGGCGGTTGAGGAACAGGTAGATGACCCATTCCAGCGGTCCGGCGACGATCCCGAAGAACATGAGCATGAGGCCGAGCCCCGGAGAAATGTTGAGCAGCTTGAACCCGGCGATGACGGGGAACAGGAAGAGTGCCAGAGCGGCGAGGCCATTGAAGAGCCACAGGGCCCGGGATGCCAACGGGAGCAGTCGTGGCGTCATGGGCACGGAGAAGTCGTCCCGGACGATCTCCCGGACCAGGTCTGTCGTCACTGAAGAGGTGGAGGCTGCACGCGGTTGCGCGGGGCTGTGCGGCAGGGGAACGCTCTCGGGCCAGGAAGCTACGGGCGAGGGGCCCGTCGGTGTGGAGGCCTCCGGGGGGAGGGGAACTGTATCCGGTGAACCTGCTGGGGTGGGAACCTTCGTGGCCCCCGGCAGGTCTCCGGTGCGTGCAGGGAAGTCCGTGGCGATTGCGGGGGAGGCCTCCTTCCCCACACCCGGGGCCGTCAGCGGAGCCGCCGCAGCCTCGTGGTCCCGTCCGTTCGCCAGTGGTGAGATGTCAGCCGCGTCGGGTCCCGGAGGGATGGAACCCGCGCGGGTCTGCTCGAGCAGCCACTCACGGAGGTTGGTCGACAAGCCCGGGTGCGTCAGGACTGCCTCACGAAACTGGGGGAAGCGCATGTAGACCTCGGCCAACTGCGCCGCCGACGGGGAAGGTGTCGCGAGTACCTGTGCTGCCTCTGCCTGGTCCATGTGGTTCATCCTCCTGATTCGCGGTCCCTTCTCCACCAAGGCAACGACGCGACACGCCATTCGCGCAATGGGGAGCACTACCCATCGAGGACCCGCCGGGAGGCCTGGCTGCCAGCCGCGGTCCTCCGCCCTGTCAGGAGCGGGGCGGGACGTGGACGGTCAGGAAACGGGGTGGGTCGTCCCGTTGAGGGAGATGAGGGTCTGTCCAACCGGAGGCACGTACTGATCCCCGCCGCTGTCGACCGATGATCCGCCGGGGCTGGCGTTGGGGAGCATCCCCCATGCGGACCTCCCGAACAGTGGGGTCCACACTTGCTGGACGGGCACCGTGCATCCTCGGCTAGCATGACCATGGGTCTTCACGGAGGGCCACAAGTCGGGTGCGACCGTTTGACAGTCATGACGGAACCGACCCTGGGTGGGTGGGGCGCGAGGAGGGCGATCGTGACCGAGGACGAACATCAGCATGCCGTCGCCATGCAGGCGGACTGGCGGGCCGCATGTGACCCGGCGACTCCCCTTGCGCTCCTCGCCACGATCGTGGAGTACCGCCCGGACCTGCGAGCACACGTGGCCTCGAACCCGTCGGCCTATCCAGAACTGCTGTCATGGCTGTCGATGCTCGGGGACCCCGCAGTGGATGCGGCGTTGGCCGCCCGGGGCGGGAGCGCTTCAACGGTCGCACCTCCCGTCACGACCTCGGAGGCGCCCGGGACCCGAGTGGTTCCCGATGGGCGACACCTGGGCGTCGACACTGCAGATCCGGCGCACGTCGGTCCCGCGGTCCCGCCCTCGTCCGCTCCCGGTACGACCTCACAGCTTCGTGTGTTCACCCCAGGGGTGGTGGCCGCAGCGATCCTCGTCCTCGTCCTCGGTGGTGCGACTGGGTGGGCGCTCGCGGCCGCCCGGAGCACATCCCAGACCTCGTCGGACCCAGCCGCCACCAGCACCCCTGGGTCGGACGGCGCTGTGACCGGAAGTGGGGCGACACCGCAGGGAAGCGAGACGGACTACGTGACGAAGTGCGGGACGCCTCCGACGTTCACTCCCGAGCAGGTGGTGGACGAGGACGGGGCGCTGGAGGTGGTCGTGGTCGTCCGGGCGACGTGCCCCTCGGGGGATGTCCTGAGCGGACCCGACAACCAGGTCGTCGTCAACGGTCCCTCCTCGGCCAGCGGGTCCGGCAGTGCTGATGCGGTCGTCGCCGCAGGGACGTTCGACTTCTCCGACGACCCGCTGTACGTCCCAGAGTCAGGAGTCCGTCTCACGCTCACCTTCGGTGAGGGCCATTTCTTCCGCACGGCACGCGACATCGACGTCACGACGGTCCTCGTCCAGTGCACACCGGATCCGTCCACCGCGCCCACGGGGGTGACGGCCGACCCCGGCAGTGGCTCCGGGGCCGCTGCGGGACCCTCGTCGGGGGCCGTGGTGACGACGTCCTCCGGCGCCGTCACCACGGACTCCGAACAGGACTCCGCCGACGCCCTGCGGTGGCAGGCGGACCACGACAGGCCCAGCGTCCTGGGCACGCTCGACGGGAAGTGGACGCCACAGTTGTCCTCGAAGAAGCCGGGCCTCGTCGCGGACGGCAGGACATGGGACAACACGTCGACACTGGCGGAGTTCCTCCGACTGCGCCAGAGGTATCCGGACACCCTGCTCCTCAACAGTGACGAGTGGTCCGTGTTCGACGCAGGCGGTCACTGGTGGGTGACGATCGCGGGCGTGCCCTTCGACACCGCTGCGGAGGCCAACTCCTGGTGCGACGAACAGGGTCTGGACGGCGAGCACTGCTATGCCAAGTACATCGACCCCGGCGGCACGCCGGAGCACACCACCGAGCACCGCTGAGAACGATGGGGTGGGAGTGATTCAGAACCCCTCGATGCGGTCATCCGCCAGGAACGCGCCGTGCCCGGTGGTGCTGTCCCAACAGGTCATGCCCGCCTCGTCACTCGCGCAGGCGAAGCGCCCGTGACGGACCACATGCCCGTACGCGACGACCTGCGGGGCCACCGGCGCCTGCCCTTCTGCGGCCAGCATGTAGCCGGGGGCGCCGCCATTGGAGGTGACCTCGGGGACGTCCTGTCCGTCGAAGCCGATGAACCACCGGGTGCCGAGCGGATCACTGCCGAGGCTGCCGTCCTGCAGGAGGGAGGCGACCCCGCAGCCCACTGACTCGTCCGTGAGGTCACACCCGATGTTCCCGGAAGGGGAGATGATGAGTGCGGTCCTGGTGCCGTGGTCGCCGTCCCAGACGGCAGTGATGTCCTCCGCTTCCGGGGGGAGCGGTCCGCCTGCGTCCGCGTGGGCACCCTCCACGGGAGGGGAGGGAGAGGAGGACGCCGCTCCATCGGGTGCTGACGAGGTCGAGGGTTCCGTCGCGGCGTCCGAACCTGAGGACGTGGGCCCCCACCCCGTGAGAGCGGTCCCGCCCTCGTCGACGGTGACGAGAAGGTCGGGTCGGACCAGCGTCGCCGCGGCCAGTGGTCCGGACACCCAGCTGATGGCGCGGTCCGCGGTGTCGAGGACGACCACCCGGCTGGCACTTCCGCGCGAAGGGGCGAAGAAGGCGAGGGCACTCGAGCCGTCGTCGGAGACGCTCGCGTCCGACCAGTTCGTGAAGCCACAGGAACCTCCGTCCTCTGCGGAAGGCATCAGCCAACCGTCCAGGCTGGGGGGCAGGTCCACATCGGTTCCGTTGATCGTGACACCGGGGCACTCGTCTCCCACGGGGGCGGTGGGAGCGACGACGACGGCACCGGCCGGGGGCGCTGTGGTCTCCGTGGAACGGGAGAGCATGTCCGCAGTCGTGGCCAGTCCACCGGGGGAGACGACGAAGGCACGCCCGGCTTGCGACGGTGCCAGAGGACGCACCCCGTCCACCTGCCGTCCGTGTGAGTCCCAGGCCGCGATCGATTCGTAGTCCGAGCTGTACGCGATCCATCCGTCCCTCATGGGCCGCAGGACACTGTTGGACCCGACCGCCAGCTCCCAGTCGATGCCGGTTGTGTCCAGTGAGGAGAGTTCTCCGGTGGTGGCATCGAGGAGTTGGGCGCTGGGGCCTCCTGGGAGCACAGGGACGATGACGTGTCCGTCCTCCGCCCGGATGAGGGCGCCGACCCCACTGACAGGACCGAACAGTTCCTGTTCCCACGTCTTGTTCCCCTCCGCATCCCACGCTGCGCACTGGTTGCCGTCCGAGCAGGTGAGCAGTATGTCCTTCGGAAGCACCAGGAGGATGTCGTGAGTGTCGACGGAGGGGGTGGGGAAGGTGGCGTCATCGATGGGGAGGACCTGCTCGGAGAGGACGAAGTGGTCTCCCCACCATCCGGCCAGGCCTTGGCTGTCAGAGCTGCCACCGGAGGAGACCGCCTGGTCCCACAGGGTGACGGGAGGTTGGTCGGCTGAGGTGAGGGCAAGACCGGTCACCCGCATCTCCTCGCCGGAGATCGCCTGGATGACGGCCACCCGGGTGGGTGTCGTCACCAGCTCCACGTAGGTGCCCGTGTCGCTGGCCACGGAAGTGGGGTCCAGCGGGATGCTCCACAGCTCGGTCACGCCGTTCGTCCACGCTGACGAGGGCGTCGCCATGGTGGAGTAGGGCTCGGGAGCCTGGTGCAGGAGCCCCCACGCGCCTGCTCCTCCGAGGCCGCCGACGAGGAACGCAGTGACCAGCAGTATCGCGATCCTCGCCCGCCGTCCGCGTGGCTGCGCAGCTCCGGGCAGCGGAGCAGGGGCGTCAGGGTCTGCGGAGCCCATGGAGGGAGCAGCGCCCATCCCGGCGGGGGACAGCGGACCTGACCGAACTCCCAGTTCGGGCATGGACTGGTACCGGGGCTGGTCGGCAGGGTGGTCCATGGGGTCCTCTCGAAGTTCGGCCCGCTCCGGTCAGTCTGGGCGTCGGCATGGGCATGCGTGATCATCCTCGCGAGTCCTCACCTGCCCCGGAATGGGGATCTGTCCCCATTGTCAACCCGCGCAGCTCTCCGGACCATGGATCCCATCAGATGTTGGAGGTGTCCCGCCAGGTCGGGACCACGAGCACGCCCGGTCCGGGCGGGGAAGAGGGAAGCATGGGGAGGGGACTTCTGGTGGCAGCCGCGTCCGCGCTGCTCATCGCGGCGTTGGCAGGATGCTCGTCGGCCAAGGCCATGACATGTTCGGAGTACGGCTCCAAGGACAGCTCGGGAAGGACGGCGGCAGTGATGAGTCTGATCCGGGCACACGATCTCGAACCGACGTCCAGCGCCTACGGGACCGCGATGGTTGCCGTCGATGTCGACGGGTTCTGCGGCATCACACTCGTCGACGGGCAGGCCACGCAGAACCAGGACAGTGCCATTGACGAGGGCGTGAACTGGTCGGAGTACGGCGACTGAGTGGGCGTGCGGGGGAAGTCGCTGGCATGGGCGGGAGGACCAGCCGTTGGGAGGTTGCAGACGGTGCGCCCCACGGCCTTGGCATGGCCGTTCACTCAGTCGGCTGGCTGTTCACCGAGGGCTGCGGACGGGTGCTGCTGGTGGTCGCCCGTCATGGACCCGTGTCGGCCACCGTGGTCGCCGGGTGCCAATGTGTCCTGGTCGTCAAGACGTCAGCATTGCCCACTGAGGAGCCGCGTGGCGCGGACGTCGAGGCAGTGCGCAGGCCGGGCCGTGGTGCGACGTCGGGTCGGGTCGGGCCTTCCGGACGATCATGTGTGTCCGCCGTCAACCCAGGTCGGCCCGAGCTCCAGCCCTCGTGAGCTTCCGTGCGCGCCGGATCTGGCCCACCCAGTCGACCCCCAGCACCACCAGCGCCACCCACACGATGGCAGTGCCCGCCCAGCGCGCGGGCTCCATGGTCTCGTGGAAGACGAAGAGCCCGATGAGGAGCTGCATGATCGGGGCGACGTACTGGATGAGCCCGAGGATCCCCAGCGGCAGGCCCTGGGCGGCCTTGGCGAACATGATGAGCGGCACCATCGTGAGGAAACCGGCTCCGACCAGCAGTGCGAGGTGCCATCCCCAGGCGGTGCCGCCGTCGCGCGCGAGGTCGTGGAACGAGGTCTGGCCGTTGACGACGAGGTGGACGTAGTAGCCGAGCAGCAGCGGACTGACGGCAGCGGTCTCGATGGCCATCCCCTCCAGCGGGCCCACGCGGGGGGCGACGTCCTTCTTCACCAGGGCGTAGAGACCGAAGGAGATCGCCAGGGTGAGGGACACCCAGGGAAGACGGCCCAGGCCGATCACCAGGACCACGACCGCGAGCACGCCCAGTCCCACGGCGACCTTCTGTGGTGTGGAGATGCGCTCGCGCAGGACGACCAGGCCGAGCGCGACGGTGACCAAGGGGTTGATGAAGTAGCCCAACGCCGCGTCCACGGTGTGCCCGCTCTGCACGGCGAAGACGTAGACCGTCCAGTTCACCACGATGAGCGCACCGGCCAGGGAGAGCCTCCACAACACCTCGCGGTCCCGCACGGCCCTCCACAGGCTGGGGAGGCGGTGGAGGAGCGCCAGCAGGACCAGGCAGAAGACCAGCCCCCACACCGCGCGGTGGACGATGACCTCCAGCGGTCCGGCAGGTGTCAGTGCGTGGAAGTAGAGGGGGAAGAATCCCCAGATCAGGTAGCAGGACAGACCCAACCCCAGGGAGGTGGGGTCGATGTCCTGCGGGTCCCGTCGAGTCGTGGGGGATGCCGAGCCCACGGCCGTCCCGGTTGCGTCGGGGGGCTCGGGTGATCCCTGGTGCGGATCGACAGGGGCATGGCTCATCGCTGCAGGTTATCCTCGCCCACCCACCCCGGGGCACGGGAGGATCGCCCATCGGACGCCACGCCCGTCCCCCTGCCGTGACGCGGGGAGCTCCGGACCTCCGCCACTGCCACATGCAGGTGTCCACCGCGGACACCGCCAGCAGACCGTCCTGTGGTCGGACCGCGGATTGGTCCGGGACGTGCGGCGTGTGTGAGACTGGCGCGCAGGTGGCCACGGGCGTGACCAGTCGGGCATTGAGGACCTCCGGGTCCGATGGAGGCATCACGATGGCATCTCCCCTCAGGGGCGCGTCACAGGGTTCGGTTCCCGACGACGAGGCCCTCCCTTCCCTGGTCGGGTCGACCCCCGCATCGGGTCCTCACCGCAGGCTCATCTTCCTGGCGCTCGCAGCCACGATGGGATCCCTCCTGTTCGGGTACGACACGGGGGTCATCGCCGGGGCCCTGCCCTACATGTACCTCCCACAGGCAGCGGGCGGTCTCGCCCTCGATGCCGTGTCCGAGGGGATCGTGACCTCGGTCCTCGCACTGGGGGCAGCGCTCGGCGCCCTCATCGGAGGACACGTCACCGACCGTATCGGGCGGCGGGGCAACCTCCTCGTGCTGGCCTTGGTCTTCGTCGTGGGGACCGTCGGGTGCGCGCTCTCCCCGAACCTGGCAATCCTGTGCGTCTTCCGCCTGGTGCTCGGCTGGGCGGTGGGTGGCGCGTCCTCGACCGTGCCGCTCTACCTGTCCGAGACCGCGCCGAAGCGTGTGCGCGGACCGCTCGTGGCGCTCGACCAGTTCATGATCGTCTTCGGCCAGCTGCTGGCGGTGTCCATGAACGCGGTCGTGGCGCGCATCCACTCCGGACCCGAGGTCGTCGTCTCCCAGGATCCCAGCGGGGCCCACGCAGCGGGGGAGGTCCTGTCCTGGGACACCGCGTCCTCGATCGTGGGACTGGTGGTGTCCGGCGGCAACGGGCAGGCGTGGCGCTGGATGCTGGTGCTGGCGACCGTTCCCGCGATCGCCCTGTGGTTGGGCATGAGGCTCATGCCGGAGTCGCCGCGGTGGCTGGGGGCCAACGAGCGCTTCCTCGAGGCCATCGGCGCACTCAAGCAGGTGCGCGAGGACGATGACGAGGTCCTCACCGAGGTCCGTGAGATGGCCGATCTCCGCAGGGGGACCACCGGGGGCGCGACCGGGGACTGGACGCTCAGGCGCGTGTGGCGTGTGCGCTGGACGCGCAGGGTCCTCCTCATCGGTATCCTGCTCGCCTCCTTCGACCAGTTCACGGGCATCAACACCGCCATGTGGTACATGCCCAAGATCCTCCACGCTGCCGGGTTCGGCACGGAGGACGCGATCACGTTGAACGTCGTCACCGGGTTGGTGGCGACCATCGGTGCAGCTGTCGGGCTCTGGGTGGTCGCGCGCTTCCAGAGGCGCCACGTCGGGATGTACCAGGCTGCTGGCATCGTGTTCTCGCTGCTGGCACTGGCAGCACTGTTCACGCAGGTCGCAGGGGCCGACGGGCGGGAGTTCGAGGGCGTCCAGGTCTGGGTCCCCTGGGCGATCCTCGTGGTGATCAGCGTCTTCGTGTTCTTCAAGCAGTCGGGCACGGTGCACTGGGTGCTCCTGTCCGAGATCTTCCCCGCCGCGATCCGGGGGGCGTCCCAAGGAGTCGCGGTCTGTGCGAACTGGCTGCTCAACGGTGTCGTCGCGCTGACGTTCCCGCTGATGCTGCAGAACCTGGGGGGCACGCGCACCTATCTGGTCTTCGCCGGACTGAACGTCCTGGCCTTCCTGTTCTACTGGAAGCTGGTCCCGGAGACGAAGGGACTCTCACTGGAAGAGGTCGAGGGTCAGCTCGAAGGGGCAGTCACCGACGCCTGAGCGGATGGCTCGGGGTCCACGACGGTGAGGACGCTCCGGCGCGGTCACGGGGGCACCCGGACGCGGGGGCCGGGTGTGCGGCGGTCATCTGCCCGAGGACAGGGGAAGGGCCCGGGACCATTGGTCCCGGGCCCTTCCCACCGAACTCACCGGCTCACGCCGGTGGACGACAGGATCTCAGATCTTGGCGATGTGCTCGGCCTGCAGGCCCTTGGGGCCCTGGGTGATCTCGAACTCGACCTTCTCGCCCTCGTCGAGGGAGCGGAAGCCCTTGGCCTCGATGTTGGAGAAGTGAGCGAAGACGTCGGCGGAACCATCATCAGGGGTGATGAATCCGTAGCCCTTGTCAGCGTTGAACCATTTGACGACACCAGTGGTCATTGAAGCGCTTTCCTTACTGGAAGCCCCGCGCAGGGGATGGGACCCGACCCCGGTCGGGATCGGTATAGTCACGCACTCTCCTGCAACCACCACGGAATCGCATGTACTGCAATGAAGCTGTGAAACTACGTCTACTAGGGTAGCTCTTCGACCGCCCTCCGCAGAGGGAGTCATGTCACAGCTCGGTATCGATTTCTCCACGCGCCCCGCGCTCAGAAGACGACCAGGCCTGCCACGTAGCTGATCAGCATGCTCGCGACGCCGATGCCCACGGTGCGCACCAGGGCCCGCACGACACTGCCCCCCGTGGACAGGGCGATGAGCACGGAGGTGACGCACAGGGACAGGATGACCGCGACGAACAGCGCCCGCGTCTCCCAGGCAGCCGGGTGGAGGAGCAGCACGGTCAGGGGCAGCGTCGAGCCCAGGGCGTGGCCGAGGGCCGAGCGTGCCCCGCTGGAGTAGGGGGCCGTGCGCGACATGGGCTCGCGGATCCCGTACTCCTGGTCCAGTTGGGCTCCCAACGGGTCGTGCTCGTGCATGTCCCCCGCGACCTCGCGCGCGAGGTCGCGGGGGACGCCGCGGTCCACGAAACGGGTCGTGAGCTCCTCGATCTCAGCTGCGGGATCCGCATCGAGGGAGGCCGCCTCCTCGGCGATGAGGCGCAGCTGTGCGTCACGTTCCGCGGACTCCTGGGCGTAGGTGGTGCCGAACTGGGCCAGCGATCCCGCAATCATGGTGGCGACGGAGGCGACGAGGAGCAGGTGGCTGGTGCCCCCGGCCCCCGAGAACCCCTGGAGGACACCCGCCGTGCCGATGATCCCGTCATTGGCGTCCGCGCACAGCTGGCGCACCCATCCACTGCGCAGACGCCCGCCGCGCAGGCGGCCGCTGCGTGGGGCCATCCGCTTCCCGTGACGCGTGCCGCGCGGAGCATCCATGTCGGCGAGTCCAGGCAGTCGCGTTCGCCGTGCGGGTCCGCTTCCGCACGGTGTGTGTCGACGGGGCGGACTCCCGCAGGGGAAGCGCCCCGCCGCCCGCAACACCCGCGGCGAGGGCCCCGGACCCGGTAGAATCGCAGGTGGGAACCACCCACGTCACCCCGAGCGAGAGGTGTGCCACTCCGTGCCACCACCACCCGCCCCACCGGCCGGGCGCATCCGGCGCCGCGACAGGGTGCGCAGGCACCTGCACTCCCGCCGCCCCCGCCCGCGCGTGGTCATCGGGCTGCTGGGCGCCGCACTCGCCCTCCTCGGCGGACTGGTCATGGACGTCCCCGGTCTGGAACCCCAGGGCGAACGCATGCTCGGGATCTTCCTGGCGGCCATCGTCCTGTAGGTGACCGAGGCGATCCCGCTGGTGGCGACCTCCATGGGCGTCATCCTGGCGGAGGTCCTCCTGATCTCCTCCGACGGACTCGTGGCCGTGCCCGAGGGGTCCGCCGCGGCCTCGGAGTACTTCGGGGCGCTGGCCAGTCCGGTCATCATCCTCTTCCTCGGCGGGTTCATGATCGCCGACGGCGCCGGCAAGTTCGACGTCGGGCGTGCCATGTCCGCGCGCCTCCTGCGTCCCCTGGCGGGGCACCCCCGGCTCACGGTGCTCGGCATCATGGGCATCACCGCCGTCCTCGGCATGATCATGTCGAACACGGCCACCACCGCCACGATGTTCGCCGTGATGATCCCCGTCATCCACGCCCTGCCCGACCCCCGTGCGCGTACGGGTGGGGCCCTGGCGATCCCCGTGGCCGCCAGCGTGGGCGGGATGGCCACACCCGTGGGCACGCCCCCCAACGCCATCGCCCTGGGGGTCCTCCAGCAGGCAGGTGTGAGCCTGACCTTCTTCGACTGGGTCCTGCTCTCCCTGCCCCTGGTGCTGCTGCTCCTCCTCATCGCGTGGGTGTACATCTGCGTGCGCTACGTGCCGAGTTCCACGGTGTTCGACATCGACACCTCCGCCCGCTTCCAGACCTCACGCACGGCCATCGCCTTCTACGTCGTGGCGTTGGGGACCATCGCCCTGTGGATGAGCGAACCCCTCCACGGCATCCCCTCCTCGACCGTCGGCCTCATCGCGGTGGTGGCCCTGTTGTCGCTGAAGGTCATGGACGGCGATGACGTGAAGTCCCTGGACTGGCCCGTGCTCTGGCTCGTCGCCGGGGGCATCGCCCTGGGCGCGGGTGTGGGCCACACCGGCCTGGACCGCTGGATCATCGCCCTGGTCGACTGGGACGCCATCCCCGTCGTACTCGTCCTGCTGGTGCTGGCGGGTCTGGCCTGGGTCATCTCGAACTTCATCTCCTCCACCGCCGCGGCGAACCTCCTGGTGCCCATGGGTGTGGGGGTCGCCGCCAATGTGCCCAACTCCGCCGGTGAGGTGGCCATGGTCCTGGCGCTCGCCTGTTCCCTCGGCATGTGCCTGCCGATCTCGACGCCCCCCAACGCCATTGCCCACGCCACGGGCGTGGTCCCCACGGCCGCCATGGTGCGCATCGGGTTCCTGGTCGGGATCGTGGGCATCCTGCTGCNCCTCCTGCGTCCCCTGGCGGGGCACCCCCGGCTCACGGTGCTCGGCATCATGGGCATCACCGCCGTCCTCGGCATGATCATGTCGAACACGGCCACCACCGCCACGATGTTCGCCGTGATGATCCCCGTCATCCACGCCCTGCCCGACCCCCGTGCGCGTACGGGTGGGGCCCTGGCGATCCCCGTGGCCGCCAGCGTGGGCGGGATGGCCACACCCGTGGGCACGCCCCCCAACGCCATCGCCCTGGGGGTCCTCCAGCAGGCAGGTGTGAGCCTGACCTTCTTCGACTGGGTCCTGCTCTCCCTGCCCCTGGTGCTGCTGCTCCTCCTCATCGCGTGGGTGTACATCTGCGTGCGCTACGTGCCGAGTTCCACGGTGTTCGACATCGACACCTCCGCCCGCTTCCAGACCTCACGCACGGCCATCGCCTTCTACGTCGTGGCGTTGGGGACCATCGCCCTGTGGATGAGCGAACCCCTCCACGGCATCCCCTCCTCGACCGTCGGCCTCATCGCGGTGGTGGCCCTGTTGTCGCTGAAGGTCATGGACGGCGATGACGTGAAGTCCCTGGACTGGCCCGTGCTCTGGCTCGTCGCCGGGGGCATCGCCCTGGGCGCGGGTGTGGGCCACACCGGCCTGGACCGCTGGATCATCGCCCTGGTCGACTGGGACGCCATCCCCGTCGTACTCGTCCTGCTGGTGCTGGCGGGTCTGGCCTGGGTCATCTCGAACTTCATCTCCTCCACCGCCGCGGCGAACCTCCTGGTGCCCATGGGTGTGGGGGTCGCCGCCAATGTGCCCAACTCCGCCGGTGAGGTGGCCATGGTCCTGGCGCTCGCCTGTTCCCTCGGCATGTGCCTGCCGATCTCGACGCCCCCCAACGCCATTGCCCACGCCACGGGCGTGGTCCCCACGGCCGCCATGGTGCGCATCGGGTTCCTGGTCGGGATCGTGGGCATCCTGCTGCTCTCCTTCGTCGTCCCGCACCTGTGGGCAGTGGTGGGGGTACTGGGATGAGCACCTGGCCCGCACTGCGCTGGGTGCGCCAGACCCTGGCCCCCGAGGATGCGGCGCCACCGCCGGGCGCGGATGCGGGGGCGGGGGCGGGAACACCGCCGGCCACCCACCCGACGGGGGGACCGGGCGCACCCGGAGGGGGAGGCTCCGACCCGGTCGTCGACCCCGTGGTGCTGGTGGTGGGGGACGGGTCGCGCGGCCTCGCGCCGCGGGTGCGCGGACAGGTCGAGGGCGGCCTGCCCCGACTGCGCGTGGAGGGTTTGGACGCGCCCCCCAGCGGCCCCGAACTCGATGCGGCCCTCGGTGCCACCGGCGTGCCCGTCTTGGTCGTGCTCACCAATGAGGTCACCGACATCGGGGCCGCCGTCGCCGCGGGAGCGCTGGACCCGCGCCTGGCGGACCTGGGGTGGATCCTCGTCACCGACCCCGAGGAGCACCGCGACCTCGCCCCCGTCATCCCCTCGATCCGCTTCCGCTCCGTCCTCTCCCTGGACCACGGTCCCCGCGTCCTGCTCGAGGAGGTCGCCGACGCCGCGGGCCCACGCCTGCGGGCGCTCGGCATCGACGAGGGCGACCTCGCGACGTTCCTGGGTCCGCGGGCCGGGGTGACCGGGGGGACACCCGTCATCCAGGGCCTGGACCGGGAGGACTCCCGGTCCGTCGAGATCCTGTTGCGGGGGATCCGGGAGGTCCTGGGGCCCTGCCCCCGCATCATCCTCCCCGCCGGCACCGTGCTCACCCGCCAGGACGAGCTGGTGGGCGCCGTGCACCTGCTGCTCTCGGGTGGGGTGGCGCTGCGGCGTGACGCGGAGCGTGCCACCGTCCTGCTCCACCGTGCCACCACCGGGCCCATCATCGGCCTCGTCTCCCTGGTGCGCGGTCAGCGCGCCTACTTCACGGCCACGACCACCGTCCCCACCGTCGTGGTGCGCCTGTCCCACGACCAGCTCGCACGGGTCGTGCGCGAGGACTCGGAGAGCGCCGAGGCCCTCACGGTCCTCACCATCCACTCCCTCACGCGCCGCCTCGTGCGCGCCGAGGAGCTCCACGTCGAGAAGGGCATGCTGGCCGCGGACCTGGAGGCGGACCGGGCAGAGCTTGCCCAGGCGCTGGAGGACCTGCGCAGCACACGTGCCGAACTCGTGGAGCGCACCCGCTTCGCCATGCTCGGCGAACTCTCCGCCGGCGTCGCCCACGAGCTCAACAACCCGCTCAGCGCCATGACGCGCTCCACGGAGCACCTGCGCCGCGACGTGGTGAGGCTCCTGGGGCAGGGGGGCATGGACACCGCGGTGCGCGCCCTGCGCCGCACCCGTGAGGCACCGCCACGTTCCACGTCCGAGGAACGTGCCCTGCTCAAGGAACTGCTCGGCGCCACGGACGGCGACCGCGCAGCGGCGAGACGCATGCTGCGCCTGGGCGTCTCGGACGTCGGCACGGCGCGGGTGCTGCTCGCCAGTCCTGACGACGCCCTCAAGGAGGCGGAGCTGGGGGCACGCATCGGTTCCTCCCTGCGGTCCATCACGGCGGCCTCCCAACGGGTGACGGGACTGGCGCAGAGCCTGCGCTCCTACGCCCGCCCCGAGGGGGAGGCACTGGGTCCGGTGGACGTGCGCGCAAGTCTGGACGACGCCCTGCGCCTGACCTCGCACCGCCTGCACGGCATCCGGGTCGAGACCCGGTTCGGCGAGGTGCCCCCCGTGCTGGCGCGCTCCGGGTCCCTGGACCAGGTGTGGATGAACCTGCTGGTCAACGCCGCGGATGCCTTCGAGGACGAGCGCGAGGACCTTGCCCGGGCGGACGGGGCACCGGAGGGGGAGGGGCGGGCCCTGCCCGCACGGGGCACGGCCGCCCCGCGCATCGTCGTCGAAGTCGCCCACGAGGACGGGGCCGTGGTGGTCGAGGTGTCCGACAACGGCCCCGGCATCCCCGAGGGCCTGCGGGAGAGGATCTTCGAACCACACTTCACCACCCGCGCCGGACGGGTGAGGTACGGGTTGGGGATGGGGTTGTCCATCGTCTCCACGATCCTCACGGATGCGGGTGGGGGCATCGAGGTGGAGTCAGGGCCCGGTGCGACACGGGTGCGTGTCACGTTGGTCGCGGTCGACGAGGGGGAGGGGGAGTCATGACGTTGGTCGTACTGGTCCTTGAGGACGAGGTGGAGGTCCGCCACGCCCTGGAGCGGGACCTGGAGGTCTTCTGGCCGAAGGTCCACCTGGAGGAGGCCGAGGACGTCCCCGATGCGTGGGACGCGGTGGAGGCCGCTCTGGAGGACGGGGACGAACTGGCCGTGGTCCTCGCCGACCACCGGCTCCCGGGGCGCAGCGGGGTCGATTTCCTGGTGGAGGTCGCCGCGGACCCCCGGACCAGGAAGGCACGCACGATCCTGGTCACCGGCCAGGCCGGGCAGGCGGACACGGTGCGCGCACTCAACCAGGCGGGTCTGGACCACTACATCGCCAAGCCCTGGGACCCTGCGGACCTGGTGCAGGTCGTGCGTGACCAACTGACCACCTACGTGCTGGAGAACCACGTGGACCCCCTGCCCTACCTCAGTGTCCTCGACGAGGTCCGGGTCATGGAGCACCTGCGCCGCTCCTGACCGGCGTTGGAGTTCGAGCCCACTGCTCGCCTCCCCGGGGGGTGAACGATCGGAGAACGTGGGATGAACGACGCCCCCAGCCGCGCCTGACCGCCACCACAGGCCTGTCACAGGTCGCTCTGGCCCAATGGGACCCTCGACGAACCGCAGAGGAGCCCACCATGAGCACCATCGTGATGATCGCCGTCGACCTCGTGGCGATCAGCATCCTGGCCTTCGGCCTGTACTTCCCCCGCCACCACCGCTCCGACCTGGTCGCGGCGTTCCTCGGGGTCAATGTCGGTGTCCTGGCCGTCTCGATCGTCCTGGTGGACTCCAGTGTCGGCATGGGGTTGGGGCTGGGACTGTTCGGGGTGCTCTCGATCATCCGGCTGCGCTCCTCGGAGATCTCCCAGCACGAGGTCGCCTACTACTTCGCCTCCCTGGCCATCGGCCTGATCTCGGGCATGGCCACGGTCCTCACCCCGCTCACGGTGGGCCTGGTCGTCCTCGTGCTCGCAGCGCTCGCGGTCGGGGACAGTCCGCGGCTCCTGGGTGCGCACCGGTCGCAGCTGGTGCAGTTGGACCGTGCGATCGCCGACGAGGGCGAACTGCGTTCCGCACTGGCGCAACTGCTCGGTGGCGAGGTCACGGACATGCAGGTGGTCAAGCTGGACCTCGTCAACGACCTGACTCTGGTCGAGGCGCGCTACCGGGTGCTGCGCCCGGGTCGGGGTGGCGACACCACCCGGGACCGCCGGGGTCCCGGCGCGCGGCAGACGGATGACGTGCCCGCGGTCCGTACCCCCTCGGCCGCGAGCGCTGCGGCGCGGGTCGCTCCGGGACGGACCGGGACGGCCCCGACGGCCGGAGGCATCACTGCGCTCCCCGTGCGGGAGGGGGCCCGGTGAACGCCCGGCAGACCACACCCCGTCCGGGGACCGCCGGGGAGCTCCGGCCCGGCCGCGCGTCCGGGGAGGAACTGGTCCCCCACGACCTCGGTGCCATCGACCTCGAGGAGCTGGTGGACCGCGCTGCCCTCCTGACCCGGGTGGACCGCAAGTACCTGCTCGAACGGGTGAACGTGCCCGGGATCCTCTCCGGGCTGGATCCGAACACGCGCGTGCTCGACATCGCCGGGCTGAGGACGCAGGACTACCGCTCGACGTACCTCGACACCCCCGACCTCGACGGCTACCACTCGGCGGCGACCAGGCGACGCAGGCGCTTCAAGGTGCGCACCCGCACCTACGTCGACTCCGGGCTGTGCTTCCTGGAGGTCAAGTCCCGTGGTCCCCGCGGCCAGACCGTCAAGGACCGGATCCCCCGGGAGGGGGTGTGCGGCCCCCGTGCGGGCCTCACCGGGGCCGAGCGTGGGTGGGTCGACTCCCGGCTGGGCGCACTGGGGAGGGCACCCGGCACCGCCGCGACCCTGGAGGCGACCCTCGACGTCCGGTACCGGCGCACCACCCTCCTCATGGGTGACGGATCCGGTCGCGCGACCGTCGACTCCGACCTGGAGTGGACGACTCCACAGGGTCGGGGACTCTCCCGCCCCGACCTCGTCATCATCGAGACCAAGTCCGGTTCCCGACCCTGCGACCTCGACCACCTCCTGTGGGCCGCCGGGCACCGTCCTGCCAGGGTCTCCAAGTACGCCACCGCTCTGGCGGCCCTCGACGACTCACTGCCCGCCAACAGGTGGGCCCGCGTCCTGAGGGACCGCTTCACCACCGCATCCTGACCGACCCCGGGGCAGGCCACCGCCGCACCCCAGGAAGGAACACCACCACCATGAAGAAGACGATCGCCCTCAGGGCGGCCGCACTGTCCCTGGCCGCCGCCCTCGCCCTCGGCGCGTGCTCGGCCCCCTCCACGGACGCCGGGACGTCGGGCACCAGCACCACGGTCGCGACGAGCACGGAGACCTCCCAGTCCTCCGGGTCGGACACCACCGAGGACGTCGCCGGGGAGGCCGGTGACACGACCGACCCACCGAGTGCGGAGGAGGTCCTCGCTGCCAATGCCAACTCCTCGAAGGTCGACGACGACGAATGGGACGCGTCCAGCGCCCAGGACATCACCCTCCAGGGGTCCACGGCGAGCAGCGACGCCGCGGACGTGACCGTGGACGGCTCGACGGTGACGATCACCGGGGCCGGCGTGTACCGCCTGTCCGGCTCGCTCGAGGGATCGGTGGTGGTCGACGCGCCGGAGGACGCCCTCGTCGTCCTGGTCCTCGACGGTGCAGAGATCTCCAACAGTGCCGGACCCGCCATCGAGGTCACCGGTGCGGACGACGTCGTGCTGTCCCTCACCGGTGACAACTCGGTCTCCGACGCGGACTCCTACGAGGACTCGGCCTCCGCCAACGCCGCGATCTACGCTGACGCCGACCTCACCATCACTGGGGAGGGGACGCTCCACGTCTCGGGCAACGGGAACGACGGCATCACCTCCACCGACGACCTGTACGTCCTCTCCGGGACCCTGGAGATCGAGGCCGTGGACGACGGTCTGCGCGGGAAGGACTCACTCACCGTCGCGGGCGGGACCCTGGAGGTCACCGCCGGCGGGGACGGACTGAAGTCCGACCAGGACGAGGACCCGACCAAGGGACTCGTCCACATCGCGGGTGGCACGGTCACCGTCACCTCCGAGGGGGACGGGATCGACGCGGAGACGGACGCCGTCCTCACCGGCGGTACGGTGACCGTCACCTCCGGTGGCGGGGCGTCCGCCGGGAAGACGGACACCTCGGCGAAGGGGGTCAAGGCCGGGGTGTTCCTGGTGGCGGACGGGGCGACCCTCGACATCGACTCCGGTGACGACGCCCTCCACTCCAAGGGCGCGCTGCGCCTGAGCTCCGGAACCCTCACCCTCGCCACGGGTGACGACGGGATCCACGCCGAGGTCGCCGCCGTGCTGGACGGCGCCGATGTCACGGTCACGACCTCGGAGGAGGGGCTCGAGGCGGGGCTCATCACGATCTCCGCCGGATCGGTGGACATCACCTCGCACGACGACGGGATCAACGGATCCGGGTCGACGACCGTCGAGGCCGGGCTGGCTGCGACCTCGGACGACTCCGGGACCTCCGACTCCTCCGCGGGCGGCGGCATGGGAGGCGGGATGGGCGACAGCGGCGAGCAGGTCGACATCACCGGCGGCACCGTCGTCGTGGACGCGGAGGGCGACGGCATCGACTCCAACGGCTCCGCCACGATCTCCGGCGGCGACGTCACCGTGTGGGGACCCACGGGCAGCGGGAACGGTGCCCTCGACGTCAACGGGACCCTGACGGTGACCGGGGGCACCCTGGTGGCCGTGGGGTCCTCCGGCATGGCGACGGCGCCTTCGTCGACCGACGGCCAGGGCTGGCTCCAGGCCACGGTCTCCGGTTCCGCGGGGTCCGAGGTGACGGTGACGGACTCCTCCGGGGCGGCACTGGCGACCTTCACCGCACGCAAGCAGTTCGGCAACGTCGTGTTCTCCTCGGCGCAGGTCACCACCGGGGACTCCTACACTGTCTCGGTCGACGGAGGGTCCTCGTCGGCCGTCACGGCCGGCCAGTCCTCGGACGGTGGCATGGGTGGTGGCCCCGGTGGGGGCAACGGGGGTCCCGGCCGCAACGGGTGACGCGGGCGTCCCTCAGGCGGTCCAGGCGAGGGGATCGTCCACCAGGCGCTGGAGGACCCGGTGGGCCGCGCCCGTGGCGGCGAGCCGCGAGCTGTCGGCGGCGAGACGCACCTCGGGTCGTGACCACGCCGACTGCAGCACGCGCACCGACATCTCCCGTCGGGCCGCGGGCAGGAGCTCCTCCCCGACCTCGGCGACGTTGCCACCCAGGACGACCAACGGGATGTCCACGGTGTTGATGACGGCCGCGAGGGCGCGTCCCAGTGCGGCCCCGCCCTCGTCGAGAGCCCGACGTGCCTCCGTGGAGCCCTCGCGCGCGGCGCGGACCACGTCGGCCGGGCCCGATTCGGCGGGCAGGCCCGCCCGCCGGATGAAGGCCCGCCGACCGAGGTAGGACTCCAGGCAGCCCGTCGCCCCGCAGGAGCAGACGGGTCCGGCGGGATCCACGCAGATGTGCCCGATCTCCCCGGACCATCCGTGCGCGCCGGTGAGCATGCGGTGGTCGATGACGATCCCGGCGCCGATGCCGACCTCTCCGGAGACGAGGACGAAGGAGGAGGGGCCGGAGGGGACCCCGGGGAGCGGGTGGGCGACGGCGAAGGCAGCGAGGTCGGCCTCGTTGGCGACGAGGACGGGATCAAGGTCCGCGATGGGAGTGAGCAGCTCGTCCAGAGGGATGTCGCGCCACCCGAGGTTCGGGGCGAGTGCCAGGGAGTCGGGGGAGACGAGGCCCGGCAGGGCCAACCCCGAGCCGAGGAAGGTCGTGCGCGAACGCATGGCGGCCTCCAGGACGCGGTGGGCGAGGGCGGAGAGTGCCCCCATGGTCGCCTCGGGTCTGGTGCCCGAGAAGTCGGCGACCACGACCTCCTCGGCGAGGACGGCACCGGTCAGGTCGATCGCCCGTGCGGAGAGCGAGCCGACATTGACCTCGAGACCGAGGGCGAGGAAGCGGCCCCGTCGGGGCGTCAGGCGGACGGCGGGGCGACCACGACCGGCATCGGGCTCGGGGGAGAGTTCCGTGACCAGCCCGGCCTGGACGAGCTCGTCCACCAGCCGGGAGCTCGTGGCCCGGGTGATCCCCGTGCTGGTGGCGATGGCGGCGCGGGAGCCGCCCCCTGGATCCGCGAGCACGCGGCGGAGCACCAGGGAGAGGTTCATGGCCCGCAGGCTCTCGGCTCTCACGCCCGTCTGCCGGCGTTCGCCGGCATGGCCCCACGGGTGGGGAGTGGTCGTCGCGTGGGTGGGGCGTGCGGTTCTCATGAGTTGACCATACGCGGAGTGTTGCGGGAAGCGGGACATTACTATAATGTTTTGGTCAGCAACAAAACAGATGACGTGGCACAGGGGCCGCGTCCATGCACATGGAGGTGCCGGTCATGAGCGACCTGTGGAACATCGAACCCATCCCCTTCGTCGGGAAGACCTCACCGCAGCAGGGCCTGGGCTTCCGCTACTACCAGCCCGACCGGGTGGTCGCTGGGAAGCCGATGAAGGACTGGCTGCGCTTCGCGGTGGCATACTGGCACACCTTCGACCAGCGCCTCGTCGACCCCTTCGGGGAGGGCACGGCCCAGCGCCCCTACGACCACTTCACCGATCCCATGGACCTGGCCCTGGCGAAGGTGGACTACACCTTCGAGTTCTACCGCAAGCTCGGCGTGGGGTACTTCTGCTTCCACGACCGTGACCTGGCCCCCGAGGGGGACACCCTCCGCGAGACCAATGCGAACCTGGACCGGGTCGTGGACCGCGTGGCGGAGCTGCAGGCGGAGACCGGCATCACCCCGCTGTGGAACACGAGCAGCCTCTTCACCAACGCCCGATTCCTCTCAGGAGCCGCGACCTCCCCCTTTGCCGAGGTCTTCGCCTACGCGGGCGGCCAGCTCAAGCACAGCCTGGAGATCGCCGAACGGCTCGGTTCGGAGAACTACGTGTTCTGGGGTGGCCGCGAGGGCTACGAGAACCTCTGGAACACAGACCTGCGCCGCGAGCAGGACCACATGGCACGCTTCCTCCACATGGCCGTGGACTACGCCCAGGAGATCGGGCTCGACGCCCAGTTCCTCATCGAGCCCAAGCCGAAGGAGCCGACCAGCCACCAGTACGACTTCGACGCCGCTACCACGATCGCCTTCCTCAAGACCTACGGGCTCGACGGGGACTTCAAGCTGAACCTCGAGGGGAACCACGCGAACCTGGCCGGTCACACCTACCAGCACGAGGTCCGCGTGGCACGCGTGGCGGGCATGCTGGGATCCCTGGACGCGAACCAGGGGGACAAGCTCATCGGCTGGGACATCGACGAGTTCCCCTCGGACCTCTACGAGACGACCTCCGTCATGTGGGAGATCCTCGACGAGGGGCGCATCGGCCCGCACGGTGGGCTGAACTTCGACGCGAAGCCCAGACGCACCTCCTTCACCGCCGAGGACCTCTTCCGCGGCCACATCGTCGGCATGGACTCCTACGCCGCGGGCCTGCTGGTGGCGGCACAGATGCACGAGGACGGTTTCATCGAGGACCTCGTCGCCGAGCGCTACGGGTCCTTCGACCAGGGTGTGGGCGCGAGCGTGGAGGACGGGACGGCCACCCTCGCGGACCTCGAGGCCCATGCACTGGACGTGCCCCAGGCCGACATCCTCGCCTCGACGCGTTCCGACCACCTGGAGTCGGTGAAGGCGACCATCAACAACTACATCGTCGACACCTTGGGTCGCGACTGACGTCGCGGCCGTGCCGGTCGGGCGGTCGCCAGGAGAAGGAGTTCCCATGGACACCCAACGCCCCTTCGTCGCCGGGGTCGACACCTCGACGCAGTCCTGCAAGGTGGTCGTGGTCGACCCGGCCACGGGCGCAGTCGTGCGCGAGGGCAGGGCCACACACCCCGACGGCACCGAGGTGGATCCCCGGTTCTGGTGGGATGCGTTCCTGGAGGCCGTCGGGGGAGCCGGTGGGCTCGGGGACGTCGCGGCCCTGTCCGTGGGTGGTCAGCAGCACGGAATGGTCTGCCTGGACCAGGACGGAGAGGTCATCCGTCCCGCTCTCCTGTGGAACGACACCCGCTCCGGTGAGGCCGCACGGGACCTCGTCCTCGAGGCCGGAGCAGGTGACGCCGGGGTGGGCGCCGCGTGGTGGGCCGAGGCCACAGGCTCGGTGCCGGTCGCCTCACTCACGGTCACCAAGCTGCGGTGGCTCGCCGACCACGAACCCGACAACGCCGCGCGCATCGCGGCGGTGTGCCTGCCCCACGACTGGCTCACCTGGCGCATCAGGGGGACCGGACGGCTGGAGGACCTGGTCACCGACCGCTCCGACGCCTCGGGGACCGGGTACACGGACCTCGAGGTCGCGGTGGCGGGGAGTGCGGAGGGGGGCAATCGCGGGGGCTACCGTCGTGACATCCTCGCGCGCGCCCTGCGGCGCCCCGAGGGCGGGGCCGACGACATCGTCCTCCCTCGCATCCTGGGACCATGGGAGTCCGCCGGGTACGCGGATGCGGCGCGCGGCTGGGGTCATGTGGAACTGGGACCCGGGTGCGGTGACAACGCGGGCGCCGCGCTGGGTGTGGGCCTGCGGCCCGGCGACGCGCTGCTCTCCCTGGGGACCTCCGGGGTGGTCGCCGCGGTGTCGGACCACCCGGTCTCGGACCCGACCGGCCTCGTCACGGGGTTCTCCGACGCGAGCGGGAACTGGCTCCCCCTGGCCTGCACCCTCAATGCCTCCCGCATCATCGACGCGATGGCCCGCGTCATCGACGCCGACTACCGGGAGTACGACGACCTCGCCCTGTCCGTGCCGGATGCGGGCGGCCTCGTCCTCGTGCCCTACTTCGAGGGCGAGCGGACCCCGAACCTGCCCGACGCTACCGCGGAGCTGCGCGGCATGACCTTGGCGAACTCCGACCGTGCCCATGTCGCACGGGCCGGGGTGGAGGGGCTGCTGGACCTCATGCGTGGTGCGCTGGACGCGGTCCGGGCACTCGCTGTGCCCATCGATCGGGTCCTCATGGTGGGTGGCGGGGCGCGGTCCACGGCCGTGCAGGCGCTGGCACCCGAGCGTCTGGGGGTCGAGGTGCTCCTGCCCGAGCCGGGTGAGTACGTCGCCCTGGGCGCCGCGCACCAGGCGGCAAGAGTTTGCGGGATGAAGTAATACCGACACGGTGCCGTGGACGCAAGTCCCGGTCATCGAACACAAGGGGACGGGGACAAGCTCTCGTTCCGACGGACGGCAAAGGAGCCGACAAGATGCACGGAATCACGAGGAAGTTCGTCGTCGCAGTGGCCACGGCCGGATTGGTCGTCGGCGCTGCGGCCTGCTCGGCAGAACGTGGAGGCACGGCGAGCGGGGTGGAGTCAGGATCCGAGTCCGGGACCGCTGCTGCAGGGGGACTCATTGGTGTCGCCATGCCGACCAAGTCACTGGAACGGTGGAGCAGGGATGGATCTCACCTGGAGGAACTACTCGAGGAGTCGGGTTACACCGTCTCCTTGCAGTACGCGGACAACAAGGTCGAACAACAGATCTCCCAGATCCAGAACATGATCAATGAGAGTCCGGATGTCCTCGTCGTCGCGTCGATCGATGGATCGGCTCTTGCCCCTGTGCTCGACCAGGCGAAGTCCAAGGGCATCCCGGTCATCGCCTATGACCGCTTGATCCGCGACACCGATGCCATCAGCTACTACGCGACCTTCGACAACTATGAGGTGGGGAAGCTCCAGGGGCAGTACATCGAGGATGCCCTCGAACTCGCAGACGGAAAGGGCCCCTTCAACTTTGAGCCCTTCTCCGGCTCGCCCGACGACAACAACGCCCGCTTCTTCTTCGAGGGTGCATGGGACGTCCTTCAGCCCTACATCGAGAGCGGGCAGTTGGTGGTTCCCTCGGGCAAGGACCCGAAGAGTGTCGATGACTGGCAGTCCATCGGCATTCAGGCATGGATGGCCCCCGCAGCGCAGTCGGAGATGGAGACCAGGCTCAACTCCTTCTACCAGGACAAGACTGTTGACGCAGTCCTGGCGCCGAATGACGCACTTGCTCTCGGAATCTCCCAAGCTCTCGAGTCCGACGGCTACTCGGCGGGTGACAACTGGCCCGTACTCACCGGGCAGGACGCCGACCAGGCGAATGTCCAGAACATCTTGAATGGAAAGCAGTCGATGACGGTGTGGAAGGACACCCGGGAGCTGGGTGATCGCGTGGCGACGATGGTGGACCAGATCGTCAAGGGTGAGACGGTCGAAGTGAACGACACGGAGTCCTATGACAACGGCAAGCTCGTCGTTCCCTCCTACCTGCTGACACCGGTGGTGATCACGAAGGACAACATTGAGTCCGAGCTTGTGGAGTCCGGGTTCTACTCTGCCTCCGACCTCGGCCTCTGATCCAGTCCGGTCTGGATGAATGGTGAGTAACGATGCAGACAGATGAAGTGGTCCTGCGCATGTCGCACATCGTCAAGGAGTTCTCCGGTGTGAAGGCGTTGGATGACGTGACCCTGGAGGTACGCCGAGGAGAGGTTCATGCCATCTGCGGTGAGAACGGCGCCGGCAAGTCGACGCTCATGAAGGTGTTGTCCGGTGTCCACCCGTACGGCTCCTACAAGGGCGACATCGACTTTGTCGGTGAGCGCTGTGAGTTCCGTTCGATCAGGGACTCCGAGCGCGTCGGTATCGTCATCATCCATCAGGAGCTCGCCCTCTCCCCGTACCTCTCCATCGCGGAGAACATCTTTCTGGGCAACGAGAGAGGACGGGGAGGGTTGGTCGACTGGCGGGAGACCCGATCACAGGCTCGCAAGCTGCTCGCCAAGGTCGGACTCGACGTCGATCCCGACGTCCGTGTCGTGGACCTCGGCGTCGGACAGCAGCAACTGGTCGAGATCGCGAAGGCGCTGTCCAAGGAAGTGAAGCTGTTGATCCTCGATGAGCCGACCGCCGCTCTCAACGACGACGACTCCGAGCACCTCCTCGGTCTGATGCGTCAGCTACGGGAAGAGGGGGTGACGATGATCATGATCTCCCACAAGCTGGGGGAGATCCGTGAGATCGCTGACTCCACGACCATCCTTCGCGATGGCCGCACGGTCGGTGGTTTCGACATGCACCGCGTGGGAGGGGTCTCCGAGGACGGGATCATCTCCCTGATGGTCGGTCGAGAGTTGTCCAGCCGGTTCCCGGAGCACGAGTCGGCCATCGGTTCGGAGATCCTCCAGATCCGTGACTGGACCGTGCACCATCCGATCGACGTCGGGCGGGTCGTGGTCGATCACGCATCGCTGACCTTGCGTCGGGGCGAGGTCGTCGGCCTGGCAGGGCTGATGGGGGCCGGACGCACCGAGCTGGCGATGAGTGTCTTCGGGCACCAGTACGGGGTCGGGATCGAAGGGGAGGTCCTCAAAGACGGGGCGCCGGTCGACACATCCACCGTCACGAAGGCCATCAGGGCTGGGCTCGCGTACGTACCTGAGGATCGCAAGTCGGCAGGACTCAACTTGGTCCAAGACATTCGCATGAACGTGTCGATCGCGGCCCTCGACAAGGTGATCTCCCATCACGTGATCCAGACGCGAAAGGAGGCCTCGGTCGTGGAGAGTTTCCGAAGGCGTCTCCGGATCAAGGCGCCCGGCATCGAGGCTCCGGTCTCATCGCTCTCGGGCGGAAACCAACAGAAGGTGGTTCTCGCCAAGTGGATGTACACCGACCCGGAGATCCTCATCCTCGATGAGCCCACCCGGGGAATCGACGTCGGAGCGAAGTACGAGATCTACCAGATCATCCAGAAGCTCGCGGACGAGGGGCGGGCTGTCCTCATGATCTCGTCGGAGCTGCCCGAACTGCTGGGCATCTGCGACCGCATCTACACGATGAGCCAGGGCCACATCACGGGAGAGGTCCCGGGAGTCGGTGCAACACAGGAGTCCCTCATGAAACTCATGACCAAGGAACCAGTGAAGGAAACACGATGAGTGAGACCACCAGACGGCTGCAGGGCAGCCTCAAGCAATACGGCATCCTGGGAGCCCTCGTCGTCATCGTCGTGCTCTTCAACATCCTCACGGGCGGGAAACTGCTCGCGCCCAACAATGTGGCGAGCCTGATCCAGCAGAACGCCTACGTGATGGTGCTGACCATCGGAATGACCATGGTGATCATTGCCAGACACATCGACCTGTCCGTCGGATCGGTCGTGGCGTTCGTCGGCGGTGTCGTGGCCCTTCTCATGTATGACCTGCACGTGTCCTGGCCGCTCGCCTGCCTCGCAGGGCTCGTCCTCGGCATCCTCATCGGGTGCTGGCAGGGCTTCTGGGTGGCCTACGTCAAGGTCCCGGCCTTCATCGTCACCCTCGGCGGGATGTTGCTCTTCAGGGGGCTCGCGATCGTCCTGGTCGAGAGGACGGTGTCGGGTCTCCCTGGCGGTTTCGTCGCCATTGCCTCCGGTTCTGTCCCCAACTTCCTGGGCTACATCGGGTACATCGACGTCGTGACCCTCGTCATCGGTGCCCTGACAGTGGTGGGAGTGGTCCTCGGGAGCGTCCGCAAACGGAGTGCCGATCTCCGAGGGGGCGGTGATGTCGAGCCGGTGGCTTCGTTCATCGTGCGAACGGCTGTGGTCTGTGCGGTGATCGCCTACATCACGTACCTCCTGTCGCTCTCCTCGGGGGGAACGCCCATCGTCCTGATCATCATCGGTGTGCTGGTGATCGTGTACTCCTTCGTCATGGCGAGGACGAAGTTCGGCCGTCAGATCTACGCAGTCGGCGGGAACCTGCGGGCTGCTGAGCTCTCCGGGATCAACACCCGTCGCGTCGACTTCATGGTCTTCGTCAACATGGGGTTCCTCGCGGCACTGGCTGGAATCATCACGACTTCACGTGCGGGTGCAGCAGTCGCGACCGCGGGGAACATGTACGAACTGGATGCGATTGCCGCAGCATTCATCGGCGGGACTGCCGTCTCCGGCGGTATCGGCAAGATCTCCGGTGCCATCATCGGTGCCCTCATCATGGGCGTCCTCAACATGGGACTGTCGATCATGTCGGTGGACTCTGCCTGGCAGCAGGCGATCAAGGGGCTCGTGGTCATTGTCGCGGTCGCTGTCGATCTGCTCACCTCCAGACGGGGCAGTCACTGACGGCGCCCCTCCTTCCCCTCCCCGTCCTCCGGAGCGGCCCTGCGACTGAGGGAACCCGTGCGGCGATCGGTCGGCCGCACGGAGACCGGGGAACGAGATCCACCAGACTGACGCCCCCCACGGACAGGGTTCCCCGTGGGGGGCGTCATCTCGCGCTCCGCCTGGTCAGGAGGGCGCCGGACCCGTCGAGTCGCGGAGAACGAGTGTCGTGGCCAGGCGGACCGGCCCGCTCATCGAGGGCTCACTGCCGCGGGCGAGGTCGACGACGAGGCGCACCCCGGCGGCCCCCATGTCGTGGAGGGGTTGGTGCACCGTCGTCAGCCGTGGGGTCGCCCAGGCGGCCATGTCGGTGTCGTCGAAGCCGACCACGCTGATGTCGCCGGGGATCGACAGCCCTGCCTCTCGCGCCGCCTCGTAGAGACCGAGTGCGATGGCGTCGGCCCCCGCGAAGACCGCCGTGGGCCGCTGCGAGGGGGGCAGCGCCAACAGCTCCCGTCCGACCTCGAGCCCCGTCTCGTAGGTGAAGTCGTCGCCCCTGATGAGCTCCGGCAGGACGGGGAGGTCGTTCATCTGCAGGGCTGAGAGGTACCCCTGGAGGCGTTCACCCGAGGGGACCGACTCCGCCGGTCCGCGGACGAAGGCGATGCGACGGTGGCCGAGGTCGATGAGGTGCTGCGTGGCCTCCACGCCCCCGTTCCAGTTCGTCGCCCCGATGCTGCGGGCGCCGTGGGGGAGCGCGTTGGCGGGATCGATGGCGACCAGGGGCAGATCGAGGGAACGGGCCTTGGCCAGCTGTGAGTCCGACAGCGGCGTGGTCACGACGATGACCCCCAGGTACCGGTTGGCGTGGATCAGGTCGAACCAGGACTCCTCGAGGGGGACGGGGGTGGTCCCGGGAGGGGGGCCGGGGGTGTAGGAGACCGTGAGTGAGACCCCCTCGCGCAGGGCCGCGGAGACAGCCCCCTTGAGGATCTCCAGTGTGTAGAAGGTGGCGAGGTTGTCGGCCACCAGGGCCACGGACGGGTAGGGGAGCGGGGCAGGGACGAGGGCGGGCCGGTACCCCAGGGCCTCGGAAGCGGCGAGCACCCGCGTCCGGGTCGACGCCGCCACGTCGCTGCGGTTGTTGAGGGCCTTCGAGGCGGTCGCCCGCGACACACCCGCCCCCCGGGCGACGTCGTCGAGTGTGACGCGTCCCTGGTCGACAGTACCCATGGGCACCTCCTCGGAGTCCTCGGCACGAGCCTATCGAAATGATTTCGACATGTCGAACCGGTTGAGACACATTCGTTATCGTTGAAGACCCCGTTACTGTTGACTTGCTTAGTCATTCTACTAAACTAAAAGTGCTCTGGTTGGTTCGCGAAAAGTTTCGACTGTGTTGTCGACGCGGACCACTGACGACGGGGAGGTTTCAACGATGAGACACGGACGAAGGATGACAGCCCTCGCGGCGGTGTCGGCAGTCGCCGCACTCGCCCTTGCCGGGTGCGGCAGCGGGGACAGTATGGAGAGCGGGACCAGCGGCGCCGCAAGTGGCGACGCCAGCAGCATCACAATCACGTGGTGGCACAACTCCAACTCGGATCCCGGCAAGGCCTACTACGAGCAGGTGGCGAAGGACTTCGAGGCCGAGAACCCCGGGGTGACGATCGAGATCTCGGCCATGCAGCACGAGGACATGCTCACCAAGCTCGAGGCCGCCTTCCAGAGCGGTGATATGCCAGACGTGTACATGGAACGCGGGGGAGGCGAACTCGCCGACCACGTCGCGGCCGGTCTGACCAAGGACCTGACGGACTCCGCAGCCGACGTCATCAGCACCCTGGGGGGCAACGTCTCCGGCTTCCAGGTCGACGGGCACACCTACGCGCTGCCCTTCTCGATGGGCGTCGCCGGCTTCTGGTACAACAAGTCGCTCTTCGAGCAGGCCAGGATCACCACACCCCCGACCACGATGGCGGAGTTCGACTCCGCGATCGACTCGCTCAAGGCCGCGGACATCACCCCGATCTCGGTCGGGGCCGGCGACAAGTGGCCGGCGGCCCACTACTGGTACTACTTCGCCCTGCGCCAGTGCGCCGAACAGGTGCTCACCGACGCCGTGACCAGCCACGACTTCTCCGACCCGTGCTTCGTGCGGGCGGGTGAGGACCTGCAGGCACTCGTCGAGCAGGAGCCCTTCAACCCGGGCTTCCTCACGACGCCCGCACAGACGGGCGCCACCAGCGCCTCCGGCCTGCTGGCCACCGGCAAGGTCGCCATGGAGCTGGCCGGGCACTGGGAGCCGGGAGTCATGCAGGGCCTGACGGAGGACAACCAGGGCCTCGGTGACGACACGGGCTGGTTCGCCTTCCCGAGCGTCGAGGGTGGCCAGGGTGACCCGGCCGCAGCGCTGGGTGGTGGCGACGCCTGGGCCGTCTCCCAGAACGCGCCCGACGAGGCCGTCGAGTTCGCCAAGTACCTGCTCTCCGACAAGGTCCAGCAGGGCTTCGCGGAGAACAGCATGGGCCTGCCGACGAATCCCGCCGCGACCGGTGCGGTGGGCGACCCCGTGCTCGCCGATCTCCTGACGGTGCGTGACGACGCCCCCTACGTCCAGCTCTACTTCGACACCGCCTTCGGGACGGCGATCGGTGGGGCCATGAACGACGAGATCGCCCTGCTCTTCGCGGGCCAGGCGACCCCGCAGGACATCGTCGACGCGACCCAGGCCGCAGCAGACGCGGAGTGACCCTTCCATGACAGACGCAACCACAGTCACCAGCAGTGGTTCGTCCGCGGTGCAGGATGCCGGTGTCCCGACGGTCCCGGAGGGGACCGCCGGGACACCGGCGCCACGTCGCAGGCCGACCGACTGGCGCAAGGGTGCGGAGATCACCTTCTTCGTCACCCCGGCACTCGTGCTCATCGCGATGTTCATCGTGTGGCCGATCACGCGGGCCGTCCAGTTCTCCCTCTACAAGTGGAAGGGGTACGGTCCCCTGGTCGACTTCGTCGGCCTGGGCAACTACGTCTCGGTCCTGCGCAACGACGTCTTCATCCAGGCGCTCACCCACAACCTGGTCATCGTGGTGGCGTCCATCGCGATCCAGCTGCCCCTCGGGCTGGCGATCGCACTGCTCCTCAACCGGAAGATGCGGTTCCAGGGCACACTGCGCATGGTCATCTTCGTGCCCTACGTCCTCTCGGAGGTCATCGCCGGCGTCGTCTGGCTCCAGCTCCTCCAACCGCGCTACGGGGTCATCGACGCCCTGCTCGGCCTCGTGGGGCTGTCCGGGCCCGAACAGGGGTTCCTCGGGACCCCGAGGTACGCCCTCGCCACCGTGATCGTCGTGCTGACCTGGAAGTACGTCGGGTTGGCGATCCTGCTCCTGCTCGCCGGGCTCCAGGGGGTGCCTGAGGAACTGGAGGAGGCCGCCCAGATCGACGGCGCCTCCTGGTGGCAGATCCAGCGCCACATCACGATCCCTCTGCTCGGTCCCACCATGCGCACCTGGGCCTTCCTCTCGATGATCGGGTCCCTCCAGCTCTTCGACATGGTGTGGATCCTCACCAAGGGCGGACCGGCCAACTCGACGGTCACGATGGCGACCTTCCTCATCAACGAGGGCACCAAGCGTTCGAACTACGGGATCGCCGGGGCGGCCTCCGTGATCCTCTTCGTCGTGGCGGTCGTCATGGCCGTCGCCTACCAGTACTTCATCCTGCGGCGCGACAACACCTCCGACGAGGTCGGCCGGCGGCGCAGCAAGAGGGAGGTGAGGTCACGATGAGCACCACACACGCACCGGTGAGCATGGCGGAGCGCAGACGGGGCTCCGGTGAGGGCAACGCCGCCCGGCGTCGCGGCAACACGTGGGCCTACGTGGTGGGCCTCCTCGCGGCCGTCGTGACGCTCTCCCCGGTCGTCTACGCGATCCTCTCGGCGTTCCGCTCCAACGCACAGCTCGCCGAGAACCCCGCGGGGCTGCCCGATCCCTGGGTGTTCTCCAACTACGCGGGGGTCCTGTCCAACCCGGCCTTCTGGCGCTACGCCCTGAACTCCACGGCGATCGCCCTGATCACCACCGCCCTCGTGGTGGTCCTGGGGATCATGGCCGCCTACCCGCTCTCCCGGTACTCCTTCCGGTGGCGCGAACCGGTGTACATGGTCTTCGTCCTGGGGCTCCTGTTCCCCGCCTCGGTGGCGATCATCCCGCTGTTCATCATCATCTCGAAGGACCTCCACCTGGCGAACACGTGGTGGGGCGTCGCACTGCCCCAGGCGGCCTTCCAACTGCCCATGACGGTGGTGATCCTCCGACCGTTCCTGCAGGCGATCCCGCGCGAGCTCGAGGAGGCCTCCCTCCTGGACGGCGCCACCCGGATCGGGTTCTTCTGGCGCATCCTCCTGCCCCTGTCCGCACCGGGCATGGTGACCGTGGGGGTGCTCGCCTTCGTCGGGTCGTGGAACGCGTACCTCCTCCCACTGCTCCTGCTGCAGGGGGACATGAGGACCCTCCCGCTGGGCGTGGCGGACTTCTCCACGGAGCACTCCTCCGACATGGCCGGTGTCTTCGCGTTCACCACGCTCGCGATGATCCCCGCCCTCGTGTTCTTCCTCGCGATGCAGAAGCGGATCGTCAACGGACTCCAGGGAGCGGTGAAGGGATGATGACCACCCAGCACATGGCCGGGGAGGCGACCGACGAGCTCGTCGAGACCCTCCTGGGGTCGATGGACCTGCAGGAGAAGCTGCACCAACTGGGCTCCTACTGGCTCCGCGACACCTCACTGGCCGCACCCGCCCCGGACCCCGGAGCCGGACAGGGAGGGGGCCACTCGGGCGCCGCCCCCCTGGAGCACGACTTCGCCGAGCGGTCCCAGCAGTGGGAGGAGGCCTCACGGCTCGGCCTGGGGCACCTCACCCGCGTGTTCGGGACCGCGCCCCTCCCCGTCGACGAGGGCGTCGCACGCCTGGTCGCCCTCCAGGAGGAGGTGCGTGGACGCTCACCCCACCACATCCCCGCCATCGCCCACGAGGAGTGCCTGACCGGCTTCACGGCCCTGGGGGCGACCGTCTACCCGGCGGCGATCGCCTGGGGGGCGACGTGGAGACCCGCCCTCGTGCGCGAGATGGCCCACGCGGTCGGTGGGGACATGCGGGCGGTGGGGGTCCACCAGGGCCTCGCCCCCCTCCTGGACGTCGTGCGCGACTACCGGTGGGGGCGGGTCGAGGAGACCTGCGGGGAGGACCCCTACCTGGTCGGAACCCTCGGGACCGCCTACGTGCAGGGGCTCCAGTCCGCCGGCATCGACGCCACGCTCAAGCACTTCGTCGCCTACCCGGCCTCCCGGGCGGGACGCAACCACGCGCCGGTGTCCATGGGGCCGCGTGAGCTCGAGGACGTCATGCTCGTCCCCTTCGAGATGGCGGTGCGCGAGGGCGGGGTCGCCAGCGTGATGAACTCCTACTCGGACATCGACGGTGTCCCCGTCGCGGCCTCCCACCACCTCCTCACCGAGGTCCTGAGGGACCGGTGGGGTTTCGCGGGTCCCGTCGTCTCCGACTACTGGTCGGTGAGCTTCCTGGAGTCCATGCACCACGTCGCCCGCGACCGGGCGCAGGCCGCGGCCCTGGCCCTGCGCGCGGGCATGGACGTCGAGCTCCCGGAGACGACCTGTTTCGCGGCCCTGGACGAGGCCCTGGAACAGGGTCTGCTCGACGTCGGGGACATCGACACGGCCGTGCGCCGTGTGCTGCACCAGAAGGCACGCCTGGGACTGCTCGACCCCGAGTGGTCCCCCGGGGCCGACGTGGATCCCGGGCGCGACCTCGACTCCCCACGCAACCGTGACATCGCGCGCCGGATGGCGGAGGAGTCCGTCGTGCTCCTGGCCAATGACGGGATCCTGCCCCTGCGTCCCGGAACCCGGGTCGCCCTCGTCGGACCCTCCTGGACCGACGTGCGCACCCTGATGGGGTGCTACGCCTTCCCCAACCACGTCCTCTCCCGGACCGCGGAGGGAGGCACCGGGCTCGAGATCCAGGACCTGCCCGGCGCGCTCGCGGAGGAGCTCGGGGAGCCCCCGCTCCTGTGCGCGGGTGTGGGCTTCACCGAGGGGACCGACGAGGGGATCGCCGAGGCGGTCCGCACCGCCCGGGAGGCGGACGTGGCCGTCGTCTGCGTCGGGGACATCGCCGGGCTCTTCGGGGAGGGGACCTCCGGGGAGGGCTGCGACGTGGTCGACCTCGACCTCCCCGGACGCCAGGGCGAACTCCTCGGGGCCGTGCTCGACACCGGCACCCCCACCGTGCTCCTCCTGGTGACGGGGCGGCCCTACGCGCTGGGGGAGTACGCCGGCCGCTGCGCCGCGGTGGTGCAGGCCTTCATGCCGGGAGTCGAGGGCGCGGGGGCCATCGCCCGCGTGCTCTCCGGCGCCGTCAACCCCTCGGGTCGTCTCCCGGTCGCGGTCCCCCGTACCCGTGGGGGCCAGCCGGGCACGTACCTCGCCCCGGCACTGGGCTGGTACGCGGAGGGCATCTCGAACCTCGACCCGCGCCCCCTCTACCCCTTCGGATCCGGCACCTCCTACACGACCTTCGCCTACTCCGACCCCGAGGTCTCCGCACCGGCGGTGGACGTCGCCGGCACCGTGGAGTACGCGGTGACCGTGACGAACACCGGTGGGCGGGAGGGCTCCGAGGTCGTCCAGCTCTACCTGACCGACCCGTGCGCGGAGGTCGTGCGCCCCCTCAAGCAGCTCATCGGGTTCGCCAAGGTGGACCTGGCGGCGGGGAGGTCCGCGCGGGTCACGTTCACCGTGCACGCCGACCGGTTCTCCTTCACGGGACGGGACCTCGCGCGGATCGTCGAACCCGGCGAGGTGCTCCTCAGTGCCGGGCACTCCTCGGAGGACAGGCTCGAGCCTTTGGTGGTGGAGGTCGTGGGGGCGCGGCGGACCGTCCCCGAGGGACGTGTGCTGACGACCCCGGTGTCCGTGGAGCCACTCTGAGCAGCGCTCCGCCCTGCCACCGGGTGTGGTGGGCGCCGGACCGTTCACGGAGGAGTGACACCGGGCCGTTCCGCGGGGAGGTGAGTCGGGGAGGGGCGGTGTCGAGCTGTCACGGCGGTTCAGGGCAGTGGTGCGTGCCGGAGGCCGGTCGGCCCGGTCGGGACACCGTCTCCCGGCGGCTCCGGGGAGTGCTGCCGTTTCCCGCTGTCGGCCCCGGGCGACTACCGTGGGTGCGAGCGGTGTCACTGAGGTGGCGCCGGACCATGCACCTCCCCGGGGCGATGACCGGCCGACCGGACGGCCCCGGGCCGATCTCCGAGGAGCCCGTCATGACCACACCCTCCCAACGCCTGAGCGATCTGGGCATCGAACTCCCACCCGTCGCCACCCCCGTCGCGGCCTACGTCCCTGCCCTGGTGGATCGTGGCACCGTACGCACCTCCGGCCAGCTGCCCATGGAGGGTGGAGAGCTCACGTGCATCGGGGCGGTCGGTGTGGACGGTGCGGATCCTGAGGATGCGAAGGACGCCGCACGCACCGCCGCACTCAACGCACTCGCGGCTGCGGCGTCCGCTGCCGGTGGGATCGACCGTCTCTCCGGGGTCGTCAAGGTGACGGGCTTCGTCTCCTCCCGGCCCGACTTCTTCGGCCAGGCGGGCGTCATCAACGGAGCGTCCGAGCTCTACGGTGAGGTCTTCGGCGACCAGCACATCCGCTCCGCCGTGGGAGTCGCAGTCCTCCCGCTCAACGCCTCCGTCGAGGTCGAGGTCGAGTTCTCCATGGTCGACGGTTCCGTCGCCCGGATCCAGCAGGCGTGATCCCCATGGCAGACCTGAGATCCCTGACAGCTCTGCACCTGGCCGCCGCGCACGACTCCGAGAAGGGGCGCAGTTCCGAGTTGGTCGCCCAGGACGGGCCCCTCCGCCAGACCGTGATCGCCCTCGTGGAGGGCACGCGACTGGGGGAGCACAACTCGCCTCCGGCCGCCTCCCTGCAGGTCCTGCGCGGACGTGTCCGGGTCGACACCGACCAGCAGTGCCAGGGGGAGTTCTCCACGGGCGAGCTGTGGACGCTCACCCATGAACGCCACTCCGTCCTGGCCCTGGAGGACAGTGTGTTCCTGCTGACCACCGTGACCTCCACGGGGACGCCCTCGCACTCCTGAACTGCCGACCACCGGCCAGCGCGGCGACGTGTGTCCGGCACCGCAGCCCTGCCCGCGCCACGCCACACGGACACGATTAGGGTGTGCTGAGCAGGTGGGGGCGGGCGCGCACCCCACACAGACATTCCGGTTCGGAAGGACACACCATGAGCGACCAGACGACCCTCCCCGAGGCGGCCCCGGCCGACGGACACCAGATGTTCCGGCTCGTCGACGCCGAGAAGCTCGGCACGAGCGGTGGCGCCTGCGGGTGCGGGGGGCACGGTCACGCTGCTGCCCCCGAGCAGGCTGACGGGAGTGCTGTCGCCCCAGCCGGTGGTTGCGGCTGTGGTGGACACGGCCACGGGGCCGCACCGGCGAAGGACGCCGGCGCGCAGGAGAAGACCTCCGGTGGCTGTGGCTGTGGTGGACACGGACATGGAGGTCACCACCAGGCTGGTGCGCACGCGACGACCGGCTCGGCCGTCCCGGCGTCCGTCCCCGCGGAGGAACTGGTCATCCATTCCATCCCGCGCGCCGTCCGCAAGGTCGTCCTCTTTGCCGCCGTCGACCAGCTCCCCGTCGGTGAGGGGATCGTCCTGGTCGCCCCCCACCAGCCCGAACCGCTCTTCGAGCACCTGCGCTCCTCCCAGTCCCACTACCGTGTCGAGACCCTGGACGCAGGGCCGGAGGACTGGCGCTACCGGGTGACCCGCCTGTCCTGACCGAAGGCCTCCTCGCGACCTCCGCCCCGGGTGCCCGCATCCGGGGCGGAGCTGTCCCGGGCGGTCCGCTCGTCACCGAACGGTGGACTTCTCACCGAGAGGTGGCGTTATACCCCCACCGTTCGGTGAGAAACCCACCGTTCGACGAGGGTCGTCGCTCCGAGGCATGCCCGGCGCCGGTGGGAGCGGCTCGGCGTGCCCATCCCGGCCCGTTCCGTGATCCGCCGGCGCGCTCTTCCGGCAGGAGCCGGGACCGGCACCACGTCGCTGCGCTCCGTCCCACTCCCGGCCGGCTCGCCGTTGCCCGCAGCTGGCCGTTGCCCGCAGCTGGCCGGTGCCCAGAACTCACCGCTGCCCGCAGCTGGCCGTTGCCCGGAGCTCACCGCCGCAGAGCTCACCACCGCTCACAGCTCGCGGACGATGTCCTCCACGCTGGCCTTCGCGTCCCCGAAGAGCATCCGGGTGTTCTCCCGGAAGAACAGCGGGTTCTGCACCCCGGCGTAGCCGGTGGCCATGGAGCGCTTGAACACGACGACCTCGCGTGCCTCCCACACCCGCAGCACCGGCATCCCCGCGATGGGGGAACCCGGCTCCTCGGCGGCAGGGTTGACGGTGTCGTTCGCGCCGATGACCAGCACCACGTCCACGTCGGCCAGTTCGTCATTGACCTCGTCCATCTCCAGGACGATGTCGTAGGGCACACGGGCCTCCGCCAGGAGCACGTTCATGTGCCCGGGCAGCCGCCCGGCCACCGGGTGGATGGCGAACTCGACGCGCACCCCTCGTCCGCGCAGCTTCTCCACCATCTCCGCCACCGGGTACTGGGCGTGTGCGACGGCCATGCCGTACCCGGGGGTGATGACCACGCGGTGTGCATCGGCGAGCATGTCGGCAACCGTGGCGGCGTCGACCTCGTGGTGCTCGACCGGCCCATCTGCGCCTCCACCGGCACCGTCGCCCCCGGCCGCGCCCGGGCTCCCGGCGTCACTGCCGAATCCTCCCAGGATGACGGAGACGAAGGAGCGGTTCATGGCCCGGCACATGATCCAGCTCAGGTAGGCACCCGAGGCACCGACCAGGGCGCCGGTGAGGATCAGGAGGTCGTTGTCCAGCATGAAGCCGGCAGCTGCCGCCGCCCAGCCGGAGTAGGAGTTGAGCATCGAGACGACCACCGGCATGTCGCCACCCCCGATGGCGGCCACCAGGTGTGCACCGAGCAGCAGTGCCAGCGCCGTCATCGCCAGCAGCGCACCCCAGGACACCACCGAGTGCTCGGGGCTGCGCAGGAAGACGACCATGAGGACCACCGAGGCCACGACGACCGCGAGGTTCAACCAGTTGCGTCCCGGCAGCGTGAGGGGGGCTCCCGCGATCCGCCCGGACAGCTTGAGGAAGGCGACCACCGAGCCCGTCAGCGTCACCGCCCCGATGAACACGCCCAGGAAGACCTCGCCCAGGTGGAAGGCGCCGAGCTCCAGGGCCGTGGCGTCGGGGGCCAGGTAGGAGTTGAAGCCCACCAGCACGGCCGCCAGGCCGACGAAACTGTGCAACAGGGCGATGAGCTGCGGCATGCCCGTCATCTCCACGCGACGCGCCAGCGTGGTCCCGATGCCCGCCCCGATCAGCAGGGCGCACGCGATGAGCAGCGCCGTGGCCCACACCCCGCGTCCCGGGTCGGAGGTCAGGGCGACGACGACGGTGGCGACCAGGGCGATGCCCATGCCCAGCGCCCCGAAGGTGTTGCCGCGTTGGGCCGTCTCGTGCCGGGAGAGCCCCGACAGGGCCAGGATGAAGAGCAGGGCGGCCACGAGGTAGGCGAGGACACTGCCCCGGGCGGCCGCGGTCACCACGGCATCGGGGACCGCGCCGGACAGGATGTGCACCCCGGGGAGGGGGAGCGTGGCCGCTGCGGCGGAGAGCAGGGATGTCGTCATGGTTCAGTCCTTCCTGAACATGGCGAGCATGCGGTGGGTGACCGTGAATCCGCCGAAGATGTTGATGGAGGCCACCACGATCGCCACGAAGGCGAGCGCCGAGACCAGCGTGTCCGAGGAACCGACCTGCAGGACCGCACCGACCAGGATGATGCCCGAGACCGCGTTGGTCACCGACATGAGCGGGGTGTGCAGGGAGTGGGTGACGGCGGNCTCCGGGGAGTGTGCCGAAGGTGCTTCCTGTTCCCCCTGTGCGAATCCGGCGCCTTGAGGTCGGGGATGCTCCCGTGGTGGTGGTCGAGGTCGACTCCCTCCGGGGCGTGCCCGGGATCGGGATGCCCTGCCACGTCGTCGCCCAGGGGCTGCAGAAGGGGAGCTACAAGCGGGTCGACGACAAGGACAAGCACCTGTCCACCTATGAGGTGTACCTTCTCCAGACCGCCGTTCGACCCATCGGCGTGGATCGTGAGCCTGTCGTCAATCGAGGAGCCCGGGACCTGTCCCAGGATCTGGTGGCAGGTCTGTTGGAGCGGCAGGGCAGGCTCGGCTCGCACGTCCTGGACGGCACAGAAGGTGACTCGGAAAAGGTGTTGCGCAGACTCAACGTCCTCACCGAGCAGACGCATCCGACCATGGGAGGGTACCTGGCACTGGGAGCCTATCCGCAGGATGAGTTCCCCCAGCTCGTCATCGACGTGAGTGTTCACCCCGGGACGGACAAGTCCCTCGATCCGACTGTCCGATTCTCTGACCGGAGGATCTGTGACGGACCGCTGCCCACGGCCATCGATGATGCCGTCCGGGCCATCCTCAGGAACTTGCGAACCAGACGTGTGGTCAAAGGGGTGGAAGGGCAGGATGTTCCCGAGATCCCCGAGGAAGTCCTCAGGGAGGCGGTGACCAATGCTGTGACGCACAGGGACTACAGCGAGTGGGTCCGGGGTCAACAGGTCAGTGTTGACGTGTTCAGTGACCGCGTCGAGGTGACGAATCCCGGAGGGTTCTGGGGAGATCGCACGGCTTCCAATGTTTTCGAAGGACGTTCCTCGTCACGCAATGAGGTGCTCGCGAAGCTGCTCACCATCGTGCCGAGGGCAGTCGGGGGAGGAACTGTGTGCGAGAACCAGGGTTCCGGCGTCCCCAGGATGGTTCACGCCATGCGTGAGATGGGTCTGCCGGCACCTGACTATGCGAAGTCCGACATCGACCACGTCACGGTGACCCTGGGTCGGTTCGGTCTGATGGATCCCGAGGTGCGCTCGTGGCTCGACTCCCTGCCCGGGGCGCCGCGCCCGATCGCAGCGGACACAGCGCTGTCGTTGGCGCGCACCACTGGCCAGGTCGGTACGACTGAGCTGAAGGAGAGTCTGGGCATGGACTCTGACGACGCGAGGAAGGTCCTTGCGGAACTCACCACCGACGGGCTCCTGGTGGATGTCGGCAACGGACACTTTGGGTTGCGGAAGATCTCCGGGACGACCAACAGTCCCACGCAGGCCCAGATGCTGGTCCTGGACGTCCTCGACACCGTACGAGCAAGCTCAGTCCGGGACATTGCTGCTGCGACTGGACGGAGTGCCAACACGTTGCGTCCGATCCTGCGCACGTTGGTCGAGGAGGGGTGGATCACTGCCACGGCACCGCCGACCAGCCGACACAGGGCCTATCTCCTCGCTCCGGGTCGTCAAGCATCCTGATCTCGCCTCGACAGGCGTTGCGCCGGTGGAAGAGTTCCGCGATGCCGACGTCGAGCAGCTCGCAGGACGTCTGGGACGAGCCGATGGCGGACGCCCCCGGGCATCCCGCACGGCTGCGCTACACTGCACGCAGTGCCACGGGAACCCGGGAAGCCGGGTTGAGAGGAGGGCGTCCCGCCCTCGACCGTCGAACCTGAACCGGACCATACCGGCGTAGGAAGGCTCTCATGCTCTCTTCCATGTGCGCACGCACCGTGCACGTCCTGGAAGGGGAACACGGACATGAGCGAACCCAACGGCCACCTGCGGTGGCGCGTCGTGGACATGGTCACCGCAGCGATCCTGGGGGTGGCGACCGGAATCATCTTCCTGGTGTGGAACCAGGTGGGGGGTGCGGCCTACACGGTCGTGGACGCCCTGACACCCGGCGTCGGCGGACTGGTCGCCGGCATCTGGTACCTGGGCGGTGTGCTCGGCGGGCTCGTCATCCGCAAGCCGGGTGCCGCGATCTTCGTCGAGGTCCTCGCCGCCGTGGTCTCCATGGCGCTGGGCTCCCAGTGGGGAGTCTCCACGATCTACTCCGGACTCGCCCAGGGCCTGGGCGCCGAGATCATCTTCCTGGTCTTCGCCTACCGCAGGTTCAACCTGCCCGTCGCGATCCTCTCCGGCATCGGCGCGGGGCTGGGCGCGTGGGTCTTCGAGGGCTTCTACGGCAACTTCGCCAAGGGCCTGACCTACAACCTCATCTACCTGGGTGCCCAGGTCGTCACGGGCATCGTGCTCGCGGGGCTGGTCGGATGGCTCCTGGTGCGAGGTCTCGCCCAGACGGGTGCCCTGGACCGCTTTGCCGCGGGTCGCGAGATCCGCGGGAGGGTCTGAGAGGACACCGGCGACGCCCTCGTCGGCCCGCGACCCCCGCACACCGAGCCCCGTCCGCAGAGAGGACCCACCCGTGACCTGCCCCGCATCCCGCACCACCCCCACCCGGGCCACCCCCGGGGTGCGGGTGCGCGCGCGCGGGTGGGGCTGGAGGCATGCCGGACGCAAGGCGTGGGCACTGCGCGACGTCGACCTCGACATCGCCCCGGGCGAGCGTGTCCTCGTCCTCGGGGCGTCGGGGGCGGGCAAGTCCACGCTGATGGGCGGGCTCGCCGGGCTGCTGGGGGGGGAGGACGAGGGCGAGGCGCTCGGCTCGCTCACACTGGACGAACGGGCACCCGACGGTGCGCGTGACCGTGTCGGCCTCGTCATGCAGGACCCGGAGGCCCAGGTGGTGCTGGCGCGCCTGGGTGACGACGTCGCCTTCGGCTGTGAGAACCTCGGGGTGCCACGGGAGGAGATCTGGGCCCGGGTGGAGGACGCGCTGGACGCCGTCGGCCTGGACCTGCCCCTGGACCACCCCACCTCCAAGCTCTCCGGCGGTCAGAAGCAACGCCTGGCCCTGGCCAGCGTGCTCGCCATGCGGCCGGGGTTGCTGCTCCTGGACGAGCCCACCGCCAATCTCGACCCCGCCGGGGTCGCGGAGGTGCGCCGGGCAGCGGAGCGGGTCCTGGAGCGCACGGGTGCCACCCTGGTGGTCGTCGAGCACCGCGTCGACGTCTGGGCGGACCTGGTGGACCGGGCAGTGGTGGTCCTGGACGGCACCGTCGCCGCCGACGGACCCCTGGATGAGGTCCTGCGCGACCGCGGCGGGCAGCTGCGTGCGGCCGGGATCTGNCCGGGGGTGTGGCCAGCACGAGGGCCGCTGCGACCAGGCCCGGGAGGGCCCACCAGGCCGGTCGTCGTCGACGCCGTCGCGCCTCGCTGCGCGCCTCCTCGGCGACGGCAGCGGCGTGGGCCACCGGGTCCCCCACCCCACCCGGGAGGTCCCCCGCGCCGGCCTCCGGTCCAGCGCCCGGCAGTCCGCCACCCGTCGACGAGGGCGACCCCGCACCGGTCGCGCCTCCGGCCCCGGCGGCTCCCGCCGGGACGGCGGCCGAGACGGAGATGGGGGGAGGTGGCCACAGGACCTCCCCAGCGGTGGTCACCGTGATGGCCCGGATGACCTGGTCGTCGAGGTCCAGGACGAGGTGGCCGTCCTTCCCGGGTGTCATGAGGGAGAGGAGGTTGACGACATTGCGGCCGTAGAGCTGGGAGGCCTGGGCGGGAAGCCGGGCGGCCAGGTCGTTGTACCCGATGACGGTCACGCCCCCGGGCGTCGTCACCACCTCACCCGGAACGGTCAGCGCGGTGTTCCCGCCGTTGCAGGCCGCCATGTCGACCACCACGGATCCCGGGCGCATGCCCGCCAGCGCAGTCTCGTCCAGCAGCAGGGGCGCGCGCCGCCCGGGGATGTTGGCGGTGGTGATGACGATGTCGCTGCGGGCGGCCTGCTCGGCGTAGAGCCTGCGCGCCGCCTCCTCCTGGTCCTCGGAGAGTGCGCGCGCGTAGCCGTCGGTGGAGTTCTGCTCCGCCACCGGCAGCGGCACGAAGCGAGCGCCCATGGAGGCGACCTGCTCGGCGACCTCCGGGCGGACATCGGTCGCCGCGACCTGGGCGCCCAGCGACACCGCGGTCCCGAGGGCGGCCAGGCCGGCCACGCCCGCCCCGATGACGTACACGTCGGCAGGAGGCATCTTGCCGGCAGCCGTCACCTGCCCGGTGAAGACCCGGCCGAAGGCGCCTGCTGCCTCGATGACGGCCCGGTAGCCGGCGATGTTGGCCTGGGAGGAGAGCACGTCGAGGGACTGGGCGCGTGAGATCCGCGGCACCGCGTCCAGGGCCAGGGCGGTGACACCGGCGGCGCGGAGGTCCTCGATGAGCTCCGGGTGACGGGCCGGTGCGAGGCGGGCCACGAGGACCGCGCCGGGGTGCATGAGGGCCAGGTGGGCCGGGGTCGGTGCGTCCAGCGTGGTGACCAGATCGGCACCCCACGCCCCGCCCTCGTCCACGATCGTGGCCCCCGCGGCGGTGTACTCGCCGTCGGGGTGGTGCGCGGACTCCCCCGCACCCGCCTCGACGAGCACCTCGTGGCCGAGGCGGACCAACGCGCCAGTGGTGTCGGGGGTGGCGGCGACCAGGGGTTGGTCGTCGGCCTCGCGGGGTACTCCGATGCGCACGTGGACTCCTTCGTCACGTCTGCGGGCGCCACGGGCGGCGCACCGTGCCCCAGCGTAGGGGCAGGTGGGAGGGCATGCCGGTCCAGTCCCGCACCGGGCCGTTGGTCCCTGTCCGCAGAGGTGTCGGACGGCCGGCACGAACGGGACCAAGGTCCCAGGGAGTGCGCGGAGGGCGGGTGTCACCGTCCGGACCCCGGTCGCTCGGTGTCGGGAGCCGGGCGGGCCGTGTCCGGGCGTCGGTCGGGTCCCGTCCGGCCCGCGCACCCGTGCCCGCACGGCGTCCCGCGCGCCGACGGGGCACGGTCCGGGGATCGGCGCCAAACCTCCCCGTGGGTTCCTTCCCATGGGTGCCCCCACCCCGATAGCGTGGGGGCATGGACATCTTCGACGACGACGACGACCCGGCCACGCGGCAGGACTTCGACACGGTCGAGGTGGACACCGAGGTGGACGCCCCCATCGAGGCCGTGTGGACCCTGGTCTCCGAGCCCGGCTGGTGGATCAACGAGGGACCCCTGGGCGACCACGAGGTCGTGCAGGACGAGGACGGCCTCTTCCACGTCTCGGACCCTGAGGTGGGGACCTGGCTGGTGGAGCGTGCGGACCTGGACCCCATGGACGTCGTCTCCTTCCGCTGGTACCCCCTGGCCGGGGACGAGTTCCCCGAGGACCGGGCGACCCTGGTGGAGTTCTCCCTCTCCGAGGAGGAGGGCACCGTGGTCCTCCACGTGGAGGAGTCGGGGTTGTCCTCGGTCTCCGCGGACCCGGAGGTCGCGCGCCAGGCGTGGGAGGACGCCCAGGGCATGTGGGAGCGCGAGCTCGCGGCGGCCCGCGCGCACCTGGAGAGGATCTGGTCGCGCTGAGGGTGGACTGACCGCACTCCGGAGGGGGCCACGGGCCTCCGCGGAGGCACGGTAGCGTGGACGGGCCCCGCACCGCGTGGGGTTGTCCGCTCGTGCCGGCGACGCCGCCGCGACGAGGGCGATGCGAGTCCCGGAAGGTCCCATGACGACGCCGACCACCACGACCGAGGGGTCCGAGCGCACCCTGCAGCGCAACCTGGAGAACCGCCACATCCAGCTCATCGCCATCGGCGGGGCGATCGGGACCGGACTGTTCATGGGGTCGGGGAAGACGATCGCGACGGCCGGCCCCTCGGTGCTCCTGGTGTACGCGACCATCGGGTCGGTCCTGTTCCTCTTCATGCGTGCCATGGGCGAACTGCTGCTCTCGGATGCGCGCTACGGCTCCTTCGCCGACATCGCCCGCGACATCCTGGGTCCCTGGGCGGGTTTCGTGACCGGGTGGACGTACTGGTTGTGCTGGATCGTCACCGGGGTGGCCGACATGGTCGCGATCACCGGGTACATCCGCTTCTGGTGGGCCGAGGTGCCGATCTGGCTGCCCGTGGTGGCCACCGCACTGCTGCTCTTCTCCCTCAACGCACTCACGGTGAAGGCCTTCGGGGAGACCGAGTTCTGGTTCGCCCTCATCAAGATCGTCGCCATCATCGCCCTGATCGTGGTGGGGGTCGGGATGGTGCTGGCCCGTCACGTCGGCGACTCCGGTTCGGTGGCCGCCGTCTCCAACCTCTGGGCACACGGCGGGTTCTTCCCCAACGGGTGGGGTGGCTTCCTGGGCGGGTTCCAGATCGCCCTCTTCGCCTTCGTGGGCATCGAACTGGTGGGCACCACCGTCGCCGAGACCGCGGACCCGGAGCGGACCCTGCCCAAGGCGATCAACTCGATCCCCCTGCGCGTCATGCTCTTCTACGTCGGTGCGCTTGCGGCCATCATGATGGTCACCCCCTGGGACGAGGTCGACCCCGGGACCTCGCCCTTCGTCACCATGTTCGCCATGACCGGGCTGGGGGCGGCCGCCTCCGTGGTGAACCTCGTGGTGCTGACCTCGGCGGCCTCCTCGGCAAACTCGGGGATCTACTCGACCTCGCGCATGCTCTACGGCCTGTCGGAGCGCGGCGACGCCCCGCAGACCTTCAACCGTCTCTCCCCGCGAGCGGTGCCCCGCAACGCCCTGTTCCTGTCCTGTGTGCTGCTGCTCAGCGCCATCGTGCTCCTGGCCCAGGGGGACTCCATCATCGGGGCGTTCACCCTGGTCACGTCCATGGCGGCCACCCTCTTCATGGCGATCTGGACCATCATCACGGTCTGCTACCTCGTCTACCTCAAGCGGCGCCCCCACCTGCACGAGGCCTCCACCTTCCGCCTGCCCGGAGGCGCGGCGTCGGCCTGGGGCGTCATCGCCTTCATGGGGGCGATGGTCGTGGTGCTGTGCCTGGAGGCGGAGACGCGGATGGGCCTGCTCGCCTCCGTGGTGTGGTTGGTCGCCGTGACCGTGGCCGCCCTCGTCCACCGCCACCGCAGCCTCTCCCAGCTCTCACGGGCAGACGAGGCCTGAGTCGTCGGCGGGAGGTCCTCGGGCGGCCTTCAGTGACGCCCTCACTGTATGCAGTGAGGGCGTCAGTGTATACAGTGAGGACATGACTGACGATGAGCTGAAGGACCACCTCTCGCGCCTGGTGCGGCTCGGGAGCGACGACTCGCTCATCGAGGTCAAGGCCGCGGGACCAAGCCTGCCGAAGAACGTGTGGGAAACGGTCTCCGCGTTCGCGAACACGTCGGGCGGTGTCATCATTCTCGGGCTTGAGGAGTCGGAGGGATTCGCCCCCACGCCCGGCTTCGATGCGCAGCGAATCATCGACGCTGTGGATGCGGGAACCTCAGTGGCTCCGGGGAGTGTGCCGAAGGTGCTTCCTGTTCCCCCTGTGCGAATCCGGCGCCTTGAGGTCGGGGATGCTCCCGTGGTGGTGGTCGAGGTCGACTCCCTCCGGGGCGTGCCCGGGATCGGGATGCCCTGCCACGTCGTCGCCCAGGGGCTGCAGAAGGGGAGCTACAAGCGGGTCGACGACAAGGACAAGCACCTGTCCACCTATGAGGTGTACCTTCTCCAGACCGCCGTTCGACCCATCGGCGTGGATCGTGAGCCTGTCGTCAATCGAGGAGCCCGGGACCTGTCCCAGGATCTGGTGGCAGGTCTGTTGGAGCGGCAGGGCAGGCTCGGCTCGCACGTCCTGGACGGCACAGAAGGTGACTCGGAAAAGGTGTTGCGCAGACTCAACGTCCTCACCGAGCAGACGCATCCGACCATGGGAGGGTACCTGGCACTGGGAGCCTATCCGCAGGATGAGTTCCCCCAGCTCGTCATCGACGTGAGTGTTCACCCCGGGACGGACAAGTCCCTCGATCCGACTGTCCGATTCTCTGACCGGAGGATCTGTGACGGACCGCTGCCCACGGCCATCGATGATGCCGTCCGGGCCATCCTCAGGAACTTGCGAACCAGACGTGTGGTCAAAGGGGTGGAAGGGCAGGATGTTCCCGAGATCCCCGAGGAAGTCCTCAGGGAGGCGGTGACCAATGCTGTGACGCACAGGGACTACAGCGAGTGGGTCCGGGGTCAACAGGTCAGTGTTGACGTGTTCAGTGACCGCGTCGAGGTGACGAATCCCGGAGGGTTCTGGGGAGATCGCACGGCTTCCAATGTTTTCGAAGGACGTTCCTCGTCACGCAATGAGGTGCTCGCGAAGCTGCTCACCATCGTGCCGAGGGCAGTCGGGGGAGGAACTGTGTGCGAGAACCAGGGTTCCGGCGTCCCCAGGATGGTTCACGCCATGCGTGAGATGGGTCTGCCGGCACCTGACTATGCGAAGTCCGACATCGACCACGTCACGGTGACCCTGGGTCGGTTCGGTCTGATGGATCCCGAGGTGCGCTCGTGGCTCGACTCCCTGCCCGGGGCGCCGCGCCCGATCGCAGCGGACACAGCGCTGTCGTTGGCGCGCACCACTGGCCAGGTCGGTACGACTGAGCTGAAGGAGAGTCTGGGCATGGACTCTGACGACGCGAGGAAGGTCCTTGCGGAACTCACCACCGACGGGCTCCTGGTGGATGTCGGCAACGGACACTTTGGGTTGCGGAAGATCTCCGGGACGACCAACAGTCCCACGCAGGCCCAGATGCTGGTCCTGGACGTCCTCGACACCGTACGAGCAAGCTCAGTCCGGGACATTGCTGCTGCGACTGGACGGAGTGCCAACACGTTGCGTCCGATCCTGCGCACGTTGGTCGAGGAGGGGTGGATCACTGCCACGGCACCGCCGACCAGCCGACACAGGGCCTATCTCCTCGCTCCGGGTCGTCAAGCATCCTGATCTCGCCTCGACAGGCGTTGCGCCGGTGGAAGAGTTCCGCGATGCCGACGTCGAGCAGCTCGCAGGACGTCTGGGACGAGCCGATGGCGGACGCCCCCGGGCATCCCGCACGGCTGCGCTACACTGCACGCAGTGCCACGGGAACCCGGGAAGCCGGGTTGAGAGGAGGGCGTCCCGCCCTCGACCGTCGAACCTGAACCGGACCATACCGGCGTAGGAAGGCTCTCATGCTCTCTTCCATGTGCGCACGCACCGTGCACGTCCTGGAAGGGGAACACGGACATGAGCGAACCCAACGGCCACCTGCGGTGGCGCGTCGTGGACATGGTCACCGCAGCGATCCTGGGGGTGGCGACCGGAATCATCTTCCTGGTGTGGAACCAGGTGGGGGGTGCGGCCTACACGGTCGTGGACGCCCTGACACCCGGCGTCGGCGGACTGGTCGCCGGCATCTGGTACCTGGGCGGTGTGCTCGGCGGGCTCGTCATCCGCAAGCCGGGTGCCGCGATCTTCGTCGAGGTCCTCGCCGCCGTGGTCTCCATGGCGCTGGGCTCCCAGTGGGGAGTCTCCACGATCTACTCCGGACTCGCCCAGGGCCTGGGCGCCGAGATCATCTTCCTGGTCTTCGCCTACCGCAGGTTCAACCTGCCCGTCGCGATCCTCTCCGGCATCGGCGCGGGGCTGGGCGCGTGGGTCTTCGAGGGCTTCTACGGCAACTTCGCCAAGGGCCTGACCTACAACCTCATCTACCTGGGTGCCCAGGTCGTCACGGGCATCGTGCTCGCGGGGCTGGTCGGATGGCTCCTGGTGCGAGGTCTCGCCCAGACGGGTGCCCTGGACCGCTTTGCCGCGGGTCGCGAGATCCGCGGGAGGGTCTGAGAGGACACCGGCGACGCCCTCGTCGGCCCGCGACCCCCGCACACCGAGCCCCGTCCGCAGAGAGGACCCACCCGTGACCTGCCCCGCATCCCGCACCACCCCCACCCGGGCCACCCCCGGGGTGCGGGTGCGCGCGCGCGGGTGGGGCTGGAGGCATGCCGGACGCAAGGCGTGGGCACTGCGCGACGTCGACCTCGACATCGCCCCGGGCGAGCGTGTCCTCGTCCTCGGGGCGTCGGGGGCGGGCAAGTCCACGCTGATGGGCGGGCTCGCCGGGCTGCTGGGGGGGGAGGACGAGGGCGAGGCGCTCGGCTCGCTCACACTGGACGAACGGGCACCCGACGGTGCGCGTGACCGTGTCGGCCTCGTCATGCAGGACCCGGAGGCCCAGGTGGTGCTGNCCACACTGGCGGACCAGTTGGCCCCCGCCCTGCGCGTCGCGGGACTGGCGGGCGCGCACACCCTGCACCTCGACTCCTGGTACCCGGGGTGGGAGGGGCTCAGGGCGGGAACGCGCATCACCGAGCAACTGCTGACCGGCGCACGCCGCTCCTGGCCCCGGTGGGACTGGTCGGCGGACCGCGTGGCCCGCCTGGTGGCAGTGACTCCGGGCGTGCCCCTGGTGGTCGAGGGTGCCGGTGCCCTCACCCCCGTCACCGCCGGCGTCGCGGACCTGCGCATCTGGGTGGATGCGGAGGACGGCGAGCGTCACCGTCGCGCCATGGAACGCGACGGCGAGGCCTACCGCCCCTGGTGGGACATGTGGGCCAGGCAGGAGGAGCGGCATGTGGGCCGGAACCGGCCGCGCACCCTGGCCGACCTGGTGGTGCGGACCTGAGGTCGGCCCCCGCGCGCCGCGGTGGCGGTGGGGGTGCCGTCTCCGTCGATGCGTGCCCTGCGGCTGTGCTCCGCCCGGCGTGCCCGCGCGTGGGTGACCTGGCGCACATAGGCTGGGCCCATGAAGGTTGCCATCGCAGGAAGCAGTGGACTCCTGGGCACCGCCCTGGGGGCATCACTGGCCGCTGACGGACACGACATCGTCCGCCTGGTCCGTCGGGAGGCCTCAGGCCCTGACGAGCGCCCGTGGGACCCCGGCTCCCACGTGATCTCAGGCCCGGGGCTGGACGACGTCGACGCCGTGGTCAACCTGGCGGGTGCCGGGATCGGCAACCGACCCTGGACCAGTGGTTACAGGCGCACCCTCCTCACCAGTCGGGTGGAGGCCACCCGCACCCTGGCCGAGGCACTGGCCGATGCCCCCCGGCGCAGCGAGCCACGCACCTTCCTGGTGCCCTCTGCCGTGGGGGTCTACGGTGCCGACCGCGGCGAGGAGGTCCTCGACGAGGGCGCATCGGTGGGGGACGACTTCCTGGCCCGGGTCTGCCGACTCACCGAGGCGGCGGCGCGTCCGGCGGCAGACGCCGGGGTGCGGGTGGTGGCTCTGCGCACGGGCATCGTGCTCTCCTCCCACGGAGGTTTCCTCGCCATGCAGCGGCCCCTGTACCTGGCGGGACTGGGAGGACCCATCGACTCCGGGGAGCAGTGGCTCTCCTGGATCGCACGGGAGGACCACGTGCGCGCCCAGCGCCACCTCCTGGAGGACTCTGACCTGGAGGGGCCCGTCAACCTCACCGCCCCCGGAGCCGTGCGCCAGCGGGAGTTCGCCCGCGCCTACGCGGCGTCCCTGGGCAGGCCCTGCCGACTGCGCCTGCCCACCGCGGTGCTGGTGCCCGTGCTCGGCCCCGACATGGTCGCGGAGGTCGTACGCGCCGGTCAGCGGGTGGTCCCCGACCGCCTGCTGCGCGACGGGTTCACCTTCACCCAACCGCGCCTGGTCCCCGCCCTGGCCGAGGTGCGTGCCGGACGGGAGTAGGGGTGCGGCCCGGGTGACGGGCGGCCCTCACAGGGCACTCGTCGAACGGTGGACTTCTCACCGAACGGTGGGGGTATATGGCCACCTCTCGGTGGGAAGTCCACCGTTGGGTGGGAAGTCCACCGTTGGGTGGGACGTTCCCCAATCGGCGCACAGTGGTCTGGGCAATGCGGCTCCCGGACGCGATTGCCGGCGCGCCTCAGCGGGTCAGTGGCTGCTCACCGGGTGGCGACCAGCTCCTGCATGACGGCGCGGGCCCCGCGCTCGCGGATGCCGTGCAGGGCGGTGGTGAAGGCCTCGACGAACCGGGGTTCCCGCGCGAGGGTCCCGAACACCGCCTCGTCGGAGATGAACGCCAGGTCGTCGCCCCGGTGCTGCCGCCCCGCGGCGGCGGCCAGCTCCTCCCCGCGCTTGTCGTCCAGGACGATCGCGGACCCGTCCTCGGCGACGCCCTCGTCCCCCAGGGACCATGCGGCGACCATCGCCGCCCCCAGTGTCACGGGGCGACCCGCCGCCAGGTTGTCGCGAACGGTGGGGAGCACGAACTTCGGCATGCGGTCCGAGGCGTCCTGGGCCAGGCGCGCCAGGGTGTCGGCGATGGCCGGGTTCGTGAAGCGCTCGAAGAGCGTGTCCACGTAGTCGGGCAGGTCGATGCCGGGCACCGGGCGCAGGGTCGGCAGTGCCTCGCGTTCCAGGTAGGCGCGCGTCAGCGCCGCGATGTCGGGGTCGGAGGCGGCCACGTCGGCGAATTCCAGGGGCAGCAGTCGACCCCAGTGGGCGAGTGACTGGTGGGAGGCGTTGAGCAGGCGCAGCTTCATGAGCTCGTAGGGCACGACGTCCTCGACCATCTGGACGCCGACCTCCTCCCAGGCGGGACGCCCCAGGGTGAAGTGGTCCTCCAGGACCCACTGGACGAAGGGTTCGCAGGTCACGGGCCACGCGTCCTCGATGCCGTACTCCTCGTGGACCATCTCCACGTCGGCGGGGGTGGTGACCGGCGTGATGCGGTCGACCATGCAGTTGGGGAAGGAGACCTCGCGGTCGATCCACGCGGCGAGCTCCGGGTCGGCGATGCCCGCCTGGGAGACGACCGCGGTGTGGGCGATGTTGCCGTTGCCGGGCAGGTTGTCGCAGGACATCACCGTGAAGGGCGCGGTCCCCGCCGCGCGGCGCCGGCGCAGGGCCTCCACGATGAACCCGAAGGAGGTCCGGGGTGCTGCGGGCTCGTGCGCGTCGTGGACGGCGTCCGGGGCATCGGTGCGGAAGCGGCCGGTCCCGTCGTCGATGTTGTACCCGCCCTCGGTGACGGTCAGGGACACGATGCGCGTGGTCGGGGCCGTCATGACGTCCAGGACGGCGGACGGGTCGTCGGGGGCGAAGAGGAAGTCGTGGACGGAGCCGATGACGCGGGGCTCCAGGGTCCCGTCGGCGTGCTTGAGGACCAGGGTGTAGAGGCCGCCCTGGGCGTCCATGACGTCGCGCATGCGTGCGTCCTGGGGCATGACCCCCACCCCGCAGATGCCCCAGTCCAGGGCCTCCCCGCGGCCCATCAGGCGGTCCAGGTACATGGCCTGGTGGGCGCGGTGGAAGTTGCCCAGCCCGAAGTGGACGATGCCGGTCGTGATCCGGGTGCGGTCGTAGGTGGGGGCGAACGGGGCGTCGGTGAGGGTCTGGTTGTCGGGGGCGGCGGGGATGGTCATGGGATGTTCCTCCTGGTCTGTGCGGTCTGTGCGGTCTGTGCGGTCTGTGCGGTCTGTGCGGTCTGTGTGCATTGTGTCCCGTGTCCGGGGTGGGGGGGTCGGCATCGTGGGTCGTCGGGCGGATCGCCCGGTGTCGGGCTCGNGGTCCGGGCCGGGAACGGGACACCACCGGCGGGTCCGGCCCCGGCCCCGGTGGCGGGCCACGCGGCGGACGCCGTGCAGGACCCCGTGGTCCTCTCGGGCCGGGACCTGACCATCGGGTACGAGGAGGACCGCCCGGTGCGGGCGGGCATCGACATCGACATCCCGCGCGGGGTCTCCACCTGCATCATCGGGGACAACGGCCTGGGCAAGTCCACCCTGGCCCTCACCCTGGTCGGTCTGCTGCCCCAGGTCTCCGGGGAGGTCCGCGTGGCCGAGGACCTCGCCCCGGCCCCCGGGCGCACCGATCCCCACGCCTGGTCCTCCCACCAGCTGCTCGGGCGCGTGTCCATGGTGTTCCAGGAACCCGAGTACCAGTTCGTGTCCCGCACCGTGCGTGAGGAGCTGGAGGTCGGCCCCCGCGCCATGGGTGTCCCGGAGGGGAGGACGGCCGAGTTGGTCGGGCGCTTCCTGCGGGCCCTCGCCCTGGAGGACGTGGCACGCGCCAATCCCATGACGCTCTCCGGTGGGGAGAAGCGCCGACTGTCGGTGGCCACCGCCCTGATCTCCGCCCCCCGGGTCGTCGTCCTGGACGAGCCGACCTTCGGTCAGGACCGTGCGACCTGGCTGGAACTGGTCGGCATCCTGCGCGACGCCGTGGCACGAGGGACCACGATCGTGTCCATCACCCATGACCGCTCGTTCGTGGCCGCCATGGGCGGCAATGTCATCGACCTCTCCGACGTCGGCCGGGACCCGCGCACACCTGTCGGTGCGGACGGACCGACCGTGGACGGAACGGTTCCCGGGAGACCGGCGGAACCGGTCCCGCCCTCGTCGCTGCAGCGAGCGCGGCCCGCGTCGCCCTCGTCGGCCACACGTCCCGCGCTCCCCCCGGCGGTCCCGGAGCCCGTTCCCTCGCCGTGGCGCGCCGCCCTGCGCGGGGACCTCCTGCGCCGAGTCAACCCCGTCGTGCAGTTCCTCGGGCTGGTCGTCATGACCACGCCGCTGATGGTCACCATTGACGTGCTCTCGGCCTCCATCGCGCTGGGGGTGGAGCTCCTGCTGCTGCCCCTGGTCGGTACCAGTCCGCGCCGCCTGCTCCTGCGGATGCTGCCCCTCTTCGTGGCCGCACCGCTGGCGGCCCTGTCCATGCTGCTCTACGCCTCCCCCGGCGGGCACGTGTACTGGCAGTTCGGGCCGGCCGTCATCTCGGAGAACTCCGTGACGCTCTCGCTGGCCATCCTCGTGCGTGTCCTGGCACTCGGTCTGCCCGCCATCGCAGTGCTCTCCCGCATCGACCCCACCGACATGGCCGACGGGCTCTCCCAGGTGCTCCGCCTGCCGGCGCGCCCCGTGCTCGCCTCGCTGGCCGGGGTCCGCATGGCGGGTCTCATGGTCGGGGACTGGCACGCGTTGCGCCGCGCGCGGCGGGTGCGGGGCATCGGGGACGGCAACCGCCTGGCCGCCTTCGGTGCAGGAGCCTTCGCACTGCTGGTCCTGGCCCTGCGGCGCTCCGCCAAGCTGTCCCTGACCATGGAGGCGCGCGGGTTCGGTGCGGACGTGCCCCGCACCTGGGCCCGTCCCTCGCGGGTCGGGGTGGCGGACGCGGTGTTGATGGCGATCTGCGTGGCCATCCCGGTGGTGGCCCTGGGGGCGGCCGTGCACTGGGGTGTCTTCCAGCCCCTGGGGCGCTGAGGTGCCCGCCGTCCTGCACTGGCACGAGGGCGACGCCCTGCCCGCGTCCCTGGTCCACCGGGCTGTGCGGGCCTGCGTCGGGTGGGAGGAGGGCGACGCCCCACACACGCGCACCCCCACCCGGTGGGGCGCACCGGTGGTCGTGGTCGACGGGCGCTCGGGCTCGGGCAAGACCACACTGGCGGACCAGTTGGCCCCCGCCCTGCGCGTCGCGGGACTGGCGGGCGCGCACACCCTGCACCTCGACTCCTGGTACCCGGGGTGGGAGGGGCTCAGGGCGGGAACGCGCATCACCGAGCAACTGCTGACCGGCGCACGCCGCTCCTGGCCCCGGTGGGACTGGTCGGCGGACCGCGTGGCCCGCCTGGTGGCAGTGACTCCGGGCGTGCCCCTGGTGGTCGAGGGTGCCGGTGCCCTCACCCCCGTCACCGCCGGCGTCGCGGACCTGCGCATCTGGGTGGATGCGGAGGACGGCGAGCGTCACCGTCGCGCCATGGAACGCGACGGCGAGGCCTACCGCCCCTGGTGGGACATGTGGGCCAGGCAGGAGGAGCGGCATGTGGGCCGGAACCGGCCGCGCACCCTGGCCGACCTGGTGGTGCGGACCTGAGGTCGGCCCCCGCGCGCCGCGGTGGCGGTGGGGGTGCCGTCTCCGTCGATGCGTGCCCTGCGGCTGTGCTCCGCCCGGCGTGCCCGCGCGTGGGTGACCTGGCGCACATAGGCTGGGCCCATGAAGGTTGCCATCGCAGGAAGCAGTGGACTCCTGGGCACCGCCCTGGGGGCATCACTGGCCGCTGACGGACACGACATCGTCCGCCTGGTCCGTCGGGAGGCCTCAGGCCCTGACGAGCGCCCGTGGGACCCCGGCTCCCACGTGATCTCAGGCCCGGGGCTGGACGACGTCGACGCCGTGGTCAACCTGGCGGGTGCCGGGATCGGCAACCGACCCTGGACCAGTGGTTACAGGCGCACCCTCCTCACCAGTCGGGTGGAGGCCACCCGCACCCTGGCCNNNNCTGTGTGCATTGTGTCCCGTGTCCGGGGTGGGGGGGTCGGCATCGTGGGTCGTCGGGCGGATCGCCCGGTGTCGGGCTCGTCCGGGGCTCAGGCCACCGGTGTCCCGATGGACAGCGTGGTGTGTGCGGGGACGGGGTCCGAGTGGCCGCGGTCCCGCTCGCGGTCCTGCCCGTGGTCGCGCTCGCGGTCCCGCTCGTGGCCGCGCTCGTGGTCCTGCTCCCGGTCGCCCTCGTCGCCGTCCTCCTCGTCCCCGAGGGGGAGGGCGGCTGCGGAGTGCAGGACGCGGGCGTTGCCGGGCAGCTTGAGGGCGAAGAGCAGGACGAAGGAGATGACGTAGAGACCCGCCAGGGCGAGGGCGACGCCGCGGAACCCCGCGGGCCCGACGAGGAGGGTGACGACGGCCGGGCCGACGAAGGCACCCAGCCCCGCGCCGAGGTTGAGGATGGCCAGCGCGTTGCCCGTCTCGCCCCGGGCATGGGCCATGACCAGGGGCGTGGTGGGCACGTGGGCCGACAGGCCGATCCCGATGGCTGCCATGCCGAGGGCGATCAGCCAGAAGTCGGGACCGACGAGGTTCGGGACCGCGTAGAGGTAGACCAGCGAGAGCGCGCAGATCGGGGTCGCGGCCCACTGCAGGGTGTTCCTCCACCCGATGCGGTCACCGAGGATGCCCCACACGACGTCGCCGACCACCGCGACCACCCCGAAGATCGTGAACTCGAGGATCGCCAGTTCCAGGGGCATCCCGTGGACGGCGTGCAGGTAGACGATGTAGAAGGCCTGCAGCCCGTACTGGCCCGCCAGGTTGATGACCTTGACGATGCCGCCGATGCCCACCTTCGGGTGGCGCCACACCACCGAGGCCGCCGAGGCCAGGGAGGCCCCCACGGAGATCCCCTTGGTGGCCGAGGCCGAGGGGTGGCGGCGCAGGAAGGCCAGCGTGAGTGCGCCACCCATGGCCGCCAGGGTGAACCCGGCCCACAGGGTCGGCACCGCGCCCGCCCGGGGCAGGAGGAGCGAGGAGAGGTAGGAGCCGATGATCTGCATCCCGAGCGAGAAGGCGAACCAGAACCAGCCCGAGGCCGAGGACTGACGCTGGGGTGGGGTCACCATCATCATCCAGGTGAGGAAGCCGTAGGCGAGCATCGGGTAGCCGAAGCCGCGCAGCCCGTAGACGAGCAGGAGCAGGGGCAGTGACCCGGCGTGCAGGCCCACGGTGATGAAGAGGGCGTCGAAGATGAGGAAGGAGACCAGGCCGATCTCCATGACGCGGCGCGGTCCGATGGCGTCGCACAGGGCGCCGGAGAGGAACGCCGCGACGGCGACGACGACCCCGTAGGCGGTGACCGTGAGGGAGGCCTGACCGACGCTGTAGCCGATGTCGTGGTGCAGGTAGTCGATGATCCAGACGGCCTCGATGCCGTCGCCGATGACGAAGACGACGATGGCCAGGAACCCGAGTGTCAAGTCGGCGGGGAAGCCGATGCGGTGCAGCAGGTCCGTGGGCCCGGTGGGTGTGGTGGACATCTTCGCCCTCTCGATCACGTCGGCACGACCGCGGTGTTGTTCGCCGACATCTGCGAGTGTGCGACGGATCCGGGCGGGTTGGACCGAGGAGTGGCGTCGGGACGGTGACCGGTTCCTGTGGGAGCGCCTGCATGTCGGCAGGCATCGACGAGGGCGGACCTGCGCGCCTGTCTCCGACCCGGTTCCTGTCGACCGCCGTCACTGGATGGCCGTGACCGCAGACGTAGGGGTGTGTGACCGGTGTGTGTGTCGAGGGTCCAGCCGGGTGGTGCGGCTCTCAGACCCGCACCACCTCCGTGCCGAGGGCGGAGTAGCGGCGCGCGGCTGAGCCGGAGAGCTCGTGGTCTGTGACCACGCACTCGAAGTCGGCGAGCCTGGCGAAGCGCACGAAGGTGGAGTGGTCGAACTTGGAGTGGTCCCCGACGAAGATCCGCCGGTGGGCCACGGCGATCGCCGCCTGCTTGATGGCGGCGACCGCCGGGTCCGGTGTCGTCAGCCAGCCCTCCGCGGTGACACCGTTGGCACCGATGAAGGCCAGGTCCGGTTCCATCGAGCCCAGCACTGACAGCGCCCACTGGTCCACGACCCCCAACGTGGAGGGACGCACGCGGCCCCCCACCGAGATGATGGTGAGCCCCGGGCGTCGCGCCAGCTCCGCCGCGGCAGGCAGGGAGGTGGTGATGACGGTGAGCCCGCGGTCGGTGGGCAGTGCGCGCCCGATGACCAGGGGCAGGTGGCCCTCGTCCAGGAACACGGTCTCGGCCCGCCCCAGACGTGCACAGGCCTCCTGTGCGATGCGTGCCTTCTCGTCGGCGAACTGGGCGGCACGGAACTCCTTGGTGGTCTCGAAGGTGCCGGACTCCGCTGCCCGGACCGAGCCATAGGCACGGACCACTTCGTGCTGGTCCTCCAGGATGCGCAGATCTCGTCGGACCGTCTCGGCGGAGACGCCGAAGACCTCGGGGAGGTCCGCGGCGGCCACATTCCCACGTCTGCGCAGCAGTTCGAGCAGCTCCTGGCGGCGGCGTGCCGCAGGCTGCTGATTGCGTGCGACTCCGGCCATGTGTCCCCTCCGCCCGTGGACTCCCGGCGTTCCGTGTCCCGTTGACCGGATCATTCTCCCCCGTGCGCGAGTGGTCCGGGCCTGTTCGCGGCTCACTGGTCGTCGGCTGCGTCCTCGTGCGGTGGGGGCCGCCGGACGCAGTGTGGCCAGCGCGTCCGGCGAGGGCGTGGAGCCGTCAGGTGTGCCCGAGTGGGGCGATTGGCGTGGGTTCCTTCGGAGTGAGGTGCGCGCGACCGGCTGTCCGGGATGACCGCGGAGCCCGTCGGCGCATAGGCTGCGCGGCGTGGACAACCCCTTCGACTCCGGGACGGATGCCTACTCACGGGTGCGACCGGACTACCCGGGACGCATCGTCGAGCAGGCCCTGGCGGCACCGGTCGGCGGAACCCGGCGCGTGGTCGACCTGGGGGCCGGAACGGGCAAGATGACGCGGCTGCTGCTGCAACGGGGACTCGTGGTGGACGCGGTGGAGCCCGCCGCCGCCATGCGCGCCCAGCTGGCGTCACTGGGTGGGCGGACTGCGGGAGCCGCCCTCGTACGCGGGCCTGCGCGCCTGAGGGTCCTGGACGCCACGGCGGAGCGCACCGGGCTGGCCGAGGGGTCGGAGGACCTGGTCGTGTGCGCCCAGGCGTGGCACTGGCTGGACGAGCCCGCCGCGGCCCGGGAGGCGCACCGGGTGCTGCGTCCCGGGGGAGCGGTGGCGATCGTGTGGAACCAGATGGACGTCGCCGTGCCCTGGATCCATCGCCTGACCCGGATCATGCGTTCCGGTGACGTCCACCGGCCCGACCGGCCCCCTCACCTGGGCGCGGCATTCACCGTCCCGGAGCTGACACAGGTCGAGTGGGCGGACGCGATGACGCCTGAGCGGCTCATGGAACTGGGCACCACTCGCTCCTCCTACCTGCGCGCGGATCCCGCGCAGCGGCGCCGCATGCAGGGCAACCTGTCCTGGTACCTCTTCGACCACCGCGGGCTGGTCCCCGGCATCCCTGTGGCGATCCCGTACACGACGCTGTTGTGGACCGCGCGCCGCACCCCCGTCCCCGACCCCGTCCCCGACCCCGGCGAAGTCCGCTCAGTTCGAGGGTCGAAATCCGCTCTGTTCTGACACTGAGGTCCGCTCTGTTCTGCTACCGAAGTCCGCCCTGGCGGAGTTGAAGAGCGCCACTGCGTGTGGATGCCGTGCGCCGGGCGGGGGGCGAGGGACGAGGGGGGGCGGGACGCCGGGACCCGGACGGGGCAGAGGGATGCGGGCACGGAGGTACGCATGGGGAATGCGATCCCGGACGGGGGCGCGCCACCGCACGTCGATCCTGGAGGTGGCGGTCGCTGCCAATGAGGGCGGACTTCGACCCCAGAACAGGGCGGACTTCGACCCCAGAACAGAGCGGACTTCGGCGGAGGGGAGGGGAGGGGGAGGGGAGGGTCACTCCCAGGGGTAGGTGACTCCCACCTGTGCGCGGACCTCGTCCATGATTTCCATGACCTCGATGGTGTCCTGCCAGGTCATGGCCGGGGACTGGGTGACCCCCTCCGCCAGGCAGCGCGCGACCTCGGCCGCCTCGTACTGGAAGCCGCCGGGAAGGGTGGCGTCCCAGTCGACGACGGTGCCGTCGCCGGGCCCACCCTGGGGGAAGGTCCGCAGGCGCAGCACACCGGGACGGTAGAACTGGACGGGGAGCTCCAGGGAACCGCGCTCGAAGACGACCTCTGCGGACGTGGCGGACCGGCCGTCGAGGTTGCAGCGTGCCACGCCGATCGCCGAGTCGCTGCCGAAGGTGACGGCGTCGGCCGCATCGACTCCGGTGGAGGGCAGGAGACGTCCGGTGGCGGAGATGACGGGCGGCTTGCCGAGCACCCAGTGCAGGAACGAGATCGGGTAGACGCCCAGGTCGAGCAGGGCACCTCCCCCGAGTGCGGGATCGACCAGGCGGGGCACGTGCAGCAGGGACTGTCCGTGGTCGGCCTGGACGGAGACCACGCGGCCGAGCAGACCGTTCTCCACCACCTGGCGGATGACGCGGTAGTGGGGCAGCTGGCGGCTCCACATCGCCTCCATCGCGAACAGGCCCGAGCGTCCCGCCAGGTCGAGGACCTCTCGGGCCTCCCGGGCGGAGATCGTGAAGCACTTCTCCACGAGGACGGGCTTGCCGGCCTCCAGTGCGAGGAGCGCATTGCGGGCGTGCATGGGGTGCACGGTGGAGACGTAGACGGCGTCGACGTCCGGGTCGGTCACCAGCTCCTCGTAGGAACCGTAAGCGTGGGCGGCACCGAACTCCTCGGCGAAGGCCCGTGCCCGGTCGAGGTCGCGCGCCCCCACGGCGTGGATCGTGGAGCGGGTGTGGCGGGGCACGTCACGGGCGAAGGTCCGGGCGATCCCGCCGGCCCCGATGACGCCCCACCGCAGGGCAGGGGCATCCATGGGGTCCGGCAGGTCCACACCGGCGGCGAGGGCGGCCAGTCCGTCGGGCAGGGCGGGCAGGGCGGAGTGCATCCACGGTGATGTCGTCATGCCCGGATTCTCCCACCACACAGGGGTCCACGTCACCATCGGGACCCCTTCCCGCAGCTGTGGGGGCCTTCCCTACAATGGAGCCGCCCGCCGGTTCGCCGACGGCGTCCCACCACACCGCGACACCCCCGCCGTCCCCGCACGGCAGCGGCCCCCAGAGGAGGGACCCGATGCTCCCGACCTCACTGCTCGGCCTCATCGTCGCCCTGGTGATGTACGCGGTGTCGGTCTCCCCCTCCCTCCTCCCGCGCAGCTGGTGGTGGCACGCGGCGGTCTCCGGGGTGCTGATGTCGGTCGGGTACATCCTGGGAGTGGTGCTGGAGACCGCGGGCTCGTGGGTCATGTACTGGACGGGCCTGAGCGTGCACGCCAGCGAGGGGGCCGAGTCCTGGTTCCGGCGGGTCCTGGTCGCCCTGTTCCTCCTCTGGTTCCTCCGCGCCGTGGTGATGTCCTTCCTCGCCTCCCGGCGTGCCGCGGGACTGGTGGAGATGCGTGCGGAGACCCTGCGCGGCTACGTGCTGGGGGTCGTGGGGTCCCTGGTCCTGGCCTATGTGCTCCTCGGCCTGGTGGGTGCCCTCGCCTGGGTCGGGCAGGGAGTGGTGAACCTGCTCGTGCGGTGGGTGCCGGGACCGGTGGCCTGGCTGATCGCGGTCGCGTCGGTGGGTCTGCTGGTCTTCGTGCTCACCTCCCGGGTCCTGCTCCACGGCGCGATCAGGTTCTTCTCCCGCCACGCCTGGACCATGAACACCCGCACCGCGCGTGGCATCTACCAGCCCCACGAGCCGGAGCGCTCGGGTTCTCCCGACTCCCTGAGCTCCTGGGAGTCCGTGGGCGGACAGGGACGGGTCTTCCTGGGGCGGGGACCCCGTCGCAGCGACATCGAGGCGGTCACCGGGCGTCCCGCGCTCGAACCGATCCGCGTGTACGCGGGCATGCCCCAGGACCCCCACGACCTGGCCTCCCGGGCCGCGGTGGTCGTCGAGGAGCTGCGCCGCACCGGCGCCTTCGAGCGGGCGGTGATCGTGGTGAGCACTGCCACGGGTTCGGGGTGGGTGGACGAGTGGCAGGTCCAGCCCGTGGAGTACCTGACGGGTGGCGACTGCGCGACCGCGTCCATGCAGTACTCCTACGTGCCGTCCTCGATCAACTTCCTCACCGGTCTGGACGTGTCGGTGGAGGCCTCGCGCCAGCTCTTCCACGCGGTCCGACGTGCCCTGGACGCCCTGCCCGAGGACCACCGTCCGGCGCTGTACGTGTCGGGGGAGTCCCTGGGGGCCTTCGCCTCCCAGGAGGTCTTCGAGGACCTCGACGACGTCCTGGCCGAGGTGTCGGGTGCGCTGTGGGTGGGGACGCCCTCGTTCACCCCCCTGCACCGCGAGCTCACCCGCGCCCGCCACCGCGGCAGCCCCGAGGTCGCCCCCGTCTACGACAACGCCCGTCACGTGCGTTTCGTCAACGTCCCCGACGACCTGCGCGCCGACGTCTACGGCCGCGAGCTGGGACCGTGGGGGCACCCGAGGGTCGTCTACGCACAGCACCCCTCCGACCCGGTGGTCTGGTGCTGGTGGGACATGTTCTGGAACCGGCCGGACTGGCTGCGGGAGAAGGCCGGGCGCGACGTCTCCCCCGACATGGAGTTCACCCGCGTGGCGACCTTCATCCAGGTGCTCGCCGACCTGCCCGTCGCCGGGACCGCGCCGGGCGGGCACGGGCACACCTACCACGAGGAGCTCGTCCCCCTGTGGGAGGGGATCCTGGGGCTGCACGAGGGCGGGCGCACCGCCGGGCTCCCCGAGGGTTCCTGGGTCGACGAGGACGTCCGCACGCGCATCGGACAGGCGATCTCGGCGAACATCGCGATGTCGGACCGTCAGTGAGGGGGTCCGGCGTCCCGGGGGTGCCGGCACCCACCGGCGTGCCTGACGTCGCCGGGGCGGCGGGTGGCCCTCCCCCGTCGTCGGCGGACACCGGCGTGCGGGGACACCTCGGCTGCCCCGGTCACGGGGTGGGCCTCAGAGCAGGTCGCGCTTCTGCATGACCTTCATGGCGACCCAGCCGAAGGGGATGCGCCCGTAGAAGGTCACCAGGCGGTAGACCACCGCGGTGGACAGCGCGATCGAGAGGGGTACTCCCGCGAGTTGGAGACCGCCCGTCAACGCGGCCTCGACCGGGCCGATGCCGCCGGGGGAGGGGACCACCGAGCCCAGTGAGTTCGACGCCAGGTAGGTCACGGACAGCGCCATGAGGTCCAGACGCCCACCGAATGCGGCCAGCGAGGCGGCGAAGGAGCCGATGAAACCGACGTTCATCAGAAGGTTCCCACCGAGCACCGCCAGGATCCGACGTGGCTGGCCCACCAGCCACAGCACGCGCGGGTAGACCTGCTGCCAGGTGGGCTCGACCTTCTCCCAGATCCAGGTCCGGATGCGGGGGATGGCCACCACGACCGCGATGACGACCATCAGGACGGCTGCCACCGCGAGGATGGCGGTGTAGGGCAGGGAGACCCCCAGGGTCGAGCCCGACGTGAGGATGACGACCAGCAGGAGCAGGACCGTGGTGAGGAACTGCGAGATCTGCATGAGGGTGACGGTGGTGGCCGCCATCGCCGTGGGGACCTTCTGCTTGTTGAGGAAGCGGAGGTTGAGTGCTGCGGGACCGATGCCGGCGGGGGCGACGACGGTGACGATGGAGGCGGCGACCTGGGCCAGCACCGCGTCGCGCAGGTGCACCTTCTCCGTGGAGAAGGCCACCAGCGGGATCGCCCCGCCCACCCAGGTGAGGGAGGCGAGGAGGAAGGCCACCAGGATCCAGACGGGGTTGGCCTCGGTCACGGCGGTGACGATGTCCTGGAAGTTCATCGTGCCCAGGACCACGACGAGGGCGACCATGCCGATGCCGACCATGATCACGGTCCGCGGGGCGAAGCGCTGGAGATTGAGCATCTGGACGGACTCGGTGGGGGAGTCGCCCACGATGGCGTCGCGCAGTTCGGTGACGAGGTCGGTGCGGCGCACCGCCGCGTTGACGTCATTGGGCAGGACGGCCCTCTGGATGGCAGGGGCGCTGGCTCGCAGGACGGTCTCCCCGACCACCCTCCGTGCGGAGGCCAGGGCGCGCTCCGTGCCGACGCAGACGGCCAGGTGGACCAGCATCTGGGCGATGTCGATGCGTCGGTTGAGCTCCGTGGTGGCGACCTCGCCGCGCTCCCAGTCCATCAGCCACACGGTGCCCGCCGGGTCCAGGACGACGGAGTCGAACCCGAGGTCACGGTGGGAGATCGCGCGGGAGTGGGCGCGAGCCAACTGTCGCCACGCCTGGTCGAGCACGGCGTCGGTGAGGAGCTCCTCGGGTGCGTCGTGGAGGGTCGTGGTGGGGGGCAGCGCGCGGTGGACGACCAGCAGGGAGTCGCCGGCCTGTGCCAGACCGAGGGGCTCGGGGACGTGGACCCCGGCCCGCATGGCTGACAGGGAGGTGAGCATGGCGCGTTCCGCATTCGCCTTGATCGAGGGGGAGATCCAGCGCGAGATCCCGCGCAGGCGCAGGTTGTTCCACACGTCGACCATGGTCCCGGTGATCTCACGGCCGGGGTCCACCACGATGATCTCCAGCGCCACCCCGGCCTCGTCCCAGGCCTGGTAGTGGCGCGAGGAGTCGACCTCGGGGCGTCGGGTGACGGTGTACTCCACCAGGTCGACGTCGGTGTCGGACTGGTGCAGGTGACGGGCGGTGGAGATGTCGGGCGCGCCCTCGTCACCGTCGTCCACCTCCTCGATGGCCCAGGTGGAGAGGGGCTCCACCGCGGTCTCCAGGTCGGTGCGGATGACGCGGGAGGGGACGATCCCGATGGAGAGCAGGCCCTCCACGATGTCGATGCCGGTGGCGCGGCGGTCCTCGAAGCCGAGGACCCACCGGGCCATGGAACCGAAGGTCCGCCCGATGAGCACCGAGATCAGGGCGCCCGGCAGGGTCATGACGCCGCGGATCACCCCGAGCAGGGTGATGGTCCACAGACCCCACCAGGAGTAGCGCACGGACCGCATGTTCGAGGACTCGTCGGCCGTGGAGAAGGCCGCCGCCAGGGACATGATCGCGAGGTTGAGGACGATGGTGGACTGCCCGTCGGCCGTGATGCGCAGGGGGGCGGTGACGGTCTCGGGCACGTACTCCAGCACCGTGAGGAGCCCCCAGCCCGCCAGCGCGGTGACCGTGCCGGAGAGGAGGAACTCCACGATGGAGCCCAGCCGTCTGCGTTGCGCCAGGGAGATGATGATCGCGATCGGGGCGACCAGGACCACGAGACCCTCGATGAGGGTGACGGGCAGCAGGAGGACCTGGCGGATGACATTGGCGAGGACGCTGCGCACGTCGTCGACGACGCCGGCGGTGGTGGAGTGGGCGTAGAGGCCGAAGAGCCACACCACGGCGATGCCGATGGCTGCGAGTGCCGCGTCGATGAGGTCCTCCGTGCGGCGCTGGCGCAGGGGGAGGCGATCGGCGAAGTAGGCGGGGCGTGGGAGGCGCGGCGGGGGTGGTGCAGCCCCGGCAGCGGCGCCCGTGGCCGTGCCCGAGGTCGTGTCCGTCATGCGAGCAGTCTAGGCGAGGCACGGGAAGGTTCCCGCGCGGTGGCGCCCATTCCCCGTGGGGGCCCGTCCGCCGTGGCGGTGCCCCCACGCCACCCCTCGCCTGCGCGCACCAGCCCGCGTCGGACCTG
>NZ_LT700212.1:2457694-2545263 GCF_900155435.1 Actinomyces provencensis | reverse complement strand
CACCAGCCCGCGTCGGACCTGCGCCTGCGCGCGTCGGACACGCACCCGCCCGCGCCACCCCTCGCCTGCCCTCGTCGGACCCGCGCCCCGGTGTGCCGTCCCACCCGGCTACTCTGGGCCGCACGGACTCTGCCCCCCACGGAAGGCCAGCGGTGCTCAACCACCTCCTCGTCCCCATGCCGTTCGCCACGCCGCTGGCGGCGTCCTGGCTGGACACCGTCATCGGATGGTTCCACGACCCCGAGACCCTGTTGGTCGCCATGGGCCCGTGGGTCCTGTGGGGGACGCTCCTCATCGTCTTCATCGAGTCGGGGGTGCTCTTCCCCGTCCTGCCCGGGGACTCCCTCCTCTTCACCGCGGGACTGCTCCACGAGCGCCTCGGCCTCCACCTGCCCACCCTCATCGGCCTGACCTTCGTCGCGGCCTTCCTCGGCGCCCAGGTGGGGTACTGGCTCGGCAGGCGCTACGGGCGGCGCCTGTTCAGGGACGACGCCCGCTTCCTGCGCACCGAGCACCTGGACAAGGCCGAGCAGTACTTCGTCCGCTACGGGGGCCGCTCCCTGGTGATCGGGCGTTTCATCCCCTTCGTGCGCACCTTCATCCCGCTGGCTGCGGGCATCGCGCGTTATCCCTACGCGAAGTTCCTCGCCTTCAACTCCCTGGGCTCCCTGCTGTGGGGTGTGGGCATCACCTACGCCGGGTCCGCGCTGGGTGGGGTGCAGTTCGTCCACGACAACCTCTCCGTGCTGGTCATGCTCATCGTGCTCGTCTCCCTGGTGCCGATGGGCGTGGAGGTCCTCCTCCAGCGCCGTCGCGCCCGCGCCGAGGCGCTCGCGGCGGGGGCGGAGGCCGGCGAGGTCGTCGAGGAGGCCGTGGAAGTCGTGGAGGACGCCCTGGACGGGGTCGCGGGCGGGGCTCCCGAAGGGACCACCGGAGCCCTCGACGGGACCCGGGGCGCCACCTCGGTCACCCCGGATCCGGACCTGCCCGGGCATGACCGTGCGCGCAGGCGGCCCGACGGGGCAGAGTAGGGTCATCCGGTCACCGGGTCCTTCCCGGTGACCCCGTCGAACGAGGTCGGTCACGAATGCTCGCGTGGTGTGTGCTCCTCCCGGTGCTGGCGGCGATGGTCGCCGCCATGGTCCTGCCCGGTTACTTCTGGGTGCGGGCCACCGTCCGTTCCTCCGTCGTCGCCGCGGCCGTGTCACCCGCACTGACACTTGCCGTCATCACTGTCCTCTCCATCGCCTACCACGCACTGGGCATCGCCTGGTCGGGGCGGACGGTACTGCCGGTGCTGGCCGTTGTCGCACTGCTCGGCGCCGTCGTGCTGCGCCTGCGCATGCGCCGCACCCCCCTCGTCGGTGACCTCATGGGCGACCCCGTCTCCGTGAGGCCGCCGTTGCTGGTCGACGCGCCCTCGTCGCGGGCCTACCGGATCCTGCCGCGGCGCACGCGGGTGGCGACCTGGTGCCTGGTGGCGGTGGGGTGGCTGGTCGCGGTGCTGCCCCTGGTGGTGACCGCCGACCCGGCGGACCCCGTGCAGCAGTGGGACCCCGTGTTCCACCTCAACGGCGTGTGGACGATCCTCCACACCGGTGAGGCGCAACCCCACGGAGCTCTCGCCCCCCTCTACGGAGGTCGGGCCGTCACCTACCCGATCGCCTGGCACGCCTTCACCGCGCTCTTCGCGGTGCCGACCACCGTTGTCCAGGTGGCCAATGTGACCAACCTGCTGCTCATGGGCATCTGGGTGGTGGGGTGCACGGCCTTCACGGCGGTCGTGTCCACCTCGCGGGTCGCGGTGCTCGCCGCACCCGTCCTGGCGGGGTGCACGCTGAGCATGCCGGCCGACGCGCTGACCATGTACAGCCAGTGGCCCAACGCCACCGGTGTGGCCGTGCTGCCCGGGGTGGCCGCCCTCGCCGTCGTCCTCGGGCGGCGCCTCACCCGCTCGACCCTGGCGGGACTGCGGGGCGTGGTCGGTCACCTGCCACTCCTGGGGATGTGGGTCCTGGCGGTGGTGGGTGCGGCAGCGGCGCACCCCTCCGCGGTGTTCAGCCTGTACGCGGTGCTGCTCGCCCCCCTGCTGGTGGGCCTCTGGCGTCTGCTGCGACGCTCCCTGTGGCTGCGCGACAGGGTCCTGGTCGTCGTGCTCGCAGCCATCGGGGTCGGAGTGGTCGCACTCCCCCTGTGGGTGCTCACCACCGAACAGTTGCGCGCCATGGGCTCCTACCCGCGCCACGGGCAGGGGTGGGCGGCGGCCTTCTCCCACTTCCTCACCCCGTTCCCGCCCTTCGACTCCACCCCGGGGCTCGCGACGACGGTGACGGTGTTCGCCCTGCTCATGGCCGCCGGTGTGTGGGCGACGGTCTCGGCGGTGCGCACCTGGGACCAGCTCGCCGCGGCCTCCTTCCCGGACTGGCGTCTCCCCGGTGGACCGCTGCCGTCCACCGGTGCCCGACCCGCCGACGAGGGCGACGCCCTCGTGCGTGTGGTGGGGGATGACGGCGATGACGCTGCGTCGGAGGGTGCGGTCGCCGGCTGGGCCGCCGATGGGGCCGCCGGTTCCGGGACCGGTCAGGGAGCGCTCCTCACACCGGAGGGTGCCGGTGGCCTGTCCCCCGACGCCCCGCGCGCCGAGCGGGTGCGGATCTGGGAGGAGCGCCGCGGGGAGGTCCGGGCGACCCTGGGGTCGCGACCCCTGCTGTGGCCCATCGCCTCCTTCCTGGTCCTGGCGGCGATGACGTTCCTGGCGTACGCACCGGACAGTGCGCTGCGCACCTTCCTGCTCGCCCCCTGGTACATGGACCCGCGTCGCATCATGGCTCCCCAGAACCTGACGATGGTTCCCCTGGCGGCGCTGGGCTTCGAGTTCGTCGTCAACTGGGTCCGGTCCCAGAGGGTGCGCAGCGAGGACGAGCACCACTCGGCGGGATCCCTCTGGCGCATCGGGGCGATCCTGGGTGCGTGGTTGCTGGCACTGAGTCTCGGGGGCGCCATGGACGCCCGCATCCGGGCGGTCACCGTCGTCTACGACGCCGATCACCTGGGAAAGGCCGGGATGGCCACCTCCGCCGAGCTCGACATGCTGCGCCGCATGCCCCGGACCCTGCCCGCTGATGCCCTGGTGCTCGGCGACCCGATCGCGGGGGCCGCCTACACCGAGGTCATCGGGCAGCGACGCGCCGTCTTCCCGCAGCTGTACCAGACGCTGGGGGACTCCCACGCCCAGGAGGTCCTGGTGCAGCGCTTCAACCAGATCCACACCGATCCCGAGGTGTGCGAGGTCGTGCGGGAGCTGGGCATCACGCACTTCTACATGGACGCCGACGGTTGGTACTACCAGTTCAAGCGCTCCGAGCGGTTCCCGGGTCTGTACGACGTGGACGTGACCCACGGGTTCGAGCTGGTGGACGACGGTGGGACGGCGAAGCTCTTCAGGATCACCGCCTGCGGCTGAGGGCCCGGGACCGCTCCGGTCGACCCGGTCTCCCGGGGCGATCACGTCCCCACCTGTTGCGGGGCGGGGGAGACGGTGATTTCCTCTGAGGCACGAAGGAGTTCCACCCGGTCCGGTCATCCCGTCCGGGCCCGCGGTCCCTGGGTCCGGCCCGTGGCCCCGGCCCCGCTGGTGGTGACCGTCCGGTGCGTCGGAGAGGGAGGGCATGGGCGGAGTGCCGGTTCGCGAGCAGGTCTCAGTGTCCGTCGTCAATGACTACCCGGTGATCGTCCGTGGGGTCGCGCAGCTGCTGGAGGGGGACTCCCGCCTCCGTGTCGTCGAGTTCGCCGCCGGCGTCCAACCGGTGCGGCGTGTCGACGTGGTGCTCTTCGACTGCTTCGCGGCACGGGATCCGGAGACGGATGTCTCCCGACTCCTCGTGAACCCGCGCTTCGACAAGGTCGTCATCTACTCCTGGCACGAGTCCGACCAGGAGATCGGACGGTACCTGGCGTTGGGCGTCCACGGTTACGTGTCGAAGAAGCTGACGGGATCCCAGTTGGGCAGCGCCTTGGTGCGGGTCGCCGGCGGCGACTGCGTGGTGCTCCCCGCGGTGGGCGACCGGGAGGTCCAGATGCCCGACTGGCCGGGCCGCGACGCCGGACTGACGGCGCGGGAGGCCCAGGTCGTCGCACTGATCACCCAGGGCATCACGAATGAGGTCATTGCCGAGGCGTGCGGCCTGAGCATCAACTCCGTCAAGTCCTACATCCGCACGGCCTACCGGAAGATGGGTGTGCTCAGACGCAGCCAGGCGGTGGTGTGGGGGGTCCGCCACGGCATGCTCCCCGAGCCGTTGCGGGAGGAGGAGCGCTCAGGCTGAGCGCTGTCCTGCGCCCCCGGTGCAGGAGGACGGTGCGACCCGTCGCGTGGACCCGTTCAGCGCTCCCCACCCCCAGGGGTGTACCGGGCGACGGGTGAAGTCCGTACCTTCTCGAGAGGGCAGTGCCCGGTTCCGCCGGATGTGGAGCGGGAGGTCCTGGTGGACCGGCCCGCAGCGCGGGGGACGAGGGGGAAGAGGAACCGACATGGAGACCCGATCCGTCGAGCAACTCGACAATGACAAGCACCCGGGGCTCGGCGGTCCCGTCGATGCAGGTCCGGACCCGACAACGCTCTTCGCCCACGTCGACGGCAGCGCCTGCAGGACACTCGGGACGGGCGGGTGCCAGGAGTACGTACGGGACGAGGTGCCCACCGGGACCCCGGGGCCGGGGACCTGGAGCCGCCACACTCCTGTGTCCTGAAAGAGTGTGCATCGGCCCGGATCACGACCGGACCGGCGGTGCCGCCCCGGGGACGGTCGTCCGGGTGACGGGTCGCGCCCACGACCCCGCGTCGCCCTCGTTACGCTGGTGGGATGCACGAACCCACGGCCGCCACGAACATGCCCGGCCCGCACCCTGCGGGCGACCACGTCCGCATCGCCTTCCTCGGACCCTTCGGGACCTTCACCGAGCAGGCCGTGTGGCAGGTGGCGCCCGCCGGGGCGGAACTGCTCCCCGTCCCCTCCGCCCCCGCTGCCATGGAACTGGTGCGCCGCGGCGAGGCGGACCGGGCGGTCGTCCCCATCGAGAACTCGATCGAGGGTGGGGTCAACGCCACCCTGGACGCGCTCTCCCGCGGTGAGCCCCTGGTCATCGTCTCCGAGATGGTCGTCTCGGTGACCTTCCAGCTGGCGGTGCGCCCCGGGACCCGGGCGCAGGACATCCACCGCATCGGCACCCACCCCCATGCCTGGGCCCAGTGCCGCCACTGGGCGGAGGAGACGTTCCCCGGCGCCCTGCACCTGCCCGCCACATCGACCGCGGCCGCCGCGGAGCTGCTCGCGCAGGGGGACGCCGGCTTCGACGCCGCCCTGTGCAACGCGACCTCCGTGGAGCGCTACGGCCTGGAGGCGCTGTACTCCGACGTCGCCGACAACCCGGGCGCCGTCACCCGCTTCGTCATGGTCTCCCCCCCGGGCGCACTGCCCCCGCCCACCGGTGCGGACAAGACGACGATCCAGGTCGCCCTGCCCCACAACGAGGCCGGTTCGCTGCTCGGCATGCTCGAGCAGTTCAGCGCCCGCGGCGTGGACCTCTCGCGCATCGAGTCACGCCCCTCGGGGGACCACCTCGGTTCCTACACCTTCTCCATCGACATCGTCGGCCACATCGCCGAGGAACGCGTGCAGGCGGCCCTGGTCGGGCTGCACCGCTTCTCCCCCGACGTGCGTTTCATGGGCTCCTACCCACGCGTGGACGGGGTCCGCGCCAGGATCCTGGAGGGCACCTCGGACGAGGACTTCCGCGTGGGGCGTGCCTGGGTGGCCGGGATCCTCCACGGCGGCGACGGGACCACCCTCTACGAGGGTGATGCCAGCTGGCCACTGGGAGGACACACGGGGCACTGACCCCCGAGTGTGCTGAAATGCACCCAGTTTCCTCCTCGACGAGGAGGCCCCGAATGAGGGCGGGAGCATCGATGCAGGTCAGGGGCTGACAGCGGGACGCGTGGCACTGCCTCCGGCTCCGGGCTCGGGGAAACTGGGTGCATTCCTGCACACCGACCCGGGAGACTGTGCGGACAGAGCGCTGCCGGGGTCAGGCGACGGCGATGTCCAGTGCTCCCGCGTCCACACGCACATGGGCGGTGCGCGCCCGACCTAGGGCATCGCCGTCGACCTGGACCACCTGGGGGCGGTCGACGTGCACGGAGGCGGAGGGCGCCTGCCGGAAGGCGATCTGGCCGGTGGAGGTGGGCATGTCGAGTGGACGCAGGCCCACCCCCTGGACCAGGACCTTCGCGGCCAGGTCGGCCCAGCCGAGCAGACCCGCCTGGGTGTCCACGGCGATGATGTCGAGCAGTCCGTCATCGGGGTCCGCATCGGGTGCGAGCACGATGTAGGGCAGCTCCCCGCAGTTGGCGAAGAGGACGGTGCGGGCGGTGAACTCCGTGGTCTCGTCGGCGGAGTCACCGGGTGCGCCGTCGTCGACGGTGGCGGGCCCCGACGCGGCGACCCCCTGCTCGGCGGGTCCTGCGGGCCCGGCGGGATCGTGCAGGGTGAGGCGGCAGCGCATGCGGCGCGTCCGCAGGGCCGTGAGTGCTGAGAGCACGTAGGCGGGCCACCCCACGCTCTTCTTGAGCTTCGGGTTGGTGTTCGCCATGGTCTCCCCGTCGAAACCGAGGCCCGCGATGATGGCGTAGGCGTACTCGTCGCGCTGTGGTTCCCGGACGCCCTCGGGCAGGGAACGCACCGAGGGGGCGTCCGCAGCGGCCAGCAGACCACCTTCCGCGGGGATCCCGGAGGCCTCCTCGACATCCTCCATCCGCAGCCAGGCGAGGTCGACGCCGCGGTGGTCGGGGCCCAGCGCCACGGCGACGGCGCGGGGCAGGTCGTCGATGGGCAGTCCGAGGTTGCGGGCGAGGAGGTTCCCGGTGCCCACCGGGATGATCCCCATGCGGACCCCCGAGTGGGCGAGGCCGGCGGCCACCGCACGCACCGTCCCGTCCCCACCTGCGGCGATGACGACGGAGGCTCCTTCGGCGAGGGCGCGCACGGTCTGGCCGGTGCCCGGGTCCTCGGGCGTGGTCCCGCGCCAGTGGACGTGGGAGATGCCGTGCTGGAGGGCCAGGTCGTCGACCTTGGCGCGGAAGTCGTCGGGGTCGGCGAACTTCGAGGGGTTGAACACCACCCAGGGCCGGGGGCGGTCACGGTCCACGGCGTCCGCGGTGGCGGGGTCCAACAGGGCGCCGTTGCGCGCCGCGTTGCGGGTGTCCCGGAAGGTCAGCCACCTCGACAGTGCCGCGGAACCCACGGCGAGCAGGAGGGCGGTGGCCAGCCAGATGAGGGCGACTCCAGTCATGGGAGGAGCCTATCGGGACCGGTGCCCCGGGGCGTCCCGGAGGGGAGACACACGGTGGGGAGGAGGTCCGGGTGGACCCGGCGCGGGGCCCGGGGGAGAGTCGGTGCGGTCGGGCGGAAGCGGTGGCGGGTGGGGGCGCTGTCCTACCATGGGCACATGATTGATGTGCGCGCCCTGCGAGACGACCCCGAAACTGCCCGTGCCTCACAGAAGGCCCGGGGCGCCGACCCGGAGCTGGTCGACCGCATCATCGAGGCTGATGCCGCACGTCGTGAGGCCCTCCAGACCTTCGAGTCCCTGCGGGCCACGCAGAAGGAGGTGTCCCGCTCCGTCGGGAAGGCCTCGCCGGAGGAGCGTCCCGCCGTCCTGGCGCAGGCCAGGGAGCTGGCCGAGGAGGTCAAGGCCGCGGACTCGCGGGCCGGCGAGCTCGACGCCGAGGCCGACCGCCTGGCCCGCTCGCTGCCCAACATCGTCGCGCCGGGCGTGCCCGTGGGTGGTGAGGACGACTTCGTGGTGCTGCGCCACGAGGGTCCCGAGCGCCGTGACTTCGCGGCCGAGGGTTTCACGCCCCTGGACCACCTGGCCCTGGGCGAGGGCCTGGGCGCCATCGACGTCAAGCGCGGGGCGAAGGTCTCCGGGTCGCGCTTCTACTACCTGACGGGTATCGGTGCGCGCCTCGAGCTGGCGCTGCTGACCATGGCGCTGGACCAGGCCGTGGCCGCCGGCTTCACCCCGATGATCACCCCGACCCTGGTCACGCCCGAGGTCATGGGCGGCACGGGCTTCCTCAACGAGCACTCCGACGAGATCTACTACCTGCCCGCCGACGACCTCTACCTGACGGGCACCTCCGAGGTGGCGCTCGCCGGGTACCACATGGGGGAGATCCTCGACCTGTCGGCCGGACCCCGGCACTACCTGGGTTGGTCCACCTGCTACCGCCGTGAGGCGGGGGCCGCGGGCAAGGACACGCGCGGCATCATCCGCGTGCACCAGTTCAACAAGGTCGAGATGTTCAGCTACTGCCGGCCCGAGGACGCCGAGGACGAACACCGACGTTTCCTCGCCTGGGAGGAGGAGATGCTCGCCAAGGTCGAGCTCCCCTACCGGGTGATCCACACCGCCGCGGGCGACCTGGGCACCTCGGCCGCCCGCAAGTTCGACTGCGAGGCGTGGTTGCCGACGCAGGAGCGTTACATGGAGGTCACCTCGACCTCGAACTGCACGACGTTCCAGGCGCGCCGCCTCGGGATCCGGGAGCGCCGGGAGGACGGTCAGATGCACCCCGTGGCCACGCTCAACGGCACCCTGGCCACCACCCGCTGGATCGTCGCCCTGCTGGAGAACCACCAGCAGGCCGACGGCTCGGTGCGGGTGCCCGAGGCCATGCGTCCCTACCTAGGGGGACTCGACGTGATGGAACCCCTCAGGTGAATAGACGTGATGGAACCCCTCAGGTGACCAGGTGAGCCAACCCCTCCTCACACCCCCGCCCTCGGGTGTGCCCTTCGTCCCCTTCGCGGAGATGGTCGAGACCGCGAAGCAGTCCCTGCCCCCCGACCTCCCCGGTGACCTGCGGCGGGTGATGGTGGCCGTGGACGTGGACGGCACCCTGCTGCGCCCCGACGGTGCCTCACCGCGCGTGCGGGAGGCCTACCACGACCTGGTCGACGCGGGGGCGACCGTGGTCATCGCCACGGGTCGCGGCGTCAATGCCGTGCGTCCCGTGCTCGGGTACCTGCACTCGGACCGTGGGTGGTCGGTGTGCTCCAACGGCGCGGTCCTGGCCCACTGGGAGCCCCGCGGGGGGACCGACGTGGAGGTCCTCGCCGAGCACCGCTTCGACCCCGCGGCGGCGATCAGGTCCCTGGAGTCCAGCGTCCCGGGAATTCTCCTGGGCGTGGAGGTCACGCACCGGGGGTACCTCGTCTCCCAGCCCTTCCCCGTCGGGGAACTCGCCGAGGCCGGCATCGTCTCCCCGGTGCGCGACCTGAGCGCCACCCCCACCCCGAAGCTCATCGGGCGTGCACCCTGGATGGATCGCGACGAGTTCGCGGAGCGGGTGGAGGGCTCGGACCTCGGTGTCCGGCACGAGTACGCCGTGGGGTGGACGTCCTGGGTGGACGTCGGCCCCGAGGGCACGACGAAGGCGACCGGCCTGGCGGAGCTGGCCGCCGAGTTGGGCATTCCCCGGGAGGGGACCGTCTCCGTGGGTGACGGCACGAACGACATCGCCATGTTGCGCTGGGCCCACCACGGGGTCGCCATGGGGGGTGCCACCGAGGAGGTCCGCGCCCACGCCGATGCGGTGACAGGACCGGTGGAACACGACGGTGCCGCCGCCCTCATGCGGGCGATCCTGGAGCGCTGAGACCCCACGTCCCTCGCGTCGGTGCGGGGCACCTGCTCCGACGCGCGTTCCTCCACGGCCGGCTCCCGCGATACGCTCGCGCCATGGGATCGACGATCGATGACGTCGCCGCCAGGGCAGGGGTGTCCACCGCGACCGTGTCGCGCGCGCTGCGCGGGCTCTCCAACGTGTCGGACCAGTCCCGTCGGAAGGTCCTCGCCGCCGCCGAGGAACTCGGCTACGTCGTCTCCCCCTCCGCGCAGGCGTTGGCGACCGGGCGCACCGGCATGGTTGCGCTCGTGGTGCCCGACTTCGACGAGTGGTTCCCCTCCAGCGTCCTGGAGGGGGCGCAGCGCCGACTCCAGGCCAAGGGTGTCGCCACGATGGTCCACTCGGTGGAGTACGTGCGCGGGAAGCCGCACTTCTCCATCGACATCGACCCCCTGCGCCGTCGCGTGGACGGCGTCCTCGTCATCTCCCTTCCCCTGGTGGGTGAGGAGATCGAGGACGTGGAGACCCTGGGGGTGCCCGTCGTGGTGGTCGGCAACGCGAACCCGCCACTGGCGTCCGTGACCCTCGACGACGTGGAGGTGGGGGTGATGGCCACCCAGCACCTCCTCGAACTCGGCCACACCGCGATCGGCCACATCACGGGCGCACTGGACGAGATCAGCCCCAACATGCCGGCGGGGGCGCGCATGGAGGGCTGGAGACAGGCGATGTTCGGAGCCGGTGTCGACCCCGAGGCCGACCTGGTCGAGAACTCCTACTTCGACATCTCCGGGGGCCACGACGCCATGATGGAGCTCCTGGACAGGCGCCCCGACATCACCGCCGTGTTCGCCGCCGCCGACTGCATCGCCGTCGGGGCGATGCAGGCCCTGGAGGAGAGGGGTCTGGGGGTGCCCGGCGACATGTCGGTCATCGGTGTCGACGGGGAGTACCCACGGGAGCTCCTGCCGCTGACGACCGTGGTCCAGGATCCCGGTCTCCAGGGCCGCATGGGTGCGGACTCCCTGTTGAGGATGATCGCGGGTGGGGCGGTGTCGGGGACGCAGAGGGTCCACGGGATGCTGCGTCCCGGCCACACGACCTCCGTCCCGCGCTGAGAACCGTGGTCTCCCCGGCCTGACCGGGTACCACGGTCCTGCACGGTGGGGGCGGGACCGACCCGGTGCCCCACCGGCGGTGGCCCGCACTGCGTTACCCAATCGAAACCCGTCCCGCTTGACCCACTCCCTGCAAACGCTTACATTCGGTGGTGCACGTCACGTGATCCCGCGTGACGAGACCAGCACGATGAAGTGATGGAGGCATAATGCGAACGTCCAAGCGCACAGTCGCCGCAACCACGGCGACCCTCGCGGCAGCGGCCATGGTCCTGACGGCGTGCGGTGGGGGTGGTGACCAGTCCGGGGCGAGCGGCTCCGATGGCGGAGCTGCCACGAGTTCCTTCGAGGGAACGGGTCCCTTCACCTACGTCCAGGGCAAGGACAACGGCGGCACGATCCAGCCGATGCTCGACAAGTGGAACGAGGCCCACCCGGACGAGAAGGTCACCATGATCGAGCTCTCGTCCGAGGCCGACCAGCAGCGTCAGTCGATGATCAACAACGCCCAGACGAAGTCCGACGCCTACTGCGTGATGTCGGTCGACAACATCTGGGTGCCCGAGTTCGCCGCGCGCGGTTGGATCGACGAGCTCCCCGCCTCGGAGTTCCCGAAGGACAAGTTCCTCGAGGCGGTCTGGGAGACCGGCACCTACCGGGACAAGGTCTTCGCGATCCCGGCCTCCTCCGACGGCGGTCTGCTCTATTACCGCAAGGACATCCTCGCCAAGGCCGGCATCACCGAGGCACCGACCAGCTGGGAGGACATGGAGGCGGACTGGGAGAAGGTCAAGGCGCTCCCCGAGTACTCCAGCATCGGCGGGTACGCGGGCCAGTTCTACAAGTACGAGGGCTTCACGGTCAACGTCGCCGAGGCGATCAACACCAGCGGCGGCGTGATCCTCGACAGTGACCTCAAGCCCGCGGCCGCCTCCGCCGAGTCCGAGGCCGGGCTCCAGCGCCTGGTCGACGGCTTCAAGTCCGGGTTCATCCCCCAGGAGGCCCTGACCTACAAGGAGGAGGAGGGGCGTGCCGCCTTCGAGGCGGGGCGCATCATCTTCTACCGCAACTGGCCCTACCAGTACTCCCTGACCCAGAAGGCCATCGGTGACGACGCCTTCGGCTTCACCTCCCTCCCCTCTGTGGACGGCAAGCCCGGCGTGTCCTCCCTGGGTGGTCACAACCTGGGTATCTCCAGCTACTGCAAGAACAAGGCTAGCGCCCTGGAGTTCGTCAAGTGGTACACGGACGGAGAGCAGCAGCAGACCCAGCTGAAGGAGGCCTCCCTCGCTCCCGTGTGGACCGAGCTCTACGAGGACGAGACGAACATCAAGGACTTCCCGTACCTGCCGGCGCTGGAGGGGTCCATCAAGAACGCGGTCCCGCGTCCGCGGGCCGTTCAGTACGGCGACACGACCGCGGCCATCCAGGACTCGCTGTGGCCGACCCTCCAGGGGCAGGTCACGCCTGCGGATGCCCTGAAGGACCTGGACGAGAAGCTCGCAGCCCTGGGCAGCGGCAGCTGAGGCCGTCGGCCCGAGGATCCTCAGTGGGAGGGGGTCCCGGTCCGGGCGCAGCACCCGGACCGGGACCCCGCCCTCCAGGCGACTGAAAGGAAGCGAGTGTCGTGTCAACCGCACCTGCCGTGGCGGCCCTGAAGCCGCACGAACGGCACGGGTTCTCCAAACGTGTGAGCCAGGAACGCCGGACCGGCGTGCTCCTGGTCCTCCCCACGGTCCTGGTGATCGTGGTCGTCATCGTCTTTCCCATCATCATGGCGGTCAGGGACTCCTTCTTCGGGGTCGCCGGCATGGACGAGGAGGGCTTCTACTCCGACACCGCGCCGTTCGTCGGACTGGCCAACTATGCGACCATCTTCACCGCCAACGGCGCCCGGTTCTGGAATGCCGCCTGGAACACGACCCTCTTCGGAGTGGTGACGGTGGTCCTGGAGACGTTCCTGGGCGTGATCATGGCGTTGATCATGCACAAGGCCATGCGTGGGCGTGGCATCGTGCGTGCCGCCATCCTCATTCCCTGGGCCGTGCCCACCGCGGTGTCCGCAGTCCTGTGGAAGTGGATCTTCGACGCCCACGGCGCCGCCAACGCGCTGCTCGGCACGCAGATCCTCTGGTCCACCGGCGACTGGTCCGCGAAGTTCGCCGTCATCATCGCCGACGTCTGGAAGACGGCGCCCTTCATCGGGCTCCTCACCCTGGCGGGCCTCCAGGTGATCCCCGACGAGGTCTACGAGGCGGCCAAGATCGACGGGGCCGGGGTGTGGCAGCGCTTCACCCGCATCACCCTCCCCCTGGTCAAGCCCGCCCTGGTCGTCGCCGTCCTCTTCCGCGCCCTGGACGCGCTGAGGATGTACGACCTGCCCTACATCCTCATCGGCGCCCGCAAGCCCTCGGTGGAGACGCTCTCGATGCTCGTCCAGGACGAGGCCTCGAACGTCAGGTACGGGTCGGCGGCGGCCTACGCGATCATCCTCTTCCTCTACATCTTCATCATCGCCTTCGCCTTCATCAGGCTCCTCGGCGCCGATGTCATCGGCTCGGGGGACGACGGAGGGAACAGGAAGCTGAGGATCTTCCGACGGCGCAGGAAGCGCCCCACCGGGCACGAGGGCGAGGACGGTCCGGCCTCACCCGGAGAGGTCCTAGCAGCGGAGAAGGCACTGGCGCAGGACATCGCCGGCAGTGAAGGAGCGCGGTCATGAGCACGAAGGCGGAGTCCCCCAAGCGCATCATCCTGGGCAATGTGGGCTCGGTGCTCGGCATCGGCCTCATCCTCGTCTACTGCCTGGCCCCGTTCTACTGGATGCTCGTCTCCTCCCTGAGACGTCCCCAGGACATCTTCCAGACCAGTTGGTGGCCGACGGTCGTCTCCTTCGAGAACTTCGCGTCGGTGTTCGACCCGGGCCGCCAGTTCGGCCAGGCGCTCATCAACTCCGCGATCGTGTCACTGGTGACCACCGTGATCTCCCTGATCGTGGCGACCTTCGCCGCCTACGCCCTGGCCCGCCTCGAGTTCCCCGGCAAGGGGGTCCTGCTCACGCTGGTCGTGGCGACCTCGATGTTCCCCCTGGTGGCGATCATCGTCCCGCTGCTGCGGTTGTTCACCGACTGGAACTGGATCAACACCTACCAGGCGCTCATCGTCCCCTACCTGTCCTTCGCCCTGCCGCTGGCGGTGTGGAACCTCAACACCTTCTTCCGCCAGATGCCCCGCGAACTCGAGCAGGCGGCGATGGTCGACGGGTGCACACCGTGGCAGGCGTTCCGCAAGATCATCCTGCCCCTGGCGGCACCGGGCATCTTCACCACGGCGATCATCGTGTTCATCAACGCGTGGAACGAGTTCCTCATCGCGTCCACCATGGTCAACAACCCGAGGATGCAGACCGCGCCCGTGGCACTGTCGAAGTTCGGTGGGGCCTCGCAGTTCGAGACCCCCTACGGGTCCCAGATGGCGGCGGGCATCGTCGTCACGATCCCACTGATCCTCCTCGTGCTCTTCTTCCAGAGGCGCATCGTCGCCGGCCTGGCCGCCGGCGGCGTCAAGTCCTGAGGTCCCGGGGACCTGCACCCGCGGGTCCGGGGCCGGGTCCGGCGACCCGGCCCCGGTGTCCGCGGGGACGGGGGCGCCCTCGTCCGCCCCGACACCGGGAGGACGGTGCCCGCCCTCGTCGGTCCCCGGACGCGGCCCCGCCGGGTCCCGACGCCTGGCCGGGCTCGACATCCCCTCCCGGGGCCGGCCCCCACCCCCGGTCGCCGGGGACACCCAAACCCACCACACCCGATCCCGATCACGGAAGGCGCGTCACCCACCCATGAGCGAAACCCCAGGCATCCCCACCACGGAACCCGTCACCGGACCCAATGCGGCGTCCGACTGGTGGCGGACCGCGCTGATCTACCAGATCTACCCGCGTTCCTTCGCCGACGGCAACGGTGACGGCATCGGGGACCTCCGCGGTGTCCTGGACCGCCTCGACCACCTCCACGACCTGGGTGTCGACGCGATCTGGTTCTCCCCCTTCTACCCCTCCCCCCAGTGGGACAACGGCTACGACGTCTCCGACTACTTCGACATCAACCCCGAGTACGGGACGTTGGAGGAGTTCGACGAGGTCCTCCGACGCGCACACGGACTGGGGATGCGGATCATCATCGACGTGGTCCCCAACCACACCTCCTCCGACCACGTGTGGTTCCAGGAGGCCCTGGCAGCCGCACCCGGCTCCCCCGAACGCGATCGCTACATGTTCCGCGAGAGTGGGGACGTCCCTCCCAACAACTGGGGGTCGATGTTCGGTGGGTCGGCCTGGACCCGCGTCGAGGAGGTGACGGGCCACGAGGAGGACAGGGGATGGTGGTACCTGCACCTCTTCGACGTCCACCAGCCCGACCTCAACTGGGACAACCAGGACGTCCACGAGGAGTTCCAGCGCTACTTCCGTTTCTGGCTGGACCGGGGGGTCGACGGCTTCCGTGTCGACGTCGCTCACGGCCTGGTCAAGGCCCAGGGCCTGCCCGATGACCAGATCGGTCCCGACCGGTTCTCCTACGTGGCTGCCGGCGGGAAGGGACGCGTGGAGAAGGCTCCCGATGCCGGTCCGTACTTCGACCAGGACGGCGTCCACGAGATCTACCGGGAGTGGCGCCGCGTCTTCGACGAGTACGGCCGGGACCGGATGCTCGTCGCCGAGGCCTGGGTGGACGACCCGGATCGCATCGCGGCCTACGTCCGATCCGACGAGATGAGCCAGGCCTTCAACTTCGACGTCCTCAAGTGCGGGTGGGACGCCATCGAGCTGCGCTGGACCATCGCCCGCACGTTGGCCTCCAACGCCTCGGTGGGGGCGGTCAACACCTGGGTGCTCTCCAACCATGACGTGGTCCGCCACGCGACGCGGCTCGGCTACCCCTACGGGTCCTCAACCGCCACCGGTATCGGCGTCACGGACCCCCAGCCTGACGAGGAGATCGGCCTGCGCCGCGCACTGGCGCTGACCAGCTTCCTCATGGGACTGCCGGGGTCGATGTACGTCTACAACGGTGAGGAGCTGGGCCTGCCCGAGGCGACCCGGCTGCCCGACGAGGCACGCAAGGACCCGACCTGGTTGCGCTCCGGGCACCGGGTGCGGGGACGCGACGGGTGCCGCGTCCCCCTGCCCTGGGTGGCGGACGCCCCCCACTTCGGCTTCGGCGCGGGTGAGGAGCCGTGGCTGCCCCAGCCTGCCGACTGGGGACGCTTCGCCGTCGACACGGAGCTGGCCGATCCCGGGTCGCCGCTGCACGAGTACCGCCGCACCATCGCCCTCAGGAGGGAGCTCGAGCTCCCGGCGGGCACGTTGACCTGGGTCGATGCCCACCAGGACCTCGTCGTCGCCCGCAACGGTGACGTCGTGGTCGCGCTCAACACCGGTGTCACGCCGCTGCGGGTGCCGGTCCGGGGAAGGGTCGCGCTCCTGTCGGGGACCGTGGAGGCACCCGCATCCGTGGTGGAGGCCGCGGCGCGGGGTGAGTTCGACCTCGAACCGAACCGGGCCGCGTGGATCGTCGTCGACGAGGGCGGGGCCGCGGAGCGGTCCTGAGGGATCCCGCAGGGGTCGGCCGGGTGGGGGCGCGGGGCGTGCGCGCCCCCACCCGGCGCCTGCGCCGTCAGGTCCCGCCCGTCGGCGTGCGGGACGGACGCCGGTCCGGGTAGCCTCGCGCTCGTGCCCCACATCCACACCTCCCCCGGTCAGCACGACCTCACCTGCAGCGCCTACATCGTCCGCACGGACCTGGGTGCTCCCCGGGTCCTCGTGCACCGGCACAGGAAACTGGGGCGCCTCATGCAGGTCGGGGGGCACGTCGAGCTCGCCGAGACACCGTGGTCGGCCCTGGCCCACGAGGTGGTGGAGGAGTCGGGTTACGACCTCGACCAGCTCGCCGTGCTCCAGGTGGTGCCCCTGGACATCGAGGCCCACGGCGCGGTCCGCCACCCCACGCCGTTCCAGGTCAACACGCACAGACTGCCCGGGGACCACCTCCACACCGACCTGGGCTACGCCTTCGTCACGGACCAGGCTCCCCGCCACGCGACCGGCGAGGGTGAGAGCCGGGAGCTGTCCTGGCCCACCCTCGAGGAGCTGTGGGCCGAGGTGGGGCCCGGTGGCGCGCTGGCCGATGTCGCGGAGTTCTACACCGCAGTGGTCGAGCAGCTCCTCCCGGTCGCGGTGGCGCTGCCCGCGGACTCCTTCAGCCTGGAGGACCCGGAGCGGCTGTCGGACTGAGGACGCCGACCTCCGGACCGAGAGGTCACCGCCGGTCCGGGTGCCACCGCCGGTCCGGAAGTCACCGTCCGGGCGGGGCGCCGACGACGGGGCGTGGCGCGGGTCACAGTCACCGGTGTCCGATGCCGTCACGGGAAGTGGGACTTGAGTCCTAGTATCGGTGGGCAACGGCCGTCCCATGATGACAAGGAAGTGATCGTATGGCCGACACGATGCTCGCTGAACGGTTCCACTCGGACACGGGGGAGGTGACCGTCGAGGAGGTCCCCGTCCCCGAGCCCGGGCCCGGACAGGTGCGGATCAAGGTGGCGTACTGCGGGATCTGCCACTCCGACCTGTCGCTGATCAGCGGCCATTTCCCGGCACAGCTGCCGGTGGTGACGCAGGGCCACGAGGCCGCCGGGGTGATCGACGCCCTCGGTGCCGGGGTGTCGGGGTGGGAGGTCGGCGACCGGGTCATCCCCTCGGCCGGCCGACCCTGCCTGGTGTGCCGCCGCTGCCGGCGGGGGGACTTCACGAACTGTCTGGACCTCCACCTCATGGCCTTCGCCTACGACGGGGCCTGGGCGCAGTACACCATCGCCCAGGCGATGGGCCTGACGCGGATCCCCGACGAGGTCGACATGAAGCAGGCCGCGATCCTCGCCGACGCCGTGTCCACCCCCTTCGGCGCCGTGGTCCGCACGGGGAAGGTCCATCCCGGCAATGCGGTCGGCGTGTGGGGCCTGGGCGGTGTCGGCACCCACATCATCCAGCTCGCGCGGCTGGCCGGTGCCGTCCCCCTGATCGGGTTCGACATCGACGACTACGCCCTGGAGCGGGCCCTGAGACTCGGGGCGGACCACGTCTTCCGCAGCGACGACCCGAACCTGGTCGACGAGGTCACCAGGGCCACGGGCGGTCGCATGATCGACGTCGCCTTCGACGCCGTCGGCATCCAGCCCACGCTGCGCCAGGCCGTGTCCGTCCTCGACAACCACGGCAAGGTCGTCACGGTCGGCATGTCGGTCCAGGACATGAACCTGGGGACCTTCCTGGAGTTCAACCTGAAGTCCAAGCAGGTGCTCGGCCACATCGGCTACCAGAACCAGGACATTGGGATGCTCGCCGAGATGCTGAAGTACGGGCGTCTCGACCTGCACGAGTCGGTCACGGAGGTCGTGCCCCTCACCGACATCGCCACCGGGATCGAGCACCTGGAGAAGAAGGTCGGCAACCCGATCCGCATCCTCGTGGACCCCTGGGCCTGAGATCCCGGTCCGGTCGGGTGCCACCGGGGTGGGGTCGACGACGGTGTCGGTCCCACCCCGGAGGCATCCCGCAGGCATCGCGCCGGCACCCCGCAGGTCCGAGACCCCGCAGGTTCAGGGGCGGAGCCCCGCCATCCACCGGTCCACCTCCCGCTGCGACCGCAGCCTGATGACGTGCAGGTCCGGACGGACCGTCGCCACCTCCGGGATGCGACCGCGCAGGGTGTGGCGGTGCGCCCAGGCCCAGCGCACGATGTGGTCGCGGTCGGTGAGGAAGGTCCACAGGGGCGGCTCGGTGTTGCCGTTCCACAACTCCGTGCGGCGCAGGCGCCTGACCACCGTCCGGCGCACGACGCGCCACATGGTGACGCGCACCGGCAGGTCGAGCCACACCAGCGTGTCTGCCCGGTCCGCGATGCGCTCCCGTACCACCCGGTACTGCCACTCGATGACCCACTCCGGGCCGGAGACCACCGCCTCCACGTCCGCCACGAAGCTCGGACGGGGCTGCCAGCCCGGCCCGTGGAAGAGGGCGTCGATCTCCGTCATCGGGAGGCCCAGGCGTGCCCCGATCGAACGGGAGAGGGTCGTCTTGCCGGTGCCCGAGGTCCCGGCGACCGTCACGCGCCGGGGATGCCAGTCCACGGGGTCGAGGGGCCCGAGGAAGCGGGCGCCCGCTCTCCCGGACCGGTCCTCCGTCGCGTGCCGGTCGGGGTGGTGACCTCCGCCGGACGGTGACCTCACCGCGACGTCACCGCGCCACCACACCGATCATGTCCCCGCCGAGACCCAGCAGGGCGCGCACGTTGTGGGCGATCCTCTCCTCGACGCCCACCGGCCGCCCACCCGCCGCGTGAGGGGTGATGAGCAGGTGCGGGGCGTCCCACAGGGGCGAGTCCGCCGGGAGTGGTTCGACCTCGGTGACGTCGAGTGCCGCCGCACCGATCCTTCCCTCACGCAGCGCCTCGACCAGGGCCACCTCGTCGACCGTGCTGCCACGGCCGACGTTGACGACCTGGGTGTGGTCGGGCAGGAGGTCCAGCACCCGGGCGTCCAGGGCGTGGTGGGTGTCGGGGTGCGAGGGGAGGACCATGACGAGGACGTCCGCCGCGCGCAGCGCGGCGTCGGCCTCGTCCACCGCCACGACGGGGAACCCGGCGCGCTCGCCGGAGGAGTGGGCGATGCCGGTGACGTGGGCGCCGAGCGCCGCGAAGCGCTGAGCCGCCACCTGGCCGATCGCCCCGAAGCCCCACACGACCACGTTCGACTCCCACAGGGTGGTGACCCTGTCGGCGGGGTGCAGCGGCTGGATCCCGCCGAGGGTGGAGTCCCAGCGGTGCGCGGCCTGGGCGGTGAGGCAGTCGGGGATCCGCCGCAGGTTCGCGAGGGCGAGGGCGAGGGCGTGTTCGGCGACCGTGTCGTCGTGGAAGTGCTCCCCGTTGGTGATGACGATGTCACGGGGGAGGTCCAGGGCCAGGATCCTGTCGGGGCCGGCGGCAAGAGTCTGGATCCAGCGCAGGTGCGGCAGGTCGGCGAAGAAGACGCGGAGGTCGGGGTACTGCCCCCACAGGACGACCGCCTCGGCATCGCGGTGCTCGGCGGGGACGCGCTGGCGCTCGTCGAAGGGGACCGCCACGACACCCTCGGGCAGGTTCAGGGGCCCGAGTCGGGTCATCTCGGTGACCAGGATCTTCATGTCGTCCTCCACATCAGGTCGTCGTGGAGCCATTGTCCTCCACGGGCGGTCCCACCACCTCAGGGGTGATGGTCCCCCGTGCCCGTGCCCGTGCCCGCGCCGGTGCCGGTGAGTGCGGGTGTCCCACCCCGGGTGGTCCGCAGTTCCTCCTCGAGCTCGCGCACCCGGGCGCGCAGCTCGAGGATTCGGTGGATGCCCGCGGGGGTGATCCCCTCCCGGGAGAGCTCGGTGACCTCGTGGAGGGTCTCGAGGTCCTCACGGGAGTAGCGGCGGTGGCCGCCCTGTGAGCGCACCGGTGAGACGAAGTGCAGGTCCTCGAGCCGGCGTACGGCCGGCTGCCCGGTGCCCAGCAGTTCGGCCACCTGTCCGATGGTGTAGAGGGGACGCCGACGGTCCTCGAGCGCCTCGGAGGGGGACTCGTGCCCGGTCATGCCTCGTGCCCCCGCACCCTCAGCCCGGAGCCCAGTCCGTGCACCTCCGCACGTGCGGGCCCCGCCTCGATCCGGACCTGGCCCCCGTCGACGGGCAGTCTGCGCACGAGGACGTCCCCGACCGAACGTGGCGTCGGTGCCACGTCGACGAACCCGCGCGGGACGTCGACGTCCAACCCGATGGCCAGCCGCAGCATCTCGTAGGGTGTCGCCGCCGCCCAGGCCTGCGGCGAGCAGGAGGTCGGGTAGGGGACCGGGGTGGCCAGCTCGGAGCGCGCGAAACCGCAGAAGAGCTCCGGGAGCCGGCCGTCGAAGGCCTCCACGGCGTCGAGGAGGCCGCGCACGACGCTGAGGGCCTCCTCGCGGTGGCCGCAGGCCGCCATCCCCGCCGCGCAGATCACGGTGTCGTGGGGCCACACGGACCCGCAGTGGTAGCTCGCGGGGTTGAAGGCGCAGGAGTCCGCAGAGAGGGTCCGGATCCCGAAGCCGGAGAACATGTCGGGTGCCATGAGCCGTCCGACGACCCGGTCGACCAGCGAGTCGTCGACGATGCCCGTCCACAGGCAGTGGCCGATGTTGGAGGTCACCGAGGCGACGCGGTTCTTGTCCCCGTCCAGGGCCATGGCGAGGAACCCCGTGGACTCGTCCCAGAAGGCGCGGTGGAAGTCGGCCCGCAGGCGCGCGGCCCGGACCCGCAGACGTGCGGCTGCGTCCGCGTCACCCCACGCCTCCTCGAGGTCCGCCCCCGCGAGGAACGCGGCGTGGCAGTACCCCTGGACCTCCGCCAGGGCGATGGGGGCCCTGGCGAGGCGCCCGTCGGGCATGACCACTGAGTCCCCGCTGTCCTTCCACCCCTGGTTGAGGAGCCCCCGGTCGGTGGAACGCTGGTACTCCACGAACCCGTCGCCGTCGCGGTCCCCGTACTCGTCGATCCACCGCAGGGCCGCCTCGACGGGCCCGCGCAGGGAGGACAGCTCCGCAGCGGGGATGCCCCAGCGCAGGAGCCGACCGGCCACCATCACGAACAGCGGGGTGGAGTCGATGGAGCCGTAGTAGACGCTCGCCCCACCCAGGGCCTGGGACGGGTCGGTGCCGAGCCGGAGCTCGTGGAGGATCTTGCCGGGCTGCTCCTCGCTCATGGGGTCCACGCTGCGTCCCTGCAGCCGGGCGAGGGTCCGCAGCGTCCCCATGGCCAGACGTGGGGCGAAGGGCAGGGTCATCCAGCTGGTCAGCAGGGAGTCACGCCCGAAGAGGGTCATGAACCAGGGGGCCCCGGCCGCGACGACCTCGTCCTCGGGGTGGTCCGGATAGGTGATCCGCAGTGCCCCCAGGTCACGCCGGGACACGTCCAGCGCGTGGGCCAGGACGGTGTTCTCCACGGAGAAGGTGGCGGTGTCCTCCCGCCAGCCCCGCATCTTCCGGGCGGGCGGGGCGGCCTCGAGCGGTCGGTCGATGGGGAAGTCGGGCTCCTGCTCGTGGCCCTGCACCGAGGTCAGCGCCTCCACCGTGGTGGACCAGGAGGACTGGGGGGCGACGACCGCGCGCATGACGAGGGCCCCGGGGACGGCGTGGGCGCCCCGGGCCGTCACGCGCACACCGCGCTGGGTCATGCCGTTGTCGTACCAGAGCACCAGGGAGGACCCCTCCACCCGGCGCTCCACCCGGCGCGCGCTCGCGGGTGCGCGGTTCTCCTTGACCTCGAAGAGGTCGGCGAAGTCGGAGTCCACCGAGAGGGTGAGGTCGAGTCCGACCGCCTCGGGCCCGAAGTTGTGCACGGTGAGGTCCTCGCGCATGCCGCTGGCCACCAGGCGGTGGCGTTCGACGACCACGGTGGGCTCCAGACGGCCGGGGCGCGTGGGGGCCCGGCCCACGAAGAGGCACTCGTAGGGTTCCTGGGGCAGCGTGGCCAGGGCCTCCAGGGGGGAGCCGTCGACCAGGAGCTGCCACCGGGACAGGACCCGGGTGTCACGGACGAAGAACCCCTCGGCAGGGGCGTCGCCGATGTCCCCGCGCTGGCCGGACACGCAGAACGAGGACCCTCCCACCAGCGTCGACTGCGCGGAGTCCGTCGAGCGCAGACCCCGCGGGCGCGTCTCGTCGGAGTCGATGGGGGACGAGGGCGACCCCGGGTCGTCCGCCGTCCCCGTGGCCCCCCCGACGTCGTCCGGGCCGGGGGACGGTTCCTCCGGACGGGAGGCGGCTCCCGCAGCACCGGCAGTTCCCTGATCGGACATCACGCATCAAGACCTTCACAGCCCACTGGAGAAAACCTGTCTTTGATGGTACAGGATATCGGCGTTACGATGCACAGGCACCGAGCAGGTGGGTGGACTGCCGGGACACGGTGCCCCGCGCCCCTCCTGCGATGGACCAGACGGAGGAGGAATGGTGTCCGGGGCAGAGTCCGTGACGGGGATGCACAGGCTGGACGGTCAGGCGGGGTCGGGGGAGGACGGGCCCCTGCGCATCGGGATCGTCGCCCCACCGTGGTTCGAGGTCCCCCCGCAGGGGTACGGCGGCACCGAGGCCGTCGTGGGCGCCCTCGTGGACCAGCTCGTCGACCTCGGCCACGAGGTCACCCTCGTCGCCTCCGGGCCGGCCCGGACCCGTGCCTCCCACTTCGTCCAGGTGTACGCCACCCCGCCCTCCCAGGAGCTGGGGAGCTCCGCCATGCCGGAGGTCATCGACGCCGCGCAGGCCGCCGAGGCCCTGGAGGACCTCGACCTCGACATCGTCCACGACCACAGCCTGGCGGGTCCACTGCTCGCCCGCGGACGTTCCGTCCCGACCGTGGTGACCATGCACGGGCCGGTGGACGGTGAGAACGGGGACTACTACGGCAGGCTCGGGTCCAGTGTCGGCGTCGTGGCGATCTCCGATGCCCAGCGCCGGGCGAACCCGCACCTGAACTGGGTGGGCACGGTCCACAACGCCGTCGACGTCACGTCCTTCCCCTTCAGCGCCGACAAGGGGCGCGACGTGGTGTGGATCGGTCGCTTCTGCGAGGACAAGGCACCCCACCTCGCCATCGACGCGGCCCGCGCCGCGGGGCGCAGGATCGTCCTGGCGGGCAAGCTCAACGAGCCCGCCGAGCGTGAGTACTTCGACCGGGAGATCCGGCCCCGCCTCGGTGAGGACGTCGACTACGTGGGCGAGGCGGACGCGGTGCTCAAGCGCCGCCTCTACGAGCACGCCGCCTGCCTCCTCTTCCCCATCCAGTGGGAGGAGCCCTTCGGCATGGTCATGGCCGAGGCCATGGCGTGCGGGACGCCCGTCGTGGCCACGCGCCGCGGCTCCGTGCCCGAGGTGGTCGACGACGGGCGCACCGGGATCATCGTCGACGAGGTCTCCGACCTGCCCGCCGCCATCGCCCGCGCGGAGGATCTCGACCCCCGTGCGTGCCGCGCGTGGGTCCGCGAGCACTTCGACCTGCCCGTGATGGCACGCGGCTACGAGGGCGTCTACCGTTCCCTCATCGCCCGCAGCCGTGGCGACCGCCCGGGTGGCCGGTAGCGGCACTGCACCGGCGACGCAGCCGGTGGGGCCCAGCTCCACCGCGTCGCCTGAAGCCCCTCAGGCGTGGTCCGCCGCGGTGTCCGCGTCCTCCAGGCGCTCCCTCAGCCACCCCACCTGCCTCAGCCACTGGTGACCCTGGCCGCCCTCGTGGTCGTTGAAGGGGTAGACGACGATCTCCGCCTCCCCTCCCCAGCGGTTGCGCGCGGCGAAGACGGTGGAGGGCGGGCAGGTGGAGTCCATGAGCGCGGTGGAGAAGAGGGCGGGGGCCGTCGCCCGCGCGGCGAGGAGGGCCCCGTCGAAGTAGGACAGCGTCGAGAAGACCGCCGACTCCCTCCCCCGCATCACCGACAGGTAGCGGGCGATCTCCCCGTAGGGGTCGCCGCCGGTCAGGCCCACGGCGCGGCGGAAGTGGCAGAGGAAGGGCACGTCCGGCATGGCCGCGACCACGCGGTGGTTGAGGGCGGCGGCGGCGATCGTGAGCCCGCCGCCCTGGCTGATGCCCTGGACGGCGATGCGTGTGGGGTCCACCCAGGGCAGGGCGGCGGCCGCCTCGACCGCGTGGTGGGCGTCGACGTAGACACGGCGGTAGTAGTAGGTCTCGGGGGACTCGATGCCTCGGGTCATGAACCCGGGCGTGGAGGTGCCGGTGCCGTGGGGGTCTGCGGTCGCCCCACCGTCCCCCCAGGAGGCTCCCTGACCGCGGGTGTCCATGAGCAGATGGACGAATCCCGCGCTGGCCCACTGCAGGTGGTCCCCGGGAAGTCCCCGGCCCCCGCCGTACCCGAGGAACTCCACGACGGCCGGCAGTGGGCCGCTGGCACCCGCCGGCAGGGTCACCCAGGCGCGCACCGGGTCGCCCCCGTACCCGGGGAAGGCGAGGTCATGGACCTCCACCGTCGTGAAGGGGGAGTCGAGGCGCTGCCACCGCATGGCCGCGGGGTCGAAGGGGTGCTCCGCCAGGGTCCGGGACCAGAACCCGTCGAGGTCGACGGGCTCGGGGATGTCGGGGGCGTAGGTCTCCAGCTCGTCGGGGTCGAGGTCGTAGCGCTGCACCGCGGGTCCTTCCGTGCACGGGGGTGACGGGGACGAGCATATGCCGACCCCTCCCCCTCAGTTGCGCCGTGACTGCCACGCCCCGATGCCACCCGCGATCGCGGCGAAGACGAGGGCACCCAGGGGCCAGATCAGCCAGGAGCGGTCCCACGCATTCCCGAGGAAGCTCCACGCCAGGAAGACCGCCGTCAGCAGTGGCCAGTAGGCGGCGGCGAAGGCGCCGACCAGGCGGGATCCGCGCTGTTCGGGCTGACCGGAGGGGAGGTCGCCCTCGTCGGTGAGGACCTCGGCGACCGAGTGCGCCCACGACGCGGGCAGCAGGACCAGCAGGCCGAGCGCCACCATGACGAGGGTGAGGCCCACCCCGATCCCGGGTGCCGCGTCCGCCCATGCCGCACTGTGGTCGGAGATGAGCCCTCCCGCGATGGTCGGGACCGCGCAGAGGATCCACAGGGCCACGGCAACCATGAGGGCGGTGGTGCGTCGGGGCTCCGACGCTGCGCGCAGCTGCTGCGCCCACGCCGAGACCGCTGGGTCGCGGGTGAACTCGCCCTCACTGAGGCGTTCGAAGGGGGCCAGCTCCTGGTTGCGTCGGATCAGCAGGGACACGCCGGCGACGACGAGGAGCAGGAGCACCCCGATCCCGGTCCCCGTCACCAGGGTGTCGTCCATGCGGAGCAGGGGACTCCCCGACATCGTGGACAGCACGACCAGGACGACGGGGCTGATGACGAAGAGGGCGACGGCGCAGGCCAGCGACCAGCGGGTGCGGTGGCGGGCGTCGGCGAAGGCCTGTGCCTCCTCCAGGGTGACGACGGGGTGGACGGGTGTGGGAGGGGATGCCGGGGCCTGCGGGCCGGCGGGCGTGCCGGGTGTCGCTCCCGTCGGCGTGCCCGTTCCCCCCGGGGCCGTGGAGTCGGTCCGGTACGGCGCTGCCGGGGAGTCCGGGCGGTGGGGGGTGCCGACGGGTCCCGAGCCGTCCGGGACCCCGGTGGCGCCCGGCGTGGGACCTGCGCGCAGGTCCGAGGAGATCCCGAGGACGGGGGCGAGCTCGTCGAGGTTGCCGAACTCGGTGATCACCTGACCCACGGCCTCGTTGTGGGAACGGCCCTGGGCGAGCAGCTCGGAGTACTTGTCCTCCATCATGGCGCGCAGTTCCGCCTTGGCCTCCTCCAGGCGGGGCGTGGCCGGGTAGGGGGAGAACATGGTCTCGAGGTAGGCGACGATGACGTCCATCAGAGGATTCCTTTCACGAAGCGGTCGACGACGGACTTCGTCGCCGCCCACTCCTCGCACTTCTCGACGAGGGCGGACGAGCCCGCTGGGGTGAGGCGGTAGTAGGTGCGCGGCTTGCCCGAGGGCGAGAGACCCGGATAGGACTCGACCAGGCCGGAGGCCTCGAGGCGCTTGACGGCTGAGTAGAGGGTGGTCTGCTTGATCGTGTACTCGCCCTCGGAGACCTCGGAGATGGTGTGGGCGAGTTCGTAGGCGTAGGAGGGGGCAGTGCGCAGGACGGAGAGGATCATGATGTCCACGTAGCCACGGATGGCGTCGGCGCTGATCATCGGCCCCTCCTGCGGTGTGGCCCGACCGGGTCGTCCGGTGTGGCCCGGGCGGGCGGTCACGGTGTCCGGTCCGGGTGACCGGGCCGCGGTGTCGGGATCCTGGTGTCCGGATCCTCGTGGTCCTGTTCCGGTCGCGAGTTCCCACCGGAACGGATACGGCAAGCGTACTACGTCTGACGTACTACGGCGAGCGAAGTCGGGGAGGTCGACGGACAGTGTCCCGCCCGGTCCCGCCCGACCACGTGTCCGACTGTGCATCTGAGCTGGTGGTGGTGCTGGTCCGCCCTCGTCCCCGGGTCGGCGACGTCGCACGGGCCGCCGTCACCTCGGCAGCCATGCCTTCGCGGTAGTCTGGCGGCCATGGGAAAAGCCAGTCGCCGCAAGAAGGTCACCAACGCCGCCACCCGTCCCGCGTACCGCGCCCCGATCCCCTTCGTGGACCGCCCCTACCAGGGTCTCGCCGCCGAGGTCGAGCTCGTCGCCATGCGGGAGATCATCCCCTGCGCGGTGATGACGGCGCGCACTGACGCCGACCACGGCGGGCGCGAGTTCGACTTCGTCACCCTGCTCCCCGACGGGCATCCCGCGATGGTGCGTCCCGACGGGCGCATCCTCGTGGCACTCCAGACGCGCTTCCACTCCGGGGACCTCTCCCACGACGCGGCCGGCGCGCTGCTGGCCGCCCTCGTACGCGCCGACGAGGGCGGGGAGGGCACCGTCACCTTCGACGTCCGCGACCCCGCTCCCCGCCTCCAAGACGTCCTCGACGACACGGTCGTCCCGGAGATGGAGATCCGGGAGGACTTCGGCTACTGGTTCGACCCGACCTCCGAGCTCACCCGCGAGATGGAGCAGGCCCTGGAGCAGAACCGTGCCGACGTGGTGCCCACGGCCGCCGTCCCCGGGGTCCCCGGCATGTACTGGTGCGAGATGAACCGCACCTTCGTCCGCTACGTCACCGACGTGGACGAGTCGAAGCTGTTCACGGCCCTGGCCCGCCTCCAGGCCGCGGGCGCTGCGCGCATGGGGGAGGGGTCGCGTTTCGTGGGGGCCTTCCGTGCCTGCGGCATCGCGATCCCCGTCTTCGAGATCCCCGACGGTGTGGGCCCTGAGGAGGTCGCCGACGATGCGGCCGCCCTGGCTGCGGCCCTGACGGAGGCGCTCGCGGTCACCACGGCGCTGACCCCGGAGGAGCGTCGTGCCCGCGAGGGCCTGGTGTCACGGCAGGTCACCATTCGTTGAGACGGGCCCGCGGCACGGGCAAAGAGCGGGTAATCTTGAGGGCGTGAATCCGTCCGGCGTCGAGGGCGTGCGTCGCGGCAGCACGTCGGCCCCCCAAAGGGTGGCAGCCATCATCTGTGCCCACAATGCCGGCCTCGACATCGCCTCGACCGTGCGGTCCTGCCGCGCCATCCCCGGGGTCGACCTGCTGGTGGTCGTCGACGACGGCTCGGACGACGACACCGGACGCAACGCGCGCCTCGCCGGAGCCGTCGTGGTGCGTCACTCCGTGCCGCGCGGTCGGGCATCCGCGCTGGAGACCGGGGTCAAGGTGGTCGCCATGCGCGACCGCGCCGACTGGCCGCCCCGCCTGCTCCTGCTCCTCTCCGCCGACCTCGGCGAGTCCGCGGTGGAGGCCTCAGCCCTGGTCGAGGCCGTGATGACGGGCATGGCGGACTGCGCCTGTGCCGCACCCCCCGCCACCGATCCCTCCGTGGGCCGCAGCCTGGCGGAGAACTTCGCGCGCTCCTCGATCCGGTCGGCGACCGGGTGGGAGCCCCAGGCGCCCCTGTCGGAGGAACGCTGCCTGACGCGGGAGGCGCTCAACGCCGCGATCCCCTTCTCCACCGGGTACGGCATCGAGGTCGGCATGACCATCGACCTCCTGGTGGACGGCTTCACCTTGGTGGAGGTCCCCTGCACCTTCGTCCACCTCGGCTCCGACCGCACGCTCGGCTCCCTCAACCGCACCGCCCAGTACCGCGACACCGCCCTGGCGATCCTGCACCGGCGCCTGCGCCGGGTCCGCCTGCCCGCAGCCGTGCGCCGGGAGGCCGCACGCCACCAGAGGGTCGGCAGTCCCTATCCCGGGCCGGGCGCCCGCGGCGCGGGATCCAGTGGGGTGGGTGTCGCGGACGAGGGCGGGTCGACTCCGGCGAGGTCATGACGCCCGGACAGGGGGACCCGGACACGGCGGCGTCCGGCCTGGTCGTGGGCAGTGACGGCCTGGCGCGGCCCGTGTGGGCGGCGAGTGACCCCCTGCTGCGGGAGTACTACGACACCGAGTGGGGCATGCCGGTGCGCGACGAGCGCGGGGTGTTCGAACGCCTGAGTCTGGAGGCATTCCAGTCGGGTCTGTCCTGGGTGACGATCCTGCGCAAGAGACCTGCCTTCCGGGAGGCCTTCGCCGACTTCGACGCCGAGAGTGTCGCTGCCTTCGGGGAGGCCGATGTCGAGCGCCTCATGTCGGATGCGCGCATCGTGCGCAACCGCGCGAAGATCACCGCGACCCTCGTGAACGCGCGGGCGACGGTGGCGTTGCGGGAGGAGGGTGGCCTGGTGGACCTGGTGTGGTCCCACCGCCCGGAGGGGACACCCCGGCCGCGGACGCTGGCGGAGGTGCCCACGCGGTCCCCGGAGTCGGTGGCCCTGGCGCGTGACCTCAAGGCCCACGGATTCCGGTTCGTGGGGCCGACGACGGCGTTCGCCCTGATGGAGGCCATCGGGATCGTCGACACGCACCTGGTCGGGTCCCACCGCCGCGCCACCTCCGGCATCTGGCCCTCCTGACCCTCCTCCCCCCCTTGCCGAAGTCCGCTCTGTTCGGACCTCGAAGTCCGCTCTGTTCGGAGGTCGAAGTCCGCTCTGTTCGGAGGTCGAAGTCCGCTCTGTTCGGACCCTGAAGTCCGTCCTGATCAGGGCTTGAGGTCTGTCCAGATCCGTCTGGCATCTCCTGTCCCTCACCGAAGCCACCTGCCACTCCGGCAGAGGTCCGTCCGACCTCTCCCGCCGAGGTCCGTTCCGAAGGCGCGTCAGTATCGTGCTGCGCGACGAGGAGGGGGCGTCGTGAGTTGCCGGTGTGCTCGGTCCTAGGGAAGAGGCGGCAGGGCACGGAAACGCGCGCGCAGATCTGCTCTGTCATCCGGCGAGAGTTGCTTCGCTCTGATGCCGCGTACCGCGCATTCCAGACCTGTGAACAGCTGGAGGCATGCGCCGGGATCGAGCTGCTCCCGGATCCGGACAAACGCCTCCAGCGCTCCCACCTCACGTAGGGCATCGGCGTCCTCAATGCCGACCGCGACCAGCTGGCTCGCGGTCACAGCGCCGATCTCCGGCAGGTCAGTGAGGCTGCTCAACGTCTGCCTCCAGGGCTGCGCAGACGGAGGCAAATCCATCGAGGACTCCCAGACCGACTGCTTGCATCCCCACCAACGCGGCGGATCGGATCTCGTCGTCAGAGGCACCGGCCTGTCTTGCCAGGCCGACGTGGAACTCCAGACCTCCGGACATTCCGGCTGCGCAGAGCACAGCCACATAGGCAAGGTGGTTCGTCTTGGAATCCAGCGCCGACTCGATGGCCTTGGCCCTGACGAATGCCATGTGCGCTTCGGCTGTCTGGGGAAACCGCTGACTGAACTGCATGAACCCGGCACTGACCTTCATCGTGTGTCCCTGTGTTCGCGGTGGATGGATCACGGGCACGCAGTTGTCGGCCAACGCGTGCGACGGCCGAAGTGTTCCCCTCGGTCACTGCCCTCAGGGTATGCCTCAGTTGCGCGTGGTCGGAGCGGTCGATACGAGGAGCGCTGTCGGGTGCCCACGGTGTTGACCCCGCAGGTGATCTCTGGTTGGTGGAAGGCCCGAGGACCGGCTGCGTGGGTACGGACCTCACGCCTCTGAGGACGGACTTCGTGCCCGGAACAGGACGGACTTCGTGCCCGGAACAGGACGGACTTCGTGCCCGGAACAGGACGGACTTCGAGCCCGGAACAGGACGGACTTCGTGCCCGGAACAGAGCGGACTTCGTGCCCGGAACAGAGCGGACTTCGTGCCCGGAACAGAGCGGACTTCGCCGAGGCGGGAGGGTCACTCGCTGCGGAGGGCTTCGACGGGGTCACTGCGTGAGGCCGCCGAGGAGGGGAGGAGGCCGGCGAGGAACGTCAGACCCATGGAGATCCCCACGAGGGCGACACCGGCCACCCACGGCAATTGGGCGACATTGGCGATGTGGTACCTCGCATCGACGACGGCATTGGCGGGGATGGTGAGCAGGAGGGTGACACCGATCCCCATGAGACCGGCCACCAGCCCCACGATGACCGTCTCCGCGTTGAACACCCGTCGGATGTCCCGCTTGCTGGCCCCGATCGAGCGGAGGATCCCGATCTCCTTCTTGCGCTCCAGCACCGAGATGTAGGTGATGACGCCGATCATGATCGAGGAGACCACCAGGGAGATCGCCACGAACGCGGTCAGCACATAGGTCACGACATCGATGATGGTGGTCACCGATGACATCAGCGTCCCGACGATGTCGGTGTACGTGATGGCCTTGTCCTCCTGACCCGCGGCCTCCATGTCGGCGTTGTAGGTGTCGAGGATGTCGATGATGGCACCCTTGGACTCGAAGTCCTTGGGGTAGAGGGCGATCGCGAAGGGCTTGTCGGGGTCGGCGTGGCCGAGCGTGGCGAGGTTGCCCTCCAGGGACGCCTGGCGTGAGGAGATCAGGGAGACGAGCAACTCGGAGAGTTCCTCCTGGTCCATGTCGAAGCGGAACGCCCCGCGCAGTGCGTCCTCGTCGATCCCCATCGCACCCGACATGTTCTCGGCGATGCGGGTGGCCGCAGAGGTCATCGCGGACCCCAGTTGCGCCTGCAGGGTCCCCTGGAGCCGTGAGGACATCTGGTCCACCTGCGCTCCCAGTTGCTGGCGCAGCTGGGAGCCGATCTGGGTGGACAGCTGTGTCGAGAGCTGAGTCATGTAGGCCTGCGTGGCGCGCTGCATGTAGTCCTGCATGGCGGCGGTGAGCTGAGCCTGCAGCTGGTCGCCCGAGGCTGCGACCTGCTCCTGGATCGCCTGTCCCAGACGGGCGAGCACCTGGTCACTGAGCTCCTGGCCGGCGCCCTCGAGTGCCGAGGTCAGTTCCTCGATCGCCTGCCGGTTCTGCTCCTGGATGTCCCGGCCGGCGGGGGAGTCCAGGAACTCCTGGAAGGCGGCGCGCGGGTCCGCGGCGCAGTCGATGCCCGAGTCGGGTTCCGCCACACCCTGCGCGCAGTACTCGGCGAACCCCCGGGCGAGGTTCGCGGCCAACTCCTGTGCCTGCTCGCTGGTCACCTGCTCGCCCAGGTCCCCCAGGACGGCGTCGTAGTCCACCCCGGCGAGGACCTCCCCGAGGTCGATCCCGGAGAGCAGGTCCTCGACGTCCACGCCCGCGGCCACCTGCCCCAGGTCGAGCTCCGGCAATTGCGTGGCGTCGATGCTGATGTGGGACAGGTCCAGCCCCGACAGGTCCACGCCGGCCAGGTCCCCGGCCCCCACCAGCCCGCTGAGGTCGAGCCCGGAGAGGTCCAGGGCGGAGGCATCGAGGGCGAGGGCGGACCCGTCGAAGGTGAAGGCCCTCGCCAGGGCCTCCTGGTCCACGGTGATGAGGGAGCCCAGGTCGACGTCCTCGCCCGATCCCGCCCCCGTCCCCGCGTTCTCCTCCGCGAACGTCCGGCCCGTGAAGACGTCCACCGATGGATGTGCGAGCTGGTCCCGCACGATCCCACTGCGGGAAGCACGCTCACTGATGCGCTCGGTCAGTGCGGGTGTGTAGTAGATGCCCGGTTGCAGCGCTGCGGCCCGGACCTCGGGCTTCTGGCGCACGATCCCGGAGATGCGCAGGGGCTCGCCGTCCTCGACGAGGCTCCGGAGGTGGTCCTGGTTCCCGCTCCTGTCCATCCACACGTCGTAGGTGTCGTCGTGGACGTAGTAGTCGGTGGCGTCGACCACCCTGAAGGTCGTGTCCAGGATCTGTCGGGCCGTGAGGGTGCCGGAGGCGACCGGGGTCGACACGTCCTTGCCCTCCGCCACCTCGGCGACCATCCGGTCCAGCTCGGAGGCGTCGCGCAGCCCCATCGCGTAGAGCATGAAGTCCGAGATCCCGCCGTCGGGCAGGAGCACCACCAGGGTCTCGTCAGCACTGTCGGGCCAGTGCCCGGCGACGACGTCGTACTGACCCTCGACCAGCGATCGGTCGCTCATGAGCTGGTGGAAGACGCTGGTGCTCATGTAGGAGGAGAGCAGCGAGCTCTGGGACCCGGCGGAACCGAGACCCAGGGGCGCGAAGGTGGCGTCCGGGTTCACCTGTCGCACTCCGGAGGAGGTGTCGGACTGGAAGATCTGGGGCGTGACGTCGTAGGTGTACTCGATCGAGTTCGCGAACTCCTCGATGCCCCCGCCGTCACCGTCGAGGAACCGCTTGAGGGAGGCGAGGTCATTGGTCCCCACTCCGGCGAACATCGTGCCGATCGTGGACACCTCGGGGATCTCCCCGGCCCCGGAGGAGGGCTGGTCGCCCTCGTCCCCGTCGGCCGGACCGCCCGCGTCGCCCTCGTCCCCGTTGCCGTCCTCCCCGCCACCCCCGCTCCCCGCGGATCCCGCCAGGAGGGAGGTCATGTCCAGGCCCTGGCTCTGGATCGTCAGGGGGTAGACGCTGAGGGTCTCCTCCTCCACGCTCTTGATGTAGCCGTTGACGCCGTTGGCCAGGGAGAGAATCGTCGCGATGCCGATGATCCCGATGCTGCCCGCGAAGGCCGTCATGAGCGTGCGGCCCCGCTTCGTCATGAGATTGCGGAACGACAGGGACAGCGCGGTGGGGAAGGACATGGACGTGCGGCGCACAGGCTTCGCGTCCCTCGCGTCCCCGGCCCCGGCCGTGGGGTCGAAGGGACGCGTGTCGTCGACGACCTCACCGTCCCGCAGGGTGACGGTGCGGGTCGCGTACTGCTCGGCGAGCTCGGGGTTGTGGGTGACCATGACGACCAGGCGGTCGCGGGCGATCCCCGAGAGCAGGTCCATGACCTGCACGCTCGTCGTCGAGTCCAGCGCGCCCGTGGGCTCGTCGGCCAGCACGATCTCGGGATCGTTGATGAGGGCACGGGCGATGGCCACGCGCTGCATCTGCCCACCCGAGAGCTGGCTGGGCAGCTTGTGGACGTGCTCCCCCAGGCCCACGTCCTCCAAGGCCCGGGTGGCGCGCTCGCGGCGTTCCGCACGCCCCACCCCGGAGAGGGTGAGGGCCAGCTCCACATTGGCCAGCACACTCTGGTGGGGGATGAGGTTGTAGCTCTGGAAGACGAAGCCGATGCGGTTGTTGCGGTAGGTGTCCCAGTCCCCGTCCCGGAACTGCCTGGTCGAGACACCGTCGATGACCAGGTCACCGGCGTCGTAGTGGTCGAGCCCGCCGACGACGTTGAGCAGGGTGGTCTTGCCCGAACCGGAGGGCCCCAGGACCGCGACGAACTCGCAGTCGCGGAAGGAGATCGACACGTCGTCCAGCGCCACCTGCGTGAAGTCCGCGACCGTGTAGGACTTGCGGACGTTGCGGAGCTGGAGCATGCGGGCGCCTTCCGGGGTAGGGAATAGGTACAGGGTACGGGGCGGCGCGGCGGGGGCCGGGGCGTCCCGTAGGCGGCCGTGCCCCCGTCGGGGAGGTCACCCCGGTCGACGAGGGCGGCGCCCCTGCCGTTGCTGGGCGACGATCCTGGATCCGAGAGGTGCTGTCAGTCACTCACAGGCAGTAGTCGGCCAGGAGCCTCCCGAGCCCGCGGATGTCGACGCCGCGGTTGAACTCCAGGCGCACCTTGCCCAAGCCGCTGAACCACAGGTCCAGCTCAGAGTCCAGGTCGAACGAACCGGCCGTCTCGGTGGAGAACGCCTGGACGCGCTTGTAGGGCAATGAGGTGTAGTCCTTCTTCTTACCGGTCATGCCTTGGACGTTGAGGGCGATGATCCGCTTGCTCGTGAATGTCACGGAGTCACGAATGCCCTTGAATGCGAGCAGGATCTGTTCACCTTGGCCCAAGACGTCGGCGAGCTCGTCCTGCGCTGCCCGCGGATCCCATGGCCCGAGCTTGGCGTAACTGGCGTTCGTGAAGTCGATCATCCGTCGATACCTTCCTCCGAGTCCGGTGGCGCCCCGCGCCCATGGTACGGAGCAGCGTGGGCACCGTGGTTCATACTCATCAACCAAGGTGAGGGTCTTGCGTGCCTTGTCTGGTGGGGTCGAGGGCACCCTTTTGAGGAGGCCCGGCCCAGCCGACCTGGGTTTCCTGGTCGATGACCGCGTCGGGCACGGAGTCGCCCCCAGGAGCGTGACACCAGGTCGGTGTTCCGCAGGTGGCGTCCTGCGTCGCGCCAGTTCTGGACGATCTGGCGTTCGGCAGCGTCCAGATCGCTCCGTGCCACCGTCTGGGACTGGACGGCCACAATGTCAGGGTGGTGGCTCGCGAGGGCGTCCCCGTCTTGCGGGAACCCGGATGGGCGCATGGGATGGGGCGCCGCGGGGACATGAACTGTCGCCGCCCCGGGTTGTACCTGGAGTCGTTCGGAGTTGCTTCTCGGCGTCGAAGCAACTCCTCCGGCGATGTCGGCCCGGTCTTGGAGTTGACCCCGTGCGTTGGCCAGCGCACCCGCTTGTGCGGTTCAGTGCTCCGCGAGCTCGGTGAGATCGAGGATGCCCTCGTTCACGATGATGTCCTGCCAGGTGGACTTGTCTGTGTCCCTGGAGCGGTGATGACGTCGTCCAGGCTCAATGGCGTATGGCTCGCGCGCCGCAGGCACGCGAGACGAACAGGGTCGGAATCGCCCCGGGCTGCGCGTCAGCAGCCGGGTCTTCCTCGGGTTGTGGAGGCATGAAAGCGTGTTCGGAGCTGTTCAGACTCATGACGTCTCCTCCACGGCCGGACGCTGAGCTGGGAAGTTGCTCCGTGAACTCGCTCTGGGCGGACGAACCGACCAGAACCGATTGAGCTGCGGGCGATGTGTCCGCAGCGATATTGACCATCGCTTCGGGTGTGCCGAGAAGGGGTGCGTACCTTCCTGAGTGCGGGGCGCCACCATCGGGCTCGGGCGCCAAGACCGGAGTACGAGGCCCACTGTCCGGGTTCGGAGAACCCGAGCGCGACCTCGAGGATCAGAGTGTCACCATCGACAGCCCCGCCGCCGCGACCTCCAGCCCCGGAGTGTCGTCCGGTCAAGCCCTCAACTCTTGCCCGCCCGTGCCCGGTGTTGGCGGTCGTGAGACCGTCAGGCACCGAATGCCGTTCGTGCATCGCGGCCAACTCGCTGAGGCAGCCGACGATGGGTCGCGTTGACCACTCCTCTCCCGGCCGTTCGAGGATCCAGGTGCGAACCGGAGTCGAAGAGGGAGGGCGCGGGGAGAGTGGGTCGCGGGTGCGGTCCGGTTCCTCGCGGAGGGTACTGACAAGCTCTGTTGAACTACCGAGGGGGACTGACGGGTAGCCCCGGTCAGACGTCGTCGAAGTATTGACGGGTAGGCGCACCCGATGCGACAATGGAGGCGCTTACAGCGTTGAGCTGTACAGAAGTGAGCCCGGCAGCCATCCGGAGGTTGGTGAGCCGGGCTTCGCGCTGTCACAGCGATGTCACGGAAGTAACGAGACCGGCGTCGGAGATCCGTCTGCGCCAATCGCCGCCCTTGGCGTATGCCCACGCAACGACGTCCGGGATCCACAGTAGAGGCTCTTCAGTTGGGTTCTTCCAGTCGTAGGTGAACTCCGCGGCGAGACTGCGGTCACGCTGTTGGGTGAGAAGAAACTGTCGCTCCCATCGTTGGAGAGATTCGTCGCGCTCGATGGTCAACGAGGCTGCGTGGTGGAGCTCGCAGCCATCCAGGACTTGTTTGAGACAAGCGGCCCGTGCCTCAAGTTCGGAAGAATATGAAGCTATCCCAACGATATGGCAACTGATCTCGAGCTTTGAGAGTCCGCTGATGATCTTCTTGCGGCTCGAGTCACCCTCGGCCTTCATGTGGATCCTACGTGCTCCGCTGTGCTTGAGTGCTCGAACGGCACGACGCGTCATTTCGAGATCGTTCGGAACGATGACCGATGCGACGAGGAGATACGAATGTCGCTTGGACTCGTCAATGAATGCGTGTCCTCCCGTCGGCCAGTCACTTCCCTTCTGCATGCTGAGTCGTCCTAGCTCTCGTTGGAGTCGGACTTACGGCCCCTGTTTGATGAAACGGGGGTTCCGGGATCGTTCAGATCGATGATGAGGAGCCCGTCCTCGAGTCGGGGTACCCATCGGTGAGCCTTCGAGGTGTCGAGTTTGATGAACTTGGTGAACATCGTCCCCGCAACAATGACGGGTCCGTGATTTGAGGATCTCTTCGACGAGGACATGCGTCGCGCAGGGTAGGCGTTGGGAGTGTCGATGGGTACTGCCTTCAACCCGATGAGTCGGCGTTCAGAGTCCCAGAGGAACTGGATCGCCTCGGGAGTCCCGATGAGGTTCTGGGCTGCGTCGTTCAGGGAGAACAGCCCCCTCTTCTGGATGGTCACGCTCGGCACTGAGGGAAGCGGTGCGCTCCCCTTTTGAAACAGCTCGAATGCCACGGCTGTACTCCCAATCTTGTCGTTTAGGGCTCCGTTCGAGAGTAGCACGGGGATGTTGAGATGACTATGAAAAACTTTGAGTGTGTCGCCAAGTGATCGAGTGTCCTGGGGACGGTGCGAAAATCGTTCGAATCCCTCGTGTGTTGGACAGGTCGAACTCGTCGAAGGGCGTGTCAAGGTCTTGGAGGCCCGCTGGGCTCAGTCGGTGTGCCATCCATCTCCCGGCACTGGTCCGATCCTGCACGGGCAATCGGTCTTCTGGCCGATCAAGCGACGTTTGCCCTTAATGGGCACGCTCCCGTCTACGATGAATCTCGGTACCCTCCCAGCGTGCCAGCCGCACCGCACCGCCTCGGTCGGGCCAAGTACGCCGAACACACACTGGTGCCGCCACGAGGACATCATCAAGGGAGAATGTGCATTGTCGGACATGAGCCCCCAGGCCCAGACCTTCGCTCCCGGCGAGCGCATCATGGTCCGCGACGAGCAATGGTTGGTCCGCACGGTTTCTCCGGCGTCCCGACACGATTCCGCCCAGGGCTTCCAGCTCGACGTCGTCGGCATCTCGCCCCTGGTCCGCGACCGGGACGCGACGTTCTTCACGGCGATCGACCGAGTCCGCCGGTTCGACCCCGCCGACGTCCGTCTGGTCCCCGACGCCTCTTCCCACTACCTCACCTCGCGCCTGTGGCTGGACTCCGTCATCCGTCGCTCCGCGGTCCCCCTCAATGACACGCGCATCGCGGCTGGCCATCGCGGTCTCTTCGACAAGCTCGACTACCAGCTCCGCCCCGCACAGAAGGCCCTGGAGAACCTGCGTCCCCGCATCCTCATCGGGGACGCCGTGGGACTGGGCAAGACGCTGGAGATCGGGATAATCCTGTCCGAGCTCATCGCCCGTGGCCGTGGCGAGCGCATCCTCGTCGTCACTCCGCGCGCCGTCCTCAAGCAGTTCCAGACCGAGCTGTGGACCCGCTTCGGCATTCCCTTGGTCCGCCTGGACTCCCAGGGCATCCAACGCGTCCAGCGCGAGCTGCCAGCCGGGCGCAACCCGTTCTCCTACTACAAGCGGGTCATCGTCTCCATCGACACCCTGAAGAATCCTCACCGGTACCGGACCTACCTCGAGAAGCACCACTGGGACGCGGTCGTCATCGACGAGTGCCACAACCTCATCAACCGCGGCACCCAGAACAACCAGCTCGCCCGCACACTGGCGCGGAACTCCGATGCCCTGGTCCTGTCCTCCGCCACACCCCACAACGGCAACCCGGAGTCGTTCGCCGAGCTGGTCGGGCTCCTGGACCCGACCGCCATCGCGGACAACAGGCACTACAGCGCCAGCGACATCGAGCACCTCTACGTCCGCCGCCACCGAGGCAGTCCCGAGGTCGCCGCCCAGATCGGGGACCGCTGGCGCGAGCGCGCCCAGCCGCAGGTCCGTCCCGTCACCCCCACCCCTGCCGAAAGCGCCGTCCTGGAGGAACTCGACGCGACGTGGCTCCACCCGGCATCCGGCGTCGCGCCCGTGACCGGCAACGGCCGGACCCTGTTCCCGTGGACCCTGTTCAAGGGTTTCCTGTCCTCACCCGCCGCCCTCCTCGCGACGATCGGGAACCGCCGTCGCGTCCTGTCCGGGAGTTCGTCAACCATTGACGAGGGCGACGCTGCCGCAGTTCGCGGGTCGGGTGCGGAGCTGGAGGCACTGGGTCACCTGGAGGACCTCACGCGGCAGGTGGGGACCCCGGCGAAGCTCCGTGCCCTGGTCGACCTGGTGACGGAGATGGGAATCGGACCGCGTTCTCCCGAACGCGTCGTCGTGTTCTCCGAACGTGTCGACACCCTGAACTTCCTGAAGAAGTCCCTGCCCGAACTGCTCGGTCTGCCCGATGGTGCGATCGGTCTGCTCCATGCCCAGCAGAGCGACGACGCGATCCAGGAGACGGTGGAGTCCTTCGGGCAGAAGGGTTCGCCGTTGCGCGTCCTGCTCGCTTCCGACATGGCCTCGGAGGGCTTGAACCTCCACAAGGAGTGCCACCTCCTCATCCACTACGACATTCCCTGGTCGTTCATCCGCATCCAGCAACGCAACGGCCGCATCGATCGCTACGGCCAGCTCCGGACCCCGACCATCCACGCCCTGGCCCTGGCGGACGAGGAGCACACCAGCGAGGTCCGCGTGGTCACTGCCCTGCTCAACAAGGAGCACGAGGCCAACAAGGCGTTGGGCGATGCCGGTGTCCTCATGGACGTCGGCCAGACGCAGTACAGCCCCGACGTGGAGGAGAAGGACATCACCCAGGCCTTGGCCCGGGGCCAGCAGGTCGAGGACGTCACCCAGACGCCGGAGCAGGCGCTCAATGACCAGTTCCTGGCCGCGCTGTTCGGTGAGGACACCAGCGTCGACATCGAGGCGCCGGTGCCGTTGCGCGAACGGCATCTCCTCTTCCCCGACCAGGACGACTTCCTCGCTGCGATCATCGACGCCCTGCCGGAGGGCACGCGCCGGTCGATGCACGTCGAGCGCGAACCCGACCGCGACCTCGTGTCCTTCGAACCCCCCGCGGACCTGGAGATCCGCCTGCGGCAACTTCCCCGTGAGTTGGTGCGGGGGGAGGACTCGGTCATCGGGCGCATCCAGTTGACCGGGTCGAAGTCGTTGGCGGAGGACCGCCTGCGCTCCGCCCAGCAGTCCACGAACCCGTGGCCCGACACGCAGTACCTCACCGCCGTCCACCCCGTCATCGCGTGGGCCGGGGACCGGGGAATGTCACTGCTGGATCGGCAGACAGTCCCCGTCATGGCGGGAACTGTCGAGGCGCCGGTCTTCCTCACACAGGCCACGTGGGCCAACGATGCCGGACAGGTCGTCATCGCCCAGTCGGGGGCCGTCGAGGGCGTGCTGGATCCCGACGGACATCTGCGCGAGGACGGCTCCGACACGGCCGTCCTCGACCTGGTGCATGTCCTGGCCGATGCGCACCTGGATGCGAACAGCGTCAATGACGGACGCGTCGGAGACTGGAGCGTGGAGGCACTGGCGCGCGGCGTCGAGCCTGCGCTTGCGGCCACCCGCAAAGAGCTCACACGTCGGCGCGACGAGTTCGAGGGTGATCTGCTCGAGCGCATCCAGAGCGACCAGGAGCGGCTGTACACCTGGCGCCAGCGATCCCTGGACCTGCTCGGGCAGATGCCTGCGAGTGGTCATCGGTCCAAGCGGGAACAGAGGGTGGCCCAGGAGTCCATGCGCCTGGAGCGACTCATCCAGTCATCGGCGGCATCCGGGGAACCCCATGTCCGACTGCTCGGGGTCATCGTCCCCGGAAGGAGCCTGTGATGGGCGACGAAATCCGCAACGACACCGAGTTCCTCTCCGCCCACTGGCTGGAGGAGGGGTTCCCCACCCGCCGCAGCGCCCTGTACAAGGAATGGCAAGCAGCCCACAAGGAGGGGCGTTTCGACCCCTTGCACGCGGTCGCCTCGACCATCAATGACTACCTGGCGGCCCTGGGCAGCGACCGGGATGACCACGGGACCACCCACGCGCACCGCGCACTGGTGACGGCGCTCGGCCTGGCGCCCACCGACCGGGCAGACCTCACGATCGAGCGCGATCAGGATCTCGCCCTGCTCCAGGGTGACCGGGACATGGAAGTCCCGGCGCTGCTGGGCGTGAGCGGCCCATCAGGAACAGCGCTCATCGTCCTGGACGCCCGTCCGGTCGACACCGTGGAGGACCTGCTGTCCGACGGTGCCCGGCTCGTGGAGCCCGTCCGGGTCGCCGATCAGAGTGGCGTGATGCGGGACGTCCCGGAGGTGGCGAAAGCACTGTCGGAGATCCTGGTCGCCGAGGACGCGCCGCGCTACGTCGTCGTCCTGGCCGGTCGGTGGGTGTTGCTGACCGACGCGGAACGCTGGAGCGAGGGCCGGTACCTGGGAGTGGACCTGCTGGCGGTGTTCGAACGCCGCGAGTTGACGTCTGTCGGTGGGCTGGCCACGCTGTGCGCACTGGTCGGTGCCGATGTCCTGCTGCCGGGCGACGACGGCTCGATCGGCATGGACGAGCTGACGAAGGACTCGACGTCCCACGCCGTCGGGGTCTCCGACGACCTGCGCGACGGTCTGCGCCAGTCCATCGAGATCCTGGCGGGCGACGTCGTGCGGACGGCAGGGGAGCGTCACCTGGACCTGACGGATCCGGATCTTCCCCAGCGTCTGGCGCGCGAGTCCCTCCGGTTCCTCTACCGCATCCTCTTCCTGCTCTACGCCGAGGCACGTCCCGAGCTGGGTATCGTCCCGGTGGGAGCTCCCGAGTACGCCGCGGGATACGGGCTGGACCGCCTGCGCGACCTCATCGGACAACCGCTGACGACGGACGAGGAACGCCACGGAGCGCACCTGCACGACTCCTTGGACATCCTGTTCCGCATGGTCGCCGGCGACCTGCCGTCCGTCGACGTCATGCCGGTCGAGGACCTGCGCGCGGACCTGTTCGACCGCCGCCGGACGACGCTCATCGACGGTGATCCCACGGATCCCGACCCGGTCCGGCTGGGCAACGCCGCCCTGCAGCAGGTGCTGACGCTGCTCCTGCTGTCGAAGCCGAAGAGAGGCAAGCGCCGCGGGTACATCTCGTACGCGAACCTCGGCATCAACCAGCTCGGCGCCGTCTATGAGGGCCTGATGTCCTACACCGGCATCCTCACCACCGAACCGATGGTGGAGGTCGCCAAGAAGGGCGACCCTTCGAAGGGCTCGTGGCTGGTACCCACGCGGGAGATCGCGAACTACCGTGACGAGGACCTGGTGCGGTGGTCCGACCCCGTGACGGGGGAGGAGAAGGTCCGCAGCTACGGGGCGGGGGAGTTCGCCTTCCGCCTGTCGGGCCGTGACCGGGAACGTTCTGCGTCCTTCTACACGCCTGAGGTCCTCACCCACTGCGTCGTCGAGCATTCACTGGCCGAACTGCTGAACGACGGGACCAGCGCCCAGGACATCCTGGAGTTCCGCGTCTGCGAGCCCGCCCTGGGGTCGGGTGCATTCGCGAACGAGGCCGTCAACCAGTTGGCGGAGGCCTACCTGGAGCGTCGCCAGGACGAGTTGGACCAGCGGATCCCCGCCGACGAGTTGCCTGAGGAACGCCGCCGGGTCAAGGCCTGGATCGCATTGCACCGGGTCCACGGTGTCGACCTCAACGACACGGCCGTGGAGCTGGCCGAGGTGTCGATGTGGCTGAACGTCATGCAGCCGAAGCTCGCTGCCCCCTGGTTCGGCCTGCACCTCAAGCGGGGCAACTCCCTGATCGGAGCCCGTCGGGCCACCTATGACCTGTCGGCCCTGAGGAGGTCGAAGTCCAAGTGGTGGAAGACGCCGCCCGAGGATCACGGGCTGGCCGACCTGCCTCTCGGAGGTCTCGAGAAGGGCGACATCCACCACTTCCTGCTGCCCAGTGACACGTGGGGAGCCGTGGCCGGGGCGAAGCAGGCGAAGGAGCTGGCTCCCGACCAGGTCGCCACCATGAAGACCTGGAAGCGGGGGATGCTCCGGCAGCCGACTGCCACGCAGCTCAAGACATTGGCATCGTTGGCGCGACGGGTCGAGCGCCTGTGGGAGATCGCTGCCAAGCGTCTGGAGATCAGTGAGACTGAGGCCTCGCGTGACATCGACGTGTGGGGGCGCGCAGCTGAACCCACTCACTCGACCGTGACGCGCGAGCAGATCGAGAGCGCGCTGGCGGATCCGGACTCGATGTACCAGCGCCTGCGGCTGGTCATGGACGCATGGTGTGCGTTGAGCTTTTGGCCGTTGGACCAGGTTGACCTCTTGCCGACCTGGGAGGAGTGGCTGGCGACATGCACGGACCTGCTCGGGATCGAGGTCAAGGACAAGGGGCTCAACGAGGACTTCCTGACATTGGGGAACGACTTCGATGAACTTGGGGAGATTGAGAAGTTCGAGCGGTCGTTCCACCGGATGCCGACGATGTTCGAGGTCCAGGGTGCACACCAGTGGCTGAGCGTCGTCCAGGAGATCGCCGCTCGCGAGGGCTTCTTCCACTGGGAGCTCGACTTCGCCCAGGTGTTCCAACGCGGGGGTTTCGACCTGCAGGTGGGGAACCCGCCGTGGGTAAGGCCTGACTGGAAGGATGATGCCACCCTCGCCGAGAGTGATCCATGGTTCATGCTGGAGGACCGGATCTCGGTGGAAACGTTCCGGAACAGACGCGCAGAAGTGCTTGAGGATCCGGCAGTGCGCAAGCGGTACTTGATGGATCTGACGTCAGGGATGGGAACCGTCGCCGTCCTGAGTGACTCCGCCGAGCACGCGATTCTCAAGGGACTGCGGACCAATCTCTACGTGAACTTCATGGAGCGGACCTGGCGGTCTATGTCTCCCACGGGCATCGTCGGGCTGATCCATCCTGAGGGACACTTCTTGGACCCGAAGGGCGGTGTGCTGCGGGAGAACACGTATCGGAGGTTGCGGCGGCATTGGCAGTTTGACAATCAATTGGGGCTCTTCCTAGAGATTGGTGGGACGAGAGTTTTCGGCGTCAATGTTTATGGAACTCCGCACCAACCTCAATTCATCCAAGCCGCGGGAATTCATATTCCACAAACGATAGACGACTCGATTTCAATGGAAAACGAAGGCGCGGTCCCGGCAATCAAGGATGGAGAGGGAAATTGGGACACGCGCCCGCACCCGTCGCGGATTCTGAGAGTCGATGTGGCGGTTCTAAAGACGTGGTCACTACTGTTCGATCCGCCGAGAACGCAAGCGGTCCAAGCGCGAATGGTGCGTCCATACTTGAGTGAGCATCAGCGGATTCTCGAACAGTTTGCCCTTTCGAAAGTCCAGTTCGGAGAACTCGAGGTGCAGGTCTCGGCGGGATGGAACGAGAAGACTTCCAAAGAATCTGGCTACATCGTCCAAGATAAGTGCGAGCCAGCTTCATGGTTCGACGTGATCTTGAAGGGTCCGAACTTCTGGCTTGCGACACCGTTGTTTCAGACGGCGGGACCAAGTGGCTTCGGGAAGGATGACTACATTCGATGGAATCTTGAAACTCTTCCTTCTGAGTCGATTCCTCGCACGAACTACAGACGAGCTTGTGGTCGTGCACGCTATGACGCGGGAATGGATCAGTGGGGCGGGCGGCCAAGCTGGGACTATTGGCGTGTGGCGGTTCGGAGTATGTGCGATGCCAACATGGAGCGCACCCTGATTCCGGCCCTGATCCCACGAGGTGCAGCACATGTCCATGCGCGAAAATCTCCTGACGGAGATTTTCGGAACGCCCCAACCGGCAGTCCGGATCCATTGGCGACTGTCCTCACGTGCGGGTTGTGGTCGTCCCTCCCTTATGACTTTCTCACGAAGGTCTCGGGACAGACGCACGTCCATCCCGAGTTCATCCAGAAACTCCCCAGCCCAACAAAGCACCCAGCCTGGCCCTATCTGCTCCTGCGCACGTTGCGCCTCAACTGCCTGACCCGGGACTACGAGGACCTCTGGAACTCCCTTGCCCCTCTGACCGTCGTCGACGACGCATGGACTCCCGCGTTCTCCGCCTGGCCACAGCTCACCGTGCCGACGGGCGAGTGGACATGGGACACCCCGCTGCGCTCCGACTTCGAGCGGCGGGCGGCCCTGGTCGAGACCGATGCCCTGGGCGCGATCATGCTGGGGCTGACCGCCGAGCAACTGTGCCTGATCTACCGCGTCCAGTTCGGGGTCCTGCGCAAGTACGAGCACAACATGTGGTTCGACTGCGCGGGTCACCAGATCGCGAAGGACCACCAGGCCCATGGTGTCCACCAGGAGAAGACTGACTTCCCGAGCCTCATGGACTACGTGGCCGCCATGGAGGACGCGGGGCTCGATGCGCAGCGCGACCAGCCGAGCGACGCGATCCGCACGGACGTCAGGTTCTCAGCGTTCCTCGAGCACTATGAGGCGCCGTTCCACAAGGCCGACCGCGAACGCGAGATGATGCTGGCCCACGAGGAGTTCACACGGCGGCTCCAAGCCGTCGGGCTGCTCCGGGCCGACGGTTCCGAGGCTCCGGGGGCCGAGGACGTCGACGCCCAGGCGGTTCTGGAAGGCCGCCTGACGTTCGTGCCGACGCCGGGCACTCCCTGTGAGTACTCGGGGCCGACCACGGCCGCCGCGGACGCCCAGGGAGCCCCTGACGGGTCCGGAGCCGGTACCTCCACGACCACAGGGGGGCGTGTGTGATGACCCAGCCCACGGAGCCGCCCTCGTCAGAGTTCGTCCCGACGACGCTGTCCATGCCGACACTGCCGTTCACCCCGACCCTGCCCAGCCTGCTGGCGGAGGAGGTCCAGGACGCCCTCACGGAGTACCTGACGACCACCTACGCGCTGGGGGACCAGGACACACGGGAGCAGCTCGGCCGCTTCCTGCGCGACCCGGAGACGGGGATCTTCCGCGGGCCCTACTACCGGCTGCGTCTGCCGTTCCGAGCGGCTCCCGCGGAATGGCGGAACCCGCTGGGCTGGCTGCCCGACGGATTCGTGCCCCACGCCCACCAGGCGGCGGCCTTCGAGCGGCTGACCTCACTCGGACACGAACCTCAGCCCACCCTGGTCACCACGGGCACCGGGTCCGGCAAGACCGAGTCGTTCCTGCTGCCCCTGCTGGACCACGCGCGGCGCGCCGCGGCCGAAGGAGCTCCCGGGATCACGGCGCTGGTCATGTACCCGATGAACGCACTGGTCACCGACCAGGCGCGACGCATTGCCCAGTACGTCGCATCCAGCCCCGAACTGTCGGACATCCGCGTCGGGCTCTACATCGGTGGCAATGGTCGCAACCGCGCCATGAGCGCGGACCACGTCATCGATCACAGGGAGGAGCTCCGGTCCCACCCACCGCAGATCCTGCTGACGAACTACAAGATGCTGGACCTGCTGCTGCTGGACCCACGCCACCGCGGGCTGTGGGCGGGCGCGGCGGAGTCCCTGCAGTACCTGGTCCTCGACGAGTTCCACACCTACGACGGCGCGCAGGGCAGCGACGTCGCCATGCTGCTGCGGCGTCTCGGGCTGGCGCTCGGGATCGCGGAGGAGGGGCGCCCCCTGGGACGCATCACGCCGGTGGCGACGTCCGCCACCCTCGGCGACGCCGGGGACACCGCGCCGATGCGGGAGCTCGCGCGGACCGTGTTCGGGTGCGACTTCCCGCCGGACTGCGTGATCACGGAGAGGCGACGGACACCGGAGGAGTTCCTGCCCCCCGACGACGAGGGCTCGCACGACCTCGTCCCACCCCGGCCGGAGGCGCTGGCCGACCTGCCGGCCCCGGAGTCAGAGGTGCCCGAGTCCTGGGTGCCGCTGGTCCAGTGCGTGTTCGGTGGGCGGGCCCCGGAGGCGATGACCGACGGTCGCCCCGATCCGGTTCTCGTTGGCCGCCTGCTCGCCAAGCACCCGATGACGCGTCTGCTCCTGGAAGCCATCGGCACGCACCCCGCGGCCCCGGACACCGTCCTGCGGACACTCCAGGTGCGCACCCTCAACCTGTTCCCCTGGTACTCGGACGATCCGGCGGCTCAGGCACGCAACATCCAAGCCCTGGACCGCCTGCTCGCGCTGTACTCGTTCGCACGTGTCCAGACCCCGCGGGGCCTGCGCTCCTTCCTGGAGGTCCAGGTCCAGCTGTGGGTCCGCGACGTCTCGCACCTGCTGCGCGCTGTCGATGAGTCCCCGCAGTTCAGCTGGGAGGTCGGGGCGGCCCGGGAGCCGGAGACGCACTTCCTGCCTGCGGCGTACTGCCGGGCCTGCGGGGCCTCGGGATGGATGTCGATGGTCCAGGAGGCCTCCGACTCGCTGGAGGCCGGTGCAGGGGAGATCTGGAGGTCCGCGCTGGATCCGCGTGGACGCTCGCGCATCCGCGTGCTCATGACGGGTGGGGAGACCTCGGACTGCCGGTACCTGGACGCCGACACCCTGGAGTTGTTCGGCCCCTCCACGCCCGCCCGGGAACGCGAGGAGAAGCACCTCGTCCGGGTGCACGTGCCCGTGACCGGTGACGACGCGAAGCGGGAGACCTGCCCGGCCTGTGGGTCCCGGGACTCCGTGCGGTTCGTCGGGACCTCCGCCGCGACGCTGCTGTCCGTGTGCCTCACCCAGGAGTTCGGATCCACCCACCTGCCCCGGGGCGAGAAGAAGACCCTGGTGTTCACCGACTCCGTCCAGGACGCCGCGCACCGCGCTGCCTTCATCGAGGCGCGTGCCTTCACGTTCAACCTGCGCGGGGCGCTGGTCAGGAAGCTCGGGGAGCTGGGCGGGGCCGCGACACTGACGGACCTGGCGGACTCCCTGGGCCGTGGCGAGGCCGACAAGGGCCGCCTGCCCGATGAGGACCTCTACCTGGTGACGCCCCCGGACTTCATCCGGCGACGCAACTGGGACGGGGAGTGGCTGGCGAGGGACCGTGGCGGGTCCCGGCACAAGAAGCTGGCCGAACGCCTGGTCCAGGAAGCCCACCTCGAAGCCGGGCTCAACTCCCGGATCGGCCGGACCCTGCTGATGACGGGCACGTGGTCCCTGGACCTCGACGTCGACGTCCGGGAACTGGCCGAGGAGATGGCCGAGGCCCACCGGAACTCCCAGGGCTTCCTCCCGGACTCGAACACCGGGGAACGGACCGGGACCCGGGCCTATGCCGTGTGGATCTACGGGGTGCTCTCCCACCTGCGCGAGGCCGGCGGCATCTCCCACGGCTACCTCACGCGGCTGCGGCAGGGAAACCTGGCCCGCTGGCACGTGGGCGGTGGTGCCCGCGGGACGGACATGCGCCGCTTCGGGCCCGGCCGACCCGCCCCCGGATTCCTCTCCGCCGGACGCGTGGCCCAGGACGGGGGACGTGAGACCGACGAGATCCCGCTGAGCGGGACCGCGCGCACGTGGCTGGGGGACTGGACCCGGAAGTGCCTGGCGGACACGGGCGCGGGCGTGGGACGCCTGCTGGGCGATCTGGCGGAGGCATGCACCCGTCGGGGGCTCCTGGACCGCGTCTCGATGCGCAACGGCGGCGTCAACTTCGGACTGCTGCCCGACCGGATCGTCGTGTCCCTGGAGGAACCCGTCCGGCTGGCGTGTTCGGACTGTGATCACGTCGAGATCGCGGCACCGGGACGCGTCGCGCTGTGGGAGGGGGCCCCGTGCCCGCGGATGCGGTGCGAGGGAACCCTGTCCATCGCCACGGAGGCGCGACCGGAAGGCAGGTTCTACCGCCAGCTCTACCGGCAGGGGATTCGCCGGATCATCGCCCGGGAGCACACGGCCCTGCTGGAACGCGAGGAGCGGGAGGACCTGGAACGCTCCTTCATCCAGCACACCTCGCCCGTCGACCCGAACGTGCTGGCCTGCACGCCCACTCTGGAGCTGGGCGTCGACATCGGTGACCTGTCCACCGTCGCACTGGCATCGCTCCCGCGGACGTCGGCGAACTACCTCCAGCGCGTGGGCCGCGCCGGGCGCTCCGACGGCAACGCCTTCGTCCTGACCGCAGTGCACGTGAGGCCCTCCACAGAACAACGTTTCGAGAACCCGCTGGACCTCATCGACGGACCGGTCCGCCCACCCGCCGCCTATCTGCGAGCCACCGAGCTGGTGCGCCGCCAGTTCCTGGCCAGTGTCCTGGACCGCGCCTCCCGTACCGGGGAGCTCGGCACCGCGCCCGGCCTGTACCCGGAGCTCATGCGCCAGGGACTGGAGGAGGGAACCTGGATGAGGCGGCTCGTCGACCTGGTGCGGGCCGACGGGCCCGCCCTCGTCGACGGGTTCCTGTCCGCGTTCCCGCCCGAGGCGCGCGACTCCCGCGCATCCCTGCTCACGTACGCGAGCGACGAGCTGGAGGGACAGTGCCAGGACCTCATCGACCGGTGGCAGGCGAAGCGTCGGACGCTGCGTGCGCGCATCGACGAGGTCTCCCGGACCGTGAAGGACCTGGAGGATCGCGGGCACCTGGACGACTCGGAGAAGAACGACCTGGACCGGTGCCGGGGAGAGGTCCGTGGGCTCGTCCTGCAGAGCGAGAGGCACAACGGGACCAGTCGCAGCCAGGACCCCGAGGAGCTGTTCACCTCGATGGCACGGGAGGGACTGCTCCCGACCTACAACCTGGTCGATGACGGGACCGACCTGGAGGCCCACCTGTGGTGGCGGGCGGAGGACGACTCGACGACGGCAAAACCGGAGGCCCTCGATCTCACCTACTCACGCCCGGCGGAGACCGCGCTCACCGAGCTGGCCCCCGGATCCTGGTTCTACGCCGGTGGGCGCCGGCTCCAGGTCGATGCCGTCGAACGCGGCATCATCGGGGACGACGCCCCGACGATGCGCGCCATCTGCCCGGAGTGCGGGTGGCTGGGCGACCTCACGGATGCCTGCCCCCACTGCGGGTCCGTCGGCGTGGCCGAGGTCGGCCAACACGCCGTCACGATGCCACTGAAGGCGGTGAGCTCCCAGGCGAACCTGGACGACACCACGATCTCCGACCAGCAGGACGAACGCGTTCGGACCCGCTACCTCACCGCCACCTCCGTCGTGGCAGAGGATGTGACCCGCGCCTGGCGATCGACCCGCACGACGTTCGGGGCGGAGATGCTCGCTCGGGCGACGATCCGCCGGTACAACCTGGGGAGGCCGGCGTCCGGGGGGCGGCGCGTGAGGATCGCGGGTGCGGAGTACTCGGCCCCCGGGTTCGAGGTCTGCGCCGGATGCGGGGTCGTGCGCGAGCGGGAGGAGGCCGAGGACCGCGTCCGTCACCGCGGGTACTGCCCCTCGCGCAGGGGGGTGGAGACCGACTACGACACGATGTACTTCACCCATGCCCTGCAGACCCAGGCCGTGCGGATCCTCCTGCCTGAGTTGGCCGCCGTCGACGAAGGGGAGCGGATCGCCTTCCAGGCCGCCCTGCAGTTGGGCGTGCGGGAGGACTTCGGCGGGGACCCGCACCACCTGACGGTCCACTCGACGGTGGAGAGCCGTGAGGAGGGGCCACGCGCCTACCTGGTGCTGGCCGACACCGTGCCCGGCGGCACCGGCTACCTGGACCGGTACGCCGATCCGGCCGCCCTGCGCGAGATCCTGGAGAAGGCCCGCACGGTCCTGGAGAACTGCACCTGCAACGAGACCGGACAGGACGGGTGCCACCACTGCGTGCTCGGGGTCGTCGGGGACGCCGACCTGGGCTCCGCCTCCCGGGACCGCAGCCTGTCGGCCATCGAGGCCCTGCTGGACGACTGGGAGACGGAGGACATCGACTCCCTGGAGGACATCGACATCGAGCAGCACCCGGAGTCCGTCCTGGAGGCGCACTTCATGGACTACCTCCAGCAGTGGACGGAGGCGCACCGCGGTCGGTTCACCCGGGCGCGGGGAGCCGGAGGGTTCCGCAACGGGCATCTCACGATCGAGGTCGACGGGAAGGTGCGCAAGTGGGACGTCCGCGCCCAAGGACACGCGGGGTCGGGTTCACTGCGGACGGTGCCGGACTACCGGCTGTCCCGCCCGGACGTCCCGGGTTCGCCCACGATCGAGGTCTACCTGGACGGCCAGCGGTACCACGCGGACATCGGTGACACGAACCGGACGGCTGACGATGCGCGCAAGCGTGCCGGTCTCAGGGCCGATCGCAAACTCGTGTGGTCCCTGAGCTGGGACGACGTCGACTCGGCGCTCACGCGGTTGACGAACCCTGCCAAGGCCGAGGACGGCGTCTGGCTACCGGCGACGACCCGCGCGAAGGTCGCGGCCGCCCTCCCCGACGACGCCGGCAAGGTGAGCGCCCTCGCGGGCGGCTCCCTGGAACTCCTGACGACGATCCTCGCGGACCCGGACTCCTCGTTCTGGGGACGCAGTGCCCTGGCACTGGCGAAGGTCCTCATGATGACGGGCAGGGGCACGAATGCCGTGCGCCCGGTCCCTGTCGCCCACTCCCGCGTCCAGGCGATGGTCGATGCGATGGTGAGGGAGACGCTGGGGTTCGATGCCGTCCCCGTCCCGCGTGGAACGGTCGCGGACTCGATGGTCGCCCCGACACAGGGGCCGACCGGGCTGCCCGTGTGGGTGCTCTCCGGGGTGGTGCCCGCGGAGATCGACGAGCACCTGGGGATCCTCACCGTGCTGGATGACCGGGACGGGGTGAGCGGGGGCGAGCACCACCTGGCCCAGTGGCAGGACTGGCTGCGCCTGTCGAACATCCTCCAGATGCTGGTCGTCACCCCGGACGGAGGCGGGCACACCGGACGCTACTTCGGGGCGTGGACCGCGGAGAGTCTGGCGGACTTCGAGAGCCAGGACCTGCCGCTCACCCACCTGGGTGAGCAACCGGTGGTCGCGCTTGCCGGCGTGGGACACCCCGGACGTGAGGACGCCGTGGAGCCGGTGCCCGCGCCCGCCCCGTTCCCTGCGCAGCCTGCGAAGGCGGCGCCCGGCGGAGCCGGGCCGTCCTCGTCGATGGTGGGACCCGACCCTGCATGGGACGAGGCGCTGGAGTTGTGCGTGCCCGTCATGAGGCCCTTCCTCGAGGACCTCCGGGCGGCCGGTCTGCCCGCACCGGTCGTCGGCGAGGAACTGGAGTCGGGGGAGACCTTCTTCCCCATCGAGGCACAGTGGGACGTGGGCGGAGTCCTGGTCGCGCTCAGTCCTGAACCGGACACGCAGCGGGACGAGGCCCTCGTGGCCGCGGGATTCACCGTCCTGGACCTCGGGATGGGCGTGGAGCGCGCGATCGCTGCGCTCCAGCAGGAAGGAGCTGGGCAATGACTCGGTCGATCGTCATGTCGAAGCAGTTCGCCGACGAGACGGCGAAGATGGACGGGACCCTCAAGCAGAGGGTGCTCACCTTCATGGGGAAGTTCCAGCGAGGCGTCGACGGAGGACTGGACCTCAAGCAGCCGAAGGGCGCGCGGAGCAGGTCGGTGTTCACTGCCCGCGTCAACGACAACTACCGGGCGGTCCTGGCCGATGTCGGGGGTGACGCATGGGCGCTCATCAGCGTGCGTCCCCACGACGACGCGTACACGTTCGCCGGGACGCTGCGGATCGAGGTCAACCCCAGGACCGGCGGGTTCGACATCATCGACGAGAGGGCTCTGGCCAAGGCGCGGGCGCTGGCAGTGGGGACGGTGCGGGTGGCCGGGACCTCGGGCGCTCCCGTCGGGACGCCCCCGGCACGCGGGACCGACGAGGGCGACTCCTGGGCCGGGTCGCGCGGGTCCCGCCCGGATCCGGGAGCGGAGGGGGCGGCCGAGTCCGAGGTGGTGGAGCTGGACGAGGACGAGCTCCTGTCCGTCGGGCTGGACCCGGCGACGGCGCATTCGCTGGCCGGGTCGGCCAACCGGAGACAGGCCGAGGACGTGGCGGAGAACCTGCCGACGGCGCAGGGCGCGGCGCTGCTCGACGTGCTCGCGGGACGCTCGATCGCCGAGATCCAGGCGGACTACATGGCGCCGGAACCCGTGGACACCCATGACGTCCAGGCAGCGCTCAAGCGACCGGTGTCGCAGATGACCTTCGTCGACATGGAGGACGCGCAGGCTGTCCAGGCGGCGATGAGCGGCAGCCTTGAGGCGTGGCGGGTGTGGCTGCATCCTGCCCAGCGGGCGTTGGTCGATCACGGGCCCTGGAAGGGATCCTTCCGCGTGACGGGCGGTGCCGGGACGGGCAAGACGGTGACGGCGGTGCACCGCGCCGTCCACCTGGCCCGGCAACCGGGTCTGGTGCGGACGCCGGGGGCGCGGTTCGCGCCGGTCGTGTTCGTGACGTTCACACGGAACCTGGCCACGGCGATCGAGTCGCAGGTACGCGCCGTCATCCGGTCCGGCGATGTCACCGGGGACGAGGCGGCGAAGAAGGAGCAGGACCGCGTCGCGCACAACATCGAGGTGATCAACACCGACGCGTTGGCGCGACGGATCGCGGACCTGGACCCGGCGCTGGCGGAACTGGTGGGGAAGGGGCGGCCGGCGACGGCCACCGAGCTGGGGCGTGCGTGCGCGGACGCCGTGATCGGCACGTCGGTGGAGCCGGGGTTCCTGGCCGAGGAGTGGGAGCAGGTGGTTCTCGGGGGAGGTCTCACCTCCCGGGACCAGTACCTGGTCGTCCCACGGTCGGGACGGGGGCGGCGCCTGTCGCGCGCCCAGCGCGTCGAGGTCTGGAGGTGCGTGGAGCGGTTGACCACCGAGCTGTCCGTGATGAACCGGTACACGTGGGAGCAGTTGCGGGACCTGGTGGCGCGGGCGTTGGAGGCCGATGAGCGGGAGGGCGGTGCGGCGTCGGCGGTGGGGTCGGCGTCAGGGCTGCGGGCGCGAACCGGGGTGCGCCACCTGGTCGTCGACGAGGCACAGGACCTCACGGCGTCGCACTGGCGGATGCTGCGGGCGTTGGTGCCTGCCGGGCCCGACGATTTGTTCATCGCGGGGGATGCCCACCAGCGGATCTATGGTCGGCCGGTGCCGCTGTCCCGGTTCGGGATCGAAACGCGGGGGCGTTCGCGGCGGCTGACGGTGAACTACCGGACGTCGCGGGAGATCCTGCGGTGGTCGCTCGGAGTGGCTGACGCCGGGGCCGATGACCTGGATGAGGAGATCGACCCGTTGACCGGGGAGCGTTCGGTGTTCTCGGGACCGGCGGTGGATGTCAACGGAGAGGGGACGTTCGCGGACCTGGGCGCCGATCCTGATGGGGCGATGGTGCAGTGGATCCGTGCACTGTTCGACGAGGTGGATGACATGGGTGAGCGCAAGTACTGGCCGCGCGACATCGCCGTCGTCCGCCGGGACAACCGCGGCGTGGCGGACACGGTCGGAGTGCTCTCGGACGCCGGCATCGATGCTGTCGAGGTGAAGGGCAACACCGACGAGGAACGCCTGGACGACGCAGTGCGTGTGATGACGATGTACCGGGCGAAGGGTCTGGAGTACAAGGCGGTCGTCATCCGGGACGGGGATCAGCTGCCGCCCGAGGGGGAGGCCGCGGTCGACACGGAGAAGCGGAAGTTGCGGAACCTGTTCTACGTGGCGGGGACCAGGGCGCGGGAGAGACTACTGACAGTCGGGAGACGTTGAGGACCTGCTCATCGGTCCGCCGGTCCGAGTTCCTTCACGGTTCGGCGCGGACGTGACTGTGCCGGCCCTTGTCGGGGTCGTCGTGCTCGTGCGATGTCGCTGCACCGAAGCGTGGGTGCCCACCGAGAGGTGGGTACGCGGCCATGTCTCGGTGGGAGAACCACATCTCGACGGGAGTCGCCCACCGCCCTCGCGCTTCAGGACGCCCGGCGCAGGCGCAGGGAGTTGACCACCACGAACACCGAGGAGAAGGCCATGGCGGCGGCCGCGATCATCGGGTTGAGCAGCCCGGCCACCGCCAGCGGGATCATCGCCACGTTGTAGGCGAAGGCCCAGAACAGGTTCTGCTTGATGACCCGCAGGGTGCGCCGCGAGACGCGGATGGCGGTCGCGGCAGCGGTCGGCTCGGAGTTGACCAGCGTGATGTCGGCGACCTGGATCGCCACGTCGGTGCCGGACCCCATCGCGATGCCGAGTCCCCGCACACCGGCCTGGGCGAGCGCCGCCGCGTCGTTGACACCGTCCCCGACCATGGCGACGACACGGCCCTGCTCCTGCAGGTCGCGGACCACGTCACGCTTCTGGTCGGGCATGACCTGGGCGATGACCCGGGAGATGCCGACCTCGTCGGCGACGTGGCGTGCGGAGGCCTCGTTGTCACCGGTCAGGAGCACCGGCTCGATGCCGAGGTCGCGCAGTTGGGCGACCGCCTCGACCGAGGTCGGCTTGAGGGTGTCGCGCACGACGAGGACGGCCCGGACGCTGCCACCGCTGATCCGGGCGGGCAGCACCCGGGCGGAGGTCGGGCCGGTCACGGTGGCGCCGTCCTCCGGGGCGTCGGGGGAGGTGCCCGCCCCGTCCGGGGAGGCGGCGGAGCGCCCGCGCACGGTGGCGTGGTACCCGGCGTCGTCGACGACCTTCTCCAGCTCGGCGTCGGAGTAGTCACGGTCCAGGGTGATCGCGGCGGACTCCGTGGCGAGGTTGACGGCTGCCGTCACGCCGGGCAGCTTCTGCAGCTTGCGCTCCACCCGGCGCACGCAGGAGGCGCAGGTCATGCCCTGGACGTCCATGTCGACGTGGACGAGGGCGGGTCCGTCCGTCCGCGCGTCGGTGGCAGCTGCGTCGGTCCCGCCTCCGGCGGACCCGGCGGGGAGTGGCCCTGTGGGTGCGGCACCGCTGTGAACGGCGTCGGCGCCCGCCGACGGTCGGGTGGTCCCGAGGGCGTCCTGCCAGTCCGGAACGGTCGCGAGGAGGACCACCGAGGCACCGGTGTCCTGGGCGTCGTCGACGGCCGAGGCGAGGTCGGCAGGCGCCTCGATGCCGAGGTCGTGCAGCCACGTCGGTCGTCCCACGAGGACGAGGTCACTCGTCCCGCCCGCGCCCGGGACCAGGGCGGAGACACCGAGGCCGGGGTGGTTGGTGAATGCCGTGGTCGCCTCGGGCGTCAGGCCCGCTGCGGTGGCGCCGGCGACGACGGCACGGGCCAGGGGGTGCTCGGAGCCGGACTCGGCCCCGGCGGCGAGGGCGAGTGCCCGGGCGGCCGGTTCGGCGGGCGACACCGCGCCGCCCTCGTCCGGCACGCTGAGCGACACCGCGCCGCCCTCGTGCGTGTCGGTCGACGCCTGGCCCGCGTGCCCACCGTCCCTCGCGGCGCCGCCCTCGTGCGTGGCGACGGGTGCGCCGGCGGGTGCGCTGGTGGGCACGGCGTCGGACGCCCATGTGGTCCCGCCCGGCAGAACGACGGACTCCAGGCTCATGCGGCCGGTGGTGATGGTGCCCGTCTTGTCGAGGACCATCGTGTCGATGGTGCGGGTCTGCTCGAGGATCTCGGCGGACTTGATGACGATGCCCAGCTGCGAGGCGCGGCCGGACCCGACCAGCAGCGCGGTGGGTGTGGCCAGTCCCAGCGCGCAGGGGCAGGCGACCACCAGCACGGCGACGGCCGCGGTGAAGGCGGCCTGCACCGAGCCTCCCGCCAGGAGCCAGCCCGCCAGGGTCACCAGGGAGATCGCGATGACGACGGGGACGAAGACGGAGGAGATCCGGTCCGCCAGGCGCTGGACGGGGGCCTTGCCGGCCTGTGCCTCGGTGACCATGCGCCCGATCTGGGCCAGGGTGGTCTCGGAGCCGACGCGGGTCGCGCGCACCACGAGCGCGCCCCAGGTGTTGACCGTCGCCCCGGTGACGTCGTCACCCGCGGAGACGTCCACGGGCACGGACTCACCGGTGAGCAGGGAGGTGTCCAGGGCGGAGGAGCCCTCCACGACGCGGCCGTCGGTGGCGACCTTCTCACCGGGACGCACCAGGAACAGGTCCCCCACGGCGAGGTCCGCGGCGGGGATGCGCTCCTCGTGACGGGTGCCGTCGGCCTCGGTGCGCAGCCGGGTGGCCTCCTTGGCACCGAGCTCCAGCAGGGAGCGCAGGGCGTCACCGGCGCGGTAGCGGGTGCGTGCCTCCGCCCAGCGGCCGATGAGGAGGAAGAGGGTGATGACGCAGGCACCCTCGAAGTAGATCTCGGCGTGGTGGCCCGACGCCCGGGGGAGCAGGGACATCTGCATGCGCATGCCCAGCATGCCCGCACCACCGAAGAGCAGGGCCCACCAGCTCCACAGGGTGGAGGCGATGACACCCAGGCTGACCAGGGTGTCCATGGTGGTGGAACCGTGGCGTCCCGCGCGCCAGGCGGCGGAGTGGAAGGGCCAGGCCCCCCAGGTGACCACCGGCAGGGACAGGAGGGCCGCCACCCACTGCCACCCGGTGAACTGCCAGGCGGGGACCATGGAGACGGCCACGACGACCACGGTGGGCGGGGCGCAGACGATCACGCGGCGGCGCAGGGCCTGGGCATGACGGCGGGCGCCCTCCCCGATGTGGGGGGTGGTGGTCGCGGTGGTGTGGTCCGCGGCTGGTGCGGGGTGGGTGTCGGATGCGCTGGCGCTCGCCGGGTGGGTGTCGGCCGGGAGCTGCTGGGTGAGGGGATTCGTCATGACGCCTTCTGGGGGCGTGGGTGTCCGGGGCGGCATCCTCTGGGGTGCGCCCGGGAGCACGGGGTGGTGGTCGTGTGGCGCCGTGGCGCGCAGGTGCGCGCGCGACCGCGCCCCGGCCGGTTTCAGGGGTGCGTCAGCGGGGGTGGACGTGTCCCGGTGGGGACACGCGTGCGCCCGCGTGCGGTGGTCGGACGGGGGAGCCGGTGCGGAGCGGCGGTCGGGCTCAGAAGTCCCGGGCGACCCCGACCAGCTCGAACCCGGCCTCGTCCACGGCCTTCTTCAGCAGGGTGTCGTCCACGCCGGTGTCGGTGACGACGGTGACCTTCGAGGTGCCCCCCGACTTGAGGATCACGTCGATGTTCTTCACACCGGGGACCTCGCGGAGTTCCTCGGTGACGGATGCGACGCAGTGGGAGCAGGTCATCCCGTTGACGGAGAGCTCGACGGTGCGGTCGATGGGGTGCTCAGTGGTGGCCATGGTGTCTTCCTCCTGGTGGCCCGGGGGCCGTGGGTGGGGTGTGGGGTCGGGTGCGGGCGCTGCCCGCAGGATGGGAACGGTGGCGGGCGGTGCGCTCGCGGACGGGTGTGCGGGTTGTCGGCCTCAGGACTTCACGAGGCGGGCGATGGCGCGGGTGGCCTCCTCGACCTTCTCGCGCCCCTCCTCGTCGGACCGTTTGGCCGCGTGCACCACGCAGTGGTTCATGTGGTCCTGGAGCAGACCCAGGGCCACGGAGTCGAGCGCGCTCTGGACCGCGGAGATCTGGGTGAGGACATCGATGCAGTAGGAGTCCTCGGAGACCATGCGCTGGACACCGCGGACCTGTCCCTCGATGCGCCGCAGGCGCGTGAGGTACTGCTCCGTCGAGCTCGAGTACCCAGGCATCATGACCCTCCTCCGTGACCGGTGTTCCGACCATACCCCTATGGGGTATCGCGGTCAACAGGTGGATCCCGGCCGTGGCCGTACGAGGGCGACGCCGCCTCGGTGTCCGGCGGGCTCCGACCGGGGGTGCACCGACGGGGGTGCACCGGGGGCCCGGGCCGCCGGGAGGACGCGCTGTGGTTACGCTGGACACCGGGTCCGGCACGGGTGCCCGGGTGCCGGCAGGGACAGCGGTCCCCGGGACCGGCGGGCAGGAAGGAGGGGGTGCATGCCAGGGTCGAGGCCGTCGTTCTACCCCTCACGACGTGTGCCCCAGGCCTTCCCGCCCTCGTACCTCTACACGCGCCTGGCGCCCCTCGTCCCCGCGCTCGCGGCCAATGCCGTCCTGGCCGGCGTGGTGGAGCTGGGTGTCCTGCCCGCCCGGATGCGTGCGGCCCTGCGCACGCGGGTCGAGGAGGACGGGGCCGAGATCCTCGAGCGCTCCCAGCGCATGTTCTTCGACGCACCCGGTCTGGACACCCTGCTGGTGCGTTCCGTGGCGGCGTCGGCCCGGAAGGTCACCAGCATCGGACGCGCCTACCTACGCGCCCGGATCCGCCTGCACGCCGACCGGGACGGTCGTGCGGCCACCATGCTCCCCCTGGTCCCGCGCCGGGGCTACGACTCCCTGATGACCTCGATGCTGGCGGTGGGAACCGCCCTGGGGCAGTTCCGCGGCGGCGAGGTCCATGCGCGGGCCTTCTTCGACTCCGGTGTGCCCGCACCCGACGGGCCGCACCTGCCCCTCCCCGAGGGGCACCCCACCCCGGCCGTGCGCCGTTTCGAAGCCCCCACCTCCCTGGGTGACATGGCCGCCGACATCGACGACCTCTACTGGGTCATGGCCTACGGGCAGGCGGTGAAGATCACGCGGGTCGGCCACGGCGAGGCACGGCGCTGGTTGGTCTCCCTGCCCGGGACCGACCACATGACCGGGCCCTCCACCCCGAACCCGGCCGACACGGAGACGAACATCCGTGAGGTCCTCAACGTGCCCTCCGCGATGCGCATCGGCACCGTCCAGGCACTCCACGCCGCCATGCGTGCCGACGGGGTCCCGAAGGACCGGTGGAGTCGGGAACCGGTCCTCATCTGCGGCCACTCCCAGGGGGGGATGGTGGCGACCGCCCTGGCGGCCGGCGACCCGGGGACGGTGGGCGTGGACGTGACGGCGGTCCTGTCGCTGGGGACGCCGAGTCGCCGACTGCGGATCCGTCCCGACGTCACCATGCTCGCCGTCGCCCACGACCAGGACGTCGTCCCCTCCATCGACGGCACGCCCCAGAGGGCCCCGGACCAGAGGGTCACCATCGGACGGCGCCTGGTGCGCCCTCGTCGGGGACCCCTCTACTACGCGCACTCCTCGGCCACCTACACCGAGACCGTCCGCCAGGCCGAGCGCAAGGCGACGGTGGCCCCGTGGGGGCGGGCAGCCGAGACCGTCGCGAAGCTGCGCGAGTTCCTGCCGCGTGAGGGCGAACCCGTGCGCGTCCTGATCTTCGACGTCTGGCAGGACCTGTTGGAGCCGACCACGCGCGACACCTGGAACACCTACGTCGAGATCGACCGACCCGACTGGGAACCGGTCGACTACGCCGAGGAGTGGGAGCCCAATCCGCTGCTCACGTTGCCCGAGATCACGCTGCTCGACCTCAACCAGGTCCTGCCCGATCTCTCCCAGGTCGTGCCCAACGGCACCGAGGCCATCGACAGGTTGCGTGGGGAGTGGCGCGCGGAGCTCGCCGAGCTCCCGGATCTCTCCGTCCTCCAGGAGCGCGCGAACGAGCGGGCCGAGGAGGTCGGGCGGTCCCTGGCCTCGGCGGCGGAGGAGCTGCGCGGCGTGGTCGACTCCGTCCTGCGCCGCAACGGTGACGGAGGTGGGGCCGGTGGGCGCGACAGGGGCACCGCCGGGGACGCAGCCGCCCACCCGGCGCCCACCGGCGGTCCGGGGGAGACTGGTCCCCAGGACGGGACCGGCGTGACGGGTGTGTCCGGTGCCCCCGGTGCGGCGGGTGGAGCGGCAGGGGCCCGCGCGGCGGACGTGGGACCGACGGATGGCCACGCGGTGGGTGACGTCGCGGTGGACCGCGGTGGAGTGGATGGTGCCGCGGTGGACGAGGGGGCGGCGGACGAGCACGCCGGGCACCGGGATCCGGCGGACCGCATGCCGGGAGAGCAGGACCACGGACGGGACGGTGGCGGCGACGTCGCCGCGGATGAGGGGAGTGGCGATGGCGAGCACTGACGATTGGGCGAGAGGGCTGCGGGCCGTGTTCGGATCGGGGCGCGGTTCCGTCCCGGTGAACAAGGGGTCGCGGGGCGCCTCCAGGCGACTGCCGCAGATCGACAACCCGGTGCTCATCGGGGTCGCGGGTCTGGGCGCGTTGGGCGCAGGACTGGCCCTGCGCTCCCTGAGGCCCACGCACCGCGCCGGGCGCTCCGAGCGGATCCGGATGCTCGTCTCCGACGCCGTGCAGCAGGGGGTGGAGATCCACGGTCCGGAGGCGGAGCCCGCCTCGGTGGACGTCCAGGTCCACGAGGCCTTCGGCAAACCGCCACTGGTCAGCATCGACGTGCGGATGGAGAGGACCCCGGACCAGGAGGCGGCGCAGGACCTCCTCGACCGGGCAGCGCGTGCGGCATGGGACAACCCCGAGTTGGCCCCGGTCGCGGTGCGCGCCCGTGTGCTGCTCGTCGGGCAGGGGGGCTCCGCGGGCCCCGATCGGGAGAACGTGGTTCCCGCAGATGCCGGTGCCGGTGCCGGTGCCGGCGTGGACGGCGACCGGGACGTGCACGCGGGGGAGGACACGACACGGCGCGTGGAGCGCGACGACGAGGCCCTTCCAGGCGCGGACGGTGGCTCGGTCAGCGACACACGTGCCGACAACGCGGAGATCTCCCGTGCGCGCAGGAACCGACTCGTACTGCCCGTGCGCAGGGATCGTGACCCGTCAGCGAAGGTGCTGGTGGACATGACGTCACTGGGTTGCGAGGACGAGACCGCGCGCCCGGCAGACCTCTACGCCCGCTACGGCTCCCCCGCCTCCGACCCGAACTGGCGTCCCTGACCTGCTCCGTCGTCCCGCGTCGCCTGCGCGCACCGGCACCGGAGGGCTCGGCTGCCGGAGTTCGTGGCCCTGGACCGGGTCCTGGTGGTGCTGGTCGAGGTCCTGATGCCGATCCTCGTCCCGGTCCCGGTCCCGGTCCCGGTCCCGGTCCCGGTCCCGTTCCTGCTCCTCGTCCAGGAGTCGGCGGTGTCGGTGGCAGGAGGTTCCCGCAGTACCCCTCGGAGGGGTCAGCGCTCGTGGTGTCACCGCAAGGTGTGCAGGAATGCACCCAGTTTCCCTGTCGGATCCATGCACCCCGGATCAGGGTCTGGGTGTCGACGCAGGTCAGAGCCGAGCAGCGTCGCGTGGACCGTCCGTCTGGGGTTCCCGCGTCGGGAAACTGGGTGCATTTCTGCACACGGAACCGGGCAAGCGCGATCCTGACGGCCGACGACGGCACGCAGACAGGTCAGCGGGATCGGCCACTTCGACCTCCGGACCGGCCGGCACCACCGCAAGTGCCCCGGTCGCGGGACCGGCGCGTACGGGAGGCCAGCCCTGCGCACGGCACAGCAGTGGCCATGTCGGGCGCGTGCATCCCGGCCCGCCCCGGTCCTCAGTCCAGGAAGTCCACCACGCGGTCCGCCAGGCCCGTGTAGCTCGCGGGGGTGAGAGCCAGCAGGCGTTCCTCCACGTCGGCGGGCAGTCCGAGGTCCGCGATGAAGGCCCGCATGTCCTCCCCCGACACGGTGTGCCCGCGGGTGAGCTCCTTGAGGCGCTCATAGGGGTTCGCCATGCCGGTCGCCCCCGCGATGGAGGCCGCGCGCATGGCCTGCTGCACGGCCTCACCCAGCACCGCCCAGTTCGCGTCCAGGTCCGCGGCCATGCGGGCCTCGTCCATGTCGACGCCCGCCAGCCCGCGCGAGAGGTTGTCGATGGCCAGCAGCGAGTGCCCCAGGGCCACCCCGATGTTGCGCTGGGTGGTGGAGTCGGTGAGGTCGCGCTGCATGCGTGAGGTCACCAGGGTCGCTGCCAGGGAGTCCAGCAGCGCGGAGGAGACCTCCAGGTTCGCCTCCGCGTTCTCGAAGCGGATCGGGTTGACCTTGTGGGGCATCGTGGAGGACCCGGTCGAGCCCTGGGCCGCGAGGTTCTGGTGGAAGTACCCCATGGAGATGTAGGTCCAGCAGTCGGTGGCCAGGTTGTGGGCGATGCGGTTGAAGCGCGCGATGTCCCCGTAGAGCTCCGACTGCCAGTCGTGGGACTCGATCTGGGTGGTGATCGGGTTCCACACGAGCCCCAGGGACTCCACGAACTCCCGCGTCACCTCCGGCCAGTCGGCCCCGGGCACGGAGACGACATGGGCGGCCCAGGTGCCGGTGGCACCGTTGACCTTGCCCAGGTACTCGGTGCCCGCCACGCGCGCCAACTGGCGGCGCAGCCGGTGGACGAAGACCGCCAGCTCCTTGCCCATGGTCACCGGGGTGGCGGGCTGGCCGTGGGTGTGGGCGAGCATGGGGACCTTCGCCCCCGCCCTGGCCATGTCGGCCAGGTGGTCGACCAGCGCGTCGGCCGCAGGCAGCCACACCTGCTCCACGGCGGCCTTCACGGTGAGGGCGTAGGAGAGGTTGTTGATGTCCTCCGATGTGCAGAAGATGTGGACGACCTCGTGCACCTGCGGCAGGACCGTGTCGGGGCCCAGCGCATCGGGGGCGGCGTCCAGGTACTCCTTGAGCAGGTACTCCACGGCCTTGACGTCGTGGCGCGTGCGGGCCTCGATGCCCGCCAGGCGCTCGATGTCGGCGTCGCCGAACTCCACGGGGATGCGGCGCAGGTACGTGCGATCCGCCTCGGACAGGCTCGGGGCACCCGGCAGCACGCGGTGGTCCAGGAGGTGGATGAGCCATTCGACCTCGACGTGGACACGTGCGCGGTTCAGCGCGGCCTCGGAGAGGAAGTCCGCCAGGTGCGCGACGACGGGGCGGTAGCGACCGTCGAGGGGGGACAGTGGCTCGCCCCGGGCCGCCAGGTCCGTGTAGCCGTCAGCGGTGGAGAAGAGGCCCGACCAGTCTTCGCTCATGGCGTCCATTGTTCCAGAAGGCCCCACCCGCGGGGCCCGGCGTCCGCTCCCCTGCACGCTCCCCTGCACGCTCCCCTGTGCGCCGTCCGGCCGGCGTCCGGTCCGACCTGCCTGTTCCCGGTCCGACCCGTTCGCGTCCGGTCCGGCCGGCGTGCGTCCACCCGGTGCCACCCCTCGACGCGGGCACCCGGCCGACGAGGGCGGCCCCGCCCTCGTGCGCTCTCCCGGTCCTGCGGGGTGCGGGCGCGTTCAGGCCCACTGGCGTGCGATGGCGAGCGTCTCGGGGACGTAGCCGCGCCCGAAGAGCTGGCAGTGGACCATGAGCATGTGGAGCTGGTGCAACCCGATGCGCTCCCGCCAGCCGTCCGCCAGGGGGGACTCCTCGTCGTAGGCCGCCCAGATGCGTTCCAGCTGCGGGGCGCCGAAGACGGCCAGGGCGGCGAGGTCCTCCTCGGCGTGCCCGCCCTGGGCCGCCGGGTCGATGAGGGTGGCGCCGTCGCGGGTCCACAGGACGTTGCCGTTCCACAGGTCCCCGTGGGTGCGCGCGGCCCCGTGCCCGGAGGCACGCACGAGGGCGGGTTGTTCGTGGTCGAACTCCCCGGAGGAGAGCCGCTCGCAGAGCCGGTCGAGCACCTGCCGGTCGGAGGCGGTGAAGGCCGGGGCATCCAGGTAGGGGGCCAGGCGGAACCGGGCGTAGAAGTCGCCCCAGGAGGTGCTCGACTCCTCGGGGGTGGCGGGGAGGGGCAGGTGGGCCAGACCCATCCACCCCTGCCCGGCGTTGTGGGGCGGGGGTGCTCCCAGGTGTGTGGCACCGGAGGCATGGGTGTGGGCCAGGGCGCGACCGAAGTCCTCGGCGGCGGCCGGGGTCGGCCGGACCTCAACCAGGCGGGGTTCCTCCAGCCAGTCCGCGCCGTGGTCGAGCACGGGGACGACGGGAGCCGCCGTGGACGGGGTGTCGGCGAGCCAGGCGAGGCCCGCCACCTCGTAGAGGATGCGACCGCGGCGGTGGTCGGACTTGCGGAAGGTGTCCATGTCCCCACCGTAGGTACGCACACGCCTGCGCACCATCCGCACCGGGCGGTTCTCCACAGGGAGGGCGACCCGGTCACACCTGCGCACCGGGCGGGCAGTGGTCGCGCGGGTTCTCCACAGGCGCCCCGGTCCGGGCGGACCTGTCCACAGGAACGGGGCGGCCCCTTGGGAGGCTGTTGGTCACCGGACCTAGCGTCGGCCGCGAGGGCGCGGCCTGTGGGTTGGTGGCGGTGTCGCGGGGTGTGTGGAGGAGGGGACGGCATGGCGTGGGAGAGGGACTGGGACCCCGGGGACCTGGTGCGCGCGGACATCGACTTCGCCGGTCGCGGCGCGGTCCAGTGGTGGGGTCCGTGGGCACCGCACGGTGCGGAGGGGTCGGCAGGTGGTGCCCTGGCACGGATGTCGCGCATCTCGGAGGGCATCGCGGGCGTGGACCTGTCGGGTTGGGAGGGACCCGCCTCGCGTGCGGCCGGGGAGGCGTGGGTGGGCGTGCAGGAGCGGGCAGGGCTCGTGGAGGAGCAGCTCGCTGCTGCCGCGCTGGCCACGCGCGCCCTGGACGAGGCCGTGCGCGAGGCGCTCCTGCACGCCGCCGGGGGAGCCTGATGGCCGCCGACCCCTCATTCGGGGACCGGGTCCTCGTCACCTCCTCCGCCACCCGTGTCGACACCGGGGCCCTGGTGTCAGCGGCCCTCGGTCTGCGTCTGGCTGCCGGCGAGGTGCCCGGCGTGCTGGCCATGCTCGATGCGGCCGCCGACCGCTGCCGCAGCCACCTCGGGCTGGCACCGGTGGAGGCCAGCGCGGCGCTCACGGTGCTCGACGGTGCCAGGGCGGGCGCCCTCGAACTGGGTGAGCGTCTGGAGTCCCTGGCCGAGTCCCTCTCCTTCGCGGCCCTCGTCTACCTGGGGGCGGAGGGGCGCGCCGCCGCATTCCATGACGCCTGGGTGCTGCTCACCCCCGGTGCGGACCACTCCTGGGCGACGGGCCCGGGTTCGGTGCACTCCCGTGGGGTGGTGCGCGGCGTGCTTCCGGGACTGCTCGACGCACACGTGCCGGACCAACTCCTGGACTGGACGCTCGCCCCGACCCTCCCCTTCCTGCTCGGGGGTGGCCTGGCCGCGTTCGCACAGGTGCGGGGCATGGGCGACAACGGGGCCGGGACCGGCGCAGCGGGAGGGGGTGGGGACCCGACGGGGGGCATGCGCCTGCAGTTGGACCTCCGGGCCGCGTCCGAACTCCTCGCGGANAGTCTTCGCTCATGGCGTCCATTGTTCCAGAAGGCCCCACCCGCGGGGCCCGGCGTCCGCTCCCCTGCACGCTCCCCTGCACGCTCCCCTGTGCGCCGTCCGGCCGGCGTCCGGTCCGACCTGCCTGTTCCCGGTCCGACCCGTTCGCGTCCGGTCCGGCCGGCGTGCGTCCACCCGGTGCCACCCCTCGACGCGGGCACCCGGCCGACGAGGGCGGCCCCGCCCTCGTGCGCTCTCCCGGTCCTGCGGGGTGCGGGCGCGTTCAGGCCCACTGGCGTGCGATGGCGAGCGTCTCGGGGACGTAGCCGCGCCCGAAGAGCTGGCAGTGGACCATGAGCATGTGGAGCTGGTGCAACCCGATGCGCTCCCGCCAGCCGTCCGCCAGGGGGGACTCCTCGTCGTAGGCCGCCCAGATGCGTTCCAGCTGCGGGGCGCCGAAGACGGCCAGGGCGGCGAGGTCCTCCTCGGCGTGCCCGCCCTGGGCCGCCGGGTCGATGAGGGTGGCGCCGTCGCGGGTCCACAGGACGTTGCCGTTCCACAGGTCCCCGTGGGTGCGCGCGGCCCCGTGCCCGGAGGCACGCACGAGGGCGGGTTGTTCGTGGTCGAACTCCCCGGAGGAGAGCCGCTCGCAGAGCCGGTCGAGCACCTGCCGGTCGGAGGCGGTGAAGGCCGGGGCATCCAGGTAGGGGGCCAGGCGGAACCGGGCGTAGAAGTCGCCCCAGGAGGTGCTCGACTCCTCGGGGGTGGCGGGGAGGGGCAGGTGGGCCAGACCCATCCACCCCTGCCCGGCGTTGTGGGGCGGGGGTGCTCCCAGGTGTGTGGCACCGGAGGCATGGGTGTGGGCCAGGGCGCGACCGAAGTCCTCGGCGGCGGCCGGGGTCGGCCGGACCTCAACCAGGCGGGGTTCCTCCAGCCAGTCCGCGCCGTGGTCGAGCACGGGGACGACGGGAGCCGCCGTGGACGGGGTGTCGGCGAGCCAGGCGAGGCCCGCCACCTCGTAGAGGATGCGACCGCGGCGGTGGTCGGACTTGCGGAAGGTGTCCATGTCCCCACCGTAGGTACGCACACGCCTGCGCACCATCCGCACCGGGCGGTTCTCCACAGGGAGGGCGACCCGGTCACACCTGCGCACCGGGCGGGCAGTGGTCGCGCGGGTTCTCCACAGGCGCCCCGGTCCGGGCGGACCTGTCCACAGGAACGGGGCGGCCCCTTGGGAGGCTGTTGGTCACCGGACCTAGCGTCGGCCGCGAGGGCGCGGCCTGTGGGTTGGTGGCGGTGTCGCGGGGTGTGTGGAGGAGGGGACGGCATGGCGTGGGAGAGGGACTGGGACCCCGGGGACCTGGTGCGCGCGGACATCGACTTCGCCGGTCGCGGCGCGGTCCAGTGGTGGGGTCCGTGGGCACCGCACGGTGCGGAGGGGTCGGCAGGTGGTGCCCTGGCACGGATGTCGCGCATCTCGGAGGGCATCGCGGGCGTGGACCTGTCGGGTTGGGAGGGACCCGCCTCGCGTGCGGCCGGGGAGGCGTGGGTGGGCGTGCAGGAGCGGGCAGGGCTCGTGGAGGAGCAGCTCGCTGCTGCCGCGCTGGCCACGCGCGCCCTGGACGAGGCCGTGCGCGAGGCGCTCCTGCACGCCGCCGGGGGAGCCTGATGGCCGCCGACCCCTCATTCGGGGACCGGGTCCTCGTCACCTCCTCCGCCACCCGTGTCGACACCGGGGCCCTGGTGTCAGCGGCCCTCGGTCTGCGTCTGGCTGCCGGCGAGGTGCCCGGCGTGCTGGCCATGCTCGATGCGGCCGCCGACCGCTGCCGCAGCCACCTCGGGCTGGCACCGGTGGAGGCCAGCGCGGCGCTCACGGTGCTCGACGGTGCCAGGGCGGGCGCCCTCGAACTGGGTGAGCGTCTGGAGTCCCTGGCCGAGTCCCTCTCCTTCGCGGCCCTCGTCTACCTGGGGGCGGAGGGGCGCGCCGCCGCATTCCATGACGCCTGGGTGCTGCTCACCCCCGGTGCGGACCACTCCTGGGCGACGGGCCCGGGTTCGGTGCACTCCCGTGGGGTGGTGCGCGGCGTGCTTCCGGGACTGCTCGACGCACACGTGCCGGACCAACTCCTGGACTGGACGCTCGCCCCGACCCTCCCCTTCCTGCTCGGGGGTGGCCTGGCCGCGTTCGCACAGGTGCGGGGCATGGGCGACAACGGGGCCGGGACCGGCGCAGCGGGAGGGGGTGGGGACCCGACGGGGGGCATGCGCCTGCAGTTGGACCTCCGGGCCGCGTCCGAACTCCTCGCGGACCACACCCTGACCACGCGTCCGGCTCCGGGTGGAGGGGTCGGGGGGAGTGGACCGGTCGTGCCCTCGTGGTGGGGGACACCGGACGGCGCCACGGCGGAGGCCGCCTCACTGGCCGCGTCCTGGGGGTTGGGCCTGGGGCGCATCGGAGCGGCCTCGACGCGGGGGGTGCAGGTGACCTCCGCGGTGCCCGTGGACACCCTGGACGTCCGGACCGGGCAACCGGTGGGGGTGCGCGCCCGGCACGACGTGGTGGACTCCGATGCGGCGGCGCGGAGGTTCGGGCTGAACCTCACACCGCTCAACCTCGGCATCGTCGGGTTGCCCTCCCTGGTCGGTTCGACCCTGGGGGCGGTCCCGGTCAGACAGGGGGGACCGGCAGTGGCTGTCGCGCCAGCGGGCGCGCCACCGCACCGGGTGCCCACCCCACGCATGCCCTCCCAGGTGCTCGCCCGGGTCAGCGGGCTCAGGAGTGCCCGGGACGCCGGTCAGGTCGAGATCCTGCGCCACAGCACCCCCGGCGCGGGGGGAGCGGAACGGAGGTCGTGGAGCGTCGTCATCCGGGGTACGCAGGTGTGGGGAGTGGGCGGGGCCAACCCGCAGGACATGCTCTCCAACCTCCAGGCGGTGGCGGGGGAGGAGTCCGACCAGTCCCGTGCGGTTCTGGCCGCCATGGAGCGAGCGGGGATCGCCGCGGGGGAACCGGTCGAACTGGTGGGGCACTCCCAGGGAGGGGCGATCGCGGCCCAGCTGGCCTCCGACCCGGAGGTGTCGGCCCGCTACCGGGTCGCCTCCGTCCTCACCGCCGGGGCACCGACCGGGGGTGCGGAGACGGGCCTGGAGGTGGGCATGCTCAACCTGGAGAACACCCGCGACCCGGTCCCCGGACTGGACGGCGCGGCGAACCGGGACCTCGGTGCGTCCAGGACCGTCCACTTCGACGGCGGTCTGCTCGGAGCCCGGGCGGACGAGGGCGGCGTGGCCGGTCCCCACGACCTGGCGACCTATCGCACGGCCCTGGAGTGGTTGGAGACCGAGACCGGGGCGTCAGCCGGTGCCGGAGGACCGGGAGCTGCGGGGAATGGATCAGGGTCCGGGCGAGCGGGAACCGGCGGGCTGGGCGAGGTCCGGCAGTGGGTCAGCGATCGGGAGGAGGCCCTCGGGCTGGGTGCGGACACCCGTACCACGGCGTTCACCTTCGACTCCAGGCGTCTGCCTGCCCGACCCTGACGGGTGCGTGGTGCGGCACGCCAGCCACGTTCCTGCCGACCCTGCCCTTGCCAGACCCTGACGGGTGCGGGGCGCGGGGTGCGGGGTGCGGGGTGCGGGCGACGCCTGCCCGGACGTGCCCGGAGCGGGGGCCGTGTGTCCGGAGGAGTGACGCGCGCCGGGAGTCAGTGGTTGTCGGGGTTCCCGAGCACACCGACGACGACGGCGGAGATGATGGCGGTGATCGTGCCGCCTGCCAGGGCCGCCCAGAAGCCGCCCGCATGGAACGGGAGGGAGAAGGACTCAGCGAGCCAGCCCGTGAGCAGGAAGACGAGTGCATTCGTCACCAGCGCGAACAGCCCGAAGGTCAGGACGTACAGCGGGAAGGCGACCACGCGCACCACCGGCCGGACGATCGAGTTCACCAGCGTGAACACCAGGGCGATGCAGGCCAGGAGCAGGAGTGTCTCCTGCGTGGTGGTGCCCTGGTCGAAGGTGATCTCCTTGATCAGGAGCGTGGACACCCAGATACCGAGCATGTTGCCGAGAAGGCGGAGCAGGAAGCGCATGGCCCCATTCTCCCCGGATCGCCGTCCTGGTGCCACGGGTGGGACGGGCGCCCTCGTCGTGCCGGACGCCAGGGCTGGGCACGCCCGATGCGTGGGCCGCATGGAGTCGCACGACGGAGGTGGGGTAGGACTGGGGCATGAGCGAAGCGAGCGATGAGGCACCCCGCAACCCGCGCATGCGCATCCCCCTGCGCCCCGAGGTCGGGGCCCTGCCCCGCTACGCCCCGGGGCGTTCCGCGCCCGGTGCCGTGAAGCTCTCCTCCAACGAGAGCCCGGAGCCGCCCTCGCAGGCGGTCATCGATGCCGCCGCCCGCGCCCTCGTCGATGCCAACCGGTACCCGGACTTCGGGGCGACGGCGCTCACGGCCGCGCTGGCCGGGCACCTCGGCGTGGGGGAGGACCAGGTCGTCGTCGGGGACGGCTCCTCGGCGGTCCTCCTGGCGGCGCTGTCGGTCGTCTGCCGCCCGGGTGCCGAGGTGGTCCACGCCTGGCGCAGCTTCGAGTCCTACCCGATCGCTGCCCCCAGCGTCGGTGCGCGCTCGGTCCCCGTCCCCCTGACACCGGAGGGTCGCCACGACCTGGATGCCCTCGCGGCGGCCGTCGGCCCCGAGACCGCCGCCGTCATCCTGTGCACGCCCAACAACCCCACCGGACCGGCGCTCACCCTGGCGCAGGTGCGCGACTTCGTGGAGAGGGTGCCGCAGGAGGTCCTGGTCCTGGTCGACGAGGCCTACATCGAGCTGGCCACCGAACCCGGTGTCTCCACCGCCGTGGCATTGATCGGGCAGTTCCCCAACGTGCTGGTGCTGCGCACCTTCTCCAAGGTGTACGCGCTGGCGGGTCTGCGCGTCGGGTACGGGATCGGCCACCCGGACCTGGTCGGCGCGATCCGGGCAGTGTCCGTCCCCTTCGGGGTCTCCTCCGTCGCCCAGGCGGCTGCGCTGGCTGCGCTCTCGGACCGGGACACGACCCGCGAGCGCATTGCACGCACGGTCGCCGAACGTGAGCGTGTGCGCGCCGAGCTGCTGGAGCTGGGCTACGAGGTCCCCGTCAGCCAGTCGAACTTCGTGTGGATCCCCGCCTCCCAGTCCGAGCCGGGCCTGGTCGCGGAGTGTGCCCGGGCCGGGATCATCGTGCGTCCCTTCGCGGAAGGGGTGCGGGTGAGCATCGGGACGCGCGGGCAGGACGACCGGTTCCTGGAGGTCGCCCGGGCCCACGCCGCCAAGATGTGAGCACGGACGACCACCCCGCCTCACCCTCGGCGAAGTCCGCTCTGTTCCACCCTCGAGGTCCGCTCACTTCGGGCACTGAGGTCCGCTCTGCCGCTCCTGCGCTGCCACAGGACCCGTGGGGCGGGTGTGCCGAAAGGTGCCTGCTGCCAGGGCATGTCTCGGCCCGTGGGCCCGGTTCGGGCCAGCGGGCTCCAGCGACTCTGCAGGGCGGACTTCGACCCTCGAACAGAGCGGACTTCGACCCTCGAACAGAGCGGACTTCGGCATCACGGGTTGGCAGCAGGGGTCGGCACGAGCTTCGCGACCTGACGCTGGGGTCAGGAGGGCAGCAGCAGGGAGACGGCCACGAGCACGCAGACCACCATCTCCGTGAGTCCGATCGACTTCGGCGTCCACGGGCCGCGACGCGACTGGTCCAGCGGGATGACCAGGGCACGCACCACCAGCACACCCCACACCGCCACGACCCACCAGGAGACCCCTCCCACGCCGGCCGCCGCCGCCACCCCGACCAGCGTCAGCACGTGCCACGACAGCGAGGCGATGACCCATGCGGGGTTGCCCCTGCCTCGGATCAGCGCGCGCACATGGGGGACGGTGCCCAGGAAGTAGGCCGCCAGGACGGCGGTGACGATCCACGCATGTCCCCAGCCGGAGTCCGGCACGGTCGCCGCCCCGTCCCACCAGGGCCACCAACCCCTCTCCAGCGGTCCTGCTGCGTGCAGCGTCCCCCACCCCAGGTCGTGGGCGACGGCGCAGGTCAGGGACGAGGCCAGGACCGTGGAGATCCGTGAGGCCATGGAGCGGGTCCGCCGACGCAGTGCCTCCACGAGGGCGACCACCACCAGCGGGGCGAACACCGGTGCCCACCCCAACAGCGCGGGCCGGAGCACCAGCAGGGCCACGCCGGACGCCGCCGCGCACCCACCCCAGGTGAGCAGGGCCGAGGTGTAGCGGGCGCGCCGCGGGGAGGCGATCCACAACGTCCCCACGTGGAAGAGCAGGAAACCCGCGACCCAGGCCAGGAGCAGCAGGAGGTGCGCCCATTGCGGCCGGGAGTCCAGTGCCCCGACCACGATCGGCAGGGTGGCCATGGGCCAGGCCCCGTGCTGGTCGGGTACCCACCCCCGTGCGGTCAGGCGGCGCAAGCGGGTCCCCCGTCGGGCGGGCCTGCGGGAGAGGTGCGTGTCGCTGGCCGGCATGGGCCCATCCTAGGGAGGCGCGGGTCCGCCCCATCGCGACGGGACGTCATCTCGGGACCCCGTGGGGCGCTGGCCTGCGAGGGGCACCGGTGCGACCGTCGCGTGCCGGTCCCCTGCGGGCGGTCCTCGTGGACGCCACTGGGCGCGGCGGAGCCCACCACTGGATACCCTCAGTGACATGGCACACGGATCAGGAGCACCGGGGTCGCCCTCGTCGGCGCACATCCCGGACGGACACACCACGCCCACGCATGACACCCCGGCCCCCACCCGCACGGGGGCGGCGATCGAGGAGGACCGGCGCTGGCTGGCCCACACCTACCACCCCCTGCCGGTCGTCATCGCCCGGGCGAAGGGCGCGTGGGTGGAGGACGTGGAGGGCCGGCGCTACCTGGACTGCCTGGCCGGGTACTCCGCGCTCAACTTCGGCCACTCCAACGAACGGCTCCTGGGCGCCGCGCGCGAGCAACTGACGCGGGTGACCATGACCTCGCGCGCCTTCCACAACGACCGTCTCGGCCCCTTCGCGCACGCACTGTCCGACCTGTGCGGGGGCGGCACGGTCCTGCCGATGAACAGCGGCGCCGAGGCCGTGGAGTCCGCCATCAAGGTGGCCCGGGCCTGGGGGTACCGCGTCAAGGGCGTCACGCCGGAGCGGGCGAACATCATCGTCATGGACCACTCCTTCCACGGGCGCACCACGACGATCATCTCCTTCTCCGACGACCCGGACGCCCACGATGATTTCGGCCCCTACACGCCGGGCTTCAGACGCGCGCGATTCGGGGATGCGGACTCGGTGGAGGACCTCATCGACCAGGACACCGTCGCCGTCCTCGTCGAACCGGTCCAGGGGGAGGCGGGCGTGGTCGTGCCCCCCGAGGACTTCCTGCCACGCCTGCGTGAACTCTGCGACCGCCACGACGTCCTCCTGGTGGCGGACGAGGTCCAGTCCGGCCTGGGCCGCACGGGCACCACCTTCGGCTGCGACCTGTGGGGGGTCCGGCCCGACCTGCGGGCCCTCGGCAAGGCGCTGGGCGGGGGGATCCTGCCGCTCTCCGCCGTCGTCGGGCGGGAGGACGTCATCGGGGTGCTGGCGCCGGGCCAGCACGGGTCGACCTTCGGGGGCAACCCGCTCGCCGCAGCCATCGGGAGCGAGGTCGTCGCGATCCTCAGCGAAGGCACCCTGCAGAAGCGGGCGCGCGACCTCGGACAGGTGCTGCGCTCGCGGCTGGAACCACTGGTGGGCCGCGGCATCACCGGCTTCACCCAGGTCGGCCTGTGGAGCGGAATCACCCTCGAGGAGCGTCTGGGGACGGGTCGCGACCTGGGTGAGCACATGATGGAGCGCGGAGTCCTGGTCAAGGACACCCACGGTTCCACGATCCGCCTCTCGCCACCCCTCACGGTGAGCGAGTCCGAGGTGATCTTCGCCTGCGATGCGCTGGCGAGAGCCGTGGAGGAGCTGGCAGGGGAGGACCGATGACGGAGATGGGGACGAGGACGTCCGCAGGTGAGCCGTCGCAGACAGCGTCGCGCCCCACGCGCGCATCCCACCCGCTGCCTGACACCGCGTCCCGCCTCCCGCAGGCACGTACCGTGGTCCTGGCTCCCGACTCCTTCAAGGAGTCCCTGTCGGCCGCCGAGGCCTGCGCCTCGCTGGAGGCGGGAGTACTGGCCGCATGGCCGCGCGCCCGCTGCCTGCGACGTCCCATGGCCGATGGTGGGGAGGGCACGGTGGAAGCCGTCGTGGGCGCGGGCGCGGCTGAGCTGGTCGAGGTCGTGGCCCACGATGCCCTCATGCGGGTGCGCCGGGCCCACGTCGCCTGGGACGCGCGCACCCGCACCGCGGTGGTCGAGGCCGCCCAGGGCCCGGGCTTGGAGCACGTGGCCCCGGAGGATCGCGACATCTGGGGCGCCACCTCGGCAGGCGTCGGAGAGATGGTCCTGGCCGCACTGGACCTGGGTGCGCATCGCATCGTCATCGGGCTGGGTGGCAGCGCCACCAACGACGGGGGCTCGGGGATGCTCGCTGCGCTGGGGGTGCGCTTTCGTGGTGCTGAGGCTCACGAGGGCGACGCCGTGGTCCCCGTCGGTCCGCGAGACCTGGTGGGGGTGGAGGGGATGGAGCTCTCGGGCCTGGATCCCCGGCTCCGGGAGGTCGAGATCATCGCCGCCACGGATGTGACGAACCCACTGCTGGGACCCCACGGGGCGAGCGAGGTCTTCGGGGCACAGAAGGGCGCATCCCCTGAGGACGTGGTCCTGTTGGAGGAGGTGCTCTCCCACCTGGCTGACATGGGGGAACGGGCCTGTGGGCGGGATCTGCGGGGGGCAGCGGGTGCGGGTGCCGCGGGAGGCCTGGGGTGGGCGTGCCTGCAGTTCCTGGGTGCCCGGATGCGTCCCGGTGTCGAGGTGGTGGCCGACCTGGTGGATCTGAGCGGTGCGGTGCGTGGGGCCGCCCTCGTCCTCACAGGGGAGGGCTCGGTGGACGCCCAGACGCTGGGGGGCAAGACCCCGATGGGGGTCGCCCGGGTGGCGGCGCAGGCGGATGTGCCCGTGGTGGTCCTCGCAGGGCGCGTCGGTGCCGGGGCGGAGGACCTGCTGGATGTGGGTGTGGCGGCCGTGGTGCCCATCGTCCGGGAGGCGGGGGACCTGGGGGAGGTGCTGGCCGCTGGGGGCGGGAACCTCACTGCGGCTGCGGAGATGGTGTGCCGACTCATCGATCTCGGTGCGGGGACAGGAGACGCAGCGGGAACAGCGGGAACAGCGGGAACAGCGAGGGCAGTGGGAACAGCGGGTACAGCGCAGTAGACGCCGGACGCCCCACTTCGCGGGGGCTACCGGAGTGGGGCCCGTGGTGGCATACTTCTCTCCCGTGTCCAGTCACAGTGGTGGTGGAACCCCGGTGGTCCGGGCCGGTCAGCGCATGCGTCCTGCGATGGCTCTGGCCGCACTCGGAGTCGTCTTCGGGGACATCGGCACCAGCCCCCTCTACGCTCTCCAGGCGGCCTTCTCCCTGGAGCACGGTGCCGCGCGCCCCTCACCCGCCGATGTCGTGGGGATCGTGTCGATGATCCTTTGGGCCCTGGTCCTCGTCGTCAGCGTCAAGTACGTGGGGCTGGTGATGCGCGCCGACAACGACGGGGAGGGCGGCATCATCGCCCTGGCCTCCCTGGCACGGCGAGCCTTTCCCCGGGACTCCCGTCGCTCCTGGTGGGTGCTGGTGGCGGGCATGGTCGGGGCTGCCCTGTTCTACGGGGACGGTGTCATCACCCCAGCCATCTCCGTCCTCTCCGCGGTCGAGGGGGTGCGCGTCGTGGCCCCCACGATCACGGACTCCGTGCCGCTGATCGCGGCCGTCGTGGTGGCCGTCCTCTTCCTGGTCCAGAGCCGGGGGACGGCGCGCATCGGACGCGCCTTCGGGCCGGTGATGGGGCTGTGGTTCCTCACCTTGGCCGCCCTGGGATTGCCCCATGTATGGGCGCGCCCCGAGGTGCTCACGGCCCTGTTGCCCACGACTGCCGCCTCCTACATCCTCACCCACCCCGCCACCGCATTCCTGGTCCTGGGTGCAGTGGTGCTGGCGGTGACGGGTGCGGAGGCGCTGTACGCCGACATGGGGCACTTCGGTGCGAGCGCCATCCGCACGTCCTGGGCTGCGGTGGTCCTGCCCAGTCTGGTGCTGGTCTACCTGGGCCAGGCCGCCCTGCTGCTGGGCAATCCGCAGGCTGTCAGCGATCCCTTCTTCCTGCTGGCCCCCGGCTGGGCGCGCATCCCCCTGGTCGTCATGGCCACCGCGGCGACCGTGATCGCCTCCCAGGCCGTCATCACCGGCGCCTTCTCCATGACCCAGCAGGCGATCCGCACGGGCCTGCTTCCCCGCATGCTCATCCGCCACACCTCCGAGGCTGCCCGGGGACAGATCTACGTGCCCGTTGTCAATGCGCTGCTCTTCGGCGGCGTACTGGTGCTGATCTTCAGCTTCCGCAGCTCGGAACGGCTTTCCGCCGCATACGGGCTGGCCGTGACGGGAACCTTCCTGGTGACCACGACCCTGCTGGTGGTGGTGGCGCGTCACGTGTGGCGCTGGCCCGCCTGGTGGGCGCATGCGGTGCTGGTGGCGATCGGGGTTCCCGAACTCGTGCTCCTGGGCGCCAACACACTCAAGCTTCTCTCCGGGGGCTGGCTGCCGGTGTTGCTGGCTGCGGTGGTCCTGGTCGTGATGACCACGTGGTGGCACGGGCGTCGCGAGGTCGTGCGCCGCAGGCGCTCCTTGGCCGGGGAACTCGCACCCTTCCTGGACAGCCCCGAGGTGGCCCACGCCGGTCGCCCCGCGCACACAGCCGTCTTCCTGCATGCCCACCCGAACCTGACACCCCTGGCACTGCGGGAGAACGTGTTGGTCAACTCCGTGCTCCACCGGCACACGGTGCTGGTCAGCGTGCTGCCCGTCCCGGTGCCCCATGTCGCCGCCGGGCAGCGTGTGGCGGTGGAGGAGATTCAGGGTCCCACTGGCCTGAGCCAGGTCCTCATCCGTCAGGGCTTCATGGACTCCGTGGACGTCCCCAGCGCTCTGCGCCAGGTGCTCTCGGACCAGGAGTGCTCCCACGCGACATTCTTCGTCTCCGATGTGACCGTGGTGGACGGCGGTGGGTCGACGATGGCGGCCTGGCGACGCAAGCTCTTCATCAGACTGTCCCAGTGGGCCAGTGATCCCTCCGACTGGTTCCACCTCCCGCCCCGCCGCACGGTGGTCGTGGGCACACAGATCGACCTGTGAGTTGGGGGGCGCGCAACCGGCCAGCTGCAGACGCGGAGAAGCGGCACTGACCCACGAAAAGACCCTGGGTCGCGACGGTCCGTGGACTGCATCGCGACCCAGGGCAGAAACGTCGGGGTGGCGGGATTTGAACCCACGGCCTCTTCGTCCCGAACGAAGCGCGCTACCAAGCTGCGCCACACCCCGTGTGTGACCGCTCAAGTATAGCGACGGGCGGGAGGGCCGCCAAAACGTCCGGTGCGGCGGCAGTGCAGGATCCGTCACAGCGACCGTCGCCAGACACACCCGCCGAACGGTGGGGTTCCTACCGAACGGTGGGGGTATACCGCCTCCCCTCGGTGAGAAGTCCACCGTTCGGCGGGGATGCTGGGCGGAGACCCGGAGACGCAACTCTCGGAGCGTGTCCCGGGGCAGACCTGAGGAGTGCGTCGAGGACCTGCGGAGGCGTGCCACGAGAGGCCCCGGAGGAGTGCTTCGAGCGAGCCTGCAGAGGAGTGCACCGAGGGTCCACGGTGGCGTACCGCCGAGGGCCTGCAGAGGAGTGCTTCGAGGGTCCACGGAGGCGCATCCCGGCGTGGGGTGTGGGACGGTGAGGGGTCAGTCGAGGGGGCACAGGTGCAGGACGGAGACCTCGGGTCTCGTCGCGATGCGCAGGGGGACGAAGGGGGAGGTGCCCAGCCCCGCCGAGACGTGCAGCTGGGTGCTGGTCCTGCCCGTGTACCAGGTGTGCAGCCCCTTGGCGTAGCGCCGGGGCAGGTCGCAGTTGGTGACCAGCGCGCCGTAGAAGGGCAGGCCGAGTTGGCCACCGTGGGTGTGCCCTGCCAGGACCAGGTCCGGTTCCTCCCGGGTGAAGCCGTCGACCACACGCAGGTAGGGCGCATGGGTGACCGCGAGGCGCAGCGCTCGGGGATCCCCCCAGGACACGTCGGGGTCCGGGATCCGGTCGCGGTCCAGATGGGGGTCGTCCACGCCGATGAGACTGACCCTCTGGGCCTCCGTCGGCGTGACGTCCTCGCCCCTGACGGGGATGTCGAGGGTCGCGGCCCGGTTGGACAGGTCGACCCATCCGGCGTCGGTGAAGTCCGAGACGATCTCGTGCCATGGCAGGTCGGGGCGCAGGTGCTGGTCACGGTCCCGCGGTGCACGCGTGGCGTCGTCCTCGTACGCGCCCGCGCCCTTCGGGCCCCGTTTGAGGTCGAAGGAGTCATCGGCCAGACGCGGGTCCCGGCGCAGGTACGCCGTCCAGTTCTTGAAGCGGGGCGAGTAGTAGTCATTGGAACCCAGGACGAACGCACCGGGAAGGTGGAGGAAGGGGGCATAGGCCGCGCGGACCAGGTCCAGCCCGTCGGCGGATCCCAGGTTGTCCCCCGTGGAGACCACCATGTCCACGTCCTCGGTGCGGGCGACCCGAGCCAGGAAGTCCACGAGGAACTCCTGTCCTGGATAGAGGTGCAGGTCCGAGATCTGGAGGATCCGGATCCCGCTCATCCCGGGGGAACCCTGGACCGGGACGTCCACGTGTCGCACGACGGGGAAGTGGCGTTCCAACTGGCCCCACGCGACCACTGCGGCACCGGTCAGTGCAGTTGCACCGATCGCGATGCCCAGGGCCCGACCCCGCGCAATGACGCCACGTGGTGCCAGTGAGGGACGGTCGGCGAGCTCGTCCAGTCTCAGCGGTGACCCGGCGCGGGCCTTCGCCGCGCTGGGCTCAGAGAGTGGCAAGGGCGAGGGCGAGGGACCTGAGTTGGCGCGAACCATCAATTGTCGCCACCTTGGTCCCCGTTGCCGTTGCCGTTGCCGTTGCCGTCCTGCTGGTCCTGGTTCGGGTCCTGCTGGCCGTCATTGCCAGTGGTGGTGTTCGGCGCGGTCGTCGGGGTCGGCGTGGCCACGGGCTGGTTGCCGATGAACACGTCCGGCATGGCCTGTGCCGGCGTGCCCGCCAGGACGGCGTTCATGTAGGGCACCCAGATGTACTCACCGACGGTGGAACCGTAGGGGTACTCGATGAAGTGCCCGGCAACCGAGATGTTGGAGACCGGGCTTGAGGACGCGCGCCCGTTGCCCATCCATGCTGCGGTGGCGAGGGAGGGGGTGAAGCCCACGGTCCAGGTGTTCGAGTTCTTGTCGGTCGTGCCGGTCTTCGCGGCGAAGGGACGCCCACCCTCCAGGGCCACGCCCTGTGACGGGTAGTACTGCGCGGTCGACTTCGCCAGCACGGTCGCCACCTGCTGGGCGACCGTGGCGTCGAGGTTCTGCTTGCACTCCGGGGTGTACTCCTTGAGCACGTTCTCGTCACGGTCGTTGACCTTCGAGAGACCGTGGGGCGTGCACTGGAGACCCTTGTTGGCCAGGGTCGCCGCGACGGAGGCCATCTCCAGGGGGGTGGCCGTCCCGGATCCGATGATGATCGAGGGTTGGGCCTGGATCACCGAGCCATCGGGATTGGTGACCCCCAGGTCGGCCGCGGTCTGGAAGATCCCGCACAGGTCCACCTTGGTCGACATGTTGACGAAGGCCTGGTTGACGGAGAGTCCCGTGGCACGCAGGACGTTCATGGTGCCGTTCTTCGAACCGAGGTCGTTGACCACGTACGGGTTGGGGTTGAAGGCGATCCTCTCCCCGTTGGCGCAGTGGAAGTTGGCCGGGACGTAGCTGCGGTTGTTGCTGCCCACGGTGTCGTAGGCGCCGTGTCCCTCCTTGAACCACTGCATGAGGGTGAAGAGCTTGAAGGTCGACCCGGGTTGGAAGGTTCCCTTCGTCGCGTAGTTGTACATCGTGTCGGTGGCACTGTCCGGACCGTAGTTCGTGTTCTGTGCCATCGAGAGGACGTCTCCGGTGGACGGGTCCACGGAGGTGATCACGTTGTTGAGGCCGTAGGGGTTGTCCACCGGAACGGCCGCCGTGAGCGTGTTGAACGCAGCGTCCTGCTTCGCCTTGTCGATGGTCGTGTGGATCGTGAGGCCACCGGTGTCCAGCAGCCTCTGGCGGTCGGCACGGGTCTCGCCGTAGGTCTTGTCGTTGAGGAACTCATCCAGGACGAAGTCACAGAAGTAGGCCATGTTCCCGGCGCCGGCACACCCCTGGGAGCGCTGGTCCGGCTTGAGCATCGACTCGACGCTCGTCGCGACGATCTCGTCGTACTCCTCGCGCGTGATGACGTCCTCGTCCAGCAGGACACCGGCGACCGTGTCGCGACGGTCCTGCGCGGCCTCCGGGTGGGAGAGGGGGTCGTACTCGACGGGGGACTGGACGAGTCCCGCCAACAGGATCGCCTCGGACATCGTCAGGTCGTTGGCGGACTTCGAGAAGTACAGGCGGGAGGCGGCCTCCACCCCGTAGGTGGTCGGACCAAAGGGAGCGATGTTGAGGTAGCCGGTGAGGATCTGGTCCTTCGACATCTCCGTCTCCAGGGCCATGGCGTACTTCGCCTCGCGCAGCTTGCGTTCGGTGGTCTGCTCGGTGGCGGCCACGACCTGGTCGGGATCCCCCTCCTGCTGGCCCTTCTCCAGGAGCATGTTGCGCACGTACTGCTGGGTGATGGTCGAGGCGCCCTGGGTGCCACCGTCATCCGTGAGGTTGTTGACCAGTGCGCGGGCCATGCCCTCGGGATCGATTCCGTGGTGCTGGTAGAAGCGCTTGTCCTCCACGCCGACGATCGCCTTCTTCATGACGTCGGCGATCTTGTCGGAGGACACCACGATGCGTCGTTTGTCGTAGAAGCGGGCGATGACGTTGCTGGAGGAGTCCAGCATGACCGACTCCTCGGCCGGCTCGACGATCTGGAGGTCGGCGGGGAGGTCGTCGAAGACGGAGGGGACCGTCTTGGCGACCACGCCGGCGGACCCCGCCAGGGGGACCATCAGTCCGGCCCCGAGCACGCCGGTGAGGCCGGCGACCGAGAGGAAGGCCAGCAGCAGGGCGACCAGCTGGACGGGCGTGACCGAGCGGGAGTGGGGCGACGACATGACCCAAGGATACGTGGAGGGTCCCCCATGTGGACCCCCTGCTCCGCTCGTGGGGGAAAGCCGCCGGTCACGGCGTACTCAGGGATTGGAGTTCCCCGCCCACTGTGTGTAGGGTCACAGATGTGGAGGTCACAGGCGACCCGATACGGAGTGGAACATGAGCACAGTCGATGATGACCAGAGCTGGGCGGCACGCGCGCTGTGTGCATCCGCGGAACCGGACGCACTGTTCGTCCAGGGGGCGTCCCAACGCCAGGTGCGGATGCGCTGCATGGCGTGCGAGGTCCGCCTGGAGTGCCTGGCGGACGCCCTGCAGGCGGAGGCGAACTTCGGGGTGTGGGGAGGGCTCACGGAACGTGAGCGGCGCGCCCTGCTGCGCCACTTCCCGGGTGTCGAGGACTGGGGCGAGTGGCTGTCGGAGTCGGACGACCCCCTCGCCCAGGAGCTGCGTTCCCCCCGCGTCCCACGGGTCCTGGCCCACGTGCGTTCCTGAGGGGCAGTCCCGGTGGCGACGGCGGCACCGGTGCGCAGGACCGCGACGCGGATAGGATGACCTCATGACGAAATGGGAGTACTCGACGATTCCGCTGCTCACCCACGCGACCAAGGCGATCCTCGACCAGTGGGGCCAGGACGGTTGGGAACTGGTCCAGGTCATCCCCGGACCCATGGGTTCGGACAACCTGGTGGCCTACCTCAAGCGTCCCGTGGAGTGACCCGGCTCGGGTGACGCGGGTCCACGCCCGCTCCCGCTCCCGAGCAGGCACCCGCACCGGTTGTCGTGCCCTCCGGGGCACAGCCCTCCGGACCGGCCCTCCCGGACCCGGAGACGTCCGGACACGTGCAACCGCCCCCGACCCCCGTGAGGGGTCGGGGGCGGACGTGTGTCTCAGCGGGCGCGGCGCGCCAGGCGGTCGACGTCCAGCAGGGTGACCGCGCGACCCTCCAGGCGGATCCACCCGCGTGACACGAAGTCGGCCAGGGACTTGTTGACGGTCTCGCGGGAGGCGCCGACCAGCTGGGCCAGCTCCTCCTGGGTGAGGTCGTGGGGCACGTGGACGCCCTCGTCGGTGGGGGTGCCGAAGCGGTCGGCCAGGTCCAGCAGCGCCTTGGCCACGCGGCCGGGGACGTCTGAGAAGACCAGGTCGGAGAGGGACTCGTTCGTGCGGCGCAGGCGCTGGGCGAGGGCGCGCAGCATGTGCTTGGCCAGCGTCGGGTTCGAGTCGAGGATCGCCATGAGGTCCTGGTGGTCCAGGTACAGCAGCGTCGCGGGCGACACCGCGGTGGCGGTGGTGGAGCGCGGGCCCGGATCGAAGAGCGTGAGCTCACCGATGATCTCGCCGGGGCCGAGGACGGCCAGCAGGGATTCGCGTCCGTCGCTGGAGGTGTGTCCGAGCTTCACCTTGCCCTCGGTGATGATGTAGAGGCGGTCGCCGAGGTCGCCCTCGTCGAAGAGGGTCTCCCCACGCCGCAACGTCGTGCGTCCCATCTTCGACTGCAGTGCGGACTGCTGGGCCTCGTCGAGGCCGTCGAAGAGGGGTACCTGGCCGATGATGTTGCCGTCAGGGAACATGTCTCTCCAAACTCCGTTTCTGTGTTCAGGTCCGGGTCCGGGGGTCGGTTCCCGACCGGATGACGCCCATTGTGTCCCAGGTGTGACACCCGCCACCACTCCTTGGGGTGAGTGTGCCACACGCCATCACACCTATTATGCCCGCGTGGACCCCTCACCAGCACACTCACGCGCCCCGGAGGTCGTCCGGCGCCTGGCGGCCACCTACCCCGATGCCCACACGAGCCTCGACCACACCTCCGCCTTCGAGCTGCTCGTGGCCACCGTGCTCTCCGCCCAGACCACCGACGCCCGCGTCAACACCGTCACCCCGGGACTGTTCCGCCGCTGGCCGGACCCCCGCTCCCTGGGCGCCGCGGACCCCGCGGAGGTGGAGGCCGTGGTGCGCCCCCTGGGCTTCCAGCACCGGCGCGCAGGGCAGGTGGTCGCCCTCGCACGCGCCCTGGTGGCGGACTTCCACGGGGAGGTGCCCGCCGATGCCCGTTCCCTGGAGTCCCTGCCCGGGGTGGGGCGCAAGACCGCCAATGTCGTGCGCGGGAACTGGTTCGGGGAACCCGCCCTCACCGTCGACACCCACGTGGGTCGTCTGGCCCGCAGGCTCGGGTGGACGAGGGCGAGCGACCCGGCACGGGTGGAACGGGACGTGTGCGCGCTGCTGCCGGGCGTCGACTGGACCCAGCTCTCCCACGAGATGATCTGGCACGGCAGGGCGGTGTGCCACTCCCGCGTGCCTGACTGCGGGCACTGCGTGCTGGCGGACCTGTGTCCCTCCGCGGGCACCGAGTCCTGAGCCAGGGGCGGGGCTGGTTGGCCGGTCGGGCCGACGTGCCGCCCGCCCGGACAGTGCGACAGGCACCGGGACCCGGGCCGGGAACCCGACCGGGACGTCCGGGCCGCGGGGGCGCTCAGTGCTCGCGCGGGGGGACCTGGGCGAGGTGGCGCAGGATCTCGGAGGAGAGCTCCTCGGGGGACTCCTCGGGCGGGAAGTGACCGCAGCCGGGCAGGGAGCGGGCCGAGAAGCGATCCTGGACCCAGCGCGGGTCACCGTGGAAGTCCGCCGGACGCACCGAGGTGTCCTGGGCGCCGCGCACCGACAGCACGGGGACGACGACCGGTGTGGCCAGGGCACGTCGGGCCGCGAGGGACAGGTGGCGGGCCGCCGAGAAGGAGTCGATGGCGGCCGAGGCGGCGAAGGGCCTCGTCAGGGCCGCCTTGTAGGGCCCTGTCCGGGCGAGGAGCTCACTGCGGTTCCCCGGCGCCGCCCACTGCCGGATCACGCCGTCGACCAGTCGCCCGTTCTCCAGGAGACGGACGCGGCGCAACGGGACCTCCAGGCGCAGGTCGAGGAGGCCGCCGCGTGAGAGCACGGAGCGCACGCTGCGCGGGGGACGCCCCAGCGGGTGGGGGGCGGCGACGGTGGTGACGGAGCGCAGCGAGACGGGGTCCTGCGCCCCGATCATCCAGGCGACCGCTCCACCCAGACCCGTTCCCACGACGGAGAACTGGGCGATGCCCATCGCCGAGACCACGGCGGTGACGTCGCGGGCCAACTGGGTGAGGTCCGGGTCGTCGCGTTGCAGGTCGGAGGAACCGAAACCCCTGAGGTCAAGCGCCAGGACACGGTGGCCCGCCCCTGACAGGAGGGGGACCACCTCACGCCACGACCACCAGAAGAAGGGGAAGTCGTGGAGCAGGACGACGGTGTGCTCCGCATCGTCGGGACCGGCGTCCGCCACGTGGAAGGATGCCCCCGCCGCGCTCACGCGGCGGTGGGTCCAGGGGCCCTTGGGCTCCAGGACGGACCGGGGGACGGGAGGACGGTGGGCCACCGTCGTCAGCGCTCTCCGGCGGCCCGGGCGGCTCGCCGCCGCTCACGCCACGTGAGGTGGGCGCCCTGGGGGTTGACGCGCTCGACCTCGGCGCGCAACGCCTCTTCGTCGCGACCGGACCGACGCACCCGGTGGGAGGTCCACCCCAGCAGGAGCAGGGCGATCCCGACGAGCAGCAGGCGTCCCGAGTAGCCGCTGGCCTGGAGGTGGTGGGCCAGGTTCGCACCGAAGGCGTTCCACTGGTCCAACCACTCCATGGCGGGCAGGACGAGACGCGCGCTGGCCCCGGGGGCGACGACCCACGGCAGGCCCAGGACCGTCACCACGATCCCGACCACGTGCGCACCCAGGGAGGAGTGGCGCGCGAGCACGGCGATGAGGACGACGACCAGGACGCCGCCCACCAGCTCGGCCAGGGCAGCGGGGTTGAGGATGCCCGTGGACATGGGGTTGTCGGTGGCCAGGGTCATGCGTGCCCCGGCATCGGCCAGGAGGTACCAGGCCAGTGGCACCAGGAGGAGGGTCAGGAGCAGCGACCAGACGTGGGCCGCGGCACGCGAGGGGACCTCGGGGACGACGGTGGCACCTTCGAAGAGGGCGTCGTCCAGGGAACGTGGGGTGGAGGAGGAGTGCGAGCCGTCCTCCTCCGTCGAGGAACGAGGGCGCCACTGCGCCTCCCCCTGGTCTGCCTCCTCCTCCTGCGGGGCGACGAACGAGCGGCGGTGGACACGGGTCTGGTCCAGGTCGTCGCCGTCACCGACCCCCTCACCGTGGGCGCCCGGTCCGGCAGCTGCGCCCGTCTCGGTCGGCCCCCCCGGTGCGGTCGGTGCGGGAAGGATGCTCGTGCGTTGTGCGGCAGCCGTGCCCGCCGCGGCGGGATCGGACTCGGCGGAGGTGTCGGGGGGGAGTGCGGGCTCCACGCCGCCGGTGGCGCCGTCGCCGTGGGTGTGGTGCTGTGAGCGGTTCCCGAGGACGTCCGGGGGCGTGCCCTCGGGCGCGGTCTCCTCCCCGGGTGCCGACGAGGGCGGGAGCGGGGCGGCGTCGTGGTCGGTCAGCGGGACCGCCGGGATGTGGTGGCTCGTCGTGGTGGTCGTGTCCTCAGGAGCTGTCCCAGGGGCCTCCGGGGACTCATCCGGGAGCGCAGCGGCCGCAGGTTCCTGTGGGGCGACGACCTCGATGGTCTCGGCGACCTCCACGGGGACCGCCGGCTCGACGGTGGTGGGCAGGACGACGGGCTCGTCGCTCGGTGAGGGCTCCGCGGCCCTGGCGGGGGCTTCGTCGACCGGGGTTGTGTCGACGGGGGTTGTGTCGACGGGGGTTGTGTCGGCGGGGGCTGCATCGACCGGGGCCCCCTCCTGCAGGGGTGTCTCCTGCGGGAGGTCGTCGGCCGGGTGCAGGTCGGCCGGGTGCAGGTCATCCGGGCGGACATCCGCCGGATGGTCCCCGGCGGCGTACGGCTCGTGGGCGGCAGGGTCCTGCTCGGGCTCGATGCCGGGGGCGGGGACGCCCTCGTCCACGTGTTCCGCGGCCGAGGGCCCCGTGGCGGTGGGGTCGGTCGTCGTGGGATCGGCGGGATCGGGTGCGTCGACGGGCGTCGCGTCGGGTTCGAAGACGGGCTGGGCGTCGAGGACCAGATCGGCGTCGCTCGGCGGCGCCGTCTCCGGGTCGGGGATACGGGCGTCAGGGTCCTGATCGGTCATTGGTCCTCCTCTTTCCCGCCCAACATAGCGCCCACCGGCCCGATGGGCCCTCAGGAGGCGCGGCTGGCCGTCACTTCGCCGGGGGAGTGGGCTCCTGGTCGTCGTCCCCTCCCACCGGATGCGCACGGCGTGCCCAGTGGACGCCGGGCGAGGTCGTCACCAGCAGCAGGCCGAGTGCCGTGACCACCGGTGCCGCGAGACCGATGGCGGTCGCCGGGGACGGACCGGGAGTGATGACTCGGCCCGTCAGGGACATCCACACCGGCACCCCGAAGAACCCGGGGAGCACCATGAGCAACCAGGCGGGTACCTGGGTCCCCATGACCGACCAGCGTGATCCGAGGGCGACACAACCCAGGAGCGCAGCCGCGGCCAGGGCGGGCAGGATGCGGGGCGTGTGCAGGGCGAGGATGCCGGGCAGTCCGTGGGCGGCGACCTCGGTCGTGTCGGTCGGCGCGGCCAGGACCAGGCAGGTGGCCGCGCCCGCGACCAGCAGCATGGAGGTGGAGGCCACCGCCGTGCGCTCGCCACTGTGGGAGAGCGGGCGGCGCCGTGAGTTGTCGGCCGCCCTCCCGGCCTGCCGCCGTCCCATCAGCATTGCCAGGGTCGAGCCCGCGCAGATGGTCAGCACGGAGAGGGGGTAGAGGCCCCACGACAGGGCCGTCACCAGGTCTGCGCCCGACACGCCGGAGAGCGCGAGCCCGGGCAGTGGGGTCACGCCGAACATCTGGAGGCCTCCCACGACCAGGGCGGCTGCGGTGGTGACGACCATGCCCGCCGGGGAGTCCTCCGAGTTCACCCCGATCAGGACCAGGAGGAGTGCGGCCACGAGGATCCCGACCATCCCCTCCGAGGAGGAGAGGGGTTGGCCCACTGCCGCCGTGGCCTGCAGGTCCGTGACCGCCAGGCCCAGGACCGCCAGGGCGATGGGGGCGAAGAAGGCGGCGAAGACCCCGCAGCGGATGTGCTGGGCGCGTGTGGACACGGTGCGCGGAGTGGGTGCAGGGGTGTGGGCCCGGCCCGAGGGCGCCCCGGGTCCCGTCGACGGGCGGGGAGCCGCCCCGGTCATCGTGCCCGCGAGATCCATGTCCCCAGTATCCATCCCATGGGCGCGGGGAGACGTCCCGGGGAGACGTTCCACCGATGTGGTTGAGCGCCGCGGTGGTGCTGTGGGCACGGCGTCCCGCCTGCCCACCACTCCGTCACTCCCCGGTGCTCCGGCTCGGGCCCCTCCCCGGTGTCCGCGGGATCGCACGCGGATACGCTGGTCGGATGGCAGATCCAGACCCCGGCACCGAACCCGCCCCCCTGCGATTGGAGCGCGCCTGGCGCAGCGACCGGGTGCGTGAGGAGGTCCGGGGCGCGGAGGAGGCCCTGACCCGGCTGCGCTTCCACGAGGGACTGCGGCGGGGGTGGGCGGAGGCGCGGGCGGAGGCCGCCGTACGGGAGGCGGTCGCCCTCGCGAGCCTGGAGGGTGTGCGCACCACCCTCGATGACCTGCGCGCGGTGACCATGCAGGACGCCGCCGGCACGGTGTCCGGACCGGATCCGGGGACCGCCCTCGCGCTGGGGGTGTGGC
>NZ_LT700212.1:2452622-2456546 GCF_900155435.1 Actinomyces provencensis | reverse complement strand
CTGGGGGGGCGGGGGTGCGGGGGTGCGGACGGCCCGGGCCTGGCCCGGGTCGGCGCCCCTCAGGCCCAGGTGCGTCGGGCGCGCACCAGCGCATACCCGACCGCGCAGGCCGTCAGGGTTGCGACGGCGAAGGGGAGTAGCACCCGCGCCGGGGAGGTGCGCACCCGCACCGTGTGGCTGAAGGACAGGACCTGCCAGTCCTTCTCCCGTGCGACCTCGCGCAGCCCGCGGTCGGGATTGACCGCGACCGGGTGCCCCACGAGGTCCAGAAGGGGGAGGTCCGTCACGGAGTCGGAGTAGGCGAAGCACTCCGTCAGGTCCCAGCCCTGCTCCTGTGCCAGGCGCGCGCAGGCGTGGGCCTTGTCCTCCCCGTGGTTGAAGTGGAGGATCCGCCCGGTGAAGGTGTTGTCCTCGTCCACCTCCGCCACGGACCCGATGGCGTGGTCGGCGCCGAGCATCGTGGCGATGGGGCGGACCATCTGCTCCACCGAGGCCGAGGCGATGACCACGGCATGCCCGGCGGCGTGGTGCAGCGCGATGAGGTCCAGGGCCTCGGTGTAGCAGACGGGGTCGATGGAACCCGTCAGGGCGTCGGCCACGGTCGACTCCAGCACCGTGGCGTCCCACCCGCGCGCCAGCTCCCCCAGTGACTCGCGCATGCGTTCCATGAGGCGCTCGTCGGCGCCGCGCAGGAGGTAGGGGAGGTGGATGAGGATCCCGATGGCTGCCCCCCGGCGTGTGATGAGACCGGCGCGGACCAGCGGGTCGCGCATCGCCATCGAGGATGCCGTCGCCAGGACCGTCTTGTCGAGGTCGAAGAAGGCTGCGCATGTCGGGTGTGTGTGCTCCACGTCCATGTCGCCCCCTTCACCGTCACCGCCGTGTGGTCGCTGGAGGACGGGTCCCTCTCAGGGGTTGTCCACAGGCCGGATCCACGCCCAGTCTTCCACAGGCGAGGGGGTGCGCGGTGGCGCGCGATCGCGCACCGGGGTGTCGTGGGGCCATGGAACACGCTGCGCGGGGGAGACCACCGGGAACCGGGGACGGGCGGGGCCGGGCCGTCGTGGCCGGCACGTCGCTGCCGCCCCGGGTGCTGCTCGACGGCCTGGACCCGGCTGCGGTAAGTGCCGCCGCGGCCGTCATCCGCCTGGTCGGGGGCGAGGTCGTCGCGGATGTGGCGCGTGGTGCCGCGCGCGCCGGTCGGGGTGGCCCCGGCGGCCGTCCGGTGCTCCCGCCGGGTCGCGGTGCGTCACCCGGTCCCGGTCGTGTCCCGGACGCGGACCCAGCCGACTGGGAGGGCTGCGTGGACCTGGTGCTCACAGGGGATCCGACGAGGGCGACCCCGGCCCGCTCCGGCACCATCCCCAGCATCGTCGTCGGGGAGCGGGGAACGCTGCGTCTGCCGGGGGACGAGGCGCTCCTGGCCGACGTGGTGCACGCGGTTGCGCTGGAGCAGTACCGGGGTCGGTCCAGCAGCGTTCCGTCAGGAGAGGTCGTCCCCGACTCCGGACCGGAGGGGAGCGGGCGACCAGGACGGGGTGGGCGCTCGGTGCGGGACGGACGGCCACACCGTCACCCGGGTGCGGGCCGTCTCACCGGTCCGGGCGGTCACACGGGTGCGGACCGGGAGACGGGAGCCGGGCGGCAGGCGGGATCTGAAGTGGCACCGGGTGGGGAACGTGGAGGTGTGGGTCGGGGNCGGGCGCGCACCAGCGCATACCCGACCGCGCAGGCCGTCAGGGTTGCGACGGCGAAGGGGAGTAGCACCCGCGCCGGGGAGGTGCGCACCCGCACCGTGTGGCTGAAGGACAGGACCTGCCAGTCCTTCTCCCGTGCGACCTCGCGCAGCCCGCGGTCGGGATTGACCGCGACCGGGTGCCCCACGAGGTCCAGAAGGGGGAGGTCCGTCACGGAGTCGGAGTAGGCGAAGCACTCCGTCAGGTCCCAGCCCTGCTCCTGTGCCAGGCGCGCGCAGGCGTGGGCCTTGTCCTCCCCGTGGTTGAAGTGGAGGATCCGCCCGGTGAAGGTGTTGTCCTCGTCCACCTCCGCCACGGACCCGATGGCGTGGTCGGCGCCGAGCATCGTGGCGATGGGGCGGACCATCTGCTCCACCGAGGCCGAGGCGATGACCACGGCATGCCCGGCGGCGTGGTGCAGCGCGATGAGGTCCAGGGCCTCGGTGTAGCAGACGGGGTCGATGGAACCCGTCAGGGCGTCGGCCACGGTCGACTCCAGCACCGTGGCGTCCCACCCGCGCGCCAGCTCCCCCAGTGACTCGCGCATGCGTTCCATGAGGCGCTCGTCGGCGCCGCGCAGGAGGTAGGGGAGGTGGATGAGGATCCCGATGGCTGCCCCCCGGCGTGTGATGAGACCGGCGCGGACCAGCGGGTCGCGCATCGCCATCGAGGATGCCGTCGCCAGGACCGTCTTGTCGAGGTCGAAGAAGGCTGCGCATGTCGGGTGTGTGTGCTCCACGTCCATGTCGCCCCCTTCACCGTCACCGCCGTGTGGTCGCTGGAGGACGGGTCCCTCTCAGGGGTTGTCCACAGGCCGGATCCACGCCCAGTCTTCCACAGGCGAGGGGGTGCGCGGTGGCGCGCGATCGCGCACCGGGGTGTCGTGGGGCCATGGAACACGCTGCGCGGGGGAGACCACCGGGAACCGGGGACGGGCGGGGCCGGGCCGTCGTGGCCGGCACGTCGCTGCCGCCCCGGGTGCTGCTCGACGGCCTGGACCCGGCTGCGGTAAGTGCCGCCGCGGCCGTCATCCGCCTGGTCGGGGGCGAGGTCGTCGCGGATGTGGCGCGTGGTGCCGCGCGCGCCGGTCGGGGTGGCCCCGGCGGCCGTCCGGTGCTCCCGCCGGGTCGCGGTGCGTCACCCGGTCCCGGTCGTGTCCCGGACGCGGACCCAGCCGACTGGGAGGGCTGCGTGGACCTGGTGCTCACAGGGGATCCGACGAGGGCGACCCCGGCCCGCTCCGGCACCATCCCCAGCATCGTCGTCGGGGAGCGGGGAACGCTGCGTCTGCCGGGGGACGAGGCGCTCCTGGCCGACGTGGTGCACGCGGTTGCGCTGGAGCAGTACCGGGGTCGGTCCAGCAGCGTTCCGTCAGGAGAGGTCGTCCCCGACTCCGGACCGGAGGGGAGCGGGCGACCAGGACGGGGTGGGCGCTCGGTGCGGGACGGACGGCCACACCGTCACCCGGGTGCGGGCCGTCTCACCGGTCCGGGCGGTCACACGGGTGCGGACCGGGAGACGGGAGCCGGGCGGCAGGCGGGATCTGAAGTGGCACCGGGTGGGGAACGTGGAGGTGTGGGTCGGGGACTCGTCGTCGCGGTGGCCGGCTGGCAGGGAGGTGCGGGGACCACCACCCTGGTGCGTGCACTCGCCCGGCACACGGGTGCCGTCGCCGTGGACGCCACCGGGGCCGGTCCGGGTCTGGTGGGACCCGGTGAGGAGCGCACCCCGGGTGTGCGCTGGGCGGACCTGAGGGTCTCCGAGCCCAGTCAGCACCCGGACCTGGTCGCGAGGTTGCCGCTGATCGGGGGTGGTCCCGCCCTCGTCGCCGACGAGCGCGGAGGGGCGACTCCGGCTGATCCCCGCCTGGCCCCCGTCCTGCACCACCTCTCCCACGCGCGCGACGTGGTCGTGGACCTGGGCCGGTGGGACGGGTGGGGCGCGGCACTCACCGGCCTCGCCGCATCGGGAGGTGGCCGCGCAGTTCGGGGTGTCGTGGACGTCGTGTGCCTGGTGGGAGGAGGGGACGACGAATCCGCCGTACGGCTCGCCGGGGCAGTCGGGGTGTGGCCACCACTGTGCCCGCTGGTCGTGGTGCACACGCGGCGTTCGCCCTCGTCCCTGCTGGCGGGAGCGGTGGCTGGCGCGGGTGGGACGGGTGCGGGCGGACAGGGTGTGGGTGGGCAGG
>NZ_LT700212.1:2450058-2450558 GCF_900155435.1 Actinomyces provencensis | reverse complement strand
CGGCCCCCGCCACACCCCCCGAACCCTGAAGTCCGCTCTCTTCTGGGGTCGAAGTCCGCTCTCTTCTCCCCTCGAGGTCCGCTCAGTTCTGACGTCGAAGTCCGTCCTGCTCCGGGGTTGAAGTCCGCTCTGATCTGGGGTCGAGGACGGCTTCCCTTCTCACAGTGGTCCGTCCTCCCGACGGTGCCCCTGTGGCGCCCGGGAGGTCGAGCGTGGCCGCTGTCTGGTGTCACGCGGGTGCTGAGCCCGGTGATCTTGGTCCTGTGGGGAGTCTCTGGGGTCAAGTCCCGTGGTGTGGTGTCACTGCTGTTGTTTCTTCTGGTGTGTGGTGGTCAGGCGGTGAGGTAGAGGTCGGGGTGTGCGGGGTCGGTGTGCTGGTGCAGGGTGTGGACGAGTTTGCGCATCGAGATGTCGGAGAAGTAGCGGCGTTCGCCGTAGCTCCATTCCTCGTGCTGCTCCTGGAGTACGGCGCCGATGAGGCGGGTCACGCAGTCGCGGTC
>NZ_LT700212.1:2441606-2448305 GCF_900155435.1 Actinomyces provencensis | reverse complement strand
GTCGGGGGCAGCCGCAGCGCCGGGTCCGGCGGAGGGGGCAGGGGCCGCGGTGGGTGCAGGCACGCATGCGGGCACGCGTGCAGGGGGCGGGACCGGGGACGGGGTCGGTGCCTGGGCGCTGCACCGCGCCGTGGCGCGCGGAGCCGACGTGGCCACGGCCGTGCGCGAGCACGCGCGTCCCGGTGCCGGGGTCCACGAGCTCGTCGGCGCCTGGGAGGAACTGGAGTCCCTCGTGCGCGGTGTCGGCCCCGAGCTGGCGCCACTGCTCGCCCAGCCGGACGTCTCCGATGTCCTGGTCACACCGGGGGGCGTGTGGGTGGACCGCGGGGAGGGGATCGAGGCGGTCGCCCTGGACCTCGGTGAGGAGCGGCGGGTGCGTGCGCTCGCGGTCCACATGGCCGGGGCCTGCGGGAGGCGACTGGACGATGCGAGCCCCGTCGTGGACGGGACGCTGCCCGGAGGAGTGCGTCTCCATGCCGTCCTGCCCCCGTTGTCCCGGGACGGGACGGTCATCTCCCTGAGGACCTCGCGGGCGGTGGCCTTCACGTTGGAGGAACTGGTCGAGGTGGGCACGGTCCCCGCCGGTCTGGAGTGGCTCCTGCGCGCCCTCGTCTCCTCCCGGGCCAACACCCTGGTCAGCGGTGCGACGGGGAGTGGGAAGACGACGCTCCTGTGCACCCTGCTGGGTCTGGTCCCGCCCACGGAACGCATCGTCTGCATCGAGGAGGTCACCGAGCTGGCGCCCTCGCACCCCCACGTCGTCCACCTCCAGGAACGACGCGCGAATGTACAGGGCGCCGGCGGGGTGACCCTGACGGACCTCGTGCGCGCCGCCATGCGGATGCGTCCCGACCGCCTGGTGCTCGGGGAGTGCCGCGGGGGCGAGGTGCGTGACGTCCTCACCGCCCTCAACACCGGCCACGATGGCGGGTGGGCGACGATCCATGCGAACACCGTGGAGGACGTCCCTGCGCGCCTCGCCGCCCTGGGGGCGCTGTCCGGGATGGGGGGTGCCGCGGTCGCGGCCCAGGCGGTGGCCGCCCTGGACGCGGTGGTCCAGATGCGCCGGGATCCCGGGGGCAGGCGCGTCAGCCAGGTCGGGGTGCTCATCCGACGGGGTGGCGATCTGGTCTGTGAGGTCGCGGTCGACGTCGGGCCGTCCGGCGAGGTCGTCCACGGACCCGGGTGGCAGGTCCTGTGTGCGCGGCTGGGAGTGGTGGTGCGGGAGGCCGGGCAGGCACTCGTCGGGGAGGGGCCGGCGGGTGACCGGGGCGGTGGCGCCCCGTGATGTGGGTGCTGGCCGCGGCAGCGTGCGCTGCCGGACTGGCTCTCCTCCCCCTGCTCACCCGGTGGGAGCGGATGGCGCGCGTGAGGCACTGGCGAGGCCGGGGTGCGGCTCCCTCACAGGGGGCGGCGTGGGCGGCGGAGGTGTCCCTGGGGGATGCGGGTGCACGAGGGCGGCGCCCCCGGGTGCACGGACCTCGGGAGGGGCGCGGTGGCGGGGCCCCGCCCCTGTCGATGCTGGTCACGGAGGTCTCGGCCCGCCTCGGTGCGGGCGCATCGGTACCGGAGGCCTGGGCGCGTTCCTGGGAGCGTCACCCGGGACTCGGACCTCTCGGGGGGAGCGACGGGGCCGGAGTGCCCCGGGGTCTGGCGGCGTTGGCGCACCGGCCGCGCTGGCGGGACCTGCGCCTGCCGGGGAGGTGGGGACCCGGCCGCCTGCGACGGCGCGGGGAGCAGCGAGGGTCTCCGGCGTCCGGCGGTGGGCGCGGTGGTGGCGGGTGGGGAGACGCTCCCCCCGCGGGGGACGACACCCGTGCCGTGGCTCCGGGGGTGTGGGACGTGCTGCGGGCGGGTCGGGCGCCGGCCCGCGCGGAGCGGGCGTCGGCGAGGGCACTGGTCACGGCCTGCCGGTTCACGGCCCACCTCGGAGCTCCCCTGGCCGGCGTCCTCGACCTCGTGGCCGACGGTGTCGACGGGGCCGCGGCCGCCGAGGACGCTCGACGGGCGGCCGGGAGTGGTCCGCGCACCTCGACGCGTGTGCTCCTGGCGCTGCCGCTGCTGGGTGTCGCCGCGGGCGAGGCCCTCGGGGCCGGACCGATGGCGTTCCTGCTCGGAGGCGGAGTCGGCACGGTGTGCCTGGTGGTCGGCGTCGCCTGCCAGGTGGGTGGTCACCTCGTCTCCCGCCTGCTCACGCGACGTGCGGAGGGGACGGGGGCGATGGGGCGGGTGGACCCGGCGATCCTGTGCGACCTGGCGGTGGCCGGTCTGGAGTCCGGTGCCTCGGTGCCCACCACCCTGGAGGCCCTCGGCGCTGCCGCGGAGTTGCCCGAGTTGGGACGGATCGGACGTGAACTGCTCCTCGGAGTCCCCTGGGGCACGGCATGGGATCCCCACCCGGAGGAGGCGGGAGACCTCGGGGATGCCCTGTCCCCGGCGTGGACGGACGGGACCGCACCCGTCCCGCTGCTGCGGCGGGCCGCCGCGGGTGTGAGGTCGCGCAGGATGGCCCGTGCCACGGAGGAGGCGGAGAGGTTGGCCGTGCGACTGGTGGTCCCCGTGGCTGCCCTGCTGCTGCCCGGCTTCGTGGCCCTGGGCGTGGTGCCCGTGCTGGCGCACCTCGCCTCCAGCGGGTTCGGCGCGCCCGTGTGAGCGGTGTCGACCGGGCCGCTCTGTCCACAGCACGGTCGTCCGCCCGTGCTGTGTCCACAGACGAGGTCCGCGCGGGTGGAGGAGATGGGAGGCGCACCCCAGTCTGGCTCCCACCCCGGAGGGTCCGGGGTGGCACAGGAAGGGGAGACAGGATGGCGATCGAACAGTTGGAGGAGGAACGGGTGGGGCGGGTGGCCGATCCCGAGGAGGGATCGACCACCGTCGAGTACGCGATCGGTGCCGTGGCGGCGGCCGGCTTCGCGGGCCTGCTCCTGGTCGTCCTCAAGTCGGGCGCCGTGCGGGGCCTGCTTGAGGGGATCATCCAGACCGCGCTGTCACTGTGAGTGCGGTGACCCGGTGAACGCAGTTGCAGTTCCGCGCCGGCGTCGGGGGCCCCACGGGGTTGCCGACGCCGGCATGGTCACGGTCGAACTGGCCCTGGGGTTCATCGTCGTGGCTGTCGTGCTCGCCCTCGTCCTGGGGGTCGTCGCGGCCGGGAGCACGCGGGCGGCCCTGTGCCAGGCGGTGCGCGAGGTGGCGCGTGAGGCCTCCGTGGGCGGCGAGGATCCGGCAGGCATGGCCGCGCATTCCTTCGGTCCCGGTGCCCGGGTCGCGGTGTCCCGGGAGGGGCGTTGGGTCGAGGTGGTGGGGCACGCCGAGCTGACCGGTCCTGGCGCGTGGGTGGGGATGACGGCCTCCTGCTCGGTGCGGACCCTGGTCGAGGGAGGAGTTCCGTGACCCCGCAGGGGCGGAGTCCCGGTGACGCGGAGGAGGGATCCGGGACGATCGCCGTCGTGGGGATCCTGGTGACCGCCCTCGTCCTGTGTGGCTTCCTCCTCGCGCTCGGAGCCGTGCACACACATCTGGTGCGCGCCCGGGCGGTCGCGGACCTCGCTGCGCTCGCAGGCGGGGACGCCTCCGCGGTGTCGGGGTGGACGGATGCGGGATCGCTGCCCTGCGAGCGCGCCTCGGCAGTCGCCGGGGCCAACGGGATGGAGCTGGGAGCCTGCACCGTGGCGGGCAGGGACACCCTGGTGGTCGTGCGCGACACCCTCGTCCTGGCCGGGGTACCGGTGCCGGTCGAGGCACGCGCCCGCGCCGGCCCCGCCGGCCCCGCCACACCCCCCGAACCCTGAAGTCCGCTCTCTTCTGGGGTCGAAGTCCGCTCTCTTCTCCCCTCGAGGTCCGCTCAGTTCTGACGTCGAAGTCCGTCCTGCTCCGGGGTTGAAGTCCGCTCTGATCTGGGGTCGAGGACGGCTTCCCTTCTCACAGTGGTCCGTCCTCCCGACGGTGCCCCTGTGGCGCCCGGGAGGTCGAGCGTGGCCGCTGTCTGGTGTCACGCGGGTGCTGAGCCCGGTGATCTTGGTCCTGTGGGGAGTCTCTGGGGTCAAGTCCCGTGGTGTGGTGTCACTGCTGTTGTTTCTTCTGGTGTGTGGTGGTCAGGCGGTGAGGTAGAGGTCGGGGTGTGCGGGGTCGGTGTGCTGGTGCAGGGTGTGGACGAGTTTGCGCATCGAGATGTCGGAGAAGTAGCGGCGTTCGCCGTAGCTCCATTCCTCGTGCTGCTCCTGGAGTACGGCGCCGATGAGGCGGGTCACGCAGTCGCGGTCAGGGAAGATCTGGACGACGTCGGCGCGGCGTTTGATCTCGCGGTTGAGGCGCTCGATGGGGTTGTTGGACCAGACCTTCTGCCAGTGCTCCCGGGGCAGCGGGGCGAACCCGGTGAGGTCCGGCTCGGCGGCCTCGAGCATGGCGGTGATCTCGGGGAACGAGCCGCGCAGACTGTCGGTGACCTGGTGATACTGCGCGATCACCGCTTCGGGGGTGGTCTGCGCGAAGATCGTCGAGATCAACGCGTTGACCGGCTTGGAACGGGCCGACCCGAGGCGCTGGGTGACGTTGCGGGCGAAGTGGACCCGGCATCTCTGCCATCCGGCGCCGGGCAGGATCGCCTTGACGGCGGCTTTCAGGCCGGCGTGGGCGTCGCTGGTGACGAGGGTCACGCCGAGCGGGTCGGCGTCGGTGGCGACCTTGAGTCCGCGGTCGCGGAGGCTGCGGAGGAACTCGGTCCAGAAGTCGGTGGTCTCCGCGTCACCGAGCGCCATCCCGAGGATCTCCCGCCTGCCCTCGCCGGTGGCGACGACGAGGGCCTGCGAGGCGACCCGGCCGCGGTGGCGGACGTCGAGGTAGGTCGCGTCGAGGAACAGGTACGGGAACCAAGTGTGATCGATCCGGCGGGAAAGGAACTCCTGCACCGCCTCGTCGATCTCACCGCAGATCCGCGACACCGTCGATCTTGAGATGCCAGTGTCGTTACCCAGGGCGCGGATCAGCTGATCGACCTTGCGGGTCGAGACGCCGTCGATCCAGGCCTGACAGATCACCGCGTAGAGCGCCTTGTCGACCCGGCGGCGCGGGCTCAGCAGCGAGGGGAAGAACGACCCCTCCCGCAGCTTCGGGATCTGAAGGTCCACCTCCCCGGCCGGGGTCGCGAGGGTCTTCGGCCGGGTGCCGTTACGGCGGGTGGTCCGCTCCGGGGTGCGTTCGTAACGGGCCGCGCCGATCTTCACGGTCGCTTCCGCGTTGATCAGGTCTTGCAGGCCGGCCTGCAGCATTCGCCGGAACACGTCCGAGTGGGCCAGGTCGGGGTCGGCGAGGACTTCGCCGATCAGGGTCGTCAGGGCAGACTGGTTGTGGGTCATCGTGGGATCACTCTTCTTGCTTCTTGGCGGAAACAACTGGTCATCCCACGATGGCCCTTCACCGTCTACGACGACGAGAACCCCGCGGGAATTGACACCACGCTATTGGACTCACCCGCGGCCAGGCCTCCCGCTGACGCAGTGCTGGACCTGCCACGCGCAACCCGAATCGAGGTCTTGTCCGGCACGCTAAAAGAGCAGGTCAAAGATAGCCTTGGCCCGCTCCCAGTGCACGCTCTGCGGGTTTTTGACCTTAGGATCGAGGATTTTGAAGGCACGTGCCAGCGCCACCGTCAGCCCGCCGACCAGGCGCGGCAACTCCGCTTCCATCTCATAGCTGTAGGCCAGGTCGAGCGGGGGCAGGGCTACCAGCTGATCCAGGATAGGCTGAAGCTCCAGTGCGGTGTCCAGCCCGTCGAAGGCCCGCATGCTCTCCTTGAAGCCGAGCGTCAGCGGCAGGTCGTGCAGCTGGATGACGTCTCGCTGGTTGTCCTTGGCCGTGGCCTGCGCCGCCAGCAACAGATCGTAGACCTTCTGCCGCACGAAATCGTTCAGCCGCGCCAGGTCGTTCTTGTCCACGTCCAGGCCGGCTGCCTCCCGAAAGAGCCGTTCAAACTTCGATACGCCGATGATTTTCGCCATAGTTCTATCTCCTCCTGTCAGACTTACAGTGACACTAATAGCACGGACAGGTCAAGTCCCGTGGTGTGGTGTCACTGCTGTTGTTTCTTCTGGTGTGTGGTGGTCAGGCGGTGAGGTAGAGGTCGGGGTGTGCGGGGTCGGTGTGCTGGTGCAGGGTGTGGACGAGTTTGCGCATCGAGATGTCGGAGAAGTAGCGGCGTTCGCCGTAGCTCCATTCCTCGTGCTGCTCCTGGAGTACGGCGCCGATGAGGCGGGTCACGCAGTCGCGGTCGGGGAAGATCTGGACGACGTCGGCGCGGCGTTTGATCTCGCGGTTGAGGCGCTCGATGGGGTTGTTGGACCAGACCTTCTGCCAGTGCTCCCGGGGCAGCGGGGCGAACCCGGTGAGGTCCGGCTCGGCGGCCTCGAGCATGGCGGTGATCTCGGGGAACGAGCCGCGCAGACTGTCGGTGACCTGGTGATACTGCGCGATCACCGCTTCGGGGGTGGTCTGCGCGAAGATCGTCGAGATCAACGCGTTGACCGGCTTGGAACGGGCCGACCCGAGGCGCTGGGTGACGTTGCGGGCGAAGTGGACCCGGCATCTCTGCCATCCGGCGCCGGGCAGGATCGCCTTGACGGCGGCTTTCAGGCCGGCGTGGGCGTCGCTGGTGACGAGGGTCACGCCGAGCGGGTCGGCGTCGGTGGCGACCTTGAGTCCGCGGTC
>NZ_LT700212.1:2378741-2440143 GCF_900155435.1 Actinomyces provencensis | reverse complement strand
GTGGTCTGCGCGAAGATCGTCGAGATCAACGCGTTGACCGGCTTGGAACGGGCCGACCCGAGGCGCTGGGTGACGTTGCGGGCGAAGTGGACCCGGCATCTCTGCCATCCGGCGCCGGGCAGGATCGCCTTGACGGCGGCTTTCAGGCCGGCGTGGGCGTCGCTGGTGACGAGGGTCACGCCGAGCGGGTCGGCGTCGGTGGCGACCTTGAGTCCGCGGTCGCGGAGGCTGCGGAGGAACTCGGTCCAGAAGTCGGTGGTCTCCGCGTCACCGAGCGCCATCCCGAGGATCTCCCGCCTGCCCTCGCCGGTGGCGACGACGAGGGCCTGCGAGGCGACCCGGCCGCGGTGGCGGACGTCGAGGTAGGTCGCGTCGAGGAACAGGTACGGGAACCAAGTGTGATCGATCCGGCGGGAAAGGAACTCCTGCACCGCCTCGTCGATCTCACCGCAGATCCGCGACACCGTCGATCTTGAGATGCCAGTGTCGTTACCCAGGGCGCGGATCAGCTGATCGACCTTGCGGGTCGAGACGCCGTCGATCCAGGCCTGACAGATCACCGCGTAGAGCGCCTTGTCGACCCGGCGGCGCGGGCTCAGCAGCGAGGGGAAGAACGACCCCTCCCGCAGCTTCGGGATCTGAAGGTCCACCTCCCCGGCCGGGGTCGCGAGGGTCTTCGGCCGGGTGCCGTTACGGCGGGTGGTCCGCTCCGGGGTGCGTTCGTAACGGGCCGCGCCGATCTTCACGGTCGCTTCCGCGTTGATCAGGTCTTGCAGGCCGGCCTGCAGCATTCGCCGGAACACGTCCGAGTGGGCCAGGTCGGGGTCGGCGAGGACTTCGCCGATCAGGGTCGTCAGGGCAGACTGGTTGTGGGTCATCGTGGGATCACTCTTCTTGCTTCTTGGCGGAAACAACTGGTCATCCCACGATGGCCCTTCACCGTCTACGACGACGAGAACCCCGCGGGAATTGACACCACGCTATTGGACTCACCCGCGGCCAGGCCTCCCGCTGACGCAGTGCTGGACCTGCCACGCGCAACCCGAATCGAGGTCTTGTCCGGCACGCTAAAAGAGCAGGTCAAAGATAGCCTTGGCCCGCTCCCAGTGCACGCTCTGCGGGTTTTTGACCTTAGGATCGAGGATTTTGAAGGCACGTGCCAGCGCCACCGTCAGCCCGCCGACCAGGCGCGGCAACTCCGCTTCCATCTCATAGCTGTAGGCCAGGTCGAGCGGGGGCAGGGCTACCAGCTGATCCAGGATAGGCTGAAGCTCCAGTGCGGTGTCCAGCCCGTCGAAGGCCCGCATGCTCTCCTTGAAGCCGAGCGTCAGCGGCAGGTCGTGCAGCTGGATGACGTCTCGCTGGTTGTCCTTGGCCGTGGCCTGCGCCGCCAGCAACAGATCGTAGACCTTCTGCCGCACGAAATCGTTCAGCCGCGCCAGGTCGTTCTTGTCCACGTCCAGGCCGGCTGCCTCCCGAAAGAGCCGTTCAAACTTCGATACGCCGATGATTTTCGCCATAGTTCTATCTCCTCCTGTCAGACTTACAGTGACACTAATAGCACGGACAGGTCAAGTCCCGTGGTGTGGTGTCACTGCTGTTGTTTCTTCTGGTGTGTGGTGGTCAGGCGGTGAGGTAGAGGTCGGGGTGTGCGGGGTCGGTGTGCTGGTGCAGGGTGTGGACGAGTTTGCGCATCGAGATGTCGGAGAAGTAGCGGCGTTCGCCGTAGCTCCATTCCTCGTGCTGCTCCTGGAGTACGGCGCCGATGAGGCGGGTCACGCAGTCGCGGTCAGGGAAGATCTGGACGACGTCCGCGCGGCGTTTGATCTCGCGGTTCAGGCGCTCGATCGGGTTGTTCGACCAGACCTTCTGCCAGTGTTCTCGGGGCAGCGGAGCGAACCCGGTCAGGTCAGCCTCGGCTGCCTCGAGCATTTCGGTGATCTCGGGGAACGAGCCGCGGAGGCTCTCGGCGACGGCTTTGTACTGGGCGGTGACGGCCTCGGCCGTGGTCTGCGCGAAGATCGTCGAGATCAACGCGTTGACCGGCTTGGAACGGGCCGACCCGAGGCGCTGGGTGACGTTGCGGGCGAAGTGGACCCGGCATCTCTGCCATCCGGCGCCGGGCAGGATCGCCTTGACGGCGGCTTTCAGGCCGGCGTGGGCGTCGCTGGTGACGAGGGTCACGCCGAGCGGGTCGGCGTCGGTGGCGACCTTGAGTCCGCGGTCGCGGAGGCTGCGGAGGAACTCGGTCCAGAAGTCGGTGGTCTCCGCGTCACCGAGCGCCATCCCGAGGATCTCCCGCCTGCCCTCGCCGGTGGCGACGACGAGGGCCTGCGAGGCGACCCGGCCGCGGTGGCGGACGTCGAGGTAGGTCGCGTCGAGGAACAGGTACGGGAACCAAGTGTGATCGATCCGGCGGGAAAGGAACTCCTGCACCGCCTCGTCGATCTCACCGCAGATCCGCGACACCGTCGATCTTGAGATGCCAGTGTCGTTACCCAGGGCGCGGATCAGCTGATCGACCTTGCGGGTCGAGACGCCGTCGATCCAGGCCTGACAGATCACCGCGTAGAGCGCCTTGTCGACCCGGCGGCGCGGGCTCAGCAGCGAGGGGAAGAACGACCCCTCCCGCAGCTTCGGGATCTGAAGGTCCACCTCCCCGGCCGGGGTCGCGAGGGTCTTCGGCCGGGTGCCGTTACGGCGGGTGGTCCGCTCCGGGGTGCGTTCGTAACGGGCCGCGCCGATCTTCACGGTCGCTTCCGCGTTGATCAGGTCTTGCAGGCCGGCCTGCAGCATTCGCCGGAACACGTCCGAGTGGGCCAGGTCGGGGTCGGCGAGGACTTCGCCGATCAGGGTCGTCAGGGCAGACTGGTTGTGGGTCATCGTGGGATCACTCTTCTTGCTTCTTGGCGGAAACAACTGGTCATCCCACGATGGCCCTTCACCGTCTACGACGACGAGAACCCCGCGGGAATTGACACCACGCTATTGGACTCACCCGCGGCCAGGCCTCCCGCTGACGCAGTGCTGGACCTGCCACGCGCAACCCGAATCGAGGTCTTGTCCGGCACGCTAAAAGAGCAGGTCAAAGATAGCCTTGGCCCGCTCCCAGTGCACGCTCTGCGGGTTTTTGACCTTAGGATCGAGGATTTTGAAGGCACGTGCCAGCGCCACCGTCAGCCCGCCGACCAGGCGCGGCAACTCCGCTTCCATCTCATAGCTGTAGGCCAGGTCGAGCGGGGGCAGGGCTACCAGCTGATCCAGGATAGGCTGAAGCTCCAGTGCGGTGTCCAGCCCGTCGAAGGCCCGCATGCTCTCCTTGAAGCCGAGCGTCAGCGGCAGGTCGTGCAGCTGGATGACGTCTCGCTGGTTGTCCTTGGCCGTGGCCTGCGCCGCCAGCAACAGATCGTAGACCTTCTGCCGCACGAAATCGTTCAGCCGCGCCAGGTCGTTCTTGTCCACGTCCAGGCCGGCTGCCTCCCGAAAGAGCCGTTCAAACTTCGATACGCCGATGATTTTCGCCATAGTTCTATCTCCTCCTGTCAGACTTACAGTGACACTAATAGCACGGACAGGTCAAGTCCCGTGGTGTGGTGTCACTGCTGTTGTTTCTTCTGGTGTGTGGTGGTCAGGCGGTGAGGTAGAGGTCGGGGTGTGCGGGGTCGGTGTGCTGGTGCAGGGTGTGGACGAGTTTGCGCATCGAGATGTCGGAGAAGTAGCGGCGTTCGCCGTAGCTCCATTCCTCGTGCTGCTCCTGGAGTACGGCGCCGATGAGGCGGGTCACGCAGTCGCGGTCAGGGAAGATCTGGACGACGTCCGCGCGGCGTTTGATCTCGCGGTTCAGGCGCTCGATCGGGTTGTTCGACCAGACCTTCTGCCAGTGTTCTCGGGGCAGCGGAGCGAACCCGGTCAGGTCAGCCTCGGCTGCCTCGAGCATTTCGGTGATCTCGGGGAACGAGCCGCGGAGGCTCTCGGCGACGGCTTTGTACTGGGCGGTGACGGCCTCGGCCGTGGTCTGCGCGAAGATCGTCGAGATCAACGCGTTGACCGGCTTGGAACGGGCCGACCCGAGGCGCTGGGTGACGTTGCGGGCGAAGTGGACCCGGCATCTCTGCCATCCGGCGCCGGGCAGGATCGCCTTGACGGCGGCTTTCAGGCCGGCGTGGGCGTCGCTGGTGACGAGGGTCACGCCGAGCGGGTCGGCGTCGGTGGCGACCTTGAGTCCGCGGTCCCGGAGCGAGCGGAGGAACTCGGTCCAGAAGTCGGTGGTCTCCGCGTCCCCGAGCGCCATGCCCAGGATCTCCCGGCGCCCATCGCCGCTGACACCGGTGGCGACGACGAGGGCTTGAGAGACGACGCGGCCGCGGTGGCGGACGTCGAGGTAGGTGGCGTCGAGGAACAGGTACGGGAACCAGGTGTGGTCAATCCGACGAGACAAGAACTCCTGCACCGCCTCGTCGATCTCGCCGCAGATCCGCGACACCGTCGATCTTGAGATGCCAGTGTCGTTACCCAGGGCGCGGATCAGCTGATCGACCTTGCGTGTGGAGACGCCGTCGATCCAGGCCTGGCAGATCACCGCGTAGAGGGCCTTATCGACCCGGCGTCGCGGGTGCAGCAGCGAGGGGAAGAACGATCCCTCACGCAGCTTCGGGATCGCGAGGTCGACCTCCCCGGCCGGGGTCGCGAGGGTCTTCGGGCGGGTGCCGTTGCGGCGAGTCGTGCGCTCCGAGGTGCGCTCGTGCGGGGCAGCGCCGATCCTGACCGTCGCTTCCGCGTTGATCAGGTCCTGCAGGCCGGCCTGCAACATCCGCCGGAACACGTCCTGATGCGCGAGGTCGGGGTCGGCGAGGACTTCGCCGATCAAGGTCGACAAGGCAGACTGGTACTGGGTCATCGTGGGATCACTTCCTTGCTTCTTGGCGGAAACAACTTGGGTCTCCCACGATGGCCCTCTTACGTCAACAACGACGAGAACCCCGCGGGAAGTGACACCACGCTACGGGACTCACCCGTCTCTGGTGTCGGCACCCGCAGTCTCGGTCCTTCGGAGGGACGTCCCGCTCCCTGTGGCCTCTACGTGTGCCGGAATGCGGCGCACCCAGTTTCCCTGCGGGAATTGGGTACCCAGATGAGGGCGGTGACATTGGTGCAGGTCAGGGCTGAAGTGAGTTGCACGTGGCGTCGGTGTCGGGTCCCTGTGTCGTGAAACTGGGTGCATTCCAGCACGCCGAACGGACGTACCACCCACTCCCACCCACACCGCGGAGTCGCAGTGGGCGTTCCTGACCTGAAGGCCAGATCAGAGCGGACTTCAACCCCAGAACAGGACGGACTTCGAGCCCAGAACAGAGCGGACTTCGAGCCCAGATCAGAGCGGACTTCGAGCCCAGAACAGAGCGGACTTCGCGGAGTGGGGACGCCAGAAGGGGCCGGTCCGAAGACCGACCCCTTGAGGCATCCCATCAACACAGTGCGAGTCTTCCCGATGAGCGTCCCTTTCCGGTTCTGCGGACCCCTTCTGGATCCCTGAACCTCTGTTCCCGATGACCAACAATGTAGGCACCGAATCTTGGGGGAACGTCAGTGGAACCTATGAGTTCGCTGGGATTTCCGGAGGGCAGCGGTCAGCGACGTGGCGCAGCAGGGCGATCGCCCCCGACTTGGACAGGGGTTCGTTGCCGTTGCCGCACTTGGGGGACTGGATGCATGCGGGGCAGCCGTCCTCGCAGGGACATGTCGAGACGGCCTCCAGGGTCGCCGTGATCCACTCCCGGGCGTGGTCGAACCCGTGGGCGGAGTACCCCGCGCCACCCCGGTAGGCGTCGTGGACGAAGACCGTGGGGGCGTGGGTGTCCTCGTGGTCGGCGGTGGAGAGCCCACCGAGGTCCCACCGGTCGCAGTTCGCCAGCAGTGGCAGCAGGGCGATGGCCGCGTGCTCGGCGGCGTGCAGGGCACCGGGCAGATCGGCCGGGGGGATCCCCGCCAGGCGCGCCCCCGCAGGTGAGAGCGTGTACCACGCCGCCCGCGTGGGCAGGGTGTGGGTGGACATGTGCAGTTCCTGGTTGCGGATGAACTCCAGGCCCGGCAGACGCAACAGGTCGAAGTCCGTGACCCGGGTGGAGACGTCGACCTCGCCGAAGTGCCAGGAGACCGAGCCGTCGGGGCAGGTCCAGGACCTCTCCTCCGAGACGACCTCCACGGAGACGTGCTGGGCGGCGCGCGTGCGCAGCCGGGTGCGCACCTCCTCCACCACGGCCATCCGCTGGCGGGACCCCTCGGTGACGGGGGAGAGCTCCAGGACGTGGTAGCTGCGTCCCTGGTGGAGGTAGATCGCGTCGGGGAACACCTGGGCATCGGCGGAGGAGTCGTCCACCGTGCCGATGACCGTACCGGAACCGGCCTCCACGATCTGGACGTCCCCGGCGGATCCGCGCAGGTCCGTGAGGTCCGCTGCGCGTCCCTCCCGGGTCACGTCCCAGTACCAGCCCCGTGAGCGTCGCCGCAGCCAGCCCTGCGCCGTGAGCTCCTCGAACATGGAGGTGTCGGGCAGGTCGAAGACCGCCAGGTCCTCCTCCGTGAGGGGCAGTTCGGCGGCCGCCGCACACAGGTGGGGTGCCAGCACCCAGGGGTTCGAGGGGTCGATGACGGAGGCCTCGACCTCGGCGAGGACGGCCTCGGGGTGGTGGACCAGGTAGCTGTCCAGGGGGTTGTCGGAGGCGATGAGCACCGAGACGCCCTCGTTGCCCGCCCTGCCCGCACGGCCGATCTGCTGCCACAGGGACGCACGGGTCCCGGGCCAGCCGGCCGTGACCGTGGCGTCCAGACCGGAGACGTCGAGGCCGAGCTCCAGGGCACTGGTCGTGGCCAGGGCGCGCAGGCCGCCACTGCGCAGGTCGCGCTCCAGCGCGCGCCTCTCCTCGGGCAGGTAGCCACCCCGGTAGGCCGCGACCGCCCCGGACAGCGGTGACCCGTGTGAGGAGAGGCGGTCCCTCACCTGTGCCGCCACCGTCTCCGCGCCGTGGCGCGAGCGGACGAAGGTCAGCACGCGCGCCCCGTGCTCCAACAGGGCCGCGGTGAGGTTCGCGGCCTCCGTCGGTGCGGACAGGCGCTGCACCGGGGCCTCCAGCACCAGGGGTTCCTCCCCCTGGACGGCCGCCAGGAAGGACTCGATGGACACCTCGGCCTCGTCGCGCATGAGCGCCCCCTGCCACAGGGCCAGGTGGTGGGCACCCGCGGGCGCGCCGTCGCGGTCGATGGCGACCACCCCGTGGCGCCCGGTCATGCGTTCCCCCACCAGGGCGGGGTCGCGCACGGTGGCGGAGAGCATGACGACCACGGGATCGGCCCCCAGGTGGTGGGCGATGCGCAGCAGTCGTCGCACGACCAGGGCGATGTGGGAGCCGGTGACGCCCCTCCAGTGGTGGAGCTCGTCGATGACGACGTAGCGCAGGGAGGCCAGCAGACGCGTCCAGCGTTCGTGGCCGGGGAGCATGACGTAGTGGAGGAAGTCGGGATTGGTCAGCAGGACGTCGGCGTGTCCGCGCGCCCACTCCTTGGCCTCCCGGGGTGTGTCCCCGTCGGCGGTGGAGGCCCGCACCTGCAGCCCGCTCCCGTCCAGGAGGCGTTCGAGGGCGGCCAACTGGTCCGCGGCCAGCGCCTTGGTGGGGGACATGTACAGCAGGGTGGGCCGACGGTGCACCTCGGAGATGCGGGCCGTCCCCGCTGCAGTGGCGAGGTCGGAGAGGATCGGTACCCACGCCGCCAGGGACTTCCCCGATCCCGTCCCGGTGGCGAGCACCGTGTCGTGGCCTGCGTGGACGGCATCGAGCGCCTCGCGCTGGTGGGACCAGGGGCGCCGGATCCCCAGGGCGCCGTAGGCGTCCACGACCCCGGGGTGCACCCACGTGGGCCAGTGCGCCAGGACCTCGGGGCGCGCCGGGACGACGTGCATGTGGACGAGGCGCTCGTCGCGCCGACCCAGGTCCTCCAGCAGGGCGACCAGTTCGGCAGGGTCCGTGACAGGGACGCTGCTGGCCTCCGACACGTCTGCCTCAGTCGCCCTCGCGGGGCTCGGTCCATCCCAGCGCGTGGGTGGCGGCCTCCTTCATGTACCCGATGGCGCCGATCCCCGTGGAGACGCCCGCTCCGATGTTCTCCGCCAGCTGCGTGTCGGTCAGGCCGGGACGGGTGTCCACGATGAAGTCCGCGCACACCTGCAGCGAGCCGGTCTCGGAGGGGATCCAGTAGACGGTGGGGAAGTACTTCTCCCTGTTCCACCCGTCCGCCGCGGCGAACACGGCCTGGGCGGAGGACCGCGGGTCCATCCCCGTGTCCCACACCGCACGCACCGAGAGGAAGCGGCCGGTGGCATCGAGGCTGAGGAGGACGGGGACGCCGTCGAAGACGGCCCCGGCGGCGCGGCCCTCGACCAGCACGTCCACCTCGTAGCCCATGGAGGCGACCACGGAGAGGAGCCTGTCGAAGGGCACGGGATAGGGGGTGGTGGGGTCGTCGGGGACCACGAAGGGTGCGGAGCTCATCGGTCGTCCTCCTCCGCCGTCCAGTCGACCAGGTCCGGGTGTGTCTCCTCCACGTCGCGGAAGAAGCCCATGATCATCCCCATCGAGGTCTCGCAGAAGTTGGTGAGCTGGTCCTCGGTGAGCCCGGACATCGACACGATGTTGCACTCGGCGACCAGACCGAAGCGGCGACCGTCCTCGAAGGGGGCCAGGAACGCCTTGGGGCCGGTGCGGCGGGCATTGCACTGCGCGACCTCCTCGGCCAACGCCGTGAACTGCGCGTCGTCCTCCGCGATGCCGCGCCACTGACCCCGCAGCTGCAGGATCTGGGGGTTCGCCGTGTTCCAGAAGAAGACCGCGTTGGAGGTGGGCACCGCCAGTTCGGACTCGGCGTACTCGCCGAAGCTCACGTCACGGACGGTGAGCATCGACCGGATCCTCTCGCTGCTGACCGGACTCGGTCCTGCCACGGTGTTCCCCCTTGTCGGCTGCTGTCCCGCGATGGACGCCACACACCCTAGCCGAGGGGCGGCCCGGGAGCGCGGGGAGCCCAGCACTACAGTGGGCGGAAGTCATTCACGAGGGGGACGACGCATGGCTGAGGAGGCCGGAGGCACCACGGAACCGGGGACGTCCCGGTCCGGTGGATCGCGCCCCGGCGACGCGGGAGAGGCCAGCGGGGGGCGGGTGCCGCCCTCGTCGGGACCCCGGACCGGTGCCGACTGGGCGCAACGGCCCGAGGGCTACCGCCCCCGATTGGTGCGACGCATCTGCGCCGCGGTGCTGGGCGCCCTGCTCGTGGGGACCCTGGCGTGGGTCGCACTGCGCAGCCCCACCGGGCAGGCCCTGGACACCGTCCTCATGGAGTCGGTGATGTCGTGGGACGGGGCGCTCGGGCGCCTCGGTGTGGTGGTCACGGGCCTCGTCTCCCTGGAGGCGTCCGTGGTCGTGGCCGCCGTCGTGGTGGTGGTCGCACTGCTGCGCAGACGCCCGACGCTGGCCGGGAGGGCCCTGGGCATCGCCCTCGGGGCCAATGCCACCACACAGTTGCTCAAGGCCGCACTCGACCGCCCCGACCTCGGCGTGTCCACCGTGCTGGAGAACTCACTGCCGTCGGGGCACGTCACCTTCGCGGCCTCGGTCTCCCTGGCTCTGGTCGTCGTCGCGCCCGAGTGGTTCCGCACGCCTGCGGCCTGGCTGGGGTGGTTGTGGACCTCGCTCATGGGCATCACCGTCATGGTCTACGCCTGGCACCGCCCGGCCGATGTCATCGCCGCCGTGGCAGTGGCGGGGACGTGGGCCCTCGCCCTGGCACCCGTCGAGCACCGTGGCCGCCACGGCACCGTCATGCGACGCACGATGGGTGTCATCGCCCTCGTCCTCCTGCTCCTGGCGGCCCTCGGAATCACCGTGGCGCTGGCAGGGAGCGACCTCCCCGCCCAGGCCATGCCGGGGGCGACGGAGTTCGGCTTCTCGACATTCCTCCACGCCCACCCCTGGCGCGAGAGGCTCCTGGCGCTGTGCTGCGCGGGGATGGTGACCGGAGTCGTGGGCGTGGTCGTCCACGAGGTCGACCGGCTCAGCTGGTCCTGAGGGAGCGGCCCTCCGGCGTCCGGCCGGTCGGATGATGCAGGTCACCCGGTCCGGATGTGCATCAGGTTCCCGGAATGGGACCTTTGTCCCCGTGTGGCCCCGGGGAGTGAATCCGGCATGAGGCGCACCGCTGTGCGTTCGCCCGATGGACACGAGCATCCCCGGATGACTCGTGGACACGTCGCGCATGGCCGGCGACGGGCGTGTCCGGCTCCTCCGCGCTCCTGGCAAGGTGGTGTCTGACCGCGGATTCAGGCGGTCAGGACCTCTGTCACTCGGCTCTTTGCGCTGGTCAGAGGCAAGTTGTCAGGTGAGGCTGTCCACATCGGTTGGGACCGAGGTCGGCGTGGGATCGTCATGTGGGCGCCGAACCCTCCATGTGACGGTAAGATTTGCACGCACGGGTCCCGAAGCACGGTTCGCAGCGGAGGAGTCCGGGACGCCCGCCCCACCGACGTGGTGCGGCGAGATCTCTTCACTTTCGACAACACGAGCAATGTCCCGGCTGGGCCGGGACAAACAGGAGCAACAATGTGGCGCTTCTGACTCTTCCGTGGGTCATGGTCGGCCGGGGAGGGTGGGGCGGTGGCCGCCGAGGGTGAGCATGGCCAGGGCGATGAGTGCGTCGGGTGAGCGGAACCCGTACGCGACGCGGGTGATGAGTCGGATCTTGGTGTTGACGGACTCGATGCGCCCGTTGGAGAGTCCGTGCTCGATCGCGGCGAGGATCCTCTCGCGGTGTTTGACGATCGAGCGTTGGAGTTTCACGAAGGCGGGGATGCGACATCGCCTGGCCCAGGAGATCCACCGCTCCAGTGCGTCGATGGCTTGCTCGTAGGGCAGCTTGAAGACGACCCGTAGTCCTTCTTTGAGGAGGTAGGCGCGGTGCAACCTGGGGTCGGTCTGCGCGATCCAGGCGAGCTTCGCGGTCTGCCTCTCGGTGAGATCCTCAGGGTTCTTCCACAGCGCGTAGCGTGAGTTCTTCAACCTGCGGGCCGTGTCGTTGGCGGGTCTGGCGGGTGCGTCTTTGCGAGGTCTGCCGACGTTGCGGCGCGGCTCACCCCGGGCGGCCTTGCGGGCATCGTTCCATGCCTGCCGGCGCACCTCATCCAGGGCGTCGGTGGCCCACTTGACGACGTGGAACGGGTCAGCGCAGCGCACTGCATGAGGGCACTTCTCCGCCACGACGTCGCCGATCCAGTCCGCCCCGTCCGCACTGACATGCGTGACCTGGGCGCACCTGCCCGCCCCGGAGGCCTCCAGGGCGTCAAAGAAGGCTCGCAGCGTCTTCTTGTCCCGCCCAGGCGCTGCCCACACGAGTCGGCCGGTGTCGTGACAGACGACGACGGTGAGGTACTTGTGGCCCTTCTTGTAGCTGATCTCATCGATCCCGATGCGGGTGAGCCCGGCGAACAGGTCGGTCTCGGCGGCGGTGTCGTCCCACACGCGGGCAACGATCGCTCCGACCGTGCGCCACGCGATGCGCATCAACTCCCTCACGGCAGACTTCGAGGACACTGTCGCCAACCACGCGACCTGATCGTCGAAGAACCTCGTGTGTCCGGCACCGTGACGCGCCCACGGCACCTGCGCGACGATCACCCCATGCTCAGTACACTTCACACGCGGCGCCTCCGCTTCCAGCCACACCGGGACAGGGCCCAGGTCCAGCGCCCTCCACCGCCGCAGCCCCTCACCGAGGTCGTAACGGGCAGCACGTCTGCCGCACCTCCCGCACCGAGGCCTCAGCTTCCCCGACGCACGCACCGACGCGACCACGATGCCCTCGTCCGCGTCATACTCGACCTGCTCGACGACCGTGGTCTTCTCGACTCCCAGCAGCCCTCGCCATAGGGTGGTTTCCTGCACGCCGTTCTCCCTGTTTCGTTACTGACTCTCGACAAGCCAGGAACATAGACGAGAGAACGGCGTGCACCCGTCCAGACCCGCCCAACCACCCACAGATCAGTCACAAGAGCCAACAATGTCCTCTGCCACTTCCCTCACACATGAGGAGGAGATCGTCACCTCCTCCACCGTCCGCAAGGTCCTCGCGGCCCTGCGACTGACCACGGGCTTCATCTTCCTGTGGGCCTTCCTCGACAAGACCTTCGGCCTCGGCTACTCCACCCCTTCTGAGCGGGCCTGGATCAACGGGGGCAACCCCTCACAGGGCTTCCTCGGCAACCTGGACGCCGGGAAGCCGCTGACGGGCTTCTTCGGCGCCATCGCCTCGCCCGTCACCGATGTCCTGTTCATGCTCGGAATGCTCGGCGTCGGCCTGGCCGTCATGCTCGGCATCGGCACGCGCGTCGCCGCCTGGTCGGGCTCCATCATCATGGCGCTCATGTGGCTGGCCGAGTTCCCGCTCATCACCGGCCAGGGTGATGCCGCGACGAACCCGCTCATCGACTACCACGTCATCTACGCTCTGGCGCTAGTCCTCGTGGCGCTCACCTACGCCGGTGACACCTGGGGCCTGGGTCGCTGGTGGAAGTCCCTGGAGATCGTCCAGAAGAACCCCTGGCTCATCTGAGTCACCGGGAGTGTCCGGGGAGGGCGCCGGGTCGGTCATCCGACCCGGCGCCCTCCGTCGTTCGCGGCCGGGTCCGGGTCGGGCCCACTGCCCGGATGGAGAGTCGGTGCAGTGAGGTCGCGACCACCGTGGCGGGCACGTGCAGGAGGGGCGTCGCGGCCTCGGTCATCACCGCGTGCACCGCGGCCACACTCCTTCCGCCGGACAGGAGCCGAACAGGAGCCGGACCGGACCCTATGGGGAGGGCCTCCGTCCGTCCCGCGACCCGGTCGCGGGCGGTGTCAAGGACCGGGCCGGGATGTCGCGCGGCGGTGCTCCACCGGCGCAGCCTCGGCGCCCCCACCGGGACCTTCGGCCCCGTCCGACAGGGGTGGGCGAGCTTCCCCACAGTTCCCCCGGCGCGACACGCCCATGGGCGCGGCCGCCCGTCCAACACCTAGATACAGTGTTGTGACGTACCTGGAGACACTAGATGTAGTGTCCTCCGACGTGTCCCCGAACACGGTCCACCGCCCGACCAGGGCCTCCGCCGAACCGCCCAGGGGACACCACGAAGGACCGACCCGAGGTGGAGGAGCCCCATGAGCCAGCGATACGACGTCGACGCCATCAGCACGATCGAGGAGTACCTCGACCGCTCCGACTGGCGGGTCAACGCGAATGCCAACCAGGGCTACTCGCTCGGCGGTCTCATCCTCAACACGTCGGGCAAGATGGTCGCCAACTACTGGCTCGAGCGTGTCTTCAGCCGTGACGCGGGCGCCGCCCACCGCGCGGGCGACATCCACATCCACGACCTCGACATGTTCGCCGGGTACTGCGCCGGGTGGTCGCTCAAGCGCCTCCTCCAGGAGGGCTTCAACGGGGTCCCGGGAGCCATCGCGGCAGCTCCTCCGAAGCACTTCTCCTCCGCGTGCGGGCAGATCGTCAACTTCCTGGGCACCCTGCAGAACGAGTGGGCCGGAGCGCAGGCCTTCAGCTCCTTCGACACCTACATGGCGCCCTTCGTGCGCCTGGACGACATGACCTACGACCAGGTCGTCCAGTGCATGCAGGAGCTGATCTACAACCTCAACGTCCCCAGCCGCTGGGGCTCGCAGTGCCCCTTCACGAACCTCACCTTCGACTGGACCTGCCCCGACGACCTCGTCGACGAGCACCCCCTGATCGGGGACGAGGTCTGCGACTTCGCCTACGGCGACCTCCAGCCGGAGATGGACCTCGTCAACCGGGCCTTCATCGAGGTGATGAGCGGGGGCGACGCGGACGGACGCGTCTTCACCTTCCCCATCCCGACCTACAACATCACCCCGGACTTCGACTGGGACACCGACAACGCCAACCGACTCTTCGCCATGACCGCGAAGTACGGCCTGCCCTACTTCCAGAACTTCATCAACTCCGACCTGGACCCGCACATGATCCGCTCCATGTGCTGCCGCCTCCAGCTGGACCTGCGCGAGCTGCTCAAGCGCGGCAACGGCCTCTTCGGGTCCGCGGAGCTGACCGGCTCCATCGGGGTGGTCACCCTGAACATGGCGCGCCTGGGGTACGAGCACAAGGGCGACATGGACGCCCTCGTCGCCCACATGGACCACCTCATCGACCTGGCCTCCCAGACCCTGGAGCGCAAGCGCGAGACCATCCAGTACCACATGGACCGCGGCCTCTTCCCCTACTCCCGGCGCTACCTCGGCACCCTCGACAACCACTTCTCCACCATCGGCGTCAACGGCATGAACGAGATGGTCCGCAACTTCACCGACGACGCCCACGACCTCACCGACCCCGAGGGCTTCGCCATGTGCGAACGTCTCCTGGACCACGTCCGCGACCGCATGGTGGAGCTGCAGGAGTCCACCGGGCACATGTACAACCTGGAGGCCACGCCCGCGGAGGGCACCACCTACCGCTTCGCCAAGGAGGACCGCAAGCGCTTCCCCGGCATCCTCCAGGCCGGCACCGAGGAACAGCCCTACTACACGAACTCCTCCCAGCTCCCCGTCGGGGCCACGGACGACCCCTTCCAGGCGCTCGAGGACCAGGAGGTCCTCCAGGGCAAGTACACCGGCGGCACGGTGCTCCACCTCTACATGGGGGAGCGCATGAGCTCCGGGGAGGCCTGCAAGCAGATGGTGCGCCGCTCGCTCACCGCCTTCAAGGTCCCCTACATCACGATCACGCCGACCTTCTCGATCTGCCCCGTCCACGGCTACCTGGCGGGCGAGCACTTCGAGTGCGAACGCTGCGCCGCCGCCCACCCCGACCGCGAGCCCCAGCCCTGCGAGGTCTGGACGCGCGTCATGGGCTACTTCCGCCCCGTCCAGTCCTTCAACATCGGCAAGAAGGGCGAGTACGCGGAGCGCCAGATGTTCACCGAGCAGGCAGCCGGCGGCCACGGCGAGCTGGTCAGCGCCTTCCCCGCCGTGGGGGCGTGAGAGCCCGGAGGGGGCGCGCACGATGACCACTGACGAGGGCGTCTCCGCGTCCCCCCGGGGTCCCGGACGCCTCCCCGTCCGGGCGGAGGACCTGCAGATCGCCGGTCTGCAGCCCATGTCCGGCGTGGACTGGCCGGGCAGGCTGGTGGCGACCCTGTTCCTCCAGGGCTGCCCGTGGGTGTGCCCCTACTGCCAGAACCACGCGATCCTCGATCCCCGCCTGCCGGGCGTGGTGGGTTGGGAACAGGTCGAGGACCTGTTGGCGCGCCGCCACGGGCTCCTCGACGGAGTGGTCTTCTCCGGTGGGGAGGCCACCCGCCAGGTGGCCCTGGGTGCCGCCATGGAGCGCGTGCGCGCACTGGGCTACCAGGTCGGGCTGCACACGGCCGGCCCCTACCCCCACCGTCTGGAGCAGCTGCTCGGGGCGGGCCTGGTGGACTGGGTCGGCATCGACGTCAAGGCCATGCCCGCCGACTACGAGGAGGTCGCGGGCCGCCCGGGGGCGGGGGAGAAGGCCTGGGAGTCCCTGCACGTCGTGGCCGCGCACCCCGAGGTCGCCCACGAGGTCCGCGTCACCGTCTACCCCGGGGGCCCGGTGGATGCGGTGGCGATCGCCGGGGAGGCCCGTGCCCTGGGACTCCGCCACTTCGCCCTGCAGCAGGCGCGCGCACTGGGAGCACCCGAGGGCTTCCGGGCCGATGGCGTGGGCTGGGAGGACCAGGTGCGCTCGATGGCGCGCGACATCGAGGCCCTGGGCTTCGCCGGGTTCACCTTCCGTGCCGCCTGAGACCGGGAGAGCATGAGTGGGAAGCAGGTCGAGGACACCGTCCGGGGCCGTCCGTGTCGGGGTCCGCTCCCCGCGGGGAGGGGGAGGGAACCGGATGGACGCGGGTCCACACCGGGCGACGGGCCCGGATGACCGCTCACGACCGGTCCGCGTAGGGTGTGGTCAGACACGAGCACGACTGAGGGGACGAGAACATGGGTGAGGGACCCACTCCCACCGGAATGGCCGGGACTGCCGCCGATCCCGGGGCAGACCCGGAGACCCTGCGCCAGATCGCCTTCCACTACCCCGACCTGCGACCTGCGGTGGCCGCCAACCCTGCCGCCTACCAGGGGCTCCTGGACTGGCTCGCCGCACTGGGGGACCCGCGTGTCGACGAGGCGCTCGCGGCCCGCGGGCACGCCTCCCCGGGAGCCGGGGCAGCGGGTGCGGGAGCGCCCGTCTTCGCGCCGCTGGGCAGCGCGGCTTCGGTGGCTCCGGGTGCGACGCCCGCCCAGGGGGTACCCAGCAGCGCCGACCGGGACTCGGGCAGGGGACTCTCGAAGGGGACCAGGACCGCCCTGGTCATCCTGCTGGTGGCGGCGGTGGTCCTGGCGGGTGTGGTCTGGGCGATCTTCCGTGGCGCCTCCGGCGGCAGTGAGTCCGACCAGCCCGGGGCGACACCCCAGAGCTCCCCCGAGACGACTGCCCCGGCGTCGCCCACACCCGAGGAGACCTCCACCGTCGATGTCCGGTACCCCGCACCCGCCGGCGCGGTGGCAGCGACGCTGGTCGTCACCCCGTCGGGCAACATCGCCTGTGACCTGCAGCCGGACTCTGTGACCTGTTCGATCGTCGAGCAGAACTACGTCCAGAACGGCCTCCAGGACTGCGACGGGCAGAGCTTCGCCCTGACCGCCGATGCCGACTCGGCCGACCGCGCCTGTGGGATCTCCGTCGAGGGGACGGGCACGCAGCTCCCCTACGGCACGACCGCCGTCAACGGGAACTCGGCATGCCTGTCCGACACGAAGGGAGTGTCCTGCTGGAACACCGTGTCGGGTCAGAGTTTCGCCCTCGCGCGTCAGGGCTGGCAGACGGGGAACACGGGCCCCATCCAACCGTCGAACTTCCTCTGGTGAGGGTCCCCGTCCGGAGCTGAGCGCGGCCACCGCGGACCCCTCCCGCCTTCGTCGGGTCGGCTGTCACGCGGTGGTCGGCACGCGCTGGTCGGTCCCCCGGCACGGGGACGAGCGCGGACGAGGGCGTGGCCGCCTCGTGGGGGACATTCCCGGCACGGGACGGACCCGGTGCGCGGAGGCCGGAGGTCGCCGATGGCAGGCGTTCCCCCGAGGAACCCTGCGTCACCCGCGGGATCCAGGCGGTTGTCGAGGAACTCAGCGATTCGCGCCGTGATCTGTGTTCCCCGTGGGATGCGGACGCTCTCCGAGGAACTCAGCGTCTCCCGACGTGCTCAGCTTTCCCCGAGGAGTTGCCCGGACAATGCCTCCAGGTAGTCACCCGCGCCGCCGTCCACACGCAGGGCCACCGAGGGATCGCGGTCGAGATCCGTGGGACCGCGGTTGATGACGACCAGGTCCGCCCCCGAGGAGGCTGCCTGGCCGGCCACCCACACCGCCGTGGAGACCTTCACGGAGGTGCCCACCACCAGGAGGACGTCGCAGGCGTCCGCCATGGCGAACGCATCGGTCATGGCCGCCTCGGGCAGGGACTCCCCGAAGAACACGACGTCCGGCTTGAGGATGCCCCCGCAGTCGGGGCAGTCGACCAGGCTGAGGCGTGCGGCGCGGGCACCCGCGGGATCCACCCCTGCCAGGATTGCGACATGGGCGGGGTCGGGGTCGTCGACCAGCCACGGGTTGGCCTCACGGAGGCGGGCGTCCAACCACTCCCGGGGGAACCGGTGCCCGCACTGGAGGCAGTCGACCAGCAGGAAGGACCCGTGCAGTTCCGCCACGCGTCGGGAGCCCGCCTTCTGGTGCAGTCCGTCGACGTTCTGGGTCGCCACACCCTCCAGGAGACCTGCCCCCTCCAGACGTGCCAGTGCGAGGTGGCCCGCAGTCGGGGGCAGGGTCTCGAGTGCACGCCAGGTCTCCTGGTTGCGTTGCCACACCCAGCGTCGCCACATCGGGTCGGACAGGAACAGGTCGATGTCGACGGTGGGCATCCCGGAGGACCCGGTCCCCCTGTAGTCGGGCAGACCGGCGTCGGTGGAGATCCCGGCCCCGGTGAGTGCGGCCAGGCGACGACCGCGGCACAGGTCGACGAGCTCCGAGAGGACGCGTGGATCCGTCCCGGCAGTGGTCATCGGGCGAACATCTCCACGAAGTTGGCGAGGATCCGACCGGCCTGGTGGTGGCCCTCGCCGCTGCGGCCGATGAGGACCAGCGAGGCGAGGTCGTCCGCCCCGGAGTAGCCCGCGTCCTCGTAGGCGCTGAGGCGCTGGCTGATCACGTCGGAGTCGAGCTCCGGGTTGAACTGGGTGGCGTAGAAGGTGGGGGCCAGGCGCATCATCTGGATCGGGCAGCTCAGGGAGCGGGCGAGGACCACCGCTCCCTCGGGCGCCTCCTCGACGGCCTCGTGGTGACCGACGTAGGTGGAGAAGCCCGTGGTGGGAAGGCCTCGGAGCAGGGGGTCCTCGGCGCCGGCGCGCGTGAGGATGATCTCCACCATCGAGGGTGGCTCCGCCCACTTCGTCGTCACCGCACCGCCACGCAGCCACGCGGCGACCTCCATGCCGTAGCCGGTGGCGAGGCAGGGCGTGGAGGCATCCGTGATCTGGGTGAAGAGGTGCTCAAGTTCGGACTCGGTGCGCTTCTGGGTGGCGGACTTGCGTTCGTCCGGGGTGGTCGTCCCGTAGGGGGAACCCGCGACCATGATCCCGGAGTAGGCACGCACGTCGATGTCGGGCAGCCCCAGCAGGTCCAGGCGCACCTGCTCGAGCTGGTCCTCACCGAGTCCGGACGCCCGGAGGAAGGAGCGGCGTTCGGCCTCGATGGCCTCGTCCTCAGGACGGGTGGAGACGAGCAGGAAGGGCTTCATGCTTCAACTGTAGGCAAAGTGGAGGTCGGGCGTGCGTGAGGGGCCACGCGGTGGTCTGTCCCAGCCGGTATCTGCGCGTCGGGGTCACTGCGTGGCGAGGGCGTGTGGGCCCAAGGTCCGCCCACCGGGCGGTCCCGTGGTCGCGCGGCGGGGCACCGGGCGCCGCCGGGGCCCCGGGGGAGTGGGCAGGCGATCCGGGGAACGTCGCCGGTCCGTGGGCCGGGGGTGGGTCAGCTGGCGATGACCAGGACGTAGATGAGGGCCCACAGGGCGATCAGCACCAGGGAGATGGCCAGCGCGGCACCGCCCTGGCGGGCCCCGACCCTGTGGAGGCGTGGCGCACGGGCGAGTCCGATGGCGCCGAGGAGTCCCGAGACGACGAGGAGGGGAGGGAGGAACACCCCCACCACCGTCAACCACAGGGCAGTGGTGGACAGCCCGTTCGTCGGGGGGAGGGGAGACGTGTAGCCGGGACCTCGGAAGACGGTGGCCGGATCGACGTCCTCGGTGCCGGGAAAGGGAGAGGTGACGAGCTCCGCCTCCCCGACCGTGCGAGGAGCGGTGGCGAAGCTGTCGTCGGGGCCCGGGGTGGGTGGGGGAGTCCTGCCGGCAGGCGAGGCAGGTTGGTGACGAGGAGGGACGGTGGCAGGAGTGGACTCGCCCGGTGGGGGACCAGGTGGGGCAGGGGTGGATGCATGCACACCGGTCGGGGATGCCGGGGCCGGGGAGCTGGCAGGTGCCGGCCGGGGTGTGCCCACCCGGCGGGTGTCGCCCGGCGGCCTGAAGGCATCGTGTTCCATTGGTCCTCCCCTGGTCCGGCCCCCAGCATGGCACAGCGGCTGGAGGTCCCGGTGAGGGTCATCACAGGGTCAATGGCGCGTCTGCTCCTGTGCATGACCAGTTGTCGGATGGGTTGTGGGGGCGTGCCCGCTCTCGTCTATCCTGAGGTTCCGACCGGTACATCGGCCCAGCCCACTGACTGATCGGAGACGTCGCACATGAGCGACTCGAGCCATGCCCTGTTCCGTTGGAAGCTCCACGGCGACGGGCACTCCATCCCACCGGGCGAGGTCGTCGCCCCCGACGAGCGCCTCTCCTGGCCGCGGACCTTCGGCATCGGTGCCCAGCACGTGGTCGCCATGTTCGGCGCGACCTTCCTGGTCCCCCTGATCACCGGCTTCCCGCCCTCGACGACGCTGTTCTTCTCAGCGATCGGCACCCTGCTCTTCTTCCTCATCACCGCGGGCCACCTGCCTTCCTACCTCGGATCCTCCTTCGCGCTGATCGCCCCCATCCTGGCGGTCTCCCAGACGCTGGGGCAGGAGTACGCACTCGGTGGCATCATCGCCACGGGCGCCACGCTGGCCCTGGTCGGCATCGTCGTCCACTTCGCGGGCGTGCGCTGGATCGATGCCATCATGCCGCCGGTGGTCACCGGCGCGATCGTCGCCCTGATCGGGTTCAACCTGGCTCCCGCCGCCTGGAACTGGGTGAAGGAGGGTCCGGTCACGGCCGTGGTCACCATCGTCTCGATCTGCCTGGTCACCGTCCTGTTCAAGGGCATCATCGGGCGACTGTCGATCCTCGTGGGCGTGCTGATCGGTTACGTCGTGGCCTGCCTCCAGGGCGAGGTCGACTTCACCGCCATCGGTGAGGCCGCCTGGTTCGGCCTGCCCCAGTTCCACTCCCCCGCCTTCGACCCCTCGACCCTGGGCCTGTTCATCCCCGTCGTCTTCGTGCTCATCGCCGAGAACGTCGGGCACGTGAAGTCCGTGTCGGCCATGACCGGGCAGAACCTGGACCACCTGACCGGTCGGGCGCTCTTCGCGGACGGCATCTCCACGATGCTGGCGGGCTCCGGTGGCGGTTCGGGCACCACGACCTACGCCGAGAACATCGGCGTCATGGCCGCCACACGGGTCTACTCCACTGCCGCCTACGTCGTGGCAGCGGGCGTGGCCTTCGTGCTGTCCCTCATGCCGAAGTTCGGAGCGGTCATCGCCACCATTCCCGACGGCGTCCTGGGCGGGGCCGGCACGGTCCTCTACGGGATGATCGGCATGCTGGGCGTGCGCATCTGGGTGCAGAACCGCGTCGACTTCTCCAACCCGGTGAACCTCAACACCGCTGCCGTCGCCCTGATCGTCGCCATCGCGGACTTCACCTGGTCCCCCGGCGGGATGACCTTCGGTGGCATCGCCCTGGGCACGGGAGCCGCAGTGGTCATCTACCACGGCATGCAGTGGGTCTCCAAGATGCGTGGCACGAACCTGGAGGCCGCGACACCCGCGTCGGCCCCCTCGGGATCCGAGTTGGAGTCCGAGCCCTACGCCAAGCGACGCAAGGTCGGTGGTGTCGCCGTTGCGGACCCGGGAGGGGAGACGACTCCGAGGAGCTGAGCCCGACGTCCCGCGGGTCGGTGGACTGGTGGGTCGGGGCGAGTCCTCCGGCACGGCACTGGGCGACTCCGCTGCTGCGCGACCCTGCGGGAGGGCGACTCCGCGTGCGTGACTCCCCGGGGTGCGGGACCGGCGGGGCTGCATGACTCCGCAGGTGACGGGACCACGGGATTCCGTGGCTGCGTGACTGCCGCCGCCAGCAGGGTCCGAGCCCGGTGCGGCAGCAAGGGTCGGGGGTGGGGAGACGGGTCTCCCCACCCCCGACCTCTCCTTCGCCGACCACAGTCACCCGCACCACTGGGTCGACGGGACCCCTCACGCCGGACACTGTGGTGCGCGGCGCGGGACCCCTCACGCCGGACACTGTGGTGCGCGGCGCGGGCCCCGCGCGCACCTCGGGGACATGTGTGAAGGTCAGGGCCGGGTGGGTGGACGCCCTCGTCGGCCGGTCGTCGACGTCGTCTGCCGAGGCGCACGTGGTCCCCAACCGGTCCGCGTCCGGGTCCTGCGCAGGGCGGCTCCACGGCGCGCACGGGGACCGTCACGACGTCACGACGTCACTGAGTGGGACGGCAGGTCCTCCGCTCGGGTGGGCCGTGCCGACACCCGCCCTCACTGCCCGGACTGTTCTCCCGACTGGGTGCCGGACTGTCCGGACTCGCCTGACTGCTCGCCGGACTCGGACCCGACCGTCTCGGGATTGAGGGGAAGGCACGTCGCCGGACCGGAGAGCACCGAGACGTCCTGGGCGACCTTCTCGATCTCCTCATCGGAGAGGACGCCCTCGTAGAAGCCACCGAGGATCACGGTGACCGTCGTGTCGGTGGAGTCCGTGAGGGTGACCCTGGACTCGGGGAAGTAGCGGGCGACGGTGTAGGCGGCGTCCACCGCCCTGGGGCCCGCGTCGATCTCGACTGCTCCGGCGTACTCGGAGGAGGCGTTGCCCACCTCCTTCGTCTGGAAGCCGGCCTTGTCGAGCATGCTGCTGGCATCGCCCGCCAGACCTGCGCGTGACGTCGCATTGAGGACCTGGACGGTGACCGATGAGGGGTCCAACGGCGTCGTCGCGGTGGCCGGGCAGGGCACGTCGCCCTCGTCGGCGTACTTGCCGCCGTCGGAGAAACCGGAGGGCAGGGGCAGGGACACCAGGCCCAGGATCGACAGGAGGCTGATGATCACCAGGACGGCCATGACCGAGAAGATCACGGAGAAGGTGAGGTTCTGCTTGCGCTGGCGGTTCTCGAGGTAGCGCTGGCGCGGCGAGAGTCTGGGCGGTTCCGGGGTCACGGGTCCAACCTACTCGACCGGTGGCCGACGAGGTGCTCGCGGACCGGAGGTGTCCCCGGCCTCACGCCTGTGCCGGAGGTGCCGGGTCGCCCTCGTCGGGGCCGCGCGAGGGCGCGGGGCACCCGGGGAGGCGGGGTGGGACGAGGGCGGACGTCGCGCGGACGGGCCGGGGCACCCGGGGAACGGGGCGGAGGCAGGCGGACGGGTGCGGACGCCGCAGGAGCGGACCGGGGATGCCTGACATGCATCGATCGGGGCTGTGCGCGCGAGTGGCGGGCGGATACGGTGGGGGCGGTCGATGTGCGACCAAGGTCCTCATGGTCCTGTACACGCTTCCAAGGAGACAATGGTGGGATTCCTCAGCGACGAGCTGCTGTCCACGATCCACGCACGCGCTGCGCGCCACGACGCGGAGAACACCTTCCCCGACGACGACCTCGCCGACCTGCGGGCGGCCGGCTACCTGGCGGCGTTCGTGCCGCGGGAGTTCGGTGGCGCGGGCCTGACCCTGGAGGAGATCGCCGCCGAGCAGACGCGCCTGGCCAAGGCCGCGCCCGGCACCGCGCTGGGCATCAACATGCACCAGATCATCGTCGGGCTGGGCAGGCACCTGGTCCGCAACGGGAACCCGCGCGGGGAGATGATCCTGCGCGACGCCGCCGCCGGGGAGCTCTTCGGGTTCGGGATCTCCGAGCCCGGCAACGACCTCGTCCTCTTCGGGTCGACCACGGCCGCCGTGCCCGACGGGGAGGGCGGGTACTCCTTCACCGGTACCAAGATCTTCACCTCCCTGGCACCGGTGTGGACGCGGCTGATGACCTTCGGCCGTGACGACTCCGGGGAGGACGGGCCCCACTCCGTCTTCGCGGTCCTGCGTCGCGAGGACGGTGGGTTCACCGTCAAGGACGACTGGGACACCCTGGGCATGCGGGCCACCCAGTCCAACACCACCCTGCTCGAGGGCGCCCACGCCTCCGAGTCCCAGATCCTCACGCGCACCGAACCCGGGCCCTCGAAGGACCCCGTCGTGTTCGGGATCTTCTCCAACTTCGAGATCCTCCTCGCCGCCACCTACACCGGGGTGGGGGAGCGCGCGGTGGAGCTCGCCGCGGAACAGGTCCGCACGAGGAAGTCCGTGAAGAACCAGACGGTGTACGCCAACGACCCCGACATCCGCTGGCGCATCGCGGAGGCCGCCCTCGCGATGAACGCGGTCGGTCCCCAGATCCGTGAGCTCGCCCGCGACATCGAGGCGGGCGTGGACCGCGGCCCCATCTGGATGCCCCAGCTCTCGGCCGCCAAGAACGCGGCTGCCGAGGCCTCCCTGCGCGCTGTCGAGCAGGCGGTGCGGGCCTGCGGCGGGTCGTCCTACTACACGCGGAACGAGCTCTCGCGGCTCTACCGCGATGTGCTCGCCGGCCTGTTCCAGCCCTCGGACCAGGAGTCGCTGCACTCCGCGTGGGCGAACGTGGTGCTCGGACCGGTCGAGCGCTGACCCCGGGCGGCACCCGCGCCAGTGCCGGTCAGTCGCCGGAGGTGGAACCTCCCAGCTGGTCCGCGGCCTCCTGGAACTTCGGGCACAGACCCTGGAGGGTCGTCATGGACTCCTCCATCTGCTGGGAGACCTCCTGGAGACGGGCGAGTGCCTCCTCGGCTCCCGACTGCGAGGTGTCCCCCACCGAGGTCGACTCCGTGAGGGAGGCGTAGGCACCGATGTAGGAGTCCCAGGCGTTACTGACCTCGGGGTTCGTCACCGTCCCCCCGATGTCCTGCATCTCCTCCATCATCCGGCCCACGGCCTCCAGGGCTGCCTCCTGGTCACTGGTGTCGACGTCGCGGTACTTCGCGGCCATGACCTCGAGCTCGGTCTCCAGGGCCGTGCAGCCCTCGTCGACCGACTGGGAGGAACCGGCGGCGGCCGGGGCCGAGGCCTGCGCCGAGGACGTGCTCCCTCCGGCGCTGCCCGAGGCGGGTGCACCCGACTCCTCGGAAGGGCTGGTGCCGCAGGCGCCCAGCGAGGCGGCGAGCACGAGGGCGGACAGGGCTGCGGTGATGCTGTGTCATCTCATGGGGGACAGCCTGAGGGAACGCCGGGAGTGCGGCAACAGGAGGAGCGGCGCGCGGCATCCCCGTGTCGCGGCCGGTGCGGAACAGGGCTCCCGTGGTCACGGTGACCCATCGCACCCGGGACGAGGGCGGGACGGTTGGCCTTTTCGGTGCTCGGCCCGCTAACATGGTCCAGCGCGCGTGCGATCCACGCGCCTCGGAGGATTCGCCTAGTGGCCTATGGCGCACGCTTGGAAAGCGTGTTGGGTGCAAGCCCTCGGGGGTTCGAATCCCCCATCCTCCGCCGCGAGACCCCGGGACCCCAGTGGTTCCGGGGTTCTTCGTTGCCCGGCGCCGGGGGTGCCGGAGCGGAGGGGCCAGATGTCCCCGGGCGATCGGGACGATGCCACACCGGTCGCCGTGCCGTTGAGGGCGGGGCCGTGCCCCTCGTCCTTCCTCCGGATCCCCCTGGACTCTCCTCGGGCGGGACCACGCGTGTGCCCGCTAGGGTGCAGTGGAGACAGATCCCTGACCGCTTGCCCAGTCGACACCCGGAAGAGGTCCGCTGATGACGCGCCGCCCGACGTCTGATCCCCATGCCGCACCGTCCGCAGCACGGTTGGCCGCCCTCCTGGCGGCCGCAGCCCTCGCCCTCGGGGCCTGCACCGGTGGGGGTCAGTCCTCCGGGGAGCAGTCGGGACAGTCCGGGCAGTCAGGTCCGTCCCAGTCCGGTGCCGCCGACGAGGGCGGGACCGAGGCGCCGGCCGCGGGAGATCTCTTCGTCGAAGGGACGATCGAGACCCCGACGAGCGAGGTGACCGCCCGCATCGGTCCGCTGGTGAACCGGGGTGATCACGCCGTCCTGGTGCTCGAGGTGGAACTCCCCGACGGCGCGCAGGCGGCCGGGTTCGAGAGGCGCGACCACTGGATGGCCCACCCCTTCCGCGGCATCTACCGCTTCCCCCTCCTCGACCTGGAGGCAGGCACGGTGGAGGAGCCCGTACGGCTCGGGGCGGATCCCAAGGCCAGCGACGAGGCGACCCTGGAGATCTCCCCCTTCACGCAGGAACCGCCCTACGTGGCCTACTCGGTCTACGGTCCCCAGGACCGCGACGCCGTGGACGTCCTGGTGCCCAGCGTGGGCCTGGTGGAGGACGTGCCCGTCGTGGAGGAGTCGGCCCTGCCCACGGACGCCACGGACATCCGTTCCGTCGCCGCCCTGGACTCCGCCGAGGAGGAGATCGGACTGCCCGGCCAGGAGATCAACCTGCGCACGGCCGAGCTGCAGTCCTTCGCGCTGGCCACCGACGACGGCCAGGACATCGAGGTCACCCCCGAACGGGTGGACATCAATGTCAACTCCGACGTCCTCTTCGACGTCGACCAGGACACCCTCGGAAGCGGAGCCCAGGCGGAGCTGCAACAGGTGGCAGCCCAGTTGGGTGGCATCGAGGGCGGAACCATCACCATCGTCGGCCACACCGACGACGTCAGCACCGACGAGTACAACCAGGCCCTGTCGGAGCGGCGCGCCGAGGCGGTCCGAAGCGCCCTGGACGACCTGGCGGATCTCTCCGCCTTCGAGGTCACCACGCAGGGCAAGGGTGAGAGCGAGCCACGCGTCGCGGGCACGACCAGTGAGGCGCGGGCCGCGAACCGCCGTGTCGAGATCCTCGTCGTCCCCGCCGACACCTCCGGTCACGTCGTCATCCAGGGCAGTGACGAGGCACAGCTCCCCGAGGCCGAGGGACCCGTGGGTGTGTCCGGGGAGGGGGCGACGGTCTCCAATGACGACGGTGACACCATGCGCATCGACCTGGCGGAGCTGCGCACGCGTGGGCGTTACCTGGTCGGGGAGGTCACCGTGACCAACGTCGGGGACAAGGAGGACATCGGGGTCCTCAACGCCCTGCGGGCCATGACCCTGAGCACCCCGCGCGGTGAGTTCGAACCCAACCAGATGTCCATGCCGGCGGGGCTCACCCTCCTCGAGGGCGGCCAGCGCTTCTTCCCCGTGGACTACTCGATCGCGGGCGCGGACCACATGCCCGTCGTCCCCGACCAGTACGTGACGCTGGAGCCGGGTCAGTCCGTGGTCGTCCCTGTGGTGTGGCCACGGATGGAGGCCGACTCCGCAGTCCTCGACGTCTCCGACTACAAGGACGTCCTCGGGGGCATGACCGCCCACTACTTCCTCTTCCGCGTCACCGACATCCCCATCCGCTGATCGCCGGGGGCGGGCGGGTCCGATTCGGCTCGCCCGCTCGGGCACCTCCACCTCGCTCCCCGATGCGCCCACCGGATGGCTCCACTCGTACGCGCCCACCCCGGTCAGTCCAGGTCCGTCCCGGGCGCGACCCGGTAGAGGCCCCCCACGCCGCTGGCCGGTCGGGTCCCGCCGGGAGTCGTGGAGTCAGTGCACACGGTGGCACAATGGCGGGCGTCGTCACCGGAGACACCGCTCTCCGCGCACCCCAGCCCGGAAGGCCATCCGTGGACCCGAACCCAGACCCGTCCCGCCCTCGTCCAGTGTCGGGAGCCAGGCCCGCACCGGTTCGCGCGACGCCGACTGGCACGACCGCGGGAGCGCCCTCGTCCGCGTCCCCCACGACCGGGGCACCCGTGACCGGGAGGGGATCGCAGGCGGAGGCGGACGCGCGCCGGGGTGCCACCGCCACGACGGGCAAACGCTTCAAGACGCGCCACCTGTCGATGATGGCTCTCGGCTCCGCGATCGGGGCCGGCTTCTTCCTGGGCACGGGCGTGGCCGTGTCGGAGGCGGGGCCCGCGGTGCTCGTCTCCTACGTGCTGGCGGCGCTGCTGGCGATCTCGGTCATGTACGCCCTGGCGGAACTCGCCGCCGCACTGCCCTCCACAGGGTCCTTCTCCACCTACGCCGAGGCGGGCATCGGGCGCTGGGCCGGGTTCACGGTCGGCTGGCTGTACTGGTTCACCCTGATCATGGTGCTCGGCATGGAGATCACCGGCGCGGCCGGGATCTTCGTCAACTGGTTCCCCGCGGTGCCGCAGTGGACGGTAGCACTGGTCATCGTCGTGGTGCTGGGCGGGGTGAACCTGCTGGCCGCCGGCGACTTCGGTGAGGTCGAGGCCTGGTTGGCCGGCATCAAGGTCTTCACGATCGTCGCCTTCCTCGCCATCGGCATCGGCCTGGTCACCGGCATCATCCCCGGGCGCCCGGAGTCCGTGGTGGACAACGTCCTGGGCCACGGCGGCTGGGCGCCCCACGGGCTGGCCGGCATCGCCGTGGGCCTGCTCGCCATCATCACCTCCTTCGGGGGCATCGAGATCGTCACCATTGCGGCCGCGGAGTCCGAGGAACCCCAGCGCGCCATGGGCCAGGCGATCCGCTCCGTCATCTGGCGGATCCTGGTCTTCTACGTGGGGTCCGTGGTCCTGATGATCTGCCTGCTGCCGTGGAACTCCGAGGAGATGCGCACCAACCCCTTCGCCTCCGTGCTCGACATGGCGGGCATCCCCGCCGTGGGACGCATCATGGAGGCCGTCGTCTTCATCGCGCTGGTCAGCGCGTTCTCCGCCAACATCTACGCCTCCTCGCGCATGGCCTACTCCCTGTCGGCGCGTGGCATGGGGGCACGCTGGCTGCTGGGTGGGGCGGGCGTGCCCACGTCGGTGCCGGGTGTGCCCGCCGAGGTCAGCCCGGGTGTGCGGCGCGCCGACGGGACCGTGGGCACCCTCGACGACGCTCCCGTCGACGGGACCGTGGACACCCTCGACGATGCTCCCGTCGACGAGGACGACGTCCGCTCCGTCGTCGCGCACGAGGGCGCCTCCGGTGACCTCTCACGAGGGCGGACCCCACGCCGTGCCGTGTCGGTGTCCATCGCCCTGGCACTGGTCTCGGTCGGGCTCAACTGGTGGCTGCCAGAAGCCCTCCTCGGCATCCTGCTCAATGCCATCGGCATGTCGCTGCTGGTCGTGTGGCTCTTCGTGGTCGTCTCACAGATGCGTCTGCACCCGATCCTGGTCCGCGACGGCACCCTGGCGATCCGCATGCCCGGCTGGCCGTGGCTGGGATGGTTGGTCCTGGCCGGTCTGGGTGCCATCGGCGTGCTCATGGCGTGGAGCCCGTCGGGGCGCCCGCAGTTGATCGGTGTGGCAGTGCTGACGGCACTGATCGCCGGTCTCTACACGGTGCGCCAGCACTGGGGTCTGCGTCGCGCAGCTCGCGGCTGACGGCGGGGGGTGGGGGTGAGGGGCCGTAGGGCTGCGCCCGGTGCCGCAGGGCCCTCCCGGGGTCCGGGATCAGTCCCGGTGGTGCCCCTCGTGTCGGACGGACTCCCCGGTGGTGCCCGGTGTGTGGGACGGACTCCCCGGTGGTGCCCGGAGTGTGGAACGCACTCCCCGGTGGTGGGCCCCCGGACAGTCCAGGAGCTGTGGACGATGTCCAGGTGCATGCGGCCCACATCATCATGTGGATGAGGGAGGGGACCACCGGACTGAACGGAACGACCGGTGAAGACCGGATCGACCGGGATGCCCGGTGACGAGCGGACCTGCCGGAAGGACCGGAGCGGCCGGACCGATCGGTGACGGAGAGACCCGTCGTCCGGACAACACGGACCAACCGGCGCGGGCACAGGTGTGAGAGCGAGGACCAGGGATGGGGCACGACAAGGGCAGGTCCGGCTCCGGTGGTCCCCCATGGCGTGGCTCCGCGATCCGCAGCTCGGGGCGCGGTGGTCCCGCCAGCCGGGGGTGGAACAGGCCTGACGTCGCACTGGTCGTGTTCGCACTGGCCGCCCTCGTCTGGGCCTTCTTCCCGGGGCTGGGTCCCGACCTCCTCGGACTGCAGCACCGCCTGGGCTGGCCTGCCGCATCCTCGGGCGGGGACGTCGGAGACCTGCCTGCCACCGAGGTCGTGGTGGCGCTGCGCTCCCTGCCCGCGCGCGGGGACGAGGACGTCCCCGACTACCGACGCGAGGCCTTCGGGACCCGGTGGGCCGACACGGACCACAATGGCTGCGACACGCGCAACGACATCCTCGCCCGGGACCTTGCCCGGCCGGTGTTCAGACCGGGAACGCACGACTGCGTGGTGGCGTCGGGGACCCTGGCCGAGCCCTACACCGGACGGACCGTCGAGTTCGTGCGCGGGGAGGGGACCTCGGATCTGGTCCAGATCGACCATGTCGTCGCGCTCGCGGATGCGTGGCGCGCCGGTGCCTGGCAGTGGGAGCTCGGTGCCCGTCAGGAGTTCGCCAACGACCCCCTCAACCTGTTGGCGGTGGACGGAGCGGCCAACCAGGACAAGGAGGCGGCACGCGCGGACCAGTGGCTGCCCCCGGATGCCGACTTCCGGTGCCCCTACGTCGCCCGTCAGATCGCGGTGAAGGCAACCTGGGGGCTGAGCGTGACGGACTCCGAGCGCGATGCCATGGGCGATGTGCTGCGGGACTGCCCGGACCAGGTGTTGCCGACCCGGTGACGGTACGCCGAGAGGTGGCATTCCCACCGAGTAGTGACTTCCCGTCGAACGGTGGACTTCTCACCGAGAGGTGGCCCCATACCCCCACCGTTCGGTAGGAAGTCCACCGCTCGGCGGGGCGAGTCGAGACCCTGCCCCGTCGTGCTGCCCCTGCGCAGTAGTGTCCGTGAGGAGGAACCTGTGGGCCAGGAGTGGCTCCGCGACACGTCAGGGGAGGTGACGCATGCTCTTCCACTGGGAGGAGAGGGGGCGCCTCGCGCTCCTGGCCGGTATCCCGCTGTTCCTCGTGCTGTTCGTGCCCGGGCTGGTGTGGCACTACCGCCGCTACGGGCGCCCGAGCCTGGCTCGCCTGGTCGGTCTCGCCATGGTCTGCCTGTACGCGACGGCGATCGTCGCCTACACGACCATGCCGTTGCCGGACTCGACGGGCCAGTGGTGCCAGTCGCACACGGCGGACCGCAACACCACACCCCTGAGGTTCCTGGTCGAGATCCTGGGGGCCATCGAGGCGGTGGGTCGCCGGGCCGCCCTGCGCTCCTCCGTCTTCCTCCAGGCCGTGCTCAACGTCGCCTTCTTCGTCCCCTTCGGGGTCATCGGCACCCGCTACCTCAGGTGGCGCACGTCGGTGGTGGTGGGCCTGGCGGCCGTGGTGTCCGCCGCCATCGAGGTGACCCAGGCCGTCGGCATCCCCTTCCTCTACCCCTGCCCGTACCGGGTGGCCGATGTCGACGACATCCTCCTCAACACCTCCGGGGCCCTCCTGGGAGTCCTGCTGGCCCCCGTCCTGCTGTGGTGGATGCCGAGTGCCCGGTCACTGTCCCAGGAGCGCCTGCAGCCCCGGCCCGTCACCCCGGGGCGCCGCTGGACCGGGATGGTCGTGGACGTCCTGCTCGCCGCGGTGCTGGGGGCGGGGACCACCTGGGTGGTCCGAGCGGTGCGCATCCTCGCCGGGGCACCCCACCCCGCAGTCCTGGACACCGCGGAGTTCGCCGCCGGCCTGGTGGTGGCGCTGGTCTGCGTGTTCCTCGGCCCGGCATGGAGCGGCAGGGGGTCGACCATCGGCCAGGCGAGTGTGTGGCTCGCCCCGACGTGGGGGCCCGCTGCTCCGACCGGAACCGACTTCCGGGGAGCCGTTGCCCCCACCAGTTCTGCCCGCCGGGGGGCGGTCCCTCCTGCCACCGCCACCCACGAGGGCGCCGCAGGCGAGCATGACGGAGGGGAGGTCACCGGGGCCCCCACGCGTGATGGCCACCGGTGGCAACGTCTGCTGTGTGCCGGTGGGGTTCCCGCAGCGGTCGCGGCCTGCCTGCTCGTGGCGGAGAGTTCCACTCCCGGAACCGGGCGCGCTGTCACGGCTGCGGCCCTGGGCCTGGCAGGTGTACTGGTCCTCGCCGAGGTGGCACTCGTCCCGGTCGGCCCCGGTTGCCGGGGTCTGTCGGGGATGGTGGCGCAGGCGTGGTTCCGCGACACCCGGGCCGATGCGGGCACCGGTGTGAGGACTGGCGACCCGTACTGAGCGGCGATCTCAGCGCGCGAGGGGCCCGGACCGGGCCCGGATGACCCGCTGGACCGTCACCCGGTGCAGGGGGTCGAGAGATGCAGAGGTGCCCGGGGCCGCGGGTGTTCGGAGTCCGGCGCGATCGGGGAGGTGCGCGCCGGGTCGGTGTGGCCGCGACCGGGGAGATGTGCGCCCGGTGGGTGCGGGGGCGGTGTGCCCGTGGGAGTGCGGGTCCCTCCCGACCGGGGAGGTAGTCGTCGGGTCGTTGTGGGGGCGGAGTACCCGTGGGGTGTGGGCCCCGGGCGTGGCGGCCAGCCGGCTCCCCCACGACCGACCGGGCCTCCTCACGACCGACCGGGCCTGCTCACAACCAGCCGGACTCCGTCGCCAGGCGCACGGCCTCGGCACGGGTGCGTGCCCCCGTCTTCGTCATCGCCGCGCTGATGTGGTTGCGCACGGTTCCCTGGGTGAGTCCGACCTCGGCGGCGATGTCGGCGATCGTCCCTCCCTCGGCGACGGCGCGCAGCACCTCGACCTCGCGCTCCGTCAGGGGTGAGGCGCCGCGCGTGAGGGTCTCCACCGCCAGGGTCGGATCGATGACGCGTTGCCCGCGGGCGACCCTGCGCACCGCATCGGCCAACTGTTCCGAGGGAGCGTCCTTGACGACGAAGCCCGAGGCGCCGGCGTCGAGTGCACGTTGGACGTAGCCCGGGCGGCCGAAGGTGGTGAGCATGAGGACCCGCGTCCCGGAGAAGCGGGACACGATGGCCGCACAGGCGGTGATGCCGTCCATCGTGGGCATCTCGACGTCCATGAGCACCACATCGGCGGCAGTGGGCAGTCCGGCGAGGACCTCCACCGCTTCTCGTCCGTCAGCGGCCTGGGCGACGACGTCGATGTCGGGCTCCAGGTCCAACAGGATCGCCAGTGCCCCGCGCACCATGGCCTGGTCGTCCACCACGACGACACGCAGCGCGGGGGCGTCGCCCTCGTCGGCGCGGAGTGTGGCGGGGGACGGGCCGGGAGTGGTGGGCGTGGCCCCGGCGGTGCCCGCCGGGTCGGGCCCGTTCGTCCTGTGCCCACCCGGACGGGGGTGGCCCGCGCCCGTGCGAGGGGTGCTCATCGTCCCAGCTCCAGGGTCACGACCCACTCCCCGCCGCGGGGACCCCACTCCAGGTGGTCGCCCGGGCCGAGGCGCTCCCGCAGGCCGGACAACCCCGTGCCCCCACCCGAGGTCGAGTGCGACACACGACGCGAGTACCCGTCATTGCGGATCTCGACCCCACCTTCGCGCATCGTGAGCTGGACGATGGCGGGTTCGGCGTGCAGCAGGGCATTGGTGCAGGCCTCCCGGATCGTGTGGGCGACCAGGGTCGCCGATGCCCCGGGTGCGGGTTCTCCCTGCTGGTCGACCTCCAGGGTGACGCCTGCGGAGGTGAGGAGTGTGCGGGCGGAGTCGATCTCCGCGGTGGGGGTGAGGAGCCGGTTGGCGGAGACCACGGAGCGCACGTCACCGAGCGCCTCGCGGGCCAGGTCCGTGAGGTCGTCGAGCTGGGCGCGGGCGTCCTCGATGCGGCCGGCGTCCAGGAGTCGGCCCGTCAGGTCCGCCTTGACGGTGATGCCGGTGAGGGTGTGGCCGAGGATGTCGTGGAGGTCGGCGCTGATGCGGGTGCGTTCGCGTTCCTGGGAGAGGGCCAGGGCCTGGCGGTGCTCGACGGAGGTGCGGCGGTCGTAGTCGATGGAACTGCGGGCGAAGAAGCAGATCGCGGCCGTGAGGAGGGGGGACAGCAGCGCCAGGAACAGGTCCGACCACGGTGCGGACGTGAGGGCGACGGTGGCCGCCCCGAAACCGAGGATCACCGCGACGCCGGGGAGGACGAGCCGGCGGGGGGACAGCAGGGTCCAGCTCGCCGAGATGTAGGCCAGCAGGTAGGGGGATCCCCCGATCCCGGCGCGCGAGGTGGACCAGATCAGGAGCACCTGCAGGGCGAACATGGCGGTCATGCACACCAGCAGGCGCACGCTCAGGGAGGCCGAACGTGGGGCGGGTGGGTTGAGGACCCAGGTGAGCACGTAGACGAGCGCGAAGGTGATCGTGGTCCACAGGATCGGGGCGCCCAGGCTGCTGGTCACCCCCAACTCGATCGCTGCTGCGATGGGGAAACCGAGGAAGACCATGAACGGGGCGGCCCACAGCAGNGCCTCGGCACGGGTGCGTGCCCCCGTCTTCGTCATCGCCGCGCTGATGTGGTTGCGCACGGTTCCCTGGGTGAGTCCGACCTCGGCGGCGATGTCGGCGATCGTCCCTCCCTCGGCGACGGCGCGCAGCACCTCGACCTCGCGCTCCGTCAGGGGTGAGGCGCCGCGCGTGAGGGTCTCCACCGCCAGGGTCGGATCGATGACGCGTTGCCCGCGGGCGACCCTGCGCACCGCATCGGCCAACTGTTCCGAGGGAGCGTCCTTGACGACGAAGCCCGAGGCGCCGGCGTCGAGTGCACGTTGGACGTAGCCCGGGCGGCCGAAGGTGGTGAGCATGAGGACCCGCGTCCCGGAGAAGCGGGACACGATGGCCGCACAGGCGGTGATGCCGTCCATCGTGGGCATCTCGACGTCCATGAGCACCACATCGGCGGCAGTGGGCAGTCCGGCGAGGACCTCCACCGCTTCTCGTCCGTCAGCGGCCTGGGCGACGACGTCGATGTCGGGCTCCAGGTCCAACAGGATCGCCAGTGCCCCGCGCACCATGGCCTGGTCGTCCACCACGACGACACGCAGCGCGGGGGCGTCGCCCTCGTCGGCGCGGAGTGTGGCGGGGGACGGGCCGGGAGTGGTGGGCGTGGCCCCGGCGGTGCCCGCCGGGTCGGGCCCGTTCGTCCTGTGCCCACCCGGACGGGGGTGGCCCGCGCCCGTGCGAGGGGTGCTCATCGTCCCAGCTCCAGGGTCACGACCCACTCCCCGCCGCGGGGACCCCACTCCAGGTGGTCGCCCGGGCCGAGGCGCTCCCGCAGGCCGGACAACCCCGTGCCCCCACCCGAGGTCGAGTGCGACACACGACGCGAGTACCCGTCATTGCGGATCTCGACCCCACCTTCGCGCATCGTGAGCTGGACGATGGCGGGTTCGGCGTGCAGCAGGGCATTGGTGCAGGCCTCCCGGATCGTGTGGGCGACCAGGGTCGCCGATGCCCCGGGTGCGGGTTCTCCCTGCTGGTCGACCTCCAGGGTGACGCCTGCGGAGGTGAGGAGTGTGCGGGCGGAGTCGATCTCCGCGGTGGGGGTGAGGAGCCGGTTGGCGGAGACCACGGAGCGCACGTCACCGAGCGCCTCGCGGGCCAGGTCCGTGAGGTCGTCGAGCTGGGCGCGGGCGTCCTCGATGCGGCCGGCGTCCAGGAGTCGGCCCGTCAGGTCCGCCTTGACGGTGATGCCGGTGAGGGTGTGGCCGAGGATGTCGTGGAGGTCGGCGCTGATGCGGGTGCGTTCGCGTTCCTGGGAGAGGGCCAGGGCCTGGCGGTGCTCGACGGAGGTGCGGCGGTCGTAGTCGATGGAACTGCGGGCGAAGAAGCAGATCGCGGCCGTGAGGAGGGGGGACAGCAGCGCCAGGAACAGGTCCGACCACGGTGCGGACGTGAGGGCGACGGTGGCCGCCCCGAAACCGAGGATCACCGCGACGCCGGGGAGGACGAGCCGGCGGGGGGACAGCAGGGTCCAGCTCGCCGAGATGTAGGCCAGCAGGTAGGGGGATCCCCCGATCCCGGCGCGCGAGGTGGACCAGATCAGGAGCACCTGCAGGGCGAACATGGCGGTCATGCACACCAGCAGGCGCACGCTCAGGGAGGCCGAACGTGGGGCGGGTGGGTTGAGGACCCAGGTGAGCACGTAGACGAGCGCGAAGGTGATCGTGGTCCACAGGATCGGGGCGCCCAGGCTGCTGGTCACCCCCAACTCGATCGCTGCTGCGATGGGGAAACCGAGGAAGACCATGAACGGGGCGGCCCACAGCAGGGAGATGAGGTTGGAGTCCGGGTCGAGTCCGAGCAGGCGCCGCTGGCGGGGCCGGGCGGGCTGGCCCGGGCGGAGCGTGCCGGACCGTGGGGAGGGTGCGCCCTGTGCGGTGTCCACGCCCCCAGTCTGCCCCAGCCCGCCCGCGCCCGCCCCCGTGGTCACGTCGCCTTCCCTGCCGGGCCCGGTGCCGACCGGCGGGGTGGTGGCACCTGAGGACGGAGTGGCGGAGCGGCGCGCCCTCGTACCCACTGTGCTCAGCGCCCCGTGTCGCGACGCCGGGCGACCACGGCCACGGTCGCGAAGACCACGGTCCAGCCCACGTAGTTGGCGACCCAGCCCCAGGAGAAGGAGTCCACCCCGATCAGGGGCATCTGGACCAGGTTGACGATGCCGGAGAAGGGCGTCCACGGCGCGATGTTCCGGAAGAACTCGCCCATGGAGTCCAACGGGATGAACATCCCGGACCCGAAGGCGCCGATCACGGTGAAGATCGAGGTCGCCGCGAACGCGCCGTCAGTGCGCACGGCGAACCCGGCGGCCAGTCCCAGGGAGGCGGGCAGGATCGAGAGGGCGACGATCAACACGGCGGAGAGCAGCCACGCCTGCCACTCCATGCTCGCACCCGTCATGAAGCCCACCGCGTAGGCCACCGCGATCACGGCCGCCGAGATGCCCATGGACGCCACCACGCGGGAGACGACACTCGCTGCGGGGCTCAGCGGTGTGAGCGCGAACAGCCGCGTCACCCCCGAGGTCCGCTCCAGGGAGACATTGGCCCCCATGGAGGAGGTCGTCATGATCGCCCCGTAGATCGCCATGTTCACCAGGACGGTGGCGGCGGTGTTCCCGTGGGCGACGAGGATGTCGGAGTAGTCCTGCCCCGCCCCGAACATCAGGTACATGAAGATCGGCAGGGCGATCGCGAAGGCGAGGGAGAAGGGGTTGGTGAGCTCCTTCCAGAACGTGTAGCCGGACAGGCGCCAGAAGCCGTGCCACGGCGCGGCGGGTCGGCGGGCGGCGATGGTGGCGCCGATGTCGTGGGCGCTCGCGGACGGGTCCGGGGCGGAGGGGAGGACGGTGGGGGGAAGTGCGGTGGTCATGGCGGTGTCCTTCGGACGAGGTGGCGGGTGGGGTGGGGCGGGCGTGGCACCGGGGGGCCGGGTGGCCCGCCCCGGGTGCGTCGGGTTCGAGGGCCGACGAGGGCGGGGCCTCAGGCGGTGAGCGCCGTGAAGACGTCCTCCAGGCTCGAGGCGACGATCTCCAGGTCGTGGGCGCCGGGCTGGTCCAGCAGCAGGCGGGCCGCGTCGTCCAGGCCGGACCCGTGGATCGTCACCTCACCGGGGGGCCACTCGATGAGCCACTCATCGGCCCCCGGCAGTGCCCGGAGCTGCGGCTCCAGGGAGGCACGGGCGCCCTCGTCGATGCGGATGCGCAGCGAGCGCGACGCGTCGAGGTGGCGGACCTCCTCGGTGGGGGCGTCGGTGATGACGCGGCCGTCCTTGACGATGACGGTGCGGTGGGCGAAGTCCTGCGCCTCGGCCAGGTAGTGGGTGGCGAAGACGATGGTGCGGCCGGCCTCGGCCTGGGCGGCCATGAGCTTCCAGAAGTCGCGGCGCGCCAGGGCGTCCATGCCGGCGGTGGGCTCGTCGAGGATCAGCAGCAGGGGGTCGGGCACCAGGGCCAGTGCCAGGCGGACGCGCTGCTGTTCGCCGCCGGAGAGCTTGACGACGGGGCGGCGCGCGAGTCCGACGAGGTCGGTCTCCTCCAGGACCTGGTCGACGGGGAGCGGGTGGGAGTGGGTGCCGGCGAAGACGCGCAGGGTTTGCTCGACGGTGAAGTTGGGCAGCAGTGCACCTGTCTGGTGCACGACGCCCACGAGGGAGCGCCGGATGGCCTCGCGCGGGGACATCCCGAACAGGGCCGTGGTGCCGGAGTCGGGCTGCTGCAGGCCCAGCACGATGTCGATGAGGGTGGTCTTGCCCGCGCCGTTGCGGCCCAGGAGGGCCACGACCTCGCCGGGGCAGATGGACAGCGTGATGCCGTCCACGGCGTGGGTGGTGCCGAAGCTCTTGTGGACGTCGTGGACCTCGAGGGCGGGTGCCGTGCGGGGAGAGGTGTCGGACGTGGTGTCCGGGGCGGTGGATGCCGCTGGTGCAGCAGAGGGCGCGAGCGGGGCGGGGGCGGCGGAGTCCGGGTGCGTCGACTGGCGGGCCGCGGTGTCCGCATTCTGGTTCTGGGTTGTGGTGTCCATGGCATCCATCCTGATCGGAGGGTCGTCCCGGCAACAGTGCCGTGCGTGTGGGCGGTGCCCATGACATCCGTCATCGCACGCGGCGGGGTGGTGTGGAGTCGAGGGCCCCGTCAGGTGGCGACGTGGGCGGCGTCGGAGGGTTCCGGCACGAGGAGCCCGCCCTGGGGGACAGTCCTGCCCATTCTCTCCCTGGCGAAGGTCTCCGCGGTACAGCCGAGGAGGCGTGAGACGTCCCTGACCTGCCAGGATGTGCCGTACTGCCGCGTCGTGGAGAAGACTGGGCGCAGGGCCGGGCGGGAGCCCGGACGAAGGACCGGGCAGAGGCCGGACAGCCGGGTAGGAACTGGGCAGCCGGGCAGATGCCGTGCGGGACACAGGGAGGAGCAGCGGACATGACGGTGTGGGTGGACAACGCGTGGCTGTCGCTGCTCTTCGCCGGTCTGACGCTGATCCTGCTGATCGTGCCGACCCTGGTCGCTCGGTCGCGCCGGGGCGGGGGCTGGGGAATTCCGCCGGGTGCGGCGCGTCTCCTGGCAGTTCTCTACGGTGTGGCCCTGGTCGTCTACACCCAGTTCCCCACCCCCTCCGGTGATGCCGGGACGTGGTGCTCGGCGCACAGCGTGCGCCACAACCTGGTCCCCCTCGACTTCCTCCGCATGGTCGTGCACCGGACCGGCAGTCTCTCGATCGCCCTCGCCCTCCATGACGTCTACCTGCTGCAGGTCGTCCTCAACCTGCTGCTCTTCGTCCCCCTGGGGCTCCTGCTGCGACGGTGGATGGTGCGTTCCGTGGGGTCGGCCGTGTTCATCGGGCTCGGCGTGAGCGTGGTCATCGAGGTCCTCCAGGGGACCGGTCTTCTGGGTGTGTACCCGTGTCCGTACAGGATCGCTGACGTCGATGACGTCCTCGTCAACACCACGGGAACCGCACTGGGGGCGCTCCTGGTCAGGGCCTTCGAGTGGCGCAGGCACGGGATCGACTCCCTCACCCACCGCGAGCGCACGCCTCGGCGGGTGCGGTCGTGGCGCCGGTGGGTCGGGATGCTCCTGGACGTCATCGCCGGGGTGGTGGTCGCCGTCCTCGTCCAGGCTGCATCCAGGGGTCTGGTGCTCGCAGTGCCCGCCACACGGACAGTGGTCCAGGGACACACCGGTCTGGTCGTGACACTGGTCGCCTCGCTCCTCACGGCGCTCCTGGCGGTGTCGCTGCTCCCGGCGATGTCGGGAGGGGGCGCGACCCTTGGGCAGACGGTGATGCTGCTCGCTCCGAGGTGGCTCACCGGCGGGGGGCGCGGACTCACCCGTGGTACCGCTGCGCGCCGCGTGGTGCGTGCCGTGGCTGTGCCGGGCCCGCTCCTGGTCGCCCTGGTGGCCTCCCAGGTGTGGCCGGAATGGGCGCAGTGGATCCAGCTGCCCGGCCTCGTGTGGGTGCTCGTGGCAGTGGTGATGGTGCCACCGACTCTCACCCACCGTTCGCTGTCAGGGGTGCTGACCGGTGCGGTGTTCGTGGACGCGCGCGACCCCGCCGCCGGGGGTCCGACCGATGGGGGGCCGGTCCTCCTGGACGAGTGCGACCGGGAGCATCTCGGACTCGTCAGCGGGGTGCCCGGGGACCGGTGAGGGTCCCGATGTGCACGAAGGATGTGCGCGGGCCTGACACGTGGGCCCGAGGTGCGGACCCACTTGGACCCAGGCGGGCCCGAGGGGCGGAGCCACGTCGGGCCGACACGTGGCCCCACCCGGTCGGTGCTCCTGTCTCAGGCGAGCGAGGCGTCGACCACCTCGGCATAGGCGGAGGCGTCCAGCAGGTCGCCCGGCAGGGCGTCACCGGCAACGTCCACGGTGAACAACCAGGCGGCGTACGGGGCCTCGTTGATGAGCTCCGGGGAGTCGACGACCTTCTCGTTGACCTCGGCCACCGTGCCGGTGACGGGGGAGAAGAGCTCAGCCACGGACTTCACGGACTCGACCTCGCCGCAGGCCTGCCCCGCGGTCACGGCGGTGCCGGGCTGGGGGAGGTCGACGAAGACGATGTCCTTGAGTTCGTCGACGGCGGCTTGCGTGATGCCGATGCGGGCGGGGGAGGCGTCGTCCACCCACTCGTGCTCGGCGGTGTAGCGCAGGTTCTCGGGATAGGTGCTCATCGGGTGGTCCTTCCGGTTCGTGCGGGTGTCGGGGTCGTGGGGGAGTGGTCGTGTGTGTCCGGACCCGGCCGGGTCACCGGGGCCTCGGTTGTCCGGGGCTCCGGGGGGAACCCGGGCCGGGAGGCTCCGTGGCAGCTCCGGATCGGTGGCAGAGCGGACTTCGAGGTGAGAACTGAGCGGACTTCGAGGTGGGAACTGAGCGGACTTCGAGGTGAGAACTGAGCGGACTTCGGTGTGGTAACAGAGCGGACTTCGGTGATGGGGGTGGGTTCGTGGACGAGGGCGGCTCCCCTTCCCTGCCTTGTCGGTGGGTCCTCAGCCCTGATCCACCGTTTAGGGGGTGGGTTGTGGGGGTGTGAAAAAGGGAGGATGCCCCTTCTGATCTGGGATAATGGGTGTCGCCAGACAAACCATTTCACCAAGTCGAGGGGGCATCGCTCAGGTGCAATCGTCTCACACTCCCACCCGCCGTTTCACCCCGGTCTTCGATGAGGACCACCTCGTCTCCGCCGGGGGCCTGCCCGCGGTGATGGGCCTGGCCCAGCGGGCCGGGCTCGCTGATCTGCTGAACGAGCGGCTGACGGTGGCATCCCCGAACGCGGTGGTCAAGACGCGCGCGCTGGTGACGGGCATGCTGGCGGGGGCCGATGACATTGACGGGATGGATGTCTTGCGTTCGGGGGGCACGGCGAAGGTGGTGGGGGCGGTGCGTGCCCCCTCCACCCTGGGGACCTTCCTGCGGTCCTTCACCCACGGTCACACCCTCCAGCTGGGAGCCATCAACCGCCAGCTCCTGGCCAACCTGGCCCCCAGGGTCCCCACCCTGTTCGGCAGTGATGAGCTGGTGATGGTGGACCTCGATGACACCATCCGGGAGGTGCACGGGTATTCGAAGCAGGCGGTGGCCTACGGCTACAACCATGTCAAGGGCCTCAACGCCCTCGTCGCCACCATCAGCACCGAGCACACCCCGCCCGTGATCGCCGGGGCCCAACTGCGTCGGGGCAACATCCGCAGCGGGGGCAACGCCGCCTGGCACGCCAAGAGAGCCCTCACAGTCCTCAGACGCGTCCGCCCGGATGCGAGGGTGATGGGTCGGGCTGACAGCGCGTTTTGCACGTGCGACTTCGTCCACGCCTTCCTCGACGCCGGGTGCTGGTTCTCCGTGACCGTCCCCCAGTGGAAGACCGTCACCCGAGCCATCAGTGCGATCCGGGAGGAGGAGTGGGTGGGGATCCACTACCCCAACGCCGTCTTCGAAGAAGACACGGGAGAATGGATTAGTGACGCCGAGGTCGCAGAAGTCCCCTTCACCGCCTTCACCTCCCACACGGTGAGTGAACACGTCACCTGCAGGCTCGTCGTGCGCCGTGTCAAGCGGTTGAACCCGAAGGCCAGCCCGGGTCAGGGGGAACTGTTCGACACGTACCGGTACCACCCCTTCATCACCAACTCCACCCTCCCCATGGTCCAGGCCGATGAGCGTCACCGGGGACATGCGATCATCGAGCAGGTCATGGCCGAGTTGAAGGGCAATGCCCTGGCCCACCTGCCCTCGGGGAAGTTCCAGGCCAACGCCGCCTGGCTGCAGTTGGCGGTCCTGGCGTTCAACATCTCCCGGGCCGCAGCCCACGCCGCAGGCATGAACACCGCCCGCATGCCCACCATCCGCACCCGACTCATCCACGTGCCAGCACGAGTGGCCACGAGGTCCAGGCGCCGCTTCCTGCACTACCCGACCCACTGGCCCTGGCAACGCCAGTTCATGGACCTGTGGGGCCACGCCACCGGCAGCGACCCGCCCCTGGCGGCCTGACCACCACCCACCCAGCCCCAGCGGGCCCAACCCGAGGAACCCCAGGACAAGCCGACACCAGTGGTCGGAGACCCCACCACACCCCGGAACCCGAACACCCTCACACCAGCACAAACACACCACCACAACCCCATCCCGCTCGCCTCACACCACCCCCACCCCCACAAACGGTGGATCAGGGCTCAGTGGGGGCGCTTGTAGGCGGCGAGGGGACGGACCGTGGCGGTGAGGGCGTGACCGCGCACGTCCACGGTCACCAGTGTGCCCAGGGCCGCGGCGTCCGCCTCGACCAGGGCCATGGCGATGGCATGGCCGAGCGTGGGGGAGTAGAGCCCCGAGGTCACCGTGCCGATGCGGCGCCCGGGCTCGGCGGCGGAGTCGGAGGCCAGCACGGGGCAGCCCTCGCGCATGGCGCGACGACCGTCCGCGGACAGGCCCACCAGGACCACCTCGGGGCTCGACGTCGCCGCCTGTTCCAGTGCTGCGCGTCCCGGGAAGTCCTGCGGCTTGGACAGGGACACGACGCGTCCGGCGCCCACCTGGAAGGGGGTCGTCTCCCGCGTCAGCTCGTGCCCGCACAGCGGCATCCCCGCCTCCAGCCTCAGGGAGTCACGCGCCCCCAGGCCGGCGGGGACCAGACCGTCGTGGGAGCCGACGTCCATGAGCAGGTCCCAGGTCTCCCCCGCCAGCTCCCAGGGGACGAAGAGCTCGAAGCCGTCCTCCCCCGTGTAGCCGGTGCGTGCCACCACCGTGTCGACGCCGGCGTAGTCCATGTGGATACCCGCGTAGTAGCGCAGCTCGCGCAGGGCCTCGATCTCGGCGGGATGGGCACGGTGTGCGCTGTTGGCATTGACCAGGATCTCCTCCGCGCGTGGCCCCTGCAGGGCGATGAGCGCGGTCGACAGCGTCCGGTCCTCCACCCCGACGTCCAGCCCGTCGGCCGTGGCGGCCAGGGTCTGGGCGACCGTGGCGGCATTGGCGGCATTGGGGACCACCAGGAACTCGGCGTCCTCCAGGCGGTAGACGATGAGGTCATCGACGATGCCGCCGCCCTCGTCGCAGAGCATCGTGTACTTCGCGCGTCCGATCCTCACGGCGGAGAAGTCGGAGACGAAGGTGCGTCCCAGCAGTTCCACGGCGTCGCGGCCCTGGACGTGCAGCTCCCCCATGTGCGAGAGGTCGAAGAGCCCCGCGGCCGTGCGCACGGCCTGGTGCTCGGCCAGGGCGGAGGTGAACTGCAGGGGCATCTCCCACCCGGCGAAGTCGGTGAAGGAGGCGCCGAGTGCCGCCTCGCGGTCGTACAGGGGGGACCGGCGGGCAGTGGCGTCACCCGCCCCCGTGTCGTGCCCCCGGGCGCCGGGTGTCCCGGGGTCCGTTTCCGCCCCGGCACCCTGCTGCCCGGAAGCTGCCTGCTCCTCGGTGGCCGTGCCCGTTCCCACTGTGTCCTCGTCCATGTCAGTCCTCCTCAGTGGGGCGGTCCGGTCGTGCCGCTCCCGCCCCCGTGCTTCTCACGTCTGGTTACAGTGTCCGTCATTCCGGGCCCGTCGGGGGCCGCACTCCCCGGGGGTCGGCCACCCGCGAGGTCGCGGGTCCACTCATCGACCTCAGTCCGAGCCCTCAGGGTCCTCCAGGGTGAGCACCAGGTGTCGGTCGCCGTACGCCCCGTCGATGCGTCCCACGGGTGGGAAGTACTTGTCGGGGGCCATGCCGGGCAGGGGGAAGGCCGCGCGTTCACGCCCGTAGGCACGCTCCCACCCGTCCCCGACGAGGGCGGCCGCTGTGTGCGGGGCCCGGTGCACCACGGATTCCTCGGCCGCCACCTCACCGTCGATGACTTCCTGGACCTCCACGCGGATGGCGCGCATGGCCGCGACGAAGCGGTCGAGTTCACCCAGGTCCTCCGACTCGGTGGGCTCCACCATGAGTGTGCCCGGGACCGGGAAGGAGAGGGTCGGGGCGTGGAAGCCGTAGTCGATGAGACGCTTGGCGACGTCCTCGGCCCCGATGCCGGACTCGTGGGAGAGGTGGCGCAGGTCCAGGATGCACTCGTGTGCCACCAGGCCGCCTGCGCCCGTGTAGAGGACGGGGTAGTCCTCGTGCAGGCTGGCGGCGACGTAGTTCGCGGCGAGGATCGCGCCCTGCGTGGCCCGGGTCAGGCCTGCACCACCCATGAGCCGGATGTAGGCCCAGGAGATGGGCAGCACCCCGGCCGACCCGTAGGTCGTGGCGGCCACCGGGCCGCCGAGGCCCGTGTCCGTCGGCGCCGGTGTTGTACCGGCCGGTGTCGCCTCGCCCTCGTCGACGGGGGAGGACCACGCCGCGGCGTCCTGGGCGCGCGGCAGGAAGGGCGCCAGGTGCGCCGCCGCGGCCACGGGTCCCACCCCCGGGCCGCCCCCGCCGTGGGGGATGCAGAAGGTCTTGTGGAGGTTGAGGTGGGAGACGTCCCCGCCGAATCGTCCCGGGCGGGCGAGCCCCACCAGGGCATTGAGGTTCGCACCGTCGATGTAGACCTGCCCGCCGGCGGCGTGGACCAGGTCGCAGACCTCGGTGATGTGGCCCTCGAAGACGCCGTGCGTGGAGGGGTAGGTGACCATGATCGCGGCGACGCGGCCCTCGTGCTCGGCGAGCTTCGCGCGCAGGTCCTCCAGGTCGATCGCACCGTCGGGGGCGGTGCCCACGGCCACGACCTGCAGTCCGGCGAGGGCCGCGGAGGCGGCGTTCGTGCCGTGCGCCGAGGCGGGGATCAGGCAGATGCGGCGCTCGGGGTGTCCGATCGACTCCTGGTAGAGGCGGATGGCCTGCAGGCCCGCGTACTCGCCCTGGGAACCACCGTTGGGCTGCAGGGACACGGCGGCGTAGCCGGAGATCTCGGCCAGCCAGGTCTCCAGGTCGCCGATGAGCGCCAACCATCCCTGCGCCTGGTCGAGGGGGGCGAAGGGGTGGATGCCGGCGAAGCCGGGCCAGGAGATCGCCTCCATCTCCACGGCCGCATTGAGCTTCATGGTGCACGAACCCAGGGGGATCATCGTCCGGTCCAGGGCCAGGTCCCGGTCCGCCAGGCGGCGCAGGTGGCGCATGAGGGCGGTCTCGGAGCGGTAGCGGCGGAAGACCGGGTGGGTGAGGTAGGTGCTCGTGCGGCGCAGGTCGACGGGCAGGTGGTCGGTGGCGGGGGCCGTGGGGGAGGCCGGCGCGTCGGGCGCGACCGGGGCGTCGACGAGGGCGGCCCCGGTGGAGGCTCCCGTGCCCGCAGGACGCTCCGTGCCACCCGTGCCCAGGGCCTCCAGGTCGGCCGGTGCGGCGCCTGTGGGCACGCCGAAGGCGGTGAGGACGTCGTCGACGTCCACGTCCGTGGTCTCCTCCGAGGTCGACACCGACACAGTGGTGGCGTCCACGCGACGGATGTTGATGCCCGCACGCCCGGCTGCGGAGACGACCTCGGCTGCGGCGCCCTCGTCGGCGAGCGCGACGCGCACGGTGTCGAAGAAGGAGTCGCTCACCGGGGTGAGGCCGTGGGCGGTGAGCGCGTCGGCCAGGCGAGCGGCGTGGGCGTGGGTGCGCTCCGCGATGGCGCGGATCCCCTCGGGCCCGTGGTGGACGGCGTACATGCCCGCGACGATGGCGAGCAGCGCCTGGGCCGTGCAGATGTTGGAAGTGGCCCGCTCGCGGCGGATGTGTTGCTCGCGGGTCTGGAGGGCCAGGCGAAGGGCGGGTGTGCCCGCGTCGTCGTGGGAGATGCCGACCAGGCGTCCGGGGATCTGGCGGGTGAGGGCGGTGGTGACCGCCATGTAGGCGGCGTGGGGGCCTCCGAAGAACAGGGGCACACCGAAGCGTTGGGTGGAGCCCACTGCGATGTCCGCACCGATCTCCCCGGGCGGGGTGATGAGCGCCAGGGAGAGGATGTCGGCCACGACGGTGACGAGGGCACCGCGCTCGTGGGCGGCGGCGACGACGGGTGCCCAGTCGGCGATGCGCCCGGAGTCACCCGGCTGCTGGATGATGACGCCGGCGAATGCTCCCTCCGGGAGGCCGTCGGAGAGGTCGGCCTCGACCAGGTCGATGTCAGCTGCCCGCGCCCTGCCCCTCAGGACCGCCAGGGTCTGGGGGAAGACGTCGGTGTCCACCAGCACGGGGGCGTCGGGGTGGGCGCGGTTGGCGCGGCGCATGAGGAGCATGGCCTCCGCCGCGGCGGAGGACTCGTCCAGCAGGGAGGCGTTGGCCACCGGCAGCGCCGTCAGGTCGGCGACCATCGTCTGGAAGGTGATGAGTGCCTCCAGGCGGCCCTGGGAGATCTCAGGTTGGTAGGGGGTGTAGGCGGTGTACCAGCCGGGGTTCTCCAGGACGTTGCGGCGGATGACGGCAGGGGTGACCGTGCCGGAGAAGCCCTGGCCGATCATCTGGCGCATCGGCCGGTTGTGGGAGGCGAGGTCGCGCAGCTGCGCGAGGACCTCCTGCTCGGTGGCCGGTGCAGGCAGGTCCAGGGGGGAGCGGGTGCGGATCGAGGCCGGGAGCGCGGCCTCCACCAGGGACTCCAGGCTGGGGTGGCCGATCCGGTCCAGCGCCCGGGCGAGGTCGGCGTCGGCAGTGAGGCCGATGTGGCGGATGGTGAAGCCATCGTCAGTGGGTGTGACCATCAGGGACCTCCGGGGCAGGGCTGGACCGACCTGACCACTGTACGTCCCGGTCGCGCCGGAATGGTGGGGCGGGGCACGGATGCCCACGGAGGACCTACCGGATGTCTGCGATGTCGGGGTGAACGGTGACGTCGTACTTGAGGAGGGGAGGCTGTCCGTTGGTGAGCCCGGCGAAGTGGACGGCGCCGGTGGGGGTGCGTCCCTGCTTCCAGGCCTGCTCGATGGCTGCCTCCTCGCTGGGACGGTGATGGGCCCCGCTGTGGTGGAGGGCCAGGATCCGGCGGCCTTCCTCACGTGTGCTGGTCAGCTCGACCCTGATGGTCGGCACGTCCCTCACCTCCGTGTGCAGTGCCCTGCAGGCTGCGACCACTCGGCGCCGCCCGGGTGGCAGAGGTGTCGTCGGGGGGCCTGGGGGATGATCGCTGTGAACTCAACTTATCAATGTCAAGGTCGATGATCAATGGGCTACCATCGATGCCATGGCACGACGCGCCGACCCTGCCCGCGGCAGGCCTGTCTCCGATGGCGCTGCGTCGATCAGTGCCACTCACGCGCCGGGTGGCGTGTGGCTGCGTGACCTTGCGCCCACACGTCCACGCCGGAACCTCACCCGCGAGGAGATCGTCACCCAGGCGATCGCGCTCCTGGACGACCACGGTGTCCAGGGACTGACGATGCGCGCAGTGGCCGAGCGCCTGGGTGTGACCTCAGCTGCGCTCTACTGGCATGTCCAGACCAAGGAGGACGTGCTGGACCTCGCCTTCGACCAGGTCTTCGCCTCAGTGGAGCTCCCACCCCGGGACGGGCCGTGGCGCCTTCAGGTACGCACCCTCCTGTCCCGGTGGCGTGCGGCCATGCTCGCCCACCCCTGGTCCACAGCCCTGGTCAACCGGCCCATGCTCGGACCCCACGTGCTGGAGCGCACGGAGTACCTCCACGCCGCCCTGGCACGAGCCGGCCTGACGGGCACGGAACTGGTCGCTGCGGCGCGCGTGCTGGCGAACTTTGTCATCGGAAACGCGGTGGTCGAGTCCAGTCGGCCCCTGCTGGGCGCCGACCCTGACCGGGAGGGCCTGCCTCCACAGGCCCATGTCGTCGACCAGGGGCGCTACCCCACACTTGTGCAGGTCGGGCACTTCGCTCAGGAGGAGGTCCATCCGGATCGGATCTTCGAGCTCGGTCTCGACATGGCCCTGACCGGGGTGGCGGCACGCCGGTAGCTCTGAGTTGTCCGGTTCGGGGCCAGGTACCCCAGCAACGAGCCGCTGGAGTTCCCCGGGAGGTCCAGCTCCCTCCTCGCTTCGTCGAGTGGCCTGATCCGGCGTCTGGTGACCGGATCGGTGACCAGACGGTTTCCGCGAGGTGCGGTGTGTGGTCGTCACTGTCTGGGGGCGTGCGCACGCGACCCCGAGCCTCTCAGCGACGCGGGCGAGCGTGAGATGGCCGGCGACGTGTCCGGACAGGGTCCACCACAACCCGCCACGTCACCGCGTCCCGGGGGACGTGTCCGCAACCGCACCGGTGACACTGTGCGTCGCCGCCCACGACACGGCACGCCAGCACTGCCTGGCCGGGCCCGATGCGTTGCGCGATCGCGATCGGCCCGAGTTCATCAAGTCGGCCGGGACGTCGTCAGGCCAGCAGCCGCAGAGGTGGCGCCAGGCACGTCGTGGTCCACCGGATGTCAGGCGTGGGAGCCTTCATCCCCGGGAGACCTCGACACATCTGGCTCATCCGAATCCAGGGTGTAGTCGGGGTCTGAATCCGCCGGTCTTGAGCAGTGATCTGGCGATGGTATGTCGACCTCGGGGTTATGTTGACCGGCTCGGTGAGCGCCCAGGCGGGGCAGGGGTGAACNACGACGAGCCCGAGGTCGTCGAGCCGACAGAACTTGGTCAGGTCGGGGCAAGCGAAGGTAGCGTCAGACAAGTCGAGGTCTTCCAGATGGGTGGCGTAGGAACCCCCATCATCGGGAGACCTCGACCCCTACCCGGACCCCGACGCGCCGAACACGACCACCAACGAGGTCACTCCCCCGCTACACCCCCAATTGTGAGGAGCCGGTGATCTCGACCAGGGCCTTGGGCACGCCGGCGCTGAGGTCGTCGATCAACTTGGCCATCAGCTCACGGCCACGGCTTCGGTCCTCGTGCCGGTAGGCAGCGATCATCCTCTGGTAGACGCCCCAGGTGACCTCGACCTCGACGTGGTTGTCGTCGGCGAACAAGGACCTGAGTCGGGTTGCCTGCTTGTCTATGAGCAGGTCGGCGCCGGTGCACAGCGTGCGTCGCGCCGAGTAGAGCGGGTCGCCCTTCATCCCGCGGTGCCCGTGGATGGCTTGTTGGACCCGACGGCGGCACACGTCCAGTGCCTCGCCCGCGAGCCTGGTGACGTGGAAGGGATCTAGCACGGTCACCACGTCGGGCAACTCCTCGACCGCGGCGGTCTTGAACCCGGTGAAGCCGTCCATCGCGACCACCTCCACGCCGTCGCGCCACTCCTGCGGGCGGTCGGCCAGCCAGGTCTTGAACGCCTGCTTGGAGCGGCCCTCGACCATGTCGAGCAGCCGTGCCGGGCCGGTGCCATCTCGCACTGGGGTGAGGTCGATGATCACGGTGACGTACCTGTCGCCGCGACGGGTGTGCCTCCACACGTGCTCATCGACCCCGACGACCTTCACCCCCTCGAAGCGGTGCTCCTCGTCGATCAGCACCCGCTTGCCCTCGGCCAGAACGGCGTCGTTGGCGGTGTCCCAGGCCACCCCGAGCCCCTCGGCGACCCGAGCCACGCTCAGGTGCTGGACCACGATCCCTTCCAGCGCCCACCGCAGAGCGCGCCGAGACAACTTGGCCCGCGGTTCGGCCGCCGCGCTGGTGTCTTGGCGCCACACGCGGGTGCAGCCGGTGCACCGGTACCGACGGACCGTCACGACCAAGGTCGTCCGCCGCCAGCCCTGCGGGGCGTAGGCGAGCTCGCGCGTGACCGAGTCGCGCGGGCTGCCTTCACAGCCGCAGCCGCGGCACCAGCGGTCGTCGTCGACGACCCGGCACGCGAGAACGGCACGGTCGGGCTCGATCCGTTGCCCGGTGACGACGAGCCCGAGGTCGTCGAGCCGACAGAACTTGGTCAGGTCGGGGCAAGCGAAGGTAGCGTCAGACAAGTCGAGGTCTTCCAGATGGGTGGCGTAGGAACCCCCATCATCGGGAGACCTCGACCCCTACCCGGACCCCGACGCGCCGAACACGACCACCAACGAGGTCACTCCCCCGCTACACCCCCAATTGTGAGGAGCCGGTGATCTCGACCAGGGCCTTGGGCACGCCGGCGCTGAGGTCGTCGATCAACTTGGCCATCAGCTCACGGCCACGGCTTCGGTCCTCGTGCCGGTAGGCAGCGATCATCCTCTGGTAGACGCCCCAGGTGACCTCGACCTCGACGTGGTTGTCGTCGGCGAACAAGGACCTGAGTCGGGTTGCCTGCTTGTCTATGAGCAGGTCGGCGCCGGTGCACAGCGTGCGTCGCGCCGAGTAGAGCGGGTCGCCCTTCATCCCGCGGTGCCCGTGGATGGCTTGTTGGACCCGACGGCGGCACACGTCCAGTGCCTCGCCCGCGAGCCTGGTGACGTGGAAGGGATCTAGCACGGTCACCACGTCGGGCAACTCCTCGACCGCGGCGGTCTTGAACCCGGTGAAGCCGTCCATCGCGACCACCTCCACGCCGTCGCGCCACTCCTGCGGGCGGTCGGCCAGCCAGGTCTTGAACGCCTGCTTGGAGCGTCCTTCGACCATGTCCAGCAGCCGTGCCGGGCCGGTGCCATCTCGCACTGGGGTGAGGTCGATGATCACGGTGACGTACCTGTCGCCGCGACGGGTGTGGCGCCACACGTGCTCATCGACCCCGACGACCTTCACCCCCTCGAAGCGGTGCTCCTCGTCGATCAGCACCCGCTTGCCCTCGGCCAGAACGGCGTCGTTGGCGGTGTCCCAGGCCACCCCGAGCCCCTCGGCGACCCGAGCCACGCTCAGGTGCTGGACCACGATCCCTTCCAGCGCCCACCGCAGAGCGCGCCGAGACAACTTGGCCCGCGGTTCGGCCGCCGCGCTGGTGTCTTGGCGCCACACGCGGGTGCAGCCGGTGCACCGGTACCGACGGACCGTCACGACCAAGGTCGTCCGCCGCCAGCCCTGCGGGGCGTAGGCGAGCTCGCGCGTGACCGAGTCGCGCGGGCTGCCTTCACAGCCGCAGCCGCGGCACCAGCGGTCGTCGTCGACGACCCGGCACGCGAGAACGGCACGGTCGGGCTCGATCCGTTGCCCGGTGACGACGAGCCCGAGGTCGTCGAGCCGACAGAACTTGGTCAGGTCGGGGCAAGCGAAGGTAGCGTCAGACAAGTCGAGGTCTTCCAGATGGGTGGCGTAGGAACCCCCATCATCGGGAGACCTCGACCCCTACCCGGACCCCGACGCGCCGAACACGACCACCAACGAGGTCACTCCCCCGCTACACCCCCAATTGTGAGGAGCCGGTGATCTCGACCAGGGCCTTGGGCACGCCGGCGCTGAGGTCGTCGATCAACTTGGCCATCAGCTCACGGCCACGGCTTCGGTCCTCGTGCCGGTAGGCAGCGATCATCCTCTGGTAGACGCCCCAGGTGACCTCGACCTCGACGTGGTTGTCGTCGGCGAACAAGGACCTGAGTCGGGTTGCCTGCTTGTCTATGAGCAGGTCGGCGCCGGTGCACAGCGTGCGTCGCGCCGAGTAGAGCGGGTCGCCCTTCATCCCGCGGTGCCCGTGGATGGCTTGTTGGACCCGACGGCGGCACACGTCCAGTGCCTCGCCCGCGAGCCTGGTGACGTGGAAGGGATCTAGCACGGTCACCACGTCGGGCAACTCCTCGACCGCGGCGGTCTTGAACCCGGTGAAGCCGTCCATCGCGACCACCTCCACGCCGTCGCGCCACTCCTGCGGGCGGTCGGCCAGCCAGGTCTTGAACGCCTGCTTGGAGCGGCCCTCGACCATGTCGAGCAGCCGTGCCGGGCCGGTGCCATCTCGCACTGGGGTGAGGTCGATGATCACGGTGACGTACCTGTCGCCGCGACGGGTGTGCCTCCACACGTGCTCATCGACCCCGACGACCTTCACCCCCTCGAAGCGGTGCTCCTCGTCGATCAGCACCCGCTTGCCCTCGGCCAGAACGGCGTCGTTGGCGGTGTCCCAGGCTACCCCGAGCCCCTCGGCGACCCGAGCCACGCTCAGGTGCTGGACCACGATCCCTTCCAGCGCCCACCGCAGAGCGCGCCGAGACAACTTGGCCCGCGGTTCGGCCGCGGCGGTGGTGTCCTGGCGCCACACATACCCGCAGCCGCTGCAGCGGTAACGGCGCACGACGACCTCCAGCGTCGTGGGCCGCCAGCCCAGTGGTTCGTGGGCGAGCCGTCGGACCACGGTGTCACGTGGTCTCCCTTCGCAGCCGCAGCGCCGGCACCACTGGTCGGGCTCGACCACCTGGCAGGCCAATACGGCACGATCCGGCTCGAGTCGCTGCCCGGTGACAACGAGGCCGAGTTCGTCGAGGCGGCAGAAGGCAGTCAGGTCGGGGCTGGCGAACGCATCAGCGCGCCCGCCGACGGTAGCGTCGTGCACGTCGAGGTCTTTCGGGCTGAGTGTGTAGGAGCTCTCATCCTCGGGAGACCTCGACCTCTATCCGGCCACCGACGCGCCGGCCCGCCGCGCGACGTGCGCTACACCCTCATCTGGGAAGAGCCCCATTCAGGGCGTGGAGGAGTGGATCTACGACTTCTACAACACGAAGCGCCTCAACTCAGCGATCGGCTACCAGACCCCAGTCGAGTTCGAAGCCCAACACGCGGCAGCCCTGACACGGGCCGCCTGAACCAATCCAACCGTCCGAAACTTGCGGGTAACCCCACGAAGACGTCGAGCAGGAAGACCCGCAAGAGCTCATGGCGAGGCTCACGGGCAACTACCGGCGAGGGAACGAGCGACAGGCCCGCAACCACCCCCGAAACCGCGGCCGCTGAACGACCGGCCATCGACACGACCGCGTGCACACGCCCTCGGCGCGGCAGTTGAGGACGTTCTGATCGCGGGTAGCCCGCCCGTTCCGCTCTAGCCTCTGCGGACGAGGATGAACCCGTCCCATCCCTTTTACGCCGACAGTTTGGAGCACAGTGGCGGTCAGGTCGGGATTAGCGGCGATGGCATCGACGACAGCACGGACGCCTCGAACCGAGCCATCTTGCGATGCATACCCCTACAGGGTACACCTATTCGAACCACGATCCGGCAGGGTCTATTCCCGGGGCGGGTCGGTCAGCCTCCAAGACATGCGGTGCCTGCGTCGGCGGCGGGGCCGGACGCCGGGCCCGACCGCCCCCGTCGAAGCAGAACGCCCTCCGACCCATCGGGTCGGAGGGCGTACTCGTGCCTGAGCGGTCAGGCCAATGGCTCCAGGGTGCCGAGCACCTCGTTGAAGGCCTCGGTGCTGGACGGGTGGGTCCAGATCCCGTCGCGCAGGTCGGAGACCTTGGCGCCCAGCCGGATGGCCAGGGCGACCATGTTGACCAGCTCCTGGGAGTCGATGGAGAAGATCGTCGCGCCGAGGATCTCTTGGCTGTCGGCGTCGACGAACAGCTTGAACAGGCCGTGGGTCTCGCCGACGATCTTCGGCCGGGGCATGGCGGCGATCTTCGCCACCTCCTTCTTCGCCATCAGGACGTTGCGGCCGGACTTGCGGGCCTGGGTCTCGTCCATGCCCACCATCGACAGCGGCGGGGTGATGAAGGTGGTGTTCGGCACCGCCACGCGGTCGCTGCGGCGGCGCGTGCCCTGGCCCATCACCGCGTCCCACACGATGCGGTTGTCGTCCAGCGAGATGTAGGTGAACTGCGGGCCGCCGTTGACGTCGCCCACCGCGTACACACCGGGGACGCTGGTCTGCAGCTGGTCGTCCACGACGACGAAGCCCCGCTCGTCCACCTCGATGCGGGCGGCCTCCAGGCCCAGCTCGCCGGTGACCGGCACGCGTCCGGCGGCCACCAGCACGGCCTCGGCCGCGAAATCGCCCTTGGTGGTGTGCACCACGGCGTGTGTGCCGTCGTCGTCCAGCGACGTGGGCCGGACGCCCTGCTCGATGGTGACGCCCATGTCGAGCAGGGTCTGCCTCACGGCCTCGGCCACGTCCCGGTCGACGCGGGGAAGGAACTCCTCGCCGCGGTCGAGGATGGTGACCTTGGAGCCGAAGTGGGTGAACATGCTAGCGAACTCCAGCCCAATGAAGCCGCCGCCCACGATCACCAGCCGTTCGGGCAGCGGGTCGATGTGCTGGATGGTGGTCGAGTCGAACACCCGCGGTGAGTCGAAGCCGGGCAGGTCGACGCGGCGCGAGGTCGCACCGGTGCCGATCACCACGGTCTCGCCGGTGAGCTCCACCTGGCCCTCGGCGGTGTCGACGACGACCGTCCGCGGGCCGGTGAACCGGGCGGTGCCGTCCACCAGGGTGACGCCCGGCTTCTCCAGCATCTGGTGGTTCGCGGCGTTGAGCGTGCCGATCAGCGCGTCGCGGCCGGCGACGGCGGTGCGGAAGAACTCCTGCGGGTCGTCGGAGTCGCGACGCTCCTCGGCAGAGACGACGAGGTCCTTGGTCGGCACGCAGGCGATGTTGATGCAGGTGCCGCCGTACATCTCGGGCGAGCGCTCCACCAGCGCCACGGTCTTGCCGGCGGCCGCGAAGCGCCCCGCCAGGGTCTTGCCTGCCTTGCCCCAGCCGATCACCAGCAGGTCAACGTCCATCACAATTCTCCTTCGCGTAGGCACGCTCTCGCTCGCAACGCTCGCAATCCACGAGGTGCGGGATTTGCCGGTGGGCATCCTTCCAGCGGTACCGCTGAGATGGAAAGCCAACTGCTGACATCGCTCTGCTGGTCGGAGCCACGGCAGGTTCAACCGGTCGTCGCAACACCGGCTTCTTCCAAGGATCGTAGTTGCTCTTCGAAGACCTCGGCCGGTGTTCTCCAGCCGAGGGTCTTGCGGGGGCGGTTGTTTAGGGTGTGGGCCACGGCTTCCAGATCTTCTGCTGTCCAGCGGGACAGGTCGGTGCCCTTGGGGAAGTACTGACGCAGCAGCCCGTGGTGTTCTCGTTGCTGGGCCGCTGCCATGGGCTGTGGGGGTCAGCGAAGTAGACCTTCGTGCCGGTCTCCAGGGCGAAGGTGGCGTGAGCGGATAGTTCCTTGCCGCGGTCCCAGGTGATGGTCTTGCGCAGCTGCTGCGGCAGAGCGGTGATCGACGCGGCGAGCGCGGTGTTCATCGCGACCGCACCGTAACCGCCCAGCGAGGGGCCGTTCTTGACCAGCGGCGTCTGGCCCCAGCCCTCCAAGCGAGGCAGATGGACCAGGATCGTGGCGCGGCTGTGGCGTTCGACCAAGGTGCCGATCGCGGAGCGGCCGGTGCCGATGATCAGGTCGCCTTCCCAGTGGCCGGGAACAGCCCGATCCGCGGCCTCCGCGGGCCGTTCGCTGATCACGACATCGGCGGTGACATGGCCATGGGGCTTGTTCCGCGAACGCTCACGCGGCGAGCGCAGAGCCCTGCCGGTGCGCAGGCAGGTCACCAGGTCCCGCTTCAGCGCCCCGCGGCCCTCGATGAACAGTGACTGGTAGATCGCCTCGTGACTGATCCGCATGGACTCATCATCACCGAACTCGATGCGCAGGCGGCGGCTGATCTGCTCCGGGCTCCAGGCCTTCGACCAGCGACGGTCGGCCCGGTGGGGCTTGTTCAACCCTTTCCAGACTGGCGTGTCTGGGCCGTTGACGGTGCGGCCGTCAGGGTGGGTGACCTTGCCGGCGAGCCGGTCCTGGACGTAGTCACGCAGCCGCGGGTTGGTCACCATCTTCGCTTCTTTGGGCCTCTTGGCGGCCTCGTGGGCTTTCCACTGGGCGACCATGGCTCGGTATTCGAGTTTCCCGCCTCGGGTAGCGGCGTTGCGGCGCAGCTCACGACTGATCGTGCCCGGATCACGGCCCAGAGCCCGGGCGATGGTGCGAACCCCCTTGCCCTGGGCCTTCAGGATGGCGATCTCCTCACGCTCGGCGAAGCTGAGATATCGCCCACTGGGTTCGACCAGACTGATCGGTGGCATGCCGCCAGCGTGGCGGAACCACCGCGAGGCCACCGGGATCGACACACCCACCACGAGCGCGGCCTCCGCCGTTGAGATCCCCGTCGCAATGAGACGCCAGAAGTCACGCTGCACCGTCCGAGACGGTTGCGGCCTGCCCGGAGAGAACATCGCCGGCCGCAAGGCCCTGTCCGCTCGCCACTGACGCCGCAACACCTCGGGGACATCGCCAGTCCTCATGCTCCAATGCTTGGTAGCCATCCTCCACACCTCTCACATCAAGGTGTTGCGACGACCAGTTGAATGCGCCCACAGAACGACACTCAGCCCTGATCCACCGTTTAGGGGGTGGGTTGTGGGGGTGTGAAAAAGGGAGGATGCCCCTTCTGATCTGGGATAATGGGTGTCGCCAGACAAACCATTTCACCAAGTCGAGGGGGCATCGCTCAGGTGCAATCGTTTCACACTCCCACCCGCCGTTTCACCCCGGTCTTCGATGAGGACCACCTCGTCTCCGCCGGGGGCCTGCCCGCGGTGATGGGCCTGGCCCAGCGGGCCGGGCTCGCTGATCTGCTGAACGAGCGGCTGACGGTGGCATCCCCGAACGCGGTGGTCAAGACGCGCGCGCTGGTGACGGGCATGCTGGCGGGGGCCGATGACATTGACGGGATGGATGTCTTGCGTTCGGGGGGCACGGCGAAGGTGGTGGGGGCGGTGCGTGCCCCCTCCACCCTGGGGACCTTCCTGCGGTCCTTCACCCACGGTCACACCCTCCAGCTGGGAGCCATCAACCGCCAGCTCCTGGCCAACCTGGCCCCCAGGGTCCCCACCCTGTTCGGCAGTGATGAGCTGGTGATGGTGGACCTCGATGACACCATCCGGGAGGTGCACGGGTATTCGAAGCAGGCGGTGGCCTACGGCTACAACCATGTCAAGGGCCTCAACGCCCTCGTCGCCACCATCAGCACCGAGCACACCCCGCCCGTGATCGCCGGGGCCCAACTGCGTCGGGGCAACATCCGCAGCGGGGGCAACGCCGCCTGGCACGCCAAGAGAGCCCTCACAGTCCTCAGACGCGTCCGCCCGGATGCGAGGGTGATGGGTCGGGCTGACAGCGCGTTTTGCACGTGCGACTTCGTCCACGCCTTCCTCGACGCCGGGTGCTGGTTCTCCGTGACCGTCCCCCAGTGGAAGACCGTCACCCGAGCCATCAGTGCGATCCGGGAGGAGGAGTGGGTGGGGATCCACTACCCCAACGCCGTCTTCGAAGAAGACACGGGAGAATGGATTAGTGACGCCGAGGTCGCAGAAGTCCCCTTCACCGCCTTCACCTCCCACACGGTGAGTGAACACGTCACCTGCAGGCTCGTCGTGCGCCGTGTCAAGCGGTTGAACCCGAAGGCCAGCCCGGGTCAGGGGGAACTGTTCGACACGTACCGGTACCACCCCTTCATCACCAACTCCACCCTCCCCATGGTCCAGGCCGATGAGCGTCACCGGGGACATGCGATCATCGAGCAGGTCATGGCCGAGTTGAAGGGCAATGCCCTGGCGCACCTGCCCTCGGGGAAGTTCCAGGCCAACGCCGCCTGGCTGCAGTTGGCGGTCCTGGCGTTCAACATCTCCCGGGCCGCAGCCCACGCCGCAGGCATGAACACCGCCCGCATGCCCACCATCCGCACCCGACTCATCCACGTGCCAGCACGAGTGGCCACGAGGTCCAGGCGCCGCTTCCTGCACTACCCGACCCACTGGCCCTGGCAACGCCAGTTCATGGACCTGTGGGGCCACGCCACCGGCAGCGACCCGCCCCTGGCGGCCTGACCACCACCCACCCAGCCCCAGCGGGCCCAACCCGAGGAACCCCAGGACAAGCCGACACCAGTGGTCGGAGACCCCACCACACCCCGGAACCCGAACACCCTCACACCAGCACAAACACACCACCACAACCCCATCCCGCTCGCCTCACACCACCCCCACCCCCACAAACGGTGGATCAGGGCTCAGAGTGTGCTGAGGCCGTGCGCAGCAACGCGCGCACATCGGCAGATGATCAATGTGGCTCTTCACAATCGAGGGTGTAGTTGCGGCCTGAACCCTCCGGTCTCGAGCAGCGATCTGGCGATGGTATGTCGACCTCGGGGTTATGTTGACCGGCTCGGTGAGCGCCCAGGCGGGGCAGGGGTGAACGGTTGAGCCGGTCAACATAACCATCGCGGTGTCACCGGTTNAGTTCCCGCGCTCGGTTTCCAGGTGCTGGAGGAACCCGCCGATCAGGTCTGCGTCGAGATCGGCCAGCGTCAACGCCGATGGCGCGATCCCGGTGGCCCGCTCAGCGTAGGTCAGTAGGAGCCGGAACGTGTCGGCGTAGGCGGCTTTCGTGTGCGGGCTGGCATCCAGATGCCGGTCGAGCTTGTCGGTGAAGAACCGTTGCAGCAACGGCGCGAGGTCACTCATCACCGCCCCCTCTCGCTTGGATGCGCTCCGCGAGAGCAGCCGCCAGTTCGGGAGTGTTCGACAGATACCAGTAGGTCGCCTCCGGGCCGACGTGTCCGAGGAACGCCGACAGCACCGGCATCATCGCGTCGACATCGCCGCCGGTTCGGATGTGCCCGATCAGGGTGTTCGTCGCGAACGAGTGCCGGAAGTCGTGCAGCCGGGCGGCCGGCTCGGTCGGCCCGCCGGCCAAGCCAGCGGCCTCGCGGATCTCTCGGAACGTGTTCCCCGCGGTTGAGCGGGCGATCCGGGTGCCTCGGCGGGCGACAAACACCGCGGTCGTCTTCGGGACCGGGAACGTCCGATCCCGTAGCCGCCGATACCTGCGGATCGCGGTCATCGTCGTCGGGCGGAGTGGGACGAGGCGGGACTTGCCGAACTTCGTGTCCGTGACCCGCACCCAACCGCTGCCATCACCGGCATCGTCGTCGATGGTGATGTCGTCGTCGTTGAGGTTCCTCGCTTCGCTGATCCGCATCCCCGTCACCGTCAGCAGTCCGAGTAGCGTTTGCCAGGAAGCCGCCCGGACTCGTGGGGTCAGCCTGCCTGCCGCGACCAGCAGCGTGTCGATCTGCTGGTCGGTGAAGATCCGCGGGCGAGGACGATGAGCGCCGTAGGGTCGTCCGTCCAGGACGGGGACCTCGGTCGCGGGGTCGAACCAGGCGACATGCTCGGCGAACTGGCGGACATAGTTCAGTCGCTCCAGCAGCGTGCCGCGGGAGAACTGTGCTGCCCACGCGGTCGCCAGATCCCGGCGGATCGTGGGCTCACCAGCGTCTTCCATCCAGCCGACGAACGCATCCAGAGTCTTGCCTGGCGCGACGAGCTTGAACCCGAGTGCCCGCCGGGTCGCCAGGTAACCGTCCATCAGATCGCGCAACCCGCTCATCGTGGACACCTGCCCAATGACGCGGCCGCCGGCCATTCGGGTGCGAGAGCGGTGAGCCGGTTCTTGTCGACCTTGGCGTAGAGCGCGGTCGTGCGTAGATGCGCGTGGCGTAGCAGCCCCTGGACCTCCTGCAACGTCGCCCCAGTGGCGAGCATCCCGGTCGCGAACGTGTGCCGCAGCCGGTGTGGGCCGAACTTCTCCACCCCGGCCTTGATGCAGATTTGCCGGATCGTCCCGCAGACACCGTTGGCGCTCAGTGGCTGGACCGGATCGATGACCGTCCAGAACACCTCCTCGCCCTGGACCCTGCCGCCGCGGCCGTGGAGCACGTAATCCTCCAAGGCGTGGCCGACCTCGTCGGGCAGTGGGAGCTCATCGACACGGTCGCCCTTGCCCCGGATGCGTAGGCTTCCGGTGCGCCAGCCGATGTCGTCGAGCCGAAGGCCGGCGATCTCACAAGCGCGCAGCCCGAGCCCGGTAAGAAGCAGCAGGATCGCCCGGTCACGCAGCCCTTTCGGTGAACGCAGATCGAGAGTGTCGAACAGTGCCTCGATCGTGCCCGCCGGCACCGGGTCCGGAATCGATGAGAGTCGCCACGCCGCCGCGTGCGGCACCACCCCGGACAGGTCCTGTCCCACCCGACCGGAGCGGTGAGCGTACTGCAGAAACGAGCGCAGCATCACCAGCTGCTTGCCCAACGTCGATGCCTTCAGCCCACGCGCTGCTTCCAGGTCCACCCACTCGATCAGCATCGCCGCGGTCAGCTTCCGCAGCGACTCCTCGACCGGCGCGGGCAGCCACTCCACGAATGCTGCGACGCGAGCCGTGTACGCGGCAGCCGTGCACTCCTGCGCTGATCGCTCTTGGAGCAGCCACCTCTCGAACTCATCCAGCACATCCCGCACGTCGGCGCGGCGCTGATTACGATGAACCACCATCTCGGTCCTCCTCGACCTGAAGCCGAGCGATCCCAGCGACCGCCCCGGTCAGATCAAGCGAACCCCGACTCCAGAGCCAATGGTTATGTTGACCGGCTCAACCATTCACCCCTGCCCCGCCTGGGCGCTCACCGAGCCGGTCAACATAACCCCGAGGTCGACATACCATCGCTTATGCGGAATTCCGCATAAGCGATGTAGCTGGTCAGGTTGCGGAACCCCAGCGCCGAGCCGCGCAGGTGCTCGAGCCGGCCGTTGATCGCCTCCGTTGGGCCGTTGCTGGTGCCGGGCCGGTCGAAGTAGGCCAGGACGTCGGCGGCGCGCTTCTTCAGGGTTCGCCCCAGCGTGATGACCTCGGTGAGCGCCTTCGGGACGCCGTGGCTGACCGAGTCGATCAGTTTGACCATTAGCTCGCGGCCTCGACGCCGGTCCTGCTCGCGGTAGGCGGCGATCATCCGCTGGTAGACGCCCCAGGTTGCCTCGACTTCGACATGCGCATCGACGCTGAATAGGCCGTGCAGGCGGTCGTTCTGCTTGTCGGTGAGCAGGTCAGCTCCCGTGTGCAGGGTTCGCCGCGCCCGGTATAGCGGGTCGCCCTTGCGGCCGCGGTGGCCCTGGGTGTGCTGCTGGACCCGGCGGCGGCAACGGTCCAGTGCATCGCCGGCCAGCCGGACGACGTGGAAGGGATCCATCACCGCGACCGCGTCGGGCAGCGCCTCGGCGGTGGCGGTCTTGAAGCCGGTGAACCCGTCCATCGCGACCACCTCGATCGCGTCGCGCCACGCCTGCGGTCGCTCGGCGAGCCAAGTCTTGAACGCCTGCTTGGAGCGGCCCTCGACCATGTCCAGCAGCCGTGCTGGTCCGGTGCCCTCACGGATGCCGGTCAGGTCGATGACCACGGTGACGTACTTGTCGCCGCGGCGGGTGTGCCTCCAGACGTGCTCATCGACGCCGACGACCTTCACCCCGTCGAACCTGTGCTCGTCGTCGATCAGGACGCGCTTGCCCTCGGCCAGGACGGCGAGGTTGGCGGTGTTCCACGCGACCCCGAGCCCCTCGGCGACGCGGGCGACGGTGAGGTGCTGGACCACGATGCCCTCTAGTGCCCAGCGCAGCCCGCGGCGCGACAGCTTCGCCCGTGGTTCGGCCGCCAGGCTGGTGTCCTGTCGCCATACATGGCAGCAGTCGGTGCAGCGGTAGCGACGCACGACGACCTCCAGGGTCGTGGGCCGCCACCCGAGCGGTTCGTGCGCAAGCCGCCGGACCACCGTGTCCCGCGGAACCCCTTCGCAGCCGCAGCGACGGCACCACTGGTCGAGCTCGACGACGCGGCAAGCGATCACCGCGCGGTCGGGCTCGAGTCGCTGCCCGGTGACAACGAGGCCGAGTTCGTCGAGGCGGCAGAACACGGTCAGGTCGGGGCTGGCGAACGCATCAGCGCGCCCGCCGACGGTAGCGTCGTGCACGTCGAGGTCTTTCG
>NZ_LT700212.1:2336057-2378640 GCF_900155435.1 Actinomyces provencensis | reverse complement strand
GTCGACGAGGGCGGCCCGGCTTCCGCTGGTCGGCGACTGGGCGACGAGGGCGGCCCGGCTTCCGCTGGTCGGTCACCGGAGGGCGGGGGCGGCGCACGCGTGGGAGGATCGCCCCAGTGGAAGGGGAGTGATCGTCATGGCGCGCATCCTGTGCGTGGACAACTACGACAGCTTCGTCTGGACGATTGTCGGGTACCTGCGCCACATGGGGGCCCAGGTCGACGTCGTCCGCAACGATGCGGTGGATCCCCGGTGGTGGGTCACCGGCTCCTACGACGGCGTCCTGGTCTCCCCGGGTCCCGGGGACCCCAAGGGGGCGGGAGCCTCGCTGCAGGTCATCGCGGACTGTGCGGAGCACGGCGTTCCCATGTTGGGTGTGTGCCTGGGCCACCAGGCCCTCGGTGAGCTCTTCGGTGGGACGGTGGGTCACGCCCCCGAACTGATGCACGGCAAGACGTCGTCGATCACCCACGACGGTCGCGGCGTGTTCGCAGGCGTGCCCTCACCGCTGACGGTCACGCGTTACCACTCCCTGGCGGTCGACCCGGCAACCGTACCGGACGAGTTGGAGGTGTCCGCGGCGACCGACTCCGGCATCGTCATGGGTCTGCGGCACCGGACCCTGCCACTGGAGGGCGTGCAGTTCCACCCCGAGTCCGTCATGACGGACCACGGTCACCTCATGCTCGCCAACTGGCTGGCGACCTGTGGCGACCTCTCCGCGCCGTCCCGGGCGGCCACGATGGCCCCCATGGTCGCTGCGCGCTCGACGCTGTGAACTCCTGACCCGCCGCACGCCCGCGGCCGCAGGCACCGGCGGACGCGCACGCCCGCGTCCTGCCCGGGGACACAGTGGCGGGGTGCCACGGGAGGTGGCCCGTCAGACCCCTCCGGTGACACCCCGCCCGTGTGCCTCAGCTGTCCGTGGGATCAGGTGTGGGAGACGTCGGTGCCGGCGAGGCCGGTCCCGTGGACACGACCACTGTCACGTTGGTGTCGATGGGCACCAGACCCGATGCACTGATGCTGATCACTTCGCCCGCAGGAGCCGCGTTCACCTCCTCCGTCACGGTGGTGTTGAGCTTGAGCTGGTTCAACTGGCCCACGACGTCGTCCCGGCTCTTGCCGACGAGGCCGTCGGGGATCCTCACGTTGCCGGAGCCGACCACGATGTTGACGCTGGAGCCCTTCGGGACGGTCTGCCCGGCGGCCGGATCCGTGGAGACCACGATGTCCTTGGCGACACCCGGTGCGTCCTGCGTCGTGAACTGACCGACCGAGAGTTCAGCGGCCTGCAGGGCCTGCCGTGCCGCGGACTGGGTCTGGTTGGTGACATCGGGGACCGTGGACGAGCTCGATCCCGAGGAGATGTTCGCGGTGACGGTGCCACCCTTGGCGATGGGTTCCCCGGAGGCCGGGGAGACCTTCGCGACCTTCCCCTCGTCGACGTCGTCGGAGGCCACCGTCGGGCCCTCCGCCCAGGTGAGCCCGGCGTCCTCCACCGCCTTCTGCGCGTCGGCGGGACTCATGCCCACGAGGCCGTCGGGGACCGAGATCGTCGAGGGTCCCGAGGAGAGGGTCGCCGTCACGGTGGAGCCCTCGTCGACCATCGTGCCCTCGGCGGGATCGACCTTGGCGACGTCGCCCTCGGCGACGTCGTCGGAGGCCACGGTGTCGTCCGAGACCTCCCACACGAGCCCGGCGGCCTCGACCTTCGCCTGGGCGTCGGCGGGGGCACTGTTGACCAGACCCTCCGGTACGGCCACCTGCTCGGGCGCACGGTTCTGGTTCATCGCCAACGCGATTCCACCGGCGACGAGGGCGACGGCCAGGATCACCAGGGCGATGATCCACCCGGTCCGCTTCTTCTTCTGCGGCTCCTGCCCGTCCTCCCCGTCCTCGCCCACAGCCGTCATCGTCGAGGTCGGTGAGGCGACCGGCGCGCCGGTGTGGTCCGGTGGGGGTGGCGGCGCGATGGCCAGGGTCTGGGTGGCACCGTCATTCGCGGCTGCTGCGGCCCACACCTGGGTGGCGGGGGCGTTGACATCTGCGCCGCGGACCGCGCGGATCAGGTCGGCGCGCATGGCGGCCGCCGAGGAGTAGCGGTCGTCGCGGTTCTTCGCCAGAGTCTTCATGACCACGCGGTCCAGTGACTCGGGCACGTCCGGGGTGATGGAGGAGGGGGTGGGCGGAATGGCTGAGACGTGCTGGTAGGCCACCGCCACCGCGGAGTCACCGCGGAAGGGCGGGCGCCCGGTGAGGAGTTCGAAGAGGACGACACCGGTGGAGTACAGGTCGGAGCGGGCGTCCACCTGCTCCCCGCGGGCCTGCTCGGGGGAGAGGTACTGGGCGGTCCCGACCACGGCGTTGGTCTGGGTCATCGTCGCCTGGGAGTCGGCCAGGGCCCTCGCGATGCCGAAGTCCATCACCTTCACCTTGCCGTCTGTGGTGAGCATGATGTTGCCCGGCTTGATGTCGCGGTGGACCAGGCCCGCGGCGTGGGAGTACTCCAGTGCGGAGAGCACACCGGAGACGATCTCGACGGCCTCGTCGATGGGGACGGGGGTGCCGTCGGCCAGGAGCTCCTTGACCGTGTGCCCCTCGACGTACTCCATGACGATGTAGGGCACGGAGACGCCACGGCCGTCAGGGGCGGTGATGACCTCCTCGCCGGTGTCGTAGACGGCGACGATGTTGGGGTGGTTGAGGGAGGCCGCAGCCTGGGCCTCGCGCCGGAAGCGGGCCTGGAAGATCGAGTCGCGGGCCAGGTCGATGCGCAGCATCTTGATGGCGACGATCCGGTGGAGGCGGGTGTCGAACCCCAGGTGCACCTCCGCCATGCCGCCCCTCCCGATGAGGGAGCGCACCTCGTAGCGTCCGCCTAGACGGTGGTCCATGGAATCGGACATGTCCGAGCCTCCTCGATGACGTGGGCTCCCGCTCCCAGGAGGGAGGTGAGGGACCCGAACCTGTTCTGGATCGTAGCGACTGCGATGAGGATGATCGTCAGGACGATGAGTCCGACGACCACCCACCGGCCGATCCGCTCCACCAGTGGTACGGGCGGGGCGACGACCGAGCGGTTGAACCTGGTGCGCGGCGGGCGCCGGTGGGGGGCGCCCCCTGTCACGACACTGCCGGGGTGGATGGGATGCCAGCCGGGCCGGGCGTCGGCACCGGTGGAGGGGCGTTCCGGTGTGCGCTGGCGACGGGTGAGGGAACGCCGCGTGACGGGCGCTGCCTGGGCGAGCGGGGCACCTGAGGACCGGTTCGACCGGGCACGTGTACCGGCAGGCGACCCGGCGCGTGACGGATCGCGCGACTCCGCCTGTCCGTGACGTCGGGACTGCCCGTGCAGTCGGGACCCGTCGTCCTGCTGGTCACCGCGCGGAGTCCTGTCAGGACGGGGGCCCTCAGCCGGTGGTCCGGCGTGGCGCGCGCGTCTCCCGGGTGTCGGGTGTCCGGAAGTCGTCTCCTGTCCGGACCCGGAGGGTGTGGCGGCCTGCCGGGAACGCCCGGGGGCCGCAGGGGCAGTCGGCGCGGCGCCCGCGCCCGTGCGTGTCCCGGGGGCGAGTGCCTGGCGGTGGTGCGGGCGGTCGGCGTCCCGGTCCACGGACCGGGCAGTGGGAGCAGAGGTGTCGGGTGCATCCGCAGTCGGGGTCGGGGTCGGGGCCGGGGTCCCGGTGCCGGTAGCGGGCCTCAGCGCGCGCCAGTGCCGCGGCGGCGGTGTCCCGTCACGGCCGGCAGCGGAGACGGACGAGTCCGCCTGCGGGGACTGCGGGGATGCCGGGGACCGTGGCGTCCGGGCAGGTGTGCGGGAGGCGCCCTCGTCGGTGACAGGTGTGCGGGAGTCGCCCTCGTCCGCGGTGGGGGGACGCAGCATCTCCTCGGGGAGGACCCGTCGCCGCTCGTGCAGGACCGGGGCCACGGGGACGCGGAGGGCCTCGGGGGGCCCCGCCGTGTCGGGAGAGGGGGAGTCCCCGCCGGAGGGGGCGGGGAGCGGGTGCGGATCGACCGGCATGTCGAGGGTGCGCGCCGCCGCGACGATCTCCCTGACGAGGGCGGCACCGGTGGTCGGTCGCCGGTGGGGGTCCTTCTCCAGGAGGTGGAGGACGACCTTCGCGAAGGGGAGGGGGACGTCCTCGGGGAGGGCGGGCACGGGGTCGTTGACGTGGGAGAACGCGATGTCCACCTGGGTGGCCCCGGTGAAGGGGCGGCGTCCCGCAGCTGCCTCGTAGGCGATGACACCCAGGGCGTAGAGGTCGCCGGAGGAGGTCGCCGTCTCACCCATGGCCTGCTCGGGTGGGAGGTACTGGGCCGTGCCCATCACCATGCCGGCAGCGGTGAGGTTGGCCTGGTCGGAGGTGCGCGAGATCCCGAAGTCGGTGAGCTTCACGACCCCGTCGGGACGGATGAGGATGTTCGCGGGCTTGATGTCGCGGTGGACCACGCCGGCGGCTGCCGCTGCGTCGAGTGCCAGGGCCACCTGGATGACCACCGGGACCAGGTCCTCCACCGGGACACGCGCGCCCCCTCTGAGGTAGTCGGTGAGAGGACGTCCCTCGACGAGTTCCATGACGATCCAGCCCCGGCCGTCCTCCTCCCCGGAGTCGAGGACGGAGGCGATGTTGGGGTGTTGGATGCGCATGGCATTGCGGGCCTCGATGCGCAGCCGTGACAGGGACAGTTCCTCGCCGGAGAGCTCCGGGCGCAGGACCTTGGCGGCCACCATCCGTCCGGTCTCGCGGTCACGGGCCTTCCAGACCTCGCCCATGCCGCCCTGGGCGATGGGCGTGAGCAGGGTGTAACGACCACCCAGGAGGTGGCCGGCCATGTGGCGCTCGGTGGTGGGAGGGGTCACTTCAGCCCCGCTTCCAGGAGGGCACGGGCGATCGGTCCGGCCACGGTGCCACCGTGGGGGGCGGGATCGGTGTCGTCGCCCTCGACGATGACGGCGAAGGCGATCTGCGGGTCCTCGGCCGGGGCGAAGCCGACGGCCCAGGCGTTGGCACGCCCCGATCCGTCACCGAGCTCGGCGGTGCCGGTCTTCGCCGCGACGTCGACGCCCTCGATCGCCATGGAGGTCCCCGTGCCGTAGGGCTGGGAGACGACGCCCTTCATGAGCTCCGTCATCTGTGAGGCGATGTCGGAGGAGATCGGGGTCCCCAGCTCCGAGGGATCCGTGGAGGAGCGGACCTGGAGGTCCGCATCGACGACGTCCTTGACCAGGTAGGGGTGCATCATGGTGCCCCCGTTGGCGATCGCCTGGGCCACGAGGGCCATCTGGAGGGGCGTCACCTGCACGGAGTACTGGCCGATGGCGGACATGGCGAGTTGCGAGGCGTCCGTCTCGGCGGGGAAGACCGAGGGGGTGACCTCCAGGGGGATGTCGATCTGCTGGCCGAACCCGAAGCTCTCGGCCACGTCGGCCAGGTCCGCGTGGGTCAGGTCCTGGGAGGCGAGGACGAAGGTGGTGTTGCAGGAACGGGCGAAGGCCTCGGCCAGGGTGGGTTTGCCGTCACCGCACGCCACTGACTCCACGTTGGAGATCTCCGTGGCCGTCCCGGGGAGAGTGGTCGTGACGGGGGAATCCATGGGGGTGTCCGTCTGGACGATCCCCTTCTCCAGCAGGGCGATGGTGGTGAGGATCTTGAAGGTCGAACCCGGGGCGTAGCGGTCGCCGGCGATCGCGCGGTTGACCAGGGGACGTGAGGCGTCCTTGTTGAGGGTGGTGAAGGCGCTGTTCGCGGAGGCCGAGTTGAACGTGGCCAGTTCATTCGGGTCGAAACTGGGCGAGGAGTACAGGGCGAGCACCGCGCCCGTCTTCGCATCGAGTGCCACGACGGCGCCCCGGCGTCCCTGGAGCTGGTCGGCCGCCACCTGTTGCACGGCCGGGTCCAGTGTGAGCACGACGCCTCCGCCCTGGCGTCCCGAGCCCGTGAAGAGATTGCGCAGACGCTGGGCGAGCAGGTCGGGGGAGTTCCCCTCCAGCACGGACTCCGCGGCCTTCTCCATCCCGGAGGAGTCGGCGAAGACGGAGGAGAAGTAGCCGGTGACCGGCGCGTAGAGGGGTCCCTGGGAGTAGACGCGCTGGTAGCGGGTGGATCCCTCCACACGCTGGGAGGAGGCGATGGCGTCACCGGCGACGATGATGGGGCCGCGGTCCAGCTCTGCGGCGTGCAGGATCGTGCGGGAGTTGCGTCCGTCCGCGTTGAGAGCGGGTGCCTGCAGGAACTGGATGTTGGTGGCGGCCAGCCCCAGGGCGGCGAACATCACCAGCACCACCACGAAGAGCTTCCTGATCTGTGCGTTCACGAGCGTGCCTCCCCGTGGTCGGGGGTGTCGGGCAGGCGGGGGTCGCTCGGGTAGTCCGGGTCCTCGGGCAGGTCACCCTCGATGATGTCCAGGCCGGTGTCCTGTCCGGTGTCGCGCGGGGACGGGCCCACGGTGTGGGCGTCCTCCGTGGAGGGACGGCGGCGGGTGGGGGTGGTCGGCGTGTCCGTGGCGCCGGGAGCGGGGTCCGTGATGGCCGCCTGGAGGCCGGTGGTCCAGGGTGCGGGGGTGGAGACGGGGCGCCGCGCGGCGTCCGAGATGCGCACGAGGATGGCGACCGTCAGCCACGAGGACACCATCGAGGAGCCGCCCGAGGCAAGGAACGGTGCGGTCAGACCGGTGAGGGGGATGACACGGGTGATCCCGCCCAGGACCACGAAGACCTGCAGTGCCAGGGAGAAGCTCAGGCCGGCGGCGAGCAGCTTCCCGAACCCGTCGCGCACACCGATCGAGGCGCGCAGCCCCCGCTCGATGAGGATCAGGTAGAGGACGAGGATCGCCAACAGGCCGGTGAGTCCCAGTTCCTCCGCCAGGGAGGAGAGGATGAAGTCGGACTGGGCGAAGGGGACCAGGTGCGGGTAGCCGCGTCCCCACCCGGTGCCCATCAGTCCCCCGGAGGCCTGGCCGAAGAGGCCCAGGACGACCTGGCCGGACCCGCCCACCGCGTCGTAGACCGCAGGATCCATGGCGTGGAGCCACACGGTGAAGCGTCTCTGCACGTGGGGGAACGTCCGCACGGCCAGCGCGGCGGCCGGGAGGAACATCAGCGCCCCGATGACCAGCCAGGACACCCGGTCCGTGGCCACGTACAGCAGGGCCACGAAGAGCCCGAAGAAGAGCAGCGAGGTCCCGAGGTCGCGCTGGAGGACGAGGACCGCGATCCCGATCAGCCACACGACGAGGATCGGACCGAGGTCACGTGCGCGGGGCAGACGCATGCCGAGGACCCGGGGTCCCCCGATCGCCAGGTTGTCCCTGTTGGTGACCAGGTACCCGGAGAAGAAGACGGCCAGCGTGATCTTGACCAGCTCGGCGGGCTGCAGGCTGAGGGGCCCGAGCTGGATCCAGATCCGCGCCCCGAGGTGCTCCACCCCGATGCCCGGGATGAGCGGGAGCACCAGCAGGAGCAGCGAGGCCAGCCCGAAGAGGTAGGTGAAGCGGCGCAGGACCTTGTGGTCCCGGACCCAGACCAGCAGAACAGCAGCCGCCACCAGCGCGACACCCACCATCATCAGCTGCTTGGTGCCCACCACCGCGTACTGGTGGGAGGGGTCGGAGATCGACTGGTTGAGCGTCAGGTAGGACAGGTCGATGCGGTAGATCATGGCCAGTCCGATGCCCGTCAGGGCGACGGCGATGGGCAGGATCACCGGATCCGCGTAGGGCGCGAGGAAGTGCATGCCGACCTCGGCCACGACCGCGACGATGACGAGGATGAGGACGTGCTGACCGAGGTTCTCGGGTACTGCGCCCGTACGGTTGAGCGCCGTGAGCGCGTAGCCCCCGATGCCCAGCGCGAGGGCGAGGAGCATGAGCGCCATCTCCAGGACGCGGCGCGGGCGGGCGGGGGCAATGGTGACGGTGGCCATCAGCGGCTCTCCGAGGGTGACGGCGCGGGGGAGGCCGTGGAACCCGGGTCGGTGGGAGCGGGGGTGACGGCGCTGGGTGAGGAGCTGGGTGAGGGTGTCGGCGAGGGCGTGGTGTTCCTGCTGGCCTGGTCCTCGAGCTGGGTGACGTAGGCGTCGATCTCCTCGCGGGAGGAACGCACGACGGGCTCCCTCAGCCGTTCACGGTCGACGCTGGAGAGGTCCGAGAGGGCGATGTCGGTGACCTCGGTGCGGTGTGAGAGACTCCACGGCCCCAGTGTCTGGGGAATCCCCTGGTAGATGACGACGCTCCCGGACTCCCCGATCGCGAAGTACTGCGTCTGGGTCCACAGGTAGCCGAGCCAGCCGCCACCGGCGACCAGGGCGGCGACGAGCAGTGTCAGGACGGGTGCCCGCCAACGGTGCTTGCCGTCCTCGTCCTCGTCCTCGTCCCCGTTGTCGTCCTCGTCCCCGTGGTCCTGGGAACCATTGGCGAGGGCGGCTGCGCGCGCCGCTGCACCGGATCCCCCGCGTGAGGGTGCGCTGCGGTCGATGGCCGCGGCACCCACGATCTGCGGGGCGGTCTGCCCGGACGTGCCCGAGGGGACCACGTCGGCGATGACGCAGGTGACGTTGTCGGGTCCCCCGCCCAGCAGTGCGAGATGGATCAGCTCCTCCGCGCAGGCACCCGGGTCGTCGAAGTCGGAGAGGACCTGGCCGATCGTCTCCGCCGAGACCACTCCGGAGAGTCCGTCGGAGCAGAGCAGCCAGCGGTCACCGAGGATGGCCTCGCGCACGGTCTCGTCCGGGGTGACATCGGCCTGGGAGTCGCCCAGGACCCGCAGGACGACATTGCGCTGGGGGTGGTGTTCGGCCTCCTCGGGGGTGATCTGGCCGGTGTCGACCAGGTACTGGACGAAGGAGTGGTCCGTGGTGACCTGGGTGAGCGTGTCCCCACGCAGCAGGTACGCCCGGGAGTCCCCGATGTGGACCATGGCCAACTTGTTGCCGGCACGCATGATCGCGATGCAGGTGGTGCCCAGACCCTTGAGCTCCGAGTCCTGGGCGGAGCGCTCGGTGAGGTCCTCGTGGGCGGCATTCAGCGCGGCCCGCAGGAGGGGGAGCATGGCCTCGGCGGGGTGGCTCTCCGAGTCGAGCGGTACGAGGTGGGCCAGCGCCACGGAGGAGGCGATGTCGCCTCCTGCGGGGCCTCCCATGCCGTCGGCGAGGACCAGGAGGTTCGGTCCGGCGTACCCGGAGTCCTGGTTGTTGCGCCGTGTCAGGCCCACGTCCGAGCGGGCGGCATAGCGGAATTCGACGGGCTCAGCCGGCATGTCACCTCACCAGTTCGAGCGTCGTCTGTCCGATGCGCACGGTGGTGCCGGGCTGGAGGGTGCGGGGCTCGGTGATCCTCTCGTCGTCGACGAAGGTCCCGTTGCGGGACCCGAGGTCCTCGATCACCCACTGGCCTCCCTGCGGGGAGAGCCTGGCGTGGCGGGCGGAGGCGTACTCGTCGTCAAGGACCAGCGTGGAGGCGGGAGAACGTCCGATGACGATCGGGGCGGTTCCCAGGGGCATCATCGTGCCGACCAGCGGGCCACCGGTGATGAGCAGGTTGTGGGGCGTGGTGTCGGCGGGTCCGGCTCCCTCGCTGCGACGTTCACGGCGCGACTTGCGGCGCTCCTTGTCGGCCCGTCGCCGGCCCTTCCCCCGCGGGGTGACGACCGTGCCGAAGATGTCGCGGCGCAGGATCGCCACGGCCCCGAAGACCATGGCCCACAGGAGTGCCAGGTATCCGATGCGGAAGACGGTGAAGGCGAGGTCGGAGGTCATCACCGGTCCTGTTCGTGATCGGATGCGGGACGTGTCCAGAACAGGATGCGAGTGCGCCCGATGACGATCTGGTTGCCGTCGACGAGCGTGGCTGCGTCAATGCGATGGCCCTCGACGAAGGTGCCGTTGGTGGAGCCCAGATCAGTCGCGATGACCCCGGTGGGGGTCACGCGCAGCTCCAGGTGTCGCCTGGACACACCGGAGTCGGGGACGGTGATGTCGGCCTCGGAGCCGCGTCCGATGACCGTGACCGGCTCGGTGAGCAGCCACTTCTCACCGTCGACCTCGACGATGGGGTGCTGGGGCGAGGCGGAGACGGCGGTGGCGGGCGCCGCAGCACCGCGACGCGTGGAGGCCTGGACGTCGAGCTGGCCGGAGGCCTCGTCCTCGGAGGCCTCGAACTCGACGGTGACGGGGCCCAGCAGCGCGTAGCTCTGGTCCTCGGCGTACTGCGTGGCTTCCTGCTGGAGCTCGTCGGCGAGGACCGTGAGCTCCTCGCCGAGGCCGGTCAGATCGGCCGGGGAGATCCTCACGACGAAGTGGTTGGGGGCCACGAACCTGTCGGCGGAGAGCTCGCGCACGTTGTCGTCCATCGCGCGCCGGATCGCCGTGTTGATGTCCACAGGCTTGAGTCCCGACTTGAAGACCCTCGAGAACGCGTTGTTGACGCCCTTCTCGACAGCATTCTCGAAGCGGTCGAAGATGCCCATCCTGCCTCCTTCCCCGAGGTGCCCGGGGTCCACCCGGGAAGCCCGGGACGTGGTGCGGGCCGAGCCCGCACGTGTCAGTCTAGTCGGGGGGTCCGTCCCTGCCGTGCAGGTCCGGCACTGCGACGTGTTCCGGACCGGAACGGTGCGCCCGGGCCGGAATGAGGAGAAGCTCCGAGACCCTGGGGCCTCGGAGCTCCTCACTCCACTGGTGCGCGAGGGGGGAGTTGAACCCCCACTCCATTTCTGGAACACGGACCTGAACCGTGCGCGTCTGCCTGTTCCGCCACTCGCGCGCGCTCAGAAACAATACGAGGCGGGTGCATCCCACGTCAAACCGGGGAGCTGTGGCGTGGGACGGGAGCGTCCGGAGGTCGGGACCGTGTGGGATCCCGGAACCCCATGGGCCTGCGCCCGGACTGCCGTGTGCGCCGTTCGGCCGGGAGTCCAGCCGTGGCGTGGAGTGCACCGCGAGGTGCCCCGGGAGGGCGCGTGTCGTCGGTCGGGTGGGTCCGGCTGTGGCGCGGAGTGCGTCGCGGGGCGCTTCGGGAGGGCGCGTGTTGTCGAACGGTGGACTTCTCACCGAGAGGTGGCCATATACCCCCACCGTTCGGTGAGAAGTCCACCACTCGGCGCGGGTGCGGCTGCGGGTGCCGGTGCAGGTACGGGTGCAGATGCGGGTGTGGGTCTGGTTCTGGGTGCGGCTGCAGGTACTGGTGCGCGTACGGGTGCCGGTGCCGGCGGTGCACGTGCGGGTACGGCCGCCCTCGTCTGCCGGGAGGCGGAACGGGGACCTGTGGCCGCCCTCGTCGGCCGGTCGCAGGGGAGCGGGCCCCTCAGGAGGGACCGAGGACCTGGAACGGATCGGGGATCGCCCCCACCGCCACGGCCACCACCAGTCCGGCGGCCGCCCCCGTGAGGACCAGCGCGATCCCGTCGCGCCAACCGAGGCGGACGCGCTCCCGTGGCACCGGGGGCACCCCGCCGCGCAGGGTCATGGCCCGACCCGTGTCCGAGGCCCGCCGGGAGGATGCCGAGAGGGAGGCCGTGATGATGTCGACCATCAGGCGCAACCCTTCCTTGAACCCGTCGGGTGGCTTGCCGCCCGAGCGCAGGCGCGCGGTGTCCGTGACGGCGGCGGCCTCGTCACGCAGGGAGGGGATCCCACGCAGTGCCAGTCCCATCGAGGCGGACCACTCGTCGACGGGGAGGCGCAGCCAGCGCATCGGCGTCATCAGGCTGCGGAAGGCGGGGGTGAGCCGGTCGGGGGCAGTGGACCAGATCAGGAGCATGGACCCCCACACGACGAGGGCGGCGACCACCAGTGAGCGGACGAAGATCCACAGTCCGCCCCCCAGCGTGGCCCCGATCATGGCGCCCCCGATCCCGCTCCAGAACCACAGGGGCAGACGGGGCAGTGCCTGCAGGGGGACACGGGCCGCCACGGAGCCCGCGAGGAGGAGGACTGAGACCGCGGCCAGGGTGGACCACATCGGGCGCAGCAGCAGGGCGCTGGTGAGGACCGTCAGGCAGATGATCTTGGTCCCCGGCCACATGCGTGTCATCGCGGACTCCCACGGCAGGGTGCGCGGCAGGACCCCGCCTGAGGGGCGTCGGGGACGTCCCCGGCCAGTGGCCAGGGCACGGATCCGTGCGCGGGTGTCGGCCGTGCCCGTCCGGTGTTGGTCCACGCCCGGACCTTCCCCACCCGGACCCTTCATATCCGGAGCACTCATGCCAGGATCCCTCATGTCAGGACCCCCGCCTCGAGGTGCATCTCACGCTGGCACAGGGCGCCGAGGCCCTCCACGTCATGGGAGATCACGAGTACCCCCAGGCCGCGTCGGCGCCGGGACTCCAGGGTCGCCACCACCTGGGCGCGGGAGTCTGGGTCGAGCCCCGCCAAGGGCTCGTCGAGTATGAGGACCTTCGGCTGCGAGGCGAGGAGCCCGGCGAGCGCGACGCGCCGCATCTGGCCACCGGAGAGCTGATCGATGCCGCGCCCGGCGATCCCGGCACCGAGACCGACCTCGTCGAGTGCCTCCTCGACGAGACGGTCACCGTCTGCCGCGGGCAGGTCATGGGGAGCCCGGGCCGCCGCGAGGATGTCGGAGCGCACGGAGGGGCGCTGCAGTTGCAGGCGCGCGTACTGCATGGACAGCGCCACCTCCCCCACCTTGGTCGTCATGGGCTCACCGTCCAGGGTGCAGCGTCCCCAGGTGGGCGCCATGAGACCGGTGAGGATGCGCGACAGTGTCGTCTTTCCGGAACCGTTGTCCCCGGTCACGAGCACTCCCTCGCCCTGGGAGAGGATCAGTGACACCTCGTTGATGACGGGCGTGGCCCACGGGGTGCCGACGTCGTAGACGTGCGAGACGCGATCCGCCCAGAGGCGCTCGACGCGCTCCCAGGGCTCCGGGATCCACTGCGGCGAGGGGGTCGCGGGGGCGGACGAGGGCGAGCCCGGAGTGCGACCGGAGTCCGTCGGTGCCAGCGGACTCCCGGGGGCGGACGAGGGCGACGCGGTGGTCGGTCCCGTCCCGGGTGTCGTCGGGTCCGGGTCGGACTGCCCTGTCGTGCTGGCCGGGTCGGGGTCGACGGCGGCAGTGTCCGGGCCGGGCCGGTCGCCCGCACGCTGCGGCGGGACCCATCCCGCCGGATCCGCGCACGGGGGGCCGTCGAAGGTGATGTGTCCGGAGTCCAGGCGCACCAGCCGGTCCGCGCCACACGCTTCGGTCGGGTCGTGGGTGATGTGGACGACCGTGGTGCCCCGTCCCGGCAGGGCGGCGAGGAGGCTGATCAGTTCCCGACGCCCGGCTGCGTCGATCATGGCGGTGGACTCGTCGGAGATGATCAGGCGGGGGTGGCGTGCGAGCACCCCTGCCAGGGCGAGGCGCTGGAGTTGGCCTCCGGAGAGGTTGCGTGTGGGCGTGTCCCCCAGGCCCGACAACCCGACCTGGTCCAGGAGACCCTCCACGTCCACGTCGTCCTGCTCCTGCACGGGCATTCCCCACACGACGTCCTCGGCGACGGTCTCCCCGAGCATCTGGAGTTCGGAGCGCTGGGCGAGCAGGGCCACCCCGCCGGGAAGGCCGAGTCCGAGAGGACCCGGACGGGTCACCGTACCGGAGGTCGGTTCGGCCCCCGACAGGACCAGGGCCAGGGTCGACTTGCCCGAGCCGTTCGGACCGGCGACGACGACGAACTCGCCCTCGTCGATGTCCAGGTCGATGCCGGCCAGCGCATCCTCGCCCGAGCCGGGGTAACGGAAGCGGACGTCGCGCAGACGGGTGGGGAGCGGATCGGGAGCGGTGGGGCCAGCGGTCGCCTCAGTGGCGACGGACCGGGCGAGGGCGGGGCGCAGCGGGTCCCAGTCATCGCCCAATTGCAGGCGGGAGAGGACGACTCCGATGATCCAGTGGGCCAGGAGCACGGTGACGGCGACACCGACGAGGGCGGAGAGGGGGATCCACAGCCACCACCAGCCCAGGACGACCTCCAGCAGCCGGATGGCTCCGTCACTTGCGGGCGCCAGCACCTCCCAGCGGCCCAGTAGCTGCAGGTAGCCCGTCGCGGAGACGCGGATGGACTCCAGCATGAGGTCGCGCAGATCGGCCAGGACCCACAGGAACAGGTCCGTGAACGCGCCGATCACCGCGCCGAGGAGCACTCCCACTGCCAGCACCCCGGCGCGGCGCGTCCCGCGGCGGTACAGGATGCCCACGACGGCACCGAAGATCGCGGACTGGCCGACGACCAACGCGGTGTGGAGTCCCCCGAGCGCCAGGGAGACCAGCAGTGTGGTGGCGACGGTCGCGACCGAGGCGCGCGTGCGCAGACGCACGGCCACCATCGCCACAGGCACTGCGGCGAGGACCTGGAAGAGCATGTTGAAGAAGGGCATGACGGCCGCGAGGAGGCCGAGGACGACAGCCAGGCCCGAGAGGATCCCACAGGTCGCGAGTTCCACCGGGGTCAGGGGACCCCGACGTGGGGCGACGCTGGTGCTGGTGCTGGTGCTGGTGCTGGTGCTGGTGCTGGTGCTGGTGCTCGTGCTGTTCTGCATGGCGTCGGTGGTGCCTGTCACCTCCTCGGCCCGGGTCGGTCGCGGTTTCCTCATGGTCACAAGTCTGCCGTGGATTCCTGGACGGGGCACTTGCGCAGCGCGTGGTGACACCCCGGGACGTGTCCGGCAACGCGTCCGGCAACCTGTCCGTGCAGCTGCCCGTGGACTCGTCGGCCCGCCTGCCCGGTTACCCGCCCGGCCGTCGGGCCGTCGGGTCGTCGAACGGCCCCGGACCACCCCAGCGCCACCGGGCCCCGGAGTCCTCAGCCCCGGTCGTGGTGGGGCCGGGGTGACAGGAGTGCGCTCTGACCACGAAGCCCGGGGGTCCATTTCCGCACACCCGCCCCCACCATCTCCGCGCACCCACACCCAGGAGACGATCCGGGCGGGGCTCCCCCCGGGACCCGGGACCCGGGACCCGGGCCCCGGCGCCGACCCAGGTGCACCCGGGGACCCATACAGTGGTGACCGGACTCGAAGGCGCGGCGTTCTCCGACCGTCATGCACTCAGGATTCCGTTGTCGTCCCGCATGCGCAGGACCCGGAGGGACCCAGGGGGCGTGCATCCCCCGGGAGACCGGACCGGTGGGAGCACTCGGACACCGGAGGAGAAATGGAAGGGGAGACGGATGTCGGCAGTGACGAAGGCGCTCGCGCTGCGCCGCCTGCGCGAGGACTCCCCCGTCATCTCGCTCATGCGCCAGGACACCATGGCGGTCATCGCTGCGGAGCTCTCGGAACACCTGGGTGGGGTCGAGCGTTCCGTCCCCTCCGCGGAGCTGTACGACCTGGTCGATGCCGATCTCGATGAGCTGCGGCGGCACGGCTTCGACCTGCCGCGCTCCGCCCAGGCCTACTGCGCCGACTGGCTGCGCGCCGGCTTCCTCTCTCGACACCCCGCAGCCAGCGGTCGCGGCGAGGTCTTCGAGATGTCCGCTGCCGGGCACGAGGCGATCCGCATCCTGGAGCGACTCTCCGAACCCCGGCCGGCTGCCACCGAATCACGCCTGTCCATGATCAGCAACGAGTTGGTGCGGCTGGCCACGGACACGGACGAGTCCATCACCTCACGCGTCTCGACCCTGGAGGCCGAGCGCGACCGCCTCGACGCCGCCATCGAGGAGACCCGACGCGGACACTTCGCCCCGGCGGACCCCGAGGTCGCCGCCGCCCGGCTGCTCGACCTCGCCCAGCAGGCCCGGGACGTGCCAGCGGATTTCGCCCGTGTGAGGGACTCGATGGACTCGCTCAACCGGCAGCTGCGCCACGACATCATCGAGGACGACGCGCCCCAGGGAGCGGTGCTCGACGACGTCTTCCTGGGCGTGGACCGCATCCACGACAGCCCGGAGGGCCGTTCCTTCGATGCCTTCCACGCGATGGTCATGGACCCCGAGGCGGACGCGCGGTTCACGGAGGCCGTCGAGGACATCGCGTCGCGCGACTTCGCCGCAACGGTGGACCCCCAGACCTTGGCCTTCCTCCGTGACTACATGGTCAATCTCCAGCACGAGTCCCTCGACGTCGCCCATTCCATGGGGTCCTTCTCGCGTTCCCTGCGCGAGTTCGTCCAGTCCCGTCAGTTCGAGGCCTTCCGGGAGCTCGCCGACCGACTGCGTTCGGCGCAGCGCACCGGCATTGAGGCCGCGCGGGTCCTGCGACTCCTCGACCGCATGCAGTGGCAGTTGGAGTTGACCAGTCCGGAACTGCGCTCCGTGGGACGCCTGGCACTCCACGTGCCCTCCGAGGTCCAGGCCCCCGAAGAGGTCATCAGCCACACCGTCGACAGCGTCGACTGGGAGGACCTGCGCCGCAGGGTGCGCGAGTCCGAGATCGACATCGCCGAGGTCCAGGGCTGGGTGGCGGAGACCGTCGGTGCCCGCGGTGCGAGCACGGTCGGTGAGGTCCTGGCACGTCATCCGGCCACCCAGGGGCTGGCCTCCGTGGTCGGCCTGTGCATCACGGGTGCGCGTCACGGCGTGGTCCGCGACCAACCGGAGTCCGTGTCCTGGCAGACCGACTCCCTTCGCGTCGCCGCTGTCCTGTCCACCACATTCACCTTCGAGGAGGTTCCCGATGAGTGGACCTGAGTCGTTCCCCGCCGAGCCGACTGACGAGGGCGGCGCCGCCCTCGTCGACGGGGACGCCCCGGCGGGCGGAGCGCGGCACGCGGGGAGCCGCCGTTCCCCGGTACCGGAGGAGGGAGGGGGTGCGTGGGAGGGTGGGCGACCCGGCGGGGAGACGGGGCTGTGGCCCGGCGACACGGGGGAACTGCCCGGTGAGGTCCGTCGGGTGCTCGTCCAGCTGGTGCGTGGCCCCTACGTCTCCCAGCAGCGCACTCCCAATCTCTGGGCGACACTGGTCGCGCACGAGGCGGTGGTGCGCTCCCGCCTGGCCGACCTGTTCCTGGAACTGGCCATCGACACGGACAATGAGATCGCCTTCGCGCGCAACGCCCGGGCAGAGGACGAGCCCGTGCCAGCCATGATGCGGCGCACCACCCTGTCCTTCGTGGACACCGCCCTGTTGCTGCACCTGCGCCACCTCCTCCTGCGGGCCTCCGCCCAGGGGGAGCGGGCCTTCGTCAGCATGGAGGAGATCGTGGACCACATCGCCCAGTACCGTGCTCCCGGCGACACGGACCGCGCGCTGGTGGCCAAGCGTGCGCGGGCCTCCGTCAAGCGGATGAAGGAGTACGCGATCCTCGACAAGACCGACACCACGGACCGGTTCGAGATCATGGCGATCCTGGGCCTCATCATCACCCCCGAAGTCGTGAGTGGCCTCGAGGGCGAGTACCGCGCTGCCCTCGAACACGGGGGAGTGACCACAGGTCTGGAGGGCCCGGACGGCGCGCCCGACGTGGATGACGGTGCCGATGCGGATGACGGTGGCGACGGGGTCTCCGGCGGGGGCGGGGACACCCGGGACCGCGAGGAGGTCTGAGCAGCGTGCAGGAGCACCCGGGGTTGCAGGGAGGGCACAGGAGCATGGGGACGAGCGAGGCGACACTGTTCGACATCGACGCAGGGTCGGGTGCCGGCACGGAGGCCGTCGGCAGTGCTGACGCGGGAGGACGGGCCGGAGGTGGCGCGGAGGCCGTGGAGGGTGCAGGAGCCCGGGGACGTGGCCGCGGAGGAGGCCGTGGAGCTCCCGGCGGGGGAACCGCGGTCCGTGGGGTCGGGGCCGGTGGGATCGATGCCGCCGGGCAGTGGCGGCTCGCACGCCTCCAGGTCCTGGACTGGGGCACCTTCTCCGGACACCACGACCTTCCCGTCCCGCGTCGGGGGTTGCTGCTCACGGGGGAGTCCGGATCCGGGAAGTCCTCCCTGCTGGACGCCATCTCCGCCGTGATGGTCCCTCCCGCCGAAGCCCACTTCAACGCCGCCGCCACCGATGCCGTCGGAGGTGACCGCGACCGGACCCCCATGTCCTACGTCCGCGGCGCGCACCGTCGCCTCACCGACGCCGAGACCCAGGAGATCCACACCGCCTACCTGCGCGAGGGACCGACCTGCTCGGCCATCGCCATGACCTGGGAGGACGGACGGGGAGAGGTCGCCAGTGCCGTGCGCGTCTTCCACGTGAGGGGACGCTCGCTGCAGGCCCAGGACCTGCGCACGGCCTTCGTCCTCCTGGACGACGAGGTCGACCTGGCCGAGTGGCGACCCGTGATCGCGGGTGGCATCGACCAGCGACGTCTCAGGGCCGCCTTCCCGGGGGCAGTGGTCGAGCAGACCTACAGGGGATTCGGACCCCGCCTGAGGCGCCGTCTCGGCATCGGGTCCACCACGGCCCTCAAGCTGCTCCACCGGGCCATGTCCGCCAAGAGCCTGCGCTCCCTGGATGCCCTGCTGCGAGATTTCATGCTCGACGAGCCCAGCACCTTCGGACTGGCCGACACGGCCGTCGAGCAGTTCGTCGAGTTGCGCACCGCGCACGAGACGGTCCTGGACGCGCGCGACCAGGTCGACGTCCTCGCTCCCCTGCGCCAGACGTGGCAGGCACGCACGCGTGCCCTGGAGCGCAGGGACGCGGCGGAGAAGGGCCTGGCACATCTCCCGATCCTCCAGGCCGTGGTCACCGAGCGTGACGCCAGTCGGGAACTCGACGAGGTCCTGGCCCAGCAGCGGAGGATCTCCGCCCTGCAGGAGGACCAGGAGGCAGGTGCCCGGGCCAATGACCAGGAGCTCGAGGCAGCGCGCAGCAGCCTTTTCGAGCAGGGCGGAGGCGAGATCGAGCGGGCCCATTCCGATGTGCGCACCCAGCAGGAGCACCTGGCGGAAGTCGAGGAGGCGCGGGGTGCGTTCCAGGCACTCCTGGACCGGCTCGACGCCCAGTCGCCCGGCTCACGTGAGGAGCATGCCCGGGTCGTGGACCTGGCACGCAGGGAGCGCGCGGAGCTGGGCGACGTCAGGGACTCGGGCAGGTTCGACGATCCGATGGGTCGGCGCATGGCTGCCCGCACTGAAGGCACGCGACTGGAGGAGGAGATCCGCTCGCTGTCCCGGCGGCGCACCCGGATCCCTGCCCGGTTGGCGGGCGTGCGTGACGCGCTCGCCTCCGAGATCGGGGTCCCCCCGGGAGGTCTCCCCTTCGCCGGGGAGCTGGCCGACATCTCCGACCGTTCCTGGGCGGGAGCCCTGGAGCGACTGATGGGTGGCTTCGCCCGTACCCTGGTCGTCCCCGAGGAGCTGTTCGCACCGGTGGCCTCCTGGGTGGACCGGCACCACCTCGGTCTCCGGCTCGCCTTCGAGCGTGCGGACCTCACCGGGGGCGAGGTCGCCCGGACCGACGTGGGCTCGGCCGCCCGCAAGCTCACGGTGGCACAGGGGAGATTCGAGCACTGGATGCTCCGCCAGCTCGCCCGCCGCTTCCCGCACGTCTGTGTCGAGGACGCCTCCGACCTGGGCGACCACGAGCGTGCACTCACCCGTCACGGCTTGGTCCGCGACCGTCGCCGTCACGTCAAGGACGACAGCTTCCGCATCGAGGACGAGTCACGCTGGGTGATCGGCACCGACAACGCGCTGCTGGTCGACCAGCTGCGCGCCGAACTGGAGCGGGTGCGTGAGCGGGGCGCCACCGCCCAGCGGGAGATCGACGCCATCGATGCCCAGACGGTGGCGCGCCAGGACCGCATCCTCACTCTGGACCAGGTCGCACGCACGCCGTGGGACGGGATCGATGTCGAGGGTGCCGCCCGTGGACTCGACCGGGCGCGTGAGCACCTCGACCTCGTCATGCGCTCCCACGCCGACCTGGAACCGCTGCGCCTGGAGGTCGCCCGTCTGGAGGAGGTGCGCGCCGCCCTCGTCCGCGACGGTCAGGACCTCGCAACACAGCAGGGGGCACTGCAGAACCGTCGTGCCGCCTGCGAGGCAGCGATCGCGGAGGCGCGGGTCACCCTGGACGCGGTCGAGCGCGACCCCGACCTGGAGGCCGACCTGCAGGCGCGTGTGCGGGCGCACGCCCGTACCGTCAACCGGGAGAGGATCGCGACCCTGGTGGAGGTCGTGCGTCAAGAGCTCCAGACGGAGGTCCGCAGCTCACAGGGGCAGGTGACGGCGGCGGAGAACGTCATCCAGCGCGCCCAGGTGGCCTACACGCAGCGGTGGCCCGGCCACTCCGCCGACCTGGTCGTCGAGGTCACGGGGACACCGGACTTCCTGGCCGTCCTGGACCGCCTCCAGACCGATCGCCTGCCCGAGTTCGAGGAGCGTTTCCGCAGGTTGCTCAGTGAACAGTCACAGCAGAACCTGGCGGCCCTCAACTGGCAGATCGGGAGGGCGTCGGAGGAGGTGGTCAAGAGGATCGCGCCCGTGAACGAGTCACTGGCCCAGACCCCCTTCGACCGCGAGCGGGGGCGATTCCTGCGTCTGGAGGCCAGAAGCGTCCACTCCGGTGAGGTCCGTGACTTCGTGGATGCCCTGCGCTCCGTCACGGAGGGGGCTTTCAACTCCTCCACGGAGACCGAGGCCCACGCCGAGGAGCGTTTCGCCCGTATGGACGACCTGCTGCAGAGGCTCGGTTCGACGTTGCCCACCGACCGCCAGTGGCGTGCCCGCGTCCTGGACACGCGCCTGCACATGACCTTCATCGCCGTCGAACGTGACGCCGAGGGAAACCAGACCGATGTCTACCAGGGCAGTGGCGGGAGGTCGGGCGGGCAGGGCCAGAAGCTGGTGACCTTCTGCCTGGCGGCGGCGTTGCGCTACCAGCTGGCCGACGCCGGATCCCTGGTGCCCCGCTACGGGACGGTGGCCCTGGACGAGGCCTTCGACAAGACCGACGTCAACTTCACGAGGGCGGGACTGGGGGTCTTCCGGACCTTCCAGTTCCAGCTGCTGCTGGCCACACCGCTGAAGATGCTCCAGACGATCGAGCACTACGTCGGGGGAGCCGCCATGGTGTCGAACGTGTCCGGCGCCGCCTCCACCCTCAGCTCCATCCGTTTCGAGGAGCTTGAGGAGGCCGGTGCGGGCGGCTCGGACGGGGAGACGGGTCAGCCCACGGGACATGGCGTCGCCGGGCACCCCCGGGGGGTCGTCGGGGGACCGGACCCGGGTCGCGAGGGTGGCGCGGACGGGACGGTGGCCGTGGAGTCAGACCCGTCCCCCACGGGCGATGGAGCCGATGGGGGTGCCGATGCGCACTCCTGAGGATGTCCGCACGGCCCTCCGCACCCGCTACCGACGCTCCGTGGTGTCGTGGCTGGCCCTGCCTCCGCCACAGTCCGGGACGGGTGTCGGCGTGCGGGTCTCACTGCCGCTGGACCCTCCCACCGCACGTGTGGCGCGCGATGACGCCACGGCAGTTGCTGCGTGGATCGGGTCGTGGACGAGGGCGACCGCTGGCTCGTTGCCCTGGTCAGTGACCTGGGAGGAGCGACGATGGGCCGGGTTCGGGATCCAGGCGCTACCGGTGCGTGTCGGGGTCGAGGGTCCTGCGGCCGTCGCCCGTCTGGCCGGTCAGGACACCGACTGGCGCCTGCTCTCTGCCCGGATCGAGGAACTGGTCCGGCGGTGGGTGCCGGATGCGGAGGAGTCCGACGGAGCGGGTGCGGGTCGCGGGGGACCGGTGTCCCCCCGGACCGGGGCCGGGGCCGGGGCCGGGACCGGCACCGGGAGCGAAGCCGGTGTCGGGACAGGGGGTGGAGACGGGATCGGACCCGCGCCGCGGCAGGTCCTGGCCCATGCGGTCGGCTCGTGCCTCGCAGACCTCCGGGCGTGCGAGGACGCCGACTTCGATCGCTCGCTGCGGGTGGTCGACTGGGTCGTCACCCACCCGGGTTCGGGTCTGCTGCTGCGCCAGGTACCGGTGGAGGGGATGGACACGAAGTGGTTGGAGCGTCACCGTCGGCTCGTGTCCGTGCTGGTGGCAGCCCTGCGGCGGCTCCGGGACCTGGAGGGTGGGGACGACCTGGGTCTGAGGCGTGAGGCGGAGGCCCGGGACGTCGTGGTGCTCGACCCGCAGCTCCGTCCCGGTCGAGGTCCCGGACCGGGGTTGCCCGGCCTGCGCCACGTGCGCCTCGACGTCACCGAGCTGGCCCACCTGTGGGCCGTGCCCGCAGCGCCGGTCGCGGCGGGACCCGGCCCGGGACCATCAGCCCCGGGGCCGCACGCGCAGGACGCCCCGCGTCCCGAGGTGCTCCTGGTCTGCGAGAACAGACAGTCGATCGTTGCTCTGCCAGACCTTCCCGGAGTGGTGGCACTGCACGGGGGTGGGTACGCGGTCTCGGAGCTGCACCACCTCGCCTGGGCGCGGGACCTGCCCGTCCTCTACTGGGGTGATCTTGACGTGGACGGGTTCGCGATCCTCAACAGGCTGCGCCACCACCACCCGAGGGTGGTCTCGGTGCTGATGGATGTCGCCACCCTGGACGAACACCTCGGACTCGCAGTTCCGGACCCGAACACCGGAGGGATCGAGCTGGGCGCGCTCACCGAGGGGGAGTGGCTGGCGCTGGCCCGACTGCGCGAGCTCGGTGGTCTGCGTCTGGAGCAGGAACGGCTCGCCTGGCCCTGGGTCGCCCGGCGACTGGGCGACGCCCTCGCCGATCTTCGGAACCCGACCACGGAGGACTGAACGGGGCCCCGGAGTCCTTGCTGCACGCCGCGTGCGTTGCCCTGCACCTCAGACCAGGACGGCGGTCCCGTTGGCCACGGCTGCCAGCATCCCGTTGTCGCTGCCCAGGGTGAAGTAGTCCACGCGCACGCCGACGACCGCATTGGCGCCCATGGCCTCGGCCCGCTGGCACATCTCATTGACGGCGGTGGAGTAGGCCTGCTGGAGCTCCTGCTCGTAGGCGGTGGAACGCCCACCGACGAGGTTGCGGAACCCGGCCCCGATGTCCTTGAACATGTTGACTCCGGCGATGGTCTCCCCGGAGACCAGTCCGATGTACTGGCGGATCGGTTGTCCCTCGATGGTGGGGGTGGTGACGGCGAACATGGTGCTTCCTCTTCCTGGGTTGGGGGATGGGGTCGGAGGGAGGGGACGGACGCTGGGGTCGCAAGTCCTCTTCCCGGGCTGGGGACGGCGGTGGACGCGGAGGTCGGTGTGCAGTGCGAACGGGAGGTGTGGCAGGTGGTCGTGTGGGTCCCGGGCCGACCCGGTGCCACGCGCGGTGCTGCGGTCCTCCCGACAGTGGGTGAGCAGCACCGACGTCACGGTGCGGGGGGTGCCGGTGCCTTCTCGCCCGCGCGCACGGGCACCGGTACGTCGTTGCCCTCGATGGGGGTGGGACAGGTCCCGTAGGGCGTGAAGTGTGCGGGGAAGTTGACGGAGCGGTTGAAGTCGACCTCTGCGGTGGCGTCCCCCGTCGGCCTCACGGGAGCCCTGCGCCAGCCGGAGGTCTCGGTTCCGTTGGTCGGGTCGTGGAAGATGACACCCCACTCGTCCTCGCCGGAACCCACGACGTCCAGGTCGACCGATGAACCATCGGGCAGTGAGACGTGCACACGGCCCGCGACGCTCAGCGATGTGGACCTCCCGGCCTGGGCGCCCGGGACCGTCCGGTCCACAGGAGTGTCCAGGCGGGTGAGTGCCGCAGGACGTACCCAGCTCGGGTCGAAGTCCCACACGGGGACGCCGGTGAAACCGGTCCGTGTCGGGGCGTGGGGATCGCGCACCCGCACGCACACACCGTCACCGCGGCGTGCGACCTCGGCAGTCACGTCGCCCCGCGCGAGGGACATGTCCTGCTCACCGGGTCCGAGCACCCACTCCTGGGGGCCTTCCACGGCGACGCCGTCGCGGGTGAAGCCGATGTCCTGACCGGGTTCGAACCTCACGCGGAACACGCCGGAGGGTCCACCCTCGCTCCCGGACACGCTCCCGGTTCCCGCACCTGCGGAGGACGCAGCGCTCGCGGCGGTCCCGGTGGCGCCCTCGCTCCCGGACCTGCTCCCGGCTCCGTCCACACCCTGGTCCTCACCGGCCTCCAGGGGCAGGGCGGTCCAGGAGGCCGGGAAGTCGGGCACGCCCGTGGGTTCGGGACCCAGCCAGGTCAGGGACGTCAGGGAGAGCCAGCCGGTGGGCCTGCGCAGCTCCTCCTCACGTCCCTCGTGCCACTTCGCCCATTCCTCCCGCGGATCCGGTGGACCGGTCGGGTCGTCGGAAGGTCCGTCCTGGGAGTGTGTGCTCATCTCGATCCCCATCATCGTGGCAGTGGCAGTGGCAGTGGCAGTGGCAGTGGCAGTGGCAGTGGCAGTGGCAGTGGCAGTGGCAGTGGCAGTGGCAGTGTTCGTGGTCGCGCTCGTGGTCAAGGCCCTGGCCGTGGTCGTGCATGTGCGTGTGCTCAGGGTCATGGGTGGCCCGCAGTCGGTCGCGCGGTGCCGGGGAGGTCCGGGCTGGACCCCGTGACACTGCAGGGCGGGACGGGGCAGCTCAGTCGGACCCCGGGTGCCACTTGTCGTCGTCGCCCTTGTGGTACTTGGCCTTCACCGCGGCCCAGGCGACACGGTGCGCCGTCTCCTCCCGGTCCTCGGAACCCCTGCGCTTCGAGGGATCCGCGTACTGCTCCCAGGCGCTGTCGTAGGCCTCCTTGTAGATGTCCTGTGCGTGCTTGGGCAGGACCCTGCGGACCGCGTCGGGCAGGTCCTCGATGCGTGGGTACGGCATCGCTCCTCCTCGGTGGGGACGGACGTGGTCGTGCCAGTGTCCACCCTCACACTGTGATGCGCGCGGCGGAGGCGTTGGCGCGCCCGCGCGGGCCGTGCGGCGGCAGCCGGAGGAGTCCGGAGTCCAGGAGCTCGGGAACCCGGGAGCCGAGGAGCTCAGGAGTCCAGTGGTCCAGGGCCCGAGGAGCTCAGGAGTCCAGTGGTCCAGGGCCCGAGGAGCTCAGAAGGCCAGTGGTCCAGGGCCCGAGGAGCTCAGGATCTCAGGAGCTCAGAAGTCCCAGTCCTCGTCCTCGGTCTCCACGACCTCGCCCATGACGTAGGAGGAACCCGACCCGGAGAAGAAGTCGTGGTTCTCGTCCGCGTTCGGGGACAGGGCGGCGAGGATCGCGGGGTTCACGTTCGTGGCGTCGTGGGGGAAGAGCGCCTCGTAGCCCAGGTTCATCAGGGCCTTGTTCGCGTTGTAGCGCAGGAACTTCTTGACGTCCTCGGTCAGGCCGAGGGGGTCGTAGAGGTCCTCCGTGTACTGCTCCTCGTTCTCGTGGAGTTCGAAGAGCAGCTCGAAGGTGTAGTCCTTGAGCTCCTGGCGCCGCTGCTCCGAGGCCTCGGCGAGGGCGACCTGGTACTTGTACCCGATGTAGTACCCGTGGACGGCCTCGTCGCGGATGATCAGGCGGATCAGGTCGGCGGTGTTCGTCAGCTTGGCGTGCGCGCTCCAGTACATCGGCGCGTAGAAGCCTGAGTAGAAGAGGAAGGACTCCAGCATCGTCGAGGCGACCTTGCGCTTCTCGGGGTCGTCGCCCTCGTAGTAGGAGTCGACGATGCGCGCCTTGCGCTGGAGCGCCTCGTTGGCCTCAGACCACTCGAAGGACTCGTTGATCTCCTCCGTGGACAGCAGGGTGGAGAAGATCGAGGAGTACGACTTCGCGTGCACCGACTCCATGAAGGCGATGTTCGTGTACACCGCCTCCTCGTGGGGGGTGCGCGCATCGGGGATGAGGCTGACCGCGCCGACCGTGCCCTGCAGCGTGTCCAGCAGCGTGAGGCCCGTGAAGACGCGGTTCGTCATCAGCTGCTCGACGGGGTTCAGGGTCTTCCAGGACTGGATGTCGTTGGACAGCGGGATCTTCTCGGGCAGCCAGAAGTTGCCGGTGAGCCGGTCCCAGACCTCCAGGTCCTTCTCGTCCTCGATGCGGTTCCAGTTGATGGCCTCGAAGACCGGGTTGTGGCGCACGGTTGCGTCCTCCTGTCGACATCCTGTGTGTGGTACGGGCATCCCCGACGAGGGCGACGCAGGTTGGTCCGTCGGCTCCTGGGGCACTGCGACCAGAGTAGCCGCGGGGCGGGCGCAGGAGCCGTCCGGGCGGGGTGGGTGTCACCACCCGCGGGTCCACACTCCTCGGAGCGCAGGTCGGGGAGCGGAGGTCAGTGTGTTCGGGGTGGGGGCGTGCGGGGCGGGGGCCTGGGTGGGGGCGTGCGGGGCGGGGAGGACCCCAGGTAGGCCTGCACGGCGGGGAGCAGTGACTGTGGCGTGGCTCCCATGGGGTGGTCCCCCCGCACGGCCGGGGGCATACTGGCCCGCGGACACATTGGATCGCGAACCGAGGAGGTGGTCCCGATGGAGGGTTCCGGTAGTCACCCGTCCCGGGATGACGACCTCGGTCGCGCCTTCCGCTGACGGGTCACCCGTCCGCGCCGTCCTCGTCATCTCCCAGTCCCGTGCGCCCCGCGCACACCTCCGGGCCCGGTCCCCGTGCGGACCGCCCATGGATCCAGGGAGAAACACCATGCGTCTGCACCTGCCCACGCGCGCCGTCGCGCCCACCCGTGCCACCCGTCCCATTCCCGCAGAGGCCCACTAGGTCCTCGCCGCCCGCACCCCGACCGCGCTGGCGCTGTGGCTCGCCGCCACCCCTCCCGACACCGTGGACGCCCAGGTGGTCGGACTGGAGCGCGCCGACCTGTGCGCGCTGGTCGACCTCCTCACCCCCGCCACGGCCCGTACCCTCATGGACTTGCTCTCCTCGCACACCGCCGCACACCTGGTCACCGCGGTGCTGGCCGCCACGGGTGCGGGCCTGCTCGACGTCCTCCCCGATGACGAGGCCTCCCGCATCGCCCGACTCCTCGAGGAGGGGGACGGCACCCGGGTCCTGGAGGCCCTGCCGCGATCCCGCTCGGCCCTGCTCAGGGGGCTCCTGGCCTGGCCGGACGAGTCCGCGGCCGCGTGGATGCGCCCCTCCTTCCTCCACGTGGGCCCCGGATCGACCCTGGCCGACGCCGTCGAGGCGGCGCGCCGCCGTCCCGAGGACCTCGACGAGGGCGTCTTCGTGCTGGCCGGGACCCACGCCACGGCACCGGGCGGGACGCCGTTCACCCCGCACGGCACGGATGAGGGGAGCACGCCGACGGGTGCACAGCACGCTCCGCGGACCACGGGTGGGGCAGGGGCCGTCGTCGCGGGCGTGTCCCACCCCGGGGAACTGCTCGGATGGGTGGCGCCCTCCGACCTGGTGCTCGGCGACCCGGACACCGTGGTCGACGAGGTGATGGTGGAGGCGTCCACGGTGCTGGGCTGGTCCGTGGCCGCCCTCGCCGACCAGGAGACGGTCGTCTCCCGTGCGGGGGGATCCCCCGCCGGGATGGTCCCGGTGGTCGACGGGGACCGGCTGATCGGGGTCATCATTCGGGAGGCCGTGGCCGACATCTCCCACGAGGAGTCGGGCGAGGACACGGCGCTGCAGGGTGGGACCTCACCGCTGGGCATGCCCTACCTGCAGGCCGGACCCCACCGCCTGTGGAGGACCAGGGTGCCGTGGCTGGCCGCCCTGTTCCTGGCGGTGATGTACACGGGGACCGTGCTGCGCCACTTCGAGGGCGAGCTCGAGCAGGTGGTGGCACTGTCCTTCTTCATCCCGCTCCTGATCGGCACCGGCGGCAACGTCGGGACCCAGATCACCACGACCCTGATCCGGGCCATGGGGGCCGAGGGGCTGCGCCTGCGCGACCTGTGGCGCGTGGTGTGGAAGGAGTTCGGCACGGGCATCCTGCTGGGGGCGTCGATGGCGGTGCTCGGGGGAGTGAGGGCATGGACCCTGGGTGTCGGTGGCCCCGTCATCGTCACGGTCATGGTGGCCCTGGCCTGCATCTGCGTGTGGTCCTCGCTGATCGCCGCCGTGCTGCCCATGCTGCTGCGACGCGTGGGGGTGGACCCCGCAGTGGTGTCGTCCCCGATGATCGCCACCATCGTCGACGGGACCGGGCTGATGATCTACTTCATGCTGGCCAAGGCCATCGTGCTGTGAGTGCCGGGGCCGTGGGGATCAGGGACGTGGGGGCCGGGAGTGCGGTCGGGATCGCTCCCGCGACCCGGCCCGCTCCCCCGACGGGTGCTGTCACCGGTGCCCGCGGAGTGCGATCCGGGCGATGCCCTGCTCGTACGCCGCGTGGAAGTGCGGGGTGGGCACGCCGAGGCGGCGGCCCTCCTCCTCGACGCTGCGGCAGATGAACACGAGGTCCGCAGGGTTCGAGTGCAGTGTCATGATCCGACGGGTCAGGGCGTTGCGGGCGAACATCCGCCTCATGACGGGCGCAGCCAGGAGTGCGGGGATCCGGTAGGGCGCGACCTCCCCGCGGAACCGGGCCAGGTCGACGCCTCTGGCCGCGACGATCGCGAGGCACTCCCGGATGGAGACGATGACGCGGCGAAGCCGTGACGTGCTGTCCATGAGCCGCTCGGCGGCGGCGGAGGGGTCGGAGAGGTCGGCGCCGCGTGCGGCCTCACTGATCACCGCGGCATTGATCGCCATGTGGACCCAGATCCACTGCAGCATGTCGGCGGGGGTATCGCAGGTGAGTCCCACGGAGGAGAAGGCACGCCGGGCTGCGGTGAGCGTGCCGGGATCGGCGTACCCGCCCCCGTCGCCGCTGTCCCCGTCCCGACGTCCGGCGTTCCCGCTGCTGTCGCCGTCGCCGCGACCCGTGTTCCGTCCGCGGCTTGTGTCCCCGCGACGTGCGTTCCCACTGAGCTCGTTCCCGCCCTCGAGCACCACGTGGTCGAAGACGACGGCGTCCAGCTCGCGCGCGGGTCGGTCCAGCCGACCACCCGCCACCGGGTAGCCGAGGGCGTGCGGCCGACCGGCCAGGGCCTCCTCGATGTGGGAGCGGTCCGCCCAGGTCCCGGAGAACAGGAGCAGCGGCCCCGCAAGGGAGTTCGTCGAGAGCGTGTCCACGACTGCGGGGAGGTCCAGGCACCCGATGGCGCACACGATCAGGTCGTAGGAGGTGCCGGGCCGGACGTGGGTGACCGTGTACGTGCCGGTCCACGGTGCGCCGGTGCGGCTGTCCTCGCGTCCGTCCAGCAGGTGCACGGCGACCTCCTTGATCCCCGTCGCCGTGGAACCGGGCCTGAGGACGTGTTCGACCTCGTGACCGGCTTCCTGGAAGAGCGTCCCGTAGGTGGCGCTGATGGCGCCGAGTCCCACCATGAGAATGTGCACACCGACCTCCTGGTCCCCGTCGTGCGGGGCGACGGATGGGTCCTGCCGGAGCGGGCGGGGCGCCGGTCGCGATGGCGTCCTCGTCGTCGCGGGCTTCCTGGTCCTGCCCGGGCGGGCGGGGTACCAGTGGTAAGTCCACAGCGTAGACATCACTGGTCCGCCCACTCCCAGCCACTCATGATCGCGCGGAGCCCGCGCTCGAACTGGGTGTCGGGCGAGAAGACGAAGCCCGTGGTCGCGGCATCGAAGGTCGGCGTCCCCGGGGAGCGGGGACAGCTGCCGCTCCCCGAGGCCCCTGCGGTGACTCCTTCGGTGGCGCCCGCGGTGGCCCCTGCGCCGGTGCCCGTGGCAGGGTCGGGGACCTCCGCCGCCAGGTGCCCGATGGTGAAGGCGGTCAACACGTTGAGCAGGACCAGGAGGTCGGGGCTCGGCCGGGCCCCCGCAGCCTCGAGGGCAGCCAGTGCGCGCTCCGCCATGGCCACCTGGTCGGAGGAGGAGACCGGTCGAGCCGCGACGAGCTCCAGGGCCCGGGGATGCACCAGGAGTGCTCGCCGCAGTTCTCGCATGGCTGTCATCGCCAGCTCCTGCCAGTCCTCGGACCGGGCGGACAGCGCCTCTCGGAGAGCACCCTCCCACAGGGAGGCGACGAGTGCGTCGAGGACGGCGGGCTTGTTCTCGAAGTGGCGGTACACGGCCATCGGGTCGACCCCGAGCGAACGCCCCAGGGACCTCATGGTGAGACCGCGGACGCCGTGGGTGTCGATGATGCCGAGGGCCGCGTCGAGGATCCTCCTGCGGCTCAGTCCCGCCCTCGTGGACCGTCCGCATCGTCCCACGAGGCCCCCGCGACGCGGCTCCCCCCGCCCCTCCCCGGAGCGCTCGGGTGGGGGAGGCGCGGTGCGCTCAGTCACGGACGAGGGCGAGGAGGTGGTCGAGGACCTTGCCGCCGGAGGCGCGGATGCCGTCGTGCTGGTACTCGTTCGTCACCCACACCCGGGTCCCGCGCACCAGTTCGGCGGTGTCCAGGGAGAGCTCGCGGGGCACGAACATGTCGTCGAAGTAGACGGCGGCCGCGAGCGGGACCTCGTTGCGGGCGAGGACGTCGGGCAGGTAGACGGGGGTCCAGTCCGTGCGCCGGGCGAGTTCCTCGGTGGCTCCCCTGAGGGGGACGAGGGCGGGGTCCTCGTCGAAGAAGGCGTGCATCATGTGCTCGCCCGTGAGGTGGTAGGGCTCCGAGATGTCCAGGGGATCGGCGTCGGGCTGGAAGCCCGGGATCTCCTCCGCCAGCCTCTGTGCGCTCCAGTTCGTGGCGTGACCCGCCAGGTCCGGTGTGGCGCCCGCGTAGATGGCTTCGTGGAGCGCGCCGTAGGCAGGGTTCATGGACACGTGTGCGGCGACGCCCTCGAGGAACTCCGAGGAGAGACGGCGCTCTCCGCGCACGTGCACCCACGGCCCCTCCAGGAGGTAGTGGAGCTGGTCGAAGCTGGTCGTCATGCCCAGGCCCAGGCCGATGAGGCGGAAGCGTTGGGTCGACAGGCGCTCACCGGTGGGCAGGTGTTCCTCGGTGTCGCGCAGGTGGGCGGCGACCTCGCGGATCGTCGCCTGGTCCCAGGGATAGCGCTCGAGGTAGGTGCGGTTGCGCTGGGCGGTGCGGGCGTAGGTGAGGCGGTAGATCTCGTCGATGTCGACCAGGCCGGGCAGACCGCCGGCGACGAGGGAGGTGCTCAGTCCCTCCGGCGCCAGCGAGAGGTAGGCCAGTGTCAGGAAGCCCCCGTAGGACTGGCCGAGGCTGACCCAGGGGCGACCACCCGTGATCTCCTGGCGCATCACCTCCGCATCGCGCACGATCTGGTCCTGGCGGAAGAACGTCAGGTGGTCCGCGCGCTCGCGGTCCGTGTCGAAGGCGGACAGGGACTGGGCGTCGATGCGCGTGGACTGACCGGTCCCACGCTGGTCGAGCATGACCAGGCGGAACTCCTCCAGGGCGCGCCCGTACCAGGACTCCTCCAGGAAGTTCCCCGCGCGGGGACCACGACCACCGGGACCACCCTGCAGGAAGACCAGGTGGGGCAGGTCCTCACCCCCGGGGCGCACGACCTCGCGCGCGAACACCTCGATGCCCGGATTGTCGGGGCCGAGGGGGCGCCCATGGTCCAGGGGCACCTCGATGCGGTGCTCGAGGACTGTGCAGGAGTGCTGGGTGTACGTCGCGGTCACAGGCATGTCCCCAGCGTATCGGTGTGTCCGCGGGCCGGGACTCCCGCCACGACCGACGCGGGAGCGTGCCCCGGGGAGTCCGGGCGGAGTGGGTGGGACGGGTGGACGCGGCACGGGCGTGTGGTCCCCTGGACCGGCCCCAGGTCTTCCGCGGAGCCTGCGCGAGGATCAGCCGATAGGCTGGACGGAGCGGACAGGGAATGGGTGACCCCTCCACGACGGGGCGGGCGGGGAGCCGAACGACGCATCGCCCCGCACCACCCGGAGGAGCACCATGTGCCCCACATCCACTGAACCCGGACCCCACCGGCGGGGCCGCGGCTACCCGGTCGGGGACGGCACTGCGCGGATCCCGCCGGCGGGCCCCGGTCCTGGTGCTCTCCGCGGTGACCCCGCCCGTCGCGGGACCGGTCACGATGTCGATCACGATGACGGCGACGGTGGCGGGGCAGGCATCCTGCTCACCGCTCCCCGTCTGTGGACGGGCACCGGTGACCCGGTCGAGGACGGGGCCGTCCTCGTGCGCGACGGGACGGTCATCTGGGCGGGACCACGGAGGGAGGCTCCTGCCGGGGCCGCCTCCGCCCGCAGGGTCGACCACCCGGGCTGCACGATCCTTCCGGGTCTGGTCGAGACCCACGCCCACCTCTCCCACGGTTCGCCGCCGCTGATCCGACCGACACTGGCGACCGAACGACACCAGGTGCCCTGGGATGTGCTCTCCTCGCTGCACACGGCCCGGGTGCTCGCCTCCCAGGGAGTGACGACCGTGCAGTCACTGGGGGCGCGCCACTTCACCGATGTCACCCTGCGTGAGGCCGTCAGCGCGGGAGTCGTCCAGGCTCCGCGCATTGTCGCCTCGGGGCCGCAGATCACGACCACGGGAGGTCACTCGTGGCGCAATGGTGGCGAGGTCGACTCCCCGGACGACATCCGTCACAGGGTCCGCGAGCACCACAAGTGGGGCGTCGACGTCGTCAAGGTGATGGCGACGGGCGGCTTCATGACCGAGGGCTCGGCACCGTGGAACCCCCAGTTCTCCACGGAGGAGCTGCGTGTCCTGGTCGGGGAGGCCCACCGGCTGGGCAAGCACACGGCAGCCCATGCACACGGGACGGAGGGCATCCGGCGCTCGGTGGAGGCCGGTGTCGACTACATCGCCCACGCCAGCTTCACCGGTGAGGACGGGGTGACGGGTTTCGACCCCTACCTGGCCGAGGAGATGGCCGAGCGGGGGACCTTCGTGGACGTGAGTGCCGTCCCCACCTTCCCACCCGTCGAGGGGGAGCACTTCGGCTCGCGCGCCCGGGAGCTGTGGGAGCACGGAGTGGGCATCGTGACGGGCAGTGACATCGGGGCCGTGCTGCCCCCGGAGGGGTACCTGTGGGCTCTGGAGCAGTTGGCGGCCTCGGGCATCCCGTCCCGGGAGGTCCTGGTCGCTGCGACCTCGCGTGCGGCGGCGTCCGCCGGTCTGGCCGGGGTCACCGGCGCCCTGCTCCCGGGCTACGAGGCGAACCTCATCGTCGTGGGTGGCAACCCGCTGGAGGACATCGCCGACCTGCGCGACCTCCGTCTGGTCCTCCTGCGTGGCGGGGAGTTCGTCCCCGAACCGTTCGAGGCGTACGAGCCGCCGTCAGGGTTCGGTGACCCGCCGGCCCGCATCGTGCGGATCCGGCGTGACCGGGAGGAGCGTGCCCGGCGACATCCCCTGGGGTGACCGGCTCCGGTCGGTGCAGTGGGGGTCGGTCCCGGGGCCGGTGTGGGCCGCGTTCGGGCCCGTGTGGTGGGTGAGGTCGACTGTGGGTGTCGGCGAGTGCGGTGGGAGTCGATCTCGTGGCCACTGTCCTCAGCACGGGCGGGTTCGTCCGCTCAGCTCCGGGGTGTGGACTGGTGCCAGACCAGGCGCAGGCTCCGCGCGCCCTCGGCGGACAGCGAGGGCGACCACAGGCTGGACTCCACGGAGGTCCCGTCCTCCCAGGACATCCGGTAGACGACCAACCAGGCACCGTCACCCGCCGCGGTGGCACGCATCCGACCGATGCGGAGCCCGGCGGGCACGGGACCCCCGAGACCCCGCGAGGAAGTTCCGTCCGGCCAGACCCTGCGGGCATCGGACCCGGACAGCGCGCGCAGTGCGTCGGCGTCCCCACCGGCCCATGCACGTACGAAGGCCTTCTCGGCGTTGAGCACTTCCGTCTCGCCTGCTCCGGGGTCCGGTGCACCGACGGGGCGGGTCGACCGGGTCGGAGGAGCGGAGGGGGTGTGGGCCCCTCCCTCGTCGGCGTGGTCCCTGCCGGGCAAGCCGCCGGAACCCCCTCGCCCACCCGGGTGCCCAGCAGAGCCGGACACCGCGCCACCACCAGGGGCCTTCCTGCCCGGGAAGCCGGGGCCTCCTGCAGCGACGCGCCCCTGTTGGTGGGCCTCGGCCGCTGCGCGCGCGAGGTCGTCGGCACGCTCGTTCAGGGCATGTCCGGCGTGACCGCGGACCCACTCGAAGGTGACGGTGCGCCCCTGCATGGCCTCGTCCAGGGCCTTGACGACGTCAAGGTTCTTGATGGGCTTCTTGTCGGCCTTCTGCCAGCCGCGCTTCTTCCACCCGTGGCGCCATTTGGTCACGGTGTTGATCGCGTACTGGGAGTCGGCCAGGACGTGCAGCGGTTCCTCGCCCAGCCCCGCCTCGGCCGTCGCGCGCAGGAGTTGCAGGACCGCGGTGAGCTCGCCGAGGTTGTTGGTGCCGTGGTCCCAGCCCCCGGAGTCCCAGCAGTCCTCCGAGACCACCCACGCCCATCCCGCGGGCCCGGGGTTGCCCAGTGCCGAACCGTCCACAGCCGCCGTGATCGTCATGGTCGCCATGGTATCCGGGGGCACGGGCGCCTCCGCCGGCGCACCGTGGGGCGTCAGTCCGTACGGGTGCACCGGAGTCCGACCAGGTCATGCCTGCAGGGCACCGCCCCCACCGGACCGGCCCCGGGCGTCCTCGGTCGGGCCGTCGGGCACCACCCTCGTCGCCAGCAGGGCCGGACCGGCAGCAGTCAGGATCCAGCCCGCGCAGGCCACGCAGTTCGCGCGGTCCCGAGCCAGGCGGCGACGTTCACGCGCCGGGATCGTAGTAGCTGACCAGTCCGTCCTCCGCGGCACGCCTGAAGAGGTCGATGCGGGACTCCGCCGCCCGTCCCACCGACCGGTACTTGTCGCGGATCCGCGAGACGTAGGTGTTGACGGTGTTGCGTGAGATGCCGAGCTGGCGGGCGACGACATCGGAGGCCTCGCCCGAGGCGTAGCGGGCCAGGACCTGCGCCTCCGTGGGTGAGAGGTGGGAGGAGACGAAGTCCTCGTCCGCGTCCAGTGCCGCAGCCCACTCCAGACCCGGCGTGGTCCGCCCCTCCGAGGCCTCCAACACGGCCTCGACCAGGTCACACGGGGGTGCGGACTTGCGCACGATGGACAGGGCGCCCGCGGCGATCGCCTCACGGACCAGGACCGGGTCGTCGGCGGAGGTGTAGACGACGACCGGGACACCCAGTTCCCCCAGTGCCTGGAGGTTCTCGGTGGGGGTGCTCCCGTCCGCGAGACGGAGATCGAGGACGATCACCACGGGCCCGTCCAACTCAGGGAGCGCGGAGACCGTCGGGACGTGGTGCACGGCGGAGATCCGCTCGGAGACCTCCACGGCCTGGGAGACGCCCAGGGCGACGATCTCGTGGTCGTCGACGACCACGACGGACAGGGGCTCCTGACACCCGGATGCATCGGTCACGACCCGAACCTCCTCCCGAACCCCGGCCGGGGCTGTCCCCAGTCTCCCTCGCCGGTCCGAGTGAGAAGGAGCCTTTCATGATTCGGACGGGTGGAGGGTCCATCGGGGAGACGACGGCGCGCCGCGCGGTGACCCACGGGCAGACTGGGCCGTGTGCAGGCGTGACCGTCGTGGTGGCGCGAGGTCGGGGGGGGGGAGACGTGCATGGTCGCAGTGGGACGCACGGGCGCGCGGGTGACGGACCGCGGGCGACCAGGCGGTGTCCTCGTCCGTTCCGTCCCCGGTCCCTACTCGGTCCGACTGCACCGCATCATCGCGGTCATCGCGGCGCTGGCGGCGCTGACGACGGACGTCCTCAGCATTCCCGTCATCCTTGCCCGGTTGGCCGTCGGTCCGGTCGCCCCCGGCTTCCTCCGACTGGCCCCGTTGGTCGGACTGCCCGTTGCCGCCGGTCTCCTGGTGTTGGCCGCCGCGATCCTCTCCCGCCACCGGGCCGCCCCGGACGAGGGGCGCACGACCTCGGATGTCCGACTCGGACCCGTGGACCGGTTCTGGCACCTCCTCCTGGCCGTCCTCGTCCTGTGGTACCCGCTCCTGCTGGCCATCGTCCCCTTCCCCGCCCAGGGGTTGACGGCGGCAGCGCCGGCCCTCGCACCCGACCAGGACTTCGTCGTCTCGTACAGCACACCCGTCGTGGTCGCGTCCCCCCTGGTGCTGCCCCGCAGGACACGGTTCGCCTATGCGGTCGCCCTGGCCCCGCTCTCCGTCCTCTTCCTGGTCCGCACCGGCAGCGAGGCCAGCCTGGGGACGCTCCAGGCACCGGTCTTCCTGCTCGCCTTCAACCTGCTGTTCCTCGCGGCAGCCACGTGGGTGCTCGACCAGGCCCGGAGGCTCGACGTGGCACACCAGGTCCGGGAGGGTCAGGAGGCCACCACACGCATCGCGAGCGCCCGCAACCGCGCGCGCAGACGGATGAACGACTTCGTGCACGACCACGTGCTCTCCGCCCTCGTCCCCCTCGCCAACGGGCTCGAGGACGACGCACGTCTCAGGGCGGCGGCCGGGCTCGCCGTCTCCTCCCTGGAGGGGACCGTCGCCGGTGACGAGGTCGCCACCTCGACCGCCCTCTTCGACACGATCGCCAGGCGATCGCGGATGGTGTGCCCGGAGATCCGGACCACGGTGAGGGTCGGGGTGGACCATGCCCTCCCACCCGATGTGGGCCGCGCGGTCCTCGACGCGGTGGGCGAGGCGATCACGAACTCCCTGCGTCACGCGGGCGGGCAGGATCCGTGCCTGCGGATCGGTCGCAGTGTCGCGATGCTCTCGGAGGAGGCGGGTGTCACCGTCGTCGTCGCCGACGACGGGAGGGGGTTCGACCCCCACGACGTCCCCACCGGGCGCCACGGGATCCGTCACTCGATCATCAGACGCATGCAGGAGGCCGGCGGCTGGGCACGCGTGGAGTCGGGCACCGGACGGGGAACCCGGGTGGAACTCGGTTGGCAACACCCCAGGGACGGGGCCGAGGGCGTCCTCATGGACACCGACCCAGGAGCGGTCGGCGCCGGGACCACCGCAGGACCGGGGAGGTCCGCGGTGCCGCCGGACGGGAGCGCGCGGCGACACGGTGAGTCCTGGGGGCGGCGCGTGGGTGTGGGACGTCGGACGGAGGAACTCCCCTGGGGCGTGAGCGTGTCCTCCTCCATGCAGACGCTTCCCGCGAGGGTCGTGGGTGTCTGTGCAGTGCTCGCCCACGTCTTCCTCCTCGTGGCGAACGCGCAGGTCTACACCCATCTGTCTCCCGTCATCGTCTCCCTGGGGGCCCAGGGCGTGGTGGCCGTGCTCCTCCTGTGGGAGTGGCCCGGCGCCAGGCTTCCCCGATGGGTCGCGGTCGCTGCGCCGCTCGTCATCGGAGCCACCAACATGGCGGTCCTCCTGGTCATCCCGACACCGGGATGGCCCGGGTACGCTGCCTGGACACTCGGCTCGGCGACGATGCTGTGCTGGGGGCTCATCATGCGTGAACGCAGGTGGGCGGCCTGGGCGGGGTGGGTGCTGCTGGTCGCGACGACGGTGGTGTGGGTCCTGGTCACCGGTCGACCCCTGGTCCTCGCTGCCTCGATGACTGTGGGGCACATGGCCACCATCGCCCTGTGGGACCTCGTGGCGACCTGGTCCGGGCGCGTGGCCGAGACGATTGCCGCCGACGAACGCCGCCAGATCGAACTCGTCGCGGAGCAGCGTGCCCAGGAGGAGGTCAGGCGGCTCCAGGACGAGGCCATGGCCTCGGTGGCGGACCGTGCGCTGCCGGTCCTGGAGGCCGTCGCGTCCGGGACGGACCTGACCCCCGAGCTGCGCACCCGGGCGCGCCTGCTGGAGGCCGAGCTCCGCGACGAGATCCGGGCTCCCTGCTTCACGGGGACCCGGGTGGTCCCCGCCGCCCGCGCTGCGCGCGGGCGGGGCGTCGAGGTGGTCCTCCTCGACGACGGACCCGAGTCCCCGGTGGGGGACGTCCTGGAGGGCGTCCTGGTGGAGGAGGTCGCCCGGGTCCTGGAAGGGGCGGAGAACGGTCGGGTGGTGGTGCGCAGGCTTCCCCCCGGTCGTCGTGTCGCGGCGACGCTCGTCACGCAGGGGACGCACCTGACCTTCTCGGCCGACGGGGACGTCTCGCGGGAGTGACCTCGCGTCGGCACACTCCCGGGACGGCGGGGCCGACCCCCGTGGTTCGCCGCACTCCCCGGGCCCGGTTCGCGAGCGTGTCCGCGGGTGGTCGCTGCGGTGCCGGGTGCCGGGGGAGGTGGGGCCGGCGTCGTCCGGCAGCCAGTACAGGAAATGAGACATCGACGTCGCACCGGTGCGGACCTATTGTGGGCACCGGTGATCCCCGAGGCGGTGGGTGCACCACTGGAACGTGGTCCGGGCACGGGCGGGTGCCCGGACCATTCCTCTCTCCCGGGGCCTTCGCTCGGTGGCATGCCGTCCGGCCGCCTACCACGGTCGGCCGCCTCGGAGCCGGCTGCCGGTCCGCATGACCTGAAGCGCCCGTCCGGGAACCCCGGGTGATCGGCTCTCACCGCCCACCGCGCCGCCGTGGCCCCCCGGACCCGTGGTCACGAGCCCGCAGTCGGGTCCCGTCACTCGGGCACCGGCGGCTGCGGGGCGCAGCTCAGTCCCGGACCCCCAGCTGACCCAGGGCGAACGCGAACTCCTCCGCGCGGGAGTCCCAGGCGCCGTAGCGCCCGGACTTGCCGCCGTGGCCCGCCACCATCTGTGTGCGCAGCACGATGGGACGCGAGACCGGGTCGTTGGTGGAGGCCTCCCGCAACCGCTGGACCCACTTCGTGGGCTCCACGAAGAACACGCGGGTGTCGTTGAGTGAGGTCGAGGCGAAGACCGCCGGGTACTCCACGCCGTCACGGACGTTCTCGTAGGGACTGTAGGAACGCATCACCCGGTAGATCTCCTCCGACTCGATGGGATTGCCCCATTCCTCCCACTCACCGACGGTCAGGGGTAGGGAGGGGTCGAGGATCGTCGTGAGGGCGTCCACGAAGGGGACGCCCGCCAGCACGACGCGGAAGGCCGAGGGGTCCAGGTTCGTCATGGCCCCCATGAGGAGCCCGCCCGCGGAACGTCCCTCGGCGGCGAGACGTCCCGGTGCGACCCACCCGGAGGAGACCATCCACTGGGCCACGTCGACGAAGTCGGTGAAGGTGTGGGGCTTGCGCTCCAGCTTCCCGTCCTCGTACCAGGCCCGGCCCAACTCACCACCGCCACGCACGTGGGCGACGGCGTAGACGACGCCGCGCTCCAGGAGTGGCAGACGCATGACGGAGAAGAACGGGTCGACGGAGACCTCGTAGGACCCGTACCCGTAGATCCATCCGGGCGCGGTCCCGTCGGCGTTCACACCACGGCGGTGCACCAGGGACACCGGGACGCGGGTGTGCCCGTCGCGGGCCGTGACCCACTGGCGTTCCTCCACGTAGTCCTGCGCATCCCAACCGGGGACCTCGAGCTCCTTGAGGACCCGGCGCCGACCGGTGCGGGGATCGACCTCGATGACCTGGGGCGGGATCGCCAGGGACTGGTGCTCGACACGGAAGGTCGTGTCCTCGAAGCGGGGTCCTGCGGCCGACTCGATCGTGCGCACCGGCGAGTCGGAGTCCACCAGCTGTCCGGCACCCCACACCGTGCTGAGCGCCGCGGGTGTCAGGGGATCGGTGCCCGCGGGCTGTTCCCTGAGACGGTACTCGACCTGTGTGAGGCCCTCGGAACGCAGGCTGAGCAGCATGAACGTCGAGAAGGCCTCGACACCCAGGAGGCGTTCGCCCTCGCCGGCCCCGCGCAGGGGGACCCAGGTCTGCGGCGGGGCGAGCAGGCGTGCGGGCGCAGCGTCCCCACCGTCCGCAGTGTCACCACCTGCGCGGTCCCCGCCGACTGGAGCGTCGCCGCCGGGCGCCGTGGGTGTCGCCGCCTGACCGCTCCGGCCCTCATCGAGGGGACGGAGGAAGGGCGTGAGGTCACGCGGCAGCGCGGCGGCCGCGAGCGTCCCCTCGCGCGAGGTGGCGGAGTGGACGAGCAGGAGGTGGTCGCCGGCGGGCTCGACATCGACGAGGACGTCCCTGGTCCGCCCCGTCACCGGGACCGGCGCGCAGGTGGGGTGGGCCGTGGGCCAGAGCCAGACCTCGGAGGTGGTGGTGGACTCGGCGATGACCTCCACCCAGGCGCGGTCGCGGCACGTGGCGAAGTAGAGCGCGAAGCGCTCGTCCGGCTCCTCCATGACCAGGCGGTCGGAAGCCGGGTCCGAGCCGATCTCGTGGAGCCACAGCTGGTGCTGGCGCCAGGCGTCGTCCACGCGTGGGTAGAGCAGGTACCGCCCGTCGGCGGACCAGGCCAGCCCCTGACCGGTCCCGGTGACGCCCTCGTCCAGGACCTCTCCGGAGGCCGCGTCCTGGACGATGACGGTCCATCTCTCGTCCCCGAGCACGTCTCGCTGCCGGGCGATGCGGGAGGCATCGGGGGAGGGGGCGAGCGCGCTCAGGCGGAAGAACTCCCGTCCGCGGGCCTGCTCCTCCTCGTCGACGAGCAGCTGCTCACCGGGCAGTGGTACGCCGGGGCGTACAGTGGGCGCCACGGGATCGGGGGTGGTGGTGTCCACGGGGACACGGTGGTGGGAGGCATAGGAGTGCCCCTCGGTGGTGCGCGAGAAGTACCACCAGTCGCCCTCGCGGACGGGGACGCTGGTGTCGGTCTCCTCGGTGTGGGAACGGAACTCCGCGACCAGCCGTTCGGCCAGGGGGCGCGTGGGCGCCGTGATGCGGTCGGTCCAGGCGTTCTCGGCCTCGAGGTGGGCGATGACCTCGGGGTCCTCCCTGTCGCGCAGCCACTCCCAGGGATCGGCGAAGGACTCCCCGTGGAAGGTGCGGGGGCGGCCGGGACGCTTGGGGGCGGCCGGCGGAGTGCCGGGGGTGGTGGGCTGGGGGGCCGTCGAGGTGGTGGGGGGCTGACTCATGGTCCACCACACTAGACCCGGCACGCCCCCGCTAGGCTGCTGGGAGCGCGGGCGCGGGCGCGCGAGGAGGACGGATGGTGGACCCGGTGGTGGACGGATGACGACGACCCAACTCACGACGAATGTGCACGACACGGCGCTCATCTTCGAGGGCGGGGGCATGCGCGGCGCGTACACGGCGCCCGTCGTGTCGACCCTGTTGGAGGCCGGCATCCATGTCGAGTGGTTCGCCGGCATCTCGGCCGGGTCCACGCACGTGTGCAACTACGCCTCCCGTGACGCGGCGCGTGCGAGGCGTTCCTTCGTCGACATCGTCTCCGACCCGGAGTTCGGCGGGATGCGTTCCTTCCTGCGGGGGGACGGCTACTTCAATGCCGCCCACATCTACGAACACACCTCCCTGCCCGACGAGTGGCTCCCCTTCGACTGGGCCACGTACCGGGACAACCCCGTGCAGCCACGCGTCGGTGCCTTCAACGCGACGCGGGGACAGGAGGTCTGGTTCACCAAGGAGGACATGTCGACCCTGGTGGACCTGACCGTGCGGGTGCGCGCCTCCTCGACGTTGCCCGTCCTCATGCCGCCGGTGACCATCGACGGGGAGGTCTTCGTCGACGGCGCACTCGGACCCGATGGTGGCATCGCCCTGGACGCCGCGGAGAGTGAGGGCTACGAGAAGTTCTTCGTGGTGCTGACCCGCTCCCGCACCTACGTGAAGGGTCCCCAGCGCTTCCCCTCCGCGGCCTGGTTGCGTCGGCGCTACCGGGACCTGCCCTCCGTCGCCGAGGGCATCCTCGCCCGCCCCGACCGTTACAACGAGACGCGCCGCAGGGTCTTCGAGTTGGAGCAGCAGGGCCGGGCCCTGGTGTTCGCCCCGGAGGACCTCCACATCACCAACACGGAGAAGAGGCTGTCCCGCCTGGAGCGGACCTGGGAGGCGGGTCTCGCCCAGGCCCGGAGGGAGCTGCCGCGCTGGCAGGAGTTCCTGGGGGTCTGAGCGTCGCCGTCGAGGGCGGGATCCGAGGGGCGCGCCCTCGTGCAGTGGGTCGGCCCGTGGACCGCGCGTCACCCGCCCCACCCTGCCCCGCCCCACCCGGGGCCCGGGATCGTTCAGGCGGCCACTGCCGGTGCGCGACCCCACAGGTCGGCGTAGGCGCCCCCGGCGCGTACCAGGTCCTCGTGGCGTCCGCGCTCGACGACCCGCCCCCCGGAGAGGACGAGGATCTCGTCGGCGTCCACGACGGTGGTCAGGCGGTGGGCGATGGTCAGTGTGGTCCGCCCCCGCGAGAGGCGGTCGAGGGCGTCCTGGAGCTCGTGCTCGGTGCGGTTGTCCAGTGCGCTGGTCGCCTCGTCGAGGATCAGCAGGGCCGGGTCGGCCAGGAGTGTGCGGGCGATGGCGAGGCGCTGCTGCTCGCCGCCGCTGAAGCGGTGGCCCCGCGCGCCCACGACCGTGTCGAGGCCGGCAGGGGTGGCCGCCACCGTGTCGGCCAGCCGGGCGGCGTCGAGTGCCTCCCACAGCTCCTCGTCGGTCGCGTCGGGTCGTGCCAGGCGCAGGTTCGCGGCGATGGTGTCGTGGACCAGGTAGGTCTCCTGGCTGACCATGCCGACGACGCGGGTGAGGTCGCGGCGGGTGAGGTCGCGCAGGTCCACGCCGTCCAGCGTCACGGTTCCGGAGGAGGGGTCCATGAGGCGGTCGGCGAGGGCGGCCACGGTGGACTTGCCGGACCCCGTCTCCCCGACCAGGGCCAGGGTGCGGCCGTGACCCAACTCGAAGGAGACGTCGTGGACGGCGTCGACCGGGGCGCCGGGGTGGCGGAAGGTGACGTGGTCGAAGCGCAGGGTGGCGGTGGGGTGGGTGGGGAGGGGCCGCGCGAGGTCGGTGGCCGGCTCGGGCACGTCCGTGCGCAGGTCCATGTAGCCGAACACGCGGGAGAGGATCGCCGTCG
>NZ_LT700212.1:2323524-2334425 GCF_900155435.1 Actinomyces provencensis | reverse complement strand
GGGGTGGGTGGGGAGGGGCCGCGCGAGGTCGGTGGCCGGCTCGGGCACGTCCGTGCGCAGGTCCATGTAGCCGAACACGCGGGAGAGGATCGCCGTCGAGGTCACCCAGTCCGAGCCGGTGTTGAGCAGCCCCATCAGGGGTCGGAAGAGGGTGGACTGCAGGGCCGAGAAGGCGATGAGCGTCCCGATCGTCATGCCACCGCCCGTGGCGGGCAGTCCGGCGACCAGGTAGACGAGGGCGGGGATCGTCGCGAAGACGACCTGGACGGTGGCCATGCGCCAGCGCCCGGCCATGCGGGCGGCCACCTCGAGGTCGGCGAGGTGGCGGGAGATGCCCGTGAACTCCTCGGTGCGGCGTTCACGCAGACCCAGGGTGCGGATCAGTCGCGCCCCCGACACGGAGAGGGACTCCTCGACCGACACGGTGAGTTCGGCCAGGGCCTGCTGCTGGCGGGCGGTGACGTCGCGCCTGGCCAGGGAGACGCGGCGCGTCACCCACACGGCGACGGGCACCACCAGCACGGACAGGAGGGACAGGCGCCACGACAGGGCGACCATCGCGACGGCGGTGGCCACGGCGGTCGTGAGGTTCGCCGCGATGCCGGTGGCGACATCGGTGATGACGCCGCCGAGCCCCCCGACGTCGTTGAGCAGGCGGGAGGTGATCTCGCCGCCACGGGTCCGGGTGAAGAAGCCCAGGGACTGGTCCTGGAGGCGGTCGAAGACCTTCGTGCGCAGCTGGTGCATGAAGGACGTGCCCACCCGCGTGGAGACCAGGGTCTGGACGACCCCCATCACCTGCGAGACGAGGGCGACGCCGACCATCCCGCCGACGAGCACCACCAGCAGGCGCACGTCACCGTCGGGGATGGCGTGGTCCACGGTGGCGCGGAGCAGGAAGGGTTGGGCCATCGAGACCAGTGAGGAGGCGACGATGAGCACGACGACGGTGAGGAGCGCGAGGCGGTGGGGGCGCAGCAGCGTCCAGACCCTGCGCCACTGGACGGGAGAGGTGGCGACCTGGGCGCGGTCGTCGGCGCTGGCCCGTGAGGTGCGGAGGGGACCCCCTCCGCCGGGTGCGGATGCGTGGTTCATGGTGACCTCCCGGGTGACGGGTGACGGGTGACGGGTGACGGGTGACGGGTGACGGGTGACGGGTGACGGGTGACGGGTGACGGGTGACGGTGATGGGGCTGGTGCGGTGTGGACGCCGAGCGTGCGGGGCCGGGGGGCTCGTGTGGGCCCGACCTGCGCGCCGGGACGAGGACGCCGGTCGTACCCAGCGCCTCGTCCGGGGCGCGCCTCGGGAGTCCGGTGGCACGTTGTCGGGTGTCCGGTGGGGCGTGTCCCGGCGAGGAAGGCGCCCCTCCGGGTCCGGGTCGGGGCCCGGGGTGTCGTGCCGGGCAGTGTCCGGGGAGATGTCCAGCCCTCGCGTCCGGGTGGGACGTGCTGGCCGATGTAGTGAGTATACCTCACTATGAGTCTGTGGCATGATTGACCTGTGTCACACGACGATTCGGTCCCCGCCCCACCCCGCACGGACCAGACCTGTGACGTTCCCGCACTGTCGACGGACGTGGAGCTGACCGAGCTGCTCCAGCAGACCCTGCGCCTGTACCGCCACGGCATGCGGGAACACATGGATCCGGGTTCCCCGCCCGTCCACCAGTTGCGCGCCCTGCGCCAGCTCGTGGCCCACGGGCCGATGCGTCCGGGCCACCTCGCCGAGGTGCTGGGCATCGCCCCCCGGTCGGCCACCGGCGTGGTCGACGCCCTGGAGGAGAGGGGCCTCGTCGAGCGTTCACCCGACCCCCACGACCGCCGTGCCCAGGTGGTGACCCCCACCTCCCGGGCACGGGGCGTCCTCGAGGAGACCGCCCGGGCACGGGAGGGCGCCGCCCGGGACCTCGTGGCCCCCCTGGGCCGGGCGGACCGAGCGGAGCTCACCCGACTCCTGCGCCTGGTCCTGGGCACCTCGCGGTCCTGAGGTCGAAGTCCCGAGGTCGGAGACCCGAGGCCGCCGTCCTGGCGTCACAGCCCTGAGGCCGCAGAGCTGAGGTCGCAGTCCTGACGTCGCCCTCCACCGGTGTCCCGTTCCGCGCCGCTCCGTCCGGGTGGTGCTGCCGGTCCCGGACAGAGCTGTGCCGGTGTCCACGGGATGGTTCACGGGGACACCGGCACAGGTGGTGGCGCCTTCACTCCGTGGCGAGCGCCTCCACCGGCGAGGTCCGCGCCGCGCGCCGCCCGGGCCACCACGAGGCCACGACCGCCGCCACGACCATGACCACCACCACGGCAACCAGCTGCCACCAGGGCAGGGCGTAGACGGCGGGGATCCCCGAGGCGGCGGTCACCGCCCTCGTGCCGACCAGCCCGAACACGACACCCAGCACCATGCCGACAGCAGCACCGGCCCCCGAGATCAGGAGCGCCTCGTCCAGGAGCATCCGCTTCATCTGGCGTCGGGTCAGACCCAGGGCCCGAAGGAGCCCGTTCTCGCGGGTGCGTTCCGCCACCGACAGGGACAGGGTGTTGGTGACCCCCACCAGCGCCACGAGGACGGAGACACCGAGCAGCGCCAGCAGCACGAGGAGCATGGTGTTGATCATCTGCGTGAACTGGGCGCGCAGGGGCGCCGCCCCCGAGACGTCCAAGGAGTTGTCCAGGGAGAGGATCGCGGTCTGGACCTCATCGACATCCGCCCCTTCGGCGAGTCGGATGTCCACGCTAGAGGTGGTGGCGTCGGGTGCCAGGTCTGACAGGACGGAGCTGGTCACCACCACCTGCCCCCACTGGACCCGCTCACTTCCGACGACCGACAGCGTGCGGCAGTTGTCCGCCCCGACGCACACCTGCGCCGGCGTCCCGTCCGCCGCTCGGTCCGCGGGGAGGAACACCTGGTCGTCGCTCGGCGCCGCGAGTGCCGAGTGGGCCACGCCGGAGAGGTCCGGCTCGCCCAGGACCGTGACGGTCTCGGTCCCCTGCCCGTCGCCGACGTCGACGCTCCCGGGAGCGGATCGCTCGGTGGCCGTGGCCTCGATCCCCTCGACCGTGGCGATGCGCTCCACGAGATCCTCGTCCAGTGTTCCCGTGGTCGTGGAGGCGACCATGTCGATCGGGGCGAAGGCGTCGAGCCGGTCGAACACGGAGGTGCGCAACGACCCGGTCCCGACCAGCAACGTCGTGATCAGGGTGACCCCGATGACGATGGCGGTTCCCGTGGCGGCGGTGCGCCGCCGGTTGCGCAGGGTGTTCTCGCGCGCCATGCGGGCCACGGGGCTCCTGCTCGCGAGGCCGAGGACATGGGTGAGAGAGGGCAGGAGAAGCGTGCACAGCACCAACAGGCCCACGAGGCACAGCATGCAGGCACCGAGCACCACGAGGAAGCCCTGGGAGGTGTCCTCCAGGTGCAGCCCGAACCAGATGAGGCCGCCGCCCACCAGTGTCAGGAGTGTCCCGATGACTCCTCGGACCCGCCCGACCCGACGTGCTCCGGCTCCGGCCTCGTCCTCCGGTTGGAGGGCCACCATCGGTGGCACGCGGGCAGCGGCGAGGGCGGGGCGCATTCCCAGCACAGTGGTGAGGACGGTGCCGAGGGCCCACACACCTGCCACCGTCAACGGACGTGCGCCGGCCAGGGCCTGACCGAAGGAGTCCGCCATGCCTGCGGCCGAGAGTCCCCAGGAGCCGAGCAGGAGTGCAGCGAGCACGCCGATGAGGGAGGCCAGTGCACCCACGACGAGGGTCTCGGTGAGCAGGAGGCGCCGGACCTGGCGCGCGGTCGCGCCGACCGTGCGCAGCAGGGCCAGTTCGCGCCTGCGCTGCTGGAGGACGACCTGGAACGTCGAGGACACCACGATCGAGGCGACGAGAAGGGCGATCAGGGGGAAGGCCAGCAGCATCGCAGTCATGGTCCCCTCACCGAGCTTCGCTTCGGCGAGATCGCTGTCCAGCGCGGCATCGGCGGTGCGGACTCGGGCTCCGGAGTCGGCCCCCAGGAGGTGGGAGACCGTTCCGGCGAGCTGTTCCTGGGCCCGGGGGTCGGGATCGGGATCCGTGGCGGAGACCAGCAATGACTGGACCCAGACGGTGGAGGAGATGGCGCGCATTCCCTCCGGGGTGACGCCCACGGTGGGGGTCCCGAAGCGGTCCAGGGCACTGATACCGGTGACGGTCACCGGCACCGTCGTCGTTGCGACGCTCCCGTCGTCGGACCCGGTGGTGACGACGGCCTCGACCTCTCCGCCGACGGAGACACCGAGCTGGTCCGCCGCGGACCGGTCCAGGAGGATGCCGGTGGGGGAGTCGGGTGCGGAGCCGGCGGTGATGTCGGGTTGACGGAAGGGCGGTTCCAGGAGGACCTGCACCTGGCGCTGGAGGCGTGTGGATCCCGAGCGCAGCTCGGTCCATCCCGTGGTCTGCTCGGCGACGGAACCGACACCCGGGGCCGCGCGCAGGGTGGGGGCGAGCGCCTCCAGGTCGGCTCCCTCCGAACTCTCGGGGTCCTGGTCGACGACCACGGCGACCCCGGTGTAGGAGTCCCGGATGGATGCACTCAGGGTGTCGGCCAACCCCTGGGTGAACATCAGGCACAGCAGGACGAAGGCCATCGAGATCGCCACGGCCACACCGGTGGCCGCGTAGCGTCGTCCGTGTTGACGGACGTTGGCGCGCAGCAGCTCGTTCACAGTCCGACCGTCCCCAGTGCCTCGACGGAGGGATGGTCCAGGTCGGCCTGGATGCGGCCGTCCCGCATCACCAGGGTCCGATCGGCCGCGGCGGCGGAGGCCGCGTCGTGCGTGACCATGATGACGCTCTGGCCGAGGTGGTCCACCGCGTCACGCAGCAGTGCGAGGACCTCCCGTGATGCCTCGGAGTCCAGGTTCCCGGTGGGCTCATCGGCGACGATCACCGCCGGACGCATGACCAGTGCCCGGGCCACGGCCACGCGTTGCTGCTGGCCGCCGGAGAGCTCCGAGGGACGGTGCGAGAGGCGGTCCTGGAGACCCAGTGTGGCGACCACCTCCTCGAACCAGGACTGGTCGGGGCGGCGTCCCGCCAGTTTGAGGGGAAGCAGGATGTTGGCGCGCGCGTCCAGGGTGGGCACCAGGTTGAAGCTCTGGAAGACGAACCCGATGCGGTCGCGGCGCAGGCGGGTGAGTTCGTCGTCCGACAGACCGACGAGATCCGTGCCCTCGATCTCGACCCGGCCCGAGCTCGCGGTGTCGAGTCCGGCCAGGACGTGGAGCATGGTCGACTTCCCCGATCCGGAGGGGCCCATGATCGCGGTGAAGCGTCCCTGCAGGAAGTCGACGTCGACATCGTCCAGGGCCACGACGCGGGTCTCCTCCGAGCCGTAGACCTTGGACACCCCCCGCAGGGAGACGATGGCACTGGGGGTCACGGACGGGTGATCCGCCGCACCGGGCAGCGGGATCGTGGTGTGGGACATGTGTTCTCCTTCTGGTGTGCCTCGATCGTCGCACCTCAGGATCAGTTCTCGACATGGGGGACTTCCCTGGAAGATCCCGGGGAGTCGCACTCAGGGTGACCGGGACCACGCCGGTGTCGGGCGGGGGTGGTCCGTTGGAGAGGGGCATCGGGAACCCACCGAAGCGTGCAGTTGCGTGGTTCCCACCGAGAGGTGGACTTCCCACCGAGAGGTGGACTTCTCACCGAACTGAGGCGCCGTACGGCCTCGTCCCGGTGAGACATCCACTTCTCGGCGAGGTCACCCCACCCCGGGCGAGGCGCAGCGCCCCGGATCGACCCACACCAAGTGCAGTTCCCCGAGTCGGCTCATGCCGGGCGCGGGGCTCCGGATCGGCTCACGCCAGGCGCAGCGCGCGGTAGCGGTTCAGCGCCGCGCCGAGGTCCACCGAGCGGGGGCGGGCCAGGAAGGCCGGGTACTGGCGCGCGCCGTAGCGGGTCAGGCCGTCCAGGCCCTGCTCGCGCACCAGGGCCTCGACCCGGCCCAGACCCTCCGCCAGGGTGGTGTGCCCGTCGAAGACCTGCTCCAGGAGTCCCCGCATCGCCCAGGCGATGGCCTCCGTCTGGCCGGGGTCGACGACCTGCTCGACATCGGAGAGGTCCACGGTCTGGCGGTCCAGGACGACCTGGTCGACACCGGAGGCCTTGGTCCTGGGACGCTCGGCGCCTCCGCGTGCACGCAGCGGCGTGCGCGCGCCGACCTCGTCGAATCCCTCGACGTCGGAGCGTTCCCGCGGCATGGCGGCGCACACCTCGCGGGCACGTCCGGTGACGTCGAGGCAGCGGTAGGTGTCGAGCATGAGCACGCGGTCCGCGACGTCCAGGTAGTCCCCGGACCCTCCCATGACCATCACGGTGGACACCCCGCGCTCGCGGGCGAGTCCACCGATGCGGTCCACCAGTGGGGTGATCGGCTCCTTGTCGGCATGGACCAGCTCACGCATGCGGGCATCGCGGATGAGGAGGTTCGTGGCGGAGGTGTCCTCGTCGATGAGCAGCAGGGGGCAACCGAGTTCCACGGCCTCCACGACCGAGGCGGCCTGGGAGGTGGAACCGGAGGCGTTCTCCGTGGAGAAGTGCGTCGTGTCGGCACCGCCGGGGAGGTGGTTGATGAAGGCGGAGACGTCCACCCCGGTCACGGCGCGGCCATCGGCGGCGCGCACCTTCATGGCATCGGGCAGTGTCGCCACCAGCTCGCGACCGTCCCCGGGCACGTGCGGGTAGACCCCGCGTTGCAGGGCGCCCAGCAACGTGGACTTGCCGTGGTACCCGCCGCCCACGATCACGGTCACTCCGGGCTCCAGTGCCATGCCGGTCACCGTCCCGGCGTGGGGCAGGTCGATCTCCCGGCGCAGCGACTCCGGCGAGGAGAACGCGACGGCGTCCTCCATCGGCTTCTGGGAGATGCCGGAGCGTCGGGCCAGCACCGCACCGTCGGCGACGAAGGCGATCCACCCGCGCCGGGTGAGTGCCTCCTGCAGGGCCCTGTGGTCCTCCAGGGCGTGGACGTGGCTGCGCAGTGCCTCCACGCGTCCGGCGGCGTCCTCGGAGACGAAGTCGAAGGTGGCCATCACCGTGTCGGGGACGTCCAGGTCGAAGATCCGGGCCGCCGCACCGCCCTGGATGGTGCGCCCACGCGCGGGCATGCGCACCTGGAAGCGGATCTCCACCCGCTCCGGGGTGACGGTGCAGGCGGAGCGCTGGAGGACCTCCTGCCCGACGCGCACGACATGGACGTCGCCCGAGGTGGCGTACCCGACCAGGGCGTCGTGGAAGGCGCGCACCAGGAAGTCGGCCACCGCCAGCCGCTGGTCCGGGGTGGCCAGGCAGTCCGCCGGCAGACCCATCGTGTGCGGATCCGCGATGGCCCGCAGTGACGAGGGTGGGGCGTAGGGGTCGGACTGGACGCGGTCGATGGCCAGTGAGAAGTCCCCGTAGTCCCAGTCGCCCGTGACCGACTTGTAGGCGCCGTAGTTGCGGCCGTCGAGGCGGTGCAGGTCGGCGATGAGGTCCTGGTCGGACCCCGAGCGGCGTCGGAGGGGATGCTCGTCGTGGCCACGGGGGCCGGACCGGTGCTGGGGTCGGGAGGAATCAGGACGAGGACTCATGTTCACAGCCTAGGTCCCCGCACGCGCACGACCCGGGCAGTTCCCTGCGGATCCCGGTCAGTAGCTCCCGCCCGAGTTCGACGCGAGGACGCCGAAACCGATGACCAGGATGATGGCGAGGACGATGCCCAGTCCCCACAGCACGACCGCGATGATGCCGAGGATCTTGCCGATCCGGGCGTTCTGGGTGACGTCCTCGGGCAGTCCCGCTTCCTGGGCCTGGCGGATCAGGGAGTTGCCCCACACCCACGCCGGGATGGAACCGAAGAGGCCGATGAGCACCAGGCCGAGGATCCCCAGGACCAGGACGATCGTGGAGTTCGAGCGGATCTGGTCCGCCTGGGCGCTGGCGGCCATCCCGTACTGGCCGTAGCCCGCCTGTCCCCAGGCGGCCTGCTGGCCCTGGTCGGGGTAGGTGCCGTACTGGCCGGTCCCGCCCTGCCCGTAGGGGTTCTGCGGCTGGGTGGGTGGGACGGACTGCTGGGAGGACCAGGTCTGCTGCTGGCCATTCGGGTCGGAGGGGTCGGGGGACGCGTACGGGTTGGACATGGTGTCCCTTCCAGGGGGCTCGGGTGCTGCGGCCATCATAGGGGGCAAGCGGATGCAGGCACGAGGGCGCCCCCGCGCCGGGAGGTGGGTCCCGGACGCGGGGGCGTCGCCCTCGTACGTGTGCAGGTCAGAGCATGCAGGACACGCAGCCCTCGACCTCGGTGCCCTCCAGCGCCATCTGGCGCAGCCGGACGTAGTAGAGGGTCTTGATGCCCTTGCGCCAGGCGTGGATGTAGGACTTGTTGAGGTCACGTGTGGTGACGGTGTCGGGGTAGAAGAGCGTCAGTGACAGGCCCTGGTCGACGTGCTGGGTCGCCACGGCGTAGGTGTCGATGATCTTCTCGGGCCCGATCTCGTAGGCGTCCTGGTAGTACTCGAGGTTGTCGTTCGTCATGAAGGGGGCCGGGTAGTAGACGCGCCCGATCTTGCCCTCCTTGCGGATCTCGATCTTGGACACGATCGGGTGGATCGAGGAGGTCGAGTTGTTGATGTAGCTGATCGACCCGGTGGGGGGCACGGCCTGGAGGTTCTGGTTGTACATCCCGAACTCCGCGACGTCCGCGGCCAGCTGGCGCCAGTCATCCGCGGTGGGGATGTGGATGGAGGACTTGTCCAGGAGCTCACGGCACTTGTCCGTGGTCGGCTCCCAGGTGCCCTCGATGTACTTGGTGAAGTACTCCCCGCTGGCGTACTTCGAGTCCTCGAAACCGGCGAAGGACTCCCCGCGCTCGCGGGCGATCCGGTTGGAGGCACGGATGGCCTCGTAGGCCACCGCCAGGAAGTACATGTTCGTGAAGTCCAGCGCCTCCGGGGAGCCGTAGTACACGTGCTCGCGGGCCAGGTAGCCGTGCAGGTTCATCTGCCCCAGGCCGATGGCGTGGCTCATGGCGTTCCCGCGCGCGATGGAGGGCACCGACTGGATGTCGGAGAGGTCCGAGACGGCGGTGAGCCCCCGGATGGCTGTCTCGATGGTGCGGGGGAAGTCGGGGGAGTCCATCGTCTTGGCGATGTTGAGGGACCCCAGGTTGCAGGAGATGTCCTTGCCGACGTGGGAGTAGGAGAGGTCGTCGTTGTAGGTGGAGGCCTCCGAGACCTGCAGGATCTCCGAGCACAGGTTCGACATCGTGATGCGCCCCTTGATGGGGTTGTCACGGTTCACCGTGTCCTCGAAGACGATGTAGGGGTAGCCGGACTCGAACTGGATCTCCGAGACGGTCTGGAAGAAGCGGCGCGCGTTGATCTTCTTCTTGTGGATCCTCGGGTTCTCGACCATCTCGCGGTACTTCTCCGTCACCGAGATCTCGGTGAAGGGCACCCCGTAGACGCGCTCCACGTCGTAGGGGCTGAAGAGGTACATGTCCTCGTTGTGCTTGGCCAGCTCGAAGGTGATGTCGGGGATGACGATGCCCAGGGAGAGGGTCTTGATGCGGATCTTCTCGTCCGCGTTCTCCCTCTTCGTGTCCAGGAAGGACATGATGTCGGGGTGGTGGGCGTTGAGGTAGACGGCGCCCGCACCCTGACGGGCCCCCAGCTGGTTGGCGTAGGAGAAGGAGTCCTCCAGCAGCTTCATGACGGGGATGACCCCGCTGGACTGGTTCTGGATCTTCTTGATCGGCGCCCCGGCCTCGCGCAGGTTCGTCAGGGACAGCGCCACCCCGCCGCCGCGCTTGGACAGCTGGAGGGCGGAGTTGATGCCGCGGGCGATGGACTCCATGTTGTCCTCCACGCGCAGGAGGAAGCAGGACACGAGCTCACCGCGTGCCGCCTTGCCGGCGTTGAGGAAGGTGGGGGTGGCCGGCTGGAAGCGGCCCGACATGATCTCGTCGACCAGTGCGCGCGCGGTCCCGATGTCCCCGTTGCCCAGGTACATGGCGACCATGGTGACGCGGTCCTCGAAGCGCTCGAGGTAGCGGGTGCCGTCGAAGGTCTTGAGCGTGTAGGACGTGTAGTACTTGAAGGCCCCCAGGAAGGTGGGGAAGCGGAACTTGTAGGCGTAGGCCCTGCGGTAGAGGTCCTTGACGTCGGCGAAGTCGTACTGCTCGATGACGTGGGCCTCGTAGTAGCCCTCGTCCACGAGGTACTTGAGCTTCTCCTCCAGGTCGTGGAAGAAGACGGTGTTCTTGTTGACGTGGGTGAGGAAGTACTGGCGCGCGGCCTGGCGGTCGGCGTCGAACTGGATGTGGCCCTCGGCGTCGTAGAGGTTCAGCTGCGCGTTGAGCGCGTGGTAGTCCAGCTCCGGGCTGGGGGCCTCTTCTACGCCGGTGTCGGTGAGGTTCTCGACCAAAACTCGCTCAGTCCTTCGTGAACTCGGGAGACGTCCTCAGGGGTTCCGAGGAGCTCGAACTTGTAGAGGTGGGGCACGCCGAGCTTCGCGGAGATGATGTCCCCCGCGAGGCAGTATGCCGTGCCGAAGTTCGTGTTGCCCGCCGAGATGACGCCTCGGCAGTGGCTGCGGTTGGTGGGGTCGTTGAGGAACTTGATGACCTGTTTGGGCACTGCCCCGTGTGCGTTGCCCCCGCCGTAGGTGGGGACCACCAGCACGTAGTCGTGGTCGACGTGGAGGAACGGGTCACGGGCGCGCAGTGGGATGCGCTCCGCCGGGAAGCCGACCTTCTCCACGAAACGGCGGGTGTTCCCCGTGGCGGAGGAGAAGTAGACGATGGTCGGCGTCATCAGGGTCCTCCTTCACGGGTCGGGGTGTGTCGGGCGGGGTGTGTCGGGCGGGGTGTGTCGGGCGGGGTGTGTCGGGCGGGG
>NZ_LT700212.1:2320852-2323160 GCF_900155435.1 Actinomyces provencensis | reverse complement strand
TGTCGGGCGGGGTGTGTCGGGCGGGGTGCGGGACGGGGGTACCCCCGCGTGACGAGGGCGGGTCCGTGATCCGGTCCGCCCGGGTCCCCGCAATCCTCCCACCCGGTCGGGCGGGGCCGTGGGCCACCCGGGGCCCGGTCAGACAGCTGTCCCGGCCACCTGGGGTGACCGGGACAGGAGGTCAGGCCTGGGCGACGCGCAGCCCGGTGCCCTCAAGGGCGGCGGCCGCGGCCTTGATGCGGTCGGGGCGGTAGCCGCTCCAGTGGTCCTCGCCGGCGATGACGACGGGGGCCTGCTGGTAGCCCAGGCCCTTGATGTACTCGAGGGCCTCGACGTCCTGGGTCACGTCGACCGAACGGTAGTCGAGTCCCTGCTTGTCGAGCGCCCGGTAGGTCGCGTCGCACTGGACGCACATCGGCTTGGAGTAGACCGTGATCGCCATCGTGGGCACCCATCCTGTCCTGGTTGTCGGGAGCGGTGACCGGGCCGAATGACGGCCCTGTAATCACACACATGTCATTCTCGGGGCGCGGCTTCCGCCCTTGACGTGTTGCAACACTACACCTTGTGTCCGGATTGTCGATGGACCACTAGGGGTTGTGTCCGGGGTGTCGTCCGGACCTTCCTGTGGACAGCCCGTCCGGGGGTGTGGACGGCCTGTGGAGAGCCCGGGCGGGGGGAAGCTGCGGCCACGACACCATGGTCCCGCGGGGCATGTGCATCTGGCGTGCGCACGCCCCTCCGACACACGGGAGCTGCGGCTGCGGGCGTTGTGGACGGAGCTTCCGTGTCCGGTGCACACCCTGTGGACAACACCGGTGTGATTCATCCGGTGTCCGTCCGGGCCATCGGCGTGTCGCACCCGTGTGCGAGGCCCCGCCCGGCCAGTTCCACCAGGCGGTCCAGGCGCACGGCGGCGTCCTGCACCGTCGGTGCCGTCACCGCGGTCACTCCCTTGATGTCCGCCGACGCAGGGTCGTCGGCCCGCGGCAGGGTCCGGACGTCCGACGGGAGGTCGTCCCGCAGTGCGCCCAAGGTCTGCGGCATCCGGATGGGGGAGCCGCACCGGCGGTTCGACCACGTCCGGGGGAAGGTCCTCGTCCCCCGGCGCGCGCCAGGAGGCCTCCGCCTCGGCGTCCGGGTGGACCAGGGCCACTCCCCCCGGTGAGGTGCGGTCCAGGGCGCCCTCAACGTCCTCCGCCGTGAGGACCGGGCCAGGCGGTCCAGTGGCCGCCCCCGTGGATGTCGACGAGGGCGGCGACGGTGACGTGTCCCCGGACGCGGTCCCTGCTCCCGTGTCCGAGGTGGGAGCGGTCCCGCCCGCGCCGGGGCTCACCGAAAGGGGGAGCACGTTGCCAGCGGGACCACAGGACGCGAGCGTGAGGCCAGGTGCCAGCACCGAGACGAGGCACAGGACGAGTACGGAGGCGTCGCCCAGGGGCGGCAGGAGGGGGAGTGGTGCATCGGTGGGTCCGTGCTCCTTGCCGAGGGGTCCGCCGTGGTCGCCTCCCACGCCACGCGCGCGCCCGGCGACCCACCTCCGCCCTGACACGGGCGGATCCGGGGGACGTCCACCTCGACGCGGGAGGCGGCGGGCCGCCCCTGACCCCGGACCTCGTCACCCTGCCTGCGGACCACCGGCACCTCCTCTGCGCCCGGAGGTGGGTGCATCGACCAGTGTTCCCACGTCGGACGGTGCTCCCTCGTCCACCGGGGAGGGGAGGTCCCGGCCTGGGGACGACCGTGACGGGAGCTCGCCCCTCAGCACTCCACGACGTTCACGGCCAGGCCGCCCGCCGAGGTCTCCTTGTACTTGGAGAGCATGTCGTTGCCCGTCTGGCGCATGGTCTCGATGACGACGTCGAGGCTGACCGTGTGGCGTCCGTCCCCCCACAGGGCCATGCGGGCGGCGTTGATGGCCTTGACCGCGGCGATCGCATTGCGCTCGATGCAGGGGATCTGGACCAGACCACCCACGGGGTCGCAGGTCAGGCCCAGGGAGTGCTCCATGGCGATCTCGGCGGCGTTCTCCACCTGGTGGGGCGTCCCGCCCAGGGCCTGGGCCAGACCGGCTGCGGCCATGGCGGAGGCGGACCCCACCTCGCCCTGGCACCCCACCTCGGCCCCGGCGATGGAGGCGGTGGTCTTGATGAGGGCGCCGATCGCGGTCGCCGCCAGCAGGAAGTCGTGGACCGCGCGCCTGCGGCGTGCGCCGCCCTCGTCGCCCTCGTCGCCTGTGCCCCCCAGTCGGGGGAGCAACGGGCCGCCGGGCAGGGGGGCGGCGGCGGGGTGGGCGACCCCGGCCTCG
>NZ_LT700212.1:2314432-2319818 GCF_900155435.1 Actinomyces provencensis | reverse complement strand
CTCCCGGGCCGCCGCCCTCCCCGTCCCCGGTCCGACGGGAGGAACGGGCCCTCAGCTGGTCGGCGAGCGCATGGGCCCGCCTGGGCACGTCCAGGCCCCCGGGCAGGAGCCCCGTGGCGGAGACGCCCTCCTCGATGCAGGCGAACATCTCGTCCGCGATGAGGTCCAGGTGGGCGTCGACCCGCTCCGGAGACCGCATGGACTCCTCATTGGTGCGCACGAGCGCCGCGATGGACAGCCCGCTTCCGGCGCAGCGTTCCAGGAGTTCGGCGGAGGTGGCGAAGGGGTGGGGGGCCGCCACCCCGAGCGTCGACGTCGCCTCGGCGGTGGCCAGGGACTCCACGACCGGCTCCTCCGGGTCGTCGTTGGTCTGCACCATGACGAACCCGCCGCCCACCGAGTAGTACGTCCGTCTCAGCAGGGGTGGACTCCCGGCAGCGTCGGTCGGTGGGAGGGGGCCCGACGAGGGCGCCTCTGCCGGGCTGGTCCGGGGAGGGTCCGGCCAGGCCGTGATCGTGAGGGCATTGACGTGGTAGGGCAGGCGGGTGCGCGGCAGGAACCGGATGTCGCGGTCGACGTCGAAGGGGACACGGTGGCCCCCCACCAGTGTGAGTCCTCCGGTGCGGGCGACCTCGGGAAGCACGGACTCGACGACCGCGGTGGGGACCGTCGCCGGGTCGTGGCCGGCCAGTCCCAGCAGGACCGCGCGGTCGGTGTTGTGGCCGCGACCGGTGGCCCCGAGCGAGCCGAGCAGGTCGATGCCCACGCGGGAGACCCCGCGTGGCTCCAGGGCCGCCAGTTCCGCGGCGAAGGCCAGGCCCGCCCGCATGGGGCCCACGGTGTGGGAGGAGGAGGGGCCGATGCCGATGCGGAACATGTCGAAGGCGGAGAGGGGATGGAGGGCATCGGTGGCGGGGACCTGACCGGCGACCAGGGCTGCCGGTGTGGGGTGGGCGGGATCGTGCCGCTCCGGGGTCTCCGCCTGCGGTCGGGAGAGGTGCAGGTCCATGCCCCCATTGTGCCCGCACGGGTGCCGTGCGCACGTCGGTCCCACCGTCACACCCGGGTGGGACGACCCGTGGGGCGACCCCTCCCCGGGGCCCACTTGCACCCGGAGGGACCCTCGGTATGCTCGGGCGGGATGGAGATCTGCAGGGGATTCGGCAGGAGGACCCGGACGCGCGGCAGGGCCGTGGTGGGCACGCTCGCGGCAGCTGTGGCCACACTGGCGCTCGTGGGGTGTGCACGCCGAGCACCGGACCCCAGTCGCAGGGAGGGCCCTCGTCTTCCCTCCCGTCCCCGTCCACGTCGGGGAGTCCATCGACCCCGTCCTCCCCGGCACCCTCCGCGGGCCCGGCGTCGCCCCGGACGGGAACTCCGGAGCCCACACCGGCGGACACAGACGCTTCCCCGGCGCCGTCCGAGAGCGCGGGGTCGCCCTCGTCGCCGGTGGCGGTGGAGGGAGCGGGGGATGCGGACGTGGACTGCGGGGTCACCGCCTGTGTGGCGCTGACCTTCGACGACGGCCCCGACGCGGCGACCACGGGTCGACTGCTCGACACACTCGCCCACCTCGGGGTGCACGCCACCTTCTTCCCCATCGGTTCCCACGTCGTCGAGCAGCCGGGCCTCGTGCGTCGCGAGGCCGAGGACGGACATGTCGTGGGGGCCCACACCTGGGACCACGCGGACCTCACGGGGCTCAGTGCTGCGGCCGTGCGCCGGGAGCTGGGGTCCACGGCCACGGCGGTCCGCGACGCAACCGGGCACGACCCCGTGCTGGTCCGCCCGCCCTACGGGGACTGGAACGACACCGTCCGGGGGGCGGCCGGCCGCCAGCACGCCGCGATCGTCGTGTGGAACATCGACTCCCAGGACTGGGAGTCCCGCAACACCCGGGCAGTGGTCGACCGAGTCCTCTCCACGGTGAAGCGGGGCTCCATCGTCCTCATGCACGACATCTACCCGACCACCGTGGACGCGGTCCCGGAGGTGGTCGAGGGGCTCAGGGAGCGTGGTCTCACACCCGTCACCGTCCCCACGCTGCTGGGTGGGAAGGTCGGTGAGGGCTGGGTCTACTACTCCCAGCACGACCTGGTCCGTCCGGGCAGCACCCAGCAGACGACCGAGTGAGGCGACCACTCGGCGTCGTCCTCCCCGGTCGGTGCCGACCCGGGGGAGATGGCGGCCCCGGTGCGGCGCGGCGAGGCGTGGTCAGGCAGGACGCCCGCACCGGTGCGGTGCAACCCACCGGGCCCACGCGGCACCGCACCCCGGCATCCGGGAACGCCCCCACGCGTGACGGGTGGGTGCCTCAGTCGGTGGGTGTGGTGAGCAGTTCCCGGAGCACGGCCGCCTCCGAGATGTCGGCCCGCCTGGAGGCCGTCAGCAGCGTGAGTGGTCCGGCCGCCGCCCGGGCGCGCAGGTCGGCGAGGGCTGGGGCGTGGTCCCGGTCCCGGAGCTCGGCGAGGTAGCGCTCGCGGAACTCCGGGTACTTGGCGGGGTCGTGCGCGTACCACTTGCGCAGCTCGGTCGAGGGGGCGACCTGCTTGCACCACTCGTCGAGGGCGGCGCGGGTCCTGCTGATGCCGCGTGGCCAGAGGCGGTCGACGAGGACGCGTGCGCCGTCGTCAGGTGCGGGATCGTCGTGGACCCGGCGGACGCGCACGCGTGCGGGAGCTGTCATGGCCGCACCTCCCCGTCTCCTGACCCGTGGGGTCTCCCGGTGCGGCGTGGCGCTGCGGGGCGTGTGGCATCCATGCGGTCAACGGTAGGCCCACGTTGCGTGCCCGGTGCGCTCAGGAGCGGACCTGCGCGGCGCGGGTGTCGCACCGACCCGGAGTGGTCACCCCTGCCCGTCCACCACCGCTCCGGAACTGGTGGAGATCCTGTGGCGGACGCCGGCCACCTGGATGACGAAGTCGCGGCGACCGCGATCGACACCGCCGGTCACGGTGTGCTCGGCAGTGCTCCCGTCCCCGTCCCCGACGGCCTCCACCAGGACCGGCCACCGCGCGGAGGAGAGTGTCGGCACCGGCACGTCGAGCCCGGACGCCCACGTGTCGAAACCGGGCACAGCGGTGTGCCAACGGACGCTGCCGGAGCTGGGGTCGATGCCGAGCAGCTGCGCGTGGGCCGGAGTCGTGTCGGTGCACAGCTCGAGGGCGACCACGGTGTCCTCGTCGAGGACCCAGCTGTCCGACCCGTCCACCAGGGCACGCCGTTGGCAGGCGGCGTCGTCGCCCAGGAACCACGTCGCCGTGGAGGTGGTGGAACGGCCGTGGAGCCCCTCGACCTGCCTCGACCTGAGCTCCGCCTGTTGTGCGGTCGTGGGCACGGTGTCGACGACGGTGCCGTCCGCCCGCGTCCATTCCGTGGCGAGACCGTTGTGGACGAACCACTCCCCGAAGAGCCGGGCGTCCCGACCCGCATCGGGGAGCGGGGGCAGGCCACGGTCCCGGAACGCATCGGCGTCCCAGCGGGAGAGGACCTCACCCGCGCCCCGGTCCAGGACCGCCAGGGCCGTGCGCTGCGGGGCGGAGGCATCGACGAGGACGGCCAGACCACTCCCGCCCGTTGCGCTGGGGACCACCTGCACGCCGGTCGCCCCACGCCACCGGTGCCACCAGCTGCCCTCCCCGGAGGCGGGGTCGGAGGCCGGGGCGGTGTCCTGCGCGCTGCCCGTGTCGGTGCCCGCATCCGGGGAGTCCGCGTCCCCGTCACCCAGGGGGGCCGACACCTGCGCCCAGTGCAGGGTGGCCCCGGGGTCCGAGGTGGTGACCGTGACCGGTGACGGGCCCGGGGCCGACTGTCCGGTCCCGGAGCTCTGCGCGACACCGTCCCCGGCAGCGGTGGTGCCGGAGGCCTCCGCAGTGGCGTCCGCCAGGGCCGCCGGGAGGAGCGGGAGTGCGAGGGTGGCCACCGAGATGAGCGCAGCGGCGCCCACGCGGACGCGTCCGTACCCTGCCTCCGCCCAGCGGCGCGGGTCGTCCGGGCGCGGCAGCAGGAGGAGAGCCACCAGGGTGCTCACCTGGGCGACCACGGAGCGCGACCACCCCGGGTAGGCCACCCAGTCCGCGGCCCACTGGAGCACCAGTCCCCGCAGCGAGAGGAGCAGTGCCCCCAGGAGCAGGAGGGCGAGCACCGGGCGCAGGATCCGCGCCGTGTGCACGGCCAGCCGGGTGCGACGTCGGTGGTCGCCCCGCCCGGAGCGGCCCACCCTGCCGCTCACCCACCAGCAGGCGACCATGACCAGACCACCCAGGAGCACGAGGGCGGCCCCCGGCGCCGTCGCGCGGTGCAGCACGTCGGTGCCCCACACGGGGTCCGCGAAACGGGGGTCGTAGTCGGGTGCGGCGAACCAGGACATGCCGGAGGCCGAGTAGGTGAGCGCCGCAGCGCCCAACCACAGGGCCACTGCGGCGCCCCCCCGCCAGGCGAAGGAACCGCCGTCGGAGGCGGGCTCCATGCTCATTCCGGCCAGCGGGCGCGGTGCCTCGCGTCTCCACGGTCCCATGCGTGCGTCCTCCGGCCCGTCGGCTCCGTCTGCGTCGTCTGCTGCCTCCGGAGCCTCCCCCGGACCCGCCGGGCACTCCGGTGCCATTCAGGGAGAGGCTACGCCGGACGGCTCACGCGCCGGGCACCCTAGACTCGGGGCCATGGTCCAGCGCATGAACGTCGAATCCTTCAACCTCGACCACCGCAGCGTGGTCGCCCCCTTCGTGCGGGTCGCCGACCGCAAGGAGCTGCCCGGGGGTGATGTCCTGGTGAAGTACGACGTCCGGTTCACCCAACCCAATGTCGCCCACCTGGAGATGCCCGCGGTCCACTCCATCGAGCACCTCACTGCGGAACTCATGCGCAACCACACCGACCGACTCATCGACTTCTCCCCCATGGGCTGCCAGACGGGGTTCTACGCACTCATGCTCGGGGTCGGGACCGACGAGTTCCTCCCCCTGTTGGAGGCCACCTTCCGCGACATCCTGGACGCCACCTCCGTGCCCGCGGCGAATGAGGTCCAGTGCGGGTGGGGAGCCAACCACTCCCTCGAGGCGGCCCAGGAAGCGGTCCGTGGGTTCCTCGCCCACCGCGGGGAGTGGGAGACCGTCACCGCGTCCTGAGAGGGTCCCCCGCGCGGGGGCGTCGCCCTCGTCCACCCGCGGCCCTGTCCACCGGCGCCGCTCCCCCCACCCCACACGCCGGCACGAGGGGGCACCCACCGCCCGCAGGCGACGGGGACGCCCGCCGGACACCAACCCCCGACCTCCCTCCCGCGCAGCGGGAGGACCGCACACCACCCGGCCACCCGGCCGACCACACATCCTGGAGGACAGCATGAGCCCCGACGTCACCACCCCACCTGCGCGGCCGGGAGTGCGTGCCG
>NZ_LT700212.1:2284694-2313884 GCF_900155435.1 Actinomyces provencensis | reverse complement strand
GGCCGAGTAGGTGAGCGCCGCAGCGCCCAACCACAGGGCCACTGCGGCGACCACCCGCCAGGCGAAGGAACCGCCGTCGGAGGCGGGCTCCATGCTCATTCCGGCCAGCGGGCGCGGTGCCTCGCGTCTCCACGGTCCCATGCGTGCGTCCTCCGGCCCGTCGGCTCCGTCTGCGTCGTCTGCTGCCTCCGGAGCCTCCCCCGGACCCGCCGGGCACTCCGGTGCCATTCAGGGAGAGGCTACGCCGGACGGCTCACGCGCCGGGCACCCTAGACTCGGGGCCATGGTCCAGCGCATGAACGTCGAATCCTTCAACCTCGACCACCGCAGCGTGGTCGCCCCCTTCGTGCGGGTCGCCGACCGCAAGGAGCTGCCCGGGGGTGATGTCCTGGTGAAGTACGACGTCCGGTTCACCCAACCCAATGTCGCCCACCTGGAGATGCCCGCGGTCCACTCCATCGAGCACCTCACTGCGGAACTCATGCGCAACCACACCGACCGACTCATCGACTTCTCCCCCATGGGCTGCCAGACGGGGTTCTACGCACTCATGCTCGGGGTCGGGACCGACGAGTTCCTCCCCCTGTTGGAGGCCACCTTCCGCGACATCCTGGACGCCACCTCCGTGCCCGCGGCGAATGAGGTCCAGTGCGGGTGGGGAGCCAACCACTCCCTCGAGGCGGCCCAGGAAGCGGTCCGTGGGTTCCTCGCCCACCGCGGGGAGTGGGAGACCGTCACCGCGTCCTGAGAGGGTCCCCCGCGCGGGGGCGTCGCCCTCGTCCACCCGCGGCCCTGTCCACCGGCGCCGCTCCCCCCACCCCACACGCCGGCACGAGGGGGCACCCACCGCCCGCAGGCGACGGGGACGCCCGCCGGACACCAACCCCCGACCTCCCTCCCGCGCAGCGGGAGGACCGCACACCACCCGGCCACCCGGCCGACCACACATCCTGGAGGACAGCATGAGCCCCGACGTCACCACCCCACCTGCGCGGCCGGGAGTGCGTGCCGTCATCCAGTGCGCCATGGACATCGAGGCCGGTCCGTTCCTGGACGCGTTGAGCGAGGGCGCGACCACGCTCGCCGTCGGGGAGCCCGAACGCCACCGCCAGACCTTCACCACGGGCGAGCTCGACGGCTCCACCGTGGTGGTCGTGACCTCCGGGATCGGCCTGGCCAACTCCGCCTCCGCCACGGCACGCGCGCTCATGATGGTCGACCCGGACATCGTCATCGCCGCGGGGACGACGGGCGGTCTGGGGGCTGACGTCGAGGTCGGTGACGTGGTCGTGGGCACCGCCACGACCTACTCCGGCGCCGATGCCACGGCCTTCGGCTACGTGCGCGGCCAGGTGCCCGGGATGCCCGTGGACCACCGCTCGCCGGAACTCGCCGTGCTCAGGGCCAACAACCTCTCGCGCCACATCGAGCACCGGGTGCGTGTCGGGCAGGTCGTCTCCGGTGACTCCTTCATCACCGCCGCGAACGTCGCGCCCGTGCGGGAAGCGTTCCCCGCCGCGCTGGCCACCGACATGGAGACCGCGGCGATGGCCCAGGTCTGCTTCGGGATGGGGACCAACTGGGTGTCGGTCCGCGCCGTGTCGGACCTGTGCGGGCCACGCGCCGACCAGGACTTCCACATGGACTCCACCCGGGCGGCGTACTTCTCCTACGAGGCGGTCCGGGCGTACCTCTCGATCTGAGCCGGTCGGAGCGCTGTCCCCGGAGTTTCGGGCACGCGTGACCCCGCGCCGGGCCGGGGCGGCGCCTCAGCGGGACGGGTGCCGGGAAGCGCGTCGGGGGAGCGCATCAACGGGAGGGGTCGGGGAAGCACGTCAGGGACGCGCGGCGCCCGTCGGGCACAATGGGTCCATGACCCTTCGAGTCCTCATGGTGTGCACCGGCAACATCTGCCGCTCGACGATGGCCCAGGAGGTGCTCGCGGAACAGGTGGGTGACGCGGGTCTCGACGTGGTCGTGGACTCCGCGGGCATCTCCGACGAGGAGCACGGCAACCCCGTCGACCCGCGCGCCGCACGGGTGCTGCGCGAGGCCGGGCACCGCGTCCCCGACCACCGCGCCCGCCAGGTCCGTGCCGACGAGTTGGGGTCCTGGGACCTGGTGCTCGCCATGACACGTCAGCACCTCGCCGCCCTGGAACGGCTGGCCCGACGCTCCGGTGTCGAGGAGGTGCCCGACCCGGCACCGGGGGACGTCCACGCCGTGGACCTGCGCATGTACCGGTCCTTCGACCCGGCTCTCAGGGAGTCGGGTCCGGCGTGGGACGGGAGTACGACGACACCGGGGACGGGGACGGGGACGGGGACGCCCCAGGTCGGGCGGTTGGGACCCGGTTCCGGCCCCCGCACCGGGAGCCGTGGCGCGGCTGGTCGCGGCCGTCGTGGCATGGGTCGTGGCGATGGCGCTCGCGGCCCCGTCCCCGACGTCCCGGATCCCTGGTACGGGGGACACGAGGACTTCGTGGACACCCTGGACGTCATCGAACGCGTCACCCCCGCCCTCGTCGACCACCTGCGCGGCATCCTGGACGGGCCGCGCCCCTGATGGGCGTGGACCGCGGCCCCGGCGGCAGCGGGGCCGGTCGGCACACCGGGCGCAGCACCGGGCCACGGAAGGGCCACGGGGTGCGTGCGGGGTCGACGAGGCACCCGCGAGGTCGCCCCACCGGCCGCGGCCGCACCAGCCACGCCCGGCACGCCCGGCGCCGGGGGTTCGGTCGGATCGCCGTGGTCCTGGTCTTCCTCGGGATCCTGGGCCTGGGACTGACGGGGATCGCCCTGCTGGTGCACTCCGCGCTGCCGGGGGAACAGGACCGTGGAGTCGTCGGGTACGGTCCCGGGGAGAACGCCAGTGGCGGGGGACCCAGCACGCCCACCCTGGACTTCACCGGCTTCGATGCCGGGGACATCATCTCCGACGGGCTCTTCTTCGACGGGGAGGCGATGACCCGTGACGAGGTGGCCGCCTTCGTCGCCAGCTGGAACGCGGGCTGTGTCGCGGGCCCGGACGGCACCCCGTGCCTGGCGGAGTACTCGGAGGAGACCCCGTCCTTCCCCGCCGACAGGTTCTGCCCGGGCGGCTTCGAGGGCGCGGAGGCGGACTCCGCGGCCGACGTCGTCACCAAGGCCGCGTCCGGGTGCGGGGTGAGCCCGAAGGTGCTGCTGGTGGTCCTCCAGAAGGAACAGGGTCTCATCACGGCGTCCGGGAGTTCCCTCACGGCCACGCGCTACGCCTCGGCCATGGGGTACGCCTGCCCCGACACCTCCACCTGCGATGCCGACTACTCCGGCTTCGCCCGCCAGGTCTGGTACGCCGCCCGCCAGTTCCGCATCTACCAGCAGGACCCCGGACAGTTCGAGTTCCAGGCAGGCGTGACGAGCGACATCCTGTACAACCCCGACCCCGACTGCGGATCCGCACCGGTGGCGCTGGCGAACCAGGCCACCGCAGGGCTCTACAACTACACGCCCTACCAGCCCGACGACGATGCGGTGTCCGGCTCGGGAGGGTCCTGCTCCAGCTGGGGCAACCTCAATTTCTACGCCTACTGGAGGGCCTGGTTCGGTCCCACCCACTGACCCCATCGGCGAAGTCCGCTCTGTTCCGACCGCGAAGTCCGCTCTGTTCGGGTCCTGAGGTCCGCCCTGGTCTGGCAGAGGAGCACCCGGTTCGGTGCCGGGCCCCCACCCGGTCCGGGCAGCGGGCCGGGAGGTGCGTCCCGACAGCGGCGCGGGGTGTCAGGCTCCTGCGGGCACCCGCCGTCCCGGCCGGGTCGCCTCCTCCAGCAGTTCCAGCACGTGGCGGTACTCCGACCCGGTCGCCCGCGTCATCCCCACCTCGCAGGTGCGGTTGCAGGAGGCATGGGCGTCGGCGTGGAGCGCCTTGACCTCACGCGCCTCCGGCGCGGCGGCGGATGCGGTGAGTTCGGGGTGGAGCATCCCGCGGTCACCGGCGAACCCGCAGCAACCCCAGTTCAGCGGCACGTCCACCTTCCGCGCCACGGTCGCCGCGACCGCCTCCAGCGCGGGGTTGAGCCCGATCTGGGTCGAGGAGCAGGTGGGGTGCAGGGCCAGGGTGTCCACCAGGGGCGTGACCTCACCCAGGGCGGGCAGGACCTCACGCCGGACGAACTCCACGGCATCCAGGGTCTGCCAGGTGACCTTCTCGTCGCGGAAGATGTGCTCGAAGCCCTCGGTGCAGCTGGCCGCGTCCGTGATGACCGGCAGCCTGCCGTCCGGGTCGAGATCCCGCACGGCGGCGACGACCCGGTGCGCCATGGCGGCACGCCCCGCGGGGTAGCCCTTGGACGTCCACGGCGTCGAGCAGCACAGCGACTCGATCCCCTCGGGCACCACCAGCCGGATCCCCGCGCGCTGCAGCAGGGCGATGAAGGCGCGCGTCGCGCCCTCGCCGTCCCCGCCCGCCTCGAACATCCCGTTGATGCAGGCCGGCAGGTAGACGCCGCGGATCTCTCCCTCGTCCGCCCCGACGGTGCCCGCCAGCGGCTTGCGGGCGGGCCCCCCGGCGGGGAGGTCGGCGCTGTAGTGGGGCACCGTGTCGGCCCCGAGGACGGCGCGCCCCACGTCCGAGACGGCCCCGACGAGGGGCGCCGGCAGGTGGTCGGCGACGGTGAGCCCGGCGGCCGCGGTGCGCGAGACGAGGTTCCAGGCGTGGGCCGCGGCCCGCCACCCGGTGGCCATCACCGGGTTCTGGTCCTCCCGGCGCAGGCGCCGCACGAGGTCGCCGGTGTTGATGAGCACCGGGCAGGCCGTGACGCACATGCCGTCGACGGCGCAGGTGTCGATGCCGGCGTACTCGTAGTCGTGGCTGAGTTCCCTGGCCAGGTCCTCGTCCCCGTGGGCGCGGGCCCGCTCCTCCGCGCGGCGCACGACGATGCGTTGGCGGGGGGTGAGGGTGAGGTCGCGGGAGGGGCACACCGGTTCGCAGTAGCCGCACTCCACGCAGCGGTCGGCCTTGATCTCGATGGACTCCGGAAGCTTGAAGTCGCGCAGGTGGGCCTTCGGGTCGTCCTCGATGATGACACCGGGGTTGAGGATGCCGGTGGGGTCGCACAGGGTCTTGATCTCGCGCATGACCCCGTAGAGCTCGTCGCCGTACTGGCGGCGCACGAAGGGGGCCATGACGCGCCCGGTGCCGTGCTCGGCCTTGAGGTTGCCGTCGGCGGAGAGGACGAGGTCGACCATGTCCTCCGTGAAGGCAGCGAAACGGTCGATGGCCCCGGTGCGGGCGAAGCCGTCGGTGAGCATGAAGTGGATGTTGCCGTCCTTGGCGTGGCCGAAGATCACGGAGTCGGCGTACTGGTACTTCGTGAACAGCTCCTGCAGGGAGGCGCAGGTGGGTGCCAGGGACGGCACCGGCACGACGATGTCCTCCAGCAGGGCGGTCGTCCCCGACTTCCGGGCGCCCGCCACCGAGGTGTACAGGCCCTTGCGCAGCTTCCAGGCCAGTGCCCGCTGGGCGGCGTCGGTGGACAGGGTGGCCGGGGACCGCAGGGAGAGGTGGTCCAGCACCTCGCTGCCGCCGCGCACGAGGTCGGCCAGGGTGTCGGCGTCATCGGCCTGGTACTCCACGAGCAGCGCGGCCTCGGTGCCGACCGCGAAGCCCGTGATCTGGCGGGGGGCGTCGGGGAAGGACTGCCCGACCCGCAGGGACGTGGCGTCCATGAGCTCCAGGGTAGCCGCGTGGGAGGCCACGAGGTCGGGCAGGGCCCGGGTGGCGTCCTCCAGGGAGTGGAAGACGGCCAGGGCGGTGGCGACCTGGTGGAGGACGGGCACGGTGCGGTAGGTGGCCTCCGCGACGAAGGCGAGGGTGCCCTCGGACCCGATGACCAGGTGGGCGAGGAGGTCCGCGGGGGAGTCGAAGTCGAGGAAGGCGTTGACCGCGTATCCCATGGTGTTCTTCATGGCGAAGCGGCGCTTGACGGTCGCCACGGATTCGGGGTTGTCGAGGACGCGGCGACGCAGGCGCTCCAGCCCCTCGACGAGGGCGGGCTCCTGGCGGCGCAGCTGGGCGTCGGCGTCAGGGGCCGAGGTGTCGACGGTGGTGCCCGAGGGCAGGACCAGCACCATGGACTCCAGCGTGTGGTACGTGTTCTGGACGGTGCCCGCCGCCATGCCGGAGGAGTTGTTCGCCACCACACCGCCCACGGTGCAGGCACCCTCGGAGGCCGGGTCGGGGCCGAGGCGGTACCCGTGACGGGCGAGGTGGGCGTTGACCTGGCGCACCGTGGCGCCGGGCTGGACGCGCACGCGACGTCCCCCGTCGAGCACCTCGATGTCACGGAAGGCCTTGCGCGTGTCGACCATGAGGTCGGGTGCCGAGGCCTGCCCGGACAGGGACGTCCCGCCCGATCGGAAGGTCACGTGTGTGCCCGAGGCGGAGGCGCCGCGCAGGACGGCCGCGATCTCGGCCGCGTCCTCCGCGATGACGAGGGCGCGGGGGGTGTGGAGGAAGTGGGAGGCATCGCTCGCGTGCGCGACGCGGTCCAGCGCCCCCAGGCGGATGCGCGAGGCGTCCTGGACCGCGGAGGCGACCGCGGGGTCGATGTGGGCCTCGGGGATCGTGTGTGCGGTGTTGGTCATGGTGTGGGAACCATCCATCCGAGGATCGGAGTCGATTGCAGGTAGACGAAGGCCGTGAAGGCGATGAGAAGGCCCAGACTCCACCAGATTAGCCTCCTGAAGAGGTCCCCTTCCTTCCCGGCCATGCCGGCGGCGGCAGCTGCGACCGCCAGGTTCTGCGGGGAGAGCATCTTCCCGACCACTCCGGCCGAGGAGTTCGTGGCCGCCATGAGGATCGGGTCGAGGCCCGCCTTCTCCGCGGTGGTCGCCTGCAGGAGCCCGAAGAGCGCGTTGGAGGAGGTGTCGGAGCCCGTGATCGCCACTCCGAGCCATCCGATGGCCGGGGAGAGGAGGGCGAAGAAGCCCCCGGTCGCGGCGAGCGCGGCGCCGAGGCTCTGCGTCTGGCCGGACAGGTTCATGACATAGGCGAGGGCGAGCACGGAGACGACGGTGAGGATGGTGAAGCGCAGCTGGTGCACGGTCGCGCCGTAGGCCCGCAGGGCGCGACCCGCCGAGACGCCGTAGGCGAGGGCCACGATGATCCCGGAGATGAACAGCAGCGTGCCGCCGGTGCTGACCCACCCCAGCCTGAAGGTGGTCGAGATGGGGTCGCCCGCGGCGTTGGCCACGTCGAGGCCCGGCCAGGCGAAGGAGATCGTGGCGTGCTCGGCCAGGATGGTCTTGACCGCGGGGATCTGGGTGACGGAGAAGACCGCGATGATCACCACGTAGGGCAGCACGGCCATCCAGGTGAGGTTCCCCGCGGAGCGGGTCGAGCGGTCGACGCGGGCCATGTCGGGATCGGCGATGCCCGCCCGGGAGGTGTGGCCACCGGGTGCAGCAGCGTCGGCGTCGCCCTCGTCGGCCGTGGTCCCCGCCGCTTCGAAGGCCACCGTGTGCGAGGGCGTCCACACGCGCAGCACGAGGAGCACCACGATCGCGGTGGCGACGGCGGCGACGACGTCGGTGATCTCCACGGCGAAGTAGTTGGCGGTCACGAACTGGGCGACGGCGAAGGTGAGGCCGGAGATGACGGCGATCGGCCAGGTCTGGCGGACACCCCGCCATCCGTCGACGATGAAGACCAGCAGCAGGGGCACGAACGCCGCGAGGAAGGGGGTCTGGCGGCCCGCCATCTGGGCCAGGAGGTGCACGTCGATCTTGGTGACCCCCGACAGGGTGATGATCGGGGCTGCCATCGCCCCGAAGGCGACGGGCGCGGTGTTGGCCAGCAGTGACACCACGGCGGCCTTGAGCGGTTTCATGCCCGCGGCCACCAGCATGGCGATCGAGATGGCCACGGGGGCGCCGAACCCGGCCAGGGACTCCAGGAGCGCCCCGAAGCAGAAGGCGATGATGATGGCCAGGATGCGCTGGTCATCGGTGATCGAGCGGATGCGGTCACCCAGCACCTCGAACCAACCGGTCACGACCGTGAGTCGGTAGATCCACAGTGCGTTGACCAGGATCCACAGGATCGGGACGACGCCGTAGAGCGCGCCCTCGAGGGTGCCGCTGGCCACCTGGGCGACCGGCATCCGCCACACGAGTGTCGCCAGGAGGATCGAGAGGACCAGTCCGGTGACGGAGGCGAGCCAGGCCTTCACGCGGAAGACCCCGAGGAGGACGAAGAGCGTGGCGAGCGGGATGACGGCGACCAGTGCCGACAGGGCGAGCGAGCCGCCGACGGGGTCGAGGATCTGCTGGAACATCCGGGGGAACTCCTCAGTGGGTCCGGGGCGGGTGCCTGTGGTGGCGGATCGGCCACGTGGGCCGCTCTGCTGACGGGAACGTCACCAAGTCAAGCATTCGCGCGGCGGCGGTGTGGGACTTTGGTCGCAGTCCTGACCGTCTTCTGCGGGTCCGCGGTGTGACGCGTGGGACCGGCGGAGCGCTCCTGGGGGTCTGGTGGGGCATGCTCCGAGGCTCCGTGGCGGCGTGCCCCGGGGGTCAGGTGGGGCGTGCCTCGGGGGGACGAGGGCGGATGACGACGTCCGCCCGGTCGCGGCCCCCCGACACGAGGGTGATGTTGGCGGCGTCCACGGTGCGCACCCAGTGGGCCGCGTCGACGTGGTCGCGTCCGAAGGCCTCCTGCCGGGCGATCAGGCGCCGCAACAGCTCCGTCCCGGAGGTCTCGACGTGGACGAGGAGGTCGATGCATCCGCGGGCCTCGCGCCATCCCTCGACGTCGAGGCCGAGGTAGTTGCCCTCCGTGATGACCACGCCGTTCGGCTCGACCGCCGAGGACGCGGCGATGGGTTCGTGCAGGTCGCGACGGTATCCGGGGGCGAAGACGGTCCGCTCTCCGCGCTGCAACCGCTGGAGCAGCGCGACGTACCCCCACACGTCGAACGTGTCAGGGGCACCCTTGTGGTCCGCCAGACCGGCGTCCTCCAGGACGGTGTTGGAGAGGTGGAAACCGTCCATGGGGGCCAGGCCCGCCACCGTGACGCCGCGTGCCTCCAGGAGTTCGGCGACCATGCCCGCCACCGTCGACTTCCCGGTCCCGGGCGGGCCGGTGATGCCCAGGACGCGCAGGCTGCGTCCCTGTGCGAGCCGGTCGCCCACGAGGTCCACGACCTGGCGTGCCACGGACTCCGAGGCTCCGAGGTGAACCGTGGAGTGCGCAGCGTCCCGGTCGGCCCCACCGTCGACGGGGCCCTCCCCGGAGTCCGCGGGCACCGCAGTGTCTGCACCGCCGAGCGGGCCACGACCGGGTTCACCGTCATCGGTGCGGTGTGCACCTGGACGGGTCGGGCGATCCGCGCCGTCGGAGGTGTCCGGCCGGGACGTCGCCGCGTCGCCCTCGTCCCCGGGGGAGGTGTCCGGCCGGGACGTCGCCGCGTCGCCCTCGTCCCCGGGGGAGGTGTCCGGCCGGGACGTCGCCGCGTCGCCCTCGTCCGCCGGAGTGGGACCGTGCGCGCCCTCGCCCGCCCTCCCCGACACGCGCCCCGCACCCATGGGGCCCATGGTGCCCTACTCCGCCCGCACGACGGGCAACGTCGACCAGGGGAAGTTGATCCACCGGTCGGTGACGTGCCAGACGTAGTCGGGGGAGATGACCGAGCGGGGCTTCTCGTAGATGACGGCGCAGCGCGCGTCCACGGGCACGGCGGCCTCACCGTCCAGGGAGAGTCCGTGCTCGGCGATGAGGTCCATGACCATCCGCAGCGTGCGGCCGGAGTCGGCGACGTCGTCCACCACCAGGACCCGCTTCCCCGCGATGGCCGAGACGTCCATGAGCGGGGGCAGCAGACGGGGTTCGGTGAGGGTCTCGTCGACGCCGGTGTAGAACTCCACGTTCATCGTCCCGATCGCCTTGACGCCGATCGCGTAGGAGATGGCGCCGACCGGCAGCAGTCCGCCACGGGCGACGGCGACGATGAGGTCGGGGATCCACCCGGACTCGACGATCAGGGCAGTGAGCTCACGTGAGGCCACACCGAACCCCTCCCAGGTGAGGGTCTCGCGCTCGGCGGGATCCGCCTGGGAGCTGGCGCCGTCATCGAATGCGGTCAAGGAGTCCTCCGGTGGGAAGTGGGAGCCTGTGGGTGCACCCATGGTAGATCTGCTGCGGGGGCAGTCCGTGCGCCCGGCTCCTCCTGTCGGCCTCGGAGCGGGCGGATCACTGCCGTCCGGCCACCGGTGATCCACCCGCACGGTTCGGCCTGTGGCCGTCCGACGGCTCTGGTCTGCCTGTGGCTGTCCGACCGCTCTGGTCTGCCTGTGGCCGTCCGACCTCTCGGGGCCAATGCCCGCCACGCCGAGGTGCNGCCCCGGGGGTCAGGTGGGGCGTGCCTCGGGGGGACGAGGGCGGATGACGACGTCCGCCCGGTCGCGGCCCCCCGACACGAGGGTGATGTTGGCGGCGTCCACGGTGCGCACCCAGTGGGCCGCGTCGACGTGGTCGCGTCCGAAGGCCTCCTGCCGGGCGATCAGGCGCCGCAACAGCTCCGTCCCGGAGGTCTCGACGTGGACGAGGAGGTCGATGCATCCGCGGGCCTCGCGCCATCCCTCGACGTCGAGGCCGAGGTAGTTGCCCTCCGTGATGACCACGCCGTTCGGCTCGACCGCCGAGGACGCGGCGATGGGTTCGTGCAGGTCGCGACGGTATCCGGGGGCGAAGACGGTCCGCTCTCCGCGCTGCAACCGCTGGAGCAGCGCGACGTACCCCCACACGTCGAACGTGTCAGGGGCACCCTTGTGGTCCGCCAGACCGGCGTCCTCCAGGACGGTGTTGGAGAGGTGGAAACCGTCCATGGGGGCCAGGCCCGCCACCGTGACGCCGCGTGCCTCCAGGAGTTCGGCGACCATGCCCGCCACCGTCGACTTCCCGGTCCCGGGCGGGCCGGTGATGCCCAGGACGCGCAGGCTGCGTCCCTGTGCGAGCCGGTCGCCCACGAGGTCCACGACCTGGCGTGCCACGGACTCCGAGGCTCCGAGGTGAACCGTGGAGTGCGCAGCGTCCCGGTCGGCCCCACCGTCGACGGGGCCCTCCCCGGAGTCCGCGGGCACCGCAGTGTCTGCACCGCCGAGCGGGCCACGACCGGGTTCACCGTCATCGGTGCGGTGTGCACCTGGACGGGTCGGGCGATCCGCGCCGTCGGAGGTGTCCGGCCGGGACGTCGCCGCGTCGCCCTCGTCCCCGGGGGAGGTGTCCGGCCGGGACGTCGCCGCGTCGCCCTCGTCCCCGGGGGAGGTGTCCGGCCGGGACGTCGCCGCGTCGCCCTCGTCCGCCGGAGTGGGACCGTGCGCGCCCTCGCCCGCCCTCCCCGACACGCGCCCCGCACCCATGGGGCCCATGGTGCCCTACTCCGCCCGCACGACGGGCAACGTCGACCAGGGGAAGTTGATCCACCGGTCGGTGACGTGCCAGACGTAGTCGGGGGAGATGACCGAGCGGGGCTTCTCGTAGATGACGGCGCAGCGCGCGTCCACGGGCACGGCGGCCTCACCGTCCAGGGAGAGTCCGTGCTCGGCGATGAGGTCCATGACCATCCGCAGCGTGCGGCCGGAGTCGGCGACGTCGTCCACCACCAGGACCCGCTTCCCCGCGATGGCCGAGACGTCCATGAGCGGGGGCAGCAGACGGGGTTCGGTGAGGGTCTCGTCGACGCCGGTGTAGAACTCCACGTTCATCGTCCCGATCGCCTTGACGCCGATCGCGTAGGAGATGGCGCCGACCGGCAGCAGTCCGCCACGGGCGACGGCGACGATGAGGTCGGGGATCCACCCGGACTCGACGATCAGGGCAGTGAGCTCACGTGAGGCCACACCGAACCCCTCCCAGGTGAGGGTCTCGCGCTCGGCGGGATCCGCCTGGGAGCTGGCGCCGTCATCGAATGCGGTCAAGGAGTCCTCCGGTGGGAAGTGGGAGCCTGTGGGTGCACCCATGGTAGATCTGCTGCGGGGGCAGTCCGTGCGCCCGGCTCCTCCTGTCGGCCTCGGAGCGGGCGGATCACTGCCGTCCGGCCACCGGTGATCCACCCGCACGGTTCGGCCTGTGGCCGTCCGACGGCTCTGGTCTGCCTGTGGCTGTCCGACCGCTCTGGTCTGCCTGTGGCCGTCCGACCTCTCGGGGCCAATGCCCGCCACGCCGAGGAACCCTCAGCCCTGATCCACCGTTTGTGGGGGTGGGGGTGGTGTGAGGCGAGCGGGATGGGGTTGTGGTGGTGTGTTTGTGCTGGTGTGAGGGTGTTCGGGTTCCGGGGTGTGGTGGGGTCTCCGACCACTGGTGTCGGCTTGTCCTGGGGTTCCTCGGGTTGGGCCCGCTGGGGCTGGGTGGGTGGTGGTCAGGCCGCCAGGGGCGGGTCGCTGCCGGTGGCGTGGCCCCACAGGTCCATGAACTGGCGTTGCCAGGGCCAGTGGGTCGGGTAGTGCAGGAAGCGGCGCCTGGACCTCGTGGCCACTCGTGCTGGCACGTGGATGAGTCGGGTGCGGATGGTGGGCATGCGCGCTGTGTTCATGCCTGCGGCGTGGGCTGCGGCCCGGGAGATGTTGAACGCCAGGACCGCCAACTGCAGCCAGGCGGCGTTGGCCTGGAACTTCCCCGAGGGCAGGTGCGCCAGGGCATTGCCCTTCAACTCGGCCATGACCTGCTCGATGATCGCATGTCCCCGGTGACGCTCATCGGCCTGGACCATGGGGAGGGTGGAGTTGGTGATGAAGGGGTGGTACCGGTACGTGTCGAACAGTTCCCCCTGACCCGGGCTGGCCTTCGGGTTCAACCGCTTGACACGGCGCACGACGAGCCTGCAGGTGACGTGTTCACTCACCGTGTGGGAGGTGAAGGCGGTGAAGGGGACTTCTGCGACCTCGGCGTCACTAATCCATTCTCCCGTGTCTTCTTCGAAGACGGCGTTGGGGTAGTGGATCCCCACCCACTCCTCCTCCCGGATCGCACTGATGGCTCGGGTGACGGTCTTCCACTGGGGGACGGTCACGGAGAACCAGCACCCGGCGTCGAGGAAGGCGTGGACGAAGTCGCACGTGCAAAACGCGCTGTCAGCCCGACCCATCACCCTCGCATCCGGGCGGACGCGTCTGAGGACTGTGAGGGCTCTCTTGGCGTGCCAGGCGGCGTTGCCCCCGCTGCGGATGTTGCCCCGACGCAGTTGGGCCCCGGCGATCACGGGCGGGGTGTGCTCGGTGCTGATGGTGGCGACGAGGGCGTTGAGGCCCTTGACATGGTTGTAGCCGTAGGCCACCGCCTGCTTCGAATACCCGTGCACCTCCCGGATGGTGTCATCGAGGTCCACCATCACCAGCTCATCACTGCCGAACAGGGTGGGGACCCTGGGGGCCAGGTTGGCCAGGAGCTGGCGGTTGATGGCTCCCAGCTGGAGGGTGTGACCGTGGGTGAAGGACCGCAGGAAGGTCCCCAGGGTGGAGGGGGCACGCACCGCCCCCACCACCTTCGCCGTGCCCCCCGAACGCAAGACATCCATCCCGTCAATGTCATCGGCCCCCGCCAGCATGCCCGTCACCAGCGCGCGCGTCTTGACCACCGCGTTCGGGGATGCCACCGTCAGCCGCTCGTTCAGCAGATCAGCGAGCCCGGCCCGCTGGGCCAGGCCCATCACCGCGGGCAGGCCCCCGGCGGAGACGAGGTGGTCCTCATCGAAGACCGGGGTGAAACGGCGGGTGGGAGTGTGAAACGATTGCACCTGAGCGATGCCCCCTCGACTTGGTGAAATGGTTTGTCTGGCGACACCCATTATCCCAGATCAGAAGGGGCATCCTCCCTTTTTCACACCCCCACAACCCACCCCCTAAACGGTGGATCAGGGCTCAGTCACCCATGCAGGTGCCCACGTGGCGGGCCGCCTCCAACCAGGGATGGTCCAGTGGGACGGTCTTCAGGTTGCCGGCGACCTCCGAGAGCGGCACGGGCACCGCGGCCTGTCCCTGGGAGGCCACGGTCACGCCGAACTCCCCTCGGGAGACCATGTCGGCACCCGCCCCGCCCAGGAGCGTTCCGAGCAGGCGGTCCTGCGCGTCGGGAGTACCCCCGCGCTGGACGTAGCCGAGGATCGTCACGCGGGACTCCAGGCCGGTGGCGGCCTCCAGGGCCTCCGCGACCTTGAACGCGTTGCCCCGGTGGGAGGTGAGGACGGAGTTGCGGTGCTTCTTGGCGGCAGCCTTCGCCTCGGCAGAATTCGCGCTGCGGACCAGGGCCTCTGCCGCCACGAGGTCGGCAGCGTCCTGCAGGTCTCTCGCGCCCTCAGCGATGGCCACCACGGAGAAGCTGTGACCAGCAGCTGCACGCTTGCGGATGGACTCGGCGACAGGCTCAATCGAGTAGGGGATCTCGGGCAGCAGGATGATGTCCGCGCCCCCGGCGATACCGGCGCCCAGCGCCAGCCATCCTGCCTTGTGGCCCATGATCTCCACGACGATGATCCGGTGGTGGCTGTGGGCGGTGGAGTGGAGGCGGTCGATGGCCTCCGTGGCGATGCCGAGCGCAGTGGAGAACCCGAAACTGGTGTCCGTGTGTGCGATGTCGTTGTCGATCGTCTTGGGCAGGTGGATGATGTTCAGTCCAGCCTTCGAGAGTCGGTTCGCGGTCTTCGCGGTGCCTCCACCGCCGATGCAGACGAGAGCCTCCAGGCCGTCCTTCTCGCAGTTCTCGATGATGGTCGGGACCATGTCGACCACCTCATCGCCGATGCGCATCTTGTGCGGCTTGTCGCGAGAGGTGCCCAGGACGGTGCCGCCGACGGTGAGGATCCCGGAGAGTGCCTGGGAGTCGAGGTCCACGTAGCGGTTCTCCGCGAGCCCGCGGATGCCGTCGCGGAATCCGATGACCTCCATGCCGTAGTGGCCCAGAGCAGCCTTGCCGAATCCGCGGATCGCCGCGTTGAGCCCCGGGCTGTCACCACCTGCCGTCAGGATTCCGACCCGCTTCGCACCCTTTGCCATGGGATTCCTCCTCGGTAGTCGTGCTCCAAGGGTATCGGGTCGGTCGGGGGCCGGTCCTGCGTCGACTCCTGGGAGGCTCCGTGGCGTACGGGAGCAGGGCGAGCAGCGGACGCAGTCGTTGACGCGTACTACATTGGCGGGAATGCTGGTGACGGAGATCGAGGGGGACTCATGGGGGCATCCGACCGGCGGCGCAAGCGCAGACATCGCAGCCGGAGGCCCATCCCGGGTCCCACGTCCGACCCCGTTCCCGGTCCCGAGCATTCCCCCGGTCCCGAGCGTGCCCCCGGTCCCGAGCGTGCCCCCGGTCCCGAGCGTGCCCCCGGTCCCGGCTCGGCGCCCGGCCGGGAACGCGCAGCGCTCCTCGCGGATGCGCAACGACGCGCGCGGGCCTGTCCCAAGTGGATCCAGGGGCCGCAGGAGGCCCACGCGTTGGGGGAGCACCTGTGCTCACCCGCACGCCGCAGGCCCGCACTGGTCGTGTCCACAGTGCCCGAGGACCGCCGTCGCCTCGCCTTCGACCTGGATCCCCTCCTGGAGGAGGCCGGTCAGGAGGTCGAGGTCTACGTCATCCCCAACGGGGTCGAGACCTATGCGCTGACCGACGCCATGCCCGCCCTCACGCAGGTCTACGGGGGCGCGGCACGCATCTACCCCGTCGATCCGTCCTGGATGTCGGACTGGCGGTTGTCCCGCTTGCACATGGCGCGTGACGAGGGCGAGGCACGCCGATCGGGTGCCGCGCTTCTGGAGGAACTCATCGCAGTGGCGGCGACCTGCCGCCTCTCCCGGCGTCCGTCGCTCTCCTCCGCGGGATCGCCGGGCAGCGACGTGCAGGGTCGCGTCGAGGGCTTGGTGGGTGCCGAACGCGCCCTCGTGCGGGGGTCGGACGGGGAGGTCAGGACCGTGGCGCTGGAGGCGTCCTTCCCGGGGCTCGGCGTCACGATCGACCAGGTGCTCGCTCCGGGACAGGAGGTGCGCGGCGTGGAGTCGGTGCGGGGGTTCCTCGACCTGTCCGGGTCCCTGCGTGACGGCGCGGCCTGGATCGAGGAACTGCCCGAGGGGGCCGTGGCGCTGGTGCGTGTGGGGGAGGTGCGCCCTGAGCGCATGGTGGTCGAGCCCTGGCCGGGAGTCGCCGTGGACGTGGGCCTCGTCGATGTCACCTCCTCCGACCTCGACCGTCTCACCGACCTCTTCTGGGAAGGTTCGGTCGCGCGGGCGCGCGTGCACCGCGGGGCAGGGCGGCTGCGCCTCACACTTGCGGACGTGGACGATGACGACCCCCTGGAGCCGGTGCCCTCCCTGCTGCCGGGGGGTCCTCCCTGGTTGGTCGAGGAGGGGCCGGCCTGGGAGAGGATCGAGGACCGGGAGGCAGCAGACGAGGGAGTTCCCGCTTCGGCGGAATGGGTCCAGGCGATCATCTCCGACCACGTGGAGGCCGCCACTGTCCCCATCGCGCCGGCCTCCACCCCGTCGGGTGTGGCCGCGGTGGCGGATCCGCTCGAGGAGGCGAGGCAACGGGCGAACAGGCTCTCCAGGGAGCTCTCCCTGGAGCGTGAGGCGCGTGCCCGACAGTCCCGAGAACTCAAGGCCTTGGCAGGGGCGCTCGCGGACGAGCAACGCACCAGCCGTGAAGCGCAGCGTGAGGTCCAGAAGCTGGCGAACAGGGTCCACGAGTTGATGGAGGGCAACCGCCGCTCACGCGATCTTGCCCGGAAGCAGCGTGGGCGTCCGGGAAGTGAGGTGGATCCGATGGCAACGACGGAGGTTTTCTTCACCGATCCGGAACAGCAGTTCCGCCACGAGGTCTACCTGGCATGGTGCCGTCGAATCCCGGCATCGGACAAGGAACAGCGGCAGCTGCCCGGGCAGTGGGCGCTGGGCCCCGCCTTCCTGGCGTCCCTCGAGGCGCTGACCGCGGTCTCCAGGGGAAAGGTCCTTGACGTTGTCGTGGAGGTGCTCACCGACCTGGTCCGCGAAGTGCCGGGGAGGGAGTTGCATCCACTGCGTGTCGACGCAGGGGGTGCTTCCCCCCAGCTGACGCGTGCCGACGGGGCGACAGCCTGGCGGGTGTCGCTGCAGGTCAACAGTCCCGGTGCCCGTCGGTTGCACTACTGGCGTCTGCAGAGGGGAGGCATCGAGTTGGCACGGGTCGGTCACCATGACGACCTGAGCGTCTGACGCAACCTTCGCGCAGCGCGGGACTCGCACCGTCTTGCGCTGTTCCGTTCCGGACGTACCCTCGCCCGCCCACCATCGTGCCGTTCCGCGACGGTACTCGCCCGCGCACCATCGTGCCGTTCCGCGACGGTACCCGTCCGCGATCGCGTCCGCGCATCATCGCGCCGGTGTGTCCTGCAGCCTGCACCGTCTGCCGGCCCTGCGTCCTACCGGCCCTGCGTCCTACCGGCCCTGCGTCCTACCGTTCCTGCGTCCTACCGTTCCTGCGTCCGGCTGTCCCTGCGTCCTGCCGTGCAAGCGGTCGTCGCATCCTCACGATCGTTCTGCCTCATCGACCTGCGGTGAAATGGAGTCCCGACAGGCGGTGTCTGCTCGGCACACATGTGCACCACAGTGATGGAGAGACCGGCCCGGTCAGCCGGTGGCACGCAGGAGGGCTTCCTCCTGGAGGCCCGGGAGCATTCCCGTCATGGTCCCTGCCGCGTTGCAGGCGGGACTGTCCGGTGGCTCGGCACCGTGCACAGCTTCCCCCGGCGGTCCGGCACCGTGCACAGCTTCCCCGGGCGGCTCGAGGCTGCGCGAAGTGCTGCCGGGTGGGCCGACGCCACGCGCAGTCCTGTCCGGTGGTCCGGGCTCGGGCCGTCCGAGGTCGGAGGCACTGCTGGCGGATGGTTCGGAGCTGGCGGCGTCTCTCTTCCCGATGAGCTGTCGGAAGTGCCCAGAGGTGCCCGTCTGTGCGGGTCTCCACGCCCTTGTCGGGTCGATGCCTGCCGGAGGTCTCACCCACGGTGTGCCGTCGCGCATCTGGATGTCCCACCCCAGGGCGTGGAGTTGGCGGTGGTGGTGCCAGCACAGGGTCGCGCCATTGTCCGTGTGCGTGGGCCCGCCCCGGGCGTGTTCGTGGACGTGGTGGACCTCGCACCAGGTGGCGGGGACCTTGCACCCGGGGATGCAACAGCCACCGTCGCGGACTGCGATGGCCCGGCGCTGGTGAGCGGTGAAGATGCGTGACGGAGAACTGAGCTCGCGGATCCCACCACTCCGGCTGGTGACCAGCGTCTGGACCTGACCCGAGCACCCGGCGTGGTGAGCCGTGGACGCATCCACTGCGCTGTCGGCCTCGTCATGTGTCCCCGACAGGAAGCCCGCTCCCAGCGGATCGTCGAGTTGATCCTGGTCGATGGTGACCACGAGCGTCGGTGGTGCCCCGCCCAGCAGGGGCATGTCGGGCACACCCGCCGCGACGGTGAGGACGCCACCGAAGGCATCGTGGAGTCGCTGACCCCGGGTGCGCCTGTCCACCTCGGAGCCGCTGAGTCGGCCTCCGTCCGAGGCTCCGGTCCCTGGGAGCGCATCCCCGCTATCCGCGACTCCCGTCGCCGTACCGCCCACACCTGGGTCACCCTCCCCGTGCCGGGTGCCGTCGACCCTCGGGTTCATGTAGGCGTCGAGGACGCGCTCCAGCTGTGCGGCAACCTCTGGCAGGAGTTCGCCCTCGACCCGGCGGGTGCCTCCTCGCGTGGGCAGGAGACGCAGGTGGCGCGAGTTGTGGACCCGCTCGCGCTCGGTCGCACGGCGCCGTTGGGCATCCTCGCCCCTGGCTCGGTCGCCCTCCTGGGTCAGCATCAACCGCCACGCCGACGCCAGTCGCCTGACCTGGGCGAGTGTCCTGCCCCGTCCGGGGGTGGTGTCACGTGCTTCGGCCAGCAGAGCCCCGGCCTGGGACCCGAAAATGTCCATGTGCCTGCGCACGCGGTCCGCGCCGAGGACCGCGGCGAGCAGCGCGCGCTCTCCCTCCCCCACACGTACGGGGGTGGCCCCCCGGTCGAGCGCCTCCTGCAGGGCCTCGGTGACGACCAGGGAAGCCTCTGGCGACACCAGTCCTGCTCCCACGCAGGCGCGTGTCAGGGGGAAGTGGCTGGGCTCCTCGCGTCCCGAGAGGGAGATCGCCGGTTGGAGGGACTGGACCTGGGTGATGCGGCGGTGGGCCGCGCCCGTGGAGGTCCCGGTGGTGTCGGCCACCAGGTCGACGGCCCGCGTGAAGCCCTTCTTCACACACAGGCGCTCGTTCCCCAGCTCCGTGCGGGAACGCTGGTGGACCTCTGCCGCCGCGAAGGCACGTCCGGCATCGACGAGACGCCCCAGGTCCTCAAGTTCCCCCAAGGCGTCAATCAGTTCCTGGTCAGCCAGACCGGCGAGACGTTCGGCATCCGACAGTTCGACCAGCGTCCGGCGCGCCAGTGCGACCCGTTCCCCCAGGGGGAGGATCGGGCTGTGCGTGTCAGTCCTTCTGGTCTCCATGCCCCAAGTCTCCGCACCCCCGTGTGCATCTGGAGGTCGAACAGGCGTTCGAATGCGGAGTTCCGACAAAGTGTGAGCGAGATCACAAAAAGCTTCCCCTGCCTGTCCGTCCCGCGTTCACGTCGCGCGCCCCAGGCGGGTGGGGGCGGGCTCACGAGACACGAGAGTCGATCGAGAGCTCAGAGGTGCGCCCCAAGCGGGTGGGGGAGGGGGCATCGGCGGGGTCGTCCTTCCTGCGTTCGCCGGGGCCGATCCTTCCGTGCGTGCCGGAGGCGTACGGCTGGCGCGCTCGCCGGGCCGGTCCTCCGGGTGTGTCCGGTCACTGCACCAGTCGTTCGCCGAGTCCGTCGGGCCGAGGATGACCGGTGGGGTCCACGGGTGCGAGAACAGGGGTCGCCCTCGTCCATCCACGAAGGACGAGGGCGACCCCCGCCGCCGGATTGCCCGCGCCGGTTGCCCGCGCCGGAGTGCTCGCGGCGGATTGCCCGCAGCCGGTTGCCCGGAGCCACCGTGCTGCCCACCCGCTGCGTGCAGGTGGTTCCCGAGCGGTCTCAGTGCCGTGCCTGCACCATCACCCTCACCGCTCGACCTCGCCGCGGATGTAGGCCTCCACGCTCGCCCGCGCGGCCTCGTCGGGGCGCTGCTCGGGCGGGGACTTCATGAAGTAGGAGGCGGGGGAGAGCAGGGGCCCGCTGATGCCACGGTCCAGGGCGATCCTCGCCGCGCGGATGGCGTCGATGACGATGCCGGCGGAGTTCGGGGAGTCCCAGACCTCCAGCTTGTACTCGATCTGGATCGGCACGTCACCGAAGGTGGTGCCCTCCACGCGCACGAACGCGAACTTGCGGTCCTCCAGCCACGGCACGTAGTCCGAGGGCCCGACGTGGACGTCGCGCGCGGGAAGGTCGCCGAGCATGTTGGAGGTAACGGCCTGCGTCTTGGAGATCTTCTTCGACTCCAGGCGGGAGCGCTGCAGCATGTTCTTGAAGTCCATGTTGCCCCCGACGTTGAGCTGGTAGGTGCGGTCGATGCGCACCCCGCGCTCCTCCATGAGCCGCACGAGGTCGCGGTGGCTGATCGTCGCGCCGAACTGGCTCTTGATGTCGTCGCCGATGATCGGCAGGCCCGCGTCGGTGAACTTCTGCGCCCACTCGGGGCGTGAGGCGATGAAGACCGGGAGGCAGTTGACGAATGCGCACCCGGCCTCGATCGCGGCCTGGGCGTAGAAGCGGTCGGCCTCCTCGGACCCCACGGGCAGGTAGGAGACGAGCACCTCGGCGCCCGACTCGCGCAGGGCCGCGACGACGTCGACGGCCTCGGCGGGGGACTCGGTGATGGTGTCGCGGTAGTACTCGCCCAGGCCGTCCAGCGTCGGGCCGCGCTGCACGAGGACCCCGGTGGTGGGGACGTCGTCGAACTTGATGGTGCAGTTCTCGGACGCCCAGATGGCGTCCGCCAGGTCCAGGCCGACCTTGGCGTCGTCGACGTCGAAGGCGGCGACGAACTCGACGTCGCGGACGTGGTAGCCACCGAAGTCGACGTGCATGAGGCCCGGGACGGTGTCCTCGGGCGTGGCGTCGCGGTAGTAGTGCACTCCCTGGACCAGGGATGAGGCACAGTTGCCCACTCCCACGATGGCCGTGCGGATCGCTGTCATTGACTGTCCTTCTCTGTGTGTGTGCGGTGCTTCCGGGACTTCCTGCGCGCGCGGGTACGGCGCAGGCCCGGGGTGGTGCCCTCCTCCGTCATGGACGAGGGCGACCCCCCTGGGGTGGTCGGAGGGACTCCCGTGGGTGCGGGTGTGGTGGTGGGTACGGGGGTGGAGATGCCGTCGGGCAGCGCTGGGGCCATTCCGGTGCCGGTGCCGGTCGCCGTGCCGGTCGCGGGGACGGGACCCGGGAGGGGCGCGCCGCTCTGGTCGGTGGGAAGCGGGGACTGGACCATGGAGATGAGTCGGTCGAGCCAGGTGATCTCGCGCAGGGTGTCCTCCTCCTCCCACTGGGTCCGGGCGCGTCGCCACGGGTCGCGCTCGACCCTGCGCTGGGCCCGTTGGCGCTCCTCGCGGCGCTCCTGGACACGGGCCCGACGGTCCTTGAGCAGTCGGAGGCGGGCGGCGGGGGAGGCCTTGGACATCAGGCCCACCGCGATCGCGAAGGAGTCGTCGTCACTGTCGACTCGCTCCAGCTCCTCCGCGAGGTACTGCTGCCCCGCGGGGGTGATCTCGTGGGTGATGAGCTTGCGGTGTCCGGGGGTGGCCGGCGTGACCGTGGAGGTGATGTACCCGGCACGCTCCAGGCGGTGGAGGGCGGGGTAGAGGGAACCGAAGGACAGGGTGCGCAGCGGCCCGACCGCGTCGGAGAGGCGTCGACGCAACTCGTAGCCGTGGGTCGGGCAGTCGAGCTCACCCAGGATCGCCAGCTCCAGCATCTCGGCCCGGATCCCCATGCCCACCTCCTTCTCGCGGCGCCCGGTGGGGCGCGGTCAGGGTCCGGGCACCTCAGGTGTCCGCAGACCGCGGTCCCCGGGCGGCCCCGTTCTGGGCGGTCGCACCGGACTCATGTATCGCGATGATATATCGCTTCGACATGTCCCGTGAAGGCGTGGTGGTCGGGGGGACGGATGTGCGCTGGTCACGGGCATTCGTCCGACCGGGCCGCGGCCCCGGTCGCTCATGGCGGCGTGGCCTGTGTTACTTTCCCGGGAGGAGCTGGCGCGCCGGCTGACCGGTGCGCCGGGAACACTGGACTGCGGGTCGTCGACCGCGACCACTGCGGCGCGGACGGGAATGGGATGCACATGGGCGAGGCAGTGGTGGCGAGCGCCGTCACGACGGTGAGCGACCTGGCGGATCGTCTGGCGCGCAACGTCTCACGTGTCATCTCCGGGAAGCCGGAGGCCGTGGATGCCGCCATCTGCACCCTGCTGGCCGGTGGCCACCTGCTGATCGAGGACGTGCCCGGGGTGGGCAAGACGACCCTCGCGGCCTCCCTGGCCCGCAGCGTCGAGGCCCGGGTGACGCGGATCCAGTTCACCTCCGACATGCTCCCCACCGATGTCACGGGTGTCTCCGTCTTCGACGCGCAGTCCAACGAGTTCCGGTTCCATCCCGGTCCGGTCTTCGCCAATGTCGTCATCGGGGACGAGGTCAACCGCGCCACGCCCAAGACCCAGTCGGCCCTGCTCGAAGCCATGGGAGAGCACCAGGTCACCGTGGACGGGGAGTCCCTGCCACTGCCCGAGCCCTTCATGGTGGCAGCCACCCAGAATCCCCAGGACATGGAGGGCACCTTCCCCCTGCCCGAGGCACAACGCGACCGTTTCATGGCACGGATCTCGGTGGGGTACCCCGATGCACGGTCAGAACTGGGCATGCTCGACGACCGCAGCGGGGTCGACCCCCTGAGCGTGGTCTCCCCGGTCACGACCCCGGAGGGCATCCTCGCCGCGCAGGCAGCAGTGGCGGGCGTCCGGCTGTCCGACGAGGTGGGTCGCTACCTCGTGGCCCTCGTCGGGGCGACGCGTACCCACCCCGGACTGCTCATGGGGGCGAGCCCGCGCGCGACCCTGCACCTGGCGCGCATGTCACGATCCCGTGCGGCAATGCAGGGGCGCTCCTTCGTGTCCCCCGATGACGTCGCGCAACTCGCGGGCATCGTCCTTCCCCACCGTCTCCTCCCGCGCGGCCACCACGCCACCGCGACGGAGGCACTGGGGACATCGGCGCGCATCGTCTCCGAGATCGTGTCCTCCCTGAGGGTGCCGGGCCTGCCGTGAGCCTCGCACGCCCCTCACGCCTCCTCCCGACCCGTCGGGGCTGGGGTGTGCTCGTCCTGGCGCTGGCCGCCTGGCTGGGGTGGCTCCTGGTCGGACTGTGGGAGGCGCAGATGCTCGCCGTCCTCCTCGTGGTGGCACTGCCCCTGGCTGTCCTGCTCCTCGTGGTCGGCGCGCTGCGGACCCCTCCGCGCGCCCTGCTCGGCGGAATTGCCCCGACCGTGGAGGCCGGGTCCGAGGTGTGGATCTCCGCCCGGGTGGTCGCGCACTGGTCGGTCGAACCCGACCTGGACCTGGTGTGGGCCCTGGAGCACCCGGGGTCTCCCACACATCCGGTGGAGGGGGTGACCACGACCGCTCGTGTGGGGGAGACGAGCCGTCTGCGGGTGTGGGCCCGGCGTCGCGGCAGGCTGCGTGTCGCCCTCGTCGGGGTGTCGGCCACCGATCCCCTGGGGCTGGCCCGGCTGCGGGTGCGCACCAGCACCCACGTGGACGTCCTCGTCCTGCCCCCCCTGCTCCCGACCGGACACCTCCCCGAGGCACTGGGGGACCTCGGGACCCACGGGGTGCGGCCGGGTGCGGGGGAACCCGGCGGCAGTCTGCGTGACTACCGCAGTGGTGACGCCCCACGCAGCATCCACTGGAAGCAGAGCGCCCGCCAGGGACGTCTCCTGGTCAACGTCCCGGAATCGGGTGGGGGGACGAGCCACCGCCTCGCCCTCGTGACCGATCCCGCGGCCTACGGGGGGGAGCGGGCAGGCGTCGGGCGCCGGGAGGACTCCGGCTCGGCGGAGCGGGGGCAGGACGCCGAGTTCGAGCGAGCCGTGTCGGTGGCCGCCACCCTGGTCTCCCAGTGGTGCGCCCGCGGCGGCGAGGTCTCGCTCACCGTCGGCGTCCCCCGCGGGAGGACCCTGACCTCCCATGACGTGGGCCTCCACCTGCGTGCACTGGCCGAGCTCCCGTCACTGGACCACGGCTCACGCACGGCCGACCTACCGCTTCCGGTCGGACACCCCCCGCTGGGCCAGGAGCCGCCATCGGCCGTGGTCCCGGACGACGCGTCGGAGCGGGCCGCAGTGCCCGGGGAACCCTCCGGGGACCCGGAGCCCCTCCCACCGGGATGCCTCGTGGTGACCGGACGGATCTCCCCGGCCCTGCGCGCGGTCATGGGGAGGACTCCCTCCGGGGTCGTCGTGCTCACCGGGGACTCCCGCGGGCCGCGTGAGGGGACACTGCCGCGGGGATGGGATGCCATGCGTGCGGGGTCCCCCGTCACTCCCGGCTCCGGTGTGCCGCCGAGGCCGTCCGGTCCCTCCGGACGTGGGATGCGCGCCGGGGAGGGGCCGTCGGCACCGGCGCGACCCTCCGGGGCTGGAGGGCACCATGGATGAGGAACGCCCGGGAGGCCGACGGACGTCTGCGGCGCCGGATCAGGACCTGCTCGGTGGTTCCGCGGGGGAGCACGGGGGACGTCGACCGGGGCGCCGCCGGGGACGTCGACCGGGGCGCCGCCGGGGACGGCGCACGGCGACATCCCCGGGGGAGGCGGCGGGAGGCAACGTCCCCACTGCCGCTGCAGAGGTTCCCCGCTGGCAGGTCCTGGTCGCCTCACTCCTCGTGGCGGCCCTGTGGGCGGTGGCGCTGCAGGGCCTGGCCGGTGTCTTCGCCCCCGGGTCCTGGTNCTCCTGGTCAACGCCCCGGAATCGGGGGGGGGGACGAGCCACCGCCTCGCCCTCGTGACCGATCCCGCGGCCTACGGGGGGGAGCGGGCAGGCGTCGGGCGCCGGGAGGACTCCGGCTCGGCGGAGCGGGGGCAGGACGCCGAGTTCGAGCGAGCCGTGTCGGTGGCCGCCACCCTGGTCTCCCAGTGGTGCGCCCGCGGCGGCGAGGTCTCGCTCACCGTCGGCGTCCCCCGCGGGAGGACCCTGACCTCCCATGACGTGGGCCTCCACCTGCGTGCACTGGCCGAGCTCCCGTCACTGGACCACGGCTCACGCACGGCCGACCTACCGCTTCCGGTCGGACACCCCCCGCTGGGCCAGGAGCCGCCATCGGCCGTGGTCCCGGACGACGCGTCGGAGCGGGCCGCAGTGCCCGGGGAACCCTCCGGGGACCCGGAGCCCCTCCCACCGGGATGCCTCGTGGTGACCGGACGGATCTCCCCGGCCCTGCGCGCGGTCATGGGGAGGACTCCCTCCGGGGTCGTCGTGCTCACCGGGGACTCCCGCGGGCCGCGTGAGGGGACACTGCCGCGGGGATGGGATGCCATGCGTGCGGGGTCCCCCGTCACTCCCGGCTCCGGTGTGCCGCCGAGGCCGTCCGGTCCCTCCGGACGTGGGATGCGCGCCGGGGAGGGGCCGTCGGCACCGGCGCGACCCTCCGGGGCTGGAGGGCACCATGGATGAGGAACGCCCGGGAGGCCGACGGACGTCTGCGGCGCCGGATCAGGACCTGCTCGGTGGTTCCGCGGGGGAGCACGGGGGACGTCGACCGGGGCGCCGCCGGGGACGTCGACCGGGGCGCCGCCGGGGACGGCGCACGGCGACATCCCCGGGGGAGGCGGCGGGAGGCAACGTCCCCACTGCCGCTGCAGAGGTTCCCCGCTGGCAGGTCCTGGTCGCCTCACTCCTCGTGGCGGCCCTGTGGGCGGTGGCGCTGCAGGGCCTGGCCGGTGTCTTCGCCCCCGGGTCCTGGTCCGGTCGCACCCTCGTGGCCGGGGCCGCCATGGTGGCGGTGTCCGCACTGGTGCGTGTCCTGCGCCCGACTGCCCGGCTCAGTGCCTGCCTGGCGGGGCTGGCTGCTGCCGGGGCGGTCCTCGCCCAGCAGGTGTCCGGCGGCGGGCGGGCCCAGTGGTGGCTCTCCGACCCACGCGCGGTGCTCGTCGGGATCCGTCTCCAGCTGAACGAGGGCGTCGCCCCGATGCGTGTCTCCGACCCGTTGGCGGACCTGGTGGTCCTCGTGTGCCTGCTCGGGGTGTGGGTCTCGGTCCTCCTCCTGGTGGGTCTGGACCTGCGGGTCCCCGCCGGCCTCGTCCCCGCCCTCGTCCTCCTGGTCCCCGTCGCCGTCACCGGCCAACGGGCTCCCGCACAGCTCCTGGTGGCTGCGGCAGTGGGGCTGTGTGCGCTCCTGTGGGTGGGTGCCCCCCACGCGTGGGGGTGGCGGGCGCCGGTCGCTGCAGCCACGGTCCTGGTGGTCGGAGTGAGTGTCGCGGTGCTGGTGCCCACCACCCGCGACCGGGTCTGGAACGCCTCCGCCATCGCGGTCTCGCCCGTCTCCCCGAACGTCCCCGACGTCACGGTGACCCTGGGGGAGGACCTGGTGCGACCGGCGAGCGCCGTGGCCTTCCGGTTCTCCGGTGTCCGCCCCGGGGACCCCGTCCGCTTCACCCTCGCCGAACTCACGGAGTTCACCGGGGGGACGTGGCAGCCCGATGATGCGCTCGACCAGGCCTCCGCCTCGGTGCTGGACCTCCGGCCGCCCGAGTTCGTCGACATCGGCCGCGAGTTGACGGCGGAGGACGTGGAGTCCTTCGCGGAGCCGGTGGTCGTCGAGATCACGGGGCTGGTCAGCACCTGGCTGCCCCTGCCCCAGGGCACACTGCTCGTCCGACCCGCGCAGGACGCGGAAGGTGCCGACGTCTGGGATCNCCGGCGCGACCCTCCGGGGCTGGAGGGCACCATGGATGAGGAACGCCCGGGAGGCCGACGGACGTCTGCGGCGCCGGATCAGGACCTGCTCGGTGGTTCCGCGGGGGAGCACGGGGGACGTCGACCGGGGCGCCGCCGGGGACGTCGACCGGGGCGCCGCCGGGGACGGCGCACGGCGACATCCCCGGGGGAGGCGGCGGGAGGCAACGTCCCCACTGCCGCTGCAGAGGTTCCCCGCTGGCAGGTCCTGGTCGCCTCACTCCTCGTGGCGGCCCTGTGGGCGGTGGCGCTGCAGGGCCTGGCCGGTGTCTTCGCCCCCGGGTCCTGGTCCGGTCGCACCCTCGTGGCCGGGGCCGCCATGGTGGCGGTGTCCGCACTGGTGCGTGTCCTGCGCCCGACTGCCCGGCTCAGTGCCTGCCTGGCGGGGCTGGCTGCTGCCGGGGCGGTCCTCGCCCAGCAGGTGTCCGGCGGCGGGCGGGCCCAGTGGTGGCTCTCCGACCCACGCGCGGTGCTCGTCGGGATCCGTCTCCAGCTGAACGAGGGCGTCGCCCCGATGCGTGTCTCCGACCCGTTGGCGGACCTGGTGGTCCTCGTGTGCCTGCTCGGGGTGTGGGTCTCGGTCCTCCTCCTGGTGGGTCTGGACCTGCGGGTCCCCGCCGGCCTCGTCCCCGCCCTCGTCCTCCTGGTCCCCGTCGCCGTCACCGGCCAACGGGCTCCCGCACAGCTCCTGGTGGCTGCGGCAGTGGGGCTGTGTGCGCTCCTGTGGGTGGGTGCCCCCCACGCGTGGGGGTGGCGGGCGCCGGTCGCTGCAGCCACGGTCCTGGTGGTCGGAGTGAGTGTCGCGGTGCTGGTGCCCACCACCCGCGACCGGGTCTGGAACGCCTCCGCCATCGCGGTCTCGCCCGTCTCCCCGAACGTCCCCGACGTCACGGTGACCCTGGGGGAGGACCTGGTGCGACCGGCGAGCGCCGTGGCCTTCCGGTTCTCCGGTGTCCGCCCCGGGGACCCCGTCCGCTTCACCCTCGCCGAACTCACGGAGTTCACCGGGGGGACGTGGCAGCCCGATGATGCGCTCGACCAGGCCTCCGCCTCGGTGCTGGACCTCCGGCCGCCCGAGTTCGTCGACATCGGCCGCGAGTTGACGGCGGAGGACGTGGAGTCCTTCGCGGAGCCGGTGGTCGTCGAGATCACGGGGCTGGTCAGCACCTGGCTGCCCCTGCCCCAGGGCACACTGCTCGTCCGACCCGCGCAGGACGCGGAAGGTGCCGACGTCTGGGATCCCGGACGCTGGCAGTGGGTGGAGGGCACCCAGACGGCACGGTCGACCACCGCCCTGACCGGCCGGGGGGACAGGTACCACGCGTGGGCGTGGCAGTTCCTGGACAACCAGGCGTACCGCGACTACTTCCTGGGGAACTACGGGTACGAGGGGGAGGACACCTCCACCGCGAACGACCGGCCCGAGTTGGAGCCCTACACGCAGCTGCCCCCGGACGTGCCCGACGTCATCGCGGACACCGCGCGGGACGTGACGGGGGAGACGACGGGACGCTACGAGGCCGCGGCGGCACTGCGCGACTGGTTCCGGTCGGGCTCGTTCGCCTACGACGAGTCCGCTCCCTACGCCCCGGGGGCGGACCCGGACGACCCCTACGCGACCATGGAGGCCTTCCTGGACCAGCGCCGTGGGTACTGCGTGCACTTCGCCACGACCTTCGCCGTCATGGCCCGCAGCCTGGGGATACCGACCAGGGTGTCCGTCGGATACGCCTCCCGGGCCGGGTCGGGCACGTCGACCGCGGTCGACAGCAGGTCCCTGCACGCATGGCCCGAGGTCTTCATCGACGGGACCGGGTGGATGGCGTTCGAACCCACCCCGGGCGGGGCGGGCACGCGCTCGGAGACCTGGGTGGTGCCGACCGATCCGTTGGCGCCCGAGGAGGGATCCGGGGACGACGGACCGAGTCCCTCCCCGGGTGTCGACCAGCCTGACCGTGAGGACACCGGAGGGGGCACCAGCGGGGAAGGGGAGTCGGAGGACGCCGAGGGCGGTGGGAGTCCCGCGTGGCTGCCGGAGGCCGGTCTGGCGGTGTTGGTGGTGCTGGTGCTGGCAGCGGCCGTCCCGGGAACCCTGCGCAGCGCACGCAGGTCCGCACGTCGTCGGGCCCTGCTGCGGGGCGAGGCTCCCGCCGCGGCCGCCTGGGCCGAGTTCCACGACACGGTCCTCGACCTGGGTGCCGCAGGACGGGACCGCGCCCGGGTGCTCC
>NZ_LT700212.1:2151965-2284468 GCF_900155435.1 Actinomyces provencensis | reverse complement strand
CGGGGGCGACGGGGGTGGCGGCAGTCGCGGTGGGGACGATGGCGCGGGCAGCATCAGTGGCAGTGGCAGTCGCGGTGGGGACGATGGCGCGAGCAGCATCAGTGGCAGTGGCAGTGGCAGTGGCAGTGGCAGTGGCAGTGGCCGTACCCGGCCCGGCGGCAGTCGCGGTGGGGACGATGGATCTCCCACGTCCGGGGTTGCACCCCGCGCCCGCACCCCCAAGGCACTGGTCGAACACCTCCTCGCCGTGGGTGCGCTGGAGGACGGAGAGGACGCAGAGCTGCTGGCACGGGCCGTGGTGACCGAGAGGTTCGGTGGGGACTCCACCGGCGCACGATCACCGATGGCAGCACCGGTGGCAGGACCCGTGCCCACCCCGGTCGAAGGGGGAGCGACACGCGAGGCACTGCGTGGGGCCCTGGAGGGATCCGTGGGGGACCTGCACGCGCGGGCCGGACTGTGGGCCCGGGTGCGTGCCGTCGTGGCGCCTCGTTCGGTGCTGCCGACCCGGAAGCGTGTCTCCGGCCCCGGTCAGCCGGTGCGCGGAAGTCGACGGCGCCGGTTCTCCAGGCGGCGCAGCTCGCGGGAGTAGGCGCCGCCCGGGGTCGTCGGCACACCGTCCCGGGTCCACACCAGGACCAGGTCCTGGTCGAAGACACCGGAGCAGGCACCACACGAGACCACGCGCCGTGGCGCGGAGAAGAGGTGCCGGTGCGCCCCGCACCGGGGGCACGTCCCGACCCAGGGCGCCTGCGGGGAGGGCAGGGTGGCCGGCAGACGCGCGGAGTCCGGGGCGCCGATCAGGCGGGCCTGTCGTCGCCAGGCCCCGTCGTGGTGGTGGGCGGCCCCGACCAGCGCGTGGGCGATCTCGTGCAGGATGACCCCGCGCACCGCCTCCTCCTCGTAGATGTCCACGAGGGGCGCCGAGAGGGTGATGGTCCGGGTCGCGTGCATGCAGGACCCGGCGCGTCGTCGCGCCCGGTCGAAACGGAAGGTCCAGTCCGCCAGGCCGTGGTGGTCCATGAGGGCGCGGGCCAGGACCCGCGCGTCCTCGCGCCTCATCGGTCCACCATCCCGAGGATCCGCTTGGCCGACACCTTCTGGGGGGTGCCCAGCTGTTGGGCGAACAGGGAGACGCGCAGCTCCTGGACCAGCCACCACGCACGCTCCAGCCGCTGCGCCTCCACCGGTTCGTAGGGACGTCCCGCTGCGCGCTCGCGGGCGGAGTCGACCTCCTCGGAGACGTCCCTGACCACCTGGGCGTCGCGCGCGTCGCGGCTGAGGGCCCGCGCTCCCCTCGCGGCCTTGTCGATGCGCACCGCCCCGGCACGCAGGTACCGCGCCAGATGGGGCAGTGCCCAGTGGGGGGTGTCCGCGAGGAAGCCGGGATGGACGAGTGCGCGGACCTGGTCCTCCACCTCGCCGACGACCTCACGCAGGGAGGGTTCGGGATGGTCGCGCATGAGGCCCTGGACCTCGGCGAGACCCCCCATGGCGCGCACGACGTGGCCGAGGATGTCGTGGACACGGTCCTCGTGCAGGTCACGTGCCCGGGTGGCCAGGGCATCGAAGGACGTCCGCGAACGCACCGTTGCCGGCCCCTGCTCCCCGGAGAGATCGTCCACGAGGGAGAGCGCGGAGGCCAGCTGTGCGTCCGCCACCAGGGAGGTGGTGTCCCCGTACGGCGAGGCGGCGAGCATGAGTGCCTCGCGGCCGGTCCAGCGCGTGGTGACGCGTGTGGGGGACAGGCGCACGCGCGCCAGGAGCAGGCGGGCGAGCCCCAGGCGGTGCTGGCGGTCGGCCTCTGCGGGGCTCGCCATGACACGCACCCCCGCGCGGGGCTCCGAGGCGTCGCCCTGGGGGACCAGCGCCGGGAACCCGCGCAGCAGCATGCCTCCCGCACCGCGGGACTCCACGGAGCGGGGCAGGGGTGCCTCCGGGAACTCCACCAGGTCGTCCGCGTGCAGCTCCCCCCGCACCCCCTCCCCCTCTGCCGAGGTCCGCTCTGTTCCGGCCTCGAGGTCCGCTCTGTTCCGGCCTCGAGGTCCGCTCTGTTCCGGCCTCGAGGTCCGCTCTGTTCCGGCCTCGAAGTCCGCTCCCCTCGACGAGGGCGGAGTCCCCGCGCTGGCCGCGTCGCCGGAGTGGTGGGAATGGTCGGTGCCCGTGCCCTGTGCACCACCCTTCCGGGTCGAATGCCCATCGCGTCGGGCGGCCTCCGCGAAGGCCTCGGCAACGGCGCCGCGCACTGCAGTGCGCACCGCCTTCTCCGCCTGCGAGGCCAGGGTGCGCTGGAGGTGGACGAGGGAGGGACCGGAGCCCAGCTCGCGGCCGGAGGAGTCCTGCACGACGAATGTCATCCTCAGGTGCTCGGGCAGCCCCGCCTGGGCATGTGCGAGGTCGGAGTCCGACAGGTCGATGCCGCGCACCTCGGAGACGGCACGCGCGAAGGCCCGGGCGAAGGGCGGGCGGTGTGCCGCCCAGGACGGCGCTCCACCGGATGTCTCGCCCGCACCGGATCCGGTGCTGGCAGCGCCGGCACCCGTGGCGGCACCCGTGGGGGCGGTCGTGTCGGTCGTGTCGGTCGACCCGGGGGTGCGCCTCCGACCCGCGGTGTCGGCCCTGGTGGCCGGTCGCGACGCGCTTCCCGTCGTGCCCGAGCGTGACTTCCCCAGGCGGGAGGGATCGACCGTGGCGTTCTGACCGCTCGTACGCGTCCATGCCGCCAAGCGCCCCAGAGCGGCATCGAGGGAGCGCGGGTCCTCTCCTGTCCCACCCCGCGTACCGGTTCCGGTGGCACCGTCCGCCGCGCGTGCAGTCCGGGCCCGGGCAGGTCCGCCCTCGTCCGCCGCACCTGGTCGCGCCCCGGACCTGCTCCGCGTGTCCGACCCGGCGGGTCCGTCGGGCGTGTCCGGAGAGCCCGGGGCGCCGGCCACTCCCTGCGTGGAGCCGTCGGGCACGGGCCCACTGTCGGCCAGGGCACGTCGCAGCCAGGCGGCGACCTTCCCCCCGACCTCGGGCGCAGGCGCCAGGAGGCGCCGCTTCGCCTTGGGGAGCGCGCGGACCGTCTCGGTGCACAGGTCCTCCAGCATCCCGGGGACCAGCCAGTCGGTACCGTCCTCGCTCACGCGGGGCAGGACCTCGACGGGGACGGTCATGGTGACGCCGTCGCGGGACGAGCCGGGGGTGAAGCGGTACTCCAGCGGCAGGCGCAGGTCGCCCTGTTCCCAGTGGTCCGGGAAGTCAGCGGCATCGGTGCCCGTCCCCCGCGGGAGCAGCATCTGCGGGGTGTAGGTGAGGAGATCGGGGGTCTCACGGCGCTGGTGCTTCCACCACTGGTCGAAGTGGCGTGCCGAGACGATGCCCTCGGGCACCAGGTCGTCGAAGAAGGCGAAACGCGCCTCCTCGTCGGCGACCAGTCCATGGGTGCGGGAGCGACGTTCGGCCTCGCGGGAATCGTCGAGGAGCTCCTGGTTGCGGTCCATGAAGCGGTGGTGCTCGCGCCACTCGCCCAGCACCAGGGCGTGGCGGATGAACATCTCGCGGGCGAGCTCGCGGGCGGTGATGCCGGGGTCTCCTGCTGGTTCAGCGTCGGCCACCGGTTCGGCGTCGGCCAGGGGTTCCGCCCGGGAGTCCGGTCCGGTGGACGTCTCGGCACCCGTGCCGGTCTCGGCCACCCGACTGCGGCGTGCCTCGTCCTCGGGCGCCCCTCCGGTCGGGTCCGCCTGCGCGTGCGCGTCATCGACGAGGGCGGCGCCCTCCGCCGTGGGGTCGTGGGAGGGTGCGGTGGTCGTCCCGGGGCGCCGCGAGTCGCTGGCTCCGGCGGGGGCCGTGGGGCCCGTGGTGGTGTCGGAAGCTGCGGTGCCGCCCTCGTGCGCACTGCCCCCGCCCTCGTCCGCCTCCTGGACCCCGAAGGTCGCCAGGGCCTCACTGAGTGCGTCCGCGAGCGCGGTGGACTCCCCGACCTCGCGCTCCCCGCGTCCCCGGGCGCGCAGGCCCTGCGCCATCCCGGCGAGTGTCCCGGGGCGCGCCACGGAGGAGCGGCGCGCACCCCCACCCCCGAAGGTGACGTCGAGGCGTCCGAGGAGCACCGGGCGGTCGGCGACCAGGGTCATCCCGTAGAGGAGGACCTTCTCCTTGACCATGGCCGCCCCGCGGGAGGTCGACCAGTAGGGCTCGGAGTAGACGTGTCGCAGCAGGGGGCCGGCCAGGGGCTCGATCCACTCCGGGCGGATCCGGGCGACCGTGCGGGCGAAGAGCCTGGAGGTCTCCACCAGTTCCGCCGTCATCACCCAGGCGGGGTGTGAGCGTGCCAGGCCGGAGCCCGGCCAGATCGTGAAGTGCGTGCCGCGGGCGCCCGCATAGTCCCGCTTGGCCTCGTCCCAGTTGCCGAGGTTGGACAGCAGCCCGACCAACAGGGCCCGGTGCACCTCGTCCGCGTCGACGGTGCCGGAGGAGGCCGTGTAGGCGACCACGGCCCGTGCCGCCGCGTCGGCGATGCCACCGGAGGCCGCGGCGTGGGCGACCTGGGCGGGGGTGGGCTCCCCGATGGGGTGGATGTCCAGGTCGAGGGGGCGTGCCATCTGGCGTAGCTGGTTGACGACGTCGCGCCACTCGCGGAAGCGCAGGTAGTGGAGGAACTCGCCGCGGCACATGCGCCGGAACGCCGAGCCCGACAGGTCGCGGGACTGGACGTTGAGGTAGCGCCACAGGTTGAGGTAGGTGACGAAGTCCGAGGTCGGGTCCGTGAAGCGGGCGTGGGAGGCGTCCGCGGCCTGCTGGTGGTCCAGGGGGCGCTCGCGGACGTCCTGGATGGACAGGGCGGCCACGATGACCAGGACCTCCGAGGCGCAGCCGTTCGCGTCGCCCTCGATGAGCATGCGCCCCAGGCGAGGGTCGATGGGCAGCGTCGCGAGGTCACGCCCGATGGCGGTGAGCCGGTGCCCCCCACCCCGCCGAAGTCCGCTCTGTTCGGGGCTCGAAGTCCGCTCTGTTCGGGGCTCGAAGTCNTCCTGGACCCCGAAGGTCGCCAGGGCCTCACTGAGTGCGTCCGCGAGCGCGGTGGACTCCCCGACCTCGCGCTCCCCGCGTCCCCGGGCGCGCAGGCCCTGCGCCATCCCGGCGAGTGTCCCGGGGCGCGCCACGGAGGAGCGGCGCGCACCCCCACCCCCGAAGGTGACGTCGAGGCGTCCGAGGAGCACCGGGCGGTCGGCGACCAGGGTCATCCCGTAGAGGAGGACCTTCTCCTTGACCATGGCCGCCCCGCGGGAGGTCGACCAGTAGGGCTCGGAGTAGACGTGTCGCAGCAGGGGGCCGGCCAGGGGCTCGATCCACTCCGGGCGGATCCGGGCGACCGTGCGGGCGAAGAGCCTGGAGGTCTCCACCAGTTCCGCCGTCATCACCCAGGCGGGGTGTGAGCGTGCCAGGCCGGAGCCCGGCCAGATCGTGAAGTGCGTGCCGCGGGCGCCCGCATAGTCCCGCTTGGCCTCGTCCCAGTTGCCGAGGTTGGACAGCAGCCCGACCAACAGGGCCCGGTGCACCTCGTCCGCGTCGACGGTGCCGGAGGAGGCCGTGTAGGCGACCACGGCCCGTGCCGCCGCGTCGGCGATGCCACCGGAGGCCGCGGCGTGGGCGACCTGGGCGGGGGTGGGCTCCCCGATGGGGTGGATGTCCAGGTCGAGGGGGCGTGCCATCTGGCGTAGCTGGTTGACGACGTCGCGCCACTCGCGGAAGCGCAGGTAGTGGAGGAACTCGCCGCGGCACATGCGCCGGAACGCCGAGCCCGACAGGTCGCGGGACTGGACGTTGAGGTAGCGCCACAGGTTGAGGTAGGTGACGAAGTCCGAGGTCGGGTCCGTGAAGCGGGCGTGGGAGGCGTCCGCGGCCTGCTGGTGGTCCAGGGGGCGCTCGCGGACGTCCTGGATGGACAGGGCGGCCACGATGACCAGGACCTCCGAGGCGCAGCCGTTCGCGTCGCCCTCGATGAGCATGCGCCCCAGGCGAGGGTCGATGGGCAGCGTCGCGAGGTCACGCCCGATGGCGGTGAGCCGGTGCCCCCCACCCCGCCGAAGTCCGCTCTGTTCGGGGCTCGAAGTCCGCTCTGTTCGGGGCTCGAAGTCCGCTCCCTTCTGCCCGTGAGGTCCGCCCTGTTCAGGCCCCGGGGTCCGCCCTCGTGCGCCGGTGCCCCTCCCCCCGCGGCGGTCGTGGCCGGAGGTGGCGGCGGCATCCGTGCCCGCGGACGAGGGCGGGGGCGTGGACGAGGCGGACGAGGGCGACGTCGGCCGCGTCGCGGGCCGGGTCCCGCCGGGCGCGTCGGGTTCCAGCGCCCCGATCTCCACGAGCAGCTGGATGCCGTCGCGCACCGCGCGTGACTCCGGCGGGTCCAGGAAGGGGAAGTCCGCCACCGAGCCCAGCCCCAGCGACGCCATCTGCAGGATGACGGAGGCCAGGGAGGTGCGCAGGATCTCCGGCTCGGTGAACTCGGGGCGGGACTCGTAGTCGCGCTGGGAGTAGAGGCGGATCGCGACGCCGTCGGCGACGCGCCCGGAACGCCCGGCCCTCTGGTTGGCGCTGGCCCGGGAGATCGGCTCGATGGGGAGGCGCTGGACCTTCGTGCGGTTCGAGTACCGGGAGATGCGGGCCAGGCCCGGGTCGATGACGTAGCGGACACCGGGCACGGTGAGCGAGGTCTCGGCGACATTGGTGGCGAGGACGACGCGGCGCAGGGTGTGGGGCTCGAAGACTCGGTGCTGCTCGGCGGCGGTCAGGCGTGCGAACAGCGGCACGATCTCGATGGCGTCGGGTCGGTGGGGCGCCTTCGGGTCGGTGAGGGCGCGGGGGCCCAGGTGGTCGGCCAGGGCCTGCTGGGTGTCGCGGATGTCGCGCTCACCGGGCAGGAACACGAGGATGTCCCCGGGTCCCTCGGCGCAGAGCTCGTCGACGGCGTCACAGATGGCCTGCTCCTGATCGATGTCCTCGCCCAGGCCGTAGCCCAACGTCGGCAGGTCGTCGTCGGGGTCCTCCAGGACCAGCTGCTGGACGCCGGGATGAGGCGCCTCCGTCCCGTCGGAGACGGTGTCCCCGCTGGTACTCGACCGGTCGGCGTCAGCGCCGTCGTGCCTGCTCCCGGTCAGCGCCTCGTCCGTGCCGTCACCCGGATGGGCGGACCTCGCCTCTGGAGAGGACGGACTTCGAGGTGGGAACTGAGCGGACTTCGCCGAAGTGGGGGTGGAGGAGGACCAGTTGCCCGGGAGGTCCGCCGACAGCGGTCGGTAGCGGATCTCCACGGGGTAGGTGCGGCCCGAGACCTCGATGACCGGGGCCGGGGCGACCAGCCGCGACCGTCCGCGGTGCCCCTCCCACTTCCCGAAGTGCGCCGCGAAGCGCTCGGAGTCGATGGTCGCGGAGGTGATGACGACCTTGAGGTCGGGGCGCAGTGGCAGCAGGCGCGCGATGTAGCCGAGGATGAAGTCGATGTTGAGGGAGCGTTCGTGGGCCTCGTCGATGATGAGGGTGTCGTAGCGGCGCAGGAGCGGATCGGACTGGATCTCGGCCAGGAGGATGCCGTCGGTCATGAGCTTGACGAGGGTGGTGGGTCCGACCTCGTCGGTGAAACGAACCTGGTAGCCGATGACCTGGCCGGGGGCGCGCCCGACCTTCTGGCCGAGTTCCTCGGCGATGCGGTCCGCCACCGCGCGCGCGGCGATGCGTCGGGGCTGGGTGTGCCCGATCATCCCGTTCACCCCGCGGCCGAGCTGTAGGCAGATCTTCGGCAGCTGGGTGGTCTTGCCCGAGCCGGTCTCACCCGAGACGATGACGACCTGGTTGTCACGGATGGCGTCGGCGATGTCGTGGCGACGGTCCGAGACGGGCAGGTCGGGGTAGGAGATCACGGGGATCGCGGCGGCGCGCGCGGCGAGCTGCTCGGACGTGAAGGGCCGGAAGACGTGGGCGCGTTGGTGGCGGGGGTTGCGGTGGCGGCGAGACCGGGTGGCCTCCTCGGAACTGCGCCCCGCGGGGGTGTGGCCTGCGGGGGTGTGGCCCAGCTTGCCTCCCGCGTTGCGCGTGGGGTCCTGACCCGACGAGGGCGGGGTCGCGCGACGTCTCCCGGTCGGGACGCCTCGGGACTTGCGGCCAGGCGGGCGCCCGCCACCTCCGGAACGGCGGGGTTCCGGTCGCGGGTCGCGAGGCTGTTCGGGCACCGGACCAGCTTAGCGAGGCGCACAGGCATCAGTCGGAGCGGACACGTTCGCTGTGGAAGGAGGAGGGCCGTGCACCCCACCTGTGGACGGATCGATGGCGGCAGTCCTGCCTGTGGACGGGGGAGCGGCTCCGTCAGCGGACCCGGGTGCCGCGGGGCGATGCCGGAGCCGGGGCGCCCGGGTCGCGTTGCCCTGTCAGCTGAAGTTGCGGCCGAAGAAGAACACGAAGGGGTTCCCCCGGTCGTCGCTGTGCACGACCAGGTACACGGAGTACTCGTCCCGCGAGGGGGACATGACCTCCTGGAGCGAGTGCTCCGAGACGACGGGGCAGACGAAGTCCCCGGCCCTCATCCCCTCGACCCGGAAGATGGGCACAGGCTTGCCTGCGACTGTCTCGGTGTTGGCGATCGAATCGTCCAGGGGTCCCACCAGGGCGCATCCGACGACCTCGGAGTCGGTGGGGAACTGGGCATCGCGTTGGGTCTGGGTGCTCTCGGGCCCACCGAGGGTGTCGTCGAGTCCCTCCATCTGGTCGGCGGCGGCCCAGTTCGCCGCCTTCTGGTCGTCCCCCGCGGACACGGCATCGACGAAGGTCTGGAGCGTGTCGATGTCCGGCGGGCGGACGGATCCCGACGGGGTGTGGTAGACGATGTCCGAGAGGGTCAGTCCACCGGTGCTGAGCTCGTAGGTGGCGTCTGCGCTGGCGCTCTTCGCGCAGGCGTGGCAGGACTCGTCCCCGAAGACGCCGATGTGGGGAACGGTGAAGGAGATCGTGGAGTCCCGTTCCTGTACCGCCAGGTCCTCGACCCGGAGATCGGGGACGTATCCACCGATCTCGCCGTCCGCCCAGGGGTCGGAGCCGGCCACCAGCTCGCGGGAGCCGTCGTAGACGCCGATGGAGTCCGAGGAGTAGTTGCCTCCTCCGAAGCACTGCATGGAGACCACGGCGACCGGGGTGTCCGTGACCGTGGTGGAGACGATGGCCCGTGGGCTGCCCGAGACGGTGGTGACCACCCGGTCCTTGAGGGTGATGGTCGCTGCGTCCTCCGTCGAGGTCGCCACCCCGCCGCTGAAGGTCACGGTGTCCGCACTCCCACCCGGGCTGTGGTGCGCGAAGGCAGCGCACTGGGGAGGGACGTGGATCGTGGCGTTGGCGAGGTCCGCGAGGGAGGGAGCGGGAGTGGCGGGCGTGGAGGTGGCGGCCTGGGTGGGTCGTGACTGCACCCCGGACTCGGGGCCCGACTGCCCCGACTGCCCGCCTGAGTGGGCGTTCTGCTGCCCCGCGTCGGAGGAGAGCGACTGTGGTCGACCGGAAAGCAGCCACCAGCCCAGGAGGAGCAGGCAGACGATGATCACCGTGGACAGGGCCGCGATGACGGGGAGGACCCATGTCGGCTGTGAGGAGCGGGCGGCAGCGGCGGTGTCCGGCGCAGTGGGAGGCGTTGGCGGGAGGCCGCCGTCCCCTCGCTGCCCGGGAGGTGTTCCCTGTTCGTCGTCCATGGTGCTCATTGTCCTACCAGTCCACCCGCGGCATGTCCGGACAGGTCATGGTGGTTGCGGCACTTGACCCATGGTGCCACCACAGGTCTGTCCATCAGGCCGGACGACGATGTGGGCGAGCATCTGCTCCGAGCCGCTGGGGCCGACCCGCTCCGGCACGCGGAAGCAGCGCTCGCGGGACCAGTCCTTGCGGCCCTTGAGCGTGTCCGGATGGGTCGTGGTGTCCCCCGGATCCAGGGTGCCGACCCGTTGAGGTGCTGCGGTGTCCCAGCGTTGCAGGGCCTTCCTCAGGTGTGTGTCCCCTCCCCGGGCAGTCTCCGATGGTGTCACGGGGCGCGTGCATCCGGGCGGGTCCGGAAGGTCCGACGAGTCCGGTGCAGTGGGCCTGCGACCTCCGCTCCCGTCGCGGTTCACTCCCAGAGGGTCGCGAGGATGACGGGGTGTGCACTGCGTGGGCCCTCGCCGGTGGACCCGGGGCGATCCTCGTCCAGAGGCACGACAATGGGCACATGCACGGACTCTTCGCGGGACTCGCCACCCTGGACGTCGCACACGGCCTCGACTCGGCACCCGATCCGCTCACCAAGACCACCTCCACGGCGCACCTCCTGGCGGCCGGCGGGCCTGCGACGAACGCGGCCGTGACCTTCGAGGCCCTGTGTCGCGTGGCGCGTGGGTGCGGGACCGGCATCGGCGACGAGGGCGACCAGGACGAGGGCGGCGCCGCAAGCCTGCTCACCGCGGTGGGTCGAGGTCCCCTGGCAGATGTGGTGCTGGCGGACCTCGCGGATGCCGGGGTGGAGGTCCTCGATGCGACCGGGGTGCCCGAACGGGGTGAGTCCCCGGACGCAGATCCCGGCGCACACGGTCTCGAACCGGCACTGTCCAGCATCGTCGAGCACCCGGAGGGGAGGATGGTCGTCTCCACCAATGCGCGCCTCTCCCTGGACGTCGCGGGCGCCCGGGCCCGGCTCGCGGAGGACCTCCTCCACGAGGGCGACCCCGACGTCGTCCTCGTCGACGGTCACAACCCGGAACTGGCCACGCTCGCCCTGCGTGCGGGGACCCCGGACGTCGACGGGTCCGCCGACCCCTTCGCGGAGCTCGAGGAGCATCCCTCGCACCTGCGCGTCCTGGACGGCGGCTCGTGGAAGCCCTGGTTCACACCACTGCTCGGACTGGTGGACGTGGCCGTGGTGTCTGCGGACTTCCGCCCGCCCGTGCTCACCGAGGCGGACGGGGACGCCACCGCGGCCTTCCTGCGCGGTTTCGGCATCACACGGGTGGTGCGCACGGACGGTGCGAACCCCGTGCGGTGGTGGTGGGACGGCGCAGAGGGGGAGGTCCCGGTGGTCGGGGTCGCGGAGGCATCCACCCTCGGTGCGGGAGACGTGTTCCACGGTGCGCTGGCCTGGGCCCTGGCCCGCCTCCACGCCTCGGGGCTCGCGGTGCCGCAGGACCCGACCCCGCAGATCGCCTTCGCCGCGTCCGTGGCCACCCTGTCGACCCGCACCTTCGGGACGAGGGTGTGGCGCTCCGACCCGGGCCTGACCGAGTTGCTGGAGGGGATCTGAGGGGGGCCCGTCGGCCCCCGCCCATCGGTCAGGCCGGAGCGTCGCCCGTGACGGCGGGCTCGATGAGCTCGGGGGAGTTGTTTCGTACGTTGCCGACCGCGCGTGAGACCTCGCGGGGGACGAGGGCGGGGTCGGGCACTGCCCGCAGGAGACCCTCGACACTCCCGGGGTCGGTGGTGCGCGGGTCCAACCACGCGTCCCACATCTCCGGTGGGACGACCACGGGGGTGCGGTCGTGGATCTCGCCCAGTGCGTCGGGGGCGGAACGTGTGACGATCGCGCAGGTCAGGAGCCAGGCGTCGCCCTCGTCGGCGGGGGTGCCGGGTACACGCCAGACCTCGGAGATCCCGGCCAGTGCGATGACGGGGTCGCCCTCGCCCGCGGAGAGGAACCAGGGCTGCTTCGGGCCGCGGCCGGTCGGCGGGGCCTGCCACTCGAAGTAGCCGTTGGCGGGGACCAGGCAGCGGCGCCGGGCCGCGGCGGCGCGGAAGCTCGGCTTGGTCGTGAGGGTCTCCGCGCGTGCGTTGATGATGGGGCGCTCGGGCGTCCGCGCCCAGGAGGGCACCAGGCCCCACTTCAGGAGGCGGAGCTGGCGCTCGACGCGCGCGTGGTCGGGGGTCTGCGCGCCGGACTGGTCGGGAGGGAGCGCCTCCGCACCCGCCCCTGCGTCCGTCCCCGCGTCGGCGCGGTCGGACTCCTGTGCGCGGATGACGTGGCCGTTCCCGTCGACGAGGCGGTCCATCACCACGCGGACCTCCTGGGAGGGGGCGACGTTGAAGGAGGGCCGGTGCTCACCCAGGAGCAGGTCCACGTCGAAGAGGGAGACCAGCTCGTCGTCGTCTGCGAAGAGGGCGAAACGGCCGCACATCGGGCACCTCCGGATCTCGGGTGTCCCGATCCTCCCACGAGGTGCGACGGGTGGGCGCGGTGAGAGGGAGAGGCACGCAGGCGAGGCGGATGGGCGGTGGCGGGCACACTGCCCGTGGGGAGCGGGCGGGCAGCACTCGCCGACTGGACGGGGACGGACCTCGGGGGCAGAACTGAGCGGACCTCGCGGGGAGAACAGAGCGGACTGATATGGGGGTGTGTGCTGTCAAGTGGGCATGGTGAGGCGCCGCCCGGCACTGGTTGTGGGGCGGCGCCTCGGTCGTCGGGGTGGGGCCTTGTGGGGGTGGGGTGTGTCCGTTGGTGGACGGTGTGGTCACTCTGATATTCGCGGGTTGGTGCCGCATGACGGTGTTCCGGCGGAAGAGGGGTTCACTGCGGTCTTCGAGACGGGCGTGCCCGGGTGGGTGCCCATGTCCGCATCGGTGGTTTCCCTCTCCGACACACTGCCCCACTCCCTCAGGGGCCGGCCTCGACGAGACTGTGGGGCTCAGGCGTCCATGGTGACCAGCACCTGACACCATCCGGCCAGTTCACGCGCGATGGCGCAGTTGGCGACCGTGGGAGTCTTCTTGCGGGCCTTGAATCCCAGCCATCGCTTGTGGAGTCGACGGTTGCCGCGCCCGGCGTGGTCTGCGACTGCTCGGGGGGCCTTGTCCCAGCGTGCCTGCAAGGTGGCAGATGGATGGTAGGTGGGCAGGTGGTGCCAGGCGGCCTCCACCAGGAGCCTGCGCGCATGCGCGTTCCCGGTGCGGGTGAGGCCGCCTTGGTGGCGGGTGGACCCCGAGGAGTGCTCACTGGGGACCAACCCCAGGTAGGAGCCGATGCTGGTGGGGGTGAAACGCTGCCAGTCACCCACCTCCACAGCCAGGCCCACCGCTGTGAGGGTGGAGATGCCGCGCAGGCAGGACAGTCGCTTCACCCCTCCAGCGAAGGAGGACTCCTCAGCCAGGCGGGCGATGCCCTCATCGAGGCGCCCCCTCCTGGCCTCCAGAGCACAGACCGTCTCCCAGGACTCATCAAAGGTCTGCAAGGTCGCCCACCCCGCCCCAGCCAGTCCCTCCCGGCGGATCGTGCCCAGCCACGCCCGGTGAGCCACACCCCACGTGGTCTTGCCCTCATAGAGGAAACCCCGACGCAGGAGCAGCTTGGAGAGACGATGACGAGCGGCCATGAGTTCACGGCGCACGTCATCACGAGCACGCACCAGGTCCCGGGCGGACTCCTCCTCCACGGTGGGGACACGCACTCCCACCACTTGGCCCGCCGCGAGCATCTGGGCCAGGTGGAGGGCATCACGACGGTCCGTCTTGATGCGGTCTCCACTGGCACGCAACAGTTTCGAGGGGGCCGCCACCACACACTCAATGCCCTCCCCCTCCAGGGTCCGTGCCAGGTGGAAACCGGTCGGCCCGGCCTCATAGGCCACCCGCACCCCCCGGGCGTCACCCACACGCGCAATGAAGTCGAGGACCTCCCCGTCCCCACCCCCCAACGCAGCCTCCCGGATCACACCCGAGAGGGGATCAATCGCTGCTGCTCGAACACTGCGAGCGTGAACATCCAACCCAATACACGTAGCATCTGACAACACCTGGGGCCTCCCCTGAATCGCATGTCGGCACCCCCACCCACGGGCGAGGGCGATCCACGAAACCGTGGCACTGCACCCCAACCAGGGCACTGAACCACGTTGCACAGGGAAGGCCCCAGGCCACAAGACCCAACCTCAGACCACCCCCACCCCCATATCGTCTTCGCGCTCAGGGGGTGCTGTACAGGGTGGGGGGCCTTTGCTACAGTCAACTGAAGCGTTTCGGTAAAGTGGTTCCGACCGACGGGTCCCGATGGCCCGCCAGTGCACCCGGGGGCGTCGTCGTCCCCTTCACGGACACGTCTGCACCCGTGTCCCTGTGCCGGTGGGGACCTGACCACAGTCGATCCGGCCCGGGTCCGTCCTGACGACCCGCGCCACCCCACCGAACGAGGAACACGCATGCTCACCCTCACCGGAGCGCTCCAGAACTACGACTGGGGCTCCCCGACCACGATCCCGGACTTCCTCGGCGTGCCCCCCGACGGCCGGCCCTGGGCGGAGGTCTGGTACGGGGCCCACCCCTCCCACCCCGCCCTCGCCGACAGTGCCTCACCCGCGGACCCCGGACGCCCCCTCGATGCGGTGATCGCCTCCGACCCGACCGGCTGGCTCGGTGAGTCCACCATCGGCCGTTTCGGCCCCGGCCTGCCCTTCCTGGTCAAGTTGCTGGCCACCCGGCGTGCCCTGTCGATCCAGGTGCACCCGAGCCTGGAGCAGGCGCGCGCGGGCCACCGCAGGGAGCAGGAGGCGGGCGTGGACGCAGCCCACCGCAACTACTCCGACGCCAACCACAAGCCCGAGGCGATCCTCGCGCTGTCACCCCTGCGGGCGCTGGCCGGGTTCCGCCACGCGGAGGACATCCGCGCCGACCTCGCCCTCGTCCCCGGGTTGGAGGGGGTGTGCGGTGTCCTGGGTGCCGCTCCGGAGGAGCGCGCCATCGAGGAGGCCTTCACCCTGCTCCAGGAATTGCCCCCGTCGCAGGTCGCAGCCGCACTGGAGGCCCTGGGATCCGCTCCCGGCACCCCGGCGCTGGACCTCGCGCGCGACCTCCTCGGGCAGTTCCCCGCGGACCGGGGCGCCCTCGTCTCCGTCTTCCTCAACCAGGTGACCGTCGCCCCGGGACACGCGCTGTCCACGGGCGCGGGCACCGTCCACGCCTACCTCGACGGCTTCGGCCTGGAGGTCATGTCGAGCTCCGACAACGTCCTGCGTGCGGGCCTCACCTCCAAGCGTGTCGACGTCGCGGAGTTCACGGCGACCGCGGACTTCCACCCCGGGTCGGCCCCGGTGCGTCCGCTCGAGTCCTCCTGGCCCGCCCCCGGCGTGTGCCTCCAGGAGCTCACGACGTCCGTGCCCGACTTCCGGCTCGAGGTCCTCGAGGTGCGTGAGCCCGGGGTCGTGGAGGTGGGCGGTGACGGCCGCGTGACCATGCTCCTCGCCCTCGAGGGCGCCGTCGTGGTCGCGGACGCTGCCGGGCGCAGGGCGCTGGTGCCGGGTGGGGCCGTCCTGGCCCGCGCCGAGGACACCGTCAGGGTCGAGGGCGCGGGTCGCGTGGCGGTCGTGACCGTCGCCTCCGCGGCGGACGGGCGGGGGGCCAGGGTGCTCCCGGTCGTCGCGGCCACTGCGCGGGTGGCCGTGGCCTGAGTCCTTCGGGCCGGTCGGCGGGGGTTCACCTCTGACCGGCCCCGAGGGGCCAGGACCTAGGATGTGCCCATGTCAGCCTCATCGCGGAAGCGGACGACCATCGTCGATGTCGCCCGGGTGGCCGGAGTGGCCATCAGCTCGGCATCGGCAGCCCTCAACGGGCGACCCGGCGTCTCCGACGCCACCCGAAAACGGATCCTCGAGGTCGCCGACGAGCTCGGCTTCGTGCCCTCCCTGAGGGGCCGCAGCCTCTCCACCGACCGCGCTTTCACCGTCGGGCTCGTCGTCCAGCGTGAGATCGACGTCCTCGAGGCCGACCCGTTCTTCGGGGCCTTCATCGGTGGCATCGAGGAGGTCCTCGCGCCGCGCGGGTACGCCCTCGTGCTCCAGGTGAGCACGGGCGAGAGGGAGACCATCGAGCGTTACCGCATGCTCGCGCTCAATCGCCGGGTCGACGGGGTCTTCGTCAACGAGTTGCGCATCGACGACCCCCGCGTCGCCCTCGCGAGGGAACTCGACATGCCCGCCGTGGCGGTCAACCCCGACACCCTCCTGCCCCTGCCCAGCGTCCGCCAGGACGCCGTCGCCCCGATGCAGGAGCTCACCGGGTTGCTCATCGACCAGGGGCACCGATCCATCGCCCACGTGGCCGGCCCCCCGGAGTTCGTGCACTCCCGTTCCCGGCACAGGGCGTGGGAGGAGACGATGGCCGCTGCCGGCCTGGACACCGGCAGGGTCGTCGAGGGCGACTTCAGCTACCGGGGCGGCCAGGCGGCCGCGCGGCAGCTCATGACCGCGCCCGACCGTCCCACGGGGGTCGTCTGCGCGAATGACCTCATGGCGGTCGGGTTCATCAGGGAGTGCCAGGACCTCGGGTTGGACGTGCCCGGCGACGTCTCGGTGACGGGGTACGACGGCATCGCCCTGGGCACCTACATCCGTCCCACACTGACCACGGCCCGCACGAGTCCCCGCCGCCTGGCCGCCGAGGCCGCGAGGGTGCTGCTGGAGACCATCGACGGGGGTGCGCCCGTGGACCGCGAGATCCCCCCCGCCGAGATCGTCCTGGGTGAGTCCACGGCCCCCGCGCGCGCCGCTGGCAGGATGTGATCCATTCGTAACTTCGGTGGGTGGCACCCACGGGCCGCGCGGTGCTACATTCATGGTCACCGAAACGCTTCGGCTTAGACAAAGGAGTCAAGAATGCAACACAGCAACTCCCGCGCGGGACGCCTCTCGCGCACCCTGGTCGCCGGGGCCGCATCCCTCGCGATGGTGGGCACCCTGGCCGCCTGCGGAGGCGGGTCCGCCGATTCCGCGTCGGGTGAGTCCGGCGCCAGCACTGCCCCCTCGGACCTGTCGGGTTCGCTGAACATCCTCGTCTCGAGCGCCTCGGCGTCGGACGAGGCCTTCAACGCGATCACGACCGCCTTCAAGGAGAAGTACCCGAACGTCGACGCGAAGGTCACCTCGGTCCCCAACGACTCCTACCCCGCCACGAAGTCCGCGCAGCTCTCCGCGGGCTCGGTCGACATCTTCGTCGTCAAGAACTTCGTCGAGGCGCCCTCGTACGCCTCCGACTCGACCTCCGACGACGTGCTGATGGCGCAGGTGGGCGGCCTGGTCGACCTCACCGACCAGCCCTTCATGAAGAACTACACGTCCTCCGTGCTCGACGCGCAGGCCATCGACGGCAAGCAGTACGCCGTCCCCACCGGCCTGAGCTACTCCACCGGCGTCTACTACAACAAGACGATCTTCGAGGAGAACGGCCTGGAGGCCCCCACCACCTGGTCCGAGCTCCAGGACGTCATCAAGACCCTGAAGGCCAAGGACATCACCCCCTTCGGCATCGGCGGCAAGGACACCTGGCCGGCCGGTCTCGTCATGCTGGGCAACGTCGCCTCCGCCTACCCGACCCTGGAGGCCAAGCAGTCCCTGGCCGAGGGCCTGTGGACCCAGAAGGTCTCCCTCACCGACGAGGACACCCAGTCCGTCCTCGAGAAGACCCAGACGGTGTTCGACAACGCCCAGGACAACTTCTCCGGCGCCGGCTACGACGACATGCCCGCGGCCTTCGCGCGCGGTGACTTCGCGATGCTCCCCGACGGGACCTGGAACCAGCCCACCATCGACTCCGCCGTCAACGGCGCCTTCGAGTACGGCTACATCCCCTTCCCCGGCTCCGACAACGCGGCTGACAACGCCCTGCTCAACGGCAAGATCGAGCTCCAGCTCGCCGTCGCCTCGAACTCGAAGAACCAGGAGGCCGCCCTCGCGTGGCTCGACTTCTTCTCGGATCCGACCAACTACGCGACCTTCGTGAACACCGCAGGGTTCTCCCCGGCCGAGACCGGGATCGACTCCTCCGACTTCCTGAACTCGATCGCGGACTACACCGAGACCTACCAGCCCGCATGGGACCAGGTCTGGATCGCCAACAACAAGGCCGGTGACGACGCGGTGTACCCGTTCAACTACCCGGCACTCTCCCCGCTGGGCACCGACACGGCCGCCGAGGCCGCCACGGCAGCCCAGACCGCGTGGGCCGCGGGCTTCTGAACCCCGGCTGACCGATCCGACCGGTGTGGCCGGACGCGCAGGCGTCCGGCCACACCGCCTCCGACAGGAACAAGTCGTGAACACCAAGTCGTATCCATTCCCGTCTCGCGCCCCCATGCGCGCCACCTTCGGCACGGGTCTGACGGTCCTCACCGTCTTCGCCTTCGTGCCCGCGATCGCAGTGTTCTTCGTGTCCTTCACGGACCTGCGCCAGGCGATCTACCTGCCGACGAAGTGGGTGGGGCTGCAGAACTACATCGACTACTTCGGGGCCGGACACCGCGCCGACAACCTCAACGCCCTGAAGAACACCCTCGTGTTCGCCTCGGTGTCGACCATCGTCCAGATCACCCTGGCCCTGGGCATCGCCATCCTCCTGAACAACCAGCGCCTGAGGGGACGCAACCTCTACCGTGCGGTGGTCTTCATGCCCACCGTGCTCGGCGTGACGGTCACCGCCCTGATCTGGTCCCTGATGTTCAACACCTCAGGTGGCCCCGCCCAGCGCTTCCTCAGCATCTTCGGGAAGAACTCGGCATTCTTCGGTGACCAGAGCATCGCCCTCTACCTGGTGATCTTCGTCCAGGTGTGGATGGTCTGCGGCGTCTCCGTCATCATCTTCCTCTCCGGGCTCCAGGCGATCCCGCAGGAGCTCTACGAGGTCGCCGGCATCGACGGCGCCTCCGGCTGGCAGACCCTCCGGTGGGTCACCATGCCGATGCTCGCCCCGTCCGTCACCGCCAACGTCCTCCTCGGCATCGTCAACGCGATGCAGAGCTACCAGCTGACCTACGTCCTCACCGGTCCCGACAAGAAGGGCACCCAGGTGCTCTCCCTGCAGGTCTACATGCAGGCCTTCGGAGGCCGCTCGGGCACCACGCTCTCGCAGTCCCAGGGTTACGCGGCGGCCATCTCCATGGTCCAGTTCGTCCTGGTCGGGGTCATCACCCTCGTCACCCTGTGGTACCTGCGCAGAAGGGAACAGAAGTGACCACCGCACTCGACACCACGTCCGCCCCCGCGACGCAGCAGCGTCCCGGCACCGGTGCGGCGCCGGCAGCAGACCACCACCGGGTCGCCCCGCGTCGGCACTTCCGCAACGTGCCCTGGGTGTCCTACCTGTTCGTCGCCCTGCTGATGGTGATGTTCGTCTACCCGTTGCTCTACCTGCTCAACACGGCACTCAAGAGCACCGCGGAGTTCGTCTCCGACCCCGTCGGCATGGCCTCCTCCTTCGAGTGGGGCAATTTCGCGGAGGCCTGGTCGAAGGGCAACTTCGGCTCCTACTTCTTCAACACGGTCCTCTACACCGTCGCCGGAGCCGGTATCGGCACCCTGATCGCCCTCGTCATGGGCTTCCCCGTGGCCCGCGGCTACATCCGTGGGGCGAAGTTCTGGAACCTCCTCTTCGTGCTGGTCCTCTTCCTCCCCAACGCCCTCATGACGCAGTTCCAGCTGTTGCTGCGCCTGCACCTGTACAACACGCAGATCGGCTACATCCTCATGGTCGGCGTCGGTGTGGGCATCGGCCCCCTGCTCTTCAGCGGGTTCGTCACCTCGATCCCCAAGGAACTCGACGAGGCAGCCGCCCTCGACGGCGTGGGGTACTGGACCTACCTGTTCCGTTTCGTGTTCCCCCTGGCGAAGCCGGCGCTCGCGACCGTGTTCATCCTCCAGGCCGTGTGGATCTGGAACGAGATCATCCTCGCCACCGTCCTCTTCTCCGACCAGGCGAAGTTCCCGATCTCGGCAGGCCTGTTCGCCTTCAAGGGCACCTACTCCAACAACTGGCCGCTCCTGGCCGCAGCGACCCTCATCGTCGCCGCGCCCCTGGTCCTGGGGTACGTGTTCATCCAGCGCTACCTCGTCAACGGCGTCCTCGGCGCCGTCAAGGGCTGAGGACCTGGATCCCCGCCCTCCCCTTCCCGCCCGTGCAGCACCACCGACAGGAGCAACGACGCATGTCGTCCCCCATCCCCAACACCACCGCGCCCGCAGTGCCCTTCGCCCTCACCCGGGTCGGCACGCTCATGCGGCCCTCGGGCGACCCGCTCGAGGTGGACGGCGTCCTCAACCCCGCCACCGTGTGGACCCCGGACGGTCAGCTGCACCTGCTGCCCCGCCTCGTCGCCGCGGGCAACGTGTCGCGCATCGGACGTGCGCGTGTGCTCGTCGAGGGTGGGGTCCCGGTGGACGTCGTCCGTGAGGGGATCGTGCTGTCCCCCGACCGTGGGTGGGAGCACGGCACCCACCACGGTGGCGTGGAGGACCCGCGCAACACGTGGATCCCCGCGATCGGCCTCAACGTCATGACCTACGTGGCCTTCGGCCCGCTGGGTCCCCACCCCGCCCTCGCGGTCTCCGCGGACGGCCTGTCGTGGACGCGCCTGGGTCCGCTCCTGTTCGGGTACGAGGACGACCTCGACACCGACCTCAACCTCTTCCCCAACAAGGACGTCGTCTTCCTGCCCGAGCCGGTGCGGGGACCCGACGGACGCCCGTCCCTGGCGGTGCTCCACCGCCCGATGTGGGACCTCACCTTCGTGCGTCCCGACGACGCGCCCCCGCTGCCCGCGGGCGTGGAGGACGCGCGTCCCACGATCTGGATCTCCTACGTCGCGGTGGAGGACGTGCAGCGGGACCTGCGCGCCCTCACCCGCGTGTTCGGACACCGCCAGGTGACCACCCCCGCCTTCCCCTGGGAGGAGTCGAAGATCGGCGCCGGGCCGGCACCGATCCGGGTGGAGGAGGGATGGCTCCTCATCCACCACGGCGTCACCGGTGCGATCGAGGGTTCCGCCTTCACACCCCAGCAGTCGGTGCGCTACGAGGCCGGGGCCATGATCCTCGACGCCGACGACCCCTCCCGGGTCATCGCCCGCACGCCGGCGCCGCTGCTGAGCCCGGAGACCGGCGAGGAGACCGAGGGCACGGTCTCCAATGTCGTCTTCCCCACCGCCATCGAGCGGATCGAGGGCGAGGACTACGTCTTCTACGGGATGGCCGACAGCGCGATCGGCGTCGCCCGACTGGACCGCGTGCAGGCCTGAGCCGGTTCAGGGCCGATCGCGGGCCCGGGGCGGGGGCGGACCTCGTGCCCTGATCAGGACGGACCTCAGGGCCCGAACTGAGCGGACCTCGACCCCAGAACTGAGCGGACTTCGACCCCAGAACAGAGCGGACCTCGAGGGCAGAACTGAGCGGACTTCGACCCCAGAACTGAGCGGACTTCGGCGGGGTCTGGGGGGTGGGGGGTGGGGCTGGTCAGCGCAGGTGCGACATGACGAAGGCCAGCAGGTAGGAACGGGTGTTGCCGTCGTCGATGCGTTCCTCCGGCAGGGTCCGGGCGAGTTCCAGCGCCTCAGCCGCATCCTCCGCACCGGCCAGGGACCGGTACATGAGCAGCTGGTCACCGAACATCACGTCGTGGTCCTCGGCCCCCGCCAGGGCCTCCTCCAGGTTCTCCCGGATCCGCCCCGGGTCCCCGGCCAGGTAGTCGGCGACCGGGGGCGCGGGGATGACGAGGATCCCCAGCATGGCCGAGGGCTCGGGGGAGAACCAGGTCGCCCAGTCCCTCTTCCCGCCCCACTCCAGGGACACGACCGTGTGGTCGAAGCCCTCGTACACGGGGTCCGCCCGGTCGAAGTCCGTCCAGTAGGCGTCCGAGGCGTGCGCCTCCATCGACAGCATCCAGGTCGCGCGCTCCTCCAGGTCAGCCTGCCCGCGCACGCGCGCCCACAACGCCAGCCCGTTCCACGCGTTGACGGCCTCGGACACGGACTCCTGGTTGTTCCCGTCGGCGAAGGGTGCCCAGCCGGAGGCCCAGGAGTGGGACCAGTACACGTCGAAGGTCCGCAGGCGTGGCGCGAAGGTGCTGGTGCTGCCCGCGCCCACCGTCTGGGCCAGGGCGTCGATCACGGGTGCGATCTCCTGGGCCAGTTCCGGATCCCCCGCGCCCACCATGGCGGCCGCACTGAGGAAGTAGCCCAGGTGGAAGTGGGCGTCATTGGCGGTCTCGGAGCCGAAGGCGATCGCCTTGCCCACCACGAGGTGCTGGACGGGGTCGTAGGTGAAACAGCGCTCGTCCCGGGAGGAGCACCCCTCGGCCTCCGCCCAGGTCCGCAGTGCGTCGCCCACCCGGGTGCGCAGCTGCGCGGCCTCGGCGTCCATCCCGAGTTCCTCGGCGATGAGCATGAGGGAGGCCTCGCGCTGCAGGGCCTTGCCCCCGAAGTACGTGTCCGCCGGCAGCTCCCTCTCGGTGGCCGCATCGGTACGCACCTGGTCGGTGAGCTCATCCCTCTCCTCGTCCGTGAGCCGGCCGAGGTCGAGGCGGTCCAGGGCCTCCACCACCGGTGCCGTCCACTCCAGGGAGTTGCCGGAGCACGCGTGGAGAGTCCCGTTGACGGAGGGGTAGGTCCCGACCTCGGTGCCGCACGTCCCCTGGTGCGGGGCCGTGGTGAGCAGGGTCGGGGAACCGTCGGCCGTGAGGTAGTCGAGGGTGGTCCGCGCCTCCCCGTCCTGCGTCGAGTGGGTGGCGCGCGTGGAGGTCACGGGTACCGCCCCGGTGACCTCGTCGCCCGCGGTGGGGGTCAGTCCGTCCGGTGCGGCGACGAGGGCGGCGCCCTCGTCCGCGTCCAGTGGCACCGTCAGCGTCCCACCCGAGGCGCTGGCGCCTGCGGGGGCGGTGACCACCCAGGCGCGCCCGGAGGCGGAGCTGCCCACCCACTGCCCGTCCCCGCCGAGCTCCTCCCAGGACTGGGCGTGGAGCGTGAGGTCCAGGTGGGCGCGGGCGCTGAGCCCGACCACGGGGGAGCCCTCGGCGAGTGTGACGTCGAGGAGGTCCCCGCCCGTCGAGCCGTCAGCGGCCTGTCCGCGCAAGGTCAGGGTGAGGCTCGCGTCGTCGTAGCGGGTGACGAGGAAGTCCCCGGCACCCGCCTCCACCCGGATGTCGGGGGCGGCCGGACCCATGATGGTGGAGGCGGAGGTCGTGACCTCCGGGACCCCGACCTCGAACCCGTCCGTGGTGGGGGTGTAGGACAGCGGGCTGGGGAAGACGGGCTGGGCCTCCTCAGGGAAGACCAACCCGGAGAACCAGCGGTTCGTCGGGGGGACGAGGTCCTCGGCGAGCCTCAGTGCCGGAGGTGTGGCCAGGGACTCCTCGGGGAGGGCGGCGAGATCGGTGGGTGGTGCCGCCATGCTCTGGGACTCCTCGGACTGGGCGTACTCCGCACCGGCGTCCCGGCAACCGCCGAGGGCCAGGACGGCCAGGAGGGCCCCCAGTGCGAGCCGTGCGTGGAGACGGGGGGAGTCCATGGCCATCCCCTCATGATCCCAGACGCTGGAGGAAGAGGTCCAGCGTCGTGAGGGCCTCGGAGACCGCACCGTTGTCCTGCAGGTGCACCGAAGCCGTGACGGGAGTGCCCGGAGCAGTGAGCGTGGAGCTCGTCGTGGCGGCCAGTTCCTCACTGGCGATGCGCACGGTGGCCGTGGCCCACCCGTTCTCGGAGGTCACGGAGACGGCGTCGACCATGCCGGCGAACTCGGTGCGGTCCGGGAGGGTGATGGTCGCCGGGGCGCCGACGATGAGACGGGCGTAGTCGCGGGCCTCCAGTTCCATCTCGGCCTCGACGTACTGGGAGCCGGCGACGTTGATCGTGGTCACCACGGATCCCGCGCGCAGGAAACTGTCCACGCGTGTGCCGACCTCGGTGACGGTCCCGGGCTCGGTCGCGACCAGGGTGAGTTCCCCCTCGGGTGTCACCTGGCCGGGGAAGGTCGCGGCGCTCACCTCGCCCGTGGTCAGGTCGTGCTGGAGCAGGCCGGAGTGGATCGTGGCAACGGGATCGCCCGCCTCCACCACCTGGCCCTCCTTGACGTGGAGATCACGGACCGTGCCGCCGTACTCGCTGCCGATGTCGTAGGTGCCCACGGAGATCACCGCATTGGTGGAGGTCGCCTGGCTGGTCCGGCGGTTGAGCATGAGGGTGAGCCCGAGGACCATCGCCACGGTGAGCACGAGTCCGGTGAGGAGCCTGAGGCGGATTGTCCAGGTCATGGTGTGTTCCGATCGTCGAGGGCGCGTCGGCGCCGACTGGGGAAGGTCGGGGGGAGGGCAGCGGGGGCTCCCCTGCCGGGTCCGGGAGTCGGGTCCGGGAGGACCCGGGCGACCGGGGAGGGGAAGGTGCTCCGGGCGGCCCGGTGGTCCGGGTCCCGCGGACCGGACGGTGAGTCGACCGCGGGGACGGGTGGGGTGGCAACCGGGGAGTCGGTCGGGGACTCGGCCCGGGTGGCGGACCGGGAGTCCACCCACGGGGTCGCCGCCACCGGGACGGGCGGTCGGGAGGTGCCGTGACCCTGAGCGGGCAGGAGGTCCTGTCCGACCACCTGCCCCTCGGTGTCGGACAGGTCCGCGCTGGCCCTTGGGGTCGGCGCCGGTGCGGTCGCTGCCTCGCGGCGCGCGCGACGCATGCGACGTGCCTCGACGGACGCCTGGAACAGGAAGCCGAGGAAGATCAGGGTGTTGACCCCGTTCCAGACGAGGGCGAGTGCCCCGTCCGTGGTGTGGCTGAGCTTCCAGGCCCCCACCAGGCTGGTGAGGAGCAGGAATGCGGCGGTGATGATCTGGGGCAGGATGTGGGCGAAGGGCGAGGTCGCCCGTCGTCTCGACCCCGTCGCCTGCCAGGCCTGGTCCCGCGCTGTCAGAGCACTCCACAGGGCCTTGACATAGGCGGGGAAGGTCACGATGGAGAGCAGGAGGACCTCCCAGCGGAACGAGCCCATCGAGAAGAAGGCGACGAGCACCTGGGTCCCGTAGAAGCCCAGGTAGAAGATGACCCAGGTCGTCACCGAGGTGGAGGCCGCGATCGGGGCCAGGTCCAGGAAGATCTGCATCGGGGGGACGACGAGGAGCACCAGGGGCATGATCCCGGTGAAGTAGAAGGTGGAGGTCACCCCGTACTGGATGCGCTGGTCGACGGTGAGACGGCGCCGGGGGCTCCACGGGAAGTGCGTGAAGAGGAGTTCGAACCCGCCCGTCGCCCAGCGCGTCTGCTGCTTGAGGTAGGACTCGATCGTGTCCGGGGTGTCGCCCACGGCCACCGTCCGCGCGATGTAGATCGACCGCCACCCGCGCTCGTGGAGCAGGATCGAGGTCCACACGTCCTCGGACTTCGAACCCGTGTACATCCCCCCGATCTCGGTGACGGCCTCCCGGCGGAAGATGACGTTCGTCCCGACGCAGAACGCGGCGTTGAACTGGTTGCGACCGGTCTGGATGAACCGGTAGAAGACGGTCTGCATGTAGCCCGCACCGCGGGAGATGACGTTGTCCATGTTGCCGTAGACCTGGGGGCCCTGGACGAAGGCCACCGTGCGGTCCGCGAAGAAGGGGACCATCTCGGTGAGCATGTCGGGTCGTGGGACGAAGTCCGCGTCGAGGATGGCGAACAGTGGCCCCTTGGCCAGGGTCAGGGCGTAGTTGACATTGCCGGCCTTGGCGCCGTTCGAGGTGGGGCGGCGCACGTACCGGGCGCCCAGTTCCCGGGCGAGTGCCGCCACCTCGTCGCTGCGGCCGTCGTCCAGGATCCACGTGCGGTGGGCGCCCTTCATGGCCAGGGCGGCCACGACCGTGCGCCTCAGGACGTCCACCGGTTCGCCGTAGGTCGTGATGAAGACCTCGACGGTGACGGGGCGCCCACCCAGGTGCATCGGCCAGAGCTCCGGCCGGTCCTGGATGCCCTCCCGCACGATCTCCTCGGGGTCGAAGAGGTGGTTCGAGGCGTGGTGGAAGGAGCTGTCGTGCGGGTCGTAGCCGGAGGACAGGATGGTCCACATCGCCAGCAGGGCGTTGAGGATCACGACCGCCTCGGCCACGACGATGAGGAGGTAGGGGAGCATGTCCCCCCGGTGGGCGGGGTTGAGCAGGAAGGCCGCATATGCGATCACGCCCATCGTGGCCAGCAGCACGAGCGCCATGAGCGAGGGCGAGGGGCCCCGGGTGCGTGTCGTCTCCTCGTGGCGTCCGGTGAGGTCGCCCCCGTCCACGACGGCGGCGAGGGCGTCACCGGGATGGTCGTGGGCAAAGGTTCCGGTGCCCGGGCCCGGGGTCTGGCGTGCGGTCGTGGCCAGGAGCTTCTCGAAGTCCTCGAGGGTGCTCCCGCGCTCGGGTGGGGGCAGGGGGGAAGGAGAGTCGGGTGGGGTGTTCATCGGCGGGACCTCCAGGGAGGTTCGGAGGGGAGATGGGCAGTGATCTGCCGACATCGTTCGACTCCGCACCACGACCGAGGCTCGCGGCCCCCGCCGTGGCCGTCATCGGTCATCCCCGGGCCCTCCCCGCCTGGAGGTGTTCCCGGTACTGGTGCGAGGGTAGGCATGGTGGACGCTGTGGGTGGAAGCGGTATCTCGCCCCTCGGGCACCGGCGGGCCGGGTCGGGGTCGGGTCGGGCTGCGTCACGGTCCGGACCTTCGGGGGCAGGAGCGCAGGTGGGAGGCGGTTGGGACCTTGGTCCCGAGCCTCCGGGAGGTCGGGTCCGGGCAGGCGTGTGTGAATTGTTGCAATTCGTGAACGACTGTCCTCAGGGCCGTCCGTGACCCCCGAAGGGCCCGGGGTCCTGGGGAGGATTGGTGACCCGTCCGGCTCCGCCGGGGCCGCCCTCGTCCGCGTCCCTCCCGTGTCCTGCGCCCCTCGCGCCGCGCCTGTCCGCTCGCCCGCCACGCGGGGTGACGTCGCGGCGACGGACGGTCCACCCCGTCCCGTGATCGGCGAGGAGCTGGCGCACCTGGGAGGAGGTGAGCGAGAGCGTCCACTCGGGGTTCTGCGGGAGCTGCCAGCGGCGACGGTGGGCGACCACGGTGAAACCGGATCCCACGACCGTGGCGGCCAGCATGCCGACCATGTCGAGGCCCGCCTGGGAGAAGGTGACCATGACGGCCGCGGAGACCAGGGCGGGTGTGGCGTAGAGGTTGTTGCCACCGAACACCTGGGGGACGTTCCCGGCGGCCACGTCCCTGATCATGCCGCCCCCGACCGCCGTCATGATGCCCAGCAGCAGCGCCGGCATGATGCCGAAACCTGCGGAGAGCGTCTTGAGGGCCCCTGTTGCCGCCCAGCAGCCCAGCACCGTGCCGTCGGCGATGACGAGGGCGATGCGCCAGGGTCTGGAGTCCAGCTTCCAGAGCATCGCGATCCCCGCACCCACCAGGGCGGTGGCGAGGTACCAGGGATCGGTGAGTGCCACCGGCGGTCCCACCTGCAGGAGGACGTCGCGCACCATCCCCCCGCCCAGCGCCGAGATGACGGCGAGCACCGAGAAACCCACCGCGTCGAAGTGCTTGGTGCGTGCCAGCCTCCCCCCGAGGACGCCGTTGAGGAGCACGCCGATGAGGTCGATGACGCGGAAGAGGTCCGGGAGAGCGGTGTTGAGGGGTTCCAGCACGGGGGACATTGTCCGCGAGGGGCGGCCGCAGCCGCATCCCGGCTCCCCGGTGCCCGGCGTGGCTTCGCCCACTGCGTGGCGGGCGCGGGCGGCGGGGCCCTGCTCAGCCCAGGGTGGCGTCGAAGAGCAGCCCCAGGGCATAGGTGATCGAGGCCGCGCCGTAGCCGATCACCAGTTGGCGCAGGGCACGTGGCCAGGGTGACTGTCCCGACAGGACTCCCACGACCCCTCCGGTGGCGAGCAGGGCGAGGCCGACGATGACGGCCGCCACCGCGATGGCGACGTATCCGGTGAGTCCCAGCACGTAGGGGATCAGGGGGATCGCGGCGCCCACGGCGAAGAAGCAGAAGGAGCTCAGGCCTGCGCGCAGCGGTGTGCCGATCTCCTGCCCGGCCCCGTGCGTGGCGGACTCCGTGTCGCCCAGGGCGGCCCGCACCGCGATCGACCCGGACTGCTCGGTACGGGGTTGTCTGATCTGGCCGAAGACCGCGGTGGCATGGGCCCGGGCCTCGGCCTCGTCCTCGCCGCGGGCCCGGAAGACCAGGGCGAGCTCATTGGCGTCCACGTCCAACGCGGGGACGGAGCGGTGTGCCTGGGGGTCCGGCACGGAGGCGTCCAGGAGTTCGCGTTGGCTGGAGATGCTCACCCACTCACCCGCAGCCATCGACAGCGCGCCCGCCAGGAGTCCCGCGACGCCGGTGGCCAGCACCAGGTGGGGGGTCATGCCGGTGGCCGCGACACCGAGGATCAACGCGAGGTTGGAGACGAGACCGTCGTTGGCGCCGAAGACCGCGGCGCGGAAGGACCCGGCCAGTGCCTGACGGGAGCGTGCGGTGAGGCCGCGGATGACCTCGCCGTGGATGTGCTCGTCGGCGGCCATCTGCGCGGTGGCGTCGGAGTCGTGGTCGTAGGTCGTGCGCTGCTCGGCGCGCTGCGCCATGGCCAGGACGAAGACGGTGCCGAAGACGCTCGCCAGACGGGCATGGATGCGTGCGGAGATCGAGGGGCGTGGGGCGGGCTCGGAGTGGGGACCCAGGAGCTTGAGCCAGTGGGCCTCGTGCCGGCCCTCGGCGTCCGCCAGGGCGAGCAGGACCGCGCGGTCCTCGCCGCTGCGTCGGTCCGCGAGCCGCCGGTAGGTCTCCGCCTCCATCCGTTCCTCGGCCAGGTGGTGTCGCCACTTCTTGATCTGGGCGGGGGAGGGGTCGGGGAGTGCGACCGGCGGGTCGGCGGGGGACTGGCCGGGCGACCCCGTCGGGTCGCCCACGGGGTGGGACCGCGCCCTCGTCGGGTCGGCAGAAGGGGAGCGGGCCCCCGCCGGGTCGGGGGAGGGGCCGGGTGGGGCGGAGGAGGGCACGTCGTTCTCGGACACGGTGCCCACCGTGGCACCGGGTCCCGGGGGTGTCCACGAGCCGTCCCGAAGGAACGGTTTCGGGGGGCCGCAACCTCGCGGCACGGTGCGGCCCGGGCGTACGAGGGCGCTCCCGCATGTGACGAATCTGTGACCGCCCGAGGACTGCCGAGGGGTCAGTGCGTGTCCGAGTGGGCCCAGGGGTCCTCGACCTCGACCTCGACGTCGACGTACTCACCACGGGAGGGGGAACCCCCGAAGAGTCGTTCCTTGACGACGTCGGCGACACGGTCGGTGACCCTCTCGCCCTGGACGCGCACGGCGTCGGAGACGCGGTCACCGATGGAGTCGAGGGGTCGGGCCACCAGGGGGGTGCTGCGGATCCGTGTCGCTGCCGAGCGGATCGACTCGTAGCGCTCGCGGCCCGCGCGGGTGCCCAGGACGTAGCCGACGCCCAGTCCCAGGATGATGCCGGTCTTCATGCCCATGATGTGATGCCTCCCAGTCGTCCGCCCCAGACTACCGGGCGCGTGTGTCCGACGCCCGGTCCCGCGGGACGGTCCTGGTGTCCTTCCCTGCTGCCCGCCCTGTGGGCCGGTCCTCCTGTGCCCGTCCTGCGCGCGGGACTCAGACGCCCAGGACCTCGCGGAAGGACCGACGCGGGCGGGGGTGCACGCAGGAGATCCGCTCCAGGACCATGTCGTCAGTTGGCCAGGGTGTGTCCTCGGGCCAGGGCTCGTCGATGTCGCGTCCCTCGTGACCGGGGAGCATCCGGACGTGCGCGCGTCGCCAGAAGTCGAGGGAGAGGTCGCCCTCGCCCTCGGCCGCGGCGTGGAGTTCGTCGACCTCGTCGAAGGGGACGACGGCCACTGCGTCGGTGCGCACCAGGGCGCGCGGGTTGCCCGCGCCGTCACAGACGATGCCGAGTTCTCCGACCTCGGGGAGGGGTTCGCCCTCGTCCTCGTAGTCGGAGAGCGGGCCGGCGGTGGCGGTCTTGGCACCGGAGAGGACCAGGTCGAGGAGGTGGGTCGCCTGGTCCGCGGTCCAGCCGAACTGCCAGGCCGGTGGTTGGACGAGGGCCTCCGGGTTCGATCCGATGACCACGTCCAGGCGCGTGAGGCCCGTCGCCTTGCTCGCCTCCTGCCAGAACAGCTCCACGGCGTGCTCGTCGGGTGCCACTGCGTCGCCGCCGGAGTAGGCGATCTCCTCCTCGTGGAGTTCTGCGTCCACACCCGCATCCGGCGAGGAGCCCGGAAGGGGGGTGGAGTCATCGGGCGTGTTCGCTGCGGGGGAGTCGGTGTCCATGACCCCATTGTGGCGCGGGTCGCGCAGCCTGTCCCGAGGTCGCGGTGCGCGGGTGCTCCTGTGGGTGCTGCGGCGGCCCGCCCTCGTTCCCTCCTGCGGCGGCCCGCCCTCGTTCCCTCCTGCGGTGCCCTGCCCGGTCCTCCCGTGGGCACCCGGGCCGTCGGCACTGCGGACACGCGCCTCCCCCGCACGGGTCCACGGGGTCCTCGGAACGGGGATGGCGGGGCTCCCACGGGCAGTTCACCTTCGTGCACACACCGGGACTCCCCCTGCCGTTGTGGGCCCCCAGCCACTAGGTTGGATGCGTGAGTGAGGTCCGGATCCAGACCCCCCGCGGGCTGACGCTCGCGGGGACCTTCATCAACCCCGTCGACGCCCTGGATGCCGCCGTGCTCTTCTCCCATTCCTTCCTGGCGAACCGCCACTCGGGGGAGCACTTCGACCGCTTGGCCCGGGTCTACCGCGCCGCAGGCTACGCGACCCTGGAGTTCGACTACTCGGGGCACGGTGACTCCGATGACGACATCGTCACCTCCGAACACCAGGTGGAGGACCTGCGGGCGGCATCCGGTTGGTTGGTGGACCAGGGGTTCCCGCGTCAGGCCGTCCACGGTCACTCCTTCGGGGCGGTGACCGCACTCCTGGCGCGCCCGCGCGCAGCCCGGACCATGATCCTCTCGGGAGCTGTCACCGGTCCCCTCTCCTTCGACTGGGAGTCGATCTTCTCCCCGGTCCAGCTCGACGAGTTGGAGGAGCACGGCGTCACGACCATCCCCGACGACTCCCCGGGCCCGCGCCGCAACTTCACCATCTCCAAGCAGACGCTGGTGGACCTCTCCATGGTCGACACCCATCAGGTCCTCGACGGTCTGGAGACACCGGTGCTCATCATCCACGACGCCGATGACGAGCAGGTCGGTCTGGTGGAGATGACCCAGGAGAACTTCCAGCGCCTGCCCGTCGGCTCACGTGTGGAGGTGGTCCAGGGGGCACGCTTCGGTGCGGGGGAGAACCCGCGGGCACTCTCGGACCTGTCGCTGGAGTGGGTGAGGAAGTTCCTGCCGCTGGAGCACTGAGTGTCCCGGTCATTACCCCGCGTCCGACGCGATGGAGTTTCGGCAGGTCACAGGCAGTCGTCGACGGTGTCGCGCGGGTGTGGTCCGCAGATTGCCTGCCGCCGGCCACCGGCCGTCTGACGTCGGCTGCTGACTGCAGGGTGGCGGATGTCGGTCGTTCAGGCCGGGACGGCCAGGCCCTCCACCACCTCCGCGCCGGGCAGTGCCACGAGGAGGTCACCGGTGACGAAGAGCTTGGACCGCCGCAGGCCCGATCCGATGCAGGACCACCCCACCGCGACACGCTCGTCGATGAGGAGGCGCCACTCGGCGGGTACGCCGACCGGCGTGATGCCGCCGTACTCCATGCCTGAGGCCTCCACGGCGTGCTCCTGCGGCCAGAAGGAGGCCTTGCGCACGTCGAGGGTCTTCTTCACGACGTGGTTGACGTCGGCGTTGGTGGTTGCGCGCACCACGCAGGCCGCGACCCGTTCCTCCCCGGCGCGCTTGCCCGCCACGAGGATGCAGTTGGAGGAGAGTGCGAGGTCCATGCCGTAGGTCTCGGTCATGACCTCGGTGTCGGCCAGGGACGGGTCGATGGGCACCACGCGCGCGAGGTCGACCAGGGCCGGGTCGTGACCGGCCAGGGCCTTCAGCGCGTCCGCCACGGGCCGTGCGACCAGGTCGAGGTGGTCCAGCGCGGGGAGGGTCTCGAGGTGACCGATGCCGGGGATCTCGGGGTCGGACTGGGACATGGGTTCCTCCTGTGGGCGGTGTTCGCTGCTCGGTTGTCACGACCGGGGGGACCGGTCCGGCCGACGGGGCGAGTGCTCCGGGACGCCGGAGTGGGGCCCCGGAACGGGGTGCGCCCCCCGAAGGTCGCCGGCCGGACCTGGTCCGTCCTGCCGGTCCGCTCCCACGCTAGACGGAGGGGAGAGGGTGTCCCGGGGTGTGGGCCACAGTGTGGTCACCCTGTGTCCGGACCGGTCGCAGTCCCGCACCCGGCGTGGGGTGGAGTCGGGTGGGGCATCCCGCACGAGGGCGAACCCGGTCCCCACGGGGCGGTGGGATCGGGGAGGGCGGACTTCGAGGTGGCAACTGAGCGGAGCTCAGGCTCGGAGCAGGGCGGAGCATCCTCGTGCCCAGAACGGAGCGGACCTCGACCCGGGAACGGAGCGGACCTCGACCCCAGAACAGGGCGGACTTCGACCCGGGAACGGAGCGGACTTCGACCCCAGAACAGAGCGGACTTCGCGGAGGGGGTGTTACCGAATCGTGTCCCTGCGAATGTGACGTCCAGCGGGTGAGTGTGGCACCATTGACTCAACCCGCTGAGAGCGCTCTCGCATCCGGGTTCTGCACGAGTGGTCCGCGAGGTCGCGGACCTCCCGCCCAGCGATCCCACACACGAAGGAGCAGTTGTGAAAACCAGAACGATCATGGGCACCGTCGGCATCGCCGCCGTCAGCGCCCTGGTGCTCGGAGCCTGCTCGTCCGGCTCCGCCCAGTCCGGCGAGTCGGGGGAGTCGGGATCGGCCGACGGAGACATCACCCTGACCGTCGCCACCTTCAACGAGTTCGGCTACGACGACCTCTACCAGGAGTACATGGACTCCCACCCGGGCATCAAGGTCGTCGAGAAGAAGGCCGCCACCTCCAACGAGGCCCGCGACAACATGAACACCCGCCTGGCCGCGGGTTCCGGCCTCTCCGACATCGAGGCCATCGAGGTCGACTGGCTGCCCGAGCTCGCGCAGTACCCGGACGAGTTCACGGACCTGACCTCCGACGAGACGAACGGCCGCTGGCTCGACTGGAAGACGGAGGCCGCCACCGTCGACGGCAAGCTCATCGGGTACGGCACCGACATCGGGCCCGAGGCCATCTGCTACCGCGCCGACCTCTTCGAGAAGGCCGGGCTGCCCACAGACCGCGACGAGGTCGCCTCCCTCCTCGATGGTGGATGGGACAAGTACTTCGAGGTCGGCAAGGACTTCGTGTCCAAGACCGACATCCCCTGGTACGACGGGGCCACGGCCACCTACCAGGGCATGATCAACCAGGTGAAGAACCCCTTCGAGCAGGACGACAACACGGTCATCCCGCTCAAGGACAACACCGAGATCAAGGGCGTCTACGACGACGTCCTGACGGCTTCCGTCGACGACAACCTCTCCGCCCACCTCTCCCAGTGGTCCGAGGACTGGGTCAACGCCTTCCAGAAGGACGGCTTCGCGACCATGCTCTGCCCGCCGTGGATGCTCGGCGTCATCGAGGGCAACGCCGCCGGCGTCACCGGCTGGGACGTCGCCCCGGTCTTCCCCGGTGGTGGCGGCAACTGGGGTGGCTCCTACCTGACGGTGCCCGCACAGGGCGACCACCCGGAGGAGGCCAAGGAGCTGGCCGCATGGCTGACCGCTCCCGAGCAGCAGATCAAGGCCTTCAAGACCAAGGGCACCTTCCCCTCGCAGGTGGAGGCCCTGGACGATCCGGAGCTCCTCGACTACACGAATGAGTTCTTCAACAACGCCCCCGTCGGGAAGATCTACTCCGAGCGCGCCAAGGCAGTGACGGTCCAGCCGCACAAGGGCCCGAACTTCTTCGCGATCACGACGATCGTGACGGACGCGATGACGCGTGTCGACGTCGACAAGACGGATGACGCCGCCTCCTCGTGGGACAAGGCCCTCACCGAGTTCGACCAGCTCGGCCTCGAGTGAGACCACGGTGGGCCGGGACCGCGAGGTCCCGGCCCACCGGATCCGCCCTCGTCAGCACTGCCACACCGGGAGACCGGACACCGAAGGACCACACACCATGACCACCACGACCGCTGCCGCGCAGCCCACCTGGAAGGACAGGTTGGGACGCGCCGAGTACCGCTGGTCCCCCTACCTCTACATCGCCCCGTTCTTCGTGGTCTTCGCGATCACCGGGCTCTACCCCCTCCTCTACACGGCCTGGGTGTCGCTGCACAAGTGGCACCTGATCGGCGGTGAGCAGGGATTCGTCGGGATGCAGAACTACGTCGACGTGGTCCAGCAGCCGACCTTCTGGATCGCCCTGCGCAACACCTTCTCGATCTTCCTGCTCTCCTCGGTGCCCCAGATCATCGTGGCGGTGTTCATCGCCTGGATCCTCGACTCCAACCTGCGGGCCAAGACCTTCTGGCGCATGGGTGTCCTGCTGCCCTACGTCGTCGCCCCCGTGGCGGTGTCGATGATCTTCACGAAGGTCTTCGCCGACCAGTCCGGCATGGCGAACACCCTGCTCGGGATGATCGGTGTCGACCCCATCGGCTGGCACGCGAACGCCTTCGCCTCCCACATCGCGATCGCGAACATGGTGAACTTCCGCTGGACGGGCTACAACGCCCTGATCCTCCTGGCAGCCATGCAGGCGATCCCCCAGGAACTCTACGAGGCCGCCACCGTGGACGGCGCGGGCCGACTGCGCCAGTTCTTCTCGGTGACCATCCCGCAGCTGCGCTCCACCATCATCTTCGTCGTCATCACCTCCACCATCGGTGGCCTGCAGATCTTCGACGAGCCCCGCATGTTCGACACCATGGGCAACGGCGGCGCGGACAAGCAGTGGTTGACCCTGACCATGTACCTCTACCAACTGGGCTGGGGGCCCCAGAAGAGCTTCGGGCGGGCCGCGGCCATCGCCTGGATCCTCTTCCTCATCATCATCCTCATCGGGATGATCAACTTCGCGATCACGCAGCGCATCGCCACCTCCGGCGGGGACCGGCGTCGTGGGCGTGGGCGTGGGGGACGCGGACGGGGGCGGGGCGGCTCCTCCGCAGGTGAGGGCTCCACGCCCCTGCCGACGCCGGCCCCGCAGACGGGACTGGACGTCACCCCCGGCGCCGTCCTCGTCGATGACGGGAAGGAACAGCGATGAGCACCACCACCAACTCCCCCTCGGTGGCCATGACCGAGCAGCGCGCCGGCAAGGGCGCGGCGCGTGCCGCCCGACGCAGGCTCGAGCGGGACAACCGGCGTCGTTCGGCCCGCGTGGAGCACCGCTCCTTCGGCGTCAACCGTCGGCCCGGGTGGGTCACCTACGTGATCCTCACCGTGGCCCTGCTGGTCTCCGCCTACCCGCTGTGGTTCGCCCTCCAGCTGGCCTCCTCCACGGCGGCCGACATCGCGCGCAACCCGATCCCCCCACTGTTCCTGCAGGGGCACCTGGTGGAGAACATCCAGCGCGTGCTCAACTCCGACATCGACTTCCTCGGGGCGTTCGTCAACTCCGTCATCGTCTCCACCGTGGTGTCCCTGTCGGTGGTGTTCTTCTCCACCCTCGCCGGCTACGCCTTCTCGAAGCTGCGCTTCCGGGGTCGCGACGGACTGCTGACCTTCGTCATCGCCACCATGGCGGTGCCCGCCCAGCTGGGCGTGGTGCCCCTGTTCATCGTCATGGCGAAACTGGGGTGGACCGGTGAGCTGGTCTCGGTCATCGTGCCCGGCATGGTCTCCGCCTTCGGGGTGTTCTGGATGACCCAGTACATCCGCGACGCGCTGCCCACCGAACTCATCGAGGCGGCGCGTGTGGACGGGGCCTCCATGTTCCGCACGTTCTGGTCGGTGGCCCTGCCCTCGGCGAGGCCTGCGGCCGCGATGCTCGCGCTGTTCACCTTCGTGGGTTCCTGGACCAACTTCTTCTGGCCCTTCATCGTGCTGGGTGCCAAGAACCCGACCCTGCCCGTGGCCCTGCAGTTGCTGCAGGCCTCCTACTTCAAGGACTACTCGCTGATCATGGCGGGCGTGGTGGTGGCGACCGTGCCGCTGCTGGCCCTCTTCGTCCTCGCCGGACGCCACCTGGTGTCGGGCATCATGCAAGGAGCTGTCAAGGGATGACCACACTGACCTTCCCCGAGGGATTCCGCTGGGGTGCTGCCACCGCCGCCGCCCAGATCGAGGGCGCGGGGCACGAGGGCGGGAAGGGTGACTCCATCTGGGACACCTTCTGCCGTGAGCCCGGCACGATCATCGACGGGTCCGACATCGAGGTCGCCTGCGACCACTACCACCGGGTTCCCCAGGACGTGGCCCTCATGCAGGACCTCGCTCTGGGCACCTACCGCTTCTCGGTGTCCTGGGCGCGGGTCATGCCCGACGGGCACACCCTCAACCCCGAGGGCCTGGACTTCTACGAGTCCCTCGTTGACCAGCTGCTGGCAGCTGGGATCCGCCCCTGGCTGACGCTGTACCACTGGGACCTGCCCCAACCCCTCCAGGACAGGGGCGGGTGGACGGAGCGCGCCACCGCACAGGCCTTCGCCGAGTACGCCCGGACGGTCTACCGGCGCCTGGGGGCGAAGGTGGACACCTGGACGACGCTGAACGAACCGTGGTGTTCCTCCCTGCTGTCCTACGCGTGCGGCGAGCACGCCCCCGGGCACACCAGCCCGGAGGAGGCGGTCGCCGCCGTCCACCACCTGCTCCTGGCCCACGGCCTGGCCGTGCGCGCCATCCGCGAGGAGGCACAGGCACGCAGCGAGCAGCCCCGTGTGGGGATCACGCTGAACTTCTCCACCGTCCACGCGTGCGACCCCACCGACGAGGGCGATCTCGATGCGGCGCGCCGCATCGACGGCCTCGCGAACCGGCTGTTCCTCGACCCGATCTTCCGCGGTGAGTACCCAGCGGACGTCGTGGAGGACATGCGCGCCGAGGCCGACATCCTGGCCTCGGTGGAGCCGGGGGACCTGGAGGTCATCAGCTCACCGATCGACGTGCTCGGCGTGAACTTCTACAACGGGCAGCAGGTGGCGGCCCCCGTGCCGGGGGAAGCACCGGCCGTGGAGTGGCGCAACGGCGCGGGCCTGCTGCGACGCTCCCCCAACGTGGGCTCCGAGGGGGTGCGCATGGTGCCCCGCGACCTTCCCCACACGGCAATGGGCTGGGAGGTGGACGCCGAGGACCTGCGTCTGCTGCTCGTCCGACTGCACCGGGAGTACACGGGGCCCGTGGGCGTCCCGCTGGTCATCACGGAGAACGGGGCGGCCTACGAGGACCACCCGGACGCCGCGGGCTTCGTGGACGATTCCGCCGACCGCCTGGCCTACGTGCGCGACCACCTGGCTGCGGTCCACGCCGCCATCCAGGAAGGGGCGGACGTCCGTGGCTACCTCGTGTGGTCCCTGACGGACAACTTCGAGTGGGCCTGGGGCTACACCAGGCGCTTCGGGATCGTCCGGGTGGACTTCACGACGCAGCAGCGCACGCCGAAGGCCTCCGCGCTGTGGTACCGCGACGTCGCCCTCGCCAATGCGGTGGAGGTGGACTGAGGGAGCACCGGGACGCCCACGACCCCTGAGGCACGCCTCCCCGGACCCGTGAGGCACGCTGTGCGGACGGTGGGGCGCCGGGACGAGGTGGGACCCGCTGGCGGGACATCGGTATCGTGGGTCGACCAGGCTCGTGGATGGAGGCGGACATGTCGGTGGAACCCGGACCTTCTGTCACGCTCGAGGACGTCGCCCGTGTGGCGGGGGTGTCGCGCGCGACAGCGTCGCGTGTGGTGCGCGGTGACCACGGGGTCTCCGAGGAGCGGGCAAGGGCGGTCCGCAGCGCGGTGTCCTCATTGGGCTACGTCCCCAACCGGGCCGCACGCTCCCTGGTCACCCGACGCACCGACACCGTGGCGCTGGTGGTCCCGGAGCCGGACCAGCGGATCTTCTCCGATCCGTTCTTCGCCGTCACCGTCCAAGCGGTCTCCCAGGCGTTGGAGGACACCGACATCCAGTTGGTCATGGCCTTCGCGGACCGGGCGGGCAGCCACCAACGCCTCCGTTCCTTCCTGCACGACGGGCACGTGGACGGGGCGATCGTCGCCTCCCACCACCAGATCCCCGGCCAGATCGAGACCTTCATGCGCGCCCCCATCCCGGTGGTGTTCATCGGGAGACCCGCCCAGTCGACCTCGTCCCTGGCTTGGGTGGACGTCGACAACCGGGAGGGCGGGCGCATCGTCGCGCGTCGACTGCTCGAGCGGGGCTCGCGCGCGCCTGCCATCATCACCGGCACCCTCGACATGGTCGCCGCCCAGGACCGGTTGGAGGGGTTCTCCCAGGAGATGGAGACCCATGGGATCGTCCCCCGGGTCATCCACGGTTCCTTCACCCAGGACTCGGGTGCCCGCGCCGGTGTCGAGTTGACGCCCCTGATCCGGGACGGATCCGTGGACGCGGTCTTCGCGAGCTCCGACCTCATGGCGCTGGGTGCGATGGGCGTGTGGGGCAGGGAGGGCATCCGGGTCCCCGAGGACGTGGCCGTGGTGTCCTTCGACGACCTGGAGGCCGGGGCCCTGGCGGACCCGGCGCTCACCTCGGTGACGAACCCTGTGGACCGGATGGGCTGGGAGGCCGCGCGGATGCTGCGCGAGCGTCTGGCCGGGGGAGGCGTGGAGGGACCGGTCCTGCTGCCCGCGAAGCTGGTACCGCGCGTCTCGGGGTGACCCCCCGGGCCTTCCGGGGCGCCTCTCGGACGTCCTCGTGGACGTGTAGACTGGTGGCCGATCCTCCGCGTGACGGTATCGTCCGAACCTCCCCAGGGCCGGAAGGCAGCAAGGATAAGGTCGCTCTGCCGGGTGCGCGGAGGATCCTCCAATTCAGCCGGTTGTGGACGGAGCGTCGGGGCGGTGCAAATGCCCACGGGTGCCCGTAAGGTTCGAGTGTGACGACAGCTCTCTACCGCAGGTACCGACCCGACACCTTCGACGAGGTGATCGGGCAGGACCACGTGACCGAGCCCCTGCGTGCGGCGCTGCGGGCGAACCGGGTCACCCATGCCTACCTCTTCTCCGGTCCGCGGGGCTGCGGGAAGACCACTTCGGCGCGCATCCTGGCGCGCTGCCTCAACTGCGCGGAGGGCCCCACCGACACCCCGTGCGGGCACTGCGACTCCTGCCGTGAGTTGGCCACCGGCGGGTCGGGGTCGCTGGACGTCGTCGAGATCGACGCCGCCTCGCACGGCGGCGTCGACGATGCGCGCGACCTGCGCGAGCGTGCCACCTTCGCCCCGGTGCGCGACCGGTACAAGGTCTTCATCATCGACGAGGCCCACATGGTGACCACCCAGGGCTTCAACGCCCTGCTGAAGTTGGTGGAGGAGCCGCCCGAGCACGTGAAGTTCATCTTCGCCACCACCGAGCCGGAGCGCGTCATCGGGACGATCCGTTCCCGCACCCACCACTACCCCTTCCGCCTCGTCCCCCCGGACGTCCTGGAGCCCTACCTCCAGAAGCTCTGCGACGAGGAGTCGATCACGGTCGGGGACGGCGTGCTCGGACTCGTCGTGAGGGCCGGTGGCGGGTCGGTGCGTGACACCCTCTCGGTCCTCGACCAGCTCATGGCGGGCTCCCCCGACGGGAACCTCGACTACCACCGGGCGGTGGCGCTGCTGGGGTACACGGACTCCGCGCTGCTGGACCAGACGGTGGATGCCCTGGCGGGCGGGGACGGCGCAGCCGTCTACCGGGTCGTGGAACGCATGGTGGAGTCCGGACACGATCCCCGTCGCTTCGTGGAGGACCTGCTCCAGCGTCTCCGTGACCTCCTCATCATCGCGGTCGCCGGGGACGGAGCGGTGGACGTCCTCTCCGGGACGCCCACGGACCAGTTGGAGCGCATGCAGGTCCAGGCCCGCAACTGGGGACCCCGGCAACTCTCCCGGGCAGCCGACCTGACCGATCGCGCGCTGCGCGCCATGACAGGGGCGACCTCCCCGCGCCTGCAGCTGGAGCTCCTGCTCGGGCGCATCCTGGTGCCCCCGGCCACGGTGGCCGCGCCGGCGGACGGGCCCGTGCCCGGCACCGTCGGCATGGTGGGAGGCGGGGCACCGCGGGATCAGGGCCAGCGCACCGCCGTGCAGGGGGGTGGGAGCGGCGGCGGAGCGGGATACGGTGCCGCCCAGGCGAAGGCCGAGTTCAGACGGAGGAAGTCCTCCAACGCCGATCAGCACGAGGGCGCGGCCTCCCCGGGAGGTGTCGGTTCCCAGGAGGACGACCCTCGGCGCTCCGACCACCGCCAGGACAGTGCGGCCTCACGGCAGGGGAGTGGGCAGCAGACGTCCCCCCGGCAGCAACCGCAGGCACAGCGCCCCGGCCAGCAGCGACCTGACCAGCAGGGTCCCGGTCGGGCGGAGGCACAGCAGCGCGCGGACCGGAGGACGCCTGTCGGCCCGTCCGCGCAGGAGCACGGCTGGGCCGAGGAGGTCGCCCCCATCGGCGGCGCCGCGGGCCAGCAGACCCCGCGCACGACGGAGCAGGACGCGCCCACCGAGGTCGTGCACGACCAGAGTCCTGCAGGCGTCGGTGCGCCCGGGCAGCGCGCGGACGTACGGGGCGACCGTGGGCAGTCCGTGACCGGGCAGTCCGCTGCGACTCCTCCCACGGGTCCGACCGGAGCCCAGGTCTCCGTGTCCCCGGGGGACGACGCCGCGGCGCGGCCCACGGGCGCAGGTGGCCCGGGCGATGCCGCGCGTGACGCGGACATGCTGCGCCAGCGGTGGTCTGAGGTCGTCGAGAGACTCTCCTCGATCAGTCGCGCCACCTGGTCCCTCGTGCAGAACAACGGGCAACTGGGGGGCGTCGACGGGTCCGTCGCCGTCATCCTCTTCCCGACCGACGGCCTGCTCGGCGCCTTCACGCACGGCAACCGCTCCGCCGATGTGGAGAAGGCCATCCACGAGGCCACCGGTCTGGACCTCTCGGTGCGGGCCGAGGTCGGCCAGGCCGGCGGAGGCCCCAGCGTCACCACGCCGGGAGCCGTCGCAGCAGCTCCCCCTGCCGGACCGGCGGCTCCCGCCCGGGAACGCACCGGGGACGACGGGCGCGACGGTCGCGGTCGGGACGCAGGCGGGTCCACCGACACCTCCGGAACTTCCGAGGGGTCACGCAGCCACGGGCGGGACGCCGGACCCGGCCCGGACTCCGCGCTGGTGCAGGACTCCGCACCGGTTCCGTCCGCACAGGCTCCGTCCGCACAGGCTCCGTCCACCTCCTCGTCCGAACCGGTTCCGTCCGTCCCCCCGTCCGACTCCCTCCCGGCGGCAGATGTCCCCCCGGCGAGTGACGGCTGGGGACCTGTGGCGACCCCGGGTGCCCCGGGGACAGCACCCGGGGACCGCCGGGCACTGGAGCATGACGCCGGACCCCGGTCCACGCCCACCGGCGCCGGTTCGACGGACACCCCACCCACGGATGCCGCGGGGTCCTCATCGGTGTCGGGGTCCCCGTCCGCTCCCGGGCCGGGATCCCCCGCAGGTTCCGTCCCGGCGTCCAGCCCGGCCCCCGGGGCGGTGGACGCTGCCCTGCGTGCGCCCACGTCCGCATCCGGCGCGACCCCACCGGTCGCGGCGTCGTCGGCCTCCACCCCCTCCGGTGCCGCCTCCTCCCCGTCACGTCCTGCTCCCACCCGGCAGACCGACGTGGAGGCCGTGACGCCGGTCCCCGGTACATCCCCGCAGGTGCCCGCCTTTGAGGACGACCTTGAGGGGCCGGTGGTGGAACCGGATCCCATCGAGGACCGTGACGACACCGGCTGGTCCGAGGCGGTCGCCGCCATTCCCGGCGGCATCACCGAACCCGCCTTCGAGGACGACTCCCCCGGGCCCACCCCGCCCACACACGGAGGACGGGACCGGGGCGGTCCGCCCTCGTCCGGCAGGTGGCAGGAACGCACCGACCGCGGGAACACGCCCACTCCTCCCGAACGGGAGGCCGGCGCGGACGACAACGACGATGGTGCGCCGGAGGAGTCCCTCGAACCGGTTGCCGGTGCCCACCCCGCGGTCGCGGCCTCGCTGGACGACACCGCGAGCGTCGACGACGCGGACATGGAGACCACCACCAGTGCCGGACTGCCAGCAGTCCTGGAGATCCTCGGTGGCACGGTCATCGAGGAGATCGCCGATGACGGGAAGGATTGGTAGGCGTGTTCGAGGGAGCCCTGCAGAACCTCATCGACGAACTCGGTGCCCTGCCCGGCGTCGGTCCGAAGTCCGCCCAGCGCATGGCCCTGCACCTGCAGGCGTCCGAGCCCGAGGACGTCACGCGCCTGGTCGAGGCGATCCAGGCGGTGCGCGTGCGCGTCCACCACTGCGAGGTGTGCGGGAACCTCACCGAGTCAGAGACCTGCTCGATCTGCCGGGACGCCTCGCGTGACCCGTCGGTGATCTGTGTGGTCGAGGACGCCAAGGACATCCAGTCCGTGGAGAACGCCCGCGTCTTCCGAGGGCGCTACCACGTGCTGGGTGGCGCGATCGACCCGATCCACGGCATCGGGCCCGACCAGTTGCGCATCCGCCAGCTGCTCACACGCCTCAGTGACGGACAGGTCACCGAGATCATCATCGCCACCAACCCGAACATCGAGGGCGAGGCCACCGCCTCCTACCTGGCACGCACCCTGGGCACCATCGGGATCGAGACCTCGCGACTGGCCATGGGTCTGCCCGTGGGCGGGGACCTCGAGTACGCCGACTCCGTGACACTGGGGCGTGCCCTGGAGGGGCGTCGCACCATGGCGTGACACCGTCGGTCCAGCAGCATCCGCACGTCCGGTCGGCGTGCGCGTTCCGATGACGGAGGAGGGGGCCGTGGTGACACAGGAGGAGCCTCGACCACCCAGGGTCTGGGCACCGGACCTGCGGGGACTGACCCCCGGGGACGCCAGTGACCTCGCACCCTGGGAGGACGTGGAGGGACTCTCGCTGCGCGGCGTCGACCTCGGGGGATCGGACCTGGAGGGCGTGGGCCTCACCGGGTGCGAGATCGTCTCCGTGCGTTCGGGAGAGGTGGCGATGCCCGGCTCGCACCTGAGCGAGGTCCGGTTGGAGCGCATCGAGGTCGCCGCCTGGTCGGCACCCCGGTCAGGGACCACTGCGGTCAGCCTCGTGGCGTCCCGTGTCGGGGCGCTGGACCTCCACGAGAGCGAGATCCACGGTCTGACGGTGGAGGACTGCCGCCTCGACTGGGTCAACCTGCGCGGTACCAGGATGCGCGACGTCCTCGTGCGGGGTTGTCATCTGGGCGAACTCGACCTGGAGGGTGCGACCCTGGAGCGGATCGCCTTCGAGGGGTGCACGGTCGGCACCCTGAGGGTCGGGCGCGCACGGATGCGCGACGTGGACCTGCGGGGACTCTCGATCGGCCGGGTCCACGACGCCGAGGGGATGCGCGGAGCCTGGGTGTCCGGTGACCAGGTCCTGGACATGGCCCGGGACCTGGCGACCCAGATGGGGATGCGGATCCTCGGCTGAGGCATCCGCCGTGCACACACAGCAACTCCACAGCCGCGCGCACACCCACGATGGGACAATGTGAGCGTGACTGACGCCGATTCCACCTTCGTCCGAGAGGACGGCTCCCCCGCCCACGTCCTGGTCGTCGACGACGAGGAGGTCCTCGCGGAACTCCTCGCCGCGACACTGCGCCACCACGGCTGGGAGGTCTGCACCGCTGCCAACGGTTGGCAGGCACTGGACGCCGCGCGCGACTTCGACCCCGACGTCGTGGTCCTCGACATCCAGATGCCGGGGCTGGACGGCATCCAGACCCTGGAACGCCTGCGCAAGACGGATCCCCGCCTGCCGGTCCTCTTCCTCACGGCCCGTGACGCCGTCTCCGACCGGGTCGCCGGGCTGCGGGCGGGTGCCGACGACTACGTGACCAAACCCTTCGACCTCGACGAGGTCATCGCGCGCCTGGACTCCCTGCTGCGCCGTTCCGGGATGAGTGCGCGCAGCGTGTCGCACGTCCTGACCGTCGGCGACCTGGAACTGGACGAGGACTCCCACGACGTGAGCCGGGCGGGGACCCTGATCCCCCTGACCAACACCGAGTTCGAGGTCCTGCGCTACCTGATGGAGAACCCGAACACGGTCCTCTCCAAGTCGCAGATCCTGGACCGGGTGTGGTCCTACGACTTCGGTGGACAGGCGAACGTGGTGGAGCTCTACATCTCCTACCTGCGCAAGAAGATCGAGGTCGACCGCACCCCGATGATCCACACGGTGCGGGGCGCGGGCTACATCCTGCGCCCCGGGGAGGACGCCCGGTGATGTCCGGGGCGCCGCGTGGGGAGGGTCGATCGGCGCCGCGTGGGGACGCCCGGGTGGGCCAACCCCGGCGTCGGCGGTCCCTCTCGTGGCGCGTGAGCCTCTTCGTCGCACTGGTCGTGACCGTCGCCCTCTTCATCATGGTCGCCGCATCGGGTCTGGCCATGCGGCAGTGGATGGTCTCCCAGACCGACACCGACCTGCAGGACCGCCTGCGGCGTGCCACCTCCCAGACCGGAGGTCCGGCGCAGGGGGACTGGGGATCGGGTCCGCAGTCCGGCGTCTCAGGCGCGCAGTCGGGGGAGTCCGCAGGACCCACGACCACCGGTGCGGAGGGGGGAGTGCAGTCCCAGGCACCCGGGGTCGGGCGACCCGGACAGCAGTCCGGCGTCGGCTCCCCGTCCCAGGGGGACCTGCCCGGTGTCCCCCCGGGCCTCGACGGTCCGGGCTCCGACGAGGGATCACTCCAACTGATCCGGCGCGACGGGGTGACGACCTCCGGCATCGTCCAGGACTTCGCCGTGCTGACACTGGACGAGGGCGACCAGGCGATCCTCCTGCAGGTCCCCACCGACGGGCGCGGACACACCGTCTCCCTGTCGGGTGAGGGACGTTTCCGGGTGGTCGCCGCCGAGACGGACTCGGGGCAGGTGGTCATCGGGCAGTCGCTGGCCCGGACGGACAACACCATTGCCACGCTGGTCTGGGTCGGGGCGCTGCTGGCGTTGCTCATCGCCGGGCTCGCGGCGCTGGCAGGTCGTCGTTGGCTCAGCCGGGAGATCGCCCCCCTCGGGCGGGTCGCCGCCACCGCCAGACGCATCGGTTCCCTGGACCTGAGCAACGCACGCCTCGAGCCCTTCGAGAGGGTGGACCCGGACTCGGTCGAGCTCGGGACCGAGGTGGGTGACGTCGGCCTGGCCCTGGACACCATGATCGACAACGTCGAGTCCGCCCTGCGCGAGCGCATGCTCTCCGAGCAGCGCCTGCGGCAGTTCGTCGCCGATGCCTCCCACGAGCTGCGCACACCCCTGGCCTCCATCCAGGGCTACGCCCAACTCCTCCAGCGCGGTTCCGTCGACCCCGAGTCGGCACTGTCCCGGATCGGGTCGGAGTCGCGGAGGATGTCCGCCCTGGTCGAGGACATGCTCCTGCTCGCCCGCCTGGACGCCGGACGAGAACTGGAGTCCGTCCCCGTGGACCCGGTGCCCCTGGTCGTGGACGCGGTCTCCGACGCCCACGCCGCCGGGCCCGACCACGTGTGGTCCCTCGACATCGACGAGGTGCCCGCCAACTGCCTGGTGCTCGGGGACGAGTACGCCCTGCGCCAGGTCCTGGCCAACCTCATCAACAACGCCCGTGTCCACACCCCCGCCGGCACCCGGGTCGTGGTCGGTGTGCACGCCCTCTCCGCGGCCGAGGTGTGCGTCTTCGTGGCCGATGACGGACCGGGGATCCCCGAGGACCTGCGTGCCACCGTCTTCGACCGCTTCGTGCGGGGTGACCGCTCGCGCACGCGCAGCGGTGCGGGCAGTTCAGGACTGGGGCTCTCCATCGTCTCCACCATCACCACCGCACTGGGAGGGCGCGTCGAGATGGACACCTCGGAGGAGGGGACGAGGTTCAGGGTGTTCCTGCCCCGCGTCGGTGGGTCGGGGACGGGGACCCAGGGGAGCGACGATCCGCAGGGATGAGTGGCCCGCGGGGACAGGTGCTCCCGGGGGCGTGGGGCCCGTCGGGGCGGGCGAGGGCGCGTGGGTTGCGTCATGCACGCCCGTATCGCGGTCACCACGCTCCCTCGCCGCGCAACTCCCTAGGATTGACCGCGACCCGCGCACCCGGCGGGGTCGGGGGGAGGACCCGTGGCACTGATCGTGCAGAAGTACGGCGGTTCGTCGGTGGCCGATGTGGAGGCCATGAAGCGCGTCGCCAGACGCGTCGCCGACACCCGCAACGCCGGTCACCAGGTGGTGGTCGTCGTCTCCGCCATGGGTGACACCACCGACGACCTCCTCGACACTGCCGCCCAGATCACCACCCACGCGCCCGAGCGTGAGATGGACATCCTGCTCACCGCCGGGGAACGCATCTCGATGTCGTTGCTGTCCATGGCGGTCAACGAACTCGGCGTCCCCGCACAGGCGTACACGGGCGCCCAGGCGGGCATCCGCACCGACTCCCACTTCGGGCGTGCCCAGATCATCGGCATGGTCCCCGAGCGGATCGCGCGTGCCATCCGCGAGGGACAGGTCGCGATCGTGGCGGGCTTCCAGGGGATCTCCAAGGACGAGGACGTGACCACCCTGGGACGCGGCGGCTCCGACACGACGGCCGTCGCGCTCGCAGCTGCCCTGCACGCGGACGTCTGCGAGATCTACACCGACGTCGACGGACTCTTCTCCGCCGACCCGCGCATCGTTCCCCGTGCGCACCGCCTGCGCACGATCAGCCAGGAGGAGACACTGGAGCTGGCGGCGCACGGCGCCAAGATCCTGCACCTGCGGGCCGTGGAGTTCGCGCGCCGGTACGACGTCCCCCTGCACGTGCGCTCCTCCTTCTCGGAGAAGGAGGGCACGTGGATCTCCAACCGACCCGCCAATCCCGAGCTCGCCGGCCTCGTCCCGGAAGCAGCCCTCGCACACAACCAGGAGGAACTGGTGGAGGAACCCCTCATCTCCGGCATCGCCCATGACCGGTCCCAGGACAAGATCACCGTCAGGGGCGTCCCCAACGAGCCCGGCAAGGCCGCGCGGATCTTCGAGGTCGTCGCCGCGGCCGGCGTGAACATCGACATGATCGTGCAGAACATCCCCATCACGGACCAGACGAGGGCGAACCTGACCTTCACCCTCCCCGAGGGTGACGCCCAGCGTGCCCTGGACGCCCTCGAGGCCGCCCGGGACGAGCTCGCGTTCCAGGAGCTGCGCTACAACCCCGACATCGGCAAGCTCTCACTGGTCGGTGCCGGGATGCGCACCAACCCCGGTGTCTCCGCCAAGCTCTTCGGTGCGCTGTCGGATGCGGGGATCAACATCGACCTCATCTCGACCTCGGAGATCCGCATCTCCGTCGTGACGAGGTTGGAGGACCTGGACCGAGCGGTGCAGGCGGTCCACACGGCATTCGGCCTGGACTCCACGGAGTCCGAGGCCGTCGTGTACGGAGGGACAGGACGATGAGTGGGAGGACAACCGTGGGTGGACTGACAGTCGGCGTCGTGGGGGCAACCGGACAGGTCGGGCGCGTCATGCGCACGCTCCTGGAGGAGCGGGCATTCCCGGCGACGACAGTGCGCTTCTTCGCCTCCTCGCGCTCCGCCGGTCGTGTGCTGCCGTGGAAGGGTGGGGAGGTCGTCGTCGAGGACGTGGCCACCGCGGACCTGTCCGGGATCGACATCGCCGTGTTCTCCGCCGGGGCCACGGCCTCACGTGAGTACGCACCGAAGTTCGCCGCGGCCGGTGCGGTGGTCGTGGACAACTCCTCCGCGTGGCGCAAGGACCCGGACGTTCCCCTGGTCGTCTCCGAGGTCAACGGCGCTGACATCACGCAGCGCCCCAAGGGCATCATCGCCAACCCGAACTGCACGACCATGGCGGCCATGCCCGCCCTCAAGCCGCTGGTCGACGAGGCCGGTCTTGAGAGGCTCTTCGTGTCCTCCTACCAGGCCGTGTCGGGATCGGGACTGAAGGGAGTGCGCGAACTGGAGGGTCAGGTGCGTGCCGGCGCCGAGCAGGACCTGGCAGCACTTGCACTCGACGGGCGCGCGGTGACCCTCCCGGCCCCGGAGGTCTACGTGGCCCCCATCGCCTTCGACGTCGTGCCCCTGGCCGGCGCCATCGTCGACGACGGGTCGGAGGAGACCGACGAGGAGCAGAAGCTGCGCAACGAGTCGCGGCGCATCCTCCACATCCCGGAACTGCGGGTCTCGGGCACCTGCGTGCGCGTGCCGGTCTTCACCGGTCACACGCTGACCATCCACGCGGAGTTCTCCCGGGCGATCACCCCCGACCGGGCCCGCGAACTGCTGGCCGACGCCCCCGGTGTCCGCCTGGTCGACGTGCCCACACCCCTGGAGTGCGCGGGCATCGACGACGTCCTGGTGGGTCGGATCCGCCAGGACCAGGCCGTCGAGGACGGGCGCGGGCTGGTCCTGGTCGTGGCCGGGGACAACCTGCGCAAGGGGGCGGCGCTGAACGCCATCCAGGTCGCGGAACTGGTGGCCGCCGACCTCGGGGCCTGAGAGCACGACACCCACACACGAGCGCGACGGACCTGGAGCCGCCCCGGACCGAAGGGTCCGGGGCGGCTCCGTCCTCGTCAGTCCTCCCCACACGGGCCCGGCCGGGAGCGGGGGAGTGCCCACACGGGCCCAGCCCGGGAGCGGGGGAGTGCCCACACGGGCCCAGCCGGGAACGGGGTCGTCCCGATGATGGCCCAGCCGGTGGCGGGGCAGTCCCGACACCCGAGGTGAGGTGTGCGCGGTCGGATCCCTGAGCAGTCCCCTCTCGGGGGTCAGGGGTGGCTGTTCAGGCCTGGGGATCGTCCTCGGCGGCCGTGGCCTTGGCATCCTCCGCGGCGATCTCGGCACGGACCTTGTCCATGTCCAGGTCACGGATCTGACCGATCACGTCCTCCAGGGCGGGGGCGGGCAGGGCGCCGGACTGGCGAAAGATGGCGATGCCGTCGCGGAAGGCCATCAGCGTCGGGATCGAGCTGATCTGCGCAGCCGTGGCGATCTCCTGCTGGGCGTCGGTGTCGAGCTTCGCGAAGACGATGTCGGAGTGCTTCTCCGAGGAGGCCTCGAAGATGGGTCCGAACTGGCGGCACGGACCGCACCAGGTCGCCCAGAAGTCGACCAGGACGATGTCGTTGCCCGTGATCGTCTGCTGGAAGTTGTCAGTCGTCAGTTCGACGGTGCTCATGGATGAGGCCTCCGGTGGTAGTCACAGCCGTCGGTGGTTCCGCGGCTCCTTCGTGTCTCAACGATGCCCCATCCAGGACTATTCCACGAGTGGGGGCCGGCAGGAGGACGGCAGGAGGACAGCAGGACAGCCGGGAGGTTGCGTGTGACAGCGAGCGGGCGGCAGCGGGGCGGGGCGGGTCGGGACGGCCGAGTGGTGCCGCATCCGGGTCCGGCCACGTGTTCGGGTCGTGTTGGCCCCGGGAGGGGAGCGCGTCCCGGTCTCAGGACCTGCTGACGGGGCAACGCAGGAAGGCCTGGGGCCCGGCCGGCAGGTCGCCGGCGGGGTCGGCGACCGGGGTCTGCACGGGGACCGGCGGCAGGGGGCAGACCTCCTCGGGCACCCCGATGCCGCGCAGGACGAACGCCTGGACCACGCGGATCGCGGCCTCGCGTTCGGTGGGGTCGGAGGGGAGCACCTGGCCCGCCAGGCTGGACAGCACCAACGAGACCAGTGCCAGGGAGTTCTGCCGCGGGATGCGCTCCTGGACCATGGCCTCCTCGAGGATGTGGAAGAGGATGTGCTCGACGATGCCGGCATGGTCGCGCAGGTGATCGGCGCTGGAGGAGGAGACCATGGAGCGCAGGTCCAGGCGGGAGGCCAGGTGGAAGCGGCCACGCAGTTCCAGATGGGCCCGGATGTAGATGCGCAGCTGCTCGATGACGTCGTCCTCGTCCGCCAGCGCCTGGGTGAGTGCGTCGGCGAATCCGGAAGTGGCGTGACGCATGAAGGCCAGGAGCAGGGACTCCTTGTCGGCGAAGTGGTTGTAGACCGCGGTGCGGCCGACATCGGCGCGCTGCGCGATCTGCGACATGGTGATCGAGTCGAATGACTCTTCGGCCAGGAGCTCCCCCAGCGCATCGAAGAGCTTCTGGCGGGTCAGTTCGCGATGGTCGGCCAGCGTCGCCCCGATGATCTTCGGCATGGCATCATTCTGACATCTGCCCCCTCTGTGTCGTCAAGCGTGGGGGAGTGACATCTCGCGGACGCCGGGACGGGGCCTGGAGGGGTGGGCCGGGGCAGGCTGGATCGACCGGGCCTGGTGGATCCGCTGGATCTGTTGGGCCCGCTGAGCTCGCTTGGGCCGACCGGGACGACTGGGCCCACTGGGCCGACTGGGCCCACTGGGCCGACTGGGCCCACTGGGCCGACTGGCCTGGACCTCTGGGCCCGGATCCACGAGCCCGTGCATTCAGGTGTGGTCTCGTTGCCATTTCGTGCCGGATCGGGGGCAAAACTCCGTCGAGACAACACATGGATGCGCGGCCCGTCGGATCGCTGGGTGTGTGCCCGCCGGATCGCTGCCCCTCAGGCGGCGGCGTGCCGACGTGCGTTCGAGACAGCGGCGCGCGCAATGGGGAGGTCGTGGCCGATCCAGTCCAGCGTCGCGACCTCGTCCAGGGGGACCCATCGCAGCTCGACGTGGCTGGTGCCGAGGTGCGGTGCGGGGGAACCGGGGCGGACCTGTGCCAGCCACACGCCCATGCGCCTGCCCTGGAGGATCGGCCACCACCCGTCGTCAGGACCCGGGACTCGGTTCCCGATGCTGAGGGTGGTGCGCAGTTCCTCCGCGATCTCACGGCCGAGCGCTTCCAGCGGGGTCTCGCCGTCCTCGACCTTGCCGCCGGGGAGCTCGAAACGTCCCGCCAGTTCCTCGGGGTAGGCGCGCGCCGCGCACAGCAACCGGGTGGGGTGGTCCAGGGAGTCGAGGATCGCCGCAGCGACGACGGGGCGCTTGGTCACCCGGTCATGATAGGTGCGGGGTGCGGGGTGCGGGGTGCTGCGGGCCGGCTCCTGCCGTGTGCGGGTGCTGCGGTCGGCTCCTGTCCCGTTGCTCAGGGGATCGACGAGGGCGACGCGGATCGGTTGCGGGTGCGGAGCCTCAGCACCGGGGCTCCGCTTGGACGAAGGGGCTTCGAATGGGTATCATCGTCTGGTCGCGCCGCACACAGGGGCGACGATGCGGGCGTAGTTCAATGGTAGAACTCCAGCTTCCCAAGCTGGTAGCGCGGGTTCGATTCCCGTCGCCCGCTCCACCAGGAGCCCTCGCCACGGCGGGGGTTTTCCGCATCATTCCGCCGTTTCCGGCCTCCACCCCCGGAGTTGCGGGCGGAGCTGCACACGCCCCCATCTACCCTCGAACGCACTAGAAATGGGCGCCAAAATGGGCGCCATAGTGGCTTGGATTCTCGACCCCTCCGGGAGGGTGTCGTGAGCGGGCGAAGGGACGGCATGAACACGGGCATTCAGACGTACCGGCGGTCGGACGGGTACTGGGTGGCTCGCATCGAGGCCGGCTGGACACCACGTGGCACGAGACTTCGGCCGTCGGCTGTCGCGCGCACCGAGGCTGAGGCGAAGCGACGGGCACGTGAGCTCCTGCGCAAGTACCGCGAGGGCGGGCAACAAGCGCTTGCCGGCCGCAACGTCACCGTCGCCGCCTGGGCGGCGCGCTGGGAGAAGATCCACTTCGGTAGCCTCAAGCCCCGGGTCCGAGAGGACTACGAGAGCAAGCTCCGCCTCTGGATCATCCCCACCATCGGGCGGCGCAAGCTCAGCGAGCTCAACCCCGGTGACATCCGCCGCGTCGCCGATGCGATCGCCCAGGCGCGCCTGTCCACCACCAGCGCCAAGAACGCGCACCGCGTCCTCAAGAACATGCTGCGTGCCGCCAAGCGCGAAGGACTCTACGTCCCCGACGCCGCCCTCCTGACCCAGTCACCCAAGGCCGCGAAATCCACGCGCACCGCCATCGCCCCCGAAGAACTCGCCGCCATCCTCGAAGTCGTCCAGGCCCAGCCCGACCGCTCCCGCTGGCTCACCGCCCTCAGCTACGGACTCCGCCAGGGTGAGACCCTCGGACTCACCTGGGGATGTGTCGACCTCGAGCACGGCCACCTCCGCATCGACTGGGAACTCCAGCGCATCAAGTACGCCGACAGGAAGGCCGGAACCTTCGACATTCCCGACCACGTGCGCGCCCGCCAGCTCTACGGCGGACTCCACCTCATGGAGGTCAAGACCGACGCCACCGAACGCGAGCTCCCCCTCATCGACGACCTCGCCGACGAACTCCGCGCATGGCGCAAGATCGCACCCTCCAGTCCCCATGACCTCGTCTGGCCCCGGGACAACGGGCACCCACGCAACTCCATCTACGACCGGCGCGAGTGGTACGAGATCCAAGCCCGGGCAGGCGTCGTCAGCCCCGACGGTGATCCCTACGAGCTCCACGAGATCCGCCACACCGTCGTCTCCGTCCTCGACGCCCTCAAGGTCCCCGAAGCGACGCGCATCGCCATCGTCGGCCACGCCTCCGCCGGGTCCTCCCAGCCCTACCTCCACACATCCGACCCACAGATGGTCGCCGCCCTCGAAGCCGCTGCCACTACCCTCGGACTCGGAAAGAAGTTGGGTCACGGGAAGGCACAGGCATCATGAGCGACCATCAGTGGGACATCGTCATGACCGGCGCCGAACTCGCCGCCACCCGCACCTGGCTCGGCGTCACGAGAGCATGGCTCGGGCAGTACCTCGGCCAGAGCGACAACGACATCTCCCGCATGGAACGCGGTAAGGACGTCGTCACCTACCGCCAAGCAGAAGCGATCGACAAGCTCGTGCAGATCACCCTCGCGGCCGAGACGCAGCTGGCGGAACGTCTCACCCAGGACGAGAGTCCCACACTCACCGTCTGGCGCAGTGACGCCGACGCCGGGCGAGACCCCGAAGCCCGACGGCTCCCCGCCGGATGGTGGCTCGCCACCGCTGGACGCCTCCAGCGCCAGATCCGCGACCTGGCAGTCGAGTACAGCGAGAAGTGACCCGCGAGCGCGCTGGTGCGCATGTCGGCACCTACGCTCTCGGCATGGATGACGAAACGGTGACCCTGCACCTGACGAAGGCGGAAGCGTTCGCCCTGTCGGTGGCGCTGCGGATGTCGGGCGTCCTGCTCGTGTCACGCAAGCACTCCCTGGAGGCGGTGGAAGAAGAGTTCCCGGCGAAGCTGGGGGTGTCGGCCTACATGGCCCGGCGTGTGCTCTCGGCCCAGGGGCCCGAGCTCATGGAGAAGCTACGGCAGGCGGGCGGGGGCCTGTGAGCGATGCGGATCCCGAGCGGTGCCCGGAGTGTGGTGGGATTGAGCTGTGTCTGCGGTGTGCGCGTCACGGATGGAATGAACGTTGCCCGGACTCACCAGACACACTTGTCGCCCGCAGCGAGCCGCTATAGTCGTTGACGTGCGACAACGACGTCGAATCGGCTCGCACCTGTTCCCCTCGGCCGCCGCCTCGGCCGGGGGGAACAGTCATCTCACGAGTCCCGGCGTGTCGACCGGACCGTGGCCGTAGCCTCAACGGGTGGGTCGGTGTTGAGCTTGCTCCTGACCCGCAGGCTCCCCCAGGTCAGTCACAAGGCCAGGGGAGTCTGCGTAGAAGGGCGCCACGGCGACGGGTCGCCCACGCCTCCATCCGCCGCAACGCATCATCTCGTCTTGCCAACTATCTCGACGAAGCACCCCACACATGAAGAAGCCGCCCCGCCTGGACTGATCCAAGCTGGGCGGCTGTCAAGAGAACTCACTCTTCAAACAATGGCTGGTCCGTTGGGGTCTCTGAGATGAAGTGCCAAGAGGTCTTGCTGCGCAAACCCACGCTGTCGACTTCGTTCTTCTCTTCAACTGAGAGCACGACCCACTCGCCGACGCGCCGCATGAACCTGCCCATCTCTTCCGGAGCGACCTTGACGGTCTTTCGGTGCCTCCCCGCGGGAAGCGCATCAACCAACGCGATCGAACCACTGAGGTCGACAGCGCCGATGTAGCCGTCGACAGTCGCAGGCTGTTCCCTTTCCAACCGACGAAACATGGATCGAGCGTGTCCTCGGGCCCGCGAGGTTACTTCGGATGTCCGCACACTTCCACTGGATCCGTACCACGTAACCCCCATGTCGAGATCACATTGGTCCAGCCCGTCCATTACCGCACGCGTGGCCTTTAACAACTTGCGTGCAGTTCCAAACTTCGCCGCGATCTCCCCAAGTGGAGCTTCTTCTTCAAGAAGGCTGTTGAGCTGAGCGATCTTCTCTACTGCGAGATCCAAGGAGCTGAGCGATATGAGCCTTCCATCTTCATGCTCAGCTCTAGCTCGCGGCTCGAAGTGAAGGATTACGCTGCCCTCGCTTACCCCAACGAGCCCAAGTTCCAGACTCTCCTGTGGTCTATCGAGAGCGACAGCGAACTGACGACACAGCGGTGCTGCAACTCTCTCCTGGACCCTCTCAGGAACCCATCCGGGCACCCCTTCGTCGGTCGTGCTACGCAATCGAACGTTGAGTCGCGAACGGATTGCCAAAGTCGGATCGGCGCTGAGCGCAGCCTCGTATGCCGAAGCGTCGAGGATGTCGGCAATGTCGCCATTCGGTTCGTCGTATTGTGCGAAGAAGCGCTTCGCTCGCTCTGAGAGCTCTGGACGCGCCCTCGACTCGTCACTGGTGGTCATAGGATCACCTCCAAGTAGCCACGCTCAGGGTAGGGCGGAGACGGTTCCGGCGCCCGTTCTGGACCAGGCGGGCGGACCCTCTGCCACCAAGCATCCAGTGCACCTCGTGCACACAATGAGTCACGTTCGGATTGGCTACATGTCGCGGGGAACAGGCTGGAGCGCACAGGGGTCCACTTGTATGGGAAGACCTCAACGTGGAACATCGACCTAACTCCATCACGATGTCTCACGAGCTTCTTCATGTCTCCATGACCGGGGCGTCCCTTCGTCGCTTCCATGACCTTCACGTCTAGCACGGGGGTGCAATCGAGGTCGCTTGGGTCGATCTTGGCGCTGATGAACGATCCCGCCAGCCACACTCCGAGGAGCGCCCGGCCTGGAGCGGCGGTAGATTCCTCGGCAGCCCTCCAAGCTCCGATGTACTCCAGGAACCCGCCCCAGATGGTCCTTCGTGTAGCCGAACCGCCGAACGTGGCATTCGCAACAAAGCGGTCCTCAACCTCATCCAGTGTTGTGAGAAATCGACCCGGAGGAAGCATGCCTGCGGCATCCAGCACAGGGATAGACATTGGTCGTTTCCGGCTCTCACTAGTGGGTCCTCAACGCAGCCCAGAGTAACTGACCCCGAACAAGCTCGATGTCGGTTTCGTACCCACGGACTCGCGATAGATGTGACGAGACTGCCCCCGGCCCACCCGTGAAGGTGAGCCGGGGGCGGCTTGGCTTGAGGTGTCAGCGGAGCTTGCGGATCTCCTCGCGGATGTCCTTGTGCTCCTGGTCCGCGTGGCGGTCGAGCTCGTCGAGGCGTTTGCCGACCTCGCGGCGGTCCTCGGCTTCGTTGGCGAGCTGGTCCTTGATCTCACCTACCTGGTGGCCCAGGGAGCGGCGCCACTCCCGGTGCTCGTCTCGGTCGTGGGCCTGGTCCTTGGCGAGGCGTGCTTGGGACTGCTCCACGCGGCGCAGCGCGTCTTTCATGGAGCCGCCGTGGTTCGGGGTGACCTCGTGGACGACCCGGTCGAGCCTGGTGGTGAGCTGGTCGAAGCGGTCGGTGATGCCTCCGGCGATCTCCTCCAGGGATGCGCGGGACTCCGAGGCCCGGGCTTCCGCTTCGGCTGCTCGCGCCTCGGCCTCGACTTTGCGGGCCGTGGCCTTCGTGAGATCCTCTTCCGCCCTGGTCTTGCCGCGACCCCACCGGTAGGAGGCGACCCCGACCACTGCGGTGATGAGGACCGCGAGCGCGCCGGTGAGGCCGACTAGGTCGTCCAGGTTCATGCCTGAGGTGCCTCTCCCTCGCCCTGGGAGGTGGCCTCGACGTTGGGTACGGCGGTCACGCCGCCCGCATCCGTGACAGTCAGCGCCGGAGGCGTGACGGAGGGCGTCTCGTCCGTGACAGTGCTGGCACCCCCAACGACGCGAGTCTCTCCGCCGGGGGTGACGCGCCCGATCCAGTCGATGACGCCGAGCTTCTTCAGGAGGGCGAATGCTGCGGTGGCGGTGGCGATGATGACCGAGGCCTGACTCCACACGAGCTGGGCGGTCAGGGGGTAGGCACCAGCCCACCACAGGGCCAGGGACAAGACGATGCCCGCGATGATCACGAGGGCGAGACGGCGGCTCCTGGTCCATGTGGGCCGGTCGAGGGCGGCCTGGATGGTGGGCCAGATCAGGCCGACGATGACGGCCCACCCGAGCGGGTCGAACGAGAGGTCAAGCTGGGGAAGCATGCGTGTGCTCCTTTCAGAGCGGTTGGTTGGCGAGCGCCTCGGCCAGGAGGGTCAAGACGTGGAGGAGGCGGGTGAGCTGGATCGTGATGATCACGCCCCACGTGAGGGCTCCCACCGCCACGCCCGCCACGACAGCGGCCAGGGTGACGGTGAGAGCCTCACGGGCTGGGTCAGAATCCAAGGCCCGCATTGAGGTCCTTCTGGATCCGCATGACGCACTGGCTGTACTCGTCGATCCGCCCGTCGACCGGAGTGCCCTTGTGGTCCTGGATGTGGCGGATCGTGTCGGGGCCGATGAGACGGTCAGGCGGGGCTCCAACCTTGCGCTGGATGGCCTCGATGAGCTGGGACCCCTCGGCATCCTCGGAGTTCACCCACTCCCAGCCGGTGCCCAGGCCCGGATTGCGGGACTCCCAGTAGACGTCCTGGCTGGAGACGATCTTGTCTGCGGGCGTCCCCAGGGCGATCTGCAGCCAGTAGCTCGTCTCCTCGCCCCACCAGCCGTCAACCTTGAGGTTGGGGGCCGAGGTTGCGGAGTTTGTGGTGGGAGATCCGTCGTAGTAGGGGCGGATCACGTAGCGCACGTCATCCCAGTCGCGGGTGCGGCGGTACACGCCATTGCCTGCTGACTGGCTGCCAGCGTTGCCCGAGGACGTGTTGCCCTCAATGGCGATGACGACCGAATCGCTGGACGGGTCCAGGCACAGGCCCGTGTGGTCGGTTGCCATGGTCCCGTAGTTCCAGTCATAGATCAGGACGTCGCCAACCTGCGTGTCGTTCTTGTCGACGAGGCGGTTCTCCCGCCGCGCGGCGGCCACGGCGGCGTCCGTGTTGAACTGGGGGCCACCCGGCATCCGTCCGCCAGACTTGTAAACCCACATGCTGACGGCGGCCATGCACCACCAGATCCGCGTGGATGGGCCCCGCAGCCACGGTTGGTTGAGCTTGTCGGCGAGCCAACGTCCGGCCGCCGAGCCGGGCTCTGGGTCGTCGGGAGCGTAGTACCCGATGTCAGCTGCTGCGATGTCAAGTGCTGCCTGTGCGGTCATGATGCGTCCTCCTCGGGGACTGGTGGGCATGAGAAACGCCCCTGCCGTGTGGCGAGGGGCGTGGGGTTCGAGAGTGAGGTCAGGCCATGGTGATGGGGTCCGCCGTCACGACGAGTCGCACCCACTTGTCATCAACAGACACGCGAAGACTCCCACCACCACTAAAGCCGATCACGCCCACCTCGATGTCCGGCGCGACGCCAGCAGGAACCTTGCCGGTGTTGATTGCGAACTGCGAGTTACCGCCCGCCCAGAACTGCGCAGCAACATGATCGTCACCGATACGCATATCGACGCCGAGACTGCCCGTCGCGACACCCCAGACGAGGCCGTGCGCGGTGACCATCCTGTCGTACGGGCGCACAGGAAGAGTGGACTTCAGAATGCCCTTGAACTCGCCGTTCCCGACCGAGACCGTGGCACCAGACCCGATCGCCTGCTCCACGAACTCCTTCTCATTCCACGGCTTAAGGACCCAGGTGGTGTGATTCTTCGTTCCGTCGGCCTTGTAGAAGATGCCATTGACGTCGAAGTAGGCGGGGTGGTCGGTCGTGGGGGCCGCTCCGGCGGTCTCCCACTGGGTGAGGGCAACGCGAGCGCTTGCGACGCTGGAGGCGTGGGTGATGATGCCAGCAGTGTCAACCGCGACGACCCACGCGTCGAGCAGGTCATCTCCCGCGCTGGGAATTACGACGCCCTTCCTGTGCTGCGTGCTCACTGGTCCTCCTCAAGAGTTGTGAGTGCGGCGCGTATGGCGTCGCACGTTCCGCCTGCTGCGAGATAATCTCGGGCAGCTGGGATGATCCTGGTATTGATGGTGTCGGCCAGAAGTTGGCGGCGTGACTGCTCGGCCGCATAGACGCTGGCCTGGTCTGCCAGGTCGGTGTCGCTTATCTCTCGTATCTGCTGTTCATCCATGGCAACTTCTCTTTCACGTGATGGGGGAGACGGATACCCATAGACTCTTGATTGGCTTCGAGATGAGCGCTCCCATGCTGTAGCACCAGTAGAACGGGGCGATCCAGTACTTCTGTCCGGGAGTGAGGCCCGTGACAACTTCGCTGCCGTTCATGAGCTGTCCGACCCCCCCGATATGCCGCGCGCATTCAGCCCTGCCTCTCCCGCCGACGATGGTCTTCATCGTGTCACCGCGCCCGTAGGACGTGGGGTCAGATGTGTAGATGCCCCACTGGACGGACGCGCCGATCTGGTAGGTGGGCGCACTGCCGATGTCAACTCCGCCCTGGATCATGACCTTTCCTGTGGGCGTGGTGAACGAGCCGACGGCACCGATGTCCTTGGACACGTAGGCGCCATCGGCGGTGCGGAAGAAGTAGGGCCCCCACCATGGGGTTGTTCCTGCCCCGGCCTCCCAGAATTTCATGTCGAACGTGTCAGTGATCGACCAGCTCATTGTGTTCGCGGCTAGGAGCGAGATATCAACCATTCCGCCGCTGATCTGATTCACGACACGCACGCCGGTCTTGTCCGTAGCCAGGACCTGCTTGCCTGTCCCGTCGTAGAACTCCATGTAGGGGCCAGTTGGGTCCACTCCGAGGACTGCGCTGCCGTTTTCACTGTTGTTGGGTGTAGTGATCTGCACCCCATAGGTGTCACCCACACCGACCTGCCCGGACAGGGGCCCGATACGCACCATGGGAAGCGAGCCGCCGCCCGCCTCAAACAGGCCGCCACGGATGATGATGCCCGTGATTACGTTGGCCAGGAGGTCCTCGGTGATGGTGGCGTTGCCTGCGATGAGCATGCCGGTGGTGACCTTCGCGAAGCTCGCGAGCTTGGCCCACAGTTCGTTGCTGGCCTTGATGTTGGCCGCAAGCACACCGTCAGGGCCGATCTCGGTCGTGCCGACGCTGCCGGGGACGAGGATCCGCCCTGCCATCCACAGGTAGTCCACCCACCCGCTGGTGCCCGTCTTGGAGGCGCGCTTCATGCCGATCATGCGGCCGGAGGCGTCCAGGGGGAACCACAACTGACCCACCACCGTGGCACTCGGGGTGGCCTGCTGCACGAACGGGGGGACGGCGGCGAGGGCCGCGTTCGCCACGTTGGTCGCCGCGACCGCCTTGTTGAAAGCGCTCTTCGCCGCCTCGTAGCTGGAGGATTTCGACACGGCCGAGTAGTCGAAGGTGCCGTCGGTGAAGACCGTGAGGTCGACCGTGTAGAGGCTGGTGGTGGAGCCCTCCGTGTAGGTCGGCTCCGCCGTCACCCACGGGGAGGGCGCGGGGTTCGAGGTGGGCGCTGCGGGCGGGTTGAGGGTCGAGGACTGGAGTAGGTAGTAGCGGCGCACGTTGGCAACGTCAGTAAGGGCGGCGAGCGTGACGTCATCGCGGGCTTTCACAGCCATGTCGGCCACCCGCTTCCACATGAGCGGCCCCGCAACCTGCCACATCGTGTCCCCACCCGATGTGGCCTGTTCGATCTGGAAGAAGAATCCTCCCGCCGTGACGCCGGACTGGTACTGAATCTCACGCTCATAGAGCGCCCACCCCCCCCCCGCCGGGGAGGTCCGCAATCTTCGTGGCAGACACGTAGTCGCGGGGTCCCGTGTTAGTTCCCGACGTGCCCCACGTTCCGACATTCAGGGACTTGGTTCCAGACACTCGGCGGGCGGCGAACTGGACGAGCTGTCGCTCACCTTCAACCACCGGCAGGCTCCGGAACGGCTCCGGTGGACGATGGTCCCTGCCCGCCAGCGTGAACACGCCCCCATGCTCCGGGGCGTCAACATCGGCCGCGACCGAACCGATGACAGGCCCGGACGCCTCGCACCACTGGTTGGGCCAGAGGTTCGTGGCCATGTCATCCCTCCAACTGGGCCGTGTAGGACGCCTTCCCAGACACCTGGCCCGCGTCAATCGTCAGCGTGGCACCAGTGGCAGCAGCCGTGCTGGACCCGTCCTTGTACCACTTGATGGTCCCCAGCGCCGTCAGCTCTGCCCCGGTGACTTCCACGCCTGCCTTGTAGACGTGGGCGGTGAGCACCGTCGCGATGGCACTGTTCTTGAAGATGAACCCGTTGCTGGAGGTGACGACGAGGGTGATGGCGTCCGCACCGTCCGAACCGTCCACGCCAGCGCGAGCCACGCTGTACGTGGTGCTGATCGCATTGTCGGTGTAGGTCGTCACTGTCCGGGTCCACAAGAACTGTCCCTGGGGAGTGGTCGGGATCGACACCGCCCACGTGCCGGTTGGAGGAGTACTCCCACTGTTCCCCACCTGGTAGGTCACGTCCGCCTGCTTCACGCCCTTACCGGCGCTGCCTGGGTCCCCCTTCTGGCCCATCATGCCGACCGCGTAGGACGTGACCGTGGAGGTGTCCGTGTATGTGTAGGTCGTCCTGGTCCACAGGAACTGGCCGGCGCCCACGGAGGGGATCGAAGTGGACCACGCGCCGGTTGGTGCGCTTGTGCCACTCGATCCGGCCTGATACTCCACCTTCGTGGACGAGATACCCTTGCCCGCGTTGCCACCAGCACCCGTGAACGCAATCGCGAACGAGAAGGACTTCACGATGGTCACGTCCCCGATGTGCACCGGGATTTTCACGTTGCCCGGTGCGGTCACCGACGTGCTCACCGTGATAGTCAGGGTGGGCGCTGTCGCGTCCGTGTCCTTTGTCACCGTCACCCCACTGGGCGCCGTGATCTCAGACAGTGTCACCGTGGCGGCCACCTGATCCGCCCCCAGCATCGCCACGACCTGCGTAGTCGTGGAACCCGCCTTCGCGGCCGACGTAGTGCCGGGGAACGTATACGCCTCGCTGGTGAGGATCACGCTGTACGCGTCGGTGACATCGACGATGGTGACTTGATCTGCGGCTTTCTGAGCCATGACTGTCCTGCCTTCCGGAAGAGGGGGGTGCTACATGCGGGTTGAGGGGTGCGTGAGGCGGGTCAGGTCTTCAAGACACACATGAACACGGTCTTCGTGTCCACATCCGCCGGGCTCACCGTGAGAGTGAAGCCTCCTGCTCCGATGCGCGTGTCCTCACTGGAGATCACACCGAAATCTGAATCGTCCAGGCGACGCCACTGCCACTCCAGGAAAGCGCCCGCACCGAACACGTCATGCAGGTCCACGATGTCCGTGATCGTGCGCCCCTTCGCGAACACACTCACCGACAGCACGGTGGACACCATGCTGTTCTTGAACACCAAGCCCCTGGAAGAATCCACTCGCAGGACCACAGCAGAGGAAGCGTCCTCCACGGCCTGGCTCGCGGCCGAGAGAGCCTCGACCGCGTCCCTCACGGCGGCATCAGCCTTCGTCTGGGCGGCATCCAGTCCCGTCTCGGGATCCTCCAGCTTGGCGCGCGCCTCGTCGAGAGCCACCTGCGCGGCGTCCAGCTGGGCACCCTGCGCTGCGGTGGTCGCATCCAGCTGCACGAGACGCTCACCCGTCACACCCACCGAGAAGGTCACCGCGCCCTCAGGGATCCGGTCGGGGATGCTGACCTTCGTCACCCGTCCCGTCGAGTCCCGCAGGGCCCGCACCGACGCGCCCACGGCACTGACACCGGACTCCGAGGGCGCCACCACGTCAGGGAGATCGTCGGGGGTTCCGTCGATACGGATCGCGACGTTCGTCTGGTCGACCTGCTCGGTGATGGTGGCCGACACCCAGGAATCCCGCTGCGACAGCTGCCCCGCGGTCGCGGCCGCATCGTCGGGCTTGACGTCCAGGAACCGTCGTTTCGTCACCACAGGAGGACCTCCGCATCCACTCGCATGTTCTTCTTGTGATCCGACACCGGGAGGTAGATCTGCCGGGCCCTCCCCGTGAAGAACTCCCCAGCCTCCGTGTGCACGCTGATGACATCCCCGCGCTGCAGGCGAGAATCCGAGGGCATCTCCAGGCTGCGGACCTCCGTGGCGATCATTGCGTTGCGCATGTAGGTGTTCGCCGCTGCAGTGACTTGGGACTGGCTGGTGGCCATGTTCATCTCGTGGCGCTCATGCTTGACCCCATACGCCTCAGGGTCGTAGGGCGGCTGGGTGGCGCTGACAGTCGCACTCCACCGCTGCTCATCCTCGCCACTGCCCTGGGTGCCGACCACCGTGAATCGGTTCGCCCGCCGGGGCAGGCTCTTCCTCGGGGATGACAGGAGACGCCCCGGGCGGGCACCCGGCGTCCCCAGGTCCTTCACGCCGCCGTAGGTCGCCACCGGATCCCTACCATCCCGTCGGGCCCACACGTGCAGGTACCCGTCGTCCTGGACCGCGTAGTCCTTCCCGTAGCTCGAGCACAGGTCACGGATGTTCTCCGTCCGGCTCGTCGCGTACTGCGTGTTCCTCGGGACCGCCGGGTTCGAGGGATCATCCAGGACCACCGGGAGGGGGGCGGCCATGCGACGCAACTCCGAGAGGAGCGTGGCACCCGCCGGCGGACTGGAGGGCCACACCAGCGGGTCCTCATCCGGGATGGACAGGAGGTCCAGGGCAGTGACCTGCACGCCCTCGTCCTGCTCCTCCCACGAGTCGATCTTGAACCAGCCGATCCCCACCTTCCACGGCCGAGTGCCCGCCGTGAGGGTCTGGGTGACGTGGACGCGCTGCCCGAAGTTCGCCAATGGTGCGAGGGGGTGGGTCGGGACCCACGATCTGGGTGCCATGAACGTCAACTGGCCGGGGACCACCCGATCGTCGGTCTCGTCGAGCTCCACATTCCACGCGGGCACACCGCCAGGAGCGAGGACCTCACGGCCGCGCACCACCGACAGGTCACACCCCACCACCACACTGTCCGCCAGGAGATCCGTGGGAGGTCCCGGCCTCATGACGGCATCCCCGCGATCAGGCGCGCCAGGTCCAACATCGTGCGGTTCTTCCACCCATGGTCATACTCCTGCCATTCGCCCCAGGTGACCACTTCCGCTGCGCCCGACTGCCCGACCGCCTCCGTCCAGGACACCTCGAATCGCAGCATCCCATCACGCCACCTCGCGATCGAGCGGGCGACGGTCTGGACATCTACCGCGATCAGTGGCGGGAGCCCTGGGACGGGTAGACCTGGCGCAATGATCAGAGAATCCGTGGACTGCAGGACCCGCCACGCTTCGTCCTCCAGCGCTGGGTCCATCAGGACGAAACGCCCGGACCCCGTGCGGGCGGGGAGGACCTCAGGCCGACGAGAGCCACCACCCGGATAGAGGACCACGTCGGAGTTCCACTCACGCTTCCCCTCGTCACGCTCCCAGCGCAACATGGGAATCGCCCGCCCCCAGATGTTCGAAACGACATCCAGGCCCGGCGATGGCCGCCGCGTCAGGGTCACGCTCTGTGACCCGTCCACGTAGGTGGCGGCCACGCCGGGAACTGCCAGCGCATCGGACACCAGGCGTTCCGACCCCGCACCGACGACGCACAGCGTGCGCTCCCCAACCGTGACGAGGGCGGGCCCTGTCACGTGCAGGCTCGGCAGGCCCGTGTGAGTCGCCACCCAGCCGACGATTGCCATAACGTCACCCCCTGCTGTTTACGACGTCGATCGCCACATCCTCAGCGACCGTCTCCAAGACCGCGATGATCTGCCCCTTCCGATCCACCACGGTGATCCCGCCCAGATCCAGACGCACCGTTCCTGCCCCTGACGCCAGCGCCGCGAGCGCATCTGCTTGTGTGCTGGTAGCGGTGGATGTATTGGTCGGGGGTGTGGTTGCGAGGGTCGAGGTGAAGGTCTGGAGGTTGCGTCGCACGCTGGCGAAGCGGTCCTCCAGTCCGTCCTCGAACCCCTCGATGACCATCTGACCCGACGGGCGCAGAATCCGCCGATCCAGGGAGGCGGGCCCCTTCCAGTCCGGTAGCATCGAGGTGAGGTTCCCGAGGGTGTCCTTGACCTTGCCGAAGGCGCTTTTCAGTCCGTCGACCAGGCCGTCGATGATCGACTTGCCGATGTCCCAGAGCCAGCGTCCGGCGCCGGAGAACACGCCCATGATCATCCGCGGGATGTCCTGGAACACCGTCTTGAGGGTCCCGGAGATCAGGCCCTTGATGGTGTCCACGAACCCAGAGAAGATCTGCTTGACCCCATTCCACGCCTGGCTCCAGTTCCCGGTGAACACGCCGGTGACGAAATTGATCAGGCCCGTCAGGATGTTCAGCAGCCCCATGATGACGGGCATGAGGTTGGAGATGATCGCCGAGGCCAGAGCGATCACGGGCGGCAAGACCGCCGCGAACAGCGCCACCAGGGGCGGCAGGAGCGCGCCGATCAGCTGCGCGATCGGCGGTAGGAGGGGCAGGATCGCGGAGATGATCTGGAGGACCGCCGCCACCACCTGCATGATCACGGGGATGAGGGCCTGCACCACGGCCATGAGTGGCGGGAGGATCGCCAGCACGACCTGCACGAGGATCGGCAGGACCTGGGCGATCACCATGGCGATCTGGCCCAGCACCGGTAGCAGCATCGGCAGGATCTGCGCGACGAGGCTCCCCACGACGGAGAGGACCATCGTCAGGACTGGCGTGAGCTGCATGATCGACTGGGCCAGGACCCCGGCGATCACGGACCCGACACCCGTGAGGGACGTCATCAGCTGAGAGAACACTGGCTGCAGGGACTGAACGATGGTCCCCAGAGTCGAGAACACTCCAGACACGAGGCCACCCAGCGCGCCCTGCAGCTCGGGGCTTGTAGCCACGAGTCCAGCGAAAGCTCCGACCAAGAGACCGATCGGGCCCGAGAGGAGCTTCGCCGCCGAACCGACCCCGGGCAGGAGCTTCGCCAGGGGACCAAGCTTTGCGAGCACTCCCGACAGGCCACCTGTGCCCAGCGCGATGAACGCACCCGCCAGGGGTGCGATACCACCCGTGAGCCCGGACAGCTTGGAGACCAGCCCGCCGGAGCCCTCGCCCAGCTTCGAGATCGACGTCGTGATCCGGTCGAGCACCGGGCCCAGCTTCGCCCCGATGACCTCGCCGAGAGCCTTCGCCTTGTCTTCGACGGGCCCCAGGGCCGTCATGATGGCCTGCAGGAGAGGAGCAATCTTCGGGTAGATCCCCGACAGGAGGTTCGCCCCGATGCGTCCGAGGGAGGCCATCGTGTTCTTGAAGGCCCCGGGCACCGTAGTGCCCATCTCGGTCGCCACCGTGCCCGCGGCGGACTCCGCAGCCGCCCGGAATTGCTCGAAGCTGATCTTCCCTTCCGAGGCCATCTTCTGGGCCTCGTCGGTCGTGACCCCCATGGCGTCGGCAAGCTTCTGCCAGATCGGGAGACCAGAATCGGCGACCTGGCGGATGTCGTCGGTGTAGGCCTTGCCGGAGGTGGCGACCTTGTTGAAGATCGCACCCATCTCCGACATTGGCCGACCCGTTGCTGCCGCCGAGTTCGCGACGGTCGAGAGGACCTTGTCCAGGGCCTCCCCAGGCTTGATACCGGCCGCCACAGCGCCCGCCGCGGTGGTCGCAGCCTCGTCCAGCCCGAAGGCTGTCCCCTTCACGGACTTCTGGGCCGACGCCATGATCTTGTCGACCGTGGACGCGTCGTTGCCGAGACCACGCAGCTTCGCCTGAGCCGTGTCCAGTGACGTCAGCCGGGAGAAGCCCTTGGTGAGGGCCACCCCGATCCCTGCAGCCGCTGCTGACACGACTGCTGTTGCCGGGCCCGACAGGCCATTGGCAAGAGCGGAGGTGACCGAGGCGACCCCACGCCCCGCGGCCTGCACCATGGACGACATGCCCGACGCGAAGCGGCCCACCATGGAGGACACGCCAGACCCGACCGCGGGGCCGAGCTTGCCCGCGAGCGCGCCGACGGCTGTGCCGACGGGGCCGAGGTGTGCGCCGATGCGGGAGCCGAGTCCCTGGAAGGGCTTGGTGATGGCCTGGCCCATGCGCTCGGCACCTAGGGCCGCGGCGGTGGCCATGGAGCTGACTCGGGATGAGACGGCAGCGACGGCCGGTGAGAGGAAGCCTCCGACCTTGCGTCCGAAGCTGACGAACGGGCTGGCCAGTCGGGTGCCGAGCCGGGCGAATGTCGTTCCGATGGAGGATGCGGTGTCCGTGGCCTTGGTGCGGGCGCGGCCGAGGACGTCGCCGACCTGCTTGCCGAAGCGCACGAAGGGATCGGTCGCCCTCGAGGCGGCCCGGGACATGGTGTCACCGACGGACGTCGCGAAGTCGGAGACGTGAGCTCGGGCAGAGCGGAGTCCGCCGGCCACGGAGGAGCCGATCGTCTGGGCGACCTTGCCGACGCGCTCGCTGGCCGCGACGAAGGGTTTCGCGATGGTCGCCCCGATGCGGCCGAGAGTCTGGCCGACGGAGGTCGCCATGGAGGCGACTCGCATCCTGATCGGCATGAGGGCCAGCGCCGTCTTGGCGGCGACCTGAGCGCCCCAGGACATGACCTGGGTGCCTAGGCGACCGAGCTCGGTGCCGACCCCGGAGGCGACCTGGGCGAAGGTCTTGCCGATCTCAGTCGGGATACCCCGCGCAGCGCGAGAGACCGATCCGACGAGGCTCCCGAACGCCCCCGACAGCCCGGTGGCAGCATCCTTCCCGGCGTCGAGGCTGTTGAACCCTGACTTGAAGTCACGACCGGCTGCCTTGACCTTCGAGGCGAGGCGGCTCGTTGCGGACTGCGTTTCGAGGGTGGCGACCTTGAGGCGCTCCTGCGCCTCGGAGAGTCGGGAGGAAGCGACTTGGGTGTTCGACTCAGCGGTCGCGAGGTCCCGCTGGGCCTTCTCCAGCTGCTGGGTGGCTCGCAGCTGCTGGGAGGACCCCTCCCCGTAGCGGGCGGTGACTTCGACGAGCTTCTGCTCTGCGACAGCCACCTTGCCCGCGGCGTCAGCCTGCTTCAGGCGAGCGTCGGAGAGTGCCTTGGCGGCCTTGGAGACGCCGGACTTGAAGGGGGTGAGGACCTTCTCTGAGAGTGACTTCGAGGAGTTCCCGGCGCTCTTGGTGAACCGCTCACCGAACTGCCGGCCCGCGGCCGTGGCCTCCTTCTGGGTGTTCGCACGAACGCCCTTGAAGGTGGGGAACACGCTCACGGCCGCGGTGCCGACAATTCGATCTGCCATCAGGACTCGCCTCCGTCCTCCTGTGCACCCGGGATTGCCGAGTACCTGTCGAGCTGCTCGCGGAGGCGACGCCGCTCTTCGGGCGTCACGTCCTGGGCAGGCTTGGTCCGCTTCTTCTCGTCCGGGTCAGGCCATGGCCACATCGGGATGACGGGCTTCGAGTTCTTCGGCCTGCCGTCGTTGATTGCTGCCGCGTGGGCCGCGAGGGCGAAGACGTCACCCTGCGAGAGAGGCTGCGAGTATCCCGCCACTCGGGCGCCGAGCATGGTCCCGGTGTCCCAGAGCAGGCGGTGGACGACGACGACACCCGTCGTCACGTCCGCGCGGAGGAGGTCCGCGGTCTCCATTCGGAAGATCGCGCGGAGGTCGAGAGCGAGCTGGGTCTCATGTGTGAAGGCGAGCTGGAGCTCGCCCCTCATTCCCCCGCGGTGACCGGCTGCCCGATCGCTCGGCTCACGCGCTCGGCGAGGGCGTCGCCCCACTCTTCGACCAGCTGCGTGGTGTCGAGGATGTCGAGCTCGTCCACCTGGGCGGCGGTCTTCTCATCCCCGATCGCGTCGAGGAATCGGAAGAAGGCACCGAGGTCGTTGAGGTTCTCCAGTTCGCGGAACACCTTCGTCTTGCATCGCAAGCTGATGGCGACTTCCGTGCCGTCGGACGCCGTCCAGTGGAGGACGTCATCGGCGGTGACGAATGTCTTCGGCTTCGGTGCGGCCTTTGGCTTCGTGCGAGCGGCTGGGCGGCGGGTAGTGGTGGGCTTACGGGTGGTGGCCATGGTTGGTCCTCCATGATCGAGAGATGGATGAGTGGCGGTCCTCCGGATGTGAGTCGCCCCCGCCCGGGAGGACCGCTCGGGCGGGGGCGACGACCATGGGTCAGGGAGCGGGGGTGAGGTCCGCGGGGGTCAGGAACCACTCGTGGAACTGGCCACTGGGATGCCCCGCGGCCTCCTTGAACGTCCAGGTCACCTCGATGCCCTTGACGGTGCCACGCTCGTCCTTGTCCTCCTTCCAGGAGGCCACGGTCGCGTTCTCGCAGGCACGGCGGCGGATGTTGCCGTTCTTCGCGATCTCCTCAGTCCACACCACATACTGGAGCGGGTTGCCCGACGCGTCCACGATCGTGTGGTTGTTCGCGTCGAACTTCGTGCCGCGCACCGTCTCCAGGTTCTTGCGAGACGTCTCGGCGAGCTTGACGACCACCTGGACGTTCGCCTCGCCGGACGGGATCGAGTACCCCTGCTGGAAGAACACGATCGGGTCACCCGACGCCTCCTCCGTCCACTCGAAGCCGCCGTCCTCAGCGAACAGGCCCAGCTTCTCGAAGACCTCAGCGAGCGTCACCGTCGCCTTCGCGCCATCCGCCGGTGACGGCACTGCCGTCCCGAACGGCGCGATCGCGATGTTCCCCGTGACCGGAATGAAGACGGCACCGAGGTCGTTGCCTGCAGCATCTGCAGCCATGATTGCTTCCTCTCCTCACCCGTCATGGGGTGATCTGTTGAGCGATGATGGTGAGGCTCAGGGGCATGTACCCCAGGACCCCGTAGGTGTCGTCCTGCAGAGGCCAGGGCCACTGCATGTCCGGCACAGCGACCACGGGCGTGGTCGGGTCGAGCGGAGCCGCCTCGATGACCTCAGCGACCTCCTTGGCGAGCGCCTTCGTGTCGTCCTCCGTGCGGCCCCGACAGGTGAGGCCACCAGAGAAGATCCCGGTCGCCACAGACGCCCTCGTCGTGCCGTCGTCACGCACCGCTACCCATCGGGCGGGCGGCGACTCCACGTCGGGGAAACGCGTGTCCACAGCGACGTCGGGGACGAGGGCGGCCAGGTAGTCCGCCAGCCAACCAGCGGTGTCACCGAACGTCGATCCCGTCTGGTTCATCGGCGCTTCGCCCTCTTCAGGGCCCGCGCCAGGTTCCCGGTCCGGGCCTCCACCACGAGCGCATGAGGCACGTCAGCGACGACCTTCGCGACGGTGCGGTGCCGGGTTCTGACGGTCTCGACGTGGATCGAACGCTGGTAGTCGCCGGTCTTGACCGGCGCGGAGAGCTTCGCTTCAGCCATCACGTCGCGGGCAACGGAGTCCACGAGCATCTCGACCGCGCCAGAGTGGCCGACATCGTCCAGGAACGACTCCATGCCGGAGAGGTCGACCTTCACGGAAGCGGTTCCCCTTGGCATGGGATCACCCCCTGGTCTCGACGAGTGGCGTCTCCGCGCCGGCCGCCCACCCGTCGAACGGGCTCCGGTAGGAGAGCGGCTGGCCGACGACATCCCACAGGGCGCCGGATGGCTCCCGGATCCGGTCCCCCACCTGGATGGGCGGGTCGACCTCAGTGAGGAGTGAGACCGACGTGGTGACCTGCTCGCGGCCGATCGTCACCACCCGCTGGGAGCTGGACGGTCCGATCGCCCCACCTTCAATGGCCACCTCTTCGGGTGGCCACGCTGGATCGTCCCAGTCGGCACGACGCTGAGCGTTGCCGTTGGGCGACCTGACGAACGTACGGCGCAGGCGGACCAGTGTCGCTGGGAACTCGAACTCCACGACTCACACCCCCCAGTTGAGGCGGTAGGGAGCGAGCTGCTCCTTCTCCGACTCGAACAGGCCGAGACCGCCGAGGAGGCCGTCCGATCGGGCCTGCCGACGCTCAGAGAATGGGCCCGCCGCGCGCTGCACCTTGTCCGACGCCGGGACGATCGACCGGGCCGCCAGGGTGCGGATCAGATCCGCGATCTCCGGGACCTCGTCCGATGGGTATCCGTGGGTCATGGTGACCTTCACCGATCGGCGCCGACGCGGGAACCGACGTCGGCCGAGCAGCTCCAGCGTCCCCTCCTCACCCCAGTCCGCGAGCGCCGTGGCGTCCTGATCCTCGATGAGGACCTCGGTGACGGCGGTGACGTGCTTGGAGGGGAGGAGGATCGTGCTCCCACCGTTGCCGTTGAGGGTGAGAGTCTCGGTGATGGAGGGGGCGACGTGCCACCCGCAGTAGCGGCGGATCGCTCCATGCGCTGCTGCGAGGGCACTGTCCTGGTCCGCCTTGAGGTCAGGCTTCTGCAGGATCGGTGGTGGCGTCGTCATCGGATGCCTTCTTGCGTGTGGCCCGCTTCTTGGGTGCCGGCGCCGGGTCGGCGGGCGGATCGGCGGGCGGGTCCTCGGGGTCGGCCGACGGGTCAGCGGGCGGGTCCTCGGGGTCGGCCGGCGGATCGGCCGGCGGTTCCTCCGGAACCTCGGTCTTGACCACGCCGGGATACAGGAGGCCCGCAGCCTCCCACTCGTCGTAGGTCGCCTGGGTCACCTGGAACGTTGAGACGACGCCATGCACCATGCGCGTCGCCTGGACAAGCTTCTGTGCCACGATCTGCTCCTTTCAGGGCAGGGGTACCGAAGGCGGTGCCGGGCACGAGGAAGGAACCCTCGACGGAGAGCCCCTGGAATGCCCGACACCGCCAGGTAGGTCAGGCGTCGTCGACGGTGACCTTGACGAAGGCGGCCGGCACGCGCACCGCCATGGCGAGACGCTCACGCGCCTTGATGGACACGCGGTCGTGCTCGAAGTCGTCGCTGTTCTCGAACGACGTCTCGACCTCGATGCCGCCCTTGCGGTAGACGGTGGCCGCATCGGATGCGCCCGTGAGGATCGTGCCCGCGGGCACCGCCGAGGTCTTGATGACCGTCTTGCCCCAGATGGGCGGTTCGATGAGGACCGCGCCGTTGCCGTACTGACCCTGGAAAGGGCCGCCAGCGATGTACTGACCGTTCCCATCCTTGGCGAGGCGCAGCTTCTGGTAGTCGCTCGGGTTGATGACCACCGCGTCAGCGGTGAACCCCGTGACCAGCTCGACCTGGTCGATGGCCTTGTACAGGTTGTCGGCCAGGGCGGCGCTCGTGGTGGTCATGGTCTGCAGACCCGGACGGTTCAGGAGGCCCAGCGGGTTGGTGCCGGTGCCGTCACCGTTGAGCAGCAGCGCTTCCTCGCGGATGGCGAGGCGACGCAGGAGCCGGGAGTTGATCTCCGTGACGACGAAGTCGGCGTCGTCGAGCATCTCCCGGGTGACCTTGATGAGGCCCGCGACCTTGCGCAGGACCTCAGTGACCTCGTCGTACCCACCGAAGTGGAGCTGGGGAATCTTCCCCTCCTCCGCGACGGTCGCGAAGTCACCCTCGACGGCACCGGTGATCTTCTCGACGAAGTAGATCAGCGCGTTCGAGGCGATGGTCCCGGCCAGCAGCCAGTCCGACACCCACAGGCGCTCCTGGAAGGGGCGCACGATGTTGCGGTCGATGTCGGGCAGGATCAGGTGTGCGGGCGACGTCGGCACCTGGTGGGTGTCCGTGGCCGCCTTGTACTCGGGCGCCGAGACGACCGCCGCCTGAGAGGTCATGTTCGACTTCAGGTGGGACAGGTCGACAGCATCCTTGAAGTGCTCGCCCAGCGTCATGCCGAAGGCGTTCTTCTTGCGGAACTCCTCGGTGTCCTTCACACCGAAGGAGTCGATGAGCGACTGAGCCTTGGAGTGTGCCTCGACCTTCGCGTTCATCTCCTTCACCGAGGACGCGATCTCGTCGATGCGCTTGACCTCGCTGGTGTCGAGATCCCGGGCCGCCGACTTCGCGGCGTCCAGGATCCCCTTCGCTTCCTTGATGAGCAGATCCCTCTGCTCCATGAGCGAGTTGCCCATTGTGATGTCTCCCTTCCGGAGAATCAGGCCCCGATCTCCAGGGCAGTGATGATGGCGCGAGCAGACTCGACAGATCCCTGCTTGACCTCTTCCGGCTCCTCCGCGTTGGCCGTCCCCGGCTCCTCCGCGTTGGCCGACTTCGGTTCCTCACCGGTGTCGCCTGCTTCTCCAGACCCGCGAGCGCCCTTGGCGTCCTCGGGTGGCTTGTGACCGTCGGTGTCGTCCTCGACGAGGTCGAGGGCCGTCTTGACGGAGATGATCTCGGTCTCCTGGTTGGCGCCCAGGGCCACCACGGAGACCTCCCAGAGGTTGAGCTTGCGCAGCTCGTAGTAGGAGCCGCCCTCGTCGGCGGCCTTGTCCACCCACGCGCCCTCCACGACGGTGAACATGAAGCTCATCTGCGTGACGCGCCCCTCCTTGAGGAGCTTGTGGACGTAGGCGCCGTTCGGGTTGTCGAGGTCGAGCTGGACGCGCACGCGCAGCCCGTGGTCATCCTCGATGGCGCTCAGGGTGACGCCGATGTTCTTCATCGGGTCGCTGACCTGGTGGGACCAGTAGCAGGGGACGCCGGCGCCGTCCTTGCCGTAGGTGGCCAGGGAGTCAGCGAAAGCGCCGGGGAGGATGATCTCCCCGTAGCTGTCCTTGTTCCCGAAGACCGCGGCGTACCCCTCGAAGATGCCGGCGGCCGCGTCCTCTTCGCTGGCGGCCTTGACGTTGAAGGCCTTCGTCTTGAACTGGGTCACGGGGGCCCCCTTTTCCTCTGGTGGGTCGGTGATGATCTCGGCGTCGTCCGGTACGTCGGGCGGGTCGTCGTACCAGGCGCGGATCCGGTCCTCGGTGCCCTCGGGCCTGTCGTCGTCCTCAGCACGGCGGAGGCACTCGTCCAGGCCCGGGTCGAGAAGGTGGAACATGCATCCCTGGTCGTGCCAGGCGTCGATCTTTTCGGCGGTGGCCGTGGACTGGATGACCCAGGCGTCGGCTTCGACCCCGTCGAAGATCCGGGCGACGGCCGCGACGCGAGCCGCGAATGCTGCCTGCCCGATCGCTTCGGGCGGGTCGTGGTGCTCGCTGGACCCCAGGGCGTGTGCCAGGGCGTCGTAGTCCACGACCGGCTCATCCTCGGATCGCTGCTCAGCAATCCACGTGGTCTTGCCCGCGCACGGCGGGCCCATCACGATGTGGATGGTCATGCCGCCGCCTCCAGCATTGCGATCGCCGAGTCCGGCTGGCCGCCGGCCTGGAATGCGTGGCCCGCTTCCTCGGTCAGGCGGGCGGCGAGCCACAGCGCGTCAGCGGGGTCGACGTCGGCCTTCACGAGGTCGGTCTCAAGTTCACGCTGCCAGCGCATCGGGTCCCACCACGGGCCGTTGCCTGCCTTGCGCTTGGCGGACACCGATCGGTTCATCCGCTCGATCCACGGGCGCACGATCGTCTCGACCTCCTCACGGGACTTCGCCTCCTCGGGGCGCCCATCGCCGCCATCCTCCGGGGAGGCGAGACCACCCTCGGAGACGTTCTTCGGGACGATCAGCTCGTCGCCCCCGTCCACCGGCGGCATGTTGTCGAGCTTGCGGGCCTCGTTGCGAGTCCACCACGGGCCACCCGTGGCCTTGGAGATCACCGCAGCGCGCTCCTCGAAGGACCCGCGCAGCTTCGCCTCCACGTTGAATTCCACGAACACGTCCGCATCGACGCCGAGCATCGGCATGAGGAACGCGTTGAGACGGTCCTCGAGCTGCTTGATGATCGGGCCGAGGGAGTCCGTGTAGAGGGAGCGGTTGAACTCCTTCACGTTCGAGTAGTTCGCGTTGTCCAGGACGCCGACCATCGTCGGGTTCACGTGGTAGACCTGCGCGCACGTCACCAGCGAGAGCTTCACGGAGTCCGCCCACTGCGACTCCTGCGGGGTGCGAGACCCTCGCGAGTAGGTGATCCCGTCCTCCAGGAGCATGTCCTCCCCAGCGCGGGCACCATGGTCCCCCGTGAAGTCGTGGACCATGTCCATGAACCGCTTCCTCGCCCCGTTGTCCCAGCCGTCCTTCGGTGCATCGGCTGGACGGCTGAAGAACCCTCCCACCCTGCCCTTCCGCTTGGCGACCTGGGCACGTTCCTTCCACGCTGCGGCCTGCTCGGAGATGATCAGACGCAGGGTGTCGACCTTCGAGGACCCACCCGATGAGGACCCGGGCGACCACGACACGAAACGGCAGATCTCCGAGGGGTCGATCCACGCGTGGTTCGTATCGTCCGTGGGGTCCACGAACGAGAACGTCTTGACCATGCCGAACGCGTTCTCCGTGGTCGTCACCCACTTCGTGGGGATGACCTTGGACTCCATGTGGTCCGGGCCCTGAAAGACCCACACGTAGGCCGCGTCATAGAGGGCGAGCTCACCGACGAGCTGCTCCACGAACTCGTACATCGTCTGCTCCGAGTTCGGCTTCCGCAGCCATTCGGACACCTCACCGTCACGCACCCGCGAGCGCTCCTCGCCCTCTCGCTTGAAGGCGTGGAGGCCGAGCTGAGCGACGTTGGTGGCGATGAAGCCGACGACGGTGCGCAGGTGCGGCTGGGTCCGGTAGATGTCGTCCGGGGACATGCGCTCGGGGTCCCCGGGGGATGCCGGGTAGCTCGTCATCGTCAGTTGGACGGGCCGGTTGCGGTTCGTGTCGAAGCCGTTGATGACGCCGGCCACGCCGCTACGCACCAGGCGAGTGAACGCCCTCAGGGTCTGGTCGACCGCCATGAGCACCTCCCCTCCGGATCAGAGCCACCACTTGTCCACCTCTTCGCCCACCGCGGTGAGCGTCGGGTCTGTGCCCGGCTTGCGCCACCACTCGTCCATCTGCCCGTAGGCCGACGTCTGCTCGTCCTCCTCCAGGGGGAGGTTGGCGAGGGCGTAGAGCGCCCACGAGGCGGCCACCAGTGGAGAGATGTCCGTCATGGAGGCGTTGCGGTCCCAGACCTGCGCCTCGCCGAGCTTCTTCGTCACCGCACCCTCAATGGCCACGTCCATCGCGGGCTGGGAGATGTGACGCATCGAGCGGTCCCGGACCCGGTCGTGGAACTGGCCAGTGGCGAAGCCGAGCTCAGAGCCCTGCAGCGCCCTGACTTCGAACCCTTCCCGCTCCAGCGGCTGAGCCATTTCCGAGGCCGCGCAGCCGCGGGCCTGCAGGACGACCTCGTTGATGCCGAGCGCGTCGCACACGGTGCGCAGGAACGGGAGCACCCAGAAGACGTTCTCGCGGCAGGCGATCGTCTCGACGTGCGCCCGCCCATCCGACCGCCACCCAGCCACCGACACCGACGACCACTTGCGGTCGGCTGACACGTCGACCGCGATCTTCACGTCCGAGTCCGGGTCGATCTGAGAGGCGACATCGGAGAGGGCCCGCCACTCGTCGGGGTTGACGTAGGTCTCGACCATGGCCGTCACCCACTGGCACAGGTTCTCGGTGCGGAACGTCGCCTCCGGGTCGGAGCGAGCGTTGATGAGCGCATCCAGGCCCATCGTGTAGCCGAGGGCCGGGTTCGCTTGGGCCCACGCGGTGACGTCGTCGAGGTCGCAGTCCTCGGGGGCCGACCACTCGAAGATCGCATTGTCCGTGCCCTCGTCGACCTCGGCGATGCCGATCTTCCGACGTTCCGCCAGGACGACCGACGACGCGTCCCCCGCATTCGAGATCCCGATGACCAGCCCGTTGTCGCGGGCCATCGTCGTGTTCTTGATGGCCGACCACGCGGCCCAGGTCTCCTGCTCGCGCAGCTCGTCCATGAGGACCGTGTCGACCGACATCCCGCGACCGCCCTTGCGGGTGGCCGCAGCGACCTTCCAACGGCGGACCTGACGATTGACCTTGACGAGGAGCTGTTCCTTGCCGTTGCCCGTCTTGACGTCCCGGAAGACGTCATCGAGCTCCGGGGAGGACTCCAGCAGCTGCACGGCGTCGGCCCACACCTCGCGGGCGACGTCCAGATTCTGGGCCGTGCCGAGCACGAGACGCGTATCGTCCACGAGGAGCCGGTACAGGCAGATGACCTGAGCGACCAGGCTTTTCCCGTTCTGGCGAGCGACCTCGATGACAACGGTCCGGAACCGCAGCTTCCCATCGGGGCGCAGTTCGAAGAGGTGGACCAGCAGCCACTTCTGCCAGGGCATCAGGTGGAGATGGAGCATCTCCTCCGCGAAGCGGATCACTTCGAAGCCGAGCGTCGTCTCCTCGGTGAGCTCGCGCAGCGGCTTCGTCCAGATGCGGGGCGCCATGCACCCCATGACCTCGCGGGCCCTCGGATCCGAATAGTGAATCGGGGCGGACGCTCCGGGGCGGCCCTTCGGCCGGCGCTTCCGGGTAGGACTACGCCGTTGCTTCGCCGCGCCGCTTGCGGGCTTCCTCTTGGAAGTTGACGAGGCGACTGCCATGAGCCTCCCCCTTCGCCGCATCCTCCACAGCACGGCGAGCCGCTGGGGTCGCGAGCATCTGCTGGAGGATGTTGTTCAGGTGAGGGATCATGTACAGCGCCTTCACGGCGACCTCGACCTTCCCGTCCTTGGTTGCTTCGTCGACGTGAGCCGCGATCTTCTGCGCCGAAGCGATCAGCGCCGCATCCCGGGAGGCATCCAGCTCAGTGGTCGCCGCGACTGTCTCGTTGACCGCATCCAGCAGGGAGATGTCACCAGCCGACGAGGGCGACTGGAGTCGCTGACGCTGCCGCTGGATGTCGAGTACAGCGGCCACCGCCGCCTTGTCCCCACGCCTCGCCTTCGGCCACATGGCCATCTGCAGGACATCGAGACGGTGCAGCTCCAGGCGGTGCAGATCCGCCGGATTGGGTTGCGGGGATCGCTCCATCTCCCGGACTGCCGCGGCCTCCGCGGCTTCGGCATCTCTGAAGTTCAGCTGCCCCGCGATCAGGTCGAATGATGTGCCGGCCCGCCACAGCTCCAGTGCCTGTGCATCACGCTTGTCGCGCCGAGGGTGAGGGGACCGATTCTGAGTCATGCTCGCCCCCTACGAATGAGACCGGCTCCCCGGTCGACGCTCGGACCGGGACGACGCCCGTCGCATCCTCGAACCTCCGACAGATGACGTCCACGTAGCGCGGATCCAGCTCCACGAGCGCTGCGCGACGACCCTCCATGTGAGCCGCGATCACCGTTGACCCGGACCCGCCGAAGGCATCGAGGACGAGACCGCCACGAACGACCGAGTTGCGCACCATGGGACGGATCAGTTCGACCGGCTTCATCGTCGGATGCAGCGCCGACGCCTTGGGCTTCCCGACCTCGAACACCGTCGAGGATCGGTTGTCGCCGTGCCAATGCGGGCCACCCCGGCCGAGACGCCCACTGCCGCCCTCGGCGAACCCGTAGGCGATGTGCTGGAACTCCTTCTCTGGCACCTCGGCGGAAAGGATCGGCTCGTGGCCGTTCTGATAGTCCGAGTGCCCCAGGACGAACCGATCCTTCACCCACACCAACGCCTGGCGCAGGACATACCCCGACGCCGCGAGCGCGCCTTCGAGATAGCTGCGCTGCGACTCTGCGTGGCAGACGTAGACCGCGCCGCCGGGCCGGATGAAGGGCCGGGCCGCCGGGAGGAACGCCTCCACGACCTGACGGGCGCCTTCGGCACTGTCGTTGCGAATCGTCATCCGGTCGCCGGTGCCGCCGACGTACTCGACGCCGTAGGGCGGATCCGTCCACATCGCCTCGGCCACGGCCCCGTCGAGGAGTTCCCTGTAGGTCTCAGGTCGGCAGGAGTCTCCGCAGATCACGCGATGGTCGCCCAGCAGCCAGAGGTCACCTTCCCGGGAGACCGGCGAGTCGGGGGCCTCGGGCGCATTGTCAGGGTCGCCTCGCACTTCGCCCGGCGCCATGATCGCGTCGAGCAGGTCTGCGAGCGCGCCCTCGTCATACCCCGTGCCGGACAGGTCCGGCAGTGATGAGAGGACCTCGGAGAGCAGCTTCTCGTCGTAGTCCCCGAGGTCGGCAGTCCGGTTGTCGGCCACCATGATGCGGGCCGCGCCGTCATCGTCGACGTCGACGTAGGTCACGGGCACTGCGGTCGCGCCCTCAGCGGCCAGGGCCTTGTGAGTGTGGTTCCCGGCGAGGACGTACCCGGTGGAGCGCTGGACGATGAGGGGTCGGTAGACGCCGTTGGTTCGGATGGAGTCCCGGATTGCCCCGACCGCGCCGCGGCGAGCGTTGCGCGGGTGGGTCCGGACGGCGTCGATCGGCACGTACTCGATGGCCAGATCAGCGATCACGAGGACCTCCGATCAGCGGTCGAAACTCTACCTGACGTGCAGTTTTAGCGGGGGGGGGGGTAGTTTCTGCCCGTGCGCGCATGCGCGTTTTCGCCCGTTTTTCCGCCCATGGGGGTGGGGTACGGGGGAGAGAGAGGACTCTGGCCGGGCGGGGCCTAGGCCGACCTTGAGGTCAGCCGTGATCTGAACCCCCCCCTACCCCCTGACGACGGGTCGATCTTCACGAAGCCAGTGCCGACTCGCGCCGATCGGGTGGTCGAGGGCCGGATCGCGTCGACCGAGACGCGCAGCGGCACCTCCAAGGTGCCCAGGTCCACGCGCTCGCTGCCCAGCTCAGTGAACAGGGGCAGGCTGATGGACGCGTGCATGTCGGGAGTCTTCGGCATCGTCGTCCTCCTCGTCATCGTCAGTCGCCGCGAACAGCGGGACCGTCCAGTCGCGACTGAGTCTGCCGACGCCCGGGTGTGGAGCGTCGTTCGACCGCGCGTTGTTGCAGCCCGCGTGGGATGCCCGGAAGTTCGCCGGGTCGAGCGCCAGCTCTGGATAGTCGGCCACGGGGTAGTAGTGATCGAGCTGGAAGCGGGACCGGTTGGTCTCATCGCTGAGCTCAGCGTCGTAGTCAATGGCCTGCCCGCAGATCCAGCACGGCGCATCCGCCTCGATGCACAGGGCGTGGAACTCGCCATGGAGCTTCTTGTACCGGCGGTGTGAACGGGGATCGGCCACAGGATCACCTCACTCCGAGACGACGAAACCCGGGGCGTCATGCGCTCCCGGGTCACCGTGGACATACCTCGTCCGCTGGCACCCACTGTACACCCGAGGTCAGGGCACTCTGCAAGCATCGCGATACCGGCGTGTGGTGCGTTCCTGCACCGCCGCGTCTGGCCAGCACACCCACAGCTCCCGGCCAACCTTCATCGTCCGGACCCTGCCTCGTCGCGCCCATTTCCACACCAGGTCCCGAGTCACACCCGGCAGCCGGTCGGCCACATCGTCTGGCCGCAACCACTCGATCCCGTCAGGCGCACGCACGTCGCACTCGCTTCCCCCGGTCGCCGGACTCGATCGCCATGGACACCAGGCGGGTCCACGTGTCATCCACCCACTGCCGTCCGCACTCCGGGCTGTCGCAGGTGACCATCTGCGGGGCTCGCTCCACCGAAGGAGGATGGTAGGTCAGCGAGTAGCACCCACACGACGGGCACGGCATCGGCACCACATGCGGGCGTTCCTCCCACGGCCAGCGCGCGCGGATCGTCGCCACCATCCGGGACAGCTCGGCACGCATCTCGCCCGCCCACTCTTGGTCAGCGACCCACCGCAGGTGCGGCATGATCCACCGCTGAGTCGCCTCGACCGCCTCTTGGGACGCACCCAGCGGCACGGGATCAGGAGACACCTCTTCGCCATGGAGCATCTGGACACCCGGCCTCGACCACCGCCACCCGATCCGTGAAGGGCCCAGAAGGTGGGCCGGGTGCTCGGCCACGATCTCCTCCACCCACACGCCCAGGGCACCGACCAGCTCGTCGGCCGCATCCAGCTCAGGCGGATACAGGATCCGCGGGCCCGGCGCCCCGCCACCGCCATCGGTCTTGCCCGACGGGGACGACAGCGCCGGCCTCGCGAGGTACGCCAGGTGTGCCGTCACGGTCGGGACATCCACCACCGCACCCACCAGGGACTGCCAGCACCACTGGCACAAGCGCCCCACCTCAGCAGGCCTGGGCACACATCCCTTGCACTCCTCATCCGCACAGGACACCAGATGCTGACCCCTGATCACGCACCCAGACACACAGCTGCTCACCGTCTCCTCCTCCGCTTGTGCTTCCCAGACCTGGGAGTCGCCTTGCTGCCCTTCCCGGACCGACCATTCCCGTGCCTGCCCGAACCTTCCCTTCCCGGACCTGCCCGTCCCGTCCCGACCCGACCCGGCAAGTCGTGACTTCCGAGGCCCCGAGTCTGCGACTGGTCGTGAGACTCGCCTGCGACTCGGGGCGGACTCTGCGGGAGCGGACCGCCGGCGCCGGGGCCATCGGAGCGGGGTCCCGCGGACGCACCCTGATGGGTGCCGGGGTCCACCTGCTCCGAGATGCCCTCGGGCGCGCCGGGCTCGACCTCGTGACTCGCAGGACCGGGGTGCTCGCCCTCGCCCGCGAGATCGCCCACCGAGGGCGTCTCTGAGGCTTGGGGGAGACCCGCGGACGTCCCGCCAGTCGTCGAAGGAGTCAGGTCGGTCCTGATCCCGTGGTCCAGGAAGTAGCGTCTCGCCCAGGCGCCGTACTTCGGCATGGGCGGGATGGGGAGGAGCGGGTGGTCGCGGTCCCACGTCCCGGTCTCGTCATCTTGGCGCTGGGAGTTGCACAGGGTGCATGAGACGACCATTGTCGCGACCGTTCCCGGCTTGCCGGGGACCCGGTGGTCCAGGGTGCCCTTCCGGTTGCCCGAGGGCCCCGACCAGTACACCTCGCGCCCGCAGTATCGGCAGTTGTCGCCGTCTCGCAGGATGACGGGCCCCTTGAGGCCCGGATCGCGGTTGTCGTTGTCGCGCTGGCGCTCCCACTCGCTGCTCTCCTTGGAGAGCATGTGCAGGAAGCTCGTGTCCTCCAGGATCTTGACCTTGCGGATCCCGTCGACCTCGATCCACTCCATGAGGCCCGCGGCCACGGCCAGACGGATGAGCTCCTCGTGACGACCGTTGCCCAGCATCATCAGGGTGCCCAGATCAATGACGTAGTCCGTCCAGTGGGCGGCGCCCATGGTGGCCGCCCGCCACACGAACCCCGCGAGCTCGTTGAGCGTGCGAGAGTCCACCCCCTGCATGCCCATGACGCTCATGAGCTTGGGGTAGGTGGCGGCCTCGTCACCGGATCTCAGCCAGGCCATCGGTTTCCTCTCGGGTCAGTCAGAGCACCGGCACTCGCCGGTGAAAGGGTTGATCAAGCCGCCACACGAGGGGCAGAACTTGCCCTCGGGCGGATCTTCAGACTTCGCCATGCGTCATCACCTCCCCTCCCGTCAGTCGGGGCAGGAAGTCCGCGAGTGCGGCCCGGATGCGGGTCTGCGTGGGGAAGTAGTCGGCGGGGTAGAACTCGAAAGTGAACTCGCTGCGCCCGGGGGCGCTAGCAGGGTGGTCGGCGGGCAGGATGAAGGGCCCACGGACGTAGCGGTCGTTGTCGTTGGGCAAGAACTTCGCGTCGGCGACCATGCCGTCGAAGAGTGCCTTCACGGTGGGCGTGAAGTTGGCGGCGTCTCCGAGGGTGCCCTGGGGGCGGGCGACCCAGACGATGACGACGGCGCGTTCGAGCTGGCCGCGGCGGCCGCGCCGGTTCCGCACGTTCGTGCCGAACATCTTGCCCCGGCCGCGCAGGTCCTTGGTGATCGCGGCTTTCACCATGCGATGCTGGCGCCCGTTCTCGGACAGAACAGCATCCTGCTCGACGGGGATCATGATCGAGAACGGGTCCATCACTCGTTCGCCTTTCTGCTCTTCACACAGCTGCAGGATTGATGTGAATGCGGGTGCGCACGGCTCAATCGCTGCCCTCGCGCTCTCTGGGCACGTAGCGTTGGACCATGGCTCTCGCAGACTGGGTGGAGATCGGACTGACGATGCTGTCGATGGGCGGCGCGGGGTTCTCCTGGTGGAAGGCGCATAGATCGAACGAAGCAAAGGAGAAGGCAGAGACCGCTCGGGACGAGACGCAGAGGAAGCTCGACGCCGCTGTTCGACAGGCTGCCGCGGCCGAGGCAACGGCTCGCGGCGTTGAGTCCTTGGTCGAGAATCTCACCGCACCGCCGTTGACCGTCGCGTGGCTCGGAAAGTCCCAGTTTGCGGTTCGGAACACCACCCCACGCGAGATGATCGTGACGTCCAGAAGTGTCGACGGCAGTGATGATGCTGTGGTTGGCCTCGAGGTCGGAACTGTGATCCGAGCGCATCAGTCCATTCGGGGATTCGTTGAAGAGACTCTCGCAGATCCCTGGACGGCCGGCCTCGAACTTGGGATTGAGGGACGCGATGCTCCTGTCTACTTGTCGTTCGGAGATCGACCTCTTTGAAGTCATCGCCCAATCGTCGAGCTCACTCATGCAAGTCCTAAGTCGTCGGCTCACGTTCGCTCCTTGGGTTAGATCTGACTCGCGGGTGACGGAGCATCCATCGGCGCTCCGTGAAGCCGTAGACCTGTAGTTGGTGCTGCTCGTAGCAGGCCGGGTGGCGCACGATGCCCGCCCCCACGGGCTCCCCACACTCGGGGCAGGTGCGCGTCGGCGCGTAGGTGGGCATCAGAACGGCGGCTCAGTCGGGACGTCACCGCGCTGGGCCGGGTCCCACGGGTCCTGCGGTTGAGGTGCAGGCGCACCCCGTGCCGGAGCCGGGGCATACCCGCCCTGCCCGAAGCCACCCCCCTGCTGCTGGGGCTGGTTGCGAGTCACCTGGGCGCGCGCCCGCTTCAACGACGGGCCGACCTCGTCCACCTGCAGCTCCACGACCGTGCGCCGCTCGCCCTCGCGCGTCTCGAACGAGCGCTGCGTCAACCTGCCCTGGACGATCACGCGCATGCCCTTGCGCAGGGACTCCGCCACGTTCTCCGCGGCCTCCCGCCACACCGAGCAGCGCATGAACAGGGTGTTGCCGTCCCGCCACTCGTTCGTGTTCCGGTCGAACGTCCGCGGCGTCGAAGCCACCGTGAAGTCCGCGACCGCCGCACCCGAGGGCGTGAACCGCAGCTCCGGGTCCGCCGTCAGGTTCCCGACCAAGGTCAGGATCGTCTCCCCGGCCATCAGTCGCCCACCTCGGTGATCTCATGGCCGCCGACGCGCAAGAGCGAGATGAACGCAGCCGCTTGGCCCCGATACCCCGTGAGCTGGCGCTCGTCCGTCAGGTCGCACCACTGGACCGGCGGCTCGTCCTCGACAGACGCCCAGGCCGCGTTGTAGAGGAGCTCCGCCACGCGTTCGTCGCTGATCTTGCTCATGCTGCGTCTCCATTCGATTCGAGGACCGAGAACAGGTCCGGGGAGTTGACGGCGGCCTCCGTCTCCCTGAGGTAGACGAGGGCATCGCGGTAGTAGTCGGGGTTGAGCTCCACGCCACGGCCACGCCGGCCGGCCTTCATGGCGCGCACCGGGACCGTGCCCAGCCCACCGAAGGGGTCGAACACGAGGTCACCCGGGTTGGAGTAGCGCTCGATGAGGCGATCCACGATGTCGAACTGCAGGGGGCAGACGTGCATCGCCTGGCGGCGCTGGGACTGGGCGGTGTTGAGGGTGAGCATGCGGTTGATGTCGGTCCACACGAACGGCGACCAAGACCCGGGCGCGAGGCTCATGAACGTGGAGGACAGGTCACCGCGGGCGTCGAGGTCCTCCGCGAGTGCCACGTGCCGGCCAGCGTCGTAGACGGTGCGCTCCGACTCCTCGGTGAACATCCGCATGCGATCACTCATCGACACCGAGGCGAGCTCCTCGGCCGTCAGGAGCCGGTTCCCGGAAGATCGCCAGTAGGCGTGGGCGTCGACCTGCCACCGGGCCCGCGTGTACTCATCCTTCGAGTGGGTCACGGGCACGTCCGCGTAGCCGCGGGTGCGGTCCGACTGCGGCTTGTGGAACAAGAGCACGTACTCCGGGCTGCCGACGCCCATCTTCGTCATGTCCTTGCATGCCTCGGTCCAGCCCAAGCGGTAGGTCTGGTTGTTCTCCCGGACCACGTCGGTGACGACCGTGATCATGCCCAGATAGTCGAAGCCGTGGCGCATCGCGTGGAAGGCGGCCTCCATGTGGAACGGGCTCACGGTCGGCAGGCCGGCGCCCGTGACGGCACCGAAGTTGATGCGGTCCTTCACGTGGCAGGCGTAGATCCTGCCCGGGCGCAGGACGCGCAGCAGCTGCGGGGTCAGGTAGTCCATCTGGGCCCAGAAGTGCGAGTTGTCGTCCGTGTGCCCGAAGTCCAGGTAGCTGGGCGTGTACTCGTACTGGTTGGAGAATGGGATGCTCGTGACGATCAGGTCGACGGAGTTCTCGGGCATGTCCCGGGTCTCTTCGACGCAGTCATTGTTCGCGTACTCCCAGCCCTCACCTCGGGTCGCGACCCGCGTGACCTGGGAGGAGCGCACCAGCTGCTCCAGGCCCGTCTCGGAGAGGCCGAAGCGGCGCACGAGGTCCTCCATGCGGGCCTGCAGCTCGTCGTGGCGGGCCCACTTCTCCTTGAGGACCTCCACCACACTCGCTTCGGACTCCGCGTAGATGATGTCGATGACCACGCGCTCGGTCTGCAGGAACCGCTGGATGCGGTGCACCGCCTGGATGAAGTCGTTGAACCGGAAGCCGACGCCGACGAAGATCGCGCGGTGGCAGTGGCGCTGGAAGTTGCACCCGGACCCGGCGATCACCGGCTTCGTGGCGAGGATCCTCGAGCGGCCCTCCGAAAAGTCGATGATGCGCTGCTCGCGCACGTCCAGGTCCTGTGACCCGTAGACCTCCACAGCCTCAGGCAGGGCCGCCTTGATGGCGTGACGCTCGTCCTCCAAGTCGTGCCAGAGGATGAAGTGATCATCCGGGGCGGCCTCCACCAGGTCCCGGGCCATGGCCACGCGCGCCGGAATCGACGTGCGCTTCTCCCGGGCCGCGTCCGCCACACCGATCGCCGCATCCCGGAACAAGTGCGCCTGCCCATCCCGGTCCACCGTGACCTTCGTCTGGTCGACCTCCACCTTGTGCCAGCGCACGTCCAGGTCGGGCAGCTCGTACCCCTCATCGGAGTAGCCGAGGTCCGAGGGACGCAGGAGGAACAGCGCCCAGGAGTGGAGCCACAGCCAGAACTCGGTCTCCTTGTGCGGGTACAGCGTGAGGTTGTTCGCCTTCGTCGAGTCCCGCTTGAAGAACCGGGTCAGCGCCTGCCCCGTGTCCATCACACCGAGGTAGCCGGCGTAGTGGATCAGCTCCTTGTAGCGGTTCGGAGACGGGGTGGCCGTGGCCACGAACCGGTAGGGCACCGCGTCGAACAGGGTCAGGAACGTCTGGTACGTCTTGGACCCGAAGGAGCGGAGGATGCTGGCCTCGTCCAGGCTCACCGCGGTGAACATGGCCGGGTCCAGCTTCCCGTCACGCACCGACTCGTAGTTCGTCAAGTACATGCCCGGCCCGGTGACCTCATCCGAGCGGCGCACGAAGCGGATCTCGATGCCGAGCTTCGCGGCGTCCGCTTTGAACTCTTGGCGCACACCCAACGGGCAGACGATCAGGCCGCGAGCGCCGTCCCCTTCGTGAGCGAGGCAGAGGCGGATGATCTCCAGCTGCTGCATGGACTTGCCGAGGCCGAAGGCCTCGAAGAGGGCGCGCCGGCCGCCCTTGCAGGCCCATCGCACAGCGTCCGCCTGGTGGGGGAACAGGATTGGGTTGATCTGGTCGGGGTGGACGTCGAAGCCGTAGTCGGCGGTGAGGTTGGCCTTGTCGGCCACGAACTCCTCGTAGGTGAGGTCACTCATGGTCGGCCTCCATCGGGGTTGTGACGATGCGGAGGGTGGTGCCGATGGCCACGCCGAGGAGGTAGTCGTCGAGGGCGGGGTTGGTGGAGGTGGCGCCCATGTCTTCGCGGGCGACGTCGACCTCGAGCTTGATCTCGCGGAGGTCGTTGTCGGTCAGGTGGATGGTGCTCATACGGCCCTCCCTGTGGCGAGGTCAAGGACGGGGATGCCGCAACCGCGTGCCCAGAGGACTTCCACGTACGCGCCGCGGGACTTCTCCCATCCGGGGAGGACGCACACGGCGTCCGCCTGGGTGAGGAGCCGGGTGGTGGCGCGCATGTAGTCCTGCCAGACGGCGTCCCCGCCGAGGTCGATGGCTGCCGGGTTGAGCGGCTCATGGCCGAGGCCTTGCAGGACGCCGGCGGCGTCGTGGAATGACGGGCGGTTGTAGTCGGGCAGTCCGGTCATGGGGCCTGCGATGTAGATTTTCATGCGGCCACCTGCTGACCGCGCACTGCGCGCCAGACGTCGGGGAGGGCGTCGTCGAGGACGCAGGTGATCCAGGTGGGCAGATCCCGGATCGCGTGGTCACCGCGCTGAGCCCAGTAGGTGTCGGGCGACGAGTAGAACCCATCGACCCACGTCTCCCAGACCTGCATGACCGCTTCGGCAGAGTCGACAGGCAGCGAGAACAGGGTGAGTGCCCCACTGCGCGGCACCCAGCCGACTGCCGTCACACTCAGCCACGCGCCGAGTGGACCCTGGTCCTCGCCGTAGCTGACGTTGAGACGCTCGGGCACGAACAGCATGCCATCCCTGGCCATGCACGTCTCCCACTCTGCGTCGCTGCGACGGATGGTCGCGGTGAACCCTGAAATGCTCGGTGAGCTCATGCGGCGTCACCGCCGTCGAGGTCCTCGTCGGTAGCGACGATCTCGGGCGCGGGAGCGTCCTCGGGCGCATCGTCGGTGCCGGTGTGGAGGATGTCGCCCACGATGGTGTCGAGGTCCTCAGGGTTGGCGAGGACGTTGCGGGCTTTCGCTCCCTGGGCGGGGCCGACAACACCCCATGCTTCGAGCTCGTCCATGATGCGGCCCGCCTTCGCGAAGCCGACACGCAGTTTCCGCTGGATCATCGACGTCGAGCCCAGCTGGGAGACGATCACCATGCGCGCCGCATCCGCCACGTCCTCTGCTGGGATGGCTGGGTCCGCGACGGGTGCCGGCGCGGCCTCCGCGATGCGGTCGAGGATCGCTTCCTCCGCGGCCTTAACCACGTCGAACGGCTCATCCGGCGCGGCCGCCTGCTCGGTGCCAGGGCCTGGCGTGGCGCCGCCCTCGTCGTCCTCGTCGTCGGAGTACTCATCCCCCGGCACGGTGATGACACCCGTCTCCGTGTCGATCGTCGTGCCAGGCGGGAAGATCGCCGCCATCTCCTTGTCGATGTCGAAGGGCAGCAGGCTGTCGCCGAGGCGCCACTCGATGCCGTGGCTCAGCAGGTACTCCGCGGACCGCAGGTCCCCGGGGGCCACCTCCTCGATGCGGCGGATCCTCACCGTGGCGTCGCGCGCACCGGTGTCGGTATCCACCTCGATCTTCGAGCAGTCGCACACGACGATCGCCATGTGCAGCTTCGTCGGGTCAGCTGCCGCTCGCCGCGCCAGCTCGTAGAGGCCGTTCGTCTCAGTGTTCTTGGGCAGGGTCGCCTTGATCTTGGGCATGGGATGTCACCTCACGTAGTCGGAGAGGGGCCGGTCGAGCCGGTAAGTGATGGTGTGGGACTGCCTGATGTCCCCGTGGGAGGCGGCCGCAACGTCGCCGTCGTTGTGCACCCAGTACCCGATGCACAGGTCCTCGTCGTCTGCGATGAACTCCGTGACGACACTGCCGGCGGGCACCAGCTGGGCGATCACATCGCCCAGGGCCTGGCGCAAGGTCTGCGCCCCGCCCGGGGCAGGCATGGTGGCGGGCGCGGGGTCGAGGTCGCTCACCGGGAGGCCTCCCCGCCGCGGTAGATCAGGTGTGCGTCCTCGCTGATGCGGAGCACCTCGTCCTCCGGGATGCCCGTCGTCTCCGCGACCACCTCCGCTGGGACACCCATCATGGCGAGGATCTCCACCATGCGATGGACCTGCTGGGGTGTGGGGGTCCCGCCCGTGATGTTGAGGACCAGCTGCTTGAGTGCCTGGCCCTCCGCCGTCTGCCCCTCAATCACGAACACGGGGACCTCGGGCACCATCGCCAGGGCCGCAGCACGCACCCGGCGGCGACCATCCAGCACCACCAGCTGGCCCACCCGGTTCTCGAACGCCACCACCGGGGCAAGGACGGAGAGTACCCGCACCGAGTCCACCATCCAGTCCAAGGGCTCGTCGGACTCAGGCCAGATCTTGGCCTCAAGGAACTGGAGATTGTCGGGAGCGACCCACCGGAGCGTGCCGTACCTGGTCATGGGGAAAGCCTTTCGGGGAGAGTGATCGAGGTAGGGGAGGTACCCCCAGGTGGCGGCCGCCAGGCCTACGGCCACGGCTCCGGGCAGGAGACCCACCGAGATGGGCAAGGTCGAGTCCAGGAGGATCCCGGACGCGATCAGGAGGACGAGGCCCGACACGACGATCCACGTCGGCACGGGAATGACACGGGAGCTCATGCCAGGGACCTCCTCACCGAGGCGTCACAGACCCGGGCGGCCTCCACGAGGGCGCCCACCACGCGGTCCAGAGGGCGGGACCCCAGTGGCGTCCACACGCCCTCCTGCGTCGGGTCCTCAACGAACACACGCCGGTGCTCCACGCTCCACCGCATGCGCTTCAACGCCTCCAGGGCGATGTAGGGCAGGCCCTCCTCTAACTCCGTCACCTGGAGGGAGACCTTCACCCACTCCCGGTCGGTCGGATTCGAGATGCGGACCTCGTCCACGTGGATCACGGCCGTGCCCAGGCACGCCGGGTGGCGGACCTCAAGCTCCGGGGTGAATGAGACCGCGTGCTCTGTGTGCCAGACGTTGCGGTTCATCGTTCGGTCCAGGTGTCCGTCGCGACAGTCGCGAGCACGCGCTCCGCGTGCGTCACCGGCACCCCGACGACGTCCAGGCGGCCGGTGTGCAAGCGCAGGGTGATCAGGACCGACGTCAGCCCGTCATCCACCGACAGGATCGGCGCCGAATCGACCTTGCCCGTGACCGCCTGGTCCTCCGTCACCATTGACAAGACGGCACCGCTGCGCACCGAAGTGAGGATCCGCCAGGCGCGCACCCGCCGCGCCAAGCGCTCCACCAGCGGGCCCGGCGTCGCCGCCACCCGCTCCACCAGCGGGCCCGGCGTCGCCGCCACCCGCTCCTCCACCGACACCCACCCAGACGGCTCGCGCCGAGCTACGTGGTACCGGCCCACCTCGTCGGCGGGAACCTCCACCCGGACGGGGGCCGTGCCCGGAGCAGTCATGATGTCGGCCCGCAGGATCATCGAGTCCCGACCCGGCACCAGCCGGGGCGAGGACCACAGGATGCCGCTCGTCGCGCGACGGGGACCTCGGACCTGAATGTGGTCGCCCACGATCGCGGACGACAGCGCCCACCACTGCACGTCGGAGAGGAACTCCGCGTCGTGGTCGACCGCGAGCGCGGTGGGGGGTTTCGGTGTGGGGTGNCCCGCCGGCCGCCCCCCCGCCGCGCCAAGCGCTCCACCAGCGGGCCCGGCGTCGCCGCCACCCGCTCCACCAGCGGGCCCGGCGTCGCCGCCACCCGCTCCTCCACCGACACCCACCCAGACGGCTCGCGCCGAGCTACGTGGTACCGGCCCACCTCGTCGGCGGGAACCTCCACCCGGACGGGGGCCGTGCCCGGAGCAGTCATGATGTCGGCCCGCAGGATCATCGAGTCCCGACCCGGCACCAGCCGGGGCGAGGACCACAGGATGCCGCTCGTCGCGCGACGGGGACCTCGGACCTGAATGTGGTCGCCCACGATCGCGGACGACAGCGCCCACCACTGCACGTCGGAGAGGAACTCCGCGTCGTGGTCGACCGCGAGCGCGGTGGGGGGTTTCGGTGTGGGGTGCATCTTGGTAGCCTTTCTGGTGAATCGACGAGGGTTCTTTGGCCCCCACCGGCGGCAACCGGTGGGGGTGCTTCTCATTTGGTGTCGGTGGTGAGGTTGTCCTGGGCGGCGCCGACGTAGCCGCGCATGAAGGCGAGGAGGCTGTCCTCAGTGGCGTGGTGGTTGGCCAGGGCGTCGGTGGCGGCCTCCAGGAGGTTCGCCATGCCGTCGATGTAGTGCTTCAGGTCGGCGCCGTTCGTGGGCCGGGGGTGCGTGCTCATTGGTGGTCCTTGGTGTTGGGGTCAGCCGGGGTAGCGGGTTTCGCACTCTTCGAGCCATGTGGCGAGGTCGTCCTCGCGGACCTGGAAGCGGGCTCGGGAGGAGGCTCCGACTCGGCTGGCGCGAAGGGGCGGGGGGTACGACTCGGGGTCCGTGGTGTGGATGGCGCGCGTGAGGGTCGCGACGGAGACCCCGGCGAGGGTGGCGGCCTCACGGAGCTGGAGTCGGCGCACGATTGTTGTCGCGGTCATGTCAGGCTGGGACCTTCTCGCACGACCTCTGGAGCGCGGGCGGGGTGAAGTCGGCGGGGGAAACGCCGATCGCTTCGGCGAGGAGGATGAGCTCAGCGAAGGTGAAGTCGGACTTTCCTGCCAGCTTCCGGTTGAGCGTGGAGTACGGGATTCCCGTCTCGTCGGAGATCGACAGCTTCGTGAGACTGGAGCTGTCGATGGCGTCGGTGATGGTCCGGGCGGTCCAGGCGACCGCTTCAGCGGACTCGGAAGTAACTCGATTGCTCATGTGAACAATCTAGGTACCCAGCGGAGCAATGTCAAGCGGTCTTGTTGTCGGTTTGAGCATTGCGATTGTCCATTATGAGCGCTAGACTATCCGCATGGACAAACGAGAGAGAGCAGAGCTCTTCACCCGCTACGTCGGTTTGGAGCTCAAGGGCAAGATCATTTCCCGCGGGTTCAACGCCGCGCAGGTCGCCACTGACAACCACCGGTCGATCGCAGCCTTCAACCGCTGGCTCAACGGCAAGGTCCAGATCCCGCTCGCAGTCCTCTGCGAAGCGTGCGAGACCATCGGTGTTGAGCCTCGCGACATCGTCCAGACCGCATACGACCGCGTGGTTGTGGAGTGCGGCGAGATCACCGGCGAGACCTATGACGACTTGACCAGGGCCGAGTCGGCAGCTCAGAGTGCCGAAGCGGAGATCGTTCCCTTCCCGACCGAGATGCCCACGGCCACGGGTACCGTCTCCGACGAAGAGATCGAGGAAGCGAAGCGGCTGCCCTACGCGGCCCGCGAGCGCACGCCAGGTCCCGACAGTCAGGACGTCGAGTAGCAGCAGAGGTGAGCCGGGGTGCCGTCGATTAAGGATCTGATCGAGCTGGCATCCCGGCTCGATGTGCGCGTGGCGTGGGTCCGGCTCGATGGTGAGGCTGGCCGGTGGGTGCCGGAGCGCTCGATGATCCTTCTCGACTCACGGCTGGTCGCGCGCGAGGAGGTGTGCACGCTGGCACATGAGCTGGGGCATGCGTTTCACCGGCACCCGGCATCGGGGTCGTCGGGCCCGCGGGTGGACGTTGAGGCCAAGGCGGATGAGTATGCGGCGATGTTGCTCATCTCCGAGGATGACTACCGGCGGGCCGAGGTTGAGGTGGGATGCTCACACCCCGGGGCTCTGGCAGCGGCGCTCGACGTGGACGCGCGGATCGTGGAGGCCCGGCAGCGGATCCTCGACGCAAGCTTGCCGATCACAGGCTCCTGATTTGCTCATCAGTGCTCACGGGACGGCAAAGCGCTCTTCCAGATGGTGCATAGGGGGCATGATTGGCACGACCCCAAGAACTCGTGGCCCAGGTTGACCGCGACCGATGGCGATAGGACCCGGCATGGACTTCACTGACGCTCTACAGGCGCTCTCCGAGAAGGTCTCCCAGCAGTGGGAGTCGATCCAGACTGAGGAGGCGACGAAGAATGCGTTCATCATGCCGTTCATCTCGACGGTCCTCGGCTACGACGTCTTCGACCCTCGTGAGGTGATCCCCGAGTTCGTGGCCGACGTCGGTGTCAAGAAGGGCGAGAAGATCGACTACGCGATCGCCCACGACGGCGAGATCCAGATCCTCATCGAGTGCAAGAAGGTCGCTGGCGACCTCACCCTCGAGCACGCCTCCCAGCTATACCGCTACTTCGCCGTCACCTCGACGCGCGTCGCCATCCTCACCAATGGCCGGGTCTACAACTTCTACACGGACCTCGATGCCCCCAACAAGATGGACGCCCGGCCCTTCCTCGTCCTCGACCTGGCGGACATCGATACCACCCTCCTCCCCGAGCTCAAGAAGCTCACGAAGGACACCTTCGACCTCACCTCCATCGTCACCGCGGCCGAAGAGCTCAAGTACGTGGGCGCCATCAAGCGGGAGGTGGCCGCAGAGTTCAAGGAGCCCACCCCGGAGTTCGTGAAGCTCCTGACGCAGCGGGTCTACGACGGACGGTTCACGCAGGCGATCCAGGAGAAGTTCACGGGCCTCGTCGACAAGGCATTGCGCCAGTTCCTCAACGACCGTGTCAACGACCGCCTGAAGACCGCCCTAGGCACCAACGACATCGGTGCCGCACCGATCACATCGAGCATCCCCGACCCTGCTGTGGACGAGCCCGATGCGGACGCCGAGGTCGCCACGGCGGACGATGGCATCGAGACGACTGCCGACGAGCTCTTTGCCTTCCGCATCATCAAGGCGATCGCGTGCGCCGAGCTCGCGCCCGAGCGCATCACCTACCGTGACGCCAAGAGCTACTTCGCGGTCCTCGCCGACGACAACAACCGCAAGCCCATCGCCCGGTGCTACTTCAACGCCAAGTCAACCAAGTGGCTCGGCCTCCTCGACGAGGACAAGAACGTCACCCGGCACGACCTCGACAGCATCGAGGACATCTACAAGTACGCCGACCAGATCCGCGAGACCGCACGCCGCTACGTGTGAACCGTAGGCATGGTGAAGGGTCCCGACGCCGAAGCGTCGGGGCCCGACCCGTCAGATCGTCATCTCTGGCTGAGGAGAGGGACTTCTGTCGAGTAGACATTGACGTCAACACCGTCGGCGCCTCGAACGACGACCGTGTCCAGATCTGTTACCTGTAGGCCTGTGAGTGACAGGATGTTGCGCCCGAGCTCGTGCGCTCGGTCATCCGAGAGGTTCTCCTGGACGTACACCCGGATGGTGCCTGCGCTCACGTCCTCCCACTCGGTGATAGCTGGAGCCGCGACGGTGACGGCCGGGTCTCCCGCCAGTTCACTCAGGTCGTCCACGCCCCACGCATTGAGGTACTCGTCGTGAGTTCTCTGCGCAAGATCTGACGTGATGGAGGTTCCGGACGAGGCGTCTTCGGAATCGTGGTGAACCTTGAGAACAACAGCATCGGCGGGGGAGACCTGCGTCCCCGCTGCGGGGTCTTGAGAGGTCACCGTCCAGTTCGAGGCATCCCAGACACCCTCTTCGCCAGTCTCATCTTCGAGGGTGACTAGGCCCGTGATCCCGGCGGCCGTGAGCACATCCTTCGCGGCATCGCCCTTCATTCCGACCACGTCAGGAATGGTGACTGCGCTAGATTCAGCCGACGTAGTCGGCGATGCAGTGGGAGTGGACTGGGGTCCTGATTGTCCTCGCTCGCTGGCAATGCCCGAGCCAATGACGACAACAAAGAAGAGTACGACGAGAACGATGAACCACCACTGCGTGTAGAACGGCCTCTTCTGGGTGGGTTTGGGCACTTGGTTCGGCTTGGCCGGGAAACGCATGACGATGATCCTCCTGAGCGATGGGTACCCGTCGAGAGTACCCATCTCGAGATGACGCTAGACACTGAATCCGGGCCGTGATCCAATTGCGATAGGGGACAGTCCCCGTTGTCGTCCCGAGGAGGACACATGGCCACCACACCCGCCGACCAGATCGCCACCATCGAGCGAGGCCTGCGACGCACCAGCACCAACCTGCTTGACGAGCTACGCACCACCGGCAACACCGACCCACTCCGCGCCCGGCGACTCACCCGGGCCATGCTCGACGTCGACCGCGCCACCCAAGACGTCCACGCGCTCGCCCTCGACGCCCAGGTCCACATCCTCCAAGACCCAGACCAGAGTCTTGACCGGCTCGTCGCGCAGGCCGAGACTATCCGCGAGCGCGCCCGTCAGACGGCGGCGGATGCTCGTCAGGGTCACGCAGGGACGCGCTAGAAATGGGCGACAGAATGGGCGACAAGATCGGTCAGAATGGCGGGATTTCAACGGTCACCCCTGTCATTCTCGCGGCTTCCCAAGCTGGTAGCGCGGGTTCGATTCCCGTCGCCCGCTCCACCAGGAGCCCTCGCCACGGCGGGGGTTTTCCGCATCATTCCGCCGTTTCCGGCCTCCACCCACTGAGTCGCGGGCGGAGCTGCAAACGCCCCGCTCCACCCTCGGACGCGCTGGAGACGGTTTGCAGGAAGGGTTACCTGAAGCTGGGATTTCCTCGCGGTCCTGGGTGCCCCGTGGTGGTCGTGCGGAGCAGGGTGTCGAACAGGGGCAGCCCCTACGCTGTGGACATGCCTGACCGAGCCGTGTCCGGGGCCCCCGGGAGTCCCCACGTCCGCCTCCGTCCCTACACGGGCGAGGACGCACAGGCGACGCTGGGCGTGTTCGTCGCTGCGGTGACCGGGACTGCGGCGGCCGACTACACACCCGAGCAGGTGGCCGCCTGGGTCGGCGGAGCCACGCGCGTCCCACCGGCCGGTGACCGCGACAGTGGCGGTACCGGCGTCGTTGACGCCAGTGCGGGTGCCAGTGCCGGTGTCAGTCCCGGACACGTCGACGAGGGCGGCCCCGGAGCCCGGATGGTCCCGGATCCGTCATTGGCCAGGGACCTGGGTGAGTGGGACCGGGCCAGACGTTCGGCGCTCACAGTGGTCGCCGTCATCGAGGACTCCACACAGGAGGGGAGTGTGGTCGGCTTCGGGGGTCTCATCGGGACCGGCCACATCGACATGCTCTTCGTCGCTCCCGGGCACGGTCGTCGCGGCATTGCCACAGCTCTGCTCCACCGTCTCACCGAACTCGCGAGCTCCCGGGGCGCGGTCGGACTCACCGCCGATGTGAGCCTGACGGCGCGTGCGTTCTTCGAGGCCAACGGTTTCCGGGTGCTTGCCGAACAGCATCCCGTGAGGAATGGCGTCCAGCTCGTCAACCACCGAATGGCCAGGACGGTGAGTGGGGCGGAGTGAGGCCGAGAGGCCGGGAGGCCGCTCGATAATGTCAGCTCCCGGGACGCGCCGCTGTGGACCGCCGCCGCCCGGTCCTGACCCACTCCGGGCCGCCCATTCCTGGCCGACCCCGGGCCGAACGGCCCTGACCGACCGCCGCCGCCCGACCCACCTCGACCTGGACCTGCCCACCCTGAGTGACCCTGACTCGACCCTGACCCGACCCTGATCGCATCGCCGGGTCCCTCCCGCCAGCTGACCTGCAGGCATAGGGTGTCAACCGTCGGCCGGTACGCGCGGAGGCGTTGCCCGGTGGACGCATCCCGCCCTCCCCCGCAGTGCCCAGCACCCACTTCGGCGACTCGCCGTCGAGCCACACCAGGAGCAGCCATGAGCACCTCCCGATCCCGCGGCGCCACCGTGATGTCCGTCCTCAGGCTCCTCGTCTGGACCGTGATCGCGGTCGCCCTCGTGAAGTTCGCATTCTTCCCGACCACTGCACAGGCGGAGGAGGCCGTCCTCGACCCCACGGCGCATTACGGACAGATGACGGTGACCGCGGAGACCGGGACGATCACGAACTCCATCTCCCTGGAGGGCACCATCCGATCCGACGCGGCCACAACCGTTCGCGCCTCCGGGGAGGGGGAGGTGACCGCCGTCTACGCCGAGGACGGACAGGTCGTGGCCCAGGGCGACCCGATCCTCCTCATCCAGCGGGAGGTCCCCGGTGAGGACACGGTGACCACGGACGCCGAGGGCAACACCACCGTCACCCCGGGACAGTCCCAGTGGAGGAACGCCTGGATCAACGCCCCCGCCGCGGGGACCCTGCAGCTCACGGCCCTGATGGGGCAGCAGTTCGCCATCGGTGACAGCCTCGGCAGCATCCAACCCCCCAGCTTCTCCGCCGTCGCCACCCTCACGCCCGACCAGATGTACCGCATCCAGGACGTGCCCGACACCGCCACGATCACCATCACCAATGGGCCCGCTCCCTTCGAGTGCAGCGGTCTGCAGGTCCTCACCCCCAAGGCCGGGGCGGAGTCCGCCGGTGGGGGGTCCACCGGCGGGGATGCCTCCGGGGACGAGGGCGCCTCCGCCACCTCCATCCTGGCCACCTGCGCAATCCCCTCCGACCAGAAGGTCTTCCCCGGCCTCCAGGTGAGGATGGACCTGGTGGCGGGGGAGGCCGAGGACGTCCAGACCCTGCCGGCGACAGCCGTGGAGGGCCGTTTCCAGACCGGCTACGTCTACGTTCCCGGCGACGACCCCTCCGAGCCGAAGAAGGTGCAGGTCAAGCTCGGGCTCAGCGACGGGGAGCGCGTGGAGGTCACGGACGGGCTCGGGGAGGGCCAGGAGGTCCTGGAGTTCGTGCCCGGTGAGCAGGAGACCGAAATGCAGTGCAACCCGATGACGGGTGAGGGCTGCTGAGGTGGCGCTCCTGGAACTGGCGGGGGTGACCCGCAGTGTGGTCCTGCCCGACGGGTCGGACCTGCACATCCTGCGCGGCATCGACCTCGCGGTGGAGGCAGGGGAGCAGGTCTCCGTCGTCGGACGCTCGGGGACGGGGAAGTCGACGCTCCTCAACATCATGGGGCTGCTGGACCGGCCGACCTCGGGGACCTACACCGTGGACGGGGTCGACGTGCTGCGCCTGCACGAGGCGCGCCGGGCCCGCATGCGGGGGTCGGGTTTCGGCTTCGTCTTCCAGCAGTTCAACATCTTCAACGCCCGCACCGCGCAGGAGAACGTCGAGGTCCCCCTGCTCTACGCCACGGGAGCGGACTTCTGGCGACGTGGTGCCCTGGCCGCAGCCATGCTGGAGCGTGTGGGGTTGGGTGACCGCCTGGACTCCTACCCCACCCAGATGTCGGGAGGGGAGCAGCAGCGCATCGCCACCGCCCGTGCCCTGGTGCGACGTCCGCGGATCATCCTGGCCGACGAGCCCACCGGAGCGCTGGACCCCGACACCGGGCGGTCCGTCATGGCCCTCCTGGAGGAGGTCGCCCACGAGAACGACTCCGCCCTCGTCGTCATCACCCACGACCTCAATGTCGCCGTGCGCGCCGATCGCGTGCTGGCCCTGGGCGAGGGCGTCCTGCGCGAGGTCACCGACGCGAGGGAGGCGCTGGTCCCCACCACCGGTGGGGAGCGGGTCACCGCCCTTCCCGGGGACGGCCTGGTGGTGGCACCGCTCGGGTCGGACACCGGTGCGCGTCGGACCCCGGAGGAGGACTCATGAGGTTCCTCAACCAACTCGTCGGCGCCCTGGTCGAGGCCTGGGGCGAGGTCCGCGTCCAGAAGGCCCGCGTGGTCCTCTCCCTCGTGGGGGTCGTGGCCGCGGTTGCGGCCATGTCGACGGTCATCGCCCTGGGCGACCTGATCGTCCAGTCGAACACGGAGATGATGGAGTCCTGGTCGGGACGATCCGTCACCCTCACCCTCATGCCGCAGAAGGTCCAGACGGACCAGGAAGGGTCAGGCGTTGAGGTGTTCAACTCCTCGGGTGGGGGAACGGCCGTGTCCACCGTCACCGGCGACGGGCAGGCCGACGGGGAGGCCGACGGGGAGGGGACGGCCGGGGACACCAGCTGGACCTCGGAATCGACGGGGATCGCCGAGGACCCTGTCGGTGCCGCGATGGGCACCGTCGCCGACCGCTTCTCCATCCCGTACTGGTCCCGAGGGGAATACGGGAACCTGCAGCTGGCGGAGATGAACGAGGTGATGAACAGGGGCACCTTCCACGGAATGCCCGTGGCGCCACCTGAGTACGGGTTCCAGGAACCCCAGGTGCAGGCCGTCGACCCGGCCTACGCCACGATCTTCCGCCTGGAGACCGAGCAGGGGCGCTGGCTGCGCTCCGGCGACGTCAATCAGAGGGTGACGCCCGTGGTCATCAACGCCGCGTTGTGGGAGTACTTCGGCAGCCCCGACATCCGCGACCCCCTGGTCCTGTCCACGACGGGCACCGGGACCCAGCAGCTGCGGGTGGTGGGTGTCCTGAGGTCCACGGGTGCGTGGGAGTCCCCGGTCCTCTACCTCCCCTACGACTCCTGGCAGATCATGAAGCCGACGGATGACCAGGGGATGGGTTCGGCCAGCATGTACGTGTGGGCGGGCGAGGACCAGGCCGACGAGGCGCGCACGACCCTGCCCGCCGCATTGTCGGCCGTCCTGGGCGAGGGGTGGCAGGTCGACGCCATGGGAGGGGAGGACTTCGACTCGGGCCAGGAGACCCTGGGCACGATCCGCACCGTGATCATGGCGATCGGTGCGATCGTCATCCTCCTGGGTGCCCTCGGCCTGCTCAACGTCGCCATCGTCACCGTCCGCCAGCGCATCCGCGAGATCGGGATCCGGCGTGCCATGGGAGCATCGGCCACGCGCGTGTTCTTCGCGGTGTTCCTGGAGTCCGTGGTCGCCACCTTCGTCGCCGGTGTCATCGGGGTCGGGCTCGCCATCGTCATCCTGCGCCTGATCCCCCTGGAGGGGATGGGCATCTACCTCCAGGAGCGCCCGCCCTTCCCGACCTCGGCCGCCGTGGCCGGGGTGGGGATCGCGACCGCCGTGGGTGCGCTGTGCGGGATCATTCCCGCCCTGGCGGCCATCCGTGTCAGGCCCATCGACGCCATCCGGTACTGACCTCCTGTCGGTCTCCGCGTGAGGCGTGGGCCGTCACCCGCTAGAGTTCGCCGGGTGGAGAACCCCCCGCCCGAGAACCCCACCCTGTCCGACGACCAGATCCCTCCCGACGACCCCACCGTCCCCTCGGAGGCGGACCCCGCCTGGAAGCGCCGGATCGCGCTGTTCCTGACCGGCCAGACCGTCTCCCTGTTCGGGTCGAGTCTGGTCCAGTACGCCGTCATGTGGTACCTGACGCTGGAGACCAAGTCCGGCACCGTGATGATGGCCTACGCCGTCTTCGCCTTCCTGCCCCAGGCCCTGGTCTCCCTCTTCGGGGGCACCCTGGCCGACCGCGTGAACCGCAAGGTGTTGATCATCTCCGCCGACGCCACGATCGCGGTGACGACCCTGGCGCTCGCCCTGGCCATGAGCGCGGGCTACCGTGACCTGTGGCTGATCTATGCAGCCGTCGCCGTGCGCTCCGTGGGCGCGGGGTTCCAGACCCCCGCGGTGGCGGCCGTCATCCCGCAGCTCACGCCCCAGGCCCACCTCATGCGGGTCAACGGCATCAACACCACCATCCAGTCCGCGATGGCACTCCTCGCCCCCGCGGCGGCGGGCGCCGTGTTCGCGGCCGGGGGCATCGTGCCCACCTTCTTCGTGGACGTGGTCACCGCGGTCATCGGCATCGCGATCCTCGCCTTCATCCACGTGCCCACCGTGCGCAGGGCGGCGGAGGAGGCGTCCTCGTACCTGACGGACCTGGTGGAGGGTGTGCGCTACACCTTCGGCAACAGCGTGGTGCGCTGGCTGATGACCGTGTACGGGATCATCTTCGTGCTCACGGTCGCGCCCTCGTTCCTCACGCCCCTCATGATCACCCGCAGCTTCGGCGACGAGGTCTGGATGCTCACCGCCCTGGAGATCGCCTTCTCGGTGGGCATGACCCTGGCCGGTGCCGCGGTGTCGATCTGGTTCACACGTCGCTCCCGTCAGCACATGATCCTCGTCGCCTGCGTCTGCTTCGGGCTGCTCTCGATCGCGTTGGGACTCTCGACGAACCTGTGGGTGTTCTACGCCTTCATGTTCCTCACCGGCATCGCGGTGCCGTTCTTCTCCACTCCCTCCATGACACTGCTCCAGGAGAAGGTCGAGCCGGAGTACATGGGCCGCGTCTTCAGCTTCGTGTCCATCGTGTTCGCCGTGGGCATGCCCCTGGGGATGCTCGTCTTCGGGCCCCTCGCCGACCGTGTGAGCGTGGAGTCCCTGCTCGTCGCCGCGGGCATCATCACCCTGGTGGTCGTGGCGATCGCCTTCTCGATCCCGGACGGGCGCCGGGCGCTCGCGGACGGGCGGGCCTACCGCGTGCTCAAGCGCACCGAGGCCGCCGATGCCGCGGAGTCCGGCGACGCCGGGGCGGCGGGCAGCGGGGGCGTGGCTGCGACCACGGGTGAGGGTGGCGCCGACGGCACAGGCGTGCCGGGCACCGCGACGGACGAGGGCGACGCCGCGTCCCCCTCAGCGCGGTAGGCGCAGACCGCCTGCGGCGGGGTCGGTGGCCACGAGTCCGTCCACCAGGAGCGCCTCGATGACGCGTCCGGCCTGGGCGCGCTCCGCGCCGGGGAGTGTGGCGGCCGCCAGGGCCTCGTCCCGCGTGACCGAGCGCCCGGCGGAGTGGGCCTCGCGGAGCAGCGCCATGACGCGTCCCCGGGCCTGCCGGTCGGTGCCCGTCCAGGACTGGCCGCGCGGTCGGACCTCGGCGGCAGGGCGTCCCTCGGCCAACCAGCGGCACTCCCCGGCCAGTGGGCACTGCGGGCAGCAGGGTGAGCGCTGGGTGCACACCAGTGCACCGAGCTCCATGAGGGCCACGTTCCACTCCGCCGCCGCGGCCCCGTCCAGGGGCAGCAGCTCCTCGGCGCGGGACCGCTCCGTGCGCGGGGGTGCCGACGAGGGCGCGAACTCCACCCCGTCGAGTGTGCGGGCCAGCACGCGGCGCACATTCGTGTCGAGCACGGGCACGCGTCGGTGGTAGGCGAAGGAGGACACCGCGCTGGCCGTGTACGGGCCGATCCCGGGCAGGGAGAGCAGCTCCTCGAAGTCGGCGGGGACACGGCCCCCGGGTCGGGCGGTGATGGCTGCGGCGCAGCGCTGCAGGCGCAGTGCGCGCGAGGGGTAGCCCAGGTGGTCCCAGGCGACCAGCACGTCCGCGGGGCTGGCCGCGGCCAGGTCGGCGGGTGTGGGCCAACGTTCCATCCAGTGTTCCCACACGGGTTGCACGCGCGGGATGGGTGTCTGCTGGCTCATGACCTCGAAGACCAGGGTCGCCCAGGGGGAGACGCCCTCGTCACGCATGGGGAGGTCACGGCGGTGGCGTGCGAACCACGGCAGCAGGGCGTCGAACACGGGCTCAGGGTAGCGTGCGCTGCTCCCCCCGTCCGCGTGGGGACGGGACGTACGGACTCGCACAGGGGTGGGGTCGCGGGTCGGCCGGGGAGCGGCCGCGGAGGGCATGGGGTGGGCTTGCGGGCCCGCGCCGGTGGTGCCCGTGGGAGAATCGCCCTGCACGCAGGCACGATGTCGACGGTCCAGGAGGACTCGATGGCTCAGGACGATCAGCGCCCGGATGCGGTCCCGGGACAGGGCAGTCCCCAGGGGGGCCCGCAGGTGCCCGGCGGCCAGCAGCAGTACTGGCAGTCCGGTGGGCAGGCGCCCCAGGGGGCGTACGGCCAGCAGACGTATGGCCAGCAGGGACAGGCGACGTACGGCCAGAACCCCTACGGCCAGCAGGGGCAGGCGACGTACGGCCAGCAGACTTATGGCCAGCAGGGGCAGGCGCCACAGGGCCAGACCCCCTACGGCCAGCAGGGGCAGGCGACGTACGGCCAGCCCGGTGGCCAGCAGGCATACGGCCAGGTGGTTCCCGGTGTCCTGCCCAAGAACATGGTCGTCGCCGTGCTGCTCGCCCTCTTCCTGGGGACCCTCGGCATCCACAACTTCTACCTGGGCTACACGCAGAAGGGCGTCATCCAGTTGGTGCTCACGGTGGTCGGGTGGGCGACGTCCTGGCTCCTTGTCGGGTTGGTGGCAGTGCTGGCGGTGGCCGTCTGGGTGATCGTCGACATCATCCAGATCGCGACGCGTCAGGGCCCGTACGTCACGGATGCGAACGGGATTCCCCTCCAGTAGTCGCGGGAGGGGGTGCGAGGGACGGACCGGCCGCACCTCGGCCGCCGCTCCTGTCCAGCCTCCCTCCCGCGCCACGTACACCGAAGCCCGGACCTGCTCCTGGAGTGGCCTCGGGCACGGTCCCTGACCCCGGCGCTGGCACCGGGACCCGCGATCGGCGCGCTCGTGCCACAATTGCGACCATGCTGCTCAGTGACCGTGACATCCTCGCCGGGTTCGAGTCCGGACGGATCCAGCTCGACCCGCTCGAGCGTGACCTGGTCCAACCTGCCAGCATCGACGTGCGCCTGGACAGGCTCTTCCGTCTCTTCGACAACCACCGCTACTCCGTGATCGACCCCGCCGCCGACCAGTCCGACCTGACCCACATGGTCGATGTCGGACCCGATGAGCCCTTCGTCCTCCACCCGGGCGAGTTCGTCCTGGGGGCGACCTACGAGCGTGTCACCCTCGGAGACGACATCGCTGCGCGCCTGGAGGGGAAGTCCTCCCTGGGCCGTCTGGGGCTGCTCACACACTCCACGGCAGGCTTCATCGATCCCGGGTTCTCGGGACACGTGACCCTGGAGCTCTCCAACACGGCGACCATGCCGATCCTGCTCTACCCGGGCATGAAGGTCGGTCAGCTGTGCTTCTTCGACCTCTCCACACCGGCGCTGCACCCCTACGGTTCCAGCGGGGTGGGGTCCCACTACCAGGGCCAGCGTGGGCCCACGCCCTCGCGCACGCACCTGCGCTTCTCGCGACTCCGCATCGAACGGCCCGACGATGAGTGACGAACCGCGCCCGCCGGAGCGCCGCTCCATCAAGGACAAGCTCGCCCACGTCCCCCCGACACCGGCGAGTGCACCCCCCAACCCCCTGACGGAGACCACCACGACGGCGGTCGGTGGGTTGGACATGCTCAGCTCCGCCTACCGGATCGGTGAGGGCGGCAGGGTCGTCCACGAGAAGGTCAGCGCACCCTTGGCGGCCCCTCTGCAGCGCATCGAGGCCGCCCACGCGATCGAGCTGGACTGGGCGTCGGCGCACCACCTGCTGCTGCTCTCCTCCGAGGTCGAGCCCGACGAGGTCGAGGCGCTCGCGGTCTCCGTGTGGGAGGACGCCGGCTGGTCGGGGCCCGGCATGCTCCGGCTCGGGGGACAGGCCGCGCTGCAGGGACCGTGGCTGGTCGACACCGACGTCCGTCGCGCTCTCGGGACAGCTGCCGACCTGACGCAGGCGTGGGTGCTCATCTGCCCGGCGACCAGGGGTCCGGCCCCCACGCCGGAGATCATCGAACGTGACGAGTGGGCCAGGGCCTTCCCCGAGGGCATGCCTGCCGGAGTCGAGTACCGGGTCCTCCTGAGCCTGAGGCGCATGGCACGCAGGCTCGCCGGCGCGATCCGCGCCAGCGGAAGTGGTCAGGTGATCACTCCTGACCCGGACTCCGCCGTGAGCCTGGCCGTCTACTCCCCGCGCTGGGTCCTGCCCGACGACCTCCTGGGCGTCCTGCGCCCGGTGTTCCCCACCGTCATGGACTCCCGGGACGTCGGCCCTGCGGAGCCACGACGGCCCACCAGGCGCGAGGTCCAGCGGATCTCCGCCATGGTCGACGGCCGCGTCGACCTGCCTGAGGAGGTGCTGCGCTCCATCGAGGAGTCCCGCCGCCGGGCCGCCGAGGAGCCCCAGGTGGTCGACGGGTACGCGCTGGTGGCCCCGGTCGGGAACCGGTCGCAGGTCCTCATCGAGGTGCGTCAGGTCCCCACGGTCCCCCAGGCGTTGCGTTGGGAGACGTGGAGCAACGGTGTGGTCGTCGAGTACCGGCTGCTCTGGCAACCCGACGGTGAGTTGGCCCCGCTGCAGTCACCCCTCACCCGCACCGCCCGCCTGGAGCGGCTGCGGTCGGCCCGCGACATCGAGGAGGCCGCCGGGTTGGTCTTCTCCGTCGTGGGGGGCTCCGTTGTGGACGAGGACGACTTCCTCGTCGCCCTCGACACCTCCTCCTGACCCCGAGGCACGCCTCTCCGGGCCACTGGGGCACGTCTCTCCGGGCCCGCGGGACGCGCCTCTCCGGTCGGGGCCTGGAGCGGGTCCAGGGTGGGGCGTGCCTGGGTCGTCCGCGTGGGCGTACTTCGAGCATCTGGGGAGGCGTGCCTCGGGGGAGTGGAAGGGGTGGGGTCTTCGCCCGTGGCGGAATGCGGACCTCCCGGAGGCTGTGCACGGCTGGCGTCCAGCCCTTTCACAGGTGTGCAGCCTTGGATCGTTGGAAACGGCGGCGAGAGGAGACACGATGACTGCCGATGACAGGATCCCCGAGGTCACCTTGGTCTTCGAGGACGGACACCATGACGGACCGAGCTACACCCTGCGCCCCCACGGAGGTGCCGGGGACGGTCTGTCGGGGGAGGGACGCCCGGGACGCGGCCCCCTGAGGAACACCGACGAGGGCAACGCGCTGCCGACTCCGGGCCTCCCCATCGCCGTCCTCGGAGCGACACTCGGCGTCATGGCGCTGGCGGGCATCGTCACGACCAGCCTGGGCGCGACCGCCCTGCCAGGTGGCGTGGTGGTCGCCGCTGCCCTGGGCACGGCCGCCGTCCCGACAGTCTTCGCCGGGATCGCCCAGGCGGTGTTCGGGCCACTGGGGATGACGCTGGTGGTGCTTGCCGCCATGGCTGGGCTCGGGTCGCGCCCGCGGGCGAGGTCCCTGCGCTTCCCCCTGCTGGTCGTCATGGGTACTGCCTGGATCGCGACCGGGATGGTCTCCACCGTGACCGCGGGGGCGACAGGTTTCCTGGTGAGTGCGGCGGCGGCCGCCGCCGCGGCGGCGACGGTCCTGGTCCTGCTGGTGCGACGGGGCCTGCGTCTGCCGGTTGCGCTGGTGGGAGTGCTCCTCTCGGCGGCGGTGGCCGCGAGCCTCGTCTACGTCGGCGCGGCCAGCGTCATCGGCGTCATCGCCTCCCTGGTGGTGGGTGTGGCCGGTGCACTGCTCGGGGCAGCCATGTGGAACCGCAAGTGGGCCCCCGTGATGGACATGCGTGACGAGAGCTACCGCAGGGCGGGCATGCGCTGAACAGGTGAGTGAGTGCCCGACGGAGCCCAGCTTGCTCTGACGATTTTGCTTCACCGAGGAGTGCGGGAGACGCGCGGTATGTCGCGTCCGCACGCGCTGCTCACGTTGCGACGCCCCGTCCTCCCCACGGTGTCGGATCTGGAGGCGCTTCCTGCTGGGTGGGGACGGTCAACCCCGATTGGAGACCAGATCGGCGAGTACCAGTGGTCCTTGTATACCCCATGGGGTATATTGCCCGCATGAGGATGACACTGAGTCGGAGCCACTGTCCGCAACGGCCCATACCCTGCGGGGGACGCGCCCGACCACAGAGGGGGTCTCGACGATGACCCGTCTCGTGGTGGTCGGTGGCGTCGCCGGTGGGATGAGTTGCGCGGCGCGCGCGCGACGGCTCGATGAGACCGCGGAGATCATCGTCCTGGAGCGCGGCGCGCACGTCTCCTTCGCGAACTGCGGACTGCCCTACCACGTGGGCGGGGAGATCCCCGATCCCCAGGACCTTCTGGTCCAGACCCCGGAGAGCCTGCGTGCAGCCCTCGACCTGGATGTGCGCACCGGGCATGAGGTCATCGGTGTGGATCCCCGGGCCCGCGAGGTCGTGGTCCGCACACCGGACGGCGAGGAACACATCGGCTACGACGCCCTCGTCCTCGCTCCCGGGGCCGTCGCCGCGCGGCCCCCGATCGAGGGTCTGGACTCCCCCCGGGTGCACGCGCTGCGGACGGTCGGGGATGCGACGTGGCTGCGCCGGACGGTGGACGAGGGCGCGAGGCGGGCCGTCGTCCTGGGCGCCGGGTTCATCGGGATCGAGGCCGCCGAGGCCTTCGCCCACCAGGGGCTCTCCACGACGATCGTCGAGTTCGCCGACCATGTGCTCCCGCCGCTCGACGGCGAACACGCCCGCCTCGTGGAGGATGAGCTCCGTGCGCTCGGGGTGGACGTCCGCACAGGTGTCGCCGCACGCGAGGTGATCCCGGGTGAGGCGGAGGACACGGTGGTCCTGGGCGACGGCACACGGCTGGCGGCGGACATCGTCGTCCTCTCCACAGGTGTCCGACCTGACACAGCGGTGTTCGAGGAGGCCGGGGTCACCTGTGAACGTGGTGCCATCGTCGTCGACGAGCACGGACGCACCTCCCTCGACGGTGTCTGGGCCGTGGGGGATGCGACGGTCAGCACCGATCCCGCCACCGGTGTGCGTCGGCCGGTGGCCCTGGCAGGCCCGGCCAATCGAGCGGGCCGACAGGTCGCCGACGACATCATGCGCCCCGGTCACGCCCGTCCACTTCCGCAGCCTCTGGGCACGGCCATCGTCCGTGTCGGTCGGCTCACGGTGGCGGTGACGGGTGCCAACAGGGCGGCGCTGCGCGCAGCGGGGATCGAGCACCACACGGTCCACCTGCACCCCAACCAGCACGCGGGGTACTTCCCGGGTGCGACTCAGATCCACCTGAGCGTCCACTTCCGCGCCGGGGACGGCCTGCTCCTCGGTGCGCAGGCCGTGGGGGTCGAGGGAGTCGACCGACGCATCGACGTCCTCGCCACCGCGGTGCGCTCGCGGATGACCATCGCGGACCTCATCGATCTCGACCTGGCCTACGCACCCCCGTACGGACAGGCCAAGGACGCGGTCAACCTCGCGGGCATGGTCGGATCCAATGTGCTCGACGGCACCCTCGTGCTCTGGTACCCCGAGGAGCTCGAGGGGGTCACCCGCACCGCGTTCGTCCTCGACGTGAGATCCCCGCAGGAGTTCGCCACCGGCCACATCGCTGCAGCGGTGAACATCCCCCACACGGAGCTCCGGGACCGCCTCGGGGAGGTCCGCACCGGAGCGGCTGGCCGACCCGTCCGGGTGACGTGCGCCTCCGGGGTGAGGTCCGCGATCGCCCATCGGGTCCTCACGCAGAACGGCTTCGATTCGGCCTCCCTGTCCGGGGGGATGCTCACCCTGCGTGCCACCCTCGGTGACGACTGCGACCTGCTGGCGTCTCCCCGTCATCCGTCCAGACCTGCGAACGCGGTCGACGCCGGTCCTCGCGAGCCCGCCACCACACCCCTCAGGAGAACTCGTGCCCGTCACTGACGCAGATGCCCAGCGCCGCATCCTCAACCGCCTCCGACGGGCCCGCGGCCAGCTCGACGCCGTCATCAACGCTGTCGAAGGTGGGGGGACGTGCAGGGAAGTGGTCACCCAGCTGGCCGCCGTCGCCTCCGCCCTGGACCGGGCCGGCTTCGTGATCATCTCCACGGCGATGAAGGACTGCCTCGCCGATCCGGAGGGGGCCGACCGCGAGGACAAGATCACGACGGAGGAACTGGAGCGGCTGTTCCTCACCCTCTCGTGACCGACCTGCGCCCCCATTCGGGCAGCGCCCCGGTGTCCGGATGCCCGGATGCGCGGGAGCACCAGTGCGCCGATGCACCGGGCCGGCGGCAGCCACACCCACACCCACACCCACACCCACACCCTGGAGGAGAACAGCATGTGCCGAGCAGTCACCTGCAAGACCTGCGGAAAGACCACATGGGCCGGCTGCGGCCAGCACATCGACGACGTCAGGAGGACGGTGCCCGCCGGACGGTGGTGCCCCGGCCATGAGGAGAAGCATGAGGACCGTCCCGCGAGAGGACTCTTCGCGACGCTGTTCAGGCGGTGAGGCCACCCGAGCCCGGGAGCGGGCCTGCACACGATCCCGAGGAGTACTGGGATGCCCGCTACCGCGAAGGCGGCGCCGTGTGGTCGGGGCGCCCCAACGTCCCTGTCGTGGATGCCGTGCGTTTCCTCTCACCGGGGCGGGCGCTCGACCTGGGCTGCGGCGAGGGAGGGGACGCGATCTGGCTGGCGGAAAGGGGCTGGTCGGTGACAGGGGTGGACATCGCGCCCTCGGCCATCGCGCGGGCGCGGGAGGCGGCAGGAGCACTCGGAGCGGCGCCGAGCCCGACCTTCGTGGTCGCTGACCTCTCCACCTGGGAGCCGGAAGGGGGTCCCTTCGACCTGGTCACGGCGAGCTTCCTGCACTCCCCCGTGGATCTCGCGCGCACCGCGGTCCTGCGTCGGGGTGCCGATGAGGTGGCTCCCGGTGGCCACCTGCTCATCGTCTCCCACGTCACCCCGCCCACAGGCATGTCCACGGGTGGGCACACGCCGCCCCGCTTCCTGACTCCCGCACAGGAGCTTGACGCACTGGGCCTCGACGGTGACGGATGGGAGGTGTGCCTCATGGAGACCCGCACCCGGAGGCGCACCCCGCAGGTCGACGCTCGCGCAGGCGGGCCCGAGCAGCGGATGGACGGGATCCTCCTCCTCCGACGGCTCTCGTCCTGAGGGTGCTGGGCGCATGCGCCCGGGTCGGGGTGCTCCTGGCATTGACCCGGGGACGGGGTGGCGACGATGTGGGGTCTCGGTGACGGAAATCGGTCGGATCGGGCCGGGACTGACGTCGAGACCCCACTTCGTTGACACGCCGGTGTCGGCGCGTGGGTTCGTCGGGTCAGGTGCATGTCCTGGTGTGTGCGGGCACACGGGTGTGGGGGGGCAGGACCTGGGCCGGGGCGCATGGGGGAGGCGCACCGGGGGTCAGGAGTCAGTGACCGTTGGCCCCGTGGTCCCCGTCAGGTCCGAGGTGCTCGTCCAGTCCGCGCCGCACACCGTCCAGCAGGAGCAGGGCCACGTCCCGCACCTCCGGCAGCTTCGCGGCTCCGCCCTCGTCGGCGCCGGTGCTGCCCGAACCCGCGTCTGCGGACCCTCCTGGGCCCGCGGGTGTGCCCGAGGTCCCGAACCCGGCGCTCGCCCCGGTGGCGGAGCCGAGCATCTGGGAGCAGAAGGGGCAGGCGGTGGCGACCACGGCCGCACCCGTGCTTGCCGCCTCGGTCATGCGGGCGTCGGCGATGCGGATGCCGCGGGTCTCCTCCATCCACGCTCGTGCCCCGCCTGCGCCGCAGCACATGGCGCCCTCGCGGGAGCGAGGCATCTCCACCAGTTCCAGGCCGGGCAGTGAGCCGATGAGTTCGCGTGGGGGTTCGTAGACCTGGTTGTGGCGACCCAGGAAGCAGGGGTCGTGGTATGTGATGGGGATGTCGCCGGTGGCGCTGCCCGCGGTGCTCCCGTCGGCCCCGGGCGCGTTCGCCGTGCCCGGGGTCCCCGCCGTCCCGACCGCCACGGACGGCGCAGTTGCCACGGACGGCGCAGTCGACACAGGCGACGCGGGCGGTGCGACGGGACGCAGCTTGCCGTCGCGGACCAGGCGGTTGAGCAGCTGGGTGTGGTGGATGACCTCGAAGGTGCCCCCCAGCTCCGGGAACTCCCCGGCGATGGTGTTGAAGCAGTGGGCGCAGGTCACCACGATGCGCTGGGCGCGGGCCTCGTGCAGGGTGTCGATGGCCGCGCCCGCCAGCATCTGGAAGAGGACCTCGTTGCCGGCGCGCCGCGCCGGGTCGCCCGTGCAGGACTCCCCGGACCCCAGCACCGCGAAGCTGACGCCGGCGGTGTGGAGCAGTTCCGCCACGGCAGCGGTGGTGGCCTTGGCGCGGTCGTCGTAGGCCCCGGCGCAGCCGACCCAGAACAGGTAGTCGACATCCTCGGCGGACTCCAGGTCCTCACCGATGACGGGGACCTCGAAGTCGAGTCCCTTGGCCCAGTCCAGGCGCTTGCGGGCGGGTTGGTTGTAGGGGTTCGCCTTGGTCTCCATGCCGCGGAAGGCGCGCCCGAGCTCGCGGGGGAAGGCGGACTCCATGAGGACCTGGTGGCGGCGCAGGTCGAGGATGTGGTCGACGTGCTCGATGTCGACGGGGCACTGGTCCACACACGCCCCGCACATGGTGCAGTCCCACAGGACGTCCTCGGTGATGACGTCGGGGACCAGGGGCCCGTCCGCCACCGCGACCCCCAGGGGCCCGGTCGCCCCGGACTGGGACAGTGCGCTCAGGACGTCGAAGGAGTGGGGGGCGGGGTCCACGCCCTTCTCCACCAGGCGCGTGATCTCGCCGTCGGGGCCGGTGACCTCCTCGACGTCGACCTCGGTGACCTCGATGTTGGAGACGGCCTCCAGGTGGTCGCGCATGGCGAGCACCAGCAGCTTCGGGGAGAGCGGTTTCTGGGTGTTCCACGCAGGGCACATCTCCTGGCAGCGCCCGCACTCGGTGCAGGAGTAGAAGTCGAGCCGGTCCTTCCAGGTGAGGTCCGCGGCCGTGCCCACCCCGAGCGTGGCGTCCTCGGGCAGGTCCTCCACGTCGCGGACGGGTTCGCCCGCGTGGAGCATCGGGGCGGCAGGACCCAGTGCCTTGGTGCCGTCGGCGTTGCGGCGGGCGTAGAGGTTCACCACGGCCAGGAAGCGGTGCCAGGCCACCCCGGCGCTGGTCTGGACGCCGACCACCATCATCCACAGCATGGAGGTGGTGATCTTGACCGCGGACACGATGACGATGGCGTTGGCCAGGGCGAGTGGGGTGACCCCGCCCAGCAGCGCGCCGATCCACGCGGTCAGGGGGAAGTGCCAGGCGCTGGCCAGGTGGGCAGTGGCGGGGTCGGTGGAGAGGTGCGCGTACTCCAGGGCCCGCAGCGCCACCACGCAGGCGCACACGATGAGCACGACCCATTCCACGAAGAGGGCCTGCCAGCGCGTGGAGCCCAGGAAGCGGGAGGCGATCCCGCGCGGCGAGCCGTCGCGCGGGGAGGGTGACGGAGGAGCGGAGGTCGGCGCCTCGGCCGGGAGATCGGCGGGGTGGGGGGTGTCGCCCTCGTCAACGGTGCCCCGGGGGGAGGCGGGGGCGGGGCGCGCGGACGAGGGCGGCTCCGCATCCCCTCCGGACAGTGCGGCCTCACCCGGGGCGCCGTGGCCGGCCCGGCGGCGCACGACCATCAGCCAGGCGATGCCGAGGAGCCCACCCCAGGCGAAGAACTCCGTCAGCCACTCCCAGGGCGGGAAGTGGCCGATGAGGGGGAGGGCCCAGGACGGATCGCGCAGCTGGGCGTAGCCGCTGACCAGGGTGAGGAAGAGGAGCGGGAAGGAGATCATCACCAGCCAGTGGGCGGCCTTCACCGCCGGGCGGCCCTTGAACTCGCGATGTGTCAGCGCCGTGGAGAGGAGTCCCCACAGGCGTTGGCCCACCGGGCGGGTGCGGGTGTGGTCGGGTTGGCCCCCGCTGAACTCCCGCCACAGGTGCGCAACGCCGCGCACCAGTGAGATCACGCCGAAGAGGGTCGCGAAGAGGGCGACCACCCATGTCAGCGTCGAGAGCAGGGGAGAGGGCATGTGTGACTCCTCGGTCGCGTCACCCGGGGCGGGAGGGCACTCCATTATCGCCCCACCTGCGACGTGTGCTCCGGGAGGGGTGGAAGGCGCTCCGGAGCGGGCTGCGACCAGGTCTCGCGAGCGCGACGGCGGACAACGCGCCGGACCGGAGAGTGACGGGCCCTGCGGTGAGGGGTGTGACCTGCGTGAACAGATGCGATCGCGAGGTCCGAGGACTGGCGCCGGAGGCGGTCCTTCCGGCGGAGTCCCTTAGGGTGGTGGCAATTCCTGCAGGTCAGCGAGCATCCTTGGGGTGTTGGTGGGCCATCGTGGGTGTCCAGAGTTTCGACCAAGAATCCTAGGAGTGTTCCCACGATGGCCCGCAACCAGTCTGCCCTGTCCACCTTGATCAGTGAAGTCCTGTCCGACCCGAGCCTTGCAGGAGACGCCGTGTTCCGTCGACTGTTGGAGGCGGGCCTCCAAGACCTCATCGATGCTGAGGCCACCACCAAGATCGGGGCGGGGCGCTATGAGCGCAGCGAGTCCCGCCTCACCCGACGCAACGGAAGTCGCGACAAGACGGTGTCCACCCCGGCAGGAGACGTGGTGGTGGCCATCCCCAAGCTGCGTGAGGGGTCCTTCTTCCCCAGCCTCCTCAACCCCCGCAAGCGGATCGACAAGGCCCTCTACGCCGTCATCTGCCAAGCGTGGATCAACGGGGTGTCCACCCGCAAGGTCGACGAGCTCGTCAAGGCATTGGGATGCGAGTCGGGCATCTCGAAGTCCCAGGTCTCAAGGATCTGCGCCGACATCGACTCCGTGGTCGAGGAGTTCCTGACCCGTCCCCTGTCCCACACGTGGTACCCGTACCTGTTCCTGGACGCCACCTACGTCGACGTCCGCCACGCCGGCCATGTCGTGTCCAAAGCGGTCGTGGTCGCCACCGGCGTCTCCGCCCAGGGCAGGCGTGAGATCCTGGGCATGAGGATCGGCGACAGTGAGTCCACCTACTTCTGGACGGAGTTCCTACGATCCTTGCGCGAGCGCGGCCTCAAGGTCTCAACCGACACTGACCCACTGGGAGTGCAAGTCGTCACCAGTGACGCCCACCAAGGCATCAAGAACGCCGTCAAAGCCATCCTCACCGGCGCCTCTTGGCAACGCTGCCGCGTCCACTTCGCTCGCAACGTCACCCAGACCCTGGGCTCCACCCGCTCCAAGCCCGTCAACGCCCTCATCGCCACCATCTTCGCCCAGACCACCCCAGAGGCCGTCAAGGACGCCTACCACCAGGTCGTGGCCTCCCTGACCCCGACCTTCCCCCAGATCGCCCAGATGCTCACCGACGCCGAAGTCGACCTCACCGCCTTCGCTGACCAGCCCCGCCCCCACTGGCAGAAGATCTGCACCACACAACCCCATCGAGCGACTCAACCGCGAGATCAAACGCCGCACCGACGTCGTCCAAGTCTTCCCCGACGACGCCTCCGCCACCCGCCTCATCGGAGCCATCCTCCAAGACCAAAACGAGGAATGGCAATACGGGGAACGCCGCTACCTCTCAGAGACCTCCATGCGCGACCTTACTGACCAACTCACCCACCCCAACCACCCCGACCCCACCCACCTCCTCACAGCCTGAAACCAACCCCCACCAGCCCAAACGAAACAACAGACACTTACACCACCAACAGGGACTTGATCGGTCCTTCCCTGCGCGCCGGCGGTGTGCAGTGGAGTGCAGTCGGACAGTTCAGTGAGTTCAGGGGTTCGGAGGGATGGACCTCGTGCCCCGAACTGAGCGGACTTCGTGCTCCGATCAGAGCGGACTTCGACCCCTGAACTGAGCGGACTGATATGGGGGTGTGTGCTGTCAAGTGGGCATGGTGAGGCGCCGCCCGGCACTGGTTGTGGGGCGGCGCCTCGGTCGTCGGGGTGGGGCCTTGTGGGGGTGGGGTGTGTCCGTTGGTGGACGGTGTGGTCACTCTGATATTCGCGGGTTGGTGCCGCATGACGGTGTTCCGGCGGAAGAGGGGTTCACTGCGGTCTTCGAGACGGGCGTGCCCGGGTGGGTGCCCATGTCCGCATCGGTGGTTTCCCTCTCCGACACACTGCCCCACTCCCTCAGGGGCCGGCCTCGACGAGACTGTGGGGCTCAGGCGTCCATGGTGACCAGCACCTGACACCATCCGGCCAGTTCACGCGCGATGGCGCAGTTGGCGACCGTGGGAGTCTTCTTGCGGGCCTTGAATCCCAGCCATCGCTTGTGGAGTCGACGGTTGCCGCGCCCGGCGTGGTCTGCGACTGCTCGGGGGGCCTTGTCCCAGCGTGCCTGCAAGGTGGCAGATGGATGGTAGGTGGGCAGGTGGTGCCAGGCGGCCTCCACCAGGAGCCTGCGCGCATGCGCGTTCCCGGTGCGGGTGAGGCCGCCTTGGTGGCGGGTGGACCCCGAGGAGTGCTCACTGGGGACCAACCCCAGGTAGGAGCCGATGCTGGTGGGGGTGAAACGCTGCCAGTCACCCACCTCCACAGCCAGGCCCACCGCTGTGAGGGTGGAGATGCCGCGCAGGCAGGACAGTCGCTTCACCCCCTCAGCGAAGGAGGACTCCTCAGCCAGGCGGGCGATGCCCTCATCGAGGCGCCCCCTCCTGGCCTCCAGAGCACAGACCGTCTCCCAGGACTCATCAAAGGTCTGCAAGGTCGCCCACCCCGCCCCAGCCAGTCCCTCCCGGCGGATCGTGCCCAGCCACGCCCGGTGAGCCACACCCCACGTGGTCTTGCCCTCATAGAGGAAACCCCGACGCAGGAGCAGCTTGGAGAGACGATGACGAGCGGCCATGAGTTCACGGCGCACGTCATCACGAGCACGCACCAGGTCCCGGGCGGACTCCTCCTCCACGGTGGGGACACGCACTCCCACCACTTGGCCCGCCGCGAGCATCTGGGCCAGGTGGAGGGCATCACGACGGTCCGTCTTGATGCGGTCTCCACTGGCACGCAACAGTTTCGAGGGGGCCGCCACCACACACTCAATGCCCTCCCCCTCCAGGGTCCGTGCCAGGTGGAAACCGGTCGGCCCGGCCTCATAGGCCACCCGCACCCCCCGGGCGTCACCCACACGCGCAATGAAGTCGAGGACCTCCCCGTCCCCACCCCCCAACGCAGCCTCCCGGATCACACCCGAGAGGGGATCAATCGCTGCTGCTCGAACACTGCGAGCGTGAACATCCAACCCAATACACGTAGCATCTGACAACACCTGGGGCCTCCCCTGAATCGCATGTCGGCACCCCCACCCACGGGCGAGGGCGATCCACGAAACCGTGGCACTGCACCCCAACCAGGGCACTGAACCACGTTGCACAGGGAAGGCCCCAGGCCACAAGACCCAACCTCAGACCACCCCCACCCCCATATCGTCTTCGTGCTCCGAACAGAGCGGACTTCGACCCCTGAACTGAGCGGACTTCGGCGAGATGGGGGGTGGGGTGGGCACGGCGGGCAGCGACTTGGCCTGTGCATTACCCTTGGTGTGGGCCGGTGAGGCGGCGTCGGGCTCCGAGTCGGCGCTCGTCCGGCCCGTTGCCCTGACCGCACCCTGACGACCAGGAGCCCACATGATCGTGCTGCTCGCCGCGCATCTCGCAGCAGCGCTCGCAGCACCCACCCTGGTCCGCCACCTCGGGCGACGCACCCTCGCACTCCTCGGCCTCGTCCCCGCATCCGCTGCCGCCTGGGCCGCACTGAACACCCGCGCCGCCTTCTCCGCGACGCCCCCCACCGAGCACCTCACGTGGGTCCCGGGCCTCGACATGGACCTCTGGTTCCGCCTGGACCCGCTCTCCTGGCTGATGACCCTCATCGTGGGCGGCGTGGGCGCACTGGTGCTCGTCTACGCCTCCGGGTACTTCTCCGACACCTCCGCCGGGCTCGGCCGCTTCGCGGGGGTCTTCGTCGGCTTCGCCGGTGCCATGCTCGGGGTCGTCACCGTCGACCACTCCATGGGCCTGTACCTGTTCTGGGAGGGCACCTCCCTGCTGTCCTTCCTGCTCATCGGCCACCACCACGACCGCCGTCCCGCCAGGGGTGCCGCCCGCCAGGCCCTCCTGGTGACCTCCTCCGGGTCCCTGGCCATGTTCGCGGGCTTCGTCATGCTGGGCCTGGCACCCGGGGGCTCCTTCCGCATCTCGGAGCTCGTGGCCGCCCTGGCGGACGGCACCATGGACCCGACCTCACCCCAGGTCGTCATCGCCGCGCTACTGGTGCTGGCGGGCGCCGCTACGAAGTCGGCCCTGGTGCCCTCCCACTTCTGGTTGCCCGGTGCCATGGCGGCCCCCACCCCTGTCTCCGCCTACCTGCACGCGGCCGCCATGGTCAAGGCCGGTGTCTACCTCGTGGCGCGCGTGGCTCCGGGCTTCACCGAGGTCCCGGCCTGGTCACCGGTGGTCGTCGCGCTCGGCCTGGCGACCATGCTCCTGGGCGGGTGGAGGGCGCTGCGCCAGCAGGACCTCAAGCTGGTGCTCGCCTACGGGACCGTCTCCCAGCTGGGCCTCATCACCGCCACCGTCGGGCAGGGCAGTGCCGGGGCGATGGCGGCAGGGTTGACCATGCTGCTGGCCCACAGCCTCTTCAAGTCCACCCTCTTCCTCACGGTCGGCGCCGTCGAGTCGGCGACGGGCACCCGAGACCGTCGCAAGCTCACCGGTCTGGCCCGGCGCATGCCCGTCCTGGCCACGGCGGCCGGCCTGGCGGCACTGTCCATGGCGGGCGTGCCGCTCACCACCGGGTACCTCGGCAAGGAGGCCCTCCTGGCGACCCTCCTGCACGGCTCGGAAGCGGGGTGGGTGGGCCCGACGCTCCTGACGGACGTCCTCGTCGCCCTCGTCGTGGCCGCAGGGTCCGTGCTGACCGTCGCCTACTCCTGGCGCGCCTGGTGGGGAGCCTTCGGCACCCGCGGGGTGGCCGAGGAGGTCACGGTGCGCCCGACCCCGCGCCCCATGCTCCTCCCCATCGTCGTGCTCTCCGCAGGCGCCCTGCTCGGTTTCCTCCCCCACACCCTGGAGAACCTCTTCGCCCCCGCCACCACACTGCTCCCCGGCAGCGCGCACCTGGCGTGGTGGTCCGGATGGGAGCCCGCGGCGCTCACCGCGGCCGTCCTGGCCGGTGGCGCCCTCCTGGCCCGGGCCGCCCCCGCCTTCGAGGCCCTGCAGGAGCGGGTCTCGCCGCCGCTGTCGGTGGTCGGCCTCTACTCCTGGAGCATGCGGGAACTCGAGATCGTCTCCGCCCGAGTGACCCGGCTCTTCCAACAGGGCTCCCTGCCCTGGAACCTGTCCACCATCATGCTCACCATGGTGGCCGCGGTGGGTGCCTCGATCCTCATCACCCCACCCGGACCGGTCACGGTGCGCTGGGCGGACTCCCCCCTGCAGGTCGGCATCGCGGTGANNCCATGGCGGCCCCCACCCCTGTCTCCGCCTACCTGCACGCGGCCGCCATGGTCAAGGCCGGTGTCTACCTCGTGGCGCGCGTGGCTCCGGGCTTCACCGAGGTCCCGGCCTGGTCACCGGTGGTCGTCGCGCTCGGCCTGGCGACCATGCTCCTGGGCGGGTGGAGGGCGCTGCGCCAGCAGGACCTCAAGCTGGTGCTCGCCTACGGGACCGTCTCCCAGCTGGGCCTCATCACCGCCACCGTCGGGCAGGGCAGTGCCGGGGCGATGGCGGCAGGGTTGACCATGCTGCTGGCCCACAGCCTCTTCAAGTCCACCCTCTTCCTCACGGTCGGCGCCGTCGAGTCGGCGACGGGCACCCGAGACCGTCGCAAGCTCACCGGTCTGGCCCGGCGCATGCCCGTCCTGGCCACGGCGGCCGGCCTGGCGGCACTGTCCATGGCGGGCGTGCCGCTCACCACCGGGTACCTCGGCAAGGAGGCCCTCCTGGCGACCCTCCTGCACGGCTCGGAAGCGGGGTGGGTGGGCCCGACGCTCCTGACGGACGTCCTCGTCGCCCTCGTCGTGGCCGCAGGGTCCGTGCTGACCGTCGCCTACTCCTGGCGCGCCTGGTGGGGAGCCTTCGGCACCCGCGGGGTGGCCGAGGAGGTCACGGTGCGCCCGACCCCGCGCCCCATGCTCCTCCCCATCGTCGTGCTCTCCGCAGGCGCCCTGCTCGGTTTCCTCCCCCACACCCTGGAGAACCTCTTCGCCCCCGCCACCACACTGCTCCCCGGCAGCGCGCACCTGGCGTGGTGGTCCGGATGGGAGCCCGCGGCGCTCACCGCGGCCGTCCTGGCCGGTGGCGCCCTCCTGGCCCGGGCCGCCCCCGCCTTCGAGGCCCTGCAGGAGCGGGTCTCGCCGCCGCTGTCGGTGGTCGGCCTCTACTCCTGGAGCATGCGGGAACTCGAGATCGTCTCCGCCCGAGTGACCCGGCTCTTCCAACAGGGCTCCCTGCCCTGGAACCTGTCCACCATCATGCTCACCATGGTGGCCGCGGTGGGTGCCTCGATCCTCATCACCCCACCCGGACCGGTCACGGTGCGCTGGGCGGACTCCCCCCTGCAGGTCGGCATCGCGGTGATCGTCCTCCTCGCCGCGATCATGACCGCCCGCTCCCGGCGACGCATGCGTGCCGTCTTCGCCCTCGGCGCCGTGGGCCTGGGCGTCGCCCTGCTCTACGCCTCCCAGGGTGCACCCGACCTGGCGCTCACCCAGATCGTCGTGGAGGCCGTCGCCATGGTCGTCTTCGTCCTGGTCATGCGCAAGCTCCCGCGCTACTTCTCCGACCGGCCCCTGGCCGCCGCACGCTGGCTGCACCTGGCGATCGCGGGCGCGGTGGGCGTCGGGGTCGTCCTGACCGGCCTCTACGCGGCGTCCGCGCGAATCCACGCCCCGGTCTCCGCACTCATGCCCAGCGAGGCCCTGGAGTTCGGCGGCGGCCAGAACATCGTCAATGTCATCCTCGTCGACATCCGCGCCTGGGACACCGTCGGCGAGCTCTCGGTCCTGCTCGTCACCGCCACCGGCGTGGCGTCCCTGATCTACCTACGCTCCCGTTCGGGACGCATCGACCGCGCCCCCAGCGCCTCCGAGCAGCGCCCCTTCCTCCCCGCCGTCTCCGCCCTGCGCCCCCAGGACCGCTCCACCGTCCTGGAGGTGACGACCAGACTCCTCTTCCCGACCATGCTCCTGCTGTCGGTGTGGCTGCTCTTCGTCGGCCACAACTCCCCGGGAGGTGGCTTCGCCGGTGGTGTGGTGGCGGGCCTGGCCTTCGTCCTGCGCTACCTGGCGGGCGGTCGCCACGAACTCGGCGAGGCCATGCCGATCCCCGCAGGTCGCGTCATGGGACTGGGCCTGTTCATCGCGGGGGCCGGGGCCATGCTGCCCCTGCTCTTCGGCAATGCCGTCCTCCAGTCGACTGCCGTCGACATCCACCTGGGCATCCTGGGTGACCTGCACTTCACGACCGCCATGATCCTCGACGTCGGTGTCTACGTGCTGGTGGTGGGCCTGGTCCTCGACCTCGTCTCCGCCGCCGGCGCCGAGATCGACCGTCAGTCCGCCGCTGAGCGCCGCAGGCGGGCTGCGCCCGCGCCCTCCACCCTTGACGAGGGCGCCCCCGCTCCGGTCGCCGCGGGCTCGGTGCCCGGGGGTGCGGTCCATCCGGCTGCCGCCAGGCCCCGGGACTCCTCGCCCGGGGGGCCGGGCGCACCGGTGGTGGCCGCCGACCCGCCCGGGCGTCCCTCCACCGGGGATTCCACCGCCCCGCGGGCGGCCACGGCGAGCGAAGAGGGCACCAACACGGCCACGGACCAGGAGGGGACACGATGACCGTTCCCTCCCTGGTCCTGCTGATCATCTCCGGCGGCCTGGTCGCCACCGGTGTCTACCTGCTGCTGGAGCGTTCCCTGTCCCGGATCTTCATCGGCCTGGGTCTGATCACGCACGGTGTCAACGTCCTGATTCTCGCTTCCGGCGGTGCTGCCGGGCGCCCACCCCTGCTCGGGCTGGAGGACCCTGCAAACATGGCGGACCCGCTGCCCCAGGCGATGATCCTCACCTCCATCGTCCTGTCCCTGGGCACCACCGCCTTCGGCCTCGCCCTGGCCTACCGGTCCTGGCACCTGAGCGGCCACGACGAGGTCGTCGACGACGTCGAGGACCGCCTCCTCGCCCAGCGCGCCGCCCACGAGGCGGCACTGGCACATGCCGAGGCGACCACGGGTGACGAGGACGAGGGCATCAACTACGACTCCGAGGACCCGGGGAGCGACGGCGACGCCCTCGTCCGCGGTGCGGGGGATACAACGACAGAGCCCGGCTCCACGCGGGGAGGTGACGCCTGATGGGTGTCTCCTGGATGCTCCCCGTCCCGGTGCTGCTGCCGCTGCTCAGTGCGGGTCTGGCCCTGCTGGTGGGACGACGTCCCAATCTCCAGCAGCTCATCGCCCTGCTGGCGCTGTCCGTGACGACCCTGGTCTCCGTGGTGCTCGCCGTGGCCGCCTCCGCGGGTCCCGTGGTCCTGGATGTCGGTTCCTGGGCGGCCCCGATCGGCATCACCCTGGTCGCCGACCGTCTCTCCGCCACCATGCTCCTCGTCAGCCAGGTCGTCACCCTGGCCGTCCTCATCTACTCACTGGCCCAGAACCTGGCCGATGACGGGCCGCGCGCCCCCATCGCCATCTACTTCCCGACGTTCCTGATCCTCTCGGCCGGCGTCTCCAACGCCTTCCTCACCGGCGACCTCTTCAACCTCTTCGTCGGCTTCGAGATCCTCCTGGCCGCCTCCTTCATTCTCATCACCCTGGGGGGGACCCGCGGCCGGGTGCGTGCGGGCACGGTCTACGTGGTCGTCTCGATCATCTCCTCCGCCATCTTCCTGGCCGGCATCGCCCTGACCTACTCGGCGGCTGGCACCGTGAACATGGCGCAGCTGGCCGTGCGCCTGCAGGAGATCGACCCCGGCACCGCCCAGATGATCCAGGTGCTCCTGCTGGTCGCCTTCGGCATCAAGGCCGCCGTCTTCCCCCTGGAGGCCTGGCTGCCCGACTCCTACCCGACAGCACCCGCCCCGGTCACCGCCGTATTCGCGGGGTTGCTCACCAAGGTGGGGGTCTACGCCCTGATCCGCCTGCAGTTCCTGCTCTTCCCCGGGGACCACCTCAGCGGGGTGCTGACCTTCGTCGGTCTGGCGACCATGCTCGTGGGCATCCTGGGTGCCGTCGCCCAGGACGACATCAAGAGGCTCCTGTCCTTCACCCTGGTCTCCCACATCGGGTTCATGGTCTGGGGCATCGCGCTGGTGTCCCGTACGGGACTGGCCGCGGCCATCTACTACGCCGCCCACCACATCCTCGTCCAGACCTCCCTGTTCCTCGTCTCGGGACTCATCGAGCGGCGCACCGGGACCACCTCCCTGTCGCGGCTGTCGGGTCTGGCCCGCACGGCACCGGTCATCGCGATCCTCTACTTCATCAGCGGCATCAACCTGGTGGGCATCCCGCCCCTGACCGGGTTCGTCGGGAAACTCGGGCTGGCACGGGCCTCCGTGGAGGCAGCCACACCCGCAGCGTGGGCGCTGCTGGCAGGCGGGATTGTCACTTCCTTCCTGACGCTCTACGTGTTCGTCAAGTGGTGGAACATGGCCTTCTGGCAGACCTCCACGGATGCGCCGCCCATGCTCGCCACACCCGAGCCCCGCCCCGATGCCACCGAGCGCTCCACCCGCAGGGTCGCCAACCAGATCGAGCGCGCCGAGCAGACCCTGGGGCGCACGGCCCGCCGCTCCGAGCAACAGGCCGAGGCCTCGCGCACCGACGCCGAGCAGGGCAAGGGCAACACCTCGGTCCTCATGACCGCCTCCGTCGCTGCCCTGGTCGGGGTCCAACTCGCCATGGCCCTCTTCTCCGGACCCGTGTGGGCCTACATCGACCGGGCTGCCGCGGACCAGATCGCCCGCACGCCCTACATCGAGGCGGTCCTCAGCCAGGGGGATCGCGGTTCCGGGACCTCCGACGAGGAGACCGAGGGCAGTGAGGTCAGCCCCTCGCCGAACCCGACGGCTTCACCGCTGGAGACCGGCACGCCCACCCCCACCCCCTCCGTCGACCCCTCGCCCCAGTCCGGGGCGGTGCCCACCCCGGGTGTGCGGCCCGGTGAGGCGCAGTCAGGGCAGTCAGGTCAGGACTCCCAGTCCGGCACGGATGGGGGTGATCGCTGATGTGGCGCCGTCTCGGTCGCATGTCCTCCGCCGAGTGGTGGGCGGACACCGTCCCACGTCGCGGCAGCGGCGCCGTCTCCTGGCGCCTGACACTGTGGCTGCTGCTCGTGTGGGTGATGGTCTTCGGCAGTGTGGACCCCCTGATACTCCTGGGAGGTGTCCTCGTCGCCGTTGCGGTCCAGTGGGCCTTCCCCTTGCCACGGGTCCAGGGCAGGTGGACCCTGCGCCCCCAGGAGACACTGGTCCTGCTCTCCCGTTTCGCCGCGGACCTCGTGCGCGCAGGCGTGCAGGTCTCCTGGATCGTCGTGTCGAACAGGAAGGTCGACAATGCGATCCTGCGGGTCGAACTGCGCAGCGCCGACCCGGTCCACCTGACCGTGGTCTCCGCGATGACGTCGCTGATGCCCGGGAGCATCGTGGTGCGTGTGGACCGCCTGATCGGGCGGATCTACATCCATGTCCTGGACGTGGAGGGCCAGGGTGGCATCGAGGCCGTCAGGCAGTCGGTGCTCGACCAGGAGGAGCGGATCCTGCGAGCGCTCTCCCGCCCCGCGGACCTCAGTGCCTACGGACTCGGGAAGTCTGCCGAGGACGCCGCCGATGATGATGCCAGCCCTGTTGGCACCGATGACACCGCCTCCTCCGGCACGACGGACGGGGGGTCCCCGGAATGAGTCCGATCGACGTCCTCCACCTGGCCACCGCCGTGGTCGCCGTGTTCTCCGGGGTGCTCGCCCTGTACCGCATGAGCATCGGGCCGGGACTGCTGGACCGCACGGTCGCCACCGACGTGCTGACCGCCTGCGGGATCGGGATCCTCGCCGTGATGGTCGTGTGGTGGCAGCGCTTGGATCTCGGTGTCCTCCTGGTCATCCTCGCGCTGACGGCCTTCATGACCGCCGTCGTCGTGACACGCTACGCCGTGCGCGAGGACGCCTCGTCCAAGCGCATCCTCACCCGTGAGGAGGCGGAACGCCAGGACCGCGAACGCGCCGAGGCGGAGATCGCCGCCGAGCAGGCGGAACTCGAGGAGGCGGCCCGCCTTGCCCGCGGTGACGCCTCGGGGGACGGGGACTCAGGCGGCGGGGGCTCCGCTGACGAGGGCGACACCGATCCCTCCGGGGACGCAGTGGACGGGGCGCCCGACAGTGGGCAGGCCGGTGCCCGCACGGACGGGCCGGCCGGTCCCGGGGAGAGGGGACAGGAATGATGAGATCGTCAGCAGTGGCAACCCTGGCCACCCAGCTCCCGGAATCCCTGCTCGAGGTGGTGGACTGGGCGGGCGCGATCCTGCTGTTCATCGGCGTGGCCTTCACCCTGGTCGCCGCCATCGGGCTGGTCCGCCTGCCCGATCTCTACTCCCGCATGCACGCCGCCACCAAGCCCCAGCTGCTGGGCCTCATGTTCGTCTGTGTCGGGATCGCACTGGACACCCTGGACTGGCGCTGGGTGGTGCTGGGGCTGGCTGTGCTCACCCTGCAGGTGATCACCGCCCCGGTCGGGTCACACCTGGTGGGTCGCGCCGTCTACCGGACCCGGCGCGACGAGGGTCGCGACCTGGTCGTCGACGAGCTCAGCGAGGACCTGAGCTCCTCCTCCCTGGGCGACGGCTCCTGAGCCGCCGGGGCGAGGGGACATGATCCGTCCCACGTGTCCCGGTCGACTGGCTCGCGGATCCCTCGGTCAGGACAGGCGGACCCACCCCACGGCGAGGTCGCTGGTGGAGCGCGCCGCGCCGAACACGCGCCCACGTGAGCCGCGACACGTACCCTGTTGTCGGTCCCGGACGCGCGAGCCGGGTCGGGGAGGGGGGTCGGCCATGTTCCACCGTCACCTCCCCCTGGCCAGTGTCGCCGAGGACATCCTCGTTCCCGTCCTGGACCGGATCCGCTCCGAGATGCGCATCCCGGCCGTCTTCCCGGAGGCGGTCACCGAGCAGGCACGGCGTTCGGTCGCCCAGTGGAGGGACTTCCTCGCCACCCTCGACCTCGACCTCGACCCCTGCCCCGGCCCCCACCCCGACACCGGGACCGACCCGGACCTGGACGCGGATGAGGACCTGGACCCCGCCAGGGTCCAGCACCGCGGTCCCGCCCTCGTCGATCCCGGGGCAACGACGGACGCGACCCGCATCCAGGAGTTCCGCCCGCTGCACCGCGCAGCCACCGGGCGACGCGCGGAGGAGGCGCCGCACCCCTCTGCCACCGGGCGACCCCCGGCGGATGCGCTGTGGGCGCCCGCCCTCCCGACCCTGGACGCCACCCACATCCCCTTCGTGACCATCGACCCCGAGGGTTCGCGCGACCTGGACCAGGCGATCCACCTCCTGCGCCTGCCCGCGGGCGAGCCCGACGGGGCGACCTTCCTCGTCAGCTATGCGATTGCGTCAGTGGCCACCTTCACGCCCCCGGGCTCGCCGCTGGACGCCGAGGCGCGCGCCCGTGGTCTCACCACCTACTTCCCGGACAGCGCCACACCGCTGCACCCCCGTGAGCTCTCCGAGGGTGCGGCCTCCCTGCTGCCGGGACAGCTGTGCCCGGCCTGCGTGTGGCAGATCCGCCTCGGGCCCGACGGCGGGAAGATCACCTGGAACGTGCGTCGCGCCCTGGTGCGCTCCCGCGCCCAGCTCACCTACGAGCAGGTCCAGGAGGCGCTGGACTCCACCGATGGTGGTGAGGGGAGCGAGTTGCCCCCGGGTACACCCGTCGACCTGCCGGTCCTCCTGCGCGAGGTGGGTGAGCTGCGACTGACCCGCGAGATGGCCCGGGGCGGGGTGTCGGCGCGCATCCCCGAGCAGGAGGTGGTCCGTGCTCCCGGGCCCGATGGGAGTGGGCACTTCCGCCTCGTCTACCGTTCCAGTCCGGCCGTGGAGGAATGGAACGCGCAGGTCTCCCTGCTCACCGGGATCTGCGCGGCCTCGACCATGAGGCAGGTGGGCTGCGGGGTCCTGCGGACAGTGCCCCCGGCCACCCCCTCGGCGCTCGCCAAACTGCACGCCGTGGCGCGAGCCCTCGGAGTCGGTTGGCCCGACGAGGTCGCCTACCCGGACCTGGTCCGCTCGATCTCCCCCGACAGCGCACCGGAGGCCGCGTTCCTGCTGGAGGCCACCTCCCTCTTCCGCGGTGCGGGGTACGCGGTCTTCGGCGTGGGGGAGGCGCCGCCCTTCCCCGACGAGGGCGACCCCGTGACCCGGCACGCAGCCATCGCCGCCGAGTACGCGCACGCGACCGCACCCCTGCGGCGCCTCGTGGACCGCTGGTCCCTGGAGATCTGCCTGGCGGCGTGCGCAGGTGAGGCCGTGCCCGGCTGGGTGCGAGAGAGCCTGCTCGAGGTTCCCTCACTGATGGGGAAGGCGACCCAGCGGGTCTCGGCCGCGGAGCGGGAGTCGCTGTGCGCGGTGGAGGCCCTGCTGCTGGCCGGGGAGGTCGGCAATGTCTTCCGGGGCGCAGTGGTCGACGTGGACGGGCGGCCACCGCGCAATGGGGTCACTACCGGGGGAGGCAATGGCGCCCGGGGGAACGGTGCCCGGGAGAACGGTGCCCGGGGGAACGGTGCCAACGGCCAAGGGGTGGGTCCTGACCGTGCCCAGGGTGCCGGAGTTCCTGTCGGCCCGGACCAGCCACCCGCGCAGGCCGGAGCGAGGCGCGGCACGGTCATGATCGCGGATCCCGCGGTGATGGGGCGGGTGCTGGTGGCGGAGGAGTCGGAGTCCTTGCGCCTCGGTGAGGTCATCGAGGCGAGGTTGGTCCAGGCCGACGTGTCGCGGCGACGCATCGAGTTCCTCTGGCCGGCCGGCCCGGAGCGGCAGGACGGAGCCCCAGGGCCTGGTCCGGAAGCCCGGAGCTGAGCGCGCGAGCCGCCACCTCCGTGCGGGACCGGCTGCCTGTGAGGCGCAGGATCTCCGAAACGTATCCTCGAACGGTCGACTCGCTGAGATGGAGCTCGTGGGCAATGTCGCGATTGGACGCGGCCGCCACGAGGAGGTCGAAGACTTCTTTCAAGCGCAGGGGCATGGCTTGGACGGTAGCGATGAAGTCGGAGCTGGTCTCCTTCCGTCGAGCCTGTTCACGGTACGACTGTGCGAGCAGCGCCGTGGGGCGCGCTCCCATCACGGTCTTCCCGGATGCGGCGTGCTGCAAGAGGATCACGAGTTCCTTGAGCGGGAGGTCTTTCGTGAGGAACCCCGAGGCTCCAGCGAGCAGGGACTGCTCGAGGAAGTCCTCCCGTTCGAAGGCGGTGAGCATCACCACCGTCACATCTGGGTGCTGCGCGGCGATTGCCCGGGCCGTTGCGACGCCGTCGAGGACGGGCATGTCGACATCGAGCAACGCGACGTCAACGATGTGGTGCCGCAGCTCATCGAGAGCTGCGGCACCGTCAGCAACGGCAGCGACCAGAGTGATCTGATCAGTGCTCGCGAGTGCCGAGCCGAGCTCTCTGCGCAGGACGGGATCGTCGTCTGCGAGGAGCACTCGCACGTGCTCCGGTTCCATCTATTCCCTTTCTCCTTCCCGTTTCGCTGTCTCGACTACCGGGGAGGACTCCAGCGTGGCCCCCGGCACCCCGGCTTCTCCAGTCCGGGGCGCACTGCTCCTCCTTGTCGCGGGTGGAGGTTCTCCTGGCAGACTGAGGGTGAGCACCCACGACCCATGGTTGGGTCCGAAGAGGACTCTGCCACCTTCCCCAGCAACCCGGATGGACAAGTTCTCAAGTCCAAGTCCTCCGGAGAGGACGCCGTGGTCGATCGCTGGGGGAGGAGGCATCTCGCTGGCCAGCATGAGATCCACGGCCCTGTCGGGGAGGAGTTCGACGACGAGGCGCGCCGTGGATCCCGGTCGGGCGAACTTGAGGGTGTTGGTCGCGCCCTCCCGCACGGCACCGGCGAGAATGGCGCGCTGGCGAGCAGTGCACGAGGAGTCCACGTCCCCAACGACCTCGGAGACAAGATCAATGTCGCGTCCGCTGAGCATTGCTCGACAGGTGTGGATGATCTGCCCGAATGGCTCCGAAGCAGTAGGTGGTCCTCCCTCGCCTGACTTGGCCATGAGAGCTCGCAGGCGACCCAGGGCGATCCGCGCACGATCGCCCAACTCTTCGATCTCGGAGGCAAGCTCAGGGTCGGTGGCGCCGCGTGCGATGCCGCTGCTGGTCAGGATGACTCGTACCAGTTCACTTGCCACGTCGTCGTGCAACGCGGCAGCAAGGCTGTGGCGCACTGAGAGTTCCGCCTCGGATGCGACGCGGTGCGCGTGCTCTTCCAGGGCAGCTCGCTGCCGTCGGCCCCATCGCAGGACCGCACCGATCACAAGGGTGAATGTCACCCCCAATGCGGCTCCGACGATGTCCGCCCTCGGTGTCGATGACTGTGAGAGCTGAGCAAGCTCGGAACTGAGCAGAATGGCAGTTGCGGGAAGAGCCCATCCCCGGGCGATCCAATCCACTCCGAGCACGTAGATGCCGACCATCGGGAGCGCCAAGGACAACACCTCGCGTGGCAGACATATCCCGATCACGGTCAGACCCGAGTACAGGGAGCCCCCGATGGCAGGCGACCATGCTGACGCAGCCAGGAGCAGACAGCTTCCCACTGCCCAGATGAGACTGTAGCGACCGATTCCATCCGAGACGGGACCTGAGAGGAGTTCGCTCAGGAGAAGGATGGCGGCTGCCGCGACGAACAGGATCTGGCGGAGGTGGAGACTGGCGTGCTGACCAAGAGTCGAGGCGTCGAGCCCCTCGACTCTCGTGCGCGTCTTCAATTTCTCTTGCATGAGGGAAACGAGGGAAAGAACGTGCAGATCCACGGCTCGTTGTTCTCGATGGTCACTTCTGTGAGACCCCGTTCATGTCCAAAGAGGTGCGGCGTCGAACTGAAGACGAGGTCGTCCCCCAACTGATCCACCCCCATAGGGGAGACGAACAGCAGATAGGCAATGGCTATCCGGGCTACTGTCATGTTGGAGATCTTTCCGTGCATCTTGGTCCTCTTGGCGTAGCCGTGTGCTTCGATCATCTGTTTGCTACACCATCCTTCCTCTCTTGGGGTGTTGGAGGGGCTGGGCGCGGCGTCGAGACGATCTCGTGTCGGTCCTGTCAATCTTCCGCCGACGGGCTCGTTCTGTTGCGCGATTTCGGCGCCTCCCTCGAGCCGTGAGTCGCTCCCGTCCGCATGCTCCCGAGGGACATGATCAGCGCGGTGACCGCAGCTGACGGAACCGGGATCAACCAGAACCAGCCGTAGTCGAAGTCCAGTGGGGTGCCCGCAACCGAGAGAGTGGGCATGGCCCCAATCCGTCCCATCGCTACCGCCACACATGTAGCAGCAACCGTTGACAACGCGAGAGGGATTGTCAGGCGCAGACGTTGATGGCTCGTCGCCCCTGAGTTCCTTGCGACTTCCCACAAGGTCCTCTGCTCCGATGAGATCGAGATGAAAAGCAGAGCGACCGCGATGGAGGCGATGAGGGCGGCAAAGGATGGAATGGTGAATGCCATGGCACGCATCTGACGAGCCTCTGGACTGTCGGACTCGGTGACGAAGCTGTACCCGGCTTGGGTGATGACGCTGGTACGGAAGCCATTCTTCTCCCGATCCGTATGCTCGCTGAATCCTTGGATGATCACGGTCCGAAGGTCTGAGGAGCCGATGCCCAATCTCTTCACTTCAGGAGACAGGGGGTCCAGGACCACGTCCGGCATTCCATTGACACCCATCTCCGGGTCGGGAGGGCCAGTCGTGAGATGGGCAGTGGATTTCACCCGTCCAGAGGCTGGCTCAAGGACAACCACTCCGAGATCGCCATCGGTGGAGAGCTCCTCGGAAACTCGGCCGGCAAAGGTCGCTGCTGGGCCGTCAGAGGGCGCGAACACCACTAGGCGGAGGACTTCCAGGGGACAGGCCGTGAAATAGTCCTCGTTTGTGCCGATTGCTTGCTCGAAGCAAGAAAGGCCTTCTGCAGTGGTCGCGCGAGGCTGGGATTCTGATTCATCCGCGTTTACGAAGACCAGCGCATCCGCCATGATGTCGGGATATGTTGCGCTGAGGTTCTCGACATCATTCGCTGTCAGGGACTCAACCATCATCGAGGACTCGGAGCCGTCCATCCCTGATGTCACATCGCTCATCAGGCTGGCGCTCTGGTAGGCAGCGAGCGTCAGGAGAAGCATCAGTGCGTTGAGAGTCGGAACAGTGTTCCGGGTGGTGGCCCACAGCGCACGTTGCTGCACGGGGGCGCGTGACAGCCAGGGGATCCGCCACAGGAGCACCGGCCATGCGATGGAGGCCACGATGGTCCCCAGCGCGACGCCCAGATGAAGCACCTGCGTCTGGTATAGGTAGACGAGCAAAGCCGACAGGACCACTCCCGTCGGTGCTGCGATCAATGGCCAACGAGGCGGATCCCGACGAGGCTCCGCGTGCCTCTGCTTGGGTCGATGCTGGCAGGCGATCCAGGCAACGAGAAGTGCGATCATGACGTAGCCGCCGACAAAGCCGAGCGAGGGCGTCAGCCATCCGGGCGTCTCTTCCCACACCTGTTCGACCTGGGCTGCCAATGGTCCCCGTGCGATGCGCATGAGCATCTTGGTGCCCATGACGCCGACAAGTGATCCACACACAGGCAGGAGGAACAGCCCCATCTGCGTCACCCACCAGGATCGCCGCCATGACTCCCCCGAAGCGACCAATGCACTCGCGACCCTTCCGGTCGTGGCACGTGTGGAGATCAGGACTCCTGCCAATCCCACGGCGCCGACGACGAAGAGGAGCGACAACAACCAGGGCAACCCCGCCAGCTCTCTCACTCCAACCTCCGCGGAGGCCGCGCGAACAGAGGCGTCGACCGTGCCTGCCTGTGCGTTGCCCGAGGACAGATCCGTCTGCAGTGCGGGGATCGTCTCCGGGTCTGCGTCGGTGAGCCAGGTCTGAGCGCGTGATCCAATCCCCGGGGAACGCGTGACAGCAGCCATCGTCACCTCGCTTGGGGATGCTGGATTCAGCGTGATCCCAGTGACGGTGTACTCAGCGGTTCCGAGCTCCTCCTCTTCGGAGCTCACAAGGACGCGTCCACCGACGGCGACACCAGCCTGTGCCGCGCCTTCACGGGAGATGGAAAGTTCGCCCGGAGCCGTCGGATGGCGTCCGGAGATGACATGCCCGTAGCGGGACTGCCCGGAGAGCTCAAGAACGGTCCCTGTGGTGGCTCCGGGGTGGTCGCTCGCCGTCGCAGAGCCGCGTCCCTTCACGACGGCAACGGCCTGACCGGAGTTGACCAGCTCGGTGAGGGCCTCTCGAGCAACCTGTCCGCCCCCGCTGATCTGGTAGTGATACCCGCCGAAGGAATCAGCCGCACCCTGGCGAATGGTGTCCCGATATGTGCTCGCACCATCCAGCATGCCGGTCGCGACCATTGACAAGAGAGCTGAGAACAGCAGAAGTGTCGCGCACGTCCCAGGTCGGCCGCCTGCCACCTTCCAGGCGATACGCTTGCGTATGCCCCACATCAGGCCGCGACCAGATGGCGGCTGTGGATGCGGACCACCGCGTCGGCGTGCGCCGCCACGTCTTGGTCATGTGTGGCGACAACCACGACAATCCCCCACTCCTGAGCGACCTGCCCTAAGAGAGTGGCGATCAGTTCTGTTGCCTCCTCGTCCAGTGCCCCAGTCGGTTCATCTGCGAGAATCATCCGGGGAGAGCCAACCAAGGCACGCGCCAAGGCGACACGTTGCTGCTCGCCACCGGACAGCCGCTCAACCGGTCCGTGGAGACGCTCACCCAGTCCGAGGCGTTCCAGCAGTTCGCGGGCGCGGGTCGGGTTGGCGCGCAAGGTTCCGGCGATCTCCTGCGGGAGCCTGACATTGTCCAAGGCGTCCAGAAAGGGCACGAGTCGGTAGTCTTGGTGGACGCGAGCCACAAGAGTACGACGCAGCACGACGCTGTCCATAAGCGTCAGGTCTTGTCCCTCAATGAGGACACGCCCCTCGTCGGGGTGCAATTCGCCACTGGCGAGGCGGAACAACGTGGTCTTGCCGGATCCGGAAGGCCCCATCACCGCATGCATCAGACCGGGTTCGAATGACCAATCCGCAGACTCGAAGATCGTGCGCGAGGAACCATAGGCGAAGCGCACCCCCGAGAACTCCAGACCCGTCACCTCATCCGCCTCTCTGCCGGACCGCCCCGCCGAGGGCAGGATTTGAAACGAGGACTACTCGTGTGGATCCTGCCCCCGTACGCGGCTGTGGCACTCACCTCGTTCCGAGATCCACCCGGGCGCTCCTGGGCCAACCACTTGGAGCATTTGGATCGTAGATCCAAGCGCCGGTCGTGTAGGTGACACCGGTTCTAGTGAACCACGAGGAATGGCGATCGACGCCAACAGAAACATCGAGTGTCACTCGGGCCTTCGTGTCTGAGCCCAGCGTTTTGCAGGATCCTTGACCGACCGTATAGCCGACCTTCGGGACGATTGACGCCGAGCAGTTCCCGCTCAGCGCAAACACGCCCGGGGCGTTCATACCCACAAAAGCTCCTGCCGCAAGCATTGACGCGGCTGCTATCGAAAGGCTTCGTCTTGACGGACTTCTCATCTTCACCACACTCCTCTGCGGATGGGGGACACCTGGAGGTGCGGGTGGCTCCTTCGACGGGTGAACTCGGCCGATGCGCTTGTCGAAGGATCCAACCTTGGCAGGTTGTGCTCTCCTGCCTCGATCAGCGTGCCTGGCCTTGCCCCTGAGATCCACCGACAAATGTCGGTGGCTTCGGAACCAACTGCCCGTGGTCCGGACCCGCTTGGCAGTGGGGCTGGCACCTGTGAGACAGTGGCCCCGTGTTCACCGGCTCCTGGCACCTGGACGACACCGACGGCACCGCCCCGACCAGTTCCCCCGGGCGTCGTGATGCCCCACACCACCACGCACCGGCCCCCCGGCCCGGGCAGGATCCCGTCACGGCCGATCCCCTGGCCGGCGGTCCGCTCGCCGACGACCACCCCCGCGACCACTGCGGGGTCTTCGGGGTGTGGGCGCCGGGCGAGGACGTCTCGCGCCTCACCTACTTCGGGCTCTACGCCCTGCAGCACCGTGGCCAGCAGTCCGCGGGCATCGCCACCTCCGACGGACGCAACATCCTGGTCTACAAGGACCTCGGTCTGGTCAACCAGGTCTTCACCGAGCAGACGCTGACCGGACTGCGCGGGCACATCGCCCTGGGCCACTGCCGCTACGCCACCACGGGTGCCGACACCTGGCGCAATGCCCAGCCGACGCTGGGGCCCACCCCGACCGGGACGATCGCGCTGGGGCACAACGGGAACCTCACCAACACCGAGGAGTTGCGCAGGCTGGCCCGTTCGGTGGCCCCCGAGGACGAGGACCTCGAACACGGTGCCTCCACCGACACCTCCATCGTCACCGCACTCATGGGGTTGGCCGAGCGGCTCCCGGGTCCGGTCCCCTTCGTGGACCGCTCCCGCACCGTGACGGCTGCCGCGCCCCCGGACCCGTCCGCGCCGGAGACGTCGTCCACCGGCGCTGCCGACCGCGCCTCCGCCGGTGGGGTGGACACCACCGCGGGGGGGACCGGTTCCGGAGGCGGGGACGTCCCCGCAGGTGTCACCGGTGCCCTGTCCGCCGGGACGCACACGGACCCGCACCCGCCCTCGTCGGCCCCCCTGGGTGACCCGGAGCCCCCGGCACTGGTCCCCGCGGCACTGAAGGTCCTCCCCCGCCTGAAGGGCGCCTTCTCCCTGGTATTCATGGACGAGCACACGCTCTACGCTGCGCGTGACCCCCACGGCTACCGGCCCCTGGTGCTCGGGCGCCTGTCACGGGGCTGGGTGGTGGCCTCGGAGACCTCCGCCCTGGACCTGGTGGGCGCCACCTTCGTGCGCGAGGTCGAGCCGGGGGAACTCATCGCCATCGACGACAACGGTGTGCACTCCCGCCGCTTCGCCGTCACCCGCGCCAGCACCTGCGTCTTCGAGTACGTCTACCTGGCCCGTCCCGACACCATCATCGGTGGTC
>NZ_LT700212.1:2126649-2151921 GCF_900155435.1 Actinomyces provencensis | reverse complement strand
CGCGGCGTTGCGCGCCACGGCGGCGTCGAGGGCGCGCACACGCTCCACCGCCAGCAGCGCAATCTCCTGGGTCCGGGTGTCCTCGGCCTCGTCGCCCCCCCGACGCGTCCCGTGGGGCCACACGGCAGGTGCATCGTCGACGCCCGGGGCGCTGCGATCGGGGAGCTCGAACTCGTCGATGACGCGCTGGTCCCGCGACCGACGGCTCGGCAGCGCGGCGAGGGCCTGCCCGGACCCGCCCAGTGAGGTGACGAGGGTCTCCCGGGTGGGGGCGTCGAGGTCGGCGGCGATCTGACCGTCCACGAGGTGGAGGACGCGGTCGGCCCACAGTGCCGCCTCGGGGTCATGGGTGACCATCACCACCGTCTGGCCCATGGAGTCGACCGCGGACCGCAGCAGGGAGAGGACCTCCCGGGAGGAGGCGGAGTCGAGGTTGCCCGTGGGCTCGTCGGCGAACACCACCGAGGGCCCCGTCGCGACGGCACGGGCGATGGCCACGCGCTGCTGCTGGCCCCCGGAAAGCTCGGAGGGCCGGTGATCGAGCCGGTCCACGAGCCCGAAGGCCTCCGCCACCTCCGCCAACCTCTGCTCGGAGACGTGGCGCCCGGCGATGGTCGCGGGCAGGGTGATGTTGTCGCGCGCACTCAGGGTCGGGACCAGGTTGAACCCCTGGAAGACGAAGCCGATGGAGTCGCGTCGCAGGGCCGTCAGGGCATCGTCGTCGAGGGCGGTGAGGTCGTGACCGTCCAGGATCACCCTGCCCGAGGTGGGTGTGTCGAGGCCGGCCAGGAGCTGCATCAACGTGGACTTGCCGGATCCCGAGGGACCCATGACGGCCGTGAGGTGGCCTCTCATGATGTCCAGGTCCACCCCGTCCAGGGCCTGCACCGCGCTCGCGCCGCTTCCGTACACCTTGGTCAGGTCGAGTGCGCGCACCACGACCTCGCGGGGCACGGGGACGTCCCGGGTGCCACGATCCGTGCGGCGCCTCCAGGGCCACCACCACCTGCGGCGCGGCCGGGCATGGGAGGAGGACATGGCTCCATTGTCCCCCGTGGGAGCGGAGCGGGGGCCCTCCGCGGGTCGCGTGCCGTCCATCCCCTGCGCGCCCGTCGACGAGGGCGGGGGCAGGAGCTGGCGGGGCTGCGGCGCGGAGATCGAAAAACCCCGGGATCCCTGTGGGATCCCGGGGTACTGGTGGCTCCGACCGGCGTCGATCCGGTGACCTTTCGATTTTCAGTCGAACGCTCTACCAACTGAGCTACAGAGCCAGGACCGGACCTACCGGTCTGGTCGGCGACCCCGACGGGACTTGAACCCGCGACCTCCGCCGTGACAGGGCGGCGCGCTAACCAACTGCGCTACGGGGCCTCGCAACAGGTACGAGACCTATTGAGTTGTTGCCATCCACCACCGCGACTCCGGGAGGAGCGCTCCCGAAGGAGTACCCCCAACGGGATTCGAACCCGTGTCGCCGCCGTGAAAGGGCGGTGTCCTGGGCCACTAGACGATGGGGGCCCGGTGGCCGTCGGACTTGCGCCCGAGGACGAGGAAGATCATATGCAGAACGGCGTGGCCTTGGCAAAACGGGGGCCTGTGAGCCCACTCACCGCGAGCTCCCGTCCCGGTCCCTGTGACCTCCCAGCCCTCCCGCCTAGGCTGGGGGCATGATCGTGGCAGCGGACACCGGGGACCAGGCGGTGCAGAGCGCACTGAACGTCGCGTACCTCGTGCTGGGTGTCGTCATCGGAGTGGTCGCGGGCATCGTCCTGGCCTTCGTGATCTCCCTGCTCATGCGGGCAGCGCTGGGGCGCACCCGCATCATCTCGGCACTCCTGCACCGGACGCGCGGCCCGTTCTACTGGGCACTCATGGCATGGGGGGCGTGGTTGGGGTACAGGATCGCCCTGGACATCGATCTCCAGGGTGCGGATGCCTCCACGATCCAGGCTGCGGGCTGGGTCACCTTCGGGCACCAGGTGCTGCGCGTCCTGGGGATTGCTGCAACCACGTGGGTCCTCTACTCCGCGATGTGGGTGGTCGAGGACGCGGCCCGTCTGCGCCACGCGGCGGACGGAGGGGTCTCACGTCGCTTCGAGACCCAGGCCCAGGTGCTGCGGCGCCTCCTCCAGGCCGTGGTGGTCCTCATCGGGCTGTCCTGGGCGGTCCTCGTCACCTTCCCCGGCGTGAGCACGGTGATGAGCACGGTGCTCGCATCCGCGGGCGTCGTCTCCGTCATCGCCGGCCTCGCCGCCCAGGCCACCCTGGGCAACGTCTTCGCCGGCATCCAGCTGGCCTTCACGGATGCCATCCGGGTGGGGGACGTGGTGGTGGTCGGCGACAACCAGGACTCCGGTGCGATCGAGGAGATCACCCTCACCTACGTCGTGGTGCGTGTGTGGGACGAGCGACGCCTGATCATGCCCTCCACGGAGTTCGCCTCCAAGCCCTTCGAGAACTGGACGCGCCGCGCTGCGCGCCAGCTCGGCACCATCGAACTCACCCTGGACTGGGCGGCGCCCATGGCGCAGATCCGCGAGAAGGTCGAGCACCTGCTGCTCGCCACCAACCTGTGGGACGGGCGTACCTGGAGTGTGCAGATGACCGACTCCGACGCGAATTCCGTGACGGTGCGCGTCCTGGTCTCCGCCAAGGACTCCGGAGCTCTGTGGGACCTGCGGTGCTACCTGCGGGAGAACCTGATCTCGTGGATCTCCTCGGAGGAGGCGTGGGCCCGTCCGGTCGAGCGCTACCAGCTCCAGGACACGGTGACCGTGACACACGACACCTCACGGGAGGTGGTCGCGCGCCTGGCCACCGAGCTGTCGGGCATCGCCGGACCGGACACGACCGCCGGGGGTGGGAAGTCCCACACCGGCACGGATGACGGGTCCGCTCCCGCACCCGCCCAGGCCGACGTGAAGCCTCTCGACGCCTTCCACGCCGCGCGTGTCCAGGCGGCCCGTCGCAAGGCGAAGCGGGCGCGTCGACGCGCCCTGGTCGCCCGCCAACGTGAGGCAGCCAGCGGGGGACCGGCGAAGGATGCCTCGGAGGTGAGTCCTGCCCCCACGGATGCCTCCGGCGTCCCCGACTCGGAACGCACCCGGGTCTTCACCGTGGACGAACTCCAGGAGATCGCCCGTCGCTATGACGAGGCCACCGCGACGCGCCTCGCCCGGGAGGCACCCCCGTCCCCCTCACCCGACCCGGCCTCCACCACCGGGGCATCCGGAGCGGGAGCCACCGCAGGGCCGACGGGNTCCGCCGGTGGGGTGGACACCACCGCGGGGGGGACCGGTTCCGGAGGCGGGGACGTCCCCGCAGGTGTCACCGGTGCCCTGTCCGCCGGGACGCACACGGACCCGCACCCGCCCTCGTCGGCCCCCCTGGGTGACCCGGAGCCCCCGGCACTGGTCCCCGCGGCACTGAAGGTCCTCCCCCGCCTGAAGGGCGCCTTCTCCCTGGTATTCATGGACGAGCACACGCTCTACGCTGCGCGTGACCCCCACGGCTACCGGCCCCTGGTGCTCGGGCGCCTGTCACGGGGCTGGGTGGTGGCCTCGGAGACCTCCGCCCTGGACCTGGTGGGCGCCACCTTCGTGCGCGAGGTCGAGCCGGGGGAACTCATCGCCATCGACGACAACGGTGTGCACTCCCGCCGCTTCGCCGTCACCCGCGCCAGCACCTGCGTCTTCGAGTACGTCTACCTGGCCCGTCCCGACACCATCATCGGTGGTCGCCAGATCGTGGCGACGCGGCGGCGCATGGGGGCGATCCTGGCCCAGGAGAACCCCGTCGACGCCGACCTGGTGATCCCCACCCCGGAGTCCGGGACACCCGCAGCCATCGGCTACGCCCAGGAGTCCGGGATCCCCTTCGCCCAGGGTCTGGTGAAGAACTCCTACGTGGGGCGCACCTTCATCCAACCCACGCAGTCGTTGCGCCAGCTCGGCATCCGCCTCAAGCTCAACCCGCTGCGCGAGGTCATCGAGGGCAAGCGGCTCATCGTCATCGACGACTCGATCGTGCGCGGCAACACCCAGCGCGCCCTGGTGCGGATGCTGCGTGAGGCCGGGGCCGCGGAGGTCCACGTGCGCATCTCCTCGCCGCCCGTGAACTGGCCCTGCTTCTTCGGCATCGACTTCCCCACGCGGGCGGAGCTGATCGCCGCCTCCATGGACGTGACCGAGGTGTGCTCCTCCATCGGGGCGGACTCACTCGGCTACCTCTCGTTGAGGGGCATGGTGGAGGCGACCGGACAGGGGACCAGCCTCTGCCTGGGCTGCTTCTCCGGCTCCTACCCGGAGACGATCGAGAAGGGCACCCCGATCCCCGGCACCCCCGGCGCCACGGTCTGACCCCCGTGCTCCCCATGCCGAAGTCCGCTCACTTCTGGGGTCGAAGTCCGCTCTCTTCTGCCCTCGAAGTCCGCTCTCCCGCCGGCCGAGGTCCGCTCCCGTCGTCCGCGCAACCCGGCCCGGCTCCCTCCCCGGCCCTCCTCCAGTCGTCCCTCCCCACCACCCCGTCCCCCAGGAGCACCCATGAGTGAGCAGACACCCCTCGACTACGCCTCCGCGGGCGTCGACACCGCCGCCGGGGACCGGGCCGTGGAGCTGATGAAGTCCGCGGTCTCGCGCACCCACGACTCCACGGTCCTCTCCGCCACGGGCGGCTTCGCGGGCATGGTGGACGCCTCGGCGCTGCTGGGCATGCGCCGCCCCCTGCTGGCCACCTCCACCGACGGGGTGGGCACGAAGATCGCCATCGCACAGGCGTTGGGCGTCCACGACACCATCGGCCAGGACCTGGTGGGCATGGTCGTCGACGACATCGTCGTGGTGGGGGCGCGCCCCGTGCTCATGACCGACTACATCGCCTGCGGGAAGGTCATCCCCGAGAGGATCGCCGCCATCGTCACCGGCATCGCGCGCGCCTGTGAGGCGGTCGGATGCCCGCTGGTGGGTGGGGAGACCGCCGAGCACCCCGGGCTCATGGCGCCCGAGGACTACGACATCGCGGGTGCGGCCACGGGCGTCGTGGACGCAGACCTGGTGCTGGGGCCGCAGCGGGTGCGTGCTGGTGACGTCCTGGTGGCCATGGCCTCCTCCGGGCTCCACTCCAACGGGTACTCGCTGGTGAGGCGCGTCGTCGAGCTCTCTGGCGCGGACCTCGGGCACGAGGTCGAGGCCTTCGGACGCACCCTGGGCGAGGAACTGCTGGAACCCACCCGCCTGTACACGAAGGTCTGCCTGGACCTGGTCGAGGCACTGGGCGTGGGCGAGGACGGCCTCCACGCCCTCTCCCACGTGACGGGTGGCGGGCTGGGTGCGAACCTGGCGCGCGTGCTGCCGGTCGGGCTGGGTGCGAGGGTCGAGCGCGGTTCCTGGGTGGTGCCCGCGGTCTTCGACTGGGTGCGCCGGAGCGGCAGCATCTCCTGGGAGGCCCTGGAGGACTCACTCAACCTGGGCGTCGGCATGGTGGCGGTGGTCGGCGCGGACGCCGCCGAAGAGGCGCTGGCCACCGTGCGCGGGGCGGGCATCGACGCGTGGGTGCTCGGGGACGTGGACGAGGGCGACCACGGGCTCTCCCGGGCGGGGGCGGACATCCGCACGGTGTCCGGTACCAAGGGGGTCCAGGGTGGGAGCGTCGAGCTGCACGGGACGTACCTCACGGCCTGAGTGCACCGAGCCGCGCAGTCGACCACCACACGGTCGGCCCGTCCAAGGGCCGGGAGGTGGGTGGGGTGTGGGTCTGCCGGACTCCGCTCCACGCCGGCCCCGACGCCGGGTGCGTTCCCGCCGAAGTCGACGGGGCGAGGCGGCGGTGGTTCCGGTCATTCACACCGGAGCCGCGCCACCCCGCGGGGTGTGCGCAGCGCCCATGGACCCACCGTGCCCCCGGAGGTGTGGGGTGGACAGGTGGAATCCGGAGGGTGTGGGGTCAGTGACCCGATCCGGTGTGGGACCAGACGTCCTGGTCCGGATCGTCGGAGTCGTCGTCAGCTTCCTCGGCGTACTTCGAGTACGGGTCGTGGTCCGAGTCCCCGTGTGCCGAGGCCAGCTCCCGCTGGAGGGCACTGAGATCGGTATCAGGGCTGAAGTACTTCAGCTTGCGTGCGACTTTCGTCTGCTTGGCCTTCTGACGGCCGCGCCCCATGGCGTCGACCCCCTCCACGTCGTGCGGGTCCGCAACAGCGGTTCCCTGATCTGGTCAAAATCTGTCGTGGGGCCATCATAGCGTGCAGACCCCCGGCGGTCGCATTCCGGTCCGTGGACACCAGCGGACGGACGTGGTCATGGGTGCGTGCCACACCGGCAGCGGTGCGATGCCCGGGTGCCCCGGATGTGTGTGCTCAGGAATGGCGTCGGACTGCGCGCAGGACGCACAGGCCGACCACTCCGGCCGTCGCTGCTGCCACGGCCCCCACGCGCACAAGCGCCTCGCGGTCGCCCGAGCGGGCGTCCTCGAAGGTGTCGCTGGCGCGCTCGCGCAGGCGCTTGGCCGTGGAGAGGGAGAGATCCCACAGTTCCGCGGCCTTCACCTGTGCCCGGTCTCGGGCCCGGCGGACCTGGGTGGACGGCTTGAGTGTCTGGACCAGCTCGTCGACCGTGGCACTCATCTGGGCGCGTGTGGCGGCCAGATCTGCCTGGATCTGTTCAGGGGTGCGGATGTCCTGGTCGCTCACTTGCCCAGCCCCTTCTTGAAGGCGTCGACGTCCTGCTGCAGTCCGACCTGCGGGGTCGGTGTGTGTTCCTGGCCCTTCTTGACCAGCTTCACACCGATCAGGACGAGGACCGCGATGACCACGGCGATGAGGGCCGTGACGATGAGTGCCGCTGCCCAGGCGGGCAGTGCCACGGCGATGGCCACCTCGATGGTGTGGAAGATCCACCAGAGCAGGTACAGGGCCAGGAAGGCACCGACCGCGATGAGGGCGCCGCCTGCGCCGACCTTCTTGATGAATGCGGTGGCCTTGGTCTTGGTGAGTTCGATCTCGCCCTGGACCAGGGTCGACACCTGCTCGGACAGCTTCGCGAAGAGCTCGCCCAAGGTGGCCGGTCTCCCCTGCGCCGGGTCGTCGTCGGACAGCCCCGGTCCGAACCGGTGGTCCTCGTCAGTCGACATCGCGTGCACTCTCCTTCATACGTACCCCGGGGCCTCCGTCCAGGTCCCGCTGAGTGACCAGTCTCCCACAGCATCGTGCACATCCGTCCGGTGGGCATGACGTGCGGGGGGCCAGCTGTGATGCTGGACCCTCCCGCCGGGGGCGCCAGCAGCCGAGGGTCTGTTCCCATTGTGCGGCATTCCCCACGACTGCGCGGGACGAGCACCTCGGGATCCCGCTCGACGGCCCGACGTCGGTCGCGGATACCGTGCACAACTGCACCGGTCCGACCTGCTCAGCCGTGTGCGTCGGTCCCGCCCTCGTCGGGCACGACCGGGCCGGGCAGCTCCCCGAGGATGCGGCGTGCCTGCTCCACGACCTCCGCGGACTCGGCGGGGAGTGCGGGAGTGGGGGAGAGGCGCTCGAGGGCGGTCCGGATCTGGTCCGCGCCGAGTTCCTCACGCAGCGCGTCGGGTGCCGCGGCGTTGCGCGCCACGGCGGCGTCGAGGGCGCGCACACGCTCCACCGCCAGCAGCGCAATCTCCTGGGTCCGGGTGTCCTCGGCCTCGTCGCCCCCCCGACGCGTCCCGTGGGGCCACACGGCAGGTGCATCGTCGACGCCCGGGGCGCTGCGATCGGGGAGCTCGAACTCGTCGATGACGCGCTGGTCCCGCGACCGACGGCTCGGCAGCGCGGCGAGGGCCTGCCCGGACCCGCCCAGTGAGGTGACGAGGGTCTCCCGGGTGGGGGCGTCGAGGTCGGCGGCGATCTGACCGTCCACGAGGTGGAGGACGCGGTCGGCCCACAGTGCCGCCTCGGGGTCATGGGTGACCATCACCACCGTCTGGCCCATGGAGTCGACCGCGGACCGCAGCAGGGAGAGGACCTCCCGGGAGGAGGCGGAGTCGAGGTTGCCCGTGGGCTCGTCGGCGAACACCACCGAGGGCCCCGTCGCGACGGCACGGGCGATGGCCACGCGCTGCTGCTGGCCCCCGGAAAGCTCGGAGGGCCGGTGATCGAGCCGGTCCACGAGCCCGAAGGCCTCCGCCACCTCCGCCAACCTCTGCTCGGAGACGTGGCGCCCGGCGATGGTCGCGGGCAGGGTGATGTTGTCGCGCGCACTCAGGGTCGGGACCAGGTTGAACCCCTGGAAGACGAAGCCGATGGAGTCGCGTCGCAGGGCCGTCAGGGCATCGTCGTCGAGGGCGGTGAGGTCGTGACCGTCCAGGATCACCCTGCCCGAGGTGGGTGTGTCGAGGCCGGCCAGGAGCTGCATCAACGTGGACTTGCCGGATCCCGAGGGACCCATGACGGCCGTGAGGTGGCCTCTCATGATGTCCAGGTCCACCCCGTCCAGGGCCTGCACCGCGCTCGCGCCGCTTCCGTACACCTTGGTCAGGTCGAGTGCGCGCACCACGACCTCGCGGGGCACNGCCGTCGTCCGCCCCCGCGCGGGGAGCGGCCGCCCGCACCGCGCAGGCAGCGGAGGAGGCGGCGTCGCCCTCGTCGACGTCCGGGACGGGCGTGCCCGCACAGGACACGCCGACCCCTCCCGTCGGCAAGGGCGAGCGGCTCTACTCCGGGTCGCCCGATGCCGAGGAGCGCAGCGCGATCTTCTCCGGCCCCGGTGACGACGTGATGGCCGAGCGTGAGCAGACTGCGATGATGCGAGCGGTGCGCTCCGGCTCCGCCCTGACCGGTACCTCGGCGCCCCCCACGGATGAGGGGGTCGAGGTCGTGGTCAAGGCGTCCGCGGAGTCCGCCGACGACGGGGACGGGACCACAGGGGGTGACCCGCAGCAGGCCGAGCCGGGTGGGAAGCCCGGGGGCGGCGGGAAGCCGTCGAGCGGGTCGGGGGACGGACCTGCGCAGGAGAGCGGCGACGGGCCCCGGATCAGGGTCGCAACGGATGACGAGGCGCTCGATGCCACGCGTGTCATGCCAGCGATCCACCCGGATGGCTCCGGGCAGGCGGACTGACCTGCGCCCCACACCTCCCCGCGGTGGCGCCGCAGCCGGGGTGCGCCGACAATCGGGGTATGACCGAGAAGCCTGACCGCACCGAGATCGAGTGGCGCCGCGTGCTGTCGCCGATGGAGCACCACGTGCTGCGCGAAGCCGGGACGGAGCGCCCCTTCACGGGTGAGCTCCTGGGCGAGGACCGGGAGGGGGTCTACCGCTGCCGGGCCTGCGGGGCGGAGCTGTTCCGGTCCGACACCAAGTTCGACTCCCACTGCGGTTGGCCGAGCTTCTTCGACCCGGAGGACGCGGCCGTGACCACCTCGACCGACTCCTCGCACGGGATGGTGCGCACCGAGGTCCGCTGCGCGAACTGCGGCTCCCACCTGGGCCACGTCTTCGAGGACGCGCCCGAGCAGCCCACCGGGCTGCGCTACTGCATGAACTCCGTGGCACTCACCTTCGACCCAGCGGGGGAGTGAGTCCGGGCGCCTGCACGTCCGGGGTCCCGGAGGTGGCAGGCTGGGGCGGTGGAATCCCGTCCCGACGCCGCCCGGCTGGTTGAGCGTGTCCCCGCCCAGCTCTTCATCGTCGCCTCCGCCCTGGTCCAGTACATCGGCGCGGCCATCGCCGTCGGGCTCTTCGCGGTCATCGAACCGGCATCGGTCGCATGGTGGCGCGTGACGGTGGCGGCCGTCGTGCTCCTGGTCTGGCGCCGCCCGTGGCGGGCGGGCCTGGGGTTCGGCGACCTGTGGCGCTCGGCGGTCTTCGGCCTCGTGCTCACGGGGATGAACATCTCCTTCTACGAGGCCATCGCCCGCATCCCGTTGGGGGTCGCGGTGTCCCTGGAGTTCCTGGGCCCGGTGTCCGTGGCGGTCCTGCGGGGTCGGGGCGTGGCGCCGCGTGTCGCCGCGGGACTCGCACTGGGCGGGGTGGTGGCCATCGGTGGCCTCGGACTGGACCTGGGCACCCCCGGGGTGGGTGCCGGGATCGCATGGATCCTGGCGGCTGCGGCGCTGTGGGCGGGCTACATCGTGCTGGGTCAGCGCATCGCCTCGCGCCGCTCGGGGATCACCAACCTCGCTCTCGGTTGCGCGGTCGGGGGCCTCGTGTTCGCACCGGTCCTCGCGCCCGGGGGTTCGGCCGTGTTCACTTCCTGGCACCTGGCGGCAGCAGTGGTCGGAGTCGGGGTGCTCTCCACCGTCCTGCCCTACTCCTTCGAGGCCCTGGCCATGTCGCGCCTGAGTGCCGCGACCTTCGCCCTGTTCACGGCGCTCCTGCCCGCCACCTCCGCCCTCGTGGGAGCCGTCATGCTGCGTCAGGTGCCCGGGGTGTGGGAGCTGGCCGGGCTGGTCCTCATCTCGGTGGCGGTCTGGGTGGCCTCGCGCAGTGAGCAGGGGAGCATGCCGGTCGGTGGGGTGGACGGGTCGGGGGAGTTGGACGGGTCGGGGGAGTCGGGCGGGCCACTGACCGAGTGATTCATCGCGGACCCTCGCCCGCCACTGGAGGATCGGTCGACCGAAGGGCCTTCGCAGGGCTTGGAGGAGCACGCGGCGGATGTCTGTTTCTGTGTGTGCTCAATTTTTGTGAGTGCCTCCGAAAGTGATGACACGCTCCGTCGGCCTCGTGGGCATTCAGGATGGTCACTGCTGATGGTCGGCGTGCTCGACGTGGACGGGGCGGTCGGCGTGGTCGGGTACCAGCGACCTGCATGCGTGCAGCGGGTCGGGCCGCCTGACGCGCGGGCTGATCCACGTGCGCGGACGTTCCGCGAACTGTGCCCGCACCTGCGGGCACGGGTTCTCGCCAGGAAGCGGTCAGTCCGCCAGTACCGGCACGCCGTCACGGGAGCCGCCTGCGCGTCCCACGGCCAGGAAGGAGACCCAGGCCAGGGTCACACCCACGACCATGACCAGCAGCATCGGTACGGCACTGGTCCCGCCCCCGGAGCTCGCCAGTGGGGCCGAGAGTGCGGTCGCGAGGGACTGGACCAGACCCAGGACCGCCGAGGCCGTCCCCGCGAGCAAGGGCACACTGCCCAGGGCGAGGGCCGCAGAGTTCCCGAAGACGAAGGACTGTGCCGACATCAGCACCACGAAGCCCACGCACAGTGGCACCAGGGCCGTGTCCCAGAGGAGCACCGAGCAGGCCAGGACCGCCACGGCGAGGGCGGACAGGGACAGGCCGGTGCGGATGAGGGTGCGAGGGTGCACCCAGCCCACCAGACGTGCGTTCAGCAGCGCGACCAGCATGGCCGTGGTCGCATTGGCCGCGAAGAACAGGGAGTACTGCAGGGGCGAGAGACCCTTCTGCACCTGGAGCACGTAGGAGGAGTTCGCGATGTAGGCGAACATGCAGAACCCGGAGAAGGCGCTGGTGAGCATGAACCCGACGAAGACGTGCTCTCGCAGCACGCCTGAGATCCCCGACACGAACCGTCCCATCCCGCCGCTGTGCCGTTGCTGCGGGGGCAGCGACTCGGGCACGAAGTGCCAGGCCAGGGTCATCATCACCAGCCCGAAGACCGTCAGGAACCAGAAGGTCTCGCGCCAGGTCGCCCACGTGGTGATCACCCCACCGAGCACCGGGGCGACCATGGGGGCCAGTCCTCCGATCGCCTGCAGCAGGGTCATCGTGCGGGCCAGTTGGTTCCCGTGCGTCAGGTCCACCAGCACGGCACGGCCCACGGCGGCGGCAGCCCCACCACCCAGGCCCTGCAGCAGACGGCCCGCGATGAGGACCCAGATCGTGGGGGCCAACGCACACACGAGGCCTCCCAGCGCACACAGCAGTCCTCCCAGGATCATCGGGACACGCCGGCCGAGCTGGTCGGAGATGGATCCTCCCAGGACCTGCCCGGTGCCCATCCCGATGAAGAAGGTGGTCAGTGTCAGACCCACCAGGGAGGAGGTGGTGGCCAGCGACTCGGTGACCTGTGGGAATGCGGGGGAGTACATGTCCGTGGCGAAGGGTGGCACCGCGTTCTGCACGGCCAGGGCCACCAGCAGACCGACGGTGACTGCTCCTCCGGTGAACCCGTGCGCGTCCCCGCTCCCGGGAGCGCCCTCGTCGCCGTGCGCGTCCCCGCCCCCGAGACTGCCCTGGTCCCCGTGCATGTTCCCGCCCTCGTCCCGGGGCCGGCTCCGGCCCCTTCCGCCCGCGGAGTCACCCAGTCGCACGACTCCGCCGCCTCCTCTGTTCCCGCGCCCGGGGGAGTGCCCAGCCGGTCGCGTGCCCGTGGCCGCCCCCCGCGGCGTCCCGCGTTCACGAGGGCGGACCTGAGGACTGTACTCCGGGGAACCCTCCCGGGCGCCGGGGTCGTCCACGACGTGGAGAGGGGCGGGTCCGGGGTGTCGGTGTGCGGGCCCCGGGGGCGGGTGCGGTCAGCAGGGGACGAGGAGCTTGGTGTACGTCGAGTGCGTCTCCACGCCGATGACCTCGGGTTCCCCGTGGTGGGCGACGTGGACCATCAGGGCCTCCGAGGTCGCCAACCAGGGCGACTCGCCCGGGTACGCACCCTTCAGCTGGGTGGGGGTGGCGTCCTGGAGCGGGGCCATGAGCAGGGGCAGGGTCGGGCGGTGCACGCACAGGACGGTCGGGTCGTGGGGGCGGGAGACCAGATCGGTCACCACGGCCTGCGCGGCACCGGGGTCACGACGGGCGGCCTCCTCGGTGAGGGCGTCGATGAGCCGGGGCTGGATGCCGGCGAGGGAGGCGTAGGGCCCGATGGTCGCGCGGCAACGGGTCCAGGGGGAGCTGTTGAGTTCCGTGGTCCCGAAGGCCGAGAGCAGTTCCACCAGGTCGATGGACTGGCGCACCCCCAGGCGGGTGAGGACGCGAGTGCCCTCCTCACCGTGCCAGGAGGAGCGCGACACCGCCTTCGAGTGGCGCAGCAGCGTCAGCGTGGAGGTGACCAGGGTTCCTGCCTCCGCCCGGGTGACCAGCTCGGAGAGGAGGCGACGGTCGCCGCGGCGCGTGATCAGGGAGTGTGCCCTGGAGGGAGGCATCCACCGGGAGGAGTCGATCTCGCGGCGGGAGGCGGCCTGGACCGGGCGGCGCGTGCGCAGGGCGGGCCCCGGTCCCAGCGCCTGTCCCACCCAGTAGTGGACCTCCTTGGTGTGGCCGGCACCCAGTCGGTAGCGTTGCGTGGTCAGGGGCGCACCCAGGGCCACGGCGACACCCGTCTCCTCCTCGACCTCACGGACGGCCGCGACGGGGACGGGCTCGTTGACCTCCGTCTTGCCCTTGGGCCAGGACCAGTCCCCGTAGCGGGGGCGGTGCACGAGGAGGACCTCGATCTCGGTGGCGTCGACGGGTTCGCCGGGCACCGGGGTGCGGGAGTGGTCCCTGAACCTCCACACGAGTGACCCGGCCGCGCGGACGAGGCGCGAGGGGATCGGGGAGGGCTTGGACCTGGACACGTGTCAAGGGTAGCCGCCGCGGCGCCGGCCCTGCACACGGTCGGGGCGTGGAGGACGGTGCGTCTGCCTGCGGGACCTCTCCTGCGCGGACCGGACGGGGGGTGGGGTCCGCCCTCGCCAGCCCGGTGGGGCCGCCCTCGTGGTGTGGCCGGTTCCGCCCGGGTCACGGCGGCGGGTCCCGCCCCCGTCAACCCCGAGGGGGCATCAGCGGCCGATGACGCGCGCCGAGGCCTCCGCCATGAGGGTCGTCTGGATGTCCTCCAGGGGGCGGCCCCGCTTGTCGTGGGAGCGGCGCTTCCACGTGCCGTCCTTGCGCAGCGCCCACGAGGACGTCGTCGGTGCGACACCGCGCCGGACCAGGTCGGCGAGGTAGGAGACCTGGGCGGGGTCCGCGATGCGCACGAGCGCCTCGACACGGCGGTCGAGGTTGCGGTGCATGAGGTCCGCCGAGCCGATCCACACCTCCTCCTCGCCCTCGGGTCCGAACGCGTAGATGCGTGAGTGCTCCAGGTAGCGACCGAGGATGGAGCGCACACGGATGTTCTCCGACAGCCCGGGGACACCTGCCCGGATGGCGCAGATGCCGCGCACGAGGACGTCCACCTGCACCCCTGCCTGGGAGGCGCGGTAGAGGGCGTCGATGACGGCCTCGTCGACCACGGAGTTGACCTTGATGCCCACCCAGGCGTCCTGCCCGGCGCGTCTGCGCGCGATCTGGCCGTTGATGCGCTCGATGAGTCCCGGGCGGATCGACAGCGGTGCGACGAGGAGCCGGTGGAAGGTGGAGCGCGGAGCGTAGCCGGAGAGCTGGTTGAAGAGGCGCGTGAGGTCCTGGGCGACGTCGCGGTCGCAGGTCAGCAGGCCCAGGTCCTCGTAGCCGCGTGCCGTCTTGGGGTGGTAGTTGCCGGTGCCGATGTGGCAGTAGCGGCGCAGTCCGTCGGCCTCCTGGCGCACCACCAGGGAGAGCTTGCAGTGCGTCTTGAGACCCACCATGCCGTAGACCACGTGGACGCCGGCACGTTCGAGCTTGCGGGCCCAGGAGATGTTGGCCTCCTCGTCGAAGCGTGCCTTGATCTCGACGATGGCGACGACCTGCTTCCCGTTCTGGGCGGCCTCGATGAGGGCGGAGACGATCGGGGAGTCCCAGGAGGTGCGGTACAGCGTCTGCTTCATGGCCAGGACGTGGGGATCGCGGGCCGCCTGGCTGATGAAGGCCTGCACGGAGGTGGCGAAGGAGTCGTAGGGGTGGTGCAGGAGGACGTCGTGGCTGCGGATGGCGGCGAAGATGTCCGTGGGCCGCGCGGACTCGACCTCCGCGAGGCCGGCAGCCGTGACGGGGACGTACTTCGGGTACTTGAGATGGGTGATCTCCAGGTCGTGGAGGTCGTTGCACAGGGTGAGGTCCAGGGGGGCTGGGAGCTGGATGACGTCCGCGGAGGAGATCTCCAGCTTCTCCTCCAGGAAGTCCAGGACGAAGCGGGAGATCGTGTCCTCGACCTCCAACCTGACCACGGGTCCGAAGCGGCGGCGCAGGAGCTCCTCCTCCATGGCGGTGAGCAGGTTCTCCGCGTCGTCCTCCTCCACCTCCAGGTCCTCGTTGCGCGTGACGCGGAAGCTGTGCGCCTCCACGATCTCCACTCCGGGGAAGAGGTGCTCCAGGTGGGCGCGGACCACGTCCTCCAGGGTGATGAAGGTGGCGCCCGTCTCCGTGCCGACGAAGTCCTCGGGCGTGCCTCCGCGTCCTGCGGTGTCGACGTTGATGAGGCGCGGCAGGGACTGGGGGACCTTCACCCGGGCGAAGTGCAGCTTGTGGGTGACGGGGTTGCGCACCACCACCGCGAGGTTCAGGGACAGGCCCGAGATGTAGGGGAACGGGTGGGACGGGTCGACGGCCAGGGGGGTGAGCACCGGGAAGATCTGGCGGCGGAAGTAGGCCGTCATCCGGTCGCGCTGCTCGGGGGAGAGTGCCTCCCAGTGGCGCAGGTGGATGCCCTCGGCATCCAGGGCGGGCAGGATCTCCTCCTGGAAGTCACGGGCCTGGCGTGCCGTGAGCTCCCGGGTGCGTTTCTGGATCCCCTCCAGGACCTGGCGGGGCTCGAGGCCGGAGGCCGAGGCCTTCGCGATGCCCGCCGCCAGGCGCCGCTTGAGGCCGGCGACACGCACCATGTAGAACTCGTCCAGGTTCGAGGAGAAGATCGCGGAGAACCACCCGCGCTCCAGCAGCGGCAGGTCGAGGTCCTCCGACTGCTCGAGCACCCGCTCGTCGAAGGCCATCCAGGACAGTTCCCGCTCCGCGAACCGGCCCTTGGGGAGGGGTTCGTCCTCGCCCAGGGGGGTGGAGGTGTCGAGTGGCACCTCCAGGGTGGTCGAGGTGTCCCCACGGGTGGTCGGTTCGTCGTCGTACTCCGCGTCCTCGTGCTCGACGCCCACCAGGGAGGCGTCGTCGGCGGGGACGAAGAACTCGTCCGCGCGTGCCGCCTCGACGCCCTGTGCGGGGGCCGGTGCGGGATCCGGGGCGGCGTCGTCGCCCTCGTCGGGGGCGGGGCCGGGCCAGGAGTCGTCGGGGGCGGAGAAGGTGGGGGTGTCGGACATGGCGTCCCTTCCTGGGAGAGGTCAGCGGCAGGTGTACCAGGCGAAGGTGTCCGTCAGGTGTCAGTTGAGGGTGCCGACCTCGGCGTGGCGGGCGGCCTCGTCGAGTTCGTCGGCGGTGCGGACGAGGGCACGCGCACGGGTGGTGACCGGGTGCGCGAGCGGGTCGGAGGGGTCCTCGATCCAGGAGGCGCCGTGTGTCTCCCCGGCGGCGAGGACACGCATGAGGCGGGCGGAGGCGGTGATGATGTCGGCGAGGTCGTCGTCGGTGCGCCTGCCCTGGAGCAGGGCGTCGACCTCCCCCATGACCGTCGCGAGGTCGGGGACGGCGACGGGCGGCTCGAGCCCGGGGATGATGCGCGCCCCACGGCCCTCCTCGAAGCGGAGCTCGACGGGCACGCGGTCCTCCCGGTACCACTCGGCCAGGAGGTAGAGGCGCCACAGTGCCCCCGGGAGTGTGAACTCGGGGCTGCGGGACCACATGTCGGCCACGACGTCGGTGCCCTCCGTGCGGATCGTCTCGCGCAGCCGTGCCACGGCCTCCGGGCCGAACTCGTCGTCCCCCACCCCCATGAGTGCCCAGGCGGAGGTGTGGGCCAGTGCGGCGCCGTCTGCGGGGTCCTCGTCCCCGATGATGTACTCCGCGTCCTCGGCCTCGAGCATGGCGGGCCTGCGCGGGGTGCGGTGCTGCTGGGACATGGTGCCCTCCTCGGTGTCTGGGCGTCACGCGCGGCGGGTGGGACCCCGTCGCACGTGGCTCCGGCGCCCGTCCGCCACGGTGCGGTGACGTCGGCTCCTGACCGGTGGTGACCTCTACAATGGTCGGGCGGGCCTATAGCTCAATGGTAGAGCAGCGGACTTTTAATCCGTGGGTTCAGGGTTCGAGTCCCTGTGGGCCCACCGTTCCGCGGGCCGTGGTGCACCCACCGGTGTGGCCACCGACGTCGGTGCCCCTCCGTCTCCTTGTGCGGGCACTCCGCGGGGACGCGGGGACGACTTGCTATCATCGCCGTGGCGATGGATCCCGCCAGGGCGCGAGCCCGAACCGCCCCGATGGCTGATGGTTCCTGTCCACTGACACGAGGTGGGCGGGTCGTGCCCACCGGGAGGGAGTCGGAGATGGCTCCGCACGAGGTCCCCCAGCCCAGCATCGAACGCATGGTCCCCTTCGACGGGAGACCGGTGGTGGTGGGCGTCGTCCCCCACCAGGACCCCCTGGTGCTGCGCACCGCGGAGTCGCTCGCGCGGACCCTCGGATCGCCCGCCCTGCACCTCGCCTACGCCGACGTGTCCCGCTACGTCGTCGAGGAGCACCCCGACGGCAGCGTCGTCCACGCACCGATGAGCCCGGACTCCCTCGACGGGGACTGGACGCGGACGCGCGACGGTCTCGAGGCCTGGGCGCAGGACCAACTCGGCTCCGACGGGGTCCCCTGGTACTTCCACTACCTGGCGGGACGCCCGGACCGGGCCCTCACCCACCTCGCCCGTGCGGTCGACGCCTGCGTGCTCGTGGTGGGGACGAGGACGAGCGGGAGGGGCGCCCAGCTCAGGGAGTTCGTGACGGGCTCGGTGTCCACCCACCTCGCCCACCACCAGCACCGGCCCGTGCTCACGGTGCCGCTGGGAGTCGTCGACTGGAAGGACCTGGAGGGCCCGTGGCAGGCATGACACCGATCCCGGCGACGCGGCGGGCAGCGGCCCCCCTCCGGGTGCCCGTCACCGGGTGGGCGGGCCTCGTGGCGCTCGGTAGTGCGGTGGGCACCCTCGTCCGCGCGGCTCTGGAGGGGGCGTTCCCCCCGGCACCCGGGGCGTTCCCCTGGACCACGTTCCTCATCAACGTCCTCGGCTCCTTCCTGCTCGGCGCCCTCCAGGAGACGCTCGCACTCACGGGCCCCGACAGCGGGGTCCGCAAGGTGCTGCGCATCGGCGTGGGCACCGGGGTCATCGGGGGGTTCACCACCTACTCGACGTTCGTCCTCGAGGGTGAGCGCCTCCTCTCGCAGTTCGGCGCGGGCGCCCTCGTCGGCGTGGTCTACGTGCTGGTGAGCGTCCTCTGCGGGCTGGTCGCGGCCCNAGTGTGAACTCGGGGCTGCGGGACCACATGTCGGCCACGACGTCGGTGCCCTCCGTGCGGATCGTCTCGCGCAGCCGTGCCACGGCCTCCGGGCCGAACTCGTCGTCCCCCACCCCCATGAGTGCCCAGGCGGAGGTGTGGGCCAGTGCGGCGCCGTCTGCGGGGTCCTCGTCCCCGATGATGTACTCCGCGTCCTCGGCCTCGAGCATGGCGGGCCTGCGCGGGGTGCGGTGCTGCTGGGACATGGTGCCCTCCTCGGTGTCTGGGCGTCACGCGCGGCGGGTGGGACCCCGTCGCACGTGGCTCCGGCGCCCGTCCGCCACGGTGCGGTGACGTCGGCTCCTGACCGGTGGTGACCTCTACAATGGTCGGGCGGGCCTATAGCTCAATGGTAGAGCAGCGGACTTTTAATCCGTGGGTTCAGGGTTCGAGTCCCTGTGGGCCCACCGTTCCGCGGGCCGTGGTGCACCCACCGGTGTGGCCACCGACGTCGGTGCCCCTCCGTCTCCTTGTGCGGGCACTCCGCGGGGACGCGGGGACGACTTGCTATCATCGCCGTGGCGATGGATCCCGCCAGGGCGCGAGCCCGAACCGCCCCGATGGCTGATGGTTCCTGTCCACTGACACGAGGTGGGCGGGTCGTGCCCACCGGGAGGGAGTCGGAGATGGCTCCGCACGAGGTCCCCCAGCCCAGCATCGAACGCATGGTCCCCTTCGACGGGAGACCGGTGGTGGTGGGCGTCGTCCCCCACCAGGACCCCCTGGTGCTGCGCACCGCGGAGTCGCTCGCGCGGACCCTCGGATCGCCCGCCCTGCACCTCGCCTACGCCGACGTGTCCCGCTACGTCGTCGAGGAGCACCCCGACGGCAGCGTCGTCCACGCACCGATGAGCCCGGACTCCCTCGACGGGGACTGGACGCGGACGCGCGACGGTCTCGAGGCCTGGGCGCAGGACCAACTCGGCTCCGACGGGGTCCCCTGGTACTTCCACTACCTGGCGGGACGCCCGGACCGGGCCCTCACCCACCTCGCCCGTGCGGTCGACGCCTGCGTGCTCGTGGTGGGGACGAGGACGAGCGGGAGGGGCGCCCAGCTCAGGGAGTTCGTGACGGGCTCGGTGTCCACCCACCTCGCCCACCACCAGCACCGGCCCGTGCTCACGGTGCCGCTGGGAGTCGTCGACTGGAAGGACCTGGAGGGCCCGTGGCAGGCATGACACCGATCCCGGCGACGCGGCGGGCAGCGGCCCCCCTCCGGGTGCCCGTCACCGGGTGGGCGGGCCTCGTGGCGCTCGGTAGTGCGGTGGGCACCCTCGTCCGCGCGGCTCTGGAGGGGGCGTTCCCCCCGGCACCCGGGGCGTTCCCCTGGACCACGTTCCTCATCAACGTCCTCGGCTCCTTCCTGCTCGGCGCCCTCCAGGAGACGCTCGCACTCACGGGCCCCGACAGCGGGGTCCGCAAGGTGCTGCGCATCGGCGTGGGCACCGGGGTCATCGGGGGGTTCACCACCTACTCGACGTTCGTCCTCGAGGGTGAGCGCCTCCTCTCGCAGTTCGGCGCGGGCGCCCTCGTCGGCGTGGTCTACGTGCTGGTGAGCGTCCTCTGCGGGCTGGTCGCGGCCCTGGCCGGATTCCTGGCCGCAGGCGCGGTGGTGCGGTGGCGGGAGGGGCGTCGCGGTCGCGGGACGGGGACACCCGGTCCGGCCGGTGCAGGAGCGGGACCGTCGGGTCCCGCCACGGATGGGGAGGGACAGGCATGAGTCCGCTCATGTGGGTCGGCATCGCCCTCATGGGGGGACTCGGTGCCGCCATGCGATTCCTCGTCGACTCATGGGTCACGGCGAGGAACCGGCTGCCGATGCCCCTGGGCACCGTGGTCGTCAACGTCAGCGCCTGCTTCCTCATCGGGCTCCTCACGGGACTGGGGTCGCGTCTGCCCGCCGTGGCGGCCGTCGCGGCCCTGCTGGGCACGGGCCTGCTGGGGGGGTACTCGACCTTCAGCACCGCCAGCGTCGAGGGCGCCCGGCTCCTCCGCGCCGGCCGCCCGGTGGCCGGGGCCGTCCATGCGGGGGGCATGATCGTGCTCAGCCTGACGTCCGGGTGGGTGGGGATCCTGCTCGGCTCCTGACCTCCCCTGTGTGCCGGGCCCGCGGACCGACGGGTCCGGTGCACGACACCTCCGGGGACGGGGGTGGGTCCGTGTCGCGGGGTGACGGGCACCTGTGACCATGGCACGGTGGTGTCGTCCCGACGGAGGCCGTCGGGACGGGACGTGGAGCTCCCGGGCGGAAGGACGGACGGATGAGGTTGTGGTCGCTGCACCCGGTGTACCTCGACGGCAAGGGCCTGGTCGCCTGCTGGCGGGAGGCCCTCCTGGCACAGGCGGTGCTGGCCGGCCGCACCACCGGCTACACCCACCACCCCCAGCTGCGTCGCTTCCGTGGGACCCCTGACCCCCTGGCCGCCATCGGCGCGTACCTGGAGGGCCTCGCCGCGGAGGCCACGCGACGCGGCTACCACTTCGACACCTCCCGGATCATCCGGCGCAGCGCGGTGGGGGAGCAGGAGGGGGGACCGCGCGACCCGTGGCCCGTCATGGAGGTCACCACGGGGCAGCTGGCCCTCGAGCGGCGCCACCTGTCGGAGAAGCTGCGTCGACGCAGCCCCGGTGACCTCGCCCGACTCGAGGCCGTCGGGGGGGACGGTGTGGATCCGCATCCCCTCTTCCACCGTGTCCCGGGCGGCGTCGCCGACTGGGAGAGGGCCGAGGACGGTGGGAGCTGAGCGCTCCCGCAGCTGGTGGGCGCCGCGCCGGGGCCTCCGGACCCACGGGACGGGCCCGCACGGGTGGTCCGTCTCACAGGGTCGTTCACCGGATGTTCACCCGGGTCGATCCGCCCGGACACCTGCGCTCCCTAGCTTGTGGGACAGCCGGTCAACTCCGGCGTGATGATGAGCCGTCCGTCGGGCGGCAGAACGGAAGATGAAGATGTCACTGCGTTCCCGCTTCACCCGCACCGGTGTGGTCCTCGGTGCGGGCGCCCTCGTCGCCTCCCTCGCGGCCTGCGGTTCCTCCGCAGAGTCCGGTGACGACGCCTCCGGCGACTCCGCATCCGGCAGCGACGCCAGCACGACGGAGCTCTCCGGCTCCCTCGCCGGTGCCGGCGCCTCCTCACAGGAAGCGGCGATGGAGGCCTGGAAGGCCGGTTTCTCCGCCCAGCAACCCGATGTGACGCTCTCCTACGACGCGGTCGGCTCAGGTGCCGGCATCACCCAGTTCACCGACGGCCAGGTCGCCTGGGCCGGGTCCGACGCCCCGCTGGAGGGGGACGAGGTCGCCGCCGCCGAGCAGCGCTGCGGGGCGGCCGCCTGGGCCCTGCCCGTCTACATCTCCCCGGTCGCCGTGATCTTCAACCTGGACGGTGTCACCTCCCTCAACCTGGACGCCTCCACCATCGCGAAGATCTTCCGCGGTGAGATCACGAACTGGAACGACCCCGCCATCGCAGCCACCAACTCGGGTGTCACCCTGCCCGACCTGGCGATCACCCCCGTGCACCGCGCCGACAAGTCCGGCACCACCGAGAACTTCACCGAGTACCTCCACTCAGCGGCCCCCGACGTCTGGACCGACGAGGCCGGCAAGGACTGGCCGGTCTCCGGGGGCGAGTCCGGCGACAAGACCTCCGGCCTGGTCCAGGCCGTCCAGGCGGGCCAGGGCGCGATCGGCTACGCCGACGCCTCCCAGGCCGGCAGCCTCGGCACCGTCGCCCTGGAGGCCAAGGACGGCACATTCGTCTCCTTCTCCAACGACACGGCCGCAAAGGCCGCGGAGACGGCCACCCGGACCGAGGGTCACGAGGGCAACGACCTCGCGCTGTCGGTCAACCGCGTGCCCGACACCAACGACTCCTACCCGCTGGTGCTGATCTCCTACTCGATCGTGTGCTCCTCCTACTCCGACGCCACCGAGGGCGCGCTGGTCAAGGCCTTCGTCGCCTACCAGGTCTCCGAGGAGGGCCAGGAGATGGCCTCCGAGAACGCCGGGTCCGCTCCGCTGAGTGAGTCCCTGCGCTCCGAGGTCACCACCGCCCTCGACGCCATCCAGTGATCCTCCTGTCCCGCCCCCACACCCAGGACTGATCGACACATGAACAACACCGGGAAGACCGGGAATGCGGTCTTCAAGGGACTCGCGACCGCGGCGGCCGTGCTCATCCTCTGCACGCTCGCCGCCGTCGCGGTGTTCCTGGTCGTGCGGGCCTGGCCCGCACTGGGTGATCCCTCCGTCCGCTTCCGGACCATGGGATCCTCCGACGAGGTCTCCATCTGGGCCTTCACCGCGCCACAGGTCTTCGGCACCCTCCTCGGCGCCGTCCTCGCGATGGTCGTGGCCGTGCCCATCTCGGTGGGCATCGCGCTCTTCATCAGCCACTACGCGCCACGCCGCCTCGCCCAGGTCCTGGGATACCTGGTGGACCTGCTCGCCGCGATCCCCTCGGTCGTCTACGGCCTGTGGGGCGCGATCTGGTTGATCCCCAAGCTGGTCCCCCTCTGGACGTGGTTGGCGGAGCACGTGGGCTGGTTCCCCCTCTTCGCGGGACCCGCGTCCCCGACCGGTCGCGTCATCGCCTCCGCCGCCCTGATCCTCGCGGTCATGGTGTTGCCGATCATCACCTCCGTGTCGCGTGAGGTCTTCCTCCAGACGCCCCCCCTCCACGAGGAGGCCGCCCTGGCACTGGGAGCCACCCGCTGGGAGATGGTGCGCATCGCAGTCCTGCCCTTCGGGCGTTCCGGGGTCATCTCGGCCTCGATGCTGGGCCTGGGTCGAGCCCTCGGGGAGACGATGGCCGTCGTCATGGTCCTCTCCGTGGGCAATACCTTCTCCTGGCAGATCCTCCAGGCGGGCAAGCACTCGACCATCGCGGCCAACATCGCCCTGCAGTTCCCCGAGTCCACGGGGATCAACACCTCAGCCCTCATCGCCACGGGTCTGGCGCTCTTCGCGATCACGATGGTCGTCAACTCCATCGCCCGCTGGATCGTCTCGCGCCGGGCCGAGTTCTCGGGAGCCAACTGATGACGACCACCTCCGTCCCGGACTCCGGCACGCAGCGCGATGTGCGCAACGGGCGCACCTCGCCCTTCGCCTCCTCGGACCCCGCCTGGGACCGTCGCCGGGCCATCAAGGACAAGGTCGCCCTCGTCGGCGTCTCCCTGGCCTTCCTGGCCGCCATGGTCCCCCTCGTCTCCCTGGTCTGGACCGTCGTCTCCAACGGCTACCTGCGCCTGACCTGGTCCTTCCTCACCACGGACATGGTGGGTGTGTTCGGCGGCAGGCCGGACGGCGGGATCGCCCACGCGATCGTGGGCACCCTGATCGTCACCGCCTGGGCGACCGTCATCTCCGCCCCCATCGGGCTCTTCGCCGCGATCTACCTCGTCGAGTACGGGGCGGGGTCGCGCCTGGCGAAGGCCACGACCTTCTTCGTCGACGTCATGACAGGCATCCCCTCCATCGTCGCGGGCCTCTTCGCCGCCGCGCTCTTCACCCTCACGGTGGGGTCCGGGTACCGGGCCGGCATCATGGGTGCCGTGGCGCTCAGCGTGCTGATGATCCCCACTGTGGTGCGCTCCTCGGAGGAGATGCTGCGCCTGGTCCCCAACGAGCTGCGCGAGGCCTCCTACGCACTGGGCGTGCCCAAGTGGCGCACGATCGTCAAGGTCGTCCTGCGCACCTCCGCCGCGGGGCTGACGACCTCGGTGATGCTCGCCATCGCGCGTGTCATCGGCGAGACCGCCCCGCTGCTCATGACGGTCGGGTTCATCGAGAAGATGAACACGAACGCCTTCGACGGGCGCATGACCACGCTGCCCGTGTACGTCTACCGGCAGTACTCCCAGGGCCTGGCCACCTGCCGCGCCGGTGTCGAGAACTGCGTCACCACCATCAACTACGAGCGTGCCTGGGCCGCAGCCCTCGTGCTGATCATCATCGTCATGCTGCTCAACCTCATCGCCCGGGGCATCGCGCGCGCGTTCGCCCCCAAGGGTCGTTGACGAGGGCGGCCACTGCCGACCCCACGCCACGCCCCAGCGCCGAACCCCAGCATCACCCGCCCCGCCCCCGCCCCCAGAGACCACGAAGGACCACGATGCCCAACCGTCTGGAAATCACCGACGAGTCCATCTACTACGGCGACTTCCTCGCCGTGGAGGGTGTCACCGTCAACATCCCCGCCCATGCCATCACCGCCCTCATCGGGCCCTCCGGCTGCGGGAAGTCGACCTTCCTGCGCACCCTCAACCGCATGCACGAGGCCATCCCCGGGGCGCGTGTGGAGGGCGAGGTCCTGCTCGACGGCACCGACATCTACGGCAGGGACATCGACCCCGTCCAGGTCCGGCGGCGGGTGGGCATGGTCTTCCAGCGCCCCAACCCGTTCCCGACCATGTCGATCCGCGACAATGTGCTGGCCGGCGTCAAGCTCAACTCCCGCCGGATGTCGAGGTCGGACCAGGACACCCTGGTCGAGGAGTCCCTGCGCGGGTCCAACCTGTGGAACGAGGTCAAGGACCGCCTCGAGAAGCCCGGATCCTCCCTCTCGGGTGGGCAGCAGCAGCGTCTGTGCATCGCCCGTGCCATCGCCGTGCGCCCCGAGGTCCTCCTCATGGACGAGCCCTGCTCGGCCCTGGACCCGATCTCCACCCTCGCCATCGAGGACCTCATGAACGACCTCAAGGACGAGTACACGATCGTCATCGTCACCCACAACATGCAGCAGGCCGCCCGCGTCTCCGACCGGACCGGCTTCTTCAACCTCGAGGCGACCGGGAAGCCGGGACGTCTCGTGGAGTTCGATTCGACCGAGAAGATCTTCTCGACGCCTTCCGAGAAGGCGACCGAGGACTACATCTCGGGTCGTTTCGGCTGAGTCCCGGGGGCGGGACTCCTCGGGGGGTCGGGGCCGCGTGCCCCGGCCCCCCGATCCCGTCCGGCGGCGTCCCACGCCCCGCGCACGGGAGGAGTGGGATCAGCGCCGGGGCAGGGCGGGGTGGGGCGGGATCACCGCCGGTGCGGGGCGGGAGCAGCCCTGGGCTCGGAACGTGCTCACCGGCGGG
>NZ_LT700212.1:2114029-2125386 GCF_900155435.1 Actinomyces provencensis | reverse complement strand
CCCGCCCCGCCCCCGCCCCCAGAGACCACGAAGGACCACGATGCCCAACCGTCTGGAAATCACCGACGAGTCCATCTACTACGGCGACTTCCTCGCCGTGGAGGGTGTCACCGTCAACATCCCCGCCCATGCCATCACCGCCCTCATCGGGCCCTCCGGCTGCGGGAAGTCGACCTTCCTGCGCACCCTCAACCGCATGCACGAGGCCATCCCCGGGGCGCGTGTGGAGGGCGAGGTCCTGCTCGACGGCACCGACATCTACGGCAGGGACATCGACCCCGTCCAGGTCCGGCGGCGGGTGGGCATGGTCTTCCAGCGCCCCAACCCGTTCCCGACCATGTCGATCCGCGACAATGTGCTGGCCGGCGTCAAGCTCAACTCCCGCCGGATGTCGAGGTCGGACCAGGACACCCTGGTCGAGGAGTCCCTGCGCGGGTCCAACCTGTGGAACGAGGTCAAGGACCGCCTCGAGAAGCCCGGATCCTCCCTCTCGGGTGGGCAGCAGCAGCGTCTGTGCATCGCCCGTGCCATCGCCGTGCGCCCCGAGGTCCTCCTCATGGACGAGCCCTGCTCGGCCCTGGACCCGATCTCCACCCTCGCCATCGAGGACCTCATGAACGACCTCAAGGACGAGTACACGATCGTCATCGTCACCCACAACATGCAGCAGGCCGCCCGCGTCTCCGACCGGACCGGCTTCTTCAACCTCGAGGCGACCGGGAAGCCGGGACGTCTCGTGGAGTTCGATTCGACCGAGAAGATCTTCTCGACGCCTTCCGAGAAGGCGACCGAGGACTACATCTCGGGTCGTTTCGGCTGAGTCCCGGGGGCGGGACTCCTCGGGGGGTCGGGGCCGCGTGCCCCGGCCCCCCGATCCCGTCCGGCGGCGTCCCACGCCCCGCGCACGGGAGGAGTGGGATCAGCGCCGGGGCAGGGCGGGGTGGGGCGGGATCACCGCCGGTGCGGGGCGGGAGCAGCCCTGGGCTCGGAACGTGCTCACCGGCGGGTGCAGTCGGATCAGCGCCGGGAACCCTTCACCGAGGAGGTCAGGGAGTCCGTGTCGGCACCTGCCAGACAGGCCACGGTCCGGTCGTCCGAGGCGTTCCAGGACTGGGCGGTGGGGGCCAACCAGGTCAGGTCCAGGCCCGACTCCTCCACGTCGGTGCCGACGTAGTCGGCGAAGGCCTGTGAACAGCGTTCCTGTGCGATCGCGGAGAGCTCGTCCTCGGCGGGGAGGGTGTCTCCGTCGAGGTCGAAGGTTCCCACGACCTCCAGGCTGTGGGCCGAGGTGCAGGGGCGCAGCTCGACGTCGGTCACGGTCTCGCCAGAGGGAGCGTCGAGGCACTGTCCCGTCTCCAGTGACAGGACGCTGGTGGAGGAGCAGGCTCCCAGACCCAGCGTGAGCAGGGCGCATGCGGTGAGGGCACCGAGAGCGCGGCCCCGCTCTCGTGGACGGGCACCCACCGCACGGACGTCCACCCGAGGGGCACCCAGCCCGCGGACGTCCACCCGAGGGGCACCCAGCCCGCGGGGGCCCGGTGGGTCGGTGGCAGCGGGACGGGGGCTCATCGGGAGGGGCCCCCACGGAGGCGGGCCCGGGGCGCGTGCTTCACCGGAGGTGCCTCACTGGACGAGGGCGTGGAGCAGCCAGAACATCACCGCGGCGACACCGGCCGCTGCCGGCAGGGTGAGGAACCAGGCCACGACGATGTTGCCCGCGACACCCCACCGGACCGCGGAGAACCTCCGGGTCGCGCCCACGCCCAGGATGGCGGAGGTGATGGTGTGCGTGGTCGAGATGGGGGCGTGGAGCACGAACGCCGAGATGTAGAGGATCGAGGCCGAGACCGTCTCCGCGACGAAGCCACGGGCCGGGTCCAGGTCGATGATGCGCCGCCCCAGGGTCCGCATGATCCGCCACCCGCCGGAGTAGGTCCCCAGGGAGATCGCACCGGCGGCGGAGAGCTTGACCCACAGGGGGATCGTCATGTCACCGGTGACCGGGTCGAAGATGTTGTGGTGTTCCCCGTAACCGCCTGCGACGAGGGCCATGACGATCACACCCATGGTCTTCTGCGCATCCTGGAGTCCGTGGCCCAGGGCCATGGCGGCGGCGGAGACGGTCTGCGCCATGCGGAAGTGGCGCATGGTGCGGTGGTAGGGGAAGTTCGCGAAGATCCGCATGACGAGCTTCATCGCCAGGTAACCCAGGAAGAATCCGAGCACGGGGGAGGCGAACATCGGGATGATGACGGACTCCAGGATCCCCGTCCACTTGACCTGCGTGGAGGACATGAGCCCCGCACCCACCAGTCCGCCGATCAGGGCGTGTGAGGAGGAGGAGGGGAGACCGAACCACCACGTGATGAGGTTCCAGGTGCAGGCGCCGAGGAGGGCGCCGAGCACGATGACGAGGCCCTCGCGCTGGAGGGAGACGTCGGTGGAGAGCGAGTAGTGGGAGATGTCGATGATCCCCTCGCCGATCGTCTTGGCCACCTCGGTGCCCAGGAGCGCTCCGACGACGTTCATGACGGCCGCCATGACCAGCGCGACGCGCGGGGTCAGTGCGCGGGTCGACACCGAGGTGGCGATCGCGTTGGCCGCGTCGTGGAAGCCATTGGTGAAGTCGAAGGCCAGCGCGATGGTGATGACCAGGAGCACGAGGACCAGATTGAGGTCCACTGTCTCAGGACTCCTTCACGGCGATCGTCTCGATGCCGTTGGCGAGGTCCTCGAAGGCGTCGGCGCAGCGCTCCAGCACCTCCACGACATCCTTGAGCTTGATGATCGTGATCGGGTCCAGGCCCGAGTCGAACAGGGTCGTCAGCGTCATGCGGTAGGCCTGGTCGCCCTCGTTCTCCAGGCGGTTGATCTCGACCCAGTAGTCGCGCAGGGACAGCGGGGACTTCAGACCGGGCATGGCATCCGCGGTCTGCTCGGCGCAGCGGGTGAGGACGTCCACCTGGGCGGCCAGCAGGGCGGCCACGTCGTCAGGGATGTCAGTGAGGCCGTAGAGGACCATGAGGTCCCCGGCCTCGTCCATGAGGTCCATGCAGTCGTCCAGGCGGGCGGCCAGGAAGCCGAGGTCCTCCCGGTCGAAGGGGGTCACGAAGGAGAGGTTGAGTCGACGCACCACCTGGTGGTTGATCTCGTCGCCGGCGTGCTCGACCTCGTGGAGGCTGTCGCGCAGGGCGACCCGTTCCGTCGGGCTGGCACCGAGCATGGAGGTGAGGAGTCCGACTCCGGTGACGAGCTCCCTGGCCTGGGTGGAGAGAAGGTCGAAGAACGACGGTCCCTCCGGTTTACGCATTCCCACAGTGTGTCTCCCATAGGTTCAGTGGGTCACGGGCTCGTCCAGACTAGAGCACGTGCGGGGCCGTGGATGACGTCCGAGGTCCCGGGGACCGGTGGTTCCCCCCGCGCGCGGCGACGCCTCCTGCGTCCGCGTGGGGGAGGCCGGGAGCCGGGCAGGGGCGCGCGGTGCCCCACGGGACGCGTGTGGGACGGCGCGACACGCGCGGGAGTGCACCAGGTCGGCCACTGGTCGTCCGGGGTCGACGAGGGGGCTCCGGGCGCGCAGCACTGGTGTGCCCGCATGCCTGTGCCGTTGCGCACAGCCGTGTCGGGACCATCCGCCCTCGCGGAGGGGTGTTGCGTGCGTCATGATGGTGACTGTTGGTCGAGGGCGTGACCGCGCCCCGGAATACCGAGTGCCTCAGGAGGCAAGAAGTATGTCCGTGTCTGAAAAGGACGTGCGCGCAGCAGCGCCGTCGAACGCACCTGAAGAGGTCATCACCTGGGTGACCGGCATTGCCGAGCTCGCGAAGCCCGAGAGGGTCGAGTTCAGCGATGGCTCCGAGGAGGAGTGGGACCGTCTCACCTCCGAGATGGTCGCTTCCGGGATGTTCACCCAGCTGAACCCTGAGAAGCGTCCGAACAGCTTCCTCGCGCGCTCCCTTCCCTCCGATGTGGCGCGCGTCGAGTCCCGCACGTTCATCTGCTGCGAGAAGGAGGAGGACGCCGGCCCGACGAACCACTGGGCCGATCCCAAGCAGATGAAGGCGACCCTGCACGAGAAGTTCACCGGCACCTACGCCGGTCGCACGATGTACGTCGTGCCCTTCTCCATGGGTCCTCTCGGCGGCCCGATCTCCCAGCTGGGCATCGAGGTCACCGACTCCCCCTACGTCGTCACCAACATGCGCATCATGACGCGCATGGGCGCCGCTGCCATGGATCTCATCGCCGAGGGCAAGCCGTGGGTCCCCGCGGTCCACTCCGTCGGCAAGCCGCTGGCCCCGGGCGAGAAGGATGACGCCTGGCCCTGCAACGACGAGAAGTACATCACCCACTTCCCCGAGACCAACGAGATCTGGTCCTACGGTTCCGGTTACGGCGGCAACGCCCTGCTGGGCAAGAAGTGCTTCGCGCTGCGCATCGCCTCCACGATGGCGCGCCGCGACAACTGGATGGCCGAGCACATGCTGATCCTGCGCCTCAACCGTGAGGCCACCGGCCAGCAGTTCCACGTCACCGCGGCCTTCCCGAGCGCCTGCGGCAAGACGAACCTTGCCATGCTCCAGCCCACGATCCCCGGCTACAAGGTCGAGACCGTCGGCGACGACATCGCCTGGATGCGCCCCGGCCCCGACGGCCGCCTCTACGCCATCAACCCCGAGGCCGGCTTCTTCGGCGTCGCACCGGGAACGTCCTACGACACGAACCCGATGGCCATGGAGACCATGAAGTCCAACACCATCTTCACCAATGTCGCCCTCACGGACGACGGTGACGTGTGGTGGGAGGGCATCGACGGACCGGTCCCGGCCCACCTGATCGACTGGCACGGCAAGGACTGGTCGCCCGACTCCGGCGAGAAGGCCGCCCACCCGAACTCCCGCTTCACCACCCCGGCGAAGCAGTGCCCGATCATCTGCCCCGACTGGGAGGCTCCGCAGGGCGTCGCGATCGACGCGATCCTCTTCGGTGGTCGTCGCGCCACGAACGTGCCGCTGGTGGCCGAGCAGTACGAGGCCGCACACGGTGTCTTCATCGGCGCCTCCGTGGCCTCCGAGGTCACCGCCGCCGCGACCGACGTCAAGGCCGGCTCGCTGCGTCACGACCCCTTCGCCATGCTGCCCTTCTGCGGCTACAACATGGCCGACTACTGGGGTCACTGGCTGGAGATGCAGGAGGAGCTCGGCGACAAGTTCCCCTACATCTACCAGGTCAACTGGTTCCGCAAGGACGAGAACGGGAAGTTCATGTGGCCGGGCTACGGCGACAACTCCCGCGTGCTCGACTGGATCGTGCGTCGTCGCGCCGGTGAGGTCGAGGCCATCGACGGCGTGACCGGCCGTTACCCGAAGTTCGAGGACTTCAACCTGGACGGGCTCGACATCGACAAGGCGAAGTGGGACAAGCTCTTCGCCATCGATCCCGATGCCTGGGCCGCTGAGATGGACGACACCGAGAAGTACTTCTCGCAGTTCGGCTCCCACCTGCCTCAGGCGATCACCGACCAGCTCGCGAAGTTCCGCGAGCGGATCGCTGCCGCCAAGGCCTGAGCCCCGGCTCACTGACGGGCCCGTCCTCCTCCGGGAGGGCGGGCCCGCCCTCGTTCTCCTCCCCGCCGCGCCCGCGGATCGCACCCACCGAAGTGCCCGACCGACGCCCCCACGCGACCTCGTGGGCGGAACCGGGTCCACACCGGGGCGACGGCACGTGCACCCCGGGAGAGCGGACTTCGACCCCGGAACAGAGCGGACTTCGAGCCCCGAACAGAGCGGACTTCGAGCCCCGAACGGAGCGGACTTCGAGCCCCGAACAGAGCGGACTTCGAGGGTCGAACGGAGCGGACTTCGGCGGGGGGCGGGGATACTGGTGCCCATGCCGACTCCGATTCCGACTCCGACTGCCACGCCCAGCCGCAGACCCACCGACCGGGTGCGGTGGGGGTCCGCCCTCGCCGGCGCTGCCGCAGTGGCCCTCGCGGTCGCGGGACTGTCCGCCTGCGACCTCGATGCCACGATCGGCGTCTCGGCCGAGGGGGTGGCGGACGTCGCCCTGGAGGTCGGCATCGACCGGAGCCTCATCGACGGCGAGGGGCCGACCTGCGTGCAGGTCGTGGACGGGCTCCTGCAGGGCATCGTGCCCGTGGACGACACGGACACGGACATCTCCGAGGTCCCCGACGACACCGCCCTCCGCTGCCGGATGACGGCCACGCTCACCCTGGGCGGCGCCGACTGGGACGGACAGTCGGGGCGTCCCCTGTGGTGGTCGGACGCCGACGAGGGCGAGTACCGCCTCGCGCTCCCACTCTCCCAGGGGTCCGGGTCCAGTGCCGTGTCCCAGGAGATCGCCGACTCGCTCGGCATCTCACCCGAGGACGTCGTGCTCACCGTGTCCATGCCCGCCGACATCACCTCCGCCAGCGTGGGCGAGGTCGAGGGCCCCACGGTGACCGTCACCGGCTCCGACGTGGTGCTGCGCGACCTCGACGTGCAAGCCGGGGGCGGTGGGGGGATCAGTCGGGGGACCATGGCCGTGGTCGGGTCCCTGCTGGTCGGCTTCGCGGGTCTGGGCGGGCTCGCCCTGCTCGTGCGGCGGGAGCACCGCAGGCACTCCCGGACCGGGACCCCCTAGACTGCACGACGACGACACCAGGAGGCGATGTGGCAGACCAGTACCTCACCGATGACGAGATCGAGCACGCGCAGGGGCTCCTGGGTCGCATCGATGCGATGTTCACGCAACGGGTCGTCGGTCAGGACGACCTGCGTCGCGCACTGATGGCGGGACTGCTGGCGCGCGGACACGTCCTCATCGAATCCGTGCCCGGCCTGGCCAAGACGACGGCCGCCCAGACGCTGGCCGCAGCCGTCTCAGGCACGTTCCACCGCATCCAGTGCACGCCCGACCTGATGCCCAACGACATCATCGGCACCCAGATCTACAACTACGCCACCGGTGAGATGACGACCCAGCTGGGTCCCGTCCACGCCAACATCGTCCTCCTGGACGAGATCAACCGTTCCTCCGCCAAGACCCAGTCGGCCATGCTGGAGGCCATGCAGGAGGCCCAGACCACCATCGGTGGGGTCGTGCACCCCCTGCCCAGGCCCTTCATGGTGATGGCCACGCAGAACCCCATCGAGGAGGAGGGCACCTACGTGCTCCCCGAGGCCCAGATGGACCGCTTCCTCATGAAGCAGGTCATCACCTACCCCCAGCCGCGTGAGGAGCTGGAGGTCCTGGAACGCATCGACTCCGGTTCCATCTCCGAGCCACTCGACGGCGAACCGATCTCCCTGGGGGAACTCGGGGAACTGCAGGCGCTCACCCGGAGGATCTTCGTCCACCGCACGATCAAGACCTATGTCGTCGACCTCATCAACACCACCCGTGGTGCCGGCCCCAACCCGCTGCCCGGGCTGCGCACACATGTGCGTGTCGGTGCCTCCCCCCGTGGCGGGATCGCGCTCATGCAGGTCGCCCAGGCACTGGCCCTCATGGCCGGGCGCAACTACGTGGTGCCCGAGGACATCAAGGCGATGCGCCACCCGATCCTGCGCCACCGACTCATCCGCACCTACGACGCCATGGCCGACGACGTCTCCGTGGACGGCCTCGTCGACGCCGTCTTCAACGCCGTCCCGGTGCCCTGAGGACGGCCCCGCCATGCACTCCCCCGGACTCGAGGCCATCGCGGCCCGCGTCGAGCTGCCCGTCATGCGCCGACTGCTCTCCCAGATGGAGGGCAGGCACGGGTCCATGCGCGCGGGTCGGGGGATGGAGTTCCTCGACATGGCGGACTACAAGCCGGGCGACGACGTCAAGGACATCGACTGGCTGGTGTCCGCACGCGCGGGACGACCCGTCGTCAAGCGCTTCGAGGCCACCGCCAACGTCCAGGTGATCCTGGTCGTGGACATCGGGCGTTCCATGGGGGCGCTCGCCCCCTCGGGGGAGACGAAGGAGGAGGTCGCCCTGGCAGCCTGTGAGACCATCGCCTGGCTCTCCACGGTCCGCGGAGACCAGGTGGGGATGGTCGCCGGCGACTCCCGGCGTCTGCGCCAGGTGCCCGCCCGTTCGGGCAACTCCCATGCGGAGCTCATCCTCCGCAAGATCGCCGAGGACATCGACCTCGCCTCCCCCTCCTCCGACGTGGCGCGCCTGCTCGACCGGGTCCTGACCTCGACCAGACGGCGTTCCCTGGTCGTCCTCGTCACCGACGGCACGAACCCGGCACCTGCCCACGAGGACGTCGTCAAGAGGCTGCGGGTGCGTCACGAGATGATCGTCATGTCCGTCTCCGACGCCGACCCCACCTCGCTGCCACGCGGCACCGACGTCATCGACGTCGACGCCGGGCCGCTGCCGGACTTCGTGACGGCCGATGCGGAGTTGGCCGCCCAGGCGCGCGAGGCGATCGCCCAGCGCAAGGGACAGGTCTCCCAGATGTTGTGGCGCAGGGGAGTGACCCAGGTGGGGGTCGACGCCGTGGCCGACGTCCCCCGAGCCCTGGTGCGCGCCCTGGAGAGGGGGAGCCGTGTCCGGTGACTCCCTGCGCGACCCCGTCGCCTACCCGAACTGGATGTGGGTCGTGGGCACCGTCCTCGCCCTGCTCGTCGTGGCGTGGGTGGTGGGATGCCTGGTGCGCTGGTGGCGTTCGGAGGAGACGGACGTCCCCGAGCTGCTCTCGATCTCCCAGGCGGAGCGACGTCGCTACCTGTCCCTCGTCGACGAGATCGGGGGCCGCCGGGACTCCGGGGAGTTCGACGCGCGCGCCCTGCACCTCGCCCTGGCCGGGCTCATGCGCTCCCTCGGCACCGCGCGCACGGGCCGTGACCTGGAGGTGGCCACCGTCGACGAGGTCGAGGTGCTCACCCCCTCCTGGCCCGAGCTCGTGGCCGTGCTGCGGGAGTGCGAACAGCCCAGCTTCCAGGGTGATCCGCACGCGGCGGAGGACCGGGCGCTGGCCCTGGCGCGTGAGGCGGTGGAGTCATGAGGTTCCCCCTCCTCGCACTGGCCGTGGTGCTCGTGGTCGCAGTCGCCGCCCTGGCCGGCTGGTGGTTGCTGCGCGACGCGGGACGTCGCGAGGGTCGCCGGGGCTGGGTGGCCAACAGCGGGTACGTGCGCGAGCTGCCCAAGTACCGCGCGCTGGTGCGCCGCACCAGGTGGGCGTTGGCCGGGACCCTCGTGAGCCTGGTCGGTCTCACCGTGGCAGTCGCCGTGTCCGCAGGTGCACCCGTGGACCGTCATCTCGAGGACCGCAGGCTCTCCAGTCGTGACATCGTCCTGTGCCTGGACGCGTCGGGGTCGATGATCCCCTACGACGGCCAGATCGCGGGCTCGTTCCGCCGGATCGTCGACCACTTCTCCGGGGAGCGCATCTCCCTGCACCTGTGGTCCGCGCGCACGATGGTCCTCTTCCCCCTCACCGACGACTACGACATGGCCACCCGGACCCTGGAGGACGTCGGCACCCTGATGACCGACGGGTTCCAGGGGCAGAGCTCCGACGGGGTGTACGTGACCTCGGAGCTGCTGGACTTCCTGGAGGGCACCCAGGACCCCGCCGGGGAGCTGTCCTCCCTGTCGGGGGACGGCCTCGCCGGCTGCGTCCTCGGTTTCGACCACACGGACCAGGAGCGCTCGCGGATGGTCATCCTCGCGACCGACAACGAGGTGCTGGGCGCCCAGATCTACACGCTCCCCCAGGCGATGGAGTTCGCCCGCCAACAGGGCGTGGTCGTCACGGCGCTCTACCCGGGGGACACGACCTACCTGACCGCGGAGGGGACGGAACTGCGGGACCAGGTGCGCACCACCGGGGGCGACTTCCACGACGCCGCCCAGCCCTCCTCGGTGGACGGCATCATCGCGGAGATCGAGGCCCAGCAGCGGGTCGACCTGGAGGGGAGCGCCACCACCGTGGAGACGGACCGACCGGGGACGGCGCTGGCGTGGGTCGCCGTCGCCCTCGTCGCGCTGCTGGCACTGGGCGGATGGGCACGGCTGTGAGCGGGCACAACGGGGCCGCTCGCGCCGGGTACGGGGGCGGGCACACCCACGTCGCCGGGACCACGGGTGGAGGTGGCCGACGATGATCCTGCGTCCGGTCGTGGAACCCGCATGGCTGCTCGTGGTGCTGGCACTCGTGCTGGTGGGACTGCTGGTGGTGGGGGTGCGCCGACGCGGACCCGACGGTCGCTGGGTCCTGGTGCGCCGTGGACTCATGTCCGCCCTGGTCCTGCTCATGCTGCTCGGTCCCTCCGTGCCGGGTGAGGCGCAGAGACTGACGTCGAGCACCGAGGTCTGGCTGGTCGTCGACCGGACGGGGTCGATGGCGGCGGAAGACTGGGACGGCACACAGCCCCGTCTCGACGGCGTCAAGCAGGACCTGCACACGGTCCTGGAGTCCATGGGCGGCGCCCGCTTCTCGGTGCGCACCTGGGACTCGGACGTGCGCACGGTCGTGCCGCTGACGACGGACGAGTCCGCCATCGGGTCCTTCATCGACACGTTCCAGCAGGAGCTCTCGGAGTACTCCCAGGGCTCCTCCCTGGACCGTCCCACCACCAGGCTCCTCGCGGACCTGATGCGCGCCCGGGAGTCGCACCCGGAGAACGTGCGCTACCTCTTCGTCCTCTCCGACGGGGAGACCTCCAATGAGGTGGCCTCCCCGCAGCCCCACGCCTGGGCCGCCCTGCGGGAGTACGTCGACGGTGGACTGGTCATCGGGTACGGCACCGAGGAGGGGGGCCGCATGCGCGCCCACAGCCTCGGTGACCCCACCGGCGCCCAGTCGGGTGCGGAGCCGGAGTGGATCCGTGACTACTCCCGGCCCGGCGCGCCCCCTGCGGTCTCCCACATCGACACCGCCACCCTGCAGGCGGCCGCCGATGACCTCGGTGTCGACTACGTCCACTCACCCGACACCGCGACCATCTCCACGGAGGCCTCCCGGATGATGGACCACGCCGAGCTGATCGTGGACTCCCGGGAGGAGCTGTCCACCTACCGCTACTTCCTGTGGCCGTTCGCCCTCGCGTTCGCGCTGGTCACCGCATGGGAGGCCGCGGCCCTGGCGGGTCGCGTGCGGGCACTGAGGAGGGCACATGCCATCTGACCCACCCCACGGCACCCACTCACCCACCCCCGGGGGTGCGGACCGGGGACAGGACCCCGGTGACGAGTTGCTGGTGCCCTTCGGCGCGCCCCCCGCAGATGCCTCCGGTGGGGAGGGGGACACCCCTCCCGCCGGTCCGGGACGCGGGGGAGCCGCAACGCCCGGCGGACGAGGGCGGCGCAGGCGTGCCCGGTCCGCACTGAGGCCACTGTGGTGGTCG
>NZ_LT700212.1:2091922-2113979 GCF_900155435.1 Actinomyces provencensis | reverse complement strand
CCCGGCACTCGTAGGAGTAGGACTCGATGTAGCCCGGCGCCACCTCGGTGGCACGCGGGACCGTCTCCATGGCGCGCTCCAGGTGGGCCACCCCGACATCGAGGTATCCCTGGACCAGCAGGGTGGAACCGAGGTTGTAGTCCGCCACCCACGCCTCGGGCCCCGAGCGGGTCCAGGTGAGCTGTCCCTCGAACCCGGTGCGGGCCCTGTCGTAGCCCGTGTCCTGGTAGGCGCGCACGGACGCCGCGGACCAGACGTGCAGGCCCGTCAGGAAGGTGGCCGCCAGGGCGAGGACGACCACGACCGGCATCGACCACCACAGTGGCCTCAGTGCGGACCGGGCACGCCTGCGCCGCCCTCGTCCGCCGGGCGTTGCGGCTCCCCCGCGTCCCGGACCGGCGGGAGGGGTGTCCCCCTCCCCACCGGAGGCATCTGCGGGGGGCGCGCCGAAGGGCACCAGCAACTCGTCACCGGGGTCCTGTCCCCGGTCCGCACCCCCGGGGGTGCGGACCGGGGACAGGACCCCGGTGACGAGTTGCTGGTGCCCTTCGGCGCGCCCCCCGCAGATGCCTCCGGTGGGGAGGGGGACACCCCTCCCGCCGGTCCGGGACGCGGGGGAGCCGCAACGCCCGGCGGACGAGGGCGGCGCAGGCGTGCCCGGTCCGCACTGAGGCCACTGTGGTGGTCGATGCCGGTCGTGGTCGTCCTCGCCCTGGCGGCCACCTTCCTGACGGGCCTGCACGTCTGGTCCGCGGCGTCCGTGCGCGCCTACCAGGACACGGGCTACGACAGGGCCCGCACCGGGTTCGAGGGACAGCTCACCTGGACCCGCTCGGGGCCCGAGGCGTGGGTGGCGGACTACAACCTCGGTTCCACCCTGCTGGTCCAGGGATACCTCGATGTCGGGGTGGCCCACCTGGAGCGCGCCATGGAGACGGTCCCGCGTGCCACCGAGGTGGCGCCGGGCTACATCGAGTCCTACTCCTACGAGTGCCGGGTGCGCACCAACCTGGCACTCGGCCTGGAGGGACAGGGGGACGCGCAGGCCGCGGACCTGGAGTGGGCGGGGGCGGCGGACCTCTACGAACGCTCCTCGGAGCTGCTCTCCCCCTGCCGCAGCATCGACACCTCACAACCACAGTCGGGCGACCCGCAGTCCGGTGACCCCCAGTCCGGTGCGGACGGGGGCGGCCAGTCCGGTGACCCCCAGTCGGGTTCGGATGGCGGGGAGGACGGTGAGCCCCAGTCGGGTCCGGACGGTGGTGGCCAGGGGGAACCCCAGTCCGGTGCGGATGGCGGGGAGGACGGTGAGCCGCAGTCCGGACAGGACGGTGGCGCCTCCCCCGAGCCCTCCGGCTCCGAGGGAGGGTCCTCCGGTGGGGACTCCTCGGGGGAACCGAGTGCGGATCCCTCTGCCGAACCGGGAGAGGGGTCCTCGGGTGAGCCGAGTGCGGATCCCTCCGGTCAGACCGGCACCGGGCAGCAGGGCGACCCGGGTGAGGAGGCGGAGAACGCCAAGGACCGCCTCGACGGGAAGGCACGGGACGCCCGGGAACGTGCCGAGGGAAGGTCCCCGTCGCCCCAGCCTTCAGGGGACCCGTCCCCCGAACCCTCCACAGCGCCCTCGGGAGAGCCCACCTCCGGCTCCTCACCGCAGCCGACACCGGGCGGGGACCCCACCGGGAGCCCCTCCGGGAACCCGACGCCCACGCCCAGCGCCTCACCGACCCCGGATCCGTTCGGCAACGAGACGGACCAGCAGCGCCGACGCCGCCAGGAGCTCGAACGTCAGCTGGAGCAGTCGCGCAACGACCAGGGGAACTCCTACGACCAGAACCGGTCCGGTCTGCCCAATGGCGGGTGGTGAGCCCCCGGCCGTGACCACGGGGTCGTGACCCGACCGTCATGCGGACGTGGGGTCCGACACACGCCGGGGTGGGGTGGACGGCACCCACCCGGCGCCGGGGCCCGCGGCGAAGTACCGGGCCGGGCCCGCCCGTCCGCACCGGGAGCGCCCGTGTTGCGGGCGGCCACACCGGTCGGATCCGGGGAGGCGTTACTGTGGTGCCGTGAAGGTCCTCCTGGTGGGCACCGGCGGGCGTGAACACGCACTGGCCCGTGCCCTGGTCCGAACCTCCGATTCCGTCGACCTGGTCGTCCAGGCCGGCAACCCCGGCATGGACGCGTTGGGCAGCGCCGTGGAGTTCACGGCGACCGACCCCGACGCGGTGGCCCGTGTCGCCCATGCGCAGGGTGTCGACCTGGTGGTCGTCGGTCCCGAGGCGCCCCTGGTGGCCGGTGTGGCGGATGCCGTGACCGCGGCGGGGATCCCCTGCTTCGGTCCATCCCGTGCCGCCGCCGAACTCGAGGCCTCCAAGAGCTTCGCCAAGGAGGTCATGGCCGCGGCAGGGGTCGCCACCGCGCGCTCCTTCACCTGCCACACGATGGACCAGGTCGGGGCCGCTCTCACCGAGCTCGGCGCACCCCACGTGGTCAAGGACGACGCCCTGGCAGCCGGCAAGGGAGTCGTGGTCACCGAGGACCGGAAGGCCGCCCTCGCCCATGCCGAGCACTGCCTCTCCCGCCCCGGTGGCGCGGTGGTCATCGAGGACTTCCTCGACGGCCCCGAGGTCTCCCTGTTCTGCGTGTGCGACGGGGAACGCGCCGTCCCCCTGGTGCCCGCCCAGGACTTCAAACGCCTGGGCGACGGCAACGAGGGACCCAACACCGGGGGCATGGGCGCCTACACCCCCCTGCCCTGGCTGCCCGCAGGCGTCACCCAGGAGGTCGTCGACACCGTCGCCGTGCCCACCCTGGCGGAGATGGCGCGCCGCGGCACCCCCTTCCGTGGCCTGCTCTACTGCGGCCTCGCCCTGACGCACCGGGGCATCCGCGTCGTGGAGTTCAACGTGCGCTTCGGTGATCCCGAGACCCAGGTGGTCCTGGAGCGACTCGAATCCCCCCTCGCCGACCTCCTGCTGGCCGCCGCCACCGGCGCCCTCGACACGGTGCCCGAACCGACCTGGTCCCCGGGCGCCGCGGTCACCGTCGTGCTCGCAGCACCGGGCTATCCCGACAACCCCCGCACCGGCGGCGTCATCGAGGGGATCACGGAGGCCGAGGCACTCCCCGGGGTCCACGTCATCCAGGCGGGCACTCGCCTGGTCGCCACGGACCAGGGTCCCGCCCTCGTCAGCGCTGGTGGCAGGGTCCTGGACGTCGTGGGGCGCGGGAGCGACATCCCCGCCGCCCGCGCGGCCGCCTACCGCGGTGTCGACGCCCTCCACCTCGACGGTTCCCAGCACCGCACCGACATCGCCACCTGGCCGGACGACCTCCTCGCCTGACCTCCTCCCCACCCGGAAAGGACCGCACATGACCGCCACCTCCGAGATCCCGGGTTGGGTGCACCTCTCCTCGGGCAAGGTCCGCGACATCCTCGCCCCCGAGGGTCCCCGGGCGGGTGTGGCCGTCGAGCACCCCGACCGGCTGCTCATGGTCACCACCGACCGCATCAGCGCCTACGACCACATCCTGCCCACGCCGGTCCCCGACAAGGGCAAGGTGCTCAACCAACTGTCACTGTGGTGGATGGAGCGGCTGGGGGACCTGGTCCCCAACCACGTCCTCTCCCTGGACGTGCCGGGTCCCGTGCGCGGGCGCGCCGTGATCTGCCGGGCCCTGGACATGGTCCCCGTCGAGTGCGTCGTGCGTGGGTACCTCACCGGTTCGGGGATCGTGGAGTACCGGGAGTCGGGGTCGGTGTGCGGGGTGCCACTGCCCGGGGGCCTCACCGAGGCCTCCCGGTTGCCGGAGCCGGTCTTCACCCCGGCCGCCAAGGCGGAGCTGGGCAGCCACGACGAGAACGTGTCCCTGGACCGCGTCGCCGACATGGTCGGGCGTGAACTCGCCGAGCGCCTGCGGGACCTCTCGATCGCCCTGTACTCGCGCGCCGCGGGGATCGCCGCGGAGCGCGGCGTCATCATCGCCGACACCAAGTTCGAGTTCGGACTGGACCCCGCCACCGGCGAGCTGGTGCTGGGCGACGAGGTGCTCACCCCCGACTCGTCCCGCTTCTGGCCCGCCGACGAGTGGGTCGAGGGGAGGGTCACCCCCAGCTTCGACAAGCAGTACGTGCGCGACTGGCTGACCTCGCCTGCCTCTGGGTGGGACCGGGCGGGGGACGTCGAGCCGCCCGCCCTGCCCGAGGAGGTCGTGGCCGCGACCCGCGGGCGCTACATCGAAGCCTTCCGCCGCCTCACCGGCGCGGAACCAGAACTGTGACCGGCACCCGCCGGGAACCGACCAAGGAGGACGCCGTGGGGCGAATCATCGTCGAAGTGATGCCGAAGCCGGAGATCCTGGACCCCCAGGGCAAGGCCGTCGGCTCGGCACTGCCGCGCCTGGGGATCACGGGCTTCACCTCTGTGCGCCAGGGGAAGTGCTTCCACCTGGGCGTCGAGGGCCCGGTCACCCCGGAGTTGCTCGAGGAGGCCAGGCGTGCGGCCGAGGCCGTGCTCTCCAACCCGATCATCGAGGACGTCGTGCGCGTGGAGGAGATCCCCGCGGACGAGGACGTGGCCGGGGGTGCCCGGTGACGCGCATCGGGGTCGTGACCTTCCCCGGGACCCTGGACGACCGCGACGCCGCGCGCGCCGTGCGCGTGGCCGGGGGAGAACCGGTGCGCCTGTGGCACAAGGACGCCGACCTGCAGGGCGTCGACGCCGTGGTGCTGCCCGGAGGCTTCTCCTACGGCGACTACCTGCGTTGTGGGGCCATCGCCGCCACGGCCCCCGTCATGGGGGCCGTCGTCGAGGCCGCAGGCCGTGGACTGCCGGTCCTGGGCATCTGCAACGGCTTCCAGGTCCTGTGCGAGTCCCACCTCCTGGAGGGGGCGCTGATCCGCAACGACCACCAGAAGTTCATCTGCCGTGACCAGGTCCTGCGCGTGGAGAACGCCGGCACCGCCTGGACCACCTCGCTGGAGGCCGGCACCGAGATCACCATCCCCCTGAAGAACGGCGAGGGTTCCTTCCAGGCCACCCCCGACACCGTCCACCGCCTGGAGGACGAGGGACGCGTCGTCTTCCGCTACGTCGACGTCAACCCCAACGGTTCCGCCCATGACATCGCCGGAATCACGAACGCCGCCGGCAACGTGGTGGGCCTGATGCCCCACCCCGAGCACGCCGTGGAGGCGGGTTTCGGCCCCCTCGCCGGTGACGACGAGGACGGGTGGTCCGCCCACGGNGTTGTGGCCGGTGGTGCGGATGCCGCGCACGCCCAGCGCCGGGTTGAACTCCTCCGAGAGGGTCGCGAAGGGGACGGGCTTGTCGGAGCCCGCGTCGAGCGTGCGCACGACGACCTTCGAGGAGGGGAAGGCGGCGAACACCGGCTCGTAGGACTCGGCCTGGGAGTCCACCGAGGGCTCGACCGGGGTGTTGAGGAAGAGCAGTTCCGTGCGGAACAGCCCCACACCCTCGGCCTCGCCCTCGGCCGCCGCGGCGGCCCCCGCCCCGTCCTGGACGTTGGCCAGGAGCTGGACCGGGACGCCGTCGGCGGTGTGGGCGGGCCCGTGCCACTGACGGATCACCTTGAGGCGCTCGGCGTCCTCGGCCACGGCCTGCAGGGCCTCGGCCTCGTCGACGCCGAGGGTGAGGGTGCCGCGGTGCGCGTCGACGAGGACGGGGGCGCCGTCCGGGATCTCGTCGAGCTCGCGGGCGGCGACGATGCAGGGGATGCCCAGTTGGCGGGCGATGATCGAGGTGTGCGAGGTCGGCCCGCCCACCTGGGTGGCGATGGCCACGTACAGCTCGGGGCGCAGGCCCGCGGTGTCGGCGGGGGAGAGGTCGTCGGCGAGGAGGACCACCGGGTGGTCCACCAAGGGGATGCCCGGCTCGGGCTCACCCTGGAGGTGGGCGATCACGCGGTCGCGCACGTCGCGCAGGTCCGTGGTGCGCTCCTCCATCAGCCCGCCGGCCTTCTCGAAGAGCACGATGAACTTCTCCGTGGCCGCCATGGTCGCCTGGACGGCGGGGGTGCCCTTGCGGATGCGTCCCGTCGCCTCCCGCTTCCAGGCGCGGTCCGTGGCCAGCGAGGCCGTGACGGTGAGCACCTCCGCGACGTGGCCCTCGGCCTCCGAGGCGCGCTTGAAGAGGCCGTCGGCCACCGCCTTGGTGGCGGCGTCGAAGTCGGCGACCGCCTCCTCCCGTTGGTCCTCCGGGAGCTCCGGAGCAGTGGCGGGGGGCATCGGCGGTCGGCGTGTCCACGCTGCGGGGGCGTAGGCGACTCCGGGGACGACGGGCGTCCCGTAGACCGTCGTCGTCGAGGTGGGCTCGGTGCTGTCAGTCATGATGACTCCTCATCGGTGAGTTGGCCCCAGCCTAGATGCTCGGGACGTGACCGTCATCTCATTTCCGTGCGACGTTCCCCACATGAAGCAACATGAACTCACAGTGGCTTCCTGTGGGTTTGTGGTGTACGGTGTGAGCCATCGATCGGAGCCCATGGTTGGGCCCCGGCCGCGGGTCCGGAACCGGGCCCGGTCGACGACGGAGTGGACGCGGATGTACGCAGAGGAGCGCCAGCAGGAGATCCTGCAGACGGTGGAGCACGAGGGACGGGTCTCGGTGTCCGCCCTCGCCCAGCGTTTCGCCGTCGCGACGGAGACGATCCGCCGCGACCTCGACACACTGTCCTCCCTGGGACTGCTCACGCGCGTCCACGGCGGGGCCATCCCCAGCCGCAGCGACGAGGAGCCGGACCTGCCCACCCGTCTGTCGACGAACACCGCGGCCAAGCGCCGCATAGCGCTCGCCGCGAGCGCCTTCCTGCCCAGCGGGACCAAACCCACCGTCCTCGTGGACGCGGGCTCCACCACCATCGAACTCGTGCCCCACCTCGCGGACCGCGGCCTGCGGATCGTCACCAATGCCCTGCCCGTCGCCGAGGCCGCGCTGGCCCTCGGCACCGTCGACATCGAGATCCTTCCCGGCAGCGTCCGGGGGCTCACCCATGCCGCCGTCGGCGTGGACACGGTCCGAGCCCTGTCCAGGATCCACCCCGACGTCGCCTTCATCGGGTGCAACGGGATGGGACCCGACGGGATCACCACCCCCGATCCCGACGAGGCCGCGACCAAGTCGGCGATGGTCCGGGCCGCGTCCCGCTGCATCGTCGTGGCCGACTCCTCCAAGGCGGGACAACGCCAACTGGTCACCTTCGCGGAGCTCGGGGAGATCGATGTCCTCGTCTCCGACACGTCCCTGTCCGATGCACATGTCCCCCTGTTCGAGGACAACGGAATTGAGGTAGTCCGCGCATGATCATCACACTCACCGCCAACCCGTCACTGGACCGGACCGTCACCCTGGCCGGGGAACTCGTCCCCGGAGGGGTCCACCGGATCTCCTCCGACGTCACCGGGCCGGGTGGCAAGGGCATCAACGTCGCCCTGGGCATCGCCCGGGCCGGCCTGGACGTCCTGGCCATCTTCCCGGCCGCCCCGGGGGATCCCCTGGTCGGGCTGCTCGACGGCCTGGGCCTGCCCCACCGCGAGACCCCGACCTCGGGTCGGGTGCGCACCAACCTGACGGTGCTCTCCGAGCCGGGGCTCACCACCAAGATCAACGAACCCGGCGCCACCCTGGACGCCGGGGAGGTGGAGGCCATGGAGGACGTCCTCGTCTCGGCGGTCTCGGAGGGCGACATCGTCATGCTTTCCGGCTCCCTCGCCCCCGGGATCCCCTCCGATGAGTACGCCCGCCTCGTCCCGCTCCTGCGGGCCAGGGGCGCATGGGTCGGGGTCGACACCTCCGACGACCCGCTGCTCGCACTGGCCGCCGCCGCACCGCAGGGTGCCCCCGACTTCCTCAAGCCGAATGCGGAGGAACTCGGTCAGCTCACCGGCGGTGACGGTGTGCAGCTGGAGGCCGCGGCGCGCGCCGGCGACCTGTCGGCGGTACGGGACGCGGCCCGCGACCTGCACGACTCCGGTGTGGGTGACGTCCTGGTGACACTCGGCGGGGCGGGCGCAGTCCTCGTCACCGACGAGGGCGCCTGGTTCGCACCCTCCCCCGATGCCCCCGTGGTCTCCACCGTCGGTGCCGGGGACTCGGCCGTGGCCGGGTACCTCATCGCGAAGTCCCAGGACGCCTCGCCCCAGGAGCGTCTGGCGCTGGCCGTCGCCTACGGGGCGGTCGCGGTCTCCCTGCCCGGCACCACCATCCCCGCACGGGCGGACGTCCACGAGGACGCCTCCACCGTCACCGAGATCTGACAACCACCACCCGCACCACCATTCCGGAGGAGGCTCCGGACCACGAGAGGAACGACGATGTCCGAACCACTCATCACCCCTGATCTGGTCAGGCTGGGGGTGGAGGTCACCGGGGACAAGCACGCCGTCATCGCTGCGATGGCGGACCTGGTCGCCTCCACCGGCCGCGCCGACCGGGCCGGACTCCAACAGGCGTTCGAGGACCGCGAGGCCCAGTTCGCCACCGGCATGCCCGGGGGGATCGCGATCCCCCACTGCCGTTCCGCCGCGGTCCACGAGGCGGCCCTGGGCCTCATCCGCCTGTCCACGCCCGTGGACTTCGGCTCGAAGGACGGTCCTGCCGACCTCATCATCGGCATCGCCGCACCGGAGGGCTCCGGCTCGGAGCACATGAAGCTGCTGGCCAAGCTCTCCCGCTCGCTCATCAAGGCGGACTTCGTGGCCGCGCTGCGCGCCGCCACCACCCCCGAGGAGGCGGCCGCCCTCATCCGCGAGGTCGTCGACCCCGCTCCCGCGGCCCCCGCCGCGACCGGGTCCCCGGCAACCACCGACCAGGACTCGACCGTGGGAGCCACTCCCGACGCCCCGGTGCTGCTGGCCATCACCTCCTGCCCCACGGGCATCGCCCACACCTACATGGCGGCCGAGAGCCTGGAGCAGGCGGCGAAGGACAAGGGCGTCGAGCTGCACGTGGAGACGCAGGGATCCGGCGGGATCACCCCCTTCGACCCCGACACCATCAAACGGGCGCAGGCCATCATCATCGCCGCCGACGTCAACATCTCCGGCCGCGATCGTTTCGCGGGCATGCCGCTGGTGGAGTCGGGGGTCAAGCGCGCCATCTCCGAGGGTCCCAAGATGATCGACGAGGCCGTCGCCGCCATCCACGACCCCGACGCCGATCGGGTCGCAGGCGCGGCCAGCGCCGGTGGGTCCTCGGCCTCCACCCCCGCCTCCGGCCACCACCAGGTCGGGTGGGGCAAGCGCATCCAGCAGGCGCTCATGACCGGCGTCTCCTACATGATCCCCTTCGTCGCCGCCGGTGGCCTCCTGATGGCCCTGGGCTTCCTGGTCGGTGGCTACGACGTCGCCTTCGTCTCCAACGACGTCGCGACGAAGTTCTCCCTGTGGAACCTCCCCGACGCCCAGACGTACCAGCAGAACGGGGCCGATGTCCTCACCCAGTACGCCGGGCTGCGCCTCTACCTGGGTGCGGTCCTGGCCACCCTGGGTGGTCTCGGCATGGGCTTCCTGGTGGCGGCCCTGTCCGGCTACATCGCCTTCGGGCTGGCCGGGCGCCCCGGCATCGCGCCCGGCTTCATCGGTGGCGCGGTCTCCGTGCTGGTCGGTGCCGGCTTCATCGGTGGTCTGGTGACGGGCATCCTGGCGGGCCTGCTGGCCCTGTGGCTCTCCTCCCTCAAGCCACCGCGGTGGTTGGCCGGTCTGATGCCGGTGGTGATCATCCCTCTGGTGACGACTTTCGTGGTCGGCGGGTTGATCCTGCTGTTCCTGGGACGTCCCCTGGCCGCGCTCATGACCGGACTCCAGGACACGTTGACCGGCATGACCGGGACCTCCGCGATCCTGCTCGGCATCATCCTGGGTCTCATGATGTGCTTCGACCTCGGTGGTCCCGTCAACAAGGCGGCCTACCTCTTCGCCACGGCCGGCCTCTCGGCCGGCACCGAGGCGTCCTGGCAGATCATGGCGGCCGTCATGGCCTCGGGCATGGTGCCGCCGCTGGCGATGGCCCTGTCCACCGCGGTGCGACCCAAGCTCTACACCCCGGCCGAGCGCGAGAACGGCACCACGGCCTGGCTGTTGGGAGCGGCCTTCATCTCCGAGGGCGCGATCCCCTTCGCGGCCGCGGACCCGCTGCGGGTCATCCCCTCGATGATGGCCGGTGGCGCCGTGACGGGCGCACTGTCCATGGCCTTCGGTGTGACATCGAAGGCACCCCACGGAGGCATCTTCGTGGCCTTCGCGATCGAGCCGATCTGGGCCTACGTGGTCGCCATCGTCGCAGGCGTCCTGGTGTCCGCGCTGGCGGTGACCGCACTCAAGCAGCAGGCCGCGCGCTCCCGCAAGGCAGCCGGTGACTCTGCCGTGGAGACCGTCGCAGCCTGAACCGATGTGCCGGGTCGCGGGTTGCCCCCGGAATTGTGGCCGGGAGCACCCGTGACCTCGTGCAGAGGTGCAAGAATCTAGATGTTCCTGGCCCGTGGGTGGTCAGGACCCGAGCAGAAGGAGAGGCCCATGGCCACACGTACCGTCAAAGTCGGAGCCAAGGTCGGGCTGCACGCCCGTCCCGCAGCGCTGATCGCCGAGGCAGCAGCGAAGCTGGAGCCCGAGGTGCTGCTGAGCGTTCCCGGTGGGGAGCCCGTCGACGCCTCCTCGGTCATGATGATCATGACCCTGGGTGCAGGTCACGGCGAGGAGGTCGTCGTCGAGTCCGAGGACGAGGAAGCCCTGGACACGATCGCGACGCTCATCGAGTCCGACCTCGACGCCTGAGTCATCGGGTGGACGCGCACGGCGTCCGGGAGGGGCCTCAGCTGGGGTCGATCTCCCGGGCGCCGTACCATTTCTTGGCACCGCGCACCGCGTAGCGCTGTGCGACGGCCACCAGGACGGCAGACACGGCCGCGAATGCGATCAGCTGCACCAGCTGGACGTCGTCATCGTCCTCGTGGGGGGCGTCGTGCCCCGTGACGGCCTTCCAACCGCCCTCGGCGACCTTGCTCGCCACGAATGCCGCCCCTGCCATCGCGCCCGCGCTCGCGAGCTTCCATCCGAGGTCCATGGGTCCTCCCCCTCAGTCGCGTTCCGGGGTGCACGCACTCCGTCTGTCCTCCTCCATCATGCCGCACCGCGGCGGGGCGTGCCGTCGCTGGGACGCCCGTCCGCACCGATAGGCTGGTCCGGGTCGAGACGAGGAGGCACGCGTGGGACGTGACAGCAGTATGCGGTGCGCCGCCGCGTTCCTCACGGTCGCGCTCCTGGGCGGGTGCACGGCCTCGGTGGATCCCCTGGCGGATCCCGGCCGCGACCCCTTCGCGCAACCGGTCGTGCCGAGCGCGCCCTCCTCGGGTGGCACCGGCACCGGGGCGGGTGCCGGCACCTCCGGTGCGCCCCAGCCCCGGCACGGACGGGGCGTCGTGACCGCAGTGGTCCCACAGGGGTCCGCCCTGTCGGACACCGCCGCCCGGGACTTCCGCTCCACCACCGGGTTCACGCTCCGCCAGGTCGAGGTCCCTGCCGATGAGCTCGCCCAGGGGGCCCCCCGGGGGACGCAGGCCGATGTGCTCCTCGGACTGGACGCGGGCGACGCGCTGGAGGCCGCCGCCGGGGGAGTGCTCGCCACCACGGCCCCCCAGGACACCACGACTCCGGAGGGCACCGCACTGGAGGGTGCCCCCGCCGCCACCGCCTACGCCCGCGACGACGTCTGCGTCCTGGCCGACACGGAGTGGTTCTCCGCGAACCGGAAGTCCCTGCCGACCTCGCTCTCCGAGCTGGCGTCGGGGACGTGGGCGGAGCTCCTCCTGGTCCCCGATCCCGCAGGCTCCGTGGAGGGACGCGCATTCACGAGGGCGGCCCAGGCCGAACTGGGCGGTGGCGTGGATGCCTGGTGGTCGGCACTGACCACGGGGGGTGTGCGCGCCGGTTCCGACGACGGACTCCTGAAGCTGTGGACCGCCTCGTCGGGGGCAGTGGAGGGGGGACGCCCCCTGCTGGTGGCGCGACAGTCGCTGTCCGCGGCCACACTCACCGACACGGGCACGGAGTCGACGTCCGTCGCGGTCCCGGGCACCTGCCTGGAGCGCATGCTCTACTCCGCCCCCACGCAGGACCCCGCGAACGCGGACGGTGCGGAGGCCCTGGTGGCATGGCTGAGGGGATCGAGCGCCCAGCGGGAGCTGGCCGCCGCGGGCGTGGCCCAGCCCCTGGCCGCGGAGGACGCCGAGGGGACCGTGATCGGGTGGTTCGCCCAGCCCACGGACGGTGCTGTCTCCCTGCCCGAGGACGAGGTCGCCGCCGCCCGGGAGCGGGCGCAGTCCTGGTCGAAGGGTCTGCAGGGCTCGGAGTAGGGCCGGGTCCTCCACCCCCGGGGAGCTCAGTCGTGCAGCATGCCCGGCTCCACCCGGCACTCCTCGCCGATGCGCATCGGGGCGATCGTGCCCAGGTCCCGCATCTCCTGCAGGCGTGGGACGACCCGGTTCCACACCGTCCACGGGTCCATCGTGTTGAGGTAGATGCGGGTGCCGCCCTCGAAACCTGCGACGGTCGAGATGCGCCACTTGAGCAGGATCCGCCACCGCATGGGCGTGTGCACGTCGGGGGGACGGTGGTACCACTCCTCGTTGCAGGGCACCTCCACCCCGGTCGCGGCGTGGGCGGCGTGGAGGATGTCGGAGATGGCGCGCATCTCCTCCTCGCCCACCTGCCAGGGGTTCGCCGGGGCGTGCAGCGGCCAGATGGCGAGTGAGGGGTAGCGGTGCCCGAAGCCGGCCATGAGGACGGCGTGCTCGTTCTGGGCGAGCACCAGCCTGCGGGTGGCCGCCACCTTGAGGATGTCGTCGTAGATGTCGGGATCGGAGCGCAGGCGCGTGAGTTCCGCCTCGGTCTGGACGGAGTGCTCGTCGATGGCGACCAGTTGCTTGTGCAGGTGGTCGAAGGAGGCTCCGGCAGGTTTGAGCCAGTTCTGGAAGGTGGCGACGTAGCGCACCGCCGGGTCCAGCCCGTAGAGGTCGGCCATGGCGCGCGCCGTGAAGTCGGTGTAGCGGTAGTGCTCCTCCGGGGTCAGGGTGCCCGAGCCCGCCAGCTGGTCATCGCTGGTCGCCCCGTCCACGAAGTGTCGTCGCGCGATGATGACGTCGTGGCCGCCGGAGAAGAAGCCATTGGCCTGCTGCAGCTTCGCGGAGTCCGTCATCGCCTCGAACTCGCCTTCCGACATGCCGCCGGCGAGCATGCGCGCACGCACCACGCGCATCACGTGCTCGTAGCCCATGTCGGAGGCCAGGTACTCCGCCATCCGGCGGTGCTCGGCCTCGGAGGGGAAGTGGTCGTGGTTGAGGTGCCAGTAGTTGTAGGAGACGATCTCGAACAGGTTCGGGATGCGTCGGAACTCCGCGACGGTGCGGGTGAGCTCATCAGCAGGGAGGTCGCGCAGTTCCTCCCAGGTCCCGTCCCCGCGGCGCACCAGGCGCGCCTTCTCCGGGGGGGTCTCCAGATAGCGGTCCTCGCAGAATGCGCACTCGAGTCCGTGGCACTCCGGGCGTACGGGTTCAGGCGTCCGTCGGGAGACGGACAGAGGGCGGTGACCCCGTCCGGGGACGGTCCACACCTCGGTCCCCGTCAGGAGGTTCTTCTGCTTGACCGTCCCATCCGCCAGCCGGACGATCGCATTGTCCCGGTGGGGGGTGTGCTCCTTTGCCATGTCCTCCAGCGTATCCCTCGCAGGCGGACCACTCCTCGCGCGGGGTGCAGGGTCGGGCCGTTGCGGGGTCGGTCGGGGCGGGGTCATGCGGTCGGGTCATAGGATCGGGGCATGTCGCGAGCCAGACTCTTCGAACCCGTCCTCGTCGGAGGCCTGGAGGTCCCCAGCCGCCTCTGGATGCCTCCCATGTGCCAGTACTCCGCAGCACCGGTCGGTGCCGGGATGGGGATGCCGGGGGACTGGCACCGTCTTCACTACGGCACCCGCGCCCTGGGTGGGGTGGGTGCCGTCATCGTCGAGGCGACCGCAGTGGTGCCCGAGGGACGGATCTCGGTCAACTGCCTGTGCTTCCACGAGGATGCCCGCATCCCCGCCTTCGGCGAGCTCGCGCGCCTCATCCACGCCGGCGGTGCGGCGGCGTTCATCCAGCTCAACCATGCCGGGCGCAAGGGCAGCGCCCGCGCGGGCTGGCTGGAGGGGCACGCAGGTGCCGAGGAGGGGGGCTGGCAGGTGGTCGCACCCTCGCCCATTCCCTTCGCGCCGGGATGGCCGGTGCCCCGCGAACTCACCGACGAGGACGTCCTCGGCGTGGTCGAGGCGTTCGCACAGGCAGCTCGTCGCGCGGTGGAGGCTGGCTTCGACGGGGTGCAGGTCCACGCGGCCCACGGCTACCTGATCCACCAGTTCCTCTCCCCGGCCTCCAACCACCGGACGGACCGGTGGGGTGGGGACTTCGGGGGCCGCACGCGTCTGGCGCGTGAGGTCGTGCGCGCGATCCGTGCTGCCATCGGTGATGCCGCCCTGCTGGTGCGTGTCTCGGCGACTGACTGGACCCAGGAGTACCCCGCCGACGGCCGGGCGGGGTGGACCCTGGAGGACACGCTGCGCCTGGCGCCGCTCCTGGTCGAGGACGGGGTGGACATGGTCAACGTGTCCACCGGCGGGAACGTCCACGACGCCCGCATCGCTGGCGGGCCGGGCTACCAGGTCTTCGCCGCTTCCGCGGTGCGTGACGTGCTGGGCGGGGGAGGCGGCAGGACTGTGCCGGTCGCAGCCTGCGGACTCGTCCTGGCGCCGGAGCAGGCCGAGCAGATCCTGGCCGACGGCCGGGCGGACGTGGTCGAGATCGGACGGGTGATGCTCACCGATCCGATGGCACCCCGGGTCTGGCGCGGTCGACTCCGGGTGGAGCAGGGATGGCCCGAGCAACTGCGGCGGGGCACTGCTCGCTGAGAGCGNGGTCCTGTGCGAGTCCCACCTCCTGGAGGGGGCGCTGATCCGCAACGACCACCAGAAGTTCATCTGCCGTGACCAGGTCCTGCGCGTGGAGAACGCCGGCACCGCCTGGACCACCTCGCTGGAGGCCGGCACCGAGATCACCATCCCCCTGAAGAACGGCGAGGGTTCCTTCCAGGCCACCCCCGACACCGTCCACCGCCTGGAGGACGAGGGACGCGTCGTCTTCCGCTACGTCGACGTCAACCCCAACGGTTCCGCCCATGACATCGCCGGAATCACGAACGCCGCCGGCAACGTGGTGGGCCTGATGCCCCACCCCGAGCACGCCGTGGAGGCGGGTTTCGGCCCCCTCGCCGGTGACGACGAGGACGGGTGGTCCGCCCACGGCGGCACCGACGGCCTGGGCATCTTCACCTCGGTCCTGCACTCACTGGTCGGCTGAAACATGCCGGCACCTGCACGAATGCCGCGCACGCCGCTGGCAGGCACCCGGCGGGGACGCGGTCCCGCTCCCGCCGGGTGCGTCGCCGTGCCCGCGGTGGCGGCACCGGGTCGATCCGATCACCGCACTGATCGGTCCGAGCGTGTCGTGCAGGTCGTGTGCACATCTGTCCACCACGTTGTCCACAGCTGTGGAGCGACATGCCGTCACCGTCCACACCCCTGTGGACGGCGGCTGTTGACAAGTCATTCAACGCGTGAATCGACGACCCCGCCGCGCCCTCGTCGACGCCCCCGAACGATCACCATTCCGATCACTCCGCCCACCCCCGACACGAACCGATGGAGCATGCCATGACCGCAGAGGTCACCCCCCTCACCCCGCGCGAGCTTCCCGACACCGTCGAGGACGCGGCCGCCACCTCCGAGCAGGACATGCCCTGGGCGGAGCTCGGGCTCAAGGCGGACGAGTACGCGCGCATCCGCGAGATCCTGGGGCGCCGCCCCACCAACGCCGAACTTGCCATGTACTCGGTGATGTGGTCCGAGCACTGCTCCTACAAGTCCTCCAAGAAGCACCTCGTCGAGCAGTTCGGCGCCAAGACCACCGACGCCATGCGTGAGCACCTGCTGGTCGGCATGGGGCAGAACGCCGGTGTGGTCGACGTCGGTCAGGGCTGGGCGGTGACCTTCAAGGTCGAGTCCCACAACCACCCCTCCTTCGTGGAGCCCTACCAGGGTGCGGCCACAGGTGTGGGTGGCATCGTGCGCGACATCATCTCCATGGGCGCGCGCCCCGTGGCCGTCATGGACCAGCTGCGCTTCGGGGCCATCGACCACCCCGACACCTCGCGTGTGGTGCACGGCGTGGTGGCCGGGGTCGGCGGGTACGGGAACTGCCTGGGCCTGCCCAACATCGGTGGCGAGACCGAGTTCGACCCCTCCTACCAGGGCAACCCCCTGGTCAACGCACTGTGCCTGGGGACCCTGCGCCACGAGGACATCCACCTGGCCAACGCCACGGGTGAGGGCAACCTGGTGGTCCTCTTCGGGGCGCGCACGGGCGGCGACGGCATCGGGGGTGCCTCGATCCTGGCCTCGGAGACCTTCGAGGACGGCATGCCCACCAAACGTCCCAGCGTCCAGGTGGGTGACCCCTTCATGGAGAAGGTCCTCATCGAGTGCTGCCTGGACCTGTTCCGGGCCGGTGTTGTCCAGGGGATCCAGGACCTGGGGGCCGCCGGCATCTCCTGCGCGACCTCCGAGTTGGCCTCCAACGGCGACTCCGGGATGCACGTGGACCTGGAGAACGTGCTCCTGCGTGACCCGACCCTGACCGCCGGCGAGATCCTCATGTCGGAGTCCCAGGAACGCATGATGGCGATCGTGCACCCCGAGGACCGCGAGGAGTTCTTCTCCGTCATCGACCGCTGGGACGTGGAGGCCTCCGTCATCGGGACACTGACCGGGGACGGGCGTCTCACCATCGACCACTTCGGCAGCCGCATCGTGGACGTGGATCCCAAGACCGTCGCGAACGAGGGGCCCGTGTACGACCGTCCCTACGCGCGTCCCTCCTGGCAGGACGCCCTGCAGGCGGACACGAGTGCCCGTCTGCCCCGCCCGGCGGATGCCGCCGAACTCGAGGGCGTCCTGCGCGAGGTCCTCGGGGACGTCAACCAGGCCTCCAAGGCGTGGGTGACCGACCAGTACGACCGGTACGTCCAGGGCAACACGGCCCTCGCCCAGCCCGATGACGCGGGCGTGGTCCGCGTCGACGAGGGGACCGGCCTGGGTGTCGCCCTGGCCACCGACGCCAATGGCTGGTTCACCAAGCTGGACCCCTACGAGGGCGCGCGCCAGGCCCTGGCGGAGGCCTACCGCAATGTCGCCGTGGTGGGGGCCCGCCCGGTCGCCATCACCGACTGCCTGAACTTCGGCAACCCGGAGGACGCGGACGCCATGTGGCAGCTGGTCACCGCGATGACCGGTCTGTCCGACGGCTGCGTCGAGCTGGGGGTGCCGGTCACCGGCGGCAACGTGTCCCTCTACAACTCCTCGGGCACGGAGAAGGGACAGCCCGACTCCTCGATCAACCCGACACCGGTGGTCGGCATGCTCGGCATCCTCGACGACGTCACGCGGGCGAACCCCTCGGGGTGGACCGAGGAGGGCCTGGCCGTCCTGCTGCTGGGGGAGACCCGCGACGAGATGGACGGCTCCGCCTGGGCCCGCATCGTCCACGGCCACCTCGGCGGTCTGCCGCCGCGCGTGGACTTGGGGGCGGAGGTCGCCCTGGGCAACGTGGTGAGGGCACTCACCGAGGCCGACGGTCCCGACGGCAGGCCACTCGTGCGCGCGGCCCACGACCTCTCCAACGGGGGCCTGGTCCAGGCGCTGGTGGACGCGAGCCTCCGCTTCGGAGTCGGTGGGTCCTTCGACGTCACCCAGGCTGCCACCCGTGACGGGGTGGGGGACCTGGAGATGCTGCTCTCGGAGTCCCAGGCCCGTGCGCTGTTGGCCGTCCCCGAGGGTGCGGTGCCCGCGGTCTTCGCCGCGGCCGAGGCCGAGGGCGTGCCGGTGGCGCGCATCGGGACGACCGGTGGCGACATGCTGGCCGTGACCGGGGCCGACCTGCTCGGCGACCTGGGCAACGGCGCGGGATGGATCGTCGACCTGGAGGAGTTGGGGGACTTCTCGGAAGCCGCCCTGCGCGACCGCTTCTGACCCTCCCCCTGCGCGAAGTCCGCTCCGTTCAGGGGTCGAGGTCCGCTCTGTTCGGAGGTTGAGGTCCGCTCTGTTCGGGGACAGGACGAGAGGGGAGCGGACTTCGGTGTGAGAACAGAGCGGACTTCGGTGTGAGAACTGAGCGGACTTCGGTGTGAGAACTGAGCGGACTTCGCCGCGGGGAGGGCGCGCGGGGGAGGAGGGACTCCTGAGCGGGGGGAACTCCTGTGCGTGTTGTGCGGGGTCCCACAGGCTCTCGGGGCGCGGGCTCTCGTGCCCACGGACGATGATGGTTGTTGATACCGCAACAGTCTTCGTCTCCGGAAGGACATCATGACCCACTCAGTCGCCGTCGTCGTCGGATCGGCCTCGCAGGACTCGCTCAACCGGCGCCTCGCCCGTGCCCTGCAGCTCGCCGCCCCGGAGTCGTTGGAGTTCATCGAGGCCGAGATCGCGGACCTGCCCTTCTACCGCCCCGAGTTCGACGCGGACTACCCGGAGATCGGTGTCCGGCTGAAGCAGGTCGTCGAGGAAGCCGACGCGCTCCTCTTCGTCACCCCCGAGTACAACAGGAGCATCCCGGCCGTGCTCAAGAACTCCCTCGAATGGCTCTCCCGTCCCAAGGGGACGAGTGCGCTGTCCGGCAAGCCGGCCATGATGGCCGGCGCGACGCCGGGTGGCGTGGGGACGGCCGTCGCCCAGGCCCAGCTCCGCTCCGTGCTGACCCACCTCGACGTCCGCCTGCTCGGCCAGCCCGAGCTCTACGTCCAGATCAGCAAGCAGCAGTTCGACGACGAGGGGCGCGCGACCCGCGAGGGCACCCAGGACTTCCTCGCCACCGCGATGCGTGCCTTCGCCGACCACATCGGGGCCGTGCTGGCCTGAACCGGCGGGACTGCGCGCGACCGGGGACGACGACCACGGTCCGGCCGGAGCCCGACCCACCCGGCCCACACACGGGAGGCGTGACATGACGACCCCACACAGGACGCCTGACGACAGCCACGTGTGGCAGGTGGTCGTCATCGGCGCGGGCCAGGCCGGGCTCGCCACCGCGCACGACCTGGTGGGACGTGGTCTGGTCCCGGGCGAGGACTTCCTGGTCCTCGATGCGGGTGAGGGGCCAGGGGGCGCCTGGCGCGAACGGTGGGACTCCCTGACCCTGGGCCGTGCCCACACCATCGCCAGCCTGCCGGGCATGCCGATGGGAACGGTGGACCCCGCGGTGCCCGCCTCGCAGGTCGTCGCCGACTACCACCGTCGCTACGAGGAGCGGTTCGCCCTGGGCGTCCTCCGCCCCGCGACGGTCCTCTCCGTGACGTCGACGGACCTCGCCGCACCCGCCCTCCTCGGAGGCACCGCCCGGCGCGGGCAGCCGGACATCGACGAGGGCGACCCCGCCGCCTCCGCCGGTCCCGACGCACCCGGGGCGGGCGACGGGGCGCGTGCACCGGTCACCGAAGGCCTCGCCGACGAGGAGGACCGCGCCCCGGTGCCACGTGACACACTGCTCTCCCTCCACGTCGAGGCCGGAGGGGGGCGTCGTCACCTGCTGTCGCGGATGGTCATCTCCGCGACGGGCACCTGGTCACGCCCCTACATCCCCTACATCCCCTGGGTCCCCGGTGCCCCGGACTTCCGGGGGCGCCAGCTCCACACGGTCGACTACGGGAGCGCGCAGGACTTCGCCGGGATGTCGGTGGTCGTCGTCGGGGGAGGACTCTCGGCCGTGCAGTTCCTCCTTGAACTCGCACCGGTGGCCGACACCGTCTGGGCCACCCGGCGTCCCCCCAACTTCACCGACGTCAGCTTCGACCAGGTCTGGGGCGCCGAGGTCGAGCGCGCGGTCGACCGGCTCACGGCCACGGGCGAGCCGCCGGCCTCGGTGGTGCGCACGACGGGCATCCCGCGCGAGCCCGCCTACCTGCGCGGCATCGCGGAGGGGGTCCTGGTCAGCCGGGGGATGTTCGACCGGATCGGGCCCCGCGGCGTGCGCTTCTCACCGGCCGCCACGTCACAGGACCCGGCCGGACTGGGCCCCGCCACCCCGACCGGTGCCGGTCTGGTCGAACCGGACTCGTGGCGGCCCTTCACCGGTCCCACCTGGGTCGACGTGGACGTGATCTTCTGGAACACCGGCTTCCGTGCGGCCACGGGACACCTCTCACCCCTGCGGCTGAGGGAACCCGGCTCCCGCGGCATCCACATGGACGGCCGGGTGTCGGTGGCCAGGGATCCCCGGGTGCTGCTGGTCGGTTACGGCTCCAGCGCCTCCACGCTCGGCGCGACGCGTGCGGGCCGCGAGGCCGCCCGCGTGGCGCTCTCCCGCCTGACGGGCAGCTCCCGCCGGGGAGCGCGCTCCTGACCCCTCAGGACCGGTGGGCGCCGTGGGCCCACGAGGGCGGTGCCGACCGACTGTCCGCGGCCGACCCCTCCGGGGCCCCAGGGGCCCCGGAGGGCCGAGAGGGGCGGACGGGCGCCTCCGGGAGTGGTCCTCACGGGGGGACCCGGGAGCGCTGCGACCTACGATGGGTGGGTGCCCAGAAGACGTGTGGATCCCCGGGACGGCATGGAAGCACTGCGGGCCTGGCAGGCCGATCCCGCGGCGGTGCCGCGACGCACGGTGTTGACGGCCGTCCGCTTCAGCCTGGAGGAACTCGGTGAACTGCACCCGGGACGCTCCGTCGAGGTGCGTGTCCCGCCCGCGGGCGCGGTCCAGATCCTCCCGGGGACGGTGCACCGGCGGGGGACCCCCCCTGCCGTGGTGGAGACGGACATGCAGACGTGGCTCGCCCTCGTCAGTGGGGACGTCCACTGGGAACAGGCCGAGACGGAGGGACGTGTCCAGGCATCCGGGGAGCGGACCGACCTGGCGCCCTACCTCCCGGTGTTCACCCGGCCCTGAGGCGGCGTCGCCGACCGTCCCCGCGTCCGTCGGCGCCCGCAGAGGACTGCCTCCCCACGCCTGGGGTGCGCGGTTCCGGTCGCCGGAGCCGGACACCCACGTCTGACCGAAACGGCAGTCCCCGGGAGCCCCCACCCAGGGGAGCGCGCCCCGACGGTGTGAGGAGGCACGCCTCCCCACTGTGGGGAGGCGTGCCCCGGTCAGATGAGTCCGAGGGCCGTGCGGGCCCGGTCGCGGGCGTCCTTCGCGTCGCGGGAGCCCTTCACCGCTTCGGCAGCGGCCCGGCACTGGGCCAGGGTCACCTGGGAGAGTTCGGCACCCACGGGCGGGATGGCGTTGGTGGCCATCGACAGGCTCGTGATGCCCATGCCCGTGAGCACGCAGGCCAGCAGCGGGTCGGCCGCGGCCTCGCCGCACACGCCCACGGGCTTGTGCTGCACCTTGCCCTCCTCGGCGGTGCGGGCGATCAGTGCCAGCACCGCGGGCTGCCACGGGTCCGTGTACTCCGCCAGGTGGGGGGACATGCGGTCCGCGGCCATCGTGTACTGGGTCAGGTCGTTCGTGCCGATCGACACGAAGTCGACGACCTCGAGGAACTGGTCGATGAGGATCACCGCGGAGGGCACCTCGATCATGATCCCGGCCTTCAGGCCGCGCTCGCGGACGAGTCCGCTGAACCACTCGGCCTCGGGGATGGTGGAGACCATCGGGGCCATGACCCACACATCCGTGCCGGGCTGGAGCTTCGCCGCCTCGGCGATCGCGTCGAGCTGGTGGATGAGGAGCTTCTCGTTGTGGCCGGTGGTGCGGATGCCGCGCACGCCCAGCGCCGGGTTGAACTCCTCCGAGAGGGTCGCGAAGGGGACGGGCTTGTCGGAGCCCGCGTCGAGCGTGCGCACGACGACCTTCGAGGAGGGGAAGGCGGCGAACACCGGCTCGTAGGACTCGGCCTGGGAGTCCACCGAGGGCTCGACCGGGGTGTTGAGGAAGAGCAGTTCCGTGCGGAACAGCCCCACACCCTCGGCCT
>NZ_LT700212.1:2088397-2091741 GCF_900155435.1 Actinomyces provencensis | reverse complement strand
CTCCTCGCGCGGGGTGCAGGGTCGGGCCGTTGCGGGGTCGGTCGGGGCGGGGTCATGCGGTCGGGTCATAGGATCGGGGCATGTCGCGAGCCAGACTCTTCGAACCCGTCCTCGTCGGAGGCCTGGAGGTCCCCAGCCGCCTCTGGATGCCTCCCATGTGCCAGTACTCCGCAGCACCGGTCGGTGCCGGGATGGGGATGCCGGGGGACTGGCACCGTCTTCACTACGGCACCCGCGCCCTGGGTGGGGTGGGTGCCGTCATCGTCGAGGCGACCGCAGTGGTGCCCGAGGGACGGATCTCGGTCAACTGCCTGTGCTTCCACGAGGATGCCCGCATCCCCGCCTTCGGCGAGCTCGCGCGCCTCATCCACGCCGGCGGTGCGGCGGCGTTCATCCAGCTCAACCATGCCGGGCGCAAGGGCAGCGCCCGCGCGGGCTGGCTGGAGGGGCACGCAGGTGCCGAGGAGGGGGGCTGGCAGGTGGTCGCACCCTCGCCCATTCCCTTCGCGCCGGGATGGCCGGTGCCCCGCGAACTCACCGACGAGGACGTCCTCGGCGTGGTCGAGGCGTTCGCACAGGCAGCTCGTCGCGCGGTGGAGGCTGGCTTCGACGGGGTGCAGGTCCACGCGGCCCACGGCTACCTGATCCACCAGTTCCTCTCCCCGGCCTCCAACCACCGGACGGACCGGTGGGGTGGGGACTTCGGGGGCCGCACGCGTCTGGCGCGTGAGGTCGTGCGCGCGATCCGTGCTGCCATCGGTGATGCCGCCCTGCTGGTGCGTGTCTCGGCGACTGACTGGACCCAGGAGTACCCCGCCGACGGCCGGGCGGGGTGGACCCTGGAGGACACGCTGCGCCTGGCGCCGCTCCTGGTCGAGGACGGGGTGGACATGGTCAACGTGTCCACCGGCGGGAACGTCCACGACGCCCGCATCGCTGGCGGGCCGGGCTACCAGGTCTTCGCCGCTTCCGCGGTGCGTGACGTGCTGGGCGGGGGAGGCGGCAGGACTGTGCCGGTCGCAGCCTGCGGACTCGTCCTGGCGCCGGAGCAGGCCGAGCAGATCCTGGCCGACGGCCGGGCGGACGTGGTCGAGATCGGACGGGTGATGCTCACCGATCCGATGGCACCCCGGGTCTGGCGCGGTCGACTCCGGGTGGAGCAGGGATGGCCCGAGCAACTGCGGCGGGGCACTGCTCGCTGAGAGCGCAGTGGGCACTGTGCGCCGGGAGGGCACGGTGCGTGGCGAGGGTGGCGCGCGAGGGGAAGGCGTCGCGCGTGGTGAGGGTGGCGCGCGAGGGGAAGGCGTCGCGCGTGGTGAGGGTGGCGCGCGGCGGGTGGGGCCCCGGGAGGGTCAGTCCTCCGGGAGCCAGCCCTTGGCCTGGCGGGCGAGGTCGTCGAGGAGTGACCATGCCTCGGAGGCACGGTCTGCCTGGACGAAGAGGTGGTCGTGGTGGAAGCCGGCCACGACATTGCAGGCGATGGACCGGCTCGCCAGTGTCTGGGCGATCGTCGCGGTGAGGCCGATGGAGTCCAACGAGGAGTGCACGCCCAGGGTGATGCGGGCGAAGGTGTGGTCCAGGGGTAGCCCGAAGGCGCGCGCGGCCTCCTCCTCGGCGATGACCGTGGTGCCCTCGTCCTCCCTGATGACGGCGAACGGGAAGAGTCCCTCCGGCACGGGGTCGACGGTGGCGAAGACGTAGGTGCCCTGGGGCTTGGCGTCCAGTGATGCGAGGGTGTGGTCGAGGTCAGTCAGTCCGGACATGGGGGAGAGGCTATCGCGCACCTGCCCTCTGCGCAGCACCGTCTCAGCAGGGGCGGTGGAGCGCCCGGACGGCGGGTGACGGCCCCGTCCCCCAGGAAGGTCCCCGGTGCCGGGACCGAGCCACCCGTTCGGACCTGAGTCGTACACGCTCAATGTTCAGCCTTGAGTGAAACACGCTCAACTCTACTTGCGGACATCTCCCAGGCGCGCGACACTGAACAGTGTTGAAGCCCGAGAGGGCAGGTGATCCGGTCCGGAGGGTCCGGGCCGGGACAACCGGAGGTGATCACCATGGCTACTCGTTACGATCCGTTCCGCGACGTCGATCGCGTGTTCAATTCGGTCCTGCGTCAGGTCCCGGCAAACCCGGGGATGCCGCTCGACCTCTACAGGGACGGCGACGAGTTCGTCGCCGAACTCGACCTGCCGGGCGTTGATCCCGCGTCGATCGACATCGATGTCGAGGAGCACACCCTGACCATCAGCGCCAAGCGCGACGCGCACACCGGTGAGCACGTGCAGTGGCTCAGCCACGAGCGTCCCACGGGCACGTTCGCCCGTCAGCTGACGCTGGGCAACGGCGTGGCACTGGACGGGATCAAGGCCTCCTACCGTGACGGCGTGCTGACGCTCACCATCCCGGTCGCCGAGGCCGCCAAGCCCCGCAAGATCTCGGTCGCGGTCGACAACTCCGCGCCGACCACCATTGAGGGCGAGTCCACCGAGTCGAATGGGGCCACGCGGGTCCCGGAGTCGGCGAACGCCTGAACGCGCGGGTGTCGCAGCGCAGGTGTCGCGACCTGACTGAAGGGTCGGGGGACGCGCTGCGGTGACGGAGGGTCGGGGACCAGCTGGTCCCTGACCCTCCGTCCGTCCGGGGGAGGGTGCCGGGGAGTTCCCCGGCACCCTCCCCTCCCTGTTCTCCCCGCCCGTGTGGCGGTCGCTCGATGTCCGGTGCGGGGACGGTCATGCACCGCCGTCCCGCTGTCACCACCTGCGGTGCGATGTCAGGAGAGCTCCCCGAAGCTGACGTCCTGGCCGACCAGGTCCACCGAGAGCCCTCCGGGTCCGCTGTGCAGACCAGCCACGCGGATGCCCTCGGGCAGTCCGTCCAGGGGAATCGTCGGAAGTCCCCCGGCGACTGCCCGGACGAGGTCCAGGGGGACCTCCGCACCCGCCATCGACGCCGACGTGGGGGTGAGCAGCAGGGAGCGTCCGTCCTCGTCGGGGGAGAGGGCCACGGTCACGCTCACCTGTTGACCGAGCACGTCCAGGGAGAGTGTCACGCCCTCGTCACCCGTGGTGAGCGTCCCGGGCACGCCGGCCGCCGTGACCAGGGGTGCGAGGGACTCGGTGGTGATGACGGCAGTGGCGGTGAGGGCACGGGAGGTGTGGGGCGCGGACGTGTCCACGCCCGTGAGGTGGGCGTCGATGTCGTGGACCCGCAGCGTCCCGTACCCCGTGTCCACGTCGTAGGCGGGGAGGTGGACCCGCAGGGAGTCCAGTTCGCCCGCCAGCAACTGGGTGAGGACGGGGATGCCCTCCACGCGCACGGCCAGCTCCCCGGACACGCCGCTGCCG
>NZ_LT700212.1:2076184-2087386 GCF_900155435.1 Actinomyces provencensis | reverse complement strand
CCCGCCAGCAACTGGGTGAGGACGGGGATGCCCTCCACGCGCACGGCCAGCTCCCCGGACACGCCGCTGCCGTCCGCCGGGCCGTCCCCACCGTCCCCCGTCGTTGTGGCGCCGGGAGCCGTGCCCCCGGAGGTGTCGCTACCGGGGGCGGGGGCCGAGGCCACCACGCCCGGGGTGGCGGCGAGGGAGTCCTCGATGCCGCTCTCCAGGAAGTGGTCCGTCGTGCGGTCCGCCACGACCAGCAGGAGCACCACGACGACCAGGGCGAGGAGGAGCCGGCGCAGGGTCCTCACAGTGGGCTCCTCACAAGCGGTCCAGGGTGTCGGGGTGGCTGCCGGTGCGTCCGGACTCGCCCTCGTCCAGTGCATCGATGCGGGCGACCTGCGCCGGCGTGAGCCGGACGTCGAGGACCCCCAGGTTCTCCTGCTGACGCGCCGGTGTCACGGACTTGGGGAAGATGACGTCACCGCGCTGCATCGCCCAGGCCAGCGCCACCTGGGAGGCGGTGGCACCGACCTCCTCGCCGATGGCGGTGAGCACCGGGTCCGTTGCCGCCCGGCCACGTGCCAGTGGGGACCACGCCTCCGTGACGATGCCGTGTTCGTCGTCGAAGTCGTGGACGGTGCGGTTGGGCAGGAACGGGTGGGCCTCCACCTGGTTGACCATCGGGACCACGTCGGCGTGCTCCAGGATCGGCTCCAGGTGGTGGGGCTCGAAGTTCGAGACCCCGATGGCGCGGGCACGACCGTCCTCCAGGAACTCCTCCAGCACCTTCCACGTCGTGACGACGTCGCCGCCGTAGTGCATGGGGAGTGGCCAGTGGATGAGGAAGAGGTCCACGTGGTCGGTGCGCAGGTCGCGCAGGGTGCGGGCGAAGGACTCGCGCGCCACGTCGGGTTCGTGGTTGGGGTTGTCGAGCTTGGAGGTGAGGAACACTTCCTCCCGCTCCAGCCCGGAGTCGGTCCACGCCTGCCCGACCTCGGCCTCGTTGTGGTACATCTGCGCGGTGTCGATGTGCCGGTACCCCAGGCGCAGGGCGCTGAGGACCACGTCGACGACGTCGGAGGTGACCTTGTAGGTGCCGAACCCCAGCTGGGGGATGGCGATGCCGCTGGCCAGGGGGACTGCGGGGATGTCGACGACGTGGAGCTCGGGTGAGTCGGGCATGGGTGGGCCTTCCGTGTGTGGTGCCACCAGCCTAGGGCGGGGTGGGCCGTGCCGGCCCGTCAGGGGCTCGCGGGGCCCTCCGGCGTCCGTCGTCAGTGGCCCGTGGCGCGGGGCCGGTGGTCCCGCGCCCGTGTGCTCCCCGGACCCGTGGCCGACTCCCGTCGTCCCGGGGTGGGGGCGACTGACAGTGCCCACACGACCGTGAGCGGGTCCGAAGACTGGTCGGCTCCGACCTCCTGCGCGGATGGGGGAGCACCCGTCACGGGGAACGGCCAGCTCGCCCGCATCGTCTGTCGACGAGAGCGCCCCCGACCGGAACGCGCCCCGCGGTGGTCACCGCAGGGCGCGTTGGGGGCGTGTCGACGTGCCAGGAGTCCTAGTGATCGGTGCCCGTGCCGGTGCCGGAGCTGTCCTCCTGCTCGGGAGCGGCGGGGAGCTCGGGGGCCGGAGCCTCGACATCGGTCTCCTCACCGTCGGGACCGGCGAACTGGGCTTGGTACAGGCGGGCGTAGGCACCCCCGCGGGCCAGCAGTTCCTCGTGCCGACCGGTCTCGACGACGTCGCCCTCCTCCATCACCATGATGAGGTCCGCGTCGCGGATCGTGGAGAGTCGGTGGGCGATGACGAAGGCAGTTCGTCCGCGACGCAGCTGGTCCATGGCCTTCTGGACGAGGACCTCGGTGCGGGTGTCCACCGAGCTGGTCGCCTCGTCCAGGATCAGCAGGTCCGGATGGGCGATGAAGGCGCGGGCGATCGTCAGCAACTGTCGCTCGCCCGCGGACACGGTGTCGCCCTCGTCGCTGATGGGGGTGTCGTACCCCTGCGGCAGCTGGCGGATCAGGCGGTCGGAGGCCGTGGCGCGGGCGGCCTCGACGACCTCCTCGTGCGTGGCGCCCTCGCGGCCGAAGGCGATGTTGTCACCGATCGAGCCCTCGAAGAGCCACGTGTCCTGCAGGACCATGCCCGTGTGCGAGCGCAGGGTGTCCTTGTCCAGGTCGCGGATGTCGACCCCGTCGATGCTGATCGAGCCCGAGTCGAGCTCGTAGAAACGCATGAGCAGGTTGACCAGGGTCGTCTTGCCCGCGCCGGTCGGCCCGATGATCGCGACCATCTGCCCGGGTTCCACGTCCAGGGAGAGGTCCTTGATGACCTCCGTCCCCGGGTTGTAGCCGAAGCGGACGTGGTCGAAGACGATGCGTCCGTGGACCTCCTCCTCCGCAGGTGACTCGGCCTCGCCGCGGGCGGCGGCGAAGGTGGTCGCGCCGGTGTCGGGCTCCATCTCCTCCGCGTCGAGGAAGTCGAAGATTCGCTCGGCCGAGGCCACACCGGACTGGAGGGAGTTCGCCATGGAGGCCAACTGACCCAGTGGCTGCGTGAACTGGCGTGAGTACTGGATGAAGGCCTGGACCTGCCCCAGGGACATCGAACCACCGGCCACCATGATCCCGCCGCCGACTGCCACGATCACGTAGGAGGCATTGGAGATCATGCCCATGAGGGGCATGACGAGGTTGGAGATGAACTGTGCCTTGAAGGATGAGTGGTACAGGGCCTCGTTCGACTCGTTGAACTCGTCGGTGAAGCGGTCCTCGAGGCCGTACAGGACGACGACCTCGTGACCGGTCATGGCCTCCTCGACGACTCCGGAGACCTGCCCGGTGGACTTCCACTGCTCGCGGAACTGCGGCTGGGCGCGCTTCATCAGCTGGACGGCGAGGAATGCACCCAGCGGGACGACCGCCATGGCCACCAGCGTGAGCTTCCAGGACATGACCAGCATCATGGCGAGGATGCCGATGATGGTGAGGATCGACTGGAAGAACTGCGACAGCGTCTGGTTCATGACCTGGGTGGCGTTGTCGACGTCGTTGGAGACGCGCGACATGAGGTCACCGCGGCTGTTGCGGTCCAGGTAGCTCAGCGGCAGGCGCTCGATCTTGTCCTGGACCTGGGTGCGCATGCGGTAGCCGGTGTTCTGGACCACGACGCGCAGGAACAGTCCGGAGACGTACATGAGGACCGCTGCGGCGATGTAGATGGCCACCACGACCAGCAACACGTGCGCCAGCTCCGTGAAGTCGATGCCCTGGCCCGGGGTGACGTCCATGCCCTGGAGCATCTGGGCCAGCTTCTCATTGCCCTGCTGGCGCAGGGCCGCCACTGCGGCCTCCTTGGAGGGGGCCTGGGCGATCATCGTCCCGACGACCCCGTTGAAGATCAGGTCCGTGCCGTGTCCGAGCACGCGGGGGGCGGCCACGGAGGCCACCACTCCCGCTGCGGAGGCGATGAGTGCGAGGGTGAGGAGGAGCCACTCGGGCCTCAGCTCGCCCAGGAGGCGACGCAGGTTGGGGCCGAAGTTCTCCGAGCGCTGCCCCGGGGCGACACCCCTGCCGCCGCGTGGTCCGGGTCCGTGGCTCATGCTGCCTCCTCCTCGCTCATCTGGGACGCGACGATCTCGCGGTAGGTCGGGCAGGACTCCATGAGTTCGCCGTGCGTGCCCCGGCCGACGACCTGGCCGTCCTCGAGGACGACGATGACCTCCGCGTGGCGGATCGTGGCGACCCGCTGGGCGACGATCAGGACGGCTGCACCCTCGACGTAGTCCGGCAGTGCCAGTCGGAGCCGGGCGTCGGTGGCGTAGTCGAGGGCGGAGAAGGAGTCGTCGAAGACGTAGAGGTCCGCGCGCCGGTAGAGCGCGCGGGCGATGGAGAGGCGCTGACGCTGCCCGCCGGAGAAGTTGGTGCCGCCGGGCTCGACCCGGGAGTCGATCCCTTGGTCCGTGCGGGTGACGAACTCGGTGGCCTGGGCACCCCGCAGCGCCCACTCGACGCGCTCGCGCTGGGCGGCGTCGGGGGAGGGAACACCGGAGACAGTCTCGGCGATGGTGCCGGAGAAGAGGTAGGCGTGCTGGGGGACCATGGCGATGCGCCCCCGCAGCTCGCCCAGGTCGAGCTGGTCGACGGGCACCCCGGAGGCCTCGATGGTCCCCGAGGTCGGGTCCATCAGGCGCGGCAGCAGGTTCACCAGGGTGGTCTTGCCCGAGGCCGTGGCCCCGATGACCGCTGTGGTGGTACCCGGGGTGAGGGCGAGGTCGATGCCCGAGAGCACCGGCTCCTCCGCGCCGGGGTACTGCAGGGTGACGTCGCGCAGGGCGAAGGTCCAGCGTCCCTGCGGGGCGGGGACGGGGGAGGCGATGTCGGCGACGGAGGGCGTGTGGTCGAGGACCTCGTGGATGCGGCCTGCGGAGACATTGGCGCGCGGCACCATGATGAACATCATCGCCGCCATCATGACGCCCTGGAAGATCAGTCCCAGGTAGTTGATGAAGGCGAAGAGCGCGCCGATCTGCATGTCACCGGAGTCGATGAGGTGCCCACCGAACCAGAGCACCGCCACCGTCGACAGCGAGATCACCACGGTGACCGCAGGGAACATCAGCGCGAAGAGCGTGCCGATCTTCAGGGCGACGGCACGCAGGTCACGGTTCGCGTCCGCGTAGCGTTGGCGCACGAAGCGCTGGCGGACGAAGGCGCGGATGACGCGGATGCCGGTGAGCTCCTCGCGCAGGACGGTGTTCATGTGGTCGATGCGGGTCTGCTGGACGGAGAAGAGCGGCGACAACCGCATCATGATCAGGCCGACCACGACGGCCAGGACCGGGACGAGGACCAGCAGCAGCCGGGACAGGGACACGTCCTGGCGCAGCGCCATGACGACCCCACCGACACCCATGATCGGGGCCTGGATCATGATGACGAAGGTCATCAGGGTGACCATCTGGACCTGCTGGACGTCATTGGTCGAGCGGGTGATGAGGGAGGGCGCACCGAAGGTGTGCACGTCCTGGGCGGAGAAGTCCTGGGCGTGGGTGAAGATGCGGTGGCGCAGCCAGGCGCCGAGCCCCATGGAGATGCGCGCCCCCAGGAAGACGGCGAAGCCCGTGGCGATCGCCTGGGCGAGGGTGACGGCCATCATCACGCCACCCATGCGCCAGATGAAGGCGGTGTCACCCAGGGCGACGCCCTCGTCGATGATGCGGGCATTGAGATCGGGGAGGTACAGGGCCGCGACCGTTGCCAGCGTCTGGAGTGCGACGGTGGCGATGACCTCGCCGAGGCGCGTGCGCAGGTAGGTCCATGCAAGTCTGAAGAGCACAGGTGGTCCGTTCGGATGGAGCCGGTCGGACGCCCGTCCGGCCCGGGGCAGGGGCGGGGGTGTCCTCCGGGGGTGGGATACGGAGTGCGGTGCCGGGAGTTGCGGCGCCGGCACCGTCGAGACGGGTACATGCTAGATCCGCGCGGCCCGGGGCGCTCTGCACCACTTGGCGGTTGAGCAGGACCTCACAGGTGGGGGGCACTCCCCTCCTAGACTGGCGCCATGGAACCACCGGAGTCGCCGCGCACCAGGGGCAGTGCCTTCTCCCGCGACGAGGTGGAGGCGGGCTTCTGGTGCGTGCTGGGGTCCGCGCGGGATGTCCCGCCGCTCCGACCCATCGACGAGGGCGTGGCCACCGAGCTCGTGGCGCTCCTGGAACCAACTCTCTCGGGGCACGGCCTCGACCTCGCCGGGCAGGAGCGGGTCGCGGCACTGGTCGTGGCGACCAGGTCCTGGGCCCGTGGTGCAGGGGGCGCGGGCAGGATCTCCGCCGCCGAGTTCGAGCGCGCACGCCGCGACCTCCTCACCGGGTGGGGTGCGGGGACCTCGAAGGGCGCGCTGGTGTGGCCGCCCACCTCGCGCACGGTCGCCGTCCGGCTGGGCGGAGGCAGCTGGAACGACGCACTCTCCTCACTGGGGGTGGCGACATCCGCGCGGGGACGGGAACGGGGCGGGACACGGTTCACCGGTGACACCCAGGTCGCCTCGGTCGCGCGTTTCCTCCAGGAGACGGAGGCAGCCGGCGGGTCGGCCTCCTTCGCCGCCTACACGGACTGGGCGCGGGAGCGGCGCGGCGCCGGGGAGTCAGTCCCGGCACCGGCCACGGTCCGGCAGCACTTCGGGTCCTGGTCGGCGGCGGTGGCAGCGGCCCGGGACGGTGTCCGGGACCAGGGCTGACACCGGGCCCCGGCCCGACGGTCCGCCCTGCTCCGGGGAGGTCGGGCCGCGACGGAGGAGTCCGTCCGACCGGGAGCCCGCAGCGCCCGGCGTCCGGCGTCCGGGGACGGCGTGGCGCGAGCCGCAGGACCGGTGCCGTGCCCTCAGCCGTGCTCGCGGGAGTCGCGTCCGCGGAGACGGTCCAACTCGCGGCGCTCCCGCTTGGAGGGTCTGCCCGCGCCACGGTCCCGCACGGCGAAGCCGCCCACGGGGCGGGGGTGCTCGGGGGAGTGGTCCGCGTAGCACTGCCGTGCCACCGGTGCCCCCACCCGCTTGACCAGCAGGGCGCGGACCTCCAGGATCCGGTCGAACCCCTCGACGCGCAGCCGGACCTCGTCGCCGACGCGGACCTTCTGCGAGGCCTTGGCCGTCTCCCCGTTGATCCTCACGTGTCCCGCACGCGCGGCCGAGGTCGCCTGGGAACGTGACCTGGTCTGGCGGGTCGCCCACAGCCACACGTCCACGCGCACCTCGGATCCCGCTGCGAGCGCACCCGGGGGTGGGGCCACGGGTGTCCCCGGCACGGTCCCCGAGTCCGGCTCGGGCACAGCACCGTCGGCGGTCGTCCCCGGGCAGGTGGTCATGGCGGCATCCTAGACAGACCGCGGCCACCCTCCTCCCCCGAGGCACGCCTCTCCGGACCCTCGACGCACGCCTCTCTGGCAGTCCGAGGCACGCTCCGGACCCTTGGCGCAAGCTTCTGGACCACCCGGGCTGGTCATGTCCCGCGCTGCACCGGAACGCTCCCCCTTCGTGGCCGCACGCTCGCCCCGTGTCCTGGCTGCGCCCGCACCCGTGCCTTCAGGCACCCCGTCAGAGGGCCATCGTCAGCGCGGCGGCCCCGTCGCCGCGCGCGCCACTCTCCACGGCCACGTGCCCCAGTCCCTGCCACACGGCGATGCGGCGCAGCTCGGGGAGGACGGCGCGCGCCGTGCGCATCGGTGCCCGGGCGTGGGACGCCTCCAACCAGAAGCCCCGGACCAGGAGTTCTCCCCGGGACCGCTCGGCGCGGAGATCGATCCTGCCCACGATCTCGTCACCCACCAGGACCAACAGGTCGTAGTAGCCGAACTCCCGCTTGTCCGCGGGTGTGCAGATCCCGATGCGGTAGTGGACCCCGAAGAGCTCCTCGAGACGTGGCCGATGGGCGCCGAGGTGGTCGAAGGGGGACAGCAGCCGGACCCGGTCACGCCGCGTCGGTGTGGTCGGGGCACCCCTGTCGTCAGGTCCGGGCGTCGCGCCCTCGTCCACGTCCGTGGACACCCACCACGGGTTGGACGCAGCGCTCCGTGTCCCCGAGACCTCGACCCTGTGCGCCTCCCCGAGGGACTCCAGGCGCTCCAGCGCCCAGGCGGTGTGACCGCGCGAGAGGCGGAACCAGTCCGCCACGGTCGACGCGCGTGCGACACCGAGTCCGCGCAGGGCCACCCTGGTGAGTTCGAGGGTGGCCTCCTCCGGTGTCGGCACCGGCACACCCGACCAGTCCGCCCAGAGGATGCGGGGATCGGCCAGGAGGCGCTGGAAGGCAGCGGTGCGACCCACGCCGACGAGCTGGCGGGCGTGGAAGGCGTACAGCGCACAGGTCTCGAAGAGGTGGCGGCGCTCGCGGTCCGCGCCCGCGAACTCGTCGGCCACCTCCAACGCCGTGGCCGGCGCGGAGGCCAGGCGCGCCATGACGAGCGCGAGGTTGTCCTCCCAAGTGGGGTCCTGGAGGTGCCGGGTGCGTGATCCCCACGATCCCCGGCGGGGGAAGGCCGAGAGCAGCCGTGCGACGTCCGGTGTCACGGCGGCGGCCTCGTGCGCCCACTGCTCGACCACGTCCGGTGGGCCGGAGTGCGTGGGGGCGGTGAGGAGGTCCGGTGGCAGGGGCCCGAGGCGGGAGAAGAGGACCATGTCCTGTGCGCGCGCGAGCACGTTGACGGAGTCCAGTTGGACGTATCCCAGGCGTTGGACGAGGGCGAGGGCGCGTCGCCGGGCCTCGGCACGGCTGCGTGCACGCGGCGGACGGGGGACCCCCAGGCCCGCGGCGGACACCGCCAAGGACCTCGCGGTCGAACGTGTGTACGACATGCGGGAAGGCTAGCAGCCGGGGTGACCGTCCATGCGGTCCCTCACGGAGGTGGACGGCCCGTCTCCTCCGACCGCTGGCCTCAGGACCCTGCCAGGGTCCGTCGCAGCAGGTCCAGGACGGGCACGGAGCGGGACGGGCCCGTGGTGGTGACCGACTCCCGCCCACCCGTGGGTGGTTCGCCGGGGGTGGCGGGGCTGTCCCGCAGGGGTCCCGTCCTGTCGTCCGGGCCGCGACCCGTTCCCCCGTCCAGGGGCAGCGTGACCACGTCGTCGGGCCAGTCCCGTGTCCAGCCGGTGGGACGCGGCCACCACACGGGGCCGTCCACGCCGGCCCGCGCCAGTGCGAGGACGAGTTCCGGGCCATTCGGGTGACGGAAGGTGAGGCAGAAGTGCGCGTCCGGCGGCGAGAGCACCTCCAGTCCGAGCTCCTCCAGGGCTCGGGACAGGAGACGGCCCCGACTCCGGCGTGAGTCGACCAGTGCGTCCAGATCCAGGTCCGACAGGAGGCGGGAGGACTGCGGGGACATGGCCACGGGTCGGAGTTCGGCGTCCATGAGGTCCTCCGCAGTGTCGACGTCGCCGGCCAGCCAGGTGAGGGTCTCGGCCTCGTCGGTCGCGGTGCGGGTCAGGTCGGGGAGGAGGCTGCGGTCCAGGCCCGTCACGAAGGCCCCGTCGGGCAGACCGGTGAGTTTGCGGACGGAGGCCACCACGTGGTCGCCCCGGACGTGGGGGGCGTCGGGCCAGGTGTGCGTCGCATCGACGATGAGGGTGGCGCCCCGCTGACGGGCCCCGGAGAGGACCCCGGCCAGTGCCGACGAGGGCGCGGCGCCGAAGGTCTCGCAGTGGAGGACGGCCCACGCCGAGGGGTCCGGGCCGATCGTGCGGGCCAGGTCCGCAGGGTCCGCGAGGAGGTCGGGGCCGGTGCGGACGTGGGCCACGTGCATGCCCTCCAGCTGGAAGGGGGTGAGCATGGTCAGGCAGTGGTGGTCGGGGAGGACGACCTGGTGGACACCGCGTGCGCGGAGCTGGCGCGCGACCAGGCCCAGCGCGTGGCGACCCAGGGCGACGGGGAGTGAGTCGGGCGGGAACGCCCTGTCCGCGCCCTGCCGGGTGATGTCCACCGTGCCATTGTCCTCCAGGCGTCCGCCCCGTCCTCCCTGCCCGCACGCAGGTCTCCCGCACCCACCACCGTGACCGCCGGCGCGGGCAGGTCCGGGGCAGTGCGCCCTCGTCCCGGTCCCCGAAGGTCCCGCTGCCCGTGCACGGCCGGGGCTACCCTCGAGCGGAGGGCGCGGAGCCACGCCCGGGCACCGAGATCGAGGCACGAGGGAGCACCCACCATGACGAGACTGCTGGTCGTGCGGGCGCACCCGCTGGACGCGGGGACGTCGAGGACGATGCGGCTGACGGACGAGTTCGTGGCGGCCTACCGTGCGGCACACCCCGAGGACTCGGTCACCGACCTGCACCTCTACGAGGTCGCGATCCCCGAGATCGACCTCGACCTCCTCAACGGGTGGCACTCCCTGAGGTCAGGGACCCCCTTCGTGCACCTCGACCAGGTGGAGCAGGTGAAGATCACCCTCTTCAACCACTACACCGAGCAGTTCATGGAGTCCGACAAGGTCGTCATCGCCAATCCGCTGTGGAACCTGCAGGTGCCCACCCGCCTCAAGGCGTGGATCGACACGATCTCCGTGGCGGGGGTGACCTTCAAGTACAACGCCTCGGGCGAGGGCGTCGGCCTGGTCCGCGGCAAGCGGGCGCTCCACATCCAGACGGCCGGCGGTGTCTTCAACGGGCAGGACCCGGCCAGTGCGTACGTGAGCACCCTCTTCGCCTTCCTCGGCGTGGACGACTTCCACGAGGTCCATGCGGAGGGCATGGACCACGATCCTGCCAATGCCGACGAGATCATGGCCACAGCCTCCCGGCGCGTCGCGGAGCTGGCGCGGGAGTTCTGATTCCCTCGGGGGCCGGGTCGCCGCTGTCAGCCGGCGAACTCCTGGTACCCCAGACGCAGCAGGAGCGCGGAGACGACCACGATGAGCACCGCCCTCACGAAGCGACTGCCCAGACGCACTGCGGTGCGTGCCCCCAGGTAGCCCCCGAGCATGTTCGCGACCCCGATGAGGACACCGAGGCGCCATTCCACGGCCCCCAGGGGGACGAACCAGGCGAGTGCCCCGAGGTTGGTGGCGGCATTGACGATCTTCGCCGTGGCACTGGCCCGGAGAAAGGTGCAGCGTGTGAGGACGGCCAGTCCGAGCACCAGGAAGGAGCCCGTCCCCGGTCCCATCACCCCGTCGTAGAAGCCGACCAGCGCACCGAAGGGGACCGTGCGGAGCAGGAGGGTGCTGGCCGGCAGGGGCAGGGTGTCCTCCTCGTCGCTGCCGACACGGGGTCGTGCGACGGTGAAGACCAGGACCACCACCAGCGCCACCATGACGACGGGGGTGAACACTGAGGTCGGCAGGTGGCTGGCGACCACGGCACCGACCATGGAACCCAGGAAGGCCACACCGGCCACGGGCAGGGTCGTGCGCAGGTCGGGCCTGACCCGGCGGTAGTAGGTGGTGGCGCTGGTGAGCGTGCCCATGACCGATCCCAGCTTGTTGGTGGCCAGGGCGTGCACCGGGGCGAAACCGGGCACCAGCAGCAACGCGGGCAACTGGATCAGGCCGCCCCCGCCGACGACCGCGTCGACCCATCCGGCCAGCAGGGCCGCCAGGCACAGCAGGACGGGAGCCCACCAGGGGAGATCGGCGAGTCCTTCGAACACGGGTCCAAGTTAGGCGGTGCGCGGGTCGGGGGGCGGGTGCGTCCACCCGCGGGTCCACGAGGGCGTCCCGCCCGCGCCCGTGCCTCCCGGCG
>NZ_LT700212.1:2028201-2075176 GCF_900155435.1 Actinomyces provencensis | reverse complement strand
GGGGGGGGGGAGCCGTCACCGGGGCCGTCGGCGGCCGGTCCCCGGCGTTCCCGAGCTCAGTCGCGCAGCGTGACGGCCGACATGCCGGGACCACACAGGGTCAGCACGGTCGCCGCATTGAACGCCGCGACCGTGGCCACCACCTCGGCACGGGTCGCTGCGGCGGGGCGGTCACGGTCCAGGTAGAAGTCCGCGATCCGCTCGAAGGACCAGGTGTCCACCACGAAGGACTGGGGGGCGGCGTTCCCGGGCAGGGCACGGGCGAGCAGGTGGGACACCCGGGGGATGTCCACGGTGGTCCCGGGGATGGCGTTGGCCAGGACCGCGGCCTCGTGGTGCTGCCCGTGCATGACGGGAAGCGGCGCCTGGGCGTAGCCGGAGACCACACCGACGATCCCGTCGCCGGGAGGCAGGGTGAGCGCCAGGGCGGCGCAGCGCCCGACCACGGGTGCCGGCAGGTCCCCCGGGTCGACACCCCACTGGCGCAGGAGGACGTCCACCCCACGCGGGCGTTGCCCGAGCAGTGCGAGGATCGTCCCCAGGGAGTCGGCCGCGCCGCACCCGCAGTCCGCACCCTCCGCGTGGTCATCGGTGTGGGCCGAGACGGGAAGGCCCGCATCCCTCAGGGCCGCGCAGGTGAGGGACAGCCAGGCCGGGGTCCAGGTCTGGAGCTCCTCGCCCAGTCGTCCCGGGGAGATGAGCGCCATCTCGTCGGTGTCCGCCCCCCGGCGGGGGGCCTCGGGTGGCTCGGGCCGGAAGAGGCCGGTCAGCAGCAGGTCGACGATCCAGGTCGACAGGGTTCCCCCGGCCACACAGGGCGTGCCCGGATTGTGTGGCGCGGGCAGTGTCGTGGCACCCGTGGAGCCGTTGGTGGCGGCGATGCCCGCCGGGGCCGACGCCGTACCCGCTGCATCCGGGGTGGTCGGACGCCCGGTGCTGCGCCGTGGAGGGTGGCCCCAACCCCCGGTGGGCAGTGAGGGGACGTCCCAGGGGCGACCGTCCAGGCAGTGTGCGGGGTAGTCGTGGGTGACGGGGACCACCAGGTCCCGGGGCCTCTGCCGGAGTTCCTCCAGCAGTGCCGCCAGGACCTCCTGTTCCTCGGGACCGGGCTCGACGCGCCCGATCGCCCCTTCCAGTGTCATGACCCCACCCTATCGGGGTCCGTGGTCACGCCCGTGCACCCACCCTGCCCACCCACGGCCTCCCGCCCCCGGTGGGGCACCCGCGCTGGTCAACCCCCCGGGCGCGGGGCCCGCCCTCGCTACCCTTGCCCCATGGGCAACCTCCTCGCCGAGAACCACCTCCTCACCCTCTTCCTGGTGGTGGGTGTCGGCGCGGCGCTCGGCGCCATCCGCTTCGGCCCCCTGCGCTTCGGGGCGGCCGGGGCCCTCTTCGTCGGCCTCGCCGTGTCCGCCTGGCGCCCGGACGTCGGGGAGGGCATGGAGATCGTCCAGCAGATCGGTCTGGCCTTCTTCGTCTACACCGTCGGCATCGGTGCGGGGGCGACCTTCTTCCAGGACCTGCGACGCCAGACCGGTCTGCTGGCCGCATGTGCTGGCGCGTGCCTGCTGGGGGCGCTGGTGGCCGTGGGCGGGGGCTCCCTGCTCGGCCTGGACAGGGGACTGAGCACCGGGCTCTTCACCGGTGCCCTCACCGCGGCCCCCGCCCTGGACGCCGCCACCCGGGTGACCGGCGACCCGCAGGCAGCAGTCGGGTACGCCTTCGGGTACCCCATCGGCGTCGTCGTGGGCATCGTCGTGGTCACCATGACCGTGACGCGTTCCTGGGCGGGACGCAGGGACACCCCCTCCCTGGCGGGGACGGGCCTGGACGCCCTGACGGTGCGGGTGCGCCACACCGTGGGCACGCGCAGCATTCCGGCGTGGGCGGACCAGCGCATCCGCATGTCCTACCTCCGCCGGGAGGGCCGCACCCGGGTGGTCGTGCCCGGTGAGGAGCTGCGCGAGGGCGACCTGGTCCTCCTGGTCGGCGATCCGACGTCCCTCAACGAGGCCTTCAAGGACATCGGGGACCCCGTCAGCCACCACCTCTCCGACGACCGCACGGATGTCGCCTTCGAGCGCGTCGTCGTGTCGAACCCGGAGGTCGCGGGTCGCACCGTGGGAGAGCTCGGCATGGCCACACGCTTCGGGGCCGCCATCACCCGGGTGCGCCGCGGGGACCTGGACCTGCTCGCCCGCGACGACCTGGCCCTGCAGCTGGGTGACCACGCCGCGGTCGTCGTGCCCACGGAGGAGCTCGACGCCGTCCAGACCTTCCTCGGGGACTCGGAGCGCCGCGTCGCCGAGGTGGACGCCATGGCCTTCGGCATCGGCATGGTGCTCGGCATGCTCCTGGGGGCGGTGTCCTTCCCGATGCCCGGCGGTTCCACCTTCCAGCTCGGCTCGGCGGCGGGTCCCCTGGTGGTGGGCATGGTGCTGGGCGCCCTGCGTCGCACCGGGCCGTTGGTGTGGACCCTTCCGGAGTCCGCGAACCTGACGATCCGCCAGATCGGGCTCATGCTCTTCCTGGCGGCCCTGGGCCTGGGCGCCGGGCCCGACCTGGGAGGACTGCTGGTCTCCCCCCAGGGGTGGAGGGCCGCACTGCTGAGCGTCGTCATGGTCGCGGTGTGCTGCGTCGCCCTGGCGGTGACCGGCCGCTGGACGGGGCTGTCCGCCCCGCGCACCGCCGGGGGAGTGGCCGGGTTCCTCGGTCAACCCGCCGTGCTCCAGGCCGCCGCGGCCCGCCTGCCCGATGAACGCATCGAGGCCGCCTACGCGACCCTCTTCGCCTTCTCGATCATCGTCAAGATCCTCCTCGTGCCCCTCATCTGGGCGCTGCCCTGAGGGCGGTCGACGCCGACCACCCGATCCCGGGTCACGCCCGCCCGGGCGGCCTCACAACCGGGGCGGGGTGGAGTTGTTCGTCATGAGCACCGGACCCTCGAAGCCCGCGCTCCGGAGCGCGCCGGTGAGGGAGCGCTGCACCTCGACGGGGCGCGCGAGCCCGGCGTTGAGCTCCAGGTGGATGACCTCCAGGGCGGCGAGCCCGGCGGGCTCACGCACGGGGGCGACCTCGAAACGCGGGTTGAGCGCGAGAGCGACGTCCGCGAGGTCCCCCGGTGCGCCGAAGATCCAGGTCGTGGCACCGATCCCCTCGGGGGCGTCGTGGATGAAGGTGTGCACCAGGACGACACGCCGGCCCTCGTGGGGATGCGCGACTCCCACGCGGGTGAAGGCGTCGACGTGTGCGTCGGCGACGTCGTCGTGGACCAGGGTGTGGGCGTATGCCCCGATGCCGCGCAGCGTGAGCTCGTCGGCGATGCGGCCGAGCATGTCGTCCTCGACGTCCTCCTCGGCGAAGTACATGACGGCTCCGCCCCCGGGCTGGTCCTCCCCGACCAGGGACGTCTCGATCCCGGCGTCGCCGAGCGTCCGGTGGACCAGGGAGGAGGCCTCGCCCGGCCAGGTGTGGACGAGTGCGACATTGGCACCCATGCGCTGGACGAAGGCGTAGGTGTCGAATCCGGGTCTGGTCTGCATGCGGGTGGGCCTCCACGTGTGGGGACGCAGGAAGATGGGGGACACCTGCGTGCCCCCGCTCCTGGGGGTCCATCCTAGGTTCTGCCCGTCGCCACCGGGAGGGCCGACGGTGGTGGGGCCCCGGAGCGTCCGCGGGGGCTCGGGGCCACGTGGGTAGGGTGGAGGGCATGACGACTCCCCAATTCATCCTCGACCTGCGTGAACACATCGGCCATGCACCGCTGTGGGTCCCCGGCTGCACGGCGGTGGTCCTGCGCCGGGACGGTGTGGACGCGGAACCCGAGGTCCTCGTGGTGCGCCGCAGTGACACCCACGCCTGGACCCCCGTGACGGGGATCGTGGACCCCGGTGAGGCCCCTGCCGTGGCCGCAGCCCGCGAGGTCCTGGAGGAGGCGGACGTCGTGGCCACCCCGCGGCGCCTGGTCTCCGTGGACGTGGTGGGCCCTGTCGTCTACGACAACGGGGACGTCTCCAGCTACCTGGACACGGCCTTCGTGATGGACTGGGTCTCGGGGGAGCCGAGGCCGGCGGACGGTGAGAACACCGAGGCCCGTTTCGTGCCCGCCTCGCAGTTGCCCCCGATGAACGAGCGTTTCCGGCGTGTCATCGCCCGCGCACTCTCAGGAGAGGTCGCTGCCGCTTTCGAGGCCCCCCGGGGTCAGGCGTCGGGGGCGGGCTCGGTCGGTGGGTCAGCTGCGCAGCCGCGCCCCGCAGGTCTCTGAGGCCCTACTCCCCTTCGGGTCCTGACACCCCTGCACGCTGCGTCCGCTCCCCTCCCGGCCGTCCGGCGCGAGCGACCGTTCCTGCGCACCAGTGGGGCGGTGCGCACCCCACTCCCATGACGACGGTCACATCCAGCGGTTGCGGGCCCACCGACCCGGTGGTGGGATGAGGACATGGGGAACAAACCGGAGAAGATCGTGTACACCGCCGTCGCTGAGTCGACGGGAGGACGCTCGGGACGTGCCGTCTCGACGGATCCCGACATCAGCCTCGACCTGAGGGCACCCAAGGCCATGGGAGGGCCCGGCGACGGGACCAACCCCGAGCAGCTCTTCGCCATGGGCTACGGAGCCTGCTTCCAGGGGGCACTCGGACTGGCCGCCAAGGAGGCGGGGGTCTCCGTGAAGGACTCCGTCGTGCGCACCTCGGTCGGGATCGGCCCGGAGGGCGAGTCCTTCGCCATCTCCGTCCTGCTGGAGGTCTACATCCCCGACCTGCCCATCGAGCAGGTCGAACAGCTCGCCAAGCGCACCCACCAGCTCTGCCCCTACTCGAAGGCGACGCGCGGCAACGTCCCCGTCGAGGTCTCGGCGGTCGAGTCCCTCTGAGCCCTGATCCACCGTTTGTGGGGGTGGGGGTGGTGTGAGGCGAGCGGGATGGGGTTGTGGTGGTGTGTTTGTGCTGGTGTGAGGGTGTTCGGGTTCCGGGGTGTGGTGGGGTCTCCGACCACTGGTGTCGGCTTGTCCTGGGGTTCCTCGGGTTGGGCCCGCTGGGGCTGGGTGGGTGGTGGTCAGGCCGCCAGGGGCGGGTCGCTGCCGGTGGCGTGGCCCCACAGGTCCATGAACTGGCGTTGCCAGGGCCAGTGGGTCGGGTAGTGCAGGAAGCGGCGCCTGGACCTCGTGGCCACTCGTGCTGGCACGTGGATGAGTCGGGTGCGGATGGTGGGCATGCGGGCGGTGTTCATGCCTGCGGCGTGGGCTGCGGCCCGGGAGATGTTGAACGCCAGGACCGCCAACTGCAGCCAGGCGGCGTTGGCCTGGAACTTCCCCGAGGGCAGGTGCGCCAGGGCATTGCCCTTCAACTCGGCCATGACCTGCTCGATGATCGCATGTCCCCGGTGACGCTCATCGGCCTGGACCATGGGGAGGGTGGAGTTGGTGATGAAGGGGTGGTACCGGTACGTGTCGAACAGTTCCCCCTGACCCGGGCTGGCCTTCGGGTTCAACCGCTTGACACGGCGCACGACGAGCCTGCAGGTGACGTGTTCACTCACCGTGTGGGAGGTGAAGGCGGTGAAGGGGACTTCTGCGACCTCGGCGTCACTAATCCATTCTCCCGTGTCTTCTTCGAAGACGGCGTTGGGGTAGTGGATCCCCACCCACTCCTCCTCCCGGATCGCACTGATGGCTCGGGTGACGGTCTTCCACTGGGGGACGGTCACGGAGAACCAGCACCCGGCGTCGAGGAAGGCGTGGACGAAGTCGCACGTGCAAAACGCGCTGTCAGCCCGACCCATCACCCTCGCATCCGGGCGGACGCGTCTGAGGACTGTGAGGGCTCTCTTGGCGTGCCAGGCGGCGTTGCCCCCGCTGCGGATGTTGCCCCGACGCAGTTGGGCCCCGGCGATCACGGGCGGGGTGTGCTCGGTGCTGATGGTGGCGACGAGGGCGTTGAGGCCCTTGACATGGTTGTAGCCGTAGGCCACCGCCTGCTTCGAATACCCGTGCACCTCCCGGATGGTGTCATCGAGGTCCACCATCACCAGCTCATCACTGCCGAACAGGGTGGGGACCCTGGGGGCCAGGTTGGCCAGGAGCTGGCGGTTGATGGCTCCCAGCTGGAGGGTGTGACCGTGGGTGAAGGACCGCAGGAAGGTCCCCAGGGTGGAGGGGGCACGCACCGCCCCCACCACCTTCGCCGTGCCCCCCGAACGCAAGACATCCATCCCGTCAATGTCATCGGCCCCCGCCAGCATGCCCGTCACCAGCGCGCGCGTCTTGACCACCGCGTTCGGGGATGCCACCGTCAGCCGCTCGTTCAGCAGATCAGCGAGCCCGGCCCGCTGGGCCAGGCCCATCACCGCGGGCAGGCCCCCGGCGGAGACGAGGTGGTCCTCATCGAAGACCGGGGTGAAACGGCGGGTGGGAGTGTGAGACGATTGCACCTGAGCGATGCCCCCTCGACTTGGTGAAATGGTTTGTCTGGCGACACCCATTATCCCAGATCAGAAGGGGCATCCTCCCTTTTTCACACCCCCACAACCCACCCCCTAAACGGTGGATCAGGGCTGAGTCGGGGGCCGGTGCGGGTCCGGAGGTGACCCCGGCCCTGCGGACGGCCCGAGCAGTACCACGGTGCCGAAGTCGGCACGGGCACGATGCCCCCACCGGAGCGGTGGGGGCATCGTGCTGCCAGCGGGGAGGTCGCGGGACCCAGGGGGACAGTACCCGCCCGCGCGGGGTCCGGGCCGGGGCCCTCAGGCCCCCATCCAGTAGGCGTGCAGGGCTGCGGACATCGCCTGGAGGTCAGCGATGTGGCTCATCTCCCGGGCCGAGTGCATCGACAGGAGGCCGATGCCGACGTCGACGGTGGTGATCCCCAGACGGGTCGTGGTGATCGGACCGATCGTGGAACCGCAGGGCATGGCGTTGTTGGAGACGAACTCCTGGTGGGCCACACCGGCAGCGGTGCAGGCCCGGTCCCACAGCGCGGTGCCCACCGCGTCGGTGGCGTAGCGCTGGTTCGCGTTGATCTTGAGCATCGGCCCGCGCCCCATGACGGGCCGCGTGCCGGGGTCGTGGCGGTCGGCGTAGTTGGGGTGCACCGAGTGCCCCGCATCGCAGGACACGCACGAGGACGCCGCCAGCAGGCGTGCCGTGCCCTCGGCGTCGCGCCCCAGCGCCCACGCGGTGCGGCGCAGGACGTCCTCGAGGACGGGGCCGGCAGCTCCTGAGCGCGTCGCGGACCCGACCTCCTCGTGGTCGAAGCAGGCCAGGACCAGGACGTCGCCGCCGGCCGGGGGCTCCGCGGCGAGGGCCTCCAGGGCGGTGAGTGCGGAGTGCACGGAGGAGAGGTTGTCCTGGCGTCCCGAGGCCACGAACTGGCCCGTCTCGCCGAAGAATCCCGGGCCCTGTGCGGGGATCGTCACCAACTCGTAGGAGGCGATCCGGTCCTTGTCCTCCAGGCCGGCATCACGGGCCACGACGTCCAGGACGTCGGCACCGGGGTGCCCCACCGTCCACACGGGGTGGAGATGACGCTGGGGGTCGAGCTTGAGCCCGTCCCCGTTGACACCCCGGTCCAGGTGGATGGCGAGCTGGGGGATGCGTGCGACGGCCCCCGTGCGCACGAGGACCTCATGTCCGTCCGTGGTGATGAGGCGACCGGCCAGGGCGAGCTCGCGGTCGAGCCACGAGTTCCACAGCATGCCGCCGTAGACCTCGACACCCAGCTGGCCCCATCCGTCGGTCGTCGTCGTGGAGGCATTCGGCTTGAGCTTGAAGGCGGGGGAGTCCGTGTGTGCGCCGATGATGCGGAACCCTGCGTCCTCACCCACCTCCTCGGGGACGAACCAGGCCATCACCGCGCCGTCGCGGACCATGACGTGTCCGCCCGGGGTCGCCTCCCACGGGCGGGTCTCCTCCTGGAGGGCGAAGCCGACGTCCTGGAGTCTCTGGGAGACCAGGTGGGCTGCGTGGAAGGAGGAGGGGCTGTCGGCCAGGAAGTGGGCGTAGTCGATCGCGTGTTCGCGGGTGGCATCCAGGGGCATGGTGCCATGGTAGGCCGAGCCCCCTGCGGGCTCCGTCCACCACGTCTCGCCGGGCGCGCAGGGGGTCATCGGAATTACGCTGGGTGCATGGACACGGATCTCGACATCCCCACATGGACCCTCAATGACGGCGACGTCGTGCCCGCGATCGCGCTGGGGACCTACAAGCTCAGCGGCGCCAGCGGCGTCGACGCCATGGTCTCGGCCATGCACCAGGGCTACAGGCTGCTCGACTCGGCCTTCAACTACGAGAACGAGGGCGCACTGGGCGAGGCCGTGCGCCGCGCGGGCATCCCACGCGAGGAATTGCGCCTCACCTCGAAGCTGCCCGGGCGCCACCACGACTACGACCAGGCCATCGACACGGTCCACGAGTCCCTCTACCGGGCAGGGCTGGACTACTGGGACCTCTACCTCATCCACTGGCCCAACCCCAAGGTCGGGAAGTACGTCGAGGCGTACCGGGCGCTCGCGGACCTGCAGCGTGAGGGACTGATCCGCTCCATCGGCGTCTCCAACTTCCTGCCCGAGCACCTCCACCGCATCATCGACGAGGTCGGGATCGTCCCGGCCGTCAACCAGATCGAGCTGCTGCCCTACTTCCCCCAGACCGAACAGCTGGAGGTGCACGCCCAGCTGGGGATCCGCACGGAGTCGTGGAGCCCCATCGGGCGCGGCAACGCCGTCGCGAAGGACCCCGTGGTCGAGGGGATCGCTCGTGCCCATGACGTCAGTCCCGTCCAGACGATCCTGCGCTGGCACCACCAGCTGGGATCGATCCCCCTGCCCAAGTCCTCCAATCCCGGACGCCAGCGCGAGAACCTGGACGTCTTCGGGTTCGCACTGAGCGACGAGGAGATGGCGGCCATCACCGCCCTGGGGCGCCCCGACGGGCGCACCAAGGGTCAGGATCCCGCGGTCTACGAGGAGTTCTGAGCGCTGCCGGTGGCGTGAGGACACGGCGGAGGGGCCCGCACCGGACCGGTGCGGGCCCCTCCGTGTCGACTGTGTCAGTCGGTCCCCGCAGTGGGGGCTCAGGCCCCGAGGCGGCGCGAGACCGAGATCGCGCGCGTGACCTGGACGTCCAGGGCGTCCAGCGTGGCCTCCGAGAGGGGCTCCGTGTTCTCCGGGCCCGTCGCGTGGGAGGTCCCGTAGGGGTTCCCGTCGACGAACTTCGTCGGGTCCGTGTACCCGGGGGTGACGAGGATGCCGCCGAAGTGGGCGATCATCGTGTTGATGTGGATCAGGGTCGACTCCTGTCCACCGTGCAGTGTCTGGGAGGACGTGAACGCGGTGTAGACCTTGTCCGCGAGCTTGCCCTGTCCCCACAGGGGCCCCAGCGTGTCGATGAAGGCCTGGAACTGGTGGGTGACGGCGGAGTAGCGCGTCGGGGAGCCGAGGATCACGACGTCGGCCCACTCGAGGTCCTCGGGTGTCGCGGTGGGGTACTCGGCGACCTCGGCGGCGTTCGCGGCCGCGGGCGGGATGGCCGCGATGCGCTCGGCAGGGGTGTCGTCGGCGACGGGCCGCACGCGGACCTCCGCGCCGAGGGCCTCTGCGGTGCTCGCCAGGCGCTTGGCCATGGCGGTCCCGTGCCCGGTGAATGAGTAGTAGACGATGGCGACCTTGGTCATCCGGTTCTCCTCAGGTGATGCTCCGTGACCCCGGCGGAGTGCCGGGGTCGTTGATCTGGCAACAATCTCACGTTACCCGCGAGATGTTGCTCAGTCAACTGAATGATAGGGTTGACGCATGTCGGACGACCGGGAGCTCCCCGAGGGCGAGCAGATGGGCGCGTGGCACAGCTGGATCCTGGCGGCGCGCACCTTCACGGCGCATCTCGATCGCGTTCTCGGGGCCGAGGTCGACCTCGCCCTCGTCGACGTCGAACTCCTGGACGGCCTGGCCGCCACCCCTGAGGCACGACGCATGTGCGACCTGGGGAGTTCGGTCGCCCTCACCCGCTCGGGGGCCACGCGTGCGGTGACCCGCCTCGAGAAGCTCGGCCTGGTGCGCCGCCTCCCCTCCCCCTCCGACCGGCGTTCCACCGTCGTGGAGCTGACCGAGGAGGGGCGGGAGCTGCACGCACGCGCGAGCACCGTGGTCGACCGTGAGGTGCGTGCCAACTTCGTGGAGGCACTGGGAGTGGACGACACGCTCGCGATCGGGGCATGTGCGGACCGGGTCCGAGCCGCCTTGCTCGGCACCCCGGCCTGCCGGGCGCAGGCCCGGGAGGACGCCCGACCCCTGTGACACAATCGGGCCGGTGTGGTCCTACTTCGGAGCGATGACCCTGCTGGGCGGGCTCGGGTTCGACCCGGGGCCCATGCTCATCTCCGTGGGGGCCCTCTCACTGGGCGCGCGGCGGCGCACCGTCGTCCTCTTCGCCGCCGTCCTGGTCCTCGCCACGACCGCGTGGGGCGTCGCCCTCACCCTCGTCGCCGGCCCGGCGATCCGCCACGTGCACTGGTCCGCACTGGCGGAGTCCCCCCTCGGACTCGGGGTGGCCGCCCTCGTCGCGACGGCCCTCCTCGCATGGGGAGTCCTGACACTGCGCCGTCGTGCCACGACCCGGGGTGCCGCGGAGGACCCGGGGCGCGCCCGCCGGGAGACGCGCACGGCCGCCCGCATCGCCGCGGGGCCGCTCCCGCTGCTGCTGGTGGCGCTGTTCTTCGTCGCGATCGTGCTGTCCGACCCCCCGTTCCCCGCAGGTGTCGTCCTCTCCTCGCACCGCGCGGTCCCCGAGGTCGTCCTCGGCTTCCTCGTGTGGTCGCTCGTGTCCCAGTCACCCGTGGTCCTGCTCGCCGTGGCGCTGGTGGCCGGGGCGGGCGAGCGCTTCGTCGCACTCACGCGCCGCGTCACGACCCGCATCGCCCCCTCGGTCACCCTCGTCGCGGCAGGGGCAGCCGCGCTGGGAGGGGTGCTCCTGGGGAGCTGGGTCGTGGTCCGCCTGGTGGGGTGAGGGTCCCCGACGGGGGTGTCCCCCCTCCGCGGACCGGGTGCGCTCAGTCGGCCAGGCTGTAGCGGTAGACGTTGGTCTCGCGCTGCTGGAACCCGCACCTGCGGTAGAGGCGGTTGGCGGCCTCCCGAGACGGACGCGAGGTGAGGTCCACCGTGCGGGCACCGAGGGTGCGGGCATGGGCGAGTGCCGCCTCCACCAGGGCCTGGCCCGCACCCGAGCCCCGTGCCCCGTTGTCGACGACGACGTCCTCGATCCAGGCGCGCAGACCCGTGGGGATCGCGAAGGTCGCCAGGGAGAGCATGCCGAGGATCCGGCCGGCGTGGGGGGCGCCCTCGTCGGCGCGGAAGACGAACAGGTGCACGCTCTCCTGGGAGACGAGACGGTCGGTGGCCGCGGCGTCCAGGGGTTCGGCACTGCGTGACAGCTGCGGGACCAGGAGCGCCATGGCCTCGACCAGTTCGGGGGAGGACGTGGTGACGAGTTCGACGGACATGGGCACTCCTTCGTGTGGGTGGTGGTGGGATCCTATCGGTGTCCGGTGCGGGACGGCCGGGTGGTGGCGTCAGGCGGTGGGCGTGCCCTCCGCCCAGGGCCGGAACGACGTCCGCGGGCAGGACATCTCGATGAGGCGGCGGGTGCGGCCGTCCAGTTCGGTGTCGAAGACGACACCCGTCTCCTCGAAGCCGAGTTCGGCGTAGAGGGCGCGGTTGGCACGGTTGTGCTCGTAGACGCCCAGGGTCATGAGGTCGATCCCGGTCTCGGTGAACCCGGCCTCGACACTCCGCTCGACGAGGGTGCGTCCGTACCCCTTGCGGCGCTTGACGGGGTTGATCAGCACGCGGCCGAAGCGGCCGATCGTGCCGTCGTCGCTGGTGATGAGCGAGGCATGGCCCACCGGAAGCCCATCGCCCTGGACGGCCGTCCAGAGGATGCGCCCGTTCGCCGTGGCCTCCTCCAGATCCTGTGCGAGCTGGTCAAGATCCAGGGGCCAGTGGAACGACGTGCCGGACCAGAGGACGAGATCCGTGGCGGTCGGGACGCACCCCATCAGGATCGGGAGGTCGGACAGCTCGGTGCGTCTCAGCTGGAAGGTCACCCCTCGATTATCCTCTGTACCCGCACGGTCGACGAGCTCCTCAGCTGTGGGGGGACGCACGTTGAGCGTGTGGTCAGGTCGCGTGCGGTTCCGGCCCCCGTGGTCCGTGCCACACGCGCGCCGGTGGGTCCGGTCGGTGTCCGGGGTGGGAGTGGCCCCGACCGGCGGGACTGCACGGACCGTGGTGGGCCGGGGGCGAAGACGAAGCGCTCCTGGACGTGGAAGCTCAGCAGGTACAGTCCACCGTCCCCCACCACCTTCGCCGCCCACAGGGGAAGGCCCAGCGTGGTGAGGACGGTGAGTGCACCCCAGGAGGCACCCACCATCGCGAGTGCGAGGAGGCCGTAGCGCAGACCCGTGCGTGCCGCGGTCCCCTTCCGCGCGCGGAAGATGCGCCGGTTGAGCCCGTGGTTCACCGTCGCGGAGACGAGGCGTGCCCCGATGACGGGGAGCAGCAGGCCGGAGAAGAACGGGCGCAGGAACAGGAGGACTGCCAGGTCGACACCGAAGGCGGCCAGCGAGGATGCCGAGAACGCCACCAGGGGTGCGAAGATGCGCAGCGAGTCCCGCACGGGGCGGAAGTGGGAGGTGGCATTCCCCCTGTCGTAGACCGTCTCGATGGGCACCTGCTCGGAGGGGAGGTGTGCGCGGGCCGCGGAGAGGAGCACGTTCAGCTCGTACTCGTAACGGTCCCCGGGGATCCCCACCAGCCAGTCCAGCTGCTCGGCGGGATGCCCCCGCAGCCCGGTCTGGGTGTCCGCGAGGTTCCAGCCGGTCGAGAGGCGGAACAGCAGGGCGGTGATGTCATTGCCGATCTGGCTGCGCAGGGGCACTTCCCCCGAGAACTCCCGGACGCCCAGGACCAGGGTGCCCGCCTCCTCGAGGGTGTGGACGACACGGAGGATGTCGCCGACGCGGTGCTGCCCGTCGGCGTCGGCGGTGACCACGTCCGATCCCGGGTGGTGCCTGCGCACGTGCTCGAAGCCCGTGCGCAGGGCCGCGCCCTTGCCCCGGTTCGCGGCCAGGTGGAGGACCTCGGCGCCGCGTTCCGCGGCCCCTGCGAAGAGGTGGGCGGAGTCGGGTCCGGAGCCGTCGTCGACGACCACGACGAGGAGGTCGCGCCGGGCCCGTCGGAGTCCGGTGACGAGGGCGAGGAGGCGTTCGTCCGGTCGGAAGGCCGGGATGAGGACGATCATGACCCGGCCCGGATGTAGAGGATGTCGGAGGTGGCTCTCTCCCCGCCGTTGGAGGGCTGGTTGACGACCTCGCCGTTGAACCACAGGGTGGAGGAACCGCCGCCGTCGAGGTTGTAGGCAGTCGTCGCACCCAGGTCCTTCATGATCCGGGCGAGTTCCGTCATCGTCACGCCACGGGAGTGGCCCTCGGAACGTCCGTCGATGACGACGAGGACCAGGTGGTTCTCGTCGATGACCCCGATGGCGGTCCGGGGCTGGTCCCCCTGGACGGAGTGGTTGCCGAAGTTCGTGTCGATCTCGACGGAGTCGATGCCGTCGACGACCTCTGCGTCCTCGACCAGCGCCGGGCCGAAGGAGAGCGTGTTCCACACGCCCTCGTCGACGAGGGTCCGGGCGTCGGTGGTGGTCTCGTCGTAGACCTCCACCCTCCCGTCGCGGTAGAGGGCCAGGCCCTCCCGGGCGCCCTCGTCGCGGTAGACGACCCCGTTGCGGATGACGATCCCCGTGTCACGGAACCCGTAGTAGTCACCGTTGATGGCCAGGACGGCGCCGTTCTCCGTGGCGATCTGGGAGGTCTTCTCGGTGATGTTCTCCCCGAAGGAGTCATCGGCGAACGCGGACCTCAGATCTGTCGCATCACTGAGCCGGACGTCGGCCACGTAGTACGTCACCGTGTCGGATCCGCTGCCCGTGGTGACGGCGGAGAGGGAGACCGAGGTGTCCCCCGACCGGTAGCTGGTCGCGGTGGTGGTCGTCGAGGAGGTCGGGCTGTCGTCCTGTGTGCCGTCCTCCGCCGTGGAGGACCCGGAGGAGGTGTCACCCGGACTGTCGGTGCCGGCCGAGGAGTCCCCGGCCGAGGTGGTGGACTCCAGCGCCGAGGCATTGGTGACCTCGACGTGCGGGATGACGAACCTGTCGAGGGCCCACGCGCTCGCCCCTCCCAGGGCGAGCAGGAGGGTGAGGGCGCCAGTGAGGAGGGCCCTCCCTGTCCTCTTCCCAATCCGTCGTCCGTCACTGGCGTCGGCGTCGGCGCGGTCAGTGTCCCGGTCCGGCTCGCGCTCCGGAGGGGTGTCGTCGTTTCGCTCCATGCCCGGCAGGATCGCCGGTGGACTTCGTGCGCCGGTGTGGTGCTGCTGTGTCCGTGCTGTGCACCTCGGTCGCCGGGCGGGGGTCCGGCGGTCCCGTGCCCCCGGTCCCCGGCGGGTCCCGTGCTGCACTGTCCGGCTGCGCCACCGGTGCGCCGCAGTGGGGTGTGTCGCAGGCCGACAGTCCTGTGGTGCCGCTGCCGTGCTGTCCGGTCGACCCTGCACAGGGTTGCGGTGGGTCGCCCTCCCGGGGTCAGTCCCTCCGGGTCAGTCTGATGGCGACCTCGGCGTGTGCGGTGTGGGGGAACATGTCGAACAGGCGCGCCTCCTGGGGGCGCAGGTGCGGCATGGCGAGGAGGTCCCGGGCCAGGCTCTGCGGGTTGCAGGAGGAGTAGACGACCAGGCCGACCCGTGAGTCGTCCAGCCATCGGGCCAGGTCAGGCCCGATCCCCCGGCGGGGAGGATTGACCACGACGGCATCCGGGACCGACTCCTGCCCCAGGGCCCACTCCGTGGCGTCCGCTGCCACGAAGCGTGCGGCACCGGACCCCGTCGCTGGGTGGACCGACGAGGTGCTGCCCGGGGCTGCGGTCCCGGACAGCAGGTCGTCCGCAGCCTTCCGGGCCGAGGCGATCGCCTGTCCGGAGACCTCCACCCCGGTCACCTCCGCGACTCCGGCCCGCGCTGCGTGGAGCGCGAAGCCACCGACCCCGCAGTAGAGGTCCCACAGGCTGCGGGCCCCGCCCTCGTCGACCCACCGGGCTGCCTGGCGGTAGAGGTCACCTGCGACCTCCGTGTTCGTCTGGGAGAAGCTGCGCGGGCCGGGATCGAGGACGACGTCGCCGACGCGCATGGGGAGCGTGGCGGACCCGGTGAGCACGATCTCCTCGGGGCCCTCGATGATGGCCTCGTGGACGGGGTGGATGTTCGCCGTGACGACCCGTGTGGAGGGCACCAGTTCCAGGAGCAGCCCCAGGTTCCGGCGCAGGGAGGCGAGCTGGCGACGGGAGCGCAGGACGAACCGCACCATCAGCGTGCCGTCATCGGCCGAGGTCACCAGGACGTACTTGAGCTCGCCGCTCCTCCGGGGGACGTCGTAGGGCACGAGTCCCGTCCGTCGGATGAAATGGGCGAGGCCGGGCATGGCGGCCCGCAGGGCGGGATCCATGACCGGGCAGTCCCTCAGGTCGACCCCGTGGCGGTCGGTGTCGAGGATTCCCAGGGTCGGGTCCTGCGTGGTCCCGCCGACGACCATCTTCGCCCGTGTGCGGAACCCTGTCTCCGCCGAGGTGCGCGCCGGGAGCCAGGTGATGTCCGCAGCCCCCGGGACCTCCGCCAGGGCGTGCTCGACGGAAGCCTGCTTGTCCGTCACCTGGTCGGCGTAGGGGATCTCCAGCCAGGTGCACGAACGGCAGACTCCCGCATCCCAGTACGCGCACTCCACCCGGGGATTCTCCCACGGCGGGCGCACTCCTCCCCACCCCTCCCCCTCGGCGAAGTCCGCTCTGTTCCAGGCTCGAAGTCCGCTCTGTTCGGGGGTCGAGGTCCGCTCTGTTCGGGGGTCGAAGTCCGCTCTGTTCGGAGGTCGAAGTCCGCCCTGTTCGGGGATCGGAGTCCGTTCTCCCGCGACCGCCGGGGGATCTGAACGTCGACGGCGCGTGGGTCGGGGCCCGGTCCGGTCCGGGGGTGACCCGGTGTCGAGAGCACAGGTGGTCGGTGTCGCGCCACGCTGGGCGACGTCGACCCGCGGGATCGGGCGCGCAGCGCCGTCTGCGCCGGTCACCTGGCCTCGGGGAGCGCCCTCGCCCCGCCCTCGTCGATGGGGATCCGGGCCACGGGAATAAACCCACCCCCCATGAGTTGAGTACAGCAGACTCAAGTTTGAGGCCCGCCGGGTTGCCACCCGGGAGGCAACACTCTAACCTTGAGTGGAGGAGACTCAAGCAAGAGCCCCGAACAACGACACACACCGAACCGGCACCGCCGGCGGCCCACCGGCCGCCACGGAAATCCACACCGGGACGGACGGAAGGAACAGACACACATGGCACGAGCAATCGGCATTGACCTCGGCACCACCAACTCCGCGATCGCGGTCCTGGAAGGTGGCGAGCCCACCATCATCGCCAACGCGGAGGGGCAGCGCACCACGCCCTCCGTCGTGGCATTCTCCAAGACGGGTGAGGTGCTGGTCGGCGAGATCGCCAAGCGCCAGGCCGTCACCAACGTCAGCCGCACCATCTCCTCCGTCAAGCGCCACATGGGCACTGACTGGACCACCGAGATCGACGGCAAGAAGTACACCCCCCAGGAGATCTCCGCGCGCATCCTGGCCAAGCTGAAGCACGACGCGGAGGAGTACCTCGGCGAGCCCGTCACCGACGCGGTCATCACCGTCCCCGCCTACTTCAACGACGCGCAGCGCCAGGCCACGAAGGACGCCGGTCAGATCGCCGGCCTCAACGTGACCCGAATCGTCAACGAGCCCACCGCCGCGGCACTGGCCTACGGCCTGGAGAAGGGCAAGGAGGACGAGAACATCCTGGTCTTCGACCTCGGTGGTGGCACCTTCGACGTGTCCCTGCTGGAGATCGGCAAGGATGACGACGGGTTCTCCACCATCCAGGTCCGCGCGACCGCCGGTGACAACCGACTCGGTGGCGACGACTGGGACCAGCGCATCGTCGACTGGCTGATCCAGCAGGTGAAGTCCAAGACCGGTGCGGACCTGTCGAAGGACCCGGTGGCCCTGCAGCGTCTGAAGGAGTCCGCTGAGCAGGCGAAGAAGGAGCTGTCCTCCGCGACGAGCACCAACATCTCCCTGCAGTACCTCTCGATGACCTCCGACGGCCCGATCCACCTGGACGAGACCCTCTCGCGCGCCAAGTTCGAGGAGATGACCTCCGACCTGCTCGAGCGCACGAAGAAGCCGTTCCACGACGTCATCCGCGAGGCCGGCATCAAGGTCTCCGACATCAACCACGTCGTGCTGGTGGGTGGTTCCACCCGTATGCCCGCCGTGACCGAGGTCGTCAAGGAACTGACCGGTGGCAAGGAGCCCAACAAGGGCGTCAACCCCGATGAGGTCGTCGCCGTGGGCGCGGCCCTCCAGGCCGGCGTCATCGAGGGCGACCGCAAGGACGTCCTGCTGATCGACGTCACCCCGCTGTCCCTGGGCATCGAGACCAAGGGCGGGATCATGACCAAGCTCATCGAGCGCAACACGGCCATCCCGACCAAGCACTCCGAGGTGTTCTCCACCGCTGAGGACGGACAGACCTCCGTGCTCATCCAGGTCTACCAGGGCGAGCGCGAGTTCGCCCGTGACAACAAGCCGCTGGGCACCTTCGAGCTGACCGGCATCGCGCCGGCCCCGCGTGGCGTCCCCCAGATCGAGGTCACCTTCGACATCGACGCCAACGGCATCGTCCACGTCTCCGCCAAGGACCGTGGCACCGGCAAGGAGCAGTCGATGACCATCACGGGTGGGTCCGCCCTGCCCAAGGAGGACATCGACCGCATGGTGCACGAGGCCGAGGCACACGCCGAGGACGACAAGAAGCGCCGCGAGGCCGCCGACACCCGCAACCTGGCCGAGCAGACCGTGTACTCGATGGAGAAGCTCCTCAAGGACAACGCGGACAAGATCACCGAGGGCACGCGCACCGAGGTCCAGGGCGACATCGACGCCCTGAAGAAGGCCCTGGAGGGCGAGGACACCGACGCGGTGAAGTCCGCCCTGGACAAGCTCAACGAGTCGGGCATGAAGGTCGGCCAGGAGGTCTACTCCGCCCAGCAGGCCTCCGAGTCGGAGACCCCCACCGGTGACGAGGGCGCCCAGTTCTCCTCCGAGGAGGGCCAGTCCTCCAGCTCCGACGATGACGACGTCATCGACGCCGAGATCGTGGACGAGGACGACGACAAGTGAGTGAGGAACCGATGAACGGCGAGTCGGGCGAGGAGCCCGGCACCCCCGCTGGTGCATCGGGCCACACCGACGAGGGCGGCGCCGCCGAGGCGGCGCAGGCGGGCGCCTCGGCGCCCGCCACCCCCTCCGGCGCCGGGGAGCCCGACACCGGGCACGACGACGCCGGGGAGACGGACGCACCCGCAACGGGGAAGGAGGGGCACGACATGTCGGACTTCGAGGCCGATGTCGAGGACTCCGAGCTCGCCGGGGCGATGGCCCGTATCGGCGAGCTGGGGGATGACCTCGCCCGCGCGAAGGCGGACCTGTTCAACCTCAACCAGGAGTACGGGAACTACGTGCGCCGGGCCAAGGAGGCCGCCTCCGCCCACCGCGGGTCGGGCCACGAGGAGGTCGTGGAGTCCCTCATCGGAGTGCTCGACGACATCGACGCGGCGAGGGCCCACGGCGAGCTCGAGGGTCCCTTCGCGTCGATCGCCCAGAAGCTGGAGGACACACTGTCCACCCGTTTCCACCTGGAGCGCTTCGGTGCCGTCGGGGACGACTTCGACCCCGCACTGCACGAGGCCCTCATGGCGCGCACCAGTGCCGAGGTCGACCACCCGGTGGTCGCCCAGGTGCTCCAGCCGGGGTACCGGATGGGTGACAAGGTGCTGCGGCCCACGAAGGTGCTGGTCGAGAATCCCGAGTGAGGATGACCACGGAGCACACGACAATGGATCAAGGAGGTGAGTTGCGGTGAGCGGACAGGACTGGCTCGAGAAGGACTTCTACAAGACCTTGGGCGTCGACAAGGACGCCGATCAGGATGCCATCAAGAAGGCGTACCGCAAGCTCGCCCGGAAGTGGCACCCGGACCAGAACCCGGGTGACGCCAAGGCCGAGGAGAGGTTCAAGGAGATCGGCGAGGCGTACGCCGTGCTCTCCGACGCCGAGCAGCGCAAGCAGTACGACGCACTGCGGGCGATGGCCGGCGGCGGGGCGAGGTTCTCCGCCGGACCCGGCGGCTCCAACGGCGCCGGGTTCGAGGACGTCTTCTCCTCGATGTTCGGTGGCGGCAACGGGGGGACCCGTGTCCGTTACAGCACCAACGGTGGCTCGGCCAACGGGGGTGGCGACTTCGACGACATCCTCTCCAACCTGTTCGGCGGGGGAGGCGCGGCCCCGGGCGGCGCCTCCTTCGGGCGGGGCAGTCGTTTCGGTGCCGGGGCGTCCTTCGGTGGGACGTCAGGAGGTGGCTCCGGCTTCGGGGGTGGTTCCCCGCAGCGCGGTGCCGACCTGAGGGCCTCCACCTCGTTGTCCTTCCGTCAGGCGCTCGAGGGCACCACGGTGCGGATGAGCGTGGACGGGAAGTCGATGACGGTGCGCATTCCCGAGGGGGTGCGTGACGGCCAGAAGATCCGTCTGCGCGGCAAGGGCCGTCCCGGCCAGCTCGGGGCGCCCGCGGGCGACCTCGTGGTGACCATCAAGGTCGAGCCGCACCCGGTGTACTCCCGCTCCGGTGACGACCTGCGCATGCACCTGCCGGTGACGTACGCGGAGGCCGCACTGGGTGCCAAGGTGTCCGTGCCCCTGCCCGACGGGAAGAGCATCTCACTGAAGGTCCCCGCCGGGACGGCCTCGGGCACGGTGCTGCGGGTGCGCCGTCGCGGTGTCCACCACGGCAAGCGCACCGGTGATCTCCTCGTCGAGATCCAGGTCGCGGTGCCCAAGGACATGGATGCCGACCAGCGCAGGGCCGTGGAGGCCCTGGCCGCCAGCCAGGGTGACTGGGACCCGCGTGCGGGTCTGGCCGACCGGGCACGGGTGTGAGCACCGTGGCGCGTGATCAGGGTGAGCCCCGGGGGATGCTGTTCGCCATCTCGGTCGCTGCCGAGCTGGCGGGCATGCACCCCCAGACCCTGCGTCAGTACGACCGCCTCGGTCTGGTGACGCCCGCCCGCTCCAAGGGGCGCGGGCGTCGCTACACCTCACGCGACGTGCAGCGTCTGCGCGACGTCCAGCGCATGTCGCAGGAGGACGGGATCAACCTGGCGGGGATCCGTCGGATCCTCGACCTGGAGGCCCAGGTGGAGCACCTGCGTGAGCAGGGTGCGCTCCTGAGGGACCGCCTCGAGGAGCTCGAGGAACGTCGGGACCGTGTCTTCGCGGCCTCGGCCACCGGGGAGGTCTCGCCGCTGCGGCGGGGACAGCGCGCCACGTGGACCGAGGGGAGCGGCGGGCACCGCGCGGACCTGGTCCTGTGGGACCCGTTGCGCGCGGCGATTGCCCACCGGGCCGCCCGGGCGACCATCGAGGCGGCCCGACCCGCGGGCGGCACATCTGTGCGTCCACGCGGGGGGAGTCGTGTCGTGGAGGGCACCTTCGGCGCCTTCTGACACCCACTCCTCTCCCGGCACGGGGCCCCAGGGGTCCCGGTACGCCCTGCCCCCTCCCGTCAGCATCCGACCCCGGAGTCCGCTGTGGACCCGGGGTCGATCCATGTCCGCGACCCCCGCGGGCCCGGGCGCGCACCGGTGTGGCACCGCGCTAGTGTGACCCCATGAATCAGCCCGGGGGAGCAGCACAGGGGAACTCGGTGCGCGAGCACATGTCGGTGCGTTCACACCTGGCGACCGGGGTCGGGCGACTGGCCCGGGCGGCCTCGCGCACCCTCGGCCGCGGGTCCGGCGGGATGATCGGCGGTGAGGTCGCGCTCGCGGTCTCACCACGTGTCCTCGCCGACCTCGCCCGCGGGCGTCGGTGCGTCACCGTGACAGGGACGAACGGGAAGTCCACCACCACCCGGATGGTGCGCGCCGCACTGTCGACCCGCGCCGCGGTCGCCTCCAATGTCAATGGCGACAACATGCCCCCCGGCATCGTCACCGCCCTCATGGAGGCCCCCTGGGCACCGTTCGCAGCCCTCGAGGTCGACGAGATGCACCTGCCCCTGGTCGCCGCGGACGTCGACCCCGCGGTGATGGTCCTGCTCAACCTCTCGCGCGACCAGCTCGACCGCGTCGGGGAGATCGGTACCGTCGAGAGGCGCCTCCGCTCGGCGGTGGACACCCACCCCGCGGCAGTCGTGGTCGCCAATTGCGACGATCCCCTGATCGCCTCGGCCGCGTGGGACTCCGACCACGTCGTGTGGGTGGCCGCCGGAGGGGGCTGGGGGGCCGACTCGGTGGGCTTCCCCCGAGGTGGTCGCGTGGTCCGCGCCGACGGTTCCTGGCACGTCGCCGACGGACCGACGGCCTTCGCCCGTCCCGACCCGCAGTGGTGGCTGGAGGATGCCGAGCCCGGTTCCGCCGGTGCCGACGGCGCCAGCGCGGTGCTGGTCGGTCCCGGAGGGATCCGCGAGCAGCTGCACCTGGCACTCCCGGGGGTGGCCAACCTCGGCAACGCGGCCCAGGCCGTCGCCGCCGCCGTCGCCCTGGGGGCCGATGCGCACGAGGCCGCCGCCGCCGTCTGCGGTGTCAGTGAGGTCGCCGGGCGCTACTCGGTCCACGAGGTCGACGGGCGCCGCGTGCGGGTCATGCTGGCCAAGAACCCTGCGGGCTGGCAGGAGGCCATGACGATGATCGACCCGGAGGTCGACCAGGTGGTGGTGGCCGTCAACGGCCAGGTCCCCGACGGGCAGGACCTCTCCTGGCTGTGGGACGTGGACTTCTCGGCCCTGGAGACCGGGCGCCGACGCACGGTCGTGGCCTGCGGCGAGCGCGGGGCGGACCTCGCAGTGCGCCTGGAGTACGACGGACTCCACTGCCGTCGTGTCGGGACGCCCATGGAGGCCATCGCGCTGTGCCGCCCCGGCAGGGTCGAGCTCCTCGCGAACTACACCGCCTTCCGTGATCTCAAGAGGGTCCTCGACGCCCGCGGTCGCGGTGCGGTCGGGAAGGGCTCCGACGAGGGCGGGGCCGCGAGCACTCCTGACGACTCCGGTGAGACGACTCCGACGAGGGGGAGCGATGAGTGATTCCGTCCTGGGCATCGGCGTCCTGCTGCCCGAGGTCCTCGGGACCTACGGGGACACCGGGAACGCCTGGATCCTGCGCGAGCGCGCACACCGGCGCGGCTTCGAGGCCGAGGTCCACGTCATCGACCTGGACACGCCGATCCCGGAGGGTCTCGACATCTACACCATGGGGGGTGGCGAGGACACCGCACAGGCACTGGCGGCGGGAAAGTTCGCCAGCGACCCGGGCCTGGTGCGCGCCCTCGACGCCGGTCATCCCCTGCTCGCGATCTGTGCGTCACTGCAGGTGCTCGGGCACTGGTACCGAGATGCCCGAGGCGAGCGCGTCGCCGGCATCGGGGTCCTGGACGTGACCACCGACCCCCAGGGGCACCGCACCATCGGGGAGCTCGTCTCCGAACCCCTGGTGGAGGGGTTGACCGACCTGCTCACGGGTTTCGAGAACCACGGGGGTGGAACGGTGCTGGGCCCGGATGCCGCCCCCCTGGGCCGCGTGCTGGTGGGCACCGGCAACGGGACTCCTGAAGGGACAGAGCCCGCAGCGGTGGCCACTGACGGTGTCGTCCAGGGTGCGATCATCGCGACCTACATGCACGGCCCCGCCCTCGCCCGCAATCCTCAGTTGGCGGACCTGCTGCTCTCCCGAGCGGTGGGGCGCGACCTGGAGCCCCTCGACGTTCCCGGGGTCCCTGAACTGCGTCGGGAACGTCTGGAGGCGACGGGCGCCCTGCGCGCCTGAGGCCTCCCGCACCCCGTCAACCGTCTCCCCGGGCGACCGCCGAGCGGGCCCGGCTAGACTTCAGTCATCACGCTGAACCCCTGGAAGGGGCCGAGATGTCCACTCCGAACGACCCGACACCTGACGATCGCCCGCGCTTCGGTCAGCGCTCACCCGGCTGGAAGCCCGAGGACGAGTCCGCGGCACAGCCCGGCGAGGCCTCCGGTACCCCTTGGCCGCAGTACGGCCAGACCTCCGGTCCGGCCTCCGGGTCCCCGTGGCCCCAGGCCGGGACGCCCGGCGGGCCCGGCTCCCAGGCCGGATCCCAGGGAGGTCCTGCGACCCCCGCCGGTCCCGGGTACGGGTCCCTGCCTCCCTACGGCCAGGCGGGGCCGGGCGCACCCTCGGGCCCCTACGGTCCTGTCGGCGGTGGACCCGCCCAACCGTTGCCGTCCCGCGCCTGGGCGATCGTGCTGATCGTGGTGGGGGCGCTGACGGCGACCGTGCTCGCCCTCGGGGTGTTCGTGACGGTGCTGCTCACCGGCGTGGGGTTCCAGGACCTCGTCTCCAGTGCGAGTGAGGTGACGTCAGGATCGACGGTGACCGTCGACCAGTCGGGCTCCTACCTGGTCAGTGCCACGGGTGGGGAGGCGGTCAGCTGCACCCTGGAGGGTTCCGACGGTTCCACCCATGCACTCGGCGAGACGACCGGGAACTCCTCCGTCGTCCTCGGACTGGGTATCCCCGCCGGCGACTACACCCTGGAGTGCACCGGCGCGACAGGACAGCTGGTCGGGATGACCGGGGTCGATGCCTCGGCGCTGACATCTGCCGGGACCCGTTCGTTCCTGTGGGGGACGGCGGTGGGCGTGCTCGGCATCGCGCTGACGATCGGCGGGATCATCTGGTTGGTGCGGGTGAACCGTCGTCGTCGCGAGATCCAGCGCGGACAGTGGAGCATGGGTCCCTACCGCGCGTGATCCGCACGTCGTGTGCTCGCTGCGCCCCGGGTCCCGGGCCGCGTGTCCGACGGCTCCGGCACGCGGTGGTCCGGTCGCTCCCACGGGCGCCCCGACCGGAGGACCAGCTGCGGGGTGATCAGTCACCCAGTCGCTGCCAGAGGAACTCCCACACGAGTGCCTGGACGTGTGCGCGCTGGGCATTGTCCGCGGCTCCCGCGTGTCCGCCCTCGATGTTCTCGAAGTAGAGGACGTCCGCGCGTCCCTCCAGCATCCGCCAGGTCATGGTCCGCGCATGTGCGGGGTGGACCCGGTCGTCACGCGTGGAGGTCGTGATGAGCACCGGGGGATGGGCCAGTTCGGGGTCCCAGCGGTGGAAGGGGCTGTACTCCTGCAACCACTCCCACTGCCCGGGGTCGTCGGGGTCCCCGTACTCGGCCGTCCAGGAGGCTCCCGCCAGGAGCGTGTGGTAGCGGCGCATGTCCAGGAGAGGGACCTGGACGACGACCGCGCCGAACAGATCAGGCTCGCGCACCAGCATGTTCCCGGTCAGCAGTCCGCCGTTGGAGCCTCCCTGGATGCCCAGGTGCGACGGGGTCGACACGCCACGGGCGACCAGGTCCCTGGCGACCGCGGCGAAGTCCTCGTAGGCGCGGTCGCGGTGCTGGCGCAGGGCGGCGCGGTGCCACGCGGGGCCGTACTCACCGCCACCCCGGATGTTGGCGACCACGTAGGTGCCGCCCTGTTCCAGCAGGGCCCGGCCCACGCCCGGGGCGTAGTGGGGGAGGAGGGAGACCTCGAACCCGCCGTAGCCGTACAGGAGGGTGGGCGCCGTCGGGTTCCCACCGGGGCGGCCGACCTGGAAGTAGGGGACGCGTGTCCCGTCCGGTGAGGTCGCGAAGTGCTGGCTGACCTCGATGCCGGTGGGGTCGAAGAATGCGGGCGCCTGCCGCACGACCCGGGTGGAGCCCACCGCACCCGAGGTGTCGAGTTCCAGGAGCACGAGGGTCGTCGGTGTGGTGAAACCGGAGACGGTCAACCACAGCCGGTCGTCCTCGAACGGGGTGACGGCACCCACCGACACCGTCGCCAGGGAGGGCACCGCGGTGTCACCCAGGTCCAGGTCGCGCACGGTCCACGCAGCTGCGCTCGGGTCCGATCCAGGCACAGGCACAGGCACAGGCACAGGCACAGGCACGGGCACAGTCGCCGGGGCGGACACTCTGGCGGCCGCCGAGGGGACGGCGTCGCCCTCGTCCGCTCTCCCGGTCGCGTCCGCGCCCCCGCTCGTGTGGACGTCAGCCTCGGTTCCGGCCACCGCTCCCGTCCCGGACCGCGGTGGGGTCGCCACGCGCAGACGTGAGGTGACGTCGTCGAGCAGCGAGAGGACGACGTGGTGCCGGGTGGCGGTGAAACCGTCCAGGAAGGTGTGCGCGTCCGGCTGGAAGACCGGGTGTGCCAGTCGGGACCCCGCCAGGAAGTCGTCCAGGTCGAAGGCGAGCAGCGAGCCCGCGGCCCAGGTCCTGCCCTCCAGGTCCCAGTCCTCCCGCAGTGCCACCAACAGCCACTCCCGCCAGGCGGAGACGTCGGCGGAGGAAGGGACCGCGATGGGGACCGGCACGAGTCCTCCCACCTCCGCGGCGCCCTCCTGCGCGCTGTCCAGCAGGTAGGTCGTCGAGTGGTGGAAGTCGTGGGCGACCTCCGCCCACGAGCGTCCGAAACCGGGGGTGTGGTCGTGGTGTGCACCCACGGCCAGGTCGTCCGCGTCGCCGCTGATGACCGCTGCGGCGTCCGAGGGATCCTGACCGCGTCGCACCCGGCGCGCCTGCAGTGGGTACCCGGAGGTCGAGGTGGTACCCGGTCCGAAGTCGTTCGAGACCCACACGGTGTCGCGGTCGATCCAGGACATCGACCCCTTCGCCCGCGTCCGCGTGAAGCCGCCCTCCACCCAGGAGCGGGAGGGGATGTCGAACTCGCGGGTGGTGTCGGCGTCCGAGCCGCCCTCGGAGAGGTCGATGAGGGCCCGGTCGCCGTCGGGGTGGAGCACGTTGGCACCGTGCCACACCCAGGAGCGGCCCTCCTCGGCGGAGAGGGCGTCGACGTCGACGAGGACGACCCAGTCGTCGCCCCCTGCGAGGTAGGTGTCGAGGTCCTGACGTCGCCACAGTCCACGGGGGTGGTCGGCATCGGTCCAGAAGTTGTACGCCCACGACTCCCGCACCCGGACGAAGGGGATGCGGTCGGGGGCGTCGAGAACCTCACGGAGCCGGGTCTCCAGGTGCTGCAGGTGCGGCCCTGCGAGCTCGGCCTCCGTGGAGGCGTTGCGCTCGCGGACCCAGTCCAGGGCCTGCTCCCCTTCGATCTCGTCGAGCCAGGCCGGAGGAGTGGGTGGGGAGGCGGGGTTCGTCATGCCCCCATTGTGCGCGAGGGTGTGGGCATCAGTGCGCACGGGCGTCGGAGGTGCGTGACGTGGAGGGCGGATGACGTCCGCGTGCTCCGCCACCGGCAGGCACACGGCCCCGGCCCGCCTGACCGGGTACCGGTGGGCCTCAGGTGAGCATGCGCCCGACGTGGGCGAGGGTGCGCTCCATGGCGGGGCGCCCGAACTTCTCCACCGAGGGGGACTGGGCGACGCCGTAGAGCATCGCCAGGACCAGGAGGATGTCGTTGACACTGAGATCCGCGCGCACCACCCCGGCCCGTCGGGAGATCTCGAGGGGTTCGGCGAAGACCGACTCGGTGCGCTCCCACAGCTGCGCAGCCTGCTCGGAGGCCTGGGCATTGGCGTGGATGATGCGGAACATCCCGGGGATGGTGTGCTGGTCCCAGGCCATCATCTCGATGACGTCCAGGAGGACTCCCGGGTCCCCCGCGTGGGTGCGTGTGTGGGCCAGGTACCGGTCGAGCCGAGCACCGTAGATGGCCGAGATCAGGGAGATCCTGCTGGGGAAGTGCCGGTAGAGCGTGCCACGCCCCAGGCCGGAACGGGCAGTGACCAGCGCCAGTGGTGCGTCGGGTCCGTGCTCGGTGAACACGGCTTCGGCCGCATCGAGGAGTGTCTGCCGATTGCGTGCGGCATCGGAGCGGGTCATGTCGACATGCTACGGGCGGAGGGTGCGGTCACGGCCGGGTTCGGGGCGTCCTCGTGGCGGGTGCTCGCCCCTCCCGTCGTCGCACCCGATGTGTGGGTTCCGGGGCACACGGGGGAGACAGGCAAACTTGAGTGGAATACACTCAAGGTTGTGAACGTTGAGATCTGCAGACACCGGGACGAGTGGGGAACACCCCCTGCACACCCGGTCAATGCACATGTCACAGCGCCCGCACACAGGTCCCTGCCGGGGACCGGCGCGACGCGGCGCCACATCAGGAGGTAGACGTGAACCATCAATTCACGACCAAGTCGCAGGAGGCCATCAGCTCCGCCGTCCAGGCAGCTGGGGCCGCGGGCAATCCCCAGGTGGAACCCGCACACCTGCTCGGGGCACTCCTCGAGCAGGAGGAGGGCATCGCACTGTCACTGCTGGCAGCGGTCGGTGCCGACCGGAAGGTCGTGGGGACCCGCGTGCGCAACGTGCTGGTCTCCCTGCCCTCCAGCTCGGGATCGTCCGTGGCCCAGCCACAGTCGTCCCGCTCCCTCATGAACGTCCTCAACGAGGCGGGGAGGCGCGCCGACGAGGGCGGGGACACGTTCGTCTCCACGGAGCACCTGCTCATCGCACTGGCGGACTCCGACACCGAGGCGGGCCACATCCTCACCGAGGCCGGCGCGACGCCCGACAAGCTGGTCGCGGCCCTGAAGGAGCTGCGTCCCGAGCCGGTCACCTCGGCCGACCCGGAGGGTTCCTTCGAGGCACTCAAGAAGTACGGCCGTGACCTCACCGAGGTGGCGCGGGAGGGCAAGCTCGACCCCGTCATCGGCCGGGACACCGAGATCCGCCGTGTCATCCAGGTCCTGTCCCGGCGCACCAAGAACAACCCCGTGCTGATCGGTGAGCCCGGCGTCGGCAAGACCGCAGTGGTCGAGGGCCTCGCCCAGCGCATCGTCGCCGGCGACGTGCCGGAGTCCCTCCGCGACAAGTCGCTCATCGCCCTCGACATCACGTCGATGGTGGCCGGGGCCAAGTACCGCGGCGACTTCGAGGAACGCCTCAAGAGCGTGCTCAACGAGATCAAGCGCTCCGAGGGTCAGGTCATCACCTTCATCGACGAGCTCCACACCGTCGTCGGTGCGGGCTCGGCCGAGGGCTCCATGGACGCGGGCAACATGCTCAAGCCCATGCTGGCCCGTGGCGAGCTGCGCCTGGTGGGTGCGACCACCCTGGACGAGTACCGCGAGAACATCGAGAAGGACCCCGCCCTGGAGCGTCGTTTCCAGCAGGTCTTCGTCGGTGAGCCCTCCGTGGAGGACACCATCGCCATCCTGCGTGGCATCGCGCCGAAGTACGAGGCCCACCACAAGGTCACGATCTCCGACGGTGCCCTGGTCGCCGCAGCCACGCTGTCCGACCGCTACATCACGGGGCGCCAGCTGCCCGACAAGGCCATCGACCTGATCGACGAGGCCGCCTCCCGGCTGCGCATGGAGTTGGACTCCAGCCCCGTCGAGATCGACGAGCTGCGCCGTCAGGTGGACCGCCTGCGCATGGAGGAGTCCTACCTCCAGGAGTCCGATCCCGACGCCACCGACGAGGCGACCCAGGACCGCCTGGCCCGCCTGAGGAGCGACTTGGCCGACAAGCAGGAGTCGCTGACGGCGCTCACCAGTCGCTGGGAGGCCGAGAAGGCCGGCCACAACAAGGTCGGTGACCTGCGCGTGCAACTCGACGAGCTGCGCACGCAACTGGACCTGGCGGTGCGCGAGAACCGCTGGGAGGAGGCCGGTCGTCTCCAGAACGGTGAGATCCCTGCGATCGAGCGTCAGATCGCGGAGGCCGAGGCCGCCGCAGACGAGAACAGTGCCGACGGCAACGCCCCCGAGCCCATGATCGCCGAGAAGGTCGGGGCCGAGGAGATCGCCGAGGTCATCGAGGCCTGGACGGGGATCCCCACCGGGCGCCTGCTGCAGGGTGAGACCGAGAAGCTCCTCCACATGGAGGAGGTCATCGGCAAGCGCCTCATCGGACAGAAGTCGGCCGTCCACGCGGTCGCCGACGCCGTGCGCCGCTCGCGCGCGGGCATCTCCGATCCGGACCGTCCCACCGGTTCGTTCCTGTTCCTGGGTCCCACCGGCGTCGGCAAGACGGAGCTGGCGAAGTCCCTGGCGGAGTTCCTCTTCGACGACGAGCACGCCATGGTCCGCATCGACATGTCGGAGTACTCCGAGAAGCACTCGGTCGCGCGTCTGGTCGGTGCTCCCCCGGGGTACGTCGGCTACGAGGAGGGTGGCCAGCTCACCGAGGCCGTGCGGCGGCGTCCCTACAGCGTCGTCCTGCTCGACGAGGTCGAGAAGGCGGACCCGGAGATCTTCAACATCCTCCTCCAGGTCCTCGACGACGGCCGCCTGACCGATGGCCAGGGCCGTACCGTCGACTTCCGCAACACGATCCTCATCCTGACGTCCAACCTCGGGTCCCAGTACCTGGTGGACCAGACGCTGGACGCGGAGGCGAAGCGGGAGGCGGTGATGGCGGAGGTGCGCCGGTCCTTCAAGCCCGAGTTCCTCAACCGCCTCGACGAGACCCTGATCTTCGACCCGCTGTCCCAGGACGACCTGGCCCGCATCGTGGACCTGCAGGTCGAGGACATGGCACGCAGGCTCGCCTCGCGCCGCATCACCCTGGACGTCTCCGAGCCCGCCAAGGGCTGGCTGACCAGGGTCGGGTACGACCCGGCCTACGGTGCCCGTCCGTTGCGTCGGACCGTCCAGCGCGAGATCGGTGACCGTCTGGCGACGCTGCTGCTCTCCGGTGACGTCGAGGACGGCGACCGGGTGCGCGTGGACGTGTCGGAGGACCTCTCCGGGCTCACCGTCACCTCCGCCGCCGTGGCCGACCTCCCCTCCGAGGAGGACACCGACCAGGACTGGTGACCCGGCTGCCCGAGCGGCAGTCCGGAGGATCCGTCCGGACCACCTGTGGCCCCGCCCTCGTCACTGACGAGGGCGGGGCCACTGCCGTCCTCGGGGTCGGAACCCACTCCTCATCCCTGCCGGCCCCTCGGCCGGCGACCCGCCCGTCCACGGCCGTGTGCCCGGGAGGGACCCACCCGCTTCGTCCCTTCCCGGAGGCGTCACTCCGTGGAGGCGCTGTGTCACGCTGCTCCGCTGGCCGGACCGGGCGGACCCCTCCATCCGCAGTGGTGTGAGACTGTCGCCCGGGTCCGGTGCCCACCCGCACCGGTGCCCGCCCGACACCGACACCTGCACCACGGGCTGGAGGCCAGCATGCACGTCGTCACCGTTCCCGGCTACGAAGGTTCCGGACCCGCGCACTGGCAGACCGCGTGGGAGCACGCACATCCCTCCTTCGTCCGTTTCGCGCCCTCGTCCTGGGACGAGCCGGATCCCACCGACTGGTCGGCAGCCCTCGACCGGGCGGTGCCGGACGGACCGGCCGTCCTCGTCGCACACAGCCTCGGGTGCCTGGCCGCGGCCGACTTCGCCCGGCGCCACCCCGCGCGCGTCCGGGGGGTGTTCCTCGTGGCGGTGCCGGATCCGGGCGCCCCGGCCTTCCCCCAGGCGGCACGCTCGTTCGCCGCACGTCCGCTCGGTGGGGCACTGGGCGTGCCCGCCCTCGTCATCGCCAGTGGGGATGACCGTTTCTGCACCACAGGGCGTTCCGCGGACATCGCGCGGGCCTGGGGCGCGGGGTGGGTCTCGGTCGGGAACCTCGGACACATCAACTCCGACTCCGACCTGGGGGAGTGGTCGGGCGGATGGGCCCTGTTCACGGCCTTCGCGGCCGGGCTCGGCGCCCGGGTCTGACACCCGCCCAGGAGGGGACACCGGCTGCGGACAGTGGGATCGTCCGCTGTTCGTCCAGGAGGTCATCTGCTCCCCCCGGGCCGTGGAAGAATGGTGGACACGGGTCGCAGGTGGCACCCGTGAGGTGAAGGTGAGCGAAGGAGGCCGAGGATGCCCGCGGAACGCAGGACACGAGGCTCCTACTCCGCAGGCCTCGCGACGCGCGAATCGATCCTCGAGACCTCCATGAGGCTGATCGCGGACTCCGGGTACCACGGTTTCTCCCTGCGTGACGTCGGCCGGAGCGTGGGCATCTCCCATCCGGCCGTCATCTACCACTTCCCCTCCAAGGAGGCGCTGCTGCTGGCCGTCGTCCAGCGCTACGAGCGGGAGTTCGGTCTGCTCAACATCGACATCGACGAGGACACGGGCGCCATCATCGAGAAGGGCGTCCGGCCGGCGAGCATCGGGGAGCTCGGACTGGCCATGATGCGTCTGGCGAAGCTCCCCGACTCGTCGACGATCATGGCCCTGGACTGCGTCCTCGGTGTGGAGGCCGCTTCCCCCTCCCACCCGGCCCACGACCACTTCTCCTACCGCTTCGAGGCCCTCCACGCCTTCCTCACGACCGAGCTGGACCGGCTGCTGGCGGCCGGTACGGTGAACTTCGACCTCGTCTCCTCCTCGATGGCCTGCGCCCTGATCCGGGACTGGTACGGAATGGCCGTGCACGCCCGGTACCTGACCGGCGAGGACGCGGAACGACACACGATCGCAGGGTTCCTCGCCGCCTGCAGCCGCACCCTCGAGCTGCGCCCGGAGGTGGTGCTCAGCCTGGCCGCCTCCATCCCCGAGGACCTCGCCGACGTCTTCGCCCGCTCCCTCAAGATCTACCGGGACATGCACGCATGAGCTCGGGTGTGTGCCCGTGACGGCCGCTGACGTCTACCCCGTCCCCTTCGAGCACGCCCTCGCCGTGCTGGTGGGAGGGGAGGTCGTCCACCACGAGGGTGACCTGCAGCGGCGTTTCGACCTCGCCTCGCTCACCAAGGTGTTGGCCACGCGCGCGGCCCTGGTGGCGGTGGAGCGCGGGATGCTCTCCCTGGAGGATCCGTTGGGTCCCCCCGGCTCCACGCTGCGCCACCTCATGTGCCATGCCTCGGGCCTGGCCATGGACTCCGACACGGTGCTCGCCCACCCCGGCGCGCGCCGCATCTACTCCAACCGGGGGATCGAGGTCCTGGGCACCGGCGTCGAGGCGGCCACCGCCACGCCCCTGTCCCGCTGGATCGAGGAGACGCTCCTGGAGCCCCTGGGCATGGACGCCACGGATGTGCCCGGCTCGCCCGCCCACTCCGGCGTCGCCAACGCGCAGGACCTGCTGGCGCTCGCGGGTGAACTGCTCCACCCGCGCCTGGTGGGGGAAGAACTGGACGCGGAGGCGACCTCCCCGGTGTTCCCCGACCTGGTGGGTGTGGTGCCCGGGTACGGCCGACAGACACCGTGCCCGTGGGGGCTCGGTGTCGAGATCCGCGGACACAAGCACCCCCACTGGACGGCGCCGGGAGCCTCACCGGAGACCTTCGGGCACTTCGGCGTGTCGGGCTCCTTCCTCTGGGTGGACCGGACGCGCGACGCCGCAGCGGTCTTCCTGGGCACGGAGCCCTTCGGCCCGTGGCACCAGGAGCACTGGGCCGAGCTGAACCAGGCAGTCCTCGACCGCTTCCTCCCCTGCCCCTTTCCCCGGCGAGGTCCGCTCTGTTCTGACCTCGAAGTCCGCTCTGTTCTGGGGTCGAAGTCCGCTCAGTTCGGGGCGTGAGGTCCGCCCTCGTCCCCCGGGCATCCGGCTCCGTGGAGCGCCGGTCCGCCCTCGTCCTCCGGGTATCCGGCTCCGTGGAGCACAGGTCCGCCCTCGTCAGTGCGGGAGCACCCCACCGGCGCGGACCCGGGCCGCACCCCTGCGCCCCGACCGCTGGTGAGCCGCGCCCCTGTGCTCAGTCGACGTCGATGACCACCGGCACGTGGTCGGACGCGCCCTTGCCCTTGCGCTCATTGCGGTCGATGGAGGCGCCGGTGACCTCGGGCGCGAGCGCCGGTGAGGCGTAGACGTAGTCGATGCGCATGCCCTCGTTGCGGGGGAAGCGCAGCTGCTGGTAGTCCCAGTAGGTGTAGTTCGTGACGCGCGGGCGTGTGACCTCCACCCAGCCGTCCTCGGCGAAGGCGTCGAAGGCGGCGCGCTCGGGCGGGGAGACATGCGTCCTGCCCTCGAAGAACCCCATGTCCCACACGTCGGCGTCGGTCGGGGCCACATTCCAGTCACCCACCAGGACGATGCGGGCCGCCGGGTTCTCCTCCAGCCACCCCTTCGCGTCGCGGCGCAGGGTGGCCAGCCACTCCAGCTTGTACCCGTAGTGGGGGTTGTCGAGCTCCCGCCCGTTGGGCACGTAGAGGCTCCACACCGTCAGGTCGCGCGGGCTCCCACCCGTCGACGAGGGCGGCTGCGCGACCGTCACGCCGAGCGCCCTCGCCTCCACCACACCCGGATCCCCCCAGGTCGGCTGGTCGGGGAAGCCCCGATGGACGTCCGAGATGGGCAGCCGGGACGCGACGGCCACCCCGTTCCACTGGTTGAGCCCGTGCACCGCCACCTGGTAACCGGCGGCCTCGAAGGGGGCAGTGGGGAACTGGTCGGGTCGGCACTTGATCTCCTGCATGGCCAGGACGTCGGTGTCCGAACGTTCCAGGAAGGCGACGACCCGGTCGACGCGGGTGCGGATGGAGTTGACGTTCCAGGTGGCGATCCTCATGGGCCCAGCCTAGGGGGCGCGCCGCAGGGGCACCGCCCGGGGATGGGCGCGCGGCTCGGGTGGCATTGCGGGGCCGTCGTGGGCGCCCGGGGTGCGCCGGCGTCCCCCGACCATTGACGAGGGCGCTCCCGCAGCCTGCCGAGGGATCGAGTGCACGGCGCCCGCCCGGCGGGCACCGAGGACCGGACCCCACCGCTGCGGTCGCGGTTGCACTCGTGCGGACTCACTACGATGACCTCATGGGCACAGCACTGGTCACCGGCGCGACATCCGGACTCGGCGAGGAGTTCTGCTGGCAGCTCGCCGCAGCCCGTCATGACCTGGTGGTCGTGGCCCGCACGAAGGACCGTCTCGAGGAGCTCGCCACCCGCCTGCGACAGATTGCGGGAGTGGCGGTGGAGGTCCTGCCCGCTGACCTGTCCGACGCCACCGATGTCGCCCGGGTCGCCCAGCGCCTGCCCGGCCCCGCCTCGCCCGGAGGTCTCCCGCCAGCCGGTGGTCCCGCGCCCATCGGCCTCCTGGTCAACAATGCCGGGTTCGGCCTGGGGCGTCCCTTCCTCGCCGATGACCTCGCCTCCGAGCAGAAGGCCCTGGACGTCATGGTCCGGGCAGTCATGGTGCTCTCCCACGCGGCCGCACGCTCCATGGTCGCCCGCGGGCGGGGAGCCGTGCTCAACGTCGGGTCCGTCGCCGCCGACACCGGGATGGGCACCTACTCCGCCCACAAGGCCTGGGTGCGGACCTTCACCGAGGGGCTGAGCGAGGAGCTGCGGGGGAGCGGGGTCACCGCCACCGTCGTGAGCCCGGGACTCACGCACACGCACTTCCACGAGGCCGCGGGCCTGGACGTCTCCGCGACGCCCGGGTGGGCCTGGGCCACGCCCGAGCAGGTCGTCTCCGCTGCCCTGGATGCGGTGCGCCACGGTCGCACACTGGTGACGCCCACGCCCCTGTACAAGGTGACCACTGCGGTGACCCGTCTGGCGCCCCGCTGCGTGGTCCGCGCCGTGGTCCGGCGCCTCCCCCACACCTGAGTCGCCGCCGGGCACGCGTGTCCGGGTGCCGGCCGACACCAGCGGGCGGGCCCCGCGCACCCCCGGCTCCGATCCTTCCCTCCACGGGCAGCTGTCTGCGGGTCCCGGCCGCCCCTCCCTCCTGGGCACCCGGCGCCCACCGCCCGTACTCCCCGCCACGGACGAGGGCGGGGGCGCCCTCGTCGATGCCGATAGGCTGGCACCATGACGAACGACTCCCAGAAGGCCCGCCTCGCCGAACTCGTACGAGACCTGGCCGTGGTCCACGAGAAGGTCACCCTGGCGTCCGGGCGCGAGTCCGACTTCTACGTCGACATGCGTCGAGCGACCCTGCACCACGAGGCGGCACCCCTCATCGGGCACGTCATGCTGGACCTCCTGGAGGAGTCCGGGTTCGCTCCCGGCGACTACGACTCCGTGGGCGGTCTGACCATGGGCGCCGATCCGGTGGCCACTGCGATCCTGCACGCGGCCGCCTCGCGTGGACTGGACGTCGACGCCTTCGTCGTGCGCAAGGCCGCGAAGGACCACGGGATGCGCAGGCGCATCGAGGGCCCCGACATCACCGGCCGCCGGGTGGTGGTCCTGGAGGACACCTCGACCACGGGCGGGTCGCCCCTGGAGGCTGCTGCCGCGGTGGAGGAGGCGGGAGCAACCGTCGTCGCCGTCGCGGTGGTGGTCGACCGTGACACGGGCGCGAAGGAGCGCATCGAGGCCGCCGGCTACCCCTACCTGCACGCCCTGGGCCTGGGGGACATCGGCCTGGCGTGACGCCGTGGGCTGACGGGTGCGGGCGCTGGTGCGTGGGCGCCCGAGAGGCCCGGGCGAGGGCCCGGGGGGCGTGCGGAGGACCGCATCAGTGCTGGCTCGGGGACCTTCCTGCATCGAGGTGTGGTTTCGATGCAGGAATGGGCTCTCCAGGGGCATTGCACGCATCGAGACCACACGTGGATACACGGGTGCCCCTGAAATCGTGAGTCATCGCGCGTTCTGACGCGCTGGCGGCCGTCCGAGGTTGTCCACAGATCGCAGTCGACTGATCCGAACTGTCATCACATGCGATGAAATACCAGCGTGATCCTTGCTGTCCATGTCGTCGTGAACTTGGTTGTCGCGAGCTCGCGCTCCTCCAGGGAGGCTTCCCGGCGCGAGGCGGCGGGCGAACTGGTCCGCGTCTTCCGGTACGTCTTGGTCAGGACGGACTTCCTCGACGTCAGCGATCGGTGGGAGCGCGCCCGCCGTGTGAACGCGGTCCGGGCGGTGGCCGGAGCGATCGTCACCGGTGGCGGTGCGGTGGTGGGGCATCTGGGGGCTGCGGTCCTGCACGGGATCCGGACGGTCGAGGAGTTCGTCGATGTCCACATCTGGACGTCGCGCCCGTGGGGCCGCCCGCCTGTGAGGATGCCGGAGATCCGGATCAGGGGCGCCCTGGTCGCGCCTGAGGTCACGCTCGTGCGCCACGGTGGAGTGAATGTGCCCGCCAGGCCGCGGGTCATGGACGGCATCCTCATCGCCGACCTGGAGGACGTCGGTGTGCAGTGTGCGCGCATGCTCGCCCCCCGGGAGGCGGTGGTGGTCCTGTCCGGAATCCTCCGCGTGCTGTCCAACTTCGACCGCTTCGAGCAGGAGGGCAGTCGTCACCGTGAAGAGGTCCAACGCACAGCGCTCCTCGAGCTGCTCGCCTCGCAGGACGACATGCGAGGGCGTGCCAGGGCGCGCGAGGTCATACGTGCCTGCGATGCCGGCTGCGAGTCGGTGCAGGAGGCGCTCCTGGTGTGGATCCTCAAGGCGGCGGGCTTCCGTGATGTGCGCACCCAGGTGCGGTACGAGGTCCGTGGACGGAGCTACTTCGTGGACGTCCACATCGGAGGGACGCGGGTCGTCATCGAGTTCGACGGGAGGGCCAAGTACGGCCACGCGGCCGAGGACGTCCTGGGGGCCTTCTCCCGGCAGAACCGACGACAGAAGGCGTTGGAGTCGCTCGGCCTCGTGGTCGTGAGGTTCGAGGCCCGCGAGTTGGACGATCCACGGATTGTGGTCGAGGAAGTCGTGCTGCGGGCGGGACTGGACAGGAGCCCCCGGCCCAGACGCCTGCTCCGGTGAGGGTGTCGTGCATGCATCCCGCACGGTCGAACGCATCGACGTGTGGTCTCGATGCAGGAAACATGTCTGCGGCGGTCCTCATCGCATCGAGACCGCACTTCGATGCTCGAGGGCCGGTCGCCGGACCGCCCGATCGCCCGTCGGCGGGCAGTCCGGCCCGCCACCGGGCCCCGTCGCGGGCGATGCGGGAACTCACTCCCTGCCCGGGCGCTGGGCCCCGGCTCCCGGCTCCCGGGCCCCGGTCCGGGAGCTCAGCCCTTCGACGCCTCCACCAACGGCACCAGGTCCCCGATCCCGTTGTGGATCTCGAAGGGGCGGAAGGGGAAGTTCGCGACCTGGTCGGCGCGCGTGGACCCGGAGAGCACCAGGTGGGTGCGCAGACCCGCCTCGACACCGGCGCGCACGTCGGTGTCCATGCGATCCCCGACCATGGCGGCGTCCTCGGAGTGGATGCCCAGCCGGTTCAGACCGGCCCGGATCATCACCGGGTTCGGCTTGCCCACGAAGTAGGGGGAGTGCCCGGTCGCCGCATTGATCATCGCGGCCACGGACCCGGTCGCCGGCAGGGTGCCCTCGTCCGAGGGCCCGGTGACGTCGGGGTTGGTGGCGATGAACTTCGCGCCGTGCTCGATCAGGCGGATCGCCCGGGTCAGTGCATTGAAGTCGTAGTTGCGGGTCTCCCCCAGCACCACGAACTCAGGGTCGGTGTCGGTCATGACGTAGCCCGCATTGTGGAGGGCCGTGGTCAGTCCGGCCTCGCCGATGACGTACGCCGTCGAGTTGGGGGACTGCTGGGTGAGGAACGCCGCGGTGGCGTTGGCCGAGGTCCAGATGCGCTCCTCGGGCACCTGCAGTCCTGCCCGCAGGAGGCGGGCGGAGAGGTCGCGGTTGGTGAAGATCGAGTTGTTCGTGAGCACCAAGAAGGGCATCTTGTGCGCCTGGAGCGTGTCGAGGAACTCCTGGGCGCCGGGCAGTGCCCGGTTCTCGCTGACCAGCACCCCGTCCATGTCGGAGAGCCAAGCGGTGATCGGGGGCATCTCGGACAGGGGGACCGAGTGGGGAGCTGTGCTCGTCATGCCACCAATCTAGCCGTTCGCGCCCGTCCCCCGCACCCGTCCCGGCGTCCTCCGCCGGTAGGGTGTGCGCATGTCCGAGCGCGTCCCGATCCCCGAGGTGTCACCCCTGGACGAGGGCGGCTCCGTCGGTGGCGTCCGGGGTGACAGGTGCACGTGCGCGACTCCCGTTTCGGTCGACGAGGGCGGGGCCCGGTCCGTCCCGGTCGGAGGGGATCCCACCGGGGGCCCGTCGGCACCGGCGGGAGCCGGGAACGTGCACGGCGCAGTGTCCCCTCCTGCCACTGCCGTCGCACATGGTGCTGTCGGGATCTTCCCCGTCACCGACCCGGCCGTCGGAGTCGGACCGTGGCCGGGTGGGCGCGGGTCCTGGCCGGACGATCCTCGCCTGGATCCAGGGTTGCTGGAGCTGGGTGACCGCCGCAATGTCGAGGATCGGTACCGGTACTGGCGCATGGACGCCATCCGTGAGGACCTGGGACGGCGTTCCCGGGGCTTCGAGGTGGCCGTGGAGAACCTCAACCACGATTTCAACATCGGCTCCATCGTCCGCACCGCCAATGCGCTGGGTGCGACGCGTGTCCACATCGTCGGAAAGCGGAGATGGAACCGACGCGGGGCCATGGTCACCGACCGCTACCTCGAGGTGGACCACCTTCCGGACGCAGCTGCCCTGCAGGAGGAAGCGCGTGCACGCGGGCTGTGCGTGGTCGGCATCGACAACGTGCCGGGGTCCGAACCCCTGGAGGAGGCCGTGATGCCGGAGAAGGCGGTGATGGTCTTCGGTGAGGAGTCAGGAGGCCTGAGTCCGGACATGCTCCAGGTCTGCGACAGGGTCCTCCACATCACGCAGTACGGCTCGACGCGGTCGATGAATGTCGGTCATGCGGCAGCGATCGCCATGTGGGCGTGGGTGACACGAGGGCGGTGAGTCGAAGGGACCTTCACCCCTCCACGGGGGCGCGCAGGTGTGGGACAATCAGAGCTGACAGATTCTCAGTCAACAAGGAGGCTCCTGTGCCCATCGCAACCCCTGAGGTCTACAACGAGATGCTCGACCGCGCGAGGGACGGCAAGTTCGCCTACCCCGCCATCAACGTCACCTCGTCGCAGACCCTGAGCGCCGCCCTGCGCGGTTTCGCCGACGCCGAGTCGGACGGCATCATCCAGGTGTCCGTCGGCGGTGCCGAGTACTGGTCGGGCTCCACGGTCAAGGACCGTATCGCCGGATCCCTCGCGATGGCCGCCTACGCCCGCGAGGTCGCCAAGAACTACCCGGTGACCGTGGCCCTCCACACCGACCACTGCGCCAAGCAGAACCTGGACTCCTGGACCGAGAAGCTCATGGAGATGGAGGTCGAGGAGGTCAAGGCGGGTCGTCTGCCCTGGTTCCAGTCCCACATGTGGGACGGCTCCGCCCTCCCGCTGGAGGAGAACCTGGAGATCGCGAAGCGCCTGCTGGCCCTGGCAGTCGCGTCCCACACCATCCTCGAGGTCGAGATCGGTGCGGTCGGCGGTGAGGAGGACGGCGTCGTCGGCGAGATCAACGAGAAGCTCTACACCTCCACGGCCGACGCCATCAAGACGGTCGAGGCCCTCGGCCTGGGCGAGAAGGGCCGCTACATCACGGCCCTGACCTTCGGCAACGTGCACGGCGCCTACAAGCCCGGCCACGTGAAGCTGCGCCCCGAGATCCTCGGCACGATCCAGGACGAGGTGCAGGCGCACTACAAGCTGGACCACCGCCCCTTCGACCTGGTCATGCACGGTGGCTCCGGCTCCACCGACCAGGAGATCGCCACCGCCGTCGCCAACGGCGTCATCAAGATGAACGTCGACACCGACACCCAGTACGCCTTCACGCGTCCGGTCGCCGACTGGATGTACAAGAACTACGACGGCGTCCTCAAGATCGACGGCGAGGTCGGCAACAAGAAGACCTACGACCCGCGCGCCTGGGGCAAGGCCGCTGAGGCAGGCATGGCCGCCCGCGTGGTCGAGGCCGCCGAGCGCCTCGGCTCCGTCGGCACCAAGATGGCCTGAACCTGGTCGACAACAGCTGTGGCTGACCGAGTGTCAGCTGCGCCGGGTGGGGGCCCGTCACGGAACGCCGTGACGGACCCCCACCCGTCTGTGCTGGCGGGACGTGCTGCGTGACTCCGGACCAGTCCCGGCCCTGGGTGCCCGTCGTGGCGGCTCCCGCCCTGAGCCGCGCTCCCACCGCGCACGAGACCGCCGCCGCACCTCCCACTCCGTCTGCGCGACCCGCTCCCACCGCGCACGCGACCCCTGCCGCCGCATCCGCTGCCTGGTCCGTGTCCCAGTCCCGACTCCGTGGACTGCGCATTCGGGCCACGTGAGGACACCACACACGATTGCGTGATGAGATGATGGGACCACGACGGCTACGAAGGGGACCACGATGACGGGACACGGATGGGTACGCGTCGAGGGCATGATCATCGCCCGGGCGCTCGACCCGCAGGAGGTGGCCGACGAGTTGGCCTCCCGGGGGATTCTGGCTCAGCTGGAGTGGTTCGAGAGATCCCCGCAGCTCCTGGGGATCGTCGTGACGGTGCAGGACGGGGCGGTGGCCGTCATCGACGCGGATGCCGACACACCCCACCCCGGCCCTGACCTCCAGGAGCTGACCGAGGAACTGGCCGTGCTCTTCGACGCAGAGGTGCGTCTGGGCTCCTGTGCCGCTGACCACCTCCCCGAAGGCGAGTCGCCCCTGGCGGATGCCCCGGCGGAGGACTCTGCGGTCACCTCACGCGTGGTGGAGATCGGCCGTACTCCGGCCTCCTCGGTCCCGCTGCTCGCGGCTCTGGAGGGTGTCGACATCGCGGATGAGGAGCTGCCCGACGGCCAGCGCATCCTGCTTGCGGAGCTGCCCCCGGAACGCACGGGATGGAACTTCGGCGACGTCCCCCTGGTGTCGCTGTCGGTGGCGGAAGGAGAGTTCCAGGCATTCCTCGTCACGGACGACGACCCCGAGAACGTCGTCTCCCACAACTGGGGCATGCTCACCCGGCTGGTCCCCGGCTCCCGTGCTGATGTGTCCACGCTTCCCGCGGACGTGGCGGGTCTGGTGGGGGACCGCGACGACCTGGTCGCCATTGCGTCCCACGTGCCCGGCGCCGATGCGGAGGCCTTCGTCGCCGCCGCGCGACTGCAGGGCGCCGACGCCGTGCGCGCTGCCGTGGGTGCCCTCGGCCTGGACGAGGGCGTCGCCGGATTCCTCACGGGTGACACCCAGCTGGCGGACGTGGACGGTGCGGAGATGCACCTGGCCCGGGGCATCTCGAATGCCATCGGCCGCAGCGTCGACATCATGCTCAAGGAGCCCGACTCCCCGACGTTCCCCATCTGGGACGCCTATCACACGACCGCCGTGGAGCGCCCGTGGGTGGTGCGCATCGGTGCGAGCGTGGAGGCCGCAGCTGGCGCCGTCCTGCTGGCCCTCGCGATCCGGGCCGGGAAGCCGCGCAGTGGCTGGACCAAGGTCGGGGGAGTGCTCGGATCGTTGATGATCATCGACTCCGTCGCCGAGGTCTCCCTGGCGAAGTACCTGGGCATGCGCGACTCACGCAGGAACGGCGAGCAGGCCTGACACCTGCCGGCCCCGGGGCTCGGCGCTGGTCCCGGGGCTTGTTGCCCGTCCCGGGGCCCGCTGCCACGCCCGGTCTCGCCCCCAGCCCCGGGGCCCGCTGCCCCATCCTCGCGTCGCCGCCCGCCGCCCGCCGCCCGGGGACCGCGCTCACTGCGCCAGGGCAGACTCCGGGAAGTCCTGGGGACGGTTGGTGAAGATCCCCGTCACGCCCCACCGCGCGAGTTCGCGCGCACGCTCCAGGTCGTCCACGGTCCAGACGTTGACCTCGAACCCGGCCTCCAGCATCTCGGCGACCTCAGCCTCCGTGAGGCCCGTGTCGCCGGGGTTGATGGCGCGGCACCCGAGCTCCGCGGCACCCGTGCGCCAGTCCTCGCGCGACGCATCATCCCTCTCGAAGAGCCACCCCAGGTCGATCTCGGGACGGGCGGCGTGGAAACGGGCCAGCAGGTCGTGGTCGAAACTGGACACGAGGAAGTTCTCCCGGTCCTCCAGGACGTCAATGGTGTGCACCAGGGTCTCGATGACCCGCTCGCGCAGGACCTCCCCGCCCAGGCACGGCTTGATCTCCAGGTTGCCGTGGAGGCCTGAGGCATTGAGGAACTCGATGACGTCCGCGGCCTCGGGCACGGGTTCGAAGCGGTAGACGTCGGAGAACCACCCACCGGCATCCAGGCGTCGCAGGTCGGAGAAACCCTTGTCGTAGTAACCGCCCCGGCCGGTGGTGGTCCGGTCCAGGGTGTGGTCGTGCATGACCAGCAGGGTGCCGTCGCCCATGATGTCGACGTCGAACTCGATCCAGTGGGCGCCGACCTCCATGGCCTTGACGAAGGCGGCCATCGTGTTCTCCGGCGCCAGTGACGAGGCGCCCCTGTGGGCGAGGATCCGTGGGAAGTCGGACATGGTGTCCTTTCGGGGAGGGGTGGTGGGAATGGTCAGGCGTCCGCGGGGAGTGCGTCCCCCGGGCGCGCGGTGGCGGGGTCGTCATCGACGAGGGCGGGACCGGTGGAGTCCTCCGGGTCCTCGGGTTCCTCGGGGATGGCGGCGGGCATCTCGGCGGTGTCCTGGGGTCCCGGGTCCAGAAGGATGGCCTCGTCGCGCTTGGTCGGCAGGATCGAGTGGACGTAGGAGTCGATGACCTGGTCCAGGGGGATGTCGTGCCCGGCCCGCTGAGCGAGGAACCACCGGTGTTCGAGCACCTCGTGGAAGATCTGGGCGGGTTCCAGTTTCGCGCGCAGCTCGGGGGGGACCCCGTTGATGATCGGCTCGAACACGTCCCGCATCCACTCGTGGGCCACGATCTCGATGGGCTGTCCCTGACGGCCGGTCATGGCCCTGTAGGTCTCGAGGTCGTTGAGCATGCGCTGGGCCTGCATCTCGCCCACGTCCATCCCGGTGAGGCGCATCATCTGCCGGTGGAAGTGTCCCGAGTCCACGACCTTGGGCCGGATCGTCAGGTGGGTGCCGTCCAGGTCGGAGACCATCTGCAGTTCACCGACGCTGAAACCGAGCTCGTTGAGCCGGTCGATGCGCTCCGCGACCCTCCATCGCTGACCGGTCTCGATGGACTCCGGAGCCGTGAGCTCGCGCCAGAGTTCCTCGTAGCGGGAACGGATGCGGTCCCCCACCTCGATGGGGTCCTCGTCCTCGGGGAAGTAGGACCCGGCCTGGAGGTCCATGAGCTCACCGATGATGTTCGTCCGTGCCAGGTCCACGTCGTAGTCGCGCTGGCCGGTGGTCAGGGAGGGGTGGAGCTCACCCGTCTCCGCGTCCACCAGGTAGGCGGAGAAGGCCCCGGCATCGCGACGGAAGAGGGTGTTGGAGAGCGAGACGTCGCCCCAGTAGAAGCCGAGCAGGTGCAGACGCACCAGGAGCACGGCCAGGGCGTCGATGAGGCGCGTGGCGGTGTCCGGGGTCATGTACTGGCTGAAGAGGGCCCGGTAGGGGAGGGAGAACTGCAGGTGTTCGGTGACCAGGACGGCGTTGAGTTCCTCACCTGCGCTGTCACGCCGGCCCGTGACGACCGCTGTGGGCAGGACGGAGGGCGCGTCGATGCGTGAGAGGTCGCGCAGCATCTCGTACTCGTGGTGGGCGACCCTCTCCCCGATCTCCTTGACGGCGATGACTCGTCCCGACAGGTTGACGAAGCGCACGATGTGGCGCGAGAGCCCACGGGGAAGTGCCGCGAGGATGTCAGAGGGCCAGTCCTCCAGGGGTACCTCCCAGGGGAGGTCGAGCAGGGCCGGGTCGATCGTCGCGGCCGTGATCTCCAGCGAGTGGGGCATGGTCACCATTGTCGCACTCCGGCGGGGACGGGGACACGGCCCGGGAGACAGTGCGGCACGGCTCCGGTGTGCGCGGGTCCGGTGCGCCCGGGGATGCTCCGGACGTCAGGTGCGGGTCTCCCGGAGCTGACGTTGCTCCCGGTGGTGGGCCCTCTCCGACCGCCGGACCGGCAGCCCCCCACCCCGGGGGCCGTGTGGGCCCTGTCCGACCGCCCGTCCGCCACTCCCGCCCCACCCGGGGGGCACGTGGCCCCCTGTCGCTGTCCTCCCGCACGACGTCGCCCCGCCCCCCGGGGAGGGGGCGGGGCGACGTGTCGAGCTGTGGCTCAGGCAGGCAGGCGCACGCCGGTGGCGGCGGAGAACGCGTGCTGCTGGCCGGGGATGATGCGCGCGTGGACCACGTTGCCGCGCTCGGGCGCGGTGCGCGGGGGCACGCGGACGATCAGCTGCTCGGCCTTGCCCTCGTTGCCGGAACCCAGGCCGTGACCGCTGCCCGCACCGGCCAGGTGGCCGTAGATGTAGGCATCGGAGCCGAGCTCCTCCACGAAGTCGACCTCGATCGGGATGGTGTCCACGACATCGGGTCCCACCAGTTCCAGTCCCTCGGGACGGAAGCCGATGATGATCTCGCCGTTGTCGGCGGGGGTCAGGGCGGCCACGGTGGCGGGGGTGAGCCTCACCTTGGCGGTGTCCAGGGTCGCGAAGTCACCGTCGACCTTGAACTTGCCCAGGTTCATGGCGGGGGAGCCGATGAAGCCGGCGACGAAGGAGTTGGCCGGAGTGTCGTACATCTCTGCGGGTGTGCCGACCTGCTGGAGGATGCCGTCACTGAGCACCGCGATGCGGTCGCCCATGGTCAGGGCCTCGGTCTGGTCGTGGGTGACGTACACGGTGGTGACGCCGAGCTCGCGCTGCAGGGAGGCGATCTGGGTACGCGTCTGCACTCGCAGCTTCGCATCCAGGTTGGAGAGGGGCTCGTCCATGAGGAAGACCTGAGGCTTGCGGACGATCGCGCGACCCATGGCGACACGCTGGCGCTGGCCGCCGGAGAGTGCCTTCGGCTTGCGCTCGAGGTAGGGCTCGAGGTCGAGGATCTTGGCAGCCTCGTCGACGCGCTTGCGGATCTCGTCCTTCGGCGTGCCGGCGATCTTCAGGGCGAAGCCCATGTTGTCCCGCACCGTCATGTGCGGGTAGAGCGCGTAGTTCTGGAAGACCATCGCGATGTCGCGGTTCTTCGGCTGGACGTCGGTGACGTCGCGGTCACCGATGAAGATGCGGCCGGAGTTGACGTCCTCCAGGCCGGCCAGCATGCGCAGCGAGGTGGACTTGCCGCAGCCGGAGGGACCGACGAGGACGAGGAACTCGCCGTCGGCGATCTCCAGGTCGAGGGCGTCGACTGCGGGCTTGTCGGAACCCGGGTAGATCCGGGTTGCCTTGTCGAAGGTGACGGTTGCCATGATTCTCCTCCACCGGCAGGTACGTGCCGAACGATCCGAGTAGAGACGAGGCGCCAGCGTCTGCGCTGACGTCGGACCCGGCTCCTGCTGGCGCAGGGACGTGACCGATCCCAAAATACCACGTCCCGGGGGGCCGGAGCACGGGACGGGCACCGTTCCTCCGATCTCCCGGCCGCCCCGGCGTCACGCCGGGCGGGAGACATGGGTGCCGATACGCTGGACAGGTGGACGAGCACCGGGAGCAGTGGCTGGGAGGGTACCGCCTCCTGCGCCGACTGGGTGCCGGGGGTGCGGGTACCGTCTGGCTGGCCGAGGACGGCGCCGGGGAACGGGTGGCCCTCAAATTGCTCCACCCCGCGCTGGCCTCCACGGAGGAGGCGAGGCGCCGTCTGGCTCGTGAGGCGACGACGGTCAACCAGGTGCGGTGCACCGGCGTCGCCCGCGTCCTCGACGTCGAGGTCGACGACTCCCAGCCCTTCGTCGTCACGGAGTTCGTGGAGGGCCCCACCCTGGCCCTGCGCCTGCGTTCCGGGGCCCTCGCACCACGGGAGGTCGCGGCTCTCGCCTCCTCCCTGCGCCACACCCTCACCGCCGTCCACGCGGCCCGCATCGTCCACCGCGACGTCAAGCCCTCCAATGTGATCCTCAACCCGATGGGCCCCGTGCTCATCGACTTCGGGATCGCCATGGTCCAGGACGACGACCGCCTCACGCACACGGGCCTGGTCTCCGGAACTGCGGGCTTCACGGCCCCCGAACTGCTCCGGGGGGGACCCGCCTCCGCCGGGACGGACTGGTGGTCCTGGGCGGCGACCCTGCTGGAAGCAGCGACCGGCCGCCCGCCCTTCGGCGCGGGGAACTCCCAGGCCGTGATGCTGCGTGTCCTGGAGGGACGGCCCGACACGGGTGGCCTCCCGGTCGCGGTCGCCCGCCAGCTGTGCGCAGCGCTGGCTGTCGATCCCTCCTCCCGTCCGGATCCGGGAGCCGTCGTCGAGCACCTCTCGCGGCCCTCCGCCTGGACGGGCCCCGTGCTCGGTCCGGACGCGCCGGCACAGGCAGGGGCATCTGCGGTCGAGGGGGCGGCGGCAGGGGTGGTCGACGGGAGTGATGGGGAGACACGTGTGCCCCGCACCGAACTCCTCGGGCCCCCGGGGGCTGCGGGGGTCGGCGCTGGGTCGGGTGTCGCGGGCGCGGGGGGTGTCCCGGCAAGTCTGGGCACCGGGGGTGTTGCCGGTGCGGCGGTCACTCCCGATGGTGGCCTTCGGGGCACGGGGCGCGACACCGCTGGTCCGGACGCCCCCGGTCCGGACGCCCCCGGTCGCGGCGAGGACGCGGGCGGCAGCCACCGGGGGAGTGACCATGACCTCGACCGCCGTCGTCCGGGTGGGGACGCAGGAGGAGGGGGTGACGACGGTGCGACCGCGCAGCTCCCCTCCGCTGCCACCGAGGTCCTGGGCGGCGACGAGGGCGGGGCTCCCACCACTTCGCTGTCCCAGTCACCTCATGCCTCCGGGCACTCCTCCGAGTGGGTCGCGCCCACGGCGCAGATGCCACTCGACCAGGGGACCGGCGCCACGGCCCCGCCCTCGTCGACCTGGAACGGGACCGGTGGGACGCAGGTGCTCCCCGCCGCACAGCCCGGCGCGGACCGGGGGGTGGAGCCCCGTCGGAGCGCTCCCCTGTCGGGAAGTGTCCCCCCGCCCGGGGGCTCGACCCGGACATCGCCCGCCGGGTGGGTTCCGGGGACCCCCGGCGATCCCTCGGGG
>NZ_LT700212.1:2016172-2028165 GCF_900155435.1 Actinomyces provencensis | reverse complement strand
CCCGCCTCCGCCGGGACGGACTGGTGGTCCTGGGCGGCGACCCTGCTGGAAGCAGCGACCGGCCGCCCGCCCTTCGGCGCGGGGAACTCCCAGGCCGTGATGCTGCGTGTCCTGGAGGGACGGCCCGACACGGGTGGCCTCCCGGTCGCGGTCGCCCGCCAGCTGTGCGCAGCGCTGGCTGTCGATCCCTCCTCCCGTCCGGATCCGGGAGCCGTCGTCGAGCACCTCTCGCGGCCCTCCGCCTGGACGGGCCCCGTGCTCGGTCCGGACGCGCCGGCACAGGCAGGGGCATCTGCGGTCGAGGGGGCGGCGGCAGGGGTGGTCGACGGGAGTGATGGGGAGACACGTGTGCCCCGCACCGAACTCCTCGGGCCCCCGGGGGCTGCGGGGGTCGGCGCTGGGTCGGGTGTCGCGGGCGCGGGGGGTGTCCCGGCAAGTCTGGGCACCGGGGGTGTTGCCGGTGCGGCGGTCACTCCCGATGGTGGCCTTCGGGGCACGGGGCGCGACACCGCTGGTCCGGACGCCCCCGGTCCGGACGCCCCCGGTCGCGGCGAGGACGCGGGCGGCAGCCACCGGGGGAGTGACCATGACCTCGACCGCCGTCGTCCGGGTGGGGACGCAGGAGGAGGGGGTGACGACGGTGCGACCGCGCAGCTCCCCTCCGCTGCCACCGAGGTCCTGGGCGGCGACGAGGGCGGGGCTCCCACCACTTCGCTGTCCCAGTCACCTCATGCCTCCGGGCACTCCTCCGAGTGGGTCGCGCCCACGGCGCAGATGCCACTCGACCAGGGGACCGGCGCCACGGCCCCGCCCTCGTCGACCTGGAACGGGACCGGTGGGACGCAGGTGCTCCCCGCCGCACAGCCCGGCGCGGACCGGGGGGTGGAGCCCCGTCGGAGCGCTCCCCTGTCGGGAAGTGTCCCCCCGCCCGGGGGCTCGACCCGGACATCGCCCGCCGGGTGGGTTCCGGGGACCCCCGGCGATCCCTCGGGGTGGACGCCGGGCGCACAGGAACCGCCCGCCACAGGGGGGCCGGGAGCGGAGTGGCCGGCGCCCGGACGGGACCCGGGGGGTCAGGACCCCTCGCCGTACTGGTACCCGGTCGCTCCCTACGTCCGGCGCCAGCCCCTTCCCGTCCACGTGGTGGGGCCGCTCCTCATGTCCGGCTTCGCGGCGTTGCCGGTGGTGCTCGGGGCCCCGGGTTCGGTCGTGGTCGCCGTGGTCCTGCTGCTGCTCACGACGGTCGGCGTCACCCACGCCCAGAGGGAGCTGCGCCGGGTCCGCCACCAAGGTGTGCGCTCCTCCGACACGGCGCTCGCCCTGGCGGGTCTGCCCCTGCACCTGGTGCGCTCCCTCCTGGCCCTCGTCGCCGGTCTGCTCGCGGGTGGTCTGGTCGCAGGGGGTGCCTGGGTGGGGCTTCGGGGCGGCCTCGGTGGTGATCCCCCTGACCTGGCCTGGCCGCTCAGGGTGCTCGCCGCCCCGGGGATCAACAACTGGCAGAGCGAGGGATCCCCCTCGGCCCTCCTGCTCCCCCTGTGGGGGATGGTCGTCCTCGTGCTGCTGGTCCTGTGGGTGCTCCCCACCTCGCGACGACTGAGGGAGGGGACTGCCCTGGTGGTGCGCACGCTGCTCCCACCCCGGTGGTCACGGGCCGTGCTCGGTGCCCTGGTCGTGGTGGTGCTCACAGCGACGTGGTACATCCTCACAGGCGGTGTGATCTGACACGACGGGTGGCCGGACGGCCCGCTAGTGTTGGGTCACCACACCGTCATGGAGGATGCACCCATGCCCAGCAAGAAGCCCGTGACCGACCCGACGCGACTGAAGGCCCAGCAGCTCCGGGAGGCCCAGGAACGGACCGACCGTCGGATCCGTCTGACGATCATCAGCGTCGTCACGGTGGTCGTCCTCGCCATCATCGCCGCTGTCACGATCGCCATCGTGCGTGGTGGGGACGACGGCCAGAGCGGTTCCCAGTCGGGGGATGCCGCGGCGGTCCTGGGTCCCTACGCCGACGGTTCGCCGGTCCTGCTCTCGAACCTGGGACTGGGGCAGACGGATGACTCACTTCCCACGCTGACGGAGTACTTCGACTACACCTGCCACGTCTGTGCCGATGTCGACGTGGCCGTGGGGGCCCGCCTGAGCGACCAGGCGGAGAAGGGTGCCTTCAACATCGCCTACCAGCCCGTGACCACGGTGGGCATGGCCTACCAGAAGCCGGCGACCACGGCCTCCCTGATCGTCGCCCAGAAGGATCCCGAGCACTGGGTCGACTTCCACCACGCACTGCTCGCCTACTTCGAGGAGCAGTTCAACGCGGGCAACGGCACGGTCATCCAGGACCTCGACAAGTCCACCGAGCAGGTCGCCCAGATCGCCACCGAGGCAGGCGTCCCCGCCGACGTCGTGTCCACCTTCACGCAGAACTCCGTCGACGCCTACCTCGCGACGACGACGAATGAGTGGACCTCGAAGACCTTCGACGGGCGCGACCCCTCCAGCTTCGGCACCCCGGAGTTCGTCAAGGACGGCACCACCGTCATCAAGCTGTCGGGCAGCTCGGCGGACGCGATCTTCGAGACGATCATGACGGGGATGGGCGTCACCGCGAAGTGAGCTCCCCGGGGGTCGCGACCCCCGGGAGTCCTCGGTCGGCCGTGTGCCGACCGATTCGGAGACCCCACGGGTGCCATGGCACACTGTGGGGGCCCGCCACCTTAGCTCAGTTGGTAGAGCACCCGCCTTGTAAGCGGACGGTCGCGAGTTCGAGTCTCGCAGGTGGCTCTATGTTCCAGGCCCTCGGAAGGGGGCTGCCGGACACTGTCGGTGTCCGGCCCGCGGCGTCGAGCGGCACTGCGTGCCGGGCCGGGCGGGCACATCCCCGAGGGGTCGAGGGCCTGTGAACCGCGGGTCGGTCCGTGGGTCGCGGGTCGGTCCGTGGGTCGCGGGTCGGTCCGTGGGTCGCGGGCGACCTGCGACCCTGACAGCGGCGCCACCGCGCCTCAGGGCAGGCGCCAGTCCACCGGGGACGCGCCCTGGGCCACGAGCATCGCGTTCGCCCTCGAGAACGGTCGGGAGCCGAAGAACCCGCGACTGGCCGACAGGGGAGACGGGTGCGGTGATCTCACGACAGGGGTGTCCCCCAGTCGGGGTTGCAGGGCCTGGGCGTCGCGTCCCCACAGGATCGCCACCAGAGGGCGGTCGCGCGCGACCAGGGCGTCGATCGCCCGGTCGGTGACCTCCTCCCAGCCGCGTCGCCGGTGTGAACCCGGGACACCGGCCCGGACGGTGAGGACCCTGTTGAGGAGGCACACACCTTCCTGCGACCAGGGGGTCAGGTCCCCGCTGGTGGGGCGGGGGACGCCGAGGTCATCGACCATCTCCGTGAAGATGTTCTGCAAGGAGCGCGGCGGTGCGACCCCGGGGGCCACCGAGAACGAGAGCCCCATGGCGTGCCCGGGTGTGGGGTAGGGGTCCTGGCCGACGATGAGCACCTTGACCTGGTCGAACGGGTACGTGAAGGCCCGCAGGACATCGGTGCCTGCGGGCAGGTATCCGTTTCCCGCAGCCGTCTCCGCGCGCAGCATGGAACCGAGTTGGTGGACGCGTCCCTCCACCGGGGCGAGCGCCTGCGCCCACCCGGGGTCCAGCAGTTCCGACAGGGGGTGTGGAGCGGTGGTGGTCACGGCCCCAGAGTAGACGAGGGCGACCCCGGACCGAGAGGCCGTGGAGGGTTCCCGGCGGCGGTGGCCGGGGTGGGGCGTGGCACGGACGGGAGGGTCACGAGGGCGGGAGAGGGATGTCGCAGGGTCCGCTGTGCCGTCGGGGACCCGGTGCGAACAGGAGACCCACCACGGGGTCCAGGTGGCCGGAGGGTGGATGCAGGTACTCTGTCCCCGTGAGCAACCAGTACCCGAAGGACGAATTCGACCGCGCCGGGGAGGACATGCCCGTGGGCATGCACCGTCCGCAGCCCTCGAAGTGGAAGTCCGTCCTGCCCTTCCTCATCGTCCTCCTCCTTGCGATCCTGCTCGGATGGGGCGCCAGTCACTTCCTCACGTCGAGGGGTGTCATCACGCAGGAGTCGGGCGATGTCCAGACGTCCCAGTCGGGCCCTGCACAGTCCGGGGGGGCAAGTGGGGAGCCCTCCACGGAGCCCGCCCAGTCGGGTGAGGCCACGGCAGAGCCGGAGGAGACGGAGTCACCGGAGCCGGCCCCGTCCGAGAGTGAGACCGCGGTTCCCGAGGTCGATCACGGTGTCAAGATCGCGGTGCTCAACGCGACATCGACGCAGGGCTACGCCGCCCAGCAGGCCGCGTTGCTCAATGAGGCAGGTTTCGCCGGGACCTCGGCGGGCAATGCCACGGGCTGGGCGACCACGGTGTCCTCCGTGTACTACGCCGATCCCGACCTGCAACCGACGGCGGAGGAAGTCGCGCGGGTCCTGGGCATCTCCTCGGTCCAGGTCACGGAGATCGGGAACCTCGGCGGCAGCGATGTGGTGGTCGTCCTGCGCTGAGAACCTGCAGGTCTGCAAGACGGGGGTTGCGCCGAGGGCGCAACCCCCGTCTTGCACTCGCGGGGGGAGAGTGCCAGACTTGCCACTGGCACTCGCCAAGGCAGAGTGATAACAACCAGGAGCATCGATGAGGCCCCTGCGGTGACGTGACATGAACGTCGTCGTGGTGGTCGTCCGTCGCGGGCATCGGTCTCCGCATCCGCACCGCGGAAGGGAACACACAGCATGTCGAAGATCATCAAGTTCGACGAGGAGGCTCGTCGTGGCATGGAGCGCGGCCTCAACCTCCTGGCCGACACCGTCAAGGTGACGCTGGGACCCAAGGGCCGCAACGTCGTGCTCGACAAGAAGTGGGGCGCCCCCACGATCACCAAGGACGGCGTCTCCGTCGCCAAGGAGATCGACCTGGAGGACCCCTTCGAGCGCATCGGCGCCGAGCTGGTCAAGGAGGTCGCCAAGAAGACCGATGACGTCGCCGGTGATGGCACCACCACTGCGACCGTCCTGGCCCAGTCCCTGGTCCACGAGGGTCTGCGCAACGTCGCAGCGGGCTCCAACCCGCTGGCCCTGCGTCGCGGCATCGATGCGGCCGTTCAGGCCATCGTCGACCAGCTGCACAAGGACGGCAAGCCCGTCGTCACCAATGACCAGATCGCGGCCACGGCCTCGATCTCGGCCAATGACCCGGAGATCGGCAAGCTCATCGCCCAGGCCTTCGAGAAGGTCGGCCCCGAGGGCGTCGTGACGGTCGAGGAGACCAACTCCTTCGACACCACGCTGGAGACCACCGAGGGCATGCGCTTCGACAAGGGCTACCTCTCGGCCTACTTCGTCACCGACAACGAGCGCCAGGAGGCCGTCCTGGAGGACGCCTACGTGCTGCTCGTCGAGTCGAAGATCGCCAACATCAAGGACCTGCTCCCGGTCCTGGAGAAGGTCATGCAGTCCGGCAAGCCGCTGCTGATCATCGCCGAGGACATCGAGGGCGAGGCCCTGGCCACCCTGGTCGTCAACAAGATCCGTGGCACCTTCAAGTCCGTGGCCGTGAAGGCTCCCGGATTCGGTGACCGCCGCAAGGCGATGCTGCAGGACATGGCCATCCTCACCGGTGGTCAGGTCATCTCCGAGACCGTGGGTCTGTCCCTGGAGAACGCTGATCTGGATGTCCTGGGCCGCGCGCGCAAGGTCGTCGTGTCCAAGGACGAGACGACCATCGTCGACGGCGCAGGCGAGAAGGACGCCTTGGACGGGCGTATCCGTCAGCTCAAGGCCGAGATCGAGAACACTGACTCCGACTACGACCGTGAGAAGCTCCAGGAGCGCCTGGCCAAGCTCTCCGGCGGTGTCGCCGTCATCAAGTCCGGCGCGGCCACCGAGGTCGAGCTCAAGGAGCGCAAGCTGCGCATCGAGGACGCGATCCGCAATGCGCGTGCAGCCTCTGAGGAGGGTCTGGTCGCCGGTGGTGGCGTGGCCCTGATCCAGGCAGCGAACAAGGCTCTGGACTCCCTGGACTTCAGTGGTGACGAGGCGATCGGTGTGGGAATCGTCCGCATCGCCGTGGCCTCCCCGCTCAAGCAGATCGCGGAGAATGCCGGCCTTGAGGGTGGCGTCGTCGCCGATCGCGTCTCGGGCATGGAGCCCGGCATCGGCCTCAACGCCGCGACTGGCGAGTACGGGGACCTGCTGGAGCAGGGCATCGCCGACCCGGTGAAGGTCACGCGTTCCGCCCTGCAGAACGCTGCCTCCATTGCCGGCATGTTCCTCACCACCGAGGCCGTCGTCGCCGACAAGCCGGAGCCCCCGGCCCCGGCCGCCGGCGCCGGGGACGACATGGGCGGCATGTACTGACCGACCCACTCCTCGGCCAGCGCCTGCGCTGGTAGGACGATGTCCAGCTTCCCCCCTGCCCACCGCGGGCAGGGGGGAAGCTGCGTCTGTGCGGCGTCCCGGGTCCGGGCCTGCCCGGAGGTCAGTGCCTCCGGTCGGTCACCCGGCTCCCGATCTCCACGCAGCAGCGGGCGCCCGTGCGTACCGCCCGGGAGCGCCTCACTCAGCGCCCCAGGAACAGGGACGCGGAGTGGGACTCGGCATCGGCGTAGACGCCTGCCGCAGTTGCCAGTTGCACCCCGATCGCGTCCAGGGCCGCCTCGACCTGGGCCTGGGTCGTGCGCCACTGGGTGGCGCACTCGCTGAAGTTCGCCGACGCGACCCCTCCCCAGCTGCCCTGGAGTGCGACGAGGTCCGCCATCATGACCGCCACCTCCCCGCGGATGCGTTCCCCCGTTGCCGCGACGCGTGCCGCCGAGGCAGCCACCTGCTCCGGGTCCACCACGTACATCGCCATGGGACCTCCTCCTGTCCGGTCCCACCCTGGGACCATGCGGGCGAGGCTAGGCACCTCCGGGGCGGGAGGGGAGGGCGAGGGTGCGCGCCTGTGGACAGGACCGGTGGCGGTGCGCGGTCTGTGGACGGCCGCTCCTGTGTGTCCGGCTGTGGGCCGGCTCCCGTTCGTCGGTCGGTACCCGTTCGTGGGCCAGCCGCCCGTCCGTCGGTCGGTACCCGTTCGTGGGCCAACCGCCCGTCCGTCGGTCCCCGTCTGCGGGCCGCCGTCGAGTGCGGACCGGTGCACTGGTCCGCGGGGCCCGCTGCACCATCCCAGCTGTACCGGTCGGGACGCGGGAGCGGCGCTCCTGTGCCGGGCGGGGCAGGTGAGCCCGGATCAGGTCAGCTCAGCGCTGGTCGGTGGGACGCGAGGGCACGTCCAGTGCATCGATCGCGGTCTCCAGGGAGGAGGCGTCGTCCTCGTCGGAGTCGGGATGGTGGTCCGTCTCGGCGCCGGCGAGCAGCGGCAGTCGCCCGGTGGTGGCCGGAGGTTCCTCCTGCTCGGTCTGGGGTGCCGTGTTCTTGCGCAGGTGCTTGCGGCGGATGATGATCGTGCCGGTCGAGGTCACCGACTCGTCGTCGTCGAGCTCGGCGCGCGGGGGGCCGTCCGCGACATCGACGTCCACGTCACGGTGTGCCTCCTCACTGGGGGCCGTGTCGGTGGGGTCGAGTCGGCTGATGGCCTCGTCCGCCTTGGCGAGTTCGGCCTCGAGGTTCTCCCTCGCGCGCGTCTCCCAGGCGCGACCGCGGGGGGACTGGAAGACCTCGGGGCGCGCGAGCAACCTGCGCACCACCAGACGACGGGCACGCAGGAAGGTGAGGTCGTCGACGTGGCCGTACTCCTCGCGCAGCAGCTGCCGGTACTTCTTGTACTCCTGGGGGGTCGCTGCCAGGGCCGCCAGGTCGGCGTCGGAGAGCACCTGGGCGTCCAGGTCGTCCCGTGGTGCGGTGTGGGTTGCCATGGTCATGACCAGTTCACCCACTCGGGCGGCCACGTCATCGCTGACGCCGAGGTCCTCCAGGCGCTGGGAGGTGTGGGCGGCGCAGCGGTGGGCGATGGTGACGGGCTCGGCGCCTGCGAGCTTCGCCTCGACGGCGGTGTTGAGGAACGCCCCGTGGTACCAGGCGGCCACGCGGAGCACATCGGGGTCGTGGGTCGAGGCCGAGAGCTCGTCCACGTGTGCCAGCACGTTGATGAGGTGGCGCACGTTGTGGAGCCGCCGTCCCGGTTCGGTCCAGCGCTTGAGGAGGTCGCGGGCCTCGGCCTCGAGGTCCGGGACGGGTGCGGTGGCACCGATCTCCCGCATGGCCTCGACGAACGAACCGAAGAGCCACTGAGGTGCTTCAGCACCCATGTGATCCACGCTCCTGATGGGGGACATTACCGACACATGCTAGCTGGATGCCCCCTGGGAGTCACGACGCGTGGTGGTCCTCACCCTGGGGGCGCTGCAACCACGACTCCGTCGGGGAGTCCTGTGGCGTGGTCGGCCCTGCGGACTCCGGGCCCGCCTGCGGCGCGAGCCCTTCCCCGTCGCGGCCGTCCGTGGTAGATGGTGGCTCGGTCCCGTCGGCGTCCACGCCCGCGTCCCCGTCGGCGTCCACGCCCGCGTCCCCGTCGGCGTCCACGCCCGCGTCCCCGTCGGCGTCCACGCCCGCGCCCGGGCCCGCGGGCGGAGTGGACTCCTGGACGGGTGAGGGACCGAGCGGCAACTCGATGCGCACGGTGAGCCCGCCACCCCGGGTGCGTGTCAGCTTCGCACTCCCGTGGTGGGCGGCGAGGATCCCGGCGACGATCGACAGGCCCAGGCCGGACCCACCCAGTGAGCGGGCACGGGAGTCGTCGGAACGGTAGAAGCGCTCGAAGACACGGTCGTGGTCCTCGGGCGCGATGCCGGGACCGTGGTCGCGGAACTCGACCACGGCGGACCCACCCGAGGTCCCCAGGGCCAGCTCCACGGGTGACCCCTCGGGTGTGTAGCGGTCGATGTTGCCGACCAGGTTGGTGAACACCTGCTGGATGCGGTCCCGGTCGGCGCAGACCACCAGGGTCATCGGGGGGTGGCGCCCCGTCAGGGAGGTGACCCGCACCGGTCGGTTCGGGTCGAGGGCCTGCAGGTCGAACGCGGCGTTGTCGGCCATCTTCACCAGGTCGACGTCGGTGGGGGTCAGTGCCCGCCCCTCGTCCAGGCGGGCCAGGGTGAGCAGGTCCTCCACGAGGGTGCCCATCCGGGTCGCCTCGGAACGGATGCGTCCCATGACCTCCGCGGTGCGCTCGGGGGGCACGCCGCCCATCGCGTAGAGCTCGCCGTAGCCGCGGATGGCGGCCAGGGGGGTGCGCAGCTCGTGGGAGGCGTCGGAGACGAAACGGCGGATGCGCCGCTCGGAGCGTTCGCGTGCCTCGAAGGACTGCTCGACCTGGGTGAGCATCGTGTTCAGCGACAGTGCCAGGGATCCGACCTCCGTGGTCGGGGGCTCGGGTTCGATGCGTTGGGTGAGGTCACCGGCTGCGATCTTGCCGGCCACCGACTCGATGCTGCGCAGCGGGGACAGTGAGCGACGCACGAGGTAGCGGCCGAGCACACCACCCGCGGCGACGATGACCACCGAGGAAAGGGTGAAGTAGGCGGCGGTGTTGGCCAGGGTGCGCTGCACGTCCGTCAGTGGCAGGGCGATCGTCATGACGCCGGCCGGGGTCGAGGTGTTCTGGAAGGCCAGGGGGATCGCGACGGCGCGCCAGGGGGAACCCTGCCGGGTGGAGGCGACCGTGACCGGGTTCGTCATGCCGTTGGCAGTGTCGGGCAGCTGGCCGATGGCCAGGAGCTCCGGGATCTGCGGAGTGCCCGAACGCTGCAGGGTGTCGGGCAGGACGGCCACGGTCGTGGTGCCGTTCACCATCACACGTCGGATGTAGAAGAGGGTGGGCACGTTGGGGCGCTCGTCACTGCTGGAGCTCCCCAGCTGGGAGGACTGCGCGACCAGGGACTCCGCGGAGGTGATGAGCTGTTCGTCCACCTGGGCGATGAGGTGGCGCTGCAGCAGCCCGATCATGACCGTCCCCGCCATCGCCAGGCCCAGAGCGATCAGTGCGGTGATGAGGGTGACCATGCGGGTCACCAGGGGTGTGGCGTGCCACGCCCCCCGGGCCCGCTCGACCCAGCCCACGGGTCAGTTCTCCTCGCGCAGGATGTAGCCGACACCGCGGCGGGTGTGGATGAGCTCCCCGCTGGAACCTTCGACGGCGAGCTTGCGCCGCAGGTAGGAGATGTAGGACTCGACGATCGCCGCCTCGCCGTCCCAGTCGTACTCCCAGACGTGGTCGAGGATCTGCATCTTGGACACGACGCGGCCCTCGTTGATCATCAGGTAGCGCAGCAGCTTGAACTCGGTGGGGGAGAGGTCGATGTCGACCCCTGCACGGTGGACCTCGTGGGCGTCCTCGTCCAGGACGAGGTCCCCCACCCGCAGCGTCCCGTCGTCCTCGCTGCCCTGGCGCGTGCGCCGCAGGATCGCGCGGATGCGGGCGACGACCTCCTCCAGGCCGAAGGGCTTGGTGACGTAGTCGTCCCCGCCCACGGTCAGCCCCTGGATCTTGTCGCGCATGTCGTCGCGGGCGGTGAGGAAGAGGACGGGGACGTTCACCCCGGCCTCGCGCAGGCGGCGGGTCACGGTGAAGCCGTCCATGTCGGGGAGCATGACGTCCAGGACGATGAGGTCGGGGGACTCCTCGGTGGCGAGGCGGTAGGCGCCGGCCCCGTCCTCGGCGGAGAGGACGTCGAAACCCGCGAAGCGCAGGGAGGAGGCGAGCAGGTCGCGGATGTTGGGTTCGTCGTCGACGACGAGGAGGCGGGCCTCGCCCTGTTCGGCAGTGTTCGGGATCGACATGGGGACAGTTTCACCTCACTGTCTGGACGTTTGCTGGAAGGTGCGTGGGAGCGTCCGGATGTCGCCTCTGTGACACGATGGTGAGCAGGAACCCGTTCCACCACCCACGGAAGGACGACACCATGACCGATCCCCTGGAGCCGGCGGGAGTCGCCTTCACGCCCGTCTCCCCGAGTCTGGTGACCGTGCGCGTCATCGCCGTGCTCATCTGGACCGTGGTCCCCGCGCTGGTGTGCGGCGTCGTCGCCGTCCTGGTGACCCCGTGGGTGTGGACCGGGGCCGGGGTGATGGTGGCGCTCGCGGCCTGGCTGCTGTGGCTCGTGCCCCGCCAGGTGCGCGCGATCGGTTTCGCGGAGACCCAGGACGAGTTCCTCATCCGCCGGGGCATCATGTTCCGCAGTCTCACCGTCGTGCCCTACGGACGCATCCAGTACGTCGACGTGGCGGAGGGGCCCATCGCCCGTCGCTTCGGCATCGCCTCCATCACCCTGCACACGGCGTCGGCCGAGACCTCCGCCAGCCTCGACGGCCTGCCCGCCGGGGAGGCCGCACGTCTGCGTGACCTGCTCGCCGAGCGTGGTTCCGCGGAACTGGCGGGACTGTGAGGGCCGGAGGCGGGGAGGGGGGACGCGTCCGCGCCGTCGACGAGGGCGTCCCCGAGGGAGCCTGGCGCCGCGTGCACCCCATCTCCCCGGCTCTCAACGCCTGGAAGGCGCTGGCGGCGCTGCTGGCCGTCATCGTCTACCAGAACACCGACCTGGTCGCCGACCTGCTCGGCTCCCGATGGGCCCGGGAGCGCGGAGGCCTCGTCATCGCCCTCATGGTGCTGGGAGCGCTCCTGCTGTTCCTCCTGGTCGCGGGCCTTTACTCCTGGCTGGCCTGGCGGGCGACGTCGTACGCGGTGACGGACAACGCCGTGTGGTACCGCTCCGGGATCCTCTTCCGTTCCCAGCGCCATGCCCGCCTGGACCGCATCCAGGCAGTCGACGTCGTCCACCCCCTGCTCGGACGACTCTTCGGTCTGGGGCGCCTCTCGGTGGAGGTCGCCGGCGGCAGCGGCTCCAACCTCACCTTCGGTTTCCTCTCCACACGGGTCCTCGATGACCTCCGCGCGGAGATCCTCGCGCGGGCGGCCGGCATCAGACTGGGCGCCTCCGGGCAGACCGCTGTGCGCCCCGACGCCCCTGTGCCCCCCGGTGGGCAC
>NZ_LT700212.1:1969994-2015703 GCF_900155435.1 Actinomyces provencensis | reverse complement strand
GGGCACAGGGGCGTCGGCAGGAGGGTCGGCACCGACGGGCGTGACGGTGCGGGCAGTGACGCCGACGGTGAGGATGCAGCGAACACCGGTGGGGTCGGGACGGGTGCCGCGGGGACGGGGATGCCCGGGACCCCTCGGACCGGCACGGACGCGTCGGGCGCGGACTCGGAGGCCGGGACCGGTGGTGTGCGCACCGATGGGGCGAGGGCCCTGGGAGCCGGACCCGGCGTGGCGCCCGTCGCCCACGAGCACCAGCTCTACAGCGTCCCGGTCGGACGCCTGCTCGGGTCGATGCTCATCTCCTCGGGGACCCTGATCGGCCTGCTGATCGTGGTCGCGGTGGTCGTCGGCGTCGTCGTGGCCATGGTGCAGTTCGGTGCCCGCTCCCTCACCGGACTCGTGGCTGCCGTCCCCGGCATCCTGGGAGTGGCCTCCTACCTGTGGGGACGGTTCTCGGGCGAGTTCAACTTCACCGCCGCCGTGTCCCCCGACGGCATCCGCATCCGCCGCGGGCTCACCGAGACCCGTTCCCAGACGATCCCGCCCCGGCGGGTCCACGCCGTCTCGGTCACGCAGCCCTTCCTGTGGCGGCGCATGGGGTGGTACCGGGTGACCATCACCCAGGCCGGATACGCGGGGGAGTCCTCGGACTCGGGCAGCTCGTCGAACAGCTCCAATGACGTGCTGCTGCCGGTGGGGACACGCGCCGAGGCCGAACTGGCCATCTGGCTCGTGGTGCGCGACCTGGGGGTGGAGGACCCCCGGGCCTTCATCGGGGCGGGCCTGGACGGGGAGGGCGAGGGGGAGGGGTACGTGCCCAACCCACGTCGCTCCCGGGTGCTGGACCCGGTGTCCTGGCGTCGGCAGGCGGTGGCACTGACCCGCACCTGCCTGGTGGTGCGTCAGGGCCGGGTGTCACACCTGCTGACGGTGGCGCCCGTCGAGCGGCTCCAGTCGATCGGGGTCGAGCAGGGACCCTGGCAGCGGCACCTGGACCTCGCGACGCTGCGCATGCACATCGTGCCCGGCTCCGTGCGGGCCGTGGCGTCCCACGTCGATGCCGCCCATGCCCGTGAACTGCTCTCCGACCTGCTGGAGTTGGGACGCGTGCGCCGTGGCTCCGAGCCCCCCGAGAAGTGGATGATGCGTGTGGCAGCCGTGGTTCCGGACCGGGAGGTGCGCGAGGCCATCGTCGAGGACGCCACCGGTGGAACCGACGACGCTGTCCGTGGTGTGGCCGGCGGTGGGCCTGGCGGCGGGGTCGACGGCCGCCCGGACGAGCGATTCGCCCCGGAGACTCCGGACAGCGGTCCGGGAGACCCCGTGGTGGGGAACTCGCCGGCGGGGACCCCGGCGCTCGGCGGCCCGGTGGTCGAGGGCACGGCGTCGGACGCCCCTGGGGTGGGGGAGGACCGCGGGAAGGCGGACGAGGAGGGCGAGCCGCGTGGGAACTGAACGACCGGGACGTCTCGGTGTCGGCGTGGTCGGGATGGGCCACGTCGGACCTGTCATCGCCTCCGCCCTGCGGGGTGCAGGTCATGCGATCGTCGGGGTGACCGCGTCCTCGCCGGCCTCGCTGGAACGCGCCGAGGTCATGCTGCCCGGTGTGCCCGTCCTCGACGTGGAGCACCTCGTCGAGCGCAGCGAACTGGTGGTGCTGGCGGTTCCCGACGACCAGATCGAGCCCCTCGTGAAGGGGTTGGCCGACCTGCGCGTGTGGCAGGGGGGCCAACTCCTCGCCCACACCAGCGGTGCCCACGGCACGGCCGTGCTCGAGCCCGCACGCCGCCTGGGGGCGATCCCCCTGGCCATCCACCCCGCCATGACCTTCACCGGCACCAGCATCGACATCGCACGGCTGGTGGGCACCCCCTTCGCGGTCACCGCGCCCGCCCCCGTCCTCCCCATCGCCCAGGCGCTGGTGGTCGAGCTCGGTGGCGAACCGGTGGTCGTCGCCGAGGAGCAGCGCCCGCTCTACCACGCCGCCCTCGCCCACGGGGCCAACCACCTGGTGACCCTGGTCGTGCAGGCGCAGAGGGCCCTGGCCGAGGCGGGCGTGGAGGACACGGGTGCCTTCATGCGTCCGCTCCTGGAGGCGGCGCTGGACCGCGTGAGCCGCGAGGGGGAGGCAGGCCTGTCCGGTCCCGTCGCCCGGGGGGACGCAGGAACGGTGGCCCGCCACATGGAGGCCCTGCTCGGCTCGGGTGACCTCGACGACGTCGCGGACACCTACGCCCACATGGCGCGGGCAACCGTGAGGATGCTGGTGGCCTCGGGCCGCCTCCCGGAGCGCACGGCCACCGAGGTCCTGGCCGCCCTGGCTCTCGGAGGGGCCGGGACCTGACGGGGCCGCGGGCCGGGACGTCGCTGCACGCGGGTGGACCCCTCGGTTCTGGTGCGGCCCCGGGGAGCGGGTGGACACCGTTCTGTGTGTGGGCGGTGCCGTTGCGGCTTCGATGTGCATCCCGGTGCTGCGGCGCGGGACAATGGGGTGCCCGGGAGACACCCGGGGACCACATCGAGGAGCAACCCGTGCACGACGCACCTGTCATCGCGAAGAACCGCCAGGAGCTGGCAGCCGCCCTGGCCGACACCAGCGGCACCCGTGCCCTGGTGATGACGATGGGCGCACTGCACGAGGGGCACCTCTCCCTGGTGCGCGAGGCCCGTGAACTGGCCGACCACGTCGTCGTCTCCATCTTCGTCAACCCCACCCAGTTCGCGCCCGGTGAGGACTTCGACGCCTATCCCCGCACCCTGGACGCCGATGTCGAGCTCCTGCGTTCGGTGGGCGTCGAGGTCGTCTACGCCCCCGACCCTGCGGACGTCTACCCCGTGCCCCCGCGGGTGACCATCGATCCGGGCCCCATCGCCCGGGTCCTGGAGGGGGCCACCCGCCCCACCCACCTCGCCGGGGTCGCCCTCGTGGTCACCAAGGTCATCAACCTCACCCACCCGGATGTCGCGATCTTCGGGCAGAAGGACGCCCAGCAACTCGCCATGGTCCGCACCCTGGTGCGCGACCTGGACCTCCCGGTGCGCATCGTGTCGGTGCCGATCGTCCGCGACGACGACGGTGTCGCACGCTCCAGCCGCAACCGCTACCTCTCACCGGAGGAACGGGTCCACGCCCGCGCCCTGTCCAGATCCCTGCGCGCCGGTGCACACACAGCCGGGACGGGTGGGGCGCCCTCGCGCATCCTCGCCGACACCGCTGCGGTGCTCGCACGCGAGGAGGGCGTCGAGGTGGACTACGTGGCGCTCGCGGACCCGGACACCTTCGACCCCGTGGGGGACGGTGCGCCCGGTGGCGCCCGAGCATTCCTCCTGGTCGCCGCGCGCGTCGGGGCCACACGCCTGATCGACAACACACTGCTGACCCTGGGCGGCGGGTCCTCGCAAGGAGGGGAATGAGATGACCGAGGTCATGCGCCCGATGATCCAGGGCAAGATCCACCGCGTGCGCGTCACAGGAGCGGACCTGAACTACGTCGGCTCGGTGACCATCGACGCCGACCTGCTGGAGGCTGCCGACATCCTCGCGGGCCAGCAGGTCGACATCGCCGACATCGAGAACGGCAACCGGCTGACCACCTACGTCATCGCCGGTGAGCGAGGATCCGGGATGCTGCAGCTCAACGGGGCCGCCGCCCACCTGGTGGAGGTCGGTGACCTGGTGATCGTCATGGCCTACGCCCAGGTCCCGGAGTCCCGGGCGCGACAGTGGCGTCCGAAGGTGGTCTTCGTGGACGAGCACAATGTCGCGCTGCACACGGGGGACGACCCGGGTGCCGTCCCCGAGGACACCGCGCGGGCACGCGAGCTGGGCCTGCACTCCACTGGGGTGTCGGGCCCGGCCTGAGCCGTGTGCGGGCCGACGGTGGCCCCACCACCACCGGCTACCATGGGCGGGTGACTGACGCGAACACCGAGCCCACCCCGTCCCCAGATTCCGTGACCCAGGACCCCCTGGGCCAGAAGCCCGTGCCGTCGCCCGCCGACGACACCCCCGAGCAGGTCCGGGTGCGGGCGGCGAAGCGCCAGAAGATGCTCGACGAGGGTGTGTCGCCCTACCCGGTCGTCCTGCCCATCACGACCACCATCAAGCAGGTCCGCGCCGACTACTCCGGTCTGGAGGCAGGCGAGGAGACGGACGTGGTCGTCGGTCTCGCGGGGCGCGTGGTGCTCATGCGCAACTCCGGCAAGCTGTGCTTCGCGACCCTCCAGGACGGGGAGGGCAACCGCCTCCAGGTCATGCTCTCCGCCAAGGAGGTCGGGCCCGAGTCCCTGGCGGAGTACAAGGCCGAGGTCGACCTGGGGGACCACCTCTTCGTCCACGGACGAGTGATCTCCTCACGTCGCGGGGAGCTTTCCGTGATGGCCGAGCCCGGCGGGGACACCGCACCCGCCTGGGAGATCGCCTCCAAGGCCCTGCGACCGTTGCCCAAGACCTTCACCTCCGGTGAGGGAGGGACCGGGGGCGGACTCTCGGAGGACATGCGTGTGCGTCGACGTTACCTCGACATGATCGTGCGCCCCGCTGCCCGGGACATGGTGCGGCTGCGGGCCAAGGTCGTGAAGTCCCTGCGCCAGTACTTCGATGCGGCGGGCTTCGTGGAGATCGAGACCCCGATGCTGCAGGTGCTCCACGGGGGTGCGGCGGCGCGCCCGTTCAGTACCCACATGAACGCCTACGACACCGACCTCTACCTGCGCATCGCCCCCGAGCTGTACCTCAAGCGCGCGGTCGTGGGCGGGATCGACAAGGTCTTCGAGATCAACCGGAACTTCCGCAACGAGGGCGCCGACTCCTCCCACTCCCCGGAGTTCACGATGCTGGAGGCCTACGAGGCCTACGGCACCTACGACACCATGGCGACCCGGACACGGGAGTTCATCCAGAAGTCCGCCCGGGACGCACTCGGCACCGAGGTCGTGACCCTGCCCGACGGCACGTTGTACGACCTCTCCGGCAGCTGGGACCACATCAGCCTCTACGACGCCGTCTCGGACGCGGTGGGGCGCACCGTCACCCCCTTCACCCCGCGCGAGGAGCTCGTGGCCCTGGCGGGCGAGATCGGGGAGGAGATCCCGGACCACTACGTGCCGGGCAAGATCGTCGAGGTCCTCTTCGAGAAGACGGTGGGCGACCACCTGTGGGCCCCGACCTTCGTGCGTGACTTCCCCGAGGACTCCAGCCCCCTGACCCGCGCGCACCGCACCAGGCCCGGTGTGGTGGAGAAGTGGGACCTCTACGTGCGTGGCTTCGAGCTGGCCACGGCATACTCGGAGCTCGTGGACCCGGTGGTCCAGCGCCAGCGCTTCGAGGCCCAGGCCCTGGCGGCCGCGGAGGGCGACCCCGAGGCGATGGTCCTCGACGAGGACTTCCTCACGGCCATGGAGTACGGCATGCCGCCCGCCGGCGGCATGGGCATGGGCCTGGACCGCCTCCTCATGGCACTGACGGGTCAGGGGATCCGGGAGACCATCACCTTCCCCCTCGTCAAGAAACTCTGATGCCGAAGTCCGCTCTGTTCTGACCTCGAAGTCCGCTCAGTTCCAGGGTCGAAGTCCGCTCTGTTCGGGGCGTGAAGTCCGTCCTCCTGGGGCCTGGGGCCTGGGGGTGCTGTCCCATGTCCGATCGGCGAGAGCTCTCCCGTTCTCGTCTCGTCGGGGTCATGGGCGCAGAGGTTCCCCAGCACGCTCCCGCGTAGGGGCGAGCCCGTCACGGCGGTCGGTGCGCGCGGGCGCCTGACGGCGCACTGACCACGGGCACTCCACCCGCTTTGCCCACGTCGGAACCGCGAGGGGCACGACGGCAGATCCCGAGGTGGGACCATTCGGGCGGATCTCAGTGCCGGAACAGAGCGGACTTCGAGGTCAGAACAGAGCGGACTTCGACCCTGGAACTGAGCGGACTTCGAGGGTGGAACTGAGCGGACTTCGCGGGAGGGGGGGTCAGCGGGCGGCGCGCTGGGCCCTGCGTTCGGCGTGGACGAGCGCCTCAAGGGCTGCTGCGGCCTCGTCGAGGGACGCCACGGGCCTGCATCCGCACTCCTCCAGGTGGCGGACCTTGCCCGGCTCCTCGCGGGCCAATCTCAGACCCCGCATGATGAGCACCGGGACCGGCTTGCGGGCCTCGCCCATGTCACGCAGCAGACGGAACCACATGTTGCGCACGGGCGAGCGTGCGATGCAGATCGCGTCCGCCAGCACGCCTTCGTCCTCCAGCCGGTGCACCAGCTCCGCGGCGAAGATCCCCTCGGCCACGAAGAGCGGTTCGTCGCGGTCCAGGACCATGTGCCGCACACCCGTGCGCCGGTTGGTGGGGATGTCGTAGATGGGGACCTCGGTCTGTCCCTGCCGGCAGAGCTCCAGGATGGCACGCACGGCGTCGTCGGCGTTCCAGGAACGGGGGTCGTCCCAGTCGACCAGCCCCTCGCGCAGCATCGGCATGTCCGCGTCGTCACCGTTGCGGTAGAAGTGGTCCAGCGACAGGGAGGTCGTCCCGGTGCGTGAGGTGAGTGAGGTCTTGCCGGACCCGGAGGGCCCGGTGAGGATGATGACGCGTGCGCGCGCCCGCCTGGCGCCCGCGGGGACCTCGAAGAGCCCCTCCTGGCGTGCGTCGGTGTCGGGGACGCCCACCCCGGTCCCCGGCTCCGCCGAACCGGCGCCGTCGCCGACCCCCACCGTCCACGGATCCCCGCCGGGGTGAACCGTCGGCGGAGTCCTCAGCCCCGTGGAGGGATCGGGGTCCCGGTCGGGGTCCGGGGAGACGGCGTGCATGGGCACAAGGATAGCCGCGCGGCCAGGGGTGGCCGGGCCGTCCCTAGGCGTCGGTGACGACCACCACGCACAGGGTGCGGGGACCGTGGACGCCGTCGACGCGGACCAGCTCGATGTCGGAGGTGGCCGAGGGGCCCGCGACCCAGGTCTGGGGACGCTCGGGGTGCTCACCGAGGATCGCCACGGCCTCCGGGACCGTGCCCTGCACCTGGGAGGCCCGCACGACGCAGACGTGCACGTCGGGCAGAAGGGTGATCGCGCGACGTCCCTGGTCGGGTTCGCCGTCGAGCACGATGGTGCCCGACAGGGAGATCGCGGTGCGCGCCGCAGTGACGACGGCATTGACCCCTGCGAGGAACTCCTTGTCCAGTGGCTCCTCGCGGGAGTCGGTGTGCACCTCACGGGGTGCGGATCGCTTGCGACCCCGTCCACGACCGAGCTGCCCGCCCGCTGCTTCGGCCCACTCCTGCGGCAGACCGGAGGGGACGACGACGCTGTGCGCCTCCGCGGCCTCCAGCATGTCGTCGATGGCACCCGGTACCTCTGCGGAGCTGACCTGGGCGACCCGGGCGTGGTAGTCCTCCAGGGCCTCGACGAACTCCGCGACGATCGCCTCCGATCCCGCCGGGGAACCGGCGTGGAAACGGTAATCACGCACGACGTGTGGGTCCGGGGCGGCTGGCTGGGACTGCGCGATGGCCGCGCGCACCGCGGCGAGGATCTCGGTCTTGGCACTCATCGGGCGTCCTCCTCGGGTGTCGTGCCCGTGTCCTGTGGTTCGGTGCCCGCCAACCCTGCGCCGTCCGCTCCAGGTCCCTGCGGCGCCGCGGCGTCCTGCCCGGGCAGCTCCCCCGGCTCGGGAGCATCGACCACACCTGGAGTGGGTTCGTCACGTCCCGCACGCCGTGCCGCCTCCCACTGGCGGTAGGACTGACTGGGAGGAGCCGGGATGTCGCGGGTGTTGGTCCAGGCGGTTGCCGGCCAGGGCAGGTGGACGATCCGGCGGTCGGCACCGGCCACGGCACGTCCGACGGGCATCACGGCTCCGGCCATCCCCATGACCGACCCCTTTGACATCGGCATGATCGAGGCCTTCATCGCGACGTCCCACCCGTTGGGGACACCACCACGTGAGGCCTCCACCGTGCGGTGACGCAGTTCGACGAGGACGGAGGGGATGTCGATGCGCACCGGGCAGGCCTCGAAGCAGGCGCCGCAGAGGCTGGAGGCGAACGGGAGGGTCGCCGCCGGGTCGTCGTGTTCGAAGGCACCGCGCAGCTGGGGGGTGAGGATCGCCCCGATGGGTCCGGGGTAGACCGACTGGTAGGCATGCCCACCGACGTGCTCGTAGACGGGGCACACGTTCATGCAGGCCCCACAGCGGATGCAGTGCAGGGCCTGACGTCCCACGGGGTCCGCCAGGACCCGGGTGCGTCCGTTGTCCAGGAGGATCAGGTGGAACTCCTGGGGCCCGTCCCCCGGGGTGACGCCGGTCCACATCGACGTGTAGGGGTTCATGCGCTCACCCGTGGCGGAGCGGGGCAGCAACTGGGCGAAGACCTCCGCGTCCTGGTACGTCGGCACGATCTTCTCGATGCCCACGATCGAGATCAGGGTCTCGGGCAGCGTCAGGCACATGCGTCCGTTGCCCTCGGACTCGAAGACACTCAGGGTCCCGGTGTCGGCCACCATCATGTTCGATCCCGAGATCGCCACCTTCGCTGCGAGGAACTTGCGGCGCAGGTGGGCGCGAGCTGCTGCGGTGAGGTCGCGCGGGTCGTCGGTGAGTCCCTCGGGTGCGTCCTCCATGCGCTCGCGGAAGATCGCCCGCACCTCGGAGCGGTTGCGGTGGATCGCGGGGACGACCACGTGGGAGGGCATGTCGTCGGAGAGCTGGACGATCATCTCCGCCAGGTCCGTCTCGCGGGCCTCGATGCCGCGCGTGTGGAAGTACTCGTTGAGCCCGATCTCCTGGGTGGCCATGGACTTGACCTTGACCACCTCCGAGACACCCTTGGAGCGTGCGATGCCGAAGGCGATGCGGTTGGCCTCCTCCGCGTCGCGTGCCCAGTGGACGATGCCGCCGCGCGCGGTGACATTCGCCTCCAGCTGTTCGAGCAGCTCGGGCAGGCGGCTCATCGCGTCGTTCTTGATGGAGGCGGCCGCCAGGCGCAGTTCCTCCCAGTCGGGCAGCTCCGAGACGCGCATGTCGCGCTTGTCGCGGATCGTGTGGGTGGCGTGCTTGATGTTGCGCCGCATCTGGGTATTGCGCAGCGTCGCGGACGCGGCGGTGGGGAAGGTGGCACCCCAGCGCAGCGGGTTCTCGGGTGTGGGGGCCGAGGGCGTCCACGCCTGGACCTTCCCGCGGTCGGCGGCGTCCTGCTCGGCGGTGGTCCCGCGGTGGAGGACCTGGTCGACGGCCTGGATCGCGGTGGCCGTGGCCGTGGCGGCCGTGCCGATGGCCTTGGTCGCGGCCTCCTGGAGCTGGATCGGGACCTTCATCACGCACCCACCTTCGTCGTCGTCTCGGGAGCTGCCCAGGGTTCCTCGCGGGTCCCGGCCAGTACCTCGGCCAGGTGCATGGTGCGCACACCCGAGCGCATGCGGGACAGGCCCCCACCGATGTGCATCAGGCAGGAGTAGTCGCCCGCGACGAGCACCTCCGCCTTCGTGGACATGACATTGGCCATCTTGTCGGCGAGCATCGCGGTCGATGTCTGGGCGTTCTTCATCGAGAAGGTCCCACCGAACCCGCAGCAACTGGTCGCCTCGGGCAGCTCCATGAGCTGGAGGCCCTCCACGGCCTCCAGGAGGCGGTAGGGCTTGTCCCCGACCTTGGCGATGCGCAGTGAGTGGCAGGTCGGGTGGTAGGTGACCCGGTGGGGGAAGTAGGCGCCGACGTCGGTCACCCCGAGCACGTCCACGAGCAGCTCGGAGAGCTCGTAGGTGTGCTCGGCGATCTGTGCGGCGCGCCGGCTCAGCTCGTCGTCGCCCTCGGAGGCGGCGACCATGGCCTGTTGGTGACGGATGGACCCCGTGCACGACCCGGAGGGGACGACGATGGCGTCCCACTCGCCGTCCAGGACGGGCTCGAAGGTCCGCACGTGGTTCGCGATGATCGGCATCGCCTCGGGGAAGTATCCGGTGTTGACGTGCATCTGCCCGCAGCAGGCTTGGTCGGCGGGGAAGACCACCTCGTGCCCGAGCCTCTCCAGGAGGTGGGTGGTGGCCTGCGGTGCCTGCGGGAACATGACGTCACCGATACAGGTCGCGAAGAGTGCGATACGCATGCGACGGTGCCTCTCGGCTCGGGATGGACCCCGGAGTGGGGTGGGTCTCCTTCCACGATAGCGCTCCGGTCGAGGTCAGGAGGAGTGGCCGCGACCGCGTCCGTGGGGCGCCCGGCCACCGTGTCACCGGGTGGTGGCTTCCGTCGGTTCCCACCGGGGGTGACGAGGGCGCCCCCCTGGGTGCGTCGTCCCTGTGTCACGGTCGACGGGGAGGAAGCGGACCGGGTGGGTCCGTCAGGCTCCGCGTGCGAGGGCGCCCGGCACCCCGTCCTGCCCGTCCTCCGGGCCGTCCTGCCCGGCGTCCCGGCCGTCACCCCGCCCGACACTGCGGTCACCGCGCCCCCGCGCGTCGCCCTCGTTCGCGCTGCGGGCCACACGGGTCCACGGCGCCTGGGACTGGGGGAGGGGCTCCGAGTGGGGGAGCGGCTCCGCGCTGACGAGGTCGAGGATCATGCGCGTGTTGCCCAGGGTGTTGGGCTTGACCGAGGCGAGGTCCAGGAACTCCTTGACCCCGTCGTCGTGGCTGCGCAGCATCTCCGTGAACACGTCCTCGCCGACGGGGGTGCCCTGGATGACGCGGAAGCCGTGGCGGGCGAAGAACTCGACCTCGAAGGTCAGGCAGAAGGTGCGCATGAGGCCCATGCGGCGCGCACGTCCCACCAGTGTCTCCAGCAGGGCCGACCCGATGCCGCGGTGGAGGTGGGCCGGGTCCACGGCGAGGGTGCGCACCTCGGCGATGTCGTCCCACATGACGTGCAGTGCACCGCAGCCGATGACCGGTCCGCCGGGGGTCTCCTCGACGACGATGAACTCCTGGACGTCCTCGAAGTAGTGGATGAGCTCCTTGGACACCAGGATGCGCCTGGCTGCGTAGGGGCTGACCAGGGCGGCGATGGCGCGCACGTCCGTGGGGCGCGCGTCCCGGATGTGGAAACTCACCGCACCATTGTGCGCGGGTGCCCCGATCTCATGCGTGCCAGGTCCAGGAGCGTCCGGGCGGCGGCGTCGTCGAGGACCAGGTCGGTGGCGACACCTGCGCGCAGGGCACCCAGCAGGGGCAGGGCCTTGGAGGCCCCTGAGACGACGCACAGGCGGTGGGGGATCTTCTGGAGCGTGGCGGGAGTGGGGCCGGAGGCGCGCCTGTTGAGGTCCATCTGGGTGGAGCCGTCCTCACGGATGAGGACGGTGCACACGTCCCCGACCACCCCGTCCGCCTTGGCGTCCTGGAGTTCCTGGGGCTCGAGGTAGCCGCCGGAGTAGACGTGGGAGGGCAGGTTCGCCGCCAGTGCGCCCACACCGAAGAGCGCGACCGTGGCGGACTCGATGGTCTGCAGGACGGACCGGATGGAACGTTCCCGCCAGAGCGCCTGCTTCGTCTCGGGGTAGTCGAAGAAGGCGGGGACGGGGAAGTGGACCATCCGGGAACCGAAGGCGTCGGCAGCCTGGGAGATGATGGAGTCCGCATAGGGCAGGCCCGACTGGCTGGCGTTGGCTGCGCCGTTGAGCTGGACCACGACCGAGCCGGGGAAGTGGACGTGGGGGATGTTGCGGGTGACCTCGGCGGTCGTGTTGCCCCAGGCCACGCCGAGGACGGCTCCGGGTTCCATGAGTTCGACGAGGCGCTCCGCGGCGACGAGGGCGACGTTGTGGAGCCTGTTGACCTCGGTGTCCACGTCGGGCACGGGCACCACGGAGGCACGCACACCGAAGAGATCGTTGATCTGCCCCGCCAGTGTCCCGCGCGTCCCCGGTGCGGCTGCCACGGAGATGCGGACCAGGCCCGTCTCGCGGGCGTGGGCCAGCAGACGCGACACGGAGGAGCGGGACACCCCGAGGTGCCGGGCGATGGTCTCCATGGTCTGGCCCTGGAGGTAGTACATGGACGCGGCCTCATGTGCCTGCTCATCACGGATGCTCACGGGGACCAGTGTGACATGCACAGGCGTTCAATGCCTACGGTTCGATGTGCACCTCCTGAGATACTGGTGCCCGTCGCGACATGCGCAGATGCCCACATCGAAGGAGATGAGAAGTCATGACAGTCCCTGAGCTCTCGGTCACGAACAGGACCAAGGCACTGTCCGACATGTCCTCCGAACCTCTCGACATCCTGGTGATCGGCGGCGGGGTGACCGGTGCGGGGATCGCACTGGACGCGGTGACCCGTGGCCTGCGCGTCGGTGTCGTCGAGGCCCAGGACTGGGCGTCGGGGACATCCTCCCGCTCCTCCAAGCTGGTCCACGGTGGCCTGCGCTACCTCTACCAGCTGGACTTCAAGCTGGTCGCGGAGTCGCTGCGCGAGCGCGGTCTCCTGCTGACCACGACCGCTCCCCACCTGGTCAAGGCCCAGCCGTTCCTGTGGCCACTGAAGACGCCCGTCGTCGAGCGCGCCTACTCCGCAGTGGGCGTGGGCATGTACGACGCCCTGGCCCAGTGGGCCCACAGGGGTTCCGTGCCCATGCAGCGCCACCACTCCCGCAAGGGTTCGTTGCGCCTGGCACCGGCCCTGCGCCCCGACGCGCTGACCGGGTCGATCGTGTACTACGACTCCCGGGTCGACGACGCACGCCTCGTCGTCACCCTGGTCCGCACCGCCGTGCGCTACGGGGCGCTGGCGGCCAACCGCACCCAGGTGGTGGGTCTCAGCAAGGACGCCTCCGGGCGCGTGACGGGAGCCGACCTGCGTGATCTCGAGTCCGGCACCGACCACCACGTCGAGGCGAAGGCCGTCATCAATGCCACCGGCGTGTGGACGGAGAAGACGCAGGCCCTGGCGGGCACCGGGGGTGGCCTCAAGGTGCTGGCCTCCAAGGGCATCCACCTCGTGGTGCCGAAGGACCGCATCCGTTCCAAGGTCGGCATCTTCCTGCGCACCGAGAAGTCGGTCCTCTTCATCATCCCGTGGAAGCGGTACTGGATCATCGGCACCACCGACACCGCCTACCACCTCGACCGGCGTGAACCCGTCGCGGACCGCTCGGACATCGAGTACCTGCTGGACCACGCCAACTCCGTCCTCGCCACACCCCTGACGAAGGACGACGTCATCGGCACCTTCGCCGGTCTGCGGCCCCTGCTGCAGCCGGGCACCCTGGACGGGGACGACTCGAAGTCGACCAAGGTCTCCCGCGAGCACACGGTCACCGAGGCCGCACCCGGACTCACCGTGATCGCCGGTGGCAAGTTGACGTCCTACCGCCAGATGGCCGAGGACGCGGTGGACTTCGCACTCGGGGAGCGGCGCGCCGCCGAGCTGCCCTCCGTCACGGCGGAGACCCCTCTGGAGGGAGCCGACGGCTACCACGCGCTGTGGGGACGTCGCCACACGCTCGCCGAGCACTCGGGCCTGAGCCGGGACCACATCGAGGACCTCCTGGACAGGTACGGCTCCGACATCGAGGTCATCCTGTCGATGATCGAGGAACGCCCGGACCTGGGCGAGGAGCTGCAGGGTGCGCCGGAGTACCTCCGCGCCGAACTCGCCTTCGGGATCACGCACGAGGGCGCCCTGCACCTGGAGGACCTGCTCGTGCGCCGCACGAGGCTGACCTACGAGCACAGGGACCGGGGAACCGCCGTGGCCGAAGAAGCCGCGGACCTGGCATCCGACCTGCTTGGATGGGACCAGGAGAGGAGGTCGGCGGAACTTCGGGCCTACGAGGCCCGTTGTGAGGCCGAGGACAGGGCCGAGGGAATCCTCGACGAGGTCGAGGCCCAGGGCGTCCGTGGCGAGGTCGGGGAGGTGACCCCCTTCATCGACGTGGCACCGGACGTGCAGGGCTGAGTCCCCTCATCCCTGACATGTCGTCCGCCGGGGACCGTCACCAGGACGGTCCGTGGAGGAGAGATTCACCCGCGGGGTGTCCCGCAACCGTGGTCACTGCGGGGGTCCCCGGACCCGAAAGTGGCTCATGTGCAAGGTGGAATGGGCCACCCTCACAATCGGCGTGATGACGCGCCGGAGAAAGGTAGTGCACAGTGTTCACGACATTGCTCCCTGCGGCGATAGAAGCAGGAACGACCCCGACGAGTGCTCAGATCTTCATCTCGGAGTTCTTCGGAACGACGATCCTCCTGCTCCTCGGTGCAGGTGTGGTCGCCACGAACCTCCTCCCGAAGTCCAAGGGCCGTGGGACCGGCTGGTTGATGGTCAACTTCGGGTGGGGCTTCGCAGTCTTCGCCGGTGTCTACGTCGCCTACGCCACAGGCGGTCACCTCAACCCCGCCGTCACGATCGCCAAGGTCGTGGGCCACATGTTCGACTCCTCGGTCACCCTGAACGGACCCGCCATCGGCGAGGGCGGCGTCGCCGTGACCGCCCTGAACGTCATCATCTACATCGTCGCCCAGTTCCTGGGTGCGTTCGTCGGTGCGGTCCTCGCATGGCTGGCCTACAAGAAGCAGTTCGACGAGGACCTCGACCCGGCCCTCAAGCTCGGCGTGTTCTCCACGGGTCCTGAGGACCGTTCCTACGGTTGGAACGTCGTCACCGAGGCCATCGCCACGGCAGTGCTCATCATCTGGGTCTTCGTCGCCGGATACTCGAAATCGGGCCTGGGACCCCTCGGTGTCGCGATCATCATCGTCGTCATCGGCGCCTCCCTCGGTGGCCCGACGGGGTACGCCATCAACCCAGCCCGTGACCTCGGGCCGCGCATCGCACACGCCGTCCTGCCCATCAAGGGCAAGGGTGACTCGGACTGGGCCTACTCCTGGGTCCCGGTCGTCGGCCCGATCATCGGTGCCATCGTCGCCACGGTCATCGTCTTCGCCGTCGGCCTGGCCTGATCGACGCGGACGCCATCCACCCCTCCCCGGTGTCGGTCGGGACCGCGGTCCCGACCGACACCGGGGGAACTCCCTGAACACCACCACGTACAAGTGAGAAGGACTGACATGTCAGAAGAGAAGTACGTCATGGCGATCGACCAGGGGACGACCTCGTCCCGGGCGATCATCTTCAACCACTCCGGCGAGATCGTCGCCGTCGGCCAGCAGGAGTTCACCCAGATCTTCCCGAACCCCGGCTGGGTCGAGCACAACCCCCTGGAGATCTGGGACTCGGTCCGGGCCGTCGTCGCCGACGCCTTCGCCAAGGCGGGCATCAACCGCCACCAGCTCGCGGCGGTCGGCATCACCAACCAGCGTGAGACCACGGTGGTGTGGGACAAGAACACCGGTGAGCCCGTCTACAACGCCATCGTCTGGCAGGACACCCGCACCGCTGCCATCACCCGTGAGCTCGCCGGCGACAAGGGCATGGACCGCTACAAGGACATCTGTGGTCTGGGCCTGTCCACCTACTTCTCCGGCCCGAAGATCAAGTGGATCCTCGACAACGTGCCCGGCGCCCGCGAGAAGGCGGAGGCCGGGGACCTGTACTTCGGCAACACCGACTCCTGGGTGCTGTGGAACATGACCGGCGGGGTCGACGGTGGCATCCACGTCACCGACGTCACCAATGCCTCGCGCACCATGCTCATGGACATCACGACCCTGGAGTGGCGTGAGGACATCGCCTCCGACTTCGGCATCCCGCTGTCGATGCTGCCCGAGATCCGTTCCTCCTCCGAGGTCTACGGCTACGGCCGCAAGCAGGGTCTGCTCATTGACACGCCCATCGCGGGCATCCTGGGCGACCAGCAGGCGGCCACCTTCGGGCAGGCCTGCTTCGAGCGTGGGCAGGCGAAGAACACCTACGGCACCGGCTGCTTCATGCTGATGAACACCGGCAACGAGCCCGTGTTCTCCGCCAACGGACTCCTCACCACAGTGGCCTACAAGATCGGCGAGGAGCCTGCGGTCTACGCACTGGAGGGCTCCATCGCGGTGGCCGGGTCCCTGGTGCAGTGGCTGCGTGACAACCTGGGCATGATCGAGAAGTCCAGCGACATCCAGGCGCTGGCGGAGACGGTCGACGACAACGGTGGCGTCTACTTCGTCCCGGCCTTCTCCGGCCTCTTCGCGCCCTACTGGCGTGACGACGCCCGCGGGGCGATCGTGGGCCTGACCCGCTACGCCAACAAGGGCCACATCGCACGCGCGGTCGAGGAGTCCACGGCGTTCCAGTCCCGTGAGGTCCTGGACGCCATGAACGCCGACTCCGGGGTCCCCCTCAAGGAACTCAAGGTCGACGGCGGCATGACGCACGACGGCCTGGTCATGCAGTTCCAGGCGGACCTGTGCGGCGTCGACGTGGTGCGTCCGAAGGTCATCGAGACCACGGCCCTGGGTGCCGCCTACGCGGCCGGCATCGCCGTGGGCTTCTGGGAGGGGACCGACGACGTCATCGCCAACTGGCAGGAAGGGAAGCGCTGGACGCCGAAGGCGGACCAGGAGGAGATCGACCGCACCTACCGCCTGTGGAAGAAGGCCGTCACGCGGACCTTCGACTGGGTGGACGACGACGTGAAGTGAGCCACCCCTGTCGGTGACGCGGGTCCGGGCCAGGTGCGCGGACCCCGGGGCCGATCGGGACACTGGACAGGGACGGGCCCTGCCCCTCCGGGAGACCGGGGTGGGCAGGGCCCGTCCCTGCACCCGACCGCACATGCGCGAGGGCGGAGCCCGGTGCGCGCCCGAGTGGGTGCGCACGGGCGGGCACGTGCCGGGGAGGGACGAGGTGCCCGGCTCCCGGCAGTCCGCGACTCAGAGGAAGTCGAAGGGGTTGAACTCGTCGACGTCGATGATGCGGATACGGGGCAGTTGCACCTGGAAGGCGTGGACGTCGTACTCGAGGTCGATGACCTCCAGACCCAGGTCCACCAGCTCGTGGAGCTGGGAGGAGAGGAACTCACGGAAGCAGACGACGGCGACCTTGCGCCCCATCTCCAGCAGGGTCCGGACCTGGGGGACGAAGTCCCCGTCGTGGCTGCCCAGGATCACCGAGCCCGAGTCCAGCTGCGCGATGGCCTCCAGGGTGCGTTGGACACCGACGTCGACGACCTTCATGCCCGCCGGACCCGCCAGGGGAATGGCCTTGTAGTCCATGGCAGTCAGGGCCTGGACGAATCCCATCGGCAGGTAACCGCTCGAACCATTGAGGAAGAACAGGCCCTTGGCCGGCTCCCCCCACGTCTCCCCGGCCGATGCCAGGACTCGGTCCCATCGTGGACGTTCTTCGGGGGCCGGACGGTGGTCCAGCACGGACATTCCGAGGGTGGCGTCGATGTTCTCGCCATCGACCACCAGGTAGGTCGTTTCAGCCATGCGCCCAGAGTAGGGCCTGCAGGCACGGACGAGGGGCGGGTGGCCGGTTCCCCGACCACCCGCCCCTCGGTGCTGCAGCTGGTTCCCCCCGGTCCCATGGGCCCGGGAGCGGTTCCCGCACGTGGGCCGCGAGTACAGCTCCCCCGCGGGATCAGTCCTTGTGCTTGAGTGCTGCCAGGCGTGCCTCGACCTCCGCCGCGGAGGAATCGGTGTCGAGTTCGGCGAACTGTGACTCCAGGGAGGTCGAGGCGACCTCCGCCCGGCCCTGTGCCATGGCCTCGGTGCGGCGGACACGGTCCTCGTACCGGGCGAGCTCCGAGGTCGGGTCCATGACGTTGATCGAGGAGATCGCGTCGGTCACCTTGGCCTGTGCCTCCGCGGACTTCTGGCGCGCCACCAGCTGGTCGCGACGCGACTTGAGCTGTGCGAGACGGTCCTTCATGCCGACCAGACCCGACTTGAGCTTGTCCACGACCTCGGTCTGGGAGGCGATCATGGGCTCCGCCTCCCTGGCCTCGCCCTCGAACTGGATCTGCTTGCCCAGTGCCACCTTGGCCAGGTCGTCCCACTTGTCCGCACCGGCGGAGTCCCCGGCGGTGCGCAGCTGCTCGGCCTTGTCGGAGGCGGCCTGGGCCTTGCGACCCCAGTCGGCAGCGGTGGCGACGTCGTCCGCGTGGTCCTTCTCCGCCAGACGGAGGTTGCCGACCGTCTGGGCGACCGCGGTCTCGGCCTCGGCGATGGAGTTCGTGTAGTCGCGGATGAGCTGGTCCAGCATCTTCTGCGGGTCCTCGGCGCGATCGATGATCGCGTTGATGTTCGCCTTGGCGAGCTGGGAGATGCGTCCCAGGATCGACTGCTTCTCTGCCATGTGTTCTCCTTGGTTCGTCAGGGGTGATCGGCTTCACGTCCTGCTCGGATGATATCGGCTGGCCCGCACCGGTGCGAGGGCGGGAGTGCACGGGGCGACGGAGTGCGCGGTCGTCGGGTGGGCCGGGGAGCGCAGGGAAGCGGCCATGCCCCGCCCGTGGGACCTGTGCGCGGACCCGGGCCGGGGGGGGCAGGCGACAGGGTCGGGCTGCGGGATCAGAAGGAGGACCCGCCTCCCCCGCCNCCTCCGCCGCCGAAGCCGCCGCCGAACCCGCCCCCGCCGAAACCTCCCCGACGGTGGTGGTCGCCCCCGCCCCCACCCCAGGAGCCCCCGGAGTGGTTGCCCATGAAGATCGACCAGAGCAGCAGGTTGCCCCACGAGACACCCGAGTCGCTCCGGGTCCCTGTGTCCCCGAAGCCGCGTGGGTTGCTGCGCAGTACGGATCGCGCAGTGGACTCCGCGTCGATGGCGGCCTGGATGCTCGCCTGGGGATCCGAGTCGACGGTGGCGCGGGCCCTGTCCAGTGAGGACTCCGCCCGTTGCATCTGCGAACGCACGTCCAGGTCCACGAGTCCGCGTCGCGACTGGATGAAGGTCTCGGCCTCAGCGACTGCGGCCTCCGCGGCTGCGAGACGGTTGCGGGCGTTCCCGGTGGCACGGGTGCGCTGCTCCTCCGCGGAGCGGAGCCCGGCCAGCGCGGCGTCCAGCGCGGCCTCGGCGCTGTGCAGGTCCTCCAGGGCCGCGAGGGGATCGCCCGAGCCGGAACGGGCCGCCTGGGCTGCGGAGACGGCCCGGCGGGCGTCCTCGACCAGGGGTGCGAACGCCTGGGGATCGGCCTTCAGGCGCGTGACGTCATTGAGGTCGGAGGTGAGGGAGGCGACCGCCGTCGTCAGGTCCTCCTTGGCGTGGTCCAGGTTCTTCTGGGCGTCCATGATGGCGCGCACCTGCAGCTGGGCCATCGCCACCGCGCGCATGCCCGTGTCCACCGCCGCCACCGCGCCCGAGCGATCGGTGCCCAGGAGGCCCTGGGCCTGGTCCGCCGCCTCGCGGGCGGAGTCCAGGAGGGCGCGTGCCTGGTCGGGGTTGTCCTGGAGTGCGGAGATCGCAGCCGGGGGATAGGCGATGGCCAGGGAGTGCAGTTCCGAGACCGCGGTGGGCAGGGATGCCTCGACCTCGGAGATCCGCTCGCGCAGACCGGCCACCTGCTGGTCCGCGCTGGCCTCGGAGTCGCGCAGGTCGTGGAAGGCCTTCTGCTGCGCGACCAGGGGGAGCATCACCTGGTCCAGGGCGGTGAGGATCCGGTCGGCCGTCGCGGCCCGGGAAGCCGGGTCCCCGGCCTCGTTCATCTGCTTCTGCGCGTCGAACGCCCGCGCCACCCCCTCCTGGGCGGCACGGAACGCGGCGCCGTACTCATCGGTGCGCAGGGCGCCGAACTGGGCACGGGCGAAGTCGAGTTCGTCGGAGGCACTGCGCACCATCTCATCGGCCTCGAGGAGGCGCCTGTTGGCCAGGTCCACCTTCTGGTCGGCCGTCATGGGAGGGGCGCCCGACGCGGCCGCACCGGAGCGGATCCGGGAGTTCGTCCGGCGCGACTTCACGAGGACGAGGACGAGGGCGGCCGCGGAGCCGAGGAGCACCAGGGCGACGACGGTCCCGAACACACCGGAACCCCTGGGAGCGGACCCTGTGGCGTCGCTGCTCCCGTCCGTTTCCGTGGTCCCCGTACCCGTGCCGTCCGCCGCACCGACCATGGAGTCGACGAAGGCGGTGGCCGCCTCGGTGGTCGTGTCCGCGTCCAGGGGGTTCGCGTTGCGCAGCACGTCGACGGCGGCACTGCGTGCCACGGTGAGGTCGGAGTCGGAGACGACCTGCTCACCCTCGTTCCCGCAGGACCCGATCTGGCGTTCCTCGTAGGCGATCACCAGGACCACCGAGCTGGTGGACAGGCCCGACTGGATGCCGCTCTGCTGACACCAGGTGACCACCTCCTGACCACTGAGGTCGGGGACCGCCACGAAGTAGAAGTCGATGCCCTCCGACCCGGCGCGCCGGGCGTCGTCCTGGATCGTCGCGACCTGCGAGGTCGAGAGGAATCCCTCCGGATCGGTCACCGTGTCGCCGATGGTCACGGGAGATGTGGCGCCAGCAGGTCCTGCGGCGACCGCCAGGGCGGTCAGGGCCGTCGCCGCGGCGGCTGCGAGCCGGTGCATCGTCCTCATGCGTGTCTCCCTCCCCGGTGCCCCTCGGGCCCCGGTCGTCAGCCTATTGTGCCCGGGCGTCCCCCGCGTGCGCGCGCAGCGCCGCCCTCGCAGGCGTCGACACGTCCGCAGCGCCGCACCGGTCATCCCCCGTCCGCCCACAGCGCAGGGACGCGCCAGCCTTCGACCGCGGCGACCGGGCGAACTATCATGTGTCGGAGGCCCGTACGGGCCGCTGACCACAAGGAGTGCAATCGTGCCCACCGGCAAGGTGAAGTTCTTCGACGCCGATCGAGGCTTCGGATTCATCGGCGGCGATGACGGCGTCGAGGTGTTCCTGCATGCCTCCGCGCTGCCCGAGGGGGCTCCCGCCCCGCGTCCCGGGACCCGCGTCGAGTACGGCGTGGCAGACGGACGCAAGGGTCCCCAGGCGCTGTCCGTCCGGGTCCTGGAGGAGGCGCCGTCCGTCGTGCGCAACCAGAGACGCAAGCCCCAGGCCATGGTCCCCGTCGTGGAGGACCTCATCAAGCTCCTGGACATGTCCTCCAACTCCCTGAGACGGGGCAAGTACCCCGACAATGCCCACAAGATCGCCCAGGTGCTGCAGGCGGTCGCGGAGGATTTCGATGCCTGAGGACACTGTCCCGACCAAGCCCACCCGCACCCGCAGGCCGCGACCGGACGCCGTCCTGGAGTCCGCGGTCGAGGTGGCACGCGAGGCGGCGGAGTCCGTCGCCCGTCGCGGCACGGTGGGGGAGCACACCGGCGTCCACCTCGAGGGGGAGCGCCTCCTCACCCACTACTTCCGGACGCTGGAGCCCGGCTACGCCGGCTGGCGTTGGGCGGTCTCGCTCTCACGCGTGCCGAGGTCCAAGGTCGCCACGGTGTGCGAGGTGGACCTCGTGCCGGGGGAGGGTTCCCTGCTCGCACCCGCGTGGGTGCCCTGGGAGGAGCGGCTGCGTCCCGCCGACGTCACCCGTGACGACGTGCTGCCCTACAGCGCGGACGACCCGAGGCTGGAGCCGGGTTTCGAGGACACCGGCGAGGACCCCGACGAGCCGGTGGTTCGTGAGCTGGGTCTGGGGCGCCCGCGCGTGCTCTCCCGGGAGGGTCGCGACGAGGCCGTGGAACGCTGGTACCACTCCGATCACGGGCCGGCCGACACGCGCGTGCCCAAGGCCCCGTGCTCGACCTGCGGGTTCCTGGTGAAGATGTCGGGATCCCTGCGGGGGGTCTTCGGGGTCTGCGCGAATGAGTGGTCGCCGGACGACGGCAAGGTCGTCAGCCTGGACCACACCTGCGGGTCGCACTCGGAGACGGACGTCCCCTCCGACGGCCCCGAGTGGCCGGTCGAGCCCTCACGGGTCAACGACTTCCTCATCGTCCCCGAGCAGATGGACGGCGGGACCGTGGTCGGGGCGTCCGCAGGGGCCTGATCGCTGCTGCCCCCCTGCCGCCGATGATCCGCACCGGCCGGTTCGCCCTCGTCGACGACCGGCAGGGGTCGCCCTCGTGGGCGGCGAGCGGGGCGCCCTCGACGACGCCACGGAGGATGTCCCGCGTTTCGGGACAGCCTACTCCTGTTTGCCAGCCCACGGTCCCCACTTGGGACGCTCTTGAAATCCGGGGGCGGGGTGGGCACGATGTGCGCGTGAGCACCCAGACTGCGCGCACGCGCTCCCCACAGGCAACTCCCACCAACGCACTCGACCGCTTCTTCCACATCACGGAACGCGGGTCCACCATCGGTCACGAGGTCCGCGGCGGCTTCGTGACCTTCTTCGCGATGGCCTACATCCTGGTCATCAACCCGATCATCCTGTCCACCGACGGTGTGCTCCCGGAGGGCACACCATTCACCGCGCGTGACATCGCGGCGGGTACCGCCCTGATCGCCGGCATCATGACCATCCTCATGGGCGTGGTCGCGAACTTCCCCCTGGCACTGGCTGCGGGCATGGGCCTCAACGCCATGGTGGCATTCACCCTGGTGCTGGGATCCGGACTCACCTACCAGGAGTCCATGGGCCTGATCTTCTGGGAAGGCCTCCTCATCACCATCCTGGTGCTCACCGGCTTCCGTGAGGCCGTCTTCAAGGCCGTCCCGCGCCAGCTCAAGACCGCGATCTCGGTGGGCATCGGCCTCTTCATCGCCTTCGTCGGCCTGGTCAATGCCGGGATCATCCGCCCCGGCGGCACCCCGGTCCAGCTCGGTGTCAACGGGTCGCTGGACGGATGGCCCGCACTCGTCTTCGTCTTCGGTCTCCTGCTGACCATCGTGCTCTACGTCCGTAAGGTCAAGGGCGCCATCCTCATCTCCATCCTCGCCTCCACCGTGCTCGCCGTCATCATCCAGGCGGTCGCGGGTCTGGGCGCGAAGTCGGAGACGGACCCGACCGGGTGGGGCCAGACGGTCCCTGCGATCTCCGGGTCCCCCGTCGCGCTCCCCTCCTTCGGAACGCTGCTCCAGATCGACTTCTTCGGCGCCCTCCAGAAGCTCGGCCCCCTGGCCGTCCTGCTGCTCGTCTTCTCCCTGATGCTCGCGGACTTCTTCGACACGATGGGCACCATGGTCGCCATCGGTGGCGAGGCCAAGCTGCTGGACGAGGACGGCAACCCGCCCAAGTCCCGCCAGATCCTCCTCATCGACTCCCTGGCTGCCGTCGCCGGCGGTCTGGGTGGCGTCTCCTCCAACACCTCCTACGTCGAGTCCTCCGCCGGTGTCGGTGAGGGCGCACGCACGGGCCTGGCCTCGGTGGTCACCGGTGTGCTCTTCCTCCTGTCGACCTTCCTGTCGCCCATCGTCGAACTGGTCCCGACGGAAGCCGCGTCAACCGCACTGGTGTTCGTGGGCTTCCTGATGATGACCCAGGTCGTCGACATCGACTGGTCCTCCCCACAGATCGCGATCCCGGCATTCCTCACGATCGCTTTCATGCCCTTCGGCTACTCCATTACAGTGGGCATCGGCGTCGGCTTCATCACCTACACGGTCATCCAGGTCGCGCTCGGCAAGGCTACGAAGATCCACCCACTGATGTGGCTGACTTCGGTGCTGTTCGTGCTGTACTTCGTCCTCGGCCCCATCCAGGCGGCGTTGGCGGGATGACCCTGATGGCCTGAGGAGGCTCCCGACCAGGTGTCACGTACCTTCCACTCCCTGCGCTACCACAACTTCAGGCTCTGGTTCACCGGCAACGTCATCGCGTCGACCGGAACCTGGATGCAGCGGGTCGCGCAGGACTGGGTGGTGCTGACGGTCCTGACCTCCCACGACGGGTTCCAGGTGGGGGTGGTGACTGCCCTGCAGTTCCTGCCCCTCCTGATCCTGTCGCCCTGGGCCGGGGTCCTCGCGGACCGCGTCGACCGACGCAGGCTCCTGCTGATGACCCAATGCCTGACCGGCCTGCTCGGGCTGGTCCTGGGGGTCCTGGTGCTGACCGGCACCGCCGAACTGTGGCACGTCCACGTGCTCGCACTGGCCGGCGGTGCCGTGGCAGCCCTGGACTCCCCGGCACGGCAGGCCTTCGTGTCGGAGCTCGTACCCTCCCACTCCCTGCCCAACGCGGTGGGACTCAACTCCACCGCCTTCAACATTGCGCGTCTCTTCGGACCCGCCCTGTCCGGCCTGGTCATCGACTGGGTCGGACCGGGGTGGGTCTTCATCGTCAACGGGGTGCTCTTCCTCGCCCCGGTCATCGCTCTGGCCGCGATGCGCCCGGCGGAGCTCGTCCCCCACCGATTGGTGGCACGCCGGAAGGGCCAGGTGCGCGAGGGCGTCGCCTACGTGCGCAACCGTCCCGACATCATGCTGCTCCTCTTCGTGGTCGCCGTGGTCTCGGCGCTGGGGATGAACTTCCAGCTCACCTCCGCGCTCATGGCCACCGAGGTCTTCGGCAAGGCGGCCGGGGAGTACGGGCTGCTTGGCTCCTACATGGCCATCGGCGCCCTGGCCGGTGCCCTGCTGGCCGCTCGGCGCAGGACTCCCCGGCTGCGCATGATCGTCATCGCGGCGGGCCTGTTCGGGATCTGCGAGATCCTCCTGGGACTGGCCCCCACCTACACGTGGTTCGCCGTCCTGACGGTGCCCACGGGCCTGGCGATGCTCACCATGATCACATCCGCCAATGCTGCCATCCAGATCTCCACGGCGGAGGAGATGCGCGGGCGCGTCATGGCCCTCTACACGATGATCTTCCTCGGGGCCACGCCCATCGGCTCCCCCGTGGTCGGCTGGATCGGGGAGAACCTGGGGGCCCGCTGGTCGATCCTGGTCGGGGGCATCGCCTCCCTGGCGGTCGCGATCATCGCGGGCGTCTGGGCGATCTCCCACTGGCAGATCCACCTCCGGTTCCACTGGTCGTGGCACCCGCTGGAGGCCGAGGGCCCGGTGGAGCGGGCCCGGGCCGCCATGGACGCCGAGGAGGCGACGCGCAGGGCGCAGGAGACGTCCTGACGCCATCTGCGAGGGCGGCGCCCCGCCCGGACCGGTGTCCCGGGGCCTGGATGGTGTCGAGCCCACATGTGGTTGTCCAGGGCGTGCGGGATGCCCGCCGCTCAGAGTCGGGGCAGCAGCCAGTCGATGGAGGCGAGCAGGGACTCGACGTCGGAGGTCGGCGTGGCGGGGAAGGTCGCAATGCGCAGCTGGTTGCGACCGAGCTTGCGGTAGGGCTCGACGTCGACGATGCCGCTGGCCCGCAGGGCGGCGGCGAGCCTCTTGGCATCCACCTGCTCGGAGAAGTCGACCGTGACGACCACGGGGGAGCGCCACCGGGGCTCAGCCACGAACGGGGAGGCCACCTCGCTGGCCTCGGCCCAGTCGTAGATGAGGCCGGAGGCCGCGAGTGAGCGCGCGGACATGGCTCCGAGGCCGCCCTCTTCCAGCATCCAGGTGACCTGGCGCTCCATGAGCAGCAGGGTCGCGATGGCCGGGGTGTTGAGGGTCTGGTCCTTGGCGGAGTTGTCCATGGCCACGCAGAGGTCCAGGATCTGGGGCACCCAGCGGTCCGTGGCCGCATGCAGGCGGCGGGCTCTCTCCTGGGCGGCGGGTGAGAGCAGTGCCACCCACAACCCCCCATCTGATCCGAAGCACTTCTGGGGCGCGAAGTAGTAGGCGTCCGTGGAGGAGATGTCGACCGGGACACCGCCCGCCACCGAGGTCGCATCCACCAGGGTGAGCGTGCCCTCGCCACCGATGCGCCGCACCGGGGAGAGGGCTCCCGTGGAGGTCTCGTGGTGCGGGTAGGCGAAGACATCCGGATCAGGAAGGTCATCGGAGTCGCCCTCGTCACCGGAGAGCAGCGCGACCCCACCCGCCGGCGCCTCGACCACCACGGGCGGGAGGAGGAAGGGGGCTGTGGCGGTTTCAGTGACGAACTTGTGCCCGAATTCCCCGAATGAGGCGTGTGCGGAGCGCCTCTCGACGAGGCACGCTGTGGCGACTGCCCAGAAGGTGGTCGTGCCCCCATTGCCGAGCACGACCTCCCACCCCTCGGGCAGGTCGAACAGCGTTGTCAGGCCTTCGCGAAGTGAGTGGACGACGGAACGCACCGGGGACTGGCGGTGGGAGGTCCCCATCAACAGCGGAGTTCCCAGCGCATCGAGCTGTTCTGAGCGAATCCGGGAGGGGCCGCAGCCGAAGCGGCCGTCGAGGGGTCGGAGCTCGGAGGGGACGAGAGGCAGGTCGGTGCTCATGCTCGAAAATGTAGCCCTGTGGATCGCGTGCGGGCACGATGGTCCGGCTCCCGGGGCGCAGGTGCCGCGGTCCGGGGGGCGGTGCGCGCCCGGACATGCGAGAGTGGGCCAGATGCGGCTCCCATCACCGCGCCCTGCTCCCGGGAGGGGGCCAGGACCCTATCCTTGGAGTCGGCCACCACCAGGCGCTGCTGCGCGGAGAGGACGGGACCGGATGGGCGACCTCATCGACACCACGGAGATGTACCTCAAGACCGTCTACGAGCTCGGTGAGGATGACGTGACCCCACTGCGGGCGCGCATTGTCGAGAGGTTGGGCCACTCGGGGCCGACCGTGTCCCAGACGGTGGCACGCATGGAGCGCGACGGGCTGCTCCACGTCCGTGGGGACCGACGTCTGGAGCTCACACCCGAGGGCGAGGCCCGCGCAGTGGAGGTGATGCGCAAGCACCGCCTGGCCGAGCGGCTCCTCCTGGATGTCATCGGACTGGACTGGGCCGACGTCCACGACGAGGCCTGCCGGTGGGAGCACGTCATGTCGGACCAGGTCGAGGAGCGCCTCGTCGAGCTGCTCCACGACCCGACACAGGACCCCTACGGCAATGCGATCCCGCAGGGTGGTGGGCAGCTGGGTGGCACGCCCGCCGACCAGGTGCTCCACAGACGGGCGGACGAGGACGTCTCCGCAGTCGTCCGGCGCATCGGTGAGCCGATCCAGGCCACCCACGAGGTCATCCGGGAGTTCGAGGACCTCGGGATCCGACCGGGCACGAAGGTCCGGCTCCGGGGCGGACCGGATGTGGTGCTTGTCACTCCCGAGCACGGAGGGACTCCCGGTGCCGCTGCCCGCACCCTGTCACTGCCTGCGTCTTTGGCACCTCACCTCTTCCTCGACGACGTCCACTGAGAACCTGCGCTTCACCTTTCGTCCACATGGCCGTTATGGATACGTGACATCGGGGCCCGGTGGAGGCTAGTGTGAACCTCGGTTGCGACGCAGCCGACCACACGCCATGTACCGAAGCCGGACGATGGCGACCGTGGACAGTCACCAGTCCGGCGCGGGGGAACCACGAATGGCCCGTCAGGGCCTCGGGGTGAAGTCCGGGAGACCGGACCGGGCTCTCCTGCCCGAATCCGACAGCTGACCTCGCAGGTTGAACAAGGAGAACGCACCACTCGTGACCACCGCCAAGACCGCAGCGAGGCACCGCAAGGCCCGCCGTCCGCTCGCACCCGTCACTGACACCCTTTCCTCCCTCTCCATGAACCCCGTGCGCGGGACGGCAGTCGTCTCCGTCACCGGGCTCGCCCTGACCGCCGCGGTCTCGGCAGCAGCCAACGCGGCTCCCGTCGCCCTCGCGGATTCCGTCCAGCAGTCCCCGACGGCGAAGATCTCCACGCTGCCGACGACCGTCACGGTCCCCGACATCGCGTGGACGGCCTCGGACGAGGTAGCAGCCTCCGCCGAGGCACCGGCCCCCGAGCCGGAGCCGGAACCCGTCGAGACGGTCACCGTCGCGGCGCCTGTCGCCACTGCCGCGGCCGCCACTGCGGCCACCACGACCACCGAGGTCGCCTCCCGCAGCGAGACCCGTGAGGCGGTCGCCGCCCCGGCCAGCGCGGCAGGCTCCTCCATCGCCTCCATCGCCCTGAACATGCAGGGCATCCCCTACGTCTACGGGGGCTCCAGCTGGTCCGGGGCGGACTGCTCCGGTTTCGTCCAGATGGTCTACGCGCAGGCAGGCATCTCGCTGCCGCGCACGTCCTACGCCCAGCAGTCCAGCGGCACGATCGTCTCCGCCGCCGCCGCCCAGCCCGGGGACATCGTCTCCTGGGGCTACCACGTCGGCATCTACATCGGCAACGGCATGATGGTGGACTCCTCCAAGCCGGGCACGTCCACCACCGTGCGCACGGTGTGGGGAAGCCCGGTGTACGTGCGCATCTGAGCGTGGCACGGTGACGCCATGCGGGGCGTCCCCGAGCACGGCGGGGTCGGGTCCTTCGGGACCCGGCCCCGCTTTCCGTGTACCCGGGGGCCCGTGGCGGGGCACAATGGAGGTGACACCCGACACAAGGAGGGGAACATGGCCACCAACGAAGTGATCCTGGTCGGTGCGGACGGTTCCGCCGAGAGCCTCGCCGCGGTGAGGTGGGCGGCGGACCGTGCACTGCGTTCGGATGCGCGGATCCACGTGATCTGCACCTATGCGCTGGCCTCGTACTCAGCGGCAGCCTTGGACGGGGGCTACGCGGTGCTCGATGACGAAGCACTGCGCCGCGGCGCCCAACAGGTCATCGACGAGGCCGTCGCCGCCGCCAGGGCCAGGGGTGATGTGCGCGTCTCGGGTTCCATCGAACCCGGTGACCCCGCAGCCGTGCTGGTGGAGATGTCGGGCGAGGTCGACCTGGTCGTGATCGGCTCCCGCGGCGGCGGGGGATTCGCCGACCGACTGCTCGGCACCGTCTCCTCCGCGCTGCCTGCGCACTCGAAGAGTCCGGTGGTCATCGTCCCCAAGCACACCTCGGGGAAGAGCTTCACCCCGGTGGAGCGGATCGTCGTGGGCGTGGACGGCTCCGATGTGGCCTCCTCCGCGCTGCACAAGGCCGTCGACGAGGCAATCGTCTGGGGTGCGAAGCTCACCGCGGTCTCCGCGGTCCCCATCGCCTCGGGTGGGGGAATGATGTCCTGGCTGCCGGCCTCGGTGGACCGTGACTCCCTGCTGCGCGACGTGCGCGAGGGACTCAACAAGGCGGTCTCGACAGCGCTGGACGGCCGCGACCTCGACGTCGCGCGCCATGTGCTGGACGGCTCCCCCTCGAACCTCCTGGTCGAGTTCTCCACCGCCGTGGACCTGGTGGTCGTGGGCACACGAGGGCGCGGCGGTTTCGCCGGTCTGCTGCTGGGGTCGACCTCGCAGACGGTCATGGCGCACTCCACCTGCCCCGTCCTGGTCGTGCCCTCACGCCACCGCGACAAGGCCCCGGACCCCGCCGCCAGGTGGGAGCGGCGCTGACGGCGGTGTGCACCGCCTGACCTGCACTCCCGCGCGGTGCCCCCGGGCTCCGGCCCGGGGGCACCCCGGTGGGAGCCGGTCCCGGGTGGGAGCCGCTCCGGGCAGCGGGAGGGGGTGCGGGGTCCGCTCCCGTCGACGCGGGGGCGGTCAGTCCTCCGTCACCGGCGGCTCGTCCTCGAAGTAGGCCCGCAGGACCATGGTGGTCTCCGTCGACACGGGCGCCACCCGGTGGATCGTGTTGATGAGGTCCTCCAGCGCGCTGAGGGAGGCGGTGCGCACCCGCAGGAGGTAGCTCGGGGCGCCGGCGATGGAGTAGCAGGAGACGACGCCGTCCACGTTGCGCAGCAGCTCGGGGAGCTGTTCCTGGTGGCTGTAGTCCTGGAGGATGACCGCCACGAAGGCCGAGACCGGCAGGTCGATCGCCTCCCAGTCCACCGTGGCCCGGTACCCCGTGATCACGCCACGCTTCTCCAGTCTCTGCAGGCGCGCCTGGACCGCGGAGACGGACAGACCCGTGGCTGCTGCCAGGACCGAGAGAGTCGCCCGGCCGTCCGCCATCATGGTGCGGACGATGCGCGTGTCGATGGGATCGGGGTCGGGTGTGCGTTCGCGGGTCGCCATGGAACTCACGCTACCAAGGCACCGTGACCCAGTGAGTCCGCGAAGTGGGCCATCCGCTCGACCCCACGCGTGACGTCTGCACGGTCCCCGGCGAAGGAGAGGCGCACGAATCCGTTACCACCGGGACCGAAGGCCTCACCGGGCACGACTGCCACGTGCTCCTGGTCGAGGAGACGGTCGGCGAACTCCCCTCCCGTCAGCCCGGTGCCCCGGACGTCGACGAGGGCGAAGAACGCCCCCATGCTGGAGTTCACCCTCAGCAGTGGGTGGTCACGGAGGAGGTCGACGACCACGTCGCGGGTGCCCTCGTACTGGGACCTCATCCGGATGACATGGTCGAGAGGACCGGCGAGGGCTGTCGCCCCGGCGTACTGGGCGGGGGCGTTGAGGGAGGAGTTCATCTGCTCCGCGAGCTTGCCGGACTCCACGATGACACGGTGGGGAGCGAGCAGGTGGCCGATGCGCCACCCCGTCATCGCGAAGACCTTCGAGAGGGAGTCGACCACGATGGTCCGCTCCCGCATCCCGGGGCAGGCGGCGATGGAGGGGGCGGGGACGATGCGGTCGACCTGGCCGGTGTCGAAGACGAAGGGGTGGTAGACCTCGTCGGAGATGGCCCAGAGGTCGTGGGCGCGACACACCGCGGCGATGCGTGCCAACTCGTGCGCGTCCGTGACGGCGCCCGTCGGGTTGCCGGGGGAGTTCAGGATGACGGCTCTCGTCCGGGGAGTGAGGGCGCGTTCGAGTTCGCCGGCCTCCATGCGCATGCCGACCTCCGGGCGCAGCGGGACCCGCACGGGGGTCGCACCACTGAGGATGACCTGCGCCTCGTAGGTGCCGAAGGAGGGGGTGAACACGGCAACCTCGTCACCGGGATCGAGCACGACCCTGAGTGCGAGGTACAGCGCCAGCGTCGCCCCCGGGGTCGCGTGGATCTCGGTCCCGGGGTCGTAGGAGAGCCCTTTGACGCGGCGTGTGTAGTCCGCGACCGCGTGCCGGTACTCGGGGATCCCCAGCACATCGGTGCAGTGGGTGTGCCCCGCGCGGATGGCCTCGATGCCGGCCCGCACGACGTGGTCGGGGGCGGTGGTGGAAGGCTCTCCGAGGGCCAGGGAGATGACACCGGGAGTGCGGGCGGCCTTGTCGAACACGTCGCGGATCATCGAGCGCGGTGTGGTGAGCGCGAGCCTGGAGAGGTCCGCAGTCTCCGACGGCACCTGGCATTTGTCCTGATACATGTCTGTAGCGTAGGAAAAGAACCTGTTCAGCAGCAAGTTGATGAGAACTGGTACTGCTCGTGGCCCCTCCGACAGGTCCAGTGCCGGTCCGGGGTGGTGGTCGTGGTCGGCCCCCGGGCGCCCAGTGCCGTGCACCGGGCCCCACACCCCGCCGGGAGTGCCGACACCGTCGCCAGTGCGGGACGACCCGAGTGGGAGGGCCGCGTGGAAGGCGCGACGGGTCTTGGCGCTTCCGCGGGAGTCGAGGGGCCGCGCACCGGGAATGATAAGCTGCCCCGTGCCTCGGCGCGCCCTCGTGGATCGCCGACGGGCCCTCGTAGCTCAGGGGATAGAGCACCGCTCTCCTAAAGCGGGTGTCGGACGTTCGAATCGTCTCGGGGGCACTGGTGGGGAACCAGCCGTGAGGTGCCGAGTTCTCGAGGTCGGACCTTCACGACTCCCGTCGTCCTGACCTCCGACGAGATCTTCGGCCCCCGGTGCCCGCAGTCCGGAGCCGTGCGCGGGGAGATCGCCGCGCAGGTGTCGGCCCACGCCCCGCGTGGTGCAGGTGCCCTGCGTCCCCGCACGAGAACACCACCTGCGACGGGCGTCGCAGACGTAGGGTCGTGTCATGGAGACTCCGGAGTCCATCGTCGCTCGCATCTCACACAGGGACCCCGTCAGGGCAGAGGCAACGTTGCAGGCGGACATCCGGTCGTTCATCCTTCATGCCGGTCTCGACGTCTCGGACGACCAGATGTTGGATGTCGCGATGGAGTCCCAGGTGGGGGACGGGACGCGGCGCAGGATCGACATCGAGGCGGGGACGACCGTCATCGAGGTCAAGAAGGACCTCTCGCGCGGGACGACTCGCGCGGATGCCGAGGTCCAGTTGGCCGGGTACCTCCAGCGTCGCTCGAGTGAGCAGGGAGCCCGGTACCTGGGTGTCCTGACGGACGGGCACGAGTGGCGGCTCTACGTCCCCGACCCGGACGGGGACGGAGTGCTTCCGGCAGGCGATCCACTGGTGATCTCCTCAGCTGCGGACACCGAGCGCCTGCGGTACTGGTTGGGGACGGTCCTGGCCACGGTTGAGCACGTGCGTCCGTCGGCCGAGGCCATCGTCCGGGCACTCGGGGCGGACTCCCCGGCCCACGCGGCCGACCACGCGACGCTGCACGCGCTCTACGCGGCGGGCTCGGCCTCCCCCGAGGTACGCCTCAAGCGGGAGCTGTGGGCGAAGCTCCTGCGCACGGCATTCGGTAGTTCCTTCGACGACGACCAGGACCTGTTCGTCGACCACACGCTGCTGGTCCTCATCGGTGAGATCATCGCCCATGCCGTCATCGGTTTCGACATCTCCCGGACGGGGGGACTCTCGGCCAGGGACCTGGTGTCGGGTGCGAGGTTCCGGGACTCCCAGATCAGCGGTGTCGTGGAGTCGGACTTCTTCGACTGGCCGGCCGACGTCGAGGGCGGTGACCAGTTCGTCCGGTCACTGGCGACGCGCCTGTCACGCTTCGACTGGTCCCGCCCCGACCACGACGTCCTCAAGCACCTGTACGAGGCCGTGATCTCCCAGAGCACGCGGGAATCCCTGGGTGAGTACTACACACCGGACTGGTTGGCCGAGGCGATGATCGCGGACGTCGACACCGACCCCCTGGGGCAGGTCTGCGCGGACGTGGCCTGCGGGTCGGGCACATTCGTCTTCCACGCGGTGCACGCCTACCTCCGGGCGGCCGACGAGGCAGGGATCTCCAATGGGCAGGCGTTGGAGGGTCTGACCACCCATGTCCTGGGCATGGACGTCCACCCGGTCGCCGTGACCCTGGCGCGGGTCACCTACCTGTTGGCGATCGGCTCGGAGAGGCTGACCGCCACGGACCGCGGACCGCTGGGCGTGCCGGTGTTCCTGGGAGACTCACTGCAGTGGGAGGACCACCAGGACCTGTTCGCCGGGGACGACACGCTCACGGTGTCGACGTCAGGGGATGAGTTGGTCAGTGGTGGGGGCGGCACGCTGTTCGCTGATGACCTGGTCTTCCCGCGGTCGGTGGCGGTGGAGGCAGACAGGTTCGATGCCCTCCTCTCCGACATGGCCGACAGTGCCCAGGACACGTCGGACACATTGGACCGGACCCTCATCGAGCCCATTCTCCGGCGTGCGAAGGTCACGGATTCCCACGAGAAGAGCGTCCTCACCCAGACCTTCGCCACTTGGCGATCCCTGAACCGGACAGGGCGCGACCACATCTGGGGATACTACGTGCGGAACCTGGTCCGTCCGCTCTGGCTGACACAACCGGGGAACCGGGTGGACGTCCTGGTGGGCAACCCGCCGTGGCTGCGCTTCAACAAGATGACGGCGGACATGCAGGCGCGCTACCGGACCCTGGCGCGTGCACGGAACCTGCTGTCCGGACCACTCGGGGCCTCGGCACGGGACCTGTCGACCCTCTTCGTCGTACGCGCACTGGAACTCTATGCGGCGCCGGGCGCGCGCTTCGCCTATGTCATGCCGCAGGGGACGCTGACGCGCAAGCCGCACGACGGGTTCCGTTCGGGGGACTGGGGCCTTCCGGTCAGGGCCCGGTTCGACCGGGCGTGGGACCTCACCGGCGCGGCTGCGGCCACCGGTTTCCCGATGGTCTCGTGTGTCATCCGGGGTGAGGTCACGTCCGGCCCCGCGGAACGCATGCCCGCCCGGGTCGAGGCCTGGACCGCCCACACCTCGTCCTCGGCACTGTCCTGGTCCGAGTTCGAGCCCGAGCTCGACCGCGAGCCGAGTCGCGTCAGCGTGCTCGACCCGCGAGGGGCCCAGGAGGTCTCCCCCTACAAGAGGAAGTTCCGCCAAGGCGCCATCATCGTTCCCCGCGCCCTGCTCTTCGTGGTCGAGGAGGACGCCGGCCCGCTCGGGGCGGGTGCGGGACGTGTCCGTGTCCGGTCCCGGCGCAGCTCCACGGAGAAGAAGCCGTGGAAGGACGTGCCTGACCTGACGGGGACTGTCGAGCGCGCCTTCGTCCACCCCGTCCATCTGGGGGAGACCCTGCTCCCCTACCGGATGACGGAGCCGCTGGAGGCCGTCCTCCCGATCGGTCTGCAGGACCCCTCGGCCCTGGCCCCGCAGGACGAGATCGACGAGTACACCGGAATGTCCCGGTGGTGGGCCACCGTCGAGGAGCAGTGGGAGGCGCACCGTGTGAGGACGGAGAGGAAGCCGTTGCGTCTTCGCATTGACTACTCGGGTCAGTTGAGTGCCCAGCTGCCACTCGACGTTCCACAGCGGGTCGTCTACTCGGCCTCCGGGAACTCTCTGGCGGCGAGTCTGGTCGTGGATCCTGCAGCCGTGGTCGAGCACAAGCTCTACTGGGCCCCGGCCCGATCACTCGCAGAGGGGCGTTACCTGGTCGGCATTCTCAACTCCTCAACCCTGCTGGCCCGTGTCAAGCCCCTGCAGAACCAGGGACTGTTCGGCGGTCGGGACTTCGACAAGCACATCTTCGACATCGCATTCCCGGCGTACGACGGGACGGACGGGGATCACCAGGACCTCGTGGCAGCGGTGGAGAGAGCTGAGCAGGTCGCGGCATCGGTCGACATCGGGGCTTCACGGAGCTTCCAGGCGGCACGCAGCCTGATCAGGAGGGGTCTCGTCGACGACGGTGTCGCTGTGACGATCGACGACATCGTCGACCGAATCCTTCCTGCCCAGGATCCGGCCTGAGCACCTGCCCCGCCAGTTCACCGGCCTGGACGTTACCATCGCGGAGGAGACGCAGGAGAGAGCGCAGTGGGCACACTCGGTGAGGTCGTGGGAGTTGCCCGTGTGGCAGAGGGGATGTCCCACAAGGACCGTGCCGCACGGGTCGGTGCCACTTAGGCGACCCTCCCGCGCGTCGAGCGCGGCGTCCGACGTGACGACGGTGGCCGTGCCGCCCTTCTGTCCCGCCGGGACCTTCCCGTGGAAAATGCCCGCGGTCGGGCCTACTGTTGGGGTGTCAGCCCCGGGCGGCCCCGGGGGGTCCCTCCCGGACCACGACCGACAGGAAGGCAAGGGAGAAGGATGACCGACATCATTGAACAGACCGTCGTACCGTCCGCCGACGCCGGTGCGCGCCGCACGAGCCTGGAGGGCTCCGAGTCCGGCTTCGTCGCATCCGACGCGTTCATCACTGCACTGCAGCGTGTGCTCGTCGATCTGACGGAACTGCACCTGCAGGGCAAGCAGGCGCACTGGAACGTGGTGGGCAAGAACTTCCGCGACCTGCACCTGCAGCTCGACGAGATCGTCGACGAGGCCCGTGAGCAGGCAGACGTCATCGCGGAACGCCTGCGTGCACTCCACGCCGTGCCCGACGGGCGCAGCGCCACCGTGGCAGCGACCACCTCGCTGCCGCCCTACCCCAATGGTGAGGTCCAGACGGACCGCACCATCGACCTCATCACCGAGCGTCTCGACCACACCGTCGCCACGGTGCGCGAGGTGCACGACCTCGTCGACTCGGAGGACCCCACCACCGCTGACCTCCTGCACGAGATCATCTCCGACTTCGAGAAGCTGTCGTGGATGGTCAGTGCGGAGAACCGCGTGGCGGCCCAGTAACGATCCCTCCGCGGGGTCCCGGTCGTCCGGGGCGTCCGTGGTCGGCGCGGGTACCAGCGGGGCCCGGGGACACCGTCCCCGGGCCCCGACCCGTGTGTGCGCGAGGCGGTCAGGGGACTCGGGAGGAGGGATCCGGATGGCTGATCGTGGGAAGACCGGCACGCCTCGAGACGCCCGGGCCCGCGCACACTACCGTGGGAGCGTGGCTCCCAGTCTCTTCTCACGACCCCAGGCCCCGGATCCGGAGGGCTCCGGACATCCGGGTGGCGCTCCCGCGCCCGAAGCAGCCCAGTTGGACGCAGCAGTGGCCCAGTGGCGTGACGAGCTCGCTGCCGTCACCGCGGCCGACCAGGCTGCGGACGGCGCCCCCCGACTCAGTCTGTCGTTGGCACACCCCGGGGGTCTCGCCCAGCTCTACGCCGAGCACACGACCCGCCTGTCCAACCTGGTGCGCGGGCCCGCGGCCCATGCACGCGCCCTGGAGCAGGCGCGCGGGATCCTGGCACGTTCACGTGAACTCACCGCGCGCCACGGCATCGGCCCCGTCCACCTGGCCATCGGGCGCGCGCTGTGGGACGAGGGCGACACCCGCATGTCCTCACCGGCCATGCTGCGACCGGTCCTCCTCGAGGAGGACGAGGGCGGGGACGTCCTCATCACACTGAGGCCCGGTGCGGAGATCGGACCGGAGCTCGCCGCGGCCCTGGCGGCCGTGCGGGTGGCCATCGACATGCCGACACTGCTCGCCGACGCCCGCACCGTCCACGGCTTCGCCCCCTCCCGTGCCCTCTCGACGCTGCGCGGGGTGGGTGGGGCGCTCCCGCGCTTCGAGTTGCGCGACGACCTCGTCCTGGGGATCTTCGAGCATCCCGCCACCGTGCTCCTGCGCGAACTCGACCACCCCTCCACCCTCCTCGTGAGCCAGGTCGTGCGCGCGCTGGCAGGGGACGAGGGCGCACGTTCCGAGACGTTGGGTGCACTCCCTGCACCGAACCCCGTCGACCGGGATCCCTGGGAGGAGACCGGGGCCGGGGACCTCACCCCACGCCAGCAGGACGTGGTCGAGGCTGTTGCCGGTGGGCACTCCCTCGTCATCGACGTGCCCGACGGGGGGGACGACACCCCCGTCCTCGCGGCGATCCTGGCGGACTCCGGTTCCAGGGGCCGCTCCACGCTCCATGTCGCGGGTTCACCCTCGCGCACCTCGCGGGTCGAGGGTCGCCTGCGCGCACTGGGTCTGGACGAGCTCGCGGTACGGGTGGACGGCGGCGCCGATGTCGGCGGAGGACTGCGCGCCCGACTCTCGGACGCCATGGCCGACACCTCCGACGTGGTCGACCCCGCCGAGGTCGACGAGATGCGCGCGCAGCTGCGCCGGGTGCGCGAAGCGCTGTCCTCCTACACGACGTACCTCCACCGCCCCTTCGAACGGTTCGGTGCCTCCGCCTACGACGCCCTCCAGGTGCTCACCGACCTCACGGGAGCCCACCCCGCCCCGCGCACGCGCGTCAGGCTCCGCGAGGACGTCCTCACCGACGTCGCCCACGACCAGGGTGAACGCGCACGCACCCTGCTCCACCGGGCCAGTGCGCTGGGGGTCTTCGCCCGCGCCAGCGATCACGTCGCCTGGCGAGGTGTGGTCATCAACTCGGCGGAGCAGGTCCCCGACGTCCTGCTGCGCGTCAAGCGCCTCGCCACCGAGACCCTGCCCGAGATGCGTGTCCAGATGGGTGCCGTCGCCGGGGAGACGGGGATCGTCACCGCCACGACCCTGGCCCAGTGGGAGGAACAGCTGCGCATGCTCGAAGGCGTGCGCGACGCGCTCGACGTGTTCCGACCGACCATCTTCGAGCGCTCCGCCGCCGACATGGTCATCGCCACGGCCCCCAAGAAGTGGAGGCGTGAGCACGGCATCACCATGAAGCGGTCCCAGCGCTCGCGCCTCGTCAAGCAGGCGAAGGACCTCGTGCGGCCGGGTCGCCACGTGGAGGACCTCCACCGTGAACTCATCCTGGTCCAGGAGAAGCGCGACGTCTGGCGCAGGCACTGTGACTCCGACGGCTGGCCCAAGCTGCCCAGGCGTCTGGACGAGGCGGCCGCACTCGCCGCCTCCGTGCGCACTGACCTCGACCGGCTCTCGCCCCTGCTGTCCACCTCGCACCCTGATCTGGCCCGCATGCCGGTGACGGACCTGGCGCGTCTGCTGGACCGTCTCGATGCGGACCCGGACGGTGCCCGTGAGCTCCCGCAGCGTGTGGCGGTGCTCAAGGCGCTCTCCGAAGCGGGCCTGGAGGACCTGGCCGCGGACATGCGGGACCGCCACGTGGGTGACGACCTGCTCGACGCGGAGCTGGACCTCGCCTGGTGGGCCTCGGTCCTGGGGACCATGCTGGCCTCCGAGCCGCGACTGGGGGGCTTCGACCCGGCGCGTCTGGAGGGGATGCTGGAGCAGGGACGGGAGCTGGACCTCGCCCAGGTCGCCTCCCTGACCCCCCAGGCACTGCAGCGCCTGCACCGGCTGCGTCGACAGGCCCTGGCCACACGGCCCGAACAACAGGGTGACCTCCTCGCCGCCCTCCAGGCGGGCCTGCCCGCCACGGAACTCTTCTCACGGCACGGCCTGGTCTCCCACCTGGTCCCCGTGGTCATGACCGTCCCGACGCTCGTTCCGCACCTGGTCCCCGAGGGGCACCGTGTCGACCTCGTGGTCCTCGACGACGTGGAGGACCTGCCCCTGGCGGAGCTGGTGCCCCTCATCGCCCGTGCGCGTCAGGTCGTCGTGGTCGCCGACCTGTCGCGGGCGGAGCCCGGAGGCACGGCAGCGACACTGGCACAGGTGCTTCCCGCCACCCGGCTGCAGGTGAGGCCGTCCCAGCTCAACGACCAGGTGGCGCGCCTGCTGAGCGCCCACGGCGCTGAGGGGACGGGCGTCCCCGTCCCCTGGACCACTGCCAGTGCCGCCGTGCGGGGGGTCTGGGCGGAGGGCTCCGGGATGCCCGCCCCGGGTGTCGCCGCAGTGGAGTCCTCCACGGCGGAGGTCGAGGCCGTGGTGGACCTGGTCGTCGAGCATGCGCTGACCGAACCGGACCGTTCACTGGCGGTCATCGCCCTGAACACGCTGCACGCCACGCGCATCCGTCAGGCGGTCTCCCGCAAGGTGGAGTCCTCCCCCGGCCTGGCAGCCTTCTTCGGCCCGGAACCGGCCGAGCCCTTCGTGGTCACCGACCCCGCGGGTGCCCGCGGGCTCAGCCGTGACTGCGTGGTGATCGCCGTCGGGTTCGCGAAGACGCCGCACGGGCGCGTCCTCCACGACTTCGGGGTCCTCTCCACCCGGCAGGGTGTCTCGGCGATGGCCGACGTCCTGCGGGCCGTGCGTGGGGACCTCACCGTGGTCTCCTCGATCAGGGCCTCGGAGCTCGACCGCTCCAGGCTCTCCGCAGAGGGTGCACAGATGCTCGCGGATCTCCTGGAGGTCGCCGAGGGCGGGTCGGGGACCGGACCCGGTGAATGGCCCACCCTCGAGAGCGCTCCGGACAGGCTCCTCGTGGACCTGGCCGACCGGCTGTACGGGATGGGCCTCGAGGTCGTCCCCAATGTCGGGATCGAGGGAGGCATGCGCATCCCCCTGGCGATCGGGCACCCCGAGGTCCCCGGGCGTCTGCTGGTCGCAGTGCTCACCGACGACGATGCCTACGTCTCGGAGCCGTCCCAGCGTGTGCGCGACCGCGTCTGGCCGGCACTCCTGGAGGCACAGGGGTGGAAGGTCCGCACGGAGTTGTCCATGGCCGTCTTCATCGATCCCCAGCACGAGGCCGAGGAGATCGTCCAGGTGGTCCTCGACGCCGTCGACGAGATCAACGGATCAGCCGCCGACGTCGTGGAGATCCCCGAGGACGCGGCCCTGGACCTGCCGGAGGTGGATCCCGTCCTCGATGCCCAGGTCGCAGCCACGGACGGCATCAGGGAACGTCTGGACACCCTGGAGTCCCCCGGGAGCGCGGAGCCGGAGGACGTTGCGGACGCAGGGGCGTCCACTGGGGAGGGAGCCCTCGCGCGTGGGCCGCGTCCCGCGATCGCACGGGGTCTGCCCCTGGCAGCCTACGGGGACGACCAGCTCGACGAGCTGGCCGACTGGGTGCGCTCCGACGGGGTCGGGCGCGACGAGGACCAGATGGTCGAGGAACTCCGCGAGGCGCTGGGGCTCACCCGCAGGGGTGCGCAGTCCGACGCCGTCCTCCACAACGTCGTGCGACGCACAGCGCCCAGGGCATGAGCGGCCAGACGCCCCGTGCCGGTGACGAGGCCGGGACCCAGCGCTCCACCCGGCGTCGGGGCGGGCGCCGCGTCGTGCGGGTGTCGGAGGTGGACCGCCGCCTGATCGAGCAGGGGCTGCCACCCTCGTGGGAGGAGAGGATCGGTCCGGAGGACGTGTCAGCGGTCGACGGCTCCGACCCGGACCGTGGCGACGGGGCCAATGACCGTCGTCTGCTGGACAACGTGCCCCCTCACTCCCAACCGAGGACCTGAACCGACCTGGACGGCACCTGCACCCGGGCACGGCCGGGTGGAACGCTTGAGGGCCCCGCACCAGGTGGTGCGGGGCCCTCATACGCGTCAGACGGGAGCCGACCGGTGGCCGGGACCCGGATGCCTCACTTGGTGGTGGGGATCTCCCGGGCGAGCAGGTCGCGGATCTCGACGAGGAGCTTGGTCTCCTCGGTCTGCTCCGGCTCGGCCTCCTCGACCTTGGTCTTGTTCATCGCAGCCAGCTTGTTCATGGGCACGACGATGAAGAAGTACAGGGCGATGGCCACCAGCAGGAAGTTGACCAGGGCGGTGAGGATCGCTCCGGGCTGGACGAGGGCGGCGTTGTCCCCGGTGCCGATGGTGAACTGCAGCAGCGAGTCGAAGTTCGGCTTGCCGAAGATGCCACCGATCAGTGGGTTGATGAACTTGTCGACGACGGCGTCGATGACGGCGGTGAATGCACCACCGATGATGACGCCGACGGCCAGGTCGATGACACTGCCGCGAGAGATGAAGTCCTTGAAGCCCTGGATCATGGGGAGTCTCCTCTGTGTTGACGGGTGGCCCGCCTTCCTACGGGCGCAGCACCAAGCTGAGTGTTCCCGCCCCGGTGTGGCCCAGGACGCGGCCGGTGTCCACTGCCCGGAGGACGAGACCCACCCGCGCAGTGGGAGAGTTCCCCCACGAGGAATCCTCGTCGACCACCATCGAGGTTAGGCGCACCGCTTCGGCCAGTAAAGAGGCCGCACAGCCCGACCGGTCACACATGTGGGGTGAGGACCAGATGTCCACGGTGTCACCCGTCTGGAGCCCGACCGTCTGGTCGAGGGGAACCGTGAGCATCAGCCGGGCATCCCCGGGTCCCAACCCGCGGGAGGCGGGTGAGCCCGCCACGTTCGACTCACTCAGGATGGTGCCCGCGGGCAGGGGCGCTCCGTCCCAGGTCGCGGGGAGCTCGGCTCCGACGTCCCAGGCGTCCTCCGGGAGTGCCTCGGGTGGGACGCGCACCTCCCTCACGTCCTCGCGGCCGAGGGCCTCCCCGTCCTCCAGGGTGTGCCGGGCGACCAGGACGGTGACGCCCTCGGGCGTCGGACGCAGCGCGAGGAGCGCACAGACCACCAGACCGGCCAGGAGGAGGGCGGTGAGGAGCGGTCGGGTGCGTGCCAGAGTGCGGGCCAGGCGGTCGGTGTCCATGGGCCGAGCCCATCACGACGACGGACGGGGTGGCGCGCCGGACGCAGTGGCGCTGTGGACGCGGCGCGTCGGGTTGCGTCGCCTGTGGACGGGCTGGGTCGGGTTCCGTCTGCTGTGGGCGGGAGGGGTCGGGCTCGCTTCCCTGTGGACGGGGTGCACCGGTCTCCTCCCCCGCGTACGTGAGTGGACAGCTGTGCCTGTGCCTGTGCCTGTGGGGCGGGGACGGGAGCGCCCTCAGCCCAGCAACAGGGCCCTGGTCGGGGTGATCACCGCATCGACAGGATGGTCGTGGACCTCGCGCGGCAGGGTCCCCTCGGGCAGGACCTCCTCGTCGAAGACTGCTGCGATGACGGGGGCACCCGGGCGGAGGTGCTCAAGCGCGCGGTCGTACCACCCGCCTCCTTGGCCCAGGCGCGTGCCCGACAGGTCCACCGCGAGTGCGGCCACCAGCACCACGGACGCAGCACGCAGGGCCTCGGGTCCCAGCAGCCCGGAGCGGGGTTGGGCCGGTCGCCGGGGATCAGGTCGGGTCAGGGCCGCGGAGTCGCCCTCGTGGATGGCCCATGCAGGGGCAGCCAGGGGGACACCCCCGGCCGTGACCAGCACCGGGAGGAGGGAACGCGGATGGGCGTCGATCAGAGGGCGGACGTCGGGTTCCGTGGAGGTGGGCACGAAGAGGGCCGGGAGTGCTCCCGATGGGTGCGTGCCCTCGATGGGGAGGTCGAGCAGCCGGAGGACCCGGACCCATGAGGCGAGCATGCCGGCGCGGTCCCCGGTGCGGGCGTCCCCGTCGCGGTCCCTGAGGCGCTGCGCGCGGGAGGCGCGGACCTCCCTCCGGATTGCGGCCTTGCGCGTCGTCATGACCCGTCCCGTCCCCACCGTTCCGCTAGTGTGACCATCATGGCAGACACCACGACGTCCGTTCGTCACACAGTCGCCCCCGTTGCAGCCCATGGGATGGGCCCACTCCCCGCGACCGGGCCCGTGCCGAACCCGGACCCGGGGTGCGGTGTCCCTGCCGACGTCACCGGCGGGCTGACGGAGGACTGATCGGGCGTGCGTTCCGTCGCGGACTTCTACCAGGACTGCCTGGCCGCAGTGGGCCAGCAGCCACCACTGGACGTGCAGCTCGTGGATGCCGTCTCCTGCGTGCTGGCGGAGGACGTCAAGGCGCCCTTCGACCTCCCCGTCGCCGACCTCGCGGCGTGTGACGGGTACGCGGTGCGCTCCGAGGACCTGGTCGGGGCCACCCCCGATGCCCCGGTGGAGCTGACGGTGACGGAGGAGGTCCGCGCCGGGGACGTGGACCCCGCGGCCCTCGTGGTCGGTTCAGCCATCCGGATCGCATCGGGGGCGCCGGTGCCCACGGGGGCGGACTCCGTGGTGGCCCTCGACTTCACCGATCACGGTCGGGCGCGCGTGGCCGTGCGGACGCAGCCGGCGGTGGGGGAGAACATCCGGCGGCGCGCCGAGGACGTCGAGCGGGGCCGCGTGGTCCTGCGCAGTGGGACGCGCGTGGGTGCGCGCCAGGTTGCCCTGCTCGCCGGGGTCGGACGCTCCCGGGTGGTCGTACGCCCCCGTCCGCGCGTGGTGATCATCTCCATCGGTGACGAGATCGTGGAGCCGGGACGCGAGGCACGCCCCGGCACCGTCTTCGACGCCAACGGGCACGCCCTGTCCACGGCGGTCGCCGACGCAGGGGCACAGACCTTCCGCGTGGCCGCCGTTCCCGACGAACGCCAGATCCTCAGCACCACCATCGAGGACCAGTTGGTCCGCGCCGACCTGGTCGTCACCACCGGGGGCATCTCCTACGGGTCCGGGGACACGGTGCGCGAGGTCCTGGGAGCCCTGGGCACCGTCCGTTTCGACAATGTCGCGGCCTGGCCCGGGCACATCCTGGGTGTGGGAACCGTGGGGGAGGGGACCCCGATCTTCTGCCTCCCCGGTGACCCCGTCTCGGCGCAGGTCTGCTTCGAGGTCTACGTCCGCCCGGCACTGCGCCACATGCAGGGGTGGACGGTCCTGAACCGCCCCAGCATCCAGGCGCAGGTGGACCGGTCCTGGTACTCACCGCGGGGCAGGCGTGAGTTCGTGCGCGTACGTCTGAGCGGGGACCCCCGCTCCGGCTACCGGGCCAAGGTCATGGGAGCCCCTGCCTCCCTGCTGCTCTCCGCGCTGGCGGAGTCCAACGCCCTGGCCATCGTGCCCGAGGACGTGACGAACGTGCGGGCGGGGGACTCCCTGCGCTGCATGGTGCTCGACTGATGTCCCCCGGTTTCGCGACGCGCGTGTGGGGGCGGAGGCCCCACGAGTTGACCCTGGTCGTGGAGGACCCTGTCGGACGCGGGTTCCTGCGCGGGGGCGGCCCCGGGGCGTCGTTGCCCCGTCGGCTCGTCCTCAGGCCCGCACTCGGTGGCGACCACCTGCGCATCGATGCGGTGAGGCGGCGTGACTGGAAGTGGCTGGGACCGTGGGAGGCGACCCTCCCGTCGGGTTCCACGGAGGACCTGCCCGACCTGGCGACCTTCCGCCGCAGGGTCGACCGACAGCAGAGGCGGGGCGAGTCGCTGCTCATGGTGGCGGAACTGGACGGCGACGTCGTCGGGTTGTTCTCCCTGTCCAACGTCCAGCGGGGAGCGATGTGCCAGGGGGTGCTGGGCTACTGGGTCACCGGTGGACAGGCCCACCGGGGGGTGGGGTCGCTGTGTGTGGCCATGATGGTCGACCTGGTGATCGGTGAACTCGGACTGCACCGCATCGAGGTGAATGTCCGCCCCGAGAACGAGCGTTCCCTGGGTCTGTGCCGCAAGCTCGGCCTGCGCCGGGAGGGCCTGAAGGTGCGCTACATGAACATCGCGGGGCAGTGGGCCGACCACATCGCCTTCGCGGTCGACTCCGAGGACCTGCCCGAGAGAGGCCTCGTCGCGAAGGTGTGGGGTCGCTCGCCGCTCTGAGACCGGGGGTCGCTGCGTCCTGGATCCCTGCAAAACCCAACACGCGAGGGGTGTCGGGCGGAGTGGGGGAGTGATCACCGTAGCGTGGTGACCGTGGAGTATGGAGGCGTGGTCGTCGTCGCAGCGGTGGCGATCGTGTGTCTGCTCCTGCTCCCACACCTCGTCGCCAAGCGCACTGCCATCACCCAGTCGAGGGAGATCGATCGCTTCTCCCCCAGGATGAGGGTGCTGCGCACGGAGGACGGGGACCAGGAGGGGTCACAGGACACGTGTCGATCCCCTGAGCGGCGCCTCCTGGCGTCCGCGTCCGGGCACCGAGCAACAGGAGGCACCATGTCGTCGCACATCGAGGACGGTCGCCGTCCCGTCGTGGGGGCGCGCGCCGTCCACCGTGAGAACGCCCGGATCCACGAGATCGCCCAGCTGCGTGCACGCCGGGCGGCGCGACTCGCCAATGAACGTGCGGCCGGTCAGCGAAGGTTGCTGGCCTCCGCAGTGACCGCCGTGGCGACCCTGGTCGTCGTGGTCCTGGCAGCGTTCTCCCTGCTCGGTTGGTCCTGGGTCGCGCTGCCGGCCGCCCTGCTCGCCGCCGCCCTGGGCACCTCACGGTGGGCGGCGGTCAGGTCCGAGGCCGAAGGGCGGCGCGAGGACGCCCGTCTGCGCCAGCTGCGCGAGGGCCTCGACCCCCGTGCGGGACGTGTGCCCCCCGCAAGGGGACGCACATCCGGCCCGGTCCGCGCCCCGGCGGAGCAGGTACAGACATCGGGTGCCGATGGGTCGTCGACCAGCCCCGGCGTCGACGGGGAAGGCGGGGCGGTGGCCGCCGTCGACGGGGTCGAACGGTTGGACGCACCTCCAGGGACGCGGGACCGTGGAGCGGCTCAGGGCGAGTCCTCGGATGCCCCGACCCCGGTGGGTGTGGAGGCGCCCCTGGACGACGCGGGAGAGGACAGCGGGACCGTGGAATGCTCCGGGGCCCCGGAGGTCGGCACACCCCGGCCGGACACCGTCGGGCCCCGGGAGGTTGCGGCCGGGTCCCGGGAGGCCACGGTCGGGCCTCGTACGTGGAGCGTGTCGGCCGTCCCGACCCCCACCTACGCCTCACGCGCCCGCGTGGTGGGCCGTGAGGTCCACGCGGACACCGACCTGCGGGGGATCCCCGCCGTCGACGCAGCGGTGCCCGCCCGTCCGCAGGCCAGTGGACACGGTGCGGAGAACGCCCGTTCCACGGAGGACGTCGCCGCCTCCCAGCCGGTCGTCTTCGACCTGGACGCAGTGCTCGACAACCGACGTGCCCAGTGACGGGCGGAGGACCGGCTCCCAGGCGCTGATCCCGTCTGCTCTGCGTGTGGGGGAGAGAGCCACCAAACCGTGGTTGAACTGGAAATATGCACTGGACTTGCACGGGTGCTAAACTGACCGGGCCTTGGGGCTATGGCGCAGTTGGTAGCGCGTCTCGTTCGCAATGAGAAGGTCGGGGGTTCGAATCCCCCTAGCTCCACCAGACAGATGAGGCGGGACA
>NZ_LT700212.1:1929591-1969802 GCF_900155435.1 Actinomyces provencensis | reverse complement strand
AGGCCGCCTTCATCGACGCACTCCACTGTGATGGGAAGGCCTGGCTGCTCGCCGATGACGCCTTTGCAGTGGAACTGGCCCAAGGACACGTCCCTGACCCTGACATCGACGTCGAAGACGACGGGACGGGCAGTGTGCCAGTCCTGCTGGCAGTGTCTGACAACGGGCCCCAGATGACGTCCTCTGCCACGGCGAGGTTCATGGCCGCCGCCCGCATCGGGCAACACTTCGGCCGCCCCGGCACCCCCAACGACCAGGCCTGGATCGAGTCGTTCTTCGGCCACCTCAAGGCCGAGAACCCCCACCTTGACGCCATCGCCGATCCCGGTGCCCTACGCGCTGAACTCGACCACCTGTGCGTCCACTACAACACCGTGCGCCTCCACGAGTCCATCGGCTACGTCACCCCCCAGGAGGAACACGAAGGGCGCGGACCCGCCATCCGCAAGGCCAGACAAGACGGCCTCAAACGAGCCCGAGAAGCCCGCATTGCCACCAGACGACAAACACGACACAATCACACCAACAACACCAGCACCGATGAGGGTATTTGAACCCGCGAACTGGTCAATTTACTCAGACACGCCGCGCGAACCCAGGACCCGAACCCGCCCGCTTGGGCGCACACCCCACGCCCGCAACCACCAACAACCCACCCGACCCCAGGCCTGAGTTCGGACAGGCGGTGTTGAAGGTTGCTTGTAATCATGGTCTGACCTGCGGGTTTGCTGGTGTGGCGGGGTGGATCTGGTCGCTAAAAAATGGTTGTGCGCGACCGGTAGGGTGACGGGGTGAGCAGGTTCGTTGCGCGGGGGCGTTCGGCGTCTGGGGCGGTGACGGTCCAGGTCGTGGAGAAGGTGGGCTCTCGGGTCGTGTCTCGAACCCACGTGGGCTCAGCCCATACGGACGCGGACTTGGCGGTGTTGTTGGAGCGGGCCGAGCGACTGCTTCGTCCCGACCAGGAGGCGTTCGACCTGGGGGAGGTGGCCCGCTCGGCGTCCATGGAGGATGTCGCGGACTGGACGAAGCCGCTGGAGGACGCGCGTGGGGCGCGGCTTCGGGGACGGCCTGCGTCTTCGGCGGCGTCGAGCGGGGTGGTGGTGGGCCAGCCGGCGCGCGTCTTGTGGCAGGTGCTCACTGACTCCTACTCCCGGCTCGGCTTCACTGCCCTGGGGGACGAGACGTTCATGAAGATCGTGTTGGCCAGGATCGTGGAACCCACCTCGAAGATCGACGCCCTGCGCGTACTGGACCGGCTGGGGGTGGATCGTCCTGCCAGTGAGAAGACCGTCTACCGGATGCTTGCGCGGGTCAACACCGCGAAGTACCGCGACAAGCTCGCCCAAGCTTGCTTCGCCCATGCCAGCCGTGAGGGCCCGCTGACGTTGATCATGTATGACGCGACAACCCTGCATTTCCAGGTCGAAGTCGACGAATCCAGCCCGGCGATCGAGTTCGAGCCTCGCCGTGTGGGCCACTCCAAGGAGCACCGCGTGGACCCTCAGGTCCAAGTCGGTCTGCTGGTGGATGCCAGTGGGTTCCCCCTGGACGTGTACATGTTCCCCGGGAACAAGGCGGAGACGAAGACCCTCGTCCCTGTCGTCACACGCTTCCTTGCAGCTCACCCCGGCGTGGAGGACCTGGTCGTGGTGGCGGACGCGGGGCTGCTCTCCGCCGAGAACCTGTTGGCGCTGGAAGCCCAGAAGCTCCCCCACGACAAGCACCTGCGCTTCATCGTCGGATCCCGCAATGCCAAGGCCCCCTACGACCTAGCGGAGTACTTCGAAGCTCACGGCAACAATGCCGCTGACGGGCAGATCATCGAGACGACCCGCACGATGGGCAGGGGCAAGGACGCGCGCCAACGCCGGGTGGTCTACCAGTATCGGTTCGCCCGCGCCAAACGCGAGGAACGCACCTTGGACCTCCAGGTCGCCCGAGCCGAGGAGGTCGCTGCGGGGACGCGCACGATGAAGAAGGACCGCTTCGTCAAACTCGCGGGTGACACTGCAACCGTCAACGAGACCATGATCGAGCGAGCCCGGGAAGCGCTGGGCTACAAGGGCTACGTCACAAACATCCCGCAGGCGGTCATGACCGGGGAGCAGATCATCGTCGCCTACCACGATCTGTTCCAGGTGGAGCGCTCGTTTCGCATGACCAAAGGAGACCTCGCTGCCCGCCCCATCTACCTGCGCGACCAGGAGAGGATTGAAGCGCACTTGACCTGTGTGATGGCCTCCCTGGCCGTTGCCCGAGACCTCCAAGACCGCACCGGGCTGTCGATCCGTCGCGTCCTGCACGCCCTGGAACCCCTACGCTCCAGCCGTATCCGCATCTGCGGGCAGACCATCGAGTTCCCACCCGAAATCCCCCCAGACGCACAACAGGTACTCGACACTCTCAACCGCGAGCTGAAGGCTCCACCTGGTCGCTAAGCCAAATGTCCGAACTCAGGCCAGGCCCCGAGCGGCGCTCACGCGGTGGGCACTTCCCTCGGAGGGTGTTCATCGGTCCGTGACTTGTCGTACAGTGGCCACACTGTTTCCGACTGACGGGAGGCGCGCATGGATCTCGATGGACTCAAGAAGACCGCGGAGGAGCTCAAGCTCAAGGCCGAGGATCTCGTGGGATCGTCCCTGAAGGACGAGGCGAAGACGGACAGCGCGCTTGACGCCGTCTCCGGCGCAGCCAAGAAGGCCACCGGAGGCAAGTACGACGACAAGATCGACGCTGCCAGGTCAGCCGCCGACCAGAAGCTCGGTACCCACTGATCCCTGCTCTGACCGCAGCACATCCCGACTGAGAGATCGTGGCGGGGCCCCCCGGGGTCCCGCCACGATCCGTTGACACAGCTGAACTCGCGCGTCTGGGTGCGTGCTCCCGAGGACGGACCCGGCATGCGGACCCCCTCGGCGCACCGGGACACCCCACCACCTGGGCCGCTCACCGGAGACCGACCGAGGGCGGAGCCTGTCCGCGGGCGGCGCCCGACCCACACTGTCGGGAGCATGCCCCACCCACGCTGCACCACGGCGCGTCCCTGGATGGGACGTGCCACCCACACCGGGCACCCGCAGTGCGGCGGCCCCCTAGATCCAGGACTGCAGCCACATGCGCGAGAGCCACTCCTGGTAGGGGATCAGGGCGCCCGTCCACACCCCGTAGAAGTAGGCCGAGGTCAGCAGGACCACCACGACCACGCCACCGGCCATCCCCGCCAGGGTGTGGCGCACGGTGGTCGGCAGGGCCAGCCACGTGGGGTCGCCCTCGTCAGCGGGTCCGGGGTGCGGTTCGGCATCGGGGTCGATGCCGAGTCGGCACTGACCCACCGCCACCCCGAGGGCCCAGGCGAGCACGAGCGCGACGAACGGTGCGAATGCCACCGTGTAGAAGGTGAAGATGGTGCGGTCGGGGTAGGCGAACCACGGCACGTACATGGCGAGGTAGCCGCACAGGACCAGTCCGATGCGCCAGTTCCCCCAACGGCCCACCGCCCACAGCGCCACGACCAGTGCGGGGACGGCCAACCACCACAGGGCAGGGTTGCCCAGGGCCACCACATTGCGCACGCACTCCCCACCCGCGCAGTCACCTGACACCCGCTCGTAGGCGAAGGAGGTGGGGCGCAGCTGGAGGAGCCAGCTGGCGGCGTGGGACTGGTAGTTGTGCGGGGTGGAGAGCCCGTTGTGGAAGGTCCACATCTGGCGGTGGTACTCCCACAGGTCCGTCAGCACCGCCAGTGGACCGTGGGCGGGCCCGCCCGCAGCGGCAGAGGCACCGTGCCCCCAGGCCCGGGGGTGCAGCATCCAGCCGGTCCAGGACGCGACGTAGACGAGGAGGGCGCTCGGCACCATGGCCAGGAATGCCACCGGCACGTCGAGCGCCAGAGCCGCGCGCAGGGCTCGTGGATGGCCCAGGCGCCTGCGCGTCGTCCACTCGCGCAGGGCGACGAACAGGCCCAGCACGGCCAGCGCATAGATGCCCGACCACTTCACCGAGCAGGCGAGGCCCAGCAGGACACCCGCCGCCAGAAGCCACCAGCGTGGTCCCGAGTGCGGACCCAGTCCGCCGGGATCGGGTTCCCCGGGTGCCCTCCACTCCCGCAGTGCGGAGACGAGGGTCGGATAGGCACGCTGCTGGTCCTTGACGACGGCGAGGAAGGCGGCGAGGACGAAGGTGGAGAGGAAGATGTCCAGGAGGCTGGTGCGTGACATCACCAGGTGCATGCCATCGGTGGCGAGGAAAAGTCCGGCCACCAGGGTCACCGCGGGTGAACGGAAGAGGTTCCACGCCAGCCGGCACAGCAGGAGGACACCGACCGTCCCGGCGATGACCGCGGAGATCCGCCACCCCACCGGGTTGTCCGCCCCGAAGACCTGCATGCCCAGTGCGATCAGCCACTTCCCCGTGGGCGGGTGGACGATGAAGGAACCTTCCAGGCCCAGGCCGGAGAAGTCGCCGCGCGCGAAGGCGGCGTCGGATCCCTCCGCCCAGGTGCCCTCGTAACCGAGGTGGGCCAGGGAGTAGGCGTCCTTGACGTAGTAGGTCTCGTCGAAGACCAGTGTGGGGATGCGGTCCAGGCCGATGAGGCGCAGGGCGGCGGCCACGACGGTGGCAATCGCGGTGGCGATCCAGCCCGCAGCGGGCGAGACGGGCAGACGCGTCCACCAGGGTCCTGAGTTGCTCACGTGACGGGGGACGGTATCGGCGGCGGCGTCGGCGGCAGCATGCGGGGCAGTTGCTGGTCGGGCCTGCGCAGGTGGGGTCCGGACTGGCTGACCCTCCACCGGAGCGGTCCGGGCCGGCTCGGTCGGAGTCAGTGGTGCGTCCCCGGTTCCGTCGGCGGAGGCGGGTTCGGCCGGGTCGTCGTCGCGGTGATCGTCCACGCGCCGAGTCTAGGTGTTGCCGGCCATCGGCTCCGTCGGACCCGGCTGCACGGGCGTGGTGCCCCGCGCCCGTGCAGCGGGTGGGAGGATGGAGGCATGATCCCCGACGACCAGCCCGTGCAGCGCCCCGGATCGATCCTGCTGGCGGCCACCCCCATCGGAGACATGGGGGACGCCTCCCCGCGTTTCATCCGTGCACTGTCGGAGGCTGAGGTGGTGGCCGCCGAGGACACCCGACGCCTCCTCGCCCTCGCCTCGCGACTGGACGTGCGCATCAACGGCCGCCTCCTCAGCCTCCATGACCACAATGAACGCGAGCGTGCCGATGCCGTGGTCGACCTGGCCGACGACGGTGCCCGCGTGCTGCTGGTCTCCGATGCGGGGATGCCCACCGTCTCCGACCCCGGCTACCGGGTGGTGCGCCGAGCCGTGGAGCGCAAGGTCCCCGTCTCCGCCCTGCCCGGCCCTTCAGCCCCGGTGACCGCACTGGCCGTGTCGGGGCTCCCCTCCGACCGCTTCTCCTTCGAGGGGTTCCTGCCCCGCAAGGACGGTGAGGCCTCCCGGGCGCTGGCGTCGATGGCCCAGGACCCCCACACCCTGATCTTCTTCGAGTCCGCCAAACGCCTCAATGCCACCCTGGTGCGGATGGCCGAGGCCTTCGGCGGGACCCGTCAGGCCGTGGTCTGCCGCGAACTGACCAAGGTCCACGAGGAGGTCCTGCGTGGGGACCTCAACACCCTCATCGCCCGCACCGTGGGTGAGGTGCTGGGGGAGATCACCATCGTGGTTGCCGGAGCGCGTGGGACCGGCCGCGCCGAGGACCACGTCCTGGCGGTGCTCGCGCTCGCGGATGAGGGCATGCGCCTCAAGGAGGCCGCGGCCCAGGTCGCCGAGGCCACGGGACTGCGCAAGAACGACCTCTACCGCGCAGCGCTGCGCCGCCGCGACGCCGACTGAGGGCGCCGCACCGCGGAGGACGCCTGGGGGCACCCACTGCCGGTCAGCCCCGCCCGACCTGCCCACTCCGGGGCCACTAGTCTGGAGGTGGATGGCCACAGTCCCGAGGAGGAACCATGTCACGCGCACTCATCGTCGTCGACGTCCAGCCGACCTTCTGCGAGGGTGGTTCGCTGCCGGTCGAGGGCGGCAATGCCGTCGCCGAGCGCATCGCCGCATTCGCCCGCACCCACCGTGGCGCCTACGACCTGGTCGCCACCACGCAGGACTGGCACATCGACCCGGGCTCCCACTTCTCCGACACCCCGGACTTCGTCGACACCTGGCCGCCCCACGGTGTGGCCGGTACCCCTGAGGCCGAGCTCCACCCCGCCCTGGCCGGTCTGGATGCGGACGTGGCGGTGAAGAAGGGCATGTATGCCGCCGCCTACTCCGGCTTCGAGGGCACCACCGCGGACGGCTCCACCCTGCAGCGTGCCCTGGAGGCCGCAGGGGTCACCGATGTCGACGTCGTGGGACTGGCCGAGTCCCACTGCGTCGCCCAGACGGCTCTGGACGCACAGGAGGCGGGCTTCACCACCCGGGTGCTCACCGACCTCACCGAGCCGGTCTCCGAGGAGCTGGGTGCGGCAGCGAGGGTGCGCATGACCCAGGCGGGCGTGGTGCTCGCCGACTCCGGTGAGGTCGACCCGGACTGAACCGGACGGCCGAGCCGACTGGATGAGCGGTCCCACCACGTCCGTGTGCAGGAATGCACCCAGTTTCCGGTCACGGACACCCCAGCCACCGAGTTCCCGAGCCCGCCCTCCGTCCTGATCTGTGACGACGCGGTTCCTCCCGCTGGCCGACGCATGCGGTCAGCGGGAAATGGGTGCATTCCTGCACAGAGTTGGAGGTCACTCGTCACCCAGGACGTCCGGCGGGCCGCTCCTGTGGGTCCCTGCGCGGACGTACCTCCCGGCCGCGGGGGCGTGCCCCGGCTGTCGACCGGGGCGTGCCCGGGCCGTCGACGCGCGCAGCTGCCGCGCAGGCCACGGCGGCGTGCCTCGCCGTGTGACGCCGCGGGAGCGGTTCACGTCCCGTGGGTCGACCCGTCTACTCTGGAGACCATGAGTCGCATCCTCTCCGCCGTCGCCTGGCCCTACGCCAACGGCCCCCGCCACATCGGTCACGTCGCAGGTTTCGGGGTCCCCTCCGACGTCTTCTCCCGCTACATGCGAATGGCGGGCCACGACGTCCTCATGGTCTCCGGCACCGACGAGCACGGGACCCCCATCCTCGTGGCCGCCGATGCCGAGGGGGTCTCTCCCCGCCAGCTCGCCGACCGCAACAACCGCCTCATCGTCGAGGACCTCCAGGCCCTGGGTCTCTCCTACGACCTGTTCACCCGCACCACCACCGGCAACCACTACCACGTGGTGCAGTCGATGTTCGAGGTCGTGCGCGACAACGGCTACATGGTGGTGCGCACGACGCGCGGTGCGATCTCCCCCTCGACGGGGCGTACCCTTCCCGACCGCTACATCGAGGGCACGTGTCCCATCTGCGGGTACGAGGGCGCGCGCGGTGACCAGTGCGACAACTGCGGGAACCAGCTGGACCCCACCGACCTCATCAATCCCCGGTCCAAGATCAACGGGGAGACCCCGGAGTTCGTGGAGACCGACCACTACTTCCTGGATCTGCCGGCCCTCGCCGGAGCGCTCTCGAAGTGGCTGGACGACCGGGCGGAGTCGGGGACCTGGCGCCCCAACGTCATCAAGTTCTCCCAGAACTTCCTGGAGGACATCCGCCCGCGCGCCATGACGCGCGACATCGACTGGGGCATCCCGGTGCCGGGCTGGGAGGACCAGCCGACCAAGCGGCTCTACGTGTGGTTCGACGCCGTGGTCGGCTACCTCTCCGCCTCCATCGAGTGGGCGCGCCGCACCGGCGACCCCGACGCGTGGCGCCAGTGGTGGAATGATCCGGAGGCCCTGTCCTACTACTTCATGGGCAAGGACAACATCGTCTTCCACTCCCAGATCTGGCCCGCGGAGTTGCTGGGCTACAACGGGGAGGGCGACAAGGGCGGCGAGCCCGGGGAGTACGGGCACCTGAACCTGCCCACCGAGGTCGTCTCCTCGGAGTTCCTCACCATGGAGGGCAGGAAGTTCGCCTCCTCCCGCGGCATCGTCATCTACGTGCGTGACATGCTCAGCCGTTACCAGGCCGACGCCCTGCGCTACTTCATCTCCGCGGCCGGCCCGGAGACCTCGGACGCGGACTTCACGTGGGCGGAGTTCCTGCGCCGCACGAACACCGAGCTCGTGGCCGGGTGGGGGAACCTGGTGAACCGCACGGCCTCCATGATCCACAAGCGCTTCGGGCACATTCCTGACCCGAAGGACCTGGAGGACGTGGACCGCCAGCTCCTCGACGACGTGGAGGCCGGGTTCGACGAGGTCGGTGGGCTGATCCGCACCCACCACCAGAAGGCGGCGCTGGCCGCGGCCATGCGTCTGGTCGGTGAGGCCAACAAGTACGTCACCGACACCGAACCCTTCAAGCTCAAGGCACCCGAGCAGCGTGACCGGCTGGGCACGATCCTGTGGACCCTGGCCCAGGTCGTCACCGACCTCAACACCATGCTGTCCCCGTTCCTGCCGCATTCGGCCAACGAGGTCGACCTGGTGCTGGGTGGGACCGGCGAGGTCGCCCCGATGCCGCGCATCGAGGAGGTCACCGACCTGGACGTCACCAATGAGGACGGCTCCCCGAGGAACTACCCGGTCATCACCGGCGACTACGTGGGCTACCCGACCTGGGAGCGTCACCCGGTGCTGGTCGGGCGCGACGTCCACCAGCCCCACCCCGTCTTCCACAAGCTCGACGACGCGATCGTCGAGGAGGAGCTGGGGCGCGCCGGGGCCTGAACGCGCCGGGGCCCGGGCGTCTGCTGGGCCGGGGTCAGCCGGCCACCGTGGGCTCGACGGTGCACACTGACGAGGACGACTGTGGGGGCGGACCGGATGGTCCGCCCCCACAGTGCGCTCCCGCGTCGAGGTGTGTGTCAGCCCTTGGGTCGTCGTGAGGTGGCCCACGCCGCGATGATCAGTGCGACACCGAGCAGGGCCACGAGGCCGATGAGGGCGGTGGCCACGTCCAGGTTGGGCAGGAGGGCGAGGGCGATGAGGAACACGCCCAGCAGGATGACGATCCCCGCCCAGATCAACTGACCCACCCGCACACCCCGGGCGGGGGCCTCGGGGCGATGGGATGTGCCGCTCGTTGCGTCCGCATCGGCGGGAGTCCCGACCGAGGAGCTGGCGGTCCACACCGGAGGAGGGGTCGCCCGGTCGGTCCGGTCGCGGGCACCGTCGCTGCTGCTGCTGCTGCGGTCGGGTCCGTACTCGGCGGTCCGCCAGTCCAGGGGAGCCGCGTCGGTTGTCCCGCCCGGGGCGGGCGGCTCGGTGGCCGAGGTCGCCTCCGTCCCGTCTGGGCGATGGGCCTCGGTGGTCGTGCCCGTGTGAGGCAGTTCTGCTGTCGCGTCCGGCACGGGCAGTTCCTGCGTCGCCCCGTCCACCGGGAGCTGCCCGGTGGGGGTGTCCTCGCTGGGGTCGTTCCGGTCGGGGGTGTTCTCGGATGTCGTCATGATGGCCTCCTTCAGTCGGTGGGCTCGCCGGAGGGCGATCCGGAGGGACTGGGCGTGGACGTGGTGGGTGTGGGAGTGGCCTCTGCTCCGGACTGGCTGGAACCTGACTGGGTCTCGCTGTCACTGGGCGCGGCACTGGCCGGGGCATCCTCGACGATGGTGATGTCGCCGATCGAACCGGAGACGGCCACCGTGATCCCAGCTTCCGGGTCCCACCCGTCGGACCTGAAGGACAGGGAGTTCGTGATGTAGTCGACCTCTGGCACCCAGGGGTCGCTGGTCATGCCGGTGTCGGCGTCCGTGTAGTACTCACCGTGGAGTGTCCCCGTCGACCCCTCGATCAGGAAGGCCACGGACTGCCCCTGGCGGACGTGGACCGTGAGGCTGCCGATCGACCCGTCGACCGAGATCGTCTTGTCCGTCGTCCCGGGTGCTCCCGTGAGGTCGAGGTCGATGTCCCCGATGCCGGAGACCGAGTCGGCGCGCCAGTCGTACTCGGCGGAGGAACTGATCTGCGCAGGGTCGAGGGCCGGGGTGGCGTACTCCTGGTGGCTCCAGGGGAGGATGGCCATGACGGGCAGGGCGATCATGACGCCGACCAGGGACAGCGCGATCATCCAGCCCGCACCGCGGTCGTTGATGGCAGCCACGGCCATGACCAGTCCCACGACGATCAGGCCGGCGCCGCATCCGATGGCGATCGGCTCGAAGGTGCTCTCAGTTCCCACCGGACCGACGACGGTGAGGTAGAGCGAGATGGCCACCAGCAGGACGATGCTGCCGAGCGTGGCGAGGTTCACGCCTGCGCTGAGGCGGCGCGGTGCGGGCGAGGGAGCAGGCGCCGTCCAGGCAGGTTGCGGTGTCGGTGCAGGCGGCGGGAATGCGGCCCCGGCGGAGTGGTCCTGGGGTCGGTCCTGAGTCGTGTACGGTGCTCGCGGTTCCCCGCCCGTGCTGCCCGGATCCCAGCCCGTCCGGGCTCCGGCAGGCGCCGGAGTCGCCGGCCCGGGCTGCCACGGGACATCTTCGCGCCACCCGGACCCGCCCTGTGGGGTGGGCGGGGACTGCCACCCGGCGTCACCGTCACCGCCCTGCGGCGTCGGTCCCGCACCCCACGTGCCCGGGTCCGAGGGGGCCGGTCCTGCCTGCCAGCTGGCGTGGGACTGCTGGGTGGGAGCGGCACCGAATGCTCCCGGTGCCCCGGGTGCCCCGGGTGCCCCCTGAGGGGCTCCCGGCACTGAGGGGCCAGCCCCCCAGCCGCCGGGCGCCGTGGTGTCCGACGGGCTCGCTTGCCTGCGGGAGCCGGTGGTCGTCGTGACCACGACGATGGTGATCGCTGCGATCAGGGCCAGCGTCCAGAGGAACCAGCCGGAGCCGTCCGGCAGGAACCACGGGTAGAAGTTGCCGAGACCGATGAGGACCATCACCAGGGCGCCCAGCTGCGCGACGTCGTAGTGGCCCCGCGTCAGCTGCTCCAGGTGGATGCGTCCGTCGCGCTGCTCCGGGAGCAGCGCCCAGGCCACGCCGTAGGCCACCCACACCGGTCCGAGGAAGATCCCCAGGACCACGGTGACGGCCCGCACCAGTCCGAGGTCCCAGCCGGTGCGTGCGGCGATGCCGGAGCAGACACCGCCCAGGACGCGTCGGTCCGCGCGGAACCACCCCGAGCGTCGCAGTGACTCGAAGAAGCCGTTGCGCCCGGCTCCCGGGGGCGGGGTGGGGGCGCCCCAGCCCGGCTGCTGCCACCCACCGGGTCCGTGTCCTGTGGGGGAGCCGGTGGGTCCGGACTGCTGCCAGGTGCCGCACGACCCGGGTCCCGACTGCTGCCAGGTGCCGCCTGCAGCGGGGTCGGGCCCTGGACGGTTGCCGTTCGCGCCGGGTGGCTCGTTGGATGGAGGGATGTGGTCATCGCGTCCGGCGCCCTGGGCCCCGGTGGCGTCATTCGTGCTCATGTGACAACTGTGCCCGCGGAGGAGGTGCCCGCACCATTGGGGATTCCCCTGATCCTCCCCTGATCGGTGCCCTCCGGGGTGGGCCCACCGCGCCCCGGATGTGATGATGGAGGAGTGAGTTCACCAGCGTCCCAGTGGCCCCCGGCCCCGCCCCAGGGCGGCAGTGGGTCCACTCCCGGGCGCGCGCAGGGACCCACGCCGGACTCCCGGTGGTCACCGGACCCGGGTGCACGGGGAGCCGCTGGCCCGACGGCACCCGCGGGGCCACCGGGTCCCGCACGGCAGGATCCCGACCGGGCAGGCCAGTGGGTCCCGCCCTCGTCGGCGCCCCCGCGCCCCCCGCTGCGGCGCGCCACCTCCCACTCACCCGACATGGCGACCCCGTGGATCGCCGGCGTCTGCTCGGGGGTGGCGGTGCACCTGGGTGTGCCGGTGTGGGTGGTGCGCATGACCATGGCGCTCCTGCTGCTGATGTGGGGGGCCGGCGCGCTGCTGTACCTGTGGCTGGTGCTCATGGTGCCCGTGGACGGCTCCGCGGAGGCCACCACCCCGACCGCCCGCCTGGGACGGTCCCTGGTGCGCGTCGGCTCCGACCGGTCGCGGGTCACGGCACGCAACCAGCTGCTGGTGGCCGGTGTGGGTGCGGTCAGTGTGGCGCTCGCGGCCTACTTCCTCCTGGGCGCCGGTCGCGTCGAGGCGCGTGACATCCTCGCCGCCCTCGCGATCCTGGCGGGACTGGGCCTGGTGTGGAGCCAGGGCGCCCACCTGCGGCAATGGCGCTCTCCGAAGGTCGTGGCGTTCATCGGTGGGGGCACGGCACTGATGCTGGTCGGCGCCGTGCTGCTGGTCTCGCGCACCGACAACGTGCGCGCCCTCATGCGTGGGGGTCTGATCGGGATCGTGGTGGCCGTGGGCCTGGTGGTGGCGCTGGCGCCGCTGTGGTTCCGGATGTCCTCCGACATGTCCGCGGCCCGGGAGGCGCAGGTCCGTGACGCCGAGCGCGCCGACATCGCCGCCCACCTGCACGACTCCGTCCTGCAGACCCTCACCCTGATCCGTGGCGCCGCCGAGGACCCCACCCGCGTGCGCGCCCTGGCGCTCACCCAGGAGCGTGAGCTGCGGTCCTGGCTCTACACCGGTCACGAGGCTCCCTCGACCTCCCTGGCCGAGGCCCTGCGTGAGGCCGTCGGCCAGACGGAGTCGACCTACGGGGTGGCCGTGGACGTCGTCACCGTGGGGGACGTCGTGCCCGGACCCGCCGAGCTGGCGTTGGTGGCCGCCGCGGCCGAGGCCGTGACCAATGCCGTGCGCCACGGCGCGCCCCCCGTCTCCGTCTACTGCGAGGTCGACGAGGGCGGGGCCGAGATCTTCGTCAAGGACGCCGGGTCCGGGTTCGACCCCGGTGCGATTCCCGAGGACCGCCACGGGGTGCGTCACTCGATCATCGGACGCATGGAGCGCGTGGGCGGATCCGCGCAGATCCGTCCGCGCGCCACCGGCACCGAGGTCCACCTGTGGGCCCCGCGCAGCCCGTGTCCGGACGGTGCGGGCGCGTCGGGAGCTGCGGCGACCCCACCGGGTGGGGAGGGGACGGTCCCGCCGGGAGCAACCGGGTCGCCCTCGTCCGCTCCCGTGTCAGCGTCCGGGGCCAGCGCGGTGCCCGACCCCACCACGGCGCCCGACCCCGGTGCGGCGCACGCCCCCGCTGCGGCGCACGACCCGACCACGGCGCCCGATCCCCGGCATCCTGCCCGGGACACGCCACCACCCCAGGAGGACCGATGACCATCCGACTCGTCGTCATCGACGACCACCCACTCGTGCGTGCGGGGGTGCGCGCCGAACTCGAGCAGGCAGGCGCCGACCTCGAGATCCTCGGCGAGGCGGCCGACGTGGAGGGGGCGATCGCCGCCTGCCACGAGCTGCGACCCGACGTCGCCCTGCTCGACGTCCACCTCCCCGGTGGGAAGGGCGGTGGCGGCGCCGAGGTGGCGAATGCCTGCTCCGACGTGGAGGGCCTGCGCTTCCTGGCGCTGTCCGTCTCCGACGCCCCCGAGGACGTGGTCGCCGTCATCCGCGCCGGCGCGCGGGGCTACGTCACCAAGTCGATCACCACCGCGGACCTCGTGGAGGCCATCCACCGTGTCGGCGCGGGGGACGCGGCCTTCAGCCCGCGCCTGGCCGGCTTCGTGCTCGATGCCTTCGGGACCCACGAGGTCGCGGACCGCGACGACGAGCTCGACCTCCTCAGTGCCCGGGAGCAGGAGGTCATGCGCCTCATCGCCCGCGGCTACACCTACAAGGAGGTGGCCAGCGAGCTGTTCATCTCCATCAAGACGGTGGAGACCCATGTCTCGGCGGTGCTGCACAAGCTGCAGCTGTCCAACCGCAACGAGCTGACCCGCTGGGCGGTGCGCAGGAACATCGTGTGACGACGTGACGCACATGCTCGGCGCGGCGGGATCACCGGCGGGTGAAGGGCATTGTCGGGTCGGTGTCACAATGACGTCGCCGGAGTCGCCCATGAGGACGGCCGTGTCCGATCCGTCGGATCGGACGCGGTACGTGGGCCCGCCGGGTGGCTGGCGGAGGATGAGGAGGTATTCACCGTCCCGGTCCTTCTCACCGAGGGCGCAGGTCATTGAGGCACCGTTGTCGAGTGGTTGGCCCTGGTTGTGGTGGATGACGGTGCAGCTCCCGCCGGGGTCCATCGTCTCGATCCCAGAGCCTCGTCGTGCTACCAGACACCTGTGATGTCTGCGCTCGACGATCCGCAGGCGGTCAGGACGGGAAGCAACTCGATGAGCGACGTCGCCGAGGGTGCACGCAGGCGTCGGTGTCAGGGGCGAGGTTCCGTGCCGGCCGTGGGATGAGTCCTTCCGTGGGAGTGATCGTGTCCGCGCAGACGCATGTGCGGTCACGTGTCGACCCTCGGACATCCCAGTTCCTGGTCAGTGCTCAGTGCTCAGTGCCGTGGGTGGCAGTCCTGTCCTCAGTTCGCTGCGCCGGATGCTGCCGAGCGCAGGGATGCCATGCACCGCCTGCCTGCCCGCCCCCTCCGGGTAGCAGGGACCCGCCTGCCTGGCGCTCCCCGACCAGCTCGGATCCCTGTCCCTGGATCGAGTGGGAGATTTCGGTTCCGTCAGTCGACGAGCGGCACACCGTCCTGGACTGTTCGTGCGCCTCGGTGCTTGTTCACCCCGACGACGACGGCCGTGGCACCGCCACCGAGGAGGAGGACACAGGCACCGAGCATCGTCCACCAAGGCCACCCGATCGGGGATCGGACCTGTAGAGGAACCTCGAAAGCGGCACTGTTGATGTCCGTGTCCAGTCCCTCCAGGACCAGTGTGTGGTGGCCGCTGTCGAGGTCGGGGGAGATCTCGATCGGTCCGGACGCGATGCCCGTGTCGTCGGCCTGGAGGGATCCCAGGGAGCGGGGGGTGGAGTGCACGGTGATGGTCACGGTTGATCCGGGTTCCAGGCCTCTCAGTGTGATGTCCACGGTGTCACCACCACGGATGTCAAGTTCGGTGGCAACGGAACCCGCGGGTGTGGTGCCGTCCTCCGACAGCGCGCCGACCTCGCCCTGGACGGCGTGGTGGCGTGTGAGGAGGAAGGCCCGGGTCCAGGAATCGAGGGCCGCGACGATCCTGCTCGACCAGCCGTCCTCCTTCTCGGGCATCGTCGTGTTCACCACCGCAGCGCGTTGCGTCTGGGACCACAGCACCAGGGAGTCCGCCCACGCCCGGTAGCCGGCCGAGTTCGGGTGTGCCAGTTCCTGCGTCGACAGCACGTGGGTCGCGAGACTGCCTGCGTCGAGCTTGACGAAGAAGGAATCGGAGTCGCACAGCGTGTGGCTGGGTTGGGGGAAGTCGACCACGTCATCGGCGTAGTAGATCGGGTAGCCCTGTTCCGAGAGGGTGTCGACCGCCGTTCGAATCTGTTCGTTGAGGGTCGTTACGAGGGCGCGCCCGTAGGCGACCTCCTTGGCGGTGAAGCCGAGATGAGGAGTTCCGCACCATCCCTTGTTCTGGTTCCACAGGAGGTCGGGGTAGGGAGAGACGACGAGTGGTGCGACCCGACCACCGCGGGCCTTGGTCCTGGAGGAGGAGTTGAGGCGCTCCAGGAGCGACGTGTAGGTGCTCCTGAGGTCCGGCTCGCGTTGCCCGATGTCGGCGAGCTTGCGTCGCATGGTGGAGTCATTGTCCGCGCAGTCCGAGAACATGCACTCGCGGACGATCTCCCCGAATCCGATGTCATTGCCACCGATGGTCAGGAACACGAGGCCGGGCGCGGTCTGGAGATCGTCGAGCGCCTGGACCTGGGGATCCTCCGTGCCGTTCTGCACTTGGGTGAGGACATGTGCCGATGTGGCCCCCGAACAGGCGATGATCGTGGTCGACTGCCCTCCGATGAGGGGGCCGTATGCCAGGTCGGACCGGTGGCACTTGCCAGAAGGATCCACGTAGCTCCCGGCGCCCTCCCCGGAGGAGTACGAGTCCCCCATCACGACCACGGGTCCGCTGAGTTGTTGGAGCAGGGGACCGGCGTCCTGGATCGTCAGCCCGCTCGTGGAGACGGCGATGGAGCCGGAACTGAGCACGGATCCGCTTCCCTGTGAGCCCACGAGCACCCTCCATCCCGCTGTCCCCTCCGAGCCCGTGGATGAGGTCGCCGTCCACGCGGTGGTGACGCTCGCACCCGCCTCGAGGGCGGGCAGGCGCCTCTGTGGCGACAACAGCATGGGGAAGATCTCCCGTGAGGCTCCGGCGTCCATGGCGACGACGGCGGTCAATCCGGTGATGCGTTGGTTCGAAGGATTGGTGATGGTGGCGACCAGCTGTGCGTTGCTGCCGGAGAGGATTCGCGTGGGCGCTGTGACGGAGAGCTCCAGACCCTGGGAGTGGTACTGGGACAGCTCGTCGATCAGCGCACTGGCGTCCGCGGCCTCGTGGTAGCCCGACCCCGTTGCCTCGGCGATGCACGCGAGCTCGGTGCGCCCGATGTCGGAGATGTCGAATCCCACGGTGGGAATCCTCAGGTCGAAGCCGCTGGCAATGATGTCTGCGGCCACATCGCACGGTGGGACCCCGCAGTTGGACTCCCCGTCGGAGACCAACAGGAGCGTGGCTGAGGTCTGGCCCAGTGACTCCAAGCGGTCGACGACTGCCTGGATGGCGGGGCCCGTGGGCGTGTCGCCGTCTGCGGTCAGGGCACGGATGCGCGCATCGAGCGCAGTTGCATCCGGGTCCATGTCGGGCGACAGCCCGGGGATCCAGTTGCCCACGGCGCAGCCTTCTGAGTCCGACATTCCTCCGGGGTATGTCCACAGGCCAAGGCCCTCCGACGATGAGTGGTCACGCAGCATCGCGGTCATGGACTTCTTCGCTGCGGCCAGCTTGTTCGTGCCGGCATTGTCGTCCTCGTTCATCGAGCCCGAGACGTCGAAGATGATGACCAGCGGGCCATCGTCCGTGATCGTCGTCGTGGTCGACGGCTGATGTGTGTCCCCCGACTGGGTCTCGGCGGCGGATGCGGACACGGAGGCGCAGGTCGCGTGCAGGACGATGACCAGGACCGCGACGAGGACGGCAGCGAGGTGGTGTGTCCACCCCGCACAGCGGGAGGTTCGCAGGCAAGGGGTGGAAGGGGCGGTCATGACGCGGCCTCGAGTGCATCGATCTGTGAGTCCGTCCCCCGAAGCAGTGCCTCACCCAGGTGGATGTCGCTCCCCGTGGGGGAGGAGACGATCAGGTCGAGTCTGAGCGCCCCCGAGACATCGGCCTTGATCTCGACGGGTGAGCCGTACGAGACGGAGACCCGGGCGACTTCAGCTCCGTCGGCGAGGACCCGGACCACCCCGGTTGCCTCCGGATCGTCGCTGTCCGAAACACCTGCAGTGGCGGTGAAGAGATCGGCGTGGCGTCCCAGGACCCAGGACGCCACCGCCTCCTCCCCCTCGCTCCTCGTGCTGCATGCGAGCGCGTCCGTGTAGGCGGTGCCGTTGAGCGAGACCTCCCCGGAGTAGCAGGAGGTCGCGTTCTCGGAGGAGGTCGACGCCTCCGCCAGGACGGAGAGGTAGAGGGATGAGCCCGCTTCTGCCACGGTCAGGGTGACCTCGTTGGGCAGTGCTGACCCGACTCCCGGATCGACCCTGAGCACGGATCCGGCGGGCGCTCGCGCGTCGAACTCCTCGACGACGGCGGGTTCGGTGCCCAGTGCGCGCAAGGCGTCCACTGCGTCGGCACGCGACTTCCCAATGACATCTGGGACCGATGCCTGTTTTGACAGGGTGAGCGTGAGTGTGCCGCTGAACACCTCACCGACCACGGGGTCCTGGGCAATGACGAGTCCCGGCGCCCCCGCCCACTCGATCTCGGTCGTGGTGACGGCAGATGGATCCAGGTCGAGGTCCGCGAGGGCCTGCTTGGCATCCACGAGAGTCAGCCCGCGGACGTCGGGCACGTGGGTACCTGCGCTGGCGTCCAGTACGGGAACCTCGACGACGTCGGGTTGGGTGCTCGTACGCCCTGCCTGAATCGAGTCCTTGACCGTCCAGCCCGCCATGAATCCACCCACGAGCAGGGCCATCGAACAGGCCAACACCCCGACCAGGATCAGGTGAACGGAACGTTTGGCTCCTGGGGAGGCCGGCGCTGCGCCGTGTGCCTGGTCCCGCTGCTCCGCCGGGAGGAGCCGGTGATGCTGCGGTCGCTCCGTCGAGGTCGAGGACTGTGGATCCCGGTGGGACGTTCCCTTGCGAGCATGGCGTCGTTGCCTGAAGGAGGATCTCCCCCCGGTGTAGACGTGGGGTGTCGTTGCCCCTGTCGGGTCCGTCGGGTCCGTCGGGGAAGGAACCGACGAGGCGGGCTGCGACTCGGGCGCGCCCGGCAGTGGGAGACCATCGGTCCCGTGGCCGGGTGACGACGGTTCAGACGGGTTCGTTGGCATGGAGTCTCCTCTGGGATCGAAGGAAGTGCCTCTTCGCACAAGCATTGCCCGGGGCGGCAGCACACGGGGGCGTTTCCTCAGGCCATCCGACTCACCCTCAGAAGGTCTCGACCCGGGCCCGACTGAGGAAGGCACCGTGTCCGGTCACGGTGTCCCAACAGGTCAGGCCGTTCTGCGCGCTGGCACACACGGTGTGTTCGAAGTAGACGATGTCTCCGTACCCGAGCACCTGGACAGGATCGGCGGTGACCATGAAGGTCAGTCTCGCGGCGCTGGACTCCAGAGTGGGCTCGCCGTCGCCGAAGCTCACCACCCACCGTGGTCCGATCTCGGTCTCGCCGTAGGTCTTGTCCTCGATGAGTGAGAGGACTCCGCACCCGGTCCATCCGGCCGAGATGTCACAGCCGATGTTCCCCGACGGGGTGATGACGACCGCAGTCGGGTGGTCGGGGAGGGTGGTGTCGATCGTGGTGACCTCTGTCGCCCCGGCGGGTACCGGCCCTCCGGCGCCCGCGTACGCCCCTTCGACGGGCGGCGTGCTCTCCGGTGTCGGGTCCGGTGTGGGTGCGCTGTCCGCACCACTCGCTGCCTCCTGATCGGCCATCCCCGACTCACCTTCACCGTCTGCCGTCGCGTCACCAGGTGATGACGAGGACCCGTGCTGGATGCGCAGCGGGACTCCCCCCGATCCCGATCGGACCGGGCGATAGGCAGTGACGGTGGGGAGGCCGTCGACCACCTCGGCAACCAGGAGGAGGTCCGGGCGGACGAGTCGGATCGAGTTCGTGAACTCGGAGAACCACAGGACGCCGTCCGTCGTGCTCAGGATCTGGGCCGAGGACTCCATCTGGTTCGTGATGAAGGCAATGCCCCCATTCGACGACACCACCGTCATCCAGGGTTGATCCGTGATGTGACAGGATCCGTCGTCCGCGTCCTCCAGGGACCACATGGGAGCTCCTCCCGGGACGGCCTCGCCGTTGACCCTGACCTCATTGCAACCGGGCCACGCACCGGTGACGACCAGTGCGTCCCCTGTCGCGGGGGTGTCTCCCTCCAACACATGGCGCCAGTCGTCCACGGTGTTCGTTCCTCCGGAGGAGTACACGTTTGCCACGATGTTCTCGGGCTCGGGGAGTCCTCCTGGCGTCAGGACGCGACCGTCGAGCCCCCAGAGGAAGCAGATCCTCCTCCCGTCCTCCCAGGGACACGCGCCCCATCCGTCGCGGAGGGCAGTGACGGCGTCCAAGGGGTCAATGTCGAGGACGACGGCCGGACGCTCGAACGGTGACATGGCACCCGTCGTGAGATCAAGGACGGCCGCTCCGGACGGTGTCGAAGGCACCAGGGCCTTCAGGACTCCGTCGGAGGCGACCGTGCTGGTGAAGGGCCAGTCGGAGGTCGCGCTGTCCCCAGTGACCACTTCGGTGGACCACGTCTCGGCGAGGTCTGCGTCGTAACCGGAACAGTCAGTGGACGACGCCAGTGCCGAACATGCGACCACCATCCCGTCACCGTAGAGACCCACTGCCGCATTCGATTGCCACGGGACCGCAGAGGTCTCTCCGGTCACCAGGTCGATGGCGCTAGCCCCCACGAGCAGGGTCGATCCCAGGATTCCCAGAGGCGTCCCCGAGGCGGGACCGTCTGTCGAGCCGGGACCTGAGGAGTCAGCCACCCCGCTGGGTGAGCCTCTCCACAACTGTCTCGGTGTCCCGTCGCTGATGTCCCACGTGGTCAGGACCGATCGGGGCGCGCTCTCCGGACCTGAGAAGACCGCCATGTAGTGTGCCGAGGAGTAGTAGTCAATGTCCGGAGAATGGACACGGGAGGAGTCGGCGCCGTTGACGGCGTCCTCGTCGAGCGAAACGGTCCACGCTTCCTCGGCGCCGTCGGCCCAGTCATCGGAGGGCACCGGGAGTAGGTCCGTGGACGTGGCCGGCACGCTGCGACGTCCCAGGAACCACCATGCGGATCCCCCACCGACGAGGGCGAGCACCAGTGCGACGCCCAGTGTCGCGGTGAGCAGGTGCCGGGAGCGATGCTTCGGAACCCCGGGCGCGGGCGCGTGGGGCGGAGCCGGGGCATCGGGAGGAGATCCGGGGGCCGGCATGATGCCGGCCGTGGCCGTCCGGGTGCGCAGCGCTGCCTGCACGGCAGGTTCCGGACTGAGGGAGAGCCACTCGACCAGTTCCGGGTACGTCGACGGGTTGGCTGCGAGGGCGGCATGCAGGTCAGGCCGGACCCGGGCGATCCGAGCGAGTTCTCCTGCCGACGTCGAGGGATCCGATGCGGCTCGTGCGTCGGGGTCTCCACCGTGCCAAGGGGTCGACCCCTGCGGGTCGTCACTGGTTGCCATTCTCGGAGTCCACCAGAGCTTCCGGGTCATGGCAATGGGGAGGAATCCCCGTCCCCTCCCGGAGAACGTGCGTCCTGCCCCGTGGTCGCACCGGCGAAGTGGACCCGCGCGCCCTCGGGGAGCTGCGTGGCCACAGGGTGTGTGACCGGTGTTGGCGGGTGTCGCTTCCCGAGTCGGCGCGGCACCCGGTGGATGGGACCCATTGGTGCACATCGCCTGCCCTAGTGTCGCGTGTCGTTAGTTCCTCAATGGTTGGGTGTTTGAGAGAATTTGGTCATGGCGAATTCTCCGGCTCCGGCGTTGGTGCTTCTCGATGGCGATCGGGATGAGTTGGCGTCGTGGACGCGTTCCACGACAATTCGTGCCGGTCTGGCGTTGAGGGCTCGGATCGTGTTGCTCGCTGCGGATGGTGTCGCGAACGCGCGGATCGCTACCGAGGTGGGAACAACGACGACCTCGGTGTGGAAGTGGCGGAACCGGTATGTCGATGCTGGGCTCGCGGGGCTGGCCGATGCGCCGCGTTCTGGCAGGCCGAAGCACGTCGATGACGAACGAATCATCACCGCGACGCTTCAGGCGCCGCCGAAGAAGTACGGGGTGACGCACTGGTCCTCGCGGCTGCTGGCGACTCATCTGAAGATCGGGAACGCGACGGTCGCGCGGGCGTGGCGGAAGTATGGCGTGCAGCCCTGGCGGTCTGAGACGTTCAAGTTCTCCACCGACCCTGAGTTGGCCGGCAAGGTCACCGATGTCGTCGGCCTGTACTTGGCGCCGCCGGAGAACGCGATCGTGTTGTGTGTGGACGAGAAGAGCCAGATCCAGGCGTTGGATCGCACCGCCCCGATGCTGCCGATGCGCATCGGTGACGCGGAGAAACGCACCCATGACTACAAGCGGCATGGCACGACGACCTTGTTCGCGGCGTTGGAGATCGCGACAGGACAGGTCACCGGTGCGGTCAAGCCCAAGCACCGCAGGCAGGAGTTCCTCGCATTCCTGCGCCAACTCGATCGGGCCTACCCAGACCAGGAACTTCACCTGGTGATGGACAACTACGCCACCCACAAGACCCCCGAGGTCAAGGCGTGGCTGGAGAAGCACCCGCGCTTCCACGTGCATTTCACCCCAACGTCAGGGTCGTGGCTGAACCTCGTCGAGGTCTGGTTCGGGATCATCGATCGCCAAGCCATCCGCCGCGGCATCTTCACCAGCGTGAAAGACCTCAACGCGAAGATCCGCCAATTCATCACCGGCTGGAACAACCGCAAACACGCCTTCGTCTGGACCAAGACCGCCGACGAGATCCTCAAGAAAGCGAACCGTCAACCAACTTCAGGAACACGACACTAGAGTGGTGTCGCCATGGACTTCGACCTGTCACCCTCCCGTTCCCGCACCCGCCGCACCGGCAACGGGGTGCCCACCACCGCGCGCCGCAGGACAGCGGGAGCGGGAGGCGCCCTCGTCAGTGACGGGGGGCACTCCTCGACGACCCTGCCCGACCTGGGCCCACTGGACGCGGCACCCGGCGCCCGCGGTCTCCCGGTGTGGGACGAGGACGGCTACGTCCCCGCTGACGACCCCGTGGACGACGGACTCGGCGATCCCTGGGAGGGCGCGGACCTGACGGCGGTCCCGACGCAGGTGCCCAGCGGCCGTGACGGGGACTCCCCGGCAGGATCCGGTCACCGCGTGGGCCCGGTTGCGCGCTCCGCGTGCTCCCGCGGCCCCGCCCCCGACACCCTGCTGCGCGGGCTCAACGACCGCCAACGCGCGGCCGTCGTCCACGAGGGCGGTCCCCTGCTCATCATGGCCGGCGCCGGGTCCGGCAAGACCCGGGTCCTCACCCACCGCATCGCCCACCTCCTGGAGACGGGCCGGGCGCGGCCGGGTGAGATCCTGGCGATCACCTTCACCAACAAGGCGGCCGCCGAGATGCGCGAGCGCGTCTCGGAGCTGGTCGGCCCGGACGCCCGGCGCATGTGGGTCTCCACCTTCCACTCGGCGTGCGTGCGGATCCTGCGTGCCGAGCACGACGCGGCGGGGCTGACCTCGACCTTCACGATCTACGACTCCCAGGACTCCCAGCGCCTGCTGCAGATGGTGCTGAAGTCCATGGACGTCGACATCAAGCGCTTCTCCCCGAAGCTGGTGGCCGCGCGGATCTCCGACCTCAAGAACGAACTCGTCACGCCCGAGGAGTACGCCGATACCGCTCCCAACGACCCCGTGTCCAAGGTGGTCGTGGCCGCCTACCGCGACTACGACAAGCGCCTGCGCCAGGCCAACGCCCTGGACTTCGACGACCTCATCATGCGCACCGTGCGCCTGCTGCAGGACAAGCCCTTGGTCGCCGAGCACTACCACCGCCGCTTCCGCCACGTCCTGGTCGACGAGTACCAGGACACCAACCACGCCCAGTACGTCCTGGTGCGGGAGCTCGTGGGCGAGGGGCGCGACGGGGTGGCACCCGCGGAACTCACGGTCGTCGGCGACTCCGACCAGTCGATCTACGCCTTCCGCGGCGCCACGATCCGCAACATCGAGGAGTTCGAACGCGACTTCCCCGGTGCCACCACCATCCTGCTGGAGCAGAACTACCGCTCCACCCAGAACATCCTGTCCGCCGCCAATGCGGTGATCTCACGCAACCAGGGGAGACGTCCGAAGAGCCTGTGGACCGCGTCCGGGGACGGGCCGCTCATCACGGTGGACGCCGCCGACTCCGAGCACGACGAGGCCCGTTTCGTCGTCTCCGAGATCGACCGCCTCAGCGACGAGGGAGCGGACTGGGGCGACATCGCCATCTTCTACCGCACCAACGCCCAGTCCCGTGCCCTGGAGGAACTGCTGGTGCGCTCCGGCATCCCCTACCGTGTCGTCGGTGGCACGCGCTTCTACGAGAGGCGCGAGGTCAAGGACGCCCTGGCCTACCTGCAGGCCGTTGCCAACCCGGATGACACCGTCGCGCTGCGCCGCGTCATCAACACGCCCCGCCGCGGGATCGGCGCCAAGGCCGAGGAAGCGCTGGTCGCCCATGCCGACAGGTACGGCGTCTCCTTCGGGCAGGCGTTGCGCCACGTGTGGATCGGACAGGGCAGGCCAGCGGGGGAGGGCGAGGGGATCGACATCCCCGAGGCCCCGGTCACCCCCGCGGAGGCGGGCGCTGCCCCGGCATCCCCGGAGGACGGGGGCGACGCCGCCGTGGTCCCTGAGGAGGAGGGCGCGGCCGGGGTCGCGGGTCCGGTCAGTGCCGGGGGTTCCGCACCGAACGCCGACGGCACCGGCGCCGCCGCCGACACGGGCACCGACGCGGCCGCGCCGGTCCCACAGCCCGCTCCGGTCCCGCAGCCTGCTCCGGAGGAGGAGTCGGCCCCCGCGGTGCTGGGCCTCACGGCGCGTGCGGCGGGCTCGGTGGCCAGCTTCTACGGTCTGCTGGAGACCTTGCGGCGCCTGGAGTCGGCGGGCGGCACACCCGGGCAGGTGCTCGAGGAGGTCCTCGACCACACCGGCTACCTGCAGGAGCTGCGGCGGTCCGAGGACCCGCAGGACGCCTCACGGGTGGAGAACCTGGCCGAGCTGCACTCCGTGGCCGAGGACTTCCACCAGCAGGTCCCCACCGGGACGCTCGTCGACTTCCTGGAGCGGGTGTCACTGGTGGCGGACTCCGACCAGGTGCCCGCGGAGGACCAGCGATCCGGATCGGTGACCCTCATGACCGTCCACACCGCCAAGGGCCTGGAGTTCCCGATCGTGTTCGTGACGGGCATGGAGGACGGGACCTTCCCCCACCAGCGTTCCCTGGGGGAGGAGGCCGAGCTCGCCGAGGAACGACGGCTGGCCTATGTCGCCATCACACGCGCCCGGCAGCGCCTGTACCTGACGCGGGCCGCGGTGCGTTCGGCCTGGGGAGCACCCCAGGAGATGCCACCCTCGCGCTTCCTCGACGACATCCCACCGGAGCTGCTCGACGTGCGTCGCGACACCACGGCCATGGACCGCCTGAGGTCCTCGGGCGGGTCCGGTTCCTGGGACTCGGGGTCCTGGGGCGGCGGCGCCCGGGGTGGTGCCCGTGGTCGGGGTCCGCGCATGCGTGGCGAGGACGAGGGCGGCCCTGTGATCGGGGCCGGTACGCCCGGGAACGGGTCGGCGATGGGAGGCTCCCGGCTGGGGCGCACGGTGCGTCTGGGGGCGACGGCTCCGCGGGCGGCGACACCGGCCCGCGAGATTCCCCAGCTGAAGGTCGGCGACCAGGTCGACCATGCGAGCCTGGGCCGCGGCACGGTCGTGGGCCTGGAGGGGTCCGGCAACCGCAGCGTCGCGAAGATCGACTTCGGGGGGCGCCAGAAGCGGCTGCTGCTGAGGATGGCCCCGATCACGAAGCTCTGAGGACCGTCCGGGGTGCCCACCGGGGCGGGGGTGACATCGACGTGTGGTCTCGATGCCTGAGAACGCCCTGGGCGCACGGTTTCGGCATCGAGACCACACGTGGATGTCACGGGCCCCCGGCACCGCGGCCATGGATGGGGGCCCGAAAAGGGCTTCGACTGAGGACGCCGGCACCGCTCGGCCACGGGGCCGGGCCCGGGGACGTCCGGGGCCGCGCCGGCCGACGAAGAGGGGACCCGGTGTCGGTCTCCTGCCACACGGGCCGGATCGCGACACCGGGACCCCATGCGGTCGTCCGGGTGGTCCCTCCGGGACGGCCCGTCAGGCCATCCCGGAGGGCGAGTGCACGTGGCGACTCAGCGGTTGCGCCGCGCCACCATGAGTCCAGCGGTACCGGTCAGGGCGAGCAGGGCCACGAGCCCCGCCAGCGCCGAGGCATCCGAACCGGTCTTCGCCAGGTCGGAGGAGGATCCGGGTCCCGGGGTGGATGCGGTCGTCGTGGTCGAGGGATCGCCACCGGCGGTCGGGGTGCTGCTGGAGCCCGGCGCCGAGGTGGGCGTGGGCGAGCCACTCGGGTCGGGGGTCCCCGTGGGAGTCTCGCTCGGCTCGGGGTCGGGCGTGACCTCGCTGGTGGTGATGAGTGCCCAGTTGTCCACGAAGAAGTCCGCCGGATCGATGACCTCGCGGGCCTGGGCGTACTCGATCATCTGCTGGCGGATCTCCACCAGCTCGTTGTAGACCACCGGCGCGCTGGTCACGTGCGGGAAGCCGCCACCACCGGACTGACGGTAGTTGTTGATGGCGAGGACGAACTCGTCACCGTCCGCGACCGGGGTGCCGTCGTAGGACAGTCCCTCGATGCGCTCACCGACCGGCTTGGAGATGTTGATGCGGTAGTCCACGCCGGTGAGGGCGTCGTAGTTGTAGTCGGGCACCGGCGTGCCCGCCAGGACGGCGTTCGTCCCGGTCTCCGGGTCGAACGTCGCGCCCTCGTCGACCTGGACGAAGAACTTGGCCGAGTACTCCAGGTAGTCGCGGAGCTCGGCACCCGTCATCTCCACCCCCAGGAGGGTGTTGTCGTAGATGTAGAGCCCGGCGACGTCCTTGATGGTCACGTCGCCCTCGTTGAAGACGGCGTCGCGGGAGAAGGGGGAGACCTGGGCGATGACGGGCAGGTCCGCAGCGGCGGTCCCGGCGATCCCGTCGCTGACGGTGTCCACCATGACGGCCCCGATGAAGTCGAGGATGGGTGTGTCCTCGTAGCGTGAGGACTCCGCGGTCATGGTCTCGGTGGACTGGGCGACCACGGTGTTGACGTAGGTGAGGGTGTCCGCGTGGTCCTGGGCGAGCAGGGGGTCCTCGGTGAGGGTCGTGGAATCGGGCAGGTCCGTGGCTCGGTGGCTCGTGACCCATCCCGCCACGGTGGCGTCGTCGGCGGAGGCGTCACCGCTGCTCGGCCAGTCGACGGACGGCGTGCCCGAGGCGTCGAAGGTCAGGGGGACCTGGACGTCGGACAGGGAGCGTGCCCAGTAGTTCGGCTGCGTGAACAGGACCGGGGAGCCGTCGGGGGAGTGGGTGACCTTGGAGGGGATGTCCTGGTGGGTGTGCCCACCGATCACCACGTCCACGTCGTCGACCTGGGTGGTGAGGAACTGTGCGGTGTTCTCCTGCAGCTCGGAGGGCACCAGGGTGGTGTCCGTGCCCAGGCCCGTGTGGGCGAGGACGACGACGATGTCGGCACCGGCGGCCTTCATCCGGGGGACGTACTCCTGGGCGACGGTGGTCGGGTCCTGGAACTCGAGGACGCCCTCGACGTTGGCCCTGTCCCAGATCCTGATGCCCGGGGTGACGACCCCGAGGACGCCGACCTTGACCGTGTGGCCCGCGACCTCCTTGTCGATGATCGTGTAGGGCTCGAAGGCCGGCTCGTCGGTGCCAGCCCTGACGACATTGGCGCCCAGCAGGGGTGCGCCGAGTTCGCCCTCGTAGGTGGCCAGGGTGTCCAGGCCGTAGTTGAACTCGTGGTTGCCCAGGTTCTGGGCGTCGTAGTCCAGGAGGTTGAAGGCCTGCGCCATGGGGTGGGTGTCCCCACCGGTGAGCATGTCGGGCTGGCTGGCCGAGAGGTAGGTCAGCGGGGTGCCCTGGATGGCGTCCCCGTTGTCGAGGAGGAGGACGGAGGAGTCCCCGCGCTCGGCGCGCACGTCCTCGACGGCGCTCGCGAGGCGGGAGAGGCCGTACTCGCCGCCGGCGGCAGGAGCCGAATCGCGGAAGTAGTCCCAGTTGTAGACGTGTCCGTGCACATCGGTGGTGGAGAGGATGGAGAGGACGCCGGTGTCGGTGGTGGCATCGGCGTCCGGGGAGGTCGGAGGGGGGTCGACGGCGAGCGCGGGGACCGTGCCCGCGGTGACCAGGGCCGCTGTGGCGAGCACTGATCCGATGGTGATCCGGCCCCGGGGGGAGTGGTGACTCATCATTGGTCCGTTCTACGGGTGATGGGATGCGCCCGACGCGGGTCGTGACGTGACGGGCGTGCTCGCAGCATGGTCGGAGTAGGTGTCGGGCGGGCCACGCGTGGATGACCAATCAGTGTGCATGTGGAGGGTGTGCGGTCGTCCGTCGCACCGGCGAGCCGCTCAGGACCCCACCCCGGGGCGGGGCCCACTGGTGTGTCGCGGTGGTCGCTGTCACGCCCGTCCCGCCCCGCCGGGGCAGGCAGACGTGGTGAGGCTCGCCTTACCTTCCCGGTGCCCCACGCTAGGATGGTGTGGCTGTGACAAGCCGGCCCGCACCCCGCGGGACGGCACAGAGCGGAGGAAATCGGGCGTGACCACACTGAACGTCGCCGTGATCGGCGCTGGACCTGCCGGGATCTATGCCTCGGACATCCTCTCGAAATCGGGACTCGACGTGAACATCGACCTCTTCGAACGCCTCCCCGCCCCCTACGGCCTGGTCCGCTACGGAGTGGCCCCCGACCACCCGCGCATCAAGCAGATCATCGTGGCGCTCTACCGGATCCTCCAGCGCGGCGACATCCGCCTGCTCGGCAATGTGGAGATCGGCCGCGATGTGACCATCGAGGACCTGCGCGACCACTACGACGCGGTCATCATGGCCACGGGTGCGGACAGGGACGCGCCCCTGGACATTCCCGGCATCGACCTACCGGAGAGCTACGGCGCCGCGGACTTCGTGTCCTGGTACGACGGCAACCCCGACTACCCCCGCACCTGGCCGCTGACGGCTCGCGAGGTCGCCGTGATCGGCGTCGGCAATGTCGCACTGGACGTCGCGCGCGTCCTGGCGAAGCACATCGAGGACCTCATGGTCACCGAACTGCCCCCCAATGTCGCCGAAGGTCTCGCCGCGAACCAGGTCACCGATGTGCACGTCTTCGGCCGCCGCGGCCCTGCGCAGGTCAAGTTCACACCCCTGGAACTGCGCGAGCTCGGGAAGGTCCCCGACGTCGACGTCATCGTCGACGAGGAGGACTTCGACTTCGACGCCGGTTCCGAGGAGGCGCTGCGCTCCTCCAACCAGCAGCGCCAGGTCGTCAAGACCCTGACGAACTACGCCTCCGTCGACCCCGAGGAGCGCACAGCGTCGCGTCGCATCCACATCCACCTCTTCGCCTCCCCGGTGGAGGTCCTCGCCGACGAGGGCGGCCACGTGCGTGCCCTGCGCACCGAGCGCACCGAGCTCAAGGGTGACGGCACCGTGCGCGGGACCGGGGTGTTCACGACCTGGCCCGTCCAGGCCGTCTACAGGGCTGTCGGCTACTACTCCTCGCCCGTGCCCGGGGTCCCCTTCGACAAGCGCCACGGCACGATCCCCAATGTCGAGGGCCGTGTCACCGTCGAGGCCGGCTCCACCGAGACCGTCCCCGGTCTCTACGCCACCGGCTGGGTCAAGCGCGGCCCTGTCGGTCTGATCGGTTCCACGAAGTCCGACGCCCAGCAGACCATCGCCCACCTCGTCGAGGACGCGCAGGCCGGTGCCCTGCACGCGGGCACGAAGGCCGTCGGGCACGACGCCATGGTCAAGCTGTTGGAGGACCGGGGCATTCCCTTCACCAACTGGGAGGGGTGGGAGCTCCTCGACGCCTACGAGCAGCAGCTCGGCTCCGAGTTCGGTGAGCTGCCTGCGGGCCGCGGCATCCGTGAGCGTGTCAAGGTCGTCTCCCGAGAGGCGATGACGCGCATCTCGCGTCACGAGTTCGACGAGGGCACCACGGTGACCTGTGACCTGGTCGGGCACCCCGGTGAGCTGGGTGTGCCCGGGGCGGTCGAGAGGTTCGGACCGGAGTACTCCGGCCCGGAGTCCTGCCGCAACCACTGACCCACCCCGAGGCACGGCGGGCGGACCCCTGTCGCTCGGGGTTCCTCGCACGTTCCGGCGTCGCCCTCGTCACACCCAACCTTGGGGATCTCTGGGAAAGTGCACTTTCCCGCGCCCCCCGCCGCCTGCGCGGATACCGTTGACGGGGACGAGTGGAGGGGACGGAACTTGGGGCATCATCGGTACCACAACGGGTTGAAGACCGCGGGGCTCTTCATGGCTCTGTGGGTCATCCTCCTCCTCATCGGTGGACTCATCGCCCAGGGGACCGGCAACTCCTCCTGGATCTGGATCTTCGTCCTCTTCGGTCTGGCGTCGACCGCCTACTCCTACTGGAACTCCGACAAGATCGCGCTGCGCCAGATGCGCGCCTACCCGGTGACGGCGCAGGACCAGCCCGAGTTGTACCGCATCGTGGCCGAGCTCTCCCAGCGGGCCGGCCAACCGATGCCGAGCATCTGGGTGGCACCCACCCCGACCCCGAACGCCTTCGCGACGGGGCGCGACCCCCAGCACGCCGCCGTGTGCTGCACGGAGGGCATCCTGCAGATCCTGGGTGAACGTGAGCTGCGCGGGGTGCTGGGGCACGAGCTCATGCACGTCTACAACCGGGACATCCTGACCTCGTCCGTGGCCGCAGCCATCGGCGGTCTCATCAGCTCGATCGCGCAGTTCCTCATGTTCTTCGGGGGCGGACGTCGCGACGGCCAGGGCGGCGTGAACCCCCTGGCTGCGCTGGCCACCGCGATCCTCGCTCCACTGGCCGCGACGCTGATCCAGCTCTCCATCTCGCGCACCCGGGAGTACGACGCCGACGAGGACGGTGCCCAACTCACCCAGGACCCCTTGGCACTGGCCTCGGCGTTGCGCAAGCTGGAGACGGTGACCGACCGTGTGCCGCTGCAGCCCACGCCCGCCAACCAGAACGTGGCAGCGATGATGATCGCCAATCCGTTCCGGGGCACGGGGGTCCAGAAGCTGTTCTCGACCCACCCCCCGATGGCCGACCGGATCGCTCGGCTGGAGAAGATGGCCGGGTACTGAGCACTGAGCACTGAGCGACGATCTCAGCATCCTCTGACGTGCTCAACGGCCCGGATCGGCGGCTGAGATCGTCGCTCAATGCAGCGCACCGACGTACCGGGCTCCCCACCCCATCCGGATGACCGAGAGTTCGGGCCCCGGGGGGGGCGGCGAGCCTCGATGAGTCGGACGGGACGTCCGGTCATCGCTCACTGTGCGGCGCTTCCCGCTCCAGTGCTCCGCTGTGGCATCCCCCTCCGGGCTCACCGCTGCGAACAGGCCCACGAGGCCGCCGCCTCGTCCGACCACCTCGGAGTCCTTCCCGCACCCGGTGAATGGTCGACGCCGCGGAATCCACAGGCGAGCGGGGTGACGTCGGGTGTCCACAGGGTAAGTGCCGACGTGTGGACCGATGGGACCGCTTCGACTTGCCTGTCCGGCATGGACACGACGGACGACATCGCACACGCCCGGGCACACATCGTGGTGGCGAACGCACGCAACTCGCGCGAGTGCACTCGTGCGGAGTCCAGGGGTGAGCTGGTGCGCGTCTACCGCAACATCCTCGTGACCCGGTCCTACCTGGAGACCGAGGACTGGTGGGAGTTCGTCCGCCGCACCAACCTGGTCCGGGCAATCGCTGTCTGCCTGGTCCATCCGGGAGTCGTCGTCAGCCATGGGACAGCTCTTGACGTCCGTGGGGTGGCGGGGCTGGGGGACATCGTCGATGTCCACGTGGTGGTGGGCTCGAGCTGGCGACGTGGAGGGGAGGATGTGCTGCCCGCGCTGCGGATCGGGACCCTTCACGCCCCCGGGGCCAGCATTGTCCGCCACCGTTTCGATCCTCCCGCCGCGACGGTCGAGGACGTCGGCATCCCACTCGCGAGCCTGGAGTTGGCTGCGGTCCAGTGCGCTTTCGCATGCGAGCCCCGCGAGGCCGTTGTCCTGGTCTCGGGGGCCCTGCGCCGCCTGTGTGGTTTCGACCGCTTCGACCTGGAGGGCTCGCGGGTGCGGGAGGAGGTGTGGCGCAACCGGATGAAGGCCCTGTTGGACGAGCTCCCCACACGCAGGCACCGGGTTCGCGCACGCGTCGTCCTGGAGGTCGTCGACGGCGCATGTGAGTCCGTCCCAGAGAGGCTCCTGCTCTGGATCCTGGCAGCAGCCGGCTTCGGCGGGGTCAAGACCCAGATGAGGATCGAGGCTGGTGGACGTACGTTCTACGCCGATTTCGGTGTTCCGGACCTATGGGTCGTCATCGAGTTCGACGGCAAGGAGAAGTACGGTCGCGATCGCTGGACCATCCTGGAGAGTCTGTCCACCAGGGACAGGCGACAGAAGCTCATCGAGGCTGCGGGGTGGACCGTCGTGCGTTTCGAGTTCCGCGAGCTCGGGGATCCCGCTGCGGTCGCGCACGAGGTGGCGTCACGCGTACGAGGGCGCGTCCGACTGCATCCGATCCGTGTGCTCGCGGGCTGAAGGTCCCGGCGTGGGAATGTCCCGATGCGGTGCGGAGTGCCGAGACGCACTCGATCCGGTGCTCAGGCGTGGGTGTGGGGTCCGGACACGGCTGATGGGCCCGGGCCGGGGTGTGGTCTCAGGGCATCGCGGGAGCGCTCCGTCAATGCACACGGCGGTCGGGGCCCGGGCCGGGGTGTCGTTGTCAGGCATCGCGGGCGTGGTCGGACGGGGAAGTGGCGGGCGACATGCCCGCCACTCCGCGAGTGCACGCCCGTGCGTTGTCCGCCATTGCATTGACTGACGATCTCAGCGCCACAACGGAGGCGAATGGGTGCATCCGGCCTGCTGAGATCGTCGCCCAATGCAGGCTCGCCCGCGAGCCCTACGCGAGCCCCGCGCGAGCCCCGCGCCGCTCCCGCACTCCACCCGGTCCCTCGCCCACCTCACCGGTAGTTGACGAACTGCAGCGCCGCATCGATCCCGGCGCCAGCCTCTCCCTTGAGCAGGGCGATGACGGCCTGGAGGTCGTCCCGGGACTTGGAGGAGACCCGCACCTCGTCGCCCTGGATCTGGGCCTTGACACCCTTGGGGCCCTGATCCCTGATCAGCTTGGTGATCTTCTTCGCGGTGTCCTGGGCGATCCCCTCGCGCAGCGGCGCCACCAAGCGGTACAGCTTGCCCGAGGCCTTGGGCTCGCGATCCTCCAGGTCCAGTGCCTTCAGGGACACTCCGCGCCGGATCAGCTTGGTCTCCAGGACGTCGAGGATCGCCATCACGCGCTCGGAGGAGTTGGCCTCCAGCTCGATGGCATCCCCCGCCAGCCTGACCGAGGCGTCGACCCCGCGGAAGTCATAGCGCTGGGCGACCTCCTTGGCGGCCTGGTTGACGGCATTGTCGACCTCCTGCCGGTCCAGCTTCGAGACGACGTCGAATGATGAATCTGCCATGTGTTCCTCTCCTCACGTGATGGGCCCTGTCCCGTGCCTCGGGTCATGGGCCGTGCACTGCTGCGCGGGGGCAGGCCCACGCGCCTGCGGACCCGTTCCACGGGGCCCTCCGGAACGCACCTGCGGGCGTCGTGTTCATCACGTCCGCACAGCGTTCTCCGATTTGGCATCGGGGGTCCCTGCCCTGCTATTCTTCCATGGCACCGCACGGGCGGCGCAGCCCTGCTGAGGCAGTGCGGCGGCTGACGGAACGTGCATGGCGGGGTACCCGAGTGGCCAAAGGGAGCTGACTGTAAATCAGCCGCGGAATGCTTCGGGGGTTCGAATCCCTCCCCCGCCACAGGACCGCGGGTTCGCCTGCGGTCCCACGTGTGAGGTCCTTCTCATGCAGTCCGATTGAACCACTCGATCGTGCTGGGATAGGGTTTCCCTCGTTGCCCCGATAGCTCAGTCGGCAGAGCGTCTCCATGGTAAGGAGAAGGTCAAGGGTTCGATTCCCTTTCGGGGCTCTGGTTCGCGCAGTGGTCGCCGCCGCGCAAGCCTCTGCGGCGGGGTAGCTCAGCTGGTCAGAGCGCACGACTCATAATCGTGAGGTCGCGGGTTCGAGCCCCGCCCCCGCTACCAGGAATCCCAGGTCGCCCGGCGACAAACGAATCGGCAAGTGAGGTATTCACCGTGGCAAGCAAGTCGCAGGATGTCCGCCCGAAGATCACGCTCGCGTGCTCCGAGTGCAAGGAACGCAACTACATCACCAAGAAGAACCGTCGCAACACGCCGGATCGCCTTGAGCTCGCGAAGTACTGCCCGCGCTGCCACAAGTCGACGGTCCACCGCGAGACGCGCTGACCGCTCCCAGCTTCGCAGCGCCCCCGGCTGAGCATTGCTCACCGGGGGCGTCGCGCATGTCCGCCCCCCGGGTCGTCCCCCTTCCACGTCGACGAGGGCGGTCCCATCCCTGATCGGGCCGGTCAGTCGGCACCCGCCACTCCGACACCCACCACACCACATCCCCGGAGCCCGCGATGACCCCATCGATCGACCGAAGCCGCGCCGAGCGCGCCGCCTGGGCCTGTGTCATCACCTTCTTCACCTTCGGCTTCGCCGTGGCTTCCTGGCTCTCCCGTCTGCCGGCGGTGCGTGACGCCCTGGACCTGCAGCCCACCGATCTGGGCACCATGTTGCTGGTCGGCTCGCTGGGCTCCCTCGTCGCACTGCCCTCGTCCGGTCCGTTGGTGGGGCGGATCGGGGCACGGGCGACTGCCCGCACCGGCGCGACGCTGTGGGCGATCGCCCTGGTGGGCGTGGCGCTGTCCGTGCACGCCGTCAGCCGCTCCAGCCTGACGGCCTGCCTGGTCCTGCTCAACTGTGGGATGTCCCTGTGGGCAGCCACGATGAACATCGAGGGCGGGCTGGTGGAGGCGTCCCTGAGGCGCATCCTCCTGGACAAGCTCCATGCCATGTTCTCCATCGGCACGGTCTCGGGCGCCCTCGTCGGGGCCGCGCTGGCCCATGCGCACGTGGACGTCACGGTGCACCTCATCGGAACGGCTGTCCTCGGCTGCGCGGTGGTCTGGGTGGTCTCGCACTTCTTCCTGTCCGAGGAGGAGGTCCGCACCTTCTCGGTGGGTGCCACCGAGAGCTCGGAGGAACGGGTCAAGGGGCGCACCCGTCAGGCATGGGGGGAGCGGCGCACCGTCCTGATCGCCGTCATGGTGCTCTCCGCCGGACTGCTGGAGGGATCCGCGAACGACTGGCTGGCGCTGTCGATGGTGGACGGGTACGGCTACACCGCAGCCCAGGGATCCGTGATCCTCTCACTGTTCCTCGCCACCATGGCGGCGGTACGGCTCTCCTCCACGCGCCTCCACCGGCGGTTCTCCGCCGACGGACTGCTGCGCACCCTCCTGGTCCTGGCGTGCGTGGGTCTCGTGTTCGTGGCGTTCTCGCCGTGGCGTTGGCTGGCCCTGGTGGGGGTGTTGCTGTGGGCGATGGGCGCCGCGCTGGTCTTCCCCACGGGTGCTTCCGCACTGTCGACCAATCCGTCGATGACGGCGGCACGTGTCTCGGTGCTCTCCACCGTGAACTACGGGGCCTTCCTCATCGGCCCGCCGGTGCTCGGCGTGGTCGCCGAACACGTCGGCTACCACCGGGCGATGGTGGTGCTGATCATCCCGATCACCGTCGGCATCCTCCTCACCAAGCAGGTGGCCACACCGGAGGGCTCGACACCCGCGAAGTGATGCCGTGCGTCGCGGGAGGGCTTCCGACCCGGGCGGGAAGGTCGTTCCTCTCGCCCGGGCGCACAGCTGCTGGGTCCGTGGCCGGCCTGCATTCGCATTGGTCAGCGTCCGTGCCGCCACGGCACTGATCGACGCCCGATGGGACTGCTCCCGCCCCGGGTCTCAGGTCAGGACCGGGGTTGACACTAGGGTTGTGCGCGGAGCCGCCTGAGACGGCTCAGGACGTTGTGCCCCGGGGGCACGAGAGAGGGACGACGATGACGGAGACAGCTCCGGCAATGCTCGGTGGCGCGGACGCCTCACGGCCCGAGGCCTCCCCGGCCTCCGCCACTGCGGGCGGAGCGCCGTGGACAGCCGGCCCGGGCTCACCCATGATCCCTTCCCTGCGTGACCTCACGACCCTGCGCGTGGGCGGTGACGTGGCAGCCCTGGTGGAGGCCGCCACCGAGTGGAGCTTCGTCGGCGCGGTGCGCGCCGGCGACCGTGAGGGCCGCCCGGTGCTGGTCCTGGGGGGCGGCTCGAACCTGCTCGCCTCCGACCGGCCCTTCGACGGGATCGTCGTGCGCGACGCCCGCCGAGTGGTGCGACAGGAGGAGATGGACGGCGACCAGGTCCAGGTGACCGCCAGTGCGGGCATGCCCTGGGACGCGTTCGTGTGCTGGACCCTCGCCCAGGGGCTCTCCGGCCTGGAGGCGCTCTCCGGTATCCCGGGCTGTGTGGGCGCCGCACCCGTCCAGAACGTCGGTGCCTACGGCCACGAGGTCTCCGAGACGCTCGCCTCCGTGCGCGCCTGGGACCGCGCACTCGACCAGGTCGTCGAGCTGCCCGTGGGCCATCTCGGCCTCGGCTACCGGACCTCGGCCATCAAGCGGTCCCTGCAGGAACCCGACGTCGGTGGTCGGACGTGGGGGCCGACCGGGCGCTGGGTGGTCCTGGAGGCCACCTTCACCCTGGAGCGCTCCGACCTCTCCGCCCCGGTGCTCTACGCCGAGCTGGCACGTCGCCTCGGCGCGGTCCCCGGTGGTCGCGCGCCCGTGCTCGCGGTGCGGGAGGCCGTGCTCGGCCTGCGCCACTCCAAGGGCATGGTGCTCGACGACCGGGACCACGACACCTGGAGCGCGGGCTCGTTCTTCACCAACCCGATCCTCCCCGCCGAGGCCGCCGAAGCCCTGCTGCCCCCGGGGGCGCCCCGCTTCGACGCCGGGGAGGGCACGGTCAAGGGTTCGGCCGCCTGGCTCATCGACCACGCGGGCTTCCCCCGTGGTTTCGCGCTGCCCACCGAGGACGAGGGCGGCCCCCGCGCCTCACTGTCGACCAAGCACGTCCTGGCCCTCACCAACCGCGGGAGGGCGACCTCCGATGACCTCGAGGCGCTGGCCCGCACCGTGCGGGAGGGCGTGCGCGACGAGTTCGGCATCGAGCTGGTGCCCGAGCCCGTGACCCTGGGGATCAGCCTCTGACAGAGCCCGTGGGCAGCACCACAGCGTTCGTGGGAGCACTCGGGGTCGACTTCACGGGTCTGTGGGCCCGGGTCCGGGTCCGGAACCGGGGTGAGGTCGACCGTCAGTGTCCTGGCCCGGCGCCCGGTCCAGCCGAACCCGACCGGTGCCGTCGCCGACGCGGGTGCCGGTCCCTCCCCGGGTGACGGCCCCTCCTCGGTCCACGAGCTGGCGTGTCAGCACCACCAGTGTGCGTGCCACCTCGGGGGAGGACAGCATGGCGGAGTGTCCTGTGATCGGCAGGGTGATGTGGCGGACGCCGGGCAGTGGCGAGGGCGGGACCGACTGGTCCCACTCGGCCTCGACCTGGATGATGCGGGAGTCGACCTCCCGTTCGGCGCTGAGCTCCGCGATGGTGGGGGAGTGGGGGTGAGAGTTCGGACAGCTCCGAGGTCGGAAGGAGCTGGGTGATGGGCGCGCCGTTGAAGGGAGTGGCGCAGGCGATGAGTCCGCGCACCCGGTCACCCTCGGGTCCGAGCATGACCGCCTTGCCCACCAACCCGCCCTTGGAGTGTGCGAAGAGGACGACGTCGTGGAGGTCTTGGAGGTGCAGGTGCTCGGCGACGAGCCCGGCGAGGTCCGGCACGGGCGCTGTCATGTCGCCCAGGGACTCCAGCAGGTGGACGTCCCACCCCGCGTCGTGCAGTTCCTGGGCCCAGACGTGGAGGTGGCGCCAGTCCTCCCAGATGCCCGGGAGGCCGAGTGCAACCAGTCGTCTGCTCCCGGCGGCGGGAGCTCCGGGGACCGCGCCTGTCGCCGTGCCAGCCGCTCTGCCGGCTGCCCTGTCGGCCGCCGTGCCCGGGTCCACCACGTCCGTCGACGCCACGTCGGACGCATCACCGCGCGGCCCGACCGTGCCCGAGGCCTCCCCTGTGGAGCTCCCCGGCACACGCCGGTAGGACTCGGGACCGGGAGGCAGGTCCAGACCCCTGTCCAGACGCAGGCGCCTGCCGAAGGACGCCGTCCAGTCCCCCAGGGCCAGGGGGGCTCGACCGATGATCGGGGGGACCTTCACCCAGGGACGGTCCGAGTCCGCACGTTCGTCGTCGCGGAGCTCCGTGTACCAGTGCCACAGCGGGCGGGAGCGCCGATCGGGCAGCAACTCGGACAGCCGGAGCTCGGGACGCAACTCCTCCAGCCGTCCCAGTCGCCCTCGTAGGCGCGACAGACGCGCGCGGACGTCCTCAGGCGGGGTCTGCGGCGAGCCAGGCGTCGATGCGTCGGTGCCAGTCACGGCGCTCCTCCTCCCCGACCAGCGAGGCCTCGACGGACTGGTGGGCGAGATCCGCCAGTTGGGCGTCGCTGAGGCCGTGGACGTCCCGCGCGGCGACGTACTGCGCCAGCAGGCGCGAGTGGAACAGGAGCGGGTCGTCCGCACCCAGGGCCACCGTCGCCCCGTGCTGCATGAGGGTCTCCAGGGGCACGTGTGCCAGGTCGGGATAGACGCCCAGGTGCACATTGGAGGTGGGGCAGACCTCGAAGGCGATGTGTTCCTCCACCAACCGGTCCAGCAGGGCCGGGTCCTCCGTGGTGCGCACCCCGTGACCCAGGCGTGTCGGTCCGAGTGCCGCGACCACTTCGCGCACGGACTCGGGTCCCAGCAGTTCCCCACCGTGGGGGAGCGCGGCCAGTCCGGCATCGCGTGCGATGTGGAAGGCCTTGGAGAATGCGGCGGTGTCCCCGACCCTCTCGTCATTGGACAGTCCGAAGCCGACGACCCTGCCCGCCCCCGTGCCGGCGTACTGGGCGGCCAGGCGCGCCAGGATCCGTGCGTCCAGCGGGTGACGGGTCCGGGAGGCGGCCACGACCACGCTCACCTGGACCCCGGTGTCCCGGGAGGCGCGTTCGGCCTCGTCGAGGATGATCTCCAGGGCCGGTGTGATCCCACCGACCCAGGGGGCGTACGAGGTCGGGTCCACCTGCATCTCCAGGTGGACGGAACCCTCGATCGCCTCGTCCTCGGCGGCCTCGTGCACGATGCGGCGCATGACGGCCTCGGAGCGCACCAGGGTGCGTGCGGAGTCGTAGGAGCGCTGGAAGCGGAACCACCCGCGGGCGTCGGCGGGGACTTTCAGGGGGTCCAGGTCCAGGAGGTGGGGCGGCAGCCGGATGCCGGAGTCGTGGGCGAGCTCGACCAGGGTCTGGGGGCGCATGGCGCCGGTGAAGTGCAGGTGCAGGTGCGCCTTGGGCAGTGTCGCCAGGTCGCGGCGGCCCGGGGGCGTGGGGGCAGCCACGGTGAGGGAGGGCTGAGGGGGGAGGGTGGGCTCCGCGCGGTGGCGGGCCCGTGGGCTGACGAGGGCGTCCCCTGTCATCGGCGCGCACCCATCCACAACATGATGTCCTGCATGAGGGCAGGGCCCTCGGGCTCGTTGAGGAGTTCGTGGTAGGCGCCGTCGATGATGCGCAGGTGGACCTCGGCGGTGCGGGTGCGTTCCACGAACTCCCGTGACCCCTCGATCCTGGCCAGGGCGTCGGCGCTGCCGTGCAGGAGCAGCGTCGGAACCACCAGCATCCCGGCGTTGCTGATGACCCGGTCCCCCTGGAGGACCATGGTGACACCCGTCAGCAGGGGCACGCGCCCGTGGAAGACCAGGGGGTCCTCGCGGTAGGCGTGTACCACCTCGGCCACACGTGAGATGTGGGCGTCGTCGAGTTCCACGGTGGGTGTTCCCGGCGCCAGGCGTGCAGCGGGCACCAGTGAGCGGGCCACGGAGGGCGGCATGGAGGGATCGGGGCGGAATGCGGGCCCGGTCAGGACGACGCCCCGCAGGTGCGTCCCGTCGAGGAGGGCGGAGGCAGCCGTGATGGTGCCACCCATGGAGTGGCCGAAGAGGAAGAGGTCCTCGGTGCGTGAACGCTCCAGGGCGGTGCGGCGCACCTGGAGGTGGTCGAGGATGAGGGCCCCGACGTCGACCCGGGCCCGTGGTCCGGGAGCCGTGCCGTGTCCGGGGAGGTCGTAGGTGTGGACGTCCCAACCCGCCGCGGTGAGGGCGGAGACGAAGTGCGCGTAGCGCCCGGAGTGCTCGGCGTAGCCGTGGGTGATCAGGACGGTGCCCAGGGGGTGGTCCGTCAGTGCCAGGTGTGTGTGCAGCTCCATGTGCCCATTCTGGCATCGACCCCGCCCTCCCACCCCAACGTGCCGAGGTCCGCTCTGTTCTGGCACCGAGGTCCGCTCTGTTCTGGCACCGAGGTCCGCTCTGTTCGACCCGCGAAGTCCGCTCTGTTCTGGCAACGAGGTCCGCTCAGTTGGGGCATCGAAGTCCGCTCTGTTCTGGCAACGAGGTCCGCCCCCGTGTCCGCGGCTCCGGCTTCGGCGGGAACAAGGGGGGAGTCCGTGGTGAGTGTGCAGGAATGCACCCAGTTTCGCGACGAGGAGCCCCAAGAGCGTCGGCCCACGCGACACCGATAGTCCCTGACCTGCAACGATGCCGCCCTCTCATCCGGACCCCATCACGCAGGCAGGGAAACTGGGTGCATTTCTGGCGCTCCTGACTCTTGTGTGGGTCATTGGCGGCCTGGGAGGGTGGGGCGGTGGCCTCCGAGGGTGAGCATGGCCATGGCGATGAGGGGCTGGG
>NZ_LT700212.1:1845241-1928374 GCF_900155435.1 Actinomyces provencensis | reverse complement strand
CTAGGGCGTGTCTCCTATATGTGGAGTTCGGCTTGCCCGATACTGGCCAGGTGAGTGAGTTGACCCGGTTTGAGGCCTTGACGGATGAGCAGTGGGCGGTGGTGGAGCCGCTCCTGCCGTCCAACGAGGGCAGGAAGGGCCGCCCGTTCACCAACAACCGGAGGATCGTCAACGGGATCATCTACCGGTATCGCACGGGGATCCCGTGGCGGGACCTACCTCGGGAGCAGTACGGGCCGTGGCAGACGGTGTGGAAGAGGCATCGCTCGTATGCACGCCGAGGCGTGTGGGACCATGTGCTCTCCCACGTCATCTCCCAGGCGGACACGCGAGGTGAGGTGGACTGGGCGGTCAGCATCGATGCGACGATCAATCGCGCTCACCAGCACGCCACCAACACCAAACGCCCCGAGCAGGACACAGGGGGCGCGATCGAACTACAAGAAATCTCCCACCGGGGAGGATGAACCCGCAGGTCACGGCGTTGGTCGGTCCCGAGGCGGGTTGACCACGAAGATCCACCAGGTCGTGGACGGACACGGCCTCCCACTCGCCATGGTGGTCACTGGCGGGCAACGCAACGATGGCGTGATGCTCAAGGACACCCTGGAAGACATCTATGTTCCTCGGCCTACCGGCAGGCCTCGCACCACACCCGAGGTGGTCTTGGCGGATCGCGGGTACACCTCAGGTGTGAACCGCCGCTACCTGCGTGCCCGCCACATCAAGATGGTGATCCCCCAGAAGAAGAACGAGATCGCCGCCCGCCAGAAGAAGGGCTCCCAGGGCGGCAGACCACCTGGCCTCGATGTGGAGGCCTACAAGGGCCGCAACGTGGTCGAGCGGTCCTTCAACAGCGTCAAGCAATGGCGGGGACTGGCCACCAGATACGACAAGCTCGCCACCACCTACCGCTCAGCCACAGTCCTCCACGCCATCCTCCAATGGCTCAAGACATAGGAGACATGGCCTAGACAAGCCAGAAACATAGACCAGAGAACGGCGTGCACCCCCACAGACCCGCTCAACCACCCACGGAAGAGTCACAAGAGCCGCATTTCTGCACACGCAGCAGCCCTCGTGACCCGAGCTCCGGCAGGAAAGGGCCGGGTCGAGCGGGCCGCTAGCACGGACGGCACCAGGAACCTGACCGAACAGGGGCGGGGACCACACATCCTTCCCGATGTGTGGTCCCCGCCCCGTCAGTGCCGGATCAGTGCCGCCCGAGCGGCACTGATGCGACCACCGGATGCCTCAGCCCTGATCCACCGTTTGTGGGGGTGGGGGTGGTGTGAGGCGAGCGGGATGGGGTTGTGGTGGTGTGTTTGTGCTGGTGTGAGGGTGTTCGGGTTCCGGGGTGTGGTGGGGTCTCCGACCACTGGTGTCGGCTTGTCCTGGGGTTCCTCGGGTTGGGCCCGCTGGGGCTGGGTGGGTGGTGGTCAGGCCGCCAGGGGCGGGTCGCTGCCGGTGGCGTGGCCCCACAGGTCCATGAACTGGCGTTGCCAGGGCCAGTGGGTCGGGTAGTGCAGGAAGCGGCGCCTGGACCTCGTGGCCACTCGTGCTGGCACGTGGATGAGTCGGGTGCGGATGGTGGGCATGCGGGCGGTGTTCATGCCTGCGGCGTGGGCTGCGGCCCGGGAGATGTTGAACGCCAGGACCGCCAACTGCAGCCAGGCGGCGTTGGCCTGGAACTTCCCCGAGGGCAGGTGCGCCAGGGCATTGCCCTTCAACTCGGCCATGACCTGCTCGATGATCGCATGTCCCCGGTGACGCTCATCGGCCTGGACCATGGGGAGGGTGGAGTTGGTGATGAAGGGGTGGTACCGGTACGTGTCGAACAGTTCCCCCTGACCCGGGCTGGCCTTCGGGTTCAACCGCTTGACACGGCGCACGACGAGCCTGCAGGTGACGTGTTCACTCACCGTGTGGGAGGTGAAGGCGGTGAAGGGGACTTCTGCGACCTCGGCGTCACTAATCCATTCTCCCGTGTCTTCTTCGAAGACGGCGTTGGGGTAGTGGATCCCCACCCACTCCTCCTCCCGGATCGCACTGATGGCTCGGGTGACGGTCTTCCACTGGGGGACGGTCACGGAGAACCAGCACCCGGCGTCGAGGAAGGCGTGGACGAAGTCGCACGTGCAAAACGCGCTGTCAGCCCGACCCATCACCCTCGCATCCGGGCGGACGCGTCTGAGGACTGTGAGGGCTCTCTTGGCGTGCCAGGCGGCGTTGCCCCCGCTGCGGATGTTGCCCCGACGCAGTTGGGCCCCGGCGATCACGGGCGGGGTGTGCTCGGTGCTGATGGTGGCGACGAGGGCGTTGAGGCCCTTGACATGGTTGTAGCCGTAGGCCACCGCCTGCTTCGAATACCCGTGCACCTCCCGGATGGTGTCATCGAGGTCCACCATCACCAGCTCATCACTGCCGAACAGGGTGGGGACCCTGGGGGCCAGGTTGGCCAGGAGCTGGCGGTTGATGGCTCCCAGCTGGAGGGTGTGACCGTGGGTGAAGGACCGCAGGAAGGTCCCCAGGGTGGAGGGGGCACGCACCGCCCCCACCACCTTCGCCGTGCCCCCCGAACGCAAGACATCCATCCCGTCAATGTCATCGGCCCCCGCCAGCATGCCCGTCACCAGCGCGCGCGTCTTGACCACCGCGTTCGGGGATGCCACCGTCAGCCGCTCGTTCAGCAGATCAGCGAGCCCGGCCCGCTGGGCCAGGCCCATCACCGCGGGCAGGCCCCCGGCGGAGACGAGGTGGTCCTCATCGAAGACCGGGGTGAAACGGCGGGTGGGAGTGTGAGACGATTGCACCTGAGCGATGCCCCCTCGACTTGGTGAAATGGTTTGTCTGGCGACACCCATTATCCCAGATCAGAAGGGGCATCCTCCCTTTTTCACACCCCCACAACCCACCCCCTAAACGGTGGATCAGGGCTCAGTGCGCTTCGGCCAGCAGCTCCTGGATGCGCCCCACGCCCTCGGCCAGGTCATCGTCGGCCAGCGCGTAGGACAGGCGCAGGAAGCCTGAGGGCCCGAATGCCTCGCCCGGGACGACAGCCACCTCGACCTCGCTGAGGATGATCTCCGCGAGCTCGGCGGAGGTCGAAGCCACTCGCCCCCGGATCGTGCGTCCGAGCACGCCCTCGACACTGGGGTAGGCGTAGAACGCGCCCTTGGGGACGGGCACCTCGAAGCCGTCGATCTCGGAGAGCATCGACACGATCGTGCGTCGGCGCCGGTCGAAGGCGGCGCGCATGTCGGCCACGGCGTCCAGGGGACCCGACACCGCAGCGATGGCCGCACGCTGTGCGATGTTGTTGACGTTGGAGGTCAGGTGCGACTGGAAGGAGGTCGCGGCCTTGATGATGTCCTGGGGGCCGATCATCCAGCCCACGCGCCACCCGGTCATGGCATAGGTCTTGGCGACACCGTTGAGGACGACGGTCTGGTCGGCCAGCTCCGGCACCAGTCGCACGATGTGGGCGGGCTGGGCGTCGTCGTAGAGGAGGTGCTCGTAGATCTCGTCGGTGACCACCCAGATGCCGTGCTCCAGGGCCCACTGGCCGATGGCCGTGGTCTCCTCGGGTGTGTAGACGGCTCCGGTGGGGTTCGAGGGCGAGCAGTGCAGCAGCAGCTTGGTGCGCGGTGTGCGTGCGGCCTCCAGCTGCTCGACGGTGACCTTGTACTCCTGGTCGGCGCCGGCGAAGACGGGGACGGTGATGCCCCCGGCCAACTTGATGGCCTCCGGGTAGGTGGTCCAGTAGGGGGTGGGGAGGATGACCTCGTCATCGGGGTCCAGCAGGGCGGCGAAGGCCTGGAACACGGCCTGCTTGCCGCCGTTGGTGATCAGCACGCTGGCGGGGTCGACCTCGTAGCCGGAGTCGCGCAGTGTCTTCTCCGCGACGGCCTTGCGCAGTGCGGGCAGACCCGCGGCAGGGGTGTAGCGGTGCATCGCGGGTTCCTGGGCGGCCTCGATGGCGGCCTGGACGATGTAGTCGGGGGTGGGGAAGTCGGGCTCGCCGGCACCGAAGCCGATGACGGGGCGACCCTGGGCCTTGAGGGCCTTCGCCTTGGCGTCCACGGCCAGGGTGGCCGAGGGGGTGATGGCAGCGAGGCGGGCAGAGACACGGGAGCGTGGTTGTGTGGTCACGGGGTCATGGTGGCACGGGCCACGCCGCACCGCCCGGCAGTGCCCGCGATCCGGTCGCGGTGTGGGACGTTCGTCCCGGGTCGGACGGCATGCCCCGGGACGGGGCCGTGGCGGACGTGCCCCATGTCTGCAGCGGGTCCTCAGCCGGGGCGGCGTCATCGACGGTGATCGCCGGCATGTCGCCGGACTGGGGCCGTGCCCGTCGCGCACTCGTCGCGGGCGGGGGAGTGGTGCCGGGCCCCGGGACCCGGGAGCACCGGTTGGACATGCCGGGGCGTGCACACCTAGACTCGTCCGGGCGGGTCGCGAGGTCCGCAGTAGGGCAGTGGCGCAATTGGTAGCGCACCGGTCTCCAAAACCGGCGGTTGTGGGTTCGAGTCCCGCCTGCCCTGCCATTCCGAACAGTCAGGTGTGATCCATGAGGGGGACGCGATGAGCGACAGCCGCGCACTGGGTGGCGGATCCGCCGACGACGGCCTCCCCTCGGTTCCCGGGAAGCCACAGGTTCCCGCCGCACCACGAGACCGCACCAAGTCAGGCGCGACACGCGGTCGTGACCAGGTCTCCCCGGCTGACGGCAAGAGGCCCGGCTTCTTCCGCAGGATCGCCCTGTTCGTCTCGCAGGTCGTCTCCGAGATGAAGAAGGTCACCTACCCGACCAAGTCGGAGACGTGGACCTATTTCGTCGTCGTCATCGTGTTTGTGGCACTCATCATGGCCTACACCGGGCTACTCGACCTGGGATTCGGTAGGCTGAACACATTGATCTTCGGCTGACACCGATCGACCCGCCCGCAGCTCCGACTGCAGGCGGGTTTTTTCCACCCGTGCAGCCGTCCGACGGCCGGTCGCCACCGGCCCCCTCAGGAGGAGAACCGTGACCGACGAATTCCGCACCGATGACTTCGAGGGCCTCGACCGCTCCGACGGTCCCGCCCCGGACGAGGCGCCCACCGACGCCCCCGTCGCCGTGGACAGCCTGAACCCTGCCGACGACCCGGAGGCCGTCGTCCCTGCAACGGACGCGGCCGACGCTGATGCTGACGCGGCCCCGGCGACCGACGAAGGCGCCTCCGAGGCGGCCGCCTCCGACGAGGGCGAGGTCGGGGAGGCCGAGGAGGGTGAGGTCGAGGACCCGATCCAGAAGCTGCGTGACGAACTGCGCCTGCTGCCCGGCGACTGGTACGTCATCCACACCTACTCCGGGCACGAGCGCAAGGTGAAGAACAACCTTGAGCAGCGCATCGCCTCCCAGAACATGGAGGACCTGATCTACAAGGTCGAGGTCCCCGACGAGTACGTCATGGAGTACCGCGGCACGCAGAAGAAGCGCGTACGTCGCGTCCGCATCCCCGGCTACGTGATCGTGTGCATGGACTTCACCGACGAGTCCTGGCGCGTCGTCAAGGAGACCCCTGCGGTCACCGGCTTCGTGGGCGACCAGCACAACCCCGTCCCCCTCAACGAGGACGAGGTCGTCATGCTGCTCACCCCCAACGTCATGGAGGAGGCGGCGGCCGAGCAGAAGACCGGCCCGGCCCCCGTCCAGCAGGTCCAGGTCAACTACGAGGTCGGCGAGGTCGTCACCGTCACCGACGGCCCCTTCGAGACCATGACCGCCACGATCTCCGAGATCATGCCCGACCAGCAGAAGCTGAAGGTGCTGGTCACCATCTTCGAGCGCGAGACCCCGATGGAGCTCGGCTTCGACCAGGTCGAGAAGCTCGACCAGTGATCTCACGCACCCGGACTTGGGAACAGGTCCGGGGCGCGATATCATCGGCATTTGTGCGCCTTGGCGCCAGCGTGTCCACCCCAGGGTGGGGCGCAGGCGCCGGGGGGCGTGACGTCACGGCGGCCGCCGTGATGTGGCAACACTGACGAAAGACCCGAAAACCATGGCACCGAAGAAGAAGGTCACCGGCCTGATCAAGCTGCAGATCGCCGCCGGCGCCGCGAACCCCGCTCCGCCCGTTGGCCCCGCCCTGGGCCAGCACGGCGTGAACATCATGGAGTTCACGAAGGCCTACAACGCAGCCACCGAGTCCCAGCGCGGCTCGATCGTCCCGGTCGAGATCACCGTCTACGAGGACCGCTCCTTCACGTTCGTCCTCAAGACGCCCCCGGCGTCGGAGATGATCAAGAAGGCCGCGGGAGTTCCCAAGGGCTCCTCCACCCCCAACACCGTCAAGGTCGCCTCCATCTCGCAGGCGCAGGTCCGCGAGATCGCCGAGGCCAAGATGGTCGACCTCAACGCCAACGACATCGACGCAGCAGCGAAGATCATCGCCGGCACCGCCCGCTCCATGGGCATCACGGTCGACGCCTGACACACCCCCAGTGGTAGGGCACGCGCTGCCCGCACTACCACGACTGCAAGGAGAGAAGCAGAATGACGAAGCGCTCGAAGAGCTATCGCAACGCCGCGGAGAAGATCCACGAGGGTGAGCTCTACGCTCCCCTGGCTGCGATGAAGCTCGCCAAGGAAACCACTGTCACCAAGTTCGACTCGACCGTCGAGGTCATGTTCCGTCTGGGTGTCGACCCTCGCAAGGCCGACCAGATGGTCCGTGGCACCGTCTCCCTGCCGCACGGCACCGGCAAGACCTCCCGGGTCTTGGTCTTCGCCGTTGGCGAGCGTGCACAGGAGGCGCTGGACGCCGGCGCCGACGAGGTCGGTGGCGACGAGTTGATCGAGAAGGTCCAGAAGGGCTACACCGACTTCGACGTCGCGGTGGCCACCCCCGACATGATGGGCAAGGTCGGTCGTCTGGGCCGCGTGCTCGGCCCCCGTGGCCTCATGCCGAACCCGAAGACGGGCACCGTCACCATGGATGTTGCCAAGGCCATCCGCGAGATCAAGGGCGGACGCATCGAGTTCCGTGTCGACAAGCACGGCAACCTCGCCTTCATCGTCGGCAAGACCTCCTTCACCGCTGAGCAGCTCACGGAGAACTACGCCGCGGTGCTGGAGGAGATCCTGCGCCTCAAGCCGACCTCCGCCAAGGGTCGCTACATCCTCAAGGCCACCGCCTCGACCACGATGGGCCCCGGCATCCCGCTGGACGCCACGAAGGTCAAGGGTTTGGTGGACGCCGACGCCGCCTGATCCGCGCGGATCGGGTCATCCCGTCCACGAGGGCGGATGTGGGGGCCACAGGTCATTGACCTGTGGCCCCCACTGCTGTGCCCGCGCGCGTCCGGCTCCGCGCGTCCCGCGGGGAACAGGAAAGCTCTGTCCGCGGGGACTGGGACTGCACGCCTCGTGAGCGGGGGACCCGGACGCCTGTCCGGGTCCCGGCGCTCTCCCGGCGGGGAATAGGATCATCGCCGTGGACGAAATCTCCCGGTACTTCGCGCAGGGTGCGACCCGCGTCGTCGTCGACGGTGCGCGGGCGGATGCCTCGACCACCGTCATCCCGCGGCGGGACGCGGAGGTGCCCGCCCAGGGTTTCAGGCTCCTCTACCGCCAGGACGGGGTGGTCATCGCCCACCGCGACGACCGGGGTCTGGCGGCAGGCCTGGAGATGGTCGAGTTCCTCAACGAGGACGAGTCCTTCCACACGGCCCTGGAGGTGCGCGACGCTCCGCTGATCCCCACGCGCGCCTGGCTCATGGACATGTCCGGGGACCGGATCCTCTCCTGGGACGGCCTCGTCCGCCTCGTCGAGGTCCTGGAACGCCTGCGTTTCAACCAGCTCGAACTGCGCGTCGGGCACGCCTTCACCTACCGGGACCAGGACACGGTGTGGGAGGGGACCTCACCGCTGACCCCCCTCCAGCTGCACCGCATCGAGACCCTGTGCGCCACCCACGGCATCCGCCTGGTCACCGCGATCGAGCCGCTCACCCACTGGGAGCGGTGGCTGTGCCACCCGGAGTACGCTTCCCGGGCAGAACTGCCCCAGGGCCGTACCGGCGACGACGGACAGCACTTCCCTCCCTCGGAACTCGCGGCCACCCCCTCCAACGCCCACTTCGTGGCATCCCTCGTCGACCAGCTGACCGGAGTCCTGTCCTCCCGCAGGATCAACATCGGGGGCCACTCGACCCGGGAGCTGGGGCACGGCGCCTCGCGGGCGCTCGTGGAGCGCCGCGGCCTGGCACGCGTCTACATGGACTTCCTGCAGCACGCCACACACGCCGTGGGTGAACGCGGGGTCGTGGGGGAGATGTGGGCGGACGTGCTCGCCCTCGACCCCCGTCTCCTGGAGGACGTGCCCGACCACGTGGTCCCGATCGTGCGCTGCTCCGAACCACCCGACCCGGTGCGCGGGACCCCGGGCTTCGCCACCACGGGTGCCGCCGTGGCTGGGTCGGGACGGGCCTTCTGGGTGGCCCCGGGTGCGGGGACCTGGAACACGTTCTGCGGGCGCTCGGTGCGCGCCCGGGCCAATGTCGAGGACGCCGTGGAGTGGGGGGTCGCCCACGGGGCCACGGGTCTGCTGGTGACCGCCTGGGCGGGGAAGGGGCACTGGGCACCCGAGACGCTCAACCTCCCCTGCGCCGTCGAGGTCGCCGTGCGGGCCTGGCGCGGGGTCGGCCCGGGGGACCGCCTGCACCGCCTGCTTTCCGCCCTGACCCCTCCCGATGTCGCCGCCGCCCTGCTCACGCTGGGTGAGGTCCCGGAACTTGCGCCCCTGCCCCTGCGCAACACGGACATCACCTGGGAGGCGCTCCGGCTCGGAGGGCACCTGCCCCCCGAGTGGGGGGTCGAGGACGCTGGGATCGACGAGGCCCGCCGGGCCGTCACCGAGGCAGCGCGCCAGCTGGACCCGGGGTCCGGGGGCAGCGGCTCCCTGGCACGCGCCCAGGTGCGTCTGTGCGTGGACATGTGCGCTTTCGGTCTGACCCTCGTGGACGTCGCACGAGGGCGCTCCCTGGCCTCGCGCGACGACCTGTCGGTCCGGTGGGGAGAACTCCTGCTGCGCCACCGCAAGTTGTGGTTGGCCACTGCGCGCGAGGGGGGTCTCGAGCACTCCCTGGCCCAGTTGGATCCCCTGGGTCACGTGCCCGGTCCCACATCCTGACAGGTTGGTGGCGGGGACGGTCGCTGGTAGGGTTGTCCCGCCAAAGACCGTCGGACATCCGCCAATGCGCGGGTCGAAGTGCTGGAGCAGCCGACGCAGGTGAGTGTCCGCCCCTCGGGGCGGGAACGGACTTCCGGGCCCGGCACGCACCTGCGTGTCGGGCTTCTTGCATGGGTGCGACGGGCACACATCGGAAGGAGGACCATGGCGAGGTCTGACAAGGTGGCAACTGTCGCCGAGCTCGTGGAGCGATTCCGCGGCGCCGACGCAGTGCTGCTCACTGAGTACCGCGGCCTGACCGTGGCGCAGCTCAAGACGCTGCGACGCGGACTGGGCGAGGGTGCGCACTACGCCGTGGTGAAGAACACGCTGGCTGCGTTGGCGGCCAAGGAGGTCGGTCTCGACTTCCTGGAGTCGGACCTCAAGGGCCCGACCGCCATCGCATTCGTCACTGGTGAGCCTGTCGAGGCCGCCAAGACCCTGCGTGATTTTGCCAAGGAGAACCCGGCACTGGTGCTGAAGTCCGGCGCCATGGACGGCGCACCGCTGTCCGCCGAGAGTGTCACCAAGCTGGCCGATCTTGAGTCCCGGGAGGTGCTGCTGGCCCAGGCCGCAGGCGTCCTCAAGGCCAAGATCTCCCAGGCTGCGTACATGTTCAACGCGCTGCCGTCCAAGACGGTGCGCACCATCGATGCTCTCCGCGACAAGCAGGAGCAGGCGGCCTGACGCGACAGGCCCCGCGCACCCCGGTGCGCGGACATCATCACCAATCTGCTCGCGTAGCAGGCCAATAGGAAGGAATGCCAATCATGGCCAAGCTCTCCGCTGACGAGCTCATCGAAGCTTTCAAGGAAATGACGCTCATCGAGCTGTCCGACTTCGTCAAGCAGTTCGAGGAGGTCTTCGACGTCACCGCTGCGGCCCCCGCCGCCGTGGCCGTCGCCGCCGCCCCCGCTGCCGACGCCGAGGAGGCCGAGGAGAAGTCCGAGTTCGAGGTCGTCCTCGAGTCCTCCGGCGACAAGAAGATCGCGGTCGTCAAGGCCGTCAAGGCCCTCACCGGCCTGGGCCTGAAGGAAGCCAAGGACCTCGTGGACTCCGCTCCCTCGACCATCTTCGAGAACGCCAAGAAGGAGGACGCCGAGAAGGCGAAGTCCGAGATCGAGGCTGCAGGCGGCACCGTCACCCTCAAGTGACCCTGCTCTGCTGAGCTCTTCGCGGGTGCCCGCGGACCACACCGGTCCGCGGGCACCCGTCTGTCCACCCGGCGAAGTCCGCTCTGTTCGACCCTCGAAGTCCGCTCTGTTCGACCACCGAAGTCCGCTCTGTTCTACCCTCGAGGTCCGCTCTCGTCGATCACCGACGTCCGCCCTGGTCACCTCCGCGTCGGACGGTGGGCCGCGACCGTTCCGAGTGGGACGTGCCTCCGAGGGGCGGTGGGACCCGGCTCGGCAGGATGGAGCGGGGTGTCCCGGGATGTCCCGGGAGGGGCGTGGAGGGGTGTGGCCCTGGGCCCCGCTGGGGCGTGGCCCGGTCCGCCCTCGTGAATCGGGACACAAACGCGCCCAGCCCTTGCCGCGGGCCGTTCGCGCCCATATCATGACTATTTGCGCCTGATTGTGCCCGAGGTGACCTGTACCGCCACGCCGAAACCGGCGCTGAGCGTGGGTGGACAGTGTCAGATATGGGCCGCAGGCGGACGAGCGCGCATGTTCGATCCCTTGGGAAGGACCCCCTTTGGCTGCCAGTAGCTCCACAGCACACCAGCCCAAGTCCCGCATCTCTTTCGCGAAGCTCCGTGAGCCCCTCCAGGCTCCCAACCTCCTCGGTCTCCAGACCGAGAGCTTCGACTGGTTGCTGGGCAACGACGCATGGAAGGCCCGCGTCGAGACCGCGAAGTCGTCCGGGCGTTTCGACGTCCCCGACACCTCCGGACTGGAGGAGATCTTCGAGGAGATCTCCCCCATCGAGGACGTGGCACAGACCATGTCCCTCTCTTTCCGTGACCACCGCCTCGAGAAGCCGAAGTACACGGTGGAGGAGGCCAAGGCCAAGGACTACACCTACTCGGCCCCCATGTACGTGACCGCCGAGTACATGAACTACGAGACCGGCGAGATCAAGTCCCAGACCGTCTTCATGGGTGACTTCCCCCTGATGACGCGTCGTGGCACCTTCATCATCAACGGCACCGAGCGCGTCGTCGTCTCCCAGCTGGTGCGCTCCCCGGGCGTCTACTTCGACCGCTCCTCCGACCGCACCTCCGACAAGGACGTGTTCGGCTGCAAGGTCATCCCGTCGCGTGGTGCCTGGCTGGAGTTCGAGATCGACAAGCGTGACGCCGTGGGCGTGCGCATCGACCGCAAGCGCAAGCAGCCCGTCACGCACTTCCTCAAGGCCATCGGCATGACCGACTCGCAGATCCGCGAGGAGTTCTCCGACTACCCCGTCCTGCTGGAGACCCTGGAGAAGGACACCGTCCAGACCCAGGAGGAGGCCCTCAAGGACATCTACCGCAAGATCCGCCCGGGCGAGCCGCCCTCGGTGGAGGCCGGTCAGGCGCTGCTCAACAACTTCTACTTCGATGACAAGCGCTACGACCTGGCCAAGGTCGGACGCTACAAGATCAACAAGAAGCTGGGCCTGGAGCTGGACCCCAAGGCCTCGACGCTGACCGAGCAGGACATCGTCGCCGCCATCAAGTACCTCCTCGCCCTGCACAAGGGCGACACCACGTTCCCCGGCATGCGTGGCGGTGAGCCCGTCGAGCTGCGCGTCGAGCCCGACGACATCGACCACTTCGGCAACCGTCGCATCCGCGCGGTGGGCGAGCTCATCCAGGCCCAGGTCCGCACGGGCCTGGCCCGCATGGAGCGCACCGTGCGTGAGCGCATGACCACCCAGGAGGCGGAGTCGATCACGCCCCAGAGCCTGATCAACATCCGTCCCGTCGTGGCCGCGATCAAGGAGTTCTTCGGGACCTCCCAGCTCTCGCAGTTCATGGACCAGAACAACCCGCTGTCGGGCCTCACCCACAAGCGCCGCCTCTCGGCGCTGGGCCCCGGCGGCCTGTCCCGCGACCGCGCGGGCATGGAGGTCCGCGACGTCCACCCCTCCCACTACGGGCGCATGTGCCCCATCGAGACCCCTGAAGGCCCCAACATCGGCCTGATCGGCTCCCTGGCCACCTTCGCGCGCATCAACCCCTTCGGGTTCATCGAGACCCCCTACCGCATCGTCAAGGACGGACACGTCACCGACGAGGTCCACTACCTGACCGCAGATGACGAGATCGGGCACTTCATCGCCCAGGCCTCCTCCCCGCTCAACCCGGACGGCACCTTCGCCCAGGAGCAGGTCCTCTGCCGTGTGGCCGGGGACGACCCCACGGAGATCGCGCGCTCGCGCGTGGACTACATGGACGTCTCCGCACGCCAGATGGTGTCGGTGGCGACCGCGTTCATCCCCTTCCTGGAGCACGACGACGCCAACCGCGCACTCATGGGCGCCAACATGCAGCGCCAGGCCGTGCCGCTGCTCAAGACCGAGGCCCCGCTCGTGGGCACGGGCATGGAGCGCCGCGCAGCCCAGGACTCCGGTGAGATGGTGCTGGCCGAGCACTCCGGCGTGGTCACCGAGGTCTCCGCGGACCTCGTCGTGGTCGCCACCGACGAGGGCGGACGCGACACCTACCGCCTGGAGAAGTTCGAGCGCTCCAACCCCGGCAACTGCACCAACCAGAGGGTCATCGTCGACGAGGGCACGCGCGTCGAGGTCGGGTCCGTCCTGGCCGACGGCCCCGCGACCGCCTCCGGCGAGGTGGCACTCGGCAAGAACCTGCTGGTCGCCTACATGTCGTGGGAGGGCCTCAACTACGAGGACGCGATCATCCTGTCGCGCCGCGTGGTCGAGGACGACGTCCTCACCTCCATCCACATCGAGGAGTACGAGGTCGACGCCCGCGAGACGAAGCTCGGCGAGGAGGAGATCACCCGGGACATCCCCAACGTCTCCGAGGAGTCCCTGGCCGACCTCGACGAGCGCGGCATCATCCGCATCGGTGCCGAGGTCCAGGCCGGCGACGTGCTCGTCGGCAAGGTCACGCCCAAGGGCGAGACGGAGCTGACCTCCGAGGAGCGCCTGCTGCGCGCCATCTTCGGCGAGAAGGCCCGCGAGGTGCGCGACACCTCCCTGCGTGTGCCCCACGGCGAGGAGGGCATCGTCATCGGCGTGCGCGAGTTCAACGATGACGAGGACGACCTCAACCCCGGCGTCCGCCAGACCGTGCGTGTCTACGTCGCCCAGCGACGCAAGATCACCGTCGGTGACAAGATGGCCGGACGCCACGGCAACAAGGGCGTCGTCTCCAAGATCCTGCCCCAGGAGGACATGCCGTTCCTCGCGGACGGGACCCCCGTGGACATCATCCTCAACCCGCTGGGCGTGCCCGGTCGTATGAACGTCGGCCAGGTGCTGGAGTACCACCTCGGGTGGCTCGCCCACCAGGGCTGGGACGCCTCCAGCCCGCGCAAGGCCGGCGAGGACTGGGCCGAGGCCCTGCCCGAGGAGGGTGTCGTGGTGGACCCGGAGACCCTGGTCGCCACCCCCGTCTTCGACGGCATGGACGCCGAGGAACTGACCGGCCTGCTGCGCAACATCAACCCCAACCGTGACGGCGACCGCCTCACGGACGACACGGGCAAGGCGCGGCTGTTCGACGGGCGCTCCGGCGAGCCGTTCCCGTACCCGATCGCCGTCGGGTACGCCTACATGCTCAAGCTGCACCACCTGGTCGACGACAAGATCCACGCCCGTTCCACCGGCCCCTACTCGATGATCACGCAGCAGCCCCTGGGCGGCAAGGCCCAGTTCGGCGGCCAGCGATTCGGCGAGATGGAGGTCTGGGCACTGGAGGCCTACGGCGCGGCCTACGCGCTCCAGGAGCTGCTCACGATCAAGTCCGACGACACGACGGGCCGCGTGAAGGTCTACGAGGCGATCGTCAAGGGCGAGGACATCCCCGAGCCCGGCATCCCCGAGTCCCTGCGCGTCCTCATCCAGGAGATGCGGTCGCTGTGCCTGAACGTCGAGGCCCTCGACGCCGCCGGCAACACGATCGACCTGCGTGACGACGACGAGGAGTTCGACGCCCGCGAGGACCTGGGCATCACCCTCGACGCCCGTCCCAACGCGGCCTCCACCATCGACGCACTCTGAGTCGGTTCCGCGAGGGACCACCGCAGTCGCCCTCGTCCCCCCTGGGGACCTGAGCGGCGGGTGGTCCCCGCGGGGAACCCGCCCCGCTCCAGCGGCGGCGCGGGCAGACCTCATTCGCTGGAACCGGTGTTACTACATCAAGGAGTCAAACCTTGCTCGACGCCAAGACGTTCGACAGCCTCCAGATCACCCTCGCGACGAGCGACGACATCGCCGCGTGGTCCTGGGGCGAGGTGAAGAAGCCCGAGACCATCAACTACCGCACCCTCAAGCCCGAGCGTGACGGTCTCTTCGGTGAGCAGATCTTCGGGCCCACACGCGACTGGGAGTGCGCGTGCGGGAAGTACAAGCGTGTCCGCTACAAGGGCATCGTGTGCGAGAAGTGCGGCGTGGAGGTCACCCGCTCCAAGGTGCGCCGTGAGCGCATGGGGCACATCGACCTGGCCGCCCCCGTCACCCACATCTGGTACTTCAAGGGCGTGCCCTCGCGCCTGGGGTACCTGCTGAACCTGGCCCCGAAGGACCTGGAGAAGGTCATCTACTTCGCGGCCTACATGATCACCGAGGTCGACGAGAAGGGTCGCGCCGAGGACCTCGCCGACCTGCGCGGCGAGCTCGAGGTGGACAAGGGCCACCTGGAGAACCAGCGCGACACCGCCATCAACGCGCGTGCCGAGCGCCTGGAGCAGACGCTGGCCCAGATGGAGGCCGACGGTGCCAAGGCGTCCGAGCGTGAGAAGGAGCGCAAGGCCGGCGAGCGCGAGATGGGCCAGATCCGTCGTCGCTTCGACCAGGACATCGACGGCCTGGAGACCGTGTGGGAGCGCTTCAAGGACCTCAAGGTCGGTGACCTCGAGGGCGACGAGCGCCTCTACCGCCACATGGTCCTGCGCTACGGGACGTACTTCAAGGGCGACATGGGGGCCGCGGCCATCCAGAAGCGCCTGCAGACCTTCGACCTGGAGGCCGAGATCGTCTCCCTGCGCGAGACCATCGCGACGGGCACCGGCCAGCGCAAGACCCGGGCGCTCAAGCGCCTCAAGGTCGTCAACGCCTTCATCCAGACCGGCAACAAGCCGGAGTCCATGGTGCTGACCAACATCCCGGTCATCCCCCCGGACCTGCGCCCCATGGTGCAGCTGGACGGTGGCCGCTTCGCGACCTCCGACCTCAACGACCTCTACCGTCGCGTCATCAACCGCAACACGCGACTCAAGAGGCTGCTGGAGCTGGGCGCCCCGGAGATCATCGTCAACAACGAGAAGCGCATGCTCCAGGAGTCCGTGGACGCCCTCTTCGACAACGGTCGACGAGGGCGGCCCGTGGCCGGCCCCGGCAACCGCCCCCTGAAGTCGATCTCCGACATGCTCAAGGGCAAGCAGGGGCGTTTCCGCCAGAACCTGCTGGGCAAGCGCGTGGACTACTCCGGTCGTTCCGTGATCGTCGTCGGCCCGCAGCTGAAGATGCACCAGTGCGGTCTGCCCAAGCAGATGGCCCTGGAGCTGTTCAAGCCCTTCGTCATGAAGCGCCTCGTCGAGAAGAACTTCGCGCAGAACGTCAAGGCGGCCAAGCGCAAGGTCGAGCGCCAGCGCCCCGAGGTCTGGGACGTCCTGGACGAGGTCATCCGCGAGCACCCCGTGCTGCTCAACCGCGCTCCCACGCTGCACCGCCTGGGCATCCAGGCCTTCGAGCCGCAGCTCATCGAGGGCAAGGCCATCCAGCTGCACCCGCTGGCCTGTGGCGCCTTCAACGCCGACTTCGACGGCGACCAGATGGCGGTCCACCTGCCGCTCGGCACCGAGGCGCAGGCCGAGTCGCGCATCCTGATGCTGTCCACCAACAACATCCTCAAGCCCTCCGACGGCCGCCCGGTCGCCATGCCCACCCAGGACATGGTCATCGGCCTGTTCCACCTGACCTCGGAGCCCAACGCCTCCCTGCCCGTGGAGCACGACGAGGACGGCAACGAGATCGTCCCGACGTACGCCACGGTGGCCGAGGCCCGCATGGCCTTCGACGCCGGTGACCTGGACCTCAACGCCAAGGCGCGGATCCGCTTCACCGACATCGTGCCCCCGCAGGACTGGGTGGCCCCCGAGGGTTGGTCCGAGGGTGACGACATCATCCTGGAGACCTCGCTGGGTCGCGCCATCTTCAACGAGGCGCTGCCGGTCGACTACCCCTACATCAACGGGGTCGTGGCCAAGAAGCAGCTGGGGAACCTGGTCAACACCCTGACCGACATGTACCCCAACGTGCTGGTCGCGGAGTCCCTGGACGCCCTCAAGGCGGCCGGTTTCTACTGGTCGACCTGGTCGGGCGTCACGATCGCGTTCTCCGACATCCAGGCAGCTCCGAACAAGAAGGAGATCCTCGCCCGGTACGAGTCCCAGGCCGCCCAGGTCCAGGACTCCTACGACATCGGCCTGATCTCGGACGAGGACCGCTACAAGGAACTCGTCGACCTCTGGATGGAGTGCACGAACGAGGTCGCGGAGGACATGCGCGCCAACTTCGACGCCCGCAACACCGTCTACCGGATGGTGAACTCGGGAGCCCGAGGCAACTGGAGCCAGATCCAGCAGATCGCCGGTATGCGTGGCCTGGTGTCGGACCCGAAGCAGAAGCTGATCGAGACCCCCATCAAGGCCAACTACCGCGAGGGCCTCACGGTGCTCGAGTACTTCATCGCCACCCACGGCGCCCGCAAGGGCCTGGCCGACACGGCACTGCGTACCGCCGAGTCCGGCTACCTGACCCGTCGTCTCGTCGACGTCTCCCAGGACGTCATCGTGCGCGAGGAGGACTGCGGCACCCGCTCGGGTGTGCGCATCCCGATCGCCGAGAAGGACGCCGACGGCAACTGGGTGGCCCTGGAGTCGGTGGAGACCACCGCCTACGCCCGGACCCTGGCCCGCGACGCGGTGGGGGAGGACGGCTCGGTTGTCCTGCCCGCCGGCGCGGCACTCGGTGACCCCGAGCTCGCCCAGCTGGCTGCGGCCGGCGTGGAGGAGATCGTGGCCCGCTCGGTGCTGACCTGCGAGTCCGCGGTGGGCACCTGCGCCATGTGCTACGGCCGCTCGCTGGCCACCAACAAGACGGTGGACATCGGCGAGGCCGTCGGCATCATCGCCGCACAGTCCATCGGTGAGCCCGGCACGCAGCTGACGATGCGTACCTTCCACACCGGTGGCGCCGCGTCCGCCGCCGACATCACCCAGGGTCTGCCGCGTGTGCAGGAGCTCTTCGAGGCCCGCACACCCAAGGCCGAGGCGAAGATGAACGAGGCCGCCGGCCGCGTCCACATCGACGACGAGGATCCCTCCGCCCGCCGCATCGTCATCACCCGTGACGACGGCAAGGAGGACCTGGTCATCGAGGTCTCGCGTCGCCAGGAGCTCGAGGTCGAGGAGGGCCAGCACGTCGAGGCCGGCACCGCCCTGACCAGGGGTCGTCTGGACCCCAAGGAGGTCCTGCGCATCCGTGGTCGCAACGCAGCCCAGAAGCAGCTGGTCGACGAGGTGCAGGAGGTCTACCGCTCCCAGGGCGTGGACATCCACTCCAAGCACATCGAGGTCATCGTGCGCCAGATGCTGCGCAAGGTCACCATCCTGGAGCCCGGCGACACCACGTTCATGCCCGGTGAGCTGGTGGACCGCATGGCCTACCTGGGGCAGAACCGCAAGGTCGCTGCCGAGGGTGGACAGCCGGCGTCGGGCCGCCAGATGCTCATGGGCATCACCAAGGCGTCCCTGGCCACGGACTCGTGGCTGTCGGCGGCCTCCTTCCAGGAGACCACCAAGGTGCTGACCGAGGCCGCGATGAACGGCAAGAAGGACCCGCTGGTCGGGCTCAAGGAGAACGTCATGCTGGGCAAGCTCATCCCGGCGGGCACCGGCCTGGCGCGCTACAACCGCGTCCACGTCGAGCCCACCGCGGAGGCGCTGGCCAACTCGAACTACTCCGAGGCCGACTTCCAGGACGGGCAGGTGTCGGAGGACTTCCTGCACTCCCTGGAGAACATCGACTTCGGGATGCCCTTCCAGGAGTAATCCCCCCTCCGCCCTCCCTCCCGCCGAGGCACGCCTCTTCAGGACCGCGAGGCACGCCTCTTCAGGACCGCGAGGCACGCCTCGTCGGTGGGTGGACGCGGTGCGGCGGTGTTCAGTTGGATGAGTGGGGCCCGGACGCGAAAGCGTCCGGGCCCCTTCAGTGTCTGGGTTCTTCGAGAGTTGCACCCGCCGAGGTTCGTTCTGCTTCAGTCCCGAGGTTCGTTCGGTTCAGGCTCGAAGTTTGCTCTCAGGGGCGACGACAATCCTTCGACCTCCGGTCCATCCAGCCCCCGGACGCTGCGGGGCTGAGAGCAGCCGCAGATGTCAGCAGGGCCGCCGATCGGTACCGGCTGCCTTCATGGATGCGTTCTGGCTCCAGGGGCTGCCCGGACGCTGATGAGGACGAGTCCGGATGTCACTTGGTGCAGTGTCGGCGGTCGTCGCGAGTCTTGTCCGGTGCGCTGATCATGTTCACGCGATGAGGGACGATCTCAAGGCTGTATTCGGACCGCCCAAGGGCCGGAAGGTCGCTGAGATCGTCGCTCGTTGCGGTCATTGGATGGGTGACGCCCAGACACGGGCCCTTGCCCGAGCCTCGCGTCTGCGCCCGCATCAAGCTGGCCAGACTCCGCACTCCGCACTCCGCACCAATGTCGACATCCACGTGACGTGAGTCCGCCATCTCAACCCCGTGCCACGCCAGAATCTGCTGTCTCAACCCCTACTCCAAGAGGGATGAGGCTCTGACCTGCACAAACACTCCACCCTTCAGCGCAGGGCGGGTCGAGACAGCGGATTCGTGACGATGCCCCCGCTCAGAACCGCGATCTCGACCCCCAGCTGGCAGGAATCCGCGATCTCGACCCTGGCGGTGGTGAGAATTAGCCGCCTCGCCCCCGACAGGCGTCGGAATCCGCTGTCTCGATTTCGTTGCGGACCAGAACCCGCCATCTTGATCCCGGCGGTGGCGAGGATCGGCCGGCTCGCTCTCGGCAGACGTCAGAACCTGCCGTTTCTGTCCACAGACAGCAAGAGCGTGCCACTTCACTCCGGGCCAACCCCGCCAACTGCAAGCAATGCCATCGGGGTCGCATGGCGTCGCTCGTAACAGGGATGCCCCTCTCGCGCATCGGAGGCAGGTCGAAAGGGATCGCACAGGCGATGGGCCGTGTGTCCATCGTAGGAACGGGCGCAGGCTCAGCTGGTCGTCCGTTCGAAGAGACGGAATCTGCCTGTACCTGATGAACTCCCAATGCTGTTGGGCCCCGCTCGCCAGGGAGTTCGACCGGGGTGTCTCTCGGTGAGTGGCTGCCTGATCTCCCGGGCGCTTCCGCAACGAGGGACGGCCCGGACGCCCCTGGAGTCGACCCTGGAGGTCATCCGGCGGGTCCCCGGCTGATCCAAGTCAGGGCCCATGGGTCCTGACGAATCCCGCCAGCCGCGCATATCCTTGGGAGCGACCACCAAAGGGAGGACATCATGTTCAAGAAGCTCGTGAAGCTCACGTTCTGGGTCGGCCTGCTCACGGTCGCCGGCCTGGTCGCCGTCCAGTTCGACGGCCCGCGCAAGATCGCCAAGGACCTGGGCCTTCCGCTCTGAGGTCTGGCAGACGCGACCCCTGACGGTCTTGACGCCGGACCCGCCCCGCCCGCACCTGCGGGCGGGGCGGCGTGCAGGAGGGTCGGGCGGTGCTCGGGACAGCATGCCGTCGTCCGGACAGCCTGAGTGACTTCCGGACGCTCCGCCCCCACCATCAACTGATGGGTAGGGTCGACCCATGATCAAGTACCTCGGATCGAAGCGGGCTCTGGTGCCCGCTCTCGGGCGGATGGCCTCCGCCACCGGGGCACGGACTGCCGTGGACCTCTTCGCAGGTACCACCCGCGTGGCCCAGGAGTTTAAGAGGCGGGGCATGGAGGTCACCGCCTGCGACATCGCGACCTACTCCGAGGTCCTCGCGGCCTGTTACATCGAGGCAGATGCCTGCGCCGTCGACACCGACGAGCTGGCGGGCGCCCTCGTCCGTCTGTCCGCGCTGCCCGGGCACCCGGGCTACTTCACCCACACCTTCTGCGAGGAGGCCCGCTTCTTCCAGCCCAAGAACGGGCAACGGGTCGATGCGATCCGCGACGCACTCGAGGACTACCGCGAAACCCCGCTGTTCCCGATCCTCCTGACCAGTCTGATGGAGGCGGCTGACCGCGTGGACTCCACCACCGGACTCCAGATGGCCTACCTCAAGAGGTGGGCACCGCGTGCGTTCAACGACCTGGAACTGCGCATCCCGGAGCTGCTCCCCGGCGTGGGGCATGCCCTGCGCGGCGACGCCTCACGCCTCGTCACGCGTCTGCCACGCACCGACCTCATGTACCTCGACCCGCCCTACAACCAGCACCGGTACTTCACGAACTACCACATCTGGGAGACCCTGGTCCGCTGGGACTCCCCCGAGACCTACGGCGTCGCCCGCAAACGCGCGGACTGCAGGGACGACCGGACGAAGTCGGTCTTCAACAAGAAGCGCGAGATGCCCACTGCTTTCACCGAACTCCTCGGTCACACCAACACCCAGGTCCTGATGGTGTCCTACAACGACGAGTCCTGGATCACCGCCGACCAGATGATGCTCGCACTCCGCGACGCCGGCTACGAGGACGTGCGCCTCGTGGTCTTCGACTCGAAGCGCTACGTCGGCGCACAGATCGGCATCCACGGCCCGACCGGTGAGCGTGTCGGTCAGGTGTCGCACCTGCGCAACGTCGAGTATGTGTTCGTCGCGGGACCGACGCCGCAGGTGGAGGCCGCCGTCGGTGCCGTGAGGTCTGAGCCGAATCTCGCGCACGTCGGCCAACCGGCTCTGTCCTGACCGGGGGCGGGTGAGTTCTGCGGCGCCTTGAAGCTGTGCACGCCGGGTCCGCCTGATTCTGCAGCCGCAGGGCCCGGCCCGCCGGGGGCGCCCTCGTGAGGGGGCGGACGAGGGCGGCACCACCCCTCGCAGCCCGGTCGGCCGAACCCGGCGACGAGGGCGGCCCCACGCAGTACCGCACTCCAGGCCCCGATCTCACCCGTGCAGGAATGACGTCAGCGTCGCGGAGGGGTCCACCGGGAGGGTTCGGCCGACGCTGGCGAGCCGGGCGCGCAGTTCGGACAGGACAGCTGGCGGATCGCGGAGCTCGGACCAGCGGAAGCGCAAGACCAGGAAGCCCTCCCGTTCGATGTCCTTCTGGCGACGTTCCTGGCCCTTGAAGGCGTCGAGGACCTCCTCCCCGTCCTCCCCGTACTTGGCGCTGCCGTCGAACTCGATCGCGAGGAGGACCCCAGGGATGCCGATGTCGATGTAGTAGGTCCTGCTCCCGGCCGCGACCCGGACCTGGGTGAGGGTACCCACGATGCCGTGGGACCTCAGGATCCACAGCAACAGGGCTTCGCCAACGGACTCACATCCGGCGTCGGCGTTGTGGAGTGTCCAGAGGGCGACGCGTCGGTTGCGGGTGCGCGCAGGCAGGGCGTGCACCATGTCGAGGAGCTGGGCTCGGGCCGACTCCTCCTCCACCCGGCTGTGGTCCTGGCGTCTCCTGTCGAACCCGCACATCATGCGGATCCCTCCGGAGGCGAGGACGAAGGAGTCCCTCGGCGGTGCGATCAGGGTCGCGGATGCGATGGCACCGGCGAGTGGCAGCGTGTCCAGTGCTCCGACGGACTCCCGCCCGGATGCGAGGCTGAAGTCACTGCCGAGAGCGGCACCTGTGTGGACCAGGGTTCGACCTGCTGGAACGATCCCTCCGTGGGGAAGTCGGACCGCCGGCAGAGGGGGGCTTGTCCCGCCCGGTCGGGTCGGCGCCCAGAGGTGGACCGGCGGCGACGGATCGAGCTGGGGCACGCCGTGCAGGATGGCTGCCGATGCGCCGATGACGGTGACCTGGCGATCCAGGGATGTCGCCAGGATGCGGGCCAGCCCCACTGCCCTGGTCGCGTGCCACCGATCTGGGAGTGAACGAAGGTAGTCCGCATCCAGATAGGCACCACAGTGGATCCTCACCACGGAGCCGGAGGCGAGCGCCTTGCGCAGGCCGCGAGCCTCTGAGCGTCTGCGAAGCATGAGGTGTCTGTCGACCTCCTCGACCGGGACGATGGTGCCCCGGATGTGACCGTTCATGTGCCTGCCCTCCTGTTGATGACTGTGATTGTGTGGTGTCGGTGTCGGTGTCGGTGTCGGTGTCGGTGTCGGTGTCGGTGTCGGTGTCGGTGTTGCTGTTGCTGTCGGTGGTGCAGGTACCGGTGCCAGTGCCTGCGTCGTCGACAGGCGCTCGCCCATCCGCCCATGTCCGCGATCATTCCCTGCGGCCGTGGCGGGTGAATGACCACCCAGGTAGTCAGTCCGCACAGGATCCAGGCGTTGGAGATCCGTGTGCGGGATTCGGTCTCATCCTTGGGTGAACGCGATGATTGGGGCAGCCCCGGAGCGCGCGCCTGTGGATGAAGGAGGAGGGGTGGGCGTTCCTGTGGAAGCAGGATCGGTCGGAGGTTCAGGGTTGGAAGTCCGAAGTCGAGCCTGGATCAAGTCCCTGTTGGTGGTGTAAGTGTCTGTTGTTTCGTTTGGGCTGGTGGGGGTTGGTTTCAGGCTGTGAGGAGGTGGGTGGGGTCGGGGTGGTTGGGGTGGGTGAGTTGGTCAGTAAGGTCGCGCATGGAGGTCTCTGAGAGGTAGCGGCGTTCCCCGTATTGCCATTCCTCGTTTTGGTCTTGGAGGATGGCTCCGATGAGGCGGGTGGCGGAGGCGTCGTCGGGGAAGACTTGGACGACGTCGGTGCGGCGTTTGATCTCGCGGTTGAGTCGCTCGATGGGGTTGTGTGGTGCAGATCTTCTGCCAGTGGGGGCGGGGCTGGTCAGCGAAGGCGGTGAGGTCGACTTCGGCGTCGGTGAGCATCTGGGCGATCTGGGGGAAGGTCGGGGTCAGGGAGGCCACGACCTGGTGGTAGGCGTCCTTGACGGCCTCTGGGGTGGTCTGGGCGAAGATGGTGGCGATGAGGGCGTTGACGGGCTTGGAGCGGGTGGAGCCCAGGGTCTGGGTGACGTTGCGAGCGAAGTGGACGCGGCAGCGTTGCCAAGAGGCGCCGGTGAGGATGGCTTTGACGGCGTTCTTGATGCCTTGGTGGGCGTCACTGGTGACGACTTGCACTCCCAGTGGGTCAGTGTCGGTTGAGACCTTGAGGCCGCGCTCGCGCAAGGATCGTAGGAACTCCGTCCAGAAGTAGGTGNGCGGGGGTTGAGGAGGCTGGGGAAGAAGGACCCCTCACGCAGCTTGGGGATGGCCACCACCACGTCTCCTGCCGGGGTGGACACCGTCTTGTCGCGACTTCCGTTGCGTCGGGTGAGGCGGGACTCGCTGCGCTCATAGCGCCCCGCCCCGATCTTGGTGGTGGCCTCAGCATCGATGAGGTCTTGGAGGCCCGCCTCCAACAGTCGACGGAACACGGCGTCTCCTGCAAGGCTCGGGTCGGACAGGACTTCACTGATCAAGGTGGACAGGGCAGACTGGTTGCGGGCCATCGTGGGAACACTCCTAGGATTCTTGGTCGAAACTCTGGACACCCACGATGGCCCACCAACACCCCAAGGATGCTCGCTGACCTGCAGGAATTGCCACCACCCTAAGGGACTCCGCCCGAGCCTGCGCTGGCCCGATCAACTTCGCTCGGGTGCGGGTGTGTCTCGCATCCTTGATGCGATCGATGCGATGGGACACAGATGCTGTTGATGACAGGTGCCGGGGTCGAAGCGGCAGGTTCTCACGCCTGTCAGGGGCGATCCGGCTGGTTCTGCCCATCGCCGGGACTGAGACGGCGGGTTCTTGTCAGCTGGGGGTTGAGATGGCGGTTGTGGACGGGAGTGGTGACGCGGATCCGCTGTCTCGACCCGCCCTGGCCTGAAGGGTGGAGTGTTTGTGCAGGTCAGGGGTTTGCCTGTTCGGGCGGCCGGGTTGATACGGCGGATTCTGTTCCGCGACGGGATTGAGATGGCGGATTCTTGTCAGCTGGGGATTGATACGGCGGATTCTGTTCCGCGACGGGATTGAGACGGCGGATTCTGTTCCGCGACGGGATTGAAACGGCGGGTTCTTGTCAGCTGGGGGTTGAGATGGCGGTTGTGGACGGGAGTGGTGACGCGGATCCGCTGTCTCGACCCGCCCTGGCCTGAAGGGTGGAGTGTTTGTGCAGGTCAGGGGTTTGCCTGTTCGGGCGGCCGGGTTGAGACGGCTGGTTCTGACCATCGACGGGACCGAGTCTGCGGACACATGCGTCCCAGGCCAGAGGCTCAGCCAGAGGCTCGGCGAGTGGGACGGACTTCGCGGTCAGAAGTGAGCGGACTTCGCGACGCCACCGGGGCCGGGTGCGCCGGACCTCACCTTTCCCCGCGTTGACGCCCCAAACCCCGCGCCACTAGACTGTTCCGCGGTACCCGAGGCTTTCGGGTCCACTGAACGTCCCCACCGAACCCCGATCCCAGAGGTCCCGGCGCCCTGCGCCGACCAGCCTCCCGTGATCGGCCAGTCCACCGGGGACGCGCGGGCTCCCTCCGTCGGAGCTCCGGGCGTCATCCTCTGACCGCCGCAGCCAGGAGTTGCACCGTGTACGGCCCGCCCCCCGGGGCGTGCCCCGCACACGCAGCAGACAGCTGGCGGCACACCGGTCATCATGGCGCACCGGCCCCTGACGGACGGTGCTGTCCGCGGACAGGGGACCCGGGCATCGGCTGACTGAACATCAGGGCAGGACCACGGACCACGCACCGGGCGACAGGCATCGCACGCGCACCACCGGCCCCGCCACCACAGCAGTATCAGAGAACAGAACTGGAGACCCAGTGCCTACAATCCAGCAGCTCGTCCGCAAGGGACGCAGCTCGAAGCGCGCGAAGGCGAAGACCCCCGCGCTGAAGGGCTCGCCCCAGCGTCGCGGCGTGTGCACGCGCGTGTACACGACCACCCCGAAGAAGCCGAACTCGGCCCTCCGCAAGGTCGCGCGTGTGCGCCTCTCCTCCGGCATCGAGGTCACGGCCTACATCCCCGGTGAGGGTCACAACCTCCAGGAGCACTCCATCGTCCTGGTCCGTGGCGGTCGTGTGAAGGACCTCCCCGGCGTCCGTTACCGCATCGTGCGCGGCTCGCTGGACACCCAGGGTGTCCGCAACCGCCAGCAGGCCCGTTCCCGCTACGGCGCGAAGAAGGAGAAGAAGTAATGCCTCGTAAGGGCCCCGCTCCCAAGCGTCCGCTCGTCGACGACCCGGTCTACGGATCCAAGGTCGTCACCCAGCTGGTGAACCGCGTCCTCCTGGACGGCAAGAAGACCGTCGCCGAGCGCATCGTCTACGGCGCGCTCGAGACCGTGCGCGAGAAGACGGACCAGGATCCGGTCGTCGTGCTCAAGCGCGCGCTGGAGAACATCCGCCCCGCCCTGGAGGTCCGCTCCCGCCGAGTCGGCGGAGCGACCTACCAGGTCCCCGTCGAGGTGCGTCCCGCGCGCCAGACCACGCTGGCCCTGCGCTGGCTCACCGACTTCTCCCGCCAGCGTCGCGAGAAGACGATGACCGAGCGTCTCGCCAACGAGATCATGGACGCCTCCAATGGCCTCGGCGCCGCTGTCAAGCGTCGCGAGGACATGCACAAGATGGCCGAGTCGAACCGCGCGTTCGCCCACTACCGCTGGTGACCGTCCTCCTTCACGAGGGCGTCGCCGCCTGAGTCCGTGTCGCCCCGCGTGAGCGGGGTGCAGCGGGACCGGCAGGCAGGGGCCGCCCTCGTGGGGGAGCCCACACCACATCCACGCAACTTCAAGCGTTAGGACACAACTCCGTGGCACACGAGGTGTTGACCGACCTGAGGAAGGTCCGCAACATCGGCATCATGGCCCACATCGATGCCGGCAAGACGACCGTGACGGAACGCATCCTGTTCTACACGGGCATCAACTACAAGATCGGCGAGACCCACGACGGCGCCTCGACGACCGACTGGATGGAGCAGGAGAAGGAACGCGGGATCACCATCACCTCCGCGGCCGTCACCTGCTTCTGGAAGAACAACCAGATCAACATCATCGACACCCCCGGTCACGTGGACTTCACGGTCGAGGTCGAGCGCTCCCTGCGCGTGCTCGACGGCGCCGTCGCGGTCTTCGACGGCAAGGAGGGCGTGGAGCCCCAGTCCGAGACCGTGTGGCGCCAGGCCGACAAGTACGACGTCCCCCGCATCTGCTTCATCAACAAGATGGACAAGCTGGGCGCCGACTTCTACTTCTCGGTGCAGACGATCAAGGACCGCCTCAAGGCGACCCCCATCGTCATGCAGCTGCCGATCGGTGCGGAGAACGACTTCGAGGGCAACATCGACCTGCTCACGATGAAGGCGCTGCGCTACCCCGCCAAGGATGCCCAGGGCAACCCGACGCTGGGTGCCATCGTCGAGGAGGGGGAGATCCCCGCCGACCTGGTCGACCGCGCCATCGAGTACCGCGAGGCACTCATGGAGGCCGCGGCCGAGGGCAGCGACGAGCTGACCGACGCCTACCTGGAGAATGGTGAGCTCACCATCGACCAGATCAAGGAGGGCGTGCGCGCCCTGACGATCGCCGGCAAGGCGTTCCCCGTCTACTCCGGCACCGCCCTGAAGAACATGGGCACCCAGCCCGTGCTGGATGCGGTCATCGACTTCCTGCCCTCCCCCCTCGACGTCCCGGACGTCACCGGTTTCAAGCCCGGCCACGAGGACGAGGGGGAGACCGAGTCCCGCAAGCCCAGTGAGAACGAGCCCTTCGCGGCCCTGGCCTTCAAGATCGCCGCCCACCCGTTCTTCGGGAAGCTGACGTTCATCCGGGTCTACTCGGGCAAGCTGGACGCGGGCTCCGCGGTCCTGAACTCCACCAAGGGCAAGAAGGAGCGCATCGGGAAGATCTTCCAGATGCACTCCAACAAGGAGAACCCCGTCGACGAGGCCCACGCCGGCCACATCTACGCGGTGATCGGCCTGAAGGACACCACGACCGGCGACACGCTCTGCGCGATCGACAAGCCGATCATCCTGGAGTCGATGACCTTCCCCAAGCCCGTCATCCACGTCGCCGTCGAGCCCAAGTCGAAGGCCGACCAGGAGAAGATGGGTGTCGCCATCCAGAAGCTGGCGGAGGAGGACCCGACCTTCACCGTCGAGCTCGACAAGGAGACCGGCCAGACCGTCATCGGCGGAATGGGTGAGCTCCACCTGGACATCATCGTGGACCGCATGCGTCGCGAGTTCAAGGTCGAGGCCAACGTCGGCAAGCCGATGGTCGCCTACCGTGAGACCATCCGCAAGAAGGTCGAGAAGTTCGAGTACACGCACAAGAAGCAGACCGGTGGTTCCGGCCAGTTCGCACGCGTGATCATCGCACTTGAGCCCATCCCCACCGACTCCGAGGAGGACTACGAGTTCGTGGACAAGGTCACGGGTGGTCGCGTGCCGCGCGAGTACATCCCGTCGGTGGACCACGGCATCAAGGACGCCATGCAGTCCGGCGTCCTGGCCGGCTACCCGATGGTGGACATCCGCGCCACCCTGCTGGATGGCGCCTACCACGAGGTCGACTCCTCCGAGATGGCCTTCAAGATCGCCGGTTCCATGGCGTTCCGTGAGGCTGCCAAGAAGGCCAAGCCGGTCCTGCTGGAGCCCATCATGGAGGTCGAGGTGCGTACGCCCGAGGAGTACATGGGCGACGTCATCGGCGATCTCAACTCCCGTCGCGGCTCGATCCAGTCCATGGACGAGCAGCACGGCGTGCGCGTGGTCCAGGCGCACGTCCCGCTGTCGGAGATGTTCGGCTACGTCGGCGACCTGCGGTCCAAGACCCAGGGTCGTGCGGTGTACTCGATGCAGTTCGACAGCTACGCCGAGGTCCCCCGGAACGTCGCCGAGGAGATCATCGGGAAGTCTCGGGGCGAGTGAGTCCCACGGGGTCGGATCGACCCCGGTCCGGGTGGGGCGTCGCGGAGACGCGGAGTCCCACCCGGACCCCCGGAGCGGTGGTGGCGGGAGTTGCCGCCGCGCCGGGGAGATCCGCCCTACACCAATAGAAAACCCTGTAGGATCTCCTGTCCCGTCGGTGTTACAGTGACACCGAGCCAAAGGCTGAGAGAACATCTACCCGAGTCCAGGAGGACACCAGTGGCGAAGGCCAAGTTCGAGCGCACCAAGCCGCACGTCAACGTCGGCACGATCGGTCACGTTGACCACGGCAAGACCACGCTCACCGCAGCGATCACCAAGGTGCTGCACGACAAGTACCCGGAGCTGAACGACTTCACGCCGTTCGACCAGGTCGACAACGCCCCGGAGGAGCGCGATCGTGGCATCACGATCAACGTCTCCCACGTCGAGTACCAGACCGAGAAGCGTCACTACGCACACGTCGACGCCCCCGGTCACGCCGACTACATCAAGAACATGATCACCGGTGCCGCCCAGATGGACGGCGCGATCCTGGTGGTCGCCGCCACCGACGGCCCGATGGCCCAGACCCGTGAGCACGTCCTGCTCGCCCGTCAGGTCGGCGTGCCCACGATCCTGGTCGCCCTCAACAAGGCGGACATGGTCGATGACGAGGAGATGCTGGAGCTCGTCGAGGAGGAGTGCCGCGACCTGCTCAACTCGCAGGGCTTCGACGGCGACAACGCCCCGATCATCCGCGTCTCCGCGCTGAAGGCCCTCGAGGGCGACCCCGAGTGGACCAAGCAGATCGAGGTCCTCATGGACGCCGTGGATGACTACATCCCGACGCCCGAGCGCGACATGGACAAGCCCTTCCTCATGCCCGTCGAGGACGTCTTCACCATCACCGGCCGCGGCACCGTCGTGACCGGGCGAGTGGAGCGCGGCAAGCTGCCGATCAACTCCGAGGTCGAGATCCTGGGCATCCGCCCGACTCAGAAGACCACGGTCACCGGCATCGAGATGTTCCACAAGTCGATGGACGAGGCGTGGGCCGGCGAGAACTGCGGTCTGCTCCTGCGTGGCACCAAGCGCGACGAGGTCGAGCGCGGCCAGGTCGTGGCCAAGCCCGGTTCCATCACGCCGCACACGAAGTTCAAGGGCCAGGTCTACATCCTGAAGAAGGACGAGGGCGGCCGTCACAAGCCGTTCTTCACCAACTACCGCCCGCAGTTCTACTTCCGTACCACGGACGTGACCGGCGTCATCGAGCTGCCCGAGGGCACCGACATGGTCATGCCCGGTGACACCACCGAAATCGACGTCGAGCTGATCCACCCCATCGCGATGGAGCCCGGCCTGGGCTTTGCCATCCGCGAGGGCGGCCACACCGTCGGTTCAGGTCGAGTCACCGAGATCGACGCCTGAGATCATCAGCGTCACGGGAGCGATCGGCCTGCGGGACGCCCGGGTGACTGGGTGAACTGACAGGTCTGATCGGTCCCACAGGGGTCTGCCCCCTCCAGCGAGAGCTGGAGGGGGCAGACCCCTTTCTCGTGTGCGTGCGGTGTGCAGGGGTGTGTGCGCGATGACCTGTGCGGGTGGCATCGCTGCATAGTCATGCACGGGTGGTGTGACCCTGGCGGTGGAGAGGTGAGCAGCCGTGTCCGGCCTCCTCTGGTACTGACTGCCCGCTCATGCGGATGAGCAGGGGTGAGGATGGTGCGGGTCACAAACACTGACGCGATGACAAGAGTTCGAGCTGATATGCATCTATGTCAACCACTGCATATCCATGACAGACTTGCCAAGCGTGTGGTAAGCGCCCACAAACAATTGCGGCCCAGACGAACGGGGTGGACGCGGTTGTCGTCAGGGGGTTGTCGGAACGTTTTCCAGCTGGTAGGTTCGTTCCCACATCCCATCCGCGAGGCGCGCGCGGGGCCGACTCCGGCGCCCTTGTGTGACCTCAAGCAGAGGAGCCGGAAACCTGATGAGTACTCAGCGACAGGGACCCGCCCACGCCAGTGTCGGCGGTGGCGGAGCGCGTGGTTGGAGGTCGCTCCTCGCAGTGGCTGCGGCCTCACTGATGTTCGTGACGAGCTTGGGCGGTGTGGCGTCCGCGGTGGGTGACACGACCGATGGTGGGGCTGGTGACGATGTCGTCGCCAGTGAACCTTCGGAGGCCACGGAGGACGAATCCACGCAGGCGGTTGAAGGCGATGGTGACGTGGAGTGGGAGGTGACGCCCACTCCGCAGGACAGTGCGTCCGAGGTCAGTGACGAGGATTCAGAGGCATCGAGCGGCAACCTTGCGGATGAGGCTGGCAACGAAGCAGATGACAGTGCGGATGATCAGGACCTGTCGACTGCGTCGGAGGAGGTGGGGGGACTCGCGGCGATCACGCCGTTCGCCCTCGGTCCCGAGACAACGGTCGACGCACCGTACCTGTACTGGAAGGCCGTCGACGGCACCGGCGCCCTCATCGGCGGAGCGACGTTCACACTCGCTGGTCCTCGCGCGGGCCGTGGCCCGAGCGTGAGCTGGGGTACTGAGCGCAGCGTGACCGACTGCACCTCCGCGCCGTGCACCGGCTACGACCGGGACCCCGACGTTGGCGAATTCCTGGTCAAGTACCTCACCCCGTCTACGTCGAGCAACGAGGTCTCCACGAGTTCGCGATACCGGGTGCGGGTTCTGTCGGCGCCGACTGGCTATACGGCGTCGACCGACTGGGAGGACATCCCGTCGACGGGAAACAACAACAACACCGGCAACTGGAACGCCGGGCAGGGTACTAACACACACGACTTCGGTGACTTCACCTTCAACCGCACCGGCTACGCGACGATCCAGGTGCAGGTGGGCGGCGACCGGCAGGGCCTGACGACCGTGCTCGGTCTCGCGGGCGTGACGCTGCAGTTGTGGAACGGCAACGACAATGGGCCGATCAGTCAGCGCAGCGAGTCGTGGGCAACGTGCGTCTCGGATGCGACCGGTCTCTGCGCGTTCGAGGTGCCGATTGCGGGAACCGGAGGAGTCGGGGACAACTCGTTCCGGCCGTGGGTCGTGCAGACGAGCGTGCCGACGGGTTGGTTCGTGAACGCGACGCTGCGTACCGGTAGCGGAACCGGCGGGAACAGCGAGGCCACCCCCTACCGTTTTCGCTTGGGCGCGAACCTCGCCGCGAACAGGACCTACCGAAGCACCGTGACGGGCAACAACGGTTTCATGCTCAGCTCGACCAACGGCACCAGCGCCACTCGTAATGCTTCCGGCGGAGTCTGGCAGCAATCCCGGAACAACCCGGTGCTCCCGGCCCAGTGCGGGCTCGATATGGCGATCGTCCTTGACCTCTCTGGTTCGGTGACCTCAACCGATTTGGCAAACCTGAAGTCGGCAGCAGCGACGATCACGAACAGCTTGGTCGGCACGCAGTCGCGGGCCGCACTGTTCTCCTTCTCCACGGGCAGCCCCGCCAACAACGCCACGGCGAACTACCCCGCGCTGACTTCAGTGTCCACCCAGACGCAGGCCAACACCTTCACCAGCAGATGGTCGAGCTGGACATCTGACGGCGGGACGAACTGGGACCGCGCGCTCGCGACTGTCGCCCAGGCCGCACCGACCTATGACGTCGTCGTCGTCATCACCGACGGCAACCCGACTTTCTACCAGGCCGGCGAGGGCCCCGGTGACTACACAAGGCTCCGCGAGATGGAGAACGCCATCTTCTCCGCCAACGCCGTGAAGGCCGAGGGCAGTCGCATCCTCGCCGTTGGCGTCGGCTCCGGGGTGACCGATGCGACCACCGCGTCGAACCTCGCAGCCATCAGCGGCCCGACGAAGTACTCGAGCGACGCTGGCAACGCGACCACCGCCGACTACTTCCAGGAGTCTTCCTACGCGAACGCCGCAGCTGCTGTGCGTGCGATGGCGCTCGGCAACTGCGCATCGTCGGTATCGGTGACGAAGATGATCGTCCCGAACACGACCTCGAACGAGGACGTCACGGGCGCCGTGACGGCCCCTGCGGGATGGCAGTTCACGGCATCGGCGACGAGCCCGGTCACGATCTCCGATTCAGTGAAGGCAACCACGAACGACGGCACCGGCACTGTGAACTTCCCGATTACGCTGCCAGGTACGCAGTCATCGGCGACGGTGACTCTCGCAGAGACTCAGCAGTCGGGCTACGAGCTGGTGACTCAGAACGGCGCGCGGGCGGTGTGCAAGCGGCTGGACAACGGGGCTGCGGTGACGGTGACGAACGACTCCTCAATCCCCACCGGTTTCAGCGTCGACGTTCCTTCCTCCACGGGGGTCAGTTGCACGGTGTACAACCGGGCGCCGGACGAGCAAGCATCGATCACCCTTGAGAAGCAGTGGGTGATCAACGGGGCCGACCCTGTGCCCGATGGACAGCAGAACGCCGAGTTCCAGGCGATTCCGTTGATCTCCGACCCCGGCGCCTCGAGTAGTGCCCCTCTGACCCAGATCGGATGGGGGGTCGAGCGCACCGGCTACGCAGCTGGTGACATCGTTACGGTGGGCGAGACCTATGGCAAGACCGACTCGAATCTGCAGTGCGAGCTCGTCAGCGCCACGATCACCAACGTCAACGGTCAGGACGTCGACGTTCCGTTGAGCGATCCCGACGCGAACGGAAGCCGCACGGGGTCGTTGCCCTACAGCGCGCTCCCAGCAGGGCGCTCGACCGTCACCTTTACGAACGTCGTCAAATGCACCACCGAGCTGGTCTTGCGCAAGCGCGTTGCCGACTACGGCGTCGAGCCGAACCTGTGGACCTTGACGGCGATCGCGCCTGATGGCGCATTGGCCGGGCCGACGGGTCAGAGCAACTCGCTCAGCCCGAGTAGTCCGGCCCCCGACGGCGGAGCGGATCCGAGCGGTGAGATCACCCCGGGCGTCACGTATCAGCTCGCAGAGAGCGGAGGCGATCCCCGGTATGTGCAGACTGACGAGCGGACGATCCCCCTCATCAATCGGCAATCCACCGGGACGATGACCTGTGAACGGGTGAACCCCACGACGGGAGCGATAATATCCGACTTCATCGATGGCATCGAGGGCGGCGTCACGGTACCCATGGGGTACGTCGTCCGGTGCACGGCGAACAACGAGACCGCGTCGCTCACGCTGCTCAAGCACGTCGAGGGCGATGCGTCGTTCGAAGCCGATGACTGGAACCTGACGGCGACGCCGGCGCCCGGAGTCGACGGTCTGGAATCCACGACGGTCGCGGGCGCGGAGACGGCCGAAGGGACCGCCAGCACGTTCCGCGTGCGCCCAGGGCACACCTACACGCTCGCTGAGGTGCTCGCCGATGCCGGAACGAGTCTGGCGTACCAGCAGCTGGGTCTCGAACGCTGGGATGCCTCCGAGAACGAGTGGGAGACGGTCGGCAGTGCCGACATCATGCTCGGCAACTCCGAGAGCGCGACGTATCGGTTCGTGAATGCCGCCGTACCCAGCGTGTCCCTACCGCTGACGGGTGGGCTCGGGACCGACACATTCCTCCTGGTCGGGGGCGGCCTGCTCGCCCTGGCAGGAATCGGCGGTTGGCTCCACAGGAGGAGGTCCCTGCGCGCACATGCATCTTGATCCTGGCGGCCACACCGGCCGCCTGATCTGGGGCATGGCCAGGTGAGCAGCACCTGGTCTCCTCCGGAACCACGTTCCACCACACACTCGTGCCGTGCGAAGGCGGCGCACACGAAAGGAAACACATCCCATGAACACACACACGAGCCTGGGGAGGCGCATCGTCGCAGCCCTCGGCGCCGCAGCGGTGGGCCTCGCAGGCGCTGTCGCGCTGGCATCCCCGGCATCCGCCGCGATCCCCGCGAACATCGACAACAGCCGCAACGGCAACAGCACCATCACCGTGCACAAGCACGCGCAGCCCTCGCCCGTCGGCGAGGCTGGTGACGGCACCGAGTTGGACACGGCTCCCGCGAACCCCCTCTCGGGCGTCGAGTTCTCGCTGTACAAGCTGAGCAACATTGACCTCACCACCGTGGAGGGCTGGACCACCGCGACCGCCGTGTCCACGGCGATCAACGGCGGTGCTGTTCCCGTGCCGGATGCCGACCCCGCGACCTCGGTGACGATCGGTGGCACGAACTACCCGGTGACCCCCGTCGAGACCCAGGAGACGGGCACCGACGGTGCCGCGACCTTCGGTAACGCCTCGGGTGCGGCTGGCACCGATGACCTCGGCTTCGGGATCTACCTGATTGTTGAGGGGGCGGACAAGGGCGACAACAACATCACCGACAAGGCTGCCCCGTTCATCGTGAGCCTGCCGTTCGCCACGGGTGACAACACCTGGAACTACGACGTGCACGCCTACCCGAAGAACTCGGTCACCGCCATCACGAAGACCGTGAAGGAGCCCGCTGCTGGCTCGGCGGAGGACCTCAACCGTGACCTCGTGCGCTGGGAGATCGCGCTCGACGTGCCGAACCTGACCACGGGGGACACCCTCACCAAGTTCGAGATCGTTGATACGATCGTTGCGGCCGAGCTCTCCTTCGTCGCGACGCTGCCCACCGGTGTCGACGGCAACTCGTTCACCGTGACGGATGCCGCGGGAACCGTACTGACCGTTCCGGCGGGCACCTTCGAGTGGGACCCGACGACACCCGCGGGCATCACCCTCACGTTGAAGGCCACCACGGTCGGACTGGAATGGCTGCAGAACAATGCCCAGGGCGGCACCGTGACGGCATCCATCCTCACGAAGCTGGTCGCTGTCGGCGACGGCGAGGTGACCAACAGCGTGGTCGGTAACGTCAACGACGGCACCGTCACCACCGACACCCCGACGGACGTCGGCGAGCTGGAGATCTTCAAGTGGGCTGACACCAGCTCGACCGAGACCCCGACGATCACCGGTCTCGGTGGCGCGAAGTTCGCGCTCTACCTTGACACGGCGAAGACCCAGCGCGTCGTGGTCAACGGCGTGAACGAGTGGGGTCCGACCACAGATACTGGCTACCTGAAGATCAGCAACCTCAAACCGGGCAGCTACTACCTGGTCGAGACGGTCGCCCCCACCGGCTACCAACTCGACACGGCCCCGCGTGAGGTGACGATCGTCGCTGGTCAGACGGTCCGCCCGACCGGTGCCGCGAACGAAATCGGAACCAACAACTACAAGCCGGTCGAGAACCAGCAGGTTTCCGAGTGGAAGCTGCCGCTCACCGGCGCCAACGGGCAGTTGCTCGCGCTGCTCGGCGGCGGCGCCCTGGTGCTGCTGGCCGGCGGGACTGCTCTGGTCGCGCGCAAGCGCAGCCACCAGAACCAGGGCTGAACCGGGACACGGTTGCGCAGAGCACAGGCTACCCGGCGTGACCGTGCCTGAACGGTCCGAATGAGAACAGCAGGTGTGGCGGGGAGGTCAACACCTCCCCGCCACACCTGTGTCATGCACCAGGAGAGTCACTGTGGTGCAGCTCCCGGAGCCGCCCTCGTGGGCCTCAGGGGCGGAACCGCACCTCGAGAATCGGAGAACACATGGCCACCAGCGCGGCACCGAGACATGCGGCGAGGCGCGCACCAGCCCACAGGACCGGCATTGCGCAGGGTGGGTGGCGGTTCCCGGTGCTGGCATTCGTCGCGGGGCTTGCCGCATGGCTCGGCATGTGCGTCGCGCTCTATCCGACGGTGGCCAGCTGGTTCTCCCAGTACAACCAGTCCCAACTCGTCACCAACTACTCGACCGAGGTCGCCGCGGGCATCAGTCCCTCGGCCGCGGAGCAACTGGAGCAGGCCCATGAGTACAACGACGCGCTCAACGCGGGCGCCCTGCTGGAGGCCGACCACCGTCTTCCCACAGGGGATGGCACTTCCACCAACGAGGACCTGAAGTACAACGCGCTCCTGACCGCGGACACCACCGGCATGATGGCGCGCATCAAGATCCCCTCCATCGACGTCGACCTGCCCGTCTACCACGGGACCTCGGACGAGACGCTGGCCAGGGGCATCGGACACCTGGAGGGAACCTCCCTCCCCGTGGGTGGCGCTGGCACCCACGCGGTTCTGACCGGACACCGTGGCCTGGCCACCGCCACACTCTTCACCAACCTCAACAAGGTGAAGATCGGCGACACCTTCACCATCGAGGTCCTTGACCAAGTCCTCACCTACAGGGTCTACGACACCAAGGTCGTCGATCCTGACCAGACCGAGTCACTGCTCCCCGTGGAGGGCAAGGACCTGGTCACCCTGGTCACCTGCACCCCGCTCGGTATCAACTCCCAGCGCATCCTGGTCACAGGGGAGCGGATCACTCCGACACCCCAGGAGGACGTCGACGCCGCAGGTGCTCCGCCGGACATCCCCGGCTTCCCGTGGTGGGCCGTGGCACTGGCGGGCGGCACTGTGCTGGTGGGGGTGTACATCTGGCGTTCCGGCTACCCGCCCAAGGCGAAGGTGAAGGCTGCGGGCGTGGGCGCAGGCGGGGTGGGCGACGCAGACGCGACGGGCACACCTGGTTCCGAAGGCTGAGGGCTCCGGGGAGCACTCACGGTCGACTTCAGGGGGCTGTGGGGCCCGGTTCGGGGTGGAATGGCCCGTGAGGTCGCCTGTGGATGTTCGGGGGGGACACTGGTGGTCGACTTCAGGGGGTGCTGGCGGGCGATCTGGGGTGGATTGGGCTGTGAGGTCGACTGTGGATGCGCCCGGGGACACTGGCGGTCGACTTCAGGGGGTGCTGGGGCGCAAACCGGGCTCGAACCGCCTGTGAGGTCGACTCCGGATGTCCGAGGAGGCATTCAGCGTCGACTTCCCGTGCGGATGTTCCCCGGGGGTGTTCGTGCCGGCCGATCCGGCACACCCGCCGCATCTCACACGCATCTCACACCCCGGAGACTTCGCGACACGCCCGAGTGGGGGGTAGGGTGGACAACCGGTGCCGGAGGTGGGGTGCGCGAGCACGCCACCGAAGGACGGGGGAGACCCCGGTACGTCGCCCAGGTCCTGACGGGACCGAGCCCACTCGGGCCCGGGTCCTCATCGGACCGGAGATGGCGCATCCGAGGTCGTGCCCGCGTCCTGTCGGCGGATTCACATGGGTCCTCAGGTCTCCTGACTTGAAGTGGCTGGTGCGTTTCTGCCAGACTGGTGCGGTTGCCCCGCGCAGGCGGGGCCGATCCAGAAACTCTCTGGGCCGGGCGAAATGCCCTGGTTCTTTGGACAAGACAACGGTCCACCTCCCGGACAGTAGGGGGGAACCGCGGAAGAGTGTGCCTCGCGCAAGCGACACGCCCGAATGCGGGGACCGGTGACGAAGCTGTACGAGAAGAGGTATGACGGCATGGCGGGACAGAAGATCCGCATCCGGCTCAAGTCCTATGACCACGAGGTCATCGACAGCTCCGCGCGCAGGATTGTGGAAACCGTGCAGCGCGCGGGTGCCACAGTCGTGGGCCCGGTGCCGCTGCCGACCGAGAAGAACGTGTTCGTCGTCATTCGGTCGCCCCACAAGTACAAGGACAGCCGCGAGCAGTTCGAGATGCGCACACACAAGCGGCTCATCGACATCATCGACCCGACGCCGAAGGCCGTCGATTCGCTCATGCGTCTCGACCTGCCCGCGGACGTCAACATCGAGATCAAGCTCTGAGGACATCTGCAATGACAACTGACACCAAGCAGCAGGCGGCGGCGCCCGTGAAGGCGCTGCTCGGCCGCAAGCTCGGCATGACCCAGGTCTGGGATGCCGAGGGGCACCTCGTGCCGCTGACTGTCGTGCAGGTGGGCACCAACGTCGTGACGCAGGTGCGCACCGAGGACACGGACGGCTACACCGCCGTGCAGCTCGGCTTCGGCGAGATCGACGCCCGCAAGGTGACCAAGCCGCTGGCTGGTCACTTCGACAAGGCCGGGGTCTCCCCGCGCCGCCACCTCACCGAGGTCCGCACCTCCGACACCGATGCCTTCGAGCTCGGCCAGGAGCTGGACGCGGCGATCTTCGAGGCCGGCCAGAAGGTCGACGTCTCGGGCAACACCAAGGGCAAGGGTTTCGCGGGCGTCATGAAGCGCCACGGTTTCCGCGGCGACAGCGCCTCCCACGGTGCCCACCGCAACCACCGCAAGCCCGGCTCCATCGGCGCGTGCGCGACCCCCGGTCGCATCTTCAAGGGCCAGCGCATGGCCGGCCGCATGGGCAACGCCCGCCGAACCATCCAGAACCTGACGATCCAGGCCGTGGACACCGAGAAGGGGCTGCTGCTCATCAGCGGCGCCATCCCGGGACCCAAGAACGGCGTCGTCCTGGTTCGCTCCTCCGTGAAGGGTGCGTGATCATGTCCGACGCTCGTACCGTTGACGTCCTGGACGTCGCAGGCAAGAAGGTCGGCACCGCCGATCTCCCTGCCTCGGTCTTCGACGCTCCGACGAACATCCCGCTGATCCACCAGGTCGTCGTCGCCCAGCTCGCGGCTGCCCGCCAGGGCACGCACGCGACCAAGACGCGTGCCGATGTCTCCGGTGGCGGCAAGAAGCCCTACCGCCAGAAGGGCACGGGCAACGCCCGTCAGGGCTCCATCCGCGCCCCCCAGTACAACGGTGGTGGCACGGTCCACGGCCCGCAGCCCCGCGACTACTCGCAGCGGACCCCCAAGAAGATGAAGGTCGGGGCACTCCGCGGTGCCCTGTCGGACCGCGCCCGCAACGGCCGCGTCCACGTCGTCACTGCCCTGTTCGAGGGCGAGAAGCCCTCCACCAAGGCGGCCAAGGCCACCCTGCGTTCCCTCGTCGAGGACCGTCGCGCCCTCGTCGTGCTGGAGCGTTCGGATGCACTCGCCGCACTGAGCCTGCGCAACCTGCAGGAGGCACACGTCCTGTGGGCCGACCAGCTGAACACCTACGACGTGCTCGACCACGATGACGTCGTGTTCACCGAGGGCTCCCTGGCGACCTTCCTCGGCACCAAGGAGGAGACCAAGTGAGCACCATCGAGGCGGGCAAGAACCCCCGCGACATCATCCTCAAGCCCGTCGTCACCGAGAAGTCCTCGGCGCTGATGGACCAGGGCAAGTACACCTTCGAGGTGGACCCCCGGGCCACGAAGACCGAGATCAAGATTGCCGTGGAGAAGATCTTCGGCGTCAAGGTCGGAGCGGTCGCGACCCAGAACCGCAAGGGCAAGGTCTACCGCACCCGCGACGGCATCGGTAAGCGCAAGGACGTCAAGCGGGCCATCATCACCGTCCGCGAAGGCACCATCGACATCTTCGGCGAGCAGGCCTGAGGCCCGCTGGAGAGGTAGAGGAACATCATGGGAATCCGCAAGTACAAGCCCACGACGCCCGGTCGTCGTGGCGCCAGCGTGTCCGACTTCGTCGAGATCACGCGCTCCGAGCCCGAGAAGTCGCTGGTGCGCCCGCTGCACAAGACCGGTGGCCGCAACGCCAACGGTCGTGTGACCTCGCGTCACCGCGGCGGCGGGCACAAGCGTGCCTACCGCGTCATCGACTTCCGTCGTCATGACAAGGACGGCGTGCCGGCCAAGGTCGCACACATCGAGTACGACCCGAACCGCACCGCCCGCATCGCCCTCCTGCACTACGCAGACGGCGACAAGCGCTACATCCTGGCCCCCGCCAAGCTCAACCAGGGTGACCGCATCGAGGCCGGTCCCGCTGCCGACATCAAGCCCGGCAACTGCCTGCCCCTGCGCAACATCCCGCTGGGCACCGTCGTCCACGCCGTCGAGCTCCAGCCCGGCGGCGGGGCCAAGATCGCCCGCTCCGCCGGTTCCTCGGTGCAGCTGGTCGCCAAGGAGGGCCGCTTCGCACAGCTGCGCATGCCCTCCGGGGAGATCCGCAACGTCGAGATCACCTGCCGCGCGACGATCGGCGAGGTCGGCAACGCCGACCACTCCAACATCAACTGGGGCAAGGCCGGTCGCATGCGCTGGAAGGGCAAGCGTCCCCACGTCCGTGGTGTCGTCATGAACCCGGTGGACCACCCGCACGGCGGTGGCGAGGGCAAGACGTCCGGTGGACGTCACCCCGTCAGCCCGTGGGGTCAGCCCGAGGGCCGTACCCGTCGTCCGAACAAGGCCAGCGACAAGCTCATCGTGCGTCGTCGCCGGACCGGCAAGAAGCGCTGATAGGGAGCTGGAACAATGCCGCGCAGTTTGAAGAAGGGCCCGTTCGTCGACGACCACCTGCTCAAGAAGGTCGACGCCGCCAACGACACCGGCTCGAAGAGTGTCATCAAGACCTGGTCACGTCGCTCGGTCATCACCCCGGACTTCCTGGGTCTGACCTTCGCCGTCCACGACGGCCGCAAGCACGTCCCCGTGTTCGTCACGGAGGCCATGGTGGGCCACAAGCTCGGAGAGTTCGCTCCCACGCGGACCTTCCGCAGCCACGACAAGGACGACCGCAAGGGGCGTCGGCGCTGAGCCGGCCCTGAGGAAGAAGAGGCAGATTTCATGGAAGCCAAGGCGCAGGCGCGTTATGTTCGCGTCACGCCCCAGAAGGCTCGCCGTGTCGTGAACGAGGTTCGCGACAAGGCCGCCCTGGAGGCCGCCGACATTCTGCGGTTCGCCCCGCAGGCCGTTGCTACCGATGTCCGCAAGGTGCTGCTCAGCGCCGTGGCCAACTCCAAGGTCAAGGCCGAGCTCGCCGGGGAGACCTTCGACGAGGCGGACCTCCGTGTCCTGGAGGCCTACGTCGACGAGGGCCCGACGATGAAGCGGTTCCGCCCGCGTGCCCAGGGGCGCGCCGGCCGGATCCTCAAGCGCTCCAGCCACATCACCATCGTGGTGGGCACCAAGGACGACAAGAAGAAGGGAGACCTGTAATGGGACAGAAGGTCAACCCCACCGGGTTCCGACTGGGAATCACCACCGACCACCGGTCCCACTGGTTCTCCGACTCCACGACCAAGGGTCAGCGTTACGCCGACTACGTGGCCGAGGACGTGGCCATCCGCAAGACGCTCTCCGAGAGCCTCGAGCGCGCCGGGATCTCCAAGGTCGACATCGAGCGCACCCGTGACCGCGTGCGCGTGGACCTCCACACCGCCCGCCCGGGCATCGTCATCGGGCGTCGCGGGGCCGAGGCGGACCGTCTCCGCCAGAGCCTGGAGAAGCTCACGGGCAAGCAGGTCCAGCTGAACATCCTCGAGGTCAAGAACCCCGACATGGATGCCCAGCTCGTGGCCCAGGGCATCGCCGAGCAGCTCGCTGCCCGCGTGTCCTTCCGCCGCGCGATGCGCAAGGGCATCCAGTCCGCCCAGCGCGCCGGTGCCAAGGGCATCCGCGTGCAGGTGGCCGGCCGCCTGGGCGGCGCCGAGATGAGCCGCTCCGAGTTCTACCGCGAGGGACGCGTGCCGCTGCACACGCTGCGCGCCAACATCGACTACGGCCTCCACGAGGCCCGCACCACCTTCGGACGCATCGGCGTCAAGGTGTGGATCTACAAGGGTGACATCACCGAGCGCGAGTACGCCCGCCAGCAGGCGGAGCAGCAGACGCGCGGTGGCGGACGTCGCGGCGAGCGCCGTGGCGGCCCGCGCCGTGGTGGTCGTCCCCAGGACAACGCCCAGCCGCAGCAGCAGGCCCCCGAGGCCCAGCCCGCGGCTGCTGAGACCGGAACGGAGGCCTGAGCCCGATGCTCGTTCCCCGGCGGACCAAGTACCGCAAGCAGCACCGTCCGCACCGCACCGGTGCGGCCTCGGGTGGAACCGAACTGGCGTTCGGTGACTACGGGATCCAGGCCCTTGAGGGCGCCTACGTCACCAACCGCCAGATCGAGGCGGCCCGTATCGCCATGACCCGTCACGTCAAGCGCGGTGGCAAGGTGTGGATCAACATCTTCCCCGACCGCCCGCTGACCAAGAAGCCCGCCGAGACCCGCATGGGTTCCGGAAAGGGTGCCGTGGAGTGGTGGGTCGCCCCCGTCAAGCCCGGACGCATCATGTTCGAGTTGGGTGGCGTCACCGAGGACCTGGCCCGTGAGGCCATGCGCCGCGCCCAGCACAAGCTTCCGATGAAGACCCGTTTCGTGGTCCGAGAGGGTGGTGACATCTGATGGCAGAGAAGGGACTCACCACCGCCGACCTCGACGCCATGGACGACGCCCAGCTGTCCAAGGAGCTGGAGAAGTCGAAGGCCGAGCTGTTCAACCTCCGCTTCTCCCAGGCCGTGGGCTCCCTGGAGGACCACGGCCGGATGAAGACCGTGCGTCGTGACATCGCCCGCATCTACACCATCGCGCGCGAGCGGGAGCTTGGCTTCCGCACCGCCCCGAGCACCGAGGAGTGAGTCGAGTGTCCGAGAGCACCGACCAGGACGTGCGCAACGACCGCAAGGTCCGTCGCGGGTACGTCACCAGCGACAAGATGGACAAGACCGTCGTCGTCGAGATCGAGGACCGCGTCAAGCACGCCCTCTACGGCAAGGTCATGCGCAAGAGCAAGAAGGTCAAGGTGCACGACGAGGCCAACGAGTGCCACGTCGGGGACCTGGTCCTCATCATGGAGACCCGGCCGCTGTCCGCCACGAAGCGCTGGCGGGTCGTGGAGATCCTCGAAAAGGCGAAGTGACCTTCGTCCACCAGACCATCATCCGTTCGGCCAGGCTCGGCCGGTGGGGGAACACCCACCGAGCTGAGAACCGGCTCGACGACAGGAGTCACACAAAATGATCCAGCAGGAGTCGCGACTGAAGGTCGCCGACAACACAGGTGCCAAGGAGATCCTGACCATCCGTGTTCTCGGTGGCTCGGGTCGGCGCTACGCGGGAATCGGCGACACGATCGTCGCGACCGTGAAGGACGCCATCCCCGGCGGCAACGTCAAGAAGGGTGAGGTCGTCAAGGCGGTCATCGTGCGCACGCGCAAGGAGACCCGTCGTGCCGACGGTTCCTACATCCGTTTCGACGAGAACGCGGCCGTCATCCTCAAGAGCGATGGCGAGCCCCGTGGAACGCGCATCTTCGGCCCCGTGGGCCGCGAGCTGCGCGACAAGAAGTTCATGCGAATCGTCTCTCTCGCCCCGGAGGTGATCTGATGGCAGCGAAGATCCGCAAGGGTGACCTGGTCGAGGTCGTCCGTGGACGCACATCGGACGACAAGAAGCTGGCGGAGCGCAACGCGCGCCGCCAGGAGGAGGGGCTCGAGCCCCTCAAGCCCGGCGACAAGGGCAAGCAGGGTCGCGTCATCAAGGTCTTTCCCGCTGAGGAGAAGGTCCTCGTCGAGGGCGTGAACCTCAAGACCCGCCACGTGCGCCAGGGCCAGACCCAGGGTTCCACCGGCGGCATCGAGACCGTCGAGGCACCCATCTCGCTGTCGAAGATCGCCCTGGTCGATCCCGACACCAAGCAGCGCGTGCGCGTCGGTTTCCGCGAGGACACCGTCGAGCGCGACGGTCGCACCCGCACCGTCCGGGTCCGCGTGACCCGTGGCGGCGCAGCGCGCGGCATCGAGCAGGGCAAGGAGATCTGAGCATGGCCCCGCGTCTCAAGGAGAAGTACCAGTCCGAGGTCCGCCAGGCCCTGCGCGACGAGTTCAAGCACGGCAACGTCATGGAGGTCGGCGGTCTGGTCAAGATCGTCGTCAACATGGGTGTCGGCGAGGCCGCCCGCGACCACAAGGCACTCGAGGGCGCCATCCACGACCTCACGCTGATCACCGGCCAGAAGCCCGTGACCACGAAGGCCAAGAAGTCCATCGCGCAGTTCAAGCTGCGTGAGGGCCAGGCCATCGGTGCCCACGTCACGCTGCGTGGCGACCGCATGTGGGAGTTCCTCGACAGGCTGCTCTCCACCGCGCTGCCCCGTATCCGTGACTTCCGTGGACTCTCCCCGAAGCAGTTCGACGGCAACGGGAACTACACGTTCGGCCTCACCGAGCAGTCCATGTTCCACGAGATCGACCAGGACTCCATCGACCGCGTCCGCGGCATGGACATCACGGTCGTCACCTCGGCCACCACGGATGCGGAGGGCCGCGCCCTCCTGCGTCACCTCGGCTTCCCCTTCAAGGAGGACTGACCACATGGCCAAGACGTCCCTCAAGATCAAGGCCGCGCGCACCCCGAAGTTCGCCGTGCGCGGCTACACCCGGTGCAACCGGTGCGGTCGCCCGCGCTCGGTGTACCGCAAGTTCGGACTCTGCCGCGTGTGCCTGCGTGAACTCGCCCTCAAGGGCGAACTCCCCGGCATCACCAAGAGCAGCTGGTAATCACTACGTCGTAGGTCCCGGGTCCGCCCGGCGGAAACCGCGACGAGGAAGGGGATAAGTCCCCCATGACAATGACTGATCCGATTGCAGACATGCTGACGCGTCTGCGCAACGCGAACTCGGCGCACCACGACACGGTCTCCATGCCGTCGTCGAAGCTGAAGGTCGCGATTGCCGGCATGCTGGTCGAGGAAGGCTACATCGCCTCCACCTCGGTCGAGGATGCCCGCGTCGGGCAGACGCTCACGCTGACCCTCAAGTACGGCTCGCACCGCGAGCGTGCCATCGAGGGCCTGCAGCGCGTCTCCAAGCCCGGTCTGCGCGTGTATGCAAAGTCCACCAACCTGCCCAAGGTCCACGGCGGCCTGGGCGTGGCGATTCTGTCCACGTCCTCCGGCCTGCTGACGGACCGCCAGGCGGCCGACAAGGGCGTGGGCGGGGAAGTCCTCGCCTACGTCTGGTGATGAGGAGCCTGAACGATGTCGCGTATTGGTAGGAATCCCATCACCATCCCCTCGAACGTCGAGGTCACGGTTGACGGCTCGACCGTCACGGTCAAGGGCCCCAAGGGCCAGCTGACCCACTCGGTCGCAGCCCCCCTCACGGTGGACGTGGCCGACGGCCAGGTCCAGGTGTCGCGTCCCGATGACGAGCGCTCCTCGCGTTCGCTCCACGGCCTGACCCGCACCCTGATCGCCAACATGATCACCGGCGTCACCGAGGGCTACAAGAAGCAGCTCGAGATCACCGGAACCGGCTACCGCGTGGTCCCCAAGGGCAAGGGCATGGAGTTCTCCCTGGGCTTCTCCCACACGGTCCCCGTCGAGCCCCCCGAGGGCATCGAGTTCACCGTCGACTCCCAGACCAAGTTCACGGTCGCGGGCATCGACAAGCAGCTGGTCGGCGAGACCGCCGCGAGGATCCGCAAGCTCAAGAAGCCGGAGCCCTACAAGGGCAAGGGCATCCACTACGTGGGCGAGAACATCCGCCGCAAGGTCGGAAAGGCTGGTAAGTGATGGCGTACAGCGTCAAGGGCAAGGGCAAGGTCGTCGCGCGCAAGCGTCGTCACCAGCGCCTGCGCAAGAAGGTCGCCGGCTCCGCCGAGCGCCCCCGCCTGGTCGTCACCCGTTCCAACCGCCACATGGTGGCCCAGCTCGTGGACGACAACGCCGGTCACACCCTGGTCTCGGCCTCGACGATGGAGGATGACATCCTCGCGTCCGAGGGCACCAAGGTCGACAAGGCCCGCCGCGTGGGCACCCTGGTCGCCGAGCGCGCCAAGGCTGCCGGCATCGAGGCAGTGGTCTTCGACCGCGGCGGCAACAAGTACCACGGCCGCGTCGCGGCTGTCGCGGAGGCCGCCCGCGAGGGTGGACTCGAGCTGTGATGGCGACTGAGGAAAGAGAGAGCATCTGATGGCTGCACCGCAGCGAGGCAGGACGGGTGGTCAGGGCGGCCCCGAGCGCAGCGAGCGCGACGGCGAGCGTCGTGACCGTCGCGGGGGTGGACGCGGGGACCGCCGCGACAACCGTCGCAACGAGGACAAGAACCAGTACATCGAGCGCGTCGTCACGATCAACCGCGTCTCCAAGGTCGTCAAGGGTGGACGTCGGTTCTCCTTCACGGCACTGGTGGTCGTGGGCGACGGCGAGGGCACAGTGGGCGTCGGCTACGGCAAGGCCAAGGAGGTCCCCATGGCCATCGCCAAGGGGGTCGAGGAGGCCAAGAAGAGCTTCTTCCGCGTCCCCATGGTCCGCCGCACCATCACCCACCTGGTGCAGGGCAGCGACGCCGCCGGCGTCGTGCTGCTGCGCCCGGCCTCACCCGGTACCGGCGTCATCGCCGGCGGCCCGGTGCGCGCCGTGCTCGAGGCGGCCGGTGTCCAGGACGTGCTGACCAAGTCCCTGGGCTCCAGCAACTCGATCAACATCGTGCACGCCACCGTGGACGCCCTCAAGCAGCTGGAGCAGCCGGAGGCCGTCGCGGCCCGCCGTGGGCTCCCGCTGGAGCGCGTCGCACCGGCTTCCATGCTGCGTGCCCGCGCCGAGGGCGAGGCCGAGGCCCGCGCCAAGGCGGAGGACGCCGAGGCCACCAAGGCCGCCACAGGGGTGAGCGAGTGATGTCGAACCTCAGGATCACGCTGGTCAAGTCCACGATCGGCGCGAAGCAGAACATGAAGGACACGCTGCGCACCCTCGGGCTGCGCAAGATCGGCCAGGACGTCGTGCGTGAGGACAGTGACGCCATCCGCGGCGCAGTCCTCACGGTGCGCCACCTGGTCACCGTTGAGGAGGTCGACTGACCATGGCGGACTCCACGTCCAAGAAGGACAAGGCCACGACCGAGAAGGTCCAGGTCCTCAAGCTCCACCACCTCCGTCCGGCGCCCGGCGCCAAGACGGCGAAGACCCGCGTGGGTCGTGGTGAGGCATCCAAGGGCAAGACCGCCGGTCGCGGCACCAAGGGCACCAAGGCCCGTTACCAGGTCCCGGCGCGTTTCGAGGGCGGCCAGATGCCGCTGCACATGCGCCTCCCGAAGCTGCGCGGGTTCAAGAACCCGTTCCGCGTCGAGTACCAGGTCGTCAACCTCGGGAAGCTCCAGGAGCTGTTCCCCGAGGGCGGCAAGGTCACCGTCGAGGACCTCGTCGCACGCTCCGCAGTGCGGGCGGGACACCCCGTCAAGCTGCTGGGCTCGGGCGACGTGACCTCGAAGTTCGAGGTCGAGGTCGACTCCTGGTCGGCCTCCGCCGAGGAGAAGGTCACGAAGGCCGGCGGCACCGTCACGGTGCGCTGACCCGACAGGGAGGGGGTGGTCCGGGAGTTCCCCGGACCACCCCCTTTCGCCACGCCCCCCGCGCGACGGTCCACGAGCGGGAGGGGGCCGCCCTCGTCAATGGGTGGCATGCAAGGACCCCAGACGTTCTCGGGTAGGCTGTCCGAGGTCGCCACCACCCCCGTCCGGGGGCCATCACACAGAGGAGGAAGCCGTGTTCAGCGCGTTCGCACAGGCATTCCGCACCCCCGACCTCCGTCGGAAGCTCCTGTTCACCCTCATGATCATGGGGTTCTTCCGGATGGGGTCGTTCATCCCCACACCCGGGGTCGACTCCGTCGCGATCGGGCAGTGCCTGGCGCAGCAGGACCAGGCGTCGCTGCTGGACCTGGTGAACCTCTTCTCCGGTGGCGCACTCATGCAGCTGTCGATCTTCGCGCTGGGCATCATGCCCTACATCACGGCCTCGATCATCATCCAGTTGCTGCGCGTGGTCATCCCGCGCTTCGACGACCTCCACAAGGAGGGCCAGACCGGGCAGTCGACGCTGACGCAGTACACACGTTACCTGACGATCTTCCTGGGCGTCCTGCAGTCGACCACCATGATCTCCCTGGCGCGCTCGGGCCAGCTGTTCCCGGGCTGCACGGCCGACATCATCTCCGACCGCTCGGTGACCGGCTTCCTCATCATGCTCATCGTCATGACGGCGGGCACCGCGGTCATCATGTGGCTGGGCGAGCTCATCACCGAGCGCGGCATCGGCAACGGCATGTCCCTGCTGATCTTCACCTCCATCACCGCCACACTGCCGGCGCACCTGTTCTCCATCGGCCAGGGTGGCGGCTGGGGCAAGGTCGCCGTCATCGTGCTGATCATCCTGGTGATCGCGATCGCGGTCGTCTTCGTCGAGCAGTCCCAGCGTCGCATCCCCGTCCAGTACGCCAAGCGCATGGTCGGGCGGCGCCAGTACGGCGGCTCCACCACCTACATCCCGCTGAAGATCAACATGTCGGGCGTCATCCCCGTGATCTTCGCGTCCTCGCTGCTCGCCCTGCCGCCGATGGTGGCGCAGTTCGGTGACCAGACGGAGGGCTGGGTCCAGTGGATCTCCGCCAACTTCAACCACCAGTCGGCGCCCTACCTGGCGATCTACTCGGTGCTGATCCTCTTCTTCGCGTTCTTCTACACCTCGATCACCTTCAACCCTGACGAGGTCGCGGACAACATGAAGCGCTACGGCGGTTTCATCCCCGGCTACCGCGCCGGGCGACCCACCGCCGAGTTCCTGCGCTTCGTCATCAACCGGATCACGACCGCCGGTGCGCTGTACCTGGTGATCGTGGCCCTGCTGCCCTCCCTGCTGATGATTCCCCTCAACCTGTCCAACACCCAGCTGCCCTTCGGCGGCACCACGCTGCTGATCATCGTCGGCGTCGGCCTGCAGACGGTCAAGGAGATCAACACCCAGCTCCAGCAACACCACTACGAAGGATTCCTGCGATGACCACCATCGTCCTGCTCGGCCCCCCCGGAGCCGGCAAGGGTACCCAGGCCGCCCGCATCTCCCAGCGCCTCGGGATCCCCGCCATCTCCACCGGCGAGATCTTCCGCGCCAACATCACCGAGAACACCGAGCTGGGCCAGCTGGCCAAGTCCTACATCGACCGCGGGGAGTTCGTCCCCGACACGGTCACGGACCCCATGGTGAGCGCACGACTCGCAGCGCCCGACACCGCTCCCGGATTCCTGCTGGACGGCTACCCGCGCACCCTCGACCAGGCACACGCCCTGCGTGACATGCTCGCGGACCTGGGACGCACGCTGGACGTCGTCCTGGAGATCGAGGTCGACGAGGACGAGGTCGTGGCCCGCATGCTGCGACGTGCCGACGAGCAGCACCGCGCGGACGACACCGAGCCCGTCATGCGTCACCGCCTCGAGGTCTACCACGCCCAGACGGAGCCGATGGCCACCTACTACGCCGACCAGGACCTCCTGGAGGTCGTGGACGGCACGGGCACCGTGGACGAGGTCTCCGAGCGCATCTTCGCCATCATCGACTCCGCGGTCGCCGCGGGGGAGGGGTACGAGGAGCCCCACGTCGACGAGTGGGCTGCTGCCCACCCCGAGGGCGAGGGCGAGTGCTGCGGCGCCGAGTCGAACCCCGAGGAGCACTGAGAGCGGTGTCGCGCATCCAGCTCAAGACCCGGGAGCAGGTCCGCCACATGCGTCGCGCCGGCCTGGTCGTGGCCGACATCCATCGCGCGCTGCGCGAGGCGGCCGTGCCCGGTGTCACGACGCGTTCCCTGGACGAGGTCTCCGCGCAGGTGATCTCCTCCCACGGGGCGAAGTCGAACTTCCTGGGGTACTACGGCTACCCGGCCACCGTGTGCATCTCCGTCAACGACACCGTCGTGCACGGGATTCCGGACGACCGGGTCCTGGAGGCGGGGGACATCGTCAGCTTCGACTGCGGTGCCTACCTGGAGGTCGAGGGCCGCCAGTGGCACGGGGACGCCGCCTTCACCATGATCATCGGTGGCGACGAGGCGGGCACCGAGCGTCGGCGCCAGCTCAACGCCGTGACCGAGGAGTCCATGTGGGCGGCGCTGGCCGCACTGGCATCCGCCCGACGCCTGTCCGCGGTGGGGGACGCCGTGGAGAGGGTCGTCGAGGAGCACGCCCTGCGTGACGGCTGGGAGGCCGGGATCATCGAGGACTACACCGGCCACGGCATCGGCACCGCCATGCACCAGGAGCCGGACGTGCTCAACTACCGGGCGCGCGGGATCTCACCGCGGCTGCGCCCGGGAATGGTCCTGGCCGTGGAACCCATGCTGGTCACCGGCGACATCGAGAACGTGACCCTGGGCGACGACTGGACGGTGAAGACCCTGGACGGCGGCGACGCCGCGCACTGGGAGCACACCATCGCCCTGCTGGAGGACGGCGTGAGCGTGTTGACGGCCCCCGACTCCGGCGCGGCAGGCCTGGCGCCCTACGGCGTGACGCCTGTCAGTCTGGACTGACGGGGTCGGTAGGCGGGGCCGAACGCGGACCAGGTCCTGCGTCGAGATCCACGGTCGGTGGTGAGATCCACGGCCCACGGCGAGATCCACGGCCCACGGCGAGATCCACGGCCCACGGCGAGATCCACGCGCAGAACCCGGTATCCCGACCCGGAGCGTGGATCTCAGCGCGGACCCGGTGTCCCAACCGGGACCGGACCGGGCACAGCGCCTCCGGTGTCCAGCTGGGCTGCACCGACCCGGCATGTCCCGGGACACGCCCTCGTCAATGCGTCGTCACCGCGACGGAGCCCGCCGGGCCCGCGCCCGTGAGGGACCTGACACGCCCTGCGCTACCGGGATCAGCGCCGATGCCGTACAGTGGACAGTCGGGCGTGCGCGCCTGCACACCCATGCGCAAGTATTGGGCGTCGGTGCGTTCCCGCCACGGTCCCCGGACCGTGGACCCATCCATATTGCAGAGGTTAGACGGAGGACATGGCGAAGAAGGACGGCGTCATCGAGATCGAGGGCACGGTTGTCGAGGCCCTGCCGAATGCGATGTTCCGCGTGGAGCTGGGCAACGGGCACGTCGTGCTCGCCCACATCTCCGGCAAGATGCGGCAGCACTACATCCGCATCCTGCCTGAGGACCGCGTCGTGGTCGAGCTCAGCCCGTACGACCTCACCAGGGGTCGCATCGTCTACCGCTACAAGTAAGCCGACACGAGACTGCCGCGTCCGCGCGGCGGAGGTAAACACCCATGAAGGTCAAGCCGAGTGTCAAGAAGATCTGTGACAAGTGCAAGGTGATTCGTCGCCACGGCAACGTCATGGTGATCTGCGACAATCCGCGACACAAGCAGCGCCAGGGCTGAGCCCCGCACTGCAGCAGCACCTCGGGCGACAGCTCGACAGCACACCACCAGCCGCGCTCGCGCGGGACCCCCGGTTCGGAGGCCGGGGCCGGACGACAGTCCGGATGGCGGTGTGACGGCCTCCGAGAACCACTGGAGCAACAAGATGGCACGTATTGCCGGCGTCGACCTCCCCCGCGAGAAGCGGCTCGAGATCGCGCTCACCTACATCTACGGAGTCGGACGCACCCGCGCCGCGGAGACCCTTGAGGCCACCGGCGTGAGCCCTGACGTCCGGGTCAAGGACGCGACCGAAGAGGACATGGTCAAGCTCCGCGACTACATCGAAGGCAACTACAAGGTCGAGGGCGACCTGCGCCGTGAGGTGCAGGCAGACATCCGCCGCAAGATCGAGATCGGTTCCTACCAGGGCCTGCGCCACCGTCGTGGCCTGCCCGTCCACGGTCAGCGCACCAAGACGAACGCTCGCACCCGCAAGGGTCCCAAGCGCACCGTCGCGGGCAAGAAGAAGGCCGCGAAGTAACGGACAAGTCCGGGGGCCCCGAGCCCCGGCGCATCGACCCAGAAGGAACTGAAACACATGGCAGCCAAGACCACCCGCTCCGCCTCCGCGGCACGCAAGCCGCGTCGCAAGGAGCGCAAGAACGTCACGCACGGCAACGCGTACATCAAGTCCACGTTCAACAACACGATCGTCTCCATCACCGACCCCACCGGGGCCGTCCTCGCCTGGGCCTCCTCCGGCCAGGTGGGCTTCAAGGGCTCCCGCAAGTCCACCCCCTTCGCCGCACAGCTGGCCGCCGAGGCCGCCGCGCGTCGCGCCCAGGAGCACGGGGTCAAGAAGGTCGACGTCTTCGTCAAGGGTCCCGGCTCCGGCCGTGAGACCGCGATCCGCTCCCTCGGGGCCGCCGGCCTCGAGGTCGGGTCCATCCAGGACGTCACTCCCCAGGCGCACAACGGCGCCCGTCCCCCCAAGCGCCGTCGCGTCTGAGAGCGTGCGAGGGGTGTGCCAGCACCCCCACGTCTGAGTGGGTCGGGGCACGTCGTGCCCGACGTCGCCCCGCCCACCCATCACCCCCTGTCCCGCGCGAGCGGGAACCCTATCCGGCGTCATATGGCGGTCGCCGGGAAGAAAGGACCAAGACGTGCTCATTGCAGAGCGACCCATCCTGACCGAGGAGAAGGTCAGCGACTTCCGCTCCCGCTTCACCCTCGAGCCCCTCGAGCCCGGCTTCGGCTACACGCTGGGGAACTCCCTGCGTCGGACGCTGCTCTCCTCGATCCCCGGGGCTGCAGTCACCTCGATCCGCATCGACGGTGTGCCCCACGAGTTCCGCACCATCGAAGGGGTCAAGGAGGATGTCGCAGAGATCATCCTCAACATCAAGCAGATCGTCCTCTCCTCGGAGAACGACGAGCCGGTGGTCATGTACCTGCGCAAGGCGGGCCCCGGGCCCGTCGTCGCCGGTGACATCACCCCGCCCGCAGGCGTCGAGGTCCACAACCCCGATCTGCACATGGCGACCCTGAACGAGAAGGGCAAGCTCGAGATCGAGCTGACGGTCGAGCGTGGCCGCGGCTACGTCTCCGCCGCCCAGAACAAGGATCCCCAGGCGGAGATCTCCCGCATCCCGATCGACTCGATCTACTCGCCCGTCCTCAAGGTGACCTACAAGGTCGAGGCGACCCGTGTCGAGCAGCGCACCGACTTCGACCGCCTCGTCATCGACGTGGAGACCAAGCCGGCCATCAGCCCGCGTGACGCCCTGGCCTCGGCCGGCAAGACGCTGGTGGAGCTGTTCGGGCTCATGCGTGAGCTCAACGAGGAGGCGGAGGGCATCGAGGTCGGTCCCTCGACCACGGACGCGACCCTGGCCGCGGACCTCGCCCTGCCGATCGAGAACCTCAACCTGCAGTCGCGTTCCTACAACGCGCTGCGTCGTCGGGGCATCCTCACCGTCGGCGAGCTCGTGGCCCACTCCGAGGCCGACCTGCTCGACATCCGCAACTTCGGGACCAAGTCCATCGAGGAGATCAAGGAGGCCCTCGCGGCCCTCGGCATGACCCTCAAGGACTCGGCGCTGCCCTCGGGCCCCGACGACGAGGACTCGGGTTCCATCCAGTTCAGCGACGACCAGTCCTTCTGACCCGGCCCGTCGTACTCAGTCACTTCACATTCCGTAGGAGACACAATGCCCACCCCCAAGAAGGGCGCCCGTCTGGGTGGTAGCCCGGCCCACCAGAAGCTGATCCTGGCGAACCTGTCCACGCAGCTCATCGAGCACCGCGCGATCACCACGACCGAGGCCAAGGCGAAGACCCTGCAGCCCTTCGTCGAGAAGCTGATCACCAAGGCCCGTCGCGGCGACATGCACGCCCGTCGCACCGTGGCCAAGACCCTGCCCAGCAAGGACGCGGTCTACGAGCTGTTCGACGTCATCGCCCCCGCGATCGACCCCGAGCGTGCAGGCGGCTACACCCGCCTCACCCGCGTCGGGAACCGCAAGGGCGACAACGCGCCGATGATGCGCATCGAGCTCGTCCTGGAGAAGGTCGAGAAGAAGGCCGTCGTCTCCGTCGCCGACCGCACCGCCGCCAAGGCTGCGCGCGAGGAGTCCGAGGACAACGCCGCCGCTGCCGAGGCCGCCGAGGCCGAGGTCGCCGCTGACGAGCGTGCCGAGGAGGCCCGCGAGACCGGCGACCTGGCCAAGGCCAACGAGGCCGACGAGCTGGCCGCGGAGGCCGGCAAGGAGGTCGACGCCGCCGAGGAGGCTGAGGCCGAGACCGAGACCGCCGAGACCGAGGCCGAGGCGTCAGTCGTGGCCGAGGACGCCGAGAAGTCCGCCGAGGCCGCCTTCGAGCGTGCCGAGGAGGCCCGCGAGGTCGGCGACCTGGCCAAGGCCAACGAGGCTGACGAGGTTGCAGAGGCCGCCGGCGAGGCAGCCACCGCGGCCGAGGAGGCCGAGGAGAAGTGATCTGACCCCGCCCTCCGACGAGGGCGGGACCGGTTGGGGGCCGGGTGCGACGTGATCGTCGCACCCGGCCCCTTCTCTGTTCCCTGTGATGGTGGGTGAACGCGCCGCGCCGCCATTGTGCTGTGGTGTGCCGGCACCACTCCGACTGCGAACCGTGGTGNCCGGCGACCTGGCCAAGTCCAACGAGGCCGACGAGCTGGCCGCGGAGGCCGGCAAGGAGGTCGACGCCGCCGAGGAGGCTGAGGCCGAGACCGAGACCGCCGAGACCGAGGCCGAGGCGTCAGTCGTGGCCGAGGACGCCGAGAAGTCCGCCGAGGCCGCCTTCGAGCGTGCCGAGGAGGCCCGCGAGGTCGGCGACCTGGCCAAGGCCAACGAGGCTGACGAGGTTGCAGAGGCCGCCGGCGAGGCAGCCACCGCGGCCGAGGAGGCCGAGGAGAAGTGATCTGACCCCGCCCTCCGACGAGGGCGGGACCGGTTGGGGGCCGGGTGCGACGTGATCGTCGCACCCGGCCCCTTCTCTGTTCCCTGTGATGGTGGGTGAACGCGCCGCGCCGCCATTGTGCTGTGGTGTGCCGGCACCACTCCGACTGCGAACCGTGGTGCGCCGACACCGCGGCAACAGCTAGGGCGTGTCTCCTATATGTGGAGTTCGGCTTGCCCGATACTGGCCAGGTGAGTGAGTTGACCCGGTTTGAGGCCTTGACGGATGAGCAGTGGGCGGTGGTGGAGCCGCTCCTGCCGTCCAACGAGGGCAGGAAGGGCCGCCCGTTCACCAACAACCGGAGGATCGTCAACGGGATCATCTACCGGTATCGCACGGGGATCCCGTGGCGGGACCTACCTCGGGAGCAGTACGGGCCGTGGCAGACGGTGTGGAAGAGGCATCGCTCGTATGCACGCCGAGGCGTGTGGGACCATGTGCTCTCCCACGTCATCTCCCAGGCGGACACGCGAGGTGAGGTGGACTGGGCGGTCAGCATCGATGCGACGATCAATCGCGCTCACCAGCACGCCACCAACACCAAACGCCCCGAGCAGGACACAGGGGGCGCGATCGAACTACAAGAAATCTCCCACCGGGGAGGATGAACCCGCAGGTCACGGCGTTGGTCGGTCCCGAGGCGGGTTGACCACGAAGATCCACCAGGTCGTGGACGGACACGGCCTCCCACTCGCCATGGTGGTCACTGGCGGGCAACGCAACGATGGCGTGATGCTCAAGGACACCCTGGAAGACATCTATGTTCCTCGGCCTACCGGCAGGCCTCGCACCACACCCGAGGTGGTCTTGGCGGATCGCGGGTACACCTCAGGTGTGAACCGCCGCTACCTGCGTGCCCGCCACATCAAGATGGTGATCCCCCAGAAGAAGAACGAGATCGCCGCCCGCCAGAAGAAGGGCTCCCAGGGCGGCAGACCACCTGGCCTCGATGTGGAGGCCTACAAGGGCCGCAACGTGGTCGAGCGGTCCTTCAACAGCGTCAAGCAATGGCGGGGACTGGCCACCAGATACGACAAGCTCGCCACCACCTACCGCTCAGCCACAGTCCTCCACGCCATCCTCCAATGGCTCAAGACATAGGAGACATGGCCTAGCTGTGGGGGCCCGCCTCGCGCCCACCGTGTGCTGTGGTGTGCCGACATCGCGCCAACCGGGCGCCCTGGTGCCGGCGTGCCGCTCCGGCTGCGTGCTGCACCGTGGGGCTTCAGGACTCGGCCGCTGGAGCTGTCGGACAGGTGCCCGCTGTCAGCGCGACAAGAGCTGGTTCCGGCGAGATTCAGTGATCGGTGCCGTCGCTGCTGGCACACGTCACTGAATGTCGTCGGCCCCTGGAGGCCTCTTCGGTCACGTGGAAGATCGGAATGCCCTGTGAACTGCGGCGATAGAGCTGGTCCGGCGTGCGGCTCCGGGGGGCCGTGTCCTCTTGCCTTGAGATTCAGTGACCGGTGCCGTCGCTGCTGCCACGGGTCACTGAATGTCAGCGGCTCCGGAGCTCACTTCGGTGAGGTGGCGAGCGGGAATGCCCTTTGAGCTGGAATGATGCAGCCAGCCTGGAACGCGGTTCCGGAGGACCGAGTCCACTGCCGTGAGATTCAGTGATCGGTGCCCCCGCCGCTGGCACACGTCACTGAATGTGCCGACGCAGGGACAGTCAGTTCGTGTGCGGTCCGGCCACGGTCTCAGCGGTCGACGTCGGGGACGCCCAGCCGGGACAGGCGCTCCCGGACAGTTGCCACCACCCGTTCCGGGTCCGCCAGGTCCGACCACAGGAATCGGATGAAGACGATGCCGAGCTCCTCGATCTCCTGCTGGCGGCGGTCCCGCGCGAGGTATGCCTCGTGGATCTGGTGATCGCCCGACCCGTACTTGGCGAGCCCGTCGAACTCGATGGCCAGGAGGAGCCCGGGGACTCCGATGTCGACGAAGTAGATCCTCCTTCCGCACACGGTCCTGACCTGCGTCTTCAGGCCGGGAATGCCAGCGGACCGCAGGATCCACAGCAGGCGGGCCTCGCCGACGGACTCACAGCCGGCGTCGCTGAGGGTGAGAACGCGCCGGGCGCGCACCCGACCGGCAGCGGTCGGGGGTGACCCTTCCAGGGTGGAGAGGAGGTCGGCACGGACCTCTTCCTCCCGGACCCTGCACACCTCCTGCGTACGCCGGTCGAAGTGGGACAACTCGGTGAGGGCAGCGGATGCAATGGTGAAACCCTGTTCCTCCGGCAGGGACATGGCAGCGGTGAGCGCGGTGGCTTCCAGGGACAGGACTGCTGTCCCGTCGATCAGCCGCACGCTGTCAGGTGGGATCCACCGATGGTGGTGGATGACCCGGCATTCGGGGATCGGGGCGAGACCGGGCACACGGATGCCGGGCAGGCGACGGGCAAGGGTGCTCGGTCTCCAGGGGTGCCAGAGGTGGATGTCGCCGGAGGGTGCGTACCGACGCAGTCCGTGAACGAGTGCGGCGCTCTCCCCATGGATGACGGAACCGGGCCCGGAACGGTGCGACACTGCCCTGGTCCGGGCCATGTCGACGGCCTCACGTTGTGCCCACGGTCCGTCGAGCCCGGCGAGGTAGTGCAGGTCGAGGTAGACGCCTCGGTCAATGCGGAGGAGTCCCGATGCGTCATCACTGACACCGGGAACCCGGGACCGGGACACCGACCGGATCCTGTTGTCCCGGGTGCTCAGGACGATGTGGCGTCCGACGTCCCTCCATGTCGGCATCTGTTCCATGGCGTGCATCCCCCGTCCGGTGGTCGCTGGAACGTTGGCAGTCGCGTCATGCCACTGTGCCGAGGCGGACGGAGGTCGGCCATGTCCGCACGCCCCACCTGTGGAGGGACGCGGACAGGTTCCAGCACCTGTGGACGCGCGTGGTCGTCGACCAGGCCTCTCGCCACCGGGCCTCTCGCCACCGGGCGTTCCGTCACCGGGCGTCCGGCCAGGTCCCGCCCGGCCACTAGGCTGGGGCCATGTCCGAGGAGATGACCCTGGCCGTGGACTGCGGCGGTGGGGGGATCAAGGCGTCCGTCGTCGACGAGGGCGGGACCCTCACCGCACCCGCACGGAGGACCCCCACGCCCTATCCGCTGCCACCCGAACTCCTGGTGCGCACCGTCGTGGACCTGGCGGCGGCGCTGCCCGATGCGACGCGCGTGACCATGGGGATGCCCGGCATGATCCGGCACGGTGTCGTCATCGCGACGCCGCACTACATCACCAAGGAGGGGCCGCGTTCGCGCATCGTCCCCGAACTGGTCGAGGCCTGGGCGCACTTCGACATGCGGCGCGCCATCGCCGATGCACTGGGCCTGCCCACGCTGGTGCTCAATGACGCCGAGGTCGCCGGGGCCGGGGTCATCGCGGGCAAGGGCCTGGAGATGATCATCACCCTGGGCACCGGTCTGGGGAACTCGGTCTTCGACGCCGGACATCTCGCACCCCACGTCGAGGTGTCCCAGGGCTTCGTGCGCTGGGGCCTCACCTACGACGACTACATCGGCGAGCACGAGCGTCTCCGCCTGGGTGATGCCCACTGGTCCCGGCGGGTCCGGCGGGTGGTCGAGGGGCTCCGCCCCATGTACATGTGGGACCGCCTCTACCTCGGGGGCGGGAACTCCAAGCGCATCACGACCACCAACCGCCAACGCATGGGCGAGGACGTGGTGATCGTCCCCAATGACGCCGGGATCATCGGCGGGGTGCGCGCGTGGGCCCTGTGACCTCCCCGGCCGGAGCCGTCGGCTCCGGAGATGGGGCAGGTCCGGCGACGGGCGCCCGTCACGGCAGGGGGCCGCAGGAGGAGTCGGGGCACCGGGACGACAGGACGGGAACGCCCTCGTCGACCGACGTGGCGCGGGTCCGCCTGGACCTCGCCTACGACGGCACCGCCTTCCACGGGTGGGCGGCCCAGCCGGGTCTGCGCACCGTCGAGGGCGTGCTCACCGAGGTGCTCGGCACGCTCGTCCGGACACCGGTGCGCCTCACGGTCGCCGGACGCACGGACGCCGGCGTCCACGCCCGCCACCAGGTGGCCCACGTCGACGTCCCGCGCGGGCCCTGGGAGGGGCTGCGAGGGCGCCCCGCTCGTGCCACGGGCGGCAGTGGTCGCAACGAGGCGGGCCAGGGCCGCAGCGCCGCCGAGGCACTGGTCTCACGCATGAACGGGTTGCTCGCCCGCGAAGCGGGGACGTGGCGGGAGACGTGGGGGGCACCCCCGATCCCACGCGGTACCGGCGACGTCGTCGTCCACACCGCCCAGGAGGTCTCCTGCGACTTCGACGCCCGTTTCTCCGCCACGGGCCGGCACTACGTCTACCGTCTCTGTGACCGCGTCGAGGCGCGCGACCCCCTGCGCCGCCACGACGTCGTGTGGCTGCCGCGCGGGCCGCTGGACCTGGTCGCCATGGACCGCGCGACCCGCGTGCTGCTCGGCGAGCACGACTTCCTCTCCTTCTGCCGCCCGCGCGAGGGCGCGACCACCGTGCGCACGCTGCGTAAGTTCCGCATTTCCGACGAGGGCGGGACCGTGCGCATCGATGTCTCGGCGGACGCGTTCTGCCACTCGATGGTCCGCTCCCTCGTGGGCGCGGCCCTGGAGGTCGGACTCGCCCGTCGACCGGCGGAGTGGGTGGAGGAGTTGCTGGACGCCCGATCCCGCCGATCCGCTGCCCCGATCGCGCCTGCCCACGGCCTGACCCTGGAGCGGGTCGACTACCCGTCGGAGGACCAGTGGGCCGCGCGTGCGCGTGAGTCCGCGCGCCGCCGGGACGAGTGCTGCTGACGGATGTGGGACCGGGGAGGCCCTGCGGGCGTGCCCGGGTGGGCATGAGTGATCGCCCACAGTCGCGTCCCGGCTTTGACCCTCTCCCCGGGCCCCGATAGACTGGGTGCCGCTGTGCGTCAGCCGCGTCACCGGTGCTTTCCCACTCGCCGTTCGCAGGTGTTGACGCCTCGCGCGAACCGATCTCAACGAGAGCGCGTGCGGAGGCCACCCAGTCGTGGTGCCCGGACGTGCTCCTTGACCGAAAGAATTGAAGGCTACGCCCGTGCGCACCTATTCACCCAAGCCTGGGGACGCCGACAAGAAGTGGTATGTCATCGACGCCACCGATGTCGTCCTCGGACGCCTGGCGACCCAGGTCGCCACCCTTCTCCGTGGGAAGCACAAGCCGACGTTCGCCCCCCACATGGACCAGGGCGACTACGTCATCATCATCAACGCGGACAAGATCGTCCTCACCGGCAAGAAGGCCGAGCAGAAGATTGCCTACCGCCACTCGGGTCGTCCCGGTGGTCTGCGGGCCGTCAGCTACCGTGACCTGCTCGCCAACCGCCCCGAGAAGGCGGTCGAGAAGGCAGTCCGCGGCATGCTTCCGCGCAACACCATCGGTCGCGAGCAGCTGCGCAAGCTGCACGTGTACGCCGGCGCCGAGCACCCCCACGCCGCCCAGCAGCCGATCCCCTTCGAAATCACCCAGGTCGCCCAGTGAGCGCGTCGCGCTTCTGAGCCCACGAACTGCACTGAGGAGAACTGTGGCTGAGACCACCGAGACCATTGAGCTGGACGAGGAGAACGCCCCCAGCTCGTACACCACCGAGACCGAGTCAGCGCCCTCCGGCGCCGGCCAGTCCATCACCGCCCCCGGCGCCGGCCTCGGCCGTCGCAAGGAGGCCGTGGCCCGCGTCCGTCTGGTGCCCGGCACCGGACAGTGGACGCTCAACGGCCGCACCCTGGAGGAGTACTTCCCGAACAAGCTGCACCAGCAGCTCGTGAAGTCCCCCTTCGTCCTGCTGGACCTGGACGGCCGTTTCGACGTCATCGCCCGCATCGACGGCGGCGGCATCTCCGGTCAGGCCGGCGCTCTGCGTCTGGGCATCTCCCGCGCCCTCAACGAGATCGACCGCGACGCGAACCGCGCGGTCCTCAAGAAGGCCGGCTTCCTGACCCGTGACGCCCGCGCCGTCGAGCGCAAGAAGGCAGGCCTGAAGAAGGCCCGCAAGGCGCCCCAGTACTCCAAGCGCTGATCGGCAGCTGCCGTTCGGAGCCGGAGGGCCCCATCCCGCTGTGCGGGGTGGGGCCCTCCCGCGTGTCGGGCGTGTGGACGCGGGCACTGCTCGTGCGGGCAGTGCGCGCGCCGGTAGTGCGGAGGCCGCGAGCGTGAGCTGTGTGTGCGCGGGCAGTCCGGAGGCCGCGAGTGTGAGTTGTGCGCGCGCCGGTAGTGCGGAGGCCGGGAGTGTGAGCTGTGTGCGCGGGCAGTACGGAGGCCGGGAGCGTGAGCTGTGTGTGCGCCGACTGGCGGGAGCGCCCTCGTACGTGTTGGCCTGACCGGAGGTGTCCTGACGGGCCTGCTCGCCCCCGCCGCCGCCCCCGCCCTCGTACTTGTCGCCCCGTCCCCGTGCTGCTCACGTGACCGGAGGTGTCCTGACGGGAGGGCTCACCCCCGCCGCCGCCCCCGCCCTCGTACTTGTCGCCCCGCCCTCGTACGCGCAGATCCACCCGGGGACGGCGCGACCCGGACGCGCTCCCCGGGCACGCAGGAGCGCGGGGCCGTCGGGGAGCGAGCGGCGGGGCTGCGCCCGCGGCACCCGCCGCCACCACCGGTGTTCTCGGGAGGAACGGGCGGGGCGGTAGTGTGTGGGGGTTGAAACCCTCACCCGACACGGAGGACGCGAGGATGCCCAGACTGTTCGGCACGGACGGCGTGCGTGGATTGGCCAACAGGGATCTGACGGCCACCCTGGCCCTCGAGCTCGGCGACGCTGCCGCTCGGCGCATCGGCGGGGGGCCTCGCAGCGACGGGTCCAAGCCGCGCGCCATCATCGGGCGCGACACGCGCATCTCCGGGGAGTTCCTCGATCACGCGCTCGCCGCCGGTCTGGCCTCGGCGGGCGTGGACGTGGTGCGCATCGGTGTGGTCACCACTCCGACGGTCGCCCACCTCACCGCCAACGGTGACGGCGTCAGCTTCGGTGTCATGATCTCCGCCTCCCACAACCCCATGCCCGACAACGGCATCAAGTTCTTCGCCCACGGTGGTTTCAAGCTCCCCGACACGGTCGAGGACGACATCGAGGACCTCCTGGGCCAGGACTGGGAGCGCCCCGTCGGTGCCGATGTCGGCGAGGTCGAGTACGACGACGACTGGGCGGAGAAGTCCTACGTCTCCCACCTCGTGGAGTCCCTGGGGGGTGCCGACCTGCGGGGCCTGCGCATCGCGGTCGACTGCGCGAACGGCGGTGCCTCCACCCTGGGTCCGGAGGCCCTGCGCGAGGCGGGGGCGGACGTGGTCGTCATCAACGCCTCCCCGGACGGGCGCAACATCAACCTCAAGGCCGGATCCACCCACCCCGAGCAGATCAAGGCCGTCACCGTCGCCTCCGAGGCGGACTTCGGTGTCGCCTTCGACGGCGACGCGGACCGTTGCCTGGCCGTGGACCGTGCGGGCAACCTCATCGACGGGGACAAGATCATGGGAACCCTGGCCGTCGCCATGCGCGATGCGGGCACCCTGGACCACGACACCCTCGTCGTCACGATCATGTCGAACCTCGGGCTTCTCCTGGCCATGCGCGAGCAGGGGATCGCCACCGTGCAGACCGCGGTCGGCGACCGCTACGTCCTGGAGGCCATGCTCAAGGGCGGGTACTCCCTCGGCGGTGAGCAGTCGGGCCACGTCATCGCCCGACACCACGCCACCACCGGCGACGGGATCCTCACCGCGATGCTGTTGGCCCGGACCGTCAAGGAATCCGGGCGGGACCTGGGAGATCTGGTCTCCTTCATCAAGCGTCTGCCACAGACCCTCATCAATGTCCCCGGTGTCGACAAGGCGCGGGCCGCCGATGACGAGGGTCTCGCGGCGGCCGTGGCCGCGGCCGAGCAGCGGCTGGGCTCGACGGGCCGCGTCGTGCTGCGGTCCTCGGGCACTGAACCCCTGGTCCGGGTCATGGTGGAGGCTCCCACCCAGGACGAGGCGGATTCCGTGTGCGCTGAGCTGGCGGACGTGGTCAAGGAACGTCTCTCCCTGTCCTGAGCACGGGGGCGCCCTCGTACGAGGGCGGGTCCCCGGGACTGTCGGGGGTGGGCTGTCGGCGTCGGGCCGACACGGCGCGCCACCGGTGTGGGGTCAGGTTGGGCGGACCTCGAGGTCAGAACAGAGCGGACTTCGAGCCCCGAACTGAGCGGACTTCGGGGTCTGAACAGAGCGGACCTCGAGCCCCGAACAGAGCGGACTTCGGGGTCTGAACAGAGCGGACTTCGAGGTCGGAACAGAGCGGACTTCGGCAGGGGAAGGTCATTCCTTGCGGAGGTAGAGGGACTCGACCCGGTGGGCGGGGCCCTTGGTGAAGACCATGGTCGCGCGCTCGCGGGTGGGCAGGATGTTCTCCTGGAGGTTCGGCAGGTTGATGGCGTGCCAGATCACCCGGGCGGTCGCGTCGGCTTCCTCGTCCGTGAGGTCGGCATAGGTGCGGAAGTAGGAGTCCTCGCGCAGGAAAGCGGTGCGGCGCAGCTGGAGGAAGCGGTCGACGTACCACTGCTCGACGTGGGCCTCCTCCGCGTCGACGTAGATCGAGAAGTCGAAGAAGTCCGACACCGCGATGCCCGTGGTCCCCGGTGACAGCCGCGGGGGTTGGAGCACGTTGACGCCCTCCACGATGAGGATGTCGGGACGCGAGACCGTCAGGAACCTCCCGGGGACCACGTCGTAGGACACATGGTCGTAGACCGGGACCTGCAGGTCCGCCTCGCCCGCCTTGACCCGGGCCAGGAAGTCCCGCAGGGCGGATCGGTCGTAGGACTCGGGGAATCCCTTGCGTGCCAGGATGCCGCGTTCCTCCAGGACGGCATTGGGCAGCAGGAACCCGTCGGTGGTCACCAGGTCGACGCGTGGGGTGTGCTCCCAGCGCGAGAGCAGCAGGCGCAGCAGGCGCGCGACCGTGGACTTGCCCACCGCCACCGATCCCGCGATCCCGATGACGAAGGGGGTCGGGGGGAACTCGGGCTCCTCCAGGAACGCACGCCTGGCCGCGGCGGTCTGGCGTGATCCCTCCACGTAGAGCTGGAGCAGTGCCGACAGCGGCCGGTAGATCGCGTCGACCTCCTGCATGTCGATCGGGTCCCCCAGGGAGGCGATCCGCGAGATGTCCGTCGGAGTCAGGGGCAGCGGGGTGCGCGAGGCCAGCCGGTCCCACTCCGCACGGCTGAAATGCGTGAACGGGCTGGTTCCGGTGGACGGCTCGATGAGGGGACTCACCCCGACATTGTGGCGCATCCTGAGCGCAGTCCGCGCCACCCGATCATCCGCACTCGGGCCCCCGTGTCGGTCTTGGTCACCGCCGCCCCCGCGTGCTCCAATGGGCGCCATGTGTGGAATCGTCGGCCATGTCGCCCGCAGCTGTTCAACCCGCCCCCTGGAGGTCGTCATGGACGGCCTCTCCCGCCTGGAGTACCGCGGGTACGACTCGGCCGGGGTGGCACTGACGCACGGCGAGGTGGACGACGGCTCGGAGCTCACGGTCGTCAAGGCCGTCGGCAAGCTCACCAATCTCCGGGCGGCACTGGCCGAGACCCCCACCGCACCGTCGCGCTCCGCCATCGGGCACACCCGCTGGGCCACCCACGGCCAGCCGACCCTGGTCAACGCCCACCCCCACGTGTCCATGGACCACCGCCTGGCCCTCGTCCACAACGGGATCATCGAGAACGCCGACGTCCTGCGCGCCGAGCTGCGCGCGGAGGGCTACCGCTTCGTCTCGGAGACGGACACGGAGGTGGTCGTCCACCTCCTCGACCGCGCCTTCCACGACGCCGACCTGCCCGCCTGGGAGGGCGAACTGGCGGGCCTCACCGGCCCCGACAGTGATCGTGGTCGCGCCCTCGTCGCCGCCATGCTCGCCATCACCCCCCAGCTGCAGGGCACCTACACCCTCCTGGCGCTCAGCGAGGAGGTGCCCGGCCTCATCGTCGCGGCGCGCCGCTCCTCACCACTGGTCATCGGGGTGGGCGAGGGCGAGAACTTCCTCGGCTCCGACGCACTGGCCTTCGCCTCCCGGACCACCGACGCCGTGGAGGTCGGCCAGGACCAGGTCGTGGGCGTGACGGCGGAGGGCATCGTCGTCCTCGACAAGGAGGGTGCGGTCCTGGAGCCCCACCACTTCAGCGTCGACTTCGCCCGGGAACGCGCGACGAAGGAGGGCTGGTCCACCTTCATGGAGAAGGAGATCCACGAGCAGCCCCGCGCCGTGGCCGCCACCATCGCCGACCGCCTCGACGCCACCGGCCACCTCGCCCTGGACGAGCTGCGCATCCCGGAGTCCATCCTGCGCGGCGCGGACAAGATGATCATCGTCGCCTGCGGCACCGCGTCCTACGCCGGCCTCGTCGCCCGCTACGCCATCGAGCACTGGTGCCGGATCCCCGTCGAGGTCGAGCTCGCCCACGAGTTCCGCTACCGCGACCCGGTGGTCAACGAGAAGACCCTGGTCGTGGCCATCTCCCAGTCGGGGGAGACCATGGACACCATCATGGCGATCCGCCACGCCCGCGAGCAGGGTGCCCGCGTCATCGCCATCGTCAACACCCCCGGGTCCACCATCTCGCGTGAGTCCGACGCGGTGCTCCTCACCCACGCCGGCCCCGAGATCGCGGTGGCCTCCACCAAGGCCTTCACCGCGCAGATCGCGGCCACCTACGTCCTGGGCCTCTACCTGGCCCAGGTGCGCGGCAACAAGTACGCCGACGAGGTCGAGGACTACATGGAGAAGCTGGAGCGCGTCCCCGAGGCGATCCAGTGGGTCCTGGACCGCGCGGAGTCCGTGCGCCAGGTCGCCCGCTCCATGGCCGACATCGACTCGATGATCTACCTGGGACGCCACGTCGGCTACCCCGTCGCCCTGGAGGGCGCCCTCAAGCTCAAGGAGCTGTGCTACATCCACGCCGAGGGCTTCGCCGCCGGTGAGCTCAAGCACGGCCCCATCGCCCTCATCGACGAGGGGCAGCCCGTGATGATCATCGTCCCCACCCCGCGCCGCCCGGAGCTGCACAACAAGGTCGTCTCCAACATCCAGGAGGTCCGGGCGCGTGGGGCGCGCACCCTCGTGGTCGCCGAGGAGGGCGACACCTCCGTCGACGAGTACGCGGAGATCGTCTTCCGCGTCCCGCGCACCCCGACCCTCTACATGCCGCTGCTCACCGTGGTGCCCCTGCAGATCTTCGCCTGCGAGCTGGCGGCGACGATGGGTCATGACGTCGACCAGCCCCGCAACCTCGCGAAGTCCGTGACCGTGGAGTGACCCGTCCGGAGGGACGCGCGGCGGGGCGACGGGGCACAATGGGCGTGTGATCCACGCCCTGCCCCCCGAGCTCGTCCGTGAGGCCGAGCGGCTGGCCGTCGCCGCCGCCCCCGAGGACGCACTCATGCTGCGCGCCGCGCGCGGTGTGGCGGACGCCGTCGAGCACCTGGGTGGAGGAGAGGCCACGGTCGTCGCCCTGGCGGGTGGCGGGGACAACGGCGGCGATGCGCTCCACGCCGCAGCCATGCTCGCCCGCGACGGCTCGGAGGTGCGTGCCGCACTGCTGAGCGCGCACCCCCACTCCCGCGCGCTCGCGGAGGCCCGCTCCGCCGGCGTCGACATCCGTGAGCTCTCCCTCCCCCTGGACGAGGGCGTCCCCACCTGGCTCCAGGGGGACATCTGGATCGACGGACTGACCGGGACCGGTCTGACGGGCCCGCTGCGGGAACCCCTGGCCGGTGCCGTGGGCGCCCTGGGGCGCGCGGCCCGGCGGTGGGGGACCCGGATCGTGGCGGTGGACGTGCCCTCGGGGTCCTGCGCCGTGGACGGGACGCTGCCCGGGGCGGTGCTCCGCGCCGATCACACGGTCACCATGGGCGCCTTCAAGACGCCGTTGCTGCTGCCCCCGGCAGCCCAGTACGCGGGCACCCTGGAGGTCGTCGACCTGGGCACCGACGTGGGGGGCGCGCGCCGGGCGCACGGTGCGGAGGGCGAGGGGAGCGCCCTCGTCGAGGTGCTGCGCCCCGAGGACGTCGACGTCGCCCTGACACTGCGCGCACCGGGGCCCTTCGACCACAAGTACACCCGCGGGGTCGTCACCGTGGCCGCAGGTTCGGACACCTATCCGGGCGCGGGAGTCCTGGCCACGATGGGTGCCCTCGGTGCGGGGCCGGGCATGGTGCGCCTGGAGTCCGCCGGGCGCACGGCCCGCATCGTCCTGGACCGCCACCCCGGTGTGGTCACGGCACCCGGGCGCTCCCAGGCGGCGGTCGTCGGCTCCGGCCTCGACGCCGACATCGAGCCGCGGGCCCAGGCCGTGGCGCGCCGTGCCCTGGGACGCGGCATCCCCCTGGTGCTCGACGCCGGCGCCCTCGGCTTCGTGCCCGGACTCCTGGCGGACCACGACGCCCTGGACCACGTCGTCCTCACACCCCACGCCGGGGAGGCAGCCACGCTGCTCGCCCACCTGGAGGACCGGACGGTGGAACGCCCGGAGGTGGAGGCGTCCCCCCTGGCCGCAGCCCGCCGCATCGTGGAGCTGACAGTGGCGACCGTCGTCCTCAAGGGATCGGTGACGCTGGTGGTGGGCAGTGACGGGCGCGTCCTCTCCGTCGCCGGGGACACCGGATGGACCGGGGTCGCAGGCAGTGGGGACGTCCTCGCCGGCGTCCTGGCCTCCCTGCTGGCCCAGAGGAGGGCCGAGGAGGAGCTCGGGGGCGGCCCCGTCGACATCCCCCTCACCGCCGCGAGCGCGGTGTGGATCCACGCCCGCGCGGCCCGCGTCGCAGCGCACGTGGACACGACCGGCAGGGTCGCCCTGCCCGGGAGGCCCATCCAGGCCGACGACCTGGCCGGGGCCGTGCCCGGCGTGGTCGGGCACCTGCTGCGCCTCGCCGGTGAGGAACGCCTCCGGAGACGGCGGAAGGCCTGGGAGTCCCGGGACCAAGGGGTGGCACCGGGGGAGCTTCCCACGCTGTAGGGTGTCGCGGTGGCCGACTTCTTCATCGCCCTGACCCCCTCACTGATCTTCGGTGTGATGTCGTTGCTCCTGGTCGCGCTGGGGGGCGACTACCGGCAACAGACGATGGGAGAGGTCACCGGCGGGCTCCTGATCGCCCTGGTGCTCACACCGTTCTTCGGGGTGGAGTGGGACCTGCGCACCGTCCTGGTCGCCTTCACCACGGGCGCGGTGCTCGGGGTCGGCATCCTCTACCAGGTCCGGGGACTCAACCACATCGGGGTCTCGCGCACCATGCCCATCTCGACCGGTGCACAGCTGGTGGGCATGGCACTGGGCGGGATCATCCTCTTCGGCGAGTGGCGGGGTCCCGGCGCCATGCCGATCGGGATGCTCGCGCTGGTCCTGCTCACCGCCGGGGTCACCTGCACGACGTGGACCGAGGGCAACCCCGTGCGTGAGGGAGTCGACTGGGGGGCGGGTCGGGTGGACCTGGTCGTCTCCACCATCTGCCTCGTCGGCTACCTCCTCGTCCAGCGCCACTTCGGGATCGGCGGGCAGGAGGCCATGCTGCCCCAGTTCGCGGGCTGTGCCCTCGCCTGCCTGGTGCTCACCTCCCCGCGCTTCACGCCCGAGCTCGGGGAGCGCGACACACGCTGGTCACGGGTGACCGTGCGACAACTCTTCCCCGGGGTCCTGTGGGGGCTCGGTGTGCTGCTCATGCAGACCAATGCGGCCCGCGTCGGTGTGGCCATGGGCTTCTCCCTGTCCCAGCTGGGCGTCATCATCTCCACCCTGGGCGGGATCTTCCTGCTGGGGGAGAAGCGCACCCGTCGGGAGTTGGTCACCACGATGGCCGGTGTGGTCCTGGTGGTCGCGGGAGCGATCCTCATCGGGGTGGCGAAGGCCCTCGACTCCTGAGCGGGTGACCCCGGGCGCGGCCCGGTCCCGCCCCCTCCACCGGTGCGCCCGTCGGGCGGCGAATAGACTTGGGGCCTGGACCCGCAGCGGAGCGGAGGCCCCAGGAGCCCGAGGAGGTCGCGACATGGGAGACGTCGACATCAGGGAGCTCGACGCGGACCGGTCGGGGGTCCTGGAGACCGCGACGTGGACGGCGCTGAACTGGGAGAACCGTCGTTTCACCCTCGAACAGGTCCGCACCTCACCGGACTTCCGTCACTACACACGTCTGGTCCCCGAACGCGGAGACTTCGCCCTGGTCGCGGAGGGTGCGGGAACACTGGTCGGGGTGGTGTCGCTCCTGTTCCTGCCCGAGGACGATGCCGGCTACGGATGGCTGGCCCCCGGAGTCCCGGAGCTGTCCCTGTCCGTCATGCGCGGCCACCGCCACCACGGGTGGGGTCGGCGCCTGCTGCGTGCCGCCCTGGACCGGGCGCGCGCACGCGGTGTCACGCAGGTCTCCCTGTCGGTGGAACCCGCGAACCGCGCTGCCATCGCCCTCTACAGGTCGGAAGGCTTCACCGAGGTCCCCGGGCGGGAGGAGGACGGGGTCATGGCCATCGACCTCACGGCACGCACGGCGCCGTGAGCTGGGGGTCCCGCCCACGGGTCCGGACACCTGCTGACGCCGGGTGAACGCAGTGGGTGCGGCCCGCGCAGCCGGTGGGATACTGGCCCGGTGAGCACGATCCCCACTGTCCCTGCTGTCCCCACCCCCGCGTCCGGTCCCGTCGCCGACGCCTTGTCCCGTGCCGTCGGGACGTATCCCTCCCGGGCGGTCGTGGACCTGGACGCCGTGGCCCACAACCTGCGTGTCCTCAGGGGGCGTGCCCCGCACAGCCTCCAGATGGCCGTCGTCAAGGCGGGCGCCTACGGACACGGCCAGCTCCCCGTCGCGCTCACGGCCCTCGCGGCCGGGGCCGACTGGCTGGGCGTGGCACAGGTGGAGGAGGCACTGGAGCTGCGCGCAGCCCTGGACGCGCACGGCGTGCCCCGCGACTCCGCCCCGATCCTGGCCTGGATCGCGCCGAGCGGACAGGACTGGGCCCGCGCCGTCGAGGCCGACATCGACCTCTCGGTCTCCTGGACCTGGACGCTCGCGGAGATCGCCGCGGCAGCCCGCTCCCTGGGCCACCCCGCCCGCATCCACGTCAAGGTCGACACGGGCATGTCGCGCGCCGGGTCCACACCGGAGGACCTCCCGGCCCTCGCGGCCGCGGTGCGCACGGCCGTGGACGGCGGACAGGTCGAGCTGGTGGGCGCCTGGTCCCACCTCTCGCGCGCGGACGACCCCTCCCCGGAGGGACTGGCCTCCACCGCCGAGCACGTGGCCATCTTCGAGTCAGGACTGGAGGTCCTGGCCCGCGCCGGGCTCCACCCCTCCATCCGGCACCTCAGCGCCACTGCGGGCGCCCTGTGGCACCCGGAGGCCCACTACGACATGGTCCGCATCGGCATCGGGATGTACGGCCTGAGTCCCGACCCGGAGGTCGAGGGATCCGCGGAGCTCGGACTGCGCCCGGCGATGCGGCTGGAGGCACCACTGACCTCCGTCAAGGTGGTCGCCGCCGACCGGCCCGTCTCCTACGGGGGGACCTGGCGCACCCCGACGCGACGCTGGATGGGGCTGGTCCCGCTGGGCTACGCCGACGGGATCCTGCGTGCGGCCTCCAATGCCGGGCCCGTCACCGTGCTGGCCGACGGGGGGCCGATCGCCACCCACGTCGTGGGCCGGGTGTGCATGGACCAGTTCGTCATCGACCTGGGTCCCGCCCGCGACGACCAGGCCAGCGCCGCGGAGGACGCACCTGCGCGCGTGGGCGACACGGCGGTCCTCTTCGGTGACCCCGCCCGAGACCGGGTCCCCTCCGCTGACCAGTGGGCCCGCGTGTGCGGGACCATCAACTACGAGATCGTCTCCCGCCTGGGGGAGAGGGTCCCACGCGTGCACATCCACGAGGGCGGGAACACCGCCGGGGGAGAGGGACGGGAATGACCAGTTTCGAGGTCGACGACGCCGAGGCCACGCGCGCCCTGGGACGGGCCCTGGCGACACATCTGCGTGCCGGGGACCTGGTCATGCTGCGCGGAGAGCTCGGAGCGGGCAAGACGACCTTCGCCCAGGGGATCGGGCAGGGCCTCCACGTGCGCGGCCACGTCTCCTCCCCGACCTTCATCGTGGCGCGGGTGCACCCCTCGTTGGTGGGGGGACCGGACCTGATCCACGCGGACGCCTACCGCATCAAGGACCTCGACGACCTGGAGACCCTCGACCTGGACTCCTCCCTGGCGGACTCCGTCACCGTCGTGGAGTGGGGTGAGGGCAAGACCGAGGGCCTCTCCGACCAGCGACTCGAGGTCGACGTCACCCGACCACGCGGAGGCATCGCCCGCGACGAGGGCGGGGTCATCGACCTGGAGGAGATGGACGACGGACATCGCACCATCACACTGCGACCCTTCGGGCAGCGGTGGGACGGTCAACTCGACGACCTCGCGGAGGAGGCCCGCTCCACCGGCAATGTCGGGGACAGCACGGCCCCAACGGTCACCGAGTAGGATCGACTGCCGTGAGCGAACTCTGCCTGGACACCTCCTCGGCCACGAAGGTGGCACTCGTGCGCGACGGCGTCGTCCTCGCCCACGCCGAGAACGACTCCGCACGCCGACACGCCGAGTCGGTCACCCCGCTGGTCCGTGAGGTGCTGCGCTCCTCAGGGGTGGACGGTCCCCTGGCCGGTGCGGGGATCACCTCCGTCCTGGTGGGCACGGGGCCGGCGCCCTTCACCGGGCTGCGTGCCGGCCTGGTCACCGCCCGCGTCCTGGCGCGGGCCGCGGGCGCGGAGGTGTACGGGGCCTCCAGCCTGGACATCGTCGCCCGGCAGGCACTCGACCTGCTGCCCCCCGACGCCGAGGTCGTCGTCATCACCGATGCCCGGCGTCACGAGCTCTACTGGGCGCGCTACCGCGCCGAGGGGCCCGACGACGTCCGCGCGGTGGAGGGCCCCCAGGTGTCGGCCCCGCGCACCGTCGTCAATGCCATGCGCGAGCTCGACGCCCTGCTGGTGCCGGCAGGAGCGGTCCCCGATCATGCCGTGGACGCCCTGCAGCAGGTCCCGCTCGGTCCCGAGGTCACGCTGGACCCCTCCGTCCTCGTGCGCATCGTGGCCTCACGTCTGGCACGCGGGGAGTCGCAGCGGCTCGGCACCGAGCCCCTCTACCTGCGTCGCCCCGACATCCAGGGTCAGCCGACCGCGGCCCTGTGAACACTCCGGGCACCGGCCCAGTCGACCGCGGCCCGGCCGACCCGGGCCCGGTGTGCGCTCCGGGCACCGGCCCAACCGACCGTGGACCGGCCGACCCGGGCCCGGTGGAGCTCCCGGGGACCGGACCTGTCCGGCAGGAGGGGACGGATCCCGGGGGAACGGAGCCCATGACCGTCCCGGGCACCGGTGCGCCACCACGTGCCGCGGGTGCCCAGGTCGACCTGCGCGCGCTGGGTCCCGACGACGTCGAACAGGTCTCCGCACTTGAGGCGGCGCTCTTCCCCGAGGACCCCTGGACGCGGACCATGGTCGCCGAGGAACTCTCCGCTCCCGGGCGCCACTACGTGGGAGCGGAGCTGGAGGGTCGCCTCATCGGCTACGCCGGGATCCTCATCGGTCCGGACGCCGATGTCATGACCATCGGGGTCCTTCCGGACCATCGCGGCAGGGGAGTGGGGACCCTGCTCCTGGAGGACATCCTGGACGCCGCCCGAACGGGTGGCTCGGAGCGGGTGTTCCTGGAGGTGAGGGCCTCCAACGGCGCGGCACAGGGCCTCTACCTCGCACACGGGTTCCACCGCATCGGCAAGGTCCGCCACTACTTCCGCAACCCCCGCGAGGACGCCGTCACCATGCGTCTGGACCTCGGCGGCACCCGTGGCGCCCTCGTCGGTGTCGGGAACTGACTGCGTGCTCCCGGGAGTGTGACCGGGGCGGGGTCGCCCTCGTCGATGTCCGGTACTGACGATGTGCTCCCGGGAGTGTGACCGGGCCGGGGTCGCCCTCGTCGGTGTCGGGAACTGACTGCGTGCTCCCGGGAGTGTGACCGGGGCGGGGTCGCCCTCGTCGATGTCCGGTACTGACGATGTGCTCCCGGGAGTGTGACCGGGCCGGGGTCGCCCTCGTCGATGTCGGGAACTGACTGCGTGCTCCCGGGAGTGTGACCGGGGCGGGGTCGCCCTCGTCGATGTCCGGCAGCCCCTCAGGGAAGTCGGTGCAGGACGGGCACGCCGGCGGGTCTCAGGTGGCTGCAGGTCATTCGGACATACGACGCTTGCGGAAATCGGCTGGTCGTGGACCGGACGTGGATGTGTCCACCCCCGTCCGCGGGGCGCCGGAGGGGCCTTCCAGCGGCGCGAACAGGCCGAAAGAGTGACCTCTGACTCACCGCGGGTCAGGTCCGGGTCCGGGGTCCCACGAGGGGGCGTTGATCGGCGGATACGGTGTGCCACATGGCCACAACTACTGTCGCAACGAAGAAGCGGCGCGCGTGGACCACCACTGTGTTCGTCAAGCAACTCATGGCGGTCTCCGGCCTCGTCTTCGTGATGTTCCTGCTGTTCCACTCGTACGGCAACCTCAAGATGTTCCTCGGCGAGGAGGTGTACAACGACTACGCCCACTGGCTGAAGGTGGACGCATTCGTCCCGATCTTCCCCCACGGTGGATTCATCTGGGTGTTCCGCGGCGCGATGCTGCTGATGCTCGTCATCCACGTCGCGGCCGCCGCCATCACCTGGAAGCGTTCCAAGCGTGCGCGCGCCTCCCGCTACGTCGTGAGGAAGAACGCCGCTGACGCCTACGCGGCGCGCACCATGCGCGTGACCGCCGTGCTGCTGCTCTTCCTCATCGTCTTCCACATCCTGCACTTCACCACTGCGACGGTTCGGACCGGTTTCACCGTGGACTCCAGCCCGTACGAGCGGATGGTGGCCGCGTTCCAGCAGCCCCTCATGGTGATCGTCTACCTGGTGTTCGTCGCGGCAGCCTGCCTGCACGTCGGGCACGGCTTCTGGTCGGCCTTCCAGTCCCTGGGCTGGGTGCGTGCGGGGACCCGGAAGTTCATGGTCGTGCTCTCCGGCCTCATCGGCGGCCTGATCTTCGTCATGTTCATGGCCCCGCCGTTGGCCATCGCGTTCGGGATGATCTCCTGAGGAAGTGCTGAAAAATGACTGACACACTCATCAAGGGCCTCTACCGCGAGGGTGAGCCCATTGTCGACACCAAGGCCCCCTTGGACGTGCCGCTGTCCCAGTGCTGGGAACAGCGCAAGTTCAACGCCGCCCTGGTCAACCCGGCCAACCGCCGCAAGCTCCGCGTCCTCATCGTCGGCACCGGCCTGGCCGGCGGTGCAGCCGCCGCCTCGCTGGGCGAGATGGGCTACAACGTCGACGTGTTCTTCTACCAGGACTCGGCGCGCAGGGCCCACTCGATCGCCGCCCAGGGCGGGATCAACGCGGCGAAGAACTACCGCAACGACAACGACTCCGTCTACCGGCTCTTCTACGACACGGTCAAGGGCGGCGACTACCGGGCACGTGAGTCCAACGTGTACCGCCTCGCCGAGGTCTCCAACAACATCATCGACCAGTGCGTCGCACAGGGCGTCCCCTTCGCCCGTGAGTACGGCGGCCTCCTCGACAACCGCTCCTTCGGCGGCGTGCAGGTCTCGCGTACGTTCTACGCGCGCGGCCAGACGGGCCAGCAGCTCCTCATCGGGGCCTACCAGGCCCTGGAGCGCCAGGTGGCGGCGGGGACCGTCACCGAGCACTCGCGCCACGAGATGGTCGAGCTCATCGTCTCCGACGGGCGGGCGCGTGGCCTCATCGCCCGCAACATGAGCACCGGTGAGCTGGAGACCTACGTCGGCGACGCAGTGGTCCTGGCGTCGGGCGGCTACGGCAACGTCTTCTTCCTGTCGACGAACGCCATGGGCTGCAACGCGACCGCCATCTGGCGCGCGCACCGCAAGGGCGCCTACTTCGGCAACCCCTGCTTCACGCAGATCCACCCGACCTGCATCCCCCAGCACGGCGACCAGCAGTCCAAGCTGACGCTGATGTCGGAGTCCCTGCGCAACGACGGGCGCATCTGGGTGCCCAAGCGTGCCGAGGACTGCGAGAAGGACCCCCGCCAGATCCCCGAGGAGGACCGCGACTACTACCTGGAGCGGATCTACCCCTCCTTCGGCAACCTGGTGCCCCGCGACATCGCCTCGCGCCAGGCGAAGAACATGTGCGACGAGGGTCGCGGCGTGGGCCCGAAGATCGACGGTGTGGCACGGGGTGTCTACCTGGACTTCGCCGACGCGATCCAGCGCCTGGGGCGCGCCAAGGTCTCGGAGAAGTACGGCAACCTCTTCGACATGTACCTGCGCATCACGGGGGAGAACCCCTACGAGGTCCCGATGCGCATCTACCCGGCCGTGCACTACACGATGGGTGGTCTGTGGGTCGACTACGACCTGGAGTCCAACCTGCCCGGCCTCTACGTGGCCGGCGAGGCGAACTTCTCCGACCACGGGGCCAACCGCCTGGGGGCCTCGGCCCTCATGCAGGGCCTCTCGGACGGCTACTTCGTCCTGCCCGACACGATGAGCGACTACCTGGCCCACGCCTTCGGGCTGCCCAAGCTCGACGAGTCCTCCGCGGACGTCGTCGCGGCGAAGAAGCAGGCCCAGGACCGCATCGACCGCCTCATGGCCGTCAACGGCAACCGTTCGGTGGACTCCTTCCACAAGGAACTCGGCCACATCATGTGGGAGTACTGCGGGATGGAGCGCAGCGAGGAGGGCCTGCGCAAGGCGATCGGCCTCATCCGGGAGCTGCGCGCCGACTTCTGGAAGAACGTCCGCGTGCCCGGCAAGTCGATCGGCGAGCTCAACCAGTCCCTGGAGAAGGCGGGCCGCGTGGCCGACTTCATGGAGCTGGGCGAGCTCATGTGCATCGACGCCCTCCACCGCGAGGAGTCCTGCGGTGGTCACTTCCGCGCGGAGTCCCAGACCCCCGAGGGCGAGGCCCTGCGCCACGACGACAAGTACCTCTACGTCGCCGCCTGGGAGTGGGGCGGTGAGGGTCAGCCTCCGGTCCTCCACAAGGAGGATCTCGTCTACAAGAACATCGAGCTGAAGCAGCGGAGCTACAAGTGAACCTCACACTGAGAATCTGGCGCCAGAGCGGTCCCGAGGACCCCGGTGCCATGCACGAGTACCAGATCCGTGGGATCTCCGAGGAGTCCTCCTTCCTGGAGATGCTCGACGTCCTCAATGAGGAGCTCTTCGCGCGGGGCGAGGAGCCCATCGCGTTCGACTCCGACTGTCGCGAGGGCATCTGCGGCCAGTGCGGCCTCGTCATCGACGGGATCGCCCACGGCCCGGAGGTCACCACGACCTGCCAGCTGCACATGCGTTCCTTCCACGACGGTGACACCATCACCATCGAACCGTGGCGCGCCGAGGCCTTCCCGGTCATCAAGGACCTGGTGGTCAACCGCTCCGCACTGGACCGCATCATCCAGGCCGGCGGCTACATCTCGGTCAACACGGGTGCGGCTCCCGAGGCCCACTCCACGCCTGTGCCCAAGCAGGATTCGGACAAGGCCTTCACCGCTGCGGCCTGCATCGGCTGTGGCGCGTGCGTGGCGGCCTGCCCGAACGCCTCGGCGATGCTGTTCACGGCGGCGAAGGTCACCCACCTCCACCTGCTGCCCCAGGGCCAGCCCGAGAACCTGCCGCGTGTGGTGAACATGCTCAACCAGATGGACGAGGAAGGCTTCGGCACCTGCACGAACGTCGGTGAGTGCTCGGCGGTCTGCCCCAAGCAGATCCCGCTGGACGTCATCGCCACGCTGAACCGCCAGCTCGGCAAGGCTGCCTTCCAGGGGGTCTGAGCGCCGGATCGGTGATGCGGGTCGCGCGGGCCTCCTGCGCGTGCGGTCGGCAGCGGTCGGCCTGCGCGTCCTGATGGGCGATGCACCCGGCTCGCCGTGTTCAGCGCCGTGACGGTGGATGAGGTCCACCCCGGCAGCAGTTGTGACCAGCTACGGCCCCGCCCTCGGTACCGAGGGCGGGGCCGCGGCATGTCCGGGGCGTCGGGGCGTGTCCGGATGTCGGTGCTGGTGCTGGTGCTGGTGCTGGTCAGGTCCCGGGATCCGACGGGAACGGGAGCGAAGCGCGCACTTGCTCGCGAGGTACCGGCTTCGGGTTGAGGTACCGGGCTGTGCGCGTGGATCTCGACATGGACTGTGGATCCCGGCGTGGACTGTGGATCCCGGGATGCGCCGGGGACGGGAGTGAGGCGCGCAGTTGCTCGCGAGGTACCGGGTTCGCGTCGAGGTACCGGGTTCGCGTCGAGGTACCGGGCTGTGCGCGTGGATCTCGACATGGACTGTGGATCTCACTGCCGAGCTCCACGGTCCGAGTCCTCCTGGGTTCCCCTCTCCCACGGACTTCGGCTCGCCGCTCACGCCTTGAACAGCGGCGATCCTCTCGTGCCGGGGTCGAAGATCTCCGGCGCGACGGCCCAGAGATGGGTGAACAGTTCATCCGGTGGACCGAGGACGAGGGTGGCGGGAAGGTGGATCACCCGCCAGCCGGCAGCCTCGAGTCGCGAGCCGCGGCTCATCTGTTGTTGGGCGTTGTGCCTGACCTCGAATGCAGTGGTGCCGAGCTTCCCGAACCCCTCCACCTCCAGGAGGAGACCGATCTCGGGAAAGGCCACGTCGGGGAACAGAGACCGTCCGTCCACGACGACCTCGTGTTGCGTACGCCAGGGTTTCGCCCCGTATGCGTGCAGGAACCACACGAGCGCGCCCTCGGCGATCGACTCGCAGCCGGCGTCCGCGACCCGCAGGATTTCCACCCCGCGTGCGCGGCCCCTGCGATCGGTGCCGGTGGCGATCCTCTTCGCCAGGCGCTCCTTTGCCGAGGCCTCGGCCTCACGTGAGCGCTCCGATTGGCGTCGGTCGAATCGGGTGCCCAGGTGCAGACCCACGCTGAGTGATGCGACGGCCTCCCGCGCCGGACAGAAGCGCGCGAGTTCCGCGAGCATGGTCTGGGGTGAGCACATGGGGACGCCCTCCATGGACGAGGGTGGGCCGCCCTCGTCGGCGCTGTGGTGCAGGCGCACCCGCACGGCGGGGGAGAGCGCGCGGCCGTCGAAGCGGATCGCGGGGAGACCCGCCCGCATCCTGTCCTGGCGCCCGGCGGTGAGGGCATGGACGTCGGGAGCGTGGTCGAGCAGGGGGATGCCGCGGAGGAGTGCCGCGGACTCCCGGCAGAACAGGACGTCGGGGGACAGGTGGGTCTGTACGACCACGATCCGGGCGATGTCGACGAGACGCCTCCTCTCCCAGGGCGTCGGCACACTCGCCAGGAGCTCGGTGGGGAGGTGCGCGCCGCGCGCGATGGTGACGTACTGGTTGCCGTGGTGCGCGGAGCGGGGCAGTGCGCTGGTCGAGGGGGACGCCCACCGGATCGCCGAGCGCACGGTCGCGACGGTTCCGCTCGGTGTGGCTGCGGACCACGGTTGTTCGTCGCGAGGAGCGGTCCGTGTCAGCTCTCGGGGAGCGGGACCTGCGGATGCGGACGAGGAACTTCCTCGGGCGTCGGCCGGGGAACCGGTGGAATGGCCGGGGTGTGGGCGGAGTGTGGGTGGTGTGCTCATGGGCACAGCATGGGCGGAGTGCCGACCTCGGTCACGTCGCTCGTCCCCGTCCTGGGGACGGATGGCGCTCTGTCCACAGGTGCTGGTGACCGGGTGGTGGGTCGGGGCAAGTTGGTCCGCATCTGAGGGGCGCAGAGGCAGGGATGGAACCGTCCGGAACGGCGGAGGCGTCACGGAGTTCTCGGTGGTCCCGACTCCTGAGGTCCGAGGTGGCATATTGTGGCGGGGCCGGTCGACCTGGAGGAGTTGGAATGGACGGAGAATCCCACGTGATCGAGGGGACGGACGGGGCGAACGCTGGGGGAACTCGCGGTCACGGCCGAGGATGGAAGCTGGGCACGACGATCGGGATTCTTGGGCTGCTCGGCTTCGTGGCTCTCATGGCCGTGCTGCTGATCGGTGTCCTCTCGGAGGACCCGGTGAAGAGGGAGTTCGCAGTCGGGTTGTTCCCCTGGGCGCTGGCGTGTCTGGGAATCGGGGTCGCGGGCATGGTCGTCGCGGGCTCGCGCACGCCGGAGGTCGATGCCGGTGCCGAGGTCGAGGGCGGTGGGTCCTCCCAGCAGGGGTGACACGGCGGAGCGGAGGAGCGGGAGAGAGGGCGTGAGATCGACCGGCGGTCGGACTCGCGCTGATCGGGACTCCGGGCAGTGTGGGCTCCTCGAGTGCTGGTGGGATCCACATCTCCCGGTGATATCCACAGTTTCGGGTGAGATCCACGCTTCCGGGCGAGATCCACGCATAGACGCCGGTATCTCGACACGAACCCGGTATTTCGACGTGACTGCGATGCCGGGGGGGCTTCGGGCCGCACCGTGACCGGTCTTCCAGGCGCCGGAGTGCCCGTGCGGACTAGAATCTCCCGGGTGAGTGATGAACCCCTGATCCTCGGCATCGAGTCCACCTGTGACGAGACCGGCGTCGCCCTCGTGCGTGGCACCGAACTCCTGGTCGACCGGACTGCCACCTCCATGGACCAGTACGCGCGCTACGGGGGCATCATTCCCGAGATCGCCTCGCGTGCGCACCTGGAGTCCTTCCTCCCCACCCTCGACTCCGCGCTCGCGGAGGCCGGGGTCGGTCTGGACCAGGTCGATGCCGTCGCCGTCTCCGCGGGACCGGGTCTGGTGGGATCCCTGACGGTCGGGATCTGTGCGGCCAAGGCCCTGGCCACCGGGCTCGACCTGCCCCTCTACGGGGTCAACCACGTGATCGGGCACCTGGCGGTCGACAAGGTGGCCGAGGGGCCGCTTCCCCGGCGGTTCATCGGGCTGGTGGTCTCGGGTGGTCACTCGAACATCCTCCTGGTGGAGGACATCGCCACCGACGTGCGCGAGCTGGGCGGCACCCTGGACGATGCGGCGGGTGAGGCCTTCGACAAGGTCGGTCGGCTCCTGGACCTGCCCTACCCCGGCGGTCCGCATGTGGACCGTCTCTCCCAGCAGGGGGACGTGGACGCGATCCGGTTCCCGCGGGGTCTCGCCGCCGGCAAGGACAAGGAACGCCACAAGTACGACTTCAGCTTCTCCGGCCTCAAGACGGCCGTCGCCCGCTACGTGGAGGGCGTGCAGGAACGCGGGGAGTCCTTCAGCCCCGAGGACATCTGTGCGGGCTTCTCGGAGTCCGTCAACGACTCCCTCACCGCCAAGGCGGTGCGCGCTGCCCGTGACACGGACTGCGACACGATCGTCATCGGTGGGGGTTTCTCCGCGAACTCCCGCCTCCGCGCACTCATCACCGAGCGCGCCTACGCCGCAGGCCTCACGGTCCGCATGCCCCCGCTGCGCTTCTGCACGGACAACGGCGCACAGATCGCTGCCATCGGTTCGGAGTTGGTGCGTGCGGGTCTGCCCCCGTCGGACTGGGACTTCTCGCCGGACTCCGGCATGCCGCTGACCCAAACCTACATGGCGCCCGCAGTCAGCTCGGCTCTGGCCTCCTGAGCAGTCGTTCCCACCTGTCGCGCGCGGTCCCGTCCTCGTCACTGCGCCCGCGCCGCGCCCCTGTCGGAGTACCCGTGCCCGCCCTCGTCAACACGCCCGTGTCCCTCCTCGCAGGCGTCCCTGACCTCGTCCCGTCGGACACACATGGGCAGGCGCAGACCTGCCGACGGCGGTGGGACTGTCGGCGCGAAGGTGGCCGGGTGATCGGTCAGCGGGACGGACTTCGAGCCCCGAACAGAGCGGACCTCGAGCCCCGAACAGAGCGGACTTCGACCTCCGAACTGAGCGGACTTCGCCGAGGTGGGGTGGGGGTGGGGTGGGGTCAGCAGGGCGGGTTGTGCACGGCGCCCGGGTCCTTGACCGTACGTGACTCCAGGAACTCGGTGGGGTCCAGGGGCCGGTCGGCGCGCATCTCGGCGCGGATCAGCTCGGCCACCGCATCGAGGGGGTCCTTGGAGTTCTCCGCGACGAAACGCTGACGCTGGTACGAGGCGCCCAGGCGGAGGATCTCGTGGACCCCGTCCAGCTCCTCGGCGCAGCGCAGGTCTCGGGCGACGGGGGCCAGGTCCTCCAGCATGGACTCCACCGTGTCGCGCACGTGCTCCTGGTGGCCCTGCGCGTCCAGGACCAGCACCGCGTCCATGCCGTAGCGGGCGGAGCGCCACTTGTTCTCCGCCACGAACCACTCGGGCAGGACGGGCAGCTGCTCGCCGGCGTCGATCATGCGTGAGTAGTGCTCGACCAGGCAGTGGGTGAGGGCGGCGAAGGCGGCGACCTCCAGGATGTTCGTCGCGGCGTCGAAGACGCGGTTCTCGACCGTGCCGAGCTTGGGGGAGGGGCGCACGTCCCAGCGGATCTCGTCGAAGCCCTTGATGACCCCGGTGGAGATCATGTCATCGGTGTAGTGCTCCAGTTCGTCCCAGGTCCGGAACTGGCGGGGGATGCCCGCGGTGGGCAGCTGCTGGAAGACCATGGCCCGGTTGGAGGCGTACGCGGTGTCCACTCCCGCCCAGAAGGGCGAGGAGGCGGAGAGGGACTGCAGCTGCGCGAAGCGCGTCGTGAGTGCGCGCAGGATGGGCAGGACCTTGTCGCGCTCCTCCACGCCGACGTGGACGTGGACCCCGTAGAGCAGCATCTGGCGACCCCAGTACTGGGTGCGGTCCACCAGCTCCGCGTAGCGCTCGGAGTCGGTGACGCGCTGGTAGGCGGGGCGCGCGAAGGGGTGGGTGCCGGCAGTGGCCAGGTCGATGCGCAGGGCGTCGGTGACGGGACGCAGCGAGGTGACGGTGGTCGCGATGTCGTGGAGGCACTCCGCCACGGTCTCGCGTGCTCCCGAGGTGACCTCCACCGTGTTGAGGAGCATCTCGCGGTGGATGTGGGGACTGAGCTCACCGTCGTGCGTGGCGCCGGCGATGACGGCATCGGCAGCCTGGCGCAGGTCATTGGAGTCCTGGTCGACGAGCTGGAGCTCCCACTCGACACCGATCGTCGAACGCTGGGAGGGGGTGAAGGGAAGGGGCATGGTGCCTCCCGTCCTGGGATTCCTGGGGCACCCGGGTCCGGGCACCATGGCTCAAGTCTGGCAGCGTCGCGCGATGATCGCTCGGTGCCGGCCCTCCACGCGCGTCGCAATGACCGTCACCGCCCCCGACCCGCGCAGCCGCAGGGAGCGGCGCAGTGCCTCGGGGTCGATGTCCACGCCGCGCTTCTTCACCTCCACGCTGCCCACGTCGAGCCGGTCGAGGGCACCCTGGACGGCCTTGGGGCGCAGTGCCACGACGTCGATGACCTCGAAGCGTGCGGCGAAGGGGGTCGCGGGCAGGTCGTCCCCCGTCAGCCACGCGATGGACGGTGACACCAGCTGCGCCCCGAGGTCCTCGGCCAGGCGGGCGACCAGTCCGGCGCGGATGACGGCCGGGTCGGGTTCGGCGACGAGGGAGCCCAGCGCCCCCACGGAGGCCTGCCGGACAGGGGCGCTCGCGGACCCGAGGGTGGGGTCGGTGAGGGTGTGGGCGCCACCCCCGCGCAGGACGAGGGCGGAGCGTCCCGGTCCCTCGGGTGCCAGGGGAGGCGTCCACAGGGCGGCCTCCACGAGGTCACCGTCCACGGAGGTCCACTGTGCGTGGCAGTCGTCAGGCAGGGCCGCATGGGGCACACCGGGTGCCATCTTCACACCGAGACGCCCGAAGGTGGACCGCCAGGACAGGACGGTGGAGAGGGGTGGGGACCACAGCTCGGGTCCGAGGCGCCGGGAGGATCCTCCGGCGGTTCCCGTGCGCCGGGCCGGATCCGCGAAGACGGCGTCGACGCCCAGTGCCCGCAGGTCCGCGAGGTCGAGGTCGTTGACGTCCCCGAGGACGACCTCGGCGTCGGGGAAGGGCCGGAGGTTCTCCGCCGCAGCGGCGGCGGCGTCCTCGTCGATGTCGAGCGCCCACACCCCCAGTCCGAGGCCGGCGAGCGCGAGAGCGTCCCCGCCGATCCCGCACCCGAGGTCGGCGACGCGCGTCGCGCCCCCGCGTCGGAAACGTTCCGCGTGGCGTGCGGCCACGGCCAGGCGCGTGGCCTGTTCCAGGCCGTCGCGGGTGAAGACCATGGAGCGGGCGAACCGCCCGAACTTGCCCTCCGCACGGTCCCGGAGGTCCAGCTGGGTGAGGACGGCCGCAGCGACGGAGGCATCGACCCCCTGGTGGCGCATGGCGGCGTCGAGGCGGGCGGAGTCCCTGTGGTCGCGGTCGGGCAGCGTCTCCAGGGAGGCCAGGAGTTCCCGGCCGGGGGAG
>NZ_LT700212.1:1759836-1845100 GCF_900155435.1 Actinomyces provencensis | reverse complement strand
GCGTGGCGCCGGTGGGGTCGGACCGGGGGGCCCGTGCGGCGCCGACGGGGTGCGCGGGGTCTCCCCGTCCTCGTGCTGCGGTGGTGCGGTGGGGCGCGGCGGCAGGCGCGGAAGGGTTCGCGGACGTCACGAGGGCGGACACCACGGACGTTGGCACTCGGGTTGTCAGAGTGCCAGCCGCGTCCTAGACTTGTGCGCGGAACGCGGCCCACAGCCGCGGTCGGGCCCCGGACCCTGACCCCCGCGACGGCAGGGTGGAACCGGGGCGCACCAATGCGCGAACATCAGAAAGGGAGTAACGACAGTGTCGATCTCCATCAAGCCCCTCGAGGACCGCATCGTGATCCGTCAGGTCGAGGCCGAGCGCACCACCGCGTCCGGTCTGGTCATCCCTGACACCGCCAAGGAGAAGCCGCAGGAGGGCGAGGTCATCGCCGTCGGACCCGGTCGCATCGACGACAAGGGCAACCGCGTCCCCATGGACGTCTCCGAGGGTGACACCGTGATCTACAGCCGTTACGGCGGCACCGAGGTCAAGTACGCCGGCGAGGAGTACGTCATCCTCTCCGCGCGCGACGTCCTGGCGGTCGTCGAGCACTGAGCCGCCGGGCGCCCGGCCACCGGGTGCCCGACAGCCCGACCACCGCGCGGTCACTGTGATGCGACTGCACAGGTCGGACAGTACGACGGAAGGGGCCCACCCCATCGGGGGTGGGCCCCTTCCGTGCGTGCGGACACGGGTCGGGCCCGGCACCTGTGCGGTACCGGGCCCGGCGTGTGGGGATCAGGCGGTGCGACGCTGACGCTGGAGGAACTCGCGGCGCTCCTCCTCGGTCATGCCGCCCCAGATCCCGTAGGGCTCCTGGGCGCGCAGCGCGTGCTCGCGGCACTGCTCGATCACCGGGCAGGTGGCGCACACGGCCTTCGCGGCTGCTGCGCGACGCCGACGGGTGGAGCCGCGCTCCCCCTCGGGGTGGAAGAAGAGCTCGGTGTCCATGTCGCGGCAGGCACCGTCATACTGCCATTCCCAGGCTTCGATCATCGGTCCGGGGAGTCGTGAGACGTCGGTCATTGGATCCCTACCTTCCGTTGTCTGAGGGGATGGTCAGGTGGGAGCACCCGGCCGTTCCGATCTGTGGCAAGGCTACAGAGTTACGCACCACTTATTCAAGAGTGGTCCAGCAACTCTCCGTAAACTCCCAGCTTGGGACCCATTCCTGAATGTCGCCTGACAACCATCAGCTCGTCCCTGCCTCGGGGTGCCCGTTCCCGGCGGCCCGAGTGGCAGGAAACGCCTGATGCGTCGACAATCAAGGGTGTGCGGGAGGCGGAGACGGCCCGCGGACAAGTACTGAACACTCCGGAACACGACGGGGAAGGGGACACGGGATGCCCAAGGCGCAGATCATCCGCGCAGTCCCCGGTGTCCCCCTCTCGGTGACGATGGTCGCCGCACGCCTGGGGGTGTCGGCCTCGACGTTGCGCACCTGGGAGCGACGCTACGGACTGGGCCCCTCCGAACGGCGGGCCGGGACGCACCGTCGGTACCGTCCGGAGGACGTCGCGCGTCTCTCACGCATGCTCGAGCTCGTCCGCTCCGGAGTGGCGGCCGCGGACGCCGCGGCCACGGTGCTCTCCCTGGCGGATGAGGACCTGGGTAGGGCATTGGTGGGGACGAGTGTCCCCTCCGGTCCCGAGGACCTGGTGGAGGCCGCGAAGCTGCGGGACCAGGAGCGTCTGGAGCGTCTCATCGCCGCCTCGGTCTCCGTCGTCGGCCTCGTCCACACCTGGTGCGACCTCATCGAACCGGCCATGGAGACGATCCTCGGCTCCGACGAGGGGGAGGAACCGGGCAGTGCGCCCTCGTCCTTCCTCACCGTCGCGGTCCTCGCGGTCATCCGCTCCGTCTCGGAGCACTGCCCCACCGCGCCCACGCCTGCGGCAGCGCCCGTGGTGGTCCTGGCGGACCGGGACCATTCACTGGCCGCACACGTGGCAGGCGTCGCCCTGCAGTGGAACGGGATCCCGACCGCCGTGATCTCCACCGGCCCCCATGCGGGGAGCACGGGATCGGGGCGTTTCGCGGCCCACCGTGCGCGTGCCGGGGACTCGGTGGCGGTGGTGATGGGGCGGGGCGCCTCCTGCGAACGCCTCATGCGTGCCATCGCGGGTTCCGGGGAGGTCGACATCGTCCTGGTGGGCGCGGACTCCCCCCACGTCCTCGACCAGCACGTCCAACGGGTGCGCACCCTCTCCGCCTGCGTGGACGAGACCGTGGCCCTGGCGCGCGCGAAGGCCACCCAGGGTGAGGAGCAACTGCTGGAGGACTGAGCCGGGCAGGACGTCGCAGCTGTCCAGCGGTGGTAATTTTGGGCGCTTCTGACTCTTCCGTGGGTCATGGTCGGCCGGGGAGGGTGGGGCGGTGGCCGCCGAGGGTGAGCATGGCCAGGGCGATGAGTGCGTCGGGTGAGCGGAACCCGAACGCGACGCGGGTGATGAGTCGGATCTTGGTGTTGACGGACTCGATGCGCCCGTTGGAGAGTCCGTGCTCGATCGCGGCGAGGATCCTCTCGCGGTGTTTCACGATCGAGCGTTGGAGTTTCACGAAGGCGGGGATACGACATCGCCTGGCCCAGGAGATCCACCGCTCCAGTGCGTCGATGGCTTGCTCGTAGGGCAGCTTGAAGACGACCCGTAGTCCTTCTTTGAGGAGGTAGGCGCGGTGCAACCTGGGGTCGGTCTGCGCGATCCAGGCGAGCTTCTCGGTCTGCCTCTCGGTGAGATCCTCAGGGTTCTTCCACAGCGCGTAGCGTGAGTTCTTCAACCTGCGGGCTGTGTCGTTGGCGGGTCTGGCGGGTGCGTCTTTGCGAGGTCTGCCGACGTTGCGGCGCGGCTCACCCCGGGCGGCCTTGCGGGCATCGTTCCATGCCTGCCGGCGCACCTCATCCAGGGCGTCGGTGGCCCACTTGACGACGTGGAACGGGTCAGCGCAGCGCACTGCATGAGGGCACTTCTCCGCCACGACGTCGCCGATCCAGTCCGCCCCGTCCGCACTGACATGCGTGACCTGGGCGCACCTGCCCGCCCCGGAGGCCTCCAGGGCGTCAAAGAAGGCTCGCAGCGTCTTCTTGTCCCGCCCAGGCGCTGCCCACACGAGTCGGCCGGTGTCGTGACAGACGACGACGGTGAGGTACTTGTGGCCCTTCTTGTAGCTGATCTCATCGATCCCGATGCGGGTGAGCCCGGCGAACAGGTCGGTCTCGGCGGCGGTGTCGTCCCACACGCGGGCAACGATCGCTCCGACCGTGCGCCACGCGATGCGCATCAACTCCCTCACGGCAGACTTCGAGGACACTGTCGCCAACCACGCGACCTGATCGTCGAAGAACCTCGTGTGTCCGGCACCGTGACGCGCCCACGGCACCTGCGCGACGATCACCCCATGCTCAGTACACTTCACACGCGGCGCCTCCGCTTCCAGCCACACCGGGACAGGGCCCAGGTCCAGCGCCCTCCACCGCCGCAGCCCCTCACCGAGGTCGTAACGGGCAGCACGTCTGCCGCACCTCCCGCACCGAGGCCTCAGCTTCCCCGACGCACGCACCGACGCGACCACGATGCCCTCGTCCGCGTCATACTCGACCTGCTCGACGACCGTGGTCTTCTCGACTCCCAGCAGCCCTCGCCATAGGGTGGTTTCCTGCACGCCGTTCTCCCTGTTTCGTTACTGACTCTCGACAAGCCAGGAACATAGACGAGAGAACGGCGTGCACCCGTCCAGACCCGCCCAACCACCCACAGATCAGTCACAAGAGCCTAATTTTGGCTGGGGTCCCGATGACGGGCCCGCAACGACGCACCCCGCCAGAAAGGCCTTCGATGGACACCCCTTGGGACGATCGAGCAGTCCGCGCAGAGTTCGACACCGAGTTCCGTGCGGTCGTCGACTTCGCACGCAACTCACGGGTTGCGACCGGGTTCGGCTACATGGGACCCGAGGGTGAGGTCGACACCTCACGCCCCGTCGAACTGTGGATCACCTGCCGCATGACGCATGTCTTCTGCCTGGCGGCCCTGCAGGGCATCGAGGGTGCCGCGGAGCTCGCCGACCACGGGATCGCCGCCCTGAGGGGTCCCTTCCACGACGAGGAGCACGGCGGCTGGTACTCCGCGATCGCCCACGGCACGGACGAGCACGGCGCGGGCATCCCCTGGGAGGGAACCCGCAAGGAGGCCTACGCCCACGCATTCGTCGTCCTGGCCGGTACCTCGGCGGTGGCCGCCGGTCGCCCCGGTGGCCAGGAGCTCCTCGACGCCGCCCTGGACGCCCAGGACCGTTTCTGGTGGGAGCCCGAGTTCGGGCGCGTGCGCGAGTCCTGGGACGTCGCCTTCACGGAGACCGAGGACTACCGCGGCATCAACGCCAACATGCACACCACCGAGTGCTACCTCTCCGCCTGGGACGTGACGGGGGACCGCAAGTGGCTGGACCGTGCCCGCGGCATCCTCCTCTTCGTCCACGACCGCGCCCAGGAACGCAACTGGCGCATCCCCGAGCACTTCACGGCCGACTGGAAGGTCCTCCCCGACTACAACCGTGACCAGCCCGCACACCCCTTCCGGCCCTTCGGCGTCACCCCCGGGCACGGCATCGAATGGTCCAGGCTCATGCTGCAGGCCCGCGCGGCCCTGCTGGCGCTGGGTGAGGAACCCGGTGAGTGGATGCTCGACGGCGCCCGTCACCTCTTCGCACGCGCGGTCGAGGACGGCTGGGACGTCGACGGTGCGCCCGGCTTCGTCTACACGACCGACTTCGACGGGACGCCAGTGGTGCGCGAGCGCATGCACTGGGTGCTGTGCGAGGGCATCGGTGCCGCCGTGGTGCTGGGCCGCGTCCTCGCCGACGAGGGCGGACACGAGGAGGAGATCGAGTCCCTGAGCAAGGACTTCGCCACCTGGGTGGCCTACGCCGACCAGTACCTGCGGGAAGCACCCGGACGCTGGTACCACGAGCTCACTCCCGAGAATGCGCCCGGTACCCGTACGTGGCCGGGCAAGCCCGACGCCTACCACGTCGCCCAGATGCTGCTCCTGCCGCGCCTGCCCGTGACCCCGACCTTCGCCACGGCGATCAGGGACGGGCTCCTGGCCCCGCTGGACTGAGGGCTGCGGCCCCGCGGGGCCGCCACTGGGCCGGCGGGGCCCACGGTGTGTCCGGACACGCGGTGTCCGCGCACGCGGTGTCCGCCCTCGTGCGCGCACAGGTGGGCCCGGCCCCGTCCCCCGGGGGAGGCCACAGTGCCGGACGTGTGGGTCCGGGTGGTGCGTGTCGGACCACGTCACGGGTCCCTTCCCCCTCCCGGCAGCGACGACGCCCCCGTGGGGTGTGACCACTCTCGCGTCGGGGTGGGGGGTGGGCCCCACCTAAACTTGGGCCATGGGTGACTATGACGCGACCGACCCGTTCGGCCTGACCGGATTGACCTACGACGACGTCCTGCTCCTTCCCGAGCTCACCGATGTGGTGCCCGCGGACGTGGACACCACGGGGCGACTGACCAAGAAGATCTCATTGCACGTCCCCCTCGTCTCCGCGGCGATGGACACCGTCACCGAAGCGCGCATGGCCATCGCCATGGCCCGCCAGGGCGGGATCGGGATCCTGCACCGCAACCTCTCCATCGAGGACCAGGCGCAGCAGGTCCGTCAGGTCAAGCGCTCCGAGTCCGGGATGGTCGAGGACCCCGTCACCGCCGGACCGGACGCCACGATCGAGCAGCTCGACGAGCTGTGCGGTCACTACCGCGTCTCCGGCCTCCCCGTGGTCGACCACGATGACGTTCTCCTGGGCATCATCACCAACCGCGACCTCCGCTTCGTCCCCGCTGCGGACTGGGGGCACCTGACGGTCCGCGACTGCATGACCCCCATGCCCCTCATCACGGGCAAGGTCGGGATCTCGCGCGAGGACGCGAAGAACCTCCTGGCCGAGCACCGCATCGAGAAGCTCCCCCTGGTCGATGACCAGGGGCGCCTGGCCGGCCTCATCACGGTCAAGGACTTCGTCAAGACCGAGCAGTACCCCCACGCCACCAAGGACGCCCGGGGTCGTCTGGTGGTCGGTGCCGCCATCGGTTACTGGGGCGACACCTGGGAGCGTGCCCAGGCGCTGGCGGACGCCGGTGTCGACGTACTGGTCGTGGACACCGCCAACGGTGGGGCACGTCTCGAGGTCGAGATGGTCCGGCGCCTCAAGGCCGACCCGACCTTCGACGGCATCGAGGTCATCGGCGGCAACGTCGCGACCACGGAGGGCGCCCAGGCGCTCATCGATGCCGGGGTGGACGCGGTGAAGGTGGGTGTGGGACCGGGGTCGATCTGCACGACCCGTGTCGTCGCGGGTGTCGGCGTCCCCCAGGTCACGGCCATCCACCTGGCCGCCAAGGCCTGCCGTCCCGCGGGTGTCCCCCTGATCGCCGACGGAGGGCTCCAGTACTCCGGGGACATCGGCAAGGCACTGGTGGCAGGCGCGGACACGGTCATGCTCGGCTCACTGCTGGCCGGGTGCGAGGAGTCCCCCGGGGAGCTCGTGTTCACCAATGGCAAGCAGTACAAGCTCTACCGTGGGATGGGCTCACTGGGCGCCATGAGCTCGCGGGGCCGCAAGAGCTACTCCAAGGACCGCTACTTCCAGGCCGATGTCTCCTCCGACGACCAGATCGTGCCGGAGGGCATCGAGGGTCAGGTGCCCTACTCCGGGTCCCTGGCGGCGGTCGTCTACCAGCTGGTGGGTGGGCTGCACCAGACGATGTTCTACCTGGGGGCGCCGACCCTGGAGGACGTCAGGCGCAACGGTCGCTTCGTGCGCATCACCTCCGCCGGCCTGCGCGAGTCCCACCCCCACGACGTCCAGATGACCACCGAGGCTCCGAACTACCACGGGTTCGGGGCCAAGTGACGGACTGAGCAGCTGTCCGGACGGCGTCCTGCGGGACCCCGGACGCCGCCGTGTCTGTGGCGCCAGCCCAGCATGCGGTCGGCCACGTGCCCGGAGATCCGTGTCCGCCGAGTGAGTGGCGGAGGCGACGCGCGCACAGATCGCCCGGAGCAGTGCCGGGGCCGCACTCGGCTGCGTGGTGGGACCGATCAGCCCTGGGGCCAGTGGGGGGAGATGTGGGCGTCGCGTCCCTTGGAACGCAGCCACTTCTCGAAGTCCACGGCCCAGGTGCGGTGGGCGTCCACCTCGAAGGCGTGGAGCTCGGCACCGTCCATGGCGGCGATCCGTGGGAACCGACGGGCCATGGCAGCCAGGACGTCCAGGGTCATGGCCACGTCGACCTCAGCGGTGTGGGCGTCCTCGGACAGCTCCACGCCGTAGACCGGCGCCATGGCGGCGAGGGTCTTCTTGCCGCGCCGGTAGCGGTCCAGGGCCCGGTCGAGCACCAGGGGATCGACGACGGGTGCGGGGCCAGTGCCGAGGCGCTCCTCGAAGGAGCCCAGCCCGTGGCGACGCAACTCGTTGTTGACGAGTGAGATGTCGTAGGAGGCGTTGAAGGCGACCACTGGGTTGCCCTGGCGCCAGTGGTCGACGAGCGTGGTCGCGACCTCGTCGAGGACGTCCACGACGGGGCGGCCCTCCTCACGTGCCCGCTCGGTCGAGATCCCGTGGACCTCGGTGGCAGCGCCGGGGATCTCCACCCCGGGGTCGGCCAACCAGGTCCTCTCCCGGTCCGGTGCCGAGGCATCCATGCCACCCGGCCTCAGGACCAGTGCTGCGGTGACCAGCCGGTCACGTGCGACGTCGACCCCGGTCGTCTCGGTGTCGAAGCCCAGCCAGGGTGCTTCCGTCCAGTTCACGTCTCCTCCTCGGTCGCTCTGTTCCCGTGCCCACAGTGTGCGCCACGGCATGTGCACCTGGGGGACGGAGGGCGCATCTCCCCCAACTCCCCGGCCAGGAGGCCTCCCCCGGACGTGCGCGGGAGCGGAACTGTCCACAACTGCCCCTGCGGCCCGTCGTCCGTCCACAACCGTGGGCACCAGGACTGGCAGGGACGAGGGGTCGCCGGGAAGCTGGCTCCACCGTTGGCATCCGCCGATGGGTCGGGCAGAATGGGGACGTGGTCACGGTGAGTGCGGAGATCATCACGACGATCGGCACGGTCGGCGCGGCGTTGATCGCGCTCCTGACCTACTTCCACATGAGCAGCACCAGGATGGAGGCCCGGCTGGACGACCGCTTCCTCCGGATCGAGAACGAGCTGCGTGACACCAGGGACTCGCTGCATCGCGAGATCGTCGAGGGGGACACCGAGACACGCGGTGAGATCGCAGGTCTGGCGATCTCCCTGCGTGCGGAGATCGCGAGTGGGGATGCGGCCCTGCGTGCCGAGATGGCGGGGCTGGGGACCGCCCTGCGTGAGGAGATGGCGGGGCTGGGGACCGCCCTGCGTGAGGAGATGGCGGGGCTGGGGTCCACCCTGCGTGCGGAGATGGCCAGTGGTGACGCCGCTGTGCGCTCCGAGTCCGCCCTCCGCTTCGACGCGGTCACCAGCAGGTTCGACCAACTCGATGGCAGGCTCGACGGCATCGACGGGCGGCTCGACAAGCTCGATGTCGGCCTGGAGGGCCTGCGGCGGGAGGTCACGGAGGTGAAGATCTCCGTCGCGAGGCTCGAAGGCCCCCGTCCCCGACTCATCGAGGCCCGGTGACCCCTGCTCCCCGGGCGACACCTGTCCGCTTCGGGGATGCTGCCGCCTGCGGCCGGTCACACCCGGTCCCCGACGCGACGGGCCCGCAGCCGTGTGGGGCTCCCGTGACCCGTTCCGCAACGCGTGCGAATAGGATCGACCCGTGAGCAACGAAGTGGAGATCGGCCGGGGCAAGCGCGGACGCAGGGCCTACTCGCTCGACGACATCGCACTGGTGCCGTCACGGCGCACCCGCGATCCCGAGGACGTCAACGTCGGGTGGCAGATCGATGCCTACCACGTCGACATCCCGATCATGGCCGCCCCCATGGACTCCGTGATGAGCCCGACCACCGCGATCGAGTTCGGGCGGCTCGGGGGGATCGGCGTCCTCGACCTCGACGGCCTGTGGACACGCTACGAGGACCCGACGGCGCTCTTCGAGGAGATCGCCCACCTGCGCGAGGAGAACTCCATCGCGCGGCTCCAGCAGATCTACTCCGAGCCCATCAAACCAGAGCTCATCACCGCGAGGCTCCAGGAGATCCGCCGGGCCGGGGTGGTGGTGGCCGGCAAGCTGTCCCCCCAGCGCACCCACCGCTACTGGCGCGCTGTGGTCGACGCCGGGGTCGACCTCTTCGTCATCCGTGGGACCACCGTATCGGCCGAGCACGTCTCCTCCCGCTCGGAGCCGCTGAACCTCAAGCGGTTCATCTACGAGCTCGACGTGCCGGTCATCGTCGGGGGTGTCTCCACCGACACCGCTGCCCTGCACCTCATGCGCACGGGTGCGGCGGGAGTCCTCGTCGGGTTCGGGGGAGGGGCGGCTCACTCGACACGGCGCTCCCTGGGGGTGCACGCCCCCATGGCGACCGCCATCGCAGATGTCGCCGCAGCCCGGCGTGACTACATGGACGAGTCCGGGGGACGCTACGTCCACGTCATCGCCGACGGTGGCATCGGCCTGTCCGGGGACCTGACGCGGGCCATCGCGTGCGGCGCGGATGCGGTGATGCTGGGTGCCGCCCTCGCACGCGCGGAGGAGGCCCCGGGGCGCGGATGGCACTGGGGGTCGGAGGCCACCCACCCCGACATGCCGCGCGGGCACCGGGCCCATGTCGGCACCGTGGGCACCATGCGCCAGATCCTCTACGGGCCCTCCACCCGGGCGGACGGATCACTGAACTTCGTCGGTGCCCTGCGCCGCACCATGGCCTCCACCGGCTACTCCGAGGTCAAGGACCTCCAGCGCGTCGAGGTGGTCGTGAGCCCCTACACCCCGTCGTGACGAGGACGTCGTGGGTGGCCCTCCGGTCTCCCTGTGACGGCACCGCTGTCCGGGTCCCTCCGGGTCTGGGACACTGGGAGCCATGACAACTCGCATCTCGGACGACGACTTCAAGGAGCTCGACTGGGGGTTCGGCGGCGACCGTGGACGTGCCGACACCCTCGTGGCGTGGGTCAGCGATCCCGAATTCGTCCTCGACGAGGACGTGGACCCGCTGGGCATGCTGGAACTGGCGGGCGAGGACTTCGCCGGCCTCGGGGAATGGGAGGACGCCGAGAAGGTGGCACTCCTCGCGGAGGAGGTTGACCCTGGCGGGGATAGGGGAGCCTACGTCGCTGCGCTCACCCGGATGGAGGTGGCAGCGGCGAGGGAGGACCTCAAGGTCCTCACGGACGTCGCGGACGGGCTGGCGCGACGCAGACTGCGCGATGCCGACATCCACACGAGGATCGGGGAACTCCTGGAGGGGTGTGGCGAGCTGACCCGTGCGGAGCGCTGGTTCACGAGGGGAATCCTCGTGGGCGAGGCTGCGGGGACCAAGGAGTACGCACTCCTCACCACCCGCAACGGGCGCCGACGGGTGCGCCGCGCCCTCGGGAGACCCACCGATGCGATGGACGAGGAGGGGGACGCCGTGCGCGCCCGCATCAACGACTGGATCCGTGGTGAGGAGGGATGACGTGCACCACTGCGTGGCGCCCCTGCCTGCCCCTGTCCGGTCCACGCGCCGGCTGGCACGGCGAGTGGTCCGGGACACCCGGGGCCGCCATGTCCGCCAGCGCCTCACCCACCCGACACCCGTCGCCCCGACCCGGAGCTCCCGATGAACACCGTGCATGACGAGGACGCGACCGCGGAGGGCCTGTCCGGGTCCCGCGGCCTGCTGGCCAACACACTGCCCACACCCGCAGGCACGTTCGCACTGGGCGCAGCCGTGCTGGCCGCAGCCGTGGTGCTCGGCGTCGCCGGGGGCACCACCCCCGCCCGGATGGCGGGGAACTGGCTCTTCGGTGTCGGCCTCGTCCTCCTGCCCCTCGCCGGGGTGTGGTGGCTGCTGGGACACGCGGTGCCACTGGTGGTGGGTCGACGTCTCAGGGATCGTGTGCGGCCCGCGGGGCTCGCCCTGCGGGAAGGGGCGCTGTGGTCCTTCTGGCTGGGTTGGGTGCTGCTCGCCCTCTTCCAACCGGGTGTGTCCGGCGCGACGGGAGGCATCGCCTCCCCGGTGGTCCGTGTGGCTGTCGGCGCCCTGGTGGTGCTCGGCATTCTCGGGCGGGGGCTGCGTCTGGACGAGGCCGAACGCCTGGCCCGGGGGGCCGGGTACGGCCGGGGGGCACTGGGGACCGTCCTGTTCGTGGGGAGTTCCATCCTCCTGGGCCTCCTCACCGTCGCATCCGTCTTCGTGCTGATCCTGGCCATCGGTCAGGGCTACAACGCTCCTGTTCCCGGCGCCTAGGACCCTCCGCGTCTGCACCCTGACGCGGAGGGGCGGGGCATGAAAGTACCAGGACCGGGCATGGGGAGTGCTGGGAGGGGTCCCGTCGTGTGACGAGACTGGGGGACGTCGGCGGAGCGGCCGTCGACCGGACACGATGAGGTGACCTCCTGTGAACCCACGGACACATCCCCGACTGGTCTTCGGCTTCGTGGCCATCGCCGTCTTCATGACGGGCGACGGCTTCGAACTGACCTTCCTGTCCAAGTACCTCGTGGACCTCGGGTTCTCGGCGACCCAGGCGTCCCTCGTCTTCACCTGCTACGGCCTGGTCGCAGCGTTGGCGGGCTGGTCCTCGGGCGTGCTGGCCGAGATGTTCGGCGCGCGCCGGATCATGCTCGTCGGTGCCGGCGCCTGGGTCACCCTGCACCTCGTCCTGCTGACGGTGGCACTGCCACTGGGCTCCTACCCCCTGATCCTGCTGGTCTATGCGCTGCGTGGCGTCGGATACCCCCTCTTCATCTACAGCTTCGTCGTGCTCATCGCCCAGACCGTCGACACCGCGCGGCTGGGTTCGGCGATGGGATGGTTCTGGACCTCCTACTCCATCGGCATCGGGGTCCTGGGTGCCTACCTGCCCAGCTGGACGGTCCCCTGGATCGGGGAGTACCACACGCTGTGGCTCTCACTGGGATGGGCACTGGCGGGCACGCTCATCTGTGTCCTCCTGGTCCCCCGCAGCCCGGCGAGGGCGGACTCGGAGGGGCTGGACCGGTCGGAGAAACTGCGCGAGCTGACGCGCGGGGCCACCATCCTCGTCGAGGACCGTCGCATCGCCGTGGCCGCGGTGATCCGCGTCATCTGCAACCTGACGCTCTACGGGTTCCCCGTGATCATGCCCCTGTACCTGACGGGGAACACACCGGGGTCCTCCGACTGGTTCACCCTCTCCGACTGGATGAGGATCTGGGCGGCGATGTTCACCGTCACGGTCTTCGGCAACGTGATGTGGGGACGCCTGGGGGACCGCTTCGGTTGGATGCGGCAGATGCGCTGGTACGGCTGCTGGTTCTGTGCCGCTGCGACCCTCGCCTTCTTCTACGCGCCGCGGCTGTTCGGGGCGAACATGGGCGTCATGCTGGCCGCCGCGGTCCTGCTGGGTCTCGGCGTGACGGCCTTCGTCCCGATGGGGGCCGTCTTCCCGGCGCTCGCGCCCCGGCACAAGGGCGCTGCGATCTCGGCCCACAACCTCGCCTCCGGGCTCACCACATTCGCAGGGCCCGCCATCGCCACGGTGCTGTTGCCGGTGGTCGGGGTGGGTGGGGTCTGCTGGACCTACGCCGGGCTCTACCTGGTCGGATCCGCCCTGACCTTCCTCGTGCACCCACCCCAGCCGGGTTTCGACCTCTCCGGACACAGGTTGCCGGCCTCGGCTCCGGTCGCGGCGCCACCGCCGGCGTCCGCACCGGCACCGGTGACCGCAGCGGCGTCAGTGTCCGCACCGGCCCCCCTCACCCCTGCAGCCGTCCCACCATCCGCCTGACCACCCACCCCCACCACCCACCCCTCCTGCCCAACCGATTCGAAGGAGAAACACCATGAAGGCTGTCGTCCTGGAGAAGCAGCACGAGATCAGGATCCGCGACGTCCACCAGGACCTGCACGTCGGGCCCGGTGACCTGAGGATCGCCCCCCACACCGTGGGGATCTGCGGGTCCGACGTCCACTACTACACGCACGGGCGCATCGGTCGCTACGTCGTGGAGAAGCCCATGATCCTGGGCCACGAGGCCGCCGGCACCGTCCTGGAGGTCGGTCCCGACGTGGAGGGGTTCGCTGTCGGTGACCGGGTCGCCATGGAACCCGGCGTCCCCGACATGTCCTCACGGGCAGCACGCATGGGGATGTACAACGTGGATCCCGCTGTCAGGTTCTGGGCGACACCGCCCGACGACGGGTGCCTGGTCGAGGAGGTCGTCCACCCCGCCGCCTTCACCTACCACCTCCCCGACTCCGTCACCTTCGGTGAGGGCGCGCTGCTGGAGCCGCTGGCGGTCGGCATGCACGCCGCGACCAAGGCACAGATCCACCCCGGTGACATCGCGGTGGTGTCCGGGTGCGGCACGGTGGGCATGCTCACCGCTGCATCCGCCCTGGCCGGCGGCGCGGCCCGCGTCCTCGTCTCCGACGTGTCACCCGTGAAGCTGGGGATCGCGGCCCGCATCCCGGGAGTCGTCCCGGTGGACCTGCGCAGCCAGGACCTGGAGGAGGTCGTCCACGACCAGACCGCGGGTTGGGGCGCGGACGTCGTCTTCGAGGCATCGGGGGCTCCTGCCGCCTACGAGACCCTGTGGAAGCTCGGGGCGCCGGGCAACCGCACCGTGCTGGTGGGCATCCCCGTGGACCCCGTCAGCATCGACGTCACCGAGGTCCAGGCACGCGAGACCACGATCGAGACCATCTTCCGTTACGCCAATGTCTACCAACGTGCCATCGACCTGGTGGCCGCGGGGAGGATCGACCTGGCACCGTTCATCACCCACACCTTCGCGATGGACGACGCGGTCGCGGCCTTCGACCGCGTGGCCGAGGGACGACCCGGGGACGTCAAGATCCAGATCACCGTGGACCATTCCTGAGGTGGAACCCCGGCACGTCAGGCGGGGTGGTGGGAGCATGGACAGGTGACCACCTCCCCGCCCGACCGCGGTGTCCTGGAGGTCATCGTGCCCGAACCGGGTACCGTGCTGCGGTGGCACACACATGACCACCCCCACCCCCTGGCACGATGGCACCACCACCCCGAGGCGGAGTTCCACCTCATCCGTCGGGGCACAGGACTGATGATGGCTGGCGATGCCCTGGTCCCGTTCGCACCGGGGCAGGTGGCGCTGATGGGTGGGGGACTTCCCCACAACTGGATCTCGGACCTCGCCCCCGGCGAGGTCCTGCCCGGGCGCGACGTCGTCTGCCAGGTACTCCCCTCCCGGGTCGCCGCCCTGGCGGAGGTGTTCCCGGAGCTGCTCCCCGCCGTGCGCGTGCTCGCGCGCGCCGCCCACGGAACCGTCCTCACGGGGCGCGCCGCCCTCGTCGCGGCAGGGGTGCTGGAGCGCATGGGCAGCCACGCCCCGATGGAGCGCGTGGTGGACCTGCTCACCCTCTTCCGGGTCTTCGCGGAGGCGGACGAGGGCGAGTGGCACACCGTCGTCACACCGGGGTACCTGCCCGACCACTCACCCGACACCGCCGAGCGGCTCAACACCGCCCTGGCCCTCGTCAGCGCCGGACTCGGCTCCGAACTGCGCCTGGAGGACGTGGCGGACGCGGTCGCGATGAGCCCCGCGGCCTTCTCCCGCTTCTTCCACCGCACGGCCGGGATCACGTTCTCCGACCTGGTGAGGCGACTGCGGATCTCGCGCGCCTGCCACCTGCTGGTCACCACGGACCTGCCCGTGTCGCGCGTCCAGGAGGAGTGCGGGTACTCCAACGCCTCCAACTTCAACCGGCGCTTCCGCCAGGAGACGGGTGTGACGCCCAGCGCCTACCGCCGACTCCACCGTGGCTGAGGAGGCGACGGGGCGGCCACCTCATCGGTGACCGCCCCACACGTCGGACAGGTGGCCGCTCAGCTGCTCGCAGTCCCGTCGGATGACGCCCCCACGGTCCCGGGCCAGCGCGGTTCCGGGCTCGCGCGGCGTCATGCCCGCACGGTCCCGGTCCTGCTCAGCCCCGGACCCGCACGGCTCCGGCGTTGCACACCCTCACAGACCGGGGCGCCTGCCGATCGTCAGGGTGACCTCCTGGGTGCCGGCGAAGAAGTCGTTGCCCTTGTCATCCACGACGATGAAGGCCGGGAAGTCCTCGATCTCGATCTTCCACACGGCCTCCATGCCCAGCTCCGGGTACTCCAGGAGCTCCACGGACTTGATGCAGTTGGCGGCCAGCTCCGCGGCGGGCCCACCGATGGAGCCCAGGTAGAAGCCGCCATGCTTCTGACAGGCGTCGGTGACCGCCTGGGAGCGGTTGCCCTTGGCGACCATGACCATGGAGCCCCCGGCGGCCTGGAACTGGTCGACGTAGGAGTCCATGCGCCCGGCGGTGGTCGGCCCGAAGGACCCCGAGGGCATCCCGTCGGGCTTCTTGGCGGGGCCGGCGTAGTAGACGGGGTGGTCCTTGAGGTACTGGGGCATCTCCTCCCCGGCCTCCAGGCGCTCGCGGATCTTCGCGTGGGCGATGTCGCGGGCCACGACCATGGTGCCGTTCAGGGACAGGCGGGTCTTCACCGGGTACTTGGACAGTTCCGCGAGCACATCGGCCATGGGCTGGTCCAGGTCGATGCGCACCGCGTCGTCGTCCTCGTCGTGCCCGATCTCCGCATCGGTGGTGGCGGGGAGGAAGCGGCCGGGGTCGGTGTCGAGCTGCTCGAGGAACACGCCCTCGGGGGTGATCTTCGCCTTCGCCTGGCGGTCCGCGGAGCAGGACACCGCGATGGCGACGGGCAGGGAGGCGCCGTGGCGGGGCAGGCGCACCACGCGCACGTCGTGGCAGAAGTACTTGCCGCCGAACTGTGCGCCGATGCCCATCTGGCGGGTGAGTTCGAGGACCTGCTCCTCCAGCTCCAGGTCGCGGAACCCGTGGGCGGTGGCGTCCCCGTGGGTGGGCAGCTCGTCGAGGTAGTGGGCGGAGGCGTACTTCGCGGTCTTGAGCGCGTACTCCGCTGAGGTCCCGCCCACGACGATGGCCAGGTGGTAGGGCGGGCAGGCCGCGGTGCCGAGGCTGCGGATCTTCTCCTCGAGGAACTGCATCATGTGGGTGGGGTCCAGGATGGCCTTGGTCATCTGGTACAGGTAGGACTTGTTGGCCGAGCCGCCGCCCTTGGCCATGAAGAGGAAGTGGTACTCGTCCTCCTCACCCGGCGCGGTGTCCGCGTAGAGCTCGATCTGGGCGGGCAGGTTGCAGCCGGTGTTCTGCTCCTCGTACATGGAGATCGGCGCGTTCTGGGAGTAGCGCAGGTTGAGCTCGGTGTAGGCCTCGTAGACGCCCTTGGCCAGGGGGCGCTCGTCGGTGCCCTCGGTGATGATGCGCTGGCCGCGCGATCCCTTGACGATGGCGGTGCCCGTGTCCTGGCACATGGGCAGGACACCGGCGGCAGCGACATTGGCGTTGCGCAGCAGGTCCAGCGCCACGAAGCGGTCGTTGGCGGAGGCCTCGGGATCGTCGATGATGCGGCGGACCTGCTCCAGGTGGGCTGTGCGCAGGTAGAAGGAGATGTCGTGGTAGGCGGTGCGCGACAGCAGCTCCAGGGCCTCGGGGGAGACCTTGAGGTAGGTCGTGCCCTCCGGTCCTTCCACGGTCTCGACCCCCTCGCTGGTGAGCAGGCGGTACTGCGTGGGGTCCTCGCCCAGCGGCAGCATGTCCTCGTAGAAGAACTCGGTCACTTCTGGCTCCTTCGCGCTCGCGGTCGCACAACGCGCCCACGCTAGGGGCGGGGTGGGGACGGGCGTGGGGATGCAGGTCCCAGACGCGCGCCATCGACGAGGGCGGACCCATGTCTGCGCTGGTGTGGAGCCATTTGCCGGGTCCCGGGAGCCGCCCTCGTGACGGGGACGACACCCGTGGGACGGGCCGGTGCACCTCCTGCTGCGGGCGCGCGGGGGGAAATAGGTCCCACCGTCGTCACAGAAATGGCGGACAATGGGAGGTGGCCCGTTGCCCGGACGAAGGAGAACTGACATGACGGAGTACCGCATCGAACACGACACCATGGGTGAGGTCCGCGTCCCCAAGGACGCGCTGTACGGTGCCCAGACCCAGCGCGCCGTGGAGAACTTCCCGATCTCGGGGGAGCGTCTGAGCCCCCACCACATCGCGGCACTGGGCCAGATCAAGCGCGCTGCGGCCCTGGCCAACTTGGAGCTCGGGGTCATCGACCAGCCGACCTCGGACGCCATCGTCGCCGCCGCCCAGGAGGTCATCGACGGCCGCCACGACGACCAGTTCCCCATCGACGTCTTCCAGACGGGGTCGGGCACCTCCTCCAACATGAACGCCAACGAGGTCATCGCGACGATCGCCTCGAACGCGTCGGGGCTGAAGATCCACCCCAACGACCACGTCAACGCCTCCCAGTCCTCCAATGACGTCTTCCCCTCCTCCATCCACATCGCCGCCTACCAGGCCGTGGACGAGGTCCTCCTGCCCGGGCTGCGCACCCTGGAGGCGTCACTGGCGGCCAAGGCCGAGGAGTTCAGGGACGTCGTGAAGTCGGGACGCACCCACCTCATGGACGCCACCCCCATCACACTGGGCCAGGAGTTCTCCGGCTACGCCTCCCAGCTCACCCACGGCATCGCACGCGTCGAGGCCACCCTGCCCCACCTGGCGGAGCTGCCCCTGGGGGGCACGGCCGTGGGCACCGGCATCAACACGCCCGAGGGCTTCTCGGCCCGCGTCATCGAGCTGATCGCGGAGAACACGGGTCTGCCCCTGCGTGAGGCGGACAACCACTTCGAGGCCCAGGCCGCCCAGGACTCGCTCGTGGAGCTCTCCGGCGCGCTGCGCACGGTGGCCGTGTCCCTGGTCAAGGTCGCCAACGACCTGCGGTGGATGAGCTCCGGGCCGCGCACCGGCATCGGCGAGATCCACCTGCCCGACCTCCAGCCGGGCTCCTCGATCATGCCCGGCAAGGTCAACCCGGTCCTGCCCGAGGCCACCGTCCAGGTCGCCGCCCAGGTGATCGGCAACGACGCGGCGATCACCTTCGCGGGTGCCCAGGGCAACTTCGACCTGCTCGTCATGCTGCCGGTGATGGCCGCCAACCTGCTGCAGTCGGTCAACATCCTCGGCAACGTGACCCGCGTCCTGGCCGAGCGCTGCGTCGACGGGATCGTGGCGAACGTGGAGACCTGCCTGCGCCACGCGGAGTCCTCGCCCTCCATCGTCACCCCCCTGAACCGCATCATCGGATACGAGAACGCGGCCAAGATCGCCAAGCACTCGGTGAAGGCCGGCATCACCGTGCGCCAGGCCGCCATCGACCTGGGCTTCGTGGAGCGCGGCGAGATCTCCCTGGAGGACCTGGACCGGGCACTCGACGTGCGCACCATGACCGGGTCGCACTGACACCGGGCACCGACCGCGGTTCGCGGTGACTGCCGGCCGGGAGGGGGGACCCCTCCCGGCCGGCGTGCTGTCCGGGCCGGGGGCGGGTGGGTTCGCAGCTCGACATCTGTTCTCCCGGGGACGGGTGCCGTCCGGGCTGTACCGGGGTGGGACGCACTCGTCCGTGAGGGGTGCCCCGGAAGCCCGGGCGTGACGGCGTCCAGGTGGGTGGGTCGCCCTCGTCCGTGCGGGGTGCCCGGGGTGGACGGCTAGGATGTCGGGAGCCTGTCCCGCCCCTTGATGACGAGGTCCGATGACCGCCACCCGCCCCGCTCCGTCCTCGGTTGCACGTCGTGCCCGGGGTGCGGTCTTCGCCCTCTTCTTCACCAATGGTGCGCTCTTCGCCAACCTGGTGCCGCGCTACCCGGAGGTCAAGGACACCTTCGACCTCTCGGACCCCGCCTACGGGGCCACCATCGCGCTGTTCCCCCTGGGGGCGGTCTGTGCAGGTCCACTGGCGGCATGGGTCATCCGCAGGTTCTCCTCGGCCCGCACCGCGACGCTGGGAACCGTCTGCATCGGCGTCGCGCTCAGCGTGGTGGGCATGGTCACCGTGTGGAGGGCCTCCATCGACGAGGGCGGACCCGGCTCCGCCACACTCGCCTACGTGCTCTTCGCCGTGACCTTCTTCCTGGGAGGCGCCTCGGACTCGATCACGGATGTGGGGCAGAACGCCCACGGGCTGCGGGTCCAGCGCCTCTACGGGCGCTCCATCATCAACTCCTTCCACGGCGGCTGGTCCCTGGGGGCCGTGACCGGGGGCCTCATGGGGTCCGCAGCCGTGGGGCTCGGGATCCCCCTGGGGTGGCACCTGCTCGGGGCGGCGCTGGTCTTCATCGTCGTCGGTGCGGGTGCCCTGCGCTTCGCCCTGCCGGGGACGGACGAACCGGGGTCGCCCGGGATGCCGGCCCGCGCGCCGGGCGGCGACGGACCCGGGTCGATCGGGCCGGTGACCGCTGTGACGCCGGGGACCGAGGCAGAGGTGGCGACGCCGGGGGCGGCGGACGCGCCGGTCGACACGGAGGTGGGACACGTGTCCACCAGGAGGTGGCCGTGGCTGATGGTCATCACTGCCCTCACGGTGCTGGCCATCTCGGGCACGGCGGTGGAGGACGTCATCTCCACGTGGTCGACGCTGTACATGCGGGACTTCCTCGGGGTGCACGCAGGGCTCGCCGGTCTGGCCTTCGTCACGATGCTGGTCAGCCAGACCGTGGGGCGACTGGGTGGGGACCGCGTCATCGACGCCCTGGGCATGCGCCGGACCATCCAGCTCGGTGGCGTCCTCGTGGTGGTGGGCACGGGCCTGGCGGCAGCGGTGCCCGCGGTCTGGACGATGCTGGTGGGAATGGTGCTGGCCGGCCTGGGGTGCGCGGCGATCGTCCCCGTGGCGATGAACGCGGCGGACGACATCCCCGGCATGCGCGCCGGGGTGGGGCTGACGGTCGTGACCTGGCTGATGAGGCTCTCGTTCCTGCTGGGCCCACCCCTGGTGGGCCTCCTGGTCGAGGCGACGACCCTGCGCTCGGCCGTGGTGGTCCTGCCCGTCGCGGGCGCTGTCACCCTCGTCGCGGCCTCGGTCCTGACGCCCTCGCCGCGGGGTGCGTCCCGGGGTGGTGCGCGGGAGTGAGCAGGGGTGTGGTGCCCGGGGCAGCGGCGGGTGTGGTCCGCGCGCGCACCGGGATCACACGAGGAACAGGCCCACGACCCAAGCGCCGGTCGCGGCGAGAGCAGCGACCAGTTCGATGACGACCGAGAGACCGACCGCGCGCAGTGCGACGACGGTGGCGGGCCACGCCGCCTGGTGGGACTGCAGGCGTGCCAGCTCGGCGAGGTAGATGCCCAGGACCAGCCCGATGACGAACCCGACCACGGGAATGACGAAGAAGCCGACCACCGCGGCCGCCAGTCCCCACAGCAGGGTCGAGTTGGGGATGCCCGAGCGGGCCAGGCGTCTGCCGGGGATGAGGTACTTCGCGACCAGCGCCGCCATGAGGACCAGCGCCGACACGGCGAAGACCGTCCATGCGGCCGGGGTGTTCCACGCGATGGCCCACACGAGGATGGCGCCACCCACGAACGGTCCCGAGGGATAGACCTGCACGACGGCACCGATGATGCCGATCAGGATGACCAGGCCCACCAGGACCGTTGCTGTTGTGCCCATGCCGCCACGTTAGCGGGGAGTGCGCGGTGCAGCCCGCGCTGGTTCCGGTGACGCTGCTCGCGCTGCGTATCCAGGGGCACGGAGGCGCCGATTCTCAGTGGTGCTCGAGGTCCAGTCTCTCCGTCGGGGCCTCCGACAGGGGGAGAGGACCGGTCTCCGACTCCGTGTCCACGGGGGCTGCTGCAGGTCGGGCGGGAGGGTCGGGCCGGTCCGCGCCGGGTGACCTCTCTCCGGTGCTGTCCGCGTCCCAGTGGTGGTCGTCCCCGTCGTGGTCGGGGGACGGCTGCGGCGTCGCACGATCCGGTGCCGGAGCGTCCTCCGCGGCAGCCCCGCCCTCGTCGACGTCCTCCGGGTCGGCGGGAGAGGGTGCGGATGCCGACCCGGGTGCGGATGCTGCGGCAGGGGCAGGGGCAGGGGCAGACGTGGTCGAGGAGGGCGCGCCGTTCTCCCTGGGGCGCACCAACTGCTCCTCGCCGAGTTCCCCGGCGAGCTCGGCGAGCATGGAGGTGGCGTCCTCCACGACCGAGTCGTCCTCGGCATGGATCCCGTGGGCGAGCCAGCGCACCACCGCGAGCTCGGAGAGCAGCTGGGCGCGTGTGACCAGGTGCAGGTCGGTGGCGTCGCGGGCCATCGAGTACGCCTCCTGGAAGCGGTCCAGGAAGTCGTCGGAGGCGCGGGCCAGGACCCAGGCGATGTCCTCCGCCGGGTCCCCGACGTGCATCGAGGAGAAGCCGGTGAGGCCGATGACGGATCCGTCGTCCACGAGGATCGTGGTGGGTTGGAAATCGCCGTGGACCGGGGTCGTGCGGAAGCGCCACAGCGCGACGTCCTCCAGGGCACCTTCCCAGCGGTCCCAGAGGCTGCGGGGCACCACACCGGTCGTGGCGACCTCGTCGAGGAGTGCGAGGTGGCGTGTGCGGCACTCCTGTGCGGAGTAGGCGGGCAGGTCGACGCCGGTGCACACGGACTCGGGGAGGTTGTGCAGGGCGGCCAGGGCCCGCCCCAGTGAGGCGGGGAGCACATGGGGGTCGGCGAAGTCGTCCTCGGTCATGAAGCGTCCGCCCAGGTCCCGGTGGACCATGACGCGTCCGCCCTCGGGTGTCCGTGTGAACCCGGCAGGACGGGGGACGTCGAAGGGGATCTCCCCGGCGTCCCTGGCGCGCGCGAGGCGCGAGAGGACTGCCGTCTGGGACTCCAGGCCGAGGCCGCCCACCGTGTCGTGGGGGCACACCACCGTCCACTTGTTGCCGGTGGCGTCGATGATTCCCGTGACGGAGACGACCTCGTCGCTGAACTGCGGGGGGCGCAGGCCGGTCACCCGCAGGCCGGGGACGGCGGCAGTGGCCAGGGCAGCCAGTTCCAGAGGGGTCTTCTCAGCGCTCACCCTCCCACGGTACATGCGGGCCGGGTGCCGGGCAGCAGGCAGGAGGGAAGTGCACCGGCACCTGCCGCGGAGGGGAGCACGAGGAGAGCCTGCCGGGGAGGGGGCGCGACGGGTGCCTGCCCGTCACGGGCACGCAAGGGGCACCTGCCGGGGGTGACCCCTGCTCCGTCCCGGCTGCTCCCGCGACCCTGGGGCGCGGCGGTGCCCGGCGCCGGCCGGGACCACCCGTGTCAACTGTCCACAGGGAACAGCCCTCCTTCCCAGGATCGTTCAAAGTGTGTAAGGTACAGCACACCTCGGGGTCGCTCCTCGTGGAGGGCAGGGTCATCGACGACGTCGTGAGGGGGTGTCGTGGTCCAGACGCTGGAACGGGACGTGCGCGAGACCTGGGTCCGTGACGCACTCAGCACCCGCGGCATCGACCCCCTCACCGACGGCCGTGGGGTCAGGCAGGTGGTGGAGGAGGCCCTGGAGCGCTTCCCGGGTCAGTCCTCCGACGCCGACCGGGAGGACGAGGTCCGTTCCCTCCTGGCCGAGGTCGTCGGTTTCGGTCCCCTCCAGCAGTTCCTGGACGATCCAGGGGTGGAAGAGGTGTGGGTCAACGAACCTTCACGTGTGTTCGTGGCCCGCGAGGGCGTCCCCGAACTCACCACGGTGATCCTCAGTGACCAGCAGGTGCGCGACCTGGTCGAGCGGATGCTCCACCATTCCGGGCGTCGACTCGACCTCTCCCTGCCCTTCGTCGACGCGACCCTGCGGGGCGGGGAACGACTCCACGTCGTCATCCCGCCGGTGGCCGGGCGCCACTGGGCCGTCAACATCCGCAAGCACGTCCAGCGTGCCCGCACACTCGCCGATCTGGTCGGGGCCGGGATGGTGCCCGCCCACGTGGCGGACTTCCTCGCGGCAGCCGTCGACTCCGGCCTGTCGGTGCTCGTCTCGGGGGCCGCCCAGGCGGGGAAGACGACCCTGCTCCGGGCTCTCGCAGGAGAGCTGCCCCGCACCCGGCGTGTCATCACCGCTGAGGAGGTCTTCGAACTCTCCCTCAGCCAGCGGGACTGCGTGGCCCTGCAGACGCGGCCGCAGAACCTTGAAGGGCTGGGCGAGGTGACGTTGCGCGACCTCGTGCGCGAGACCCTGCGCATGCGGCCGGAGTGCCTGGTGGTGGGGGAGGTGCGCGGACCCGAGGCCCTCGACCTGCTCCTGGCGCTCAACGCGGGCATCCCGGGCATGGCGACCCTGCACGCGAACTCCGCGCGTGAGGCGCTCACCAAGCTGTCGCTCCTGCCGCTCCTGGCCGGGGAGAACGTGACCTCCGCGTTCGTCGTCCCCACGCTGGCGTCCTGCATCGACCTCGTGTGCCACGTGCACCGGGACCCCTCGGGCAGGAGGTACCTGGCGGAGGTCGTCTCGGTCCCCGGACGCTCGGAGGGGACCAGCATCGAGATCTCCGAGCTGTGGAGCCACGACGGGGTGACGATGCACCGGGGCAGCGGTGGTCTGGAGGAACACGGCCGCTTCGCCGCCGCAGGACACGACCTCTCCCATCTCCTGTCGGAGGGTGTGTCATGAGTGCCGTCCTGGTCGGGCTCACTCTGGGAGGAGGAATCGTCCTGGTCCTCGCCGCATGGGTGGGCATGCCCGCGTGGGGCGAGGGCAGGCCCGGATGGTACCTGCGCTGGCAGGACGAGGTGGTGCGCTCCGGGATCCGCGGTCTCACCCCCCTGCGGCTGGCCGGGATTGCCGTGGCGGTCTCCGTGAGCGTCTTCCTGGTGGTGCTGGCCTGGACCGGTGCGTGGAGTGTGTCCGCGGCGGTGGCACTCATGGCCCTGCCCCTCCCGGCGGCCGTCGTCCTCTCGCGCTCCCGCCACCGGGTCGCGACCGCGCGTGCGGCGTGGCCCGACATCGTCGACTCCCTGGTGGCGGGGGTCCGCAGTGGGGGCGGTTTGCCCGAACTGCTGGTCGACCTCGCGGACTCCGGTCCCCCGGCGCTGCGCCCCCAGTTCGAGCGCTTCGCCGTGGACTACCGTGCGGACGGGCGCTTCGACATCGCCCTCGCACGCCTCAAGGACCGTCTTGCCGACCCGGTGGCTGACCGGATCATCGAGGCACTGCGCCTGGCGCGGGAGGTGGGCGGGTCCGACCTGTCCGCACTGCTGCGCGACCTGGGCGTCCTCCTGCGTGAGGAGTCCCGTGTGCGCGGGGAGTTGGAGGCACGCCAGTCCTGGACCGTCAACGCGGCCAGGCTCGGCGTGGTGGCGCCCTGGCTGGTGCTCGTCATCATCTCCGCCCAGACCCAGGCGGCCCGGGCCTACTCCACCCCGCAGGGCGTCCTCGTCCTCGTCGGGGGTGCATTGGCGACCGTCGTCGCCTACCTCGCCATGCAGCGCATCGGGCGCCTGCCCACGGAGCGGAGGTTCCTGCGATGACCGCGCTCGCGTGGGCAGCAGCCTCGGGACTCGGGATCGGGACCGGGATCCTGGCAGTCGCCGGTGCCTGGAGGACGAGCCGTCCCGACCTTGCGACACGTGCGGCCCAGGGGATGCCCGGGCGTGCACGTGGTGGGGTCGCCCGGGAGATGGCGCGGTCCCTGCGCGGACGCCTGGTCGGGGTCGCGGAGTCACTGGGGTCCACGACGGAGAGCGTCGAGAGGCGTCTGGTGCTCCTGGGCCGTGCCGGCACGATCGGGTCCTTCCGCCTGCAGCAGTTCGCCTCCGCCGTGCTCGGCATGGTGCTCGCGGCAGCTGTCGTGGCAGCGGCGGGGACGGGCAGGGGCGCGGGCCCGCTGGTCCTCCCACCGCTGATGGTGGTCGGTGGCCTGATCGGTGCCGCCCTGTGGGACCAGGTGCTGGGCATGCGCGCGAGGACCCGTCAGAGGCTGCTGGACGCCCAGGTGCCCGATGCCTCCGAACTCGTCGCGCTCTCCATCGGCGCGGGGGAGTCCGTCCCGGGTGCCCTGTCGCGGGTGGCGCATGCCTCCACCTCCTCCCTGGCTCTGGAACTGGAGGCCACGGCCCAGGAGATCCGTCTCGGACGCCCCACCACCCGTGCGCTCCACGACCTGGCCGCACGCAATGACTCCCCCTCCCTGGACCGGCTCTGCCTGACACTGGTGACCGCGATCGAAAGGGGGACACCCCTGGCCGCAGTCCTCCACGACCAGGCTCGTGACATCCGCGAGGCATCGCGTCAGAGGCTCATGGAGCAGGGCGGCCGGCGCGAGATCGCCATGCTCGTCCCCGTCGTGTTCCTCATCCTGCCCGTCACGGTGCTGTTCGCCCTCTACCCCGGTCTCATCTCACTGGGGATCGGGCCGTGACGACCCCGCACGCAGGGGCACTTCCCGTCCGGGCCCGCCCCACGCAGCCACGTTCCCGGCGCCCCCACGTTCCCGGCGCCCCCACGTTCCCGGCGCCCCCACGTTCCCGGCGCCCCCACGTTCCCGGCGCCCCCGCGGCCCTCACGCACCCACGTTCCTCCGGACCCGGACCGATCACCCCGGACCCCGACCCGGACCGATCCGACCCGCGCGGTTCCCGACCGCCACCCCAGACCTGAGGAGGTCACCATGGAGACACTGACCACTTGGTTCCACGCACTGCAGCACCTCGTGGGCCCGGACCCGGGGGAGGACCCCGAACGCGGCGACGTGCCCGGGTGGGTCCTCATCACGCTGATGACGGCTGCCCTGGTCGCAGCGATCTGGGCCGTGGCGGGCACGCGCCTGGTCCAGATCTTCAACGAGGCCATGGACCGGGTGTCGGGGATCTGAACGATGCGTGCGCGCCGTCCGGATCCGGGGAGGGACCCCGAGGAGGGCTCCGAGGTCGTCGCGCACGTCCTCACCCAGGCCCTGGTCGTCCTCGTCTTCCTGGGGGTGCTCCAGGCCGCCTTCGCGCTGCACACCCGCAACCTCGCGATCTCGGCAGCGGGGGAGGGCGCACGACGTGGCGCCCTCGAGGGCAGCGGGGAGCTCCAGGCCGTCGCGCGCACGCAGGAACTCCTCGACGAGTCCCTGGGGGCGTCACGGCCCCGCACGGTCACCACCTCGCGCGAGGTGACCGGTGGACGCGAGACACTGGTCGTCACCGTCTCGACGTCGCTGCCGGTGCTGTTCGCCTGGGGTCCGGGGGAGTGGCTGACGGTTCGGGGACGCTCCCTGGTGGAGGGAGCCGGAGATGCTCCCTGACCACGGGGTCCACGCAGGCGGGCCCGAGTGCGCGACACGCACGACCGGGCCGGGCACGCCTCCCGGCACCCCCTGTGACGAGGGCGAGCGCGGCGGTGCCCTGGTGGAGTTCATCGTGCTGGTCGTCGCGCTGCTCGTCCCCGTCCTCTACCTGGTGATGTCGCTGTCCCTGGTCCAGGCGAGCGTCTTCGCTGCCGAGTCGGCCTCGCGGGAGGCGGCGCGGGTGCTGGCGGGGGATCCCACGGACCTGGACACCGCACGCGCACAGGTGGACCTGGCCTTCGGCGACTTCGGGCTGCCGGCACCGGCGGAGGTGTCCATGGGCTGTGTGCCCGCCGGTTGCCACGGGGAGTCGGCCCGGGTGAGCGTGAGGGTCTCGACGACCGTGCCGATGCCCCTGGTGCCGGGATGGGTGGGGCAGCGAGGACTCGTCCCGGTCACCTCGACGTCGGAGGCAGTGGTGGAGGGGATGCGTCTCGATGGGTGATGGCCACGGGGTACCCCCTGCGCATCCGGACGCGGGCCGCATCTCGGTCCTCGTCATCGGCCTCACCGCACTCTTGCTGGCCGTCGTCCTGGTCCTCGCGGCCATCACGGTGGTCCACGTGCAGGACCGGCGGCTCCTCACCTGTGCGGACAGGGTGGCGGCCGCTGCCTCGGCCGTGATGGATGCGGACGCCTACTACGGAGCGGACGGTAGCCCGAGGCGTCTGCTCCCGGCCCCGGGAGCCGCCAGTGCGGAGGCGGGCAGCACCCTCGCCCTGCTCTCGACGACCTCCTGCTCGGTGGGGGGCGGAGTGGCGCTGCTGGGTGTGGAGGCCACTGCAGGGGGTGTCACGGTCACGGTCTCGGCGACCGCGACGCTGCCGTTGCTCCCACCGGTCCTGGGTGACGTGGTCGCCCCCACGCTGGTGGCGACCTCCTCGGCCACGACCCGTTGAGCACGACCACGAGCAGGGCCGGGACCCGGGCCGGACCGGGCTCAGGAACACACCAGGCGCTGGGTGACGACATCCGCGCGCAGCTCCAGGTCCTCGAAGGCCGCGACGTGGACGACCCCTGCCAGGGGCGCTGCCTCCGGAACCAGCTCGGCCAGCACATTGGGACGCTCCAGGACCAGTTGCGGGTTGAACACCGTACCGGGTGCGTCGTCCATGACGGCGACGTAGAAGATGCCGGTCTCGACCAGGTCCTGGAAGAAGTGACTGCCCCAGGACAACTCGGGGTGGAAGTCGCCCGGCGCGTGGGTCAGTTCCCCCAGCACCGTGGCGCCCGAGATCTCGGCGAAGGTCACCGGCACCCCCAGTCCCGGGGTGGTCGTCCCCCAGCGCCCGGGTCCCAGGTACATGACGTGGCGCCCGGCCAACTCGCGGTTGAGGTCACCGACCCGGCGCGCCACCTCGTGGCGGTCCTGCGTGCCCAGGCCCAGGTAGGCGTCGGGGCGGACCAGCACCACGTGGTCGAGCTCCAGGCGCACATTGCCACCCATGAAACCGCCCCGGGTGGCGAGCAGGCACTGCGCGGGGTCCTCCGGCTCGACCACCTCGACGGCCCGTCCGGGTCCCCGCGTCTGCAGTGGACGGCACTGCAGGAGGTTCACCCGCCAGCCCCGCGGGGTGACGTTCAGTGTGAACTCGATGTCGACGGGGTAGTCGTAGGCACCCTGGAGTGCCGCGAGGACATCCCGCATCCAGGGGGCGAAGTCCGTGTCCGCCAGCAGCCCGTGGAAGTCCACGATCCGCGGCGCGGCGCTCGCGGGTCGCCCGAGTTCCTCCAGACGTCGCACGGCTGCGCGATCGGTGCTGAGGAAGAGGGACCACGTTTCCTCTGCGGCCCCGTCGGCAGTCCCGTCGGCAATCCCACCGGCAGCTCCGTCGGCAGTCCCACCGGCAGCTCCGTCGGCAATCCAGCCGGCAGATTCTTCCAGCTGCCGGTCCGCGCGACTGCCCCCCACCCCGCCCGGACGACCCCCCGACCCCGCGGCGTGACCTCTGCCCCGGCCCGGCCCACCCGTGGGCACGCCCCGACCGGTCGGTCGGTCCCCCTCCACGACCTGTGCCACGGGCACGGCGATGCGCTCGTCGGTGGGCAGGGAGAGCACGTCCATGCGTCTCTGCGAGAAGCGTGCCGCGTCGCCCTCGTCCGTGAGCCCGAGGGAGAGGGGGGCGCCCAGCGCGACGATGCGGGCGTAGTCCTTGCGCGTGCGGTCCACGGCCCGCGTGCCGAGCCCGACCACCATGCGCAGCATGCCGGCATCGGCGTCGATCTCGGGGGACCAGACGTAGAGGTTGGCGGAGTTCCCGACGCCCGCGGCGTGGGGGAAGAAGAGGTCGCCGTGGTGGTCCCCGGAGACCCGCTGGACCAGCAGTGCCATCTGCTCGTCACGGAACTCCAGGCCCCGCTGGCGCCGGTAGGCGAGGGCCTCGGGTGACATGGAGGAGGCGTAGACCGTGCGCACCGCGTCCTCCAGCGCGCGGTGACGCTCCTCGGGGGAACCCTGGTTGACGAGGAACACCGACTCGTACTTGCCGGCGAAGGCGTTGCCGTAGTCGTCCTCCAGCAGGGAGGAGGAGCGCACGATGAAGGGGGACTGCCCGAAGTGGTCCAGCACCCGCCAGAAGTCCTCGCGCACCGAGGGCGGGAACTTGCCCCGCGCCAGGCGCTCACGCAGCCGCGCGCCCGCCTCCATGAAGGACTCCGGCTCCTTCTGCTGCATGCGCAGGCGCCACCAGCCGTTGGAGACGACGTAGGTGTAGAAGTGGTCGGAGCCGACGTAGAAGGAGTCGTGGGCCTCCAGGTTCGCCCGGAAGCGATCCGCCCCGTCATGGTCGAGGATCGCGCGGGCCAACAGCATGCCCACGCTCTTGCCCCCGATGCGCCCGGTGCCGACCAGTCGGTGGGCGACGCCCAGCAGGTCCCCCAGGGTGAAGTGGCGTCGGCACAGCTCCACCAGTCGGCCCCCGCGCCCGACCATGACCTCCAGCAGCAGGTCACGGGCAGCCCGTCGGGCCTCCTCGTCCCCCTCCACGAGGGCTGTGCGGGCGTCCTCGACCAGGTCGGCCCAGTGGTCGGTGAGCTCCACGCGTCCGCCCAGGGTGGCGAAGAGACGCGCCGACTCCTCCGAGGAGGTCACGGGCTCCACCTCGTCGCCGTCGAGGCGGTGGGGGAAGAACATCGTGGGGGAGTAGCGCGCCCAGACCTTCAGCGGGTGGACGTAGAGCTGGTCGTCGATGCGGTGGAGCTCCAGGAGCAACTGGGTGGTCTCGCGCACCCCCGCGATGGTGGTGGCCGAGTGGCGCCGCCGCAGGAGGCAGAAGTAGGCGACCGTGTCCAGGTCGTAGAGGTAGGGACAGGTGACGGTGAAGAAGTTCATCACCATCAGGTCGGAGTGCCAGATGTCCAGCAGGTCGCTCAGGCAGTCGAACACGTAGTACGCGAAGGTGCCGGACTGCCCGATGAGCTGGTGGATCCGCGTGGTGAAGAGCTCGAACCCGGCGGTGGCGTCGACCTCGTGGACCACGACCCCGGGGAGATCGGGCAGCAGTGGGGGCGCGGTGGAGAAACGGATGTAGTGGACCTCGCGCCCGACCTCGAGGGCCCGCCGGACGTAGGGCAGCGTGACCTCGGTGAAGTCGCCGGTGGCGTCCACCTGCCACACGACGTTGTCCCCCAGGCGCAGCCGGTCGATGGTGCGGTCGAGGCCCGGGATCCCGGTGCTCGCGGTGTTGTGCGCTTCCATCGGCCGGCTCCCTCCAGGGTGGGTGGGGCGCATCGACGAGGGCGGCCCGTGCTGCCTGGGCCCGCGCCGCAGGGACCCCGCTACCGGGACCCGTCCTGCTCAGATGACGCCCATCGCCACCATCGCGTCGGCGACCTTGATGTAGCCGGCCAGGTTCGCACCGGCCACGTAGTCGCCGGGGACCCCGTACTCGTCGGCGGTGGCGAGGCAGCGGTGGTGGATGTCATCCATGATGCCCTCCAGACGCTGCTCCGTGTAGTCGAAGGTCCACGAGTCGCGGGAGGCGTTCTGCTGCATCTCCAGGGCGGAGGTCGCCACGCCACCGGCGTTGGAGGCCTTGCCGGGGGCGAAGAGGACGCCCGCCTCGCGCAGGGTGTCAGTCGCGGTGGGGGTCGTGGGCATGTTCGCGCCCTCGGCCACCAGCTCCACACCGTTGGCGATGAGCGTCTTCGCCGCCGACTCGCCCAACTCGTTCTGCGTCGCACAGGGCAGGGCCAGCTGGCAGGGGACGTCCCAGATGGAGCCGCCCTCGATGTAGCGCGCGGAGGATCCGCGTTCCTCGGCGTAGTCGGAGACGCGCCCGCGCCGGATCTCCTTGATGTCGCGCAGGAGCTCGAAGTCCAACCCGGACTCCTCCACGACGTAGCCGGAGGAGTCGGAGCAGGCCACGACCGTGGCGCCGAGCTGCTGGGCCTTCTGGATGGCGTAGAGGGCCACGTTGCCGGAACCGGAGACGACCACACGTTTGCCGGCGATCTCCTGGCCGGCTGCCTTGAGCATCTCCTCCACGAAGAAGACCAGGCCGTAGCCGGTGGCCTCGGTGCGGACCCGGGACCCGCCCCAGGTGAGCCCCTTGCCGGTGAGGACCCCGGAGTCGTAGCGGTTCTGGATGCGTTTGAACTGTCCGAAGAGGTAGCCGATCTCGCGTCCGCCCACACCGATGTCACCTGCGGGCACATCCGTGGTGGGACCGATGTGGCGCTGGAGCTCGGTCATGAAGGACTGGCAGAAGCGCATGACCTCCCCCTCCGACTTGCCCTTCGGGTCGAAGTCGGAGCCTCCCTTGCCGCCGCCGATGGGCATGCCGGTCAGGGAGTTCTTGAAGACCTGCTCGAAACCGAGGAACTTGATGATGGAGAGGTTCACGGAGGGGTGGAAGCGCAGCCCGCCCTTGTAGGGGCCCAGTGCCGAGTTGAACTCGACGCGGAAGCCGCGGTTCACCTGGACGACGCCCTCGTCATCGACCCAGGGCACCCGGAAGATGATCTGGCGCTCGGGTTCGCACATGCGCTGCAGGACGGACCACTGCGCATAGGCGGGTTTGCGTCCCGTCAGGGGCTCCAGGCTGAGGAGGACCTCGTAGACGGCCTGGAGGAATTCGGATTCTCCCGCATTGCGTGACAGCACAGCCATGTACTGGGGTCGCAGGGAGTCGGACAGTCGTTCGATCTCGAGAGTGGCCACAGTGGGATTGTGTCATCCGGGCGGCGCCTTCGTGGACGAACGTCCGGGATCCGGTGGAAGGGACGCGGGGAAGAGGGCGGGCGTCCGGCGCCGGTCGTGGTCGACGTCGGACAATGGGTCCCGGACGGATCGTGGAGGAGGAGTCGGACATGGCGTCGATCACGGGAATCAGTGAGTGGCACCGCGGTGGCGTACCCGGTGCGGAGGCAGGTCCGGGGGCTCCGTGGGCGGTCGTCATCCCCGGGATGGGGTACACCGCCGTGCACCCACTGCTGTTCTGGGCCTCCACCGCCCTGGTCCAGGACGGGTGGAGGGTCCTCACCGTGCAGTGGGACACCACGGGCATCGAACTCCCGCAGGACCTGGACGCAGGGGCCGCCCTCGTCGAGGACGCCTGGTCGGCAGCGCGGACGCACATCCCGGGAGGGCGCGCCCCCGACCTGCTGGTGGGCAAGTCGCTCGGCACCCTCGCGGCGGGGAGTGCATTGGCGGCCGGTGCGGACGTCGTCGCGCTGACGCCCCTGCTCGCCCAGGGACATGCCCCGACGCTACCCGCGGGTTCCGGCCGGTCGGCGGGTGCTGGCGGTCGGGGGGACGGCGGACACGCTCTGGGACGCGGACGCCGCGCGGGAGCTGGGCGACGCCGTGGTCGAGGTGCCCGGTGGCGACCACTCCCTGCAGCTGCGCGGCCACTGGCGTGAGTCCCTGCGCACCGTGGAACGGGTCACCGGAGCCGTCCAGGAGTTCGCCGCCGCGCGCCGTGTGTGAGGGTGCCGGACGTCGGTCCGGCGGGCGGGCCGAGGCCGGATCCGGGGCGTCCTGCAGTGGGGGTCGTCTTCACGGCCGTCCTGGGCCCGTGGAGCCCCCCGAGTGCCGGTGAGATCGACAGTGGACGCCACCGGGGGCGTGTCGACCGCACGCAACCGTCGGGGACGTCCGCCTGGTCCGCGGTGGTGCCCACGGCATGCGGGTCGCGGGGCGGACCCGGCCCCCGGAGTTCCCCGGCCGGGGCATCGACTAGGCTGGGCAGGTGGCCACTGAGTTCCCTGAAGAGATCCAATCACTGCGCACGACGATGGAGAACATCCTCGCCGTGACGCAGCCCGACGTCCTGCGCACCCAGATCGAGGAGTTGTCGAAGAAGGCCGCTGCCCCTGACCTGTGGGACGACCCCGCCAGCGCCCAGGAGGTCACCTCCGAGCTCAGCCACACCCAGTCCGAGCTGGAGCGGGTCACCAAGATGTCGGAGCGCATCGACGACCTCGGTGCCATGGTCGAGATGGCCGGGGAGGACCCGGAGGAGTCCGCCGAGATCCTCGCCGAGGCCGAGGTGGACTTGGTCAAGCTCAAGGAGGACCTCTCCGACCTGGAGATCCGCACCCTCCTGGACGGCGAGTACGACGAGCGCAATGCCGTCGTCACCATCCGCTCCGGGGCCGGTGGCGTGGACGCGGCGGACTTCGCGGAGATGCTCATGCGCATGTACCTGCGCTGGGCCGAGCGCCACGGGTACTCCACGAAGGTGCTCGACACGTCCTACGCGGAGGAGGCGGGCATCAAGTCCGCGACCTTCGAGGTCCAGGCGCCCTATGCCTACGGCACGCTCTCGGTCGAGGCCGGCACGCACCGCCTGGTGCGTATCAGCCCCTTCGACAACCAGGGCCGTCGCCAGACCTCCTTCGCCGCGGTCGAGGTCATCCCGCTCATCGAGTCGACCGACCATGTCGACGTCCCCGACACCGACATCAAGATCGACGTCTTCCGTTCCTCCGGCCCCGGGGGCCAGTCGGTCAACACGACCGACTCCGCCGTGCGCATCACCCACCTCCCGACGGGGATCGTGGTGTCCATGCAGGACGAGAAGTCCCAGATCCAGAACCGCGCGGCCGCCATGCGCGTCCTCCAGTCCCGCCTGCTGGTCCTCCAGCACGAGCAGGAGCAGGCGAAGAAGAAGGAACTCGCCGGGGACGTCAAGGCCTCCTGGGGTGACCAGATGCGCTCCTACGTGCTCCAGCCGTACCAGATGGTCAAGGACCTGCGCACCGAGTACGAGTCCGGCAACCCGCAGTCCGTCTTCGACGGCGACATCGACGGTTTCATCAACGCTGGCATCCGCTGGCGCAAGAACCAGCAGCACGCCGCCCAGTGATGCACCACCGCCGGGTCTGACCGGCGGGTCCCGGGGCGAACCTGTGGGGGAGCTGGTGGCGGCGTGTCGCGCGCTGCGCGCCGGAGGCAGCGCACCTACTCTGGCCACTGACCCCTTCCCCGACAGAGACGGCCCCATGATTCGCTTCGACCACGTGACGAAGGTGTACGCCCCTGGCGCACGCCCGGCACTTGACGACGTCTCCCTGGAGGTGGAGCGGGAGGAGTTCGTCTTCCTCGTCGGCAAGTCCGGATCGGGCAAGTCCACCTTCCTCCAGCTCGTCCTCCGCGAGATCACCCCCACCTCCGGACATGCCTGGGTGCTCGGGTTGGACACCGGGAAGCTCTCGCGCTGGGCGGTGCCCAAGCTGCGCCGCCAGATCGGGACCGTCTTCCAGGACTTCCGCCTGCTTCCGTCGAAGTCCGTCTACGAGAACGTGGCACTGGCCATGCAGGTGATCGGCAGACCGCGCCACGCCATCCAGACGGCAGTTCCCGACGTGTTGGACCTGGTGGGCCTCTCCGGCAAGGAGAAGCGTCTGCCCCATGAGCTCTCCGGCGGTGAGGAACAGCGAGTCGCCATTGCACGCGCCATGGTCAACCGCCCCAAGCTGCTGCTGGCCGACGAGCCCACCGGCAACCTCGATCCCGACACGAGTCTGGGCATCATGCGCCTCCTGGACCGCATCAACCGCACCGGTACCACGGTGGTCATGGCCACCCACGACGCCGACATCGTCAACCAGATGCGCAAGCGCGTCATCGAACTGCAGGACGGCGCCGTCATCCGTGACCAGTCACGCGGCGTCTACGGGGCGGTGAGGTGAGGTCATGAAGCTGCGTTTCATCCTCTCCGAGGTCGGCAAGGGCCTGACCCGCAACCGCGCCATGTCGGTGGCCGTCGTCATCGTCACCTTCGTGTCTCTCCTGTTCGTGGGCGTCGCGGGTCTGGCCCAGATGCAGGTCGGGCGCATGAAGAGCGAGTGGTACGACAAGATCGAGGTCTCGATCTACATGTGTGCCACCGACGACGAGACCCCGTCCTGCAACGGGGACGAGGCCACGGACGACCAGATCGCCGCCGTGCGCGAGAAGCTGAACTCCGAGGAGCTCAAGCCCTACGTCAAGGAGGTCTACGAGGAGTCCAAGGAAGAGGCGTACGAGAACTTCCAGAAGCTCTTCGGTGACTCCCCGTTGGGCCAGTGGACCACCGCCGACATGCTGCAGGTCTCCTTCCGCGTGAAGCTGGTCAACCCCGAGCAGTACTCGATCATCAAGGAGGAGTTCACCGGGACGCCGGGTGTCTCGGTCGTCAAGGACCAGCGTGAGCTGGTGGAGCCACTGTTCCAGGTCATCGACAAGGCGAAGATGCTCTCCCTGGGTCTGGCGGCCGTCATGACCATCGCCGCCATCCTGCTGATCACCACCACCATCCGACTGTCGGCCATGAGCCGTGAGCAGGAGACGTCGATCATGCGTCTGGTGGGTGCCTCGACCCTGTTCATCCAGGCCCCGTTCATGATCGAGGGCGCGATCGCCGCCCTCATCGGTGCCGGACTGGCGGTGGGTGCCCTCTTCGCGGGCGTCCACTTCCTGGTGGACGGCTGGCTCGCCCAGGCCTTCCAGTGGACCAGCTTCATCGGAATGCGCGAGGTGTGGATCATGACGCCCCTGCTGGTGCTGGCAGCCCTCGTGCTGTCCCTGGTGGCATCCGGGTTCTCCCTGGCGAAGTACACGAAGGTCTGAGGAGGGCGCGACGTGGGCAGGCTGTGGGTGAAGGCGGGAGGGCGCTCCCGGGGACGAGGGCGACGTCGCTCCGTTGCCGGCATGGTCGCGTGTGCGCTGCTGCTCTGCGTCCCACTGGCCGCCAATGCCGACGACCGCGACGACGCCGCGGCACGCCAGAAGGAGTCGGCGCAACGGGTCGAGGAGCTGAAGTCCAACCTGGAGGGAATCGACTCGACCCTGGCGGCCGTCTACCTGGAACTCGACTCGCTCAAGACGAAGATCCCGGTGGCGCAGTCGGAGCTGGACACCGCCACGACGAAGTTCGAGGCGGCCTCGCGCCAGCACCAGGTGGCCCTCGACCAGTTGGAGTCCGCCGAGGCGGAACGCGACAGGTTGGAGACCGAGATCTCCCAGGCGAAGGAGGACCAGCGCAAGGCCTCCGATGCCATTGCGGGCCTCGCACGGGAGATGTACCGCGGCGACACGACCTCCCCGCTGGTCCTGGCCATGACCTCGCAGAGCACGCAGGAGATCGGTGACCGTGCCTCCGCGGCGGAGTCGCTGGCGCGGACCCAGAACCGGACCATGGACGAGGCACGCGCCTCCCAGGTGGTCGAGCGCAACAAGGCGGAGCGCCAGAAGGCGGTCACGACCCGCATCTCCTCCCTGGAGGAGAAGGCGAAGCAGGCGGAGGACGAGGCGGCCGAGGCGAAGTCCACCGCGGAGTCGAAGGTCGCCGAGCTCTCGGAGCTCAAGACCCAGGCGGACGCCAAGGCCAAGGAGTGGGACTCGAAGAAGGCACAGGCCCAGAAGCAGTTGGGCGCCTGGCAGGCGGAGCTGGACGCGACGACCGCCAAGCTGGCGAAGATCGATGCGGAGAACCGCTCGAGCGGCCGTGTCTACGTGACGGGCGGCGGCATGTTCACCAGCCCCCTCCCGGTGGCCCTCCAGGTCACCTCGTCCTACGGATGGCGCTACCACCCCGTCCTCGGAGTCAACAAGCTGCACAACGGGACGGACTTCGCTGCTGCGTGTGGGACACCCACCTATGCGATCGCCCCCGGGGTGGTCTCCGCGGTGACGAACGAGGTGGCGGGCGGCAACGTCGTCTACGTGAACCACGGCATGATCAACGGTCACTCCTGGGTCAGCGCCCACGTCCACCTCCAGGAGATCGACGTCTCTGTGGGCCAGCGGGTCGACCGGACCACGGTGGTCGGCAAGGTCGGTGCCACGGGGTACGCCACCGGCTGCCACCTGCACCTGTCACTCATGGAGGACGGCGCCACCGTTGACCCGATGGGCTACCTGTAGGAGAATCGACAAGTTGTGCCCTCGCCCCGCTTCCGCCCGGAGGCAGTGACCCGGGGGCGCGGGGGGCGAGGGACGCCCTCGTCGACACCCCGGGAGGAGGGACACGATGCCCAAGGAATGGAAGCAGCCCAAGGAGACCGCGGCCGAGAAGCGCAAGGCCGCCTCCGATGCCAGGAAGACGATCGCGCGCAACAAGAAGGCGCTGCACGACTACGCGGTGGAGGAGCGGTGGGAGGCGGGCCTGGTCCTCTCCGGCACTGAGGTCAAGGCCCTGAGGATGGGACGCGCATCCCTGGTCGATGCCTGGGTCGAGGCCAAGGACGGGGAGGCGTGGCTCTACGGGGCGAACATCCCCATGTATGCCCAGGGCTCCTGGAACAACCACACGCCCACCCGCAAGCGCAAGCTGCTGCTGCACGCCTCGGAGATCCGCCGCATGGAGCAGAAGGCGATGTCGAAGGGGTACACGATCGTGCCCCTGGAGCTCTACTTCCTGGGTGGGCGCGCCAAGGTCGAGGTGGCCCTGGCCCGCGGCAAGCAGGAGTGGGACAAGCGTCAGACCCTGCGTGAGGCCCAGGACAGGCGTGAGGCCGAGCGAGCCATGCGGCGCTACACCAAGCAGGCGCGGCACTGAGGGATCCGGTGGTCCTGTCCGGACGCTCCGCCGGGTCCGTGATCGATGTGCCCGGGGACAGGGCTCACCGCGTCCCGACAGTTCGTCCTTCTCACTCGACCCGCCCGCACAGGAGCGTCTGACCGGAGGCGTCGGTCCGCGGAGTTCGATTGGCGACGAGGGTGCTGCGTCGGGCGGCATGGTCCGTGCCGAGAGGTGGGTTTCTCACCGAGAGGTGGCGGTACAGGGCCTCCGTTCGGTGAGAAGTCCACCGTTCGACGAGGAGAGCCGTCGGACCCGCGTGGCCGTCCGGACCGGGGTCATCCGTCGGACAGGGGTTCGATTCCCCCCATCTCCACGCCGGTACGTGGCCCATTGCCCCGCGTGCTCGAGGCGGGTATCATGGGATGTCCACCAGCGGGTGACCGGTGGTGGTGGGTTGAAGAACTCAATAGGGGATGATCGGTTTCGACGGCGGTCGTCGATCGAGGGGAAGCGGGTCGAGGACGCGCGCTCAGCTCGTGAACGATGCGTGCAAACCAATAGGTGCCGAACAGAATCGCACCGACTACGTTCTTGCTGCCTGACAGCAGTCTGAACCTTTAGTCCGTCAGCCCGGGTGGTGCTCCCAGCCCGGATCCTGGCGTCATTCAGGGAGCCACTGGTTGTCGACCTCGTCAGCGGGTCGACTTCGACACTCAGTTGACTGAGCCCATCCGGCAGGCATGTCTGCATGACGTCGGGGGCCGAGAAATAGCTTGCAGACTGTGCCCGGAGAAGACCTCGGGGCCGGCCGTCGGACGGGGGTTCGATTCCCCCCATCTCCACAACGGGTGACCCCGGAGCCGCATGGTTCCGGGGTTTTCCTTGGAATCATGCGGTTTGAGGACCTCGCGGCGCGCCTCACTAGTGCCCTCTAGAGGACTCTAGTACCCTCTACTTTAGGAATAGAGTAGGAATCGCGTCAAGCAGCATTCCTAAAGCGTGTCGCACCGGGGGCAGGAGGCGGACATGACAGTCCCGGCCAGGCGCAAGAAGAGGACCATCGAACGCGGCATCAGCGAATGGCAGGGCGGCTACCGCGTGCGCCTCACCGTCAACGGCCGCCAGTACTTCATCGGCCAGTTCGACGCCCTCACCGACGCGCGCACGGCCCTGGCCATCGCCAAGGGCCAAAGAGCTGCAGGCACGTTCGTTCCCCCGGTCGAAGTGCGGCGCCGCGCTCGAGCTGCAGTGAAGGAGCGGGAAGTCGAGGACGTCACCGTGAGGGAGTGGGCCGACAAGTGGCTTGCCCTCCCCGTCCAGTCGGGTCGGCGCAAGGGACAGCCGGTCTCCCCCTCAACCAGGCGCACCCGAAGGTCCTCTCTCGGCGCCCACGTCCTCGACACCCTCGGAGACCTCCGCTTGGGAGACGTGACACCAGAGCAGATTGCAGCCGTCCTCGGAGGCATTGACGCTCCTTCCGCTCGACGAAACACCGCGCTCGCCCTGCGCGCCATGTTCAATGCCGCGGTCCGCCACCATGCAGGTGGACTCACCGCATCTCCCTTCCATGAGGAAGTGGGGGACCACCAGAGATCCGACAAGACCGGTCGCTTCGAGATGATCACCCCCGCCACCGTGCGCGCACTGACGGCCGCCATGCCCGAATGGTTGGCCCTCGTGGTTCCCCTGGCCACATGGTGTGACATGCGCAAGGGCGAGATCCTCGGCCTCCAACGCCGCGACTTCGCCCACCTGGAGAACACCACCAAGGCCACAGTCACCGTCGACCGCCAGTGGATGGCCAAGGCATCCCCGTCGCGCTATGGGCCTCCGAAGGCCGGGAGCAGGCGCACCGTGGCGATCCCCGCGAGCATGGTCCCAGCGGTCATCGCCCATCTGGACAAGTTCGTGGGCCCTGGCCCGGAGTCTCCGGTGTTCCCCTCGCCGCGGATCCCGACTCAGCCGACCGCGCCGAACACCATCGACCTCGCATGGTGGAGAGCCCGCAAGGACCTGGCACCTGGCCTCAGGTTCCACGACCTCCGCGCGGTGGGCCTCACCGAGTACGCCCGGGCCGGGGCCACGACAGCGGACATCATGGCCCGAGGCGGGCACAAGGACGTGGAGGTGGCCATGCGCTACCAGCGGGCGAGCGCCGAACGCGATCGGGACATCACCGACCGCCTCAACGACATCATCGGGAGTGAGGACTCATGACAGCGGCACGACTCCATCAGATAGAGATCTGGTGCGATGGAACCGACACGCATCCTCACGGGCCGGGCAGGATCGCGACCTATGGCTTGTTTGACGAAGGCGAACGAGAAGTGTGGTCACCCATGTCTCTATTCCATCAGCAACAACGTGACGCCGATGGGCTTCCATCCGAAGAAGCCTCTCCTGCGACTGATCTGTTGGTTGGAGACGACCTTCGCTCGGTTGTGGGAGGGTCGAGGCGGGGACGCAAGGTGGGCGGGAGAGGGGTGCTTCCTGAGGAGGCACGCTCACGGCTCCACCTCGATTGCAGGAAGTGTGGGAGCCCCGTGCCTGTCCGCTGGGAGAACTTGGTGTGGGCACTCGACACTCTTCGAGATGCTGGGCGGGGCTACGTGACTCTAGGTGAGTTGCGTGTACTCTTGGGAGCGAAGCGTCGCATCGGCGGCGTCTGATCTTCCTCGCGTAGATCCACGGGACCGGGTGTCACCGCCACGCAGCAACTCGCCCCATCGGGTGGTCAGTTCGACCATGCCCGAAGGGGTGTTTTCAGTTGCATCCGCTTATCACGATCCAGCAAGCCGCCGAGCTGCTGCAGTGCAAGCCGGTCACCATTCGACGGATGATCTCCCGTGGTTGTCTCAAGGCGTACCGGTTCCCCGGGTCTCGGCTGATCCGTGTTGATCCGCGTGACCTCGACCGCATCAAGCGCCCCGTCACCAACGTTGCTGACCTCGTGGGTGCTGGTGATGCCGCGTGACCAACCCACACACGAAGGTGGCCCCCCACCGCCCGTGGGGAGCCACCCAGGAAGAATCCCGTCCAGGAACCGCATCCGCCACCAGTCTACCGGGCAGCACCCCCACGAGCACGGCACGCATAATCAACGTGCGACACGGCCAAGACGGCGTCCGCACCCTCACCGTCGCCTGCCCCTACTGCGGTCGACGACACCGGCACGGCTGGCCCCCAGAGGACAAGACGCCCGGGATCCGTCTCTCACACTGCAGGCCCACCCGCCGGCATCCCGAGCTGGCCGCGCGCCCCTACCTCATCGAGGAGGGGACGGCCCATGTCTGAGATCCTCGACCACGCTCTCGCAGCCGCCCACAGGGGGTGGAGCGTGTTCCCCCTGCAGCAGGCCGGTAAGACACCCCTGCCCGGGTTCAGGTGGACCCGTGACGCCAGTACCGACCCGGACCAGATCCGACAGTGGTTCTCGGACGCGGACCTGAACATGGGGGTCGCGTGCGGGCCCTCGGGACTCCTCGTCGTGGATGAGGACCATCCAGGCGACCTGGACCGCTGGTGCAAGGACCAGGGCGTCACCTTGCCCGCGAGTTTCACCGTGGCCACCGCTCACGGCCGTCACCTCTACTTCAACCGTGGGGGCCTCGACCTGGGCAACCACACGCCCTTCAAGGAGGACGGGTACGGCATCGACGTGCGCGGCGCAGGTGGCTACGTCGTGGGCCCCGGCAGCGTGCACCCCACGGGCGTCATCTACACGCCCACCGACACCTCTCCGGCCGCGCCCCTGCCCCAGTCCCTCGTCGCCTACCTGCAGGCCCCCAGGACCCGCACAGCGCCACCCCCACAGGTCCCTACTGCTCCCGGGGGACGACCCGGGGACGACTTCGAGCAGCGCGCCACGTGGGCAGAGATCCTCCAGCCCCACGGCTGGCAGGTCCACCACACGGACGGGCGGGAGACGTACTGGACGAGGCCCGGCAAGGACGACCGGGAGGGGTGGTCCGCGTCGACGGGGCGCGCCGAGGACCGCGACAGGCTCTGGGTGTTCTCCACCTCCACCCCATTCCAGGCGGAGACCCCGTACACGAAGCTCGGCGCGTTCGCGGTCCTCAACTTCAACGGCGACCACCGTGCCGCCGCCCGCGACCTCCGGGCCCGCGGCTACGGTGCTCCCGACCCCGTCATCGACCTCACGCCACACCTGGCCACCGTCACCACCCTGGAGCCCCACACGGGCCAAGAACGGCACGAGGAGGACGAGGGCACGTCGTGGGCGCCCATACCGCTGGAGGACGTCGTTCGGGGCCTCCTCGACGGCACGCGCCACGCACCCACCCCCACCATCGGCACTGTCCGCAATGGGAGCGCCCTGTTCTACCCCGGCTGCGTCAACGGCGTGGCCGGCGACTCCGGGTGCGGCAAGACCTGGACCGCGCTCACCGTGTGCGCCGAGGAAATCAGCCAAGGACACCACGTCGCCTACTTCGACCTGGAGGACACCCCCGAAGGCATCATCGGGCGCCTCCTCGACATGGGCACCGACCCGCAGGCGATCATCCGAGGCTTCCACTACGCGCGCCCACACGACCACTTCGACGTGTTCGCCCGTGAAGCGGTCACCGCCATGATCCGTGAGCACGGCATCACCCTCGTCATCATCGACTCCACCGGCGAGGCCCTGTCCCTGCAGGGAGCGGACCCCAACGCCGACGAGCAGGTCGCAGGCTGGTTCCGGCAGATGCCGACCTACATCGCGAACCAGGGCCCAGCCGTCGTCCTCCTCGACCACGTCACCAAGAGCGACCCGGACGGCATGTGGCCGATCGGCTCACAACGCAAGCGGGCCGCCATCAACGGCGTGCAGTACATGCAGCGGGCCGTTTCACCGTTCGCACGAGGCAAGGACGGGAGGGCGGTCCTCAAGGTCGCCAAGGACCGCCACGGCCACTACCCGCCCTCCGCGAAGGCAGCAGAGCTCACCGTGAGCACCGTGGGAGACGGCGTGCGGGTCCAGCTGGAGGCGCCTGAGAAGGTGGTGAATGAGGCGGGTGAGTTCAGGCCCACCGTTCTCATGGAGAAGGTCTCCCGCGCACTGGAGGCCGAGCAGCCGTTGACTGGACGACAGATCCGCGAGGAGATCGGGAGCAGCCGCCAGAACGCAGACCTTGCCATCAAAGCCCTCGTCCGAGAAGGACACGTGACGACGGCGGCGGGCCCGAGGCGAAGCCTCCTCCACACGCTGGTGCGTCCCTTCCGAGTAAGTGACTGTTCCCGGGAACACTCAACCGATCCTGACATGCCCGTGGGGAGTGTGAGTGTTCCCCGTCTTAAGGACGGGGAACACAGGAACACTCAATCCCCCCTCACGACTGTTCCCCGCGGGAACACTCGGGAACACTCGGGAACACTCAACCCTGATCCACCGTTTGTGGGGGTGGGGGTGGTGTGAGGCGAGCGGGATGGGGTTGTGGTGGTGTGTTTGTGCTGGTGTGAGGGTGTTCGGGTTCCGGGGTGTGGTGGGGTCTCCGACCACTGGTGTCGGCTTGTCCTGGGGTTCCTCGGGTTGGGCCCGCTGGGGCTGGGTGGGTGGTGGTCAGGCCGCCAGGGGCGGGTCGCTGCCGGTGGCGTGGCCCCACAGGTCCATGAACTGGCGTTGCCAGGGCCAGTGGGTCGGGTAGTGCAGGAAGCGGCGCCTGGACCTCGTGGCCACTCGTGCTGGCACGTGGATGAGTCGGGTGCGGATGGTGGGCATGCGGGCGGTGTTCATGCCTGCGGCGTGGGCTGCGGCCCGGGAGATGTTGAACGCCAGGACCGCCAACTGCAGCCAGGCGGCGTTGGCCTGGAACTTCCCCGAGGGCAGGTGCGCCAGGGCATTGCCCTTCAACTCGGCCATGACCTGCTCGATGATCGCATGTCCCCGGTGACGCTCATCGGCCTGGACCATGGGGAGGGTGGAGTTGGTGATGAAGGGGTGGTACCGGTACGTGTCGAACAGTTCCCCCTGACCCGGGCTGGCCTTCGGGTTCAACCGCTTGACACGGCGCACGACGAGCCTGCAGGTGACGTGTTCACTCACCGTGTGGGAGGTGAAGGCGGTGAAGGGGACTTCTGCGACCTCGGCGTCACTAATCCATTCTCCCGTGTCTTCTTCGAAGACGGCGTTGGGGTAGTGGATCCCCACCCACTCCTCCTCCCGGATCGCACTGATGGCTCGGGTGACGGTCTTCCACTGGGGGACGGTCACGGAGAACCAGCACCCGGCGTCGAGGAAGGCGTGGACGAAGTCGCACGTGCAAAACGCGCTGTCAGCCCGACCCATCACCCTCGCATCCGGGCGGACGCGTCTGAGGACTGTGAGGGCTCTCTTGGCGTGCCAGGCGGCGTTGCCCCCGCTGCGGATGTTGCCCCGACGCAGTTGGGCCCCGGCGATCACGGGCGGGGTGTGCTCGGTGCTGATGGTGGCGACGAGGGCGTTGAGGCCCTTGACATGGTTGTAGCCGTAGGCCACCGCCTGCTTCGAATACCCGTGCACCTCCCGGATGGTGTCATCGAGGTCCACCATCACCAGCTCATCACTGCCGAACAGGGTGGGGACCCTGGGGGCCAGGTTGGCCAGGAGCTGGCGGTTGATGGCTCCCAGCTGGAGGGTGTGACCGTGGGTGAAGGACCGCAGGAAGGTCCCCAGGGTGGAGGGGGCACGCACCGCCCCCACCACCTTCGCCGTGCCCCCCGAACGCAAGACATCCATCCCGTCAATGTCATCGGCCCCCGCCAGCATGCCCGTCACCAGCGCGCGCGTCTTGACCACCGCGTTCGGGGATGCCACCGTCAGCCGCTCGTTCAGCAGATCAGCGAGCCCGGCCCGCTGGGCCAGGCCCATCACCGCGGGCAGGCCCCCGGCGGAGACGAGGTGGTCCTCATCGAAGACCGGGGTGAAACGGCGGGTGGGAGTGTGAAACGATTGCACCTGAGCGATGCCCCCTCGACTTGGTGAAATGGTTTGTCTGGCGACACCCATTATCCCAGATCAGAAGGGGCATCCTCCCTTTTTCACACCCCCACAACCCACCCCCTAAACGGTGGATCAGGGCTCAAAACGGACACCAAGAACGAGCGCCTCTGCCTCAATCCCAGCTGCGACAGGGAACTGATCACCGGAGCCGCCAAAGCGTCCGGCTACTGCGCTGAGCACCGACCCAAGGCGATCGCATCATGACCCGGCCCGCTCTCGACCTCACCGGCCTGCCCCGGGAGGAAGCCGCCAGTCTCCTGCGGGCCGCCCTGGAGCCCGGCAACGTCTACGCGCTCACCGGACCCGGCATCGTCCTCCAATGCCTCGACCCCGACGACGACCCCGAGGGGGTGGCCTGACATGTACGTCAACCACGCCCGCCAAGTCAACGTCGAAGCCCGGGAAGCCGACCACGAAGCCCTCACCCTCGCCCTCAACGCCCTCCCCAACCCCACACCCTGCTACGACGACGACCGCTTCCTCTCCGACTCCGACACCATCCAGACCCTCGCCGCCCCCCGGTGCGCAGGGTGCCCGCTCCTCGACAGGTGTCGCACCTACGGGCTTGCCTGGCCCGAAGAGCTCGGCGTCTACGGCGGGCTCACCCAGAAGGAACGCCAGGCAGCCGCCCCCACCCCACGACCCCCCTCACCGCCCCCGGCCAAACCCCGGCAGGAACGCCCCACCCCGGATCCCCAGAGACTGGCCGCCCGACGTGCCCACCGTGAACACCTCGCCGCCATGACCCCGGCCGAACGGAAGGCAGACCGCGCGGACTTCAACCGGTGGCGCCAGTCCCGCTACCGCTCCGGCCTCTCAGCCACCCGCGCCGAGTACGACACCCCAGACCCCACCCCCACCAGCACAAAGCCCCAACAAGGGGCACACACACGAAAGGACAGGTGACACCGCATGGCAATGAACGTCGGCGAGCTCGCCGCCTACCTCACCCTCGACGACACCCAGTTCAACGCGGGCCTCGGCCGCGCCAAGGGATCCCTCGGCACTCTCGGCAGCCTCGCGAAGGGCGCCGGCCAGGTCGTGGCCACCGCGCTCACCGCAGGCACAGCCGTCGCCACCACCATGGGCGTGGCACTGCTCAAGACCGGAGCGAACTACAACGTCTTGCAGCAGTCCAGCCGCGTTGCCCTCACGACCATTCTCGGTTCCCAGGAGAAGGTCAACGCGCAGATGGCTGAACTCAACGAGATGACCTCCAAGTCACCCTTCGGGAAGGACCTCTTCATCAAGGGCCAGCAGCAGTTGTTGGCCTTCGGCATGGCCGCCGAGCACGTGGTCCCCACCCTCGACGCCGTCCAGAACGCGGTGGCGGCAACGGGCGGCTCCGCCCAGGACCTCTCCGAGATCACCTACGTGCTTGCCCAAATCCAGGCAGCCGGGAAGGTGACCGGCCAGGACCTCATGCAGCTCGGCCAGCGAGGCGTGGACGCGGCCACCCTGGTCGGCGCGCAGATGGGCAAGACCGGATCCGAGATCCGCCAGATGATCTCCGACGGGCAGATCTCCGCCGAACAGTTCATCGACATGCTCACCACCGGCATGACCCAGAAGTTCGGGGGCACCACCGACAAGCTCAAGCAGCAGTGGACGGGCACCATCGACCGGATCACCGCGGCCTGGCGAGACATGGGCGCGGACCTCTCCGCCCCCTTCATCGACCCCAACGGGGGCGGCAAGGCCGTCGAATGGGGCAACCAGGTCGCGGACATGATGCGCGTCGTCCAGAAGGAAGTCGCTTCCGGCATGGGGGAACTCGTCGACCGGGCTGGCCCCGCCTTCCAGCTGGTCACAGACGGGCTCGACAAGGCCAACGACGTCGCCAAGAAGTTCAGCATCGAGAAGATGCTGACCCAGGTCGACAAGCTCGCCGCCTACACGCCCCTCGTCAACGGTGCGACCACCGCCCTCCTGACCCTCGGCCTGAAGCCTGTCCCCGGTCTGGGGAAGCTGGCCGAAGGCATGGGCCCTGTCCTCGTTGGCGTGACCGCCCTGGTCGCCAGCAGCCCCGAGCTCCGCAAGGTGGGATCCGCGTTCACGGATGCCCTCGCCCCCGCCATCCCCCAACTGCAGCAGGCAGGGAAGGGCATGGCCGACCTTGCCATGGAGGCCATCGATGCCCTGGCGCCTGGGCTGACGGTCGCAGCCAAGGGGGCGGGTGACTTCCTCGCTGATCTTTCACCGCTGGTCCCGATGCTCGTCGACGCCACAGGCGCCGTCCTCCCCCTGGTGTCCGGGGTCGCGGACCTCGCCGGGTGGGTCGCCAACCTCCCCACGCCACTCCTCGCCGCCGTCAGCGCGCTGGTGGCCTTCCACGGGCCACTCGGCGACGCCAAGACCAGTGTCATCAACCTCGGCACCAGCCTCGCCGGCGTCATCGGGAACATCCGCGACGTCTCACAGGCCACCAGCCTCCTCAACCTGGAGACCGGCATCTCGAAACCCGCGATCCTCGCGAAGAGCGCCGCAACAGAGCTCGGCACGGCCCTCACGGGGATCCTGACGCCCGCCAACCTCGTCGGCGCGGGGCTGGCCGTGCTGACCGGGGTTGTCGCTGCCTACGCCGCGAAGAAGGCTGAGGCGAAGCGCCAGACCGATGACTTCCGCCAGTCCCTCGACGAGGAGACCGGCGCGATCACCGAGAACACCGAGTCCTTGGTTGCCAAGCGCGTCGCCGATTCCGACGCCGCCGACTCCTACCGGGACATGGGCGGCAACGTCCGCGACCTCACCGAAGCGATCCTCGGCAACGCCGACGCCCAAGAGCGCGTCAACGGGGTCCTCGACGCCTACGCCGAGAAGCAGTCCTACCAGGGACAGACCAACTACGAGGCCCTCAAAGCCATCGGTGACGTCAACAAGGAACTCGGCACCCAGAAGGGGCAGCTCGCCGACGCGAAGGCCGCCCAGGACGAGTACAACGCCGCTTCACTCAACGGGTCAGACGCCGCCCAGCAGCAGGCTGACTCCCTCGCGGACCTCATCGACAAGCAGCGCGAAGCCGCCGGGGTCGCCATGAGCGCCGACGAAGCCCAGGGGAAGTGGAACGAGCAGCTCGCCGACAACGCAGACGTCCTCCAGAAACTCAACGGCTACACCGACGAGGCAGGCAACGCCGTCGCAGGGCTCGGCACAGCGGTCACCGGCTCCAAGGACGCGTGGAACCTACAGTCCGAAGCAGGCAGGCTCGCCAACGACACCATGCTGGACACCGCAAGCCGAGCATGGGACGTCATCAACTCCCTCAAGGAACAGGGCGCAACCCAGGAAGAGTTGAGCGGATCCATGGTCGGCCTCCGCAAGAGCTTCGTCGACACCGCCACCCGTATGGGGATGAACGAGACGGCGGCGAACAGGCTGGCCGACAGCTACCTGCTGATCCCCAGCGAGGTCTCCACCAACATCACGGCCTTCGACAAGGCGTCGGGGATCATCAAGTCGATCCGCACCACCCTGGACGGGCTGCCCCGCGAGAAGACCATCACCGTCTACACGGACCACGTGCAGCTCGGCGGCGGCAAGAACGGCATGACGGGCTACACCGAAGCCAACGGCGGGCTCGTGAAGTTCCTCGGCAGCACCGCCATCCAGGCGTTCGCCAACGGCGGGGAGAACCACGTCGCCCAGATCGCCCCGGCAGGCGCCTACCGACTCTGGGCCGAGGACGAGACCGGTGGGGAAGCGTACATCCCGCTTGCCCCATCCAAGCGGGCACGCAGCGAACAGATCCTCGGGATGGTCGCCGACCAGTTCGACCAGGTCATCATCCCGAAGAGCCACCTGCGTGGCTACGCAGACGGAGGCACCACCGCGACCCCGACGACCTCGACCCAAGTTGCCCCCAGGTATCCGCAGCGTCTCCGCCTCGTCGTCAAGGACCGCGAGTTCGACGCCTACATCGAAGAGACTGCCGAGGCAGTTGCCATCGACGTCACGAACACGAATGCACGTATCAGCAGTTTTTACCGGAGATGACCACCACGAAAGGAACCACCCCCATGACCAGCACCCGCACCCAGCAGCGCGACAGCGAGATCCGCGCCCTCATCAACTACATCCGCGACCAGGGCACCACCCGGTACAAGGACGCCAAGACCCGGGCGCAAGCCCTGGCCATCTCCATGAGCATCACCGTCGACGAGATCCACGCCGAGGAAGAGAAGGTCCTCGACCAGGTCCTCAACCACCCCGACTGCCCACAACCCACCCCCGAGGAACGGGAACTCGAACAGCAGGAAGACGACGTCGACCTGTACGAGGGACGCCTCCTCAACGCGGCCCCCGCCCTCGGCATCGACACCAGCGGGCTCGACCGGGCCGCCGAGCAGCTCGACTGGCTCGACCCCCTCCACGCCCTGTGGGCGCACCTCGCTGACCCCATGGAGTCATTCACGGACGCCGACCAAACCCGGCTCACCGGGCAGGACGAGAAGCTCGGGGAAGCCGTCCAACTCGCCCTCACGGCCGTCCAGGAAGGGCTCACCAGCAAGCGCCGCCCCGGACCCCCACGCCGCGCACACGCCGGCACCCAGACCACCCCTCTGACCCCTCACCCCACCCCAGCAACACCAACCCGAAAGGAACCACCCCAATGAGCACCACCATCCCCGCCATGAACACCCCCTACGAAACCGCGAAGCTGCAGGACTTCACGCGCCTCATGGGCAGCTCACACCCCACGGCCCTCAAGAGAGCCACCGAACGGCACGCCGCGCACCGCGACCGCGCAGCCGATATCACCGCCGGGCGCGGACTCGTCAACGGCATCGACACCGACCCCGAAGCCCAGGCCGACTGGCACACCACCATGGCCACCATCTGGGACCAGCTCCGCAAGGGCGCCGCCACCCGCGTCGCCATCACCACCGGAGTCAACGCCACCATGCCCGAACCCCTCGACCCCAACACCATCACCCACCTCGACGAGTACGACCCCACCACCGGGGCCGCCGCCCGCGCCGCCCTCGCCACCATCACCGACTGAACACGAAGGAGAACCACCACCATGAGCAATCTCGGAACCGCACGCCACACCCAGGCCCTCCGCGACTTCGCTGCCCGCATGCGCCAGTCCCACATGGCTGACCCCACGCGCGTCAAGAAGTACAACGAAGATCAGCAGGCCAAGGCCCGCAGGGAGGCGCTCGCCATCGCCACCGCCCGGAAGGAGAGCCTCAACCCCACGGAGAGTGCCCGCGAAGTCCAGGCCGCAGAGCAGGACCTCAAGGACAGGATCCGCGCCGGCCACACCCCCGACGAGATCCGCCTCGCCTGGGACGCCCTCCAGCCCCTCCTGGGAGCCGGACTCTCCTACTTCGACCTCATCGACCAGGCCAACACCCTCACTGAGGTAGCCGCCGTCCAGACGTTCGCCCCGCCCCTCCTCCGAGCCGACGCAATCAGGCGGAAGGGAGGCGACCGTCTCGCGACAGCCGACAACGACCTGGAGGACCTTGACAGGCGGGCCGCGCGCACGGCCGAACGCCTCGGCCTCGACACCGGGGACCGTGACCTCGCCCGCAGGGTCGACGACGAGACCAACGCATGGAAGGTCGTGTGGGCGAGCCTTGCGAACATGGAGCAGCCCGGCATCGCCACGCTCACCGCCCTCAAGCAGGTCGACACCGCGGCCTACGAGGCGCTCCTCGACGCCTCCAGCGCCATGCGTGGTGGCCCCGCCGCCTGACACTCGCACGCCCGGGCTCCCCACCACACCGGTAGGGGAGCCCGGGCCCACACCCCCACAAAGGGGGACACACACAGGGAGGACACATGCCCCACCACCACCCAGACCCGCACATCGCGCTCACCGCCGCCCAGAGGCAGCAACGCGCCCTCCAACTCCGCCTCGAAGGCAAGACGTTCGACGAGATCGCCCGCCAGGTCGGCTACGCCAACAGGAGCGGCGCGAGGAAAGCCATCAACCGGGCCCTCGACCTCGTCACCCTGCCCGCCGCCGAACGGTTCCGTCGTGAGCAGATGGAACGCACCTACGCCGTCATCAACGGCCTCACCCCGAAGGTCCGGGAGGGGGACGACAAGGCTGCCCAGGCGTTGCTCCGTGCCATGGCTGCGCTCGACAAGTACACGGGCCTGGACTTCAAGCTGGAGGAGCTGGCCCGCCGGGATGGGGTGGAGCAGGTGGCCGAGGTGTTGGAGGGCCTCCTCGGGAAACGGTAGGGGGGAAGCCTTCACCGGGCACGCTTCGTTGCGTACTCTGGTGGTGCGCCCGACGGGACTTGAACCCGCATGCCCAGGCAGGCGGCAGATTGACAGTCTGCTGTGTCTTCCAGTTCCACCACGGGCGCCCGGGGTTCCCGCCGTGAAGTGACGTTCACGGTCTGGGGACCCCGACCTCTTTCGAGGACACCCCGATCCTTGCACCGTGCTTCGCCCAGTTGCACCACTCCATGGCGCCTCGGCGCCCGTTCAATCCCAGGAGAGCCGACCTCCGAAGTCGCGAACTGGCTTTGAACTGCGGATTCATCGTGGTGAGGTTGTGGATAACTTGCGGAGGCGACACGCGTAGAGCGTGTGGAGGTTGTTGTCGAGGATCTACGGAATGAGCAGTTACAGCACATCGTTGAGCAGATGGAGGATGAAGTAGATCCGTGCTTCCCCATCCCTGGCAAGCTTCCCACCGCCGGGAACCATCAGCAGTAGTGATGGAACCCCGGGGGAACCATCAGCAGTAGTGATGGAACCCCGGGGGAACCATCAGCAGTAGTGATGGAACCCCGGGGGACCCCCGGGGAACGCGAGAGTTCAGACCGCGCCGCCCGGAGCATCCCCGGCTGGCTGATCCTCGATGACCCGCCGCTTCGCAGCCGCGAACTCCTCATCCGACAACGCCCCGGACCCGTGCAACTGCGCCAGGGTCGCCAACTGGCCGTCCACCGACGTCTCACCCTGATCCGGGGCGCCCACCACCGCGGTGGGCTTGGAGTTCTTCACCAGCCCCCACACGACCAGCGTCAAGCCCACCAGCAGCACGATGATCGCGGGCAGGAGCAGGGCGCGGCGGGCCGCGTCGCACCCGTCCTGGTAGTCCCACATGGGGATGGTGCTTCCCGACAGGGTCGCCCCGAACTCGGCGACGGCCGCGTCATCCGTGCCGAAGAAGGCCCGCCCACACTTCACTCCCTCGTAGGAGAGGGGGAACAGGCCGATGATGAGTCCGACGACGCTGGTGATGGCGCCTGCGATCGTGAGGTTCTTGCCCATGTGTCAACCCTACGTCCCAGCATGTGCAGCAGTGAGCGGCCCAGGGGACCATTCTGCTGGCGTAGGCAACATGGTCGGGGAGGGGCTCAGTTCGGACGGTCCGAACCACAAGAAGAAGCGTGCGCTGCGTACGGTACGAACCACAAAAAAGGCACCGCGTGCAGGGTGGTGTTCTTGCAGGTCAACCGGGGTCCCGAACCGTCGCCAGCTGGGCTCGGCGCGAGGGGTTGCAAACGGATGCAACCACAAAAACGAAGGCCCATCCGAACGCCCCTGAGTACGTCAGTAGTCCTGACGGACCCCAGCGACCCCCGGTTCGTCCTCGCCGACCTCTGCGGAGTGCTCGACATCGCGAACCCGTCGATGGTCGCCACGCGCCTTGATCCCCTGACTCTCAGTCAGACTGAGGTTCAGAACGCGCGGGGTCAGATGCGGATGACCGTCATCGTGTCCGAGCCCGGCATGTACGAGGTGGTCATCCTCAGAGGTGAGATGGAGCCCTGCGGGCCTGTCTCTCTCGGAGCGTCCCTCGGCTCCCAAAGCGGCCCGACGCCCCCGCCCTCACTCTGCGACATTCGCCCACGACGAGTGGCGCCCACCTGTTCGGCGCGCGCTTCGCTGTGACCTTGGGTCGCGCTCGCGTTGCGCTTCCTCCGACCGGCGGCACGATCGGTTCAGGGAGGGTCCTACGCCGCGCCCCTCTGAGTAGGTGGGAGGGGCAGGAACACCCGGGTGGAGATCCGCCACCCACAACGGCCACCAGGAGCGTCGCTGGGACGCGCTGGGAGCCCGTGTGGAGCGTCGGAGCCCGCGGGGACCGAGAGGACAGGAACGCATCCCCTCGGCCCCCACAGGGGCTCTACTCACGCATCTGCTCCTCCGCCCACTTCAGGTCACCGGTCTGAGGAACGAGCACCACCCACACCTGCATGACGCTCCCGTTCACGACCAACAGGCCCGCCTCGGGTCCCCCACCCTTCGCAACGAGATCGGCACCCATGCACAGCAGGAGGAAGTCGCGAACGTCGCCCTCCCTCCGCCAGGCATGCACGCCCGTCTCATCACGGGTCACCATGCCGACCGCCCGGTACCGTCCGTCCTCGTAGAGGTCGAACCCGTCTGGGAGGTCGACGCACGTCATCTGCACGTCGACCCCCCTGCTGAGGGCCTGGTGGAGGGCTTGGGGTGATGCGTGCTCGGGCGCCAGGAAGATCAGGCCTTCATAGCTGTCCTCGTTCACAGGGCCTCCCTCCGCGCGATCTCATCCACGACGCTGGCAACGTGGAGCAGTGCCGCGGCTACGGCGCGCACATCGGCTGAGCTCATCTCCCCGTCCACAGTCCACACGTCCACCACCGGCACAGGGCGTTCCGCGGTGGCGAAGAGTCGGACCTGTGTGCCTCCGTCGGCGTCCGACACCCCGAGGTTGGCCCACCTCGTCCAGAAGCCCTGGTCGTTGGGTTCCTCGTCGCGAGGCAGGGCGTACCAGTCCTCCACGGTGAAGTCGACGGCTCGGGTCAAGGTGTTCGTTGCAGCGGCCATCAGGCCACCTCCTTGTGGTTGATGCTTCGCGGGGCCGGCCGGCGCCCGCAGATCTCATCCTCACCGCCGTGGACACACTCCCACGCGGCCATGGGGCAGGTCATCCACCCGGAGCAGGGGAACCCGCTCACCGGACACCCCTCGCAGTGGTGACGGCGTCCACGTCCAGGCACTCCCCGTTGTCCACAGGCGTCACCACGTACGCCACGAGCCCGTGCCCACCGCACCGCCAGCAGTCACACGCCGCCAGCACGTGAGTCGGGTACAGGCGGGCCAGGCGCAGGCAGGTCGCCGCCCACGCTCGGTCAAGAGGCGTCGTGCCCTGACACATGCGGATCACGGGGGTCCCAACTGCAGGGATGTGCAGCTCTCCCGCGTAGCGGCCTTCGGTGCCGAGGCTCCCCAGTGAGTACCAGACGGGGCGCGGGAGGCCGGTGAACTCGACGCCCTCAACGGTCGCCTCGAAGAAGTCGCGGAAGTCGACCTCGGCGGGCTTGTATCCGTGGACGTGGGACCACACGTCTTTCGAGCGGGTCATCGGGCCACCCGCTCCCGGTAGTCCTCCAGGCTGTAGGCGTGATCGCAGGCGGCCTCGAAGCCGAAGATGGCGGTGGCCCATGGCCGGTCGGGGTCCCGCTGGTGGTCGAGCCAGCCGTCCTCGTAGGCGACCTCCAGGGGACCTCCCCAGTGTGGGGACGCGTCGGCGTCGGCACCTGCGGCGTGCATGTGCCAGCCCTCCAGGTAGGCCCGCGCGTAGTCGAGGCCGGTGAGCCCGTGCAGGACCTCGGGGAGGAAGGCGTGGGTGGGGGCGCTGAGCGCGTCGAGGGCAGCTCTGCCCTGCGGGGTGATGGACCAACGGGTGTCGGTCTCGGGTGTGGTGACGGTAGGCTGTGGCATGGCGCTGGACTCCTCTCAAGTCCGGTCGCCTCGCCCGCCGGGACTGGTCTCCCAGGCGGGCACCTCACTCTGAGGGGCGGCCATTTTAGGAGCGCTGTGGGAATCGTCCTCCAGAAACCACCTGTGACCTGCGGAATCGGGAGATTCCCCCCATCTCCACGAGACACCCCGGGACTCCACTGGAGTCCCGGGGTTTTCGTTGTCCTGGTGCGGAAAGGTCCAAGGTGGGTCCGGGGTGCGTATGGTGCATGGGATAGTGTGAAACAGGATCGCGAAGGGGTCCACTTGGACACGGAGAAGACCTCGGCGGCCTGCGCGCAGGAGTAGAAGCGCTCCGGGTCGAACGGCAGCAGCGCCTTCTGGGAGACGGCCTTGGTGCGCCCGACGTCACGCCACCGCACACGGGATGGCCTTGATCCACGCGACGACGGCGCGACGGGTCGGGGCCTCGTGGATGACGTGCCCACCTCGAGGGGCGAGGGCGACCCACACCTTGCCGCGGTGCTCGAAGCACCCGACGAAGCGGCGACTGCCCTCCCAGTCCGTCGCCCACACCGTGCCGTCCTGCATGACGCGGAAATCTCGGAACCTCTCGACCAGGTCCCGAGTCATGACGCCACCCCCTCCGGCACCTGGAGGGCCTCGAAGCCGGAACGCAGCTCGTCGAGCTGGGCGCACATGGCCTCGATCTGGCTGAGCGCATCGTCACGCTCCTTCGTGACGCGCCGGACTTCTGCCTCCCGCTCCGCTGCCTCTCGGTCGAAGTACCCCTCGCGGACGAGGGCGACCTGGGGCACCTCAAGCACCTCGGCAGCCTTCGCGAGGAGGACCTGGGAGGCGGACTTGTGGCCGAGCTCGATGTTCCGCACGTGCGATGCGGAGACGAGTAGCTCATTGGTGAGCTCGTCAGCTGTCATACCGCGAATCTGGCGAATGGTGCGGAGCGTCGCGCCAACTCGAACCTCTTCAGCGGGCGAACCGCCCGCGAGTCGCTTGCTCATGCGTTGGACACCCGGAGAAGCGAGTCAAGCGATAGGGGCGAGACATTCGCTTGATTCGCGTATCCTCGCAGGTCAAGCCGGTATGACAAGTGTTTAACTACCAGCGAGTGTTTCCGGCGTGTCGCCTAGATGTTTCCTGCGTGGCCTGATTGCTGTTTCCTGTCGCTTCCGCCACTCTGGTCGCATGACGAACGAGAAGGACAGGGTGTCGCTCGGCGAGCTTGTCCGTGCAAGGCGCCTGGAGGTTGGCATCGCCACTGGGCGCGCGCTAGCGGATGCATCGCAGATCTCGACGCGAACCCTCAATGACATCGAGAATGGGAGGAGACCGTCATACTCGCGCGCAACTCTCTGGGCGCTGGACCGCGCACTAGGTTGGACACGCGGCTCGGCCCAAGCCGTCCTCGACGGCGGTGAACCAACCTTGGAGCCGCTCGGCAGCGGGCAGTCGGCTGCATCCAGATCGTCGACGCGGACCTCGCGCCCCGCCCTAGTCCCAGGACATCGAGAGCGGCAGGGTCGTCACTCTGCCCGCGAGCGCCGTGGCGGGTCTGAACGAGGCAGAGCTGGATGAGGTTGAGTCGGTGGCGCGAGCAGCTGGGTTGCAGCGGGCGCGCGAGATCCTCGCGGCGCGAAGACTGCCGCAGTATGACGATGCCCAGACCAGCAGTGATGCTGCCGAAGAACCACAGGACCGCTGACGAGCAGCGGATCCTTACCTGTCAGGCGGGACGGAAGGCAAGATCATGAGGTTCCTTCGGGGTCTCTTCGGAGTTGTGTTGTTCCTGGCTGCCTTGGCGAGTGGCCTCCTTGCCTTGCTTGGTCTGATCGTCGTGATCGTTCCGAGTGAGACAGCTACGCGTGGCGATGGTGTCGTCATGGTCATCGTCTTTCTCATCCTCGGACTCGCCCTCCTCGTTGGGTCTGGGAAGGTCCTTCCGGAGCCGACGCCAGCCCAGAAGGAGGCGCAAGCGGAGGCCTCGAAGAAGCGGGCCATGAAGAGGGAAGCGCGGCGTCGAGAGCGTCGTTTTGCCGTCGCTGATAGGGAGACCAAGGTGCGCGAGAAGCGCATGGCTGCCGAGGAGATGAGGACCGCAGATAGGGACGCCAACCGGACGGCCACACGGGGTGACAGTGGAGTTCCGCGCCGTTCGCGGGCAGAGTCTTTCGCTCCGCCTGTCGCGTCTGCCGCGGGGAGTCAGGGCAGTGGGCACATGGTGGGCGGCGACTGGGTGCCTGCAACTCCCCAGGGTGAGCAGCTGGACCCTTGGGGACGTGGCGTCACCTGGTCCGACATCAACGGAGTCTGGTACCACCGGGAGACACTGCGGCGGTTTCTCAGTCCCTTGCCGGAGTTCAGCCAGTACGGCAGCGGGGCCCGACTCGACGAGCCAATCACGCTGACGTACGACGGGGACAACCCCTTTTCGTCGAACGGGCATGCTGTCGCGGCGTTCCTCCGAGGACAGCACATCGGATACCTACCTGACGATGAGACCCCCACATGGGGCCCCATCCTCCACGATCTGCAAGCGGAGGGCTTTGACCTGCGAGTACCAGGCAATGTCTGGGGACATGACGCCGAGTACGGCGAGCACTACAACGCTAGAGTCCACCTGCCCAACCCGAGTGAACTCACACCCTCCAATGGCCTCCCCTCTACGTCACACGTCATCATCCCCAACGGCCGCAAGCGTCAGGTCACCAAGGAAGAGGATCACCTCGATGTCCTCTCCAAGCTGGTGATCCCGGATGGAGTGAATCACGTGGCCGCTGTCCTGCGGTCCATCATCGAAGTCCGCGCCCGCTCGGCGCCCGAGATCGTCCAGGTCGAGATCGACGGGCACCGGGTCGGCATCCTCTCCGACGTCCAGTCGAAAAACATGCTGCCCCTGGTGAAGTACATCGAAGCCCGCGGCAAGCTCGCCGTGTGCCGAGCCGAAGTCCAAGGCACCGCCATCAAAGCCGACGTCGTCCTCTACTGCGCTGACGCCGGCGAGGTCGGGGCCGCCTGGCTCAACGCCCTCGGGCCCGAGATCCCCAAGCCCACCGAAGTCATCCCTGGACCCGACTGGGACTGGGACGACGAACCGATGCCTGCCGACCGGTCCGACGACCCCGACAGTTCCCGACAGGGTCCGCCATGACGTGGCACCCATGGCGAACTCTCCGCGAGCGCAAGGACATCATCGTCTCGTGGACAGATCGCTTGCCGACCCCTGTGTTGGGAGCGACGGATGGTCGGCACGTATGGATGGCCCGGAACCAATTACGGGCCGAGCGTCGGTGCACGCTGACGCACGAGCTCGTGCACATCGAGTGGGACCACCATGGGTGCCAGCCTGGGACAGTGGAGCGGGCAGTATCGATCGAGGCCGCGCGACGCCTGATCACCGTGGAGGAGTTGTGTCATGCGGCCGTGTGGGCTCACTGCCTGGAGGAGGCAGCCGAAGAGCTGTGGGTCGACGTCGACACCCTGCTCACCCGCTTGGAGAGCCTTACGGCGGAGGAGCAACTCATGCTCGACCACGTTCTGGCATGCCGTGATCACGCTTCCTGACATGGCGTGAAGTGCCCGACACCTGACGAATCAGGCACCTCACGCACCACATGCACCGATGATTGGAGGTGAACCATCATCACTGGGCGACCACTCGGCTAGGTCGACCACATGTCCTAGGCGAGAGGATCACCCATGAGACCCCTGAAGTGTCACCGTTGCGTCGAGTACTTGTTCGCGCAACCAGCAGACAAGCCGGCCGACCTGCTCGCGAAGCTCTGAGTGTCACCGAAGGACGAGTGGATTCGGCGGAGTCCCTTAGGGTGGTGGCAATTCCTGCAGGTCAGCGAGCATCCTTGGGGTGTTGGTGGGCCATCGTGGGTGTCCAGAGTTTCGACCAAGAATCCTAGGAGTGTTCCCACGATGGCCCGCAACCAGTCTGCCCTGTCCACCTTGATCAGTGAAGTCCTGTCCGACCCGAGCCTTGCAGGAGACGCCGTGTTCCGTCGACTGTTGGAGGCGGGCCTCCAAGACCTCATCGATGCTGAGGCCACCACCAAGATCGGGGCGGGGCGCTATGAGCGCAGCGAGTCCCGCCTCACCCGACGCAACGGAAGTCGCGACAAGACGGTGTCCACCCCGGCAGGAGACGTGGTGGTGGCCATCCCCAAGCTGCGTGAGGGGTCCTTCTTCCCCAGCCTCCTCAACCCCCGCAAGCGGATCGACAAGGCCCTCTACGCCGTCATCTGCCAAGCGTGGATCAACGGGGTGTCCACCCGCAAGGTCGACGAGCTCGTCAAGGCATTGGGATGCGAGTCGGGCATCTCGAAGTCCCAGGTCTCAAGGATCTGCGCCGACATCGACTCCGTGGTCGAGGAGTTCCTGACCCGTCCCCTGTCCCACACGTGGTACCCGTACCTGTTCCTGGACGCCACCTACGTCGACGTCCGCCACGCCGGCCATGTCGTGTCCAAAGCGGTCGTGGTCGCCACCGGCGTCTCCGCCCAGGGCAGGCGTGAGATCCTGGGCATGAGGATCGGCGACAGTGAGTCCACCTACTTCTGGACGGAGTTCCTACGATCCTTGCGCGAGCGCGGCCTCAAGGTCTCAACCGACACTGACCCACTGGGAGTGCAAGTCGTCACCAGTGACGCCCACCAAGGCATCAAGAACGCCGTCAAAGCCATCCTCACCGGCGCCTCTTGGCAACGCTGCCGCGTCCACTTCGCTCGCAACGTCACCCAGACCCTGGGCTCCACCCGCTCCAAGCCCGTCAACGCCCTCATCGCCACCATCTTCGCCCAGACCACCCCAGAGGCCGTCAAGGACGCCTACCACCAGGTCGTGGCCTCCCTGACCCCGACCTTCCCCCAGATCGCCCAGATGCTCACCGACGCCGAAGTCGACCTCACCGCCTTCGCTGACCAGCCCCGCCCCCACTGGCAGAAGATCTGCACCACACAACCCCATCGAGCGACTCAACCGCGAGATCAAACGCCGCACCGACGTCGTCCAAGTCTCCCCCGACGACGCCTCCGCCACCCGCCTCATCGGAGCCATCCTCCAAGACCAAAACGAGGAATGGCAATACGGGGAACGCCGCTACCTCTCAGAGACCTCCATGCGCGACCTTACTGACCAACTCACCCACCCCAACCACCCCGACCCCACCCACCTCCTCACAGCCTGAAACCAACCCCCACCAGCCCAAACGAAACAACAGACACTTACACCACCAACAGGGACTTGATCGTGGATTCTGATGTCAAATAACTCCGAGTTCTTTTCGGATAAGAAGCCCGCCGCAGTCTTCAAGCATGGGATCATCTCACGGTATCCGCTGATCTTCTTCTCGAAGACGGGCTCAATTAGCGAAGAGGGTCGAGGCGTCTACTTTGATGCCTTCGCGGGGCCGGGCCGTTATTCCAATGGTGAAAAGGGTTCTCCTGTCATTGCATTGGATATGGCGACAACGGTTCAGAAATTCGGTCGAGAGATCACTTGTGTCTTCACCGAAAAGAACTCAGCCTACGCCGAGGAGCTCGCCGAGTGTCTTGCAGAGCAGGCTCGACTTAAGCACATCGAAGTGCACAATGATGAGGCGATCGAGCAAGTCGATCATGTGCTTGATCTGGCGGATGGCCTTCCACTATTGAGCTTTCTCGATCCTTTCGGCACAGCCCTGCCTTTCGAGGTGGTCACCCAGAAACTCCTTCGGAAAACCCGCAACAGTCCCACTGAGCTACTAATCAACTTCAATGTCTCAATGTTCTGGAGATCTGGCGGCCTCGCAGCAAAGCATGATGGTGACCCGAAGTCAGAAGCATCCTTGCAGGCGTTCGACACCGTGGTCGGTGGACGATGGTGGAGGGACTTCTTCAGTGACTACACCAAGGATGACGGGCCGACGGCGCCCGAGAGAGCGAGGAATGTCGCCAAGGAGTATGCCAAACGGGTGCGTGAGACGAGCCACTACTCTTCCATCATGACGCCCGTCCGACGAAGCCCTACGACGCAGCCGATCTTCTACTTGATCCTCTTTTTCCGTCACGTTGATGCGGCGTGGGCGTTCGTCGAGTCTCATTCGAAGGCTCTCGAGGAGTGGCGGAGAACGTGCTTCTTGGCTGAGCAGAAGAAGATGACGGGCACGTTCGACATCTTTCCTGATCTCGAGGAGGTTCGCTTCAAGTCCGATGAGGATCAGCTCAAAGCGCGTTGGATCGCAGAGATCAAGACGAACTTGGAGAAGCTCGTGTCTGAGCGAACGGGTACCACAGTCTCGCTGGCGAGCAAGATCGAGGCGGTCTACGGGGAGACTCTTGGCGCTGCCAGAGAGATGCATCTGCGTGCGGCATGGAAGGAACTGGCTCGCGACGGTCTGGTACTTCCAATTCCCAGAGGGAACAGGTGTTCACTCCATAAGCTCTCGATGACTGTTCTATAGGAGATTGCTAGATTGCCGATCGCAATGGCATCTCGTCCCACACTTCCCCGTCGAGCTCGCGGCCAAGCTGCTTCGGCGTGCGGCCGCCCCACTGCTTGAAGAAGAACGGTACCTCGGCCGCGAGCGCGGCGTCGCGGATTGATCGTGCCCAAGTGAGTTCCATCGGGCGGTAGTTGGGTCCGGACTCGCCGCCGGCGATGACCCATCCGATGGCATCGAGGTTGATTCCCTCCATTGAGCCGAGGAGCGGTTCGCAGGAGAGGAAACGGACAGCTGCCGGGATGCGGCGTAGCTCGTCGATGCGGTGGAACTGGTCCTGTGTCTCGACCGAGACGCCCATCCAGAGGTTCTTTGGCCAATCGAGCTTGTCGGAGAGCAGCCGGGCGCGGCGTGCGCGCTTCGTGAGCACCTGGTAGGTGTGCTGGGGAGTGGCTTCGATGGTTGCGAAGACGGCCTTGATGAACTCCAGGGGCACCTTGGCATGAAAGAGGTCCGACATCGAGTTCACGAAGACGGTGCGGGGGTGCTTCCACTTCTTCGGAGAGTCGAGAAGATCGGGGTGACAGCGAATGGCGAAGCCAAGACCGGAGGTGATCGGGTTTCCGTCTTCCTGGTACCGGTCGGAGCCCATAGCCTTGAGGCGCTTCGCCAAGGCGAGGGCATAGCAGTGGTCGCAGCCGGGCGAGATCTTGTCGCATCCGGTCACGGGGTTCCAGGTGACCTCCGTCCACTCAATGCTGCTTCGCTGTGCCATGCTGCCAGTGTATTGTCGGGGGGTCGCCTACGACCGGAGGCGCGAGCGGCAACTTCGGTGAGCTGCCTGTCGAGGCGGTTCGAGCGTGCTGGACTGTGGCCGATCCGCCCGCGTTCGGGGTAGATTCCCGCGTCGATGCCTCGAACCCTGTTGCACGGGGATGGCACGCAAATTGAACACCTGTACTCCGTCGCAGGTCAGAGGGCCAATTGGGGAGATTCCCCTCATCTCCACGAGACACCCCGGGGCTCCACTGGAGTCCCGGGGTTTTCGTTGTCCTGGTGCGGAAAGGTCCGGGGTGTGATCGGCACGCGTGTGGGTGGGCGACAGCGTCGGTCGTCTCCTCTTCGGGTGCAGAACAGGAACGGAGCAGGAACACTTCCCCATTCCCTGCGGGGCTTCCCGGAGTGGGCCGGAGCCGATGGCGCCCACCCGCCCGACAGTTCCGATCTCCCGGACCACAGGTGGAGAATGCCGCGTGTCGACCGGAGCCCGGACGGGCGGGCCACACCTCTGGGGAGAGGAACGCCATGCCGGACGTCGTGGAGTTCGAGCCACACCGCGGGGTGTAGGACAGCGGAGGTCGCGGCCACCAGGCGATCTTCAGGGCAGCGGACATGCGGGATGTGCGAGGTCTCGCAACAGTCATGGCTGCCCGAGGTGGGACTGCTCCCGACCTTGCGGAGCACGCTCTCCGCCTGGTCGGGCAGCTGCCGGTGCTGCTGGTCGCCGAGACACCGGTCGGGTGCTTGGTTGGATGGAGCGGAGCACAGAGCCATGTGACACTCCCGGGGACGAACTCCGGATGGCTGGTCGCGGGTCTGACGGTCCTGCCTGCAGTCCGTCGACAGGGTGTCGGGTCCCGTCTGCTTGCCGCGGTGGTCAGGGCAGTACATGACCCGATCCCGGTGCCCCCATCCACAGCGCGGTCAACCTGCTGAACCAGGCCTCGATCGAACTCCATCACGGGGTGGGATTCCGTGAGATCGCGCGTGGCGGGGCATTCGCTGGCATCGACTTCACCGGAGGTGAGGGAGTGCTGATGCGGTGCCACGGAGAGAGATGAGCGTCCCCGTGGTGACGGCTGTGCCCGCCGCCCACGACCGGGTCCGGTCCGGCACCTTGCCCCCGACCCTGTCGCCCTGCCGCGACCAAAGGCTCCTGGTCACCGTCCTGTCGTGCCCTGTGTCGAACTGAGTTCGACGTGGTGCCGGCGGTGGCTCCTCCGCGCGCCATGCCATGGGGCACGGAAGCACGGTGGGAGCGCTGGCAACCACCGACGGAACGGATCCTCATGGGTGCCGCGTGCGGCTTCCTGGTCGCTCTGGTGACAGTGCTCCAGCGAACCGCCGGTCACTCCCTGGGAGGCCACCCGTGGTCAGGTCGCGCAACTCCAGGACCAACCCGGCGAGCCCACTGACCTCGTGGTCCGGCACCATGGGTCGACCACCCGCCCGGGAGGGAACTTGATCCCCAGCGGACTCCTCGCAGGCCCGGCCGTCGCGCCGACTCCGGTGGAGCGAGCAGTGCTCCGTCCTCGTCGTTCCCCTCCCCGTGGGACGCCCGCATCGCTGCCGACTTGCACCCGTTCCCACCCCTCCTGCGTGACGGGCCAGGACCACGATGGCGAGTGACCGGGTGCCCCGGGGCGGGGACGTGGGGTCGCCAGCACGGCCACATTCTGGGAATCCTGTGTAAAAACGGCTCGGAATCGCCGCAAACCGCCCCCAGATCTGACAATCCGGGCGTTCGTTCCGTACTGTTTCCCCTGTGACCACCACAGTGGTCCCCGACATCTGCAAGAGGAGAGGTCCATACATGTCCGTCAACCGCACTGAGCTCGTGGCCGCCATCGCTGATCGCGCCAACCTGTCCAAGGTCCAGGCCGACGCGGCTCTGTCCGCCTTCCAGGAGGTCCTGGTCGAGTCCCTCGGCAAGGGTGAGCCCGTCAAGGTGACCGGTCTGCTGTCCGTGGAGCGCGTCGAGCGCGCCGCCCGCACCGGCCGCAACCCGCGCACCGGTGAGGAGATCCAGATCCCCGCCGGCTTCGGCGTCAAGATCTCCGCAGGCTCGACCCTGAAGAAGGCCGTCGCGAAGTGACCCTGGACTGATCGTCCCGGCTGGGGGGGGCGGGTGCCGACCGGCACCCGCCCCTTCTCCGTACCCCGTCCGTCCTCTCCGCCGCTCTCCGATCCGTCCCCGTGGTGCCTGGTGTCTGGTGACGTACACGACCGGGTGGGAGGCCTCGCCAGGTGAAGGAATCTGACGTTTGGTCCTTATACTGATCAATGTCAATCAACTGACCGTCTGAGGGGTCCACATGAAGGTCGCCATCCTTCCCGACACCACCGCCATCGCCAGCGTCGCGGCCGACAGCTTCGAGCGGCTGCTCACCCGCAGGCCCACTGCCGTCGTGGGCCTGGCGACGGGCTCCTCCCCGTTGCCGCTCTACGACGAGCTCGCGGCCCGCACCGAGGCCGGGCGCCTCAGCTTCGCTCGGGCCCGGGCCTTCACCCTCGATGAATACGTCGGCCTGCCCGAGGGCCACCCCGAGGCCTATCGCAGCGTCATCCACCGCGACTTCGTGGACCGGGTGGACTTCGCCCCGGGGGCGGTCAACGGACCCGACGGCAACGCCCCCGACCTCCCTGCCGAGGCCGCGCGCTATGACGCCGCAATCCGTGACGCCGGCGGCATCGACCTGCAGGTCCTCGGCATCGGAGGGGACGGCCACCTCGCCTTCAACGAGCCCGGCGGTTCGCTGGCATCGCGCACCCACGTCGGTGTCCTCACCCAGCGTACCCGCCGGGACAACGCCCGCTTCTTCGACGGTGACCCCGAGGCCGTCCCCACCCGCTGCCTGACGCAGGGGCTGGGAACGATCATGGAGGCCCGCAGCCTGGTCCTCATCGCGACCGGTGCCGGCAAGGCGACAGCTGTCCGCGAGATGCTCGAGGGCGGCGTCTCCGCCCTGTGGCCCGCCACGCTCATCCAGTTCCACCCGGACGCCCTCGTCCTCCTCGACGAGTCCGCTGCCTCCGAGCTGACCCTGGCCGACTACTACCGCGAGGTCTGGCAGCGCGAGGGCGAGCTCGCCTGAACCCGGGCTGCCCGGGGTGCGGAGCCGGGTGTTCGCCCCTCGGTGGAAGCAGCGTGGGATTGTGCACGCCACCGATCCGGCACGCAGCGGAGCCGCCCTCGTACGCCCCACCTACAATGGGCGCCATGCGAGCACTGGACGAACCACGCGGACCCGAGTCCCCCCAGTCCCCGGGCGGCGCCTCCGCCGACCCCGAGTCGGCCACCGGGCTGCTGGAGCGGACCGAGGAGGAGGAGCGCAAGTCGCCGGGCGACGGTGACCGCTTCGCCCACTTCGTGCGCAAGGACCGCGCGGACTCCTCCATGGTCACCGGTCAGCCGGTGGTCGCCCTGTGCGGCAAGGTCTGGATCCCCTCGCGCGACGCCTCGCGTTACCCCGTGTGCCCCCGTTGCAAGGCGCTGCGCGACGGCATGGGCAGGAACGGGCGCAACTGGCCCTTCTCCGACGGCGGGTCGGGAGGGTCCGACAAGTGAGCCGCGGCGGAGACGGCCGGACGGCCCGACCCGCACGAGTCTCGACGGCAGCTGCCGAGCAGCTCTCACCCGCCTTCCCCCGGCGCGCCGCCTGGGGAACCGCGGGGAGCCTGCGCGCGTGGCAGGCGGCCGCACTCGAGACCTACCTGGAACGCGAGCCGCGGGACTTCCTCGCGGTCGCCACCCCGGGCGCCGGCAAGACCACCTTCGCGTTGCGCGTCGCGGTGGAGCTGCTGGGTCGCGGCATCGTGTCCAAGGTGACGGTCGTGTGCCCCACCGAGCACCTCAAGGGCCAGTGGGCGGACGCCGCGGCACGGGTCGGCATCCACCTGGACCCGGCGTTCTCGAACTCCCAGGGACGCGCTGGCGCACACTTCGACGGCGTGGCCGTCACCTATGCGCAGGTCGCCGCCAATCCGTCCGTGCACTCCGCACGGACGAGGGCGAACCCGACCCTCGTCATCCTCGACGAGATCCACCACGCAGGGGACGCGTTGTCCTGGGGTGACGGGATCGGGGAGGCCTTCGGCGAGGCCACCCGGCGGCTGTCACTGACGGGCACACCCTTCCGCTCCGACACCAGCCCGATCCCCTTCGTGCGCTACGAGGAGGACGAGGAAGGGGTGCGGCGTTCGCGCGCGGACTACGTCTATGGGTACGGCGATGCGCTGCACGACGGGGTCGTGCGCCCCGTCCTGTTCATGTCCTACTCGGGGAACATGTCCTGGCGGACCTCGGCGGGGGAGCAGTTCAGCGCCCGGCTGGGGGAACCACTCACCAAGGACATGATGAAGCAGGCGTGGCGTACCGCGCTGGATCCCAAGGGGGAGTGGATCCCCTCGGTGCTGCGTGCCGCCGACCAGCGACTCTCCGAGGTGCGCCGCCAGGTCCCCGATGCCGGCGGACTCGTCATCGCCTCGGACCAGACGCAGGCGCGCGCCTATGCCCGTCACCTGCGGGCCATCTCCGGGCAGGGCGCCACCGTGGTGCTCTCCGACGATGCGGACGCCTCGGAACGCATCGACGGGTTCCGGGAGTCCAAGGACCGCTGGATGGTGGCCGTGCGCATGGTGTCCGAGGGCGTGGACATTCCGCGCCTGGCCGTGGGGGTCTACGCGACCAACACCTCGACCTCGCTGTTCTTCGCCCAGGCCGTGGGACGTTTCGTGCGCGCCCGCAGGCGGGGGGAGACGGCGACGGTCTTCATCCCCTCCGTGCTGCCGCTGCTGGACCTGGCCGGGCAGATGGAGGTCGAACGCGACCATGCCCTGGACCGGCCGGTCCACGCCGACGCCGAGGGGGACCTGTACAACCCCGAGGATGCGCTCGTCGCGCAGGCCAACCGCAGTGAGCAGGCGTCCTCGGACCTGCTGCCCGGCTTCGAGGCGCTGGGGGCGGACGCGGAGTTCGACGCTGTGCTCTTCGACGGTGCGGCCTGGGGGAGCGGGGCCGAGGTCGGCTCCGTCGAGGAACAGGAGTACCTGGGCATTCCCGGGCTGCTGGAACCCGACCAGGTGACGACCCTGCTGCGTGCGCGCGCGGCCGATCAGGACCGCCAGCACAGTCGTGCCGTGGAAGCCGCCCGGCAGCGGGAAGCCAATGCGGGGATCTCCGAGCACCGACTGCGCGCGGCCCGGCGCAAGGAGTTGCAACGACTGGTCTCCTCCTGGTCGCGCAGGTCAGGGGACTCCCACGCGGTCATCCACACCCGTCTGCGCCAGCGCACCGGGGGTCCGGAGGTCGCCCAGGCGACGGTGCAGCAGATTGACGCGCGCATCGCGCTGTTGAGAGAGTGGTTCGTGGGACGCGTCTGACCGGGGTCCATCCGGTGGGTCGAGGTACGGTCGTGCCCCGCCCCCGGGACGACCCGGGCGGCGCACCTCATGTGGGGACGGCCCCGAGGAGGTGCCACCGTGCACACCCGTTGGATCGTCCTCGTCGTCTCCGGTCTCTTCGAGGCCGTCTGGGCGACGGCCCTGGCCCGCAGTGAGGGTCTCTCCCGCCCACTCCCGGCACTCGTCTTCGCAGCGGCCCTCGTCGTGTCCATGGGTGGACTGGCGTGGGCCCTGCGCGGCATCCCCGTGGGCACCGGCTACGCGGTCTGGGTCGGCGTCGGCGCGGCCACGACAGCTGCGTGGGCCATGGCCACCGGTGCGGAGGCGGTGAGCGTGGTGCGGATCCTCCTCCTGGTGGGTCTGGTCGCCTGCGTCGCCGGCCTCAAGCTCACGGCCCACTAACCCCCCCCGACGGCGAAGTCCGCTCTGTTCTNGCGCCTGCACTTGATCGAGGGAAAAGACGGGTGGGACTGATGGCCGGGCCGGTCCCCACTCGGCTGGGGGGTCCGGCCAAGCAGGCACTGCTTGACCTGGTCTCAGATGCGGCTGGGGCGGGGTTCTCGCTGCGTCAGGCGTGTGTGTGGCTGGGGATCAACCACTCCCGGGTACTGGCCTGGCAGGAACGCCTGGATCGTGGTGTCTCCTTGGAGGACCAGCCAGCTGGCCCAGTGGCCGGAGAAGTCCTCCACGCGCTCTTGGAGTGGGAGAAGGAGGCGATCGTGGCCCTGGCCGGGCAGTGGGAGCGCGTCGACCTCTCCCACCGCAAGCTCGCCCATCGAGGTTCCCGCCTCGATGTGGTCTACGTGTCCGAATCCTCCGTGTTGCGGGTCCTGACCGAGGCGGGGGTGCGCCTGCCCGGCCTCCCCAGGCCCACTCCACGTGAACGCAAGGCGTTCCCCGACTGGGCCCAACTGGTCCCCGGCGTCATCTGGGTCTACGACTTCACGCACTTCTCGGGCCTGCCCGGGTGGTGTGCGATCGCTGTGGTGGACGTGGTGTCCAAGAAGTGCCTGGCGTTGAACCTGAGTGTGGAAGAGACCAGCACCCAGGTCGAGGCCGCCTTCATCGACGCACTCCACTGTGATGGGAAGGCCTGGCTGCTCGCCGATGACGCCTTTGCAGTGGAACTGGCCCAAGGACACGTCCCTGACCCTGACATCGACGTCGAAGACGACGGGACGGGCAGTGTGCCAGTCCTGCTGGCAGTGTCTGACAACGGGCCCCAGATGACGTCCTCTGCCACGGCGAGGTTCATGGCCGCCGCCCGCATCGGGCAACACTTCGGCCGCCCCGGCACCCCCAACGACCAGGCCTGGATCGAGTCGTTCTTCGGCCACCTCAAGGCCGAGAACCCCCACCTTGACGCCATCGCCGATCCCGGTGCCCTACGCGCTGAACTCGACCACCTGTGCGTCCACTACAACACCGTGCGCCTCCACGAGTCCATCGGCTACGTCACCCCCCAGGAGGAACACGAAGGGCGCGGACCCGCCATCCGCAAGGCCAGACAAGACGGCCTCAAACGAGCCCGAGAAGCCCGCATTGCCACCAGACGACAAACACGACACAATCACACCAACAACACCAGCACCGATGAGGGTATTTGAACCCGCGAACTGGTCAATTTACTCAGACACGCCGCGCCCGCGAATATCAGAGTGACCACACCGTCCACCAACGGACACACCCCACCCCACAAGGCCCCACCCCGACGACCGAGGCGCCGCCCCACAACCAGTGCCGGGCGGCGCCTCACCATGCCCACTTGACAGCACACACCCCCATATCAGTCCGCTCTGTTCGGGGCTTGAGGTCCGCTCACCTCCGGGCTCGCGGTCTGCCCGTCCTTGCCGGCCACGATCGAGGACGGCCACGATCGAGGACGGCCGGGCTCCGAGTCGACATCGAGCGAGGTCCGTCGGTTCGCCGGGACCGCGGAAACCACCTACTGCGGAAGCTGGTGGGCGACGTCGGCTGCCGGCTCACGAGGACGGACCTCACCCTTGGAACAGAGCGGACTTCGAGGCACGAACTGAGCGGACTTCAAGCCCCGAACAGAGCGGACTTCACGCATCGAACAGAGCGGACTTCGACCCGAGAACAGAGCGGACTTCGAGGTCAGAACTGAGCGGACTTCGCGGTGGGGGTGGGGTCAGTCGGCCGTGCGGTAGTGGGTCGGGATGGCGGGCTCACCCTCGGAGAGTCGCCATGCCTGGTAGGGGAGCTCGTTGCGGGAGCGGACGTGGTGCTCCTGGGCGTGGGCCAACGCCTCGCGCCCCCAGGCGGAGGCGTCGATGTGCCCGTCGCGGACCAGTGACACCTGCAGGGGGCGTGCGCCGACAGCGGCCAGGATCCGGCCCGCGTCCTCGGCAGAACCACCGGCAACCAGCAGTTCCTCCTCTGCGTAGCCGTCCTCGCCGATGACACGCCCGGCGTACTTGCGCCCGGCCACGGTGCTCTTGGAGGCCGACTTCTTGGCGACACCGCGCATCGTGCCCTCGGCGTCCTCGCGCTCCACCATCTTGTAGACGAGGGCGGCCGTGGGAACGCCCGAACCGGTGACCAGGCGTGTCCCCACACCGTAGGAATCGATGGGTGCCGCGCCCAGGGCCGCGATGGCGTACTCGTCGAGGTCGTTGGTGACCGTGATCTTCGTGGAGGTCGCACCCATGGAGTCCAGCTGGCCGCGCACCTTGAAGGCCAGGGCCACCAGGTCGCCGGAGTCCAGGCGGACCGCCCCCAGCTCACCCCCGGCGGCGCGGGCGGCCTCGACCGCGCTGCGTACGGCGGTGGGGATGTCGTACGTGTCCACCAGCAGTGTCGTGCCCGTCCCCAGCAGCTCGATCTGGGCGGCGAACGCCTCGGCCTCGGTGTCGTGGAGCAGGGTGAAGGCGTGGGCGGCGGTGCCGATCGTCGGGATGTCGTACCGCTTGCCGGCCTCCAGGTCGGAGGTCCCGAGGAACCCGCCGATGACAGCTGCGCGCGCGGCCGAGACGGCGGCACGCTCGTGGGTCCGCCTCGCGCCCATGTCCATGCAGGGTCGCCCGTGGGCGGCGATCGTCATCCGTGACGCGGCCGAGGCGACGGCGCAGTCGTGGTTGAGCACCGACAGCGCCAGCGTCTCCAGCAGGACACACTCGGCGAACGTCCCCGACACGGTCAGCAGCGGAGAACCCTCGAAGTAGCACTCCCCCTCCGCGTAGCCGTCGATGTCCCCACCGAACCGGAAGTCCTTGAGGAAGTCGAGGGCCTCGTCGGAGACGATGCGCTGGGCGTGGAGCCAGTCGATCTGGTCCTGGGAGAACTCGAATCGCTCCAGGGCCTCCAGGATGCGACCCGTCCCGGCCACGACGCCGTAGCGACGGGTGGCAGGAAGTCGGCGTCCGAAGACCTCGAAGACGGTACAGCGCTGGGCCATCCCGTCGTGGAGGGCCGCGTCGAGCATGGTGAGCTCGTACATGTCGGTGAGGAGTGCAGTGGAGATGGAAGCAGGCATGGGACAAACTTAGCGATCCTGACCACAGTGGTGGGCCCGAAAGTCACACCCCGGTCGTGCCGACATGCCTACGCTGATCCCATGCCCGCCAGCCCGTCGCCTGCTCCGACCGAGCAGGCGAGCCCCTCCGCGTCCGACGTGCCCGAATGGCACACGGTCGTGTGGGACGACGCCGTCAACCTCATGGACTACGTCACCGAGGTCCTCAGCAGGCATTTCGGCTACCGACGCAGTGTCGCGCACGCGCTGATGCTGGAGATCCACCACCTCGGGCGCGCCATCGTGTCCCGGGGCACCCGGGAGCGCATGGAGGCCGACGTCCTCGCCATGCACTCCTACGGACTCCACGCGACCCTGGAGAGGGCCGGATGATCGGGGAGTTCCGCGCGACCCCCCAGGGCTTCCGCGCGGAACTGGACCGGGACGACTCGAACATGCTCGACCGCCTCGTCGGGGAGATCCTGGCGGTACTGGACGAACCCAGTGACCTGACGTCACTGGTGCGTGCCACGACGGGCTTCGAGGACTCCCGTCCGGAGCCCGGCGACCCCGCCCTCGACAACCTCCTGCCCCCCATGAGCGCCGACGAGCCCGAGGCCGCGGAGCTGCGCGCCCTCACCGAGGACTTCCTGCGTTCCGAGAAGTCCGCACGTCTGCGCCGACTGCGACAGGACCTGCGCGGCGCCCAGTGGGAGGTGGGGGGTGGAGTGCTCGTGTCCCGCGCGGCCGTGTGGGACTGGCTGGCAGCACTCAACGACGTCCGCCTCGCACTGGCCGGTGAGCTGGGAATCGAGGCCGAGGGAGACGCCGAGCGGGTCTGGGACCAGGCCCGCTCGGAGGGGACGGACCCGGGCCTCGCCCTCGTCAGCCGCCTCTATGTCGCGGTGACGTGGTGGCAGGATTCACTGCTGCGAGCCATGCGGGAGGAAGCTCCCGCGCACTAGTGTCCCAAGCATGGACAACGCGCCGATCGGGATCTTCGACTCCGGGCTGGGGGGCCTCACGGTCGCGCGCGCCATCATCGACAAGCTCCCCGACGAGCAGATCGTCTACCTGGGCGACACCGCCCACACCCCCTACGGCCCGCGCCCCATCGCCGAGGTCCGCCAACTGGCGCTCGCAGGACTCGACGAGCTGGCGTCACGCGGCGTGAAGGTACTGGTCATCGCCTGCAACACGGCCACTGCCGCCGCCCTGTCGGATGCGCGCGAGCGTTACTGGATCGACGCCCACATCCCGGTGATCGAGGTCATCACCCCCGCCGCCCGCGCCGCAGTGGTCACGACCCGCAACCGGCGCATCGGGATCATCGGCACCGAGGCGACCATCCAGTCCGAGGCCTATGTCAACGCCCTCGCCGCCGTGCCCGGCCTCACGGTCGTCCAGCAGGCCTGCCCCCGTTTCGTGGAGTTCGTCGAGGCGGGCATCACCACGGGCCCCGAGCTGGAGCGGGTGGCGCGCGGCTACCTGGCGCCCCTGCGCGAGGCCGGCGTCGACACGCTCATCCTGGGTTGCACCCACTACCCGCTGCTCACAGGCGTCATCGGGCGTGTCATGGGCGAGGGCGTCTCCCTGGTGACCTCCTCGGAGGCCACCGCCAATGCCACCTACAACGAGATGGTCGACCGCGACCTGCTCCACGAGCCCCGTGGCCTCGACGGGTCACCCCACCACGAGTTCCTCACGACCGGGGGGCCCGACACCTTCGCCAGGCTCGCGCGGCGCTTCCTGGGGCCCGAGGTCCACGACGCCGTCGAGGTCCCTCTCGAGGAGACGGGCGTGTCGGCATGAGGTTGCGCGTCGTGGGCTGCACGGGGTCCATGTCGGGCCCGGGATCAGCGGCCTCCTGCTACCTGGTCCAGGCCGAGGGCGTGGACCCGCGCACGGGTGCGGGTCGGACGTGGAACGTGGTCATGGACCTGGGGCCGGGTTCCTTCGGCCAGCTGTGGACGCACCTCGACCCGCGCGACATCGACGCGGTCATCTTCTCCCACTGCCATGCCGACCACGTCGGTGACGTCATCTCCCTGCACGTCCACCGCCGCTGGGGCCCCGCACGGGGGTCGGACCCCATCACCATGGCCGGCCCGACGGGGCTGCTGGACCGGGTGCGCCAGGTCGACGGCGTGGGGGCGGAGGAGACGTACGAGGGCGAGTTCACCGTGCACACCCTGGAGGCAGGCGTGCCCCTGGAGATCGGCCCGATGACCCTGACGCCAGCCACGGCCTGGCACTCGGTGCCGGGCTTCGGCATCCGTGTCGAGGGCCCCTCGGAGACCGCCCCCGCGGAGGGCACCCACGTGCGGGAGGGGCAGGGGCGCAGCTCCCTCTTCTACACCGGCGACACCGACCAGTGCGACACGATCACCCGCGGTGCCAGCGGGGTGGACCTCCTGCTCTCCGAGGCGGGCTTCACCTCGTGTGAAGAGGTGCGAGGCATCCACATGACGGGTGCACGCGCCGGCGCCACCGCCACGGAGGCGGGCGTCGGCCGGGTCGTGCTCACCCACATCCAGCCCTGGACGGATCCCGGGGAGGTCGCGGCTGACGCCCGCACCACCTGGTCCGGTCCCCTCGACATCGCCCGTGCGGGCCAGGAGTACCTGGTCTGAGGGTGGTCCTCCGACCCGTGACCGGGTGGGGACGCCCGATCCGGAGAGCGTGATCAGGCGGGGACGCCCTCGCTGAAGGGGTGGTCCGCCACCCACTGGACCAGGCGCTGGATGACCTGCCCACCCGGCGTCGCGGGATCGGCTGCGTGGGTCCGGTGGCGGATGAGCAGGCGGCGCACCCCCAGTCCCGGGAGCGGCGTGACCCGTACGCCCTCGAGGGGCACGTCGACGAGGGCGAGGCGGGGGAGCACGGTCGACCCGCGTCCCGCAGCGACCAGGGACAGGGCGACCCCGTAGTTGATGTAGGAGTCCTCGGCGAACTCGGGCTCCGGGATCCCCGCTGTGATGCGCGCCATCGCGTGAGCTCCCGCCGTGCCCGGCAGGACCCGCAGCCAGTGCAGCGGGGCGAGGTCGCGCTCGGAGCCGATGGGTGGGGCGGCTGTCGGTGTGGCGAGGACCCAGGGCTCGTCGAAGAACGCCGTGTCGGTGAAGCCACGGGGAGCGCCTCCCGGGGACTCGTCGCGCTCCAGGGTGAGGATGTCGAAGCGCCCCGAGCGCAGCGCCGCCATGCCGGGGATCTCGTCGGTCTCGACCAGACGCAACTCGATCCCGGGCAGGACGTGCGCGAGATCGGCGAGGAAGGGAATGAGCACCGCGCGCAGCAAGGTCTGGAAGGAACCGATGGTGACGACACCGGTGACCTGGCCGGTGAAGGGGCGCAGTGCCTGCGTGGTGTCGGTCAGTTCCGCCTCGATGCGCTCCGCCCCACCGGCGAGCACGTGTCCGGCGGGGGTGAGGACGGCCCCGGTGGGTGTGCGCTCGATGAGTTCCAGTCCGACCTCGTCCTCGAGGCGCTGGACCTGCTGGGAGACGGCGGAGGGGGAGACCCCCAGGACGTCGGCGGCGGCGACGATGCCACCCTCACGGCGCACGGCGAGCAGGACGGGCAGCCGGCGCGGGTCGATGTGCACGGGTGGGTCCTCCCAGGGTCTCGGGGTCGCCGGGGTCGGCCCGGGTGCGGCCGACAGGGGGTGCGGTCAGGGGTGTGGTCAGGGATGGAGTTGGGGCACGCCGGGGCACCCTCGGCGCATGAAGTATTGCTTCAGTAGTTCTGAAGAATGCTTCTATTGCACTGTAGCAGGGTGGTGGGCACGATATGCCTCGTGATGTGGTCACTCTCTGCCGCTGCGATGGTCCTGGGATGGGTCGGCGCGGTGTGTTCCCTGCTCGCCTACTGGACCGTCTCCACGCAGCGCGTGGCGCCCGACTCCCTGCGCTACCACGCCCTGAACATGGTGGCGTGCGCGTTGCTGGCGGTGGCCTGCCTGGTGACGAGGGCGTGGCCGTCAGTGGTCACGAACCTGATCTTCATCGTCATCGGTGTGCGCATGACGTGGCGGGTGCGTGACCGTCTGGTCCTCAGGCTGCGTGACGAGTGGACCGGGCTCGCGGAGCGCATGGCTGGCATGCGGGTCCGTGTCGCCGCCCTGCACCACCTCCGTGGGAGCGGCGGCGTCCCCGCCGAGGAGCCCGCGCTGGGGCGTTGACGCCCGCACTGCAGCGCACCGCAGCCACAGTGCACGGACACGCCACGGGCACGGTGCACCACGCGGGGCAGGCGCCGGGCGCTGGCGGTGGGAACGATGCCGCGGATCCTCAGGACACCTTCGCGCCGCCCAGGGCCTCCACGATGTGTGGGGCGAGCGCGCGGAAGGCGATGCCCCTGTGGCTGATCGCGTTCTTCTGCTCGGGTGACATCTCGGCGGTCGTCAGCGTCGACCCCTCCGGCACGAAGACCGGGTCGTAGCCGAATCCGCCCTCGCCACGGCGTTCCCGCAGTAGGGTCCCCATGACGCGCCCGAGCTCGACGAACTCCTGACCGTCGGGCAGCACCAGCACCGCGGCGGAGACGAAAGAGGCTCCGCGCAGCCTGTCGGGCACGTCACTGATCTGGGCCAGCAGGAGGTCGAGGTTCGCGACGTCGTCCCCGTGGTGGCCGCACCAGCGCGCGGAGAAGATGCCGGGAGAGCCCCCCATGATGTCCACACAGAGCCCCGAGTCGTCCGCCACCGCCGCCAGGCCGGTGGCCCGGCACAGGGCACGGGCCTTGATCAGGGAGTTCTCCTCGAAACTGGCGCCGTCCTCGACGGGGGACTCCACGGGGAACTCGTCCATGCGCGCGATCGTGCCGGGGGTGAACCCCTCGAGCAGGGGCTCGAGGATCGCCTCAAGTTCGGTGATCTTGTGGGGGTTGGAGGTCGCGAAGACGAGGCGGGCGCCCTCGTCGATGCCCGTGCCCTCCCCGCGTGTGCCGCCCACGTTCACTCCTGCCCCAGCGTGACGGTGGTACCGACCTCGGACGCCAGCGCGCGGTCCTGCAGCTCGGTGAGCTGCGCATTGCCCGTGGCAGCCAGGTCCAGCAGGATGCCCAGCTCGTCGCGGTCGAAGGGGGCGTGCTCGGCGGTGCCCTGGACCTCCACGAAACGCCCGGACCCCGTCTGGACGACATTCATGTCGGTCTGGGCGCGCACGTCCTCCACATAGGGCAGGTCCAGCATCGGGGTCCCGTCGATGATGCCCACGGAGATGGCGGACACCGAGTCGGAGAGCACGGGGTGTCCGGTGCGCTCACGGATGATGTGGCGCTCCCGGGCCCAGGAGAGGGCGTCGGCGAGTGCGATGTAGGCCCCCGTCACCGACGCGGTGCGGGTGCCACCGTCGGCCCGCAGCACGTCGCAGTCCAGGACGATCGTGTTCTCCCCGAGCGCGGCGACGTCGACGACGGCCCGCAGGGAACGCCCGATGAGACGCGAGATCTCCTGCGTGCGACCGCCGATCTTGCCCTTGACGGACTCGCGCTGGGAGCGCTGGGAGGTCGCACGCGGCAGCATTGCGTACTCCGCCGTCACCCAGCCCTCCCCGGAGCCCTTGCGCCAACGCGGCACGCCCTCGGTGAAGGAGGCGACGCAGAGCACGCGGGTGTTGCCCGCCTCGATGAGCACGGACCCCTCGCCGGAGCCCGCCCAGCCGCGGGTGACGGAGACGGGACGGAGCTGGTCGAGGGCGCGCCCATCGGCGCGTGTGGTGGTTGAAGTCATGGTGACCACCGTAGCGCGGGGCAGATACCGTGGGCACATGGGCATGACTCTTCCCCTCTCGAGGGGCATCCTCGACTCCGTCCCCACCGCCCGCGAGACCGTCGACCCGCTCACCCTCCTCCTGGAGGGACCTGTCGCACTGGACGGCGTCGTCGAGGGCCCGGTCACCGGGGTGAGCGCCTTCCTCCTGGACCCCACGGGCCGCCTCGCCGTGCTCGCCCCCACCGGCGGGCACACCGCGGTGCGTCGGGAGGGGGCCGCCGTGCGAGCCGACGCCGACACCCCCTTCGCCACCATCCCCGCGGACGAGGGCGACCCCGACCCGCGGCGTGGTGCGCTGGGGGCCGGGCACGGTCACGGGGACGGGACGGTCTCCCTGTGGCACCCCGAGCCGCGGGCCGCGGTGGCGCTCGCGGAGGGGACGAACGCGGCGATGCTCATCGGTCGCACACGTGACGGTGTGGTGCACGTGGCCGTGCGGGTCGCGGATCCCGTGGAGAGGCCCGGGACCACCTGGGCGAACCTGCGGTGGTGCGCCCACCTGCTGCCCGACGACGAGTCCGCGCTGGCCTGCGAGGCGGTCGCCCTGGTGCAGTGGCACCGTCAGGCCTCCTTCTGCCAGCGGTGCGGCTCCCGGGTGGAGACGACGTCGGCGGGGTGGACCACGACCTGTCCTGCCTGCGGGACCATCGAGTACCCCCGTCAGGACCCGGCCGTGATCATGGCGGTGGTCGACGAGGAGGACCGCGTACTGCTGGCCCACAACTCCGCGTGGCGACCCGGCTTCTGGTCGGTGCTGGCCGGTTTCGTGGAGGCGGGGGAGGCACCCGACCGGGCGGTTCGTCGTGAGGTCCTGGAGGAGGTCGGCCTGGAGGTCGGGGAGGTCAGGTTCCTCGGGGCCCAGCCCTGGCCGTTCCCCCGGTCCCTCATGGTCGGCTACTCCGCGCGCCTCGCGCCGGGATCAGCGGCCGAGGTGCACGTCGACGGGGTGGAGATCGACCGGGCGCGCTTCTTCACGCGGGAGGAACTGGGCGAGGAGATCTCGGCCGGGCGGCTGGAGCCCCCGGGGCCCACGGCCATCGCCCGGGCCATGGTCGAGGAGTGGTACGGCGGTCCCCTGCCGGAGTCGCCCCGTCGGATCGATCCCCTGCGCCAGGCCTGATCTGCCGGGACCAGGTGTGGCTGGCCGGGGAGAGGTGTGGCTGGCCGGGGAGAGGTGTGGCTGGCCGGGGAGAGGTGTGGCTGGCCGGGGAGAGGTGTGGCTGGCCGGCGAGAGGTGTGGCTGGCCGGGGAGAGGTGCGGCTGGCCAGCGGCGGATCGCGAGTGCGCGGTCCATCTACCGCTTCACGTGGCGCCTGCCCGGTGACCGTGCGTCGAACGGTGGACTTCTCACCGAGAGGTGGGCCCATACCCCCACCGTTCGGTGAGAAGTCCACCTCTCGGTGAGAGGCCCGGTCTCGGTGAGAGGCCCGGCTGTCGATGGGCGTTCCACGTCCCGATGCGCCCCCCACCCCGGTAGCGATGCACATGCCCATCAGTCCACAGCAGGTCCCGGGCGATGGGGCACGTGCGCACGGGAGCTGAGAGAATCCGGGCATGACCCCCACCGATCCCGAAGCGCTCCTGGACCAGCTCGATCCCGACCAGCGGCGTGTCGCGCAGCAGGTCACGGGTCCGTTGGCAGTGCTGGCGGGCGCGGGGACCGGCAAGACACGCGCCATCACCTACCGCATCGCCTATGCCGCGGCGACGGGCGCCGTGGACCCCTCCACCGTCCTGGCCGTGACCTTCACCTCGCGCGCCGCCGCCGAGATGCGGGAGCGTCTGCGCTCCCTGGGAGTGCCCCACGCCCAGGCCAGGACCTTCCACGCCGCGGCGCTGCGCCAGCTCTCCTTCTTCTGGCCCGGCGTGGTCGGTGGACACCTGCCCAGCCTGGTGGAGCACAAGGCCTCCCTGGTGGCGGCCGCCGCCAACCGCACCGGGATCCGCGCCGACCGCACGACGGTGCGTGACCTCGCCTCCGAGGTGGAGTGGGCGAAGGTCTCCATGGTGGATGCCGCCCACTACGCCGAGCGGGTCCGTGCCGAGCGCCGTGACCCGCCTGCCGGGCTCGACGCCGCCGCCTTCGCGCGCCTGATGTCCGCCTACGAGGACGCCAAGCAGGACCGAGGGGTCATCGACTTCGAGGATGTCCTGTTGCTCATGTGCGGTGTCCTGGAGCAACGTGAGGACGTCGCCCGCAAGGTGCGCGCCCAGTACCGCAGCTTCGTGGTGGACGAGTACCAGGACGTCTCCACCCTCCAGCAGCACCTCTTGGACCTGTGGGTGGGGGAGAGGCGCGACATCTGCGTGGTCGGCGACGTCGCCCAGACCATCTACTCCTTCGCCGGCGCGAGTCCGCGTCACCTCGTCGAGTTCCCCCGCAAGCATCCCGGGGCCAATGTCGTGGAGCTCAACCGCGACTACCGCTCCACCCCGCAGGTGGTGGCCGTGGCGAACCAGGTCATGGGACGCGCCCGCTCGACGAGGGCGGGCCGGGCCGCTCCCGGTGGTGGGACCGGGAACGGGAGCGCCATGGAGGGCGCGGTCCACCTGGTCTCCCAGCGTCCCATGGGCCCCGGCGTCGCCTTCCGCACGTACCCCGACGACACCGCTGAGGCCGCAGGGGTGGCCGCGCGGGTCAAGGAACTCGTGGGTGAGGGCGTTCCCATCCATTCCGTTGCCGTCCTCTACCGCACGAACTCACAGTCGGAAGCGCTCGAAGCCGCCTTCTCCGAGGCGGGCATCGCCTTCCTGGTGCGCAGTGGGGCGCGCTTCTTCGACCGCGACGAGATCCGGCGCGCCATGCTGCTGCTGCGTCGGGAGGCCGTCGCCGCAGCCCACGGCGCTCCGAGTGGTGGGGCCGAGGGCGCTCCGAGTGGTGTGGCCGAGGGGGTGGCGCCCCCTGCGGAGGAGGCGGGGGCCCGGCGCACCGGCTCCTCCGGTGAGGACTCCCCGGTGGAGGACACCGGGCTGCGGGAACGGGTCGAGGAGGTCGTCACCGTGGTCGGATGGACACCCCAACCCCCGACCGGGACGGGCGCCGTGCGTGAACGGTGGGACAACCTCAACGCCCTCGTGGAACTCGCACGGGAGAGGTCAGTCCTGACGTTGCCGGAGTTCGTGCGTGAGCTGGAGGAGCGTTCCGTCGCCCAGGCCGCGCCGGCCGTGGCCGGGGTGACGTTCTCCACGCTGCACGCCGCGAAGGGCCTGGAGTGGGACGCGGTGTTCATCATCGGTGTCTCCGAGGGGCTCCTGCCGATCTCCATGGCGCAGACCCCGGAGGCCCGCGAGGAGGAGCGCCGACTGCTCTACGTCGGTGTGACGCGGGCGCGCGACCACCTGGAGCTGTCCTGGTCCCGGGCTCGCGGCGCGGGGCGAGGGCGCGGCTCGCGTACCCGCAGCCGATTCCTGGACGGCATCTGGCCCGAGGAGGTCGCCTCCGCACGTCCGTCGAGGTCGGGGTCGGGATCAGCTGGCTCCAACCCCCGCCACCGCGCGCGGGCGAAGGCGCAGGAGTTCGAGGAGGAGAACCCCCCGGAGGTGCTTGAGCTCTTCGCGCGCCTCAAGGAGTGGCGCGGCGAAGTGGCGCGCGCGATCTCGAAACCGGCATTCACCGTGCTCGCCGACCAGACTCTCCGCGACATCGCGATCGCGCGCCCCAAGACCTTGCGCCAGCTCGGTGTGATCCGGGGGATCGGGGCCGTCAAGCTCGACCGCTACGGTGCGGCGGTGCTGGCGATCGTGCGCGGGGAGGACGTGGAGGTCATCGCAGAGGAACCCTGAGGTCCGCCACAGGTCCCCGGGGTGTTCCGGGCGGGGCTCCGTCCGGGCTCGAGGCACTGGGCACTGCAGTCCGGGCACTGGGCACTGCAGTCCGGGCACTGGGCACTGGGGTCCGGGCACTTGGCACGGGGATCTGTGGTCCCGGCCCGGTGCAACTGGGCTCCGGCCTCCAGGGCTCGGGTCACCGGGCTTCAGGGCGCGGTCCGGGACGGATGTGTGGCCGCCCGTGCGTCCGGTCCGGACACCGCTGCCAGGGAGGCGCACCCGCAGCGCGGATGGGAACGGACGATCTCCGTTCGGAGCGCGCCGTCGCCACTGACGTGGACCACGCACGGCTCTGAGCCCCAGGGGTTGCTCCCTCCCAGCAGCCGTGCGCCCGCTGCGCCGAGGGCGGCGCGAGCCACCTCCAGTGCGGCGACCTGCGTGGCGGCAGTCGGTGGCACGGGCAGTGGACAGCCGCGTGCCTCCTCCATCACGAAGGGCCAGCGGGGATCGCGGTCACTGAGGTGGAGCTCCACACAGTGTGAGCAGGGGGTCCTACCGGGATCCACGCGGGGTCCGACCGTGATCGAACGTTCGCGGTGGATGACGAGGAGGTGCTCCTGGTCCTCGGCCATGAGCATCCCGGCCGTTGAGGGGTCGCAGCTGCGGTTCGCGGAGACGATGACCACGTCAGGGGAGGTGAGTCGTCCTGTGCTCACGTGGGCGCTGGTCCCTGCGAGGACCTGCGTCGCAGCCGTCGGGCGAGGTGTGCCCAGGGACCCGGTCGGCAGGACCGTCGCGAGTGGGAGGTCCACCTGACGACGATCGACGAGGTCGAAGCGGCGGACCCCGACCCGGACCAGGAGCTGCGCGGCGGCCAGAGTGGTCACGTCGATGCCCTCCAGGCGGACCCCTCCGGGAAGTGGGTGTGCGAGGGGTTCGTCGGTCCGGAGGAATCCCCGGCCGCGCAGGAGCCCGGGGAGACGGGATCCCGCGGGGAGGGGCGGCAGGCGGACGTCATGTGCGCTGGCAGGGGAGAGCGGCCCGATGAGCGCGGCATCCAGTCTCGCGGCCATCAGCCAGGAGACCTCCTGGGTGCTCAGGTCGTCGAGGACCAGGTGGTCGTCCGGGTCCGCCCCGACCTGGATCACTCCGGGCTCCCTCCACATCACCGCCGTGCCCTGGCGTAGCCGCATGGAGTGCTCCCGTCCTCGTCGGTGACGGGCACCGATGTGGGACCCGTGGCGCCATTGTCCGGTGATCCCGTGGACGGGGAAGGGATGGGTCGGGCATCTGTGGATGGACCGTCCACAGGCGTCGCAGGGTGCTCCCACCGTGGACAGTTCACCCACGGTGGTGGGACGGATCCACAGGCATGGTGCGGTGGGGGTGGCCGTCAACAGGGCGCGACATGCGACGGCGCGTGAACGCACTCCGGTGCACCGCACGTCGGCGGGCGTCAACGACTGTCCGTGCACCGTGCACCGTGCACCGTGCACCGGGCGTGAGTGGGCTCCAGGTCCCAGTGCCCTCACACCCGGTGGGGCGCCTGACGGGTGGGTCAGTCCGCGTCGTCGCTTCCGGGCGTGTCCTCATCCGACCCGGCATCGTCCTCGTCCGAGCCGTTGTCCGTCGGGTCCTGGTCCGGTCCGGTGTCGCCCTCGTCGATGTCCCCGGGCGCGTGGCTGGCGCTGCCGACGCTGCTGTCCCCGGACCCGACCCCGCCCTCGTCAGGGATGTCGAACCCGGCGCGGCGCAGGCTCTCGGACTCGGGATCGACGTCGGGGGTCAGTCCCTCGGCCCAGCCGAGGGTGCCCTCCAGGAGCTCGGTGAGTGCGGCGTCGATCTCGGCGTCCTCGTCGGCGGCTGCAGCCCTGCCCGCGAGGAAGCCCTCGGGGGAGTCCAGTTCCTCGGCGGTGGGGACCAGGTCGGGGTGGGACCACAGTGCCTCCCGGGCGTCGCGTCCCTGGGCCTGCTCGACGAGGTCGAAGACCTTGGCGGCGCCACGGGCGCGGCGGGGACGCATCTGGAGACCGATGAGCTGTCCCAGGATCTGCTCGGCCGGCCCTCCGGCAGCGCGGCGGCGACGCATCATCTCGCGCAGCTGCTCGGCGTGGGGCAGGTAGGGTGCGACGGCGCGGGCCGTGACGACCTCCACCCATCCCTCCACCAGGGCCAGGAGCGTCTCGAGGCGGTCCAGGGCGTTGCGCTGGCGCTGCGTCGGCTCGGGGGCGAAGACTCCGTGTGACATCGCCTCGTTCACGGAGGCGGGGTCGGTGGGATCCATCCCACGGGCTGCCTCGGCAATGGCATCGGTGTCGATGGCGATCTCGGCGGAGTAGGACTCCACCGCGCGCAGCAGGTCGCCGACCAGCCAGGGGACTAAGGCGAAGAGACGGGCGTGGGCGCACTCGCGCACCGCCATGAACTGCTGGAGTTCGTCGAAGGGGACCTCCAGTCCCTCCCCGAACGCGGCGACGTTGCGCACGACCAGGGCAGTCGTGTGGCTCTCGGCCAGCAGGGGCAGACCGACGTCCGTGGAACCCATGGCCTCCTGGGACAGGGCGGACATCGCCTGGCCGATCTGCATGGCGAAGACCATGGAGGCCAGACGCGGCATCATCTCCTGGGTGCGTCCGATGAGGGCCGCCATCTCGGGGGGAAGGCCCTCGGGCAGCCCTGCCACTCCGGTGCCGTCCGTGGAGTCACCGAACTGGGAGGTCAGGGCGTCACTCAGCGCGCGCGAGACGTTCGCGGCGACCGGCTCGGTGATGCGGCGCCACATGGGCAGGGTTCTGGTCACCCAGTCCACCCGTGACCACGCCTCGCGGGAGACCTGGCCCGGGGAGAAGGCGGTGACGGCATCGAGCCACAGGTCCGCGACGGTCATCGCCTGGCGGGCGCGTTCGGCCTCGGACGCGGAGAGGGGGTCGTCCCCACTCTGGAAGGCCTGCTGCTTGGCCATGTCCTCGACCATCTGCCAGTTGACGGGGCCGTCGGACCGGCCCAGGAGGTACTGGAACTGGCCCAGCATGGCGTTCATCTGGTTGGGATCCGCGAACATCCGGTTGACCGCGGAGGCATCGAAGCCCTGGTCGCGCATGGCTCGCGAGGCCTCCTCGCCGGCCTGGTCGCCCAGCATCCGCCGGAGGAAGTCCTCGAAGGGGTCCCCGCCGCGGTTCGTGTCGTCTGGCTCACTCATGTTCCGAGCCTACTGGCCCCGGGCGAGCTGGTGCTGGGAGGAGGGTGGGAGTGCGCTGAGAGCGCAATGGTGGTCGTGGGCCGCAGGGGCTCACTGGGCCGCGGGGGGTCACAATGGGCGGGTGCACGAAGACCCCAGAATCGACTCCGACCCGAATCCGGACCAGTCCCGGACCGACCCCGTCGTCGTCCCCGACGCGATCCTGACGCCGATCCCCGGCGCCGAGGGCACGCCGCGACGACGGGGCGCGCTGAGGCACTACGTCCGGGCAGCTGTGGCGTTCCTCCTACTGGGTGGCCTCTTCGCCGCCGTGTTCGTGCTTCCCATGCCCTACGTGGTGGAGAGCCCCGGACCGACCTTCGACGTCATCGGTTCCTCCGACGACACCCCGATGATCGACATCTCCGGGACGGACCCGGACACCGGCAAGGCAGTCGAGGTGGACCCCGTGCGCCGCACGGGTGACGGGACGGGTGCCCTGCGCATGGTGACCGTCTACGAGACCGGGGGCCCCGGGAGGCGCCTGAACTTCATCGAGCTGGCACAGGCGTGGTTCAACGAGCGCGACCGCATCGTCCCCTACGACGAGGCCTATCCCTCCGACGTCACCCAGCAGGAGCTCGACGAGGCGGCTGCTGCGCAGATGCAGAGTTCGCAGTCCACGGCCGGGGTCGCCGCACTGGAGGAACTGGGGTGGACCGTTCCCGGGACGGTGACCATCGAGGGCGCGGTGCCCGGCTCCGACGCCGAGGACAAGGTCGAACAGGGCCAGACCATGGTTGCCCTGACCACCCCCGACGGTGTGAGGCATTCCGTGGACTCGGCCTCGGTGCCGTTCGCGGTGATGAGGGACCAGCCGGTGGGGGCACGGATCGTCGTCACCGTGGAGAAGGACGGAACGACCTCGGACGTCACGATCACCTCGGTCTCGGGCGGGGCCGGTACGACCGGTTCGAAGCTCGGCATCTACCTCAGTGCCGACGTGGAGATGCCCCTCGACATCACCATCCACCTGGAGAAGGTCGGTGGACCCTCGGCGGGGATGATGTTCGCCCTGGGGATCATCGACCGCATGACCCCCGGGGACATGACGGGGGGCCAGTCGATCGCCGGGACGGGCGCGTTGGCGTACGACGGCGGGGTCGAGCCCATCGGTGGGATCCAGCAGAAGATGTGGGGCGCCGTGCGTGACGGTGCCACGTGGTTCCTGGCGCCGAGCACGAACTGTGACGAGGTGGTCGGCCACGTCCCCGACGGGCTGAGCGTGGTCAAGGTCTCGACCCTCTCCGAGGCGCGCTCCGCCGTCGAGTCCATCGCCGCGGGCACGGGCGACACGCTGCCGACGTGCACCGAGCAGGACGCCGAGGATCTGGAGTCCGGCTCCTGAGGGCTGTGGTCCGGTGACCCGTCTCGCAGGAGTGGGCGCGCGTCACCGGATCCCCGGCCATCCGGGACCCGGGACGTCAGGTCCGGAGCACCGGGGCTGGGGGCGTTGGGTCCGGTGTCACCGGGGATCGCGGTTTGCGGAGGCTGACGGCGTGGCGAGTGGTCCCGGAACGCCGGTCTCCGGGGGCTGCGCTGACACGCCGCGCCACCTGGGGCGATGCAAGGAGGGCGGACTTCGGGGTCAGAACTGAGCGGACCTCGAGCCCTAAACAGAGCGGACCTCGAGGTCAGAACAGAGCGGACTTCGCCGAGATGGGTGGGCGGTGGGGCGGGTGTGGGGCCTGGTGGGTCAGAGCTCTCCGGGTTCCTCTTCCTCCGTCGCGGTGTCGTCCACGGGGGCGAATGAGGCGTGCAGGGCCTCGACGAGTCCCGGGACCAGGTTCGTCCCGCTGCCGACCTTGTCGTCCTGGTCGAAGGCGCGGGCCCGCACCGCCGTCCAGGACTCCCCACTGCGCAGCACGCCCGCCGCCAGTCGCACGTCCTGTCGTTCGGGGTGGTTGGAGATGAACTCCACGGCGGCCTCCGGGTCCGCGGGCGCCTGCTCCTCGACCTCGGGGGGAACGATGATCCGCTCGACTGTCAGTGCGGCCCCGGCCACGGAGTCCGGCCACGCCAGCCGTCCGAGCACCTCCTCCAGGTCGTCCTCGGGCAGGTCCTCCTGGATGATGGCGGAGAGGTGCGCCCCCGTCCCGTCCCACCCACGACGCAGCTGGTCGGCGATGTCGGCAGGGACGTCGTGCTGCTCCAGCAGGTCCTTGGTGGGGACCAAGGCGTAGAGGGAGGGCGCGTGGTCCCATCCGGCCCGGGAGGCGGCCAGCTCGATGTCGTGGACGACGTTGGCCAGTGCCACCTGGACGGCGGTGGGCAGGGCTGGCTCGGAGGAAGGTTCGCTCATGTCCCCATGTTGCCACGCCCGGGGTGCCCGCGCGCCTGACCCGTCATCGACGAGGGCGGCGCCGCCCTCGTCCCGGATGACGCCGCGGGAGCGGGAGGAGGAGGGACGACGGAGCCGGAGGGGTCGAGGGGGTCGTGGCGGG
>NZ_LT700212.1:1736768-1759495 GCF_900155435.1 Actinomyces provencensis | reverse complement strand
GTGCGGAACCGGGCGAGCACGGCAACGCTGCCGGGCCCGCGCGTGGCATCGGTGGGGCCGGGACCTGCGGGCTCCGGCGGGGCAGGAAGCGCGGACGCGGATAGAATGGGTCGGACGACTGTCTACTGAGAGGACGACGCGGTGAGCGCCTTCCCATCCCCCCGCCCACAGCCGAGGAACCCGAAGAGGGGTGCCTCCGACGGGCCGAACCTCAGGAGCCCCGTGGCGATCACACTGTTCGTGATCGTCGCCATCGGTGTGTTCATCTGGGCGGCCTCCGGCTTCTGGACCGAGATCCTCTGGTTCGAGCAGATGAAGGCCGAACGCATCATCTGGACACGGTGGGGGACCATGGCGGCCCTCTTCGTCATCGGCTTCGCAGTGGTGTTCGGGGCGATGGCGTTCTCCCTGAACTGGGCCTACCGCAAGCGCCAGCCCACCATGCGCGGCGAGGGCGCCGCCAACCTGCGCGCCTACCAGGAGGCGATCGCACCGCTGCGCTCGCTGATCTTCTGGGGCGTGCCCGTGCTGCTGGGCCTGGCGAACGCCGGGAGCCTCGCCTCGCAGTGGCAGACGGTGCTGACCTTCCTCAACCGCACACCCTTCGGCGAGGTGGACCCGCAGTTCGGCATCGACCTCGGGTTCTACGTGTTCACGCTGCCGCTGCTGGAGGTCATCGCCTCCTTCCTGCTCAACATCCTGGTCTTCTCCCTCATCGGCGCGGTCGTCGTCCACTACCTCTACGGGTCCATCGCGTTCAGCCCCCGGCCACACGCCTCCAAGCCCGCGCGCATGCAGATCGGACTGCTGGGTGCCGGCATCTCCCTGATGATCGGCGTGCGCTACCTGCTGGGCTGGTTCAGCCTGCTCACCAAGCAGGGTGACCCCACCGACGGCGCCCTGTACTCCGACATCCACGCGGTGCTGCCGGCACGCGCCATCCTCGCCGTCATCTCGGTGCTGGTGGCCGTCCTCTTCGTCGTCGCGGCCTTCCGGGGCACGTGGCGCCTGCCCGTGACGGGTGTGGTCGTCACCGTCGTGTCCTCCCTGGTGATCGGCGGCATCTACCCGGCGCTGATCCAGCAGTTCCGGGTGACCCCGAATGCGCGGGAGCTGGAGTCGGAGTTCATCCAGCGCAACATCGACGCCACCCTGAAGGCCTACGGGCTCGACGACATGGAGTTCCAGACGTACGCGGCCAAGACGGATGCGGAGCCGGGCCAGCTGCGCGAGGACTCGGAGTCGACCTCGCAGATCCGACTTCTCGACCCGCTGGTGATCTCGAAGACCGTCCAGCAGCTGCAGCAGTCCAGGCCCTACTACGGCTTCGACTCGGGGATGTCCGTGGACCGCTACACCGTGGACGGGGAACGGCGCGACACGGTCATCTCGATGCGTGAGTTGAACCTGGATGGGCTCTCCTCGGAGCAGCAGACCTGGGTCAACCGCCACACGGTCTACACCCACGGCTTCGGCGTGGTCGCCGCCTACGGCAACTCCGTGACCTCCGACGGTCTGCCCTCCTACTGGGAGCAGTCGATCCCCTCCGTCGGTGAGATGGGGGACTACGAGCCGAGGATCTACTTCTCGCCCTCGTCCCCGGACTACTCGATCGTGGGTGCGGAGGACGGGGCGGACGCCCAGGAGCTGGACTACCCCGACGACAACGCGCCGGGCGGACAGGTCCGCACGACCTTCACCGGTGACGGTGGGCCCAGTGTCGGCAACTTCTGGAACAAGCTCCTCTACTCGATCAAGTTCGGGTCGACGGACATCTTCTTCTCCTCCCAGACGAACTCCGCCTCGCAGATCCTCTACGACCGCAGTCCCCTGCAGCGCGTGGCCAAGGTGGCGCCGTACCTGACACTGGAGCAGAAGCCCTATCCGGCGGTCGTGGACACGGACGGTGACCCCTCCACCCCCAAGCGCCTGGTGTGGGTGGTCGACGCGTACACGACCTCGGACTCCTACCCCTATGCGGAGCACCAGGCACTCGACCAGTCCACGGTGGACTCCCAGTCGAACACACCCGGGCAGTTCATCCAGGCCAACACCGTCAACTACATGCGCAACTCCGTCAAGGCCGTCGTCGACGCCTATGACGGGTCGGTCAGCCTGTACCAGTGGGACAAGGACGACCCGGTCCTCCAGACCTGGATGAACGTCTACCCCGGCACGGTCAAGCCGATCTCGGAGATCTCCGGTGACCTCATGAGCCACCTGCGCTACCCGGAGGACCTCTTCAAGGTCCAGCGTGACCTGCTGACCTCCTACCACGTGACCGAGGCCTCCGAGTTCTACACCGGCGGTGACCGGTGGAGGCTGGCGCAGGAGACCTCCACGGCGGCGAGCGCCGCCCAGAGTGACCAGACCGCCACCCAGTCCACGGCCACCACGGTGCAGCCGCCGTACTACCTGACCATGAAGATGCCGAGCCAGGACTCAGCGGAGTTCTCCCTGACCTCGGTGTTCGTCCCCGGTGGCGAGTCCAGGCGTGAGGCGATGGCCGGGTTCCTGGCGGTCGACTCCGAGACCGGGTCCGAAGCGGGCAAGGTCCGTGAGGGGTACGGGAAGCTGCGCCTGATCGCACTGCCGTCCTCGACGACGGTGCCCGGGCCCGGACAGGTCCAGAACGCCTATGACTCGAACCAGTCGATCGCCACGCAGCTGAACCTGCTGAACCAGTCCGACTCGACGGTGATCAGGGGCAACCTCCTGACGCTGCCGGTGGGTGGTGGACTGCTGTACGTGCAGCCCGTGTACGTCCAGGGCAAGGGCGCGGCCTCCTACCCGGTGCTGCGTTCAGTCCTGACCGCCTTCGGCAACCAGGTCGGTTTCGCCTCCACCCTGGAGGAGTCACTCGACCAGACCTTCGGCGGGGACTCCGAGGCGACGGTGGCGGGCAATGGCGACGCGGACTCGGGTGACGACGACGGTGGGACCACCGGGCCCAGCAGTGCCCAGGAGCGGCTCAACCAGGCCCTGGTCGATGCGAGCAATGCCATGAGGGCCTCCGACGAGGCCCGCCAGTCGGGTGACTGGGCGGCCTACGGGGCTGAGCAGCAGAAGCTCGATGACGCCCTGGCCCAGGCCCTGGCCGCACAGCAGGAGCTCGGCCAGGACGTCTCGGGGGCCGTGACCCCGGGGACTGACGAGGGCGGCGCGCAGTCGGGTGAGGACACCGGCACCGACTCCGACACCAACGACGGCTGAGAAGACGTCAGGTCCGGGGGGCCGGGTGCGGTGACCGAGTTCTGGTCGCGCACCCGGCCCCCCGGCGTTCGGAGGTCCCTGCTCCCACGGCTCCCCACGTGGTCCCCCGGACCCTGCCCCCGCTGTCCGGGGGGGACCCGGTGGGCGGGTCGACACCGACGAGGAACAGGTGGGTCGACGAGGGCGGCACAGGGGCATGCCGGACCGGTCGTGACCATTGTCCGGGGCACGTCGTTCACGTAGCGTGGAGCACATGGACGCCCTCTACACCGCAGAAGCCCTGTCCACCGGCGCGGGACGCAACGGTCACGTGGCCACGTCTGACGGCACCCCTGCCGGCAGCCTGGAGCTGGATCTGGCGATGCCGGTGGCGCTGGGTGGGTCGGGCGAGGGCGTCAACCCCGAGCTGTTGTTCGCCGCCGGCTACGCGGCGTGCTACCACAACGCGCTGCTGCGGGTGGCGCGGGAGTCCGGCGTCAGGGTCAGCGACACCGCGGTGGGGGCGCGTGTGGGGATCAACCCGAAGGAGGGTGGTGGGTTCACCCTGGCGGTGGAGCTGGAGGTCGTGGTCCCCGGCCTGGAGCACCAACGGGCCCAGGACCTGGCGGAGGAGGCACACCGGGTGTGCCCGTACTCGAATGCGACCAGGGGGAACATCCCGGTGGAGATCGTCGTCAGTGATTCCTGAGGCGGAGAGGTATGTCACCGCAGCTTGTGTTGAAGTGCCGGTGGGTGGCGGGTAGTGTTGTGTTCACCGACGCGGGGTGGAGCAGTTCGGTAGCTCGCCGGGCTCATAACCCGGAGGTCGCAGGTTCAAATCCTGTCCCCGCTACCAGTCGGTTGGACCCGGTCCCGGAAGGGATCGGGTCCTTCCTGTATGCGGGCATGAACGGGGCGGGCATCCATCCGCGTTCCACGTCGTAGCGGGGCATGAGGTCCTCAGGGCCCACCCCGAAACGGGCGGCGAGGGGGCGAGGCGGAATCCCGCCTCAGTCCGTCCCGGGCCGACCGTGGAGCTGCCGCCACTCATCGGCCAGGATCGACATCCAGATCTCGTCGACGTACTCGCCGTCGAAGGCGAACGCGTCGCGCTTGACACCCTCCACGACGAAGCCGACCGTGGCGTAGACGTGCCGCGCGCGCGGGTTGAAGGCGAAGACGTCGAGACCGATCCGGTGCAGCCCGATCACCTCGAACCCGTGGCCCAGGATCAGCCGCGCGGCCTCGGTGCCCAGACCCCTGCCACGCCCCTCGGGCCCCATCAGGGTGCGGAAGCTCGCGGAGTTGCTCGACGGGTCGAACTCGTTGAGCACGACCTCACCGACGACGGTGTCGCTCGCCCTGTCGACGACCGCCAGGTCGAGTCTCCCGTCGACCTGTGCGCGGGACGCGTACCACTCCCGGGTGCGGTCATCGGCCAGTGGGCTCGCCCGGTGGATCTCCTCGGTCGACGTGACCGACCCGGTGAGCCGGAGGACCTCCGGATCGGCGAGGATCCGCGCCATGACATCCACGTCGGCGACATCGAAGGGACGCAGGACCACCAGGTCACCCTCGAGCGTGGGCTTGGGGACCCAGCGTGAACTCATGCGAAGGACCCCAACCCGTCCCGTGTCCGCGCCGTCGCCCCGTCCTCCGCCGTCCCGTCCAGTCCGAGGATCTCCAACAGGCGCGCCGCCGAGGACTCCGCGCGTGTGCCGGTGATCGCCGAGACCACCCACGACGGTGTCAGGCCCGCCGGCAGGGGGAGGGCGACCAGGCCGCTCGCCTGCGGTTTCTCGGCGACGTGCTGGGGGACGAGGGCGATGCCGAGTCCCCGGTGGATCAGGTCGAGGAGGGTGTGGATGTCGTCCACGGTGCACCGGATCCTGCGCTCCACCCCCTGGGCCGTGCATGCGGCATCGTTGAGGGAGCGCACTCCCCACGACTCGCGGAAGTCGATGAACTCGTGGTCGCGCAGGTCCGACCATCCCACCGTGGACTCGCCGGCCAGGGGGTGCCCCTCCGGGACCAGCAGGACGATGGGGCGGCGGCCGATCTCGATGCTGTTGACGACGCCCAGGTGCTCGGTGGTCGCCACGAACGCTACGTCGAGGGCGTCGGCGTGCACTTGGTCGACGAGGTCGTGCGACCCGGCCTGGGTGAAGTGGATGTCGACCAGGGGGTACCTGCGGTGGAACCGCTCCAGCAGGGGCGGCACGTCGACCAGCCCGAGGCACTGCTCGGCACCCACCCGCAGCCGTCCGGACAGTGAGTGCGTGGCACGCACGACGGCGTCCCGCCCCGCCGAGGCCTGGGCGACGGTGGTGCGGGCGTAGGGCAGCAGGGCACGGCCCGCGTCGGTGAGCGAGACGCTGCGGGTGGTCCGGGCGAACAGGGGGGAGGCGAGCTCCTCCTCGAGGCTGCGGATCGCCGCCGAGAGGCCCGACTGGGACACGCCGCAGACAGCGGCCGCCCTCGTGAACTGCCCCTCGTCCGCCAGGGCGACGACGTACTCCAGTTGGCGAAGCTCCATTGACCGCTCCCGCTTCTGAATCGGATGACTCTGAGTTGTTTTACTTGTAGGTTGCTCCCGCCTACCGTAGACGCAACCGCACATCCTCGACACCAGGACTGGAGCGAACATGCAACGACGCACCATCGGTTCCCGCGACGTCAGTGAGATCGGCCTGGGGGGCATGCCGATGTCGATCGAGGGCCGCCCCGACGAGGCACGCTCGATCGCCACGATCCACGCCGCCCTCGACGCCGGCATCACCCTCATCGACACCGCGGACGCCTACCACATCGGCCCGGACGAGGTCGGGCACAACGAGCTGCTCATCGCCAAGGCCCTGCGCACCTACGGGGGCGACACCAGCGACGTCCTCGTCGCCACCAAGGGCGGACACCTCCGGCCCGGGGACGGCTCCTGGACCGTGGACGGCCGCCCCTCCCACCTCATCGACGCCGCCAAGGCCTCCGCCAGGCGCCTCGGGGTCGACACCATCGGCCTCTACCAGTTCCACCGCCCCGACCCCTCGGTGCCCTACGCCGAGTCCGTGGGCGCCCTGCGCGACCTCCTCGACGAGGGCGTGATCGCCATGGCCGGCATCTCCAACGCCTCCGTCGCCCAGATCGACGAGGCCGACGAGGTGCTGGGCGGACGCCTGGTCTCCGTGCAGAACCAGTTCTCCCCGAAGTTCCGCTCCAGCATGGGGGAGCTGCGCCACTGCGCCGAGCTCGGCATCGCCTTCATCCCGTGGTCGCCCCTGGGCGGCATCCGGGCGGCCGGGTCCGTGGGATCCGCCCACCGCGTGTTCGGCGAGGTGGCCGAGGCGCACGGGGTCAGCCCCCAGCAGGTGGCGCTGGCCTGGGAGCTCGCCCTCGCCCCCGTCGTGGTCCCCATCCCCGGTGCCTCCCGTCCTGCGAGCATCCGCGACTCCGCCAGAGCGGCCGACCTCGAACTCACCGCCGACGAGGTCGAGCGCCTCTCGACCACCGAATGAACCGGCGGCGGGCGCCCTCGTCATCCGTCACCCGTCACCACGGCCGGAGCAGCGCCGCCCGCCGGACCGGCGTCACCCGGCCACACACCGTCCGACCACACACCCACCACCGCTGAGGAGCACCATGAAGACCTTCACACTCCCGGGCACGGACATCACCGCCCCCAACGTCGTCCTCGGACTCATGCGCATCGCGGAGAAGTCCGACGACGAGATCCGCGAGCTCGTGCACTCCGCGCGCGACGCCGGCATCGACTTCTTCGACCATGCCGACGTCTACGGCGACGAACTGCACGAGTGCGAGCGCCGCTTCGCCGAGGCCATGCAGCTCACCCCCTCGGAACGCGACGGGATCACGATCCAGACCAAGGCCGGCATCGTCAAGGACGGGCCCTACTTCGACTTCTCCCGCGACCACCTCGTGGAGTCCGTCGAGGGGTCGCTCGCCGCGCTGGGGACCGACCACATCGACATCCTCCTGCTGCACCGCCCCGACGCCCTCGTGGAACCCGAGGAGGTGGCACGCGCCTTCGACGAGCTCCAGGACGCGGGCAAGGTCCTCAACTTCGGGGTCTCCAACCACACGCCGCGTCAGATCGACCTTCTGCGCAGGCACGTGCGCCAGCCGATCGTCGCCAACCAGCTGCAGTTGTCCATCACGCACGAGCCGATCATCGCCCAGGGGGTGGCCGCCAACATGCTGGCCGAACCCCAGTCGGTGACCCGCGACGGTGGCGGCATCGTGGATTACTGCCGCCTCAACGACATCACCATCCAGGCCTGGTCGCCCTTCCAGGCGGGGTTCTTCACCGGCGTCTTCCTCGGCTCCCCCGACTACCCCGAACTCAATGCGGCCATCGACCGCATGGCCGCCACGTACGACGTCTCCCCGATGGCGATCGCCACCGCCTGGATCACCCGACATCCCGCGCACATGCAGGTCGTGCTGGGGACGACGACCCCCGACCGCGTCACGCAGGCGGCCGCCGGGTCCGACCTGCCGCTCACCCGCGCCGAGTGGTACGAACTGTTCCGCACGTCCGGGCACCTCGTGCCCTGAGGCGTTGGTCGGGTCCGGCACCCGGCCGGGCCCGACACGGTTGGCAGGGCCGCGCCACGAGGAGAGACGGGTGGCGGGGAGGACTACGCTCAGGTGCTCGGGCGTGGTCCGGTCGTGACCTCTGCACAGGTCCGGACGGGGTCTCCCACCGTTCGGCAACCCGCAGCGCGGCAGCAGCACGTCCCCACCGGAACCGTGGCCGTCCGACGTGGCGACGCGCCACCCACACCTTCGACATCCAGGAGCACACGGAGCATGGGGATGGGACGAGCACAGTCATTCGAGGGTCCCTCCCGCGATGCCGGGGGTCCGTCCTCGACGGGCACGGGTCGACAGCCTGCCGCGCACCCGACGGGGACGAGGGCGACCACGGGTCACGCACCCGCGTCCACCTCCACCGCCGACGGTGCCGCGAGGCCCCTGCATGCGGACGGGGACGACCGCAGGCTGATGGTTGGGGCGGTCGACGGCCCGGTATCCGCGCCGGCGTCGCGTCCGGGGCAGGGGCTCGTGCCGGGACCCGTGTGGCGGTACCGCTCCGAGGGCGGGGACACGGGCGGCTCCGGGGACTCGGGCGGCTCCGGGGATTCGGGCGCAGCCGGTGGCGACCTCCGCGCCACCCTGCCGGGCGCACCGGTGGAGGGCACCGTGGTCCGCGAGGGGGACGTGCTCGAATACGCCGTGTTCGCCGTGCTCGACCGCTCGCAGGCGGACATCCGGGACGCGTACGCCGCCACCGCGGTCGCCCTCGACGTCCTCTTCGACGACGGCTCGCGCCTGGGGGACACGGCACCGTCTGACCAGCACGGGGTCGTGGTCGCGCCCGGGGCGCAGCACGCGTCCAGGACGGTCTCGGCCGACCAGTGGACCTTAGAGGTTCCGCCGATAGGTGGGGGTGTGTCGTTGTGGGGCTGCGGGCATGAGGCCTGCTACACACGGTTTCGACCAAGAAATCAGTGCTGCCAGGGGGTTCCTCATGCCCGCTCTTCCATCTTCCATCATCGAACCCATCTGGGACCAGTTCCGCGCCCTGATTCCACCCGTGGTGGACACTCACCCCCTGGGATGCCACCGCCCCCGGGTGGATGCGCGCATCGTCTTCGACAAGCTCATCCAGGTCCTCAAGTGGGGCATCCCCTATGAGGGAGTGGCGGATACGACCTGTTCAGCCACCACGATCCGGCGGCGCAGAGATGAGTGGATTCAGGCCGGAATCTTCCAAGACCTCGAGGACCTGTGCCTGAAGGCGGCAGACAAGATGCTCGGCCTCCAACTGGAGGACCTCACCGTGGACGGGTGCATCGTGAAAGCACCGTGCGGGGGTGAAGCCGCAGGACGGAGCCCCGTTGATCGGGGCAAACAGGGCACGAAACGCTCCCTGATGATCGAGGGCCAAGGTCTGCCCATCGGGTTCGTCATCGCAGGGGCCAACCGGCCTGACTCACCACTCCTGGAGGAAACACTGGAGCAGGTGGCCCGCTTCGGGTTCGACCTGCCCAACGAGATCACGGTCCACCTCGACGCTGGTTACGACTCGAAGAAGACCCGCGACCTCTTGGACACCCTGGGGTGCGACTATGTCATCAGCAAGAAGGGCGAGCCCCTCCAAGCCGGGAAACGCTGGATGGTGGAACGCACGAACTCCTGGCACACCAGAGGCTTCCGCAAACTCCAGATCTGCACCGAGAAACGCATCCGCGTCATCGATGCCTTCATCCGCCTCGCGAACTCAGTCATCATCACCCGACAACTCATCCACCGAGCCTGGACCACCCACCGCTGGGACACCCGACCCACCCGAAAACCATGACCTATTGGCGGAACCTCTTAGGTCTTTCACGGCGCCCCCGGGGTGAGTGGGTCGATGGGATGGGGGAGGAGCCCCAGCACCGTGCCCCAGAGTAGTTTCCCGGCCGTGCCCGCGGTGGGAGTGGGTCCCTGGACGGTCCACCGGATGTCCCGAGAGGGGTCGCCGGACCGGAAGTTCGCATTTTGAACAGAACCGTGGAATGTGACCTAGGTCCCTGTTAGGCTCACTGACACCTGTCGCGGGTTGACGTCCGTCTTCCACATCCTCGGGTGGCACCCCTCCGGCGGCGCAGTCCCGGTCGCGCCGCCAGAGCCGCCCTCCGAGCTGCCTCCCCGAGCTGCCTCCCCGAGTTGTCTGCCCGAGTTGCCTCCCCCAGATGAACGTCCCCGCTGCACCTCTCCAGCAGCGTCCCCGGGGACCCGGAGCCCCGGGGCCCCGAAGTCCCGGAGTCGTACGTCCCCCCGTCGCATGTCCCGAGGAGACCCCCATGGACGACCCACCCCCCACCGCCGCCCCCGTCCCCTCCTCCGCGCCCACCCGCAGGTCCCGTCGTCTCCCGGCTCTCATCGCCGCCGCCCTCGCGCTGCTCCTGGTGGTCGGTGGGGTCGTCTTCTGGAACCAGGGCCGCAGCTCCGAGGCCGTCGAACTCGAACCCGCCGCGGCGGCGGGGCCGGCCCCCTTCGTCGATGCAGCTGCGGAGTCAGCCCCCGCCACCTTCAGCAGCACCCTGAGGGCCGGCGTGGAGGAACGCAGCTCCGCCCTCACGGCCGATGCGACCACGGGCGTGCGCTCCACCGGCGGTGACACGGAGGGCCTCTACGCCCACTCACCGACCACCACCGTCTGCGACGCGGCGGCCCTGGCCGCGCGCCTCGGCGCCGACACCGCGACCGCCTCCGCCTGGGCCCGGGCCCGGGGGGTGCCGGTGGACCAGATCGGGGAGCACCTGGCGGGGCTCTCCCCCGTCCACCTGACGGTCGACACCCTGGTCACCAACCACCGTTTCGAGGGCAACGGTGCGGTGGCGTTCACGGCGCTCCTGCAGGCCGGCACGGCCGTCCTCGTCGATGCCCGCGGACTCCCGGCCGTGCGCTGCGCCTGTGGCAACCCCCTCCTCCCGCCCGCGACGGGGACCGTCGTCCGGGGAGCGACGTTCCGGGGGACGGCCTGGGACGGCTTCGACGCGGGCGCGGTGCACGCCGTGTCGGCGGCACCCGACCCCATGGACTCACTCAGCGCCCTGCACGTGGACACCGCGGCCGTCGTGGAACTCGCCGCCGGAGGCATCGAGGGGGAGACGGATCCCCTCCTCCTGGTGACCGTCGAGGACGCCACCGTCAGGGACGGCATCATGGAGCCTGCGACCACGGGCTCGATCCACGTCTCCGAGGACGGGGCGACCTGGGAGAAGGTCTTCGACACGGGCCCCCTCTCCGACGTCGACGCCTCCGAGGGGCTCGCGGTGGCCGTGGGGCACACCGACTCGGGCGGCATCATCCACACGAGCACGGACGGGCGGACCTGGTCGGACCCGCTCGAGGTCATCGACCCCCTGGTGGACGTCGCCCACGGTGACGGCGTGTGGGTCGCGGTGGGGGACCGCTCCTTCGCCGAGGAGGGCGGTGCGGGTGACGGCTCCGCGGGCGCGGTGTACCTGAGCGAGGACGGGGCCTCGTGGGAGCGCGTCGCCACCACGGACCCCTACGGGAACAGTCGCCTGGCGAGCTCGGGGAAGGTCATGGGCCAGATGGTGCGCTCCGTGGGGTACGGCGACGGACTGTGGGTGATGACGGCCACCGAGTGCGCCTACCGCATCTGTGAGCTGGTGGAGTTCACCAGCGAGGACGCGCGCACCTGGACCCGCCACCACCTCGACTCCGAGATCCTGGACATGGACGTCCACCACGACGGCCGGACCTGGGGCTTCGTCGGGTCGGAGCGGGACCCCACGGGCATCGAGGAGAACATGGCGGAGAAGGACCGCCCCCTCGGACTGGCTGGCACCAGCGTGGACGGGACCACCTGGCAGACGGGTGCGACCCGGCCCGACCGTCCCCACCTCACCGGGCTCAGTGCCGGGCCCGACGGGTGGTACGCGGTGGACACGCCCACCTACGGCTCCCGGGGGAGCGCACCCTCGCGCGGCGAGGTCCACCACAGCGACAACCTCGAGACCTGGACGCTGCTGGGCACCGTGGCCGAGGGGATCTCCGGGATCGCGGTGCTCACCGGCCAGGACTCCTCGACAGCCTCCACGCCCGCTCCCGGCCCCAGCGCCACGAGCAGCGCCCGGTCGACACCGCAGGCCGTGGGAGTCCTCATCCACACCGCCGGCATCTCCGTGGACGACGGGTCCGCCGATGCGCCCGTCATCCCCTACGAGGGGCCCGCCTCCGCAGCCGTGGAGGCACTGACGCAGGCGCTGGGGGAGCCGGTGGCCGCCTTCGACGAGGGCGACGGCTACTGCTCCGGTCCGACGACCGCACTGTCCTGGAACGGGCTGACGATCCGGCACGAGGGCACCGACGCGTCCGGCACGTGGTGGCTGGGACTGGCGGGAGGGGCGGGAGACCTCCCCACCCTGCCGGTGGCGACACCGGAGGGAGTGACCCTGGGGATGGCCGTGGCGGAGGTGGCCCAGCGCGCGCCGGCGGCGACCACCGAGTCCTGGGCCCACGAGGGCGTCACCTGGGAACGCTTCCTGCTCGACATCACGCAGGACGGGGAGAAGGGCACCGAGGTCATGGCCGAGGGGGGAACGGTGCGTTCCATCGCCGCCCCGGTGTGGGTGATGGGTGACTGCTGAGGNGTCGATGGCGACGAAGCCCTCGCCCTCGGGCAGTATCCAGCCGAGGAGTTCTCCGTCCCCGGAGCGCCGGTGCTCGATCCAGTCAGGGTGCATGGAGTCGAGGGTAGCGCTGCCCGCCGTCCGGCTGGAGGTCATGGGCGCCTGGGAGAGGCTCGGGCCACTGAGGTCCCGGCCGGAGGAATGGGTGCCCTGCTGCGGAGCGCGGGTGGTGTGGGGGCGTGAGCAAGCTCGCCAGCCGGTGGGGGTCTCCCCGTGGTGGGGTGCGCCCCCCCTCGGTAGCGTTGTCGGGTGTGGCGCGGCACCCGGTCGGTGGAACGGCGGGACCGGCGCCCCCGACAACCGCAGCTGAGGAGTCCCGTTGTTCGATCGCATCGGTCGGGTCGTCACCCGCCGCCCCGTCCTGGTCGTGGTCACCTGGGTGTTGCTGGTGGCGCTGGCGGGCACGGCGGCCCTGTGGGGATTCGGGCAGGGCGGTCTCTTCGACCAGATGAAGACCTCCGACTTCGTGGTCCCCGGCTCCCAGTCCGAGAAGGTGTCCGAGCTGACCTCTGGCAACGGCTCCGATGACTCCGGGACCACCAGCACCGTCGTGGTCTCCGGACTGGACCTGGCCGCGGAGCCCGCAGCCGTCGCCGAGTTCGTGGACGGGCACCGCAGCCTCCTCGAGGTCCGGGGTGTCGACTCCGTCGTCGATCCCTTCGCCCTGCCCGATCCCACCTCCCAGGAGGCCCGGGCCCTGATGTCCACGGCCGGTGACGGGTACGTCGCAGTGGTCGCCCTCGTCGACGAACCCGGAACGGAGGCGGGGGACGCCGCCCAGGCGGCACTGGCCGGGGCGGTGGACTCCTACCGGGACGCGCTGCGCGACCAGTTCCCGGGCGCCGAGGTGGAGCAGGTCTCCGAGCACGTGATCTCGGAGGCGATCCTCGACCAGGTCCGCCACGACCTGGTTGCCGGGGAGCTGGTGGGGCTGCCGGTGGCCCTGCTGATCATGGTCATCGTCTTCGGGGGTCTGCTGGCGGCGGGGATGCCGCTGTTGGCTGCCGTGTGCGCGATCGCGGTCGGCACGGGAGCCCTGTGGGTGGCGACGTTCGCCACCGGCATCGACTCCTTCATCCTCAACGTCATCTCGATCATCGGGGTGGCGCTGTCGATCGACTACGGGCTGCTGGTGGTGAGTCGCTTCCGTGAGGAGACGAAGGGTCTCGGACCGGGTGCGGGCGGGGCGGTGCCCGGGGGACTGGGCGGGGCACAGGGCGGGGCGGGGGACGGAACGACGGGCGGGGCGGGGAGATCGGTGGGGAGTGCACCCGGGCGCGACGCGATCGCCGCCGCGGTGCGACGCTCGGTCGCGACCGCCGGGCGCACCGTCACCTTCTCGGCGGTGACCATCGCCTTCGCCATGGTCGGCCTGCTCGTCATGCGCACCCACGTGCTGCGCACCATCGGGTTCGGCGGGATGCTCGTGACGCTGCTCGCCCTCCTGGCCTCCGTCACCCTGGTGCCGGCGCTGCTGACCCTGCTCGGTGGGCGCATCCTGCGACCCTCGCCCGTCACGAGGGTCCCCGGGCTGCGTCGGGTGGTCGCAGCGGTGGGGGACTCCTCCGGCGACGACGGCTTCTTCTCCCGCCTGGCGCGCAGCGTGCACGCCCGCCCGTGGTGGGTGATGGGCGCCAGTGCGCTGGTGCTGGTCGCCATGGCGCTGCCGCTGAAGGGCCTGGAGCTGCGCAACAACTTCACCGACTACATCCCGACGGGCACGCAACTGCGGGCGGCCTTCGACACCGTCCAGGCGGACTACCCGGCACTGGCCGTGCCCTCGGTCCAGGCGGTGGCCGACATGCCGGTGAACGGGACCCAGGACCTCGTCGAGCAGGTGCGCGACATCCCCGGGGTCGAGGACGTGCGCGTGGCGGAGCTGGGATCGGACCCGTCGATGAGCGTGCTCGACGTGCGCGTCGACGCCTCCGACCCGGTGGGGGAGGAAGTCACCGATGTCATGCTCGCCATGCGTGACCTGGACCCCGGTCACGGGTGGTGGGTCGGGGGCGGCGCCGCCCTGCAGCACGACTTCACCCACGCCCTCGTCCAGGACGCCCCCGGTGCCCTGGCCGTCGTGGCGGCTGCGGTGCTCGTGCTGCTGTTCCTCATGACGGGTTCCCTGCTGGTCCCCGTCAAGGCCCTCATCATCAACTCCCTGTCCCTGTTGGCCTCGCTCGGTCTCACGACGCTGGTCTTCGAGCACGGGCTCTTCGGCGTGCCCCGGACTCAGGGGTTGGAGACCTTCATCGTGGCCTGCATGGTGGCCTTCGGGTTCGGGTTGGCGATGGACTACGAGGTCTTCCTCCTGGCCCGGATCAAGGAGTACTGGGACCAGGGCCTGGACAACGACACTGCGGTGGAGCGCGGGCTCCAGCGCTCCGGGCGCATCATCACCTCTGCGGCGGCGATCATCATCGCGGTCTTCATCGGGTTCACCGCCGGGCAGATGCTGGCGATCAAGCAGATCGGTGTGGCACTGGCGATCATGGTCGCCACCGATGCGACGCTGACCAGACTGCTGTTGGTCCCGGCCACGATGACCCTGCTGGGACGGTGGAACTGGTGGGCTCCGGCACCGTTGCGGCGCCTGCACGAGAGGTTCGGCCTGCACGAGTGAGGTGGGGGCCTCGCGGCTGCGCGATGGGCTGCGACGGCTGGGGAACGTCGGTCAGCGCGGCGTGTCTGATGGCGTCGGTGTCCGGGCAGTGCAGGGCTCCCGTGCCGCGGAGCTCACCCGGGCTCCGGGGAGACTCCCGGGCTGCGCGAATGGGGACCCTGGGGAAGGATCCTGCCACGGGCCGGATGCCGGCGCCTGTCAGGGGTTCGCCGCGCCGGCCCGGGCTGTCAGGAGTGCTGTGCCCCCTCCAGGGCATCGGTGGCGGCCCGGCGGATGAGGCGGGCGGCCTCGTCGAGGTCCGGGGTGCGCAGTTCCCACTGCTGCCAGTAGAGGGTGACGTCGACATGGGGTGCGCGCTCCGGTGGCTCACCCGAGATGGCTCGGACCCGGCGCTCACCCGTGCCGAACTGGGAGGACATGAGCATTCCCCAGCCGTAGCCCAGTTGGACGGCTTCACCGAACTCTGCTGTGGCGGGCACGACGTGGTGGGGAGGCGTCGCGGGATCGATGCGGTGGCGACGCAGGAAGGTGTCCTGGAGGTGGTCGTGCTCGTCGAAGACGACCACGGGCGCTGCCGAGAGGGAAGCCCTGTTCACCCCATCCGTGAAGTGCCGGGCGACGAAGTCTGTCTGTGCCACCGCGTGGTAGCGCTGTGTCCCCAGCCGGGTGGACCTGCAGCCCTGGACGGGTCGCGCCTGGGAGGTGATGGCACCCATGACGCTGCCGTCGCGCAGCAGCTCCGCGGTGTCGTCCTGGTCCGCGCGGACGAACTCGATGGGTGTGGTCGCCGCCAGGGGCGTGAGCGCTTCCAGGACCCACGCCGAGAGGGAGTCCGCGTTGACCGCGAGCCTCAGGAGGGTGCCGCCGGAGGCGCCCAGTGCGCGCTCCGTGCGGGAGGTGAGCTCGCCGAGTTGGCGGGCCAGCTGGAGCACCGGCTTGCCGGCCTCGGTGACACGCACGGGTCGGGAGCGGCTGAGCAGGACAGCCCCGACGTTGCGTTCGAGGGCCTTGAGGCGTTGGGAGACAGCCGAGGGCGTGATGTGCAGGGTGCGTGCCGCAGCCTCCAGGGTTCCCTCGTCGACGGTGGTGACGAGGGCGCGCAACTGGGGGAGGTCCCATTCCATGACCGGATCATACCAACAGCCGCGCTAATGGAACCCGAGAAACAATCGCTGGACTGTTGAGCCGGGGTCTTCGTAGTGTCTGTCGCATGTGGCAGATCCCGGTACTCGGCACCCCGTTCGCACCGAGCGTCTGCGGCGCGGTGCCGCTCCCGGCGCTCCTCGCCTGGCTGCCCGCGTCCCTGCAAGGTGCCCTTCCCGCGGTGCTGGCCGAATCCCTTCGGGGCGCCCTTCCCGCTCTGCTGTCGGGAACGGCCATGGGCTTCGGACTCATCGTCGCGATCGGTCCGCAGAACGCACTGGTCCTGAGACAGGGCGTGCGTGGGGAGCATGCGGGCGTCGCGGTCGCGGTGTGCATCCTCAGCGACTTCGCACTCATCTCGGCGGGCACGGTGGGCCTCGGGGCGTTGGTCGCTTCCCACCCAGGTCTGCTCACCACGGCCACCCTGGCCGGTGCCGGGGTGCTCGCCGTCTACGGACTCCAGGCGCTGCGTCGGGCGATCGCCCCTGACGCCCTGGATGTCGATGCGAGTGGAGGTCGTGCGAGTGCCCGCTCGGTCGCCCGGCGCACGCTGACCCTCACCTGGCTCAACCCCCACGTCTACCTCGACACCGTCGTGCTGCTCGGCTCCGTCTCAGCCGCACAGCCCGTGCCGTGGGCATTCGCTGCAGGCGCGGGCATTGCGAGCCTGACCTGGTTCTGCCTGCTCGGGTTCGGCTCACGTGCCCTGCGACCACTGCTCGCGACCGGGACTGCATGGAGGGTGTTCGAGGCGTCGGTGGCCCTGGTGATGGGGGTCATGGCCGTCCGTCTGCTCGCTGGCCTGGGTTCCTGACGGTGCGGGGCGGAACTGCAGGACGGGTGCTGCTGTCCGGGGCGGACTTCGAGCCCCGAANGGCGGGGAGGGCGGACTGCTCGGCCTGGCGGTGGATGCCCGCTCCCGCCTGTACGTCTACTCCACCGGCGAGGGCGGCAACCGCGTCCAGCGCCATGCGCTCACCGGCAGTCCCGGGTCCCTGGGGCTGGGGCCCGCGGAGACCGTCATCGAGGGCCTGCCCTCCGCGGGCACCCACAACGGTGGGCGGATCGCCTTCGGACCCGACGGGATGCTCCACGTGACGGTCGGTGATGCGGGGCGCAGCGGGGAGGCCCAGGACCTGGACAGCCTGGCCGGGAAGATCCTGCGCCTGACCCCTGATGGCGCGGTGCCCGCGGACAACCCGTTCCCCGGCTCCCCGGTGTACAGCCTCGGCCACCGCAATCCCCAGGGCCTGGCGTGGTCGGCGGACGGCACGCTCTTCTCCAGCGAGTTCGGCCAGAACACCTGGGACGAGCTCAATGTGATCACCCCGGGTGGGAACTACGGCTGGCCGGAGGTGGAGGGCGCGGGAGGGGACGAGCGGTTCATCGATCCGGTCCAGCAGTGGGCGACATCTGCGGCCAGCCCCAGCGGCATCACCGTCATCGGGGGCACGGTCTTCATCGCGAACTTGAGGGGGAGTGTCCTGCGCAGCGTGCCGGTGGCCGACCCCACTGCCTCGGGGGAGCACTTCGCGGGGGAGTACGGGCGCTTGCGTGACGTCGCCGTCTCACCCACGGGCCGGTTGTGGATCCTCACGAACAACACGGACGGGCGCGGCAGCCCGCGCGAGGGTGATGACCACCTGCTCGAAGTGGCGGTGGTGAGGACGCAGTGAGTGCGGCGGGGTGACGAGCCGCCGGGGGAGCGTGCGGACCCCGCCACCGGAGGCGGACGAGAGTGGGGCCACATACCCTTGTCCCATGTCACTCTTCCCCACCCGCACGGCGAGCGCGCTCCTGGTCATCGACATGCAGAAGGACGTCGTCGCGCACGCGGTCGACGTCGCTGGCGTCACCGCGAGGATCGCGGACCTCGTCGAGCGCGCCCGCGGCGCGGGTGCGCCCGTGGTGTGGGTCCAGCACAGCGACGGGGAGCTCGAGGAGAACTCCTCGGGATGGGAGCTGGTGGACGGGTTGGACCCGGTGGAGGGGGAGGCCCGCGTCTCCAAGCGCTACGGCGACTCCTTCGAGGCGACCGACCTGGAGGAGGTCCTCGACCGTGGAGGCGTGGGGCGTCTGTTCGTCACCGGGGCACAGACGGACGCCTGCGTGCGCTCCACCCTGCACGGAGCGTTCACCCGCGGTTACGACGTCACCCTGGTCGGGGACTCCCACACCACGGAGGACGTCAGCGAGTACGGTGCACCCGCTCCCCAGGAGGTCATCGCCCACACGAACCTCTACTGGTCCTTCCAGGACGCGCCCGGTCGCGAGGCGGCCGTGCTACCCGCCTCCGACGTCACCTTCTGAGCGACAGGGAGCCGGTGGGTCCGGTGGGTCCGGCGGGCATGTCCGCCAGTCGTCCCGTCACCCAGCGCCGCAGCACGGCCAGGTCGTGGGGCGTGTGGAGGTAGTGGCCCGCGGGGATGACCTGGAGCTGCGCGCCGGTCGCCCTCGTGAAGGAGTCGATGTCCGCGCGGGGGACGATGGCGTCCGACCTGCCGTACAGGACGCTGGTGGGGTGGTGCCAGCGCGTGGGGTGGCGCCGGACCCAGGTGAGGTAGGCCCAGTCCAGGGACTGCCAGTCGGCCAGGGGGATGTGGCGGCGGGCCCGCAGTTCGCGCTCACTGACTCCCTGCAGGGTCATCTTCCGGAGGATGAACGCCTCCATGTCGACCAGCGGCGCGGCGAGGAGGGCCCGGTCCAGGGGGCTCTCCGCCAGTGCGTGCAGCGCCATGAACGCCCCCAGGCTGCAGGCGAAGAGGCTGACGCGGCCGTGGGTGGCGGAGACCTCCTGTGCGGCTCCGGCCAGTTCCCCGCAGTAGGCCCAGGGGGTCAGTGCTTCGCGATCGCTGCGGTCCCCGTGGCCGGGCATGTCGACGCTGATGGTCGTGCACCCGGCCAGGGCACCACCACGGGCCACCGCCCGGACCATGGGATCGGCCTTGTGCCCCGACATGCCGTGGACCGCGAGGAGGACGTGCTCGGAGTCGCCGCCCCAGCGCAGCGCCCGGTGTCCGGCCAGGGTGAGGGGTGTGGGTGGATCTGCTGGCCCGGTCAGCTCGCCCGGGCCGGTCATGTGGAGCTGCCGCGGACGCGCAGAGCAGCTGGAGCGGGGAAGGGAAGGGTGTGTGTGGTCTGGGGGACGGTGATGTCGCCCCAGTCCTCCTCCTTGACCGTGACCGCTTCGGTGGACACCTCGACCAGGCGCACCCGCTGCCGGGTCCCGTCCGTCATGCGGAGCTCGTAGGCCTCCGCGAGGTAGCCCAGGCCGAGGTCCTCGAGCGTCCCCTCCGCCTCTGCCCAGTCGAGGGCCGCAGTCCGTGCGTGACCCAGCCGGTCGATGGCGACGAAGCCCTCGCCCTCGGGCAGTATCCAGCCGAGGAGTTCTCCGTCCCCGGAGCGCCGGTGCTCGATCCAGTCAGGGTGCATGGAGTCGAGGGTAGCGCTGCCCGCCGTCCGGCTGGAGGTCATGGGCGCCTGGGAGAGGCTCGGGCCACTGAGGTCCCGGCCGGAGGAATGGGTGCCCTGCTGCGGAGCGCGGGTGGTGTGGGGGCGTGAGCAAGCTCGCCAGCCGGTGGGGGTCTCCCCGTGGTGGGGTGCGCCCCCCCTCGGTAGCGTTGTCGGGTGTGGCGCGGCACCCGGTCGGTGGAACGGCGGGACCGGCGCCCCCGACAACCGCAGCTGAGGAGTCCCGTTGTTCGATCGCATCGGTCGGGTCGTCACCCGCCGCCCCGTCCTGGTCGTGGTCACCTGGGTGTTGCTGGTGGCGCTGGCGGGCACGGCGGCCCTGTGGGGATTCGGGCAGGGCGGTCTCTTCGACCAGATGAAGACCTCCGACTTCGTGGTCCCCGGCTCCCAGTCCGAGAAGGTGTCCGAGCTGACCTCTGGCAACGGCTCCGATGACTCCGGGACCACCAGCACCGTCGTGGTCTCCGGACTGGACCTGGCCGCGGAGCCCGCAGCCGTCGCCGAGTTCGTGGACGGGCACCGCAGCCTCCTCGAGGTCCGGGGTGTCGACTCCGTCGTCGATCCCTTCGCCCTGCCCGATCCCACCTCCCAGGAGGCCCGGGCCCTGATGTCCACGGCCGGTGACGGGTACGTCGCAGTGGTCGCCCTCGTCGACGAACCCGGAACGGAGGCGGGGGACGCCGCCCAGGCGGCACTGGCCGGGGCGGTGGACTCCTACCGGGACGCGCTGCGCGACCAGTTCCCGGGCGCCGAGGTGGAGCAGGTCTCCGAGCACGTGATCTCGGAGGCGATCCTCGACCAGGTCCGCCACGACCTGGTTGCCGGGGAGCTGGTGGGGCTGCCGGTGGCCCTGCTGATCATGGTCATCGTCTTCGGGGGTCTGCTGGCGGCGGGGATGCCGCTGTTGGCTGCCGTGTGCGCGATCGCGGTCGGCACGGGAGCCCTGTGGGTGGCGACGTTCGCCACCGGCATCGACTCCTTCATCCTCAACGTCATCTCGNGTCCTTGAGGGAGTCATCGGCCACCACCTGGCGGCTGGGGTCGGTGGGGGCCTCTCCCTCGACGAGGGCGGGGGCGAGGAAGGACCCGTCGGGGAGCCCGAATGCCGAGGCGTCGAGCTTGGTGCCGGCCGCGTCCTCCACGACGACGGGCGTGGTCAACAGGGTCGAGGTGTCGGGTGAGCTGGGCACGGCCGCGACCTGGTCCTCGGAGAGGCGGGACGCGGAGACGTTGTTGTTGGAGGCTTCCGTCAACACGATGCTGGTCGCCCTCCAGTCGTCCACGGCAGAACGGTAGGAGTGGGCGAGCCCGCCGGCGAGTGCTGCCAGGAAGAAGGTCAGGTAGCTGACCAGGGCGATCACCGCGATGATGAGGGCGAACTTGGTGGGTTGGTGGCGGATCTCGCGCAGGGCCAGGAACACGGGTCTCCCCTCGACGGTGGAAGCCCGGTCGGGCTCTCACGGTCGAATCTGACACAGTGTCGCGAAGGCGGCAAGCGGAGGGCGCGTGATGTGCCGCGTCTTCCATTCCGGTGGGCGTTGGCCCGGTGGGCGTTGGCCCGGTGGGTGTCGGCCCGGGTTCTGTTGGCCCGGTGGGTGTCGTCGCGGAGGCCGTCTCGGGAGTTGCTCGGGGCGGCCCACCTGGCCCGGGAGGCGGCCCGGGCCAGGGGTCTGTGGGGTCAGGGTGTCGGGTGGGCGCCTGGCCGAGCGCGTCGGGTGGGGCGGATGGGTGCGGCAAGTGGGGGTGAGGGGTGTGGGGGTTGGGCTGTGAGTGGGGGGATGGGTTGGCGGGTCAGGCGTCCACGGTGGAGGCGGACTCGCCCGTCGGTGCGAACACGGTCCCTGTGCTGGTCCCTGTGCCGGCCCCCGTCCCTTCCTCGGTCCCTCCCGGCGTCCCGCCCTGGTCCCCGGAGTTCCCCCCGGGGCCCATCTGCTCGTTCCCAGTTCGGGGACCCATCATGTCGGAGGTGCCCCCCAGTTGGTTCGAGATCTGGGAGACGGCGACGGTGTGCCCGATCGCGTATCCGCCCACGCCTCCTGCCACCAGTGCCACTGCGGCCGCCCCCGCCAAGACCTTCACACCGAAGCGCCGCGCGGACCATCCCGGCCCCCGGGGTTCCGCAGGTGCGGCGGAGTAGGCAGATCCCCCGGGGCCGCCCGGGTCGGTCGCACGGTCCCAAGCCTGCACGCCCGTCGCCAGGACCGTTGAGGGCGCTGGCGCTGGGGAGTACGCAGTGCTCGGAGGGGTGTGCACCGGGCTCCCGGCGGCGTTGCTCCCGGTGCTCGATGTGGTCTGGGCCCACGGATTTGCGCTGACGGGCTGACCCTGCTGGGTGCCCTGGTGGTGTGCCCACTGCTCCTGGGTGCCCGGAGCTGTCGTTGGCGCGGGGGTGGGGTTCTGGCTGCCGGGAGTGGTGATGTTCTCGTTGGTCACGGAAAGAGGATGCTTCCCCGAACCAAGGGAACTCGGGGAGTGGGCTGTGAATGGGCTGAGAGGGCTCGGTGCGAGCCTTCCGGGCGATGGGAGCAAGCCCCGATGCCAGTCGGGCATGGTTCGAGGTCGAGGTCGAGGTCGAGGTCGAGGTCGAGGTCGAGGTCGCGGTCGTGGTCAAGGTCGCGGCGGTGGCGGCTCTGGCGGTGGGGCGTTGTTCCCGATGGGTGCGCGTGGAGGGGCGGACCCTCATTGCCGATGAGACCCCCGGCACGCGGTGAGGTCGTGCGCGAGGCAGCATCGGTGACTCCTCGACAGACAATGTGGGCGCCGAACTGGACACTGCCGGTCATTGCCTGTGCGTCCATGCAGGTCACGGACCACCTCGCGGGTCACCCCCGCACTGAAGTGCCGACATTGTCTGCCGTGGCGAGGCAGTCCCCGCCGGACGAGGGCGGCCCGGGCCCCGCGTGTCACGGTGTGTGCGGAAGAAGCGAGCCCCGACGGTTCAGCGAGGCGTCCTCGGGGGTCCTGAGGGGAGGTGCCTGCAGGGCATGCCTCGGGGTGCGGCGGGTGCGTGCTTGAGGGGAAGTGCCTCGGCGTCCCGAGGGGCCCCGCTTCGGGGGCGTGGCGCGGCGTGCGCG
>NZ_LT700212.1:1734683-1736691 GCF_900155435.1 Actinomyces provencensis | reverse complement strand
GGACTTCGCCAGAGGGGGCGGGCGGGAGGGGCGGGAAGGTCGGGAAGGTCGGGAAGGTCGGAGGTCAGCGTTCGGTGAGGGTGCCGTCCTGCATGGCCAGGACACGGTCGCAGTTGTCGAGGAGGCGCTCGTCGTGGGTGACCATGACCGTCGCCTTGCCCCTCTCATGCGTCTGCTCGGCGAGGATGCGGGCCACGTCGAGGGCGCGGCGCGTGTCCAGGGCCGCAGTCGGCTCATCGGCCAGGACCACCTGGGGGTCGTGGTAGAGGGCGACCGCAATGGCGGCACGCTGGCGCTCGCCCCCGGAGAGGTCCCCGGGGTACTTGCCCGCCAGGGCCCGGATGCCGAGCTCGTCGAGCAGACCGTCGCGCACCCCGGGCCGGGCCGGGGTGCGGGCCGCGTGGTCGTGCAGGGCGAACTGGTCGGTGACGGTGAGGAAGGGGACCAGGCTCGCGGCCTGGAGGATGAACCCCATGCGGCGCAGGCGAACCCGGGAGCGTTGCCTCTCCGGCAGCTCGGAGAAGGGCTCCCCCTCGATCGTCACGGTCCCGGTCGTGGGCTGGCGCAGACCACCCATGACGGTCAGCAGTGTGGACTTGCCGGACCCCGAGGGCCCGACCACTCCGACGAACTCGCCCTCGTCGACCGTGAGGTCGGTGGGTGTGAGGGCGTGGACGACCTCGTCCCCCTGGGGGAAGTCGCGCGAGACGTCGCGCAGCGTGAGGACCGTGGTCATGAGATTGCCTCCACCGGGTCGATGCGGGAGACGACGCGGACGGAGATCAGTCCGCCCAGCACCGCGAAGAGGATGAAGGCGGCGGTGATGGCCGAATCCATCAGGGCGTCGACGCGGAAGGGGACCGCGCGGGGGAGGAGGAGCGCACTCACCAGCGTCAGGGCCAGACCCACGGCGACCCCCACGGCCGAGAGCAGGGCCGTCTGCACGGCGCCGGAGACGATGAGGTAGCCCGTGGGCACGCCGCGCGCCTTGAGGATCCCGAGGACGGGGCGCTTCTGCAGCGTGAGCACGTAGATGAAGATCCCGAGCACGAAGGAGGCGATGACGATCAGGGACCCGATCATCAAGGAGAAGGTCAGCACCTGCGCGTTGTAACCGGGCAGGGTGTTGATGAAGGCCGAGGAGTCCAGGACCTGCAATCCCGCGTCGGTGAGCGCCGCGTCCCCTGCGAGGTCCTCGCGCGAGACCACGGCATTGGGGGTCGGGGCCACGCTGGAGGGGCCGTTGTCGATGAGGGCCTGCTCCTGGAAGAAGACGACGGGCAGCGCCTGGAAGGACTGGTCGTGGGCGAACCCGGTCACCTCCCACTCGTGGTCGGAACCGGTGAGCGTGAAGGTCTGCCCGACCACCCAGCCCTCGTCCTTGAGGGAGTCATCGGCCACCACCTGGCGGCTGGGGTCGGTGGGGGCCTCTCCCTCGACGAGGGCGGGGGCGAGGAAGGACCCGTCGGGGAGCCCGAATGCCGAGGCGTCGAGCTTGGTGCCGGCCGCGTCCTCCACGACGACGGGCGTGGTCAACAGGGTCGAGGTGTCGGGTGAGCTGGGCACGGCCGCGACCTGGTCCTCGGAGAGGCGGGACGCGGAGACGTTGTTGTTGGAGGCTTCCGTCAACACGATGCTGGTCGCCCTCCAGTCGTCCACGGCAGAACGGTAGGAGTGGGCGAGCCCGCCGGCGAGTGCTGCCAGGAAGAAGGTCAGGTAGCTGACCAGGGCGATCACCGCGATGATGAGGGCGAACTTGGTGGGTTGGTGGCGGATCTCGCGCAGGGCCAGGAACACGGGTCTCCCCTCGACGGTGGAAGCCCGGTCGGGCTCTCACGGTCGAATCTGACACAGTGTCGCGAAGGCGGCAAGCGGAGGGCGCGTGATGTGCCGCGTCTTCCATTCCGGTGGGCGTTGGCCCGGTGGGCGTTGGCCCGGTGGGTGTCGGCCCGGGTTCTGTTGGCCCGGTGGGTGTCGTCGCGGAGGCCGTCTCGGGAGTTGCTCGGGG
>NZ_LT700212.1:1728770-1734475 GCF_900155435.1 Actinomyces provencensis | reverse complement strand
CCTGAGGGGAGGTGCCTGCAGGGCATGCCTCGGGGTGCGGCGGGTGCGTGCTTGAGGGGAAGTGCCTCGGCGTCCCGAGGGGCCCCGCTTCGGGGGCGTGGCGCGGCGTGCGCGACGTGCCTCGGTGGACGAGGGCGGCTCAGGCGCGGGGCGGTCCCTCACGGGGGGAGAGGGCCCGGCGGATACCCTCGACCGAGTCCCACAGGGCGACGGCGACGATGGTCAGGGCGATCGCCGTGGCCGCGACCCCGCCCCACTTCTCGACGTCCTGCATGCCCGCCAGTGCCGCCGGGTTGAACAGCCGCTCGGTCACCAGCAGGTGGACGAGGGTCAGGGCCACCAGGACATTGGCTGCGACATTGACCCCGGCTGCGGTCCACCCCCAGGTCCCCCGCCTCCAGGTGAGGACGGTGACCAGGGTCTCCACGGCCGCGATGGCCACCAGCACGCCCAACCACGGGTTCCACAGGTCCCGTGCGAGGAGAGGCACGCGGGCCCCGCCCTCGTCGGCGAAGAGCGGAATGTGCGTGAGTGCCACCAGTGCGCCCACCCAGATGACCTGGAACCCGACGGCGCCGAGGAGCTCCCCGGTGGTGAAGCGCCTGTCGGTGGTGCCCAGCTCGGTCCGCTCGGGGAGGTCGTCCAGCGACCAGGGGGTGAGCGGTCCCCGGGTGCGGCGGGTGCGCTCGATGACCCAGAAGACCAGGGTCGTCCAGAAGACGATGTGGACGCCGGCATTGAAGGACGTCCAGACCGCCTGGCCGATGGTCGGGCCGAGTGCGTGACCCTCCAGGGTGTCGGCGATGAGCATCCCGAGCAGCACGAAGGGGATCGTGGCGCCCAGGACCACCTTGAGCAGTTTCACGAGGTCGGGGTAGAGCTCCGGCCCGACGAGGTACCTCGGACGCTCACCGAGTCGACCTGCGAGGCGCGAGGGGTCACCGAGCTCCTCCAGTGTGGCGCGCTCGGCGGCGGAGGGGTCCTGGCCGACGGCGGTGCGGGCCTCGATCGTGTCCTCGACGAGGCTGCGCAGCTCGCGTTCCTCCTCGGCCCGGCGCTCGCGGGGGAGGGTGCGCACCACCGCCCAGATGTAGCGCTCGGTGAGGGAGGCGCGTGACGGGGTGGCGGGGCCCGTCGCCCGGGCGGCATGGGTGGGGGTGTCGTCGTGGGACGGGTCCCCGGAGCGGCCGCGGGGGAGGCTGTCGGGGTGTCCGTCTTCGGAGGGTGTGGGGGTGGGACGGTCGTCGCGTCGCATGGTCGGACTCCTTCGTCGGTGCGGGGGCGGAGGGGAGGGAAGTGCGGGACGGGGCAGCGGTGGTGGGAGCGAGGGGGTCAGTGGGACGAGGGCGCGGCCAGAGTGTTGAGGGAGTCGTCGAGGGTGTGCCACTCGGTGAGGAGCTGCCCGGCGAGGGCGGAGCCCTCGGGACTCGTGGAGTAGAACTTGCGGGGCCTGGACCCCTCGGTGTCCCACTCACTGGTGAGGAGACCCTGGGACTCGAGGCGGCGGAGGAGGGGGTAGAGGGTGTTGGCCTCGATGTCGAGACCGGCGGCGTGGAGGCGGTCGAGGAGCGCGTAGCCGTAGTCGGGTGTGCGCAGGGCCAGGAGGGCCGCGAGCACCACTGTGCCGCGCCTCAGTTCCTGGATGTGGGTCCCCCACTGGTCGTCCATGCATCACACCATACTGTGTGGCACACAGTAGTGCAAGGTGTCAGGGTCTCCCGATAGGAGGCCGAGCCGCCGACGTCGACGTCGGGGGTGTGCGCGTCTACGGGAGGGCACGGTGCCTCGCCGGGAGGGCACGGTGCACGAGCCACGATGAGCGCCTAGCGTGGGGGCATGAATGACTTCGAGTACATCGTGGTCGGGGCCGGCATGGCGGGCGATGCCGCCGTCGCAGGCATCCGACAGGAGGATCCGACCGGCACCATCGCACTGATCGGCGCGGAACCGGACGAGCCGTACAACCGCCCCGCCCTGTCGAAGGCCCTGTGGCGGGAGGAGGACACGACTCCCTCCACCATCATCCTCAAGGCGTCCTCCACGCCGGGGGTGACACTGGTGCTGGGCACCCGCGTCACCTCGGTGAACCCGGACGCCCACACCGTCACCACGGCCGACGGCAAGGAGTTCGGGTACCACCGCCTGGTCCTGACGACGGGGGGCCGGCCTCGTACCGCGGGGATCCCCGCCGGTCCGCGCGTCATCCACTTCCACGACCTCTCCGACTACCGCGCGCTCCGGACCCAGGCGACCCGGGGTGCGCACGTCGTCGTGGTGGGCGGCGGATTCATCGGGACGGAACTGGCGGCGGTGCTCGCCGAGACCCCGGCCACGGTCACCTACGTCTTCCCGCGCGACCACGTCGACGGGCACGTCCTGCCCGAGGAGATCGCGCGTCACCTCGACGAGGTCTACCGCGAGCACGGCGTGGAGCTGGTCCCGGGCGTGCGCGTGACGACGGTGGCGGAGACGCCCGACGGGGAGGGCGTCACGCTCACCCTGGACGACGGGCGTGAACTGCACGGTGACGTGGCCGTCCTCGGACTGGGCCAGGACCCCGAGACCGACCTCGCCAGCGCGGCCGGATTGGCGGTCTGGGAGGGAATCGTCGTGGACGCGCACCGGCGGACCTCCGACCCCGACATCTTCGCCGCCGGGGACGCCGTGGCGCGCCCCGACCGGGTCTTCGGTCGGCGCCGCGTCCAGCACGAGGACGCCGCGGTGACCGGGGGCCGTGTCGCCGGGCGCAATGCCGCCGGTGGCGAGGCCAGCGACGACCACGTCCCCTACTTCTACTCCGACATCTTCGCCGACGGCTACGAGGCGCTGGGGGTCACGGACCCGACCGGAGCGAGCCTGGTGGACTGGAAGGAGCCGGGCTCCGAGGCCGTCGTCTACTACTTCGACGAGGACTCCGTGCTCCAGGGAGTGCTCATGTGGAACGTGTGGGGCGACGAGGACCACGACACGAAGGCGATCGCCGCACAGCTGCTGGAGGACAGGTCGCCGCGGGACCCCGGCGAGCTGGTCGGGGCGATCTGAGGCGGAGCCGGACGCGGCTGGCCCCGCGCAGGGCAGTCGGTGGACGGGCGAGGGGTGGGCGACACTGGTGACATGACGGGGCGACAGGCACTGGACGCGTTCTCCCGCGCGACGCGGGACTGGTTCGGTGCTGCCCTGGGTCGGCCCACCCCCGTCCAGGAACAGGCGTGGACCGCCATCCCTGGCGGGCGCGACGTGCTGGTCATCGCACCGACCGGTTCCGGCAAGACGCTGGCGGCATTCCTGTGGGCGCTGGACCGGTTGATGGAGGAGGGGACGCCCTCGTCGGCGGGGGAGCGGCGTGGCCCGCGCGTCCTCTACGTCTCGCCCCTGAAGGCGCTCGGCGTGGACGTCCAGCGCAACCTGCGCGTGCCCCTGGCGGGCATCGCCGCGCGGCGCGCCGAGCTCGGTGAGGACACCGTCCCCGTGCGCATCGGCGTGCGCTCCGGGGACACGCCCTCCAGTGAGCGCGCCCGGCTGCTGCGCAGGCCCCCCGACATCCTCATCACCACGCCCGAGTCGCTCTACCTCATGCTCACCTCCCGCGCCCGGGAGATCCTGCGCGACGTCGACACCGTCATCCTCGACGAGGTCCACGCCGTGGCCGGCACCAAACGCGGCGCCCACCTCGCCCTCAGCCTGGAACGCCTCGACGCCCTCCTGGAGTGTCCCGCACAGCGCATCGGGCTCTCCGCCACCGTGCGACCTCGCGACGAGGTGGCCCGCTTCGTGGGTGGCACCCGACCCGTCGACATCGTGGCCCCCGACGCCCCCTCGCCGATGGACATCCGGGTCGTCGTGCCCGTCCAGGACATGTCCGACCTCGCCGTGGGGCCCTCGACGCGGGGGAGGCGGGCGAGCGCGCAGGGCACGGACCAGCGGGACCCGGACGCCGTGGCCAGCATCTGGCCCCACCTGGAGGCCTCGGTGCTCGAGCAGGTCCTGCAGGCACGCTCCACCATCGTCTTCGTCAACGCGCGGGGCCTGGCCGAGAAGCTCACTGCCCGGCTCAACGAGCTCTGGTCCGAGCAGGTGGGAGGGGCGGGCGCCGCTCCTCCACCGGGCGAGCCCCTCCACCGCGAGTCCCGCCTCGGCTCCACCCAGGGCGAGCTGACCACCGGAGCTCCCCTGGAGATCGCCCGCGCCCACCACGGTTCCGTGTCCAAGGAGCAGCGCGCCCTGGTCGAGCACGACCTCAAGACCGGTGACCTGCGCTGCGTCGTGGCCACCTCCTCCCTGGAGCTCGGCATCGACATGGGGTTGGTGGACCAGGTCATCCAGGTCTCCTCCCCGCCCTCGGTGGCCTCGGGCCTGCAGCGCATCGGCCGCGCCGGCCACCAGGTCGGCAACGTCTCGCGCGGACTCATGTACCCGCGCACCCGCCGCGACCTCATCGACACCGCGGTCACCGTGGAGGGCATGCGGGCGGGCCGCATCGAGGCCCTGCAGCCGCCGCGCAACCCCCTCGACGTCCTCGCCCAGCACACCGTCGCGGCCGCCGCCGTGGAGGATCTCGACGTGGAGGAGTGGTTCGCCCTCGTGCGCCGCGCCGCTCCCTTCCGGGACCTGACGCGGCCCGCCTTCGACTCGGTGCTGGACATGCTGGCCGGGCGCTACCCGTCGGAGGAGTTCTCGGAGCTCCGCCCCCGTCTGGTCTGGGACCGCGCCGGCGGGGTCCTGCGCGCCCGCCCCGGGGCCCAGCGCCTGGCCGTCACCTCGGGGGGAACGATCCCCGACCGGGGTTCCTACCGCGTCGTCCTGCCCGAGGACACCGACGAGGGCGCACGCGGCACCCGCAGGGTCGGTGAGCTCGACGAGGAGATGGTGCACGAGTCCCGCGCCGGGGACGTCATCACCCTGGGGGCAGCCTCGTGGCGGATCCGGGAGATCACGAACGACCGCGTGGTCGTCGTGCCCGCACCGGGACGCCCTGCCCGCCTGCCCTTCTGGCACGGGGAGGGCCCGGGCAGGCCCCCGGAACTCGGCGCCGCCCTGGGGGCCTTCGTGCGCGAGGTCGGGTCCGGGGACGCGGGGCCGGGTGGGTCCGTGCGTGGTCCGGTGCCCGGGGCCGGTCCGAGCCGGTCCGGTGGGCACCCCGACGAGGGCGGACCGGACCAGCCCGGTCGAGAGGGGGACGAACACGTCTCCGGGTCGGTCGCCGGCCGTGTGCAGGGTGGGGTGGAGGAACGTCTCCGGGAGGACGGCCTCGACGACAGTGCCGTGCGGAACCTGCTCGCCCTCCTGGAGGAGCAGCGTCGTGCCACCGGCGTCCTGCCCACCGACACCACGTTGGTCGTGGAGCGCTGCCGCGACGAGGTGGGGGACTGGCGCCTCGTGCTCCACTCGCCCTACGGACGGCGGGTGCACGCCCCCTGGGCGCTGGCCGTCTCCGAGCGCCTCCAGCGCGAGCGCGGTCTCGACGCCCGCGCCATGGCCGCCGACGACGGGATCGTGGTGCGCCTGCCCGACTCCACCGGACGCCCGCCCGGAGCGGAGGTGTTCCGCTTCGACGCCGACGTCATGCGCAGGATCGTCGTGGACGCGGTGGGCCACTCCGCCCTGTTCGCTGCCCGTTTCCGGGAGTGCGCGGCGCGCGCCCTGCTCCTGCCGCGGCGCAACCCCGGCAGGCGTTCGCCCCTGTGGCAGCAGCGCCAGCGCGCCGC
>NZ_LT700212.1:1726274-1728529 GCF_900155435.1 Actinomyces provencensis | reverse complement strand
GCGTGGTCGTCGTGCCCGCACCGGGACGCCCTGCCCGCCTGCCCTTCTGGCACGGGGAGGGCCCGGGCAGGCCCCCGGAACTCGGCGCCGCCCTGGGGGCCTTCGTGCGCGAGGTCGGGTCCGGGGACGCGGGGCCGGGTGGGTCCGTGCGTGGTCCGGTGCCCGGGGCCGGTCCGAGCCGGTCCGGTGGGCACCCCGACGAGGGCGGACCGGACCAGCCCGGTCGAGAGGGGGACGAACACGTCTCCGGGTCGGTCGCCGGCCGTGTGCAGGGTGGGGTGGAGGAACGTCTCCGGGAGGACGGCCTCGACGACAGTGCCGTGCGGAACCTGCTCGCCCTCCTGGAGGAGCAGCGTCGTGCCACCGGCGTCCTGCCCACCGACACCACGTTGGTCGTGGAGCGCTGCCGCGACGAGGTGGGGGACTGGCGCCTCGTGCTCCACTCGCCCTACGGACGGCGGGTGCACGCCCCCTGGGCGCTGGCCGTCTCCGAGCGCCTCCAGCGCGAGCGCGGTCTCGACGCCCGCGCCATGGCCGCCGACGACGGGATCGTGGTGCGCCTGCCCGACTCCACCGGACGCCCGCCCGGAGCGGAGGTGTTCCGCTTCGACGCCGACGTCATGCGCAGGATCGTCGTGGACGCGGTGGGCCACTCCGCCCTGTTCGCTGCCCGTTTCCGGGAGTGCGCGGCGCGCGCCCTGCTCCTGCCGCGGCGCAACCCCGGCAGGCGTTCGCCCCTGTGGCAGCAGCGCCAGCGCGCCGCCCAGCTGCTGTCCGTGGCGAGCGCCCATCCGGATTTCCCGATCCTGCTGGAGACGGCCCGGGAGTGCCTCGCCGATGTCTACGACCTCGATGCCCTGGCGGACCTGCTGCGCGCCCTGGACTCGGGTGCGGTGGGCATGGCCGAGGTGGAGACGGCCGTCCCCTCACCCTTCGCCTCCACCCTGCTCTTCGGGTACGTCGGCGCCAACCTCTACGACGACGACCAGCCCCTGGCGGAACGACGCGCCTCACTGCTGTCACTGGACACGGCCCTCCTCGCCGACCTCCTCGGCGAGGTCGACATCGCCTCCCTGCTGGACCCCGATGTCGCCGCACAGCTGGCAGCCGAGCTGCAGCGCACCGCGCCGGGGCGCCGGGCCCGCGGGGTGGAGNGTGCTTGAGGGGAAGTGCCTCGGCGTCCCGAGGGGCCCCGCTTCGGGGGCGTGGCGCGGCGTGCGCGACGTGCCTCGGTGGACGAGGGCGGCTCAGGCGCGGGGCGGTCCCTCACGGGGGGAGAGGGCCCGGCGGATACCCTCGACCGAGTCCCACAGGGCGACGGCGACGATGGTCAGGGCGATCGCCGTGGCCGCGACCCCGCCCCACTTCTCGACGTCCTGCATGCCCGCCAGTGCCGCCGGGTTGAACAGCCGCTCGGTCACCAGCAGGTGGACGAGGGTCAGGGCCACCAGGACATTGGCTGCGACATTGACCCCGGCTGCGGTCCACCCCCAGGTCCCCCGCCTCCAGGTGAGGACGGTGACCAGGGTCTCCACGGCCGCGATGGCCACCAGCACGCCCAACCACGGGTTCCACAGGTCCCGTGCGAGGAGAGGCACGCGGGCCCCGCCCTCGTCGGCGAAGAGCGGAATGTGCGTGAGTGCCACCAGTGCGCCCACCCAGATGACCTGGAACCCGACGGCGCCGAGGAGCTCCCCGGTGGTGAAGCGCCTGTCGGTGGTGCCCAGCTCGGTCCGCTCGGGGAGGTCGTCCAGCGACCAGGGGGTGAGCGGTCCCCGGGTGCGGCGGGTGCGCTCGATGACCCAGAAGACCAGGGTCGTCCAGAAGACGATGTGGACGCCGGCATTGAAGGACGTCCAGACCGCCTGGCCGATGGTCGGGCCGAGTGCGTGACCCTCCAGGGTGTCGGCGATGAGCATCCCGAGCAGCACGAAGGGGATCGTGGCGCCCAGGACCACCTTGAGCAGTTTCACGAGGTCGGGGTAGAGCTCCGGCCCGACGAGGTACCTCGGACGCTCACCGAGTCGACCTGCGAGGCGCGAGGGGTCACCGAGCTCCTCCAGTGTGGCGCGCTCGGCGGCGGAGGGGTCCTGGCCGACGGCGGTGCGGGCCTCGATCGTGTCCTCGACGAGGCTGCGCAGCTCGCGTTCCTCCTCGGCCCGGCGCTCGCGGGGGAGGGTGCGCACCACCGCCCAGATGTAGCGCTCGGTGAGGGAGGCGCGTGACGGGGTGGCGGGGCCCGTCGCCCGGGCGGC
>NZ_LT700212.1:1698873-1724848 GCF_900155435.1 Actinomyces provencensis | reverse complement strand
GGGGCGCCGGGCCCGCGGGGTGGAGGGCGTGGCCGACCTGTTGCGGGAGCTCGGCCCCCTGGATGCCGCGGAGGTCGCCGCCCGCAGCGAGGATCCGGCCGGGGCCCGCCCCCACCTGGAGGATCTCGCCGCCCAGGGGCGGGCCCTGGAGGTGGGGCTCGGGGCCCGACGGGTGTGGGTGGCCGTGGAGGACGCCGCCCGCGTGCGTGACGCCCTGGGGGTCGCACTGCCCGCGGGCGTCGACGGCGTGTTCCTCGAACCGGTGGAGGACCCGCTCGGCGACCTCGTCCAGAGGCATGCGCGCACGCACACGGCCTTCACCACCTCCTCCCTGGCCCAGCGGTTCGGTGTGGGTGTCGCGGTGGTCGACCCCGTCCTCGAGGACCTGCGACGGCGCGACCGTGTGGTGCGGGGCCGCTTCGGTCCGGGTGTCGGTGCCGGGGTGCGAGTGGATGGGCATGGGGCGGACGCGGCAGGTGCCGCCGACGACGCGGGTGCGGGTGCCGGGACCGGTGCTGGCTGTCGTGCAGGCGCGGGTGCGGTCGCGGGGGAGGAGGGCACACCGGGCGACCCCCGTGGCGGGCACGAGTGGATCGGCACCGAGGTGCTGCGCACCCTGCGCCTGCGCTCCCTCGCTGCGGCGCGTGAGGCGACCCGCCCGGTGGCACCGGCGGCCTTCGTCCGCTTCCTTCAGGACTGGCACGGCGTGGGCGCGACGGGCGTGGGGGCCGAGGGCGTCGAGGGCGTCCTGCGTGCCCTCGACCAACTGGCCGGACTGGCCCTGCCGGCCTCCGTATGGGAGTCGCAGGTCCTGCCCGCCAGGGTTCCCGGCTACCACGGGGCGCTGCTGGACCAGCTGACCGCCACCGGCGAGGTCGTGTGGTGCGGGGCCGGACGCCTGGGTGCGGATGANGGCACTCCGGCGACTCCGGCGGCGGCCCTCCCCGGGTCGGCACCCGACGGGGCAGCCACGGACCTGCGCTCCGCGATGCTGGAGATCCTCGGCGACGGGGGAGGCTACTTCATCGACCAGCTGCGCCACCTCGTGATCGACCGGATGGGCGGGGAGTTCGCGCCCTCGTCGGCGGAGGTCGGGGACGAACTGTGGGAACTCGTGTGGCAGGGACTGGTCACCAACGACACCTACGCGCCGGTCCGCGCCCTGCTGGGGGGTGGGGGCAGCGCGCGGGCGCGGGCCGTGCGGGCGACACCGGCGTCCAGGGTCCGGATGCGTCCCCGCACGGGCCTGCGGCGTGCACCGGGTCCGCGGGCCCCCGTCCAGGCACGGCTGGGAGGACGCTGGTCACTGCTGGACCGCGGGGGAGTGTCCCCGACGGAACGGGCCCTGGTACGGGCGGAGACCCTCGTGGCACGCCACGGCGTCCTCTCCCGCGGTGGCGTCGCCGACGAGGGCGTCCCCGGCGGCTTCAGTGCCGTGCTGCCCGTCCTGCGCGTCCTCGAGGACGGAGGGCGGGTGCTGCGCGGCCACTTCGTGGCGGGTCTGGGCGGTGCCCAGTTCGCCGACCGGGGGGCGGTGGACCGGCTCAGGGGCTTCGAGGGGAACCACGGCGAGGCGGACACCGTGGCCCTGTCCTGCCTGGACCCGGCCAACCCCTTCGGGTCCGTGCTGGACTGGCCGCCGGTGGTGCGCCTCGGCCCCGCTGGAACCGGTCCACGTCCGTCGGAGGGGGAGCCGGGAGGTGGGTCACCCCTCGACGGTGAAGGCTCCACGGAGGCGCCCTCGCACGGGACCCCCACCCGCAGGGCCGGGTCCTGGGTGGTCCTGCGCGGAGGGCGGGCCGTGCTGTGGGCCCCGGGCGGGGGACGGGCGCTGCTGGCCCTCAGCGAGGACCACGCCGACCTCGCGGCCGCCTGCCGAGCCTGGGTGGAGGCGATCCGGCGCGGGGGCCTGACCCCGGTCACCGTGGAGACCGTGAGTGGCGAACCCGTGCACCGCACCCCCGTGGAGGACCTGCTGCGGGAGGCGGGCTTCTCCCTGACGCCCTCGGGGTTGCGCCTCTACCAGTGAGTGCGCGTGCCCGTGCGTGCGGGCGCGGCCCCGGGTGAGGTGACACGGCGTCGCGACTGGGGTGGTGCGGTCCCGCCTACCATTGACGGGCGCGACCACCCCGGCGCGGACCCACCCAGGGATTGGAACGACACCGTGGACATCCTCGTCCTGCACTCCAGCCGCTTCGGCCACACGACCCGCATCGCCCAGCGGATCACGGACCGCCTCGAGGAGGCCGGGCACGCTCCTGAGCTGCAGGAACTGGGACGGAACACGCGCGTCGACCCCGCGCGGCACCGGGCGGTCCTGGTCGGGGCCTCCGTGCGCTACGGGTACTTCTCGAGGTCCCTGTGGCGCTTCGCGGAGCGCAACGCCGAGGTGCTCGGGGGCATGCCGAGCGCGTTCTTCGGGGTGAACCTCGTGGCCACCAAACCGGGCAAGGACCAGGTGGACACCAACGCCTACACCCGCAAGTTCCTCGAGCGCACCCCCTGGCAGCCCACGGTGCGGGAGGTCTTCGCCGGTGAACTCGACTACCCCAGGTACAACCCTGTCGACCGTCGCCTCATCCAGCTGATCATGAGCCGCACCGGCAAGCCCACCGATCCCACCGTCCACGAGGTCTACACCGACTGGGACCGCGTCGACCGCTTCGCCGGCGAGTTCGCCTCCGCACTCGTGGACCGCGACTGACCCCACCGCGGGACGCGGGCGCTCCTCACCCCAGCGCGTCGAGGAGGATGCCCACCCCGAGCACCGCGACCACCGAGTTGCCCGCGACCACGGTGACGCGCTGCAGACCCGGGCCCGCGCGGCGGTGCAGGACCCCGCCCGCGCAGACCAGGAGGACCTGCCAGGCCAGTGAGGCGAAGCCCACGGCCGCCACGAAGAGGAGGACGGACGTGGCGTCCCCGGCCACCTGTGGGAGCCCCGCCACGAGTGCGGCGAAGTAGACGAGCGTCGCGGGGTTGACCAGGGTGAGGCCGACGAAGGTGAGGAAGCGGGCCGGGCCACCCGTTCCCCTCCCTGCCCCTGCACCCAGGGGTGGTGGTGTCGCGTCCGCCGGGGAGCCCGGAGCGGTCCGGGTCCCACCGACGGTGCCACGCCACAGTCCCGAGGCCGCGATCAGGAGCAGTGCACTCCCACCGATGACGCCCGGCCAGACACCGAGCGTGTCGATGAAGGGGGAGGCCGCCGCGCCCACGGTCGCGGCCAGCAGGCAGTAGAGCGTGTCGACCAGCGCGACGCCGGCCGCAGCCGGCCAGGCGTCGCGTGGTCCGCGCTGCACCCCTTCGCGGAGGAGCAGCACGCCGACCGGTCCCAGGGGCATGGCCACGGCGAGTCCTGCCGCCAGACCACTTGCGAGGACCGCGCCGACGTCCATGGCTGCACGGTATGCGAGTCGGTGACCGGGGGGCGACCTCGCCCGCATACCAAGAAATGACCAAACGGACCTATAGTGCTGCACATGGATGTGGCAGTGATCGGTGCGACCGGAGCAGTCGGGCGGGAGGTCTGCATCCAGCTCATCGAACGGCAGGTGCTCCCGCCCTCGTCACGCCTCCAACTGGTGGGGCGCGCCGGGGGGAGTTCGGGGCCCGCGGTCCACGGGTTCCGCGCGGACCTCCTCGACGCCTACGACGAGGTCGCCCCCATGATCGACGTGGCCCTGGACCCCAGCGAGGTCGTCGCCGACGTGGTCGTCTTCGCAGCCGGCGCCACCGCCCCGCCCAGGCCCGGTGCCTCGGCGGACCGCGACGCCCTCGCCGCCACCAACGCGCGCGTGTTCGCCTCCTACGCGCAGGCCTTCGCCGAGCACGCCTCCGGGCGTGAGGTGGTCATCATGGTCACCAACCCCGTCGAGCTCGGGGTCGCCATGATGGCGCAGGTCCTCGACCGCCACCAGGTCATCGGCATGGGGGCGTGGCTGGACACCCTGCGCCTGCGCCGCGAGATCGCCGGGTCGCTCGGCATGCGCCGCCACCGCATCTCCGGTTTCGCCGCGGGCCAGCACGGCAACGGCGTGGTGCCGCTGTGGTCCTCGGTGCGCGTCGCGGGGCTGGACGTGCCCGAGCGGGCCGCGGCCGTGCGCCGGATCCGCGGTCCCAGGTCGCTCGACACCTTCTCCGAGGAGATCGCCGCCGCCCAGACCCGGTTGCGCGACGTGGCGAGCGAGGACGTGGCCCAGGCCTTCGACCTCGTCGAGACCCTTCCCCCCGACCTGCGCATGGTGGTGGGGGCGTGGATGACGCACCAGTCCGGGGCCCGCACCGCGGTGGGCACCGCCAATGCCACGGTGGAACTCGTGGCGACCCTCATGGACGGACGCGAGATCGTCGTGGCGGGGCAGGTACCCCTGGAGGGGGAGGTCACCCTGGAGGGACAGCCCGTCACCGGGGTCCTCGGGGTGCCGGTGGTCCTCGGTCCGGAGGGATGGTCGCGGGCGCTGCTGACCGACCTGGCCCCGGATGAGGAGAGGCTCCTGGCCGCCACCAGCGCCCACATCCGGCAGCTGTGCGAGCCCTACCTGCAGGAGGTGGCCCATGTCTGAGACCGATCCGCGACCCGCCACCGATTCCGACGGCCCTGAGACCGTTCAGACCGTTGTCCCCTCGGCGGCCCCCTCCAACAGGGCCGCCGGGGAGATCGACCAGGACCCCGGGTGGGTCGTCATCGTGCGCACCGCCGACCGTTCGGGCGTGGTCACCCAGCTCGCGGGCGTCTTCTCCACGCGCGGCGTCAATGTCGACTCCATCGCCACGGGGGTGCCGGGGGCCGGGATGGCCGACGTGACCTTGACGTTCCGGGCCTCGGAGCGCAGGTGCCGACAGCTCGCGCGCTCGGTGGAGCGGCTCGCGTCAGTGCGCGAGGTCGTGGTCCGCAGCGAGGACGACCCCCGCGTCCACGCCGCGGCCGTGATCATCATGGGGCCGGGTGAGGAGTTCACCCCTGACCCCTCCTTGGTCCTGCGCTGGTCGGGGGACACGGCCCAGGGTGAACCACTGCTGGCCGAGGGACCCTACGACTCCGTGCGCCGTCTGGTGAACGCTGCCTCCGACCGTGCCCTGACGACCGGAGTCGTCCTCTCCGCCTTCTGATCCGCCGCCGGTGCGTCTGCAGGCTCCCGATGCGGGCCGCGCTGGGGGTGGGCAGCGGCCCGTGCGTACCGCGTGGCCCACTTGGGCCGGGCCGCGAGTCGCGGTCACCCGCGCGAGGGCGACCGGAGTGGGGAAGGCGTGGACGTCCGGGATCCGACATGCGTCGGGTGGATGGACCAGGGCTCGGGGTCGCCCCACGGGAGCGGACCTCATGCCCAGAACAGGGCGGACTTCGACCCCGGAACAGAGCGGACTTCGGCGAGGGGTGGGGTCTGGACCCGGGGCGGCGCACCTGCGACAATCCCCACCAGGGAAGGTGAGCCTCACCTCAGATCGGAGTGGAGATGGGTCGCGGCTACCAGGGGGCCGTCCTGAACGTGCTGCGCGCCCCCGAGTTCGAACTCGACATCCGCGACGTCGCTCCGGCGGGGGACTACAAGCGGGTCCGCGTGCACAACGAGGACCTCCTGGGACACGGCCGGACCCGGGAGCTTCCCCCCACCGTCTGGGTGCGACTGTGGATCCCCGAGGGGGACAGGGAACACCAGCGGGGCTACACGCTCGTGGAGATGGACCACGACGCGGCGGAGGCGACCATCTACCTCCTCCACCACGAACCCGCCGGTCCCGCCTCGCGCTGGGCCCTGGGGGTGCAGACCGGGGCCCGGGTCCCCGCCCAGCTCTACGGCGGGACTAGGTACCGCCCACCCGTGGCCGGGACCCGGCTCCTGCTGGTCGGTGATCCGGCCTCCGTCCCCGCCATCGCCGACGCGCTCGCGGCGGCGCCGCCCTCGTGCACGGCGGAGGTGGTCCTCCAGGCCCCGGAGGACCAGTGGCTGCCACGGGGGGACGTTCCCGGGCGGGTGACCCGCGTCGACCCGGACCTGGGGAGTGACGGAGGCGCCCGACTGGGCCTGGGTCGCGCTGGAGTCCACACCCACCCGCCGGGTGCGTCGCGCGCTCCTGGATGCCGGTGTGCCTCGCGGGGCGGTCCAGCACCAGGCGTACTGGGTGCGGGGGCGCGCGATGGGGCGCACCGACGACTGAGGGGCCTCGCGTGCGGCGGCACCTCGCCAGTGGTCGTCGCAGGTGCGAGGGCGACACCCTGACGGAAGGGGCTCCCTCACGAGGGCGGTGCCGTTCCGGGGGAGCCCGGACCGCTGGGAGGTGCCGCAGGTGGTGGGTGCTGGGGTGGTGGGTGCCGACGGTCAGGAGAGCGCCCGACGGGTCTCCTCGACGATGCGGTCGCAGACGGGTTGGACGACGCTGCGGGGCGCGCCGAGGATGTTGAAGCCGTGCCCGACCCCGTCCACGTCGACGTGGGCGACCAGCGCGCCGGCCACCTCCAAGCGGGTGGCATAGCGGGTGCCCTCGGCGCGCAGGATGTCCCTCTGCGCGGTGACGACGAGGCCCGGCGCGATGCCCGCCAGTGAGGCGGTGTCCCAGCCCGAGGCCGGTGAGGCGGGTCGGTGGCGGCGTCTGCGGGGATCAGGGCAGTAGGCGCGGTCGAAGACCGGTCCCATCCACACCAGCAGCGCCTCGGTGCCCGGCGCCCTCTTCGTCCACGACGGGACGGTCAGGTCCAGGGGCGGGTACATGAGGACCTGGAGGGAGATGTCCGGCCCGCCCTCCTCCAGCGCCAGGCGGGACACACCCGCAGCGAGTGCACCGCCCGCCGACTGTCCGCCCACCACCAGGCGCGACCCGTCCCAGGGACGGTCGGGGGAGGCGGCCCACACGGCGACGTCGTGGGCCTGCGCCACGGCACCGGGGAAGCGGAGCTGGGGTGCGGTCCCGTAGTCCACGTTGAGCACCGTGACACCCGCGTGGGCCGCCAGGTAGCGGCACAGGGGATCGTCCTGCTCCGGGTGACGCAGGACGAATCCGCCCCCGTGGAGGTTGACGTAGACGCCCCCGCTGCCGGGACCCCCAGCGGGCTGGTGGACGGTCGCGTCGACGGGGCCCAGACGGGTGGGGACCCTGACCCGGTGGGTGCGTGCCGGGACCTCTGCGAAGGAGATGTCCGCCGGGATCCGAGCGGCGCCCGGCGCACGCTGCGCCAGCAGGGCGATGCGGTCGGCGAGGCAGAGGGGGAGCTCCACGGTCAGGTCCTTCCCGGAGACACGAAGTCGGTGCCCACGCTAGTGCAGGGCGGACGGGCGGACGGGCACGCGGTGGTCGGCCCCCGCGGTGGTCGTGGCTGACACGAAAGACCCCACACGTCGAGCACAATGGTGCACAGGTGCTCCCCGGGGCGCTGCGGACCCGGCACCCCTGCCGGGACCGGGAGCCGGGTCCAGACGACCCGCGCACGACGAAAGGTCCTCCCATGCCACGCTTCCTCATCCGTATCGGTGTGACGCTGGCGAGCGCGGCGATCGGTCTGGGTGTCGCGGTCCTGCTCGTTCCCGGGTTCAAGGTCCAGCTCGGGGCGTTCGTCTTCGCCGTCATCACCTTCACGATCGTCCAGGCGTTGCTCGCCCCGCTGGTCTCCCGGCTCATCGGGAAGCACGTCCCCGCCCTCGAGGGTGGGGTCGGCATCATCTCGACCCTGGTCTCGCTCCTCGTGGTGGCGCTCGTGCCGGGCGGGGTCTCGGTGAACCGGATCTCGACCTGGCTGATCGCCGCGGTCATCGTGTGGCTGTTCACCGGGCTGGCAGGCGCATTCCTCTCCTACCTCCAGAGGAAGCGGGACACGACGGAGGACTGAGGACTTCGCGGCGGACGGGAGAAGGGGCCTCTCCCATCTTTCCGTGCAGGACAGGGCTCAGTGGTGGAGAAATCCAGCCTGCCCGGGTGAGACGATGCGCGGATGACGAGAAGCGCTGAACTGCAGGTCCCGGAGATCTTCCGGCGTGAGGACGACGAGACATACGCCGACAACCTCCTTCGGGACTATTGCAGGAACTTCGACGGGCACCTGGTTGATTCCCTTGGACAGAAGAGGAACCTGGGGGTCGACTCGTGTCGGGTCACGTCCGAGGACCTGCTCGCCGTCCAGATGCTGTCGGTGAAGGTTCCGGCCAGGGCAGTCAAACGGATCCTTGAGGACGAGGCGGAGATCATCGAAGCACTCCTCGGGGGAGCTCCGGGGCCGGAGACACCGATCTGGGAGGTCGATGAGGCCCAGCTGACCGACGAGGGCGTGCCCTTGTCGTGTCTGTGGAACCTCCTGCGAAGGAATGCCGGGGCGCCGCTCCGGTACGACGGGAAGCAGAGCAAGGTGACCGGTGAGAGGGACGGAATGGGGCCGACACTGGTCAGCAAGCTCATGGCGAGGAAGAGGCCGGGCCTCATCCCGATCTCGGACGCCGTGGTGACAACGGCCCTGGGCCTTCCCCGCAGCGGGGAGGGCCACTGGCTGCGTGCGCGAGCTCTGATGCTCGAGAACGTCACGTACCAGGGTGAGCAGATGCCCCTCCACGAACGCCTGGAGAGGGCCGTCGAGAAGACGGAATCCCGTGTCCCGATCACGCCGCTGAGGGCTCTGGACATCATCCTGTGGTACGCCAACAATCCCGCTCCCTCCACTGCGGACCTCAGGGCGAAGGTGTCCAGGACGAGGTGAGGCGACCGACGTGGACGGAAGAGGAGGGGGCGGGGCGCACCAGCGCCCCGCCCCCTCCTCAGACGATGTGGTCGTCAGTTGCCCGGTGGCCCCGCCTCACTCCCCGAACCACGTGTGGACGCGCTCGCGGATCTCACGGTCGAAGGCGTCGTCACTGTGGCGGTGCTGGATCCACTCCACGAAGCTGCCCCCCACCAGGTCGTCCAGTTCCTCCCGGCAGGCGGCCGTGTCGGTGACGGCACGCTCCAGCATGTCCACGGCCTCCTCCCGCGTGCGGTAGAGGAAGGGGTAGTGGGAGGGCACCAGGGCCCGCGCCCACAACCGGTCGGGCAGGATGCCGATGGCACCGGCGCCCATGGCCTCCACGTAGGAGAGCCCGTAGGACTCCTCGGTGGCGGTGGCGACGAAGGCCGTGGTGTGGGCCAGTGCCTGCCAGTAGGACTTGCGCGACGCGGTCAGGGGCCCCACCCAGACCCAGTTGCGCCGGGAGATCTCCATGGCCGGCTCGCTGACCAGGTGGGACTCGTGCAGGCGCATCTCCACCTCGATGGGGGTGCGGCGGTGGACTTCGTCGACGATGGCCATGAACTCCTGGGGGCCCTTGCGCTCGGAGAGGTAGATGGCGGGGTAGAGGACCACCGGCACCTCGGGTTCCTCACGCGGCTGGACGTGCTCCAGTCGGAACCCCAGGTTCACCCAGGACAGCTTCGCCTTCTCCGACAGGCGCCCCACCGTCCACTTCGCGACCGTCTCACGGACCTCCGTGGCCGTGCGCTCGGAGTTGGCGAAGGTCGGGAACAGCGCGCAGGACAGGGCGAAGCTGGCCAGCTGCACCTCCTCCACCAGGGACGACGTCGGCCACCACACGAAGTTCATGATCCGGGGATGGATGCCCCCGCTGGAGTGGAACAGCGTGTTCCACACCCCCAGGGAGTCGACCACGTCCATGTTGATGAGGACGGTCTCCTCCGGGTCGATGAACTCCAGGGGCACCAGGTCGAAGCCCTCGCACCTGCGTGCCCCGGGCCCCACCAGCATCGCGTCGGGGAAGAGCCGCAGGAGACGTCGGACCAGGGTGGCACCTGCGTCGTGGCCGGTGACGTGGCCGCCCTCGTCGACGATGGTCGCGTCCCGCTTGATGGCGATCCTCATGATGTGACTCCCATCGGTTCCGAGGTGGTGTCGTCCTCGTCCTCGGAGATGCCGGTCTGGATGCGCATCCCGTAGAACGAGCGGTGGATGAAGTAGGCGGCGACCAGGAAGAAGGCGACGGCCAGGACGTGGACCAGGGTGCCCATGCCCTGACCCGTGAGGCTGACGGCCAGCTTGACGGCGAGCAGTCCGAACAGCGTGGTGAACTTGATGATCGGGTTGAGGGCCACCGAGGACGTGTCCTTGAAGGGGTCACCCACCGTGTCACCGACGATCGTGGCGTCATGGAGGGCGGTGCCCTTGGCGTGGAGGTCGACCTCGACGACCTTCTTCGCATTGTCCCAAGCCCCGCCCGCGTTCGCCATGTAGATGGCCTGGTACAGACCGAAGATCGCGATCGAGATCAGGTAGCCGATGAAGAAGTAGGGTTCCACGAAGGCGAAGGACAGGGTCGCGAAGAACACTGCCAGGAAGATCTGGAGCATGCCCTGCTGGGCGTACTGGGTGCAGATCTCCACCACCTTGCGTGAGTCCGCGTCACTGGCGCGCTCCTGGCCGGGCTCCAGGCGGATGGTCCGCTTGATGAACTCCACCGCCCGGTAGGCGCCCGTCGTCACCGCCTGGACGGAGGCTCCGGAGAACCAGTAGATGATCGCGCCGCCGGTGATCAGCCCCAGCAGGAAGGGCGCGTGCATGATCGAGAGGTTCTCGATGTCGCTGGTCAGGCCCCCGGTGAGCCCGATGATGATGGAGAAGATCATGGTGGTCGCCCCCACCACCGCAGTCCCGATGAGGACCGGCTTGGCGGTCGCCTTGAAGGTGTTGCCGGCCCCGTCGTTCTCCTCCAGCATGAGTTTGGCCGTCTCCCACTGCGGCGCCACACCCAGGTCGCGGGTGAGCTCGGCATCGACGTCGTCCTCGTGCTCGATGCGGGAGAGCTCGTAGACGGACTGGGCGTTGTCGGTGACCGGCCCGTAGGAGTCCACGGCGATCGTGACGGGCCCCATGCCGAGGAACCCGAAGGCCACCAGGCCGAAGGCGAACACGGCGGGGGCCAGCATGAGGTCACCGAGCCCGCCCAGGGAGATCAGGTAGGCGACGCCCATCAGGCCCACGATCGTGATGCCCAGCCAGAAGGCGGAGAAGTTGCCCGCCACCACGCCGGAGAGGATGTTCAGCGAGGCACCTCCCTGGCGAGAGCTCTTGACGGTCTCGCGCACGTGGCGCGACTTCGTGGAGGTGAAGACCTTCACCAGTTCCGGGATCAGGGCGCCCGCCAGGGTGCCGCAGGTGATGATCGTGGCCAGGCGCAGCCAGACGTCGCCCCCCAGGTCACCCAGGACGAACCAGGTCGTGGCGTAGGTGATGACGATGCACAGGACGGACGTCAGCCACACCAGCGAGGTCAGCGGTGCTTCGAAGTTCATGCGCTTGGCCGAACGCCACCGGGACAGGGCCCACCGCGCGTTGACCGCGTAGGCCAGGGCGGAGGCGATGATCATGGCGGCGCGCACCACGAAGATCCACACCAGGAGGGTGGCCTGCAGGGCGGGGTCGTGGACGGCGAGCAGCACGAAGGTGATCAGTGCGACGCCGGTGACACCGTAGGTCTCGAAACCATCGGCACTGGGGCCCACCGAGTCGCCCGCGTTGTCGCCGGTGCAGTCGGCGATGACACCGGGGTTGCGGGGGTCGTCCTCGTCGATCTTGAACACGATCTTCATGAGGTCGGAGCCGATGTCGGCGATCTTGGTGAAGATGCCGCCCGCGATGCGCAGGGCGGAGGCGCCGAGTGACTCCCCGATGGCGAACCCGATGAAGCAGGCCCCGGCCACGTCGGCGGGCAGGAACAGGAGGATGACCAGCATCATCAGCAGTTCCAGGGAGATCAGGACCATGCCGATGGACATGCCCGACTTCATGGGGATGCGGTGGATGTCGATGGGGCGCCCGCGCAGCGAGGCGTAGGCGGTGCGGGAGTTGGCGAAGGTGTTGACGCGGATCCCGAACCACGCCACCACGTAGGAGCCACCCATGCCCAGCAGGGAGAACGCGATGACGGTGAGGGTGCGGCTCCACGTGAAGCCCACCAGGAACTTGTAGTAGATGAGGATGACCGCGGTGATGAACACCCACAGGACCATGAGGAAGCGTCCCTGCTTGACCAGGTAGGCCTTGCAGGTGGAGTAGATGAGTTCCGAGACCTGCAGCATGGAGCGGTGCACGGGCAGACGTTTGAGCTGCAGGTACGTGACCAGGCCGAAGACCAGGCCGAGGACGCACACCCCCAGGCCGACGACGAGGAGGGCGCGCCCGGAGATACCCGAGGCCAGTGTCACCGGGGCGAGGTCGGGCAGTTCCAGGGAGGCCTCGCCGCCGTGGACGGTGCCGCCGCCCCCGCTGGTGCCGTCCGTGCCCGCACCGCACCCGGCCAGGAGTGCGGCCGTGGCGGAGAGGAACAGGGCGGGGAGGGTGCGGGCCCGCGGGCGGGGGTGTGGGTGCGGATCCGGTCGTGGGCCGGCCCCGCGGGTCTCGGGGTGTGGGTGGGGGCGGGCCTGGCGGTGGCCAGGAGTGGAGTGGGCCATCGGTCCTCGGAGGGTCGGTCGAGCGTCATTGCTGTCCTGACCAGCCTAGGAGTGCAAGCCCGTGCGGCGGGAGTGGGGCGGAGGTGGGCGTCCGTGCAGTGGGGTGGGCGCTCGTGCAGGTGGGGACGTCCTGGCGGGGGCTGGGCCGAAGGTCCCGGGTGGGGTGGTGCTGTGTGGCGGGGCGGACCGGTCGTGGGGGAGGTACAGGACATGGACGAGGGCGGCCCCGGCGACCTGTCCGCAGGTTCAGCCCTGCAGCTCCGAGACGAAACGGCTGAGGGCGTCCTCGTCGATGGCGTCCACGTCCGTGCGGGTCTTGGCCATGCGCGTCACCACGAAGCGCTCGAAGCGGTTCATCCGCGAGAGGCGGAGACGACCGCCGAGGAAGCCCACCGCGACCGCGCGCGCACGCAGCTCCTCGGGGTAGGTGTTGGCGAGCTCGCGTTCCCGCCCCTCGGCGTCGGGCACCATGCCGATGAGGAAGAGACCCACACGGGCCGTGCCCGGGATGCCGGCGCGGACGAGGTCCTTCATGGCGGGCAGGGGCTGGCCCGCGTAGATCGGGGTGCCCAGGACCACCAGGTCGAAGGACGCCAGGTCGGGGGTGCCGTCGGCGAGGTCGTGGACCACCACGTCCTGGTCCCCGGGCCGCGCGTCCTGCAGCTCCCGGGCGATGCGCTGGGCAATGTCAGCAGTGGTGGAGTGCTTGCTGGCGAAGACGACTGCGGACTTCATGGTGGCCTCTCGGTGGCTCTGTGTGCGGTGGGCGGAGTCGACCGGGTTCCCACCCGACCATCCGTCCACCCGGGTCCACCCCTGTGCCCCGACGAGTAAGCGGCGCGTGGACCCCCCACAGGGTACCCATCTCCCGGTCGGGAGCGGGTGTGGGGACCCAGGTGCGAACAGGGGTGGGACCGCACTCGTCGAGGGTCCCCGCCGGGGGCCGCGTCGGCCGCAGTGCGTGCGGATCGCGCCCCACGGACTCTGCCTGCCTCCGCGCCCGTCCCACCGCGCCCCACCGGCACCTGTGCGGGCCCCGACGCCCACCGGCACCTGTGCGCGTGCCCACGCCCGCCGGCACCTGTGCGCGTGCCCACGCCCGCCGGCCCCCCCACGCGGGCACGGCCGGGCCGGCCGGCGGGAACCCGGCCCGACCCAGGTGCACATGTCCGGCCGTACCCTGCAGCCATGACAGCGACGATCGTGGTGGCGGTGTGTGCAGGAGTGGTGCTCGGCGCGGTGCTGGGTTGGGTGGCGGCCGGGAAGGTACTGCGGGCGGGGGCGGCTCCGGAGCTCTCCTCCGCGCTCGCGGCCGCCCGGGCCCGCATCGAGGTGCTCGAGCAGGAACGCGGGCGCAGTGAGGAGCTGTGGCGCGAGCGCGTCGACCAGTACGAGCACCAGCGCCAGGAGGCCGCTGAGCTGTTGGAGACGACGAGGGCGGAGGCCCAGCGGCGCCTCGACGAGCAGCGGCGCGACCTGGAGGCACGCATCGCCGAGCAGGCCCGCGTGCGGGAGCAGGAACTGCAGGACACCGCCGCCCGCCAGCACCGGGAGGAGGAGCAGCGGGGACGGGTCCTGGAGGCCCTCGCCCCCGTGCGCGACCGCCTCACCGCCGTCCAGACCGCGGTGACACGCATGGAGAGCGAGCGCCAGAGCCAGTACGGGGCCCTGGGGGAGCAGCTGGCCCGGGCGCGTGAGGCCGACCAACAGCTGCGGGCCACGACCTCGGCCCTGGAAGCTGCGCTGCGCAACACCTCGGTGCGGGGCGCATGGGGGGAGGCCCAGCTGCGCAACATCGTGGAGTCCGCAGGGCTCGTGGAACACGTCGACTTCGACGTGCAGTCCTCGGTGTCCACCGAGGAGGGGCGCAAGCGTCCCGACATGGTCCTGCACCTGCCAGGGGGCAAGTCCCTGCCCATCGATGCGAAGGTGCCCTTCGACTCCTACATCCGTGCCATGGAGATCCCGGCCAACGCCGACGGGGAGGAGGGACGCCGCCGCGCGGAGCTGATGTCCGCCCACGTCAAGGCGCTGCGCAGTCACGTCGATGCCCTCGCCAAGCGCACCTACTGGGAGGCCCTGGACGCCAGCCCCGACTTCGTCATCGCCTTCGTGCCCTCGGAGTCACTGCTCTCCGCCGCGCTGGAGGCGGACCCGAGCCTGTTGGACCACGCCTTCCAGAAGCGCGTGGCGTTGGCCTCCCCCGTCACCCTGTGGTCGGTGATGCGCACGGTCGCCTACGCCTGGCAGCAGGAGGTGCTCACCGACCAGGCCAAGGAGCTCTTCGACCTGTCCCGCGAGCTGTACTCCCGGATCTCGGTGATGGCGGGACATGCGGAGTCGATGCGTTCCAGCCTGGAGAAGTCGGTGGTCGCGTGGAACAAGTTCGCCGGTTCCCTGGAGACCCGCGTCCTGGTGACGGCCCGGAAGCTGGGGACGCTCGACGAGTCCAAGGTGATTCCCACGCCGCGGACGGTGGAGCAGGCACCGCGCCTGCTGACCGCGCCCGAGTTGGTCCCCTCCGAGGTGACCGGCGGGCAGAGTGCCGCAGCGGAGGGAGATCCCGCCTGAGCAGGCTCCCCGGGGTCGGGGCGGGAGGTCAGCGGCGCAGCCAGGTGGTGACGCGCCAGCGGGCGTCACCGGAGACGGGCCGCCAGTCGGCGTCCGTGCGCGCAGGGTCCACCCTCCACACCGCCGGATCGATCTCGGGCGCGCGGACCAGGTGTCCCCGGTACCCGCTCGCCACGGCATCGAGGTCCAGGTCGGTGACGACCAGCTCATCGACCAAGTCCATCGCCTCCGCGTAGACCCGTCCGCCCCCGGTGATCCACACGGTGCAGGCCCCACCGTCCCTCGCCAGTGCCCGGCCCAGGTCGATGGCCGCCTCCAGGGAGGTGACGACCTGCGCCCCGGGTGCGTCGTAGTCGGGGTCGGAGGTGATGACGATGTTGGGGCGCTGCGGGAGCGCCCCGCCGAGGGACTCCCACGAGGCGCGCCCCATGATCACCGGGCAGCCCAGCGTCTCGCTGCGGAAGTGCCTGAAGTCCGCGGGCACGTGCCACAACATGCCCGAGCCCGTCCCGAGGACGCGTGAGCGGTCCTGGGCCCAGATGGAGGCGATGAGCGGGCCTCGCCCTGCACTCTCCCGGTCCCCGGTCGCGCTGCTGGCCGTTCCCTCCGGGGCCACCCCACCCCTCGTGTCCCCGGCACTCATACGGCCACGGGTGCCTTGATCGCGGGGTGGTGACGGTAGTCGACGACCTCGACGTCGGAGAAGTCGTAGTCGAACATCGACGCAGCCCGGTGCAGTTCCAGCCGGGGGAAGGGGTAGGGCTCGCGCGAGAGCTGCTCGCGCACCTGCTCCACGTGGTTGTCGTAGACGTGGCAGTCGCCGCCCGTCCAGATGAAGTCCCCGACCTCCAGGCCCGCCTGCTGGGCGAACATGTGGGTGAGCAGCGCATATGAGGCGATGTTGAAGGGCACGCCGAGGAACATGTCGGCGCTGCGCTGGTAGAGCTGCAGGCTCAGACGGCCCTCGGCCACGTAGAGCTGGAAGAAGGCGTGGCAGGGCTCCAGCGCCATGTCCGGCAGGCTCCCGACGTTCCACGCCGAGACCACCATGCGCCGGGAGTCCGGGTCGGTGCGCAGGGTCTCCAGCACGTGGGAGATCTGGTCGATGCGGCGGCCCTCCCCGGCGTCCCACGACCTCCACTGGACCCCGTAGACGGGTCCGAGGTCGCCGTCCTCGTCGGCCCACTCGTTCCAGATGCGGATCCCGTGCTCCTGCAGCCAGTGGACGTTGGAGTCCCCGCGCAGGAACCACAGGAGTTCCCCGACCACGGACTTCAGGTGCACCCGTTTGGTGGTGATGAGCGGGAAGCCGCGGGAGAGGTCGTAGCGCAGCTGCGCGCCGAAGAGGGAGCGCGTGCCCGTCCCGGTGCGGTCGCTCTTGGGGGTGCCCCGGGCCATGATGCGGCCCAGGAGGTCCTCGTACTGGCGGTCCACCACTGATTCCTCCACGTTCACTCCTCCGTCGCCGCGTCATTCGCAGCGGGTCCAGTGTGCCAAGTCTGTGCCCCATTGACGAGGGCGTCCCGCCGCTGCGGGGGCGGGGTGTCCGCGGGGAGGCGGATCGGGGTCGGTGGACGCGGGAGGAGCGTGAGCCCTCCCGCGTCCCGGTGGTCGTCGGCCTGCTCCGCAGCGTTCGTGCTGTCGGTGGGGCTCAGTCCTCGGGGACCGGCCCGGCGCTCGTGCCGTCGATGGTCGGGGGTGTCGCACCCGGTGGCACCAGTGCCTCGAAGGGCACGTCGGGCACCCCGTCGTCGTCCTCGACCTGGACATCGATGATGCGGGGGTCGCCCTCGTCGATGGGGACGGGACCCAGTGCCACCTGCACGCCCTCCACGACGCGGCGCGCCATGGTCCGCCCGATGCCCCACCCCACGGCCGCACCCACGCCGAAGGGGATCATCCTGCCCAGGGTGGAGGTGGTGGTCGTGCTGACGACCTTCGAGCGCAGCCAGCGTGTCATCAAGTGGTTGAACTGGTGGGCGGAGGCCGTGCGGATCTGGAGGAAGGAGTCCCGGAACCACGCCACCGACTCGATGCCGAGCTGGGCGGAGATGTACTCCGCGCCCTCGCGTCCCGTGAGGACCGCGAGCACCAGCGAGGTGCGTTTGGCCGGGTCACGCAGGTCGATGCCGTGGAGGTGGGCGACGACCAGGGTGTAGTGCGCCGCCTCGGAGACGAAGGCCACCAGCTGTGCGCCCGAGGCGGTGGCAGAGACCGCCGTCCCGACGCCCGGCCAGGCCGCGGCGGCACCCACCGCACTGCTCTCCACCCCGACGCGGCGCATGAAACGACGCGTCGCGATCTCCACCAGCTGGGCGGGCGAGGCACCGGGGAAGTCCTCGCGCAGCTTGCGTGCCGTGCGCAGGCTGGCCGCACGGGGTACGTCGACGGCGTGGCGCCAGGTCCCCGGCGCGGCGGTGCTGCCGGCGGCGTCGGTGGTGGCCTCCTCGGTGGCGTCGTCGGTGGTGGCGTCCTCGGTGGAGTGACCGGTGGAGCGCCCACGGCGGGGCAGGTGCACCAGGTGACGGCTCCGGGGCAGCTTCACGGTCTCAGTCCTCCTCGGCGGCGGGCTCCGAGGTGAAGGTCTTGGTGTAAGGCGTGCCGCGCACCAGGGTGTGGCCGATGGTGCAGTTGCGGTCGATGGCGGCAGAGGCGCGGCGCTCCAGGTCCTCCCGGGCGGAGTCGTCGAGTCCGGAGAGGTCCTGGACCAGCTCGACCTGGAAGGAGTCGAAGCGGTCGGCCTCCTTGTCGTAGGCGCCCGAGACGCCGATGACCTGTGAGAAGTCCTCGCCCAGCGCGTTCTCCAGACGGCGGTCGGAGGACATCGCGTTGCATCCCGCCAGGGCGATCTTGAGCAGGTCACCGGGGGAGAAACGGCCGGGACCGTCCCCCAGGACCAGCTCGGCACCGCGCGCATTGCGTGCAACGTACTGGCGGGTGCCCTGGCGCTCCAGGAACAGGGGAGGGGTGGGTCCGCCGTCGGCGGTGGGGGAGGAGTCCTTCGGTGTGATCTTCATGGGTCCATTGTGGTCCAGTGGCACGCAGGCGCGCTCGGGGACGCGGCAGGGGTGGACGCAGGTGAACGGCGATCGGCGTGTGGTGTCGGGTGGTCGACGACCAGGGGCCGGCACGCGGTGGGGCGTGTGCGGTCCCCGGAGCTGGGAGGAGCGTGGTGTGCGCTGTTGACGCGCTGACGCGCTGACGCGCTGACGCGCTGGGGCGTGCGCGGTGCGCGGTGGTGGGGCGGTCGGGTCGTGCCGGGGCTCACTGCTCCGGGTGGGCCTCCAGCCAGGTGCGGGCGTACCCCAGTTCCCGCAGGATGACGGAGTGGACCGAACCGGCTGCCTCCTGCTCCACACGACGACCCACCAGGGGGATGGAGACCGACAGGTCCGCATCGACTGTCCGGGTCGTGGTCCCGGCCTGCCCGGTGAGCACCGAGACCGCACGCAGTGAGACAGGAGCGCCCTTGACCTTGACCTCGGTGGTGCCCCGACGGATCATGCCCTGGGCCGGCGCCCACGTCTCCACGATGCTGACGCTGAGCCCGGAGCGCACGAAACGACGCGCGGCGGAGGGCAGCACGGAGGTGTCGATGTCGGCGTCCACCGCGATGGTCGTGGTGCCCTCCTCCTCGGTGACGCGGACCTGGGGGTCGACCACGCCGCGCACCGCCACTCGGGAGCGCGTGTACTCCGGGTCTGCGAACATCTCGCCGATGCGCTCGAGGGTGGCGGGGTAGGTGTAGGAGTCCTTGATGTGCATGGCGACCTCCTGGGGTCGGGGCTGGGATGTGGGATGGGTTCCGGAATCCGGGTTCTGGGTTCTGGGCCGGCGCTGCGGGCGTCGGCGGAGTGGCCGTCAGCGGGACGGCTGTCGGCGGGTTGGCCGCGAGCGTGCCCGGCAGTACCGGGCGCCTCCCCCGGGGAGGGGGTTGCCGCGGGTGACCGTGGCCCGGTGGCCCCGGCCCCCAGCACTACAGTGGGGGCATGCGAAGCCTGATGCAACTCGCGGAGGAGGCGTCGGCGACCCCGCTGTCCGAGTCGGACATCGACTGGCTTCACCTCCTCCTCGCCGACTGGCAGGTCCTGGCGGATCTCGCTGCGGCCGACCTGGTCCTGTGGCTGCCGGCCGATGACGGCCGCTTCGTGGCCGTGGCACACTGCCGACCCGCGACCTCCGCGACGGTCCACCTCGACGACATCATCGGTCTCTACCTGCCCGCGGCCCGCGAGGCCGAGCTGCACCGGGCGGTGGCCACGGGCACGGTGATCCGGCCGGCGGCCGCCCGTTGGGCGGGCACCTACTCGATGATGGAGACCTGCGTGCCGGTCTTCCACGACGGCCGCACCATTGCGGTGATGACCCGGGAGTCCAACATCTCCTCACCCCGCCTGTCACTGGGCGCCCAGGGCTGGACGCAGGCAGCGGCGGACGTGCTGTGTCAGATGATCACCCGCGGGGAGTACCCCTACGACTCCACACCCACGGTGACCACTCACGGCGTACCGCGCGTGCTCGACGGGGCGATCCTCCTGGACGAGGAGGGTGTCGTCCAGCAGTCCACACCCAACGCGGTCTCCTGCCTGCGTCGACTCGGCATCCGGGAGTCGATGCGCGGGCACGTCCTCGCGGAGTACATCACCGACGTCGTCTCCGATGAGACGATGGTCGAGGAGACCCTGGCCGTGGTCGTCATGGGGCGTGCGTCCTGGCGCGTGGAGATCAGCGCCCACGCCTCGACCGTGACCATGCGGGCCCTGCCGCTCATGGAGGGACGTACCCGTCTGGGGGCGGTGATCCTCACCCGTGACGTGTCCGAGGTGCGCCGTCGCGAGCAGGAGCTCATGACCAAGGACGCGACGATCCGCGAGATCCACCACCGCGTGAAGAACAATCTCCAGACGGTGTCCGCGCTCCTGCGTCTCCAGGCGCGTCGCAGCCAGTCGGACGAGGTGCGTGCCGCACTGGCCGAGGCGGGTCGGCGCGTCCAGGCCATTGCGACGGTCCACGAGGCCCTCTCCCAGAACGTCGAGGAGGAGGTCGACTTCGACGAGGTCGCCCGCTCGATCCTGCGGCTCTCGGGAGCCGTGGCCACCACCGACCACTCCGTCGACGTGGTGACGACGGGGAAGTTCGGGATGGTCGGTGCCGACTACGCCCAGGCGCTGGCGACCGTCCTCAACGAACTGGTCGCCAACGCGGTCGAGCACGGGCTGGCCGGGCGTGACGGTGTCGTGCAGATCGACGCCCAGCGCGACGAGGACGGCGTGCTCGTGGTCCGTGTCATCGACAACGGGGTCGGACTGGAGCCCGGGACCCCCATGACGGGCCTGGGCACACAGATCGTCAACCAGATGGTGCGCGGGGAACTCCACGGCACCATCGAGTGGGAGCCGGGGGAGCAGGGCGGCACGGTCGTCACGCTGCGCCTGCACCTGGACTGACCGAAGGCACGGATCCCGAGGGGAGTTCTCGGGGTGTGCTTCAGGGCCCCGCCGGGGGGCCTGCTCTGGGGGGATCCCTTCCGGTGTCAGATGTCATGTGTCGGTGCGACCCGTCCGGGAGAGGAAGCCATGGCAGCCCCCATCGACCTGGAGTACCCCTTCGCCGGGCGCTGGCTCGTGCGCAACAGCCCGGCCGACCGTGTGCCCAGCCACGGCACGTCCTCCTTCGCCTCGTCCTTCGCCATCGACTTCGTCCCCGTCGACGAGGGCGCACGCACGGCACCCCTGAGGCTGGCCTCGTTCCTGCGACCTGAGCCTCCGGAGGGCTTCCCGGGCTTCGGTCGCCCGGTCCTGGCACCCCTGGAGGGGACCGTCCTGGCCGCGCGGGACGACCAGGAGGACCACGCGGCGCACCGCGGTCTGCCGTCCATCGCCTACATGCTCACCCAGGGCAGCCGGGCCCGGGACGGGTGGAGGGCGCTCGCGGGGAACCACGTGTTCATCAGGAGTGACGGCCCCGTCGTCGTGGTGGTGGCCCTGTGCCATCTCCGGCTGGGGAGCGTGACGGTCGAGGTGGGGCAGCGGGTGCGGGTCGGCGAGGAGATCGGGCGTTGCGGGAACTCCGGCAACAGCACCGAACCCCACCTCCACATCCAGGCGATGGACGGGACGGACGTCGAGCACGCCTCCGCGGTGCCCGTCACGTTCAGGGGCTCACTGCCTCGCAACGGGGACGTCATCGACCCCGACGGAACCCCACCGCACGGAACCCCACCGCACGGGCCAGCACCGGAGGGGCCAGGACCGCACGGACCGTCACCGCACGGGGCGCAGCCGTCGGGGTGAGTGGCCTTCTCCCGGCCGTCTGACCCACTGGGTGTGCGGGACGCCCCCGGGGCAGGAACACGTGGGGCCCGCACCATTCGGTGCGGGCCCCACGTCGAGTCCGGAGGAGGACGGTGTTCAGGAGGCGCGACGCGCGCGGGCGGCGCGGCGCTTGAGGGAGCGGCGCTCCTCCTCGCTCATGCCACCCCAGACACCGGAGTCCTGGTTGTTGTCGATGGCCCACTGCAGGCAGACCGTCTGTACGGAGCAGGCATGGCACACGGCCTTGGCCTCAGCGGCCTGGGCGATGGCCGGACCGGTGTTTCCGATCGGGAAGAAGAGCTCGGGGTCGACGCTCAAACAGGCTGCCTTGCTCCGCCAATCCATTCCACAGTCTCCATTCAGTGGTGAGGGGAGGTGAACAACTCCCAACACGTCAGCAACTCGACGAACAACGGTGTCCAGTTTGGGTCATGACCCAAGGGGCGGCAAGAGTCGATGGCCACATGATTCCCGATTGCCGTGTGCGAAGCATCACGTCGGTGTCATTTCAGCGAGGCAGTTGACTCCGTGGACGATTACCAGGCCCGTTCAAGACCCTCCCCTGAACTGTCCATGACCAGGAGCAGAAGGTCTGGACGCAGCCCGGGTGGCGCCGAAGGCCCCTGACGTGGCCGTTCGGGCGGATCCTCGTCAGTGGGTGGGGAGCACGAGGCGGGTCACCCTGCCCGCGTGGGCGAGGACCCCGGAGTGCAGACCCCACTCCATCGCACGCAGGGAGGGTGGGCAGTCCCGCGACGATGCGGCGAGCATGCGCAGGGCCTCCTCGCCGGGGTCGAGGGCGATGATCGGGCGCGCACCCAGGGTGCGCAGTGCCGGCCACTGGTCCGGGTGCACGACGGTGACCCCCGGGACGGGGTCGGGGCCGAGCGTGGGCCCGGGATCGGGCCCGGGATCTGCCCCGGGATCGGTGGGGGAGCCGGTACCGGGACCGGCTCCGGGGAGCCGCGACCCACGAACCGAGCCTGCTGCCCGCGCAGCACTCCGTTGGGCGGGGGCGCGCAGGGCCTCCAGGCGGCGGAGGGCGGGGCCGGGGTCCGCCGCGACCACCACCCAGTCCAGGTCCCTGGGCACCCGCAGGGGGAGCAGCTCGGGCCCAGCCCACCCCAGTGCCCAGTCGGGAAGGTGCTCGTCGACATCGGGAGCGCTGCGTACGCACCACGGTGGCGCAGCGTGGGCAGGCAGGGGTGCCGGTGGTGCGGCTGCTGACGGGTAGGGCTCCAGTGGGACCTGGCAGCGGAGGTGTCCGGAGGCGCCCTCGTCGAAGCCCCGGGCGAGCACGCGACCGGGGACGCGGGAGGTCGGTGCACTCGCGGGCAGGCCGGAGCGCAGCGCCTCCTCGCTGCTGCCCACGAGCAGGAGACGATGGGGCAGGTGCGGAGTCGCACCCGTGGACGCTGCCCCGATGTCACCAGGTCGGGCCACGACGAGGACGACTCCGGCTCGGTCGGCGGATGCGAGGATCCGCCCCCACCAGGCCCTGCCCCGGCCGGGACCCAGGGCGCGGTCGATGCCCTCGGTCATCGACTGGACATCGGTGACGACGAGCACGGCGGGCCCGTGCCGGAGGACACCTTCCAGCAGCATCGAGACGACGCCGGGGTCGTCGGGACGGATCCAGGTCACACACCTCGCGGGGCGTGTGTGCGCGTGCGAACAGGCGTGGAGTGGCAGTGCGCGTCCGGTGGCGATGCGCGTCCCGAGGGACAGGGCGAGGGCCTCCAGCTCGCCGCTGCGAAATGCGGGCCCCTCCACGCTGATGCCGCCGGAACGCCACAGCAGCGGGCCGTGCGAGGTTTCGGAGATGCGGTCGGCGAGTGCCAGGGGGAGGGCGGGTGGGACATCGGGTGGGACGGTGGGGAGGGGCGTGGACGGGTGGCCGGGTCGGAGGACGGGTGGCAGTGTGATCGCGCTGCCCGGGGCCGGGACCGGGGCCGGGACGGAGGGCTGCATGCGGGGGATGTCCGCCCACGAGCAGTGTTCGGGCAGGTCGGGGGCCCACAGTCGTGCCCGGGCCACGGGCACGGGTCCGCGTGGGTCACTGGTGGTGGGGGAGATGACCCCGGCGACGGGGGCGCCCTGTCCCCAGGAGTGGGCGACTGCTGTGACCTCCTCGTCGATGTCCGGGACCCATGCCACCTGGAGGACTCCGCTGCCGCGCAGCACCGCCCGACCCGGCAGACGCGGCAGGCGGGCGGCGGCAGCGGAACCCAGGACATCGAGGGAGTCCGCCTCCTCCGCGCACCTGAGGGCCAGGCGGACCTCGATGTTGGCGCGCATGGCCGGGGTGAGGGCGCCCGCCGGCCGCTGCGTGGCGGCAATCAGGTGCAACCCGAGGGAGCGGCCCTGGGCGGCGAGTCTGACCAGGGCCTCCAGGGTGGTGGGGTGGGAGTCTGCGAGGATGCGGAACTCGTCGATGACGACGAGCACGCGCGGTGGTGGTGTCGGCGCCCGCCCGAGTGCATGTGCCAGTTCCCAGCGCGCCAGGTCGGGGACACCGACGTCGGCCAGTTCGCGCTCGCGGTTCACGAGCAGGGCGCCCAGACCCGTCAGTGCCCGCTCGGTTGCCGAGGGGTCCAGATCGGTGAGGACCTCCTCGGTGTGGGGCAGGGCCGCGAACGGGCGCAACGCAGCTCCCCCCTTGTAGTCGATGAGGACCAGTCGGAGTCGGTCGGGGGAGTGCTTGCCGGTGAGGGAGAGCAACCAGGTCGCCAGGGCCTCGGACTTCCCCGACCCGGTCGTGCCCGCCAGCAGTGCATGGGGGCCGTCGCGGACGAGGTCGATGGTGACGGGTCCTCCCTCGCCCATGCCGATCAGCGCGGGCAGACCCGTGTGACCTGTGGTGGGGGCGGGAGTGGCGGGGTGCGCAGACCCGGGGGGAGCGGCCTCGTCGACCTGTGCGCCATCCGCGACGAGGGGGTCCGCGAGCAGCTGCCCGAGCTCGGTGAGCAGGACGCAGGAGGGCAGACCCTCGCGGTTGCCGACAGGGTCTTGACCTGCAGGAACGGCGCGCGCGACCTGGCGCCACCACAGTGGTGAGACAGGTGGATCGGGGTCCTCGACGACCCGGTCGCACCACGGCGGGAGGCTGCGGTAGTCCCTCGCGATCCCGACGTGGAGTGCCGGCGGTGCACCCCCGCCCGTCTCCCCGGATGCCGGCACGTGGTGCCTGCCCGGGGGTGTGGGCGCTCCTCCGGCCCCGCCCGCTCCGTCCCCGTCCCCGCCGGACTCAGCTGCGGTCCGTTCACAGTGCGGGCACACGTCCGAGTCGACGACGTGGACGGGTGTGCCACCGTCGCCGAGCACGAACGACTGCTGCGCTTCCCCGCTCCCGTCGTCGCTCCGGTCCGACCCGCTCCCGAGGATCCCGGCGGTGCCGAAGGATGCGGTCGGGGGCAGGCTGACGACGGCTCCTCCGGTGCGGGCTGCCACCTGCGCGCACCACCACAGTGCCGCCTCCAGGGCGCGCGGACCGACCAGACCCAACCGCCGGACCGTCTCCGGGGTGGCTGCGCCGCCGCTCCCGCCTGCAGGGAGTGATCGCCCGGAGGCAGCCCGTGCCGGTCCTGCTCGCAGGGGACCACTCGCCCACCCACCGGCTCCCGTGCCCGGACCGGTGGGCTCCGACGGGCCGAGCCCGACCACGGGGGTGCCCGCGGCCCCGTCCGCGGGGACCAGGTCCGCACACAGGGCGCCACGGGTCCCGGGGCGTCCGGGCCAGAGCCATCCCGCCCCGTGCCCAGGATCTCGTGGTGCCGCCGGGTGGGTCGGTGCCCCGAGCTCCGGTCCCGGGGCGGAAGGACCTGTCGACTCCAAGGAGGCGAGCAGCAGGGCGAGGTGGGCGGCATCCCACCGGGCCCACCTCCTGGAGCGTCGGGAGCGGCGCACCCCGAGGACCACCACGGCAACGGACACGACGGTCCCTGCGAGGAGCAGAGACATGCGTGCGCCTCCCATCGCCCACACCCGCCACAGCAGGAAGCCGACCAGCATCACGACCGGTGCCAGAGCCATCGGTGACGGCGCTCGGCGCCCTGGAGGTTCGGGCCAGACGAGTGAGTCCGGGCGCTCGCGGACCTCGAAGACGTCCTCCCCGATCCGCACGCGCGAGCCCACACGCAGGCACTCGCGCCGCGAGGGGGAGACACGCTCGGACCCCGTCGCGGTGGGGACGGTGGGAACGCTGGGCGCGGGTGGCTCGGGTGGCACGCTGGGTGCCGGTCGCTCGGTGGGCGCCGGTGGCACCGGGAGCGGCCGGGACCTCGTCGACGCGGGGGCCGGCCCGGGCGCCTCTGCCGGAAGGGCCGGAGCCCGGGGTGGCGGGCGGAGCGCGGAGGGCATGGAGGGCATCGAGTGTGAGGAGGGAACGCGCCTGCTCCGGCGCAGGACTCCTGGGTAGTCCACGGTGGTCCCATTCGCGGAGGCGAGATCCTCCACCCGGGCGACTGGGGGGCGTCGCCCTCGTCCCTGTCGTGCCCACCCGCGGCGTGCCGCACCGTGCCCCTCCTGGCCGTGTCGTCCCCGAGCGTGCCCGGGCGGCAGCGGGGACACCCGAGCGTGGCGGCGCGAGGCAGAGGCGGTGGAGAGCGGCACGTCGCCCTGCCTGCCCAGGACCATGGGTTCCGTGAGGGGCACGACGGCACCGATGTCGGGCCCGG
>NZ_LT700212.1:1597532-1698679 GCF_900155435.1 Actinomyces provencensis | reverse complement strand
GGCGACGGGGGCGCGGCCGGGAGCGTGAGGTCCTCCGCGCGTGCGGTGCCACGCTCCGGTGCTCTCCTTCCCGCCGCTTCGTCGTCCCCCATGCGTCACCTCCTGCACTGACGAGGAACGCCCGACGTCGCCCTCTGGTCGGGGATGAGGGTGGCCCCTCCCCGCGAGCGAGTCACCCGCGGGTGGTCGTGCCTGTGGACGGAGCAGGGGAGTCGGGCTCGTCTGTGGACGCGCATCCCCCTGCGTGGCCGGGCCGGGACTGACCGGGCGGCGGTGGGGCGGGACGGGTCCTCGGTGCCTGCCCCGCTGCTCCCCCCGGCTGACGCGGGCGGTCGATGGGAGAATGCCGCCATGGATTCGACCCCGACTTCGACCTCCACCCCGACATCGACGGACGGGACTGCACACGACGTTCCCCGGAGCAATGAGGACGTCGGTGTCCCCCAGGAGGCCAGAGAACGTTGGCAGCACCTGGCCGATGAGGTGGAGCAGGCACGGGATGCCTACTACCAGGCCGATGCGCCGACCCTCTCCGACGCCCAGTACGACGAGCTCTTCAGTGAGCTCCAGGACCTGGAGTCGCGGTACCCGCAACTGGCGGGATCGGACTCGCCCACGGCCACCGTCGGGGGTGCGCCGACCGGGACCTTCGCGCCCGTGACCCACCTGCAGCCGATGCTGTCCCTGGACGACGTGTTCTCCATCGAGGAACTCAAGGCATGGGAGGACAGGGTCCACGCCGACACCGGGCGCCCGGACCTCGCGATGACCTGTGAGGCGAAGATCGACGGGCTGGCCGTGGACCTGCTCTACGTGGACGGTCGCCTCCAGCAGGCCGCGACGCGGGGTGACGGTCGGGTGGGTGAGGACGTCACGGCGAACGTCCGCACGATCAAGGCGATCCCCCAACAGCTCGAGGGGAGCGGACACCCACACCGCATGGAGGTCCGCGGTGAGGTGTTCTTCCCCGTTGCGGACTTCCCCGGGCTCAATGAGGCCCGGGTTGCCGCAGGTCAGGCCCCCTTCGTGAATCCTCGCAATGCTGCGGCCGGCTCGCTGCGGCAGAAGGACCCGGCGGTGACCGCCTCCCGTCCGTTGTCGATGATCGCCCACGGTGTGGGGTTCGTGGAGGCTGCCGGTTCCGCCGAACCTACCGAGCCCGTCGACCGGGTGGCCACCAGCGCTGGTGCTGCCACCGCCACGTCCACCGGTGACGTGACCGGTGACGCGGCCGGTGACGCGGCCGGTGACGCCGCCACCCCGGCCGTCGGTTCTGATGGAGGCGTCGACATCGTCGGGTCCGCCACCGGCCTGCCCACCACGCAGCACGGGTGGTACCTGAAGCTGGGGGAGTGGGGCCTGCCGACCTCCCCCTACACCCGTCTGGTGCACACGCACGAGGACATCGTCGAGCGCATCACCTGGCTGGGTGAGCACCGCGACGAGCTGGTCCACGAGATCGACGGGGTCGTGGTCAAGGTCGACGACCTCGACATCCAGCGCTCACTGGGAGCGACCTCGCGTGCGCCGCGGTGGGCCTCGGCCTTCAAGTACCCACCCCAGGAGGTCAACACCCGCCTCCTCGACATCCGCGTCCAGGTGGGACGCACCGGGCGGGTGACGCCCTACGGCGTCATGGAGAAGGTCCTGGTCTCCGGCTCCCACGTCCAGCGCGCCACTCTGCACAACGCCCAGGAGGTCGCGCGCAAGGGTGTGCGCATCGGCGACATGGTGGTGCTGCGCAAGGCCGGCGACGTCATCCCCGAGATCGTGGCCCCCGTGGAGTCCGCCCGGGACGGCTCCGAGCGGGAGTTCGTCATGCCCACCCACTGCCCCTCCTGCGGTGCGCTGCTGGCACCGGAGAAGGAGGGGGACGTCGACCTGCGCTGTCCCAACACGGCCCACTGCCCCGCCCAGCTCACGGAGCGGGTCTCCCACGTCGGCTCACGCGGAGCGCTGGACATCGAGGGACTCGGTGACGAGGCCGCACTCGCCCTCACCCAGCCCGAGGCGGATCGCGACGCCGTCGGGGCGGCACTCGTCACCGGCAACACCGTCACCCTGGAGAACGGGGAGGTCCTGCACCTCGACGACGCCGAGGACCTGCCCCATGCCGACCAGCTGGCTGCTGCGGAGAAGCTCCTGCCCGCTGCCCAGCAGGCGGTGCTCCACTCCGAGGGGGCGCTCTTCGAGCTGCGTGCCGAGGACCTGCGCGACGTGTTCGTCTGGAGGCGCAGGACCGTGAAGGGTGAGGCGACCGACGACTGGGTCCAGGTGCGCTACTTCTGGTCCAAGGGCTGGGTGAAGTCGACGCGCAAGGCCGGCCCGCGCTTCGTGCCCCGCGAGCCCCGCCCGGCCAAGAACCTCACCGAGATGCTCGCCCAGATGGAGAACGCGAAGTCCCAGCCGCTGTGGCGCGTGCTGGTGGCGCTGTCGATCCGCCACGTCGGACCCACCGCCGCGCGTGCGATCGCTGCGCGTTTCCCGTCCGTGGAGGCCATCCGCAGTGCCGGAGTGGAGGAACTCGCCCAGGTGGAGGGGGTCGGTGGCGTGATCGCCGAGGCCGTCGTGGAGTGGTTCGGGGTCGACTGGCACCGCGAGATCGTCGACCGTTGGGCGGCAGCCGGAGTGCGCATGGCCGATGAGGTGGAGGAACCCGTCTCCGACGTGCTGGAGGGGTTGACGATCGTGGTGTCCGGCGCGATGCCCGGCTACGACCGGGAGGGCGCCAAGGAGGCCATCGTCGCGCGCGGCGGCAAGGCATCGGGGTCGGTCTCGAAGAAGACGTCGTTGGTGGTGGCCGGTCCAGGCGCGGGCTCGAAGGCCACCAAGGCGGAGTCCCTGGGCGTGCCCGTCATCGACGAGTCACGCTTCCAGGCCCTGTTGGACGGTGGCCTGAGCGCTGTCGGGGTGGAGTCGGGGGCCTGAGTACGGGGTGCTCGGGCGGGCCCGGGCCCTGGTCCTGGTCCGGCCGTGGAGGGGGCGCGTTCTGTCCGACACCGCGCGTCGAGGACGCGCTCCGTCATCCGCGCCGTCCTCCTGACTGCCCGAAGCCCCCCGGCACCGCCGGGAGGGGGTTTCCCTGCTCCTGCTGGACACCTTGGCGCGTTCCGAGTGCGCGAATGCACCCAGTTTCACCGCCGGCCGGTGCTCCCGAGAGGCGTCCGCGCAGGTCACGCATTCCGGCGTGGGCGGACGAGCCCTCCGTGAGGAGAAACTGGGTGCATTTCTGGCGCTCCTGACTCTTGTGTGGGTCATTGGCGGCCTGGGAGGGTGGGGCGGTGGCCTCCGAGGGTGAGCATGGCCATGGCGATGAGGGGCTGGGCTGTGTGGAAGCCGAATGCGACGCGGGTGATGAGGCGGATCTTGGTGTTGGTGGACTCGATGAGCCCGTTGGAGAGGTTGTGTTTGATCGCGGCGAGGATCCGGTCTCGGTGTTTGACGATGGTCTTGGACAGTTTCACGAACGCGGGGATCTGGCAGCGTCGCGCCCAGCTCAGCCACTTCTCCAGCGCGTCCACGGCGGCGTCGTAGGGAAGCTGGAACACCACACGTAAGCCCTCCTTGAGCAGGTAGGCGCGATGCAGCCTCGGGTCGGTCTTCGCGATCCACTCCAGCTTGACCTGCTGGTTCTCGGTCAAGTTCNCCGTGGCGAGCCCAGGGCACGTGGGAGACCACGACGCCGTGGTCCCGGCACCGCACCCGTGGACACTCCGCCTCCACGAACGCCTGGATCCAGCCCAGATCCAGGCTCCGCCACCGGCGCCTGCCGGGACCAGGATCGTAGCCCGGGCTGCGCCGCCGACACACACCACAGCGACCACGCTCACGCGAGCGAGGCCGCACATGCGCGATCAGCGAGCCGGCGTCCTCATCGAACTCAACCCGCTCAATCACCGCCTTGTCGATCCCGAGCAGAACCCGCCATATGCTGACATCACGCACGCCGCTTCTCCTGACCATCGGTCCTGTTGCCTTCGAACAGCTCAGAACCTATGCAGGAAGCGGCGTGCGACCCACTCCGACGCGCACACACACCCACAGATGCGTCAGGAGCGCCGCATTTCTGCACAGGGATCGAGCGCACGGGCCCTCAGGCACCCCTGACGAGGACCGAGTTCGGTCCGGGCGGCTCGTCGGAGCCTCCCGTGGCCAGGACATCGTGGTCGCCGATCCGCGGTGACCGGGACGAGACCGCGGGGCGACGCCCACCCGCGCAGGCACCGGACGACCGGATACACGTCGACCGGATTCAAGGTCCGGCGACGCCCACCCGCGCAGGCACCGGACAGGTCCTGGCTGCACCGCTGCTGATGGCCGAACCCACGTGCCGTCGTCATCCGGGGGCCCGTGGTGTCAACGGGCTGTGGGTCCGGGCCCAGGTTCGGACCCAGGATCGGGCTCGAACGGGCTGATCGGACCGTGGACCCCACACGTCGTTGCCGTGCGTCGTCCCGCTCCACCCTGCGCCCCCCATCTGCGGTTTGGGGTGACGCTGGCCGCTCAGACGACCCAGCGGAAGGGGCTCAGCAGTACTTCGGCGAAACGGGTGGGCAACCCTCGTCCCTGCCACTCCTCGATGGTGAGCTGGCGGGAAGTGGTGAGGTCGTTGGCGAAGATCTGCTCCATGCGTTCGGCGAAGTCGTGGGAGAAGAACTGCATGTTGACCTCGAAGTTGCCCTGCAGGGACAGGCGGTCGATGTTGGCGGTGCCCACCGTGGACCACACCCCGTCCACCGTCATGGTCTTGGAGTGCACCATGGCGTGCTGGTACAGCCAGATCTCGATGCCGTTGCGCAGCAGCACCCCGAAGTAGGGCCGGGCCACCCAGTCAGCCAGGATGTGGTTGGAGTACTCCGGGATCAGGACCTTCACCTGCACCCCGCGCCGGGCCGCATCGATGAGCCCCTGGAGCACCTCCTGGTCGGGGATGAAGTAGGCGGTGGTGATGAGGACGCGCTGCGTCGCGCGCTCCATGGCGTCCAGGTAGAGGCCACGCACCGGGAAGAGCAGACGCGAGGGGAGGTTGAAGGCGGCGGTCACATCGGCGTTCCACTCGCGTGCACCCGTGTCGGGCAACGCCGGCTGGCTGCGTCGCTTGAAGTGGTTCCAGAAGTCGACGAAGCCGTTCTCCAGCTCCCAGACGGCCGGTCCCTCCACCCGCACGTGGGTGTCACGCCATTCGTCCGCGAACCGGTCCCCGATGTTGTACCCGCCCACGTAGCCGACCGTGCCGTCCACCACCAGGATCTTGCGGTGGTCGCGCCCCGTGTTGCGCAGGTTCATGGTGAACATGCCCGAGCGGATCTCCGGGAAGCGGCGCACGTGCAGGTTGGGGTGGGTGGGGAAGAACTTGAAGCGTGGGTCCTGGTTGAGCACCCCGAAGCCGTCGTAGACGATGTAGACGTCCACCCCGCGCCGGGCCGCCTCGATGAGGGCGTCCTTGAAGCGGTGTCCGTACCTGTCGGAGCGCCAGATGAAGGTCTCGAAGTAGATGTGGTCCTGCGCCTGGGCGATGGACGCCAGCATGTCGTCGAAGAGTGAATGGCCCTCCGTGTAGGTGCGCACCACGTTGTCGTCGAGGGGGGTGTCGGCCGGGGGGAGCGCGGGGAAGCCGTGGCGCCCGCCGGGGATGCGCGCCTTGCGGGCACGGTCCACCAGGTGCACGGTGACGAGGGCGGCCACCTGCGCCCCTGCCAGACCGGCGACACCGGCCTTCACGATCTTCCAACCCGTCTGGTGGTCGACCCGCCACCCCCTGCTGCGCGACATGGGGACAGCCTACGGTCACCCGGGCCACAGGGGTGCACCTGCGTGCGCCTGACCCGGGTGGGGCGCCTCCTCGATCCCGTGCCCGCCTCCCGGGCCGGTCCCGCCCCCCACCCACCGCCCGGACGGTGGCGGGCCGGGACCCGGGGCCACAATGCGCGGGTAAACTGCAGGGCATGTCACGGATCAGCACTGACGAGGTCGCCCGCGTCGCGGGCCTGGCCCACATCGCCCTGACGGAGGCGGAGATCGAGAAGATCGCCGGCGAGCTCGATGTCATCGCCACCTCGGTGGCGAAGGTGTCCGAGGTCGCCACCCCCGATGTCCCCGCCACCTCCCACCCCATCCACCTCACCAATGTCTGGCGTGAGGACATCGTCGGCCAGACCCTGGATCGCGACGAGGTCCTCGCCTCGGCCCCGGCGGCCGAGGACGGGATGTTCCTGGTGCCCCAGATGCTGGACGACGAGGAGGCATGATGAACGAGCTGCTGCGCAGGTCGGCCCTGGAGCTGGCCGACATGCTGGCCGCGGGGGACCTCACCTCCGTCGAGCTGACCACGGCCTGCCTCGACCGCATCGACGCCCTCAACGACCGCGTCCACGCCTTCCTCTTCATCGACCGCGAGGGTGCCCTGGCCACTGCGGCCGAGGTCGATGCCCGTCGCGCCGAGGGTGCTGACCTGCACCGCCTGGCCGGCGTCCCCATCGCGTTGAAGGACAACATGGTCACGCGCGGGAAGCCCACCACGTGCGCCTCGAAGATCCTGGAGGGCTGGCTGCCCCCCTACGACGCGACCGTGGTGCTCAAGCTCAAGGCAGCGGGGCTGCCCGTGGTCGGCAAGACCAACATGGACGAGTTCGCGATGGGGTCCTCCACCGAGCACTCGGCCTTCGGTCCCACCGGCAACCCCTGGGACCTCTCCCGCATCCCCGGTGGTTCCGGGGGCGGTTCGGCCGCTGCGGTGTCCTCCTTCATGGTTCCCCTGGCACTCGGCTCCGACACCGGCGGCTCGATCCGCCAGCCCGGCGCCGTCACCGGCACCGTGGGCGTGAAGCCCACCTACGGGGCGGTCTCGCGCTACGGGCTGGTGGCCATGGCCTCCTCCCTGGACCAGATCGGCCCGGTCACCCGCACGGTGGCCGACGCCGCTGCCCTGCAGGAACTGATCGGGGGCTGGGACCCGGCGGACTCGACCTCACTGAAGGAGCCCGTCCCCCCGCTGCTGGAGGCCGTGGAGGCCGTCCACCGCGACGGGGTCAAGGGCCTGCGCGTCGGCGTGGTCAAGGAACTGTCGGGGGAGGGCTACCAGCCCGAGGTCCTCGACGCCTTCCAGGCCACCGTCGAGAAGCTGCGCGGGGCCGGCGCGGAGGTCCACGAGGTCTCCTGCCCGAGCTTCGAGTACGCCCTGGCCGCCTACTACCTGATCATGCCCGCCGAGGTCTCCTCGAATCTGGCCCGTTTCGACGGCATGCGCTACGGGATCCGGGTGCTGCCCGAGGAGGGTCACGTCACCGCGGCCCGCGTCATGGCCGCCACCCGTGAGGCCGGCTTCGGGGACGAGGTCAAGCGCCGCATCATCCTGGGCACCCACGTGCTGAGCGCCGGCTACTACGACGCCTACTACGGCTCCGCCCAGAAGGTGCGCACCCTGATCCAGCGCGACTTCGACCGGGTCTTCGACGAGGTGGACGTGCTGGTCTCGCCGACCGCCCCCACCACGGCCTTCAAGTTCGGGGACAAGATCTCCGACCCGATGGCCATGTACCTCAACGACGTGGCCACCATCCCGGCGAACCTGGCGGGCGTGCCCGCCATGTCGGTGCCCAATGCCGTGGCCGCGGACGGTCTGCCCGTCGGCTTCCAGGTGATCGCCCCGGCCCGCGGGGACCAGAGGATGTACGAGGTCGCCCAGCTGGTCACCGACCTCAGCGACGATGTCGCCGGGGCCTCCCCGGCTGCGCAGTGGGAGGAGTCGGAGTGATGGCGGAACTGATGGACTACGACGAGGCCGTGCGGGAGTTCGATCCCGTCCTCGGCATCGAGGTGCACGTCGAGCTGGGGACGCAGACGAAGATGTTCGACGCCGCCCCCAACGCCTTCGGCGGTGCGCCCAACACCTACGTCACGCCCGTGTCACTGGGCCTGCCCGGGTCCCTGCCGGTGGTCAACCACAAGGCCATCGAGTACGCGATCAGGATCGGCCTGGCCCTGAACTGCGAGATCGCGGAGTACTGCCGTTTCGCGCGCAAGAACTACTTCTACCCCGACCTCACCAAGGCCTTCCAGACCTCCCAGTACGACGAGCCCATCGCCCACGACGGCTGGGTGGACGTGGAGCTGGACGACGGGGAGATCTTCCGCGTCGACATCGAGCGCGCGCACATGGAGGAGGACGCCGGCAAGAACACCCACATCGGCGGCGCCGAGGGACACATCCAGGGCGCGGACCACTCCTTGGTGGACTACAACCGTGCCGGTGTGCCCCTGGTCGAGATCGTCACCCGCCCCATCGAGGGCGCGGGGGAGCGGGTCGCGGAGGTGGCGCGCGCCTACGTGCGCACCCTTCGTGACATCTTCCGGGCCCTCGACGTCTCCGAGGCGCGCATGGAACGCGGCAACGTCCGCGCCGACATCAACCTGTCCCTGCGCGACACCCCGGAGAGCCCGCTCGGCGTGCGCTCCGAGACGAAGAACGTCAACTCCTTCCGCGGGATCGAGCGCGTCGTGCGTTTCGAGGTCGGCCGCCAGGCGGCCGTGCTCACCGGTGGCGGCACCGTGGTCCAGGAGACCCGGCACTACCACGAGGAGGACGGCACCACGTCGCCGGGCCGCGTGAAGTCCGATGCCGAGGACTACCGCTACTTCCCCGAGCCCGACCTGCTGCCCATCGCACCTGCGCGCGAGTGGGTGGAGGAGCTGCGCGCCACCCTGCCCGAGCTGCCAGGCGCCAAGCGGCGCCGGCTCCTGGCGGAGTGGGGATTCTCCGAGATGGAGATGCGTGACGCCATCAATGCCGGTGCCGTGGACCTCATCGAGGCGACCGTGGCCGCGGGCTCCCAGCCCGCGACCGCCCGCAAGTGGTGGATGGGCGAGCTCGCCCGCCGCGCCAAGGAGAACGAGACCACCCTGGAGGACCTGGCGGTCACACCGACCCAGGTCGCCCAGCTGCAGGCCCTGGTGGACGCCGGACGCCTCAACGACAAGCTCGCCCGGCAGGTGCTCGAGGGCGTCCTGGCGGGTGAGGGTGATCCTGCGGCAGTGGTGGAGGCCCGTGGACTGGAGGTCGTCTCCGACGAGGGCGCCCTGAGTGCAGCCGTCCAGGAAGCCCTGGATGCCCATCCTGACATCGTGGAGAAGATCCGCGGAGGCAAGGTGCAGGCTGCAGGCGCACTGGTGGGAGCCGTCATGAAGGCGACGCGTGGCCAGGCTGATGCGGCGCGCGTGCGTGAACTCATCATGGAGCTCGTCGGCTGAATCGAGTTCCCGACTTGTGGGGCACGTCCCGGTGCGGGACGTGCCCCACAGTGTTTCCCCGCGCTGCCTGTCACAGCCCTGAATCGTTGCAAAGACGCCGATTGTGGGAGTGGTGGTGCGGGCTGGGGCGGTGTGGGGGAGCAATGTAACGATTGGGTGTCGATCGGGGAGCTTGCTCCATTGAGTTCACAACGTGTTGCCAACAGGGACATAATGGGTTCGCATCCGTCGAGGACGGTGTGCAGGACGGCGATGGTGTCGTCCGCATTTCCAAGGGGATGACGTTGTCCCCCTCAATGCAGAGGTGAACACATGCGAAAACTGATCGCAGGAATTGGGGTTGCAGCGCTGGCGCTGACCATGACCGCTTGTTCCTCAGGCAGCGACGAGTCGGGGGCCTCGGGAGACCAGAGCGGTTCCGGCACGACCGGCACGCAACCGTGGGACGGCGATGCCTCCGAGGTGGATGTCGTCACCTGGTGGGAAGCCGGATCCGAGAAGGAAGGCCTCCAGGCCCTCCAGACGGTGTTCGAGGAGAAGTTCCCCGACACCAAGTTCGTCAACGCCGCCATCGCTGGCGGTGGCGGTTCCCAGGCCAAGCAGAAGCTCGCCGCCGATCTCGCAGCGGGCAACCCGCCTGACACGTTCCAGGCCCATGCGGGCGCGGAACTCTCCGACTACATCGACGCCGGACAGATCGAGGACCTCTCGGGTCTCTACGACGAGCTCGGACTCAAGGATGCCTTCCCGAGCTCGCTGATCGACCGCCTCACGGTCGACGGCAAGATCTACTCCGTGCCCTCCAACATCCACCGGGCCAACATGGTGTGGGCCAACCCGACTGTCCTCAAGGCCGCAGGCCTGGACCCCGAGAAGCCGGCCACCACGATCGCCGACTGGATCACGGACATGCAGAAGATCAAGGACGCCGGGTACACGCCGATCACCGTGGGCATGGCCTGGACCCAGACCCAGCTGCTGGAGAACGTCCTCATGTCCGAGCTCGGCGCCGAGGGCTACAACGGTCTCTTCGACGGCACCACGAAGTGGGACTCCGCTGAGGTGAAGCAGGCCATCGAGGACTACACGAAGATCATGTCCTTCACCGACTCCTCCCTCTACTCCGAGGACTGGGAGCCGGCCATGCAGCCCGTCGTGGACGGCAAGGCCGCCTACAACGTCATGGGTGACTGGGCCTACCTCGGCCTGACCAGCCAGGGCAAGACGCTGGGAACCGACGTCATCGCCTTCCCGACCCCGGGCACGGAGAAGATGTACGACTTCCTCGCAGACTCCTTCACGCTGCCCAAGGGTGCCAAGCACCCCGGGGGCGCGAGGAACTGGCTGGAGAACATCTCCTCCAAGGAAGGCCAGGTTGCCTTCAACTCGATCAAGGGCTCGATCCCGGCACGCGCGGACCTCTCCGAGGACGAGCTGTCGAAGTTCTCCGACTACCAGAAGGACGCGATGAAGTCCTTCGAGAGCGACGAGATCGTCTCCTCGATCGCCCACGGCGCCGCGGTTCCGGCCTCGATCTCCAACGCCATGGGCGACGCCCTCATGAAGTTCGCCCAGGGCGCCTCCGACGCCACTCAGCTGCAGGCCGATCTCGTCTCCGCGACGGCAGACCTGTCCGAGTGACGTCCTGACGACACATTGAGCAGTGCGGTGGGTGCCGACGGGGAGGACCCGTCGGCACCCACCCGGGAGGAGCACCACACACATGTCCACGACCTCACGCGCGCCCCGTCGCAAGGTTCCATTCACCACCAGGTTGTCGCGGCTGGGCCCGCCGATCCTCCTGATCTCCCCCTCGGTGATCCTGATCGGGATCTTCGTCTATGTCCTCATCGGGGCGAACATCCGTCAGTCGATGACCGATGCGCACACGATCGCCAAGTCGACCGGGGCCAAGCCCACGAAGTTCGTCGGCCTGGACAACTACGTCGAGCTCCTGGGGGATGCGGACTTCCAGCACTCTCTCATCAACCTTCTCCAGTACACGGTGCTCTTCCTGGCAGGAACACTGCTCATCGGATTCCTGTGGGCCTGGTTGCTCGACAAGCCGATCAAGGGTGAGCCGATCTTCCGCTCCACCTTCCTCTTCCCCATGGCCGTCTCCTTCGTCGCCTCCGGTGTCGTGTGGCGGTGGCTCCTCAACTCCGCGCAGGGTGAGAACGCCTCGGGGCTCAACCGCCTCTTCCAGATGGTGGGCCTGGGCTTCCTCCAGAACTCCTGGACGTCCAACACCTCCTTCGGGATCCTCGCCATTGCGATTCCCGCCATCTGGCAGCTGGCCGGGTACGTCATGGCTCTGTTCCTGGCAGGATTCCGCGGCGTGTCCGACGACCTGCGCGAGGCGGCCCGTGTCGACGGCGCCTCCGAGTGGCAGATCTACAAGTCCGTGATCTTCCCCCAGCTCACACCCATCGCCCTGTCCGCCGTGGTCATCATCGGGCACATGTCCCTGAAGTCCTTCGACCTGATCATGAGCATCACCGACCAGCGGACGTACTCCACCAAGGTCCCCGCCATCGACATGTTCAACTTCATGACTGATGGCGACTACGCGAACTCCGCGGCAGTCGGCACGATCCTGTTGGTGATCATCGCGATCCTGGTGGTGCCCTACCTCATCCACGACTCGAAGAAGCGTGCACAATGACCGCCAATGTCCTGGCCAAGAAGCCGTCAGCGGCCATGATCAACAAGAAGGTCCGCACGGAGTCCACGGCCGTGCGTTCCGTGCGCTACGTTCTGTTGATCCTCTCCCTGGCGATCGTGCTCATCCCCGTCTACGTCCTCATCATCACCTCCTTCAAGGGTGTGGGCGACGCAGATCCCTCGCGCACCTGGGCCCTGCCCCAGGAATGGTCGCTGACGAACTGGTCGAAGGCCTGGACCGCGCTGTGGCCCGCGGTCCTGCGCACCTTCGCCCTGGTCATCCCCTCCTCGGTGATCTCCGCAGTCCTCGGCTCCGCCAACGGCTTCGTCCTGTCGAAGTGGCGGTTCCCCGGCTCCAACGCGGTCTTCACGCTGATCCTGTTCGGGATGTTCCTGCCCTACCAGGCGGTGATGATCCCGCTGCTGAAGATCGTGCTGGCCATGGATCTCCCCCAGGGAATCCCCACGCTGATCTTCCTCCACGTCGTCTACGGCATTCCCATCACGACGCTGATCTTCCGCAACTACTACGAGACCCTGCCCAATGAGCTCATCGAGGCGGCGAAGGTCGACGGGGCGGGCATGTTGCGCACCTTCGTCCAGGTGGTCCTCCCGATCTCCATCCCGTCCTTCGTCGTGGTGCTGATCTGGCAGTTCACCTCCGCGTGGAACGACTTCCTCTTCGCCCTCTTCTTCGGTGGCGGAGCCCAACGCGGACCCGTGACGCTGGCATTGAACAACCTCGCCAACGGCGCCATCCTCACCGACTACGGGATGTCGATGTCAGGTGCGCTCATCGCGTCACTGCCGACACTGGTGGTCTACATCCTCCTGGGGAAGTACTTCGTGGGCGGCCTCATGGCAGGATCGGTGAAGGGCTGACCTTGAGACGCAAGGGGGTGCCCGCGGGGGAGAAGCCCCCGCGGGCACCTTCAGGTCGGTATCCGCACACGGGCAGCCTCAAGGAGGAGACAGATGGGAACACGCCGGAGCGTCCTGGGGACCGTGCTCGCCCTCGCTCTCGCCCTGTCCACCACCCTCACGGGGTGCACGAGCGCACGCAGCGGTGCGGGACCCCGCGCCCAGGGCGAGTCGGGAGACTCCCCGTCGATCTCCATCGGCGTGGCCCTCCCCCAGAAGACCTCGCAGAACTGGGTGGAGGCGGAGTCCCTTTTCGCCGAGGACTGCCAGGAGTCGGGGGTCTCGTGCACGGTGAGGTTTGCGAACAGCGGTGTCTCCGATCAGCAGAACCAGATCTCGGCGATGATCCAGGAAGGCGTCGACGCTCTCGTCATCGGCGCCGTCGACGGGTCCCAGCTGGGAACGCAGCTCGCCCAGGCGCGGGCGGCGGGGATCACCGTGATCGCCTATGACCGCATGATCACCAACACCCCTGACGTGGACTACTACATCGCCTACGACAGCTTCGGAGTCGGGCGCATGCAGGGCGAGTCACTGCTGGAGGGCCTGGGGGAACGCGCGGGTGCGCCGCCCTGGCGAGTGGAGTTGTTCGCCGGATCCCCAGCGGATGCGAACTCCATGGCCTTCTACCGGGGGGCGATGGACGTCCTGGGCCCTCGCATCGATGACGGCACCCTGGTGGTGGGGTCCGGACAGGTCGCGTTCACACAGGTGGCGACCCAGGGGTGGCTGGCCCAGAACGCACAGAACCGCATGGCCACCCTCCTGGCCTCCTCCTATCGGGGCGACGCCGTCCTAGCGGGAGTGCTTTCCCCCAATGACGCCCTGGCCCGTGCCATCATCACCGGCGTCGTCCAGGCGGGGAAGCCGATTCCCGTGGTGACAGGACTCGATTCGGAGGATGAGTCCGTGACATGGGTGGTGCAGGGCAAGCAGTACTCCACGATCTTCAAGGACACGCGCTCACTGGTCAGGGGTGCGGTCGACCTCGCGATCTCCGCGCGGGGCGGCGAGCCGCTGCCGAGCATCCCCGACACGAACCTGGACACGACGGGCAACGAGTCGCAGAGCGGCCACATCGTCCCCTCCTACCTCCTGACCCCCCAGATCGTGACCGCCGCGAATGCGGAGAGCGTGTTCGCGGGGGACTCCAGGCGCGTGCTCCTGGTGGAAGAGGCGCGACAGTGAAGACCTGGACCGCTGCGGCGGCGCCCGGCCCGGCCAGGCCCGCTCGGCGCGGCCTGGGACCATCTCAACCGGCGCGGCCGAGCCCTGCGCGGAGCCCCCTGAAGCGGCGGGGCGGCGTGCCTCACGAGGAGATGTGCGTGGCCCCGGTCATGGCTGCGATGACCTCCTCGTAGGAGGCTTCGCGCGCGTCGAAGGAGCCGTTGTTGCGGCCGTGGCGCAGGACCTCGATCCTGTCGGACACGGCGCGCACGTCGGTGAGGTTGTGGGAGATGAAGATGACGCCCAGACCCAGGTCCCGCAGCCTCTCGATGTGGTTGAGAACCTCCGCCGTCTGCGTGACGGAGAGGGAAGCGGCCGGCTCGTCGAGGATCACCAGTTTCGGATCCGCGACCAGCGTGCGCGCGATGGCCACACATTGGCGTTGTCCCGCGGAGAGGAGCCGCAAGGGGACCCGCACGTCGGGGATCCGGCTGTTGAGCTGGTCCAGGTAGTCGCGTGCGCGGGCCTCCATGCCTTCCTCGTCGAGGAGGCGACCCTCGCGCAGCTCGCGGCCCAGGAAGATGTTCGAGGTGACGTCCAGGTTCTCGCACAGGGCGAGTTCCTGGAAGACCGTGGCCACCCCCAGCTGCCGGGCGGCCTGCGTGTTCGGGATGATCACCTCCTGGCCGTCCAGCCTCACGGTTCCGGAGCTCGGGGGGTACACGCCCGACACGATCCGCGCCAGGGTGGACTTGCCGGCCGCATTGTCACCCACCAGGGCCACGACCTCGTGGCGATGGACGGTGAGGTCCACATCGATGAGGGCCTGGATGCCTCCGAACTGACGGGACACGGATTCCAGGGCGAGCAGGGGCTGGCCAGTGGTTCCGGGTGCGGGTGTGTTCATCACGCCTCCCTGAGAGGGATGTCTGGAGTGGCGGGAGCGGGTGTCGTCATCTGGTTCGACGCCGCGGCGCTGCGGGGACGCTCTGGGCCGCCCGGTCCGGTGCCCGGTCCGGCGCCCGCGATGAGCCCTGCCTCGTCGAAGGCATCCATCGCGAGGGCGAAGGCGCCCAGGGACTCCGCGTGCGAACCGAGCACGGCTGGCAGGACGTCGATCCCCGCTGTGGCCAGCACGGGTCTGGCGCGCAGGACGTCGCGCATGGGGGCGAGCAGGGTCTCCCCGGCCTCAGCCAGTTCCCCTCCCACGGCAATCGCGCCGGGGTTGATGGTGACTGCGAGGTCGGCGATGGCAGATCCGATGGCGGTCCCGGCATCCGCGATGACCTGGCGACACCCCGGATCGCCCTCGGTGGCCAGGGAGATCACGTCGCGCAGGGACAGCGCGCCGCGGGAGACCCGCAGGAGGTCCACGAGGGCATCGGCGCCCACGACGGTGTTGAGGCAGCCCCGACCCCCGCACTGGCAGATGGCACCCTGGGGATCGACCTGGACGTGCCCGATCTCGCCTGCTGTGCCCTCAGGCCCCCGGTGGAGGCGGCCGCCGATGAGGATGCCCGCGCCCATCTGGTAGGACGCACGCACGTAGACGCCGTCGGAGAATCCGCGCAGGGCCCCGTAGCGTGCCTCTGCGACGGCTCCGGAGTTCGCGTCGTTCTCGACGAGGACGGGAAGGTTGAGGCGTCGTGCGAGGACCTCGCCGACGTCGATGTCCTCCCAGCCGCGCATGATCCCACGCACGGAGATGCGATGGGTGGAAGGAGACACCGGGGCGGGCAGTGCCACGCCGATGCCGATGACTTCGCTGAGCTGGGCTCCCAGACCCTCCGTGAGTTCCATGACGATGAGGGCCGCTCGGTCGAGGGTGGTATCGGCCCGGTGGTCCACGGGAAGGGGGAGGACCTGGTCCGCGGTGATCGTCTGGGTGGCGTCGGCGATGTCCACGCGCAGCGTGCGGCGCCCGATGTAGATGCCGACGGCCAGCCCGGTGGTTCGGGCGAGGGTGACCATCTGGGCGCGCCTGCCGGAACGTACGGTGTTGCGTGTCTCGACGACGCCCTGGGAGGCCAGCTGCTTGACGATGTTGGAGATCGTCGCCGGGGAGAGGCCGGTGGCCGCTGCCAACTCGACCTGGGTGAGGTGCCCGAACTTCTTCACGGTCGCGACCACGCGGGCACTGTTGACCTCGCGCAGCGAGGTCTGCGACCCGAGGGGGGCGACCGTTCCATCCACGGCCCAAAACTAGCAGTTGCATTCCCCCTTCACTGCCCAAAGGCGGTGCGGGTCCGAGGGCGTCGCCGGCTTGTCTGTGAGGCACGGTCGACGAAACGCGGCGGGCACGCCCCGCTGTTGTCTACGATGACGACGAGCCGGTGGTGCGGGGACATATCCCGCGTTTGTCGCGCACCCAGGTTCGATCGCGCCCGCGATGCGTGCGGTCCGGCCTCGAGACGGGGAGTTGCCCAGCTGATGACGATCCTTCGACAGCTGTTCGGGGCGAACCAACAGCAGCACCTCATGGTTGTCCTGCTTGTGGCCCTGCTCGTCTTCTTCGACCTCGTCACCGGCGGCCAGATGCTGACGCCCTCGAACTTCCAGAACCTCGTGACCGGGAACGCCTACGTGTTGATCCTCGCCATCGGCATGGTGATGGTGGTGGTCATCGGACAGATCGACCTCTCCGTCGGGTCGGTGGCGGCGGTGGTGTCGATGAGTGTGGCGCTGCTGATCAGGGACGCTGGCCTCCCGTGGTGGGCGGGCCTGGCCTCGGGTCTGGTGCTCGGTGCCCTGATCGGGGCCTTCCAGGGCTTCTTCGTGGCGCGTGTGGGGGTGCCCGGGTTCATCACCACTCTGGCAGGGATGCTGATCTTCCGCGGCATTGCCCAGTGGGAGTCCCAGGCGCTCTCCGTGCCGGTCCCTCACGAGTTCCAGGTCCTGGGTGCGGGCTACCTGCCGGAATGGGGCCCTGAGTGGACGGGGCTGAACAACTCGACCCTGGCGCTGGGGATCATCGCCTCCGTGGGACTCGTGGTCGTGGAGGTGCGTCGCTACCGCAGGCGTGTCTCCCGGCTGGGCAGTGAGTACGAGGGGTGGGTGCCGTGGTGCCGGGCCGCCATCGGTGTGCTCGTCGTGGGGGCGCTCACGTGGATCTTCGGGTCGGGAAGTCCGGGCACCTCTTTTCCCGTCCCGGGTGTCGTCATCGCCGTCCTCGTGCTGGCCTATCACGTGCTGACCCGCCGCACGGCCTTCGGGCGCCACCTCTACGCCGCCGGGGGGAGTCCGTCGGCAGCGGAGCTCTCGGGGGTCGACATCCGCGGCGTGCAGTTCGCCGTGATGGTCAACATGGGTGTGCTCTCCGCGCTCGCGGGGATGATGATCGCCGGACGCTCGACCTCTGCCGGCCCCTTGGACGGCACGTCCTGGGAACTCGATGCGATTGCGGCCGTGTTCATCGGCGGAGCGGCCGTGGGCGGGGGCATGGGGACCGTGCTAGGTGGGGTTCTCGGCGCTTCGGTCATGGCCGTCCTGAACAACGGGCTCCTCCTGGTGGGCGTCGGCTCCGACCAGGCGCAGGTCATCAAGGGTCTGGTGCTCCTGGCGGCTGTGTCCTTCGACCTCTTCAACCGGCGTCGCGGGAGATCCTCTCTGGTCGGTCACCTCCTGCCCTCGCGTGGCGCGGAGCCGATGGCGGGCATGATCTCCAGGTTCTGAGGTTCTGAGGTTCTGAGGTTCTGAGGCTCTGAGGCTCTGAGGTTCCGCCGCGCCGCGCCGGGTTCCGCCGGGTGGCGGCTCGCGCCCCCGGCCTCGTGCCCGGACGTGGTGCCTGCGCCTTGCCCCGGGAATCGGGCCCACGCCGTGCAATGGCGCCGTGCCTCCGCCTCGCCCTGGCGCCGCGCCCACGCGCTGTCCGGGAGGTGGTCGGAGCCGGGTCCAGGAGCTGTGGGGACGTACAATCCATGTGCCGGTCCGCGGTCTCCGATGCGCTCCGACGGGTCTGCACATCGGCGTGCCGCCATTGCGGAGACCAGTCCAACGAACACTGAGGAACACATGCGCACGTCCCCTTCCTACACCGCCTCCTACCGTCTCAAGGTCGACGAGTCGACCTCCTCCGTCGCCGACATGATCGACGCGGTGGCGGAGACCGGGGCCGAGGTCAAGGGCCTCGACGTCGCCTACTCGGACCGCGGGAGGATCACCATCGACCTCACCTGCGACATGCGCGACTCCGCACACCGCCGCGAGGTGGAGCGCACCCTGGACTCCCTGCCCGGGGTGACGACGAGCTCGGTGGCGGACCAGACGTTCCTCTCCCACATCGGCGGCAAAATCGAGGTCCACTCGAAGGTCCCCCTGCGCAACCGCGACGACCTCTCCCGCGCCTACACCCCGGGGGTGGCGCGTGTGTGCACCGCCATCCACGATTCGCCCCAGAAGGCGCACCTGCTCACCATGAAGGCGAACACCGTCGCCGTGGTCTCCGACGGCACGGCGGTGCTGGGCCTGGGCGACATCGGGCCCGCGGCGGCACTGCCGGTGATGGAGGGCAAGGCGGTGCTGTTCAAGCAGTTCGGTGGGGTGGACGCGTGGCCGGTCGTGCTGGACACGAAGGACACCGAGGAGATCATCGCCATCGTCAAGGCGATCGCGCCGGCCTACGGCGGCATCAACCTGGAGGACATCTCCGCCCCGCGCTGCTTCGAGATCGAGGAGCGCCTGCGTGCGGAGCTCGACATCCCCGTCTTCCACGACGACCAGCACGGCACCGCCATCGTGGTCCTCGCCGCCCTGCTCAATGCCCTGCGCATCGTGGACAAGGACATCGCCGATGTGCGCATCGTCGTCTCGGGCGTGGGAGCGGCGGGCTCCGCCATCATCAAGCTGCTGCTGGCCCAGGGCGCGCGCGACATCGTCGGTTACGGCCGCAGCGGCGCACTGTCCGGGGACGACACCGAGGGCATGCATCCCTCGCGGCGCTGGCTGGCCGAGCACACGAACCCGCGACACGTCCACGGCTCCCTGCAGGAGGGGCTCGCCGGCGCGGACGTGTTCATCGGTGTCTCCCACGGGGACATCCTCACCGGGGACGACGTGGCCACCATGGCGGACGGCGCCATCGTCTTCGCCCTGGCCAACCCCACCCCCGAGGTGGACCCGTTGGAGGCCTCGAAGCACGCACGGATCGTGGCGACGGGGCGCTCGGACTACCCGAACCAGATCAACAACGTGCTCGCCTTCCCGGGTCTGTTCCGCGGGCTGCTGGACGCCAAGGTCAAGGAGATCACGACGGAGGTCCTGCGCGTGGCGGCCGTGGCGATCGCCGGTGTCATCTCCGAGGACGAGCTGGGACCGAGCTACATCATCCCCGGCGTGTTCGACGAGCGCGTGCCGCGTGCGGTGTCGCGTGCTGTCCAGCAGGCCGTGCGCGACCTGCCCACCATCGACATCCCCGTCCAGGAGCACCTGAACTCCCGCTGACCGGCCAGGCTGACCCGCCACTCCGACGCGCGACGCCCGCCCCCATCGGCGAAGTCCGCTCTGTTCAGAGCGCGAAGTCCGCTCTGTTCAGGGTGCGAAGTCCGCTCTGTTCGGGGCTCGAGGTCCGCTCTGTTCTGGCCTCGAAGTCCGCTCTCCTCTTCCCTTGTCGAGGCCCGGTGCCGGTCTGAGTTCCGTCGCGCGCGTCCTGGGAGTGAGACCCCGTCCTTCGGGGGAACGGGGGGCAGTACGTCCATCTCCGTCGAGGTGCACTTCCCCTCCGCCGAGCACTCACAAATTGTGAGTGGCGGGGGAAGGAACGTTGCCGTCGCGCGGACGAGGCCGGTGGTCGGGGGCGGGCTTGCGGCATCCCGCGGTGGTCCGCCAGTGCCGTGTCGGAGCCGTCGCTTGCAGGGTGCAGGTCTCCTCGACCGTGTGCTCTCCCCGGATAAAGCGCTGACCTGCGGCGTTGTGGTGAGGTCCGACTCATTCAGGCCCACAATCCGCCCTCGGCGGCGCTCCCGGTGGGGGATCGACGAGGGCGGACCCATGTCCGTTGGGGTGTCCGAGCCGCTGTTCCGGAGGAGGAATCGGCGCCACGCCGCGGATCGCGGACCCTGTGGCCACGCTCACGCCAGATCGATTTGACCGATCGGGGGGTCCTGCATAGAGTTATCTCCGTTGCGCCGAACGGCAGGGACTTGAGACAAGGCCCGGAGACATGGCGCGAGACACCACTTCGAAAAACACCTTCTGGGTGCCGGATCGGTGTGTGTGGGTGTTGTTTGTGAACTCGATAGCGTGTTTGTTTGTTTTTGATGCCTGTNTCCCCTGGGCGACCAGTGCCTCGACGGCGACGACGTTGTCGGTCTCGAAGGCGATCCTCGGGGTGAACCCCGCCCGTGCGCACAGCTCCAACAGATGTCCGCGGCATCGTGGACATCCGGCAATCCAGCTTTCGTCGGACAGGTCCGCGACGGCCACGGCGCGAGGTCGGATGAGATGTGCCTGTGCCTGTGCCTGTGCCTGTGCTTGAACCTGGGACTGGGCGTGGTTGTCGGTGCGGGCGTCGGCCCGGGCCCGGGCATGGGCACGCGTCCCAGCACGGGCGTGGGCATGAGGATCGGCTTCCTCGCTGGCGTTCCCCGTCCCATCTGCAGATGTGCCCGAAGCCTCGAGGGGACCACCACCCGACCTCCCCGGTTCTCCCTCGAGCGCTCGGTGCCCCGCTGGCAGCACCAGGACGAGGTCGTCCCGGCCGACCGTGCGCACCGACAGGCCCTGGGCAGTCGAGCGGTGGGGATCGGCGCTGTCGCCGGGATAGCTGAAGGTGAGCGCCACATCTGCTGTCCCCTCCCGTACGGCCGCGACGGCCTCGGGTGGTTCGGCCTCGACATACGTGACGCTGACCCCGGGTTGGTTCTCGCGCAGGTGTGCCAGCACCAGCGGCAGCAGGGTGGGGGAGGCGGACGGGAACCCCATGAGACGCACGCGGCCCGTGCGCAGGCCGCGCAGGTCGTCGAGTTCCTCGGTGGCCGCGTCCAGGGCCGTGGTGACGGCCGGCGCATGGCGGGACATGATCCTGCCGGCCTCGGTCAGGCGCACTCCGCGCCCGACACGCTCCACCAGGGGCAGCCCGACACGGTGTTCCAACCGGTGCAGCTGTTGGCTCACCGCCGGTTGGCTCATGCCCAGCGCGTTCGCCGCCGCCGTGATGGAGCCACGATCGGCGATCGCGCGCACGAGCATGAGGTCGCGGACGTCGAAGACCCGTCCGTCGGCAGTCATCTCCTCCATGCACCAACCATAAGTACCAGTCATGGTTTCCATCGAACATCTGCCATAGACGTATGGCGGTGCCGCGCCGCAGGCTGGCGACATGGCCACGATGATGCTTCCTCCGTCCGCCCTCGTCGACCCCACCGCTGCCCATGGCGCACCCGCGCGGAAGGCCACCCCCGCGCCGACCCCCGGCCTGACTCCCGCCGCGGCCCTCCCGCTCGCCACCGCCCGCCAGGAGTTCCTCGGCGGCCGCGGTTACCTGTCGTCCTGCACCACGGGTCTGCCCACGCGCTCGTCCCGGGCTGCCCTCATTGCCGACCTCGATGCCTCCGCCTCCGGGCACCCGGATCCGGCGGGCTATGCCGCAGCGGTCGAGCGTTCGCGCGAGCACTTCGCGCGCCTCGTCCACACCACCCCCGACCGAGTGGCCATCGGCTCCCAGACGTCGGTGGCGGTGGCGCTGGTGGCCACTGCGCTCCCCGAGGGGGCCGAGGTGCTGGTCCCGGAGGACGACTTCTCCTCCGTGGTGCTCCCCTTCGTCCATGCGGGGCGTGACCTGCGCGTGCGTTGCGTGCCGCTCGGCGTGCTCGCCGAGGAGATCGGTCCCGACACCGCCCTCGTGGCCTTCTCCGCCGTCCAGTCGGCCACCGGCGAAGTGGCGGACACCGACGCCATCACGCGGGCGGCGCGGGCCCACGGTGCCCGCACCATGTGCGACGCGACCCAGGCGGCCGGATGGCTCCCGGTGAGCGCTGACGACGTCGACGTGCTGATCTGCCACGCCTACAAGTGGCTGTGCTGCCCCCGGGGCGTGTGCTTCATGGCCGTCTCCCCGGATTTCGCGCCACACATGTCCGCTCCGTGCGCCGGCTGGTACGCGGGGGAGGACCCGTGGGCCTCCTGCTACGGCAGCGAGGTCACGCTGGCCGCCGACGCGCGCCGCTTCGACGTCTCCCCTGCCTGGCAGGCCTTCGTCGGGGCCGAGCCCGCCCTGGCCATGTTCGCCGCACTCGACATCTCCGAGGTCCACGCCCACGACACGGGTCTGGCCCGGGCATTCCGGGAGGGGATGGGCCTGGAGCAGGTCCTCGAGGACGAGTCCTCCACACCGAGCGCGATCGTCACCTGGGAGGATCCCACCGGCTGCGACCTCGCCCGACTGACGGCTGCCGGCATCACCGCCTCGGGTCGTGCGGGCCGGGCGCGGGTCGCCTTCCACCTGTTCAATGACGCCGAGGACGTCGCGCTGGCACTGCGCGCACTGGGCAGGCAGGGCTGACGAGGGCGGGGTCGACTGCGCGGGAGCAACTCCCGAGTCCAGGAGAGACCGGCCCAGCAGGAGACGGTCCCGCCGTGGAAGCCGGTAGCTGCGGACTCCGACAGCTGATGACGCTGCCGGTCGTGAGCTCCGGTCGCCGTGGTCGTTGCCCCGCTCCTGGACCCGGTGGCCACGGACTCCGCCTCGCTGAGAGTTCCCATCGCCGTGGCCGGTCCCCGGTTGCGAGTCCGGTCGCCGTGGACCCTGCCCGGCTGCGGGCTCTGGTCGCCACGGTCTCCGTCCCGCTGGGAACTCAGCCTCCAGCGGCCCCGGCCCCACCCCCTTTAAGCACAGAGAACGGTGGCGCCCCGACGCCGGTCCGGGGACCGACGTGAGGACGCCACCGCTCCTGTCGTCACTGCGGCGTCAGCGCATCGACCTCCTGCGAAGGCCCAGCACGGTCGTCCCCAGGGCGAGAACGGCCAGGGCTGCCAGGCCGAGGGCCTCTGCTGTGCTTCCCGTGCGTGCCAGGTCGCCGGCCTTCCCGTTCCCGGTCGATGACCCGGCAGGGGTCGGGCTCTGTGACGGATCGCCACTGCCCCCGGACCCACCGGACCCCGAAGGCGTCGGCGTGGGTGTCGGCGTGGGACTCAGAGCGACCTCGACCGACCCGACCTCGGACACGTTGCCCGCGACGTCGGTGGCCCGGTAACGCAGGACCGTGACGTCGTCGGGCAGGGCCACCGGACCGGAGTAGACCGTCCAGTCGTCCCCGTCACCGGCCGCACCGAGCGCGTACTCGATGGAGGCCACACCGGAGAAGTCGTCCGTGGCGCTCAGCGTGACCGTGCGGGTCGCCTCGTCCACGCTCGCGGTGACGACGGGGGCAGTGGTGTCAGGGGTCGTGTAGGACACCAGGAACCGCGAGGTCGGCCCTGCCGACGACACGGCCCCGCCCTCGTCGTTGACGATGTTCGTGATGCCGCCGATGCCGTCGAGGAAGACCGACACCGCCGAGGTCACCGACACTCCCGGTGCATCGGGGACCTGCACGGCGCTCGCCGCGACGCTGGGCTCGCTCACCCGTGTCGGGTCGAAGAAGGAGTAGACCCCCAGGCCGGTCGCCGCGTGGGTCCTCACCCCGTCGGCCACCCGGTAGGAGGCGTAGCCGTTCGAGTCCCCGTCCATCCACGCGGACTGCGTGGGCGGGTCGTAGGGGAGTTCGGACTGGTAGAAGACGGTCCGGCCGCCCTCACCGTTCCACACGACCTGGTTCTTCTGGTAGTGCTCGACGAAGAGGCCGGTGGCCACCACGTCGTCTCCGTTGACGACCAGTCCGTGGTCGGCGGTGTTGACGCCCCACCCGATGGTGGAGTCCACGACCCCGCCCGAGGCGTGGTCGGCGCGCCAGGCCCAGATGTGGTCCAGCAGGGTGTGGGGGGAGTTGACCTCGATGGAGGTCACCGCCCGTCCGACCCAAGGTCCGGCGACGCGGATGAAGACATCGGTCAGCGTCGTCGGGTCCGCGGGATCCGCGGTGCTCGCACCCTCGGGTCCGACCTGGACGAGGACCGGTGACTCGACCGCCCCGGCGTCCACCGTCAGCCCCGCGATCTTCACCCCTGCGACGTCGCCGACCTCGATGGCGGCCGTGCCCGCGTCGGGCGTCAGTGTCGCCATGCCGAGTCCGAGCACGACGGTGTCGGCCCGGTCGATGCGCAGCGCCTCGGAGAGGTGGTACACACCCGGGGTGAGCAGCAGGTTCTGCCCGGCAGCCAGGGAGGCGTTCAGGTCAGCAGCGGAGTCGCCCTCGTGCGCGATGCGGAAGGAGGACAGGGGCAGCGCGGTCCCCGCCCCCGCCCCTGTCGACCAGTCGACGCCGGTGGAGTCGGTGCGCGCGCGTGGTACGAACACCGAGTACGAGGCCGCATCGCCCAGGTCGGCCGCCCCCGCGTCCGGGGCGCTGACGTAGAGGAAGGGTGCCTCGCGGCTCACGGGCGTGGACTCCACGTTCGTGAGTGAGAGCTCCTGCCCGGCGCCGGTCAGCTCGGAGCCGAAGTTCGTGGCCGGTGCCCCGCTGACCCCGGAGAACACCATGTTCCACACGCCGCCTCCCCAGGAGCCGAGCTCGGAGTTGCGCGTGTACCACTGCTGCTGGGAGCCCGACACCATCGTGCCGCTCACGCGGGAGTTCGCCATGTACCCGCCCGAGGCGTACTCGCCGAAGCGTCCGAACACCGTGAGCCCGCCGGTGATGTTCATGCGGCGCAGGGGCGCGGCCTGGGAGACCGCGTAACGCATCTGGTGGGCCTCGGTGACGCCAGCGGGGAACTGACGCTCCGCGTCCTCACCCACGGGCTGCTGGATCGGGTTGACCGTCATGTTGGACAGCGAACGCCAGAAGCGGGTCAGGGACCCGGGTGCCTGGCAGTCCCATGGCGCGGCCTCGCAGGTGCGGACCGGCTCCACGTGGATGGAGCCGTTCAGCGTCACGTCCTCCGGGGAGGCGCCGAGGCCCGAGACCACCTGGTAGTAGCCGAGTTCGGAGTTGACGACGTCGGTGGCGGTGAGCGGGTCGTCGGCGCCGTCGGGGGAGCCATAGGTGCCCGGGGCGAAGAAGAACTGGTGGCGGGCCTGGCTGAACTCCGTCTCGTGGGAGGCCGCCTGGAGGGTGGAGTTGATGTCGTCCGTGGTCCAGGACCCGTCGAAGACGGTGACATTGGGCCCGAAGAGGCCCCCGGCGGCGTCGGCAGTTGCGGTGGGCACCGCGCTGGTGGCCGTGCCGCCTGCCGTGAGCGTCAGGACTGCGAGGCCCACCAGCGCGGTCCTCGCTCGGGTGCGGGACCTTGACGAGGGCGATGGGGCTCGGGTGGAGGTCGCGACGCGCGAGGCACGCGGGTCGGGCGGTGTGTGTGTGGAAGTCTCACAGGTGGAGTTCTCCTTCGAACTGGTGTCGTGAGGGATGCGGACGCTCGGTCCAACGCTGGACAGCCGTGTACGGGCCGGGCGCCGGAGCGGCCGACCTGCCGACGAGCCTAGCGGCTTGAGAGCGCTCTCGCGCCTTCTTGGGGCTGATCCTGCTCGCGCTGATCCCGCCCGCCCCCGCTCAGGCGCCCCGGTCCTGCGCTCCCCGGGGCGGGCCGTCCGGCACCCACTCGCAGCCCACCGTGCCCGACGGGGTGTTGCTCGCGACCGGCGTCACCTCAACAGCTACCCTGAACAGCAGACCGGAGGCGGGCCCGCTGCTGGACTGCGCTGGGTCGATGCCAGTGGACGGTCGGTCGGCGTGCCTGACCACCTGCCTCCACGCCCCACCGAAAGGACCCCCATGATCGAGGTCATCGACATGACCAAGCGTTACGGCGCGAAGACGGCGGTGGACGACGTGAGCTTCACCGTCCAGTCGGGGAAGGTCACCGGCTTCCTCGGACCCAACGGCGCAGGCAAGTCCACCACGATGCGCGTCATCATGGGTCTGGACGCCGCGAGCTCCGGCCGGGCGCTCATCCACGGCAAGCCCTACTCCGCACTCTCCTCCCCGCTGACCACGGTCGGCGCGCTCCTGGACGCCAAGGGCGTCCACAAGGGACGCAGCGCGCGCAACCACCTCCTCGCCCTCGCAGCCACGCACCGCATCCCGCGCTCCCGCGTGGAGGAGGTCATCGGCCTGACCGGCCTGGAATCGGTGGCCGGGAAGCGGGTCGGCGGGTTCTCCCTGGGCATGGGCCAGCGCTTGGGCATCGCCGCGGCGCTGCTCGGTGATCCGGAGATCCTCATCCTGGACGAGCCCGTCAACGGGCTGGACCCCGAAGGCGTCGTGTGGGTGCGCAACCTCGCGCGCTCCTTCGCCGCGGAGGGACGCACCGTCTTCCTCTCCAGCCACCTCATGAGCGAGGTCGCCCAGACCGCCGACCACGTGGTGGTCATCGGGCGGGGTCGCATCATCGCCGACGCACCACTGGACACCATCCTCAACGGTGTCACGCGGCGTGGCGTGAGGGTCCGCAGCCCCCGCATGGGGGAACTCGCTGCTGCCCTCGTGCGCCGCGGGTGGCAGGTCAGCCCGTTGCCTGACGGCGCCGGGCAGGTCGTGGGTGCCACCAGCGAAGAGGTCGGCGAGGCCGCCGCACAGGACGGATTCACCCTGTACGAGCTCACGCCGCAGGCCTCCACCCTGGAGGAGGCCTACATGGAGCTCACCCACGACTCCATCGAGTACCCCACCGCAGCCACCCAGGAAGGGGACGCGCGATGAGCGACGCGACCGACCCGCAGTCCGTGACTCCGCAGTCAGCCACTCCGGCGGAGGCAGCCCCGACGGAGGCCGCTCCGACCGGTGCCGGCCCGGTGGAGGCCGCCCTGACCAGGCCGACGCCGACAGCCGGCACCCCTTCCCGCTCCCGCACCGCGCTCGCACAGCACCACCGCCCCCGATACCGCCTCACCGCGTTCGGAGTGGTGCGCGGCGAGTGGATCAAGACGCTCGGCCTGCGGTCGACCTGGTGGACGCTGGGGGTCACCGTCCTGGTGATGGTCGGCTTCGCCGCGCTCATCGCCTTCTCCGTCGCCTCAGCGGGGGTCGACGTGGAGATATCGGGCGGCGATCCCATCCTCCTGAGCATCTCGGCGGGCCTGGGCTTCGGGCAGCTGGCCGTGGCGGTGCTCGGCGCGATCATCATCACCGGGGAGTTCAGCACCGGATCCATCCGCTCGACCTTCGCCGCCGTGCCGCGACGTACCGGTGTGCTATTGGGCAAGGGTGTCGCGCTGTCGGTCCTGGTCGCGCTGACCGGGCTGGTGGCCACCGGACTGTCGTTGGGGGCGGGCCTTGCTGCCTTCTCCGGTACGGGCCACCAGTTCGACGTCACGGACACCACGACCTTGCGGGTCCTGCTGGGCACCGTCCTCTACCTGGTGACGCTGGCCCTGTTCTCCATGGGTGTCGGGGCGATCCTGCGCAACTCGACGGGCAGCATCTTCACCCTGGTCGCCATCCTGTTCGTGCTGCCCACGATCGCGCAGATCGCGGGAGCCTTCGACGCCACCCGGTGGATCGGGACGGCGGGCGAGTACCTGCCCGCAACTGCGGGACTCCAGCTGCTGACGGAGGTGACGGGGCCCGATGCGCTGACGCCGTGGCAGGGCTACGGGGTCTTCGCCGCATGGACGGTCATCGCCCTGCTGCTGGGGTGGGTGCTCACCAAGAAGCGCGACGCCTGAGGCACGCCGGGGCGGACCGCCGCAGCGACGCGCACGCGCCGCTGCGGCGTCGTGGTGGGACACCGGTGTCGACATACCGGTGCAGCGCCGATGCGTCCGTGGCCGGGCGGTGGTGTCGGGGCGCCGAAGAGTGGACTTCCCACCGAGCGGTGGCCATGAGCCCCCACCGTTCGCTGAGAAGTCCACTTCTCGACGGGAGCCCACGGGTCGACAGGCTTCACGCCTCTGCCTGGAGCAGATCAGTCGACCCCACCCGTCCGCGCCCGGTCCTGCCGGATGCCGGAAGCAAGCAGGACGGGGCCGTGGACCCGTTCTGCGGCGGGTGCCCTCGGATGCTGTGCAGAAATGCACCCAGTTTCCTCAGTCCGTGCACGGCGCCGGAACTGAGGAGCCACGTCGGTGCAGGTCAGGAGGGAGCGCCGGAACACGGGAGCCGTCTCCGCGGTGTCGGCGCCGGGAAACTGGGTGCATTTCTGCACACGATGACGGGAGAGAACTGTCGGGTGGGCGTCCAGGGACCTCCATCGAGCTCGCGCGGGCCGGGAACCGAGCGGTCCCGGCTCTGGGTGCGCTCCCCGTCACCCCACAGGTCAGGTCGACATAGGCTGGGCAGACCTGTCGGGTCCGGGTGGGACTGTCGGGCGCGGGAGACATGGCGGTGTGGGCGGCTTCGACGCTCCCGGGAGGCACGCTGGGCCCGGGCAGACCAGTCAGGCCCGCGCACGGATCGGAGGACCTCATGGACGCTCGCAGCACCACGGACAGTGATGTCGGTACCAACGCCCGCACTGACGGCGACGACACGGAGCAGGATTCCGGTCGCGCATCCCGACACCGCACCGCACGCGGCGTGATCCGAAGTGTCGTGCGCGGTGTGTGGCCCGTGGCCGCAGCGGCCACACTCGGATCGGTCGCGACCGTGACGGGCGTGCGCTCCCGCTGGTACCGCTCCCTCGACCAGCCGGCCATCCAACCCCCACCCCCGGTCTTCCGGTGGGTGTGGTCCGGGCTCTACACCGCAGTCGCCGGAGCCTCCGTGGCCCTCGAACGCCGCGATCCAGGCGCCGGCTTCCACACCGCGCTCCTGCGCAACATGACCCTCAACACGGCCTGGACCTGGGTCTTCTTCCGTGGGCACTCCACCCGCGGCGGCCTCGTCGTGGCTGCCGCGCTGGCCGCGGACTCCGTGTCCCTGGCACGGCGGGCCGCACGCATCTCGCGACCCGCAGGGGCAGCGATCGCCCCCTACGCCGCCTGGACCTGCTTCGCGGTCATCCTCAACGGCGCCGTCATCGCGAAGAACCCGACGGACCGCTCCCCATTGGAGAAGCACTGCGCTCGCTGAACGCGGCGAGCGAGGCGCCCGCGCCCGCCTGCCCTCCACGCCCGCAGCCATCAGGCCGTGCGGCCGGGCAACAGCGGCACCATGGCGCGGCACCGTGGGTCTGCTCCGAGACAGGGCCCGCTCCGCCGAGCGCCGCACCCGGCCCGTGGATAGACTCCCTGTGACCGGCACCACGACGGTCCCGCGACGGGCACCACAGCACCTGTTGGCCGGGAGCCGCTCCAGCGGTGCCACCTCTCGGGAAGGCATCAGGCATGACCACCTCCAGCGCCCTCATACCCACCGACGATGCGCACAGCGCGGCCCAAGCCCTGGCGTCCGGACTGTCGGGTGAGTCCAGCGCCACCTGGGACGAGGATCAGGGCACGGGCTCCATCCGCTTCGGCGAGGGTGGCCCGCAGGCGCGCCTGCTCGTGCGCCCGGAAGGGCTCGAGGTGACGGTGGAGGTCGACGAGGGCGTCCAGGGCGAGGGCGACGAGGGCGAGGCCCGTGAGGCCGAGCTCGAACGGGTGGAGGAACTGGTCGGTACCCAGCTGCCACGGTTCTGGTCCTCGGAGAATCTGGTGGTGTCCTGGGCGCACGAGGACGGCACGCCGGGCTCCAGCCAGGGACCAGCCGATGGTCCGGGCGAGGAGTCCGGTTCCAGGTCAGCACCGGCGGACCCCTCGGACGAGTACAGCTGATCCACTGCTCCCACCCTTCGCGCTGACGGTGTGTGTGGGACCGAGGTCCTGCTCCTGCCACGCTTCTGACCTGTCGTGAGGCGTACCACTCCCACCCTGCTTCTGCATGTTCCTGCGGTCGTTCCTGCGGCCGCCTCCGGGTCCGTGACTGCTCCGGTCCCTGCTCCAGCGCCCGCCGCCTGGTCCGTGTCTGCACCCGTTTCCGGGCCCGTGGCTCCATCCGTCCCCGGGGCCGTGCCTGCACGGGCGCCCACGCACCTGCCCGCGCCCACCTCTGCCGCAGGGCTGCGCACCTCCCTGCAGGCGCACCGCGCCCGCAGCTGACGAGCCCTCGGTGCATCCTGCACGGAGGTGCACCCTGCGCAACCGGTGACCCCAGCATCCGTCCGCTGCCCGAGCCGAGGCCGGGTCCGACGTCCGGGACGAAGCTGGGCTCGAAGCGTGGACCGGAACACGCCCCGACGCGCGGGCCGGCACACCGGCCGATGCCCGAACGATCCGTCGCGCACGGTGGAGGCGACGCCTCCGACCCGCCTCCTACCCGCCCGCAATACCCCTCAGGTTGACCTCCGAAAGCCGCCCCTGGTGCCAGGTCTCCGCCCCTCCCGCCCCGCCCCGGACGAGCGCGGCGCGCCGTCCCTGACCGCCTGCACGGGGCCGGAGAAGGCCTGTCCGCGCCGCACAACCATCCTTGAGCATGACCCGGCACAGATGGCAGCATGAGCCGAACTTGAACAGCCCTTGAGACTGCGATCCATTGTGTGGAAATCTCATTCCACAAGGCGGAAACGACAACTGTTCACGCGGCGGCTCACGCCAGCATGAGGAAGGGCCGGATTCATGATCGAACTGAGGGACGACGAGCAGGCGATGCTCGACGGCCAGTACGGCACGGGCGCCCAGATCGCGATGAAGATCCAGGTCGCCATCGGTGACGCCTACGACGCCCCCCACATGGTGCCCGTCACGCGGACCCACGTGGCCCTGTCCAACCAGGAGGCGGACCTGTGGTTCGCGGAGAAGCTGGTGGCGGGCGGCGCGCACTGCCGGGTGCGCCCCACGGTCAACCCCAGCTTCAACTGGCGCCAGCTGAAGAAGGTGACGACGATCCGCCCGGAGGACGAGGCCATCGTCAAGCGCACCCACCGCGCCTACACCGACATCGGCGCGATCATGACCTACGACTGCACGCCCTACCTGGAGCGCAACGTCCCTCGCTACCGGGAGGTCATCTCCTTCTCGGAGTCCAGCGCCACCCCCTTCGTGAACTCCGTCTACGGCGCGCGCTTCGGCTGCCCCCACCTGACCATCGACCAGAGCACCACGATCGCCGAGATGGTGCGTGGCCGTGACCTGGCGGTGCCGCTGTTCGCGATGACCTCCGCCCTCACCTTCGACCTCGCCCGCGAGATGGGGTACCTGGACCAGATCGAGGCGGCGGGCGGCCACATCTTCTCCAACACCTGCATGGACCAGCCCTGCTGGGAGTTCCTCTACGGCAAGCGCGGGGTGACGGAGTCCCCCAAGTGCGCCTACTACACGAAGAGACGCAACATGGAGTTCGTCATCACCGAACTCGAGAACGCCGTCGCCAGCGCGCTGACGGGGGAGGTCGTGCGATGACCAGCTTCGAGTGCCACAGGATCAGCGAGGGCCGGGCCGAGGGGCGAACTGCTCATCTCCGCCGACGACATGTGCTTCTACCTCGTCAACCCCGAGGACGGCACGGTCATCGAGGAGGGCCACGCCCTCCACGGGGTCTCGATCGCCGGGAAGATCCTCAGCTTCCCCAACGGCAAGGGATCCTCCGTGGTCCAGGCCGACGGCCTCTTCCAGCTCCAGAAGACCGGCCACGCCCCCCGCGCCATGATCATCCGCAACCCGGACACGACGCTGGTGGCCAGCGCCATCATCCTGGAGATCCCCCTGGTCGACCGGCTGGGTGAGGACTTCTACGCCGTCGCCCACGACGGACTGGTGGTCGACGCGGACGCGGACGCCCAACAGGTGACCGTCCAGGAGGAGGGCTGACATGGCCCCCGACGACAGACGAGTCCCAGTCCCTCCGGCCGCACCGCTCCCACCCGAAGGACCGCTCGGACCCGCAGCACCGGCCTCCACCGCTGCGCACGCGCTCCTCGGCCCCACGGCCTCCGGTGCCCCCCGCGTGTGGATCATCGACGAGGAGTGGGGGAGTGTCGACTTCGAGGCCGACCTGGTGCGCCGGGCCCGCCCCGGGACCCAGGTCCTCCACTCCACCTACTCCTACGAGGGTCACCTACTCCTACGAGGGCGACCTCGAGACCTTCGGACGCACCTGCGACATCATCCTGGCGCAGATCTGCGCCCATCTCCCTGCCACGGTCATCGACCAGCACCGGAACTGTCCTGGCATCGCGGTGATGGGGGGGCGGCTTCGACCGGGTCGACGTCTCCGCTGCCGCCGCACCCAACGAATGGAAAGAGTGATCCCATCATGAGTCTCCGACGACGCTCCACCGTCCCACTTGTCTCCGCAGCCCTGCTCGTCTCCTCCTTCGGTCTCTCCGCCTGCGGAGGCGGCGTCGACGCGGACCCCGCCTCGGGCGCGGAGTCGGGTGGCGCCTCGAGTGGCACCTATGACGGAACCGTCACGATCGCCCGCTCCTCGTGGATCGGGTTCCTCCCCCTGGACCTGGCCGTCGAACAGGGCTTCTTCGAGGACCACGGCGTGGACGTGGCCGTGACCTCCTTCGAGTCCAAGGCCGACAGCCGCGCCGCCCTGATCGCGGGCGAGATCCAGGGCATCGCCACCACCATCGACACCCAGGTGATGTCCAAGGCGCAGGGCGTGGACATCACGGTGCCCCTGGTCCTGGACACCTCCTACGGCGGCGACGGCCTGGTGGGCCTGGAGGACATCACCTCCTTCGCCGACCTCAAGGGCCGCACCGTCGCCCTGGACACCACGGGTGGTGCGAGCTTCTTCTGGTTCAACTACGAACTCAAGCAGAACGACATGACCATGGACGATGTCGAGGTCACGTCCATGAGTTCAGGCGACGCCGGCAGCGCCTTCGTCGCGGGCAAGGTCGATGCGGCCATGACCTGGGAGCCGTGGCTGAGCAAGGCCAAGGAGACGGACTTCGGTCACGTCATCCTCGACTCCAAGGACGTCCCCGGCGTCATCCTGGACACCCTGGGCCTCTCCAGCGACTTCGTCGCCTCGACCCGGGCGGGTCTGGTCGTGTCGGTGACCTCCTTCGCGATCCTCCTGGCGGGGTGGTGGTTCATCACCGCCCGCGAACTGGTCAACCCCATGTTCGTGCCCACCCCTGCGGAGACGGCGCACGCGGCGGTGGACATGTTCCGACGCGGCTTCGTCGAGGACATCTGGGCGACCGTCTACCGCGTCATGGCGGGCTTCCTCATCGCCACCGCCGTCGCGCTGCCCCTGGGGATCTTCGTGGGCACCTACGCCCCCGTCTCCTCCTTCGTGCAGCCGATGTTCTCCTTCATCCGCTACATGCCGGCCTCGGCCTTCATCCCGCTGTTCATCTTCTGGATCGGGATCGGCGAGGAGGAGAAGATCGCGATCATCATCCTGGGCAGCCTGCCGCAGCTGGTGCTCATGATCGCCAACAACATCAGGTCCGTCACCCTGCCCCTCATCGAGGCCTCCTACACGCTGGGCACCAACCAGGCGAATGTGCTGTGGAAGATCATCCTGCCGCGCGCCTGGCCCGACATCGTGGACACCCTGCGCATCGTGCTGGGCTGGGCGTGGACCTACGTGATCGTCGCCGAGATCGTCGGGGCCAGCTCCGGCATCGGCTACACGATCCTCCAGTCCCAGCGGTCCGTGGCCGTGGACCAGATCTTCGTCTCCATCCTCACCCTGGGCCTCATCGGGCTCGTCGTCGACTACGCCCTGATCTTCCTCAACCGGATGCTCTTCCCCTGGAACGAACGGAGGCACTGACCCATGCCTGTCACCACCGAGTCGGAGATGGTCGTCACCCACCTCTCCAAGACCTTCGAGACCAAGAGGGGTGTGGTGCACGCACTGGACTCCATCGACCTGACGGTCCACCCCCAGGAGTTCATCTCCCTGCTGGGCACGTCCGGGTGCGGGAAGTCCACACTGCTGCGCATCATGGCCGGCCTGGAGGAGCCCACAGCCGGGTCGGTGTCCTTCGACGGACAGCGCGTGCGGGGGCCGGGCCGGGACCGCGGCATGGTCTTCCAGTCCTACACGCTCTTCCCGTGGCTGAGCGTCATCGACAACATCGCCTTCGGACTGAGGGAGCAGGGGATGGGCCGCAAGGCCCGCCGCGAGATCGCCCAGCAGTACACGGAGCTGGTGGGCCTGCAGGGCTTCGAGCACCAGTACACGACCACCCTGTCGGGAGGCATGCAGCAGCGCGTCGCCCTGGCGCGCGCACTGGCGAACGAACCCAAGGCACTGCTCCTGGACGAGCCCTTCGGCGCCCTGGACATGCTCACGCGCGAGACCACGCAGGAGCTGCTGCTGGACATCTGGCAGCGCACCCCGAAGACCGTCGTCATGGTCACCCACGACGTGGACGAGGCGATCCTGCTGGCCAACCGCGTGGTCGTCATGTCCGCCCGCCCCGGGCGCATCAAGGAGATCATCGACATCGACCTGGGGCCCGAGCGGAGCAGCGAGGTGCGCCTCAGTGAGGAGTTCATCGAGTACAAGCGCCGCGCGACCGCCCTGCTGAGGTCGAACGACCCGGTCCCCGTCCCGGCGTGAGGGACCTGCCGGGCAGCCCCGCAGGGCCGCCCTTTCCCAGTTGCTAGGCTGACCGGGCAGCGGCACCGGGGCCGGCCACGACGGCCGGGACGCCGGCGACCGACCTGGAGGCCCCCGGCGTCCTGCGCGGGACGACCAATGGCGAACGGAGACGCACCATGGCGGAACAATCCACCCGGACCGTGGACCGCGCGCTGGACCTGCTGACAGCGGTGTGCGACGGGCACGGGCTGCTGCTCTCGGACTGCGCGCGACAGGTCGGCCTGGCACCCAGCACCGCGTTCCGGTTGCTGCAGTCCCTCACCGCCAAGGGGTTCATCACCCGCGACCAGGCGGGTGCGTACCGCCCGGGGCCCATCATGATGCGCCTGGGGGCTGCCAGCCTGAGCCAGGACAACCTGGTGTGGGTGTCCAGGCGCTGGATGCGCTCGGTCGTGGAGAGCACGGGGGAGTCGGTGTACCTCGCCATCGAGGACCCCACGGGTTTCGCCCTCTACATCCAGGTCATCGAGGGCACGCACTCGGTGCGCCACGCCAACTGGGTGGGGCGCACGGTCCCCCTGGCGCGCTCGGCCGTGGGACGCGCACTCTCCGGTGACGTCCCGCCGGGGTCCTTCGTGGTGGAGGAGGCCGGCGTGGAACCCGATGTCACCGCCATCGCGTCACCGATCAGCACCAATGGTCACGTGATCGCCGCCCTCAACCTGGTGGTGCCCAGCTACCGCGTGAAGAACGGGACCACCCAGCGCTACGGTGCGGCGCTCGCGGAGTCCGCGGCCGCGATCAGCGCAGCCCTGTCCGAGGTGGGAGCCGATGCGGAGACACCGGAGGCAGGGGAGGACTCACCGGGGGCCGCAGCGCCGGAGCCCACATCCGCGGACTCCGAGTTGGCGGCCGCGACGAACTGAGGCCGCGGGTTCACCACTGCCGCAGGGGGTGTCGGGGTTCCGTCGTGTGGGCGCGGTCCTGTGGCGGGAGTCATTCGGCGTACGAGGGCGGCTCCGCCTGGCGCTCGGGGTGGGGTCGCACTTCCGGCTGGCCGTCGCCCGTCCTCCCGGAGTGGGGTGCTGTCCCGGGGGACTGCAGCGACGCAGAGCTCTCCCGCACCACCAGCTGGTACGGGGCCCACAGGGTCTCGGGCGTGAGTTCCTCCCCTCCGAGGCGCCTCTTGAGGCGGTCGATGGTGGTCTCCGCGATCCAGGACTTGTCGGGTCGGATGCTTGAGATGCTGGGCGTGCTGAACCGTACGTCCTCGACGTCGTCGAAACCCACCACTGCGACATCCTCCGGGACGCGCACCCCGTGTTCGTGGAGTGCTCGGAGTGCGCCGAGCGCCAAGGGGTCGGCGAGGCAGAAGACAGCGTCAGGAGTCTCGCCGCGCTCGAGGATCTCCGTCATCACCCGGTGGCCGTCCGTCCTGGTGAAACTCGCGGCGGGGACGATCAAGAGGTCCTCCTCGGGAATGCGGGACTCCACGAGCCCAGCCCGGAAGCCGTCCAGACGGAGGACACGGGTGCCCTTGGCCTCGTGTCCCATGTCTGCGGCTGCGGCACCGAAGGCCGCGAACGTCCTGCGCCCCGAGGCGGCGAGGTGGATCCCCACCTCCCGGCTGGCGGCGAAGCTGTCGACGGCGACCCGGTCGAAGCCGGGGTAGTCGTCCTCCCCCAGGAACACCACGGGCACGTCGCGGGGCAACAGGTCCATGTCCCTGGGACGGATCCCCAGCGGGCTGAGGATCAGTGCGTCGAAGAGAGCCCCGCTGCGGGCACGTTGCACCCAGGACAGCTCGCGGTCCCGGTCCCCGTCGGTCTGGTCGATGACGACGGTGAGACCGTGGAGCTCGCCCTCCTGGACCAGGGCTCTCGTGATCTCGGCGAAGTAGGGGTTGTCCAACTGGGGGAGCATGAGTCCCACGACGCCGGACCTGCCCGTCTTGAGGCTGCGGGCGAGCTCATTGGGACGGTAGGAGAGCTCGTCAATGGCCCTGAGCACGCGCGCGCGGGTCTCCGGGGCGACGTGGACGAACTCATTGACCACGTTCGAGACCGTCCGCACGGACACGCCTGCGGCAGCCGCGACTTCTTTCCTCGTTGCCACGGGTCTCCTTCCTGTGCACTCACACGGGACGAGCTGTGCTGATCCGTGCAGATTGGTTCTGACGCTAGTCGAGTCCGGATGCGTTGCGACCCGATCGGTGCGCGCAGGCGAGGTCGGGTGTCGCCCGACCCGCTCCCGTCGTTCCGACGTGGAGGTCACGATCTCATAACTATGTCTCCCATCACGTTTGCCTCGATGCAAGTGAGACCTAGAGTAGTCCCAGACGGGGGTTGCATCGAGGCAAACCCGTTGACCGGTCCCTCGGTCACCGATGGACCGATACCCACACCGACGTGGTCGAGGCAGGACGTCTGACGTCCCTGCCTCCGGAATGGAGGATGCAATGAGGAGGGGACTCACCGGAATTGGTGCCCTGTCGGCAGCGGCAGCCCTGGTGCTCGCCGGTTGCGCGGGCTCAGGTGGCACCAGCCAGTCATCCGGCGCAGGAGCCGACGGGGCCCAGAGCGCTGCAGTCAACGAGGACGGAACCGTCAACAACCCCGAAGCAGTCGACGTCGATCCGAACAAGCTGGTGTTCTGGTCGCTCTTCTCCGGCGGGGACGGCGAGTTCATGGACCAGATCATCGATGAGTACAACGCCACCAACCCACCCAAGCAGGTCCAGTCGGTCATGCTCGTGTGGGCCGACTACTACACGAAGCTCCAGACCGCGGTCGCCGCGGGACGGGGTCCGGACATCGGCGTCTCCCACATCTCGAAGCTGCCCGAACTGGTGGCCAAGGGCGTCGTCCAGCCCATCGACGACTACACGGCGGGTGCAGGGACCGACTGGAGTGCCTTCCCGGACAACTCCCTCTCCGGCGTCACCTTCGACGACCAGCACTACGCCATCCCTCTCGACACCCATGCCGAGATCATGTACTCCAACCTCGACATCCTCTCCGAGGCGGGGGTCCCGGTGGACGCGGACGGACAGGTCAGCATCTCCAATGTCGACGAGTTCAAGTCCGTCCTGGACAAGATCAAGGCATCCGCCGGATCGGACGTGTCCCCGCTGGCGCTGCCCCAGAACGGTGACGACCCGTACCGCGTCTGGTGGGCGACCTACTTCCAGATGGGTGGCACGCCGATCATCTCCGATGACGGAGAGACCATCACACTGGACCAGGCCACGGCGGTCAAGGCCGCGGAGTTCGTCAACAGCCTCTACAAGGACGGCTACATCCTCCCGGGAATCGCCGATCACCAGAAGCTCTTCCAGGAGGGCAAGGGCGGTCTGGAGTTCGGGGGCACGTGGGCCGTGGGCGCCTTCGAGCAGACGGACGCACTGAACTTCTCCGCCCAGACATTCCCGAGCCTGTTCAACGGGAGCGACGCGACGTGGGCGGACTCCCACGTCCTGACGATCCCGACGAACCCGAAGCGCTCCGACGAGGACACGCAGGCCGCAGTCGACTTCATCAACTTCGTGGCCTCGAAGGGCGCGACCATCTGGGCCAAGTCCGGCCAGATCCCCGCCAACAGTGCGGTGACGTCGGACCCGGCGTTCGCCGAGCTGCCGTTCCGCAGCAACTACCTGTCCGCCAAGGAGACGGCAGTCCTGCCTCCCCAGACCGAGTACTTCTACGGTCTGAAGTCCGTCATGATCGAGAACCTGGACGCCATCTGGTCAGGACAGTCCGATGAGAGTTCCGCGATCGAGAACATGATCTCCGAGATGGAGGCCGAGATCGGCTAGGACGGTCGACCTCGCGGTCGCAGTGTGCCGTGGGGCGGGGCGGAGGCCCCGGAGGCCCGGGTGGATCCGGACCCCTGCCCCGTCCCACGGCTGCGGACCGTGATCAGTCACGTGCTGGTACCGGATTCTCAGAGGGGAGAAGCAGGATGCAACCGAGGAAGAGATTCGCTGCCGCGTTGCTCTTCATGTCACCGTTCCTGGTGCTGTACTCAGTCTTCACGATCTGGCCGGTGTTCCAGGGGTTCTGGATCAGCCTGTGGAAATGGGGCCTGATGGGACCCCAGGAGTTCGTGGGGTTCGACAACTACACCCGGGCATTCGGTGACAAGTACTTCTGGGGAGCGATGGAGAACACGGTGACCTTCACCGCGATCACGGTTCCCCTGCTGATGTTCACGGCGGTCGTGTTCGCCCTCCTGGCGAACCGGCCGACGAAGGTCAGGAAGTTCGCGCGCTCAGCCTTCTACATTCCCAGCGTGCTGTCCGTCTCCGTCGTCTCCTTCATCGCCATCTTCCTGGCCGAGCCCCACGTGGGGTTCATCAACAATCTGCTGCACGACCTGCACCTGATCCCCGCCGACATGGAACCCCAGTGGCTCCTGGGCCACCCCCTGAACTGGGTGACCCTGACCTTCACCACCGTGTGGTGGACGGTCGGTTTCAGCATGTTGCTGTACCTGGCCGCGCTCCAGGAGATCCCCGACGAGCTCTACGAGGCGGCCGAGATCGACGGGGCGAGCAAGACCCAGCAACTCTTCCGGATCACCCTGCCCCTGCTCTCGGGGACCCATTGGTTGGTTCTCCTCCTGCAGCTCCTGGCGTGCTTCAAGGTCTTCGGCCAGACGCAACTGATCACACAGGGCGGTCCCGGGAACGCCACCCGCTCGATCGTCCAGTACGTCTACGAACAGGGGTTCGTCAAGGACAACCTGGGCTACGCCTCGGCCATGTCCTTCGCACTGTTCTTCGTCCTCCTGGTCGTCTCGCTGGTCCAGGTGGGTCTGCAGAGAAGGAGTGAGCGATGACGAAACGACGCACCACGGTGGGTTCCAAGGCACTCACCGTCATCACCGTCATTGCCGGACTGGTGTTCCTGATCCCGGTCTTCTGGTCACTGGCCGTCTCCCTGAAGCATGAGGGGATGCGGATCGGCGACACCATCAACTGGTTCCTGCCTCCCTACACGCTCGAGAACTACCCGCGTGTGCTCGTGGGCTCCGATGTCGCGATCTGGGTGCAGAACAGCTTCGTCGTCGCCATCATCTCCACCGTGGCCACACTGATCGTGACCCCACTGGCCGCGTTCGCCATTGCGAAGATCGTCTTCCGGGGGAAGAACATCTTCTACATCTACTTCCTCCTGGGAATGATGATCCCGGTGGAGGCGATGATCGTCCCCCTGTTCGTCACCACCAACAAGTTGGGCCTGGTCGACACCTATGCCGGGCTGATCCTCCCCGGGATCGCGGCCTCGATGAACCTGATCATCATGATCTCCTACATGCGCCAGATCCCGGACGAACTGATGGACGCCGCCCGCATCGACGGTGCCGGCTACTGGAAGAGCTTCTGGAACATCGTCCTGCCGCTGTCCAAGACCATCATGGTCACCATCGGGATCTTCGCCTTCACGGGCAGCTGGAACAACTACCTGTGGCCGCTCCTGGTGGCCATGAACAGCAACATGTTCACCCTGCCGATCGGCATCCCGACGTTCGCCGGGACCTACACGGTCGACCGTGTCCTGCCGATGACGGCCAACATGGTGGCCTCGCTGCCGATGATCATCCTGTTCCTGCTCCTGGAGCGCTACATCGTCAAGGGAGTCGCAATGACAGGGATCAAGGGATGAGCGATCCCACCACCACAACCACCGACGTGACCCGCACAGTGAGGAAGGACCAGCGTGACTGAGAACCCGAAGCCTGAATACCCCAGGCCGCAGCTCTCCCGAAGGGAATGGCTCAACCTGAACGGCGTGTGGGAGTTCGAGATCGACCAGGGCGACTCGGGCATCGATCGCAACCTGGTCGAAGCCCCCTACTCCCGGGAGATCCTGGTCCCCTTCGCGCCGGAGGCCGAGGCGTCCGGGATCGGTGTCACCGACTTCCTCACGGCGGTCTGGTACCGCAGGACCGTTCGCGTGCCCGAGGCGTGGGCCGGTCGCGACGTCCTCCTCCACTTCGGTGCCGTGGACCACGACGCCACGGTGTGGGTCAACGGCACGGAGGTGGCCAGGCACCGCGGCGGTTTCTCCTCCTTCACGGCCGACCTGTCCGGGGTGGTCACGGCGGGGGAGGAGTGCACGGTGGTCGTGCGCGCCCGGGACCCGAGGGGGGTTCCCCAGGCGCGCGGCAAGCAGGCCTCCTGGTTCCACAACTCCGAGTGCTTCTACACGCGCACCACGGGGATCTGGCAGACGGTGTGGATGGAGCCGGTGGCGCCGACACACATCGCGGGCCTCCAGGTCGTCCCCCACGTCGGGGACCCGAGCTTCACCGTCGTCGCCGAACTGGACGGGAGGCGGTCGGGCACCGAGCTCGAGGTCCGTCTGTCCGACGCGCAGGGACAGGTGGCAGTGGCACGCCTCCCCGTCGTGGAGCTGGGGCCGAGTCTCCGTCTGCCGATCCCGGGTGACCGGGTCCGGCTCTGGTCGCCCTCCGACCCGCACCTCTACGACCTCGAGGTGCGACTGCTCGCCGGTGGGGAGGTCATCGACGAGGTCGCCTCCTACGCAGGCCTGCGATCCGTGGCCATCGACGGCAGGCGGTTGCTGCTCAACGGTGAGCCGGTCTTCCAGCGCCTGGTCCTGGACCAGGGGTACTGGCCGGACACCCTGATGACCTCCCCCTCCGACGAGGCCCTGCGCGCCGACATCGAGCTGTCGATGGCAGCCGGGTTCAACGGTGCGCGCCTGCACCAGAAGGTCTTCGAGGAGCGCTTCTACTACCACGCGGACCGGCTCGGGTACCTGGTGTGGGCGGAGTTCCCGGACTGGGGGGCCGCGGGCTTCGGGCCCGTCACCGATCACCAGCAGCCGACGGCCTCCTTCATCACCCAGTGGTGCGAGGTCCTGCGACGCGACCGCAACCATCCCTCGATCGTGGGGTGGTGCCCCCTCAACGAGACCTGGCAGCCGATCACGGACGTGATCACCCAACTCGATGACGTCACCCACGGGATGTACTGGGCTGCCAAGGCTGCCGATCCCACCCGGCCCGTCATCGACGCTTCGGGGTACTCCCATCGTGTGCGTGGGGCGGACGTCTACGACTCCCATGACTACGAGCAGGATCCCGGTCGTTTCCGGCAGAACCACGTCGGTCTGGTCGACGGCACCCCGTTCGTCAACACCCATGCCGGGCGCAGGATCTCGATCGACTACGACGCCCAGCCCTACATGGTCTCCGAGTACGGCGGGATCTGGTGGAACGCGGAGGTCGCTGGCGCACACCCGGATGCCCTCCCGGACGACCCGAACCACGAGGAGTCCTGGGGCTACGGGCAGAAGGTCACATCGGTGGAGGAGTGGTTCGCCAGGTTCGCGGGCCTCACCGACGTTCTCCTGGATGACCCGGACATGTTCGGGTACTGCTACACCCAGCTCACGGACACCTTCCAGGAGCAGAACGGCATCTACACCTTCGACCGGACACCGAAGTTCGACATCGCCAGGATCCGCGAGGTCCAGCAGCGTCGGGCGGCGTTCGAGGACGGGGAGGGCTGAGTTCCCCGCTCCGTCGCACAGTGCCACCCAGCGGCCCCGCCCCCGTCGTCATCGGCGAGGGCGGGGCCCTGGACATGTGACCTGGCGCAGTCTGGTCCCGGGGAGCGTTCAGAGGGGGCGTCGGTCGGGTGCCGTGACGGCGCCGCGCACGTGTGGGAGGTGGACGTCACCGGGCCGACTCCGCCCCCGAGTGGCCCACGCGACACCCCCGGACCCGCCTGCCCCCGACGCTGGTCCCACCACCTCCGGTGCGCCGCGTGCCATCCTTGACCCCGTGACAGACCAGAACCATGCGGATGACCACCGCCCGGACCCCGATCGTGCAGGTGACTCCTTGTCCAGTGGCCCAACCCGCGGAAGCCGCCCCCTCGACAATGACGACCTGACCCCGGACCCGCCCGTGGACCCGGAGCTGGGCCTGGACCCGTCCCTGGACTCGCCCGCCCCCCATTCCCTCGCCGGTGACGGCGGTCTGCCCCCGCAGCCCGCCGACGTCCCCGCCCCCGCGCACCTCGCAGGTGGCGAGGCCGCCCCCGGTCAGGAGGACTCCGGTCTGCCTCCCGAGCCCGCCGAGCAGGACACCGCCCCTGTCGACGCCCCGGACGGTGACAGCGACGCCACCCCGACCCTGCCGGGCGCCACCGCCGGACCCGGGTCACCCCGCCGCCCCGGTGACACCTCGATGACGATGCACCGCATGGTCGCCCACGACCGCCTGGCCCACCAGTCACGCATCGTGTTGCGCCTGGGGCAGATGCTGCTGTCCTGCGGAGCCTCCGCCTTCCGCGTCAAGCACTCCATGGCTAAGCTCGCCCGCGCCGTCGGCATCGAGCAGCACCACGCCCAGGTCACCTACACGGAGATCATCGCCACCGCCTACGCGTCGGGCACCTTCCGCACGGAGCTCGCCGAGCAGCGCGCCATGGGCGTCAACGCCGACAAGATCGACCTGCTCTCCAACTACGTGGACTCCCTCGACGGCCAGCAGGTCCTGGTCGAGGACGTGGACAAGGCCCTGGACAGGATCGAGAAGGTCCCCGCCCTCTACGGCTGGTTGGGCAATGCGCTGGCCTCGGGTGTGGCGTGTGCGGGGTTCTCCTTCCTCAACCACGGCGGCTGGGTGGAGTGCTCGGTCGTGGCGGTCGCCGCCTTCATCGGGCAGTTCCTGCGCCGCCAGATGCTGCACCGCCGCATGAACCACTTCGGGGTGTGGATGGCCTCGGGCGCGCTGGCGGCCACCATCTACATCCTCCTGGTCGGCGCGGCCCAGAACTACATCGGCCTGGAGCCCACCCACCAGGCGGGCTTCATCTCCGCCCTCCTCTTCCTGGTCCCCGGCTTCCCGCTGGTGACCGGCATCATCGACCTGGTCCGCCAGGACTTCCAGGCCGGCATCGCGCGACTGGTGTACGTGTGCATGCTGGTCGTCTCCGCGGGCGTGGCGGTGTGGACCGTGTCCCTGGTGTTCAGCTGGTCGGTGACACCCGAGTACGACTACCACCTCGTGTGGCCGGCCCTGTACGGCCTGCGCGCCGGAGCCTCCTTCATCGCCTCCTACGGCTTCGCGATGCTCTTCAACTCCCCGCACAAGGTGTGTGCCGCGGCCGCCGCCATCGGGGCGGTCATCAACGTCGGGCGCCTCTTCCTGGTCGACCAGGTCCACGTGCCCGTCCAGGCGGCCGTGGGACTGGCCGCCCTCGCCGCAGGTCTGCTGGCCACCGTGGTCGCCCGGCGCACCAAGTTCTCCCGGGTCACCCTGTCCGTGCCGGCCGTGGTCATCATGATCCCCGGCGTGCCCCTGTACCGCTCGCTGGCCTACCTCAACAACGGCCAGACCAATGACGCGCTCGCAGCCCTGTTCACCGTGTTCTTCACGATCATCTCCATCGGTGTGGGCCTGGCGGTGTCCCGCATGGTCACCGACCGCAACTGGCTGATGGAGACGCCCCACGGGGTGCCCTCCCTGGGGGCGTACCCGACGAAGTGAGGTCGGGCGTGGCGCAGGTCCGGTGGCGCATCGACGTTGCTCGGCTGACGGTGCAGTTTGCGGCGGGGGACCCCGGTTGACGAGGGCGGCCGTGAGTCCGTCCTGACCGGGAGCGACCCTTCAGAGCCGGTTCCCGTCGAAGTCCCTTTCGGGTGAGCGACGGCTCTCCGCGGTGGAGTTCGCCCGGATCGCGGACGCGCTGGAGACCTCGCTCTACTGGCTGGTCATGGGGGAGCCCGATCCCATGGAGGTCCGTGTCGCGGCCCGGCACAGCTTTGACAGGAATGGCCGATGCTATCGAGTCGAAGGCATCGATGCTGACAGACAGACGTTGCAGGACATTGCGGTCCTGTACCAGCAGGCCTACCAGTGAGCGGACGGCGTCCACTCACAGGGCTGAGTGCGGCCGAGGTCCGGACAATCCTGGGAGGTGCTCGCAGCACTCTTCCCGATGACTTGGCCGATCGGGTCCCGGATCGGTGTTGCGACCACCCCCTGAATCCAAGCTTCAGCGTAAGGGCCCTTCGCGGATAGTACAGATGGTGCGCGACGTGGCATGTGCTTGCATGGGGTGCGTTCGAGTGCTATGTTCACTCCATAGCTCCCCGCCGTCCTTCGGGACTGGCGGGGTTTACTTTTCTCCGGAGGACCTCAATGACGAGGCGAATGGCCGTGGTCATCGACTACCAGAACGTCCACCTCACGGGTGCAGGCTTGTTCCTGCCCGGTCGCCCAATCGAGGAAGGTCTCATCGAGCCCTACCGGTTCGCCTGCCAACTTGCTCTCGCACGCAATGCGAAGTCTGAGCCCGAGCATCAGGTCGAGGTCTCGCGGGTTGAGGTGTTCCGCGGGCTGCCGATCCAAGAGGACGACCCCGAGGCCTACCGCCGCAACCAGGAGCAGCGTTCGAGTTGGCTGCGCGGGCATCACGGGGTGGTCGATGTGACTCTGCGCCCCCTGAAGTACTCATGGGACTACATCGATGGGCGACGCATGCCCGTTCGTAGCACGCGACGAGAGAAGGGCGTCGACGTGCTTTGCGCGCTCGCCCTCATGCGATTGGCCCGCTCCAAGCAGTATGACGTGGTTGTTCTGGCTTCGCGGGATACTGACCTCGCCCCGGCCCTCGACGAGGCTGCGAGACTGCGCATGGCGAAGATCGAAGCGGCAAAGTGGTTCGACCGGTCCGACAACCGTACCAAGGGCAACATCCAGACCCAGGAACGGATCTGGACAACATCGATGGATCGGGATCACCACATGCGAAGCCTCGACGAACGTGACTATGGCGGTCAGCCCCGGTGAGCTGAGCGCCGGTCATGGGTTTGGGAGTCCCGCGACGCCTGATCGTGGTGGAGGAACCGTGTCATTCGGGTGTGCGAGCTCTCCACCTGTAGGCGGCGCAGGAACAGCTCTGGAACTGGATGAGAACACCGGGGTGGTGCCGCTCAGGCGGGTCGTCGCCGAGCGGGCGGGCGTGTCGGTGCCGACGGTGTATCTGATCGCGAAGCGGTTCGCTGAGTCCGGTGGGGACGTTGACGAGACGATCGGCCGCCGTGAGCGGGCCACGCCGCCGGTCCCGGCGAAGGTGACCGGCGATGTCGAGGCTCGGGTGATCGCATTGGCGTGTACCAAGCCTCCGGCAGGGTTCGACCGGTGGTCGCTGCGCCTGTTGGAGAAGCACGTGGCTCTCACCGATGGGTTGCCGCCGCTGGATCACTCCACGGTCGGCCGGACCCTGAAGAAAGGGGGCTTCGTCCTCACTTGAAGAAGTTGCTGGACGATTCCCCCGCATCCCACCGGCGAGTTCGTCGCGCAGATGGAGAACGTCCTGGAGGTCTACTACCGCCCCTACGATCCGAAGGTGCCGGTGATCTGCATGGACGAGAAGCCTTACCAGCTGCTCGGCCACGCCCGCGACCCGATCCCCGCCTCCCCGGGACAGGGTCCCAAGGAGGACTCCGAGTACGTCCGGCACGGGACTGCTCGATCTTCGTCTGGGCCGAGCCCCTCGCTGGCCGTCGTCATGTCGACGCCCGGCCGCGGCGGACCCGCATCGACGACCTCGACATCCTCAACGCTGAGCTCGAGCCTGGCAGCGCGCAACCAACGATGATCAGCGGCAAGTCCACTGGCAGTTCACCACGAGCGACGCCCGCATCAAACTCCGACACCTGTACCCAGATACTTGGGCACGACAGGCTACCAGGATGGTTGACGAAGTCCCCGGCGAACGCCTCTGTCGAACTTGAGTCGGCATGCAGCCGGGGTTTTCTCATTGCCTTCGGGGCCGGTCTCTGCCGATCGCCATGTCGATCAGGTCGAGCACTCACCTGCGGCCCTGTTCACCGTGTTCTTCACGACCATCTCCATCGGTGTGGGCCTGGCGGTCTCGCGCATGGTGACCGACCGCAACTGGCTGATGGAGACGCCGCACGGGGTGCCCTCCCCGGGGACCTGCCCGACGAAGTGAGGCCCGCACCCCTGCGGATGGTAGGTTTCCCCGCGTGGGTGGCCGGGCTGGTCGCACCGGGTGACGCGACCGGCGCAGGATGCCTGACGAGGGCGGTCCCGTGTCTTCCGGAGGGGGAGTGGCAGGTGCTGAAGAGGGTCCTTGCGCGCGTGGGCGCGGTGCTGGTGGCGCTGGTGGTGACCCTGGCACTGTGGACGTGGCTGAGCCCATGGCCCTCGGTGCTCCTGATCCGCGCCATGTGGCCGGAGGCCACGACCGAGCAGGAGCAGGCCATGGAGGCACTCCGGCCCGCGGGCATCAGCGCCCAGCATGACGTGGTCGTCGACGCCACCGATCCCGACGGCCGCATCGACATCTACCGCCCCGAGGCCGCGGGCGAGGCAGCCCTGCCCACCATCGTGTGGGTCCACGGGGGAGGCTTCGTGACCGGCACCAAGGATGGGATGGACACCTACCTCGACCACATCGCCGCCGCCGGGTTCACGGTGGTCGCCGTGGAGTACACCGTCGCCCCCAACGCCCAGTACCCCCGACCCGTCCAGCAGGTGACGCGGGCCGTGGACTTCCTGGTCACCCACGCGCAGGAGTACGGCGTGGACCCGGATCAGATGGTGCTGGCCGGGGACTCCGCAGGCGCCCACATCGCCGCCCAGACCGCCATGGCGATCGCCCAGCCCGGCTACTCCGAGGACGCAGGCCTGGATCTGCCAGAGCTGCCGGACATCCAGGCGAACAGCGACCTGCAGGCGACCGTGCTGTACTCCGGGGCGTTCGACATGACGCTCATGAAGTCCTCGGAGGGCATGGGCAGGTGGATGGTCCAGACCATGCTGTGGGCCTACACGGGGTCCAAGGACCCGGCCTCGGACCCCCACCTGGAATGGGCCAGCCTGCCCCAGCACGTCGACTCCGACTTCCCTTCGTCCTTCATCTCCACGGGCCCGGCGGATCCACTGTTGGCCCACTCGGAGTCCATGGCTGACCACCTGGAAGCACAGGGCGTCCAGGTGGACACCCTGTGGTTCCCCGACGCCCCGGACACCATCGGTCACGAGTACCAGATGGATCTGCGCACGCCCCAGGCGAAGGAGTCCATGAAGGCGCTGCTCGCCTTCCTGCGCGCCCACTTGGACACGCCCGTGCCCCTGGAGGCTCCGGCCGATCTGTGGTGAACGGGATGTGGGCTACCACACATGTGGCCCAATGGGAGGGTGTTCCTCTCGTAAGAGGGGAGTGCGATCGAGCCCATTGGTGAGTAAGCAGTCAGGTGAGGTGGTTCGGTCAGGATTGCCAGCTCGGAGCCGCGCTCCTCGCCGCCCATCATATGGAGGTGCGTGATCAGCCTGCGTAGATGTCGCAGGCCGGGGTACCTTCCGAGTGGTCAGAGTGCAGGCAGTTCACTCCAGCACTTGCCGTTTGGGCTCTCCCGGAGCGCCCTTCTGAGCCGATCGCTCAGTAGACGGGACACTTCGGCCGTGAGCGTGGTCATGGATGTGGGTCTCACTTGTGAACCCTTGGAGGTGCACACGGCCCCGGATAATCTGGTTGCTGTTCCCAGAGACCACTCAGGCGAGGAGTGCGATGACGACCCTGCAGCGCAGACCGACGGTGCCGGAAGAACCCGCGGCTCAGCCGGGGGAGCACGGACGCACCTCGCCGATCCGTGGCTTCCAGGGCTTCCTTGCCGCTGGGGATCTCGTCATCATCGCCTTGTCGGTGACCGCAGGCCACCTGCTCAAGTTTGGGTTCAACGACCCGACCATCCAAGATTCCTCCGGGACGATCTCGCTGAGCTACCTGCCGCTCAGCATCGGCCTGGGCCTGATGTGGTGGCTGATGCTCAGTGCGTTCCACACATACCGTCAGCGACTCCTGGGGTCGGGCACGGAGGAGTACCAGCGCGTCTTCCAGGCGACGTTCCTGGTCTTCGGCACGCTTGCCATTGCGTCCTATCTCTTCAAGGCGCAGGTGGCTCGTGGGTATTTCCTGGCTGCTTTCCCCATCGGTTTCATGGGGTTGGTCCTGTGGCGGTGGCTCGCTCGCAAGAGGTTGATCCAACTGCGTCGTAGGGGAGAACTGACCAGCCGAGTGCTGCTCCTGGGAGGCTCACAGACCGCAACGGACATGGCTCGCGAACTTCGACGCAGACGCGATCTTGGTATGTCCGTGGTGGGAGCCTGTGTGGCAGGAGCAAGTCCTGGGCGCACCCTCAGGGGGAGCAACGTTCCTGTGCTCGGTGGTACCGGCGACGTGGCGGCGGCTCTGGACAGGCTTGAGGTGGACACCCTGGTCGTCACCGGGTCGCCGGACCTGTCGGCACAGGAGGTGCGCAGACTGAGCTGGGAACTCGATCCGGCCCGTGTTCACCTGGTCTTGGCCCCGAGCATCGTTGATGTCGCTGGCCCGAGGATCAATCTGAGACCCGTTGACGGACTCTCACTGGTCGAGGTCGCGATACCGCGCTTCGATGGGAGCAAGCTTGTCCTGAAACGCGCGTTCGACCTTCTCGCCGTCCTGCTTCTCTCGGTGGTTGTCGTGCCCGTGGGCTTGGTAGTGGCGGCGTGCATCAAGCTGGACGACGGAGGACCTGTGTTCTTCCGTCAGGCCCGCGTTGGTCTGAGCGGAAGAGAGTTCGGGATGTGGAAGTTCCGCTCCATGCGCACTGACGCAGAGCGGGTACTGGAGCACCTCCGGCGTGAACAGGGCCTGCAGGACGCGGGCAACGAGATCCTCTTCAAGATGAAGGACGATCCGCGTGTGACCCGTGTCGGTCGCGTGATCCGCGCGCTCTCCCTGGACGAGCTCCCCCAACTCATCAATGTCTTGGTGGGAGACATGAGTCTGGTCGGGCCCAGGCCGCCGCTTCCGCGGGAGGTCTCCTCGTACGAGGCCGACGTCATGCGCAAGTTCATGGTGAAGCCCGGCATCACAGGCCTGTGGCAGGTGAGCGGACGCTCCGAGCTCTCCTGGGAGGAGTCCGTGCGTCTGGATCTCTACTACGTGGAGAACTGGTCCCTGACCGAGGACATCCGCATCCTCTTCCGGACGGTGAAGGTGGTCTTGGCAAGGGACGGAGCATACTGAAGGCCTGCCCGCGATGCCGGGCAGTGGAGAGCCTACCGGGGCGTCAGCCGGTAGCAGGCTCGCTGTCCGGTCTCTCTCCTCTTGGATGCAAGTGATTGTCCGCGCGTCTGGACCTCTCGGATGTGGCGACCTGCGTGTGGGCTGTTGGCATTGGCATCGTCGTCCGCGCCATGAAGGTCGGAATCGATCGCGTGAGTGCACCAAGGCAGTGGGCCAACAAGAGGTCGTGGCCAAGCAGAGGCTCAGTGCCCGTGGGGGAACACGGCTTCGATGCGGGGACCTCCCAGAGTCCAGAAGATTTTGTAGGGCCAGCGCTCCGGTACGGCTGAACGCATCACGATGCCATCCGCAGTGGTGATGGCAGAGGCACTCGCGCGTGCGATGTGTGGTGCATCGAGGATGTCCTCGCACAGTTCGGCGAGGTCAGCATAGAGATCAGGGTCCGTGGCTTCGATCCGGTCGAGCTGGTTGTTGGCCACCTGGGAGTAGCCGATCCCAGTCATCGGCGGCGTCGTGTCACAGTGCTGGATGCTGCGGCCTGTGCCAGCAGCTCCTGCAGCTCAGGCGTCTCATCGTACTCGGACTGGGCGTTGGTGATGACCTTCCCGGGTTGCAGCAACAAGCTGCCATCGGGGTTCTCGCGTACGACGAACATCTGGCGAGGGCGTCCGGGAAGGACGACGCGGCTACGCGCGTCGGTCTCAGCGATGTACGGGGCGGTGGATGTCATGTCCCCAGCATAGGTGCGTTGCCCACAATGGGCAATACCCACATCCCTGCCTGTGCAGCCAATGTCGTAGACCTCCGTAGGTTGACGGTGGCCCATCCGGTCGCCCGGGTGCCATCGTCACAACCCACCCAACACCTGCGCCACCAGGATCTTCCCGATCATGGCCACCGGGTAGACCAGCGCGTACCCGAGCGCCACGCGCGGGTCCGCATTGGTGCGCGAGTTCGCAAACGCCAGCACCGCGGGCTGCGTCTGGGAGCCGGCGATGAGGCCCGACAGCTGCGTGCCGCCCATCCTGAACAGCCACCGCATGACCGAATAGAGCCCGACAGCCATGACGGTCGTCATGAGCACACCCAGCACCAGGATCTTCCACCACGTGCCCGACGTGAAGGCCTCGATGATCTGGCCTCCGGCATTGGCGCCGGCCTGGGCGAGAAACACCAGCAGACCGAACTCGGCCAGCACCTGGCAGGCGGTGTAGGGCAGTGCCGTCACGACCGGGCCGATGCGTCCGATCTTGCCGAAGATCAGGCCGACCACCAGAGTGCCGGCTGCGGACCCGATGGAGAAGTACTCACCCGTGGGGGTCAGGATCTGGGCCTCACCCAGCAGGATGCCCAAGGCCATACCGACGCCCAGGGCGATGGGGTTGAGATCGGTGAGACCGCGGGTGGAGTCCCCGAAGAACTTCGTGATCTCCGCCATCTTCGAGGTCGGCGCCACCACGCGGACGCGGTCACCTTCCTGGAGGACCAGGTCGGGTTGGGCGATCATGTCGACGTCACCGCGGCGTACCCGCGAGATGGTGCCGGAGAAGCGGGTCGCGAGGTTCAGGTCCCCGACGGTGCGTCCCGCCACCTTGGGGTCCGAGATCGTCATGCGCCGGAAGTCCAGGTAGGTGCGGTCCTGGATCAGGGAGTGTGAGGAGGAGTGCCCCAGTTCGGTGGCAGCCTTGGCCACCAGTTCCCGCGGGCCGACCACGGTGATGAGGTCACCGGGGTCCAGGGTGTCCGACATGGAGGGACGCGTGATGGGTCCCTCCTCACCGCGGCGCAGGCGGGAGAAGGTGACCTTCTGGCCGAGCTTCTCGTACACGTCCCCGACGAAGGGGTGGTCCTCGCGTTCCACTCGGATCGTGCGGTTGGCCAGGGGGCTGGGGGCGTCGGCGTCCTTCTTGCCATACGACAGCGCCGCAGTCGCGGCTGCCAGCATCCCGATGACGCCGAAGAGGTAGGCGATCGAGTACCCGACGGTCGCGGCCCCCAGGTCCCCGGAGGCCTGCCCGGCAGCAGCCAGTGCAGGTGTGTTGGTGAGGGCACCGGCGAAGGTGCCGGAGATCAGCGCGGTCGACATGCCCAGCGACTTGCCGACCCCCATGCCGACGGCAGCGACCAGCACGTAGAGCACCACCATGGCGACGATGGGGCCGAGTGCGCTCTTGATGTTGTGGAAGAACGACGCCCCGGAGTTCACACCGATCGCGAAGGCGAACAGTGCCAGGCCGAGGACGCCGAGCTCGCGGGTCACGCGCAGTTCGATGTCGAAGGTCTGCGCCCACGCGGCCATGGCGATGGCGAAGAAGAGGACGGCGGCTGGCCCCAGGCTGATGCCGCGCAGCTTGATGTGGCCGAAGGCCATGCCGATGCCGATGAGGATGAACAGGAACAGCACGGGCTGTTCGGAGAGGAAGGTGAACACCGAGGTCACAGCGCAGACTCCATCGTGAGGGGAGGGATCCCGAGGGTACGCGGACAGTATGTCAGCACACCCTCGCGACGAGGGCGGCCCATCGTCCCAAGTTCACCCGTGGTTGCCCGAAACCCCACGATCCGACTGAGGTCCCTGTCGTCTGTGGGCCGTCGGACATAGCCGCGGAACACCATCACACACAGGGGAGTCCCATGAAGGTTCCACGCATTCCGCTCAGACGCGTCCGCATTCCGTTCGCGCCCATCCGCACCCATGACGTTCCCATTGCACTCCAACCGGACCCGCCCCGGGAACCAAGGACGAAGTCGCCGGTGCGCCGCTTCGCTCCGGTGATTGCGAGTGTCGTGGCCTTCTTCCTGGGTGTGGCCATCGGGTCCACGCCCAGCAACGCGGATGGTGCTGCTGCCGCGTTGGTCGCCTCCCCGTCGCCCGTCCCGACGGTCACAGTCACTGCGACTGCCCGGCCGAGTGCCACCCCGACCGTCACTGCGACCGTCACTGCGACTGTGGGCCACGCCTGAGCCTGCGCCCACCGTGACGGTGACCGAAGCCGCGCAGGTCGAACCCGAGGTGCAGCAGCAGGACGTCCAACAGGGAGTGGTGCAGCAACCTGCCGCTCCCGCGGAGCCGGCAACCGCTTACTACCAGAACTGCACAGCGGCGCGAAATGCGGGTGCCGCGCCTCTGTACGTCGGGGACCCCGGCTACCGCAGCGGGTTGGACCGCGACGGCGACGGCATCGCCTGCGAGTAGGAGCTGTCAGGCGATGCTCCACCGTCCGGGCCTTCCAGAGGATCGGGCGGTGGAACTCTCCACGAGTTCCCCTCAGGTGGTCCGTGGCGCCCGGGGGTCGACGCTACTGTGCGACCACCATCCCCGACCGCGGTGCCAGCACCACGTGCCCCGTGCACTGGGCTCCTGAGACCAGGTCGGTTCCCACCACGCCGGACACCTCCACGGCCCGGTCCCCGTGGTTGAGCAGGAACAGGATGTCACCGCGTCTCTGTGCCTCCACTCCGTCGGGCAGACCGTCCACCACGGGCCTCACGCGGGCATGTGCCGCGAGCACCTGCACCAGGGCCGCGCGCGAGGGCGCATCCAGGTCGCAGGCCACGTACCAGGCGCCTCCCGCAGTCCCGGGGCGTTCCGGTTCCTCCTCCGCAGATCCCACCTCGGGAGCCGCTGTCACGGTCCGGTGCGTGATGGCGGGCAGTCCCGCCAGGTCCACGCCGCCCCCGCGTCCGTCGAAGGTCGCCACCACCTCGACGCCCACCAGCGGGAGATCACCGGGATCCCCCTGCTCGGAGACCTCCCCCAGTGGTGCCAGGACCTCCGCCCACATCCCCGCCCGCAGGTCGGGTGTGGGGGTGGCGATGCGCTCCAGGGACCGGGTCAACGAGGGCGACTCCGCGCTGATCCCCGTCCACGTGCAGGCACCCGGTGTTCCCACGGCACGGCTCAGCCGGTCGACCAGGACACTTCGCGAGTCAGCCGGCAGCCCCACCGGGCCTGTGAGCGCTGCATGGTCCACCACACGCACTCCCAGCAGCTCCCGGAAGGATCCCAGGTAGCCGCCCAGGACGGCCTCCATGTGCACCCCCACCACGCCGGTGGGGCCGGTGACCAGCACCTGGGCACCGCCAGCTGCCACGCGCTCCAGCTCCGAGGCCAGCCCGGGGCGGTCCATGAACAGCCCCGGCACCACCACCAGGGAGTAGCCCTCCAGGTCCGACTCCGCTCCGACCACGTCGACGGCGATGCCCGCCTCCCAGAACGTCCTGTGCCAGGCGCGGGCCTGGGCGAAGGGCTCACCAGGGTTCGTGGGGCCGATGGCTGCTACGCGCGCCCACTCCGACTCCCAGTCGATGACCACGGCCACGCGGGCCTGGCTCCGGGTCCCGATGACGTCACCGAGCCGGGAGAGGACATCACCCACCTGCACCACGTCATCCCAGGTGCGGGAGGCTGCACCGGCGTGGGGCACCATCCCGGAGTGGAACGTCTCGGCTCCCTGGCGGGACTGGCGCCACTGGAACTGCAGGACCCCGTCCGCACCATGTGCCAGGCGGGCCAGTGACCACAGCAGGTACTGCCCGGGACGCTTGGGGGAGTTGCGTGTCCGCCACTGGACGGCATTGGGGGCCTGCTCCATGAGCAGCCATGGGGCGCCGTCGCCCAGACCGCGCATGACGTCGCCCTGCCAGGCGATCTCGTGGGCGGCGGCAGGATCCGCAGGATCCGGGTAGGAATCGTCCGAGATGACGTCCAGCTCCTGGGCCCATTTCCGGTAGTCCAGCCAGGGGAACGCGCCCATGAAGTTGGTGGTGACCGGCCGGTCCGAGTGTTCACGGATCGCCGCGATCTCCCCACTCATGCAGCCACGGATCTGGTGGTCACTGAAGCGCCGCCAGTCGAGCATCTGGGCCGGGTTGTGGAAGGTCGGCATGGCGGCCGGCGGCGTGATCTGGTCGAAGCTGCCGTAGCGCTGCGACCAGAAGTCGGTCCCCCACGCGGCATTGAGTCCTTCGATGTCCACGTACCTCTCCTGCAGCCAGACCCGGAAGTCGGTGGCGCACACATCGCAGAAGCACTCGTGCACGTGGCAGGCGTACTCATTGCCCACGTGCCACAGCACCACACCCGGGTGGTTCCCGAACCTGCGGGCCAGCTCACCGGCCAGGGCCGTACTGCGCTCGCGGTACACGCGAGAGCTCGGGCAGTACTGCTGCCGGGACCCGAAGCCCAGGCGTACGCCCCGGGCGTCCACGGGCAGGGACTCGGGGTGGTCGCTCGCCATCCACGCCGGGGGAGAGGCCGTCCCGGTCGCCAGGTCCACGTCGATACCCGCGCCGTGGAGGCGGTCGATCAGGGCACCCAACCAGTCCAGGTCATAGGTGCCCTCGGCGGGCTCCAGTCGCGCCCAGGAGAAGATCCCCAATGACACCAGGGTGACGCCAGCCTGCTGCATGAGCTCGATGTCGCGCTCGACCACCTCTTCGTCCCACTGCTCAGGGTTCCAGTCGCCCCCGTAGCTCGGAGTGGCGGGTGTGAACCTGCGGGACACGACGCTGTGGGGCACGGGGACTCCTCCTGGGGCAAGGGCGGCGGACACAGAGATGGTATCGAAGGGTGAGACACCGGCGTGTCACGTCAGGGAGGACCGTACCGTGGTCCTCGTGTTCGAGATTCACGCGGTTCGACTCGCTCGCCTGATTGTAATCAGGCGTGCGACTCCTGCCGTCTGACACGGGTGGATCGCACGCCTCGTCCCCACGCATCCGCGGAGGGGATTTTTTCATGGGACAACACCACCCACGCGAGAGGACACCGCAGTGAAGGACGGCACCCACCCGAATGACCACACCGCTCCCGCAACACAGATGACCGGGGCGGCCGCCATCGTCGCAAGCCTGGAGGCACTGGGGGTGACCGACGTGTTCGGAATGCCCGGCGGCGCCATCCTCCCCACCTACGACCCGCTGATGGACTCCTCCATCCGCCACATCCTCGTCCGCCACGAGCAGGGCGCCGGACACGCCGCCGAGGGCTACGCGATCGCCACCGGCAGGACGGGTTGCGCGATCGTCACCTCCGGCCCGGCGGCCACCAACACGCTCACGGCGCTGGCGGACGCGAACATGGACTCCGTCCCGATCGTCGTCATCACGGGCCAGGTCGGGGCATCATTCATCGGCACCGACGCCTTCCAGGAGGCCGACATCGTCGGGGCCTCCATGCCACTCACCAAGCACTCCTTCCTGGTCACCGACGCCCAGGACATCCCCGCCCGCATCGCAGAAGCCTTCCACATCGCCTCCACCGGCCGCCCCGGGCCCGTCCTGGTGGACATCACCAAGTCCGCCCAGAATGCGGAGATGACCTTCTCCTGGCCGCCCGCACTCGACCTGCCGGGCTACCGCCCCGCCGGCAAGCCCCACATGAAGCAGGTGCGGGCCGCGGCGGCTGCCATCGCCCAGGCCCAGGCACCGGTCCTCTACATCGGTGGTGGCCTCATCCGCGCCGATGCCGCAGCAGAGCTCGCCGAACTCGTGGCACTCACGGACGCTGCTGTCGTCACCACGCTCACCGCCCGCGGTGCCTTCCCGGACTCCGACCGCCACAACCTCGGCATGCCCGGCATGCACGGCACGGTCGCGGCGGTGGGAGCCCTGCAGCGCGCGGACCTCGTGGTGGCCCTCGGTGCGCGTTTCGACGACAGGGTCACGGGCAAGCTGGAGTCCTTCGCCGAGCGGGCCACCGTCGTCCACGTCGACATCGACGCCGCCGAGATCTCGAAGAACCGCGTGGCCGACGTCCCCATCGTCGGGGACCTCAAGCTGACACTCGCCGCCCTGCTCAAGGTCCTCCCCGCAGCCCAGGAGAAGTACGGCAAGTCCGACCTGTCCGGCTGGTGGCGCTACCTGGACCGCCTGAGCAGCACCTACCCGCTGGGATGGACGGAGCCGGAGGACGGGCACATGGCCCCCCAGTACGTGCTCTCCCGCCTGAGCGCATTGGCAGGCCCCGACGCCATCTTCACGACCGGTGTCGGCCAGCACCAGATGTGGGCCGCCCAGTTCATCGACTACGAGCAGCCCCGCCACTTCATCTCCTCCTCAGGGCTGGGCACCATGGGCTACTGCGTGCCCGCCGCCATGGGCGCCCAGGTCGGCCAACCCGACGCTACCGTGTGGGCGATCGACGGGGATGGGTCCTTCCAGATGACCAACCAGGAGTTGGCGACCTGCACCGTCAACCACATCCCCATCAAGGTCGCCCTCATCAACAACTCGGTGCTCGGCATGGTGCGTCAGTGGCAGTCGCTGTTCTACTCCCAGCGCTACTCCAACACGGTCCTCAACCCGGACGAGGGCGAGCAGATCCCCAACTTCGTGATGCTCGCCCAGGCCTACGGCATGGCGGCACGCACGGTCAGCGACCCCGCAGAGGTCGACGAGGCCATCGAGTGGGCCATGGGCATCAACGACCGGCCAGTCTTGATCGACTTCCGGGTCTCCAAGGATGCGATGGTGTGGCCGATGGTGGCCGCAGGCGTCTCCAATGACGACATCCGCTACGCCAAGGGATTGGCACCGACCTGGGACACAGAGGACTGATCACCATGGCACCCATGCACACCCTCTCCGTCCTGGTGGAGAACAAGCCCGGCGTCCTCACCCGCGTTGCAGGCTTGTTCGCCCGCCGCGCCTTCAACATCAAGTCCCTCACGGTGGGGGAGACCGAGTTCCCCGCAGTTTCCCGCATGACCATCATCGTCGAGGCCGACGAGCTCCCCTTCGAGCAGGTGACCAAGCAGCTCAACAAGCTGATCAACGTCATCAAGGTCGTCGAACTGGAGGCCGAGGCCTCCGTCGAGCGTCGCCTGATCCTGCTCAAGGTCCGCGCCGACGAGTCCCGCCGCACCGGCGTCCTCCAGGTGGTGGATCTGTTTAGGGCACACGTCGTGGACGTGCAGCCCGAGACCGTCGTCATCGAGTCAATCGGCTCGTTGCAGAAGCTGGAAGCGCTGCTCAGGGCCCTGGAGCCCTACGGCGTCAAGGAAATCGTCCAGTCGGGCGCCGTGGCCATCGGCCGCGGGCAGCGCTCGATCACGGATCAACTGAAGGAGAAATGACAATGGCCGAGATCTTTTACGACGACGATGCAGACCTGAGCGTCATCCAGGGCAAGAAGGTCGCCATCATCGGGTACGGCTCCCAGGGTCACGCCCACGCGCTGAACCTCAAGGACTCCGGTGTCGACGTGGTCGTGGGCCTGCGCCCCGGCAGCTCCTCCTGGGACAAGGCCGAGAAGGCCGGCCTGCGGGTCTTGGACGTGCCCGAGGCCGTCGCCGAGGGTGATGTCGTCTCCATCCTCCTGCCCGACCAGGTCCAGCGTTTCGTGTACGCCGACCAGATCGCCCCGAACCTCAAGGAGGGTGCCGCGCTCCTCTTCGCCCACGGCTTCAACATCCGCTATGACTACATCACCCCTGCCGAGGGCCACGACGTCATCATGGTCGCCCCCAAGGGCCCCGGTCACAAGGTGCGTGAGTCCTTCGAACGTGGCATCGGCACCCCCGACGTCATCGCCGTCGAGGTCGATGCCTCCGGCGCCGCATGGCCGCTGACGCTGTCCTACGCCAAGGGCATCGGCGGCACGCGCGCCGGAGTCATCAAGACCACCTTCACGGAGGAGACCGAGACGGATCTCTTCGGTGAGCAGGCGGTGCTGTGCGGTGGTGTGAGCCACCTCATCCAGGCGGGCTTCGAGACCCTGACGGCTGCTGGCTACCAGCCGGAGATCGCGTACTTCGAGGTCTGCCACGAGATGAAGCAGATTGTCGACCTGATCAACGAGGGAGGCATCACAAAGCAACGGTGGTCCTGCTCCGACACCGCGGAGTATGGTGACTACATCTCGGGCCCGCGCGTGATCGATCAGCACGTGAAGGACAACATGCGCGCGGTCCTCGACGACATCCAGGACGGCACCTTCGCCCGCCGCTTCATCGCGGACCAGGACAACGGTGCTCTGGAGTTCAAGGCCCTGCGCGCAGAGGAGGAGTCCCATCCGATCGAGAAGACCGGCAAGTTCCTCCGCGCCAAGTTCGGCTGGACCCAGCAGGACGAGGACTACACGGACGGATCTGCGGCTCGCTGACCAAGGATATGGATTGGATGAATCCAACATCAAGCGGAGCAGTTGGCACGGCAACCTGCCGGTGCTTCGCTCATGTAGTGTCCGAAGCGGTGGCTGGGGCGAGGAATTCTTCTAGCTTTGGCCGCCACACAAGGATGGTTTTAGAAGGCAGATTGGGAAGCTTATGTCCAGAACGTGCTTGGTGACTGGCGGAGCGGGATTCATAGGCTGTGCAGTCTCTGGTGGTCTTGCCGACGCATTCGATAATGTGATCGCGATGGACTGTCTCCACCCTCAGATTCACGCGGAAAGAATACGTCCCCGCGATCTTGATGATCGAGTGGATCTGCGGATGCTAGATGTCACGAAACCAGAAGACTGGGACACGATTCTAGGTGACACGCATCCAGATGTGGTTCTCCACCTTGCGGCTGAGACGGGCACTGGCCAGTCGCTACGAGAGGCAAGCCGTCATGCTGCGGTCAACGTCCTGGGAACAACCCGGATGCTTGACGCGCTGGTCAAGCATGATGCACTGCCCGAAAAGATTGTGCTAACTTCGTCGCGCGCAACGTACGGTGAAGGGTGTTGGCAAGACGGCGATGGGAATCGAGTATATCCTGGGCAACGAACCCATGCGATGCTTGAAGCGCAGCAATGGGACTTCGTGGGACTGACACCATTGCCACAGCATTCCAGTGAAGTTCGAGCCTCTCCTGCAAATGTCTATGCCGCGACGAAGTTCTGTCAGGAGAACTTGGTTGCTTCTTGGAGTGATTCATTCGGTGTCACTCCTGTGTTGTATCGACTACAAAACGTTTACGGGATGGGCCAATCGCTGACGAACCCATATACAGGTATTGTCTCACTCTTCGCGCGACTTGCGAAGGCGGGGGAATCTATCCCGGTTTACGAGGATGGGAAGATTATTCGTGACTTCGTCTACATTGACGATGTCGCTACCGCGCTAGTTGCAGGGGTTGTCAGATCAAACCGAGCCGCCTCGCCCTACGACATTGGCATGGGGCAGAAGACTACGATAGTGCAAATCGCGGAGAAGATTGCACAACGATATGATGCGCCACCACCGCACGTGACGGGAGAGTTTCGGGATGGAGATGTGCGCGCGGCTTGGGCTGATATTTCCGACTCCGCAAAAGCTCTGCAGTGGCAACCGACAGTCTCAGTCGAAGAAGGGATCGAGCGTCTTTGTCAATGGATAGACTCTAGAGATTAGGAGCTGGTTCCGGTATCGAGTTGGCGCAGAGGCAGAGTTGTGATTTGATGCTTTGATTCACTAGTCCGGTCAATTGCCGCTGCTAGTGTGAAGGATTGTCGGTGGGCCATATGGAGCAACTCCAAGTGCGCACGATTGCTCTCGGTGGAAATGAACAGGATCAGCCGGATGCGGTCCTCGGTCTATCTGTAGCGAATGGATCGGCGTAGTCTCGGCGAGAGTGTTAGGGAGATCCAAATGGGAGCGGCTCGATGGAACAATTGCAACAGACGCTATCTGTCACCCGGCTGTGAGAGGGACCGCTCGACGCCAGCAGGACCAGGATATTTCGAGTTCTTATCGGGCGTGGCCCTGCTTTGGGGGCGGCAGAGTCTGGCAGTGATGCCGCTAGAGGTTCCGATTCTGCTCATCTTGGTCTTCTTAGGGTTTGCTTCTCGAAAGCCCCATGAGAATCGGTTGCTCTGGATGCTGAGCAGCGTGTTTCTCGCGCTTCTCGCGTGGACGGTGGTTGTATCTCAAGTCAATTCTCAACCTTGGGCACAGCGAGCATTTCGCATGCTCCTATTGTTCCTCTTCGCCGCCACAATTGCGCAGGGACGGGTGCGGTGGAAGCCCTTGGTGGGCGGACTGTCGTTCGCACTGGTGATTGTAAACGTGTCTGCCTTCTACTTCCACGTAGCGCCCAACCGGTATCCGCCCTATCTGAGCGGTTATCTTGGCGACAAGAACGTGGCTGGGCTCTACTACGCAGTGTTCGGGATTCTGGGAATGGCGTTATACTCGTCGCGCCGGGCCAAGTTCGGACACTTTCTGTGTTTCGCTCTCCTCACCGCATTGACAGGTTCGCGGACGTCGATGAGCGCAATGGCCGTTGGAATGGCATGGTGGGGTCTACGCAATAGGGTGGATTGTGGACTTCGACTGTTGTTCGCGGCAGTTGGTATTGCCGCGTTAAGGATCGCAGAGTCGCGCTTTGCAAGGGTGTCAGTCTTCGTCGATCGCTCTGGCACAGATTGGTTTCGTAGCATGGTGGACCAGGCGACCGCGGAGAAACTAGCTACTTCGCCTTGGTACGGATCCGGTTTCAACACTGCTTGGGTGAACGTCTACGGGACGCGGTCAATTTGGTTCCACAACTCGTATGCGGCGCTTCGGGTAGAGGGCGGCGTGCCCCTTCTTTTGGGAATGCTCACTATCATCGTGGTGATGTGCTTAGGGATGTTGAGTGCGCGGCGTGCAGTACCGGCCAGGCTGCTTTGTGCTGAGAGTGCTTTAGTAGTGGTGCTCGTGTGCGCATGGAAGCTAGGCGAGGTTTTCTTCACGGTGCCGTGTTTCATGCTCATTGGAATCGCAATGTTTGAGAGGTATGGTCCAGCTGGGGGCGTTAGTACAAGCACAGCTGAAGAGAAGCGCGCTCCTGATCTAGGTTCCCGTGGACGCGTACAGTTCCACTCGGCAGGGGTCGAGCCAGAGATGAATGGGCGCCTGGGCTAGTAGGGCGCGTTTCCTTTTTTCCGACAAACGCTTGTTCCTACTTTCGGGTGGGGAAACTCCCCAGTTTCGACGTCCGGTACTGAGTGTGCTTGAAAGGATCTTCAGGCCCCGGTCGTGCCGGTTGTTCCTTGTCCCATGAGGGAGTTTTCCGGCTCTTCACGATCCAGGGTGTAGCGGGGGTTTGGGTCNAGCCGCTCGTTCACGAACAGGGCGGACGCTGTCGTCGTCCCGAGCTCGCCCTCACGCCGCCGGTCGTCCTGCCCTGCGGCGAACGTGTTCAGGCTGGCCTGCGCTTGCTCGAGGGTGAGGTCGTCGGGCAAGGTCCGCCACTAGCGCCCAGCGGCGGTGTGATTGTTCTTCTCGACCACGCCCTTCCTGTTCCCCGACCTCGGCCGGCAGACCACCGCGGTGACGCCGTGGTGCTTCGCGAACGCGGCGAACTGCGGGACCAGGTCGCCGGTGCGGTGGTCCAGGACCGTCCGCATCCGGTCGAACCGCCAGGTCTTCGTGAGCCCGCCCAGCAGGGCGAGCAGGGTCGTCATTGCGGCGAGCAGGTGCGGGGTGTCCATCGACGGGGAGATCACGCCCCGCCAGACACCCGAGTGCGCGAGCGACCCGACCAGGACATACGCGGTCTTGCGTCCGAACCCCCAATGCGCGGGCGGTTCGGGCATCTCGACCCAGTCGAACTGGGTCTCCTCCCCGGGCGGGTGCTCGATGACCGCGTTTGCGCGTTTGGTGACGTGCGCGCACGCGGTGCACGCCGGACGCAGCCCGCGGGCACGAATCTGCCGCGTCAGCGTCGGATACGACCCCTCGTAACCGAGCGGTCGCAGCTCGTCGAGCAGCGTCACCGCCCACAGGTGCGGGTCCTCGGTCAGTCTCGCGGTGGCGTAGTCGACGAACTCGTCGAACGAGTCCGGGATGGTGCGCTCACGCATCCCGGGCTGGCGTTCACCGTTCAGATACGCGCGGATGGTCTTGCGGTCATGGTTAGTGCGGCGGGCGATCTCGCTGATCGTCATCCCCTGCCGTTTCAGAGCGTGGATGTCCACGCTGCTCCTCTCTGAGAGCATGAGAACAGGGCCTTCCTCGGGCTGGTGTGTGGTCAGAGACCACCAGCATCGAGGAAGGCCCGCCTCATGCGGCGGAGCGACCCAGAGTGGGGAATTTCGATGAGCAGAACCGAGGAATTTCAGTGAGCGCCGTCATGGACTCGGTCCCCATCTCCCTGGAGGAGGCGGCCTGGGTCGATGGTGCCAGCGCCATGCAGACCCTGTGGCGGATCGTCCTCCCCCTCATGAAGCCGGGCCTCGTGGTTGTGTTCATCTTCGTGTTCACAGGTGCCTGGGGGAACTTCGTCGTTCCCTTCGTCCTGACCTTCGACTCGATGAAGCAGCCAGCCGCAGTCGCGATCTACAACTTCTTCGGCATGTACGGAACGATCGCGTACGGCAAGCTCGCGGCATTCTCGATCCTGTACTCGACGCCTGTCCTGGTGCTCTACGCGGTGATGCAGAAGGTGTCGGGGAACTCCTTCGCCCTGGCAGGCGCTGTGAAGGGGTGAGTCGCAGCTGAGGCGTGGACCCTTCTTGTCTGTCGGTCCGGGCGTGAGCCGAATGCGCACGGAGGGAGGTCCCTGGGGTCGTGGCATGTCAGCCTCGAGCCCAGGGGCCCGCCCTCGTGGAGAGTGCCCGCCCTCGTGGGTGCGCGGTCGGGTCTCCACTTCCGAGGGCAGCCTCCTCGCGCGATGCCACGTGTTGCACCTTTGACTGACGCCCCTCTGGCGTGGGGAGTGAAAGCACTGGGAGGAAGACAGAACACCCGCATCGGCACTTGCTGCGAACGAGACCATCATGACCACGACTGAGCAGGTCGGTACGCACACTCGGCTGAAGTCCGCCGACGTCCTCGCCATTTGGGAGGATCACCGTCGCAGTCGGCGCGAGGCGGCGCACAGGCTCCTCGATCTCGGCGATGAGCTCGGTATGCACAACTGACGAATGAACCTGCTCCGGACGCGGACAGCACATGAGGATGCAGCTTGTGTCCGACCGTTGCACATGCGTATGCAACACGCTAGATTGAAGGTCTCCGAAGGAGGTCATCATGCAGGCCAAGACCGTTGGGTTCGCAATCGACGAGTCGATGCGTCCCGATCTCGATGCTGTGGTCCAGCGATTCGCAGACGGGAACCGCAGTGAGTTCCTGCGTGTCGCGGTGCGCAGGTACAAGGCTGACATGCTGCGCGAGCGCCTCACCGATGTCCGTGAGGAGGCGAGAGCTGAGCGGGGTGGGAGGATCTACTCCCACGATGAGGTTCTCGCACTCATCGCCCAATCGTGAGCTCGGACGGCACACGGCTTGACGTCGTCTTCGACGTCAACGTCTACCTGGACTTCATTCTGGGCGCGGACGGCGCCTACCCACCAGTGCTGGACGTGGTGCCACCTGTGTCGGGCAACCACTCGGCTGATGCTCTGTCCATGGCTCTGGATGGCGGTTTTGCGTTGTTCTCATCGCCGCACGTCATCTGGAACATCAGGGACAAGATGCGTCGGGCCGGTCAGAGTGAACGACTGATCAGCCGCTTCCTTGAGCTTCTTGTGGACATCTGGGACAACTCTGCAGGCGCAGTCGTGGAACCCGAGGTGCTGGATTTCGGTCTCGCGGACTACGAGGAGAACAACATCCTGGCCCTCGCGATCGATCCGGGTGTGCGGGCGTCGATCATCGTCACGAGCGATCATCACCTGCTCGACGTCGGCCCCAACTGGCGCGGTGTCTGGATCTGCCGTCCACGGGACTTCGTGCAGGTGCTCACCCGCCATAGAACGCGGTGAGGCTATCCCGAGGGTAGGTGCCAGTCGAGGGGCGGGTCTGTGCGGTGGCGATGCTGACCCGATGGCCTCATCTGAGACGACGATGGAGGGGAGAAGTCCACTATGTCGCGTCCTCTCAGTGAGGTGTATAGCCGCCCTCTCGTGCCCGCGCGAGCGCAGGCGGGATCTGACGCACTCTGGGTCACAGGCTGCCACAGCTAGTTTCAGCAGGGGTTCTCAGTAGCGATTGCGGGCGTCTCCCAGAGAGGCGGACACCATGAATGGTCCCGTGGTGGAGCCATTCTTCTTCGCTAGAGTATGGACCGACTACATCCAGCAGTACGAGTGCCTCGCGCACCTTCACATCCTGACAGGACGGTTCCATGACCCTGGAGGACTTCCTCAAGCTCACCCGACGCCACCTCGGCACGATCCTGGTGTGCATGCTGGTCGGGGGAGTCGGAGCCTTCGGGCTGCTCAAGGTCACCCCGACCCAGTACACGGCGTCCTCCACCGCCTATGTGCGCGTGACAGTGCCCACCGATGACGGCACCGAGACATCCGCCAACGCCTACTACAACGCCTCCCAGCTGGCCACGCAGAAGGTCAAGGCCTTCGTGCCCGTCTTCACCTCCCAGACTGTGGCCCAGGCCGTCATCGACGACCTCAAGCTCAACACCACCCCCAGTGAGCTGGCCGGGCGCCTGACCGCCTCCAATGCCACCAATGCGCTGACCATCAATGTCACCGCCACCGCAGACACCGCCGACCAAGCACGTGAGATCTCCGATGCCGTGGTGGACAAGGCTGCCCTCCAGGTCAAGGAACTGGAGGGTGAGGACTCACCCGTCGGCGTGGTGCTCATGGCGCCTGCCGCGTTGTCGACAATTGTGGTGACGCCGAGCCCGATGAAGTACCTGGGGGCCGGGATCCTGGCCGGACTCCTGCTCGGGTACGTGATTGCGTTCGCCCGCACCACCCTGGACAAGCGTCTGCGCACAGTGGAGGACATCCAGACCCGTTTCGAGGCTCCCGTACTGGGAGTCATCCCGGCCTCTGACACCATCGCCCGATCGGAGTCTGATGATGCGAAGGATTTCCGCGCCTCGGAGTCCCTGCGCAAGCTGCGCACGAACCTGCGCTACGCGGACGTGGACCGGGAACTGCGCAGCATCGTCATCACCTCGCCCGTGCAGGGGGACGGCAAGTCGTCAGTGGCCTCGAACCTGGCCAAGGTAATGGCCGCTGCCGGGCAGGACGTGCTCCTGGTCGACGCGGACCTGCGTCGACCCACGGCGCGCAAGACCTTCGGTGTGGCCTCCAAGGTCGGTCTCACGCAGGTCCTGGTGGGAGCAGCAGGTTTGGAGCAGGCCATCAGCCGGACCGGCGTTGAGGGGCTCTCGGTGCTGCCCGCGGGCGACATCCCGCCCAATCCTTCAGAGCTGTTGGGTTCCCAACGCATGTCAGAGCTGTTGGCGTACCTGTCCCGCGACCACCTGGTCATCGTCGACGCCGCTCCGGTCCTGCCTGTCACGGATGCCGTCGTACTCGCCAAGCATGCGGACGGTGTCGTCATGGTGGCCGCGTCCGGATCGACGACCTCGGATGAGCTGGCGGGCGCGTTGGACGGCATCCAGCAGACCGGCGGCAAGGTGCTGGGCGTTGTGCTCAACCGCGTGGCCACCTCCAGGCTGGCCCACCTGAAGTACGGGGACTCCCAGTACGGGTACGGCTACGGGAGTACGTACGGGTACGCGCAGGCGACCGACGATGGCGCCAGCGGGCGCACGCACCGACCCGGACGGGACGCTCGCCCCGTGACGACTGAACGCTCCGGCCAGTCGGCCACCTCCGTTCCTCCGGCTCCCAGCGCCGCGCCGGCGGCTCCCCCTGCCACGCCGCCGGTTGAACGGACCGGCCCTGCAGTGGCCACACCGGCTGCGGCGCCTGCTGCCGAGGTCACCGGCCCCCGCGCATCCACTTCGAGCACGCCGGTCTCCCGGATCCCCGCCAGCCCCTCGGCACCACGGACGGCTACCGCGGGTGTTCCCGCCTCACGGCCCGCAACCACACCGCCCGTCACCACCAGGCGCGTCGGCACGTCCCAGCGCAGGCCCCAGCGCTCGGTCCCCGGGGACACTGCCCAGCAGGAGCAATGGGACAAGGTGGTCGGCGCCGAACAGGACAGTACTGCGCCCACGACACCGGCTGCGTCCACCCGAGGCGGGATCAAGTTCCCGCCCCTGCACGGTCGCAGCTGAGAGCCGCCCGCCCAGATTCGTGGGAGTGCGGGCGCGTCGCCCTCGTCAATCCGCGAAGCTCCCCAAGGCGGGATGCCCCCCGAGGGCGTGAACGTCGCCGGGGATGGGGCGCTGCGGGCATACTGACACCATGACGACACCGCCCAGCCGCACCTCCAGCCATGCCGAGAAGAAGGGCATGAGCGGGACCAGGAAGGCGCTGATCGCGCTGGGGTCGATCGTGCTGGTCGTCGTGCTGGCCCTGGTCGGCGTGGCACTCGGGATCCGCAGCTCCATCAACTCCCAGATCACGCACATCCCCAGTGCCCTGCCCACTGCGACGCGCGCGCCCCAGTCCGGCCAGAGCGGTGAGGAACAGTCCGGGGAGGTCGGGGACGCCGTCAACTTCCTGGTGCTGGGCTCGGACTCGCGGGAGAGCGGGGGAGACCCCACCGACTGGCAGTACGGCGGGCAGCGCAGCGACGTCATGATGCTGGTCCAGATCACCGGGGACAAGAAGGGCGTCAACGTCATGTCCATCCCCCGTGACTCCTGGGTGCCCATCCCCGACCACGGGACCGCCAAGATCAACGCCGCCTTCTCCTGGGGTGGGGCGCCGCTGACGGTGCAGACGGTGGAGAACCTGACAGGTGTCACCATCGACCACTTCACAATCGTGGACTTCACCAGTTTCGAGCAGATCACCGACGAGCTGGGCGGGGTGGAGATCACGACCGTCGACGGTCCCCAGCAGATGAACGGAAAGCAGGCGCTGACCTTCGTGCGGGAGCGCTACTCCCTACCAGGCGGGGACTTCGACCGGGTGCGCCGCCAGCAGGCCTGGATCAAGGCGATCATGGCGAAGGCCTTCAGCCAGGACGTGCTGACCAACCCCGGAAAGGTCACCCGACTCACCCAGATGCTGCTGGCCCACTCCGCGGTGGATGACTCCCTGAACTTCGACTCCATGGTGAAGCTGGGCCTGGGGCTGAAGGACCTGCGCCCTGCCGGGGTGAACTTCATGACCGCGCCTGTGAACGGGACCGGGACCAGCGATGACGGGCAGTCGATCGTGCTGCTCAATGACGAGTTGCTGGCCGGATTGTCGGCGGCGTGGCGGGAGGACCGGGTGGCTGAGTTCCTGGCGGAGCATCCTGAGGTGCAGACGCTGGGGAACGAGGCGGTGAACTGACGGAGTGTCGCCCTCGTGCGGGGTCACATGCGACGGGCGCTGGAGGATTGCCGCCCGCAGAACCTGCCCGCGAGCGACGGCGCCACCCTCGTGCCGGAGCACGGTTGACGGGCGGACGCGGTGCACAACAGACCAGACGGGCGGGGCGTCCGTCGATGCCCGTCCGGCAGGGTCGAAAGGTACGGGACTTCCGACCCAGTCGGTGTCATGATGGAGCGATGACACCACCGACACGGCGGCGCGCACGGACGCGCAAGAACCCGGAGGTTCGACTGGAGGAGATCCTCCGGGCCGCCATGAAGCTGTTCGGGGAGCGCGGTTTCTGGGGGATTTCCCTGCAGGACGTGGCCGATGAGTGCGACTTCACGGTGACCGGAATCCTCTACCACGTCGGCAGCAAGGAGGGTCTCATGGAGGCCGTCCTGGCCGCGATGGATGCCCGTCTGTTCACTGCCTGCGCCGACGAGCTGGGACTCGACGCCACGGGGTTCGAACTGGGCCAGGCGATCCGGGGAGTGACGATCGGGCAGCTGTTCCGGGTCCTGGTCCGCGTGACCATGGCAGATCCAGAGGCGGCCTTCCTCTACTCCGTCATGGAGAACGAGTCCACGGACCCTGTGCACCCGGCCCACGACTACTTCCGGGCGCGCGAACAGGCGGCGTTGGAGACCTATGCCGCGACAGTGCCCGAGGGCTTCGGGGACCCGATCGTGGTGGCGCGGACGGCCATGGGGCTGCTCAGCGGGTTGCACGTGCAGTGGTTGCGTGACCCGCACGGGGTGGATCTGATGGCGCTCTGGGACGAGATCGTCCGGGGAGTCCCGGTGCTGGAGGACGGAGAGCGACATGAGTGACGACACGGACGAGGTGAGCCCCCCTCGCAGGCGCACCCGGCTCAAGGCCGAGGCGCGTCAGGCGCAGATCCTCGCCGCCGCCCTGGACCTCTTCGGGGAGCGTGGCTACTGGGGGACGTCCCTGCAGGACGTTGCCGAGCGTTGCGACTTCACGGTCACGGGCGTCCTTTACCACTTCGGATCAAAGGAAGGACTGCTTCGGGCCCTTCTGGACAGCCGGGACCGGGCCTATATCCAGGACCTCCTCAGCCGACGCGGTGACGACGCCTCAACCTACCGTTTGGGCGAGACGGTCTCCGACGTGGACATGGCGACCATCTGCCGGATCCTGGTCCAGCTGTCGGTGGAGGACCCGGCGCGGACGCGTCTGTACTCGCGCATGGAGAACGAGTCCACCGATCCGCGTCATCCTGCTCACGACTTCTTCCTGCGGCGCGAACAGCGCCTGTTGGATGCCTACGAGGTCAACGTCCCTGACTCGGTCGAGAACGCGCAGGCCTGCGCGCGCATGGTCATGGCGCTGATCTCCGGTCTGCGTGTGCAGTGGCTGCGAGACCCAGAGGGTATGGACCTGCTGGAGCTGTGGGAGCAGGTGGTCGCCGGGATCCCGATGTTGCGGGGCGGGGCACTGAGGCGGCAGTCGGGGTGGAAGTGAGCGGGGCTGAGCTGCCCGTGCAGTAGTGGGCCGGCGGCGCGCTGGCGACGGAGCGCCCACGAGCTCAAACGCATGCTCCGGCCCGGGTCTGTCAGGGGAGCAGTCCTTGCTCATATGCCCAGGCAAAGAGGTTCGCCCCTGAGGATACTGGCAATCTCATGTCAGTCGCGAGCAGATCGTCAACAATCCGCTCAGCCTGTGGTCTGTCCTCGTGGAGGAGAGTCTTGTAGGCCTCGATGACGATCCAAAGTGTTCCGATCTGCTGGACATTCCTGAATGCGGCTTCGTGTCGTCCGCCTGCGTCGTCGAGGATCGCCACACTTCCACGGTGTTTCGCAACTGCAATGACAGCAGACTCCCCGATATTCTTCTTCGGCCCTCCGCCAAGTTGTGCCTTCACCTCAAGCAATGTCCACTCCTCATCCTGATCGGGCATGACCAGAGTGACCCAGCCGAGAGAGGCGATGGAAGGAATGGATGGATACTTGTCGCGTCCGTGCTCAACCTCGTCGTTCACGTCTGAGGGCACCACCACCACACCTCCCGGAGCAAGCTTCTCCAGGAGATCCAGATGGTCGGCGCGGGCGAGATGCGTGAAGGCGACGGTGTCAGTGACCCAAGTGCCAGCAAGGAACTCACTCACTTGTTGTGAGCCTTGAACGCCTCAGCAAGCGCTACTGCCCTCACCTGAGTGGGAATCGCCGGTAGGTCGGAGTCCGCCAGAGTTCCACGCAACAACTCAAGCGTGCGGGCCGATGTCAAGCGCTCGGCGGTGTAGGCCTCCAACACGCTGGAAACGAATCGTGGGGACAGCCGGACCGTGGATGCGGTCTGAGGCAACTCGAAGCCAAGTCGCGCGAACTCACCGGCAAGTGGCACATCCCGAGAGAGTTGGTCCCGAACCGCGAAGTCGATCAGTCCAAGGTTGCGCAGTTGACCGATGGCGGCCGACCAACTCAGCTGGAACTCTGCGCCGACGGCAATCGCCCTTTCACGCACGGACCAAGTGGGGTGTGTGTCCCATACTCGCTTCAGGCCGGAACGAGGAGCAAGCAGGTGGATGGCGAAGGAGTTGAGCATTTGCTCCGCATCACGTGAGGCATCAGAGTCATACGCGTCTCCCGTCAGCCAGTGCCCGAGTTCGTGGGCGAGAGTCATTCGGCGTCGGCCACGAGGTGCCTCCCCGTTGATGACGGTCACACCGAGTTGATCGCCGGGCTCCCCGACCTCGACGCACGCTCCGTCGGGTCCGCTCTGTGTCAGCGAAGCTGCGTATGTCAGTAGGCCGAGATCGTCGCAGAACCGGTCGAGACTGAGAATTGGGGCATCAACCCCCACCCCGACAAGGTGACGGATCCTGCCCGCGGCCAACTCTGCATCGTCATGATCACGGGGTGTCCGGAAGGCAACGCGGTCTCGATCGACTCCCGAGATCAAGCCTCTCTCCAGCATGCCAGCGACGTCGGAGGAGAAGGCACGAAGCTCCTCGTCGAGCAGCGCGTTGCTCTCGTGGGCACCTTCGCTGTCGCTTCGCCTGCTGACAACTGAGGGCACCGCCTCAGACATGAAGTACGACAGGGGACGTTCGAGCCGTTCTGCGATCGTGAGCATTTCTGGGACGGAGACCTTGCGGTCACCCTTCTCCATGCGGCTGATCGCGCTGCGGTCCACCCCCAGGGCATCGCCCAGAGAAGTCTGGCTCACTCCGGCAAGCTCCCGAGCGCGCGCAATACGGGTACCGAGCTCTGCGAGTTCCATGTTGTGATTTTCGCACACATCTCTCCTATCCATCAATGGTTGATGTTCCATACCGACCTCGGCGCACGAGCAGACGCGGGCAGGGGGGAGAGGCGTCGTCCTCGTACGCGCGGGAATGTGACCGGAGCGGGCAGCGTTCGGCCCTCCGGCAGGCGGGGCGCGGAGGAGGCGCCTAGGGTCATGGCATGGGGAACACGACGCGACACACCCATACCCGACTCAAGGCCGAGGACAGGCGCGCTCAGATCCTCGACGCTGCCACCCAGCTCATGGGCACACGCGGCTTCTGGGGGACCTCGCTGCAGGACGTCGCCGACGCCTGTGAGTTCACGGTGACCGGCATCCTGTACCACTTCCCCACCAAGGAGGAGCTGTTGGAGGCGGTGCTGGATACGGCTGATGCCGAGTTCACCGATGCCGTCATCCGGGAGCTGGCCCACGAGGGCCCGGTCGAGGAACAGGACCTGTCGGAGGCGGCGTCGCCGGAGGTGTCCGGTGGGACGATGACGGGCGGTGGGCATTCCGAGGAGTCGGGGATCTGGCGGCTGTGCCGCATCCTCATCCGCCTGGATGTCGCCAACCCGGACCGGGCACGGCTCTACACGGTTCTGGAGACCGAGGCCATTGAGCCCGAGCACCCGGCGCATGACTACTTCGTACAGCGCGAGCGGCGGCTGGTGGGTCACTTCCAGTCCACGGTGCCCAGCGGGGTGGGGGACCCCGAGGCGTTGGCACGACGCGCGATGGCGGTGGTGAGTGGCTTCCGCCTCCAGTGGCTCAAGGCTGGTGTGGTGGACGACCCGGTGAGGACGTGGGAGCAGATGAACACCGCCCTGCGCGAGATGCTCGGGGAGTGCGGGAGGGGCGCGGCCCCTCAGCCGTGATACCGACGCAGCTCGGCCGCGCTGGCATAGGAGGCCTGGGCGCCCACGGATGTCGTCGAGTGCGCCGAGACCAGGGAGGCGAGGTGGGCCGCCGGGACCAGGTCCACTCCTGAGGCCAGGGCGGCCAACAGGGTCCCCGTGAAGGCGTCACCCGCCCCGGTCGTGTCGACCACCCGGGCGGGGAAGGGGGCGATGGGTGTCGCCACCGCGTCCTCCAGGACCAGTGACCCGCGCGGGCCCAGGGTCACGACCGTCCGGTCGATCCCGTACCCGGAGAGCACGGCGGCGCGGTGTGCCCAGTTCCCGTGCGACCCGACGCCGTCCCCGACCAGGGCCTCCAACTCGTGCTCGTTGACGATCAACACGTCGGTGAGCCCCAGGAGGGAGGCCGGCAGCACGTCCGGCGCGGGGGAGGGGTTGAGGACCACGGTCACCCCGGCATCCGCCGCGATGCGGGCGGCCCGCTCGATGGTGGCCAGGTCGACCTCCAGGCACAGGCCGAGTGCGCGGGTGTCCATGAGCGTCGCCGCTGCGTCGTGCACCATGGCCGGGGTGAGGTGGGCATTGGCACCCGCGGAGATGATGATCGTGTTCTCGCCCCGGTCGTCCACGCTGATCAGGGCCGTTCCGGTGGCGACGTCGAGGCGCTGGACACGGGAGGTGTCGACCCCCGCATCGCGCAGGGACTCCAGGAGCATCGTCCCATTCGCATCCGTGCCGATGGCACCCACCATGGACACACGCGCCCCGAGCAGGGCTGCGGCCACCGCCTGGTTCGCGGACTTGCCACCCGGGAGGACCTGGAGTGGTCCCCCCGCCACCGTCTCGCCCGGGCTGGGCAGTCGGTGCGTGCGCACCGTGAGATCGGCGTTGAGCGAGCCCACGACACTGACGGGCCCGTCGAGTCCGTCGAGCAGTCGGAGCACCTCGGTGGTGTCGCTCATGCCAGTTCCTTCCTCGGTGTGCCCGCACGCCGCGCCCCCGGTTCGTGTGTCGGCGCTCGGTGCCTGGTGGTCCCTGTCTGCTGGGGTCCCCGGTGGTCGTCGTCCACCGGCCGCGGAGGGCTCCGGGGTCGCCCTCGTCCTTGCGGCCACCCTCAGAATGGCACTCCGCACCGCAAGAGCACATTGGCATAGGGCGTGGCCTCCCCACTGCGCACGACCAGGGCCGCGCCGGAGCTGAGCTGCTTGAAGCCGCCCGGACCGTCGTGGGGCACGAACTCCGGGTGCAGCTGTGGCAGCTCGCGGGCCACCCAGTCCTCCACGGGGGTCTCGTGGGCCTCGGTGGCCAGCACGGCGGCCTCCACGGTGAGCTCCGCACACAGCGCGGCCAGGACCTGCTGGAAGCGGGGGATGCCGAACACGAGCGCCAGGTCCACCACCGGGATGCCCGGTGGCTCAGGCAGCCCGCAGTCGGCGACGACGACGTGGTCGGTGTGGCGCAGGCGCGCGAGGGCGGCGGCGAGATCCGCATTGAGGATGCCGTTGGTGAGCACGTCACCATCCCCTCTCAGGGTCGGGGTCATGGGTTCATGGGTGGGGTCTCGGTCGGAGCACGTGCGTCGGGATCGGTGGGGTGGGATCGGTGGGTCGGTGGATCGGAAGGCGGGTCGGCAGACCGGGCCCGTGGAACCGAGGACCCGTGCCCGCCCCGGGTGGGACGGGCACGGGCGCCACTCAGCCGGTGAAGTCGGCGACGTTGTCCTTCGTCACCGTCTGCACGGGGACGGAGACCTCGGCCTCGGGGGTCTCACCCTTGAGGATCGCGGCCGCGGTCTGGACCGCGATCTTCCCGAGCTCGCGGGGCTGCTGGGCGATGGATCCGAGCATCGTGCCGGCCTCGATCGCGGCCAGGCCGTCATCGGTGCCGTCGAAGCCGAACACCAGGACGTCGCTGCCCGCCCGGTCACCCAGGGCCTGGATCGCACCGAGGGCCATCTCGTCGTTCTGGGCGAAGATCGCCTTGACGTCCGGGTGGGCCTGGAGCAGGTTCGTCGCCACGTCCAGGCCCTCGGCCCGGTCGAAGTTCGCGGTCTGGGTGGCCGCGATCATGATGCCGGTGTGCTGGGCGAGGCCGTCGGTGAAGCCCTGCCCACGGTCCCGGGCGGCCGAGGTGCCGGGCACGCCCTCCAGGACGAGGACGGTGCCCTCGCCTCCCAGGGCTTCGGCCACGGCGTCGGCTGCCTGTGTGCCGCCCGCAACGTTGTCGGAGGCCACGTGGGAGGTCACCGCGACACCCTCCACGGCGCGGTCCACCGAGACCACGGGGATGGAGGCACCCAGCAGGGGTTCCACCGCGGCTGCTGCCGCATCGGAGTCCACCGGATTGATGAGCACCACTGCGGCCCCCTGGGCCTGGGCGTCCTGGGCCTGGTTGGCCTGCGTGGCGCAGTCGTTCTGGGCATCGGAGACGCGCAGCTCCAGACCCTGGGCCGCCGCCTCCTCCTCGGCGCCGTCGCGCAGGTCGACGAAGAAGGGATTGTTGAGGGTGGAGACCAGCAGGACGATGCTGCCGCCCTCGGCGCCAACCCCTGACTCGTCGCCGCTGGCTCCGGATTCGGTGGTGCCACTGCCGCAAGCGGCCAGGGTGGCGGTGAGGAGGGCGGCGGCTGCGACGGCGCCGCCCAGGCGTGTGGTCAATGAGTGGGACATGGGACCTTCCTTGCGTGTCGTGTGTCGCCGGGAGTCGTTGTTCCCGGCCCGGATCGGCGTGCGTGGATGATCGTGGGGTCGGTGCACTCGGTGCACTCGGTGCACTCGGCGCGGCCGGTGCAGCGGGTGCTGGGTGTGGTCAGTGGGAGGCCTCCTTCCTGCGCAGGACGTCCATCCCGACGGCCACGGCGATCACCAGACCGATGACCACCTGCTGCCAGAAGGAGGAGACGTTGAGGATGTTGAGGCCGTTGCGGATCACGGCCAGGAGCAGGGCACCCACGAGGGTGCCCGAGATGCGTCCGACACCACCGGCCAGGGAGGCTCCACCGATGACGACGGCGGCGATGGCGTCGAGCTCGTACCCGGCGGCCGCCTGGGGACCCGCAGAGTGCAGGCGGGCCGCGATGATCAGTCCCGCCAGGGCGGCGTAGAGGCCGGAGAGGGCGAAGACGAGGACCTGGATGCGTTTGACCGGGATGCCGGAGAGCCGCGCGGCCTCGATGTTGCCACCCACGGCGTACATGGAGCGCCCCACCACCGTGCGGTTGAGGATGAAGGAGGCCACCAGCCCCGCCGCGACGAAGACGATGATCGGCATGGGCACGGGCCCCAGGGAGCCCCCGAGCACGTTGACGGCCTGCGGGGTGGAGATCGGGCGGCCCCCGGAGATGACGAGGGTGAGGCCGCGGGCCACGGAGAGCATGGCGAGGGTGGCGATGAAGGAGGGGAGCTTGCCGTAGGCGTTCGCGACGCCCGAGATCGACCCGAAGAGCAGCCCCGTGAGGAGGCCGACGAGGAGGGCCAACCACCCGGGCAGGCCGACATTGGCGAACATGAAGGCCGTGACCATCGCGGACAGCGCGGCGACGGAGCCGACCGAGAGGTCGATACCGGCCGCCACGATCACGAAGGTCATGCCGAAGGCCAGGGTGGCGGTGGTGGCCGCCTGGATACCGATGTTGAGGACGTTGTTGGGCTGGAGGAAGACCGGGGTCGCGGCGAACAGGCCGAGGCAGACGAGGACCAGCCCGACCAGTGCCCCGTTGTTGGTGAGGAAGGCGACCACGGGATGTGGACCCCGCCTGGCCGCCAGGGCGGCGGGGGTCGGAGTGGAGGGCTCCGGGTGGTCCACTCCCGGGGTCGAGGGCGCTGGGTGCTTCTCGCCCGGCTGCGGGGGATCGGGGGTCGGGTCCATCTCAGTGCTCTCCCTCCGTGACGTTCCTGACGGCCAGGGCCATGACCTGGTCCTGGGTGGCGCCCCGGGCGGGGACCTCCCCGGAGACGCGGCCCCCACTCATGACGACGATGCGGTCGGACATGCCCAGCACCTCCGGGAGCTCCGAGGAGGCCATGAGGACGGCACCCCCGCGGGCGGTGACGTCGTTGATGAGGTCGTAGATCTCCACGCGCGCACCGACATCCACCCCGCGGGTGGGTTCGTCCAGGAGCAGGACATCGGCCCCCGCCTGGGTCCAGCGCCCGAAGACCACCTTCTGCTGGTTGCCGCCCGAGAGCTCACGCACGGGTTGGTCCAGGGACGCCATGCGGATGTGGAGACGGTCGGCGTTCTCCCGTGCCCGGCGCCGCTGCCCCGTCCGGTCCGCCAACCCCCAACGCGCCGTGGGCCACAGGGTGGCCAGGCCGAGGTTGTCGGCAATGGAGGCACCGGGGATGAGCCCCTGCGCCTTGCGGTCCTCGGGGACCATGCCCACCCTGTTGCGGATCGCGGCGGCGACCGAGCCGCGGGGGAGGGGGCGCTCCTTGACGGTGACCGTCCCGGAGTCATAGGTGTCGGCGCCGGCGAGTGCGCGGATCACCTCCGTGCGGCCCGCACCCACCAGTCCCGCCAGACCCACGACCTCCCCGGCCCGCACCTGCAGGGAGACGTCCTCGAACCCACCGTGGCGGGTGAGACCCGCGACGTCGAGGAGGACCTCGCCGGGTTCCGTGCGCTCGCGGGGGAACTGGTCATCGATGGAGCGACCGACCATGAGGCGGACCAGGTCGCCCTCGTCGACGTCCGCGGACACCTCCGCCACCGCGCGCCCGTCGCGCAGGACGGTGACGACGTCCCCGATGCGGGCGATCTCGTCGAGGTGGTGGGAGATGAAGACCATGGCCACCCCTCGTCGGCGCAGGTCCTCCATGATGGTGAAGAGTTGCTCGGACTCGTGGTCGGTGAGGGCTGCGGTTGGCTCGTCCAGGATCAGGAGGTCGGCGTCCTGGGAGAGGGCCTTGGCGATCTCGACCAGCTGCTGTTGGGCGATGCCGAGGTCCCCGACCCGTCGGTCCACGGGGACCGCCAGGCCGACCCGGTCCAGCGCGGCCCGGGCGCGCTCCCGCATGGGGGCCCGCGAGACCACGCCGCCGCGGCTGGGCCATTCGCCCAGGCTGATGTTCTCGGCGACGGAGAGTGAGGGCACCAGGTTGAGCTCCTGGTGGATGGTGGCGATGCCCAGGTGGCGTGCGGCCCGTGCGTCGGGGATGGTGACCTCTCGGCCGTCGACGAGGATCCGTCCCGCATCGGGGGCGTGGATGCCACACATCATCTTGATCAGGGTCGACTTGCCCGCGCCGTTCTCACCGAGGAGGACGTGGACCTTCCCGGGTTCCACGGTGACGGAGACGTCCTCGATGACGGCGGTGCGGCCGAAGACCTTGGTGACGTGGTCGAGGGTCAGGGTGGTCATGACGGTGCCACCTCCGGGGCCAGGGGCGTGCTGCATGCCGGGGTCGGGACCGGGGCTCCGGTCGGGGGAGGGATCGGGGCCGGAGTCGGCACCCGGGGCGCCGGGGGCACCGGGGGCGACGAGGGCGACGACGGCGGAGGAATGGACGTGGCGGGGGCGGTGACCGAGTCACGCCGGATGAGGGTCGTGGACAGTCGGGTGGAGGAGGGGACCCCACCCGCGAGGATCATGTCGAGCATCCCCACGGCGAGGCGGCCCATCTCGTGGACGTGCTGGCTGATGACGGAGATGCGTGGGTCGACCAGGGTGAAGACCTCGATGTCGTCGAAGGAGACCACCGAGACGTCGCCGCCGACGTGCCAGCCCGTGCGACGGAAGTGGGGGAGGGCCGTGAGGGTGTTGGGGGAGTACCCGAAGACGAAGGCGCGGATCCCGTCGGCGAGTTGTTCCTCGAGCCCTGCCACACAGGCCTCCGTGTCGTAGCCGGCGTGGATGACGGGGGTGTCCGCCGGTGGGAGGTGTTCCCGGGCGATGCGGGTGAAGGCTTCGAGGCGGTCGTGGCCCGTGGAGGTGTTGAGGGGCCCGGCGACGAAGGCGATGCGCTGGTGGCCGACGGCGATGAGGTCCTGGACGGCCTGCTGGATCCCGGGTGAGGGATCGGAGTCCACGAAGGGGACCTCCAGGCCCGGGGCGACACGGTCGACGAACACCATGGGTACGCCTTCGGCGGCCATGGCCTCCAGGACCGGGGTGGAACCTCCCTGGGGGGCGAGGATCACCCCGTCGATCTGCTGCTCGAGCAGGTCGCGGAGGTGGCGGTCCTGCTGGGTGCCGTCCTCGGAGGCGGAACCGATCAGGGTGGACATGCCGTGGCGGAAGAGTTCGGTCTGGACGGTGTGGGCGAGCTCGGCGAAGAAGGGGTTGCGGATGTCGGGGACGAGGAGCCCGGCCGTGCCCGAACGGGCCGAGCGCAGGGCGCGCGCATGGGCGTTGACGCGGTAGTGGAGTTGGTCGGCGGCGGCCAGCACGCGCTCACGTGAGGCCTCGGAGGTGGAACGGCTGCCGGTGAGGACGCGTGAGGCGGTCGCGATCGACACCCCGGCCACCTGGGCCACGTCACGGATCGTCGTCGGCGTCATCGTCGCTCCCTCGCGTCGGTGTGTCGGTGTGTCGGTGTGTCGGTGTGTCGGTGTGTCGGATCGGGTCGGGTGCCGGTGCGTCGGGTCGGGTCCTGGGTCGGCGTCGCGTGTCGGTGTCGGACCCCGGTGCGCACGGTCGGTGTGCGGACCCGGGTCGGTGCCGGGATGCCGGGCGGGTGTGTTGCCGTGGTCCTGTGGTCCTGTGGTCCTGTGGTCCTGTGGTCCTGTGGTGCGGCGTTGCTGTGGGCGTGTGGTGCGCTGCTCTGCCGGGTCGCCTCGTCGCGTCCCGTCGGGGGTGTTGCTCTGTGGTCCGCATCCACGGTAAACGTTTCCATGGAAACGTTTACCAATGATGATTCCATGGGTGGGGCCCGGGGGCAACGGCAGGGAGGTCTCGATTCGGGCACGGTCGGCCCGGACCAGGACTGCCGGAGTCCAGGCTTGGTGAGGGGCGCCCTCGTCAACGGTGCAGCGACGGTCCCAGGTGGGGGAGAGACACGGGCCAGCACCGGGAGGATGCCCTTGGCTGCCGATTGGCCTCACGAGCTCTCACCTGTCCACAAGGGAGTCGTACAGGGATTCTCCGTCCACAGGCACGCTGTCGCGCGCAGCGGAGAGCGGGCGCAGTGGCTACGTTCGCACCAGTGACAGGGACCGGGATCACTGGGAGAATGGGGGCATGTACATGTCGGCGGAGATCGTGACAACGATCGCCAGCGTGGTGGCCGTGCTCCTCACGCTGGCGTCGGGTTTCGCCTGGGTCGTCTCCCACGTCAGCAGGCAGATCGGCAGCCTCGACACCAAGCTCAGCGGCGAGATCCGCGCCCTGGACGAGAAGATGGAAAGACGATTCGGGCTGGTGGATCGCCGGTTCGAAGACTCCGATCAGCGGGCTGACGAGCGGTTCGCGAGGGTTGATGAGCGCTTCGACCGGGTCGAGCAGCGGGCTGACGAGCGGTTCTCGAGGGTTGATGAGCGCTTCGACCGGGTCGAGCAGCGGGCTGACGAGCGGTTCGCAAGGGTTGATGAGCGCTTCGACCGGATGGACGATCGCTTCGACCGTTTGGAGCGTGAACTGACCGAGGTGAAGATCTCGGTGGCGAGGCTGGAGGGTCCCCGACCCAGGCTGATCCAGGCGCGCTGAACCCGGGGTCGCGCCAACGCGCACCCACCATGGCGGGGGTGGGCAATCGGGTGGTGTGGCTCCGTGGTCTCCTGCTCAGAGACTGGTCCGCCCTCGTCGATGCCGAGGTCACCACGCGGGTACGCCCACCCACATGGCGGACCCCGACGGCGGGAGGGGCCGTGCGGTGAGGACAATGGCGCCATGACGACGACGCTGAACCTCGCAGTGATTCCCGGAGACGGCATTGGGCAGGAAGTGGTGCCCGAAGGCCTCAAGGTGCTTGACGCGGTGCTGGCGGGATCCGGGGTCGAGGTGGAGCGCAACTTCTTCGACCTGGGTGCTGCGCGGTGGCACCGCACCGGTGAGGTCCTCACGGATGAGGACCTGGAGGCCATCAAGACCAATGACGCCATCCTGCTGGGCGCGGTGGGGGATCCCTCGGTGCCCTCGGGCATCCTCGAGAGGGGGCTGCTGCTGAAGCTGCGCTTCTCCCTCGACCAGTACGTGAACCTGCGCCCCAGCGTCCTCTACCCAGGCGTGCCCACGCCGCTGGCGGACCCCGGTGAGATCGACTTCGTGGTGGTGCGGGAGGGCACCGAGGGCCTCTACGTCGGCAACGGTGGGGCGATCCGCGTGGACACCCCGCAGGAGGTGGCCACGGAGGTCAGTCTCAACACCGCCTTCGGCGTGGAGCGTGTGGTGCGCTACGCCTTCCGGAAGGCCGCCTCCCGCCCGGCCAAGCACCTGACCCTGGTGCACAAGCACAATGTCCTGGTCAATGCCGGGAGCCTGTGGGCGCGCACCGTGGAGCGGGTGGGGCAGGAGTTCCCGGACGTGACCCACGACTACCTGCACGTCGATGCCGCCACGATCTTCCTGGTCACGGACCCCGGTCGCTTCGACGTGATCGTCACCGACAACCTCTTCGGGGACATTCTCACCGATGAGGCCGGGGCCGTCACCGGTGGGATCGGGCTGGCGGCCTCGGGCAACATCAACCCCGAGGGGGCGTACCCCTCGATGTTCGAGCCGGTGCACGGGTCCGCTCCCGACATCGCCGGTCAGGGCAAGGCGGACCCGACGGCGACCATCGCCTCGGTCGCACTGCTGCTGGACCACCTGGGCTACCCGTCGGAGGCGGGTCGGGTGCGGGCAGCGATCCGGACCGACATGGAGGCGCGTGCCGCGGCGGCCGAGGCGGGTGCGCCCCTGGTGCGCTCCACCTCGCAGGTGGGGGATGCGCTGAGCGCCCTCCTCGGCTGAGCACGGTCAGGGGAGGCCCTCGTCCGTTCCGCCACACGGGCTGACCGCGCGGTGGTAGGAGTGGGGACATGAGTCCCGTAGCGGCACGCGTCCCGGCCCGTCCCCTCGACGATCCGCGCGTGCGGTGGCTCCTCGCAGGAGCGTCTGTCGTGGTGCTGGACGTGGTGCGCGCGGCCGCCTGGGGTCCCGTCCTGCACGCGAGGTTGGGCTGGTGGACGGTCGTGGTCTGGGTGGCCTCGACCGTGCTGCTCCTGGGGGTCGCTCTGCTCGTGTCACCCCTGGGGTGTGTCGAGGTGCGCCGGGGCGTCGTCTGGCTGGGGGTGGCGGTGCTGCTCGACGTCGTCTGGCGGATGGTGCTGGTCCCCATGGGTCTGGTGTGGGTGCTGCCCTACCTGGGGCCCGCGGTGGCGGGACTCCTGGTGTGCGCGTGGCTGTCGGCCCGGAGGAGCCCGGTGCCCGCCTACCTGGGTGCCGTGGTGACGGCACTCCTGGTCCTGGTGCTCCTGCCGTGGATGGATGGGGTGCATCCCCTCGATCTCGCGGTCCTGGCACAGCGGCGCCTGCTCGCCCTGGGGCTCGTCGACGTCGTGCTGCTCCTCGCGGTGGCCGCGGGGTGCCTGGTGGGTGTGGGGATCGGACGGGTCGGACGGGAGAAGCGGGCCCGGGTGACCTGAGCGGGGAGACCTCGTCAACCATCCCTGCCGACACCCTCTCCCGGTGGAGCTCCTGACATGGGACGCGCGGGCGAGATCGTCCTCGTCCGCCGGAGGAGCGCGCCGAGACCGTCCGCCGGGAGTTGCTGTCGGCGAAACTAGACTGGTCCCACACGGGAACGAGGAGACGATGGCGAACGGCAAGGACGCACGTGCACTGGAGGCGGCACGGCTGTACTACATCAAGGGTCTGTCGCAGTCGGTGGTCGCCAAGTCCTTGGGAGTCTCACGCCCCACGGCCTCCAAACTCATCCAGTACGCGCGCGACCGCGGCTTCGTCACGATCTCCATCAATGATCCCGGCGAGGACAGAGCCGCCCTGGAGGATCGTCTCCGGGAGACCTTCGATCTGGAGGGTGTGGGCATCTCCAGCGCTGTGGGCAGGGACTACGAGGCACTGCTGGACGGGTTGGGGGCCGTGGGTGCGGAGTTGGTGGAGGATCTGGTCCACGACGGGACCATGATCGGCGTGAGCTGGGGCAAGACCATGTGGTCGGTGGCCCGGCACCTCGGGCACCGTGACGTCCACGGGGTCGAGGTCATCCAGCTCAAGGGTGGCCTGTCCTTCACGTCCTGGGAGACCAACGACATGGAGACCATGAACCTCTTCTGTCGGGCGTTCAACGCCTACGGGCGCTACCTCCACCTGCCTGTTGCCTTCGATTCCGAGGAGGTCAAGAGACTGGTCGAGTCCGAGCGCCACCTGCGACGCATCCTCGACATGGGACGCGAGGCAGACCTGGCGGTGTTCACCGTCGGATCGGTGGAGCCGGACTCCCTGCTGCTCTCGGCCGGGTACCTGACACCGGAGGAACATGCAGAGGTGCTGGCACGGGCCGAAGGTGACATATGTTCCCGCTTCTTCGACTCGGAGGGCAATGCTTGTGTGCCCAGCCTCGATCGCCGAACGGTCGGGATCTCTCTGGAGGACCTGCGGAGAAAGCCGCGCCGTGTCCTGGTCGCGGGTGGTCGGAGGAAGCTCAATGCCCTGGAATCCGCGCTTCGGGCGGGGTATGCGACGCACCTCGTCACCGATGAGGTCTCGGCGCAGGTCCTGCTGGAGCGGGCGACCAGCTCAGATGGCTCAAGGCCTGAAAGAGAACAACTGTAAAAGCAGAGATTGACAGAAGTTCCTCCCGGTCGTAGCGTGAATGGCACAACCAAGGGAGGTTGCCACCATGGCAAAGACGCAACTGATCGATCACACCCTGCTCAAGCCCGATGCCCAGCAGGCGCAGGTCGAGGCTCTCGCCGCCGAGGCGAAGGAACACGGGTTCCACTCCGTGTGCATCAACCCGTGCTGGGTGCCCACAGCCGCCAGCCTGTTGGCCGACACCGACGTCGCGGTGTGCACGGTCATCGGTTTTCCTCTGGGCGCCACCACCACCGCCACCAAGGCATTCGAGACCCGCGATGCCGTTGCCAACGGCGCTGACGAGGTCGACATGGTCATGAACATCGGCCACGCCCTCGACGGGCGCTGGGACCTGGTGGAGGAGGACATCCGCGGCGTCGTCGAGGCGGCGGGGGAGGGAACCCTGGTCAAGGTCATCCTGGAGACCTGCCTGCTCTCCGATGAGCAGGTCGTCGCCGCCTGCCGGGCGGCTGTCGACGCGGGCGCCGACTTCGTCAAGACATCGACCGGCTTCTCCACCGGTGGGGCCACCGTCCATGCCGTGGAGGTCATGCGTGGCGCCGTGGGCCCGGACTTCGGGGTCAAGGCCTCCGGTGGGATCCACACACCTGAGGAGTTCGACGCCATGGTCGCCGCCGGTGCGACCCGCATCGGCGCCTCCGCCGGCCTGGCACTTCTCGGAGAGGAGACGAACTGATGCTGTTCAAGGACACTTCCGAGCAACTGCCCGACGGCTACCTCTCCAAGACGCCACTGCTGCAGTACATCCTCGTCTCGCTGTGCTTCCCCATGTGGGGAGCCGCCGCAGCCCTCAATGACATCCTCATCACCCAGTTCAAGACCGTCTTCACCCTCTCGGACGTGGCCACGGCCTTCGTCCAGAGCGCCTTCTACGGCGGCTACTTCGTCATGGCCATCCCCGCTTCGCGGGTCATCAAGAAGACCTCCTACAAGGTCGGCATCCTCATCGGCCTGAGCGTGTACATCCTGGGCGGTGTGCTCTTCTTCCCCGCCTCCACGATGGCCACGTACTCGGTCTTCCTCGTGGCACTCTTTGCGCTGGCCATCGGTCTGAGCTTCCTGGAGACCTCCTGCAACACCTATTCCACGATGCTCGGCCCACGCCGTCTGTCCACCCTGCGCCTCAACATCTCCCAGACCTTCTACCCCCTGGGGTCCATCCTCGGGATCGTCCTGGGCAAGTACCTGATCTTCGGCAGTGGGGAGTCCCTGAGCAAGCAGATGGAAGGTCTCGACGCTGAGGAGACCAAGGCCTTCGCCGAGCAGGCACTGCAGAACACGCTGCTGCCCTACAAGTTCATCGTCGTCGTGCTGGCCATCATGCTCCTCCTGGTCGCCGTCACCCAGTTCCCGCACTGCAAGCCCCTGCGCGACGCGACCCACGAGGCCAGCGCGACGATCGGTGAGACCATCAGCTACCTCGCGCACAACAAGCGCTTCCTGGAGGGCATCGGCACCCAGTTCCTCTACGTCGGCATGCAGACCGCGGTGTGGTCCTTCACCATCCGCCTGGCCATGCAGCTCAACGGGAACATCAACGAGCGCGACGCCTCGACCTTCATGATCTTCTCCTACATCGCCTTCTTCGTCGGCAAGTTCGTCGCCAACCTCCTGATGACCAAGTTCGACGCGAACATCGTCCTCATCGGCTACTCCGCGTTCGGCATCCTGGCCCTGGTCTACGTCGCAACCGTGCCGAACATGACCGCCGTCTACGCCGCCGTCCTGGTCTCGGGGCTCTTCGGACCCTGCTGGGCCACGATCTACGCGCGCACCCTGGACACCATCGAGGACAAGCGCCACACCGAGACCGGCGGAGCCGTGATCGTCATGTCCATCGTCGGCGGTGCCTTCGTGCCCGTCTTGCAGGGGCTGGTCTCGGACCACACCGGGTCGATGCAGCTCTCCTTCGTCGTCAACATCATCTGCTTCGCGGCCGTGCTGACGTACTTCGTGTCCTTCTACCGCCGCGAGCACACCGTTGCGTCCACCGCTTCAGACCTGAAGGAGGTCCAGCATGTTCACCGTTGAACTGCACAGGAACCAGTTCACTGCCACACCACGGGTGATCGTCTCGGATGAGGAGTTCACCGTCACCGCCCAGGAGTACTCCACCGGAGTCAGTTCCCTGGTCATCGCCAACTCGAGGGGACACCTCGAGGTCCTGCCCTTCATGGGGCAGATCATCTGGGACGCCGAGTTCGACGGCACCAGCCTGCGCATGAAGAACATGTTCGCCGAGCCCCACCCGGCCACCCTCATCGAGGACACCTACGGGTGCTTCGCCTTCCACTCCGGCCTGCTGGGCGCCGGGTGTCCCTCGCCGGAGGACACCCACCCGCTGCACGGCGAGTTCGCCTGCGCCCGCATGGACCGGGCCTGGCTGGAGGTCGACGAGGGCGGGATCGCGATCACCGGTTCCTACGAGTACGTCAAGGGTTTCGGGGACCACTACCGTGCACGCCCGAAGGTCACCCTGGGCGCCGGTGCCACCACCTTCACCATCGAGATGGCGGTCACCAACCTCTCCGAGTACCAGCCCATGCCGCTGCAGTACATGTGCCACATGAACTACGCCTACGTCGAGGGCGCCACCCTCACGGAGAACCTGCCCGCGGGCAGCTTCCGGATCCGCGAGTCCGTCCCCGCCCACGTCCACCCCACCCCGGAGTGGACCGCCTTCAACGAGGCGATCAAGTCCGGCGAGGTCGACACCACGAGACTGGCCGGTTCGGAGAACTACGATCCCGAGATCGTCTTCTTCGCCGATGACCTGCCCCGGTACGGCACCGACATGCGTTTCGAACTCCACGCCCCCGACGGGAAGACCTTCCGCACGGAGTTCTCCTCCGCCGACTTCCCCGTGGCGACCCGGTGGATCCTGTGGAACCCGGACCAGCAGGTCGCGGCCTTCGTCCTGCCCGGCACGTCGCGGCCGGAGGGGCGCCTGGCAGCCAAGGCCGCTGGCACCCTCATCGAGCTCGGCGCGCAGGAGACCCGGCACTTCCGCGTCGTCACCGGTCTGGCCGAGGAGGCATGAACATGGACATCGCAGTCATCGGGTCGAACATGGTGGACCTGATCAGCTACATCACCCGTATGCCCCAGGAGGGGGAGACCATCGAGGCCCCGGACTTCTCCATGGGTTGCGGGGGCAAGGGTGCGAACCAGGCGGTCGCTGCCGCCCGGCTCGGGTCTGAGGTGCTCATGGTCTCGCGGGTGGGGGACGACATGTTCGCCGCGAACACCGTGCGCAACTTCGAGGCCAACGGTATCGACACCACCCACGTGATGACCACGCCCGGGACCTCGGGTGTGGCCCCCATCTTCGTGGACCCCGACTCGCACAACTCGATCATCATCGTCAAGGGAGCCAACAATGCGCTCTCCCCGGCGGATGTCGACGCGGTGGCCGAGGAGGTCGCCCAGTGCAGCCTCATCGTCCTCCAGCTGGAGATCCCCTTGGAGACGGTCTACGCGGCGATCGACCTGGGACGGCGGGTGGGGGTGCCCGTGCTGCTGAACCCGGCCCCCGCCTCCACCGAGCTCGACTTCGCGCAGGTGACGAAGTGTGACTACTTCGTGCCCAACGAGACCGAGCTGGCCACCTTGACGGGTCTGCCCACGGGCAGCATCGACGAGGTGCGCGCGGCGGCGCGGGTCCTGGTGGACCGCGGCTGCTCCAATGTCATCGTGACCCTGGGCAAGCGAGGTGTCTTCTGGTTGGGGGCCGAGGATGAGCTGCTCCTGGGCGAGTACCCGGCCACCCCCCTCGACACCACGGGCGCGGGGGACGCCTTCATCGGGTGCTTCAGTCATCGTCTGGTCCACGGCGACACCGTGCCCGACGCCTTGCGCGCAGCCAACGCCTACGCCGCGAACTCCGTGACCAAGCGTGGAACCCAGAAGTCCTATGCGGACGCCGAGGAGTTCGCCAAGTGGTTGGAGCTGGGAACCCCGAGGGTGTGAGGGACCAGGTTCCACATACTGCCGGGACGGGCGGCACAGGGAGTCATCCCTGATTCGGCGTTCCCAGATGGTGACAGGGCGGGACGGTGCCTCTTCGGGCACCGTCCCGCCCTGCCTCGGTCATCGTGTCTGCATCGGTGATTGCAGCAGTGGGGCAGGAGCGGCAGGTCACCCACTCGTCCGACTCGGACATTTGGGCGGTGCGCAGTGCTGTGGGTCCGCGACGGGGTCCGTGATCCTGTCTCGTGTCCTCACATGGAGGTGGTGACACAGGAGCATGTCGCGGAGGAGCACTCAATGACGAAGAAGCAATTGGGCCCACGACGCCCGCGCCCGAACTCATGGGCGGTTGAGGGCTGTTCTGGCCTGAATGTGCTGCTGAGTTCGGGGTTGGGTGTTCTCCGTGTCGCCCGCGCCCGAACTCACGGGGGGTTGAGGGCTGTTCCGGCCTGAATGTGCCGCTGAGTTCGGGGTTGGGTGTTCTCCGTGTCGCCCGTGCCCGAACTCACGGTCCCTGCGGGTTCAGGCGCAACCACCATCGTGGTCATCCGACGAACCGTCCACGGGGGCACCTGCCTCCGCGTCGGCTCCTCCGCTCGCACCTGCCTCCGTCGTCCCCGCATCCTCATCCGCGACGCGCACGACGAGCTTGCCGCGCACGCGTCCGGCCTCCAGCACCTGGTACGCCTCGCGGGCATGGTCGAGGTCGAAGATTTCCTGGACGACCACGCGCAGCGATCCGTCCGCCAACCAGTCACCCAGCAGGGCCAGGTCCGTTGCCTTCACGTCCGTCAGTACGGTCCTGGCGCGCAGCCGAGTCAGGGCCGCACCGATGCCCCGCCGGATCAGAGGTCCCCCGGGTCCCAGCAGGCGTCCGCCACCCACGGCACCGATGGTGACGACGGTCCCGTTCGGGGAGAGGATGCGCCTGAGGGTGGGGATGCCTGCCGTGCAGACGGTGTCGATGACGATGTCATAGGGGCCGGTCGGTTCCTGGTTGCGGGTGTAGTCGAAGACGGTGTCTGCACCGAGGCCCCGGACCATCTCCGCACTGCGGGTGGAGCACACGGCGTCCACCCGCCCCGCCCCCAGCAGGTGCGCGATCTGGACCGCGAGGTGTCCCACTCCACCGGCCGAGCCCCACACGAGGACTCGGCTCCCGGCCCGCAGTCCGCCGCTGTCGCGCAGGGCCTGCAGTGCGGTGAGTCCCGCGAGCGGGACTGCTGCGGCATCGGTGGGGGACACCGCATCGGGCAGGGGAGTGATCCAGTCCGCTCTGGTGCTCACCAACTGGGCCATCGAGCCACCGCGCTGTGCGGTGGCGGGCAGCGTGCCGAACGCCCGTTGGCCCGGCTCGAACCCGGTGACACCCGCCCCGACCTCGTCCACGACTCCGGAGAAGTCCTCACCCACGCCCTGCCACCCGCGCCGCCGGAGACCCTTCCCCCTCAGCAGGCGCATCACCCGAGGAGCGCCCTGGTAGAGGTGCCAGTCCACCGGGTTCGGGGAGGCGGCGAGCACGCGGACCTGGACGCGTCCCGGTTGCGCACCGGGGAGTGGCACATCGGCCAGGGTCAGCTCGGCGGCGGGCACGTGCCCCTCGTGGACCAGTGCGCGCATGGTCACGCCAACTCCCGGGGATCGAGCACAGGCATCCTCCGGCCACCGAACTTGCGCGCGACCGGGGCCACGGCCGGAGTGGGGGTGGTGCCGCAGCGGTCGCTGCCCGGGGGCGCACCGATCGATCCGCGCCTCACAGGACCAGCCCCGCGGCCAGCGTGATGACGGCGAGGGTGGGGATGACCCCCTGCTTGAGGGCAGCCGCGGTCTTGTCCCTGCTGGAGAGGAGCAGGACGAGGGCGGCCGCGGCCATCGATCCGGCGCCGGTGAACACCAGTGCAGCACCGACTGCGGTGAGCCCGACCGCGACCAGGACGATGCCGACGAACGCGGTGATCGCGAGGAAGAGGTTGTAGAAGCCCTGGTTGAAGGCGAGGCTCTTGGTCGCCAGGGCCTCCTCCTCCGAGAAACCGAAGGTGGTGCGGGCGCGCTCGCCCGTCCAGGCGAGGGACTCCAGGGCGAAGATGTAGACGTGGACGAGGGCGGCGACCCCGGCAAGCACGAGTCCGACGAGGACCATGACGACGTTCCTTCCGACAGGGGCCGACGTCCGGCCCTGTTCTGTAATGACTGTTCCACCCTATACTGGAATGGTTGTTGCGAAAAGGGGAAGATGTGAGCAGGCCTCGAGGTTTTGACCGCGACCGGGTCGTGCGGGGTGCCCGTGCGCTCTTCTGGCGCCGCGGGTACGAGGGCGCCTCCGTCCCCGAGCTGGAGGAGGCCACCGGTCTGGGGCGCTCCAGCATCTACAACGCCTTCGGTTCCAAGCGAGGACTCTTCGACGCCGCGGTGGAGAGCTACTTGAGCGAGGTCGTGCGCCCTCGTCTGCGTCCCCTGACGGAGGACCCCGTCGACCCCGCCGCGCTGTCCGACTACCTCGACGGCCTGGGTGGGGTCCTGGCCCGGGTCGACTCGATGCCGGGCACCAATGGCTGCCTGCTGATCAATGCGGCGGGTTCCCCGATCTCGCGGGACCCGGGGGTGGCCGATCTCATCGCCAGGTATCGCGACGAACTCCAGGCGGCCATCGCCCGTGGCGTCGATGCCGCCCTCGTCGATGTCTCCCGGGCGCGACGGGAGCGCCTCGCCGAGACGATCACCGCGCTGGTCGTGGCCGCCCTCGCCCTCGTGCGCGTAGCTCCTGAGCAGGCCCGACACACCCTGGCTGTCGCCGGATCGCTGCTCGCCGAGGCACAGGGGTCTGAGCTCCCCTCCTGAGGGCGGGGTCTCCACCGGCGCCCGGTCATCGCTCCGGCGAGCGGTGCCGATGCCGTCGCCATGGCCGACCGGATGCTCGGCCGGGACGACGTCCTCCCGCCCTCGTCGTGTCCCCGGCCCACCCCGTCCGGGCGGGCCCCTCAGGAATCGGAGGGTGGGGCGATGTGGGCGAGGATCTGGTCGATGTCGTGGACGATGCGTCGTGATGCCTGCGCCGCAGCGCTCGCTCCACGACGGTAGGGATCCGGTATCCAGTCCTCGGGCAGTGCTGCGGGGCGGACCGCCTGGACACGGGACGCGACCTGGTCCCACGTCGGGTGCACGTCGGGCGGCAGCACAGCCAGTCCTGCGGCCGCCTGGCCGAGGGAGAGCGTCCGGGTGAGCATCTCGGGGCGTTCCTCCAGCACCCAGGTGAGGTGGTGCTCCTCGAAGACGAGGACCAGGTCGGCTGTGCCCAGGATGCGTCCCGTGAGCTGGCGGGCCGTGTGCCCCGTGTAGGGCAGGTCCAGCAGCTCCGCCCGTGCGGCCATCTGGTCCTCCAGGTCGTGACCGACCACAGCCATCGTGCCGGCAGAGGAGACGGTGACCGGACTGTCGGGTCCCAGCTGGGTGCGCAGGTAGGTCTCGGCGAAGGCAGAGCGGCAGATGTTGCCCGTGCACACGAAGAGGACGTGGAAGCCGGTGCGCGGTGGCCGGGGTTCGGTGGAGGTGCGGGTCCCAGAGGTCCGCAGCCACGAGGGTGCCTGTGTCACGGGAGCCTCCGATCCGGGGTGGGACACCCATTGTGGTCCATGACGGGTGGTGTGTGAGGGGTGTGGGGGTAGGGGTCCCTGTGACGGTCGTCGCCCTGGTCGGAGAAGGGAGGGGCGAACGACCGGGACGAAGGTCCCAATTCACGTATGCAGGCGGATGTGTGACTATGTGGGACGTCGCCGGGAACTGGCCGTTCGTCGCTCGCGCCGCCAATTGTTGTGACGACGTTCACCCCGTCCTCGGGCCACTCCCACCTTGACGTGGGCGACGCTCGGATGCAAATCTGACAACGTGTTCAGAAAGCGTGTCTGAGCTGCTGTATCCCCGCAGTCAGGTCGCTTCTGTTGACCCCTTGGGCAGGTGCTTCCTGCCACCTCACTCTCCTCGACGAAGGAACGATTCCTCATGTCCTCACACCGCGCCGACTCCTGTTCCGACAAGGACACCCGCAAGTCCCGCGCCGTCCGCCTGGGCGCCGTCCTCCTGGCCGTCGTCGGCGTCACCGCCGCCGCGACCTCGGCGGGGTTCTCCGACCAGGCGTGGTTCTCTGCCAACGCTTCCTCCGCGGGTGTCGAGCTCGAGGGCAAGCTCGCGAATGACGCGGAATACCAACTTGCCGATGATGGCGACCTTGCCATCAAGATCCCGTCGACGACATTTGACAACATGCTCCCCAACGAGACTCGCACCGTCGAGCTCGACCTCCAGAACTCCTCCACCGTGCCCCTGGAGCTCACGCAGACAACCGCCGTCGCCGGTGATCTCCTGGACAAGGACTCAGGCACACAGGTCACAGTCACCGGCTTCGATCCGGAGCTTGCCGCCGATGAAACGACGAAGGCGACCCTGACCGTCATCGCTGGTGACTGGAGCGACACCCTTCAGAATGAGAAGCACTCGGACAACACCATCACGGTGACGTTCACCGGTACCCCCAAGAACTGAGGCATTCCCGGAGATGAGGATTGTGCGGGCAGGACTGCGTGGGCTGCGCCGCGTGCTGGTGGTGCTCACCCTGGTGGTCGCCCTCGCTGCGCTCGCGGTCTTCGGGCTGGCACGCCTGGGCGTCATCAACCCCCTGGTCGTGATCTCGGGCTCCATGGAGCCCGGCATCAGCAGGGGTGACCTGCTCATCGACACCAGGGTGGCCGTGGCCGACCTGGAGGTCGGCCAGGTCGTCTCCATCGCACCCGATGCCGACCACATGCCCGTCTCGCACCGCATCGTCGACATCCAGCGCGACGGGCACCAGGCACTGCTGCAGCTCAAGGGCGATGCCAACTCCTCGGTGGATGCCCCCGTCTACCAGGCGTCGGGTGAGGTGTGGGCGCCGAAGTGGCGCATCCCCGTGGTCGGCTACGTCATCGTCAAGCTCATCAGACCCCAGGTCATGATCCCGCTGGCCGTTGCGCTGGCCGCCATGATGGTCTTCGTCATGGTGCCGCCCTCGCCGCGCGGCACGCGCGGGATCAACCGGGGTGGACTCCCGGCGCGCCTGCGCGCCCGACGCAGGGACAGGGCAACCGCTTGAGCAAGGCTCGCATGCACAGGACCACCAGGACGCTCCTCGCGGGCGTCCTGGTGGTCCTGCTGCTCGGTGGGGGAGTCGCGAGTGCTTCCGGCTGGTTCGACGAGGCACACTTCAGTGCCGGTGTGAGCTCGGGGACGTGGACCTCGACGCCGACGCCTGAGCCCTCGCCCTCGCCCTCGTCGGGCGACGGGGACCAGGGAGGCGGAACGCCGCAGCCGAGCCCCCAGCCCTCCAGCCCGGGTGGAGGACAGACTCCGGCGGACCGGGTCATCACTGCGGGGAATGCCAACACCGTCGTCGCCTCCGTCGTGTGGACCGTGAAGGACGGTGGCGCGATCACCTCAGCCACCTCCGCAGGGAACGCCGGGCGAGAGTTGTGTGCCGCAGTGGTGGTGACGGGCTCGACCGATTCGCCCGCCACTTGGCAGCTGGCTGTCGACCTCTCCGGAGCTCCGTTCTACGGCGAGAGACCGGACCTGCGCTACGAATCGGAATGGAGAGTCACTGATGAGGACTCCGCGCACCTCGAGCTGACCGGCACGGACGCCATCAGTGTCTCCCAGACCAGGACCATCCACTTGTGCAACTTCTGGCTCCACGGCCAGCTACCTGTCGCGGACGGGTTCTCCATGCCGCATCCCAGCGCGCCCGTCTGGACCGGAGGTACTCCAGGGCTCGGCGATCTGTGCGTCGAGATGACGGTGTCGGGCACGGTCACTGACCTGGAGGCAAACCCGTTCTTCTTCGGATGGTCACACACCTTGGATCTCACGGATGCGCTCACGGAGTACAACCTTCACTCCACGGCTCCTGTGAGGAATGTGGTCTTCACTCCCGGTCCGCAGTCCGGCCATGCCTACCGAATCGACGGCGAAGGGTCGGACTGGATGCCGTTCCGGAGCAGCTACGAGTTGTCTTCAGGTGTCCTCACGGCTCTGCGTGGGACCGCTTCCACGACGATCAAGGCCTGCCTCACGCCCAACTGACATCGTGGGCGGCACCGTCGTGCACGTCCACGTCGGCCGCTCCTCCACCGCGGATCCGGCAGGATGAGCCGCATCTTCGTCGGCACCATTTCCTCCACGGGGTGGGGAGGACGCGTCCCCGGGTCGACGGCCCCGCCGAGCACCAGGTCCACCGTGCGTCCGTCCGCGGTCACCAGGTGGTACATGGGTGCTTCGCCCAGGTCCCCTCGTCCGCCCTCATGCACCGGGGGATCGGCAGAGGTGGGAGGATGGGGGACCGAGGTCCCGGGCCCACTCTCCCGGGGGTCGACGAGGGCGCCGCCACCCACGTCACGGGGCGGGGAGGCAGGCCACATGACGGAACCGGACCCGCGTGATGGCGCGGAATACATAGGCTGGGTCGCGACAGCACGTCAAGAAGAGGAGGCCCCGGATGGCAACCCAGACACACGTCCCCACCGCGCTCGAAGCAGCAGGTGACGTCGTCATCCCTGTAGCCGACGAGCTGGCCGGGCGGTTCCCGCTGCACGCCAACCCGAGCCCCGCCTCCGATGCCGAGTACGACGCCATCATGGAGGACCTGACCTTCGGTCACTCCTTCACCGACCACATGGCCCACATGCGGTGGACACCCGACCAGGGCTGGCACGACCGCGCCGTCGTCCCCTACGGGCCCCTGTCGCTGACGCCCGCGGCCGCAGTGCTGCACTACTCCCAGTCCGTCTTCGAGGGCATCAAGGCCTACCGGCATGCCGATGGGTCCATCTGGACCTTCCGTCCCGGGTACAACGCCGCACGCATCGACCACTCCGCGCAGCGGCTGTCCCTGCCGCCCATCGAGCGGGAGGACTTCGTGGCCTCTCTGGTGGACTACGTGCGCGCCGACTCCAAGTGGGTGCCGGACAAGCCCGGCTCCAGCCTGTACCTGCGCCCCTTCATGTTCGCCTCGGAGGACTTCCTGGGCGTCCACGCCGCCCACCTCATCGACTACTACGTGATCGGGTCGCCGTCGGGTCCTTACTTCAAGGGCGGCTTCGAGCCCGTGTCCATCTGGGTGGTGAAGGGTTACCACCGCGCCGGCCCCGGTGGGACCGGCACCGCCAAGGCCGGTGGCAACTACGCCGCCTCGCTGCTGCCCCAGATGGAGGCCGCCGAGCGTGGCTTCTCCCAGGTCTGCTTCCTCGACACCTATGAGGAGAAGTACCTGGAGGAGTTGGGCGGCATGAACGTCTTCGTCGTCATGGCCGACGGAACCGTTCGCACCCCCGAACTGACCGGCGTGATCCTGGAGGGCGGGACACGTTCCGCCATCTGCCGCATGCTGCGTGACCAAGGAACCGAGGTCCGTGAGGAGCCGATCGCCCTGGACGACCTGGTCGAGGGCATCAAGTCCGGAGCCGTCTCCGAGGTCTTCGCCTGCGGCACGGCCGCCGTGGTCACCCCCATCGGTCGTCTGGCCGGGGAGGGCTTCGACGTGGAGGTGCCCACCGGGCCCGTCACCGAGAAGGCCTACCACGACCTCACCGACATCCAGATGGGCCTGGTTCCCGATCCCTACGGGTGGACCTACCGGATCCTCTGAGCAGTGAGTGCACCCCGCTGCTCCTTCGGCATGTGACCGGGGGGGCGACGAGGCGGTGGCGGGGGGCCCGCGATCCCAGTGATCGCGGGCCCTTGCTCGTGCGTACGTGCGTACGTGCGTGTGCAGTGTGGGCCCCGGTCCGGTTGCACGCCGACTTCCGTCATCAGTCCTGGTCCGCCAGCGGCAAGGGGTCGTTCATCTCAACGGTGCGGGGTCGTTCATCGGTGCGGCGCGGAGCCGCTCATTTCAACGGTGCGGGGTCGTTCATCGGTGCGGTGCGGAGCTGTTCACCTCAGTGGTCCTGTTGGTCCTTGTCGGTCGTGTCGGTCCTTTTGCTCGTGTCGTTTCTCTTGGCCCGGCGTGCGGCCCTCAGGGCGGCGAGGTCGGGTTTGGGAGGGCGTGTGGCGCCCCGGGTCTGGCTGGCGATGATGTCCTGACGACCCCATTCAGCCATGGCTTCCAGCTCCGCGCGGGCATCCTCCGCCTCGGTGTCCACCTCGCCGCGATGCTCCGTCTCCGTGTCGCTGAGGAGCTGGCGGCCCCACTCCGCGAGGGCATCCAGGACGGGGAGCAGGGAACGCCCTGTCTCGGTCAGGAAGTAACGAGAGACCGGGGGATGGCTTCTGGTCACGGAGCGACGGATCAGGCCATCGGATTCGAGCTCGCGGAGACGAAGTGCCAGCACCTGGTCGGAGACGCCACCGACATGACGCGCGATCTCGGCGAACCCCTTGCACCCGGCACCGAGCGCCTGGATCACGCGGCCGTTCCACCGGCGACCCACGATGTCCATTGCAGCGACGAAGGACGGGCTGGCGCCGGGACCGGAGTCGCCGGTCGGGATCCGCAGGTCATGTGTGTTCTGTGATGCACTCACAAAAAATGAGTATCTACTGAAATGTGAGTAATGACAAGAGGGAAGGGTATGCTCCGCGCGGTGGGGTGTGGCGTGCCTTGTGGGGTCGTGGGGAGCCCGCCTCTTGATTGTCGTGGAGGGCGCGTTCTGGGGGGTGGGTGTGCTTCGCGGGCGTGGTGGGCGTGCCAGCGGGAGGTCGTGGCGGGATGTTCCTGGTGAGGGTGCCTCCCGGCCGTGCTGGGTGTGCCTCGGGTAGTGGTCGGGTGTGCTTCGCGGGAGGTGTTCTCCAAGAGCGGGGCGTGGGCGCGTGGCGACGAGCAGTGTCGGTTCAGGCGCGCGAGGCCGCCAACGCTGCAGCGCGTGCCAGGCCGCCGTGTTCCAGTCCGGCCAGCGAGGACTTCGCCTCCCACACCAGGTGCCCGCGGTGACGGACCCGGACAGCCAGGGTGCCCGCGAGTTGCTCGATCGCACCGGGGACCGCGCGGCGCTGGCCGACCAGGGGCACAGGCAGGACGAGGGCATCCCCGAGCGGGGCACGGGCCTCGACGCTGACGGACCAGGTCAGGGAGCGTCCCTCCAGGACCCAGTGCTCATCACCGACGTCCGCCCGGACCGGCGAGGTCACAGGGTTCCCCAGCCGGATGACGTGCCCGTCGGGGAGCCGTACCACGAGACCGGTGACCTCCGTGCGCAGGCGACCGGCGGTGACCTCGCCGCCCGCGAAGGCCACGCAGGCGTCGGTGTCCGGGAAGCCCTGTGCCTGGCCCCACCACCAGGAGTCGGGGAAGCCCGCCCGCCCCCAGTTCTTCTCGCCGTAGACCTCGGCGTCCACGAACTCCCTGCGCTCCCCGGAGATGTCGAGGCTACCGGTGGCCCTCCCGCCCAGCAGCCACGGGTGCCAGTACTGGTTGAGCCCCGGGACGGCCTGGAACCAGCTCGACCCCCCGAACGGTCGCCGGGACGGCCAACGGTCAGTCGCCTCCAGGTGGACGTCGAGCTTCGCGTCGTCACCCAGTTCGACGAGGAGGCGACGGTCGGTGCCGAGGAAGTACCCGGTCGCACCGCCGGAGGTCTCCATCTCGCGCTCGCCAGCGGTCACCCCGCCCCGTTTTCCCGCTGTGTCCGGAGACGCAGACGGCATGAGGTCTCCCGCCCGCGCCCCGAGACCGGTGCGCCGCGCACGGGCCGCGGGCAGGATCGCCTGCCGCCAGGATCCCTCCGACGTGCCCAGCCCGGTCAGCGCCCAGGAACCGGTGTCATCGTTCTGGACGCCGATGAGTGCGATCGCGACCCGACCGCTGGTCGGGTCCGTGAGGCGCCAGAAGTAGCCCTCCATGGCGACGCCGTGGGACCACTCGGGATGGCCGAAGGGGAGGTCCGCGCCGGAGGCACGGTAGGCAGTGACGCGCCGACGTGGCCCGCCTGCTTGCACTCCGCCTGCTTGCACTCCGCCTGCTTGCACTCCGCCTGCTTGCACTCCGCCTGCTTGCACTCCGCCTGCTTGCACTCCGCCTGTTCGTGCTCCGCCTGTTCGTGCTCCGTCTGCGCCTGCGCGCGGTCCGTCTGCTTGTGTTCCACCTGCTTGTGTTTCACCTGCGCGCGGTCCGTCTGCTTGTGTTCCGCCTGCTTGTGTTCCGCCTGCTTGTGTTTCACCTGCGCGCGGTCCGTCTGCTCGTGCTCCACCTGTGTCGGTCGCGGGCGGTTGCTCCCCGTGCGCCGGGTCCCGGTGCGTCGCTTCCCCGTGTGACCGGGTCGCCCCGGCCCGGTCGGCGTCGCTGCCGTGTCCTGCATGATCCGCACCGGTGTCCGTCATGCTCCCGATCCTCGCACGCACCCCTCGCTCCCGCCGCCGGAGGGACGTCGTGGGGAAGCTCCCCGTCCTCGACCAGTTCCGGGCCGGGACGTAGGGTGAGCTGCACAGTCGCGGAGCGTGGATGGGACCTGCATGAACAGGACATTGGTCATGGTGTTGTCGTGGGCATCTGTCCTGGGACTCGCCCTCGTCCACCTCACCGTCGGACGCTCGTTCGACCTGCTCCTCGACGGCGGGGCTCCAGGTCTCGACACTCTCGGAGTCGCCCTCGTCGGGGCCCTCGCTGCCGGGGCCAGCGCGTGGGGAGCCGCCCGCCTGTCTGGCACCGGCCTGGCCGGGGAGGAGCAACGGCTGCGCGGGCAGGTCATGGACCAGGTCTTCGCCCTCGGCGCCCAGGAGCGCACGCGGGAGCGGACCGGGCGTGTCGTCTCGACCGCCACCGACGGCGTGGAGCGTGCCGCCGCCTACCGCGCGACGTTCATCGCTCCGATGATCGCCTCCCTGCTCACCCCCGTCCTCGTCCTGGCGGTCGTCGCCGTGGCCATCGATCCACTCGCCGCGGGCCTGCTGGCCATCTCCATCCCCCTGGTGCCCCTGTGTGTCGGCGCGTTCCAGATGGCGTTCCGCACCGTGTCGAGCCGGTATCGAGCCTCCTCGCGGGCACTCGCCGCCCAGGAGCTCGACGCCATCCAGGGGCTCTCGACGCTCGCGCTGCTCAACGCAGGAGCGGCGATGGGCCAGCGGCTGGCGCGTGCCGCGGAGGACGTGCGGCGCCATGTCATGCGCCTACTGGCCGGCAACCAACTGGTCCTGCTGGTGGTGGACTCCGTGTTCTCCCTGGCCATGGTCACCGGCGCCGTCCTGCTGGCACTGTGGCGCATGCAGGCCGGGGCCGTCACACCCGGCCAGGCGCTGGCGCTGGTGCTGATGTCCTCCCTGTTGCTGGAGCCGCTGGACCGGATCGGACAGTTCTTCTACATCGGGATGGGAGGCATCGCTGCGGGCAAGGAGATCCGCGCCTTCTGCGCGCAGGAGCCGGCCGTCAGTGACGCGCCCGGTGTCGCGTGGCCCGGGGAACGGGACGGGGACTCGGACGGAGGCGACGGTGTGCGCCTGGAGGACGTGCACTTCAGCTACGACCCGACCAACCCCGCTCCTGTGCTGGACGGCGTCGACCTGGACATCGGACCCGGCGAGCACCTGGTCCTGACCGGGCCCTCCGGAGCCGGCAAGACGACGATCGTGGGCCTCGTGCACGCGGACCTGCGCCCCACCTCGGGGCGGGTACTGCTGGGGGGACACGACCTGGAGGAGGTCCCCCTGGAGTGGACGCGCTCCCGCATCGGTGTCGTCGCCCAGGAGACCTACCTGTTCACTGGCACCCTGCGGGAGAATCTCCTGCTCGCCGACCCGGACGCCGACGACGCCCGCCTGGTCGAGGCCCTGGACCGCGCACACCTCACCGAGACACTCCACAGACTGCCCGACGGACTCGGCACACCGGTGGGCGAACGGGGCCTGTCCCTGTCCGGGGGCGAGGCCCAACGGGTCGCCATGGCCCGCGTCCTCCTCAAGGACGCGCCCGTCCTGCTGCTGGACGAGCCGACCGCACACGTCGACCTGGCCTCCGAGCGGGACGTGCTCGCCGCCCTCGAGGAAGCCACGCGTGGGCGGACCACCCTGACGATCTCCCACCGCCAGGCGACCATCGAGAACGCAGACGTCCGCGCCGAACTGCGGCACGGACACGTCGAGGTCATCGGTGCCGGGACTGCCGGGTCCGGGAAGACTGAGGAGTCCGAGGGGGATGAGGCATGAGCGCGACAGGGACGCCCTCGTCAGTGCCCGGCCCGGCCATCGCGGCACCGGAGGACGACGCGCAGGAGTGGACGACCACCCGACTGGCGCGGCGACTGCTGCACGTGGCCCGGCCCGTGCTCCCGCCCCTGGCCGTGTCGGTGCTGTGCCGGAGCGTTGCGCTGTGCCTGGGCATCGCCCTGTTCGCCCTGGGTGGGTGGGCGGTCGGCTCGTGGGCCGCGGGTGCCGGCGCCGGAGCACACGCTGCGGCGACGGGTGGAGCGGTTCCGGTCGCCGCCGCCCCCACGTGGAGCCTCACCCGGATCGCGTGGACCATGGTGGCCCTCGCCCTGGCGAAGGGTGTCCTGCGCTACCTCGAGCAGTTCAGCGGGCACTGGGTCGCCTTCCGCTCCCTCGCCCTGCTGCGCATGTACTTCTACGACCGCCTGGAGCCCCAGGCGCCCGCGCGGACGGAGGGCGCCGACTCCGGGGACCTGCTCTCCCGCGTCACCAAGGATGTCGACCGCATCGAGGTGTTCTTCGCCCACACCCTGGCTCCTGCCCTCACCGCCGTACTGGTCCCCGTCGGTGTGCTCGTGTACCTGGGCTGGGCCGTGTCCTGGTGGGTGGCGCTGGTGCTGGCGCCCTTCCTGCTCCTGGTCGGTGGCGTGCTGCCCCGCATCGGGGCGGGGACCACGGAGTCGGCCGCCCGTGTCATCCGGGAGGGGCGCGGGCATCTGTCCCAGCACGTGACCGACTCCGTGCAGGGTGTGCGCGAGGTCCTCGCGTTCGGTGCCCAGCCCCGCCGAAGCCGGGGGATGGGCGACATCGAGTCCCGCATCGGCGCCGCGCAGGACGCCTCCGCGCGAGTGGTCGCCCTGCGGCGCGGAGCCAGCCAGGCCGCGGTGGCACTCGCACTGGTGGCCGTGACGGCACTGGTCGGCGCGCTCGCGGCCCGGGGTGACCTGACCCTCGCCCAGGTGGGACTGGCCGTGGGCGTCACCCTGGGTGCCTTCGCCCCGGTCACCGCCGTGGGGGACTTCCAGGCCGACCTCGACCAGGCCTTCGCCTCGGCACGTCGGGTCTTCGAGGTGACGGAACGCGGACCCCTGGTCAGGGATCCGGAGCACCCCAGCGACACCGATGGGCGGGGTGACGTCACCCTGAGGGACGTGAGCTTCGGGTACCCGCGGGGTGGCAGCGCGGGTGGCCACGGGGACACCGGGGCCCCTCGCCGTCAGGTCCTCCACGGCGTCACGGTGGACTTCCCCGCAGGGGCGATGACGGCCGTCGTGGGGGCGTCGGGATCCGGCAAGTCCACGTTGGCCGCCCTCGTGGAACGGATGTGGGACGTCGATGCCGGCGAGGTGGCCATCGGCGGCACGGACATCCGCGACCTCACGCAGCGGCGCCTGCGCGAGCTGGTCGCCTACGCACCCCAGCGGCCCTACGTCTTCAACGACACCGTGCGTGCGAACCTGCTGGTGGCACGACCGGATGCGGACCGCGTGGCGCTGGAGCGCGTGTGTGAGCAGGTCGGGCTCAGCGGTTGGCTGGCCGGGGAGCCCGACGGGTTGGACACGCAGGTGGGGGAGATGGGGGAGAGGCTCTCAGGGGGCCAGCGCCAACGCCTGGCCCTGGCCCGTGCCCTCCTGCGCGAGGCGCCCGTGACGATCCTGGACGAAGCGACGTCGCAGCTGGACCGGGACACCGAGGCCCATGTGCTGGCCGGGATCCGTGAGGCGACCCAGGGGCGGACGCTCATCGTCATCGCTCACCGCATCTCCACGGTGCGCGACGCAGAGAGGATCGTCGTCATCGACGCCGGGCAGGTCGCGGAGGTCGGCACGTATGCCGACTTGGTCGCGCGCAACGGAGCGCTGGTCAGGCTGGTCGGCAGGGAGGCGGAGTAGGCCGAGGCTGGTCGGCGGGGAGCAGACTGGACCGGGAGCTTCCGGCAGGAGGCGGAGGGTCCGGCTGGGTGTGCAGGAATGCACCCAGTTCCTGTTCGCCGGAGGCGCCGGCCGAGGCACTCCACGACGCTGTGCGCCTCTGACCAGCAACGATGCCTGGACCCGTGTCAAGGTCTTCCGGCACGAAGACGGAAACTGGGTGCATTTCTGGCGCTCCTGACGCATCTGTGGGTGTGTGTGCGCGTCGGAGTGGGTCGCACGCCGCTTCCTGCATAGGTTCTGAGCTGTTCGAAGGCAACAGGACCGGTGGTCAGGAGAAGCGGCGTGCGTGATGTCAGCATATGGCGGGTTCTGCTCGGGATCGACAAGGCGGTGATTGAGCGGGTTGAGTTCGATGAGGACGCCGGCTCGCTGATCGCGCATGTGCGGCCTCGCTCGCGTGAGCGTGGTCGCTGTGGTGTGTGTCGGCGGCGCAGCCCGGGCTACGATCCTGGTCCCGGCAGGCGCCGGTGGCGGAGCCTGGATCTGGGCTGGATCCAGGCGTTCGTGGAGGCGGAGTGTCCACGGGTGCGGTGCCGGGACCACGGCGTCGTGGTCTCCCACGTGCCCTGGGCTCGCCACGG
>NZ_LT700212.1:1588350-1596958 GCF_900155435.1 Actinomyces provencensis | reverse complement strand
GCCTGTGAGCGGGCGAAGGCCTTGAAGGGCGCCCGGTACTCGTTGTGGAAGAACCCGGAGAACTTGACCGAGAACCAGCAGGTCAAGCTGGAGTGGATCGCGAAGACCGACCCGAGGCTGCATCGCGCCTACCTGCTCAAGGAGGGCTTACGTGTGGTGTTCCAGCTTCCCTACGACGCCGCCGTGGACGCGCTGGAGAAGTGGCTGAGCTGGGCGCGACGCTGCCAGATCCCCGCGTTCGTGAAACTGTCCAAGACCATCGTCAAACACCGAGACCGGATCCTCGCCGCGATCAAACACAACCTCTCCAACGGGCTCATCGAGTCCACCAACACCAAGATCCGCCTCATCACCCGCGTCGCATTCGGCTTCCACACAGCCCAGCCCCTCATCGCCATGGCCATGCTCACCCTCGGAGGCCACCGCCCCACCCTCCCAGGCCGCCAATGACCCACACAAGAGTCAGGAGCGCCGCATTTCTGCACACGCACGGGCTGCAGTGAGGGTTCGCCTCGGTCGACCTCCGGAGAGACGCCGCTCTCCGGAGGAACAGGGCGGACCTCAGCTCCCGAACAGAGCGGACTTCGAGCCCAGAACAGAGCGGACTTCGGGGTCGGAACAGAGCGGACTTCGAGCCCAGAACAGAGCGGACTTCGGGGTCGGAACAGAGCGGACTTCGCCGTCAGGAGGGGTCAGGAGAGGGAGGCGATGAAGGCCTGGGTCTCCTCGTACGTCGGCAGCAGACCCTGTTCCTCGGCCTCCAGCAGGCCCGGCGCGACGGTGTCCTTGTCGGAGAACTGCTGGTGGATGGGGTTGCCCTGGCGGTCCTGGGTCGGCCACTCGACACCGATGGTCGCGCACAGCGGGTTCACACCGTGCTCGCGGGTGGGGTGGTACTGCGCGGAGCAGAGGTAGACGACGGTGGAGCCGTCCTCGAGCGCACAGAAGGCGTGGCCCAAGCCCTCCGAGAGGTAGATCGCACGCCGGTCGGCATCGTCCAGGAGCACGCTGTCCCACTGGCCGAAGGTCGGAGAACCGACGCGGATGTCGACGACGATGTCGAGGACGGCACCCTTGGGGCACATCACGTACTTGGCCTGCGAGGGGGGCACGTCGGCGAAGTGGATGCCGCGGATGACGCCGGCGGAGGACGTGGAGCAGTTCACCTGTCGCAGGTCGAAGGTGTGGCCGAGGTGGGCCTCGAACTCGTCCTCCTTGAACATCTCCATGAACAGGCCGCGGGGATCGCCCAACTGCTTCGGGGTGATCTCCCACGCTCCGCTGATCGACAGTTCACGCCATTCCATCGTCGTTCTCCAGATCCTCGTCGTGCACCACACATTCGCCGACACCCACGGGGCGCCGGCGCCCCCCATTGTGCCCGATATGATCGGGCCCATGACATGGACGGTGACCGGCGCGGCCGGAATGCTCGGACAGGACCTGGTGGAAGCGGCACGCGCGAGGGGGCACGAAGTCGTCGCAGTGGACCGCGAGGAGCTGGACATCACCGATGCCGCAGCCGTCATGGACGCCCTGGGGACCCCCGGCGGGAACGACGTCGTCATCAACTGCGCGGCCTGGACGCAGGTCGACTCCGCGGAGGAGAGGGAGCCACTGGCCTTCACGCTCAACGCAGTGGGCCCCCAGAACCTGGCGGCGGCCTGCGCAGCCTCCGGTGCACGCTTCGTCCAGATCTCCACCGACTACGTCTTCCCGGGCAACGGCACCTCGCCCTACGGCGAGGACGACCTGCTCGCGCCGCTCGGTGCGTACGGGCGGACCAAGGCAGCGGGGGAGTGGGCGGTGCGCTCCCAGGGAGTGGACTTCCTCATCGTGCGCACGGCGTGGCTCTACGGCGAGCACGGCAACCCCTTCCCCAAGGTCATGGCGCGCCTGCTGCGTGAGAAGGGCCACGTCGACGTCGTCACCGACCAGGTCGGGCAGCCCACCTGGACCAAGGACCTCGCCGACCTGATCCTTCGCCTGGTCGAGGGCCACGCGCCCTCGGGCATCTACCACGGCACCTCCTCCGGGCAGTGCTCCTGGTGGGAGTTCACCCGCGCGATCGCCGAGTCCATCGCCGTGCCGGTCGATGCCGTGGGCGAGACGACGGCCGCGGCCTTCAAGCGCCCGGCACCCCGCCCGGCCTACTCGGTGCTCGGACACGACGCGCTGCGCCGGATCGGTGTGGAGCCGATCGGTGACTGGAAGGATCGGTGGGAGGCTGCGGCTTCCTCGATCGTGGGGGACTGACCCCGTCGGCCCCGGTCGTGCAGGCGGGGTCTGACCCGTGGGTCCCTTGACCCGCCGGGAGGCCTCATGACCGGACCGGGGTGACCCGGGACGGAGCGGAGAGCGGCCGTGGACCCCGACGTCCGACAGGGAGTCGGCCGGGAACCGGGTTGGCGGAAAGCGGGTTGACGGGACCCGGGTTGACGGGACCCGGCGCACGGTCCCGGATGCGGCACCCGGGACCCGGGACCGGGCCAGGTGGAGCGGCACAGGCAGGACCGACGTCCACGACAGGCGGAAGGGACGCAGAGGTGGAAAGACTGACCGGATGGGCCAAGCACGACGACTGGGGCTCGACCGATGACATCCCGGAGTTCCTCGGGCGTGAGCCCGACGGTTCCCCCTGCTCCGAACTCTGGTTCGGTGCCCACCCCGACGGCCCCACCCTCACCGAGGACGGCACCACCCTCGCCCAGCGGATCAGCAGCGATCCCGCCGCGATGCTCGGGCGTGGCCTGGTCTACGCCTTCGGCCCCCAGCTGCCCTACCTTGCCAAGGTCATCGCGACGTGCCAACCCCTGTCCCTGCAGGTCCACCCCACCAAGGAGATAGCGCGCGAGGGCTACCTGAGGGAGGACATCCTCGGAATCCCCCGCACGGATCCCGACCGGACCTACCGCGACATGAACCACAAGCCCGAGATGCTCTACGCGCTCACGGACTTCGAGGCGCTGGTGGGCTTCCGCGTGCCGCGTCGCGCGCGCCAGCTGCTGGAAGGCCTGGACTGCCCACTCGCGCAGAGCCTGCACCAGCGCCTGCGCCTGGCCACGGTGCGCGGAGGCCTGCGTTCCCTGGTGGCCTGGCTGTTCGACCCGGACTCACCGGCCACTCCCGACTCCATCGACGAGTTCGTCCGCGCCAGCGCCGAGCGTCTGGCGCGGGGGGACTCCCCCTCGGTGCGCACCGACCGCATGGTGGCCTCACTCGCCCGGATCCACCCCGGTGACCCCGGCATCATCGTCGCCTTCCTCATGAACCCCGTCTCCCTGCGGCCGGGGGAGTGCGTCTACATCCCCCCGCGGATGATCCACTCCTACCAGTCGGGCATGGGGATCGAGGTCATGGCCTCCTCCGACAACGTCGTGCGCGCCGGCCTGACCGTCAAGCACGTCGACGCCGCCCAGTTGGTGGAGATCGCCGAGTTCTCGGCCCTCCCCCCGGTGCGCGTGGCCCCCGAGCACCCGACGAGGGCGACCGATCGCTTCCTCGCCCCCGCCCAGGAGTTCCAGCTCTCGGTCACGACGTTGGGTGCGGACGGTGCGGACGGTGCGGACGGTGCGGGCGGGGAGAGCGTCATCGGCCCGGGCCACGACGGCGGCGGCGCGGCAGCAGGTGGTGAGGGCGGAACACAGGGGACCCCCGGGGCTCCCGGCGGCGCCCGTGTGGGCACCGGTGAGGCCCACGACACGGTCCAGACCGAGGAACAGATTCCCGGTGAAGGCCCCCGCATCGTCTTCGTGACCGAGGGCGAGGTGACCCTGCGCAGTGCGGTGCCCTGCGGGAGCGCCTCCGAGCTGACGCTGCACCGTGGGGAAGTGGCCTTCGTGGCGGCCTGCGAGCGAGCTCTGGGTGCCAGTGGTCACGGCCGTGTCATCCAGTGCGCGGCACCCTGACCTGCTGACGACGCTCCCGTGGTAGGTGCGCACTCCGGCCTGCCTCTCCGGTTCCGTGTGCGTTCTCGCCGTCCGGCCCTGCCCACGTGGGCGCTGGTGCGCCATCCCGACCGGGTGACGGACAGGTGGGAGCCGCTGCTCAGGCGACGTCGGGTGGCTGTGCACCTGTGACCCCCGGTCGGACCTGCACTTGTGATCCGGGAGGTCCTGCTCCTGCGGCCCCAGGAGGTGCAGCGCGGGCATGAACGGTCACCTTGCGGACGCCCCGGGTGGGTCCAGAGGTGCTGCGTAGGCTGGCACCACATTGACGAGAGGGAGAGAGATGCCCATCCGCACCACCCATGTCGGCTCACTGCCACGTCCGAAGGAACTGCTCGACGCGAACGCCCGCCGGGCCGAGATCGGTGAGGAGGCCTTCGCGGAGATCCTCCAGACCTCGGTGGATGCCGTCGTCAGGCGTGAGCACGAGATCGGCCTCGACGTCGTCAACGACGGCGAGTACGGGCACATCATGACCGAGACCGTGGACTACGGCGCCTGGTGGTTCTACTCCTTCTCCCGTTTCGGTGGCCTGGAGCTGTCGAGCGACGAACGCTTCGACATGGCGCCTCCCGCGGCCGGTGGCAAGATCCAGCTCGCGCCCTTCGCGGAGCGCCGTGACTGGCAGCGTTTCGCCGACGCCTACTCGGACCCGGAGTCAGGCATCCACGTCGCCAAGGGAGGCTCGACCGCTTTCCCCACCATCACCGGTCCCCTCACCTACATCGGTCAGGACGCCGTCCAGCAGGACATCGAGTTCGTCACCAAGGCACTCGCGGCCAACGGGCTCACCCCCGCCGACGGGTTCGTCGCCGCCCTGTCCCCGGGGTCCGCTGCCCGCATCTCCAACGCCTACTACGACAACGACCTGGAAGTCCTGGAGGCCTGTGGGGCCGCACTGCACCAGGAGTACAAGGCGATCACCGACGCCGGACTGACGGTGCAGGTCGACGACCCCTCCATCGCCGAGGCCTGGGACCAGGTCAACCCCGAACCACCGGTCGAGGACTACCGGGACTACATCCAGGTCCGCATCGACGTCCTCAACCGGGCACTCGAAGGCATCCCCGAGGACCAGGTCCGATTCCACGTCTGTTGGGGTTCCTGGCACGGCCCCCACACCACCGACATCCCCCTGGCCGACATCGTCGACAAGGTGCTCCAGGTCAATGCGCGCGGCTACACCTTCGAGGCCGCCAACGCCCGCCACGAGCACGAGTGGACCGTGTGGCGTGACATCGACCTGCCCGAGGACAAGGTCCTCATCCCCGGTGTCGTCGGACACTCGACCAATGTCGTCGAGCACCCCGAACTGGTGGCACAACGCATCCAGCGCTTCGTCGACATCGTCGGTCCCGACCGTGTCATCGCCTCCACCGACTGCGGGCTGGGCGGTCGCGTCTACCCCTCCATCGCCTGGGCGAAGCTGGAGTCCCTGGTCGCCGGGGCGCGGCTGCTCCGGCACTGAGACACGGCCCCGCGGGGCGGGGCCGACCAGACGTTGTCTCACTGCCCTCCGGGTTCCGGTCCGCCGGGACCCGGAGGGCAGTCCTCTGTCCGCGTGGCGCCAGCATCCCTGGCCGGGGCGGTGGATGTGCATCACATGGGGCGACAGGACCTGACCGTGTGCATGTCCCGCTCCCCGTTCCCCAGGGGTGGGGTCGCCCTGCAGCCTGGCACAGTCGCTGACACGGCAACCATCCCCGGTTCCCAAGGGTGGGGTCGCCCTCGTCAATGGGACGCAGCGCGGGGAACCCCGGGCGTTCCCCCCATGAGACGGCCTCCCCACGCGGACGGCCGCCGCGTAACGTGGATCAGCGATCCGACCGGGGCACACCCCGCGGCGTGTCCCATCAACGTGGAAGGGCGGCAATGAGCCTGTTCGTCAAGAAGACCATCGACCAGGTCTCCCAGGACATGGAGGACCCCGAGCGCAGCCTCAAGCGTGAGCTCTCCGCCTGGGACATCGCAGTCATGGGCGTGGCCGTGGCCGTCGGCGCGGGCATCTTCTCGGTGGGGGCGCAGGCCGCGGCCGAGTACGCCGGGCCCGCCGTCATCGTGTCCTTCGTGCTCGCGGCCGTCATCTGCGGGTTGGCGGTGATGAACTACGCCGAGTTCTCCTCCTCCATCCCCGTGTCCGGGTCCGCCTACACCTTCTCCTACGTGTCCCTGGGTGAGCTGGTCGCCTGGATCATCGGATGGGACCTGATCCTCGAGATGCTCATGGCGGCCTCCGTGATCTCGAAGTACTGGGGCATCTACGTCCGCAACGTCTTCGAGTTCCTCAACATCGGCATCTCCACCGAGATCCAGGTGGGGCCGCTGGCCGTCTCCTGGCCGCCCATCCTCATCGTGGGTCTGTTCACCGTGCTGCTGGTGCTGGGCACGAAGCTCACCTCGCGGGTGAACTCGGTGCTGACGATCATCAAGGTCGGCATCACGATCTTCATCGTCATCGCGGGCGCCTCCTACGTGAAGCTGTCGAACTTCTCCCCGTTCCTGCCGCCCTCGGAGCCCGTGGAGACCGACGGCGCCAGTGGGGTCATGCGCCAGACGCTGGTCGCCTTCCTCTCGGGCGCGGAGCCCACGCGCTACGGCGTCTACGGGCTGCTGGGCGCGGCGGCCCTGGTCTTCTTCGCCTTCATCGGCTTCGACATCGTGGCCACCACCGCCGAGGAGGCCAAGGACCCGCAGCGGACCCTGCCCCGTGGCATCTTCGGGGGCCTGGCGCTGGTGTCCCTCCTCTACATCTCGGTGACGATCGTCGTGACCGGAATGGTCAGCTACAAGGAGATGGCCGCGGAGAAGGAGCCGAGCCTCGCCACCGCGTTCCGGCTGGTGGGCGCCAACTGGGTGGGGACCTTCATCACCATCGGCATCCTCATCGGGCTCACCACGGTGATCATGGTGCTGCTGCTGGGCCTGGCGCGCGTCGTCTTCGCGATGAGCCGCGACGGGCTGCTGCCGCGCGGACTCTCCCACACCTCGCGCCGGGGGACTCCTGCGCGGCTGCAGATCATGTGCGGTGTCGTGGTGGCGGTGATCGCCAGCCTGGCCGATGTCGGGCAGCTCTCCGAGATGATCAACATCGGCACCCTCAGCGCCTTCGTGCTCGTGAGCTTCTCCGTCCCCGTCCTGCGCAAGCGCTACCCGGACCTGCCGCGCGGATTCACCGTGCCGTGGTCCCCGTGGCTGCCGATCCTCTCCGGTGTGCTGTGCATCTGGTTGATGGCGAACCTGGCCGTGGAGACCTGGCTGCGCTTCGTCGTGTGGCTGCTGGTGGGGCTGGCGATCTACTTCGGGTACTCCTTCTCCCATTCGCGCGTGCAGTTGGAGTCCCATGACCAGAACCCGCTGCTGGCGCTCGGTGAGGGGATCGCCGAGGAGTCCGTGGCCGTAGCGGGTGAGGGTGCTGTTGGCGGGGCCGTGGGTGCTGCTGGCGGGGAACCCGGTGCCGGAACCGGGGCGACGTCCCCGTCCACCGCGATTGATCCGGGCGCGACCGGGGCGACGTCCCCTGCACCCGCGTCCGCGTACGCACCTGCGGGGACGCCGGAGGCGCTCGCGACCGCCGATGCCGAGCGACACCTGCCCATGACCCGCATCTCGGCGGGACTGGTGGGGGTGGCCGTCCTGGTGATCCTCGCCGAGGTCGTCGCGCTGCTGACGGGCATGATCGGGGTCGAGGCGATCCCGATCCCGGTCGTGTGGCTGATGATCCTGGTGCCACTGCCGGGCATCGTCACCGGGCACATGGCGCTCACCCACGCCACGCGGACCGAGAGGAGCTGGGACCTCACGCCGGAGGACAAGCGGCCGGAGGGTGCCGTGGTCGGTGCTGCGACCCGGATCCCCCGTCTCAGCCTGAGCGCCGCCTACCTGACCACGGCCGTGGCGGTCGTGGTGGGCATCGTGCACGCGATCGAGGTCCTGTAGGGGCCGGCGCGGCCGTGCCGGCGTCGGTGCGGCCGTGCCAGCACCGGTGCAGCCCGTGTCGGCGGTGCTGGTGCCCGCGTGGGTGTCGTCGGTGGTGGCGGTGCGGGTGCCCGCGTGGGTGCTGTCGGAGTCGGCAGGGCCGGTGCCGCAGCGGTGTCGCGTGTGTTGCCAGTGCCGGTCCGGGCGGGGGCATCACCGGTGCTGGAGTGGGCTGCCTGATGGATCCTGAGAGGTTCTGCGAGTTTCGGTCAATCAGGCGCGACAACGAGTGTGCGCCTCGGGCGGTCGACTGAACTCGTGTGCAGAAATGCGGCGCTCCTGACGCATCTGTGGGTGTGTGTGCGCGTCGGAGTGGGTCGCACGCCGCTTCCTGCATAGGTTCTGAGCTGTTCGAAGGCAACAGGACCTGTGGTCAGGAGAAGCGGCGTGCGTGATGTCAGCATATGGCGGGTTCTGCTCGGGATCGACAAGGCGGTGATTGAGCGGGTTGAGTTCGATGAGGACGCCGGCTCGCTGATCGCGCATGTGCGGCCTCGCTCGCGTGAGCGTGGTCGCTGTGGTGTGTGTCGGCGGCGCAGCCCGGGCTACGATCCTGGTCCCGGCAGGCGCCGGTGGCGGAGCCTGGATCTGGGCTGGATCCAGGCGTTCGTGGAGGCGGAGTGTCCACGGGTGCGGTGCCGGGACCACGGCGTCGTGGTCTCCCACGTGCCCTGGGCTCGCCACGG
>NZ_LT700212.1:1580440-1586485 GCF_900155435.1 Actinomyces provencensis | reverse complement strand
GCCTGTGAGCGGGCGAAGGCCTTGAAGGGCGCCCGGTACTCGTTGTGGAAGAACCCGGAGAACTTGACCGAGAACCAGCAGGTCAAGCTGGAGTGGATCGCGAAGACCGACCCGAGGCTGCATCGCGCCTACCTGCTCAAGGAGGGCTTACGTGTGGTGTTCCAGCTTCCCTACGACGCCGCCGTGGACGCGCTGGAGAAGTGGCTGAGCTGGGCGCGACGCTGCCAGATCCCCGCGTTCGTGAAACTGTCCAAGACCATCGTCAAACACCGAGACCGGATCCTCGCCGCGATCGAACACAACCTCTCCAATGGGCTCATCGAGTCCACCAACACCAAGATCCGCCTCATCACCCGCGTCGCATTCGGCTTCCACACAGCCCAGCCCCTCATCGCCATGGCCATGCTCACCCTCGGAGGCCNGCCTGTGAGCGGGCGAAGGCCTTGAAGGGCGCCCGGTACTCGTTGTGGAAGAACCCGGAGAACTTGACCGAGAACCAGCAGGTCAAGCTGGAGTGGATCGCGAAGACCGACCCGAGGCTGCATCGCGCCTACCTGCTCAAGGAGGGCTTACGTGTGGTGTTCCAGCTTCCCTACGACGCCGCCGTGGACGCGCTGGAGAAGTGGCTGAGCTGGGCGCGACGCTGCCAGATCCCCGCGTTCGTGAAACTGTCCAAGACCATCGTCAAACACCGAGACCGGATCCTCGCCGCGATCAAACACAACCTCTCCAACGGGCTCATCGAGTCCACCAACACCAAGATCCGCCTCATCACCCGCGTCGCATTCGGCTTCCACACAGCCCAGCCCCTCATCGCCATGGCCATGCTCACCCTCGGAGGCCACCGCCCCACCCTCCCAGGCCGCCAATGACCCACACAAGAGTCAGGAGCGCCGCATTTCCGCACACCGGCTGGCGAGAAGTCCGTCCTGAAAACCACGGACCACGGACCACGGACCGAGGTCGCGTGGTGGCGGTCGAGTCGGTGGCTGCGGAAGCAGGACCTGGGCCGGCTGGCCCGGCACAGGTCGGCAGGCCCAGCGCAGTTCGGCTGGTTCCTCCCCACCGGCGGGTGCGTGCACCTCCATCCACAGGAGCGCGGCCATGTGCCGCCTCTCCACAGGCGGGCACTGCCCATCTTTCCCTCCGGCCCCGGTTGACCTGGGATCGACGGATGGACCTCATCGAACACCTCATGAACCATGGCGGCATCGTCCGCCTGTCCGCTCTTCGCCGCCGACGCATCGACACGTCCGAGCTCCCACCGGGCGTCCGTCGTTACAGGGGCGTCGTGTACCTCACCGATGTCGTCCCTCCGGCCCACGCACACGCGGAAGCACACAACGCGGTCGTCACCTGCGTGAGCGCTGCCAGCGAGCACGGACTCCCGGTGCCGGGACGGGGTGACGACGGCCGGACCCATCTGGCGGTTCCCCACAACCGTCCCACGAGGAGCAGCAGGGCGAGCACCGGAGCGGTCACCATCCACAGGGAGAGGAACCGCATCCTCACCGATCCTCGGCGGCCCTGGCTGGCAGACGTTCCCACCACCCTGACCCGCGCGATCACCTGCCTTCCCCTGTACGAGGCCGTGGCCATGCTCGACGCGGCTTGGTTCTCGGGCCTGTGGCAGCCCGATGACGTCGTCATCCCATTGCGCGGTCCGACCTCTTCACTCATGCGGCAGGCAGTGGCGCGAAGCCGTCGGCGAGCCAGGTCCATCCTCGAGACCTTTGCGAGGCTCATCCTCGAAGACGCAGGCATCGAAGTCGTGGAGGGAGTCTTCATCCAGGGGGTCGGCGAGGTGGACATGATCGTCTTCGGCCGTCTCGTCCTGGAGACCGACGGGTGGAGGTTCCACAGCACGCCCGGGCAGCGGGCCCTTGATCTGGCCAGGGACCGGCGGCTGGTCGCGGCCGGCTACGTGGTTCTCCGCTTCGACTACCACACGGTGATGGACGACCCCCAGCACTTCGTCGCCGAAGTGCTGGCCGCCCGCGAACACGCACTGAGCCTTCCCGCTCCCCATGAACCCGGGTCCCACGGGTATCCGGCGGGCAGGTGGAACTGATCGGGAGCGTTCGACGAGTCCGTTCCCACGAGCCCGGACGGGTACGTCCCGGCGCGCGACGTCGGTCGTCCGCGTAGGCGCGCGCGGGGTGGAGAGGCGGCTTTCCGATCGGCCTGCGGTGGACCCGGAGGGTGGACGCCAGTCCGCTCGCCGGCCCAGCAAGGTGGCGTGGTGTCCACCCTCGGCGGGGCAGTGCGGATGGGCCCTAGGATCGACGGGTGAGTGAGGACCCAGGTGCCGAGAACCCGCGGTCGGCCGACGAACACCCGGACCACGGGGACGCCGGGCCGGTCAGTGGGCAGGACACCGGGCGCATCCCGGGCCCCGCGACAGGACCGGACACCAGGCCCGACACGGTGCCCGACGCCGGGGCCGACGCCGGGCACGCCAGCGAGGAACCCACACCGTCGAACACCCACCAGGACGCCCACCGCCCGCAGGGGTGGCGGCGCCTGTTCTCCGGGCGCCGCATGGTCCAGGTGCTGCTCGTCGGTGCCATCGTCTACCTGGCCATTCCCCTCGTCGGCGAGGCCGACCAGGTCCTCCACGCCCTCACGCGGGCGAACCCGTGGTGGATGCTCGCCTCCCTCGGCTTCGTCTTCCTCGGCTCCGTGTGCGCCGCCCTGGGGATGCGCGCGTGCGCCGGTGTGGCGGCGCCGTTCTGGTCGGCCGTCGAGCTGCAGATCGCTGCGAACTTCGTGGGCACCGCGACACCCGCGAGCGTCGGCTCTGTGGCGATCGCCGTGCGGTACCTCCACCGGAAGGGCCAACCGCTCCCCCTCGCCACCGCGGCGATCGGTCTCCAGAGCGCCGTCCAGTTCCTCGTGCACATCGTGTTGCTGGCCCTGCTGGTGGTCTTCGGCGGCGGGAGTGTCGACCTGCTCCGGGGTGTGCCGGACGCGCACGTCGTCCTCGCGATCAGCGGGATCGTCCTCGTCCTCGTCGCCGTGGCCCTCGGTGTGCCGCAGCTGCGGAACGCCCTGACGAGGGCGTGGCACGACCAGGGGCGCGAGATCGTCACCAACCTCACCACGCTGGTGCGCACACCGCGCCGGCTGGGCGCGGCGGTGCTGGGGGCGGCCGGGACGACCCTGAGCGGGGCGGCGGCGCTGTGGGCCGTGATCCTCGCGGTCTCGGGAGGCAACCACCCCGTCGTGGCCGCCTTCACCACGATGGTGGGGGAGACCCTGGCCACCGCAGCACCCACGCCCGGCGGGATCGGCGCCGTCGAGGCCGCACTCGTGGCCTCCATGACGGCCTTCGGCCTGACGCCGGGCATCGCCCTCGCGGCGGCCTTCGGCTACCGGATCACGAGCACGTGGATCCCCGTCCTGGCCGGATGGTTGTTCTACAACCACCTCCAGCGCCACGACGACATCTGAGGCGAGCGCGGTCGTCGGTGTGCACGAACTCCTGATGTGAGGCACACCTGAGTCCGGTGGGCGACCTCACCGGGCCCACAGGCGCGCCAAACCCTAGGCTGGTCCCCACTCGGCACGTCGACAAGGAGACCACACTGATGAGCCGGCAACTCCGTTCCGCGACCTCCACGCAGGGGCGCAACATGGCAGGCGCGCGCGCCCTCTGGCGCGCCACCGGCATGGGTGACGACGACTTCGGCAAGCCGATCATCGCCGTCGTCAACTCCTTCACCGAGTTCGTCCCCGGGCACGTCCACCTGCGTGACATCGGCAAGCTGGTCGCCGACTCCATCAAGGAGGCCGGCGGCAACGCCAAGGAGTTCAACACCATCGCGGTCGACGACGGCATCGCCATGGGCCACGGCGGCATGCTCTACTCCCTGCCCTCGCGCGAGGTCATCGCCGACTCCGTGGAGTACATGGTCAACGCCCACTGCGCCGACGCCATGGTCTGCATCTCCAACTGCGACAAGATCACGCCCGGCATGCTCATCGCCGCGATGCGCCTGAACATCCCCGCGATCTTCGTCTCGGGTGGCCCGATGGAGGCCGGCAAGAACATCCCGGCCGAGGACATCATCGGTCCCTCCACCGCCGGTCACGGCAACCTCATCACCGTCATGAACGCCACCGCCGACGACGCGATCTCCGACGACGAGCTGCTGCGACTGGAGCGCCTGGCCTGCCCGACGTGTGGCTCCTGCTCGGGCATGTTCACCGCGAACTCCATGAACAGCCTCACCGAGGCACTCGGCCTGTCCCTGCCCGGCAACGGCTCCACCCTGGCCACCCAGGAGGCGCGCCGCGACCTCTTCGTGCGCGCCGGGCAGCTGGCCGTGGACCTGTGCCGCCGCTACTACGGGGACGAGGACGACTCCGTCCTGCCGCGTGCCATCGCCACCAAGGACGCCTTCGCCAATGCGATGACCCTGGACATGGCGATGGGCGGGTCCTCCAACACGGTCCTCCACCTGCTGGCCGCCGCCCACGAGGCCGAGGTCGACTTCGACCTGGCCGACATCGCGGACCTGGGGCGCAGCGTGCCCTGCCTGTCCAAGGTGGCGCCGAACCACAACGACTACCACATGGAGGACGTCCACCGGGCCGGCGGGATCCCCGCCATCCTCGGTGAGCTCGACCGGGGTGGCTTCCTGCGCCACACCGTCCACTCCGTGCACTCACCCGACCTCGAGCACTGGCTGGCTGACTGGGACGTGCGCGGCGGGCACGCCACCGAGCAAGCGGTCGAACTGTGGCACGCGGCCCCCGGCAACGTGCGCACCACCGAGGCCTTCTCGACCTCGAACCGCTGGGCCAGCCTGGACCTGGACGCGGAGAACGGCTGCATCCGCGACGTCGAGCACGCCTACACGAAGAGCGGCGGGCTGACCGTCCTCTTCGGGAACCTCGCCCCCGAGGGCGCCATCATCAAGGCCGCCGGCATCGACCCGAGCCTCTTCCACTTCGAGGGCAGCGCCCGCGTCATGGAGTCCCAGGAGGAGGCCATCGACCGGATCCTCGACAAGACCGTGCAGGCCGGCGACGTCGTCGTCATCCGCTACGAGGGCCCCGCCGGGGGCCCGGGCATGCAGGAGATGCTCTACCCGACCTCCTTCATCAAGGGCCGCGGGTTGGGCAAGGCCTGCGCGCTCATCACCGACGGTCGCTTCTCCGGGGGCACATCGGGGGTGTCGGTGGGTCACATCTCGCCCGAGGCCGCGGCCGGCGGGCTCATCGGGCTCGTCGAGGACGGTGACCGCATCATCATCGACGTGAACGAGGGGCTCCTGCAGCTCGACGTCGATGACGAGGAACTCGAGCGGCGGCGCCTGCGCCAGGAGGAGCGCGAGCACCCCTGGACCCCGGTGTCGCGCGAGCGCGTGGTCTCCCCGGCCCTCCAGCTGTACGCGGCCACCGCCACCTCCGCCTCGACCGGTGCCGCCCGCGACGTCTCCAAGGTGCTGCGCTGAGGAATGCCCTCCTGGCGACCCCGGCTGCGCCCCTGGGCGGACCCGGGAGGGTCGTGCGGCGCGCTGCCGGTGTCCCGGTCAGCATGCGCAGTCGGTTCCAGCGGCGTTGAGCTGCTGTCCGGGGTGAAGTCGGCGGGAGGTTCGTTCCTGCGCGCGTGTGCAGAAATGCGGCGCTCCTGACGCATCTGTGGGTGTGTGTGCGCGTCGGAGTGGGTCGCACGCCGCTTCCTGCATAGGTTCTGAGCTGTTCGAAGGCAACAGGACCGGTGGTCAGGAGAAGCGGCGTGCGTGATGTCAGCATATGGCGGGTTCTGCTCGGGATCGACAAGGCGGTGATTGAGCGGGTTGAGTTCGATGAGGACGCCGGCTCGCTGATCGCGCATGTGCGGCCTCGCTCGCGTGAGCGTGGTCGCTGTGGTGTGTGTCGGCGGCGCAGCCCGGGCTACGATCCTGGTCCCGGCAGGCGCCGGTGGCGGAGCCTGGATCTGGGCTGGATCCAGGCGTTCGTGGAGGCGGAGTGTCCACGGGTGCGGTGCCGGGACCACGGCGTCGTGGTCTCCCACGTGCCCTGGGCTCGCCACGG
>NZ_LT700212.1:1574537-1580339 GCF_900155435.1 Actinomyces provencensis | reverse complement strand
GCCTGTGAGCGGGCGAAGGCCTTGAAGGGCGCCCGGTACTCGTTGTGGAAGAACCCGGAGAACTTGACCGAGAACCAGCAGGTCAAGCTGGAGTGGATCGCGAAGACCGACCCGAGGCTGCATCGCGCCTACCTGCTCAAGGAGGGCTTACGTGTGGTGTTCCAGCTTCCCTACGACGCCGCCGTGGACGCGCTGGAGAAGTGGCTGAGCTGGGCGCGACGCTGCCAGATCCCCGCGTTCGTGAAACTGTCCAAGACCATCGTCAAACACCGAGACCGGATCCTCGCCGCGATCAAACACAACCTCTCCAACGGGCTCATCGAGTCCACCAACACCAAGATCCGCCTCATCACCCGCGTCGCATTCGGCTTCCACACAGCCCAGCCCCTCATCGCCATGGCCATGCTCACCCTCGGAGGCCACCGCCCCACCCTCCCAGGCCGCCAATGACCCACACAAGAGTCAGGAGCGCCAGAAATGCACCCAGTTTTCGCTTCACGGTGTGACGAGTCGTGACGCAGGTCGGAACATCGTTGCAGGTCAGGCACGAGCACTGTCCCGCGGAGCATCAGTCAACGGCCATCGTGCCGGGAAACTGGGTGCATTTCTGCACAGCGACCCGGGTTCCGTCGCCCTGTGGCCGTGCGATGTCGTCCCGCGGCGGCTCCACGTCGCCATTCGGGTCACTTCGGGAGAACCGCCACCTCCTGCAGGGTGGCCCGCCATGCGGCGCGACTGCGCTCCCGGGACTCGACATCGGGCAGACCTTCGTGGGTGAGGGTGAGCACGCACCGGTCATCGTGCGGGGAGCGACCGACCGAGACGCTCAGCCGCGTGCCGTCGGAGAGTCCACGCCGCCAGTAGCGCCACCTCTCACTGCTGCTCAGACGCGCATCCCCCTGCCAGGTCAGGCCCAGGGGGAGGGGTCGTCACCCGCGCGGAGCGCCCATGCGGCGGCGATCTCGTCGAGGCTCCCCGCCAATGTGCGCGAACACGACGCCAGGAAGGTGCCGTCCTCGACCTGCCCGGGAGCACGCCGACCGGTGTGGCGCTCGAAGGCGATGGCGACCGACTGGGCCCACCAGCCGGGGTTGGGGTACGGTCCCTGTTCCTCGATGAGGGCTTCGGCCACGCGGGCGAGCTGGCGGTGGGTGAGGGACTCGCCCCCGGCGCGTTCGAGGAGCACGAGCCACTCCTCCCAGTCGATGCCGGTCGAACGGGCGAACGACTCCGAGCCGATCCTCGCAGTGGCGCCGGATGCGGTGGTCCTCCGGGCGGCGTCCACAGTCCCCACCGTGCGCGGGATGTCCGGGGATCCCGACTCGCGGCTGGCGTCCTCCGTGCCCGGCTCGTGGGCAGTGTTCCCGGCACCCATGTCAGGACTCCTCCGCGGGTTGCGACTGGTCGGGGAGCGCGCGCATGTGGGCCACGGACTCCGTGACGATGCCATTGAGCACGTCGAGGTCGATGTCGGACAACCGCGAGACGTACACGCAGGACACCGTGCTCGAGTCGGGTCCCAGGGAAGCCAGGGCATCGGCGTGGCGCGCGCACCCGTCAGGCAGGTAGATGGTCATGCGGGCCTTGCGGGGACTGAAAGCGGCGAGCGCGGCATCCCCCTGGCGTCCGGAGGAGTAACGGTAGTGGTAGGAGCCGAACCCGATGATGCTCGGGCCCCACATGACGGGCGGCTCCCCGGTGATCCCCTGCATGAGGTCGATGAGCACACGCGACTCCTCGCGCCGGCGCGGGGTGGCGGTTGCGAGGAAGTCCTCGACCGGCACGTCGGTGGGGCGGGTCTTGTTCTGCGCCATGGCAGAAGCCTAGGCAGGACGGACAACCGCCGCGGGGGATGGCGGCCCCGAGGCCCCGAGGCCCCGCCCCCGCCCGCCACGTGGCGAGAGACGGCCACGCCCGTCGCGCCCGGCTGACACACTGTCGCCATGACTCGCGTCTCCCTCTACGACACGACCCTGCGCGACGGTGCCCAGCAGGAGGGCATCAGCCTCTCGGTCACGGACAAGTTGGCAGCGCTGCAGGTCCTCGACGACCTGGGGGTCGACGTCATCGAGGGCGGATGGCCGGGAGCCATCCCGAAGGACACGGAGTTCTTCCGGCGGGCCCGCGACCTCGAGCTCGCCCACGCCCGACTCGCTGCCTTCGGGTCCACGACGAAGCCGGGGGCCGATCCTGCCCACGACCCGCAGGTGCTGGCCCTGCGTGACAGTGGGGCGCCGGTGATCACGCTGGTCGCCAAGGCGGATCCCCGCCACGTCGTCTCCGCGCTGCACACGACCCTGGAGGAGAACCTCCGCATGGTCGCCGACACCGTCTCCTTCCTGGCGCGCGACGCGGAGGTGATGGTGGACCTCGAGCACTTCTTCGACGGGCTCGCCGCGGAGGAGGAGGGGTCGGGAGTACCCGTCGGGACCGGCCCGGCAGGCGTACCTGTCGGGACCGGCCCGGTCGACGCCACCGTCCCGGCTCCCGAGTACGCCCTGGCCGTACTCCTGGAGGCGGTCCGTGCCGGAGCCTCCACCGTCATCCCCTGCGACACCAACGGCGGCAACCTGCCCGACACGATCGCGCAGGTCACGGCGCGGGTGCGGGCGCTGCTGGACGCCGAGGGGTTCGGGCACGTCGTCCTGGGCATCCACTGCCACAACGACACCGGCTGCGCGGTCGCCAACACGCTCGCCGCGGTGGGGGCCGGGGCCCGGCAGGTCCAGGGGACCGTCAACGGCTACGGGGAGCGCACCGGCAACGCGAACCTGCTCACCTGCCTGGCGAACCTGCAGGTCAAGCTCGGGTACGAGGTCGTCCCCGAGTCCTCCATCGGGAGGCTGTCCACGGTCTCCAGCCTCTTCTCCGAGCTGGTCAACATCGCCCCCTTCACGCGTGACCCCTACGTCGGCCAGTCCGCCTTCGCCCACAAGGCGGGGTTGCACGCCTCGGCCATCCGGGTGGACCCCGACCTCTACCAGCACATCGACCCGGCCCTGGTGGGCAACGGGATGCGGATGCTCGTCTCGGAGATGGCTGGCCGCGCCAGCATCGAGCTCAAGGCCCGGGAACTCGGTGTGGACCTGTCGGGACGGCCCGGCGTCGCCCAGGAAATGGCGCGGGTGGTCAAGCAGCGCGAGGCGGAGGGCTACACCTACGACGCGGCCGATGCCTCCTTCGAGCTGCTCCTGCGCGACGAGTTGGGCACCCTGCCGCGCTTCGTGCGCGTGGAGTCCTGGAAGGTGTCCTCCCAGGAGATCGCCGAGGTCGAGGGGCGTCCGTTCACCCAGACCGAGGCCACCGTCAAGGTCCACACCGACGGCCGCCACATCCGCACCGCCGAGGGCAACGGTCCTGTCAATGCCCTGGACCGCGCCCTGCGCGCAGTCCTCATCCGCGACTACCCCGTGGTGGGGGACTTCGAGCTGGTGGACTTCCGCGTGCGGATCCTCGACGAGCAGCACGCCGGGACCGACGCCACGATCCGGGTTCTCATCCGCATGAGCGACGGCAAACGCACGTGGTCCACGGTGGGGGTCGGCACCGATGTCATCGAGGCGTCCTGGGAGGCTCTCTTCGACGGCTACTGGTGGGGTCTGCTCGCCTCCGACGTGGTCCCCCTGCTGGTGGTCGAGCAGGCCTGAGGAGCGCGGTCCCCCAGACGTTCGGGCCCGGTGTGTTGATCCTCCGATCGCGCACGTCAGCCCTCCTCCGCCCTCCCTGCCGGGGGGCACATCCCGGGTCCGTGCTCCTGGGGGCGGCAATGATCACCCGCCCTTCTTTGTCGGCGAACCACGCCCCCGCGGACCCGCGAACCACGCCCCCGCGGACCCGCGAACCACGCCCCCCTGGACGCGCGAACCACGCCCCCCTGGACCCGCGAACCACGCCCCCCTGGACCCGCGAACCACGCCCCCGTGGGCGCCCTCGTCGCCACCCACCGCGTCGACCCCGGAGGGGCCCACCCGGGGAGCCGGAATGCAGCGTGAGCCGCACCACGGGAGACGCGGGTGTGCCCGTGCCCGCGCGCGACGGACAATGGGGGCATGCATGGTGAGTACAAGGTCCCCGGCGGCAAGCTGGTCGTCATCGATGTCGAGGAGTCGGAGGGCGTGCTCAACGACCTCAGGGTCTCCGGCGACTTCTTCCTGGAGCCCGACGACGCCCTGGGCCGCATCACCGCCGCCCTCGAAGGCGCGCCCGCGGGGATCTCCGCGGCGGAGGCGGCCTCCCGCGTCCAGGACGCCCTGCTGCCCTCCGACACGCTCCTCGGTGTGACACCCGAGGGGATCGGCATCGCGCTGAGACGGGCACTCGGGCACGCCCTGAGCTGGGAGGACATCGACTTCGACGTCATCCACGGCCCGGTCGTGGACCCGATGCTCAATGTCGCCATGGACGAGACCCTGGTCGAGGAGGTCGCTGCCGGCCGCCGCAAGCCCTTCATGCGCCTGTGGGAGTGGAATGCGCCGCAGGTGGTCATCGGCTCCTTCCAGTCCTACGACAACGAGATCAACCAGGAGGGTGTGGACAAGTACGGCATCACCGTCTCCCGGCGCGTCACCGGTGGGGGCGCCATGTTCATGGAGCCCGGCAACTGCGTCACCTACTCCCTGGTCGTGCCCATTGCGCTGGTGGACGGACTCAGCTTCGAGCAGTCCTACCCGTTCCTGGACCAGTGGGTCATGGAGGTCCTGGAGAAGATCGGCGTCAAGGCCCGCTACGTGCCCCTCAACGACATCGCCTCCGAGGCCGGCAAGATCGGCGGCGCGGCCCAGAAGAGGTTCGCGAACGGCTACATGGTCCACCACGTCACCATGTCCTACGACATCGACGCCGCGAAGATGATGGAGGTCATCCGCATCGGCAAGGAGAAGCTGCGCGACAAGGGCACCCGCAGCGCGGTCAAGCGGGTCGATCCCATGCGCTCCCAGACCGGCATGGAGCGCGAGGCGATCCTCGACGTCTTCTTCGAGCACTTCCGCGACAAGTACGGCGCCACCGAGGGCACCATCACCGAGCACGACCTCGAGGTCGCCCGTGAGCGCTGCGGGACGAAGTTCGCCACCGAGGAGTGGGTGCACCGCCTGCCGTGACGCCCCTCCATTGACGAGGGCGACGCCCCTGGGTGAGGGGCACGTCGCGAGCGGCGGTGCCCCGGCGCGTGTGGGGGCGGAGCGGGTGCTCGGGGTGGACCGGAAGCACGGGCGCCCCGGGCAGGGCCCGTGTGAAGGGGAGGCGGTTCGGTCGGGTCAGGGGAGAGGTGGCCGGGGGCCGAAGACGGCGCTCCCGACGCGCACGATGGTCGCGCCCTCGGCGATCGCCCACTCCAGGTCGGCCGACATCCCCATGGACAGTGCGAGGTCACCATCGGTGGTGCACAGGCGTTCGGCCGCGCTGTCGCGCACGTGGCGCAGGCGCGCGTAGCTCTCCCGCACCGCGGACTCCTCCGCGGAGTGCAGTCCGACGGTCATGAACCCGTGCAGGTAGAGGTGCGAGGCCATCTCCACGGCCGCGACGATGCCGGGTATGTCCTGGGGCGCGCATCCGTGCTTGGAGGGCTCACCGGAGGTGTTGACCTGGACGAACACGGGGAAACGACGTCCCACGCGGTGGTCGAGGCGTTCCACCAGCTCCGTGGAGTCCACGGTCTCGATGAGGTCCACGGCTCCCAGCGCCTGGTTGACCTTGTTGGACTGGAGGGGGCCGATGAGGTGGATGCGGGCCCCGGGGACCTCCCGGATCGCCTCGGCGGTGGCCCGTGCCTCCTGGACGCGGTTGTGGCCCAGCAGCACCGGG
>NZ_LT700212.1:1523153-1573814 GCF_900155435.1 Actinomyces provencensis | reverse complement strand
GGGTGCACCGCCTGCCGTGACGCCCCTCCATTGACGAGGGCGACGCCCCTGGGTGAGGGGCACGTCGCGAGCGGCGGTGCCCCGGCGCGTGTGGGGGCGGAGCGGGTGCTCGGGGTGGACCGGAAGCACGGGCGCCCCGGGCAGGGCCCGTGTGAAGGGGAGGCGGTTCGGTCGGGTCAGGGGAGAGGTGGCCGGGGGCCGAAGACGGCGCTCCCGACGCGCACGATGGTCGCGCCCTCGGCGATCGCCCACTCCAGGTCGGCCGACATCCCCATGGACAGTGCGAGGTCACCATCGGTGGTGCACAGGCGTTCGGCCGCGCTGTCGCGCACGTGGCGCAGGCGCGCGTAGCTCTCCCGCACCGCGGACTCCTCCGCGGAGTGCAGTCCGACGGTCATGAACCCGTGCAGGTAGAGGTGCGAGGCCATCTCCACGGCCGCGACGATGCCGGGTATGTCCTGGGGCGCGCATCCGTGCTTGGAGGGCTCACCGGAGGTGTTGACCTGGACGAACACGGGGAAACGACGTCCCACGCGGTGGTCGAGGCGTTCCACCAGCTCCGTGGAGTCCACGGTCTCGATGAGGTCCACGGCTCCCAGCGCCTGGTTGACCTTGTTGGACTGGAGGGGGCCGATGAGGTGGATGCGGGCCCCGGGGACCTCCCGGATCGCCTCGGCGGTGGCCCGTGCCTCCTGGACGCGGTTGTGGCCCAGCAGCACCGGGAGCTCGCGCTCGGCGAGCAGGCGGGCGGCTTCACGGCAGGTGTCGGGGGTGCGGGTCTTGACGGCGAGCTCAAGGACGCACCGGTCCCTGCGCCCGCACGCGTCCATGGCTGCCGTGATCCGACCACAGGTGTGATCGATGCGCTGTGCCAAGGTCATCCGACGATGTTACGCGGAACCCGTGCACGCATGCGCATCACGCAGGTCGCAGTGCCCGAGGAGCCGCTCACGTTCCCGGAGGCGTCGCCCGGGTCGTGCGGGGAGGACCCGGCGGGTCCGTCGGGGAGAGCTGCGGGGGAGGGAGGGCGACCGTGCCGGGGAGGGCCAAGGGGGAGGGACGGCGACCGTGCCGGGGAGGGGCGCGGGAGAGAACTGAGGGGGAGGGAGGGCGACCGGGCTGGGGAGGGGCGTGGGAGAGAACCGAGGGGGAGGGACGGCGACCGGGCCGGGGAGGGCCGACGGGGGAGGAGCATCGATCCCGCCGGGACAGGTCTGCGGGCATGGCCTCTTGTATCGGGCCGGGCAACCCGGGACAGGTCTGCGGGCGTGACCTCCCGTATCGGGCCGGGCGACGTCCCCCCAGCAGTGGGCTCCGGGGATGGGACAATGGACCAGCGCGGTACGACACCGTCCGGTGCGAGTGACGCACCGGCAGAGAAGGAGATCCTGATGCGCACCCTGCTCAACGTCATCTGGTTCCTGTTCGCAGGACTGGAGCTGTTCATCGCCTACGTGTTCTTCGGTGTGATCGCCTGCGTGTTCATCATCACCATCCCCGCAGGTGTCGCCTGCTTCCGGATGGCGGGGTACGTGGTGTGGCCCTTCGGACGTGTGGTGGTGGACAAGCCGGGCGCCGGCGTGGGTTCCGCCCTCATGAACGTCGTGTGGTTCCTGGTGGCGGGCCTGTGGCTCTCCATCGGACACCTCCTCACGGCCTTCGCCCAGGCGATCACCATCATCGGGATCCCCCTGGCCATCGCGAACGTCAAGCTGATCCCGGTCACCTGCTTCCCCTTCGGCAAGCAGGTCGTCGAGTCCCCGGGCGCGCGCCTGTTCTGAGGTCCGTGATGGCGAAGAAGAACAAGACCTCCGGCCCCACCCACGCCATTGAGGCCCTCGAAGCCGCAGGCGTGGCCTACACCGTCCACGAGTACGTCCACTCCGCGCGCTCCCGGTCCTTCGGGGAGGAAGCCGCGGAGCAGATCGGTGGTGACCCGGGGCGGATGTTCAAGACACTGCTCGTGCACTGCGCGGGCGGCTCACCCCACGAGGAGTACGTCGTGGCCGTCGTCCCCGTCGACCACCACCTCTCCATGAAGGCGATCGCGCGGGCCGCGGGTCACAAGAGTGCAGAGATGGCCGAGCCACAGGTCGCCCAGCGGCGCACCGGCTACGTGGTCGGTGGGATCTCCCCCCTGGGGCAGACCACCGCCCACCGCACCTTCATCGACGACTCCGCGCTCGACCACGAGACGGTGATGGTCTCGGGTGGGAAGCGGGGGATGTCGGTGGAGCTCTCGCCCCTGGACCTGGCCGAGGTCACGGGTGCCGACACCGCGGACCTGCGGGCCCTCGACTGAGAGAAGCGTGTCCGCGGGCCCGGAGCGACCACCCCGACGGGATCCGGCCCCACCTCGGACTGGACATGCCGCACCCGCCACGTCCGAGCCCAGTGCTCCCGGCCCTCCCAGTCCGAACCCAGCCCGACCACCTGTGACGCAGGGCCCGTCGCCGTGTGCCCCACGCACCGGGGTCGCGCCGCGCACTGGTACCGCCCCACGGGCAGCCACGTCGCCTCCGCCCGCTCCCACACGACGGGGCGCGTCTCCCCCTCTCGTTACGGGCTGGCACCGGCTGTAGGGGCACCCGGGTCTCGAACGGGACCCCGTCCCCCTCCTCAGCACCCACACGAGGCGCGGATGATCAGCTCCATCGGGAGGATCTGGGACGCGGGCCTCTCCCCGGGATCGAGGAGGGTGTCCAGTGCGGTCGCTGAGACCGCCTCGAAGGGCTGCCGCACCGTCGTCAGGGCCGGCCAGGAGAACTGGGACTCGCTGGTGCCGTCGATGGAGATGACGGCGACGTCCTCGGGGCAGCGCCGTCCCATCTCGTGGATCGTCTGGAGTGCGCCGATGGCGATGAGGTCAGAGCCCGCCAGGATCGCGGTGGGCGGGTCCTCTCCCTCCAGGAGCCGACGTGCACCTTCCGAGCCCCCACGCCTGTCCCACGTCGTCAGCGCGTAGGCGTGCGCGGGGAGTCCCTCCCGGTTGAGCACGGACTCCCAGGCGATGCGCCTGAAGTCGATCCTGGGCGCGGGCATCGCTCCGCCGATGTAGGCGATGCGCCTGTGACCGTGGTCGATGAGGTGACGGGTCGCGGCCTCCGTGCCCTGGCCCAGGTCGGGCCCGACGATGGGGAAGGCGTGTCCGACCGCGGCCTCGTGGATGACCACCCGGGGGACCCAGGTGTCGGCGATCGTGTAGCTCCTCTTGTTGTGGAGGAAGGCGAGGACGAGCAGCCCGTCGACACCGTGGTCGACGAGGTTGGTGATCATCTCGTACTCGCGGTCCGGGTCCTTGTTCGTCAGGGCGAGGAGGACGGAGCGATCGCGGCTGTGGGCGGCTGCGTCGATCGCACCGACGAACTCCGCGTAGAAGGGGTTCTCGATGTCGGGGACGACGACCCCGAGGAGGTGGGTGGCTCCCCGCTTGAGGGCGCGGGCGCTGCTGTTGGGACGGTAGTCGAGGACCTCGATGGCCCGGAGAACCCTCTCCCGCGTGGCCGGGGCGACGCCCCTGGGGCCACCGTTGACGACGTAGCTGACGACAGCTGTGCTCACCCCTGCCAGACGCGCGACATCGGCACGCGTGGTGGGGCGGCTTCGATCAATCGGGAGGGGATCCATCATCGGCACGCTAACACGGTCGATGCGGCCGGGAGGGCACCGCGGTGGCCATGGCGTCCGGTGCCCGTGTCAATCGGCGGACACAGTCGGCACAGGGGCTCACGAGGCGCGTGAGCGCGCCGTGTGGGTCGCCCTGTGTGCTCTGCCGAGGGATGCGATGACTGCGGTGACCGCCAGGGGGTCGGTCGGCCCGATGGGGACGACGGGCCGGGACGGCGCGACCGGGCCGGGTGGGTCCGACGCGCGAGGGCGCGCCTTCCCGAGGATGCCTGCACGTGGGCGACAAGTGCCATCGTTCCTCCCCATGACCGGGTCGAGAATCCACGAGAAGTCCGACGGCCACCGTTGGCGCGCGGGTGTGGACGTACGCAGAAGTCTACACGAGGAGAACTGGAGATATCGACACCAAATCGTTATCCACCGGCCGCGCGTGTGCGCGGATCTATTGCAGTAGATTGACGAGCACCGGTCGATCGGAGGGTTCATCCGGGGGCAAGGACGTCCCCGGGGCCGGGGGAGGGACCAGAGTCGGTTCCACCCACCCACACACTGACGCGAGACGGAATTGGGGCGATGATGCAATCTGACGTGAGCCTGGTGCATGGACGTGCGGGAGGCACCTCGCTGGTGCTCGCCGTCGATCCTGACGTCGCACCGCAGGTCATCTACTGGGGACCGGACCTGGGCGAGCTCCCGGGCGCCCTCGTCGAGGCCGTGGCGATCGCGAACACCGAGGCCCTGAGCGGCAACGCCCCGGGGGTCCCCGTGCGCGTGCCCGTCATCCCCGAGAACCGCACCGGATGGAACGGCAGACCCGGGCTGGTCGGGCACCGTGGGGCAGGCCGGGCCTGGAGCCCACGCCTGCTCACCGAGGACATCGACCTCGGGTGCGACCACGTCACCCACGACGGCAACGGCGTCGTCACCACGGGCCCGGGCACCTGGCGGGTCCTCACCCGCGATCCGCGCAGTGCCCTCAGCGTCCTCACCGAGATCGACCTCATGCCGGTGGGAATGGTGAGGATCCGGGCCCGGGTCGTGAACGAGGGAACGGAGGACTACGAACTCGAGGAACTCTCCGTCGCCCTCCCCCTGCCCCTGGAGGCGAAGGAACTCCTGGACTTCTCGGGACGGTGGGGACGGGAGCGTGCGCCCATCAGGGTGCCCTTCGAACTCGGGTGCAGGCTGCACGAGCAGAGGCGTGGGCGTACGGGCTTCGACGCGCCGATGATGATGTTCGCCGGCGAGGAGGGCTTCGGCTTCCGGAGCGGACAGGTCTGGGGCATCCACGCCGCCTTCTCCGGCAACCAGAGGGTGTGGGCCGAGAAGTGCCCCGACGGGCGCCAACTCATCGGCGGCGGGGAGCTGCTGCTGGCAGGGGAGATCTCACTGGGCGACGGAGAGGCCTACTCCTCGCCCTGGGTCTACTTCTGCCAGGCCCAGGGACTCGACGCCGCGGCCGGGCGCATACACTCCTGGCTGCGTTCCCGACCCGGACACCCCGGTGTGGAGCGCCCGGTCACGCTCAACGTGTGGGAGGCGGTCTACTTCGACCACGAGGTCGACCACCTCCGCCACCTGGCGGACAGTGCCGCGGAGATCGGGGTGGAGAGGTTCGTCCTCGACGACGGGTGGTTCCACGGCCGCCACGACCCGACAGCGGGCCTGGGGGACTGGTACCCCGACGAGCAGCACTGGCCCGACGGCCTGCGTCCCCTCGCGGACCGTGTCCACGAGCTGGGCATGGAGTTCGGGCTCTGGTTCGAACCGGAGATGGTCAACCCGGACTCGGACCTGGCCCGTGCACACCCCGAGTGGATCCTCGCGGCATCCGAGGACTGGCCCGTCGAGTGGCGCCACCAACAGGTGCTCAACCTGGCCATCCCGGAGGCCTTCGACCACATCCACGCCCGGATGACCCAGCTGGTCGGGGAGTACGGGATCGACTACATCAAGTGGGACCACAACAGGGACCTGCTCGAACCCGGCAACCAGCTGGCCGGTGGCCGCGCCTGCGTCCACGAACAGACACTGGCCACCTACCGACTCATGGACCTCCTCACCCAGGAGCACCCGGGCCTCGAGATCGAGAGCTGCTCCTCGGGGGGTGCCCGCATCGACCTGGAGATGGCGCAGCACGCCGTGAGGTTCTGGCCGTCGGACTGCATCGACCCGCTGGAGAGGCAGTCCATCATGAGATGGACGGAGCAGCTCATCCCCCTGGAGATGCTCGGCAACCACGTGGCCTCACCCAAGTCGCGGACCACCGGGCGTGTCAGTGCGCTCTCCTTCCGGGCGGGGACCGCGCTGTGGGGGCACTTCGGCGTCGAGTGGGACGTCTCCAAGGCCTCGCCGGAGGAACGCGCGGAGCTGGCCGAGTGGATCAGCTTCTACAAGGACCACCGGCACCTCCTGTTCACCGGCACCCTGGTGCGCGGGGACTCCGCGGAGGACTCCTTGTGGGTCCAGGGCGTGGTCTCCCCGGACCGTCGGGAAGGTCTCTTCGAGCTGACCACACGTCACCGCTCGGCGATCTCCCCGCGCGGACGCTTCCGCCTGCCGGGCCTGGACCCCGACACCAGCTACCGGGTCTCACCCGTCATCGTGGCGCAGCCGCCCGAGGGCCTCTTCCCTCCTCCCTGGTTCGGGGAGGACGGCGAGGGCGTCGTCATGACCGGGAGGATGCTCGATCTCTTCGGTCTGCACACTCCGAAACTCTTCACCGACCAGGTCCTCCTCTTCTCCGTCACGGCCGTGACCGGACCGGACGAGGACTGACACCACACGACACGGGCGGACGTCCACAGTCCTCGATGACGAGGATGCGCTCCGTCCCCACCAGGAAACTCTGAGAGGAAAAGTTGATGAGAAAGTCAATTGCCACTGCGACCCTGGTCCTCATGACCAGCGGCCTGGTTCTGGGAGCATGCTCGGGAGGCGCGGAGAGCGGAGCATCCGGCGACGCCGGAGGCAAGCTCGACATCTACCTGAACATGACCACGGGCAGCCCGGCGTACACCGAGATGAAGGCCATCGTCGACAAGTTCGAGCAGGAGACGGGCACCGACGTCGAGTTCACCATCGACTCGGCCGACGTCTTCCAGAAGGAGATGACGGTCCGGATGGCCTCCAACAACCTCCCGGACGTCTTCTCGACGCACGGGTGGTCCGTGCAGCGGTACTCGCCGTTCCTGGAGCCCCTCAACGACCAGCCGTGGATGCAGTACATGGACTCCGGACTGGACACCGCCATGAAGGATGCGGACGGCAATGTCTACGCGCTGCCGTTGGAGTACACGGTCACGGGGATCAGCGTGAACTTCGACGTCCTCTCCGAGGCAGGCGTCGATCCGGACTCCCTCACGTCGTGGGAGGCGTTCACCGATGCCCTCGGCAAGATCAAGGAGGCGGGGAAGACCCCGATCACCTGCGCGGGCAAGATCAGCGCTCCGGGCAACCTCGCCGACTTCATCGCCTCGGGTGCCTTCTCCGAGGACGAGCGCGAGTCGTTCAGGACCGGGGACTTCCTGTCCGAGGCGTGGCAGACCCGAGTCCTCGACCTCGCCAAGGAATGGGCCGACGGCGGGTACTTCAACCCCGACTACTCCTCCGCCACGGCCGATGACATGGCGAGCCAGATCGGACAGGGCCAGGCGGCCTTCGCCTTCGCCCAGCCGACACTGCTCGCGACCGCGCTGAGCTTCAACCCGAACGCGAACGTCGGGTTCATCCCGATCCCCTCGGGCATCGCTGACCCCTACCTGGTCGGCGGTGAGGGCGTCAACGCCTACGGTGTCGCCAAGGACTCCCCCAACAAGGAGGCAGCCCTGAAGTTCCTCGACTTCGTCGCACAGCCCGAGAACGCCAGCGCCATGGCCGAGGCGATCGGTTCCTACTCCGGCCTGACCAACGCCACGCCCGACCTGGGCACCCTGCAGTCCAGCTACGACAAGTGGGTCAAGCCGGGCGACCTCGTCACCGAACCCTTCTTCGACCGGGTCTACCTGCCCAACGGCATCTGGGCGACCCTCATCACCACCACCGACGCCGTGATCACCGGTCAGTCGGATCCGGCCACTGCGACCAATGACCTCAAGGACCAGTACACGACGCTGGGCGGCAAGGCAGAGTGAACGTCCCGGACCTGCGCCGACCGACGGTGTCCGGGCCGGCAGGTGCGTCCGGGACGCGACGGAGGGGAGAGGAGCACACCAATGAGTGCAACCGTGATTGACGGTGCAGCCGTCGGTCGGCGCAGGAGGGGCAGGTCCTGGAGGGGCCGGTCGATCAACCTGATGTACCTGCCGGCCCTGCTCCTGTTCGGCGTGTTCATGGTCTACCCGTTCGTCAACGGCATCGTGTTGTCGCTGACGAACTGGAACGGCTACTCGCCCACCAGGGACTTCGTCGGTGCGGACAACTTCCTGAGGATCTTCAGGGACTCGAACTTCGCCGTCGCCCTGAGGAACACGTTCATCTACGGTGTCGGCTCGACCCTGATCCAGCAGGTCTTCGGACTGGGGTTGGCCGTCCTCCTGGATCGCAACATCCGGGGGAGGAACGCCTACCGGGCGATCGTCTACCTGCCCGTCCTGGTCTCCCAGGTGGTCATGGGGACCATGTACTACCTCGTGTTCCGCTACCACCAGGGTGCCCTCAACGACATCCTCGGTGTCTTCGGGGTCCCACAGGTCGCATGGCTCAGTGACGCGAACTTCGCGATCGGCGTCATGGTGATGATCAACTCCCTGCAGTTCATGGGGGTGTCGATGCTGATCTACCTGTCCGGGCTCCAGTCGATTCCCGAAGAGGTCAAGGAGGCGGCGGCCCTGGACGGGGCGGTCGGGCTCACGCGGTTCTGGAGGATCACGGTCCCGCTGCTCCTGCCCGCCTTCGCCTCCAGCTGCGTGCTCAACCTGATCGGTGGACTGAAGCTGTACGACATCGTGCAGGTGCTCACCGGAGGAGGACCGGGGTACTCCACGAACTCGGTGTCCACGCTGATCGCGCGGACCTACTTCGAGGACCAGTCCGCAGGCTATGCGGCGGCGCAGGGAATCATCCTCTTCCTCGTCATCGCCGCCTTCACGGTGGTCCTGAACATGTGGTTCGACCGGCTCCGCCAGAACCAGGAGGGCTGATCCATGACCGGCAAGAAGTTCGGAATCGGTGCCGTCCTGGCACTCTTCTGCGCCGTGCAGTTGGTGCCGTTCTACCTGGCGGTGACGACGGCGTTCAAGAAGCAGAGCGACCTGTCCTCGGTGTGGTCCTTTCCGTTCTCGGCGGCGACCACGGACAACTTCCGGATGGCCGTGGAGGAGGGTGGTGTGCTGCGGGCGATGACCAACTCGGCCATCGTCACCGTCATCGCGACCGTCCTGACATGTGTGATCGCTGCGTTGGCCTCGTACCCGCTGGCCCGGCGACGCAGCACGTTCAACCGGGTCATCGAGGTCGTGATCCTCACGATCATGATGATCCCGCCCCTGAGCATCCTGGTGCCCCTCTACTCGATGCTCAACCAGCTCAACCTGCTCAACACCTATGCGGGCCTGATCCTGCCCCTGGTCTGTCTGGAGCTGCCGCGGGCGATCTTCCTCTACACCCAGTTCCTGCGGGCGGTGCCCATCACCCTGGAGGAGGCGGGGCGTGTGGACGGGGCGAACACACTCCAGATCTTCTCCAGGATCGTCATCCCCCTGTTGAAGCCCGTGACGGCCACGGTCGTCATCCTCACGTCCGTGTACGTCTGGAACGAGTTCGCGCTGAGCGCCTACATCATGAGCGGCAACAGGATGAAGACGCTCGCACCTGCGATCGCCTCGTTCTTCGGCGAGCAGGGCTCCCAGGTCAATGCCGCAGTGGCGAGCTCGCTGCTGGGCGTGCTGCCCGTCATCATTGCCTACCTGTTCCTGCAGAGGTACTTCATGAAGGGGATGCTGGCCGGCGCCGACAAGGGCTGAGCAGCAGGGCAGTGCCCCCTCCCGGGCGGGACGCACACATCGTGTGTGTGCCACCCGGGAGGGGGCGTCTGCGTGTGAGAGGTGTGCCCGTGCCCGCCCGGGGTGGTGTGGGGTGTGCCCGTGCCCGTGCCCGTGCCCGTGCCCGTGCCCGTGCCCGTGCCCGTGCCCGTGCCCGTCCGGAGTGGTGAGGGTGGGAGGAGCGGTGGTCCGGGTGACGTGCAGCGGTGGCCCTGCTGCGGGACGGTGGTGGTCGGTGGCCTAGAGACCGGGCGTGGCCGGCAACGCATCCTCCAGCGCGGCGAGGAGGTCCTGTCTCCACCATGCCCAGTCGTGTCCGCCCTCGACCCCGCCGACGTCGACGCTCCGTCCCGCCAGGCGGGGGTCCTCCCCGAGCAGCGCCGCGAGGGAGTGGGCGTCCTCGAGCATCGATCCCTCGAAGGCGCCCGAGCGGATGCGGAGGCTGCGCCACGCCGGCTCTCCCAACAGGGGGCCGGCGAGGTCGAAACGCCACAGGGACGGGGACTGGGCGAGCGCGCGCCCGACCTCGCCGTCGCCCAGGGCCACGGTCCACAGCGCCGCCAGCCCCCCGAAGCTCTGGCCCGAGACCAGCGTCGACGTCCCCCGTGTGTCCAGCGGAAGGATCGCCCGCAGGCGGGGGAGGAGCACGTCGAGGACGAAGTCCACCTGTGCCGTGGGGACACCGAGCTCGTCCCAGCGGCGTGACTCCTCGTGGGAGTCGACCATCGCCACGTGCAGGGGCGCCACGGCACCGGCGCCGATCGCGGCATCGAGCAGGTCGGGCAGGTGGAGTCCACGGGCCCACACCTGCCCGTCGAACAGGATGAGGAGGGGGGTGCCGGGTGCGGCATCGGGGGAGGCGCCGGGCGGGCAGTAGACCCAGACCCGCTGCTCGCCGTAGGTGGGGCCGGCGGGGAAGGTCATCTCTCGCACCTGACCGTGGGGGAACCCACCACCGCGTGCCTCGCGACGCAGGCCCTCGCGCGCAGCCGTCGGCCAGGGGTCGGCGGGCGCATCGGGCCCACTGGCCACACTCGCGGCCAATCCCTCCCGAGGTTCGATGAGTTCGCCGCCCCTCGGGTCCGGGCCCCCGGCCTCCAGCGCCGCGAGCCTGATCCTGCGACGCCCCTGCGCCGTGCGCCACGGCGGGGGAGCGTCCTGGTCCCACACGGCGATGCGGTACGAGGCGCGCCATGAGCGCGGCAGCCGCAGGGTGAGCGTCCAGAGGTCGGAACCCTCCAGGTGCGTGAACTCCGAGGCTGCGACATCGCGGTGGTCGAAGAGGGCATTGGCCCACAGGAGCACCGTGGTCGCGCCCGGCGCCTCGACGATCCAGGTGTAGAGGCACTCCCCACGGCCGGAGAAGTCCCGACGGCCGGAGGCGTCCCGACGGGCAGAGGAGTCCAGACGGGCAGAGGCGTCCCGACGGGGAGCGGGCCCCTCACGGCCGGCGGACCCCTCGGTGCCGGGGACGTCCCCGGCGCCGCTGCCACGATCCGATCCGGGGTGTCCCTCGTCGACGTCTGTCACCAAGGGGTTGCGGCGCGCGAGGACCACGGAGGCGAGGGCGGCCCGGGAGCGGGCGCCCGTGGAGGCGTCCTGGTGGAAGGTCTCCGCCCAGGCACGTTCCAGCGGCCCGGTGACGCGTGGGACGGGGTGGTCACGGCCGGGAACGGCGGGGTGGCGCTCGCGGTGGATGGTGCCGTGCCGGTCCGTCCAGGAGCGGGGCTCGTCGGAGGGTGCGGTTGCCCGGGTGCCGGAGGACCCGTCAGGGGTCGCGGACGGACCGCCTGCCCCTGCCGTCCCGGTCCCCGGGGTCCCGCCTGCCGCCTGTGCCGATCCTGCTGTCCCGGCTGCTGCTGCTGCCCCTGCTGCCCCTGCTGTCACCGCGCGCCGCCGGAGAACAGGTGGGCCAGGGCGTCACCGGTGAGGGCAGCGTCCTCGGGCAGCATGACGGAGGACTCGTCACGGACCCGGTCGTGGTCCGAGGACACCGCGTAGGAGGTCTCGGTGCTGCCTGCGTGCCAGTACCCGATGACCAGCTGGCCACTCCTCGGCACTCCCAGCGCACGGACCTCCCGGCGCAGTCTGCGCACCACGTGGGACTCCGCCGAGACCCAGACGAAGGCCTCCTCCAGTGCCACGGGCACCGTCGCGAGCTCGGCGCGGGCCTCCTGCGTGAGCAGCCCCGAGAAGGCGGCGGGGGTGCCGTCGCGGTGCAGCCAGCGCACCGTGACCCCCTCGGGGTGCGTCAGTTCCTGTTCGTCCCCGGGGCCGTCGACCTCCAGCAGTGCCACGCCGCGCTGGTGGGCGGGCAGCTGCTCGAGGATGGCGGAGGCCCCGGGCAGGCCGGTGTCGTCGGCCACCAGGAGGATCCAGAAGCAGGGCCCGGGCAGGCGGCCGCCGCCTCCCAGAGCACCGAGCCGGTCGCCGGGGCGCGCGTCCTCCACCCAGGCCGAGGCCAGTCCCTCGCGGCCGTGGCGCACGAAGTCGACGTCCAGCGTCGCCGCGTCCACGTCGAAGTCCCGGACCGTGTAGGTGCGCACCCGCTCGCGCTGTCCGGGGGCGAAGTCGTAGTGGTGCCCGTCCCCGGGGGTGGGGAGGTCCGGCGAGGCGCCCTCGTGGGGGAAGAGGAGCTTGATGTTGGGGATGCGGGGCGCGCGCAGGTAGTCGGCGACGCCCTCGCCCGCGAAGCGCACCCGGCGCATGCTGGCCGAGACGTCGTGGACGGCGGCGACCTCGATGAGGGCGGGCAGCCCGTCGGTGTCGTGGCTGTGGCTGTGGCTGTGGCTGTGGTCGTGGTGGTCGTTCATGCGCTCCTCCTGGAGTCGGGTCCGCCGGTGGGGATGACCCAGGGCCGTCCGGTGACGGGGTCGGGCAGGCACAGGCAGGGCACGTCGTAGACCTCCTCGATGAGGGCGGCGTCGACGACCTCCTCGGGCCGACCCTGGGCGATGACGCGCCCCTGCTTCATGACGATGAGGTGGCTGGCGTAGCGGAACGCCAGGTTGAGGTCGTGGAGCACTGCGACCAGTGTGTACCCGCCGCCCTCGTGGAGACCGCGGCACAGGTCCAGGACCTCCAGCTGGTGGGTGAGGTCCAGGAAGGTCGTGGGCTCGTCGAGCAGCAGCAGGGGGGTCTCCTGGGCGAGCACCAGGGAGAGCCACACGCGCTGCCTCTGCCCGCCCGAGAGCTCGTCCACGCGTCTCCCGGCGAGGTCGGTGACGCCGGTCGCGGCGAGGGCGTGGGCGACCGCCCGGTCGTCCTCGGGCGACCACTGGCGCAGCAGGGACTGGTGGGGGAAACGCCCGCGCGCCACCAGGTCGTGCACGGTGATCCCACTGGGGCTGGTGGAGCTCTGGGGCAGCAGGCCCAGGCGCCGGGCGATGGTCCGGGAGGGAAGGTCGCGGATGTCGCGTCCGTCGAGGACGACGCTGCCCTCCTCGGGGTCCAGCAGGCGGGACAGGGCGCGCAGCAGCGTCGACTTCCCGCACGCATTGGGGCCGATGATCGCCGTGAAGGAACCGTCGGGCACCTCCACGTCCAGGTGCTCGCTGACGGGACCGCGCCCGTATCCCAGGGTCAGGTCGTGGCCGGCGAGGGGGGTGGGTGTGAGGGGTGAGTCCGTCATGAGGACCTCCTGCATGGGGGGAGAGGGGGTTCGCCCGGGCGTCGTGCGGCCACCGGGTGCAGCCGGGTCGTCCCGGCGCCACAGGGACGAGGGCGGGGCCGGGTCCCGACGGCGGGGAGTGGGTCCGGGGTGGTGCCCCGTGGACGAGGGCGGGGCCGTGGAGCACGTGTCCCGGACGGACCGGGGTCGCCGCGGTGTGCACCGCGGGGGCGGTGGGGGCACAGCGCCCGTCGGGTGGTCGAGCCCATGTGCCTCACACCTCCCGTGTCCGGGTGAGCAGCCACAGCAGGTAGAGGCCGCCCAGGGCCCCGGTGGTCAGGCCCACGGGGAGTGCGACGGCGACGGGCAGGTGCACCGAGACCACGTCGGCGGCCGTGAGCAGCACGGCGCCGGTCAGCGCCGAGGTGAGCACCTGGACGCGGGGGACGCGGGTGAGACGGGAGGCGACCTGGGGGGCCGCCAGGGCGATGAAGGCAATGGGCCCCGCGGCCGCCACGGCGGCAGCTGTGAGGACGACCGCGGCGAGCATGGTGACCACGCGGGTGCGTTCCGTGTCGACGCCGAGCTGGCGTGCCTGGTCCTCACCCATCTCCAGGGCATCCAGGCGGCGGGCCAGCATGGCCAGCAGCGGCACCAGGACCACGACGGCCACCAGGACGGGCCAGGCATCGGCCCAGGTGCGGGCGTTGAGGGACCCCGACAGCCAGATCCGTGCCCGTGTCGCCAGGTCCAGGTCGCCCTGGGCGAGGACCAGGGTGTTGAGGGCACCCAGGAAGGCGCTGACGCCGATGCCGACGAGGATCAGGCGGTACCCGCCGGTGGCGCCGTCGGAGCGCGCCAGGACGTAGACGACGACGGCGGTGACCAGGCCGGTGCCGATGGCGGCCAGTGAGGTGGCGGCGGGTCCTGCGTCGAGGACGACGATCTGGATGACGGCTCCCGTGGCCGCGCCGGTGGTGAAGCCGATGACATCGGGGGACCCCAGGGCATTGCGCGACACGGACTGGAACACGCAGCCGGCGGCCCCCAGTGCCATGCCCACTGCCGCTCCCGTGAGCGCACGGGGGAGACGGATGGTGGTGACCACCTGGGCGGCGCGCGGGTCGGTGGCGTGGCCCGTCAGCGCCGAGAACACCTCGGCGGGGGAGAGGGAGATCTTCCCCGACATCAGGGTGACGAGGGCCAGGGCCAGTCCCACCACGACCAGCACGGTGCTGACGAGCAGGGCGCGCACGGGGATGCGCAGGCGTGCCGGGCCCAGTGCCAGGCGGAACTCGCTCGGCCCCGCCTCCTCGTGCCGTACCGCAGTCCCGGGACGGGAGGCGCCGGGGACGGCAGCGTCGGGGACGGCCGGTCCGGGTGCGTCCGACCCCCATCCGTTCCGGGCGCCGGCGTCCGTCAGATCGGAGGGGGACGCACCGGGTCGTGCGGCGACACCCGGGAGTCCGGAGGGTGCAGTGGTCACAGCCCCACCACCCGCCCTCGTCGCACCAGAACCACGAAGAAGGGCGCCCCGATCAGAGCTGTCATGACACCGGCCCCGACCTCGCCGGGGTGGATGACGACGCGCCCCAGGACGTCCGCGAGGAGCAGGGCGAAGGCCGCCACCAGCGCAGAGCCCGGCAGCAGCCAGCGGTGGTCGGTGCCGACCATCGCCCGGGAGACGTGGGGAGCGGCCAGGCCCACAAAGGCGACGGGTCCGGCCACAGCGGTCGCGCCACCGGCCAGGACGAGGACGGCGAGGTTGGTCAGCGCCCAGGTGCGGCGCGTGTCCACACCCAGGGCGGCTGCGAGGTCCGGCCCCAGGGCCACGGAGTTCAGCGGTCCCGCGAGCACGACGGCCAGCACGGTGCCGACCAGGAGGCACACGGCGGCGACGGGAACCGAGTCCCAGCCGCGCCCCTGGAGGGAACCCGTGGCCCAGTTGCGGAAGGAGTCGAAGACGGTCTGGGGGCTGGAGAGGATGACCACCATCGTCACGGAGCTGAGCATGACGGACAGGCCGGCCCCTGCCAGGACCAGGCGCACCGGGTTGACACCGGCGTCACCGGCTCGTCCCAGGCGGTGCACGACCAGGGAGGCGATGCCGGCACCGAGGAAGGCGAACCAGACGTAGACGTTGACCGAAGCCGCCCCGGTGATCGCGAGTCCCACGACCACTCCCGCGGCCGCACCGGAGTTCACGCCCAGGGTGCCCGGCTCAGCCAGTGCGTTGCGGGTGAGTGTCTGCATGAGGGCGCCGGCCAGGCCGAGACACCCTCCCGCCAGCACCGCGATGAGCGTGCGGGGCACGCGGAGCTCCCGGATGACCAGGTGGGCGTCGTCCGTGGGGTCGAATGCCCGCAGCGCGTCGACGACGGTCCCGACCGGGACCAGTCGCGACCCGACGGCCAGGCTGAGTGCCGCCAGGGGGATGAGCGCCACGAAGAGCCCGAGGAGGAGGGCGCCGTGCGTGGGGACGGTGTGGGACCCGTTGGGGGGACGTGTGCCCACGGCTGGGAGTTCGCTGCCCGCAGTCCACTCCGAGGAACCCGGGGGGACCCGCGCACCTGTGGGCTGAGTGGAAGTGGAGGTCGCGTGGGAGGGGAAGCGGTCGGTGCCGAGCGGGGCGGAGGAGACGGGGAGCGCAGGGCCCACGGCCACAGGGGAGGACCCCGCGCCACGAGGGCCGGGTCCTCCCCTGCGGGACGTGCGACCTCCGGTCATCGCCTCAGCCCAGCGCCTCGACGACGGCGTCGACGAACTGCTTGCCGGAGTAGTAGTCGATGCGGAACGACGTCGGACCCAGGGGGTACACCTGCGAGGAGGTGACTGCGGGGACATTGGCCAGGACGGGCTCGGACTCGAAGGCCTTCACGGTGTCCTCGGTGCCGGAGAGGAGGAAGACGCTCTCCCCGCCGATGGCCTGGGAGAGGTTCTCCAGGGTGACGAAGGCGAAGTCGGAACGGGCCTGCTCGCTGGTGTCGAGGTCCTCGGGGGCCTCGTGGACCTCCACGCCGAGTGCCTCCAGGAGCTGGGCGTGGGGGCCGGTCTTCTTGGCGACGCCCTGGTCGGCTCCGGGGCCGTTGAAGGAGACGATCGAGGCGCCACCTGCCGGGGCCGTGATCTTCTCCGCCGCCTGGGAGGTGTAGTCATCGAAGTCGTCGATGGCCGCCGTGGCGTCCGCCTCGTGACCGGTGGCCTCACCGAGCTCCTGGGCGAGGTCCTGCCAGGTCTGCTTGGAGTAGTCCACGGCGATCGTGGGGAACTGGGCGGCGATCTGGTCGTAGTTGTCGACGGTGGAGTCCGCACCGGAGGTCGAGATGACCACGAGGTCCGGGTCGGCGGCGATCAGGGACTCGAGGTCGAACTCGAGGTTCGGGTAGAGGACCTCGACGCCGCGCTCATCGGCGACATCGGCCCACTGGGAGAAGAAGCCCTTGTCATCGGTGATGTCCGAGGGGGAGGTCGCTGCGGAGGCGACCACCGGCGCATCGATGGCGAGGAGGGTGCCCGTGGCCGAGATCGAGGTCGAGACGATGCGCTCGGGCTGGGAGTCCAGCTCCAGCTCGCCCTTCTCATGGGTGATCGTGCGCGGCCACTCCCCGTCGGTGGAGGCCGATCCGGACTGGGAGGCCGTACCCGACTCGCCGGCCGCGCCGGACTGGTCCGACGAGGAGGCACCTCCGGAACAGGCTGTCAGTGCGACGGCCGCGAGTGCGGCGGCGAAGGTGGTGAACAGGCGGGCGGGGCGGGCTCGCATGGGGCTCCTCTGGTCGATGCGTTGGCTCTTTGACCTGCCGGGACATCCTGGCAGCACTGATTAGGTTAGCAATGGCTTACCTAATTCAACCAGTCCTGTGACCCGCCTCACCCCCGCGAAGTCCGCTCTGTTCGGGTACTGAGGTCCGCTCTGTTCGGGCACTGAGGTCCGCTCTGTTTGGGCGCTGAGGTCCGTCCCGTCGAAGCCTCGAGGTCCGCCCTCGTGAAGGGCCGAGATCGGTACTGACGCCTCATGGGACGGACTTCGACCGATCAAGTCCCTGTTGGTGGTGTAAGTGTCTGTTGTTTCGTTTGGGCTGGTGGGGGTTGGTTTCAGGCTGTGAGGAGGTGGGTGGGGTCGGGGTGGTTGGGGTGGGTGAGTTGGTCAGTAAGGTCGCGCATGGAGGTCTCTGAGAGGTAGCGGCGTTCCCCGTATTGCCATTCCTCGTTTTGGTCTTGGAGGATGGCTCCGATGAGGCGGGTGGCGGAGGCGTCGTCGGGGAAGACTTGGACGACGTCGGTGCGGCGTTTGATCTCGCGGTTGAGTCGCTCGATGGGGTTGTGTGGTGCAGATCTTCTGCCAGTGGGGGCGGGGCTGGTCAGCGAAGGCGGTGAGGTCGACTTCGGCGTCGGTGAGCATCTGGGCGATCTGGGGGAAGGTCGGGGTCAGGGAGGCCACGACCTGGTGGTAGGCGTCCTTGACGGCCTCTGGGGTGGTCTGGGCGAAGATGGTGGCGATGAGGGCGTTGACGGGCTTGGAGCGGGTGGAGCCCAGGGTCTGGGTGACGTTGCGAGCGAAGTGGACGCGGCAGCGTTGCCAAGAGGCGCCGGTGAGGATGGCTTTGACGGCGTTCTTGATGCCTTGGTGGGCGTCACTGGTGACGACTTGCACTCCCAGTGGGTCAGTGTCGGTTGAGACCTTGAGGCCGCGCTCGCGCAAGGATCGTAGGAACTCCGTCCAGAAGTAGGTGGACTCACTGTCGCCGATCCTCATGCCCAGGATCTCACGCCTGCCCTGGGCGGAGACGCCGGTGGCGACCACGACCGCTTTGGACACGACATGGCCGGCGTGGCGGACGTCGACGTAGGTGGCGTCCAGGAACAGGTACGGGTACCACGTGTGGGACAGGGGACGGGTCAGGAACTCCTCGACCACGGAGTCGATGTCGGCGCAGATCCTTGAGACCTGGGACTTCGAGATGCCCGACTCGCATCCCAATGCCTTGACGAGCTCGTCGACCTTGCGGGTGGACACCCCGTTGATCCACGCTTGGCAGATGACGGCGTAGAGGGCCTTGTCGATCCGCTTGCGGGGGTTGAGGAGGCTGGGGAAGAAGGACCCCTCACGCAGCTTGGGGATGGCCACCACCACGTCTCCTGCCGGGGTGGACACCGTCTTGTCGCGACTTCCGTTGCGTCGGGTGAGGCGGGACTCGCTGCGCTCATAGCGCCCCGCCCCGATCTTGGTGGTGGCCTCAGCATCGATGAGGTCTTGGAGGCCCGCCTCCAACAGTCGACGGAACACGGCGTCTCCTGCAAGGCTCGGGTCGGACAGGACTTCACTGATCAAGGTGGACAGGGCAGACTGGTTGCGGGCCATCGTGGGAACACTCCTAGGATTCTTGGTCGAAACTCTGGACACCCACGATGGCCCACCAACACCCCAAGGATGCTCGCTGACCTGCAGGAATTGCCACCACCCTAAGGGACTCCGCCCTTCGACCCCAGAACTGAGCGGACTTCGAGGTCAGAACAGAGCGGACTTCGAGGTCAGAACAGAGCGGACTTCGAGGTCAGAACAGAGCGGACTTCGAGGTCAGAACAGAGCGGACTTCGGCGAGGGGTCAGCGGGGGGAGACGTCGATCATGCGCAGGACCACGGAGCCGGTGCGGTCGGACCCGGCCACGTCCACCAGTGCCACCAGGCGCCAGTCCAGGTTGTCGTCGGGGTCGAGCAGGGTCTGCTCCACCAACCAGAACGGCCCCGTCCCGGCGGCGGCCCCGTCAGCCCGCTCCGCCGCATCCTCCACTGCCTCCACCACGGCCTCGGGCACCCCGACCGCCAGCATCTCGGCGCGCCCGGGCGCCTCCACGATCCGGCACAGGGACGCCGAGCGCGCCCGCTGGTCGATGCCGATCCAGTCGTGCTCCGCCCAGTAGCGCCCCAGCACCCGGTCCCAACGCTCCTCGTCCCACCCCGACGGCCCGTCCAGACGCGCCAGGGCCGCCACGTTGTCACGGCTCATGAGCTCCACCCGGCGGAACACCGCAGTGCGGATGGCGGTGCGGAAGGCGTGCCGGTTCGCGGAGAAGGACACGGTCCCGTCCTCGTCCGCGCCGAAGGCCAGTTCCGCACCCGACGCACCACCGGAGCCGCCCTCGTCGGCGCTGAGCGCCTCCTCGACGCGCCCGGAGGACAGCGCCTCCCACTCGTCCAGCAGCGAGGAGTCCACGGCGCGGATGAGCCCGGCCAGCCAGGAGATGATCGCGCGGACCTCCTCGGTCATGGCCTCCTCGGGGACCACCTGGCGCAGCGCCCGGTAGGCGTCGGTGAGGTAGCGCAGGACGACGCCCTCGGAGCGCCCGACGTCGTAGCGGCTGACCAGCTCCGTGAAGGTCATCGCGTTCTCGACCATCTCGCGGACCACGGACTTCGGGGAGATCTCCAGGTCCCCGACCCAGGGGTTGGAACGCACGTAGGTGGCGAAGGCGGGCTCCAGCAGCTCCTCCAGCGGGCGCGGCCAGGTGACCTCCTCCAGGGCGGCCATGCGGTCGTCGTACTCCATGCCCTCGGCCTTCATCGCGGCCACGGCCTCCCCGCGGGCCACGCGCCGCTGCGCGAAGAGCAGGGGACGGGGGTCCTCCAGCACCGACTCCACCACGGAGACGACGTCGAGGGAGTAGGTGGGGGACTCCGGGTCCAGCAGGTCGAGTGCCGCCAGGGCGAAGGGGGACAGGGGCTGGTTGAGGGCGAAGTCGTCGGGCAGGTCGGCCACCAGACGCAGCCGGGGCAGCCCGTCCTCCGCCGCCTGGGCGGAGGGGACGTGGTCGACGACCTCGGCCTGGCGCATCGACTGGTAGATCTCCGCCAGCCGGCGCAGGTGCGGGTTGGACTCCCGCGGCGGGTCGTCGTTGTCGCGGGCCAGGTGGACGAGGTGCTCACCCGGATCGCGCGAGGGCGGACCCGCCAGCACGTTGAGCACCATCGAGTGGGTGAGGGCGAACTGGGACTGCAGCTGCTCGGGTGCCGCGTCACGGAGTCGCTCGAAGGTGGAGCGCGTCCAGGAGACCTGCCCGGCCCCCGCCGACTTCGGCGCGGACTTCTGCGCCTTCTTGCGGGCACGCTTGGCCTCGCGTTCGTCCTTCGCCGCCTCCTCCGCGGCCGTGAGGCGCGCACGCCGCCGCGCGTTCTCGACCTCGTGCTCCGGGGCCAGCACCCGCACGAAGCCGACCGTGTCATAGCCGGCCCGCCCCGCGCGGCCCGCGATCTGGTGGAACTCACGCGCGGAGAGGTGACGCATCCGCTCCCCGTCGAACTTCACCAGGGAGGTCAACAGGACCGTGCGGATGGGGACGTTGATGCCCACACCCAGGGTGTCGGTGCCGCACACGATGGCCAGCAGCCCCTGCTGGGTGAGGCGCTCGACGAGGCGGCGGTAGCGCGGCAGCATCCCGGCGTGGTGGACGCCGATGCCCTGGGAGAGCAGGTGGCGCAGGACCTGACCGAAACCGCGCCCGAACTGGACGGTCCTGAGGGCGGCGGCGATGCGTTCCTTCTGCTCGGGCGAGATGAGCTTGCGCCTGTCGAAGGACTGCGCGGTCTCCACGGCGTCGCGTTGGGCGAAGTGGACGATGTAGACGGGCCAGCGGCCCTCACCCAGCAGGCGCTCGACCGTGTCGTGGATGTCGTCGACGACGTACTCGAACTCCAGGGGGACGGGGCGCTCCGCGTCGTCCACCAACGCGACCTCACGCCCGGTGCGCTCCTCCCAGCGGGTGCGGAAGCGGGTGGTGTCGCCCAGTGTCGCGGACATGGCCACGTACTGGGGGCTGGTGAGCTCCAGGAGCGGGACCTGCCACGCCCAGCCGCGCTGGGGGTCGCCGTAGTAGTGGAACTCGTCCATGACGACCATGTCGGTGTCCAGGTCCGCTCCCTCGCGCAGTGCCTGGTTGGCGAGGATCTCCGCCGTGCAGCAGATGATGGGGGCGGCGGCGTTGAGGGAGACGTCCCCGGTGACCATCCCGACGTTGTCGGCGCCGAAGAGGGCCACCAGGTCGAAGAACTTCTCCGAGACCAGGGCCTTCAGGGGAGCCGTGTAGTAGGAGCGGCCCCCCCGGGCCAGCGACACGAAGTGCGCGGCGAGTGCGATCATCGACTTGCCCGACCCGGTGGGGGTGGCCGCGATGACGTGGTTCCCGTCGAGGATCTCCAGCAGCGCCTGCTCCTGGTGGGGGTAGAGGGGGCGGCCGGATCCCTCCGCCCAGCCGGAGAACGCCTCGAAGAGGGCGTCGACGTCCTCGAGCTGCCCGTGGTCCTCGAGGTTGTCGAGCAGGTCGTTGAGCATCGCCGTCATGGGGCCATTGTCCCCCATGGACGAGGGCGCTATCCGTCCTGTTGCGAGGAGAGCCCCGGGTTGACCTCGAAGTCGGGAGCGGGCTCGTAGCAGAAGGTGGCGGTGCCCCCCGAGCCGTCGCCGAGGGCGGAGGAGGCCGGCTGGACGTCTAAGAGGGTGAACGTCCCGGCCTCCGGGTCCGTCACCGACTCCCCGATCGTGAGGACCGTGGTCCCGAAGCCTCCGACCCCATCCGTGTCGACGCCTGAGAGCGCGGCCTGCATGACCCCCTGTTCGACACGCACGCCTCCGACGTCGTAGGCGGGGAAGGCCCCCGTGCCGGGACGGAACACCGCGGTGCCCGAGATGCTGACGCGATAGCCGTCCTCGCAGGACATGGAGTCGCCGTCGGTGGTGGGGAGTGGTTCGGAGGGGTTGGGGGCAGAGGTGGTGGTGCACGCCGGGAGCATGGAGGCGAGCAGGGCTGCCGCCAGGAGGGGGATCGCGCGCGCTCGGCTCATGTGTGGTCGCCTCCCATGCTCTCGCTTTGGTCACAGGTCTCGACGTCGTCCCAGGAGATGGTGAGGATCCCATCGAGGGGCATCAAGCCCTGGAGGGCGAACACCCCCGAGGGTTGGCTGGGCACGTCGCCCACGAGCCCCTCGAGCATTCCCATGGTGTCTGCCCTCCTGTGGTCGCAGTGACTGTGTTCGTCCGGGTCCCGCCGGTCCTGGCCCTCGGTCGCCGTGGAGTGGTTGCAGGTGCTCCGGGCACCAGTGGCCCGGGGCCGTGCCGCGTCATGTGGCGGCAGCGCGGAAGTGGTCGAAGGCCTCGGGGACCACGGGGAGCCCCAGGACAGCGACACCGGGACTGCCGGGAATGGATGTTCCCTCCAAGCGGGTGTCGGCGACCTCGAGGAGCAGGGCACGCAGGGAGTCCGTCCCGTCATGGTCGACCTCAGAACCGGGCATGGGCACCCCCGTCGTCGAGCGGCGTGTCCCAGGTCACTCTAGCAAGGAGCGACCGACTGGCCTCTGGTCGGGGTCACCGATCGGGGTTTCCTGGTCCTGGTCCTGGTCCTGGTCCTGGTCCTGGTCCTGGTGCTGGTGCAGGCGCTGCCAGCGGTCGGCTTCGGGTGCAGGGCCTCCTGCTCCAAGCCGGGCCGGGCCGGGTCGGGACCCGGGCCCGCGCGAGAGGGCAGAGTGCGAGCGCTCGCAGCTGGTTGTCAGCGCCCAGAACCACACGGGGACGCCCTCGTCGGGGGACCGCTGCGGCGCAGACCTCGCGGACTAGGCTGGTGGCATGCGAATCGTGCGCTTCTCCGATGGTGGCTCCCCGCGCTACGGCGCCCTGGAGGACGACTCGACCCGGGTGGTCGTGCTCAAGGGTGACCCCCTCTTCTCCCCGGTCGAGCCCTCCGGCCAGATCGTCGAACTGGAGGAGATCCGACTGCTCTCCCCGGTCATCCCGCGCTCCAAGGTGGTGGGGGTCGGCAAGAACTACGCCGACCACGCCCGCGAGATGGGCGGCGAGGCACCCGACCACCCGATCCTCTTCCTCAAGCCGAACACCTCCGTGATCGGCCCCGATGATCCGATCGTGCTGCCGTCCTGGTCCCAGGAGGTCCACCACGAGGCCGAGCTGGCCGTTGTCATCAAGACCTTGGCCAAGGACGTCGAACCCGACGATGTGGATGACGTCATCCTGGGGTTCATGTGCGCCAATGACGTCTCCGCCAGGGACGCGCAGCGCGCAGACGGGCAGTGGACGCGGGCCAAGGGGTTCGACACCGCCTGCCCGCTGGGGCCCTGGATCGTGGTCGATCCGGACCTGGACGTCACCGATCTGAGGGTGACCGCGTCCGTCAACGGGGAGCTGCGCCAGTCAGACACGACCGCGCACATGCTCACACCGGTGCGTGAACTGGTTTCCTACGTGTCGAGGGTCTTCACCCTGCTGCCCGGGGACGTCATCATCACCGGCACCCCGGCAGGTGTCGGACCGATCGTCGAGGGCGACCACGTCGACATCGCCATCCAGGGAGTGGGCACCCTGTCCAACCCCGTTGTTCGGAACTGAGTGGGCCTGAGCTCCGCTGGACCGCGCTGAATGGCGGTGTCGGTGTGACCCGCGGCAATGCAGTGTCGATGGTGCTGCGACGGCGGTGCTCTTGCCGGTCGCCCCTCACAGGTGGAACTGGTCCGGGATGACAGGAGATCGCTGGGTTGCCACCCGGCGCGCTTGCACCGACCACCCTCGTCGTGGAGAACTGGTCGTCCAGCGTTGGTGGAGCGCACTTCCGAGCTCCTGGGATCGGTTCGAGGCCCCCTGATTGTCGACGACCGATGGTGGGGACCGCGAACGGAGGGGACCACGGTGGGGAGGCTGGTGCGTGTGCTCGGTGAATGGCTCCTCGCAGTCGTCGGGTCCTGGCGGGTGTTCACCCCGGGAGGGGTCTTCTCCGACGAGGTCGCGATGGCGGACCTCTCCACCGGCGTGGCAACCGGGGGAGCGACCATGATCGGGGCCTTCCTCGTGGCGACAGTGCTGAGCGTGTACATGACTTCCCTCGCTGCCACTCACACCGCTGCGCTCCGGACCACGTTGTTCCTCGCTCGGCGGAACCCGAGGCCGACGACCTCCGTCTGATCGGTGGTGACCGCCGGCGCGAGGGGCGGGATGCCGGGACCCGAACCGGAGGCTCGGCCCGTCACATGTGGTCGCCCTCGTCAGTGACGCGCCCTCGTCACCGTGGTCGCCCTCGTCAGTGACCCACCCTCGTCTCCGTGGTCGCCCTCGTCAGTGACGCGCCCTCGTCCACGCGCGCACACACCACCGGGGCGCCGCGCGCACCCGACAAACCCTGGGCCGAGTACCCAGGCCCCCCGGGGCGCACACCCGACACCACGGGGCGGTCGAGCGAGGGGGCTGACGTCGGGCCACCTGCGTCGACTACGCTCATGAACACCGTCACACAGGAGGTCACAGCACCATGAGCACCGCTCCCTTCCCCACAGACCCCGGCCTCACACCCACCACCTCGACCCTGGCCGTGGAGATGGCCGGGCTCGACGTCATCCCCGAGTCCGAGCGCAAGGGCACGCCCTCGAACCTGTTCATGCCCTGGTTCGCCGCCAACATCTCCGTCCTGGGGATCTCCTGGGGCGCGTGGGTGCTCGGCTTCGGCATCTCCTTCTGGCAGGCGGTGGCCGCATCCGTCATTGGCGTCGTCCTCTCCTTCCTGGTCTGCGGGCTGATCGCGATCGCCGGCAAGCGGGGCTCGGCCCCGACCCTGGTGCTCTCCCGGGCGGCCTTCGGATTCGACGGCAACCGGATCTCGGCGGCGATCTCCTGGATGCTCACCGTCGGCTGGGAGACGTTCCTGTGCATCATGGCCGTCCAGGCCTCCGCCACCGTCATGGGGGCGCTGGGCTTCACGAACCACCTGGTCGCCCAGATCGTCGCCCTCATCCTGGTGGTGGCGATCGCCGGGGGAGCGGGCGTGCTCGGATTCGACACGATCATGCGCGTGCAGACCTGGATCACCTGGGCCACGGCCGTCCTCACCGTCATCTACGTCGTCCTGGTCATCCCCCACATCAGCTGGGAGGCCGTCGCCGCACTGCCCGCCGGACCCACGACCGCCGTCATCGGGGCGCTGTGCATGGTCCTCACCGGCTTCGGGTTCGGGTGGATGAACGCAGCCGCCGACTACTCCCGTTACCTGCCGCGCAGGTCCTCCACCGGTGGCGTCGTCTTCTGGACGACCTTCGGATCCTCCCTGCCCACGGTCCTCCTGGTCCTCCTCGGCCTGCTGCTGGTGGGTTCCGACCCGGCACTCGGTGACGCGATCAACCTCGACCCGATCGGCGCGCTGACCACGATCCTGCCGACCTGGTTCCTCGTGCCCTTCGCGGTGGTGGCGATCCTGGGGCTGGTGGGCGGCATCGTCATGGACATCTACTCCTCCGGCCTGTCGCTGCTGGCCACGGGCGTTCCGGTCATCCGCCCGGTCGCCACCGCCATCGACGGGACGATCATGCTGATCGGCACGATCATCGTCGTCTTCTTCACCGACTCCTTCTTCGAGCCCTTCCAGGGCTTCCTCATCACCCTGGGCACGGTCATCGCCGCCTGGGGCGGCGTCATGATCGCCGACATCCTGCTGCGCCGGTCCGACTACAACGAGCCCGACCTCTTCCGCCGCGGCGGCGTGTACGGGGCCGTGAACTGGGGGGCGATCGCCTCACTGGTGGTCGCGACCTTCGTCGGCTGGGGGCTGGTGGTCAACACGTATGCGCCGTGGCTGGCCTGGCAGGGCTACCTCCTGGGTCCCATCGGAGGGCGCGAGGGCGACTGGGCGTACTCCAACATCGGGGTGTTCCTGGCCCTGGTCATCGGCTTCGTCGGCTACCTGCTGACCTCGCGTGGGCGGGTGCGGCGCCAGGAGGAAGTGGGTGCGCGGCGCTTCGGGATCGACGGTGTGGACGGCGCGGATGGCGCACCCGGAGTTGGCGGTGCCGGGGGCGGTGTTGCCGGGGGCGGTGCTGCCGGTGCACCCGGTGCCGGAGGCGGCGCTGCCGGGCCGGGCGCCGCTGCCGGTGGGACGGGGGAGGGCCTGCGATGACGCCGGACCAGTTCCGCTCCACCCTGCTGCGCGCCGAGTCCGAGGAGGACGCCCACGCCATCGCTCAACTCTCCGGCGTCGACCACCACGACACCGTGGTGGTCCTCGGCTCCGGCCTGTCGGGCGCACTGGACGGATGGGGTGAACCCCGCGCCCGGTTCCCGCTCTCCGAGATCCCCGGCGTCCTGGAACCACGCGCCGACGGACACCTCGACGAGGTCCGCTCCTACCACCGCGGTGACCACGACGTCCTGGTGGCGCTGGGACGCACCCACCTCTACGAGGGCGTCGCCCCCTCCCACGTCACGACCTTCGTGCGTGCGGCCGTGGCGGCGGGGGCCGGGACGGCGGTCCTGTGCAACGCCAACGGCTGCCTGCGGGACTGGCAGCTCGGTGACGTCATGGCGGTGGAGGACCACCTCAACTTCTCCGGGCACTCACCCTTCGACGGGACGGTCTTTCTGGACACCACCGGTGTGTGGGACCCGGAGCTGACCGAGGCACTGGCCGGGGTCTGCCAGAGGCGCGGCGTGTACGCCATCCTGCGGGGCCCCGAGTACCAGACGCGTGCCGAGACCCGCTGGCTGGCGACCACCGGAGCGGACTGCGTGGGGATGTCCACGGTGATGGAGGCACTCACCCTGCACGCACTCGGCGTGCGCGTGTGCGGGATGAGCGTGGTCTCCGACCTGTCCTTCGCCTCGGCGCCCACCGACCCGGCAGTGGTGCTGGAGGCGGCGGCCCGGGCGGGGGAGACGGTGCGCCGGGGCGTGGAGACGGTCCTCGCCCTGCCCTGACCCGCCCCCTCCGGCGAAGTCCGCTCTGTTCCGGGGTCGAGGTCCGCTCTGTTCTGACGTCGAAGTCCGCTCTGTTCGGTGGTCGAGGTCCGTCCTTGTCCCTCGCGGAGGTCGCCTCCTCGGCGATCCCGCTTGAAGGATGACGCCAGGTGAGCCGTGGTCGCCCTCGTCAATGCGGCACCCCGACCCGACGGCCGGTCGACGGGCGGCAGAGCGCGCCCAGGGGGGACGGACCTCAAGTCCCGAACTGAGCGGACCTCACGGGTCGAACTGAGCGGACCTCACGGGTCGAAGTGAGCGGACTTCGGCGAGGGGAAAGTGGGGGATCAGGGGACGAGGGCGAGGGTGCGCCCGACGATCTCCTCGGCGCAGCTGTGGGAACACGCCAGGTTGAAGCGCGCCCACTGCTCCCACCCGGTGCCTAGCGTGCGGCCGGCGTTCACCGCGATGTGGGCACGTTCCCGCAGCGCGGCCGCGGGCGTGGGTTCGAGGCCCAGACCTTCAAACCCCCACCACGACAGGTAGGTGGCCTGGGGAACCGTGAAGTCGATGGGGGAGCCGCGGAGCGCGTCGGTGACGAGGGAGATGTTCGCCGAGATGTAGCGGCGGACCTCGCCCTGCCATTCCAGACCGTCGGTGTAGGCCGCGATCGTCCCCACCGCGCCGATCGTGGAGGCACCGTGGGCGACCTCGCCCCCGAAGGCATCCCAGCGTTCTCGCAGCTGCGGGTCCGGGAGGATCACCTGCGCGCAGGGGAGCCCCGCGATGTTCCAGCCCTTCGAGGCGGCCGTCGCGGTGACCGTGTGTGCGGCGAACTCGGCGCCGAGGCGGGCGTAGGAGAGGAAGGGCGTGGTGGGGTCGTCGAGGACGAGGGGGGAGTGGATCTCGTCGGAGAAGACGAGGGCGTCGTACTGCGAGACGAGTGCCTGCAGGTTGCGGAGCTCCTGTTCGGTGAGGACGCGCCCGGTCGGGTTCCAGGGGTTGCACAGGATCACCAGGCCGGCGCCCGCCTCGAGCCCGTCGCGGATCCCGTCGAGGTCGAGTGCCCATCCGAGCCCGCCCGCGGCCTCCCCGTGCAGGGACGGCACCTCGATGACGCCGTGGTCGTGTCGCCCGGGAATGGTCAGGAACGGCATGTAGGCGGGGGTTGGGACGATGACGGGCGCGCCCGGGCGCACCAGGTGGTCCAGGGTGGCGTGGAGGGCAGGGAGCACGGACTCCGCCAGGCGGATGTCGTCGGCGGGCAGGTCCCAACCGAAGCGGGTGTGCTGGTACGCGGCCAGTGCCTCGGCCACGCGGGGTGCGATCCACGACGGCTGGTAGCCGAGCAGACCGTCGTCGATGGCTCCTGTCATGGCGGCGGCGACCTCCGGGGCGGTGCCGAAGTCCATTTCCGCCACCCAGGCGCCGATGGTCGGACTGCCGTCCTTGGTGGTGATGCCTGTCCACTTGAGCCCACCGACGCGGCGGAGCTCGTCATCGGAGAAAGTGCGGATCGGCATGGAGGTCGTCCCATCGACGCAGGTTGTCCACAGGGACCGGAGTGACCATGACGCTCCGTCGGGTCCCCAGGACACGACGGAGAGCCCCGGAAAGACGTGACGCCGGTGCCCCCCCTGTGTGGGGGACGCCGTTCGCCCCGGTCAGTGGGCGCTTTCAGGACTGCACTGTACGACATCGGTGGGACCTGCCTCGCGGTCCCGTTCACGGAGTGTCCCGCACGTGGGGTGTTCCGGACTGTGCAGGGATCTCGATCCGGCTCGCTGACCTGTCCAGGAGTCGTGCGAGGAGCGGGAGCCTGGAGCGCCTTGTCCAGGAGCTCTCGCCGAAGGAGGTGACCCCGAACCCGACGGTCTTCGTGACGGTGCCCTCCGATGGGGCGGACCACGAGGGGCAACTCCCCGAGCCCGGAAGGGGTCCCTGCCGAGGTGGCGATCACCCGGCACAGTGCGCCACGGGTGCGCGTGACGCCTGCGACGAGTTCACGGAGAGCCACGGGGACTGCAAAGGATGTGACTCGCGTGTCCACCGTGGTGTCCCCACACTGGCGAGCGACGCCACGGGGGCGATCGAGGAGGCGGCGAGGCTGCACGAGCTCGTCGGGCGGGAGCACGTCCTGATCAGGATCCCGGACACTGGTGCCGGTCTTGGGGCGATCGGGTGCACGATCGCGGCAGACATCTCGGTGAACGTCACCACGGTCTTCCCCGTCCGTCGACACGTGCAGGTCATGGAGGCTTGTGCGCGGAGGCCCGAGCGGGACCCGGACCGGGGTCGTGACCTCAGTGTGATCCATTCAGCGGGATCCGTCCTCACCGTGCAGGTCGACCGTGGGACAGGCGGTCGTCCGGGCCCCCTCGGTCGTCCCGACCTGCGAGGGCGGGGGGAGGGGCCAACGCACTGACCTCACGCCCGAACGCGCACGATCATGCCCGACGTGGAGGCTCGATCACGAGAGCGTGAGAGCAGACGAGAAGCACGTGGTTCCGAACAATGGCATCCACAGCGATGGGATCCCTCCCGGGCGGTCGCCACGAGGGTGTCCGGTGGAGACATGGGGTCCGGAGTGGTCCGTGAGGCCGACGAAGCCGGCGTGGAAGACACGTGTCATGTCGCAGGCTCTCGGTGACGGTTCCGCATCGGGACTTCGGTGACACTTCGGGGGGTGGTGGTGACACCGGATGAGGGTGTCGTCGCGGGCTGAGTGCTGAGTGCAGAGTGCGTGAACTCGGGTCGACTCGGCTTCGGGTCCCCCCGCACCAGCGAGGACGTCAGGACCCGGGCCCAGGACGTGCGGGCCGCGTGGGAGGCCTCCGGTCGGACCGCGACCCAATCAGTGTGCTCGAGCGGATGCATCCCACGGACCTCGATGCCTCGCCCGTGGCGTCCTGGACGTGCCCGTCCGGACAAGGAGGGCTGGCCAGGTCGGAACCGAAGGAGCGTCGCGCTCCTCGTGCCGTCGCGCGAGTACAGGCAGTGTGTGCGAGGGCGCGCCCTCGTCCGCCCGGACCCCGCCCTGCCGCCCGCGGGACCCCCGACCCGCCCATGGAGGCCGAGGAAGGCGTGGGCCCGGGCCCGGTGCTGCCGGCCGCTGGTCATGGGTGGGCGCGGTGTGGTGCCTCCCGGTCGGGCCCCGCGCCCCGCTCCCCGTCAGTGGGCGCGCGGCAGGTTGTGGTCGGTGGCGGGGGGATCATTCGCCGGGTTCGACGGAGTCCAGCTCTGCCAGCATCGTCACCCGACGCCCGTGGCGTCCTCCCAGGAACTCCGTCGTGGTCCAGATGTCAACGATGTCCTCCGCGACTCCGGCTCCGATGACCCGGGCACCGATGGCGAGGGAGTTGGCGTCGTTGTGCTCCCTGGAGAGCTTGGCGGAGTAGGGGTCGGACACGATGGCGCAGCGGACGCCCGGCACCTTGTTGGCGGCCATGCCGATGCCCTGACCCGTGCCGCAGACGAGAATCGCACGGTCGGCCTCTCCGTTGGCGACGGTGCGCGCCGCCTTCGCGCCGTAGGTGGGGTAGTCCACGCTCTCGGTGCTGTGGGCGCCCACATCGATGACTTCATGGCCCTGGCTGCGCAGGTGCTCGGCGAGGTGGTTCTTCAGTTCGAACCCGGCGTGGTCACTACCCATGACGATTCTCACGGTGACTTCCCTTCGACGTTGACGGTCCCATTCTCCCGCATCGTCGTTGCCGTCGGGCCCGGACCGGACGGTCGCAGTGGGGGAGTCGGTCGGTCTGCCCCGTCCGGGCCGGGTCCGCACGCCTCGCGGCAAGGATCCTTTCCGCGCACGGCACGGAGGGTGCGCCGTGCCGCCATCGCCGACGCCGGGCAGCCGGGGCCACGCGCCCACCGCGATAGGATTTGCCCACCATGACTGTCACCACTGCCACCGGCTCCGATATCCGCGTCCGATTCTGCCCCTCGCCGACGGGGACCCCCCACGTCGGGATGGTCCGCACCTGCCTGTTCAACTGGGCCTACGCCCGGCACACGGGCGGCACCTTCGTCTTCCGCATCGAGGACACCGACGCCGCGCGTGACTCCCAGGAGTCCTTCGACCAGATCCTCGACTCCCTGGACTGGCTCGGCCTGGACTGGGACGAGGGCATCGGCAAGGGCGGCCCCCACGCCCCTTACCGCCAGTCCGAGCGCATGGACATCTACCGTGACGTCGCGGCGAAGCTCCTGGAGGGTGGCTACGCCTACGAGGCCTACTCCACGCCCGAGGAGGTCGAGGCCCGCCACCGCGCCCGCGGCGAGGACCCGAAGCTCGGCTACGACGGCTTCGACCGCGACCTCACGCCCGAGCAGGTGGAGGCCTACCGCGCTGAGGGGCGCCGCCCGGTCCTGCGCATGCGCATGCCCGACGAGGACATCACCTTCACGGACCTCATCCGCGGCGACATCACCTTCGGGGTGGGCTCCGTGCCCGACTACGTGATCGTGCGCGCCAACGGTGACCCGCTCTACACCCTCGTCAACCCCGTCGACGACGCGCTCATGGAGATCACCCACGTGCTGCGCGGGGAGGATCTGCTCTCCTCCACGCCGCGCCAGGTCGTCCTCTACCGGGCGCTGGAGGACCTCGGCATCGCGAAGTTCATGCCCCGCTTCGGCCACCTGCCCTACGTGATGGGGGAGGGCAACAAGAAGCTCTCCAAGCGCGACCCGGAGTCCAACCTGCTCCTGCACCGCGACCACGGGATGATCCCCGAGGGCCTGACCAACTACCTGGCGCTGCTGGGTTGGTCCATCAGCCCCGACAACGACGTGTTCTCCATGCAGGAGATGGTCGAGGCCTTCGACATCGCCGACGTCAACCCGAACCCCGCGCGCTTCGACCTCAAGAAGTGCACGGCCATCAACGCCGAGCACATCCGCCTGCTCGAGCCCGAGGACTTCCGCGGGCGCATCGTGACGTTCCTGCACCGCGAGGGCATGGTCTCCGCCGACTCCTTCGACGGCCTCGACGCCCACGAGCAGGACGTCCTCACCGCCGCCGCCCCGCTCATCCAGACGCGCATCCAGCTGCTGGGGGAGGCTCCCGGCATGCTCGGCTTCCTCTTCGTCGAGGACGGGGACCTGGTGCTGGACGACACCGCGGTGCGCAAGCTCAAGGCCAATGCCGTCGAGGTCCTCGACGCCGCGATCCCGGTGGTCGAGCACGTCGGCGGGGGCGTCGCGGGCAGCGCCGACGAGGGCGGCTCCCCGGCCGGTCCGGACGCAGGCTTCACTGCTGCGGCCCTGGAGGAGGGACTGCGGGCGGCCATCGTGGAGGGCATGGGCATCAAGCCGCGACTGGCCTTCGGACCACTGCGTGTGGCCGTGACCGGGCGTCAGGTGTCCCCGCCGTTGTTCGAGTCCATGGAGATCCTGGGCAGGGACTCGTCCCTGGCACGCCTGCAGGCCCTGCGCGACCGCCTGGCCTGACACCCCCCCAAGCGCGAAGTCCGCTCTGTTCAAGGGTCGAAGTCCGCTCTGTTCGGGGCTTGAGGTCCCTCTGTTTGGGGCTTGAGGTCCGCTCCCATCCGCACCGGAGGTCCGATCGTCTCGGGAACGATCGAGGAGGAAGTGCTGAGCGGATCATGCCCCTGGGACCGGCGACTGATCCCGACCACAGCAGATGGCAGGCTTCGCACCTCGAACAGATCATGCCTCGCAGATCGGCAGGCTGCGGAGGGGCCAGTGGGCATACTCACGCACTGGCGATTTGGCACACGGGGGGCGGTTCGGGTACTGTTTTCTTTCGTCGCCGAGGGCGCGCAAGCGTCTGAGGGGATACCACCATGGGGTATGGTGTAATTGGCAGCACGAATGATTCTGGTTCATTTAGTCTAGGTTCGAGTCCTGGTACCCCAGCGGTCAGCGGTCGGATGGACGACCGTGGTGATCAACAAGGCCCCCATCGTCTAGCGGCCCAGGACGACGCCCTCTCACGGCGTTAACACCGGTTCAAATCCGGTTGGGGGTACCACACAAATGGGATGGACCCCCCCGGGTCCGTCCCATTTCCCATGTCGTCCTGCTGCGTGCCGGGGTGCCCCACGACGTGCACCATGTCCTCGCGTGACCACGGTACGGGCCGGCCCATGTCCCCTCGTGCACTGTTGGAAGTCCGCTCTCGTCTGGGGTCGAGGTCCGCTCCCCGCCCCGCGGGCCGAGCAGGGCGGGGAGCGGACCTCACGCCTGGAACAGAGCGGACTTCGTGGGTCGAACTGAGCGGACTTCGAGGGTCGAACAGGGCGGACCTCGTGCCCCGAACAGAGCGGACTTCGAGGGTCGAACAGGGCGGACCTCGTGCCCCGAACAGAGCGGACTTCGACCCTCAAACAGAGCGGACTTCGCGGGGGGGGGGGGTGGGGTCAGCGGGCGTCAATGGCGGCGACCAAGCGGTCCACCAGGTGCGGCCAGGTCCACTCGGCCTCCATCCACTCCCGTCCCGCGTGACCCAGGCGCTCGCGCCGGGCGGGGTCCTGCAGCAGGTCCACGAGGGCGTCCACCAGCGCGTCCTCGTCGCGTCCCCCCACCACCGTGCCCGTGACGTCCTCCAGGACGGTCTCCGGGGCTCCTCCGGAGTCACCGGCCACGACCGGCAGGCCCGTGGCGGATGCCTCCAGGAAGACGATGCCCAGCCCCTCCACGTCGAGGCCGCCACCGCGCGTGCGGCACGGCATGGCGAAGACGTCGCCCATGGCGACGTGGCCCGGCAACTCCTCGAAGGGCACCTTCCCGGTCAGCAGGATGTCCCCACGCACCGGCGAGGAACGCTTCAGCTTCGCCAGCCCCCGTGCGTAGGGGCCCCACCCGACGATCACCAGGCGGGCACCCGGCACCGCGGCGGTCACCCGCGGCCACACCCTGATGAGCGTGTCCTGGCCCTTGCGGTGGACCAGTCGGGACACGCACACCACGGTGGGGGCGTCGCCCAGGCCGTAGCGCGTGCGCAGGCGTGTGCGCGCCTCGGGGTCGGGATGGAAGCGCTCCACGTCGATCCCGGAGGGCAGCTGCACCAGCTGCGTGGTGTCCGGGATCCAGGGACGCAGACGCCCCAGCGTGTACTGGGAGATGTAGGTGAGGACGTCGGCCTCTCGGAAGATGCGGCGCAGCGCGGAGCTGGTCCCCGGGAGCATCGACCAGCCGACCTCGTGGCCGTGCGTCGTGGCGATGACACGCGTGGCCCCAGCCCTCTTGGCGCGGGCCCCCAGCAGGCCCAGCGGAGCCGAGGCACCGAACCAGACGGTCTCGATGTCGCGCTCCCGGATGATCGCCTCCATGCGGCGTCCCACCTCCGGGGTGGGGAGGAGCACCGGGGTGGGGACCCGGTGGACCGTGAACTCGCGGGACGCGTCGAACGCCGCCACCGCATCCGCCGACTTCGGCGGTGTGGAGGCCAGGACGGTCAGGTCCTGCGCGGGCAACCGCCGCGTGTAGTCGTCCAGGTAGGACTGGATCCCGCCGACAGCGGGCGGGAAGTCATTGGTGACCAGCAGGGTTCGTCGCATACCCGCCAGTCTAGGCAGCCCCTCCCACCCCGCGTCGGCCCACCCCGGCGGGAGGGGACACCGAACGAAAGGGGGCGCCCTCGTCGGTGCACCGGGGGCACGGAGCGCGTACGAGGGCGACCTCGGAACTCCTGCACGGCGGTGCCGGTAGGGTGGCGCCCGTGGAGCAGCGCGTGGTCGTCCAGGTCCTGGTGGCCGTCGTGCTGGTGGGAGCGGGCATCCTGCTCGTGTGGCTGGCCCGTGCCACGGCGTCGGGGAGGCTGAAGCGGAACCCGGTCGCTGGCATCCGCATCCCCGCCACCATGGAGAGCGAGGAGGCCTGGCGTGCCGCCCACATCCGCGCCAGGCGCCCGACGGAGTGTGCGGGTGTCACATCCATCGTGAGCGGCCTCGTGGCGCTGCTCCCGCTCCCCGATGCCCTTCTCTGGTCGGCAGTGCTCGTGGACAGCGTCGTGATGCTCGCGTTGGTGCTCCACGGTGGCCGCGGGGGGAAAACTGGGCGGCCGAGGAGATCTCGAAGACCTCGGAGCCGTGGACCGCGGACTGCCACGGGGTGGTCGGTGCAGGCTGCAGGCTGCAGGCTGCGAGCCAGCGACCGGAACGTGCACGCTGCGGCGCCCCGCCCAGAGCTCCTCAGATGTCCAGGTCCTCCGCGGAACGCAGGAACTCCGAGAGTCGGTTGGCCGCTGCCACCACGGAGGGCCCGTGCTGGCGCCCGGGCTGGCGTCCCATCCGCTCGATGGGACCCGAGATGGAGATGGCGGCCAGCACACGCCCCGATGGGCCACGCACCGGGGCCGACACGGAGGCCACACCCGGCTCACGCTCACCCACGGACTGGGCCCAACCGCGGCGTCGCACCTGGGAGAGCATCGTGGCGTTGAAGGACGCGCCGTAGAGACCGCGGTGGAGCCGGTCGGGCTCCTCCCAGGCCAGGAGCACCTGGGCTGCGGAACCGGCCCTCATGGACAGCGTCGCGCCCACGGGAATCGAGTCACGCAGACCCATCTGGCGTTCCGAGGCGGCGACGCACACACGCACGTCGCCCTGGCGGCGGTAGAGCTGGGAGGATTCCTTGGCGTGGTCGCGCAGCGCGATGAGCACGGGCATCGAGGCGGCCAGCAGTCGGTCCTCACCCGCGGACGAGGCGAGTTCCTGCAGGCGGGGTCCCAGGACGAATCGACCCTGCATGTCCCGGGCCACCATGCGGTGGTACTCCAGGGCAACTGCGAGGCGATGAGCGGTCGGACGGGCCAGGCCCGTCGCCGAAACCAGCTGGGCAAGGGTGGCGGGACCGGCCTCAAGCGCACCAAGGACCAACGCCGCCTTGTCCAGGACTCCCACTCCACTGGATGTCGCGTCCTCCATGACACGATCCTTGCATCTCAACCCCTGAGATTCCAAATCTCCACATCGTGGAACTGGCGAACCATGGGGCGCAGAACTACGCAAGGGACCCACCAACCGGGGTGGAGTCGCACAGGAGGGGTCATGAGCGGCACGTTGGCCGAGAAGGTCTGGTCGGACCACATCGTCAAGCGGGGTGAGGACGGAGCGCCCGACCTGCTCTACATCGACCTGCACCTGGTCCACGAGGTCACCAGCCCCCAGGCCTTCGAGGGACTGCGCCTGGCGGGGCGCCCCGTGCGCCGCCCGGACCTCACCATCGCCACCGAGGACCACAACACCCCGACCCTGGACATCGACCTGCCGATCGCGGACGAGACCTCGCGCATCCAGATCAACACCCTGCGCTCCAACGCCGAGGAGTTCGGGATCCGCATCCACTCCCTCGGCGATGCCGACCAGGGCATCGTCCACGTCGTCGGCCCCCAGCTGGGGCTCACCCAGCCGGGCATGACCATCGTGTGCGGCGACTCCCACACCTCCACCCACGGGGCCTTCGGCGCACTCGCCTTCGGCATCGGCACCTCCGAGGTCGAGCACGTGCTCGCCACCCAGACCCTGCCGCTGCAGCCCTTCAGGACGATGGCGATCACCGTCAACGGCTCCCTGCCCGCGGGCTCCACCGCCAAGGACATCATCCTGGCGGTCATCGCCCGCATCGGCACCGGCGGGGGACAGGGCTACGTCCTGGAGTACCGCGGCCAGGCCATCCGCGAGCTCTCCATGGAGGGCCGCATGACGATCTGCAACATGTCGATCGAGGCCGGGGCCCGCGCCGGCATGGTCGCCCCCGACCAGACGACCTTCGACTACATCAAGGGCCGCCCCCACGCCCCCGAGGGCGAGGACTGGGACCGCGCCGTGGAGTACTGGTCCACCCTGCACTCCGCGGACGACGCGACCTTCGACGCCGAGGTGGTCCTGGAGGCCGCCGACATCGAGCCCTTCGTCACCTGGGGCACCAACCCCGGCCAGGGCGTGCCCCTGTCGGCCACCGTCCCCGACCCCGCAGACATCGGTGACGAGAACAAGCGCTCCGCCGCCTCCCGTGCCCTGGAGTACATGGGCCTGGAGGCCGGCACCCCCATGCGTGACATCCCGGTCGACACGGTGTTCCTCGGTTCCTGCACCAATGGGCGCATCGAGGACCTCCGCGCCGCAGCCGCCGTCATCAAGGGCCACGAGAAGGCCAAGGGCGTGCGCATGCTCGTCGTGCCCGGCTCCGCTCGCGTGCGCCTCCAGGCCGAGGAGGAGGGCCTGGACCGCGTCTTCAAGGAGTTCGGCGCCGAGTGGCGCAATGCCGGGTGCTCGATGTGCCTGGGCATGAACCCCGACCAGCTGCGCCCGGGCGAGCGCGCGGCCTCCACCTCCAACAGGAACTTCGAGGGACGTCAGGGCAAGGGCGGTCGCACCCACCTCGTCTCCCCGCTGGTGGCAGCGGCGACCGCCGTGCGCGGCACGCTCTCCAGCCCCGCGGACCTCTGAGCGACCGGTACGGAAGGAACGGACAGGACCATGGAGAAGTTCACCACCCACACCGGTATCGGGGTGCCCCTGCGACGCTCGAACGTCGACACCGACCAGATCATCCCCGCCGTCTACCTCAAGCGCGTCACCCGCACCGGCTTCGAGGACGCACTCTTCGCAGCCTGGCGCAATGACCCGGACTTCGTGCTGAACCAGAAGTCCTACACCTCCGGCTCCGTGCTGGTGGCGGGCTCCGACTTCGGGACCGGATCCTCGCGTGAGCACGCCGTGTGGGCACTGAAGGACTACGGGTTCCGCGTGGTCCTGGCCCCGAAGTTCGCGGACATCTTCCGCGGAAACGCCGGAAAGCAGGGCTTGGTCGCCGGGATCATCACCCCGGAGGACTGCGAGTCCCTGTGGAAGGTCCTGGAGACCGAGCCCGGCACCGAGGTCACCGTCTCCCTGGAGAACCGCTCCGTGACGGCGGGCCCCCTCACCTGCCGCTTCCAGATCGACGACTACACGCGCTGGCGCCTCATGGAGGGACTCGACGACATCGGCCTGACCCTGCGCGACGAGCAGGCGATCACCGACTTCGAGGCGACCCGGCCCGCGTTCAAGCCCAAGACCCTCCCGGCGAAGACCCTGCCCAAGGAGACGGTCACGCCCGCGCGTCCGGTGACGTTGGGACTGCCCGCCGTCCGGTGACGTTGGGACTGCTCACCGTCCGGTGACGCCGCAGGTCGGGTGGCGGGCGGGCACTCCGACCGCACTGGGCTCCGACGTCCTGCCACGCCCGGCCCGCCCACGATCCGCCGAGAGCTGAGAGACGAGAGCCTCGGACCGTGGGAGATCCTCTTCCCCGTGCCCTCCGGGAGGGGGACTGGGGATGGGTTCGGCCGATCCCTGTGCAGGAATGCACCCAGTTTTCACCCGGTGACGAATGGCAGCGAGCGGAGCTTCCTGCGTCGCCGCAGCTCAGAGGGGTGCGGCCATCCACCAGAGGCACGGCTCCGGCGACTTTCCCGGGAAACTGGGCTCTTGTGACTCTTCCGTGGGTGGTTGGGCGGGTCTGGACGGGTGCACGCCGTTCTCTCGTCTATGTTCCTGGCTTGTCGAGAGTCAGTAACGAAACAGGGAGAACGGCGTGCAGGAAACCACCCTATGGCGAGGGCTGCTGGGAGTCGAGAAGACCACGGTCGTCGAGCAGGTCGAGTATGACGCGGACGAGGGCATCGTGGTCGCGTCGGTGCGTGCGTCGGGGAAGCTGAGGCCTCGGTGCGGGAGGTGCGGCAGACGTGCTGCCCGTTACGACCTCGGTGAGGGGNGCCCGCAGGTTGAAGAACTCACGCTACGCGCTGTGGAAGAACCCTGAGGATCTCACCGAGAGGCAGACCGAGAAGCTCGCCTGGATCGCGCAGACCGACCCCAGGTTGCACCGCGCCTACCTCCTCAAAGAAGGACTACGGGTCGTCTTCAAGCTGCCCTACGAGCAAGCCATCGACGCACTGGAGCGGTGGATCTCCTGGGCCAGGCGATGTCGTATCCCCGCCTTCGTGAAACTCCAACGCTCGATCGTGAAACACCGCGAGAGGATCCTCGCCGCGATCGAGCACGGACTCTCCAACGGGCGCATCGAGTCCGTCAACACCAAGATCCGACTCATCACCCGCGTCGCGTTCGGGTTCCGCTCACCCGACGCACTCATCGCCCTGGCCATGCTCACCCTCGGCGGCCACCGCCCCACCCTCCCCGGCCGACCATGACCCACGGAAGAGTCAGAAGCGCCGGAAACTGGGTGCATTTCAGCACACAGGCGTGGGGGTGAAGGGCGAAGGAGGGGCGTCCCGGGCACGCTGGGCCCGGAACCCGTACGCCGCCCGCCCCACGCGCCCCCACAGTGACGGGTATCGCCCGGACCGTGCACCGGTGCTGCTCTATTGTGGGACCAACTCATTTCCTCTCCACAGCCCAGGAGCACCCACCACATGACGTCGGTCCTGCGAGTCGAGGGCGGCCATCCGTTGATCGGGACGATCACGGTGCGCGGCGCCAAGAACTTCGTCCCCAAGGCGATGGTCGCCGCCCTCCTGGGCGACACCCCCTCCGAACTGCGCAATGTGCCCCTCATCCGCGACGTCGACGTCGTCTCGGACCTCCTGGGTCTCCACGGCGTCCACGTCGACTTCGACCAGTCGCGCGGCGTGATGAGCCTGGACCCGACCAATGTCGAGCTCGCCCGGCGCTCCGACATCGATGCCCTCGGTGGCGCCTCACGCATCCCGATCCTCTTCTGCGGGCCCCTCCTGCACCGCCTCGGCGAGGCCTTCATCCCGGAGCTGGGCGGGTGCAACATCGGTGGGCGCCCCATCGACTTCCACCTCGAGATCCTGCGCAAGTTCGGCGCCAACGTCGAGAAGCGTCCCGACGGCATCCACATCTCACGCCCCGCCGAAGGCCTGCGCGGCACCGTGGTCGACCTGCCCTTCCCCTCGGTGGGGGCCACCGAGCAGACCCTGCTCACCGCCGTGCGCGCCGAGGGCAACACGACCCTGCGCGGGGCGGCCGTGGAGCCCGAGATCATGGACCTCATCAACGTGCTCCAGAAGATGGGCGCGATCATCGCCGTGGACACGGACCGCACCATCCGCGTCGAGGGCGTCGACCACCTCCAGGGGTACCGCCACACCTCCCTGCCCGACCGCATCGAGGCGGCCTCCTGGGCGTCCGCGGCCCTGGCCACGGGCGGGGACATCCACGTGCTGGGCGCGCACCAGCCCGACATGACGACCTTCCTCAACACCTTCCGCAAGGTGGGGGGTGCCTTCGACATCGACTCCGAGGGCATCCGCTTCTACCACCCGGGTGGCGAACTGAAGTCCATCGCCCTGGAGACCGCCGTCCACCCCGGCTTCATGACCGACTGGCAGCAGCCCCTGGTCGTGGCACTGACCCAGGCCAGCGGTCTCTCGATCGTCCACGAGACCGTCTACGAGAACCGCTTCGGCTTCACCAAGGCGCTGCGCAAGATGGGCGCGAAGATCCAGGTCTACAAGGAGTGCCTGGGCTCCACCCCGTGCCGCTTCGGGCAGCGCAACTTCCTCCACTCCGCCGTGATCTCCGGGCCCACCCCGCTGCACGCGGCCGACATCACCGTGCCCGACCTGCGCGGCGGGTTCTCCCACCTCATCGCGGCCCTGGCCGCCGAGGGCACCTCCAACGTGGCCGGCATCGACGTGATCTCACGCGGGTACGAGCACTTCCTCACCAAGCTGCGCCAGCTCGATGCGCGGGTGGAGTACACCGAGTCCGTCCGGGCATGAGCCTGGGACCGCTCGGTGCCGCGATCTCGCGGCGCCACCTCCACCTGCTCGTCTCCTCGATGTCGGCGCGTGGCCGCGCGATCTCCGTGGGTCCGCGGGTGGTGCGGATCCTGCGCGAGGGCGGCTGGGACGTCCAGGTCACCGTGACCACCCCGGACGACGACCCGACCTCGGTGGCCCACCGGCTCGGGGACGGAGCCAGCGGTGACCCGACCGATCCGTCCTCGGCCCGGACACGTCCGCCCGTGCCCGAATCCGGTCCTGCCCTCGTCGGCGCCCTCGGTGGGGACGGGTACATCTCCGCCGTCGCCGAGGGGCTTGCCGGGACCGGGGGCGTCCTCGTCCCGCTGCCCGGTGGTCGCGGCAACGACCTGTGCCGGGCCATCGGCGCCGGCGCCGACCCCGTGGCGCGTGCGCGCTCGCTGGCGGGACTCGGCCTGCTCGGGGCGGGGGAAGGGCAGTCGGACCTGCCCGCGGAGCGCCTGCGGGGGCTCGACGGGATCTGGGTCCAGGAGGCGGACGCGGACGAGGGCGACCCCCGTCGTCTGGTCCTCGGTGTGATCTCCTTCGGGCTGGAGGCCTGGGCGAACATCATCGCCAACGGGTCCCGCCTGCGCTCAGGTCCCCTCGCCTATGCCTACGGTGCCCTGGCCGCTCCCATCCGGTTCCACCAGGCAGACTTCCGGGTGCTGCTCGACGGCGTTGCCCACGACATGGGCGGGTGGGCGCTGTCGGTGTCCAACTCCGGGTGCATCGGTGGTGGGATCCGGATCGTCCCCTCCTCGGACCCTTTCGACGGGGTGCTGGAGGCCTTCCACGTGGGACACATGCTGCTGCGTGCCGCGCTCCCGATCCTCGCGCGCGTGGTGGCCAAGCGTGATGCGCAGGACCCTGCCGTCGAGGTCCTGCCCGTCCACGACATGGTCGTCACCGAGCCCGTGGGGATGCCGGCCATGGCGGACGGTGACCAGGTGGGCACGATCCCGCTGAGGATCAACGTCGCGCCGGCCGTGGTGGACGTCCTCATCTGACGTCGGTCGCGGTGCCACCCGCGACGCCCTGGCACGCCGCTCCCGCCCTCCACGCCCACGCGCACCCACCACGCCACGGGAGGGTGGCGCCACCGGCTACACTCGGCCCTCGTGAGCAAGTCGGTCAAGGGGTTCTACCGGGTGATGCTGGGCATCGTCGCCCCGGTCATGCGCGTGTGGACGAACATGCACGTCACGGGGCTGGAGAACCTGCCCAGGCACGGCGGGTTCCTCATCACACCGAACCACATCTCCAACTTCGATCCCCTCTGCATCGCCTACTTCCTCGTCTCCCACGGCTATCCCGTGCGGTTCATGGCGAAGTCCGAGCTGTTCAAGGTGCCGGTCCTGGGCAGCGTGCTGCGCAGTCTGCAGATGGTCTCCGTCGACCGGAAGTCTCCCCACCCGGACGGTGCGCTGGCACCGGCGCGCATGGCCCTCAACAACGGTGAGTGCGTGGCGATCTACGTCGAGGGCACGCTCACCCGGGACCCCCAGTACTGGCCCATGCGTGCCAAGACGGGAGCTGCCCGCCTCGCCCTGGACACCGGTGTCCCGGTGGTCCCCATCGCCCAGTGGGGGGCCCAGGAGGTCCTGCCGCGCTACACCAAGGTGCTCAGCCTGCGACCCCGTCGGGACATCTGGATCTCCGTCCTGCCCGCCGTCGACCTCGCCGACCTCCAGGGACCCGACGGTTCCGACGACCATGCCGCCGTGGCGGAGGCGACCAACCGGATCCAGCGCGCCATCACGGCTGGTGTGGAGGAGCTGCGCGGTGAGCCGGCCCCGGAGCAACCCTGGGACCCGGACCGCATGAGTGGGCCGGACAAGAAGACCCTCGGTCGCTTCTCGATGTGGCGTCGTTCCCTCGCGCGGCGTGGTGGACCCTCCGCCTCCTGACGTCACGCCTCCCGGCGTCCCGGGGAGTCGCCGGTGTCAGTCCCTCCCGACCCTCCCGATGGCTGCCCCGACCCGCACCTGTGCACGCCCCGGGCACTGACGACCCCGGTCCGCTCCTACTTCTTCACGTCGACGACGACCCGGGCCGGGTCCTCCAGCGTCCCGATCTGGAAGTCTCGCACGTCGTCCATGCCGATGACGACGTGGGTCTGGTCCTCGAAGGTGCCGTCCTCCACGACGTTGATCGGGCCGACGGTCACCGAGGGCGGACCGGAGTAGTACTGCTCGGGCTGTCCCTCCATGACCGGCATGGTCGTGCCGGTGATGCGCAGGTCCAGGAATGCGGTTCCCTGGACGTCCAGGGGCAGTCCCCGCCCCTGCTCGACGGGCTGGTCCGACCAGGACGTGTCCCAGCCGGGCTCGCCCGTGCCGGCGAACTCCAGGACCACCCGGTAGAAGCCCTCGTGCTCGGCCACGCGCATGGCGTGGAAGACCAGACCGTCCCCGTCGGGATCGCGCACCGGTTCCTGGGAGCTCGCGGACTGCGTCCACCTGTCCCCGAGGATGGGGGACGTGGCAGCGGCCTCCTCGGCCTCGGGATCAGCGCTGGGGGTCGGGGTGGGCGCGCTGCCGGTCGGCGTGGGCGAACCGATCACCTGTGGGGGGGTCGACACCGAAGGCGCAGGGCCGGGGCTCCCGGACACCTGGTTCCCCGACTGCGAGGGTTCACCCGTGCAGGCGCTCGCGCCCACCGCCAGGCAGGAGACCAGGACGAGCGCCCATGCCGTGCGCCGTGCGGGGTGTGCGGGATGTGACATCTGTCCTCCTCGGCGGGGTTCGTGCTGTGGCGCCATCCTACCGGCGAAGGGCCCGCCGAGCGGGGAGGAGGGCCCGCGCAGGGGAGCGGGGTGGGGTCCTCCGGGCGCAGTACGGGACAGGGGATCCGGGAACGAGGGCGCTTCCCCCCGACGCGTCGATGCCCTCGAACGACAGCTGCGCGGTCCCGGACGCACCGGCACACCCGACACACGTGATCTGCTCGGAAGGCAGAGGAGGCAGCATCCGTGTGGGAGCCTGCCTGTGGCCTGGTGGCCTGGTGGCCTGGTGGCCTGGTGGCCTGGTGGCCCCGAGCGCCGGATCCTGGTTCGCTGCGTCCCACCGTCCCACCGTCCCACCGTCGTACCCGTGACCAGCTTGCCAGCGTCCCGTCGTAGAGTCGTGCCATGGGCATGACACACGCTGCAGTGCTGGGTACGGGAGCCTGGGGAACGACGTTCGCACAGGTGCTCGCCGACGCGGGGATGACGGTGCGCATGTGGGGGCGCAACCACTCCGTGGTCGACTTCATCAACTCCCACGAGAACTCGACGTACCTGCCCGACATCCACCTCTCCGACACCGTCACCGCGACGACGGACCTGGGCGCGGCCGTGGACGGCGCGGAGCTGGTCGTGGTGGCAGTCCCCGTCTCCGCCGTGCGTGCGACGGTCGCGGCCGCGGCCCCCGACCTGGCAGACGAGGCGGCGCTGCTCTCCCTGGCCAAGGGACTCGAACTGGAGACCCGCCGCACGGTCCACGACGTCATCCGGGAGGCCTCGGGCCGGCCCTCGGAGTCCATTGCCGTCCTGTCCGGACCCAACCTGTCCCGCGAGATCGCCGAGCACAACCCGACCGCCACGGTCGTGGCGTGTGAGGACGCCGAGTTGGCCACTCGCATCGCGATCGCCTGTCACAACCCCTACTTCCGGCCCTATGTCTCCACCGACGTCATCGGGTGCGAGATCGCAGGTGCCACGAAGAACGTCATCGCCGTGGCCATCGGCGCCGCGGAGGGCATGGGCCTGGGTACCAACACCCGCGCGACCCTCATCACCCGAGGTCTGGCCGAGATGACCAGACTTGGAACCACACTCGGCGCGCAGTCCGAGACCTTCGCGGGACTCGCGGGCATCGGGGACCTGGTGGCCACCTGCTCCTCGAAGCTGTCGCGCAACTACTCCCTGGGGCTGCGCATGGGACGTGGGGCGAGCCTGGATGAGGCGCTCCACCTCTCTCCCGGGGTCGCCGAGGGTGCACGGTCCGCAGTGCCGATCCTGCAGGTCGCGCGCGAGCACGGTGTCGACATGCCCATCACGGAGGCCGTGGTCAGGGTGGTCCACGAGGGTGCGACCATTGACGAGATGGGGGAGATGCTGCTCTCCCGACCCCAGAAGATGGACGGCTGGCGCATCGAGTTGCTGTAGGAGGCAGGCAGGGCGACGGACCCGGGGCAGCTGTCGGCGACGGCGTGCGGGATGGGGACGGTTGCGGGCCCGTTCGGCCGGGTCGCGGGTGTCGACCCCACACCTGGTTGTGGTGATGGCGGAGGCAGCCCCAGGCAGCTCTGCCGCGTCTCGCGGGGTGTCCGCGTGCCGCCGGGGACGGGCAGGGCCAGGGTCTAGGGTGGACGCCATGACCGACACCCCTCGTTCCCGCGTCCTCATCGTCTTCGGGGGACGCTCCGGCGAGCACGAGATCTCCTGTGCCACGGCGGCCGGGATCCTGCGTGCCATCGACCGCACCAAGTGGGACGTGCTGCCCATCGGGATCACGAAGGACGGGGAGTGGGTGCGAGTCCCCGACGACCCGTCCCTCTTCGAACTGCGCGACGGGAAGGGGCAGTCCGTGCAGGCCGGCGACACGCGCGTGACGCTCACCGAGGGTGGGGCGCGCCTGCTGGAGGTCTCCTACGGACGCGCCGCCGACGGCGGACTCGGTGAGGCCGGGGACGTCACCGACCTCGGCCCGGTCGACGTGGTCCTGCCGCTGCTCCACGGGCCCTACGGCGAGGACGGCACCATCCAGGGACTCTTGGAGATGGCGGACGTGCGCTACGTCGGCTGCGGGGTCGCCGCCTCGTCGATCTCCATGGACAAGCACCTCACCAAGACCGTCCTGAAGGCGGCCGGCATCGAGGTGGGGCGGTGGGAGCTCATCACCCCGCGCCAGTGGGACGTGGACCCACAGGGCTGCCGGGAGCGGGTCGCGGCCCTCGGGTTCCCGGTGTTCGTCAAGCCCTGCCGGGCCGGTTCCTCCATCGGCATCTCCCGGGTGGACTCCGTCGAGGAGCTGTCCGTCGCGGTCAAGGAAGCCCGCAACAGTGATCCCCGGGTCATCGTGGAGGCAGCGGTGGTCGGCCGGGAGATCGAGTGCGGCGTCCTCCAGGGGCGAGGCGACCAACCCCCGCGCACCGCTCCGCTGGGGGAGATCGTCCTGTCCGAGGGCGCCTTCTACGACTACGACTCGAAGTACATCGACACCGAGGCTGTCGGACTGGTCTGCCCCGCTGACCTGCCCGAGGCGGATGCCGCACGCCTCCACGAGGCCGCCGCGCGCACCTTCGAGGCCCTGGAGTGCGAGGGCCTGGCCCGAGTGGACTTCTTCTACGTGCCCGGCACCCACGAGGTGATCGTCAACGAGGTGAACACCATGCCCGGCTTCACGCCGTACTCGATGTTCCCCCTGATGTGGGCACAGGCGGGGACCGAGTACGCCGACCTCGTCGACGAACTCCTGGAGGGCGCCCTGCAGCGGGACCTCGGGCTGCGCTGAGCCGGGACGCCCCGTCGGAGGGACGCCCGTGTGAGGGGCGCAACCGTCAGTGCAGGAGACCCAGACTGCCGGTCGATGAGCGCACCCAGCGTTCGGGTCCGATCAGGCCCAGGCCGGCCAGTGGCTCATCCTTCAGATGACGTTCCGTCAGGGAGTCCCGGTACTCCTCGAAGGTGCGGATCCTCCGGGCGAACACTGGGAAGGGCGCGACGACCCCGCCCCCCCGGTGTCGGCAGTGCCCCTCGGAGCGCATTTCCCAGGACACTCTGACCGGCCCCGAGGACCGGGACGCCGCGCTCGGAGACAGCGTGGACCTGTTGGTGGTCGCAGTCCTCGAGTGGCTCCCCACCGGAGATCGGCGAGGCGGCCCCCAGACCGATACTGATCGCTGCGACGGTGTCGGCGAGGACGCCGCGGGGGAGTCCTGCATCGACGACCACCACGACGTGCTGAGGGACTGTCTCCATGGATGCCCTGCTTCTCCTCCGGACCGCGTTCTCCTCCGGACCACCAGTGGCGGGCCCGGGACGCGGGCGACCAACTGGAGGATGGGGATCCGATCGTGCGGGTGAACGGTCGTACCCGGTACATGGCAGAAAACACGTCGGAGTGTGCGTCTGCTGGACGGATTGGGGCATGATCGACTGAATCAATCGCCCCGAAGGCGAATCCAAGCCCCCTGCTCCCGATGACATCGACCGACGGCTGATCGCTGCCCTCCAGGTCGACGCCCGGGCCTCCGTGTCGAGTCTGGCCGCGGAGGTCCAACTGTCCACCTCTCCCACCTGGAGGCGGATGCGCCGTCTCGAACGCGAGGGGGTGATCTCCGGATACACCGCGCGACTGGACCGCCGTGCGTTGGGGTGGGGAGTCATGGCCTTCATCTCGGTGTCCATCGGGGAACACCGGGAGTCCGAGGCCCGGGCCTTCGAACGGGCCGTCGACGACCTGCCGGAGATCGTGTCCTGCTGGAGCACGGCAGGTGACTCCGACTTCGTCCTCCAGGTCGTCGCCCGTGACCTCGACCACTATGCCGACTTCGCCATGAACACCGTGCGGCGCCTGCCCGGCATCCGCTCGATGCGCTCCGTGATCACGCTCAAGGACATCAAGGTCGCCCCGTCCTGGCCACTACCGGGGTCGCCCTCGTCGACGGAAGGCGAGTGACCGCGGGACGCCCGGGGGTGCGGGCGCACAGGGTAACGTGTAGGGCATGACGAAACCGAGGATCACGCTGGTCACGTCGGCGGAGATGCCGAACCTCTACAAGGACGAAGCGGGGCTGCTCGACGCGCTCTCGGACCGGGGGGCCGACCCGCGCATTGCGATCTGGAACGACCCCGCCGAGGACTGGTCGCAGGCCGGGGTGTGCGTGGTGCGCTCCGTGTCGGACTACGCGAGCGACCGTGAGGGGTTCCTGCGGTGGGCGGACTCGATCCCACGCCTGCTCAACCACGCCGACATCCTGCGCTGGAACTCCGACAAGCACTACATGATGGACCTGGCGGAACGTGGCCTGCCCGTCATCCCGACCACGTGGCTGGAGCCGGACCAGCACCTCTCCAAGCAGCAGGTGCACTCCCGCTTCCCCGCCATGGGTGACTTCGTGGTCAAGCCGGCCGTCTCCTCCGGGGTGCGAGACATCGGCCGCTACACCGCCAATGACACGAACCAGCGCCAGTCCGCGATCCTCCAAGCCGCAGCCGAGCTGGGGGAGGGGCGCTCGGTCATGGTCCAGCGCTACATGGAGGAGATCGACGTCCACGGCGAGATCTCCATGGTCTTCTTCAACGGCCTCGTCTCCCACTCCGTGGAGAAGCGCGCCATGCTCCACCCCGCCACCGTCACCGAGGACTCCGTCCACGAGGCCGTGGTCACCGCCCAGCAGGCCACCGAGGAGCAGTGGCGCTGGGGCGAGGAGATCCGCGGGATCCTCCACTCCTACGTGCGCGACCGCATGGGGCGTGACGAGCAGTTCCTGTTCAACCGTGTCGACCTGGTGCCTGACGGCAAGGGGTCCTTCATGGTCATGGAGATCTCCATGGTGGATGCCGACCTCTACCTGTCGGCCACCCCCGAGGCACTGGGCAACTTCGCCGACGCCATCACGGTGCGCGCCTTCTGGTGAGGCCGGGCCCGGGCTCGCAGGCAGTGCGGACGGAGGGTTGACGTGCCCGTGGAGATGAGCCGCGAGGACTTCGAGGAGCTCGTCGACCGTGCCATGGAGGCCGTCCCGGAGGAGTTCTGGGACCTCGTCGACAACCTCGCCGTCATCGTCGAGGACGACCCGCCCGCCGACCAACCCGGGCTCCTGGGGCTCTACGACGGCGTGCCCCTGACCGAGCGCGGGGACTATGCCGGCGTGCTGCCGGACAGGGTCTTCGTCTACCGCAACCCGACCCTGCGGATCTGCGAGACACCTGAGCAGGTGGCGGAGGAGGTCGGGGTGACCGTGGTGCACGAGATCGCCCACTTCTTCGGCATCGACGACGAGAGGCTCGAGGAGCTCGGCTGGGGGTGAGGGGGCGCGTGCCCGGCGTTCGTGCCCCCCAGCACACAGTTCCGGGCTCCCCGGACGAGGGCGGGGTCCCGGGCTGCGGCGACACGCAGCGACTCGACCTCGACCCTGTGGGTTGTGCGTCGGCGTGCCGGGCGGGCCCCGGGGCGTGGTGGATGCCACGTGGTGGGTGCGTGGACCGATTTCATCGACGGCGTGCCCACATGCTAGAGTCGTCATCCGTTGAACTGCCGTGCAGATCGACGATGGTGGCTGTAGTTCAGCTGGTAGAGCACCTGGTTGTGGTCCAGGATGTCGCGGGTTCGAGTCCCGTCAGCCACCCCAAACGGGTCAGGTGTGAACTTGCGACCAAGGGTCCGCCCTTGGTCGCGGTTCGCCCCTGGCCCATCTTCTTTGTCCCGGCGGCCCAGCTCAGGGCGTCGGTATGGAGGCCGGACAGGCTCAGCCCGTCATACGGGTTGCGGTAGCCGACGCGCACGTCGTTGTCCTCGTCGATGTAGATCGCCTTGAACAGCGCTTGGTTGCACAGGCGGCGGTTCGGGTCGTCGGCGTGCTCGTAGAGGTCCGCGGCGTTGGACAGCAGCTTCAGGGAGTCGTCGAGGTTCTCTCGCGCTGCGGCGTAGTGGCCGTGGTGCGCGGTGATCCGGTGTTCGATGGTCTCCAGCGACGCGGTGATCCGGTCCTGCTCGCGCTTGTGAATATTCGCTTCTCTGAGGAGGCTGTCGCGTGAATGTGTGGCGGGGTGGTGTGGTCAGTGGGGCGTCGGTCCCGACGCTCGAGCGGGCGGCGGTCTCGAGGGGCCGATGAGCGTCGTGCGCGCTGGTTGAGGACGCGTGTTGGACGCGGTCAGCTCGTTGGCTCCGCCGCGTTGGCCGGTCAGATCGCAGTGATCGGGGCGGCGGCTGTGGCGAGCAGGTGGCGGTGGAGCTTGCGGAGGTTGTGGGTCGCGGCGATGAGCTTCCACTCGGCTGCCGCGGCGTCGAAGCCGCGGCGGGTGAAAGAGCGGATTCCTCTGCCGGTCTTGATCTGACCGAAGACAGGCTCGATGATCCACTTGCGTTTGTCGTAGTGGACCCGTCCGGCCTTGCGGGACACCTTCCGGTCCATCTTGTCCATCAGCGTCGCGCCCGCGGGCAGGCGTCCGCGGGATCCGACGCGGGGCTTCCCGTGACGCATGTTGCGTGCGGCGAGGTAGTAGTCCGGCCCGTCGTCGGGCAGGCCGGCGAGGACGGCTTCGGTGCAGTATCCGGCGTCGCCGAGCACGACCCCGATGGGCTCGGTGACACCGGCTGCGTCTAGCTCTCGGTTAGCGGCGGCGATCATCGGGGTGAGCTGGGCGGTGTCGCTGGTGTCCTGGGTGACATCGCACGCGATGATGATCTGCGACTCGGTCGCGACCGCTTGCGCGTTGTAGCCCTGCACCCACCCGTTCCGGATCGGCATCATCCGTGACTCTGGGTCGGTCGTGTTCACTTTCGGCGGGTTCGTCGCTGCCGCGAGCCGGGCGCGGCGGCTGGTGCGGTCGCGGAGATCGGCGGGGACCTCGTCACCGCGCACCCCCGCCCCGAACACCTCATCCTCGCCGGCGTCGGCAGCCTCGGCGGCGGCGATCAGTTCCTCGACCTGCTTCATGATCGCCTCACGCGTCCTGTTCGCATCCCGCGACGCGGACACGGAGATCTTCGTCCCATCGACCGCGATCGTGCCGACCTTGACCAGCCCCGCCTCGGCGCACATCGCCAGCACCTGCGTGAACAGACCCGCCAACGCGTCCGCATGGGTCGCGCGGAACCTCGCGATCGTGGTGTGATCGGGGACCAAGTTGCCAGCGATGACACGGAACGCGACATCGACCTGGCACGCCGCCTCGATCTTGCGGGACGACACCACCCCGGTGCAGTACGCATACAGCAGCAGCCCGGCCATCATCGACGGGTCATGTACCGCGCCGCCGCGACCATC
>NZ_LT700212.1:1470400-1523115 GCF_900155435.1 Actinomyces provencensis | reverse complement strand
CCGCCCGCGACCGCCCCGCCCTGGCCCACCCCCGCCTCGGCGCACATCGCCAGCACCTGCGTGAACAGACCCGCCAACGCGTCCGCATGGGTCGCGCGGAACCTCGCGATCGTGGTGTGATCGGGGACCAAGTTGCCAGCGATGACACGGAACGCGACATCGACCTGGCACGCCGCCTCGATCTTGCGGGACGACACCACCCCGGTGCAGTACGCATACAGCAGCAGCCCGGCCATCATCGACGGGTCATGTACCGCGCCGCCGCGACCATCCGCCCGATACGCCTTCACGAACTCCGACAGATCCAGCTCCGCAACCGCGTCCAGCACGAACCACGCCAGATGATCCGGTGGCAGCCAGTCCGTCAGCGACGGCGGCAACAAGAACGGCTGATCACGATCAACACCAACGAAGTTGTACCCCACAACCCCGATTATCCCAGGTCACGACACGAAACTGAGGCACCCAATCATGCGACACGCCCCGGATTCATGCAACAGCCTCTGAGCGCCACGAGTATTGCGGTTGAGCGCCACCTGCTCGTGGGCGCGTTCGCGTCGTTGAGCGCCACCGAGTATTCGGGTTTGGCGCCACCTTCCTAGGCTCCTTCTGCCGCGTGGCTGATCACGCGGCAGAAGGAGGAGCGGATCAAGCTCGCCGTCGACGACGCCCACGCCGCGTTCACCCACTCCAAAGTCGAAGGCCTCATCCGCCGCGCCGGGCTCCGCTACCCGAACGCGGACCTCCGCCGCGTCGACATGCTCGAACAACGCGGGCTCGACGGAGGCGTGATCGCGCAACTAGGGCGTGTCTCCTATATGTGGAGTTCGGCTTGCCCGATACTGGCCAGGTGAGTGAGTTGACCCGGTTTGAGGCCTTGACGGATGAGCAGTGGGCGGTGGTGGAGCCGCTCCTGCCGTCCAACGAGGGCAGGAAGGGCCGCCCGTTCACCAACAACCGGAGGATCGTCAACGGGATCATCTACCGGTATCGCACGGGGATCCCGTGGCGGGACCTACCTCGGGAGCAGTACGGGCCGTGGCAGACGGTGTGGAAGAGGCATCGCTCGTATGCACGCCGAGGCGTGTGGGACCATGTGCTCTCCCACGTCATCTCCCAGGCGGACACGCGAGGTGAGGTGGACTGGGCGGTCAGCATCGATGCGACGATCAATCGCGCTCACCAGCACGCCACCAACACCAAACGCCCCGAGCAGGACACAGGGGGCGCGATCGAACTACAAGAAATCTCCCACCGGGGAGGATGAACCCGCAGGTCACGGCGTTGGTCGGTCCCGAGGCGGGTTGACCACGAAGATCCACCAGGTCGTGGACGGACACGGCCTCCCACTCGCCATGGTGGTCACTGGCGGGCAACGCAACGATGGCGTGATGCTCAAGGACACCCTGGAAGACATCTATGTTCCTCGGCCTACCGGCAGGCNCGGCTGGGACGTCCAGGTCACCGTGACCACCCCGGACGACGACCCGACCTCGGTGGCCCACCGGCTCGGGGACGGAGCCAGCGGTGACCCGACCGATCCGTCCTCGGCCCGGACACGTCCGCCCGTGCCCGAATCCGGTCCTGCCCTCGTCGGCGCCCTCGGTGGGGACGGGTACATCTCCGCCGTCGCCGAGGGGCTTGCCGGGACCGGGGGCGTCCTCGTCCCGCTGCCCGGTGGTCGCGGCAACGACCTGTGCCGGGCCATCGGCGCCGGCGCCGACCCCGTGGCGCGTGCGCGCTCGCTGGCGGGACTCGGCCTGCTCGGGGCGGGGGAAGGGCAGTCGGACCTGCCCGCGGAGCGCCTGCGGGGGCTCGACGGGATCTGGGTCCAGGAGGCGGACGCGGACGAGGGCGACCCCCGTCGTCTGGTCCTCGGTGTGATCTCCTTCGGGCTGGAGGCCTGGGCGAACATCATCGCCAACGGGTCCCGCCTGCGCTCAGGTCCCCTCGCCTATGCCTACGGTGCCCTGGCCGCTCCCATCCGGTTCCACCAGGCAGACTTCCGGGTGCTGCTCGACGGCGTTGCCCACGACATGGGCGGGTGGGCGCTGTCGGTGTCCAACTCCGGGTGCATCGGTGGTGGGATCCGGATCGTCCCCTCCTCGGACCCTTTCGACGGGGTGCTGGAGGCCTTCCACGTGGGACACATGCTGCTGCGTGCCGCGCTCCCGATCCTCGCGCGCGTGGTGGCCAAGCGTGATGCGCAGGACCCTGCCGTCGAGGTCCTGCCCGTCCACGACATGGTCGTCACCGAGCCCGTGGGGATGCCGGCCATGGCGGACGGTGACCAGGTGGGCACGATCCCGCTGAGGATCAACGTCGCGCCGGCCGTGGTGGACGTCCTCATCTGACGTCGGTCGCGGTGCCACCCGCGACGCCCTGGCACGCCGCTCCCGCCCTCCACGCCCACGCGCACCCACCACGCCACGGGAGGGTGGCGCCACCGGCTACACTCGGCCCTCGTGAGCAAGTCGGTCAAGGGGTTCTACCGGGTGATGCTGGGCATCGTCGCCCCGGTCATGCGCGTGTGGACGAACATGCACGTCACGGGGCTGGAGAACCTGCCCAGGCACGGCGGGTTCCTCATCACACCGAACCACATCTCCAACTTCGATCCCCTCTGCATCGCCTACTTCCTCGTCTCCCACGGCTATCCCGTGCGGTTCATGGCGAAGTCCGAGCTGTTCAAGGTGCCGGTCCTGGGCAGCGTGCTGCGCAGTCTGCAGATGGTCTCCGTCGACCGGAAGTCTCCCCACCCGGACGGTGCGCTGGCACCGGCGCGCATGGCCCTCAACAACGGTGAGTGCGTGGCGATCTACGTCGAGGGCACGCTCACCCGGGACCCCCAGTACTGGCCCATGCGTGCCAAGACGGGAGCTGCCCGCCTCGCCCTGGACACCGGTGTCCCGGTGGTCCCCATCGCCCAGTGGGGGGCCCAGGAGGTCCTGCCGCGCTACACCAAGGTGNCTAGGGCGTGTCTCCTATATGTGGAGTTCGGCTTGCCCGATACTGGCCAGGTGAGTGAGTTGACCCGGTTTGAGGCCTTGACGGATGAGCAGTGGGCGGTGGTGGAGCCGCTCCTGCCGTCCAACGAGGGCAGGAAGGGCCGCCCGTTCACCAACAACCGGAGGATCGTCAACGGGATCATCTACCGGTATCGCACGGGGATCCCGTGGCGGGACCTACCTCGGGAGCAGTACGGGCCGTGGCAGACGGTGTGGAAGAGGCATCGCTCGTATGCACGCCGAGGCGTGTGGGACCATGTGCTCTCCCACGTCATCTCCCAGGCGGACACGCGAGGTGAGGTGGACTGGGCGGTCAGCATCGATGCGACGATCAATCGCGCTCACCAGCACGCCACCAACACCAAACGCCCCGAGCAGGACACAGGGGGCGCGATCGAACTACAAGAAATCTCCCACCGGGGAGGATGAACCCGCAGGTCACGGCGTTGGTCGGTCCCGAGGCGGGTTGACCACGAAGATCCACCAGGTCGTGGACGGACACGGCCTCCCACTCGCCATGGTGGTCACTGGCGGGCAACGCAACGATGGCGTGATGCTCAAGGACACCCTGGAAGACATCTATGTTCCTCGGCCCACCGGCAGGCCTCGCACCACACCCGAGGTGGTCTTGGCGGATCGCGGGTACACCTCAGGTGTGAACCGCCGCTACCTGCGTGCCCGCCACATCAAGATGGTGATCCCCCAGAAGAAGAACGAGATCGCCGCCCGCCAGAAGAAGGGCTCCCAGGGCGGCAGACCACCTGGCCTCGATGTGGAGGCCTACAAGGGCCGCAACGTGGTCGAGCGGTCCTTCAACAGCGTCAAGCAATGGCGGGGACTGGCCAACAGATACGACAAGCTCGCCACCACCTACCGCTCAGCCACAGTCCTCCACGCCATCCTCCAATGGCTCAAGACATAGGAGACATGGCCTAGGAACCTGCCAGCATCGCTTGCCGGGTGCAGTCGCCTCGTCCTGCATGCCGGCTCGCGCACACGAAGTACGGGTAGATCGTGCCCTGACTGCTCTTGGCGTTGCACACCAGTAGCCGCGAGCCGCACTGCCCACAGAACACCGTCCCTTTCAGGTAGTGCTCACGCCCGCTTGATCTCCACCGCCGCGTCGGTTGTGACCCCGGGCCGGTCTCCCGCGTCGACCTGCTGCCTGCGGATCCAGGTGCGGATCGTTTCGGGCGACCCGACACCGAGCATCTGCGCGACAGCGATCATCGCGGCGTACTCGCTCGGATAGTCGGATCGCACCTCGGCGACCATACGGACAGCGCGCTCACGAAGCTCGCGCGGGTACTTACTGGGACGTCCCATGAGACAGATCCTTCCAAGGAATCCTGTCTCCGGACACGCCGGGGCGACTCAGGCCGATTCAGGTGGGAATCAAATAGCGCGAGTCTCCATCAGACTCAGGGCGCTTCACACCTTTTCAGTCTCCGGGGTGGGCGGTCTGGTCCGCGAGGAGACGAGCGGCCTCCGCAGCGTATGGTGCTTCCACTTGGACCTCGTAGTGGGCCGCCTCAAGGGTCTTCAGTGAGTCGAAGTCCCGTTGGCCGCGCGTAGCCAGGTATCCAATGAAGTAGAGCAAAGCGCCCCAGACTGCGCCAGAGGCGACCGAGATGATCAGGATGCCCAGCCAACCGAATCCGGGGGCGAACAGCCCGAACAGCAGGCCTATCAGAAGACCGAACCATCCTCCAGCGGCTGCGCCCCGTAGCGCAGCCTTTCCTCCTGTCAAGCGACCGAGTACATGCTCGACAACACGAACGTCGAGCCCCACGATCGCCACTCGTTCCACAGGGAAGCCGGCGTCGGCAAGACGGTCAACCGCTGCCTGCGCACTGGCGTAGTCAGAGAACCGCGCGATCGTTTGTTTCCAGCGGGGGTCATTGGTGGACGAGAACTCACTAGCGTCCTGTTCCGGAGGGTTGTTGCGAGGGGCCTCGGTGTTGGTCATGGGCGTACTCCTTTAGTGAAAACTGGATGAACTTTAGCGAAAACTGGATGAACCACCGTGCTACGACCAGAAGGCTGGGTGCACGCCCGTCTTCCGGTCTTGCAAGAACGGGTGTTGCACCGTTCGGCATCATGTTCTATGTCGGTGTGGGGCTTGTCGTCTGGCTAGCTTTGGCTCGTCGATGGGTCTCCGGCCGGGCGTTGCTCCTGAGCCGAGTGCTGACTCAGGACCTGAATCTTGCGCGACTTGGCTTTCTGGCTGACCGGGATGACCAGGCTGAGCACGCCGTTGTCGTACGAGGCGGAGATGTTTGCCGAGTCCACACCCTCACCGATGCTGAACTGGCGGAGGTAGGTACCCGCCGGTCGCTCCTGAACGAGCCACTTGACTCCCTCGATGCGGGGTGCAGTGCGCTGGGCGCGGATAGTCAGCAACTGACCGTCGACTTCGATGTCTATCGACTCCGGTTCGACCCCGGGCAGGTCGGCGGTGAGAATGTAACGGTCAGCTTCCCGGTACAGGTCGACCGGCATCACACGCGGTCCCGGACGGGACTGAAGCAGGCCGGACGCGAGGCGGTCGAGCTCGCTCAAAGGATCGAACGACAATGCGATGATGAATCATTTCCTTTCCGTATGCGGCTCCTCGGGTCTATCCCGATACCTTTAAATTAGCACTCTCCACACGAGAGCGCCATGGTCCTTGACCCTTTCATCTGGTTGTTTCTCGTACCAAGAATCTGCTTTCTTGGGCGAAATCGTCATGCTGTCACCGCCTCGGCGACGACTCGCGCGAGGCGCTTGCCGATGAGGTGGTTCGTTGCCCGTACACGCCGGACGGTGACCCCCCTCATCCGCTCCACGATGCGCAGCACGGCTTCGGAGCGGAACTCGTCGAGGTCGCCCATGATGACGTCGATGGGGGCTTTGACATGGGCGATGTCGCTGAGCGTGGTCTGTGACTCGATGGAGTGCTGCAACGACTTGACGAATGGCTCCCAGTTGCGTTCATTGATATCTACAGCTTTGGGGATGGGCAGCAGCCGCTGTACCAGCGCAGCATGCCGGAGGGTGAACTCCCGGTTCGTGCGGAGGTACTCGTAGAGCCGCAGGTAGAAGTCCATCCGGGCCCGCTCGATGACGTCCCCGATTTCATGGGGTGCCAGATAGATAGGTGGGCTGACCATCACGAGCTTCGCGACTCGCTTTTGCCGCCGGGCGGCGTACCGGGCGCCGATGAGGGCGCCCATTGAATGCCCGACCACAGTGAACGGCTCCCGCAGCCGCAATGACGCGACCGTCCGCTCGATAGCGGCGACATGGTCGGCCAGGGTGTAATCGGCCCACTCCGGCGCCGGCGACTTGCCGAAGCCGAGCAGGTCGATGGCGATGCACCGGTGGGTGCGCTCGAGCAGCGGGATCACGTGGTGAAACGTCACCGATGAGGAGGCGATACCGTGCAGCAGCAGCACTGTCGGGCCCTCGCCGCGTTCCTCGGCGATGTGCAGCACCGGCATGCGGCGAAACCACCTCATCCGACGCAACGTCGAGCGGATCGCGCCCGCCACGCCCGCCTGGGCGCCCGGAGGATCCGCGGGTTCACCCACGGCTGCCGGGTTCGGGGCGGCGTGCGGCGTCACGTGTCCCTGGATGTCGGAGCTCATGCGCTGACCCGACTGTGACGACCCTCGTTCAGGTACTCGTGGATCTGCCGGACCACACTGGCGCCCTCACCCATAGCCGAGGTCATTCGCTTCACAGACCCGTGCCGCACATCGCCGATAGCGAAGACCCCGGGGATGGTGGTCTCCAAGGAGAAGCGGGGGCTTCCTTCCGTCCGCACGCCGGTCAACTCCGCCCCCGCGCCGGTGAGGATGTACCCGTCGGGATCGCGTGCCACATCGACCTTAAATCCCGTCGTCGCCGGAGCGGCGCCGACGAAGACGAACACGTGCCCCACGCGGAACTTCTCCAGCACGTCACCGTGACGGACTGTGACCGCTTCCAAACGGTTGCCGCCGTGTGCTTCCACGACCTCAGAGGACAGCAGCACGTTGATACGGGGGTGATGTCGGATCTGGTCCACCAGGTACCTGGACATTCCCGCTCCCAGGTCCGCCGCGCGCACCACAAGGTGCACACGGGAGGACGTGCGGGCAAGAAACAGCGCGGCCTGGCCGGCCGAGTTGCCGCCGCCGACAACAGCGACAGGTGTGTCTACGCACATCCGCGCTTCCTGCGCTGTTGCCGCGTAGAACACGTTCGAGGTCTGGAACCGGTCCAGCCCCGCGGCCGGAAGCGAGCGGTATCGCACCCCGGTGGCAAGGACCACCACATCTGAGGTGACCTCCCTGCCATCTTCGAAGATCACCCGGAAGCGGTCCTCATCCTCCACGACCTCCCGGACCGTGGTCGGGATGTCCAACGTGGCACCGAACTTGCGCACTTGCAGGAGGCTGCGGTCGGCGAGCTCAGTGCCGCAGATTCCGGCGGGAAACCCCAGATAGTTCTCGATCTTCGCTGACGTTCCCGCCTGCCCGCCGGTGGCGACCGCGTCGCACAGGTAGACCGACAACCCATCGGAGGCTGCGTACACCGCCGCGGCAAGACCAGCCGGCCCAGCGCCGACGACCACCACATCGCAGGTGGCCGGCGGGGCGGGCGGGCGCATCCCCAACTCTTCGGCAAGCCGTGCCGGGGTGGCACCCAGGACGGTGCGCGAGCCGCCGAGGATCACCAGCGGGAAGTCGGCGACGGTGGCGCCGAGCTGGCGGACCAGCCGCTCCGCCTTCTCGTCCTCATCCAGGTCCACCAGCCGGTGGGGCAGTCGGTTTCGTGCGATGAAGTCCAGCAGATCCCGGGTCTGCGGGGAGAAACAGGAGCCGACGATCCGCAGGCCCGCTCCCGCCCCGATGGCCAGGGAGCGGCGGATGAGGTAGACCCGCAGGATGATCTCACCCAACAGCGGGTCCGAGGTGACGATGGCCTCCAGCTCATCGACGGGCACCTCCACCACCTCGGCGGCGCCGATGGCGGAGACGAACACGAAAGACGGCTGTCCTTCCAGCAGCCCGACGTCTCCCACGAACCGGCCGCGGCCGTGCACCCCGACCGCCAACGACACATCGGAGTGACGCGGATCCGCCGCAAGCTCGGTGTCCGCCGTCAGCAGGTGCCCTTCCAGGACGACATAGAGGGAGGACGGGTGCTCGCCGGGCTGGATGAGAACCTCCCCGTCGGTGAGTGTGCGGCGCTGCCCTCGTACGAGCAGCACCGCGATCTGCTCGTCGCTGAGCCGCGGGAAGGCGCCGATGGTGTCAGGCGTCCCGGCCTGAGCGACCTGGCTGCGGCCGGCGGCGGGCGTGTCACTCATAGGTACGCTTCGTCCACGTAGCACCAGCTCCAGTTCTCCCCCAGCTCCAGCGACCGCACGATGGGGTGCCCCGCAGTGAGCGCACGCGTGCGGGCATGCCGCATCGGGGACGAATCGCAGCACCCGACCTTCCCGCAAGTGCGGCACATCCGCAGGTGCAGCCAGGGCGTGCCGGCCGCCACGCAGTCCTCACATGACCCGGGTGTCCGAGGACGGACCGGGCGGATGAGCGGGACATGCGGGTCGACATATCTCATCGAGCAGCACCGGCCGAATCAGCCTTCTTCTGCAGCGCCTGGTCCACCCAGCGCAGCAGCACGTCCGGCAGGGCGGCACCGGATTGGCGGGAGAGCACATTCCCTTGGTCGAGGATGAGCAGAGTCGGCACCGCCTGGACGGAGAACTTGCGGGCGGTCTCCGGCGCGGCGTCCACGTCCACTTTCACCAGCTTGAGCTTGCCGGCACGTTCCGTGGCGACCTTCTCGAGGGCAGGGCTGACCATCCGGCACGGTCCGCACCAGGTCGCCCACAAGTCCACGAGCACCACTTGCGGGGCCTTCTCGACCACCTCGGCGAAGTCCGCATCGCCCGCATCGACGATCCACGGCACGGCGCTCTTGCAGACACCGCACCGCGGGTACCCCGACGCGGCGGCGGGGACACGGTTCTTCTTCCCGCAGTTGGGGCAGGTCACAACCGCGCTCACACCGCGTCCTCCTCTTCGACGGGCGCTGCGATGTTGAAGACGAGGTCGCCGTCCTGCACATCCAGCGTGACCGTCGACCCGTCCATCACCTCCCCGCTCAGCAGCGCACGACCCAGTCGGGTCTCGATCTCATGGCTGATGTAGCGTCGCAGCGGACGCGCACCGTACACGGGGTCGTAGCCGCGGTCAGCGATGAGCTGGCGTGCCGCGGGCGTCAGCTCGATGCGGATCTGACGCTCGGCCAGCCGCGAGCGCAGGTCGTTGAACTGCAGCTCCACAATGTCCTGGATCTGTTCACGACCCAGCGGCGAGAACACCACGATGTCGTCCACCCGGTTGAGGAACTCGGGACGGAAGTGGGCGCGCAACTCACCGAGCACCTTGTTTCGCACGTCGTCGGGGATCGCGCCGCCATCGGAGCCCAACAGGTGATGGGCACCGATGTTGGAGGTCATGATGACGATGGTGTTGCGGAAGTCGACGGTGCGTCCCTGGCTGTCGGTGATGCGGCCGTCGTCGAGGACCTGCAGCAGCGTGTTGAACACGTCCGGGTGCGCTTTCTCGATCTCGTCGAAAAGGACCACGCTGTACGGGTGGCGGCGCACCGCCTCGGTCAGCTGCCCGCCCTCGTCGTACCCGACATACCCGGGAGGTGCACCGACGAGCCGGCTGACGGTGTGACGTTCCTGGTATTCGCTCATGTCCAGCCGGACCATTGCCGACTCGCTGTCGAACAGTGCTTGCGCGAGCGCTTTGGCCAGTTCCGTCTTTCCCACTCCGGTGGGGCCGAGGAAGATGAACGAGCCGATGGGTCGGCGCGGGTCGCGGATGCCGGAGCGGGCACGGATAATCGCGTCGCTGACGAGCTTGATGGCCTCATCCTGACCGACCACCCGCTCCTTGAGGGTGGCGTCCAGGTTGAGGATCTTGGTGCGCTCACCCTCCTGCAGCCGGGCCACAGGGATCCCCGTCCACGCTGCGACGATCTCGGCGATCTCGTCCTCGGTGACCACCTCCCGCAGCAGCCGCTGCCGGCCTTGTTTGGAGGCGAGACGCTCCTCCTCGGCCTGCAGGCGTCGTTCCAGGTCAGCGATAGCCCCGTACCGCAGTTCAGCAGCACGATTGAGGTCGTAGGAGCGCTCAGCCTCCTCCGCCTCCCGCCGCAGCCGCTCCAGCTCACCGCGCAGCTCCTGGACCTTGCGGATCGCTTGACGCTCCGCCTCCCACTGGGCGCGCTTGGAGTCCGCCTCCGCCTTCAGGTCGGTCAGTTCCCGGCGCAGCTCCTCCAGCCGGTTCTTGCTGGCAGTGTCCGTTTCCTTCGACAGCGCCGCCTCCTCGATCTCCAGGCGGGTCACCCGCCGGGTCAGCTCGTCCAGCTCAGCGGGCATCGAGTCGATCTCAGTTCGCAATCGCGCGCAGGCTTCATCGATGAGGTCGATGGCCTTGTCGGGCAGGAACCGGTCGGAGATGTACCGATGCGACAGCACAACGGCAGCGACCAGCGCGCTGTCCTGGATGCGGACACCGTGGAAGACCTCCAGCCGTTCGCGCAGGCCGCGGAGGATGGAGATCGCGTCCTCCACGTCAGGCTCCTCGACCATCACCGTCTGGAACCGGCGTTCCAGGGCAGCGTCCTTCTCGATGTGCTTGCGGTACTCATCGAGGGTGGTGGCACCGATGAGGTGCAACTCCCCGCGGGCGAGCATCGGCTTGAGCATGTTGCCGGCGTCCATCGCCCCTTCGGTGGCTCCCGCTCCCACCAGGGTGTGCAACTCGTCGATGAACAGCAGGATGCGTCCCTCCGCTGCTTTCACCTCCGCCAGGACCGCCTTCATCCGCTCCTCGAACTCGCCCCGGTACTTGGCGCCGGCGACCAGGGCCGACAGGTCCAGCGAGAACACGGTCTTGTCGCGAAGGCCCTCCGGCACGTCCTCACGCAAGATCCGCTGGGCAAGGCCCTCCACGATGGCGGTCTTTCCGACACCGGGCTCGCCGATGAGGACGGGGTTGTTCTTGGTCTTGCGGGAGAGGATCTGGATGACCCGGCGGATCTCCGCATCACGCCCGATGACCGGGTCGAGCTTGCCCAACCGGGCGTCAGCGACCAGGTCACGGCCGTACTTCTCCAGCGCCTCGTAGGTCTGTTCGGGGGTGGCGGAGTTGACGTGCTGGTTGCCGCGGATCTTGGTGAGCGCGCTGAGGAAGCTCTCCCGGGTGACGCCGTGCGCGCGCAGCACGCGGGACGCGGCACGGTTGGAGGAGTCGTCGGAGAGGGCCAGAACGAGATGCTCCACGGAGATGTAGGAGTCTTTCAGCCGCTTTGCCTCCTGCTCCGCCCGTTCCAGGGTGGAGGTGAGGCTGCGGCTCACGTACACCTGACCGGTCTGCGGGGAGGATCCGGAGACTCTGGGCTTGCGGGCGATCTCCGCTTCGACGTCGGCGCGTACCGCTTCCACGTCCGCACCCGCTGTCTGCAGCAGTCGGGGAATCAGCCCCTCCTCCTGCTGCAGCAGTGCGAGCAGGAGATGCTCCTCGTCCGTTTCGGTCTGACCGGCCTGGACCGCGATGCTCTGGGCGGAGGTGAGCGCTTCCTGCGACTTCTGAGTGAGTGAGTTCATGTCCATGGGGTGTCTCCTTCGAGTCGGATGGTCCGGTGCTGCTCGAGCTGCTCGATGCGGGCGAGCAGGTCGAGCACGAGTGCGATGCCGGCGTAGTTCACTGCAAGATCGGAGTGCAGACGCACGATGGTGTGCACGCGGTCGGGGACGGTACGGGGGAACCACAGCCGGCCGCTGGTGTCTACGTGGGCGGTGACCAGCCCCAGCTCGACGAACTTCCGCAGTGTATCCGGGTGGATGCCTGCGGCAACCGCGGTCGCCGCCAGGTCGGCCCGGGCGACACGGACGGGCAGGTGATGTGAGGTCATGATCCTCTCCTGGCATCAAACGACGATTCGTCGCGGAGCTGTTCGAACAGCTCCTTCTCCTTCTTGCTGAGAGTGCGGGGAACGACGACCTTCACCCGGGCATACAGGTCTCCCGGCTGTCCTCTGCGGGGCATCCCCTGCCCGCGCAGGCGGAGCCGCCTGCCAGTGGACGAGCCGGGCGGAACGTGCACGGTGACCGGGCCGCCGGGGGTGGGCACGCTGACATCCGCGCCCAGCGCCGCCTCCCACGGTGAGATGGGAAGGTCCGTTTCGATGTCCGCGCCGCTGAGCCGGTACCGCTTACTGTCCTTCACGCGCAGCGTGACCAGCAGGTCCCCGTCCTGTCCGTCGGCGCCCGCTCCGCCTGCGCCCGCGATCCGCAGCCGCTGCCCGTCGACAGCGCCCGCCGGGATGTCGATGGTGTACTCCTGCGCGCCGCCGTACGGGGACGCGACCTGCACGGTGCGCCGCCCGCCCCGGTAGGCCTCCTCGACGGTGATCTCCAGCTCCGCGGTGTGGTCGGCGCCGCGACCGAAACCACCGAAGCCGCCCCCGAAGAGGTCCTCCCAGTTCACGCTCTGCGCGCCGCCCCCGCTCCACGTGTATCGGGTGCCGCCGCTGCGGCGCGGCTGCTCGGAGGAGCGAGCCGCGTCCGCGGCGGCGTACTGCCGGAAGTTCTCACCGAACCGGTCGTACTGCGCGCGGGTTTCCGGGTCCGACAGCACATCGTGGGCTTCACTGATCCGTTTGAAGGTATCCTCCGCCCCCGGGGTCTTGTTGACGTCCGGGTGGAACTTGCGGGCCTTCTCCCGGTAGGCGCGGCGGATCTCCTTCTGATCCGCCGACCGGGAGACCCCCAGCACGCTGTAGAGATCCTCCGCCATCTCCTACTCCTCATCCGGCCTGCGGGTGACCACGACCGCAGCCGGTCGCAACATCCGCTCAGGCGTTCCGAACCCGGCGCGAGTGACGGCGAGGATGCTGCGCGACGGGGCGCTGGCATCCTCGACGACCGAGACCGCCTCGTGCAGCTGCGGGTCGAACTCCGCACCGTCGATGACAATCTCGGGGTACCCGAGTGCGCGCAACGCATCAGCGGCCTGCGCCCGGACGGCCTGCATGCCACCCAGAACGCCCTCGTCAAGGTCCACCCCGAAGCTGAGCGCCCGGTCCAGCCCGTCGACGACGGGCAAGAAGGCTTCGGCGGTGTGCCGCCGCTCCTGCTCGCGGACGGTCTCGATCTCGCGCGCCATCCGTTTGCGGAGGTTGTCGTAGTCCGCCGCCGCCCGGCGCCACCGGTCCTCGGCCGTCTCCAACTGGGCGGCAAGCGCTGCCTGCGCGGCGCGGATCTCCTCGGGGGACACGTCGGTGAGGTCGTCGTTCAGCAGGTCCACGGCCCGCGTGTCCTCGTTCTGCTCCTCGACCATCGCGATCCTCCCTCCGTGCTACTTGTCGAATTCGGCGTCGACGACGTCGTCTTCGTCGTCCTGAGCGGGCTGCTCAGCGTGGCTGGCGTTCGCGCGGGCCGCTGCAAGGGACTGCGCAACCTGCAGCAGCTCGCCGGTGCGCTCTTTCGCTTCCTGCTCGCCGACGTTGTTCTGCACTGCCTCGCGGGCCTCCGTGATGAGCAGCTCCGCGCGGGCACGCTCGTGCTCCGGTGCAGCGTCGCCGAGCTCACGCAGTACCCGCTCGACCTGGTAGGTGGCGGAGTCCAGCTCGTTGCGGGCGTCCACGGCCTGGCGCAGCGCCTGGTCGTCAGCACGGTGCTGCTCGGCTTCCTTGATCATCCGGTCGATCTCGCCCTGGTCCAGATTCGAGGTGTCGCTGATGGTGATGCCCTGCTCGGTGCCGGTGTCCTTGTCCTTCGCCGTCACGTGCAGGATGCCGTTCGCGTCGATGTCGAAGGTGACCTCGACCTGCGCTTCACCGCGAGGAGCGGGGCGGATGCCGGTGAGCTGGAACCGACCCAACACCCGGTTGTCCGCGGCGTTCTCCCGCTCGCCCTGCAGCACGACGATCTCCACCGACGGCTGGTTGTCTTCGGCCGTGGAGAACACCTCGCTGCGACGGGCGGGGATGGTGGTGTTGCGTTCGATGATCTTCGTCATCACGCCACCGCGGGTCTCCACACCCAGCGACAGCGGGGTGACATCCAGCAGCAGCACGTCGTCGACGTCGCCCTTGAGGACCGCAGCTTGGATGGCGGCGCCCACAGCGACCACCTCATCGGGGTTCACCGTCATGTTCGGCTCCTTACCGCCGGTGAGCCGCTTGACGAGCGCTTGGACAGCGGGGATGCGGGTGGAACCGCCCACGAGGATGACCTCGTCGATATCGTTCTCGCTGACCTTCGCGTCGGCCATCGCCTGACGCACCGGACCGAGGCACCGCTCAACGAGGTCAGCGGTGAGGTCTTCGAACTTGGACCGCTTCACGGTCATGGTGAGGTGCTTGGGTCCGCTGGCGTCGGCGGTGATGAAAGGCAGGCTGACCTGGGTCTGGGACACCGAGCTGAGCTCGACCTTCGCCTTCTCGGCCGCCTCGAACAGTCGCTGCAACGCCTGCGGGTCGTTGCGCAGGTCGATGCCGTTCTCGTTCTTGAACTCGTCGGCAAAATAGTCCACCAGCCGGCGGTCGAAGTCGTCGCCGCCCAGATGGGTGTCACCGGCGGTGGATCGCACTTCGACGACCCCGTCGCCCACGTCGAGGAGGCTGACATCGAACGTGCCGCCACCGAGGTCGAACACCAGGATGGTCTCGTGGTTCTTCTTGTCCATCCCGTACGCCAGTGCGGCGGCGGTGGGCTCGTTGATGATGCGCAGCACCTCGAGCCCGGCGATGCGTCCGGCGTCCTTGGTCGCGGTGCGTTGGGCGTCGTTGAAGTAGGCGGGAACGGTGATGACAGCCTCGGTCACCTTCTCACCGAGGAACTTGCTGGCGTCGTCGACGAGCTTGCGCAACACCATGGCGCTGATCTCCTCCGGCGCATACTGCTTGCCGCGGATGTTGAACCGTGCTTCGCCGTTGGGGCCTTCCACGACGTCGAAGCCGACGGCGTTGGCTTCCTCCTTGATCTCGTCGAAGGAACGGCCGATGAACCGCTTGGCGGACGAGATAGTGCCCTTCGGGTTGAGGATGCTCTGCCGGCGGGCAAGCTGCCCCACCAGCCGTTCACCGTCCTCGGTGAAAGCGACCACCGACGGGGTAGTGCGGGCTCCCTCCGCGTTCGGGATGACCTTCTCCTCGCCGGCCTCCCAGACGGCGATAACGGAGTTCGTGGTTCCCAGATCGATTCCTACTGCCTTGGCCATGATGATTGTTCCTTTCTTGTCGCGTGAGACACGTTTCAGGGGTCGTCAAAGAGCGCGCCAGGATCGGAGCAGGCGCAGGGCTGAGTGCCCAGAGTCAGGAAGCAGGCTGCTTCAGGGGGATCTTTCCGGACGGCGGGCTACTCGATGGGCATCACCACCCGCAGGACGCCCAGGTCGCAGCTGGCGGTGACGCTGTCGCTGTCGATGCCGGGCGCCAGTCCCAGCAGCCGCATGAATTGCCCGTGGGGGCCGTTCGGCGGTGAACCACTTCGCGCCGACGGTCGCGGACTGGGCCGCTGACCGCGCGGACGGTGAGCGGCTGGCCGCCCACCCAGCTCGATGGACTCCGAGTCGATGCCTGGCAGGTTCGTCTCAGGAACATACTCGTCGCCCTCTCGGGACAGATCGACCGACATCGAGCGCGGATCCATCTGCTGAGCGATGCGCAGGTCCGCACATGAGGTCACCATCTCACGTCCCCCTTTACGCTGAGTCACTATAACTCGACTATAACTCCACTGCCGATGTTTGTTCGACGGTCGGAGGTGTAGAACTCACCCGGACCATGTGGTCCAAGCAGAAGCGCGAACGCGCGGTAGAGCTGCGTCGTTCTGGTACCAGACTGGACCCCACGTAGGCATTTCGCAAGTGATTCGCCTGACGAACGCAGCCTGATCCGCTTTCCAGACCTGCGCGTCCACAGGGCTCAGCCCCACCACCGCGCCGTCGCGCTCAGCGAGCCAAAGCGTCTCGACTGCTCCGAGCCTGGACAAGATGCGTCCTGTCACCGGGTCATTGGGTTCGATGAGCATGGACAGCACCATCCTCGCGGTGCGCTCGTCATTCGCGACCTCACTCACGCTGGTCATCATCGGTTCCTCTCGGCGCTCGTTACCGACGAGGTGCGCCGAGAGCTACCGACGGATCAGCAAATCGGAACCGCAGCTACGAGTCATCGCTCGCCTCGTCCACGATGAGTCCAGCCTCGACCAGTGCAGCCCGCACGGCCTTACGGTCCACGCCCATCCGGCGACCGATGGCCCGCATCGAGACGCCCGCTCGGGTGAGCCGCACGGCCTCCGCCTTCTCGTCGATCCCCAGCCTTGGTCGGCGGCTCGGCACCTTGCGGCGACGCAGATGGGAGAACACGGTGGCGCGGTGAATGCCGTACCTCTCAGCGAGCGCCTTGACTCTCATCCCGGCCAGGTAGTCGCCGACGAGGGCGTCCACCTCGGAGTCGGTCAGAAAAGTTTGAGCCGTCTTGACAGTGCTCGCAACAAGGCCACGATCATCCTTCGGAGCGGTATCCTGGGGACGTCGAGAGACCTGGTGGACCCCACGGNCGGGTTGGTCGTAGACGGAGTGCAGCATCGCCTTCACCGCCGGCCATATGCTCTTCGGGGTCACGCTCATCAGGTTGGCCGCGTAGTGGGTTCTGCATCGTTGCCAGGCCGCGCCGGGCAGGTTCGCCGCGATGGCCTCCACCAGTCCGGTGTGAGCGTCGGAGGTGACCAGGCGGACCCCGCCCAGGCCGCGGGCGACGAGGTCAGCGAAGAACGAGTTCCAGGCTGCACCGGTCTCGGATGTCGCGACCCGTAAGCCGAGGACTTCGCGGCGCCCATCCGCGTTGACACCCGTGGCGACCAGCACGACCGCGTTGATGACCCGGCCTCCCTCGCGGACCTTCATCGTCAGCGCGTCGGCGGCGAGGAAGGTGAACGGGCCCGCCTCGCCCAGGGGGCGGTGCCGGAACTGGTCGACGTGCTCGTCGAGCTCGGCCGCCATCCGCGAGACCTGCGACTTCGACAGTGAGTGGATCCCCAACGTCTTGACGAGTTTGTCCATCCGGCGAGTGGAGACGCCCGCGAGGTAGCAGTCCGCGACGACGGTGATCAGCGCGGTCTCGGCGCGTTTGCGGCGCTCCAACAGCCATTCCGGGAAGTAGCTTCCCTGTCGTAGCTTCGGGATCTGAACGTCGATCGTGCCGACCCGGGTATCGAGGTCGCGGTGGCGGTACCCGTTGCGCTGCGCCGTGCGCTGGGGGCTGGGCTGGCCCCATTCAGCGCCGACGACAACGTCCGCGTCGGCGGACAGCAGCGCGTTGATCATGGTCTGCAGCAGCTGGCGCGTCAGATCCGGCGACGAGTCGGCGAGGGCTTCACCGAGCAGGCGGGCAGGGTCGAGAATATGAGGTGCGGTCATCGTGATGATGCCTTTCGAGTGGGATGTGAGAGTTTCCTCGAAGGATCACACGGTGACCGCGCCCACGCTCACGACGAGGCCGGCCACCGCGGGCTACACCACTCTAAGGGGCACTACTTGGGTAGGTACTGGCGCAGCAGGCCGTTGGTGTTCTCGTTGCTCCCCCGCTGCCAGGGCGAGTGGGGATCGCAGAAGTAGATCGGGATTCCTGTGGCGATGGAGAACGCGGCGTGCTTGGACATCTCCGCGCCTTGGTCCCAGGTGATCGTTCGGATCAACGAGGACGGCAGCTTGCTGATTGCGGCGCGCATCGCGGCCTCGACCTGCTCGGCGCTCTTGCCGTCGGGCAGGTGCAGCAGCAGTGTCATTCGCGTCGAGCGCTCAACGAGCGTGCCGATGGCGCTGCGGCTGCCCTCGCCGAGGATGAGATCACCTTCCCAGTGGCCTGGCACGGCGCGGTCGTCGGCTTCTGCGGGGCGCTCGCTGAGCATGACCATGCCGGGGATGCGGCCGCGACCGTCCGTGGTTCGGCGGGGCTTGCGGGCCGATCTTCCGGACCGCAGACACCGCGCCAGCTCACGGCGCAGTTCGCCTCGGCCCTGCACGAACAGCGACTGGTAGATCGTCTCGTGGCTCACGCGCATCTCCGGGTCGTCGGCGTGATCCAACCGTAGGCGGCCGCGATCTCCTCAGGTGACCACAGTTGCTCCAGCCGGCTGGCAACCTCCTCGAGCAGCCGGCCCGACGCAAGCTTGAACGGCTTCGGTCGGCGCGCCTGCTCGCGGGCACGTTCATGACCACGCCACGCCGAGTAGCCGCAGCGACCCCCACCGCGCTTCACCTCACGGCTGACGGTCGACACCGCACGCCCCAGCTGCTCGGCGATCGCGGTGAAGGTATCGCCGCGATTGATGCCCAGCAGGATCTGCTCGCGCTCGTCGATCGTCAGACAGCCCTGACGTGGCTCCCACCCGAACGGCCTGGCGTCAAGGTGCCTGCCGGTGCGGGCCATGATGCCGACCATCGGCGCGCTGCAGCCGATCTCCTTCGCGATGTCGACCAGCCGCCAGCCCTTCCCGTGCAGCCTGAGCGCGAGCTGCTTCTGCTCCCGGCTGAGATGACCGTGCCTGCCCTGCATCCGGATCCTCCTGTGATCAGTGACTGCCTCATCTCACAGGACTCGTTGCACTGACCGCTTGAATCCGCCGGGCTGCTCCGATCCGGTCGAGGCCATCGCTGTGGCCGGAGAATGCCTCGGACGGTCCCGCGGGTGATTACCTGGGATGCCCCTGACAGAGGGTCTTGGGGACGAAGCTGTCGGGGTCCACTGCAGGCAACTGCGGGGAGCACGCTCGGCAGAGCCGAGCAGGCTCCCGGTTGGTGGTGACAGGCACGCCGACGTCCCTGCTTCCCGGCGAGATCCGCTCCTGAATCCGTTCCAGCGGTGAGTGTCGGGGGAGCGCAGAGGGCCACGGCCCTCAGCACTTACTCGGGCGTGGGCCAGCACCCGGTCCGGGCCCGGGCCTTTGGCGGTCAAGTCGTGGGACGGCTGGCGTCGAGCTTGGCCGTGGCCGCCTCGAAGTACTCGGCCTCCACAAGAATCTCGTAGGAGGACGCCTCCAGGCCCTGGACGCTACTGAAGTCCCGGCGCCCGCCGGTGGCCGCGTGGCCCAGCAACCCGAAGATCAGCCCCCACACCGCGCCCAGGAGTACCGCCCACAGGATTACCGACAGCCACCCCACGACCGTGAAAAGACCCAACAGCAAGCCAATGAGCAATCCCAGCCAGGCTCCGGAGGCGGCCCCGTACAGGGCGGCCTTGCCGTAGGTCATCCGCCCGGTGACCTGCTCAACCAGGCGCAGATCGGTGCCGACCAAGCGCACGTGCTCAACCGGGAACCCGGCGTCGGAGAGTCGGTCGACAAGGCGCTGAGCCTCGTCATAGGAGGGCACTGTGCGCAGGACCTGGTAATGAGCCGAAGCAGTGGGTGGAAGAGGGGAGGGATGGGACATGCTTATCGTTTCCTGTTCGTGGTGACGATCCGACCCGGACGGTGGCCTGCACCCGGGGTTGCCGGGCACCTGGGTCGGGAGTGGACGGAAAGTTAGGAAGAGAAATTGCGGAACAGTCCGGGCACATCAGCAGCCCTGGCCTCCCTTCCTCCCCCTCGGTATCGGCCGTTCAGCCGCGGTGCCTGCGATCTTCGTGGACTTCTGCCACTGGCTCCGACTCGGCATCGGAGCCCGAGATCACCAGCACCCCGTCGGTGCAGGTGGCGGTAGAAAGACCCGAACGCATCAAGGTCCTTGCGCATCAGCTCGGCCACGGCCGTGGCTCCTCTCCGGGTCCTCAGCCCCGTCCCCGAGCCCGTCGGTCCGTGGTGGACCAGCGACGGGCCCGCTCTCAGGGCCTTACAAAATGTCGCGGACCTTACCAGGATAAGCATATTTATCTCTGCAGTAAACGCCCGGCCCGTCTTCGGCGCCTCGTGCCACACATGCCTTCCCGCTCGGGTTGCGGCGGGCTATAATTCGCCTTTCACGTGCCCGGCTTGCCGTCTTCGGAGCTGGGCCTTGACACCCCTGCACCGGGTACCCCCGCATCAGTACCGCACCTGCCGCTGGGCAGTCGATGCATCACCTGTCCGAACGGAATCGACCGGCCCCACGCTGATCACTGCTCCCACACCGCCGAAGCACTTCAACCGATCCGTCACTGCAGCATCATCGAGAAGCCGTCCTCGACACCGGCAGGTCCCGGGCCCGCTGGCTGTGATGTCTTCGCGCTGGCGGCGTCGGCGGGGAGAGGATTTCGCAGTGAGCAGCACCGCTCTTTCCGGGATCGAGGCGACCACCGAATCCGGCCCGCGGTGCTGCACGAAACCTTGGGGGCTCCATCGAGCCAGTGGCAATCCGACCGTGGTTGCCTCACCATGGAGCGGTGACTGCTGACCGTTGCCGATCCACCGCCGATCCTGCCGAACCCCTTTCCGATGCCGAGCTGCTCATCGGCCTGGTGGTCTCACCATCCCTGAGTGCGGTGCTCGGCCCCGAGGTCACCACCACGGTGCGCAAGATTTTGGTGCAGCGGTATCCGGGAGTGCGCTGGCAACTGAAGATGGCCGAAGACCGGCTGGTCGATCCACCCACCGAGACCTTGGACCTGCTGGAGGCGGCCCGAAACCGCGTGCTGGAGGAGAACTGGGATTTGGCCGTGGTGCTCACCGAGATCCCCCTGAAGACCGGCCGACGTCCGGTGCTCGCCCAGCTCAGCCCCGTGCACGGGGTAGGACTGGTCTCCGTCCCAACCCTGGGACCCGTGCACGTGCGGCAGAAGGTGCAAGAGACCAGCGTGCACGTGGTCGGGCAGCTCCTGGGCTACGACGCCGAAGACCCCAACGCCCAGCGGGATCTTGCTCGAAGAGCCCACCAGCTGTCCACCGATCTCGACGAACGCCCGGACGACAACGTCGTGCAGCTCACGGCCCGAGTGCTGAGCGGCAACGTGCGGTTGCTGCTGGGCATGATCCGCGCCAACCAGCCTTGGGCCTTCGTGGCCCGGCTCTCCCGGGCGATGGTCGTGGCAGCGGCCACCGGCATGCTGACATTGGTGGCCTCGGACCTATGGGTACTGGCCATGGCCTACGGGCCGGTGCGCCTGGTCCTGCTGGCGGTGATGGCGATCGGGGCGGTGAGTGCCACCCTGATCCTGGGAGCCGACTTGTGGGAGCGCCCACGGCGGCGAGCCCAACGTGAGCAGGTCATCCTGTTCAATTTGGCCACCACCGCGACCGTGGCCATCGGGGTTGTGGTGTTCTACCTCGTCTTATTCATCCTGTCCTGGGTCGGCGCGCTGCTGCTCATCGACGAGCAGGTACTGGCCGGTATCGCCGGTCACCCAGTGAACGCTTTGGACTACGCGAAGATCAGCTGGCTCACCGCCAGCCTGGCCACCGTGGGCGGAGCACTAGGAGCTGGACTGGAGGACGAAGATGTGGTGCGCGCCGCTGCCTACACCCGGTCCAGCACCTGACACAGCCCCAGCACGCCACGCCCAGTCCTTCGGCAACTCGGGCCATCGACAGGTGGCCGACGACGATCCCGACCAGACCCCACCGCAGGCCGGCGCGGGAGATCTTGGCCCGCGGCGGCGCCGCAGCGGTGGTGTCCTGACGCCACACGTGCGAGCACTCCTTGCAGCGGTAGCAGCGCACGGTGAGCACCAGCGTGGTAGGGCGCCACCCGAACGGCTCGTGCGCCAACTCCCTGCTCACCGTGTCACGGGGCACGCCCTGGCAGCCGCACCGCCTGCACCAGTCGTCCGGCTCCACGACCCGGCACGCCAGCACGGACCGGTCAGGCTCGAGCAGCTGGCCGGTGACCTCCAGACCGAGGCCGTCGAGGCGGGTGAAGGTAGTCAGGTCAGGGCGCGTGAAGGTAGCGTCAGGCACGTCGAGGTCTTCCGGACGGGTTGTGTGAGAACTCCCATCATCGGAAGACCTCGACCCTCACCCCGACACCGACGCGCCGCCCCAGGTCGCACCACAGCTACACCCTCATCTGTGAAGAGCCCCTCAAGGGCGCTGCGCGTCGCTGCGCGATGCCGCCTGCGGCGGCACCCTTGACTGCCACCCTCCACGCACCTGCTGGCAACTATCAGGACGAAGGGGTGCTCTGGGCTCGGGCAAGGGCTCGGCGTACCGATGACGTGCTCACGCCGAGCACGGTGGCGATGTGCGCGTTGCTCTGGCCCTGCGCCTTCATGCGCAAGGCGGCGTCGATTCGCTCCGACCCCATGACGGTGGGGCGGCCGCCGACCCTCCCCTGGGCCCGCGCATAGGCCAGGCCGCGCCGGGTGTTCTCCCGGATCGTGTCCACGCGCAACTGAGCGAACACGGCCATAATCCCCACAATGGCCTGGCCCATCGGGCTCGACGTGTCGATGCTCAGCGCCGGCTCCGTCAAGCTCTTGATGCTCACGCCCTGCCCGATCAGGTCATGGACGATCTCGATGGCCATGACCTCGCTTCCGGCCAGCCGGTCCAGCGCCCGGAACACCAGCGTGTCGCCCGGACGCAGATAGTCGCGGCACGCCAACCACTGCGGCCGGTCGGCCGCACGGCTGGACTCGCCGTGGTCCACGAACACGCGCTCGGCCCCGGCCGCGCGCAGCTCCGCCTCCTGGGCGGCCGGAGTCTGTTCGCGCGTGGACACGCGTGCGTACCCAACGACCGTCATCGGCTCCCCCGTCCTCTCGGCTCTCCTCGGTGCGGGTCGTCATCGTCATCGCGCTTCGCGCGACGCCGTTCCATCTCGCTCTCGATACGTTCGTGCAGGCCAGCCCGGGTGTTCTCACGCCGGACGCGGGCGTGAATGCTCGATGCCCACGCCTTGGTGCGCATCTTCACATCGTCGAGCTGACCAGCCGTCAGACCGTAGACGCGCACCTCTTCGGGCTGGATACGCTCCACGTTGTCAAGGTTCTGGGCGAACCATCCCAGGTCGAAGCCAGCATCGACTCCCCGGACCAAGTCCAGCAGTTCCTCGTCGCTGTACCGGCCGGAACGCCGGATCGCGTCCACATCGAGGTAGTCGCGGGTCTCGGCCCGCGAGAACAGGGCCCCGACCTTGTTGCCCACCGCGTCCTCAATGGACAAGACGGGCCCGACCTCCAGCCGCACGGGCGGGTGAGCCCGCCAGTCCACGCCCAGGTCCATGTCAGTGCTGCGCCCTTGCGCGCTGACGATGGTGAGCTGGGCGAACGTGTCCTGCCGCCGGCGGCTCTCCACGGTGTAGCCGGCCGCGCGCAGCTCCGCAATGATCCGGTCGAGCGACGTGCCGAACCGTGCCTGGGCCTGCTGGACGGTGAACAGGTCCACGTCCTCGGTGGGCCGGTCGATCAGCCCGTGCTCACGGATCGCGCCCGAGCCGGCCAGGGCGAAGCCGGCATCGTCGCCGACGGCCTCCAAGGCCAGGCGCGTGATGCGCCGCTGCTCCTCCTGATCTCTGCTCACACGAAGACCCGAAGCCGGGGGAACCTCTTCTCCCACAGGCCGCGCACGCGCGGATCCATGTTCAGAATCGGCCACGCCTCGATGAGCCGATCTCGGTTCATCAAGCGGCGCTGCTGATCGGCAGTCCCCTCGGCGAGCAACGCCTGGTAAGCCATGCGACGCCAACCCAGGTTCGACACGTCCACGTCGAACCGATCGGCCTGCCAACGCACAGAGTGTGGCAGGTCGATGGGCCCGTCATAGGGTCCGCGCAGCTCGTCGAGCGAAGCGGGCGCGTCATAGGGCTTGACATCGCGGAACCGCACACGAGCCGCTGTCACCTCAGCCATGGCCCGCCTCCTTCCATCTCATCCCAGTTTACCCTGCCAGGTCGAAAACGGTCTATCACCCGTTTCGGTTTCGGTGGGGGTTTTGACCACCCTTCGACCGCCAACTTACGCGGGTCATGTCAGTTTCCGAAGTCGGCTGCACGGAAGTTCGAAGGCGTCTGCACTCTGTGCTCAGGTATGCCGCGCGAGCGCTCGGGTGCAGGTCGATGGGACGCCTCCAGGGATGTCCCTGGAGGTCCTGGAGGCCGCCATGGCCACCGACGCGGGCTGGAATCTGTTGCGGTCGCGTCGTGTGGGCTGTGGTGGTATGATGGCAAAGACGAGGCCCGGAGGGCCGGGCCACCGGTCACTGAGAGGTGATGGTGAAGATGACTGCTCTGGATCCGTTCCGTGAGATTGAGCGTTTGCTGGGCACGGCCATGCGTCAGGCCCCGTCTGCAGCGGCGATTCCGATGGATCTGTACCGCTCGGGTGATGATGCCTTTGTCGCCAAGATCGACCTGCCGGGCGTGGACCCGGACTCGATCGATATCGATGTCGATGACCGCACGTTGACGGTGCGCGCCGAGCGGCGCCCGGAGGAAGCGGAGGCGCAGTGGCTGGTGCGGGAGCGGCCTGCGGGGATTTTCGCCCGTCAACTCACCTTGGGTCGGGGGTTGGCGACGGACCGCATCGAGGCCGGCTATGCCGACGGGGTGCTGACGTTGACGATTCCGGTGGCTGAGGAGTCCAAGCCGCGCAAGATCCAGGTCACGGCCTCCGACCGCACGGCAGCGATCGAACAGGGGTCCTCCTCCGGCGAGCAGCAAGCCACCGGCGAGGGATCGGGGCAGAGGCAGTAGAGGGATCGCGGACGCCGGCGCGAGCGGGACGCCGGCGTCTGCGGCGGGACACCTCCCGTCTCCTGGTCGGCTGCCACTGGGACGCCCGGCTCCCTGCGCGACTCAACGGCTCACCTCGCTGCAGGCGCTCCCGCCTGGGGTAGCCCCCATCAGAAAAGAAGCCACAGAGGGTCCAGGTGCGGGAATAGAACCTGAGCGTGGTTCGCTCAACTATGTGATCTTGATATGTGATCTTGAGACGAGAGGAAGGTGATGGTGATGGCACTGCCTGTTCGTGGCGGCAACACGGAGATCACCCATCGGGATCCTTTCAGCGAACTGCACGACCTCACCACCCGGATGAACCAGCTCGTCCAGTCCGCGCTGGGCGACTTCCCCAACCGGGTCGCCTCGCTCTGGGCCCCGCCGGTAGAGCTGGAGGAGACAGAGGGCTCCTACGTTCTGGAGGCTGACCTGCCCGGTGTGAAGGAGGACGACGTTGACCTCGAGCTGCGCGGCAACGAGCTGAGCATCCACGGCGAGGTCAAAGAACGGGAGCGGACCGGCATCCTACGCCGGAGCACACGCCAAGTCGGGCAGTTCGAGTACCGCGTGACGCTGCCGGCCGACGTCGACCCAGACCAGGTCAACGCCACGCTACGCGACGGTGTCCTGCGGGTGGAGGTGGCCAAGACCGAGGCCACCCAGCCACGCCGCATCCAAATCACGAAGGGCTGAACGCAGCTCCACGCCGCGTCCCCACGCGAGAGATCAGAGGGAGGTCCTCCCCATTCAGAAGACCCGCACTGCCACCAACCTCATGGCCGGGTACATCTAGGGCGTGTCTCCTATATGTGGAGTTCGGCTTGCCCGATACTGGCCAGGTGAGTGAGTTGACCCGGTTTGAGGCCTTGACGGATGAGCAGTGGGCGGTGGTGGAGCCGCTCCTGCCGTCCAACGAGGGCAGGAAGGGCCGCCCGTTCACCAACAACCGGAGGATCGTCAACGGGATCATCTACCGGTATCGCACGGGGATCCCGTGGCGGGACCTACCTCGGGAGCAGTACGGGCCGTGGCAGACGGTGTGGAAGAGGCATCGCTCGTATGCACGCCGAGGCGTGTGGGACCATGTGCTCTCCCACGTCATCTCCCAGGCGGACACGCGAGGTGAGGTGGACTGGGCGGTCAGCATCGATGCGACGATCAATCGCGCTCACCAGCACGCCACCAACACCAAACGCCCCGAGCAGGACACAGGGGGCGCGATCGAACTACAAGAAATCTCCCACCGGGGAGGATGAACCCGCAGGTCGCGGCGTTGGTCGGTCCCGAGGCGGGTTGACCACGAAGATCCACCAGGTCGTGGACGGACACGGCCTCCCGCTCGCCATGGTGGTCACTGGCGGGCAACGCAACGATGGCGTGATGCTCAAGGACACCCTGGAAGACATCTATGTTCCTCGGCCTACCGGCAGGCCTCGCACCACACCCGAGGTGGTCTTGGCGGATCGCGGGTACACCTCAGGTGTGAACCGCCGCTACCTGCGTGCCCGCCACATCAAGATGGTGATCCCCCAGAAGAAGAACGAGATCGCCGCCCGCCAGAAGAAGGGCTCCCAGGGCGGCAGACCACCTGGCCTCGATGTGGAGGCCTACAAGGGCCGCAACGTGGTCGAGCGGTCCTTCAACAGCGTCAAGCAATGGCGGGGACTGGCCACCAGATACGACAAGCTCGCCACCACCTACCGCTCAGCCACAGTCCTCCACGCCATCCTCCAATGGCTCAAGACATAGGAGACATGGCCTAGGCATCTGAGGAACCCGGGCGACCTCACAGACCGGGTCACCACAAACTATCTCGTCCTCAGACTGTGATCACATCGCCGAGAACGACCGATCGGGTTCGCGGAATCCGGAAAGCCGTGGTGCGGTCGGCCTGGTTCCTCGACAGCGTGAGGTAGACGAGCCGCCGCCAGGTGGCCATCGGGCATCTGGATGCCAATGGGTCGGTGTCGTCGGCGCGACGTATGTTGGCCACTGACAGGAAGTAGACAGCTTCCTGCATGTGCATCCGGGGGTCGGGGAGCTGGTCCATGACCAGCGCCAGGGCGGACGGAATGTTCTGGGAGTCGGCGAAACCGACATGGCACTCGACGTATGCGATGCCGTCGTCGGGGTCCCCGAGGTCGGTGACCCTGATCCGATCCCGATGAGGGATGTGGGAGATGTTCTCATCAACCATCGAGATGATGACGTTGTGCTCATGGAGCACATGGTTGAACTGGATATTGTTGCGCAGCGCGAGTGGTGTGGTGACCCGGCCCGGATGCGGGTAGATCGCCAAACCGGGAACCCGAGTCGGTCGATCGTCCTTGATACGAGCCAGGAAGTCATCCAGCGGCCCCTCGGCGGAGGCACGACTGGAGACGACGAACGCGGTGCCCTTGCGCCACGCCGTCATGATGACGATGATCGCACCGGCGATCACCAACGGAATCCAGCCCCCCGAGGTGATCTTGAGCAGATTGGCCGCGAGGAGAGACAGCTCCAGGCCACCGATGACCACTGCTATCGGCAGAACTCGCCACCACGACCAGTCCCAGACGAGGCGGACCAGGATCAGGAAGAGGGCCGTGGTGAGCAGCAGGGTTCCGGTCACGGCGAGTCCGTAGGCGGTGGATAACCGTGCCGACGTGCGGAAAGCGCCGATGAGCAGCAGAACACCGAGGTAGGGCATCCAGTTGACCTCGGGAATGTAGATCTGGCCGCCCTCCTCCCGAGAAGTGTGGCGAATCGAGAAGCGAGGCAGCAGGCCAAGCCTGGAGGCTTGATGGGAGACCGAGAACGTGCCGGATATCACAGCCTGGGAGGCAATGATGGTGGCCAGAGTGGCGATCACCACCAGCGGGACCTGTGCCCACTGCGGCGCAGTTCGGAAGAAGGGGTTGTCGATCCAGGCGGGATGAAGAATGATCATGGCGCCCTGCCCGAGGTAGTTCAGCATGAGAGCAGGCAGCACCACCGAGAACCAGGCGATGCGGACCCGGCGGCTGCCGAAGTGGCCCATGTCGGCGTAGGGCGCCTCCGCTCCCGTGACGGTCAGCACGACCGCCCCCATGGCGACGAAAGCCGTCCACGGGCGCTCAAGGACGAACAGCAGGGCCCACTGGGGTGACAGCGCCATCAGGATCTGAGGACAGCGAAGAATCCACGGTGCCCCCAGCGCGGCGATGCTGATGAACCAGACCAGCATGATGGGTCCGAACGCCCGTCCAATCACCGCGGTACCCCTCTGCTGGATGACGAACAGGGCGGTGAGGATAACCACCGCGGCGGGCAGCACCATTCGAGTCAGACCGGGATCGATGACGGTGGCACCCTCGAGGGCGCTCATCACCGAAATCGCGGGCGTGATCATTGAGTCCCCGTAGAACAGCGCCGCCCCCACCATTCCGATTCCCATCGTCACAGCGGCGAGTCGGCAGCGTGAGGGGATGTGGCGTTGCAGCAGAGCCATGAGGGCCAGGATGCCGCCCTCGCCCCCGTTGTCGGCACGCATCACGAGGGTGACGTACTTGATGCAGACGATGAGCAGGATGGACCAGATGACCAGCGAGATGATGCCGATGACGTTGTCGCGGCTGGGTACGGCGGTGTGGTGATCGATCGCGAAGACGGTCTGCATGGAGTAGAGGGGTGAGGTGCCGATGTCGCCGAACACGACACCCAGCGCAGCGAGCACGAGCCCTCGAGCGGGGGAATACGGTGCCTTGGATGGTCTCTGTCGCCATAAGGGCAGACTCCGGTGATCGCTGTGTGTGGACACGAGCATCTGACTCCCTTGTTGACAGCGGCAGCGCCACTCACCCTGGATGCGCTCCGCCCGACCGACCTGATGGCGCACTGCACTCTGGGCAGGCGCAACCATCGATCAAATCGCGGCACGCGCAGGAGTGGCGCGATCCTCACGAAATCCATACGGTGGAAGGGGCAATGCTTGCAGAATCCTCACGGCCGCAAGGGTCCCCTCCGCGCTTCCAGGAATGCTCGCCGAGCTGGGCTCATCATAATCCACGGTGTAGCTGAGGTCTGAACCCGCCGGTTTCGAGGAGGGATCTGGCGACATAGTGGGTGAGGTTGCGGAAGCCGAGGGCTGATCCGCGGAGGTGCTCGAGGCGGCCATTGATCGCCTCTGTGGGACCGTTGCTGGTGCCGGGCCGGTCGAAGTAGGCCAGCACGTCGACCGCCCGCTGCTTCAGCGTGCGGCCCAGTGTGCGAAGTTCGACCAGCGCTGCTGGGACGCCGCTGGCGAGGCTGGCGATGAGCTTGTTCATGAGGTCTCGGCCGCGAGCAGGGTCGGGGTCGCGGTAGGCGGTGACCATGCGTTGGTAGGCCGCCCAGGTGACCTCAAGTTCGGTGTGCGCCTCGTCAGCGAACAGGGCGTCAAGCCGGGTCTTCTGTTTGTCGGTGAGCAGCGATGCTCCGGTGTGCAGGGTTCGCCGGGCTGAGTAGAGCGGGTCGCCGGCACGGCCGCGGTGGCCGTGCAGATCCTGTTGGATTCGACGGCGGCACCGGTCGAGGGCGTCGCCGGCGAGCCTCACGACATGGAAGGGGTCCATCACCGCGACCGCATCAGGCAACTCCTCGGTGGTGGCGGTCTTGAAGCCGGTGAAGCCGTCCATCGCGAAGACCTCCACCCGGTCGCGCCACGCCTGGTCACGCTCAGACAACCACTGCTTGAACACGCTCTTGGAGCGGCCCTCGACCATGTCCAGCAACCTGACCGGTCCACTGTTCGTCCTTGCCGGCGTCAGATCGATGATCACGGTCACGTACTTCTCGCCGCGACGGGTGTGCCGCCACACGTGCTCATCCACGCCGATCGTGGTCACCTTGTCGAACCGGTGCGGGTTGTTGATCAGCACCCGCTTACCCTCGGCGAGCACCGCGTCGTTCGCTGTGTTCCAGCTGATGTCCAAGCCTTCGGCGATCCGGGCCACGGTGAGGTGGCGCACCACGATCCCTTCCAACGCCCACCGCAGCCCGCGGCGCGACAGTCGGGTCTTGGCCTCCGCGGCCCGGCTCGTGTCCTGGCGCCACACATGAGCGCAGTCGGCGCACCGGTACCGGCGGACCAGCACCTCCAGCAGGGTCGGCCGCCACCCGAGCGGTTCGTGAGCGAGCCGACGCACCACCGTGTCCCGCAACACACCATGCTGGCCGCAGCGGTGGCACCAGTCGTCCGGCTCGACAACCTGACAAGCGATCACCGCCCGTCCAAGCTCGAGTCGTTGACCAACCGCAACCAGGCCCAGCTCGTCGAGCCGGCAGAAGGTGGTCAGGTCAGGGGTCGCGAAGGTAGCGTCAGGCACGTCGAGGTCTTCCCGATGGGTTGGTGTGAGAACCCCCATCCTCGGAAGACCTCGACCCCTACCCGGTGACCGACACGCCAGCCACCATCACACCCCCACTACACCGTGGATTGTGATGAGCCAGGATCAGATCGTCCTCGCAGAGCGTTCCGCGTCTGAGTTCGTTGACCAGAACCGGGTTTTAACTTCCCTCATCTGAGCTGGTTGGATGTCTACCAGCAAGGGAGAGTTTGAATGTCACAGGAGACGAGACCCGAGGCCGCCAAGGGCTCGGCGAGGGCGGTGCGTAAGCCGCGTGTCCGCTTGGCGCCCTCGCAGAAGTATGAGGTGTTCACCGCGGTGCTCACCAATGCTGCGACCCAGCGGGAGTTGGCGGAGAAGTACCACATTGACCGCTCCACGATCCAGGGGATCTGCCGTACCGCGAAGCAGGGAGCCATCTCAGCTTTGACCCAGGCGGTGCCTGGCCGACGCGCCCGGGACCCCCAGGAGGCGGAGTTGGCCTCGGCGCGGGAGCGGATTGCGCGGTTGGAGACCACGATCGCGGAGCAGGCGATGCGCCTGCACTTGATCGAGGGAAAAGACGGGTGGGACTGATGGCCGGGCCGGTCCCCACTCGGCTGGGGGGTCCGGCCAAGCAGGCACTGCTTGACCTGGTCTCAGATGCGGCTGGGGCGGGGTTCTCGCTGCGTCAGGCGTGTGTGTGGCTGGGGATCAACCACTCCCGGGTACTGGCCTGGCAGGAACGCCTGGATCGTGGTGTCTCCTTGGAGGACCAGCCAGCTGGCCCAGTGGCCGGAGAAGTCCTCCACGCGCTCTTGGAGTGGGAGAAGGAGGCGATCGTGGCCCTGGCCGGGCAGTGGGAGCGCGTCGACCTCTCCCACCGCAAGCTCGCCCATCGAGGTTCCCGCCTCGATGTGGTCTACGTGTCCGAATCCTCCGTGTTGCGGGTCCTGACCGAGGCGGGGGTGCGCCTGCCCGGCCTCCCCAGGCCCACTCCACGTGAACGCAAGGCGTTCCCCGACTGGGCCCAACTGGTCCCCGGCGTCATCTGGGTCTACGACTTCACGCACTTCTCGGGCCTGCCCGGGTGGTGTGCGATCGCTGTGGTGGACGTGGTGTCCAAGAAGTGCCTGGCGTTGAACCTGAGTGTGGAAGAGACCAGCACCCAGGTCGAGGCCGCCTTCATCGACGCACTCCACTGTGATGGGAAGGCCTGGCTGCTCGCCGATGACGCCTTTGCAGTGGAACTGGCCCAAGGACACGTCCCTGACCCTGACATCGACGTCGAAGACGACGGGACGGGCAGTGTGCCAGTCCTGCTGGCAGTGTCTGACAACGGGCCCCAGATGACGTCCTCTGCCACGGCGAGGTTCATGGCCGCCGCCCGCATCGGGCAACACTTCGGCCGCCCCGGCACCCCCAACGACCAGGCCTGGATCGAGTCGTTCTTCGGCCACCTCAAGGCCGAGAACCCCCACCTTGACGCCATCGCCGATCCCGGTGCCCTACGCGCTGAACTCGACCACCTGTGCGTCCACTACAACACCGTGCGCCTCCACGAGTCCATCGGCTACGTCACCCCCCAGGAGGAACACGAAGGGCGCGGACCCGCCATCCGCAAGGCCAGACAAGACGGCCTCAAACGAGCCCGAGAAGCCCGCATTGCCACCAGACGACAAACACGACACAATCACACCAACAACACCAGCACCGATGAGGGTATTTGAACCCGCGAACTGGTCAATTTACTCAGACACGCCGCGCAGAGTGCGTGTCAGGTCGACGATCCCCACCAGCCACAAGCCAACAAGCACCAGGTCAATCGTCATGACAGGCAGCTCCACAGACCTTCGAACTGAAGATTCCTTCCGATGGTCTGAGCCAGCATCGTGCCAATCAGCTCAGCGTCTCGCTCCTTCCTGTCGTCGAAGTGGTGACGAGCCAAGATCCGTTTGACGATGTCCGGGTCGATGGAAAACAAGCCAGAGAGATCCTCGGGCTGATGCCCCAGAAGGAGGTGGCCAAGCTCATGACCAATGATCCCGACCCGACGGCGACCAGATACGCCGGATGGTAGCTGGATGACATCACATGATCCGGACTGCACCAGAAGACCGGAAGGGCCCTGCTGTCCTAGGTATGAGACCTCTTGGAGACAGATGGGTCGCCCTGTGGCAGCGCTCGTCGCTTTGATGGCCTCGTCCACTGATGGCGCTCATCGAAATTCCCCAGAGTTGCTCATCGGAATTCCTCAGGTCGCGTGGTCAGGTTAGCGCAGGTTCGTGCCGGTCGTGACGCGGCGGAGTTCGTCTGCGGCGGTGGCGTGGTGGCGGAGCCGGTAAGAGGCTCCATCGAGGGTGATCACGACGGATCGGTGCAAGAGCCGGTCGAGCATGGCTGCGGCGACGGTGGTGTCGCCGAGGATCTCGCCCCAGGCTCCGACCGGCCGGTTCGTGGTGATCACGATGGAGGTCTTCAGGTAGCGCTGGTTGATGACCTGGAACAAGGCTGAGGCGGCCTCGCCGGGTAGTGGCAGGTAGCCAAGCTCGTCGATGATGAGCAGGGTCGGACCGGCGAAGAAACGCATCATCGTCGACCACTTGCCTTCGATCGCGGCGCGGTGGCAGCGGGCGGCGAGTTCGGCGGCGGAGGTGAAGTAGACGCGGTAGCCGGCGGTGACGGCGGCGTGGCCGAGGCCGGTGGCGATGTGGGTCTTCCCGACGCCGGGCGGGCCGATCAGGAGCACGTTGGTGGCGGTGTCGATGAACCGGCAGGTGCCGAGCTCGGCCAGCAGCGACCGGTCGATGCCGGATGCGGCGTCGTGATCGAAGTCGTCCAGGGTCTGCCCGGTGGGGAGGTTCGCGAAGCGGAACCGGCCAGCCAAGCGGCGGGCGTCGGTGGCGGTGACCTCGACTCGCAGTAGGTGCTCGAGGGCCTGCGTCAGGGTCCATCCTTCGGCTTGCGCCTGGTCGAGGACGGCGGGGAGGGCGTCCGCGGCGTCGGCGAGTTTCAGGTCGGTGAGGTGGCCGCGCAGTTGTTGATAGACGCTCGCTGCCGTCGTGGTGGCTGTGGTTGTGGTCATCGGAGGGTGTTCCTGTTCTTCGCGGCCTGCTCGTAAGCGGCCAGGCTGATCACGGTCGAAGGCTGCGCTGCAGCGCTGGTGAGGGCTGCGGCAGCGCGCAGCGCGGCGCTGCCGGGTGGGATGCGTTCTTTGCGGCGGTGCGGGCGTCCTGGTGTCGCTGACGCCATCGCGATGGCCTCCAGTGCGGTGACATGGCCGCTGTCGCGGATCGTGACGCCGAGGCCGGGTTCGGCAACCTGGTGGCGGGCGACGACCGTCCCCGATGCGGTGGCGATGTCGATGATGTCCGCGCCGAGCCGCTGCCGGACCTCGACTTTCGCGGCGGCGAGTTCGGGCGGGACGGAGTAGCGATTCCCGCGCCAGTCGATCAGCGCTTGCCGGGTCGCGGTGCGCTCCTCTGTGATGATCACAGGGAACACAACCGCAGGTAGCGGTCTGAGCCGCTCGTTCACGAACAGGGCGGACGCTGTCGTCGTCCCGAGCTCGCCCTCACGCCGCCGGTCGTCCTGCCCTGCGGCGAACGTGTTCAGGCTGGCCTGCGCTTGCTCGAGGGTGAGGTCGTCGGGCAAGGTCCGCCACTAGCGCCCAGCGGCGGTGTGATTGTTCTTCTCGACCACGCCCTTCCTGTTCCCCGACCTCGGCCGGCAGACCACCGCGGTGACGCCGTGGTGCTTCGCGAACGCGGCGAACTGCGGGACCAGGTCGCCGGTGCGGTGGTCCAGGACCGTCCGCATCCGGTCGAACCGCCAGGTCTTCGTGAGCCCGCCCAGCAGGGCGAGCAGGGTCGTCATCGCGGCGAGCAGGTGCGGGGTGTCCATCGACGGGGAGATCACGCCCCGCCAGACACCCGAGTGCGCGAGCGACCCGACCAGGACATACGCGGTCTTGCGTCCGAACCCCCAATGCGCGGGCGGTTCGGGCATCTCGACCCAGTCGAACTGGGTCTCCTCCCCGGGCGGGTGCTCGATGACCGCGTTTGCGCGTTTGGTGACGTGCGCGCACGCGGTGCACGCCGGACGCAGCCCGCGGGCACGAATCTGCCGCGTCAGCGTCGGATACGACCCCTCGTAACCGAGCGGTCGCAGCTCGTCGAGCAGCGTCACCGCCCACAGGTGCGGGTCCTCGGTCAGTCTCGCGGTGGCGTAGTCGACGAACTCGTCGAACGAGTCCGGGATGGTGCGCTCACGCATCCCGGGCTGGCGTGCACCGTTCAGATACGCGCGGATGGTCTTGCGGTCATGGTTAGTGCGGCGGGCGATCTCGCTGATCGTCATCCCCTGCCGTTTCAGAGCGTGGATGTCCACGCTGCTCCTCTCTGAGAGCATGAGAACAGGGCCTTCCTCGGGCTGGTGTGTGGTCAGAGACCACCAGCATCGAGGAAGGCCCGCCTCATGCGGCGGAGCGACCCAGAGTGGGGAATTTCGATGAGCAGAACCGAGGAATTTCAGTGAGCGCCGTCACCACTGACCTGACATCACGAAGAACCGTCGAAAACACGTGTCGAGCGTTCATCGGACTCTCCCCCCGCTTGTCGATGATCACAAGCTGGTGAGTCACTCTACGACGTCATCGTCGGTCGTCTGAGTCACGGCGCAGAGCCCTGACGGCTTCCATCACCAGGTCGGGGTTCAGACCCTCACCGCGGGCTGCGATGCCCTCGATCTTCACTCCGGACTCGCGGAGCTGTTGCAGCGCCAGGAACTGCTTCTGAATCTGATGGGCGCGGAGATCGTTGAAGAAGTAGTCAACGTCGACCCCGAAAACCTGTGCTAGAGCGCCCACGAGACGGGCTGACGGGTTCGTCCGGCGGCCCGTTCTGAGATGGGCGATATTGGAGTAAGTGGCTTCCACTCCCCTGGCCAAACACTCCTCTGCGATGAGTTCGTTGGTCCACTTTTCACCAGACGGCGGGGGCACCATAGCCACGAGGAAGTTGAGACGGGACCGGAACGAGGTTGCCCAGCTGTCTTCCTCCAAACCGCCGTGTTCGCTCACGTGACCTCACACCACCTTGCGGACCGACCCGGCGCCGGAGTGACCGCAGATGCAGTACCGCGCAGCGGGTCAGTGGGTGCAGATGAGCAGTCGGAGGGAGTGGGGTTCGAGCGTGATGACGTCGCGGGGTCCGTATCGCGGCGCTGAAGCCGGGATGGCCCCGGCTGCGACGGTGATGCCGGTCGTGTGGTCGGCGGTGTCGAGGTAGTCCGTCCAGGTGGTGCCGTACTCGATCCCGGGCACGGTGAACGACAACGGCGCGGGTGTGGGGTTGACCATGAGGAGAAAGGAATCGTCGCGCACGGGCCGACCGCGGCGGTCTGGTTCGGGGATGCCCTCGCCGTTGAGGAAGACGGTCAGAGCGCGGGCGTGCCCGGCGGTCCACTCATGGTCGCTCATCAGCTCACCGGCAGGCGTGAGCCAGGCGATGTCTTCAAGGTTGGTGCCGCGCACGGGGCGGCCTTGAAAGAACCGGCGCCGGCGAAACACCGGGTGCTCGCGGCGCAGGCGAATGAGCCGGCCGGTGAACTCGGTCAGCTCGCTGAACTGCGCGGCGCGACCCCAGTCGACCCAGGACAGCTCGTTGTCCTGGCAGTAGGCGTTGTTGTTGCCGTCCTGGGTACGGCCCAGCTCGTCACCGGCCAATAGCATCGGCACCCCTTGGGACAGCAACAGCGTGGCGAGCAGGTTGCGCTTCTGCCGCTCGCGCAACGCCAGGACGGCCGCGTCATCGGTGGGGCCTTCGACCCCGCAGTTCCACGAGCGGTTGTCATTGGTCCCGTCGGCGTTGTTCTCCCCGTTGGCCTCGTTGTGCTTGGTGTTGTAGGAGACCAGGTCCTGGAGGGTGAAGCCGTCGTGGGCGGTGATGAAGTTGATCGAGGCGTACGGGCGCCGGCCGCTGGACTCATACAGGTCGGAGGAGCCGGTGAGCCGGGAGGCGAACTCCCCGATGGTCCCGGGAGTGCCGCGCCAGAAGTCGCGGACGGTGTCGCGGTAGCGGCCGTTCCACTCGGTCCACAGGGGCGGGAAGTTACCGACCTGGTAACCGCCGGCGCCGATGTCCCACGGTTCGGCGATGAGCTTGCGCTGGGAAACCACGGGGTCTTGCTGGACCAGGTCGAAGAACGCGGCGAGGCGGTCGACGTCGTGGAACTCCCGGGCCAAGGCGGCGGCCAGATCAAAGCGGAACCCGTCGACGTGCATCTCAATCGCCCAGTAGCGCAGCGAGTCCATGATCAGCTGCAGCGCGTGCGGATGACGCACGTTGAGGGTGTTGCCGGTGCCCGTGTAGTCCACGTAGTAAAACGGGTCGGCGGCGAGGCGGTAGTAGGCCGGGTTGTCGATGCCGCGGAAGGACAGGGTCGGGCCCAGGTGGTTGCCCTCGGCGGTGTGGTTGTAGACCACGTCAAGGATGACCTCGATGCCCGCCTCGTGCAGGGTACGGACCATCGCCTTGAACTCGGCCACCTGCTGCCCGCGTGTGCCCTGGGCGGCGTAGCGGTGGTGCGGGGCGAAGAACCCGATGGTGTTGTATCCCCAGTAGTTCGACAGCCCACGTTGGACGAGGTGGTGGTCGTTGACGAACTCGTGCACGGGCATGAGCTCCACCGCGGTGACACCCAGGCGTTGCAGGTGCTCCACCACGGCCGGGTGGGCCAGGCCGGCGTAGGTGCCGCGCAGCTCCGGCGGCAGCTCCGGATGGCCGATCGTTAGGCCACGCACGTGGGTCTCGTAGACGACCGACTCGTGATACGGGATGCGCAGCGGACGATCACCGTGCCAGTCGAAGTACGGGTTGACCACCACACACCGGGTCTGGTGGGCCGCAGAGTCGGCGTCGCTGCGCTCCCACGGCCGGCCGAAGCGGTAGCCGAACAGTGACTCGTCCCAGTCCACCGGCCCCTCGACCGCTTTGGCGTAGGGGTCCAGCAGCAGCTTCGCGGAGTTGGACCGCTGACCGCGGGCCGGGTCGTATGGGCCGTGGACCCGGTAGCCGTAGCGCTGCCTCGGGCCCACGCTCGGCAGGAAGGCATGCCAGATGAACCCGTCGACCTCGGCCAGCTCCACCCGTGTCTCGGCACCGGCGTCATCGAACAGGCACAGCTCCACCCGCTCGGCGAGTTCGGAGAACAGGGCGAAGTTCGTCCCCGTGCCGTCATAGGTCGCCCCCAACGGGTACGGTGTGCCCGGCCAGACTTCCACGAACACCTCCTGTCATTCTTCCTGCCCTGGTGGCAGACGGGGTGCCGCCGAAGCCCGGGGCACCACTATATACCGGCGGGCCCGGTGGCGTCATGTCGGTTGCGCGACCCACGTGGGCGCGCACAACACCGACCCACAATGAGGGCATCTGACCCTCCGGTGCGGAGTCGTGGACGGCGAGGAGGAGTCCGCCGCCGTGGTGGACCAGACGCTCCCATACGATCGGGTGCGGGCCGGTGAACAAGCCAGAGACGAGCAGCGTGGGCTCCTCGCGGGGCCCGGACCGTTCGATGGGGACCCACCGGCGAGCCGTCAGGTCCGCGGTGATGCCCTCCAGCACCGGCACCGCGCCCATCCCTGGTTCCCACCGCACCAAGCCGAGCTGCTCGAGTGCCTCGCCGCGCCAGTCAGCGGCCTCACTGAGCGCTACCGCCAGACCGGGCAGGCCGAGCTCTCTGCCGTTCAGCCGTCGCCCCGTCACGACACCGGCGCCCCGCCCGTGCTGCGGCGGTGAGAAAGCGACGCCGCTTCCACGGACGCCGGGCTCACCGAAGGCGAAGGCCGCGCCCGACCTGCAAGGCTTGGCGACTCATCCTCGGCGGCAGGCCAGTTGTCACCGGTGTGGTTCTCGTGGCCGATCGCCCGCCAGAGCCACGCCTCAACGAGCGGGGCCAGGAGCAGCATGCTGACGAGGCAGACGGCCAAGATGAGCACCACGACCAGCCCGCCCAGGTCCGGCACCGCTCACTCCGTCGCGCACTCGGCGCACACCGCCGGCTCGCTGCCCACGGTGCTGACCAGCTGGCTGTGGTGGTGAACCAGGAAGCACCGGGTGCAGGTGAACTCGTCCTTCTGTTTCGGGACGACTTGGACGGTGAGTTCCTCACCGGACAGATCGGCCCCAGGAAGCTCAAATGTCTCCGCGAGGAGCAGGTCCTCGTCATCATCGATCGTGGCCACGCTCGGCTCACGCCCCGGCATCTCCGCCACCGGCGTCTCGGTCAGGTCCTCATCCGTCTCGCGCGGCGCGTCATAGTCTCTGGCCATCCCCTACCGCCCCTTCTGAATGCCCTTTCTACAACCCCTCTATGCATCCCAAACCGATTGTCCCATCGAGTGGAATCAAGTGCGGTATCAACGCATAGCGCGACGACATCCGAGACCGCCGCAATAGATAGCAAGGACTTCCGGACGCCCAGCAGCTGATCGGCGCACGAAGTCAATCACCGGCGGCCATAGCGGTTTAAGCCCTGATCCACCGTTCTTGGGATGGGTGGGTCGAGTGATTGCGTGGGAGGTCTGGTGGAAGGGTGTCGGGGTGGTGTGGGCGCGAGTGAGTCTCCGACCTCTCGTGTCGGCTTGTCCTGGGGTTCCTCGGGTTGGGCCCGGTGGGGCTGTGTGGGTGGGTGGTCAGGCCGCGATGGGTGGGCCAGCACCGGTGGCCCACAAGGTGGTGAGCTCGTCCTGCCAGGGCCAGTGGGTGGGGTAGTGCAGGATTCGACGCCTGGAGTGGTGGGCGGTGCGGACTGGCACCATGACCAGGCGCTGGCGGATGGTGGGCATGCGGGCGGTGTTCATGCCCGCGGCGTGGGCTGCGGCCCGGGAGATGTTGAAGGCGAGTACCGCCAGCTGCAGCCAGGCGGCGTTGGCGGTGAAGCGGCCTGAGGGCAGGTGGGCCAAGGCATTGCCCTTCAGCTCCGCCATGACTTGTTCGATGAGGGCATGGCCTCGGTGACGCTCATCAGCTTGGAGCATCGACAGGTCAGAGTTGGTGATGAAGGGGTGGTAGCGGTAGGTGTCGAAGAGTTCCCCCTGGCCCGCGTGAGCCTTGGGGTTCAGCCGCTTGACGCGTCGCACGATCAGGCGGCACGTCACCTGTTCCTTCTTGGGATGGGAGGTGAAGGCGGTTGAGAAGGGACTTCAGCGACCTCAGCGTCACTGATCCACTCTCCGGTGTCTTCTTCGAAGATGGCGTCGGGGTAGTGGATGCCCACCCAGGCGTCTTCCGTGATCCCACTGATGGCTCGGGTCACGGTCTGCCACTGGGGGATGGTCACGGAGAACCAGCATCCAGCGTCTTGGAAGGCGTGGACGAAGGTGCAGGTGCAAAACGCGCTGTCGGCCCGCCCCATGATCTGAACACCTGGGCGGACCTTCTTGGCCAGGGTGAGGGCTCTCGTGGCATGCCAGGCGGCATGATCCCCCGACTTCACGTTGCCGCGACGCAGTTGGGCGCCTGCGATCACGGGCGCAGAGTGGTCGGTGCTGATGGTGGCGACCAGCGCGTTGAGGCCCTTGACGTGGTTGTAGCCATACGCCACGGCCTGCTTGGAGTACCCGTGCACCTCGCGGATCGTATCGTCGAGGTCGACCATGACCAGGGGATCGCTGCCGAAGAGGGTGGGGACCAGGGGAGCCAAGTTGGTCAGGAGCTGGCGGTTGACGGCTCCCAGCTGGAGGGTGTGACCGTGGGTGTAGGACCGCAGGTGCGTCCCCAACGTGGTGGGGGCACGCACCGCCCCCACCACCTTTGCCGACCCACCCGAACGGAGGATGTCCATGCCGTCAATGTCATCAGCACCGGCCAGCATGCCCGCCACCAGCGCGCGGACCTTCACGGGCGCGTTGGGGGATGCCACCGTGAGGCGCGCCTTCAGCAGACCTGTGAAGCCTGCCCGCTGGGCCAGTCCCATCACCGCGGGCAGGCCGCCTGCAGCCACGAGATGATCCTCATCGAAGACGGGCGTGAAACGGCGGGTGGGAGTGTGAGACGATTGCACCTCGAAGATGCCCCCTCGACTGCGTCCAATGGTTTGTCTACCAACACCCATTGTCCCAGATCAGAAGGGGCATCTTCCCTGTTCCCACACCCAAAACCCACCCCCACAACGGTGGATCAAGGCTCAGGTGAGGAGGCGACGACGGTAGCCCTCGGCAACGGCGGAGGCCCGGTCGCGGACGCCGAGCTTGTCGTAGATGTGCTGCAGGTGGGTCTTGATGCTCGCCTCGCCGATGAACAGCGCCGCAGCCGCCTCCCGGTTGGAGTTGCCGTTCGCGACCAGTTGCAGCACCTCCTTCTCCCGGTCGGTCAGCGTGCCGGCACCGGGCCTGCGCACCTGTCCCATGAGGTGCTGGGTCACCGAGGGCGCGAGCACCGACTCCCCGCGCGCAGCCGCGCGCACTGCCCGCATCAACTCCTCGGGCAGCGCGTCCTTGAGGAGGTAGCCGGTGGCTCCCGCCTCGATCGCCGGCAGCACGTCGCTCTCGCTGTCGAAGGTCGTGAGGACCAGGACCCGCACGTCCGGGAGGTGTTCGCGCAGGGCGGCGGTCGCGGAGACACCGTCCATCCCGGGCATGCGCAGGTCCATGAGCACCACGTCCGCTGCCATCGCCTCGGCACGGGCAATGCCCTCGGCGCCGTCGGCCGCCTCTCCCACCACGACGATGTCCTCGGCATCCGCGAAGGTGTCGCGCAGCCCACCCCTGACGACCGGGTGGTCGTCGACGATCACCAGTCGGATCATTGCCCGCTCCCTTCCGTGACCCGTGCGCTCCCGGGGGCGATCTCGGGAACGCGCGTACTGACGGAGGTCCCCTCACCCGGTGCGCTCTGCACCTCCACGTGACCGCCGACGCCCCTGATGCGTTGGCGCATGCTCGTCAGGCCGAAGCCGGTGCCGTCCTCGTCGGCGAACCCGCGTCCGTCATCGCGCACGTCCAGCAGCACCTCGCTGCCCGCGTACGACAGCGTGACGCCCACGCGCGAGGCGTCGGCGTGCTTCGCGACGTTCGTCAGTGACTCCTGGACGACCCGGAAGAGCGACACCTCGATCGCGGGGCTCAACGGCACCCGGGTGCCGGTGACCTCCAGGTGGGCGTTCGTCCCGTGGTCCGTGGACCACCCCTCGGTCAGGGTGCGCAGTGCCTCGGGCAGGTGGGCCCGTCCCAGTTCCTCGGGTGCGAGTGCACGCACGGACCGCCGGGCCTCGCTCAGGCTGCTGCGTGCGAGGCGGAGCGCCCGCCCGACGTGCTCCTCCGCCTCTCCCTGCACGACTGGGGAACGCTGCGCTGCCTGGAGCTGGGTGATGATCCCTGCGAGGCCCTGGGCCAGGGTGTCGTGGATCTCCCGGGCCAGTCGCTGGCGTTCGTCCTGCGCCCCGGACTCGCGGGCCTGGGTGACCAGTTGTGCGTGGAGCCCGGCGTTCTCGTGCAGCGCCGCCTCAAGTCTCTCGACGAGTTGCTCCCGCTTGCGTTCCTCGGGCCTGCTGCGCGCCGTGAGCACGATGCCCACCCCGATCGCTGCGGTCTGCACGGCGGGCGACGATGAGGACGAACTCCGTGAGCACCTGGGCGTTCGGGTCGCTCCACACCCGCATCGCCGAGCCGTTGAGGGCCACGGACGTGGCCAGCACGCCCAGCACTCCCACCGGCCAGGGTGAGAGCAGGTAGGCGTGGAAGAATCCCGCGACCGTGAGGATGACGAAGATGTCGGACAGCGACATGAGCGCGAGGCACAGTGCCAGCAGGCCGACGAAGTAGATGGCCGCCGACACGGGCCGGAGGGTCCCCCTCCTCAGGGGGAGTGTCTGCCCGAACAGCATCCACAGCGCCGCAACGGCGACCAGGGCGAGGACGGATACGCCGGTGGGCCAGAACGCGTCACCGGAGTTCGGCAGCTCCCAGGAGAAGTAGATCGCCGTCGAGATCGTCAGCAGCACCCACGGCGTCACCAGTTGCAGCAGGTCCCAGACCCGCAGCTGCTCCGCCTTCCAGGCCAGCCGCGAGCGGTTCACGGCCTGCGCCTCCTCCGCGATGTCGGACCCGGGCGTCCGGGAGTCCGGGGAGTCCCCGTCCCTGGCGTCCCGCATCATCGTCACCTACTCCCAGCGGAAGAGCTTCGCCGCGATGGCGCTCGCCACCACTGCAATACCCGCCATTATGGCAATCTGGAGCCAGAACGGCTGCCCGCCGGCGGTGGCGGTGATCTCGCCCGCCTCGACCGACCACGCCGCGGTGAGGGCCTGCAGACCGGGAGGGATGAACTCCCCGACCTCACGCAGGAGGTCGGGCATGAGGACGCGGGGCAGGAAGGCCCCGCCGAAGAACATCAGTGCCACGAACAACAGCGTGCCGACTTGGGTCGCGGCACCACTGGTGCGCACGAGGGCCGCGGGGACCATGCTCACCGCGAGCACCGCCGCGTAGCCCACGACGAAGGCGACGAGGAACTCCAGGGGTCGCTCGGGTGGGGCGATGCCCAGCACCGCCCACGCTGCGAGGACCATGAGTGCCGCGGAGACGAGCACCGACGCGAATGCGACGATCATCTGCGCGACCAGGACGTTGCGCGGGTGCACCGGGGTGGTCGACAACCTGCGCAGGATGCCGCGTTCGCGGTACGTCGCGATCACCGCCGGAACGTGCTGAACGGCGATCAGGACCATCCCGAAGACCAGTGCGGTCGGCGCCCAGATGTCGATGGCCCGCAGCCCGCCGGTGTCCGGTGAGGACTCCCGCAGCGCCGGGATGGAACCCAGTCCCAGCAGGAGGGTGGTCGGGAAGAGGACACCGAAGGTGAGGGTCGTGGGGTCCCGGAGGAACAGCTTCGTCTCGACCTTGATCATGTTCATCAGAGCGGACATGGTTCAGACCTCCTCGTGGTGGGGTTGCGGGGACTCGGGGCCCGGCCCGTGAAGGCCAGGAAGGCGTCGTCGAGGCTGCGCTGGTCGACGCGGAGTTCCTCCGCCACGACCTCCGCCCTCGCGAGGGCTCCCGCGACGCTGCCCAGGAGCTGCCCGCTGCCGGTGACCTGCCAACGCTCCCCGGCGACCTCGACCCCGGTCACCTCGGGAAGGTCCGTCAGGATCCTCCTGTCCAGCGGCTGGGTGAGCCGGAAGCGGACCTGTTGCACAGCGCTCGCCTGCTCGACCAGCCCCGCCGGTGTGTCGACGGCCGCCACCCGGCCACGGTCGATGACGGCGATGCGGTCACAGAGACGCTCCGCCTCGTCCATGAAGTGCGTGACGAGGAGGATGGTGACCCCTGCGTCGCGGACCCGTTCGATGAGGCTCCACGTCTCGCGCCTGGCCTGGGGGTCGAGTCCCGTCGTGAGCTCGTCGAGGATCGCCATCCGGGGGTTGCCGACGAGGGCGAGTGCGATGGACAGACGCTGCTTCTGGCCTCCCGAGAGGGCCTTGTACCGTGTGCCGCGTTTGTCGCTGAGCCCCAGGACCTCCATGAGTTCACGCCAGTCGGCGGGATCCCGGTAGAAGGAGCTGTGGAGCTCGAGGGCCTCCTCGACCTTGATCGCGTCGGGGAAGCTGCTCTCCTGCAGCTGCACGCCGAGTCGCTCGCGCACCTCGGCGCGGTCCTTGATCGGGTCGAGTCCCAGCACGGAGATCGTTCCCGAGTCGGGGGTGCGCAGCCCGGAGATGCACTCCACGGTCGTGGTCTTCCCTGCGCCGTTGGGTCCGATGACACCGAAGATCTCCCCGTCCCCGACGGTGAAGGAGACATCCTCGACGGCCACGCGCTGCCCGTAGCGCTTGTGCAGTTCTCGTACTTCCAGTGCGGTCATGCTGCGACGCTACGGGGCGCCACTGCCCGCCACATCGACCGTCACGCCCGCGCTCCGGTTGATTCCGGCATCCACCATTCGGTGGATGGTGGGCGCCCCGGTGCCGGAGCGCGTGCCCTGCGGGCACCGTCGAGGGCCCACTCCGGTAGCGTGGAGGGGGAGCGACATCGACGTCGACCGCTTGGAGGAGCCGATGCCCCCGACCACGCCCAGCGCAGCAGGTCCGCGCCCCCGTGCGCGTGGGACGCCCGGGCCATCCCGCACCCCGTCCCCGACGCCGTCCGGGCGCGGGCACGGCGCCCCTCCCACTGCGCGGGGACAGCAGCACCTCCGGTCCGCCTGCCCGTGAGGACCTGCGGGTCACGGCTGTCCCTCCCCGGCAGCGCCGGGAACTCCCGGCCCCGCCCTCGTCCGCGTGACCGGAGCACTGGCAGCGGCTGCNCGACCAGGTCCTCGTCGCCGCCGCCCACGCCCTGCACCCCGAGGCATCCTGAGCGGATACCCTCAGGAGAGTCCTCGCGGATCCGCGGCACCGGACCCTCCGCCCGATCCGTCGACCCAGCGAGGACGCGGCCCCGCCACCACCGGACGCGGGGAACCGGGAACCAAGACCACGGGAAGAGGAACCGACATGCGCATCACCCTCAGGGGCACCGACGAACTGGGCGCGCCCCCCGAGCGGGGAGCGGTCCGACTCCGCCTCGAGCACGAGGGCACCGACCGCTCCCGGGTCCTGGAGGACACCCGCAGGCTCGCCCTCGACCTCCAGGAGGACGTCCGCGTCCTCAGTGTCCCCGGTGGCCCGGTGACCGACTTCCACACCGATGCGCTCGCGGTCCACTCCTGGGTCCCCACCGACCGGGACGGCAAGCCGCAGGACCGCGTCCACACGGCGAGCATCCCGGCGCGCGTGGAGTTCTCCGACTTCGAGGAGCTCTCCCGGTCGAGCTTCACCTGGTCGTCCCGGGAGGGAGTGGTCGTCGAGGGCGTGGAGTGGGACCTCACGGACACCACCCGCAGGGACCTGGAGGAACGGACCCTGGCCGGAGCACTCGGGGATGCCAGACGGCGCGCACGGGTGCTGGCCGCCGCAGCCGGGGCCGGCGACGTGCAGGTGGTCGAGGTCGCCGACCGGGGGATGCTGGGCGGGGGTGGGGACTCCGGCGGACCCACTTCGGTGGGCATTGCGGGGGCCCGGATGCTCGGCGCCCCCGGTGGGGACGAGGGACTGAGGATCGAGCCGCGGGACGTGGTCGTGCGCGCGGAGGTGGACGTGGTCCTGGAGGCGTGACCTGTGGGTCGCCAGTGCTGCCGGGGCGGAGCCGGTGGTGACCGTGCCCCGGGAACTGTGCGCCGGGAACCGCGGTACCACGCGGGAGAATGGTCGGGGCGGCGGGATTTGAACCCACGACATCTTGCTCCCAAAGCAAGCGCGCTACCAAGCTGCGCCACGCCCCGATGCCGCCCGGGGGCGACCCGTCGATGATACGTTCCCACCCGCCCGACGGTCACATCGGGCCCGGCGGCCGTGGGTGCGGCCGCTCACGTGACTGCCCGCGGACGAGGGCGGCGCCGCCCTCGTCACCGCTGGTGGAGCCCAGCGCGACGGGCCGGGGCGGTGCGCGGGCGGAGTTCGCATCGACGGGCCCGGCACGCTACCATTCCCCTGTCGCCCCGTGAGGGACGGCGAGACGCGGGCGTAGCTCAATGGTAGAGCCTCTGCCTTCCAAGCAGATCACGCGGGTTCGATTCCCGTCGCCCGCTCCGCACGGCCCGGGCCCGGCGTTCCGACGAAGAGTGGACGCCGGGCCTTCGGCTTCCGGACGCACCGTCGTCCGCGATTTGGCCACTCATGCAGCCACCCGCACCATCCACGTGCCCACGCTCCCATCCACCCTCGCGGCATGGATGACGAGACGGTGACCCTGCACCGGTCAGAGGGTCCCGTCACCCGGGCTGCGGGCGCCACCACCGTGGACAGTTGTCCCTCACCCCACGCGCACCGAGTCCAGGTGCCCGGGGACGCTCGCCTCGATCCCCAACTCCGCAGTGATGCGCCCGGCCAGGGCGCGGGCCGAGTCCGGTTCCCCGTGTACGCAGAAGATGCGTCGGGGGCGTGGGCGCAGGGCCGCCAACCAGTCCAGGGTGTCGGAGCCGTCGGCGTGGACGGAGAACTCCTCATCCCGCACCACCTCGGCGACCACGGCGACATGGGCCCCGTGCATCTTCAACTGTGTGGCCCCGTCGGCCAGGGACCGCCCTCGTGTGCCCACCGCCTGGTAGCCGGTGAGCACCACGGTGTGGCGGGCGTCGGGGAGCATGTGCTCCAGGTGGTGGAGGACGCGCCCACCCGTGGCCATGCCCGAGGCGGAGATGATCAGGCAGGGCCGGTGGGGGCGGTTGAGCTGCTTGGACTCCTCGACAGTGTGGACCTCGCGCAGGTCCAGGGCGGGCAGTCGCAGCCCGCGCAGCTCGGGGCGCAGTTCCGCGGCGGCACCGGGGGACTGGTAGATGCGCAGGCTGGCCAGCGCCATGGGGGAGTCCACGAAGATCGGCAGGGCAGGGATGCGACCCGCCTCCTGCATCTCGGCCAGTGCCGCCAGCACCACCTCCGTGCGGTCCACGGCGAAGGCGGGCACCAGCACGGAGCCACCACGCCCGACCGTGCGTCGGATGGCGTCGGCGAAGACCTCGTGGCGCTCCGCACCCGGATCGGGGTGCTCCCGGTCCCCGTACGTCGACTCCACCAGGACCACGCCCGCGCCTTCGGGTACCTCCCGGGGCCTGAGCACGGGGTGCGTGGCACGTCCGATGTCCCCGGAGAAGAGCACCGGGCCGCGGGGAGCACGCACCCGGATGCTGGCCGAGCCCAGGATGTGCCCGGCATGGGTCCAGCGCGCCGAGACCCCGCCCCCCAGGTCGATGTCCGTGTCGAAGGGGACCTCACGGAAGAGGGGGAGCGTGCGCTCGACGTCGCCGATGCGGTAGAGGGGCTCGGGGTTGCGGTGGCGCGAGTACCCGTGCGAGCGGGCGTCATCGGCGTCGCGCTCCTGCAGGAAGGCGGAGTCCCGCAACACGATCGCGCACAGGGCGATCGTGTTGCGTGTGGCCCAGATGGTGCCCGTGAAGCCGTGGCGCACCAGGCGGGGCAGGTAGCCGCAGTGGTCCAGGTGGGCGTGGGTGACCAGGACGTCGGAGATCGACGAGGGCGCGACGGGGAAGTCGGCCCAGTTCAGGCGCCGCAGGCGCTTCTCACCCTGGAACAGGCCGGAGTCCACCAGGATGCGACGCTCGGAGGGCTCGCCGGCGTCCAGGGTCAGCAGGAACTTCGAGCCGGTCACCGTGGAGGCGGCCCCGAGGAAGGTCAGCGTCGTCGATCCCATGACTCCACTGTGCCTGCTCGCGGCTCGTGGCGTGGGGGAACGGGCAGGGAGTCCGCAGTGGTGCTCGGGGGCCCGGTCGGGGTGGGGCCGCCCTCGTCGGCGCGTGCTCTTGACCACACGCAACCCCGGTCGGCACTGGTGGGCAGGGGCGCCGGGAGACATCCCCAGACCCCTGACGTAGGATTGGGTGGTTGTCATGCGCCCGGAATCGGCGCCCCGGAACAGAAGACGTTGGAGTGCACACACGTGAAGAGCACCGTTGAGAACCTCGAGCCCACCAAGGTGCGCCTGACCGTGGAGGTCGGGTACGAGGAACTGAAGCCGCAGATGGACAAGGCGTACAAGGACATCGCCTCCCAGGTCCAGGTCCCCGGCTTCCGCAAGGGTCATGTCCCCCCGCGGATCATCGACCAGCGCTTCGGTCGCGCCGCCGTCATCGAGCAGGCCGTCAACGAGGTGCTGCCCCGGATTTACTCCCAGGCCGTCTCCGAGAACGAGCTGCGCCCCATGGCCCAGCCCGAGGTCGAGGTCACCGAGATCCCGAACACCGAGGGTGAGCAGGGCGGTCAGATGGTCTTCACCGCCGAGGTCGACGTCGTCCCCGCCTTCGAGCTCCCCGAGCTCGACGAGACCACCGTGGTCGAGGTCGATCCCACCACCGTCACCGACGAGGACGTGCAGGCCGAGCTCGACGAGCTGCGTGGACGTTTCGCCTCCCTGAAGTCCGTCAAGCGCCAGGCCAAGACCGGCGACTTCGTCACCCTGGACCTCACGGCCACGGTCGACGGCGAGGCCGTCGACTCCGTCTCCGACGTCTCCTACGAGATCGGGTCGGGCACGATGCTGGAGGGTCAGGACAAGGCCCTGCGCGGCACCCATGCCGGTGACGAGGTCACCTTCACCTCCAAGCTCAAGGGCGGTGACCACGCCGGCGAGGAGGCCGAGGTCAAGCTGGTCGTCAAGGCCGTCAAGGCCCGCGAGCTGCCCGAGGCGGACGACGACTTCGCCCAGATGGTCTCCGAGTTCGACACCGTCGAAGAGCTGCTGGCGGACCTGCGTGAGCAGGCCGGACAGACCAACCGCTCGGAGCAGGCGCTGCAGGCCCGCGACCGTCTCCTCGACCAGATCCTGGAGGGCACCGAGATCCTCCTGCCCGAGTCGGTCGTCGAGCACGAGGTCGGCCACCGCGTCCAGGAGGACGCCTCCGCCAAGGAGAAGAAGGCCGCCCGCGCCGAGGTCGAGAAGGACCTGCGTCAGGAGCTGCTCTCCGAGACCCTCGCCCAGAAGCTCGAGGTCCAGGTCTCCCAGCAGGAGCTCATCGACTACATGCTGCAGATGGCCCAGACCTACAACATGGACGTCAACCAGCTGTTCCAGGACTCCTCCCAGGTCCAGACGATGGTCGCCCAGCTCGCCCGCACCAAGGCCCTCATCGAGGCGCTGCGCAAGGTGAGCGTCAAGGACACCGAGGGCAATGACGTGGACCTGTCCGCGTTCTTCGGTGATGCCGATGCCGCCGAGGAGGCCGAGGAGGAGGCCGGCGAGGGCACGTCCGAGTCCCCCGTCGACGCCACCGAGGTCGCGACCGAGGAGGAGACCGAGGAGTTCGCCGACCACACCGGTGAGGACGACTACTCCGACGACGACGAGGACACCGTCGCCAAGGAAGGCGAGTGACGCACACGCGCCACTGATCCGACACCGAGGGGGCCCGCATCGGCAACGATGCGGGCCCCCTTCGTCGAAGTCCGCTCTGTTCGACCCGTGAGGTCCGCTCAGTTTGGACCTCGAAGACGATATGGGGGTGGGGGTGGTCTGAGGTTGGGTCTTGTGGCCTGGGGCCTTCCCTGTGCAACGTGGTTCAGTGCCCTGGTTGGGGTGCAGTGCCACGGTTTCGTGGATCGCCCTCGCCCGTGGGTGGGGGTGCCGACATGCGATTCAGGGGAGGCCCCAGGTGTTGTCAGATGCTACGTGTATTGGGTTGGATGTTCACGCTCGCAGTGTTCGAGCAGCAGCGATTGATCCCCTCTCGGGTGTGATCCGGGAGGCTGCGTTGGGGGGTGGGGACGGGGAGGTCCTCGACTTCATTGCGCGTGTGGGTGACGCCCGGGGGGTGCGGGTGGCCTATGAGGCCGGGCCGACCGGTTTCCACCTGGCACGGACCCTGGAGGGGGAGGGCATTGAGTGTGTGGTGGCGGCCCCCTCGAAACTGTTGCGTGCCAGTGGAGACCGCATCAAGACGGACCGTCGTGATGCCCTCCACCTGGCCCAGATGCTCGCGGCGGGCCAAGTGGTGGGAGTGCGTGTCCCCACCGTGGAGGAGGAGTCCGCCCGGGACCTGGTGCGTGCTCGTGATGACGTGCGCCGTGAACTCATGGCCGCTCGTCATCGTCTCTCCAAGCTGCTCCTGCGTCGGGGTTTCCTCTATGAGGGCAAGACCACGTGGGGTGTGGCTCACCGGGCGTGGCTGGGCACGATCCGCCGGGAGGGACTGGCTGGGGCGGGGTGGGCGACCTTGCAGACCTTTGATGAGTCCTGGGAGACGGTCTGTGCTCTGGAGGCCAGGAGGGGGCGCCTCGATGAGGGCATCGCCCGCCTGGCTGAGGAGTCCTCCTTCGCTGAGGGGGTGAAGCGACTGTCCTGCCTGCGCGGCATCTCCACCCTCACAGCGGTGGGCCTGGCTGTGGAGGTGGGTGACTGGCAGCGTTTCACCCCCACCAGCATCGGCTCCTACCTGGGGTTGGTCCCCAGTGAGCACTCCTCGGGGTCCACCCGCCACCAAGGCGGCCTCACCCGCACCGGGAACGCGCATGCGCGCAGGCTCCTGGTGGAGGCCGCCTGGCACCACCTGCCCACCTACCATCCATCTGCCACCTTGCAGGCACGCTGGGACAAGGCCCCCCGAGCAGTCGCAGACCACGCCGGGCGCGGCAACCGTCGACTCCACAAGCGATGGCTGGGATTCAAGGCCCGCAAGAAGACTCCCACGGTCGCCAACTGCGCCATCGCGCGTGAACTGGCCGGATGGTGTCAGGTGCTGGTCACCATGGACGCCTGAGCCCCACAGTCTCGTCGAGGCCGGCCCCTGAGGGAGTGGGGCAGTGTGTCGGAGAGGGAAACCACCGATGCGGACATGGGCACCCACCCGGGCACGCCCGTCTCGAAGACCGCAGTGAACCCCTCTTCCGCCGGAACACCGTCATGCGGCACCAACCCGCGAATATCAGAGTGACCACACCGTCCACCAACGGACACACCCCACCCCCACAAGGCCCCACCCCGACGACCGAGGCGCCGCCCCACAACCAGTGCCGGGCGGCGCCTCACCATGCCCACTTGACAGCACACACCCCCATATCAGTCCGCTCTGTTCAGTCACTGAGGTCCGCTCTCGTGCCCCCGGCAGCGATGGACCCGGGGGTGTCGCGGTCGCGCGTGNGCGGGGGAGGGCCCCGACCCCACGACGCTCGGCTCCGGAGCTTCCACCGCACAGCCCGAGGTCCCCGCCACGCTCCTGCCGCCACCCGCACTGCCCACGGGTGAGGACGCAGCACTGCCGACGCTCCTCGACACACGCCACTCCACCCGGGAGTTCACGGACACCGCGCTGACCCTGGAGGAGGTCTCCACCCTGCTGTGGGCCGGGTACGGCGTGCAGTCCGATGGCGGGCGCACCGTGCCCTCCGCAGGTGCCCTGTACCCCCTGGACCTCCACCTCGTCACCGGTGCCGTCGACGGGCTGCCGGCTGGCGTCCACCTCCACCGCCCCGACGCGCACTCCCTGGAGAAGCTGGTCCAGGGGGACGTGCGCGCCGAGCTGGCGGCCGCCGCCCTGGACCAGGAGTCCGTGGCCCGTGCACCCGCGGTCCTTGTCGTGGTCGCCACCCCCGATCGCCTGCGCGAACGCTACGGGGACCGCTCGGAGCGCTTCGCCCTGCTGGAGGCCGGGCACGTCGGGCAGAACCTGGCGCTCGCGGCTCAGTCCCTCGGGTTGGGCCTGGTGACCATCGGCTCCTTCGACGACCGGGCCGTGGCGGAGCTCCTCGACCTGGGCGAGGGGCAGCAGGTCCACTACCTCGTCCCCGTCGGCCACCCCCGGTGAGTCCACGGCCGGCGGTCCCGGGTGAGTCCCCGTCGGCCACCACGGGTGAGTCCACGGCGGGCCCGTCCCCGGTGAGTCCACCGCTGGCCCGTTCCCGGTGAGTCCACGGCTGGCCCGTCCCCGGTGAGTCCACGGCTGGCCGAGGTGGCCCCGCCGGAGGAGGATCGGGGCATGGACGACGACTCCTCCGGCATCCCGATGCCTGCCCGCCGCGACCCCGCCCCCCGGGACGTGGGCGGAGTGGGGGAGGAGGGCCGGACCCCGGGTGCCCCGCACTCCACCAGCCCGCGCCTCGTGTTCGAGCTCTACAGTTCCACCTTCTGCGGGGCATGCCTGCACACGCGCAGCGTGCTCTCCCGCGCCCTCGGCCTCGTCCCCGGGTCCGAGCTGCACGAGTACGACGTCGCACTCGACCCCGACCGTGCGCGCGACAACGGGATCACCTCCACACCGAGCGTCATCGTGCGTGACAGCGGGGGAGTCGAGGTGCAGCGTGCCAGCGGTGTGCCCACCCTCGACCAGGTCCTCGTCGCCGCCGCCCACGCCCTGCACCCCGAGGCATCCTGAGCGGATACCCTCAGGAGAGTCCTCGCGGATCCGCGGCACCGGACCCTCCGCCCGATCCGTCGACCCAGCGAGGACGCGGCCCCGCCACCACCGGACGCGGGGAACCGGGAACCAAGACCACGGGAAGAGGAACCGACATGCGCATCACCCTCAGGGGCACCGACGAACTGGGCGCGCCCCCCGAGCGGGGAGCGGTCCGACTCCGCCTCGAGCACGAGGGCACCGACCGCTCCCGGGTCCTGGAGGACACCCGCAGGCTCGCCCTCGACCTCCAGGAGGACGTCCGCGTCCTCAGTGTCCCCGGTGGCCCGGTGACCGACTTCCACACCGATGCGCTCGCGGTCCACTCCTGGGTCCCCACCGACCGGGACGGCAAGCCGCAGGACCGCGTCCACACGGCGAGCATCCCGGCGCGCGTGGAGTTCTCCGACTTCGAGGAGCTCTCCCGGTCGAGCTTCACCTGGTCGTCCCGGGAGGGAGTGGTCGTCGAGGGCGTGGAGTGGGACCTCACGGACACCACCCGCAGGGACCTGGAGGAACGGACCCTGGCCGGAGCACTCGGGGATGCCAGACGGCGCGCACGGGTGCTGGCCGCCGCAGCCGGGGCCGGCGACGTGCAGGTGGTCGAGGTCGCCGACCGGGGGATGCTGGGCGGGGGTGGGGACTCCGGCGGACCCACTTCGGTGGGCATTGCGGGGGCCCGGATGCTCGGCGCCCCCGGTGGGGACGAGGGACTGAGGATCGAGCCGCGGGACGTGGTCGTGCGCGCGGAGG
>NZ_LT700212.1:1441262-1469938 GCF_900155435.1 Actinomyces provencensis | reverse complement strand
CTGATCTCATCGATCCCGATGCGGGTGAGCCCGGCGAACAGGTCGGTCTCGGCGGCGGTGTCGTCCCACACGCGGGCAACGATCGCTCCGACCGTGCGCCACGCGATGCGCATCAACTCCCTCACGGCAGACTTCGAGGACACTGTCGCCAACCACGCGACCTGATCGTCGAAGAACCTCGTGTGTCCGGCACCGTGACGCGCCCACGGCACCTGCGCGACGATCACCCCATGCTCAGTACACTTCACACGCGGCGCCTCCGCTTCCAGCCACACCGGGACAGGGCCCAGGTCCAGCGCCCTCCACCGCCGCAGCCCCTCACCGAGGTCGTAACGGGCAGCACGTCTGCCGCACCTCCCGCACCGAGGCCTCAGCTTCCCCGACGCACGCACCGACGCGACCACGATGCCCTCGTCCGCGTCATACTCGACCTGCTCGACGACCGTGGTCTTCTCGACTCCCAGCAGCCCTCGCCATAGGGTGGTTTCCTGCACGCCGTTCTCCCTGTTTCGTTACTGACTCTCGACAAGCCAGGAACATAGACGAGAGAACGGCGTGCACCCGTCCAGACCCGCCCAACCACCCACAGATCAGTCACAAGAGCCCAGTTTCTCCGGCTGTCGCACGTCCGTGGATGACGGAGCGGACAACAATGCAGGTCAGAGCCGTGCGGTGAGGCGTGCAGGGTCCGCATTCGGTCCTCGTGTCGAGAAACTGGGTGCATTCCTGCACACGGATGCCACGTACGGCCCCTTTCTCCGATGACCAGCCCCGGGAAATCGTCGAGGACCGTCACGAGCGTGTCCTCACTGCTCCCGTAGTCCGTCCCCGGGTTCGTCGTGGGAAGCCCCTGCACCAGGAGCGCACCCCGGCTCGTGAAGTGAGCGGACTTCGACCCTCGAACAGAGCGGACTTCGCCGAGGGGGAGGGGAGGGGGAGCACCCCCACCGAGCCTGCGCCGTCAGCGAAAAGGGTGCGGGTGCCGTGTCCGCACCGCACACGACCGGCTAGGTTGGATGTCAGCAACGGCCCGCACTCGCGGGCCACTGACGGAGGGACGACACGTGAGCGACATGCGCACGACGGCCGCGGGGCAGGGGCCCGACTCCCCGATGGCACTCGGGGATGCGGTCTACCAGAGGCTCCTCAAGGAGCGGATCATCTGGCTGGGCGGGGAGGTGCGCGACGAGAACGCGAACGCGATCTGCGCGCAGCTGCTGCTGCTGGCCGCGGAGGATCCCGACACCGACATCTCTCTCTACATCAACAGCCCCGGCGGCTCGGTGACCGCAGGCATGGCCATCTTCGACACCATGCAGTACATCAAGCCCGACGTTTCCACCGTGGGCATGGGCCTGGCAGCTTCCATGGGGCAGTTCCTGCTCACCGCGGGAGCCATCGGCAAGCGTTACATCACCCCCCACGCGCGCGTGCTCCTGCACCAGCCCCTGGGCGGAGCAGGAGGTTCCGCCACTGACATCCGCATCAACGCCGACCTCATCCTCAAGATGAAGAAGGAGCTGGCGGAGATCACCGCCGAGCGGACCGGCAAGACGGTCGAGCAGATCGAGGCCGACGCGGACCGCGACCACTGGTTCTCCGCCCAGGAGGCCCTGGAGTACGGGTTCGTCGACCGAGTCGTGAGCTCTCCCCAGGAGATCGGGCGTCGCGCCACCGACGGTCAGAACGGAGCCAACTGACATGAGCACCACCCCCTACTTCGAGGCGATCGCCCGGCAGATGCCCGAGGCCCGCTACGTCCTGCCCACCTTCGAGGAGCGCACCGCCTACGGCTTCAAGCGCCAGGACCCCTACGCGAAGCTCTTCGAGGACCGCATCGTCTTCATGGGCGTCCAGGTCGACGACGCCTCCGCGGATGACGTCATGGCGCAGCTGCTGGTCCTGGAGTCCCAGGACCCCGACTCGCTGATCACCATGTACATCAACAGCCCCGGTGGTTCCTTCACCGCTCTCACGGCGATCTACGACACGATGCTCTACATCAAGCCGCAGATCCAGACGGTGTGCCTGGGCCAGGCCGCCTCCGCCGCCGCCGTGCTGCTGGCCGCGGGCTCCCCGGGCAAGCGCCTCGCGCTCCCCAATGCTCGCGTCCTCATCCACCAGCCCGCCATGGAGGGCATCCAGGGCCAGGCCTCGGACATCCAGATCGTGGCCGACGAGATCGACCGCATGCGCGTCTGGCTGGAGGAGACCCTCGCCAAGCACTCCGGCACGCCGGTGGAACAGGTGCGTCGCGACATCGAGCGCGACAAGATCCTTACCGCCCAGCAGGCGTTGGAGTACGGTCTCATCGACCAGGTCCTCGCCTCGCGCAAGGGCGAGGAGCCCGTCGCCTGACAGCGGGTCCAGCGACGAGGGAGGCGCGTGAGCGTCCGCGGGGTCGGACCCGTCCTGCGGCTGCGGTTGCGGGACAGGGTGGCGGACCGCGAACGCTGGTGCCGCCCTCGTCCGCACCCCGGGGTCCGGGTGAGCGGACTTCGAGGTCAGAACAGAGCGGACTTCGAGGTCCCAAGTGAGCGGACTTCGGCGATGGGGGCGATGGGGGCGGGTTCCCGGGGGGAGGTCCGTGTGTTGCCTCGCGGCGCACCACGGGCTGGAATAGGCTGAACGACGAGGGATTCGCGCACTCCAGGGCTCGTCCGGACCACCACCGGATGGGGCCGGACGGCCGGACCGGGTCCCGACCGACAGGTTCTGGGCGGGACACAGGAGGGGAGGGATCGGCATGAGCCGACTGACCGACGGTGCTGAGCTGCTCAAGTGTTCCTTCTGCGGCAAGAGCCAGAAACAGGTCCGCAAGCTCATCGGTGGCTCGGGCGTCTACATCTGCAACGAGTGCATCGAGCTGTGCAACGAGATCCTCGACGAGGAGTTCGGTCCCCAGACCGAGAGCTCCGACGAACCCCTGCCCAAGCCACGTGAGGTCTACGACTTCCTCGACTCCTGGGTGATCGGCCAGGACCGCGCCAAGCGCGCGCTCTCCGTCGCCGTCTACAACCACTACAAGCGCGTGCGTTCCCGCGAGGCCGGCCACGACGAGGACATGGAGGGCACGAAGTCCAACATCCTCCTCCTCGGCCCCACGGGCACCGGCAAGACGCACCTCGCCCGCTCCCTCGCCCGCCTCCTGCAGGTCCCCTTCGCCATCGTCGACGCCACCGCGCTCACCGAGGCCGGGTACGTGGGCGAGGACGTGGAGAACATCCTCCTCAAACTCATCCAGGAGGCCGACGGCGACATCAAGCGCGCCGAGCGCGGCATCATCTACATCGACGAGATCGACAAGATCGGCCGCAAGGGCGAGAACGCCTCCATCACCCGCGACGTCTCCGGCGAGGGCGTCCAGCAGGCACTGCTGAAGATCATCGAGGGGACCACCGCCTCGGTGCCGCCCCAGGGCGGGCGCAAGCACCCCCACCAGCAGTTCCTGGAGATCGACACCTCCGGCATCCTCTTCATCGCGGCCGGCGCGTTCGCCGGCATCGAGGAGATCGTCAAGGCCCGCCTGGGGCAGCGCTCCACCGGCTTCGGTTCCAATCTGAAGTCCGCAGCCGAGTACGGGGACCTGTACGAGTCCGTCACCCCGGAGGACCTCCACAAGTTCGGCATGATCCCCGAGTTCATCGGACGCCTCCCGATCCTCACGTCCACCAAGCTGCTGACCGAGCAGGACCTGGTGCGCGTGCTCACCGAACCGAAGAACTGCCTGGTGCGCCAGTACCAGCACCTCTTCGAACTCGACGGCATCGAGTTGGACTTCACCGACGATGCGCTCCTGGCCGTGGCCGCCCAGGCGAACTCCCGGGGGACCGGTGCTCGCGGGCTCTCCTCGATCATGGAGAAGACGCTGTCGGACCTCATGTTCGAGATGCCCAGCCGCACCGACGTGGCCCGAGTCCTCATCACCGCTGACGCCGTGGCCGGAACGGGCGAGGCCGAGCTCTACGCCGAGCACGAGGGCGACGCCCGGACGGCCTAGTCGGTTCCTCCGGCTCGCCGCTCCCGACGGCGGGCGCCGTCCCGGCTCTGCCACGTGCAGCAGAGGTCGATCTCAGGCCCTCTCCCGAGCTGCCAGCGGCGCGGATCGCTCGTGAGATCGTCCGTGGATGACGCGGGGAGCACTGGGAGTCGATCTCACGACCCTTTTCGGTCTGTCTGCGGCGCGGATCGCTCCTGAGGCCGACCGTGGATCCTGCGATCCGTTCCCGGTCGAGGCCGGCGCCCTCGTCCACGCCCACGCACCTGCCGGCACGGGTCCGGCGGGGTGGTCCACAATGGGTCCGTCGGGACGAGCGTTCCCGGACAGGGAGGGCACCATGTCGGAGCAGACCGGGACTCCATCCAGCCGTGACGACCGGGCGCCAGCACCGGGCCACGATGCATCCGCCCAGTCGGAGGCGTCCGCCCGGCCGGCGTCGCGCGGCGGTGCGGCCATCCCCGAGGAGCTGGCCGATGCCCGTGCCACCATCGACAACATCGATGCCGCTCTCATCCACATCCTCGCCGAGCGTTTCCGCTGCACCCAGAAGGTCGGACACATCAAGGCCGAGCACGACCTCCCGCCCGAGGACCCGGCCCGCGAGGCCCGCCAGGTTGCCCGGATGCGGCGCCTCGCGGAGGAGTCGGGTCTGGACCCTGACTTCGCCGAGAAGTTCCTGTCCTTCATGGTGCGTGAGGTCATCCGGCACCACGAGGACATCAAGCGCGACTACGAGCGCAGGTAGGCGCCGGGCGACCGCAGCGGATCACCTCCGCACCGGCCGACCCGGAACCCGACCGCCCGGCTCACTTCCCCTCCGGGACGGGGCCCCGCGATCCACCCACCCGACCCGAAACCGCCGACCGCCCGACTCACTCGACGTCGGGGACGGGGCCTCCGTAGATGTCGTCGATGACGCCGGCGTAGCGGCGCAGCACGGCGTCACGGCGGACCTTCAGGGACGGGGTGAGCAGGCCGTTGGCCTCGGTGAAGTCCGTCGGCAGCACCTTGATCTTGCGGATGGACTCCGCCCGGGAGACGTGCTTGTTGGCCCGGTCGACGGCACGCTCCAGAGCGGCGTGGACCTCGATGTTGTCCGCCGCCTCGGCCACCGACATGGGGGGCAGCTTGTGCTTCTTCAGCCAGGTGGGCAGCATCTCGGCATCGAGGGTGATGAGGGCGGCGATGAAGGGCCTCTTGTCACCGACGACGACGATCTGGCTGATCAGCGGGTGGCTGGTGAGGTCGTCCTCGACCACCGCGGGTGAGACGTTCTTCCCACCGGCGGTGACGATCAGCTCCTTGAGCCGACCGGTGATGTGGATGTAGCCGTCCTCGTCCACGGACCCGAGGTCACCGGTGCGGAACCAGCCGTCCTCCGTGAAGGCCGCCGTCGTCGCCTCCGGGTCGTTGTTGTAGCGCTGGAAGACCGAGGGCCCCTTGATCAACAGCTCGCCCTCCTCGGAGACCGTGACGGAGACCTTGGGCAGGAGGGAGCCGACGGTGCCGATCTTGTTGAGGCTCGGCGTGCTCACGGAGATCGGTCCGACCGTCTCCGTGAGTCCGTAGCCCTCCAGCACGGTGAGGCCCATGCCCGTGTAGAAGCGGGCCAGGTGCTCCGACAGTGGCGCGCCCCCGCAGATGAAGAAGTCGAGGTTGCCCCCCACCAGCGCCCGGATCTTCCCGTAGACCAGCCGGTCGGCCGCGGCGTGGAGCAGGCGCTGCCGGTTGGAGGGGCCCTCCGGCGTGTCCTGTGCGAGGGACTGGTCGATCGCCACCTTGACGGCCCAGCGGAAGATCTTCTGCGCGGACCCGCTGGCCTGGGCGTCGGCGGAGTTGTAGATCTTCTCCAGCACGCGCGGCACCACGAAGACGTAGGTCGGGCGGAAGGCGCGCAGGTCGGTCAGCAGGTTCTTCATGTCGCCGACGTGGCCGAGGACGCCCTCTCCGGAGACCTGGTAGACCTCGATGAAGCGCGCGAAGACATGGGCCAGGGGCAGGAACAGCAGGAACCGGGAGTCGGGGGAGGCGTTGACCTCCGGCATCCAGCGCTCGGAGTTGACGATGCTGTCGGCGAAGTTCCCGTGGCTGATGACGGTGCCCTTGGGCCGTCCCGTGGTTCCCGACGTGTAGACGACCGTCGCGACGGAGGAGGCGTCCAACCGGCTCGTGCGGGCTGCGACATCGGCGTGCGTGACACCGGAGCCGGCGTCGGTGATGGTGTGGAGGGCCTCCTGGTCCAGGGAGAGCACCCGCAGGTCCGCCCGGTCAGCGGAGGCCGCCGCCGCCTTGATGAGTTCCGCCATGGTCACCGTCTCGGCGATGGCGAGACGGGCGTCCGAGTCACCGAGGATGTGTCGGACCTGCTCCAGGGAGGAGGTCTCGTACACGGGCACCGGCACGAGACCCGCGAACCAGCAGGCGTAGTCGAGGAGGGTCCACTCGTAGCGCGTGTGCGACATGATCGCGACGGCGTCGCCGAACTCCAGCCCCAGGCCGATCAGGCCAGCCGCCACGTCGAGGACCTGCTCGTGGAAGGCACGCGCGGTGATCGGGGTCCACGTGTCGCCCATCGGCGACTTGACCTCGATGAGGGGACGCCCCGCAGAACGCTGCACGCGGCGTTGGAGCAGGTAGGGGATGGTGGTCGACGCCCGGGCCTCGACCAGGTCGGGCCCGCGCCACACGGGCGAACCGTCACGCTCACCGACGACGCGGTCGCGGAGGAAGGCCTTGTCCGGGACGGGCACGGGTGCCCCTGCCGTGGCCTCCTGCACGTCGAGGGGTGCCGGGGGCTCGGGTGTGCCGTGCTCCTGGGGGTCCGCGGGGACCGCCTCTGCGCCTGTGTGCACCTGCTCGTGGTCATCCTCCGACGCCGCCATGGGCCGCCTCCTCCTGAGTGGATCCGCCGGGTCGCGCGGGCCGACTTCCGTCCACCCGTCTCCGCGTCCCCGTCCAGCCTAGACATGCGGAGGGCGTGGAAGCGATCGGGCGCGCCCCCAGGGGTGTGGGGTGTCCCGCCCGGGCGCGGAGGGTCGACGAGGGCGGACCCACCCCCGTACCTGCGCCGCCCCGCAGCCGGATGCTGCCGGGGTGCCGACGAGGGCGGACCCACGCCCGTTGCGGCCCCTCTCACACGTTCTGGACCGGGCCTCCGTAGATGTCGTCGATGACGGGGGCGAAGCGCTGGAGGACGACTCCGCGCTTGACCTTCATCGACGGGGTGATCAGGCCGTTGGCCTCGGTGAAGTCCGTGGTGAGGATCTTGATCTTGCGGATCGACTCCGCCCGCGACACGTGCTGGTTGGCCCGCTCGATCGCGCGCTCCAGGCTCGCCTGGACCTCCAGGTCATTGGCCGCCTCGGACACCGACATCTCGGGGAGTCCGTGGTTCTTCAACCACATGGGCAGCATCTCGGCGTCCAGGGTGATCAGGGCGGAGATGAACGGCCGCTTGTCACCGACCACCACGACCTGGGAGATCAGCGGGTGGCCACGCAGGTCGTCCTCCAGGGCCGCGGGGGCGACGTTCTTCCCGCCCGCAGTCACGATGATCTCCTTGGCGCGCCCGGTGATGCGCAGGTAGCCGTCGCGGTCCAGGGAGCCCAGGTCACCGGTGCGGAACCAACCGTCCGCGGTGAAGGCCGCGGCCGTCGCCTCGGGGTTGCCGCGGTACCCCTTGAAGATCGAGGCACCCTTGAGCAGCACCTCGCCCACCTCGGAGATACGCACCGACAGTGGGGGCAGGGGCGGGCCGACGGTCCCGATCTTGGACAGTCGCGGGGTGTTGACGGAGACCGGTCCGACCGTCTCGGTCAGGCCGTAGCCCTCCAGGACGGGGATCCCGATCCCACGGTAGAAGTGGGCCAGGCGTTCCGACAGTGGCGCACCTCCGGAGACGATGTAGTCCACGTTGCCACCCACCAGACGCAGGATCTTCTGGTAGACGAGACGGTCAGCCACGGCGCGCTGGGCCTTGAGGCTGGCCGAGGGCCCCTCCTCCGTGTCCTGTGCCCGGGAGTGGGCGATGGCGACCTTCGCGGCCCACCGGAAGATCCGCTGCTTGCCACCGGCACCGGCCTGGGCGTCGGCGGAGTTGTAGATCTTCTCCAGCACGCGGGGCACCACCAGCAGGTAGCTGGGGCGGAAGGTGGCCAGGTCCGGCAGGAGGTTCTTGATGTCGGAGGTGTAGCCGAGGACGCCCTCGCCACTGAGCTGGAAGAGCTGCAGGAAGCGGGCGAAGACGTGGGCCAGCGGCAGGAACAGCAGCAGGCGGGACTCCGGGTGCATCGCGATCTCGGGCATCCACTGGTTGGCGTTGAGTGCGAGGTCGGTGAAGTTGCCGTGCGTGAGCACGGTGCCCTTGGGGGTGCCCGTCGTGCCCGAGGTGTAGACGATCGTCGCCACGGATTCCGTGGTCAGCTGCGCGGTGCGCGCCGCCACGTCGTTGCGGGGCACGGTGGCCCCGGCCTCGACGATGGTCTGGATGGCCTCGGAGTCCAGGGAGAGCACCTGGACGTCGTCGCGCCCGGCCTTCTCGGCGGCCGCCTTGACCAGCTCCGACATGGTGATGGTCTCCGTGACCACCAGACGGGAACCGGTGTCGGAGAGGATGTGCTCGATCTGGTCGATGGAGGACGTCTCGTAGATCGGGACGGGCACCAGACCCGCGAACCAGCAGGAGAAGTCCAGCAGGGTCCATTCGTAGCGGGTGTGCGACATGATCGCCACCGTGTCCCCGGCCTGCAGGCCCAGGCCGATCAGCCCGGCCGCAGTGGACTGGATCTGCTCGTAGAACTGGTTGGCGGTGATGGGGATCCACATGTCGCCCATGTGCTGCTTGCGCTCGATGATGGGCCGACGCGCCGAGCGGGCGACGCGCTGCTGGAGCAGGCGGGGGATCGTCATCGTGTCGTCGATGCGCACCAGCACCGGTGCGTGCCACTCCAGGGCGCCGTTCTCGGGCGCCTCCTCCGTCGAGGGGACGGAGGCCCCGTCGCGGGGGATCGGTGGAGGGGATCTCCGACGAGGGCGGACCCGCGAAGGCCCCAGCCGTGGACTCCCTCACCGGTGCGGGGACGGCCCCGCCCGAACGTTCGGCGACCTCGCGGGTCTCCGCGCTGTCCTCGACCTCGACCTCGGGGTGGACGCCCTCCCCGGGTTCGCGCTGGTGGTCCTGCCCTGCCATGTGTACTCCTCGGGGTCGGGGTGCCTCGGTCGGGATGGGTGCTGGGTGGCTGTCCGGTGGACCGGCGGATCCGCGCGGACCGCTGGCCCACCCGGGCATGCCCCGGGCCGCCGGCGGGAGCCGACGGCCCGGTGTGCTCAGGCCTTCTTGCGGCGGGCGGGCGCCTCACCGAGCTCGAAGGCGGTGACGGCGGTCTGGGACTCCGAGGAGACGGTCTCGGTGGTCCCGCCCTCGTCGGTGGCGGACGCGGTGGCGGCGACGGCGACGAGCGTGAGCTCCCCCTCGATCTTGGTGGCGGCGCGCAGGTCGGCGGAGACCTCCTCCAGGACGGGGAGCGCCCCCTCGGGTGCCGAGACCGTGACCGCGAGGAACGGCGTGCATGGGGAGACCTTGGCCTCCGACTTCACGCGGCGCAGGACCACCAGTGCCGCTGAGGCGGTGCGCAGGACCTCAGGATCGCCCTCGATGCCCACCAGCGCTGCGGCGTCGGGCCAGGGGGCGCGGTGCACGGACCCGGTGCGGTACCAGGACCACACCTCCTCCGTCGCGTAGGGCAGGTAGGGGGCCAGGAGGCGCACCACGGTGTCGACCACGACGGCCAGGGCCGTGCGGGCGGAGTGGGCGGCCTGCTCGCTCCAGGCACCCTCGCGGTTGTAGGCGCGTTCCTTGACCAGCTCCAGGTAGTCGTCGCAGAAGGTCCAGAAGAAGGTCTCGGTGACCTCCAGGGCGCGGGTGTGGTCGTAGGCGGCCAGGGCCTGCCCGGCGGCGGCGACCACGTCGCGCAGCTCGGCCAGCACCGAGCGGTCCAGCGCCTCCGTGACGTGGGTGGGGTCGAGGTCCAGCTCCGTGTCCTCCCCACCCATGGTGAGGGCGAACTTGGAGGCGTTGAGGACCTTGATGGCCAGGCGGCGCCCGATCTTCATCTGGGACTCGTCGAAGGCGGCGTCCGTGCCCAGGCGGGCCGAGGCCGCCCAGTAGCGCACCGCGTCGGAGCCGTGCTTCTCCAGCAGGCCCATGGGGGTGACGACGTTGCCCTTGGACTTCGACATCTTCTTGTGGTCGGGGTCCAGGATCCACCCGGAGATCGCGGCGTGTGCCCAGGGCAGCGCGTCGAACTCCAGGTGGGCGCGCACCACGGTGGAGAAGAGCCAGGTGCGGATGATGTCCTGGCCCTGGGGGCGCAGGTCCATCGGGTAGACGCGGGAGAACAGGTCCGGGTCCTCCAGCCACTTGCCGGCGACCTGCGGGGACAGGGAGGAGGTGGCCCAGGTGTCCATGATGTCGACCTCGGGGGCGAAACCCCCGGGCCGGTTGCGCTGGTCCTCGGTGTAGCCCGCGGGCACGTCCACCGTGGGGTCGACGGGCAGCTGCTCGGGGGAGGGGGTGATGACGGCGTCGTGGTCGACGGTGCCGTCCTCGTCGATGCGGTACCACAGCGGCAGGGGCACCCCGAAGAAGCGCTGGCGGGAGACCAGCCAGTCGGTGTTGAGTCCCTTCACCCAGTTGTCGTAGCGCACGCGCATGAAGTCGGGGTGGAAGTCGAGCTCACGCCCGCGCTCCAGCAGTTCCTCGCGCAGGTCCCGGGAGGCGCCCGGACGCGTGTAGGGGCGCCCGCCGTTGCGGATGTACCACTGGCGTGAGGTGACGATCTCCAGGGGCTTGTCGCCCTTCTCGAAGAAGTTCGTCATGCGCTTGGTGGGGACCGGGGCGCCGATCTCCTCACCCGACGCGGTCAGCGCCTCGTCGACGACCTTGCGGGCGGAGAACGTCGTCTTGCCGGCCATCTCGGCGTAGAGGCGGCGCCCCTCGGGGCTCGTGATCCAGTCGGGGGTGGTCGCCACGATGCGTCCGTCCTTGGCCAGGATGGAGCGCAGCGGCAGGTGGAGTTCGCGCCACCACTGGACGTCGGTGAGGTCACCGAAGGTGCAGCACATGGCGATGCCGGCGCCCTTGTCCATCTCGGCGGCGGGGTGGGGGAGGACGGGGACCTCGACGCCGAAGCCGGGGGAGGTCACGGTGGTGCCGAAGAGGGGCTGGTATCGGGCGTCGTCGGGGTGGGCGACCAGGGCGCAGCAGGCGGCCAGGAGTTCGGGACGCGTCGTCTCGATGACCACGTCGCCGGAGCCGTCGGTGCGGTGGAAGGCCAGGGAGTGGTAGAAGCCGGGGTACTCACGTGCCTCGAGCTCCGCCTGGGCGACGGCCGTCTGGAAGGTGACGTCCCAGAGTCCCGGGGCCTCGGCCTGGTAGACCTCCCCGCGTCCCAGGTTGCGCAGGAACGCCGCCTGGGCGACCTTCTGGGCGTCGGCGCCGATGGTCTGGTAGTGGTGCTCCCAGTCCACGGAGAGGCCGAGCCTGCGCCACAGGGCCTCGAACTGGACCTCGTCCTCCTTCGTGAGGCGCTGGCACAGCTCGATGAAGTTGGGGCGCGAGATGGGCAGCTGGTCGGCGGCCTTGATGGACCTGCCGTCACCGCCGTCGTGCGGGGGGACGAAGTCCGGCTGGTAGGGCAGCGTCGGGTCGACGCGCACGCCGTAGTAGTTCTGCACGCGGCGCTCGGTGGGCAGGCCGTTGTCGTCCCAGCCCATCGGGTAGAAGACCTCCTTGCCGCTCATGCGCTGGTAGCGCGCGACGATGTCGGTGTGCGTGTAGGAGAACACGTGGCCGACGTGGAGGGACCCGGAGACCGTGGGGGGCGGGGTGTCGATGGAGTAGACCTGCTCGCGGGTGGCGGTGCGGTCGAAGGCGTAGGTGCCCTGCTCGTCCCAGCGTGCGCCCCACTTCTCCTCCAGCCCGTCGGCACCTACGCGGTCCGGCACCGTGGGTGCGGGGACCGACGTCGGGCTGGGGGTGAACTGGTCGCGCATGGTGGTTGTGCTCCATCTTGTCGTTGGGCATGCGTCCCCAAGACTACGAGGTGGGCGCGTCGCGTACCAATGCCGCCACGGGGTGTCCGGTCCGACCCCCTCTCCCACCCACCCCTTTCGCCGAAGTCCGCTCTGTTCCGACCTCGAGGTCCGCTCTGTTCGGGTACTGAGGTCCGCTCTGTTCTGCCCCCGAGGTCCGCCCTCGTCCCCCACGAGGGCGGACACGCCCTCCGCTGCGGTCCACCCGTGTGGGCGCCGGAGGTCCTGCGCCCGGCGCCCGTCCACCGAGGGGGCTGGATCCGCCCGCCGGTGGGCCCGGTCGGGAGGAACCGGGATCAGTCGGGCTCAGCCGAGCTGGCGGTCCCGGGCGACGGCCGCGTCGACGGCGTGGACGAGGGCGGGGGAGAGCCCCGCTTCCTCTGCGGCCAGCAGGCCGGCGATCGTGGTGCCACCCGGGGAGGTCACCTGGTCGATGAGCTGTCCCGGGGTGGTGTCCTCCTCGGCGGCGGAGAGGACCAGCGTCGCCGATCCCGCCAGGGCCTGCGCGACGATCGCCACCGCGCGCTGCTTGGGCAGGCCGTGCTTGACGCCGGCGCGCGCCAGGGCGTCGATGATCTGGAACACCCAGGCCGGCGAGCACCCGGCCAGTGCGGAGAACACCGCGAAGTCGCGCTCCTCGATGGTCACGGTGCGCCCGATGGCGTCGAGCAGGGAGCGGACCTCGGTGCGCTGCTGCTCGGTGACGGAATCGTTGGGGCACATCGCCGTCATCGACTCCCCGATCTGGGCGTTGACGTTGGGCATGGCACGCACCAGCGCGACAGGCGCGCGGAAGTCCTCCTCCATGGAGGCCAGCGTCCTGCCCGCGGCGATGGAGACGATGCAGGTGTCGGGGTGTTCCGCCACGGTGTCGCGGATGTCCGCGATGACGCGCTGCTGGACGTGGGGCTTCACGGCCAGCACGATGTGGTCGACCTCGCCGGCCAGGGTGCGGTTGTCGGTGGCGGTGCCACCCAGTTCGGCGGCGAGGGCGGGGGCGTGGATCCCGTGCGAGTCGGAGAAGAACAGGTCGGAGCCGTCGAAACCTGCGGCGACCGCACCCCTGGCGATGGCCGCGGCCATGGAGCCCGAGCCGATGAATCCGATACGCATGTGGGTGCCTCCTGGGTGGTGTCCTGTGCCCTCCGCACGGGTCGGTGCGGGTCCTGGACCCAATCTAGGCCAACTGCCCGCCGGGACCCATCGGGTGGCCGTCCGGATCCGGCAGGTGGCGCCGTCCGGCGGGGTCAGGTCGGGCCGGGTCGGTTCGGCCGGGTCAGGTCAGGTGGACTGGACGGGGCTCTCCGGCGCCGGGGCCCACGCGGGGGTCCTGTCGCGGGACGCGTGGCGACGAGGGCGCCCCGGGCATGCTGGGCCCCGCAGCCTCACAGCCTCACAGTCGCGGCCCAGCGCCGCGCCACCCGTCCCCTCAGCGCTTGCGTGTCCCGAAGATCGACCGCGTGATCTCGCGTCCCAACTGGGTGCCCGCCGAACGCATCGCATTGCCCAGCGCCTTCTCGAAGTCACCGGTGCGGCGCTCCGCCGCGCGTCGGGCGGCCTCCTGCTCCTTCTCGCGCTGCTTCAGCGCGGCACGTGCCGCCCGCTCGACCTCCGCCTGGCGGGCCTTCTCCGCCTTGGCCGCAGCTGCGGCATCGGCCTTGGCCTGCTTCTCCGCGGCTGCCTGCTCAGCGGCCTCCTGGGCGGCCCGGGCCTTCGCCGCCTGCGCCTCCTGGGACTGCCGGGCCAGCTTCTCTTCCGCGGAGTCCGGGTTGACGGCGGTCGCGTACTTCGCGCCCAGGGGGGAGGCCGCCACCAGGGCTGCCACGGTGCCGGGCTGCGCGGGTCCCATGACGGAGGCGGGGGCCCACACCCGCGTGGGGGCGACCGGCGTCGGGCGCCCGTCGGGGGCGAGCACCGTCACGACGGCCTCGCCGGTGCCCAGGGTGGTGAGCACCTCGTCCAGCTCCAACTCGGTGCGGGGGAAGGTCTCCACCGTCTGGCGCAGCTTCTTCTGGTCCTCCGGCGTGACGGCACGCAGCGCGTGCTGGACGCGCGAGCCCAACTGCGCCAGGACGTCTGCGGGGATGTCCTTGGGGGTCTGGGTGACGAAGACGATGCCGACGCCCTTGGAGCGGATCAGGCGCACCGTCTGGACGACCTGGCGTCGGAACTCCTTGGTCGCGTCGGCGAAGAGCAGGTGGGCCTCGTCGAAGAAGAACACCAGCGCCGGACGCTCCGGGTCCCCGACCTCGGGCAGTCCCGAGAACAGGTCGGCCAGCAGCCACATGATGACCGTGGACACGAGGGCGGGGCGCTGGGCCATGTCTCCGACACCCAGCAGGGAGACGACGCCGCGCCCGTCCACCTGGCGCAGCAGGTCGGCGGTGTCGAAGGCGGGTTCCCCGAAGAACTGGTCACCGCCCTGGGCCTCCAGGGTGGTGAGGGCCCGCAGGATGACGCCGGCGGTTGCTGGGGACACCCCGCCGATCGTCGCCAGCTCCGGTTTCCCGTCGGGGGAGGTGAGGAAGGCGATGACGGCGCGCAGGTCCGCCAGGTCCACCAGCTCCAGACCCCGCTGGTCGGCCCACTGGAAGACCAGCTGGAGGGACTGCTCCTGGGTGGTGTTGAGGCTGAGGGCGCGTGCCAGCAGGATCGGACCGAGGTCGGACACCCTGGTGCGCACCGTGGTCCCCGGGAACTGCGTCTGCGCCCCGCCCAGGCTCAGCAGCTCGACCGGGAACGAGGCCGGCTCCCAGGCCTGCCCGTTGGCCCGGCTGCGTGCGCTGAGTTTCTCCGAGGCCACCCCCGGCTCCGCCAGTCCGGTGAGGTCGCCCTTGACGTCGCAGAGCAGGACGGGGGTCCCCGCCGCGGAGAGCCCCTCGGTGAGGAGCTGGAGGGTGCGGGTCTTGCCGGTGCCGGTGGCCCCCGCGACGAGCATGTGCCGGTTGAGGACGCCCAGCGGCACGCCGACGGTCACCCCGGGCACGGGCGCACCCCCGTCCAGCAGCGTCCCGATCGTCACGGAGGGCACCCCGAAGGTGTAGGCGTCGCGCACCTGCCCGGCGAATGCCGACAGGTCCGGGCCGGTCGGGGTGTCCTGGTCCGACGAGGGCGTCCCCGCCCCGGCGGTCGGTGCGGTCGCGGGTGCGGGTGAGGGCGTGTCGGTTGAGTGGGACGCCGTGTCGGGTGAGGGGGACCCTGGTGCTGGTGCTGGTGCTGGTGCTGGTGCTGGTGCCTCGGCTGTGTCCCCCGCCTCGGGTGCGCCCTCCGCGCCGGGGCTGCTCGTGGTCGATGCCTGAGCGGCGGCGAGCGCCGCCCGTGCCGCCTCGGCCTGCGCGCGGGCCGCCTCCGCCTCTGCTGCCGCTGCCCGGGCCTCAGCCTGGGCCAGTTGGGCGCGCAGTTCCTCCACGTTGTCGCTCATGGTGGCGATGCTATCCGCTCCCGGAGGCTCGCCGGAGGACTCCCGCGCGGAGTGGGGCACCTGCGGTGAGGATGGGAAGGTGTACGCCATCCATGTTGCCGTCCGCCCCGACGGAGGTGTCTCCCCCTTCCTGTGGAAGGGGCTCGATGACGCCCTCGCCGCCCGACCTGCCTCCACGCGCCGGGGGTTCCTGGGCATGGGGCGCCCACCTGCGGAGGAACGACGCAGGCGCTTCGCCCCACTGCTGGCGGTGTACCGCTGCGAGTTCGGCGCGGAGGTGCTCGGGACCAGGACACTCGGCTCGGAGCCCCTGGGATGGTGCGACCGCTCCGAGGCGCCGGACCAGTTCCGGGTGGTCACCGCCCGTCCGGATCCCGCCACGGAAGCGGTGCTCGCACGCTGGGGGCTCACCCACCGCGTCGAGCAGTACGGGGAGCACACCTGGGAGGGGCTCGTCCCCACCACCGCCGTCACCAGTGCGTGGATGGAGCTCCGACGGGTGTTCCCGGTCCCGCTCGGTTTCCCGGGACCCTCGACCGGCCGCCGAGCCCTGGACCCGCAGCGCCTGCCCCTCCTGCCCGGAGACGTTCCCGGGCTCCTCCACGACCTGGGCCTGCTGCGCGGCCGTGACCTGCCCGCCCCGTGGGAGCCCGCCTTCTACCGGCCCGATCTCGTCCGGGGAACGACCGCAGTGCCGCCGGAGCTGTGGGTCCGCCCGGCTCCTGTGACGACTCCTGAGGATGCCCACTCCCTCGCGGACGGGCGGTGGCGGGATCTCGTGGGCCCGCACCGCCACTGGGTGATGCGCGCTGACCACCTCGGCCCGCCCAGCCGTGAGGAGGCTCCCCGGGACGGACTGCCCCTGCGCTGCGCGGCGTGCGGGCAAGTGCTGGCGGAGAGTGGCCAGTGGGAGTTCCGGCCCTCCCACGAGGCCAATGACATCGCACTCGGCGTGCACCAGTTGATCGCCCACGCACTCGCCGCCGAGGCCCCCGAGGACGACTGGGGGAGGCCCGGCGGCGGTGCCGGGTGTCCCTCATGTGGGGGCTTCCTCGGCGCGTGGGTGGATGCCCGGGACGCCGCCCCCACCGCCGTGCCCGACGAGGGCGGCGACTCCGTCCTGCAGCCCGGGGGCGCCTCCGGTCCCGTGCTGCCGGTCGACGAGGGCGGACAGAGGAGCGCGCAGCCGTCGTCCCGGACATGCCTGGAGCACCTGCTGAGGCCCGCACTCGCCACCGTTTCGACCCGTGTGCCGGGCGCAGTGCCTCGGTAGGTCCGCAGTTGACCAGCGCCGTCTGATCTGTCCACAGGTGGGGCACGGCGTGGTCCCCTGTCCACAAGCGGACTGGTCCGCCCTCGTCAGGACGCGTTGCACCCCCTACCGTCACCTGCGTGGATTCCCTGCGCAGGCGCCGCATGCGTCGACTCACCAGGGCCGTCTACGACGGCGCGGCCGCCCGCCGCGGCGACCCGGAGGAACGGCCGCGGGTCCGGGTGCTGCCCGGTCCCGGGGCGCTGTGCGTCCTCGTGGTGGTGCTGCTCCTCATCACCGCTGCCTCGGTGTGGAGGAGTCTCTCCGGGACCCCGGAGGTGCCCGTCACCCAGGCGGGGATGTCGGGCGGGAGTCCACAGGACCTGGCCGCCGACGGTCTGCCCACCGGCAACCAGACCGACGAGGACACCTCCGGCGGCAACCTGCCCACCGGGACCCCCGCAGGCAGTGGAGGCGGAACCGTCCTCCACACGGACCCCACGGGCACCCAGGTCGTGGTCGTCTACGTGACGGGGCAGGTGCGGGCTCCCGGGGTCGTCGAGCTCCCTGCGGGCTCCAGGGTGGGTGATGCCGTCGAGGCGGTGGGCGGGGCGGGACCGGGCGCGGACCTGGCGGCCGTGAACATGGCGCGCGTCCTGGTCGACGGGGAACACATCGTGCTCCCCGCACCGGGGGAGACCGTCCCCGACCCGGGTGGGGCCACGGGGTCGGCGGGAGGAGGCGCGGACGCCGGGACATCGGCAGGCGGAGCCACCTGCGTCGACCTCAACACGGCCGATGAGCAGGGACTCCAGGCGCTCGACGGGATCGGCCCCGCCCTGGCGGGGAGGATCGTGGCACACCGCGACCAGGTCGGCTCCTTCACCTCCGTCGAGCAGCTCGACGACGTGCCCGGCATCGGCCCGGCCCTGGTCCAGCGCATCTCCCAGGACAGCTGCCAATGAGCGGGGGACGAGGGCGTGCCGGTGGGAGCGGCCCCGGCCCCACGACACCCCGCGACGCAGATGCCGTCCGGGGTCCGGCGGCCGCATCACGGCAGTGGAAACGCCACCCGGGAATGCTCGACCGCAGGCTGGCACCCCCCGCTGCGGCAGTCTGGACAGGGTGCCTGGTCGCCACGGCGCCGGGGAGCTCCGGTCCCGGCGTGTGGGTGGCGGCCGTCGTCCTGGTCGTGGCGGCCGCGGCTCTGGTGGGGTGGTGGCGGCGGGACTCGCGCTCGCGGCCCCGGCGCCCCGGTGCGCATGCACTGGTCCCGGGCGGCTCAGTGCGCCTGGGAGTCGCCCTGGCCGTGGCCTCATCGTCTGCGGGCCTGGTCACCGGTGCAGCAGCGATGGCGGCACACGAGCGTGACCCGACGACCGTCCTCCTGGCATCGGGGGCCCAGCACCTCGAGGTGACGGCAGAGCTGCTGGGTGATCCCCGGCCCCAGCGCGCGCGTTGGGCGCAAGGGGTGAGTTCGGCGGACGTGCGTGTCCTGACGGTGGCGGTGCCGGGCGCACGGCAGGGGCAGACCGGCGCGGGGACCCCTGCGGTGGTCCGGGACCAGGAGTTCGTGAGCCGGGCACGCATGCTCGGCAGCGGGCGTGGGTGGGAGCACCTCGCCCGCGGCGACCTCGTCCGGATGGAGGCGCGGGTCTCCACGACGTTCCGCGCCGAACCGCCGTGGGCGGGTGTCCTCAGGGGTGACGACCCGGAGATCCTCCAGCGGCCGGGCGGGTGGCGCGGTGCCGTGCGGGAGGTGCGCGCGGCCCTCCTGCAGGCATCCGCAGGACTGGACGGCCAGGGGCGGGCGCTCGTGCCGGGGATGGCGGTGGGTGACGACCGGCGCATGGACGCGCAGCTGCGTGAGGACATGCTGACCTCCTCCCTCACACACCTCACGGCCGTGTCGGGCTCACACGTGGCGATCATGCTCGGTGTCGTCGTGGCACTGGTGCCCGGGCGCGGGGCTGCGCGGGCAGGGGCCGCCCTCGTGACCATGGCCCTCCTCGTGGCAGTGGTCGGGCCCGAGCCGTCGGTGGTGCGCTCCGTCTCCACTGCGGGGGTCGGGGTGGTGGGCCTCCTGCTGCGGAGACCGGGACAGGCACAGTCGGCCCTGTGCGCGGTGGCCACCCTGCTCCTCCTCGCGGACCCGTGGTCGGCGAGGTCCTTCGGCTTCGCGCTCTCGGTCCTGGCGACGTGGGGCGTGGTGGGTCCGGCCGCCTCCTGGCAGCGGTGGTGGGAGCAGCGGGTCGGCGAGCACTCGGGGCCGGGGCGTCTCCTGGGGAGGCTCGGGCCGGTGGTGTCCGTGCCCGTCGCCGCCCAGCTGATGGTGGCCCCGGTCCTCCTCCTGCTCAACCCCTGGCTGCCACTGTGGGGGGTCGCGGCGAACGTCGCCGCGGCCCCGGCGGTCGCGCCCGCCTCCCTGCTCGGCATCGCGGCCGCAGCGGTGGCGTGGTGGTGGCCCGGGGGTGCGAGCTGGCTGTGCCAGGCGTCGTCACTGTTCACCGGGTGGATCGCAGGAGTCGCCTCGGTGGTGGCGGGCTGGCCGGGCTCCCGCATGCCGTGGCCGGGTGGGGTCCGAGGTGCGCTCGCCCTGACGGCGCTGATCGCCCTCGTCGTTGCCGCGCAGCGCCTGGGGCGTCGGTGGTGGCGGGTCGCCCCCGAGGCGGAGGAGCCCGGGGCGGAACCCGCGAGGACGGGCAGCGGGGGAGAGCCCACCCCAGGAGCCCACGGTGCGTGGGAGACTGTCCTGCGTCCCCCTCACGACGCGGGGGAGCGCAGGTGACATGAGGAGGTCGACGATGGCAGCACGTCGTGGCAGGTCGGCACCGACACCGGTCACGCTCGCCCCCGTGGTGCTGGTCAGGGGATCCGAGGGACTGCTCGCCGATCGGGCGATGGACCGACTCCGCCACCTCGCACTCGAGGCCGATCCGGCCACCGAACGCACCGACATCCCTGCTGCCGCCTACCAGCCCGGCCAGCTGGACGTCTACACCTCACCCTCCCTGTTCGGGGAGTCCCGCATGCTCGTGGTCCCCGACCTGGAAGCCATGTCCGACGCCCTGCTCACCGACCTCCTGGCCTATGTCGCTGCCCCGGCACCCGATGTCTGGGTGCTGTTGCGACACAACGGGGGCACGCGGGGCAAGAAGCTGCTCGACGCGATCGCCCGCGAGGGGTTCCCGGTCATCGCCGCCGACCCGCTCAGGAGCGCACGGGACAAGCTCGATCTCGTCCAGTCCGATGTGAGGAACGCCGGGCGCGCCATCGACCAGGACGCCGCCCAGGCGCTGGTGGACGCACTGGGCAACGACGTGCGCTCCCTGGCGGCCGGCGTCGCCCAACTGATCAGCGATGTCGAGGGGCGCATCACCTTGGCGGATGTGCACCGCTACCACTCCGGACGCGTGGAGGCCACGGGCTTCGAGGTGGCCGACGCCGCCATCGGTGGTCACACCGCCCAGGCCCTGACCCTGCTGCGCCACGCCTTCGAGACGGGGACGGACCCCGTCCCCCTGGTGGCCGCGTTGGCCATGAAGCTGCGCGCCATGGCGAAGGTGTCGGTGGCGGGCGGTGGGGGACCGGGCAAGCTGGGCATGGCCCCCTGGCAGGTGGAACGCGCCCGCCGGGAGCTGCACGGGTGGGAGGACTCGACACTCGCGCGTGCCATCACCTCGGTGGCCGTGGCGGACGAGGAGGTCAAGGGCCTCTCCCGGGACCCACAGCGCGCCGTCGAGAAGTGCGTCATGACGATCTGCCTGCTCAGGGGCACCCACCGCTGAGCCCCACCCCACCCCCGACAACGCCGAAGTCCGCTCTGTTCTGACCTCGAAGTCCGCTCTGTTCGGGCACTGAGGTCCGCTCTGTTCGGGCACCGAAGTCCGCTCTGTTCGGGGCTCGAGGTCCGCCCTCGTCCCCTCGTGGGGACCCATCAGCCGCCTCCGGCCGCCGCGCCCACCCGCCCCCGGCCGTCCGCCGGGAGGTCCGCCGACTGCCGGGGCTCGGCGACCGGACGACCACCACCCGCGATGGACAGGGGCCAATGACGACGGGAGGGGGCGGACCCTCAGGTCCGCCCCCTCCCGGGAAGTGCTGCGACAGTCGACTCAGATCGAGGCGACGCGCTTGGCCAGCTTCGACTTGCGGTTCGCCGCCTGGTTGCGGTGGATGACGCCCTTCGAGACGGCCTTGTCGAGCTTGCGGGACGCGACCTGGAGCGCCTTCTCCGCAGCTTCCTTGTCGCCGGCCTCGACGGCCTCGCGCGTCTTGCGCACGTAGGTCTTGAGCTCGGACTTGACGGCCTGATTGCGCACGCGACGCTTCTCGTTGGTGCGGATCCGCTTCATCTGGGACTTGATGTTGGCCACAGTCGGGATTCTCCTTGGTTCGTGGACAGTAAGGGTCGGTGAGGGCTGTGCCACCACGGGGACTGGGACGTGGGGACATCCGCAAACCATGGCGACCAGACCCCCCGCCCGACCGGGCTGGGAGTCCGACCATCGAGTCTACACGGGTGCCTGCGGGTGCTGCCATCCCCGAGGGCCGTCGAGCGCGTGAACACCGTCACGACAGTGCTCCCCGGGTGCATCCTGCGGCCCGTTGCGGCTACGAGGTCCACCCCGAGGGCTTCCCCGCGGGTCTCCCCGACGGGTGCCCCGCGGCCTCGGCCACTGTCCGCAGGCCCGCGACGACCCTGTCGAAGGTGGCGCGCGGCAGCACCGCGCCCTCGCGCCGGACGTCGCTTCCCGACACCCACAGCGCGCGGTCCAGTCGCACCTCCGACGGGCGCCCCTTCGAGTCCCAGGCGCCCGTCCCGATGTCGAGCCAGTACCGACCGTTGCGCGCCTCCTGGGCGGCGTCGCGGTCGTGGTCCTTCGACGTCATCTGGGCGACGTACACACCCTGACCGGAGCGGCCCAGCACCACGACGGGGCGGTCCTTGCCCTGCGTGGCGTCCTCCTGGTAGGGCACCCAGGTCCACACGACCTCGCCCGGGTCGGCGTCCCCGTCGGGCGAGGGGTCGTAGGCGACGTGAGCGAGCGCCTCGCCCAGCGGGACCTCCCGGATGGAGGTGCGGGCAGCCGCGGTGGGTGCGGGGGCGGTCGCGCGCGTACGAGGGCGGGGCCGTGATCCTGCCGCATCCGTGTGTGCCCGGTTCCGGTCCACCTTGTCGGAGGTGCGGGCGGAGCTGATGAGGGACCCGACCAGTGCCGCGCCGGCGGCGCGGAGGATGCGGGTGAGTGCGTCGGTCACGTGAGTGACCCTAGCTGGTGAGGAGGACCAGGGCCGAGACGATGGCAGTCGTCGCCGTGACGGGAATGACGAGCGCGGTCGCGAAGAAGAGCACGAGGGTGGGTCGCACGTCCCTCTCCAGCCAGGGGGACGAGGCGGTCCCGCCCACCCAGGTGCGGGCGGCGCGCTGGGCGGCCTCGACACGGGGGAGATGGGTGGGACGGCGCAGGTCGAACTCGGCGCGCGCGGCGCGCCAGTCGGACTCCCGACGCAGGGAGTTCCCCCGCTGCTGCGGGTCGGTCGTCACGAGCACGGTCGAGCCTCCCGAACGCGGGGCCCGGCCGAGTTCCCGGACGAGGCGGTGCCGGTCGAGGGCGAGTGCGCACACGACGACCACGGCCACCAGGGCGATGACCAACGGGATCCAAGATCCGACACCGTCCCTGGCGCGCACGACCAGTGCACCCAGCACTGCGCAGGAGAGGGTCGTGACTCCGGCCGCCGCGATGAGCACGGCACCCCCGGCACTGGTCAACTGGGCCAGGACCCGGGAGAGCCTCTCGCGGCCGGTCCCGTTCTCCGTCGATTCCACTGCTCTCTCCTCCGTCCGTCCTGGGTTCCGTGCGCCCTGGCTGCCACGTGCTGCCGGAGCAGGCCAGATGTGGTCCGTCCGGGGTCCTGCCACCATTGTCCCCGCTCCGGCACTGTGCCGCACGGGCCAGGCACGGCGTCGACGAGGTGACGCCCGCCGCCACCTCGCCGAGCCCGTGTTCCTCGGTCCACGGTCGACCTCCCACCGCCAACCTCCCACGGTCCACGCCCCGTGTGGTGCGGTGTGCGCGCGAGTCCACAGGCAGAGCAGGTCCCCATCCACAGAACTCACCGTCCCGTCCTCGTCGGGAGGCTGCTGTGCCACGCTCGACCTGACAGGAGCAGTACGGAGTGGGATGGACCAGGAGGAAGTGGACATGAAGGCCAGGACGCCACAGGACGGGCCGTTGACCCGCCACATGATGCCGACATCAGGCAAGCTCGGTGAGCACGTCGAGGGGCTCTCGGAGGCGCTGCGCAGCGCGGACCTCGGAGACCTCGTGTCGGCCGTGGCACAGGTCGAGGCGATCCTGGACCGGGGGGACGTGAGCGTCGATGCCGCGCTCTACCTGCGCAAGCATCTCATCGACTGGTTCGGGCAGATGGGAATGGCGGGGGAGTCCCGACGCACCGCCACGGCCGCCGCGCAGGAGGCCCGCGTCCACCTCGGGCCCCGGCACGAGATGACGCTGGTCATGCGCAGTTCGGAGCTCTACTGGATGTGCATGAGTGGGTACGACGACGTCGCCCAGAGACGCTTCCCGGAGCTGATCCGCGACGTCGAGAAGCGCCTGGGCCCCCGCGACCCCCTCGCCTGGGCGGTGCGGACGAACTCGGCGATGCCCCTCAAGCGCGTCGGTGACTTCGCGGGTGCCGCACGCGTCTACCGGCGCCTCCTCCAGGACATGTCGGGGGTCCTGGAGGACACCGACATGCTGGTGATGACCACCCGCGACAACCTCGCCGAGGTCCTGGCGGGGGCCGGTCGTTTCGAGGAGTCCACGCGCCTGTACGAGGCCCTCCTCGTTGACATGCTCGCCATGTCCCGGGTGGGGGACCGTCGCGTGCTGCGCCTGCGCGACGAGATCGCGGCGAACGCCTTCTGCGCAGGGGACTTCGGACGGGCGCGGGAGCTGTGGGGCGTGCTCGCCGAGGACTGCCGTCGGCACCTGGGTGAGTGTGACCCCGAGACGGCGCGGCAACGCACCCTCCAGATCCTCCTCGCCGTCGAGCAGGATGACCCGGAGGCCGTGGTGCACTGGTGCCGGGTCCTCCTGGACAACCTGCCGGAGGACTTCGAGCGCGAGGACGTCGAGGGGTTCCGCGAGGTCATGCGCACGTTTGCCGATCGCTGCGGGAACGGGGAACACGCCCACGGGCGGGAGGTCACCCGTGCGGGCGAGGTCGTGGAAGAGGACGTGGACGTGGACGTGGACGTGGAGGAGTGTGCCACCGAGGGTGGAGTGGCGGAGCGCGCGGGAGACGGCGGGGCGGGGGACGAGGGTGGGGTGGAGGGCGTGGACGAGGGTGGGGCGGAGGGCGTGGACGAGGGCGACGCCGCATGAACACTCCCTCCATCATTCCCCCGCCGAAGTCCGCTCTGTTCGACCGTCGAGGTCCGCTCTGTTCGGTCACTGAGATCCGCTCCACCGGGCTGTGTCTGCGCTTCTGGGCATGGCGCGTCACCATGGGCGAGACGTGCCCGGCCCTGCACGAGGGCGGCTCCGTGGTCTCCCGGGCGTCAATTGGGGAACGTGTCGCGCATGCGCATGCGCACGAGGTCGGCGAGCTCGTCGGGGGACAGGCCCAGGGGGCGTGCAGCCCGGACGAGGGACCCCAGTGCGGCTTCAAGCCCCCGGAGGGCGCCCACCGTGTCGTCGGTCCCGGCTGCGTCGGCGGCGGCCGGGAGAGGTCCACGAGCCACAATCGTCCCGGCGCGCCCCCGGGTCTCCACCACGCCGGAGCGTTCGAGTTCCCGGTAGGCACGCGCCACCGTCCCGGGAGCAACGCCCATCTCCCCGGCCAGCGTCCTCACGGGTGGAAGCCGGTCGCCCAGGCGGAGGTCCCCCGATGCGACCAGGGCCGCGACCTGGGCGCGGATCTGTTCGTAGGGCGGCACTGCTGAGGAGAGGTCGACAACGATCGAGGGCATGGCTCAGACCCCGACCGGCTCGTGCGCGAACACCTGACGGGGAAGGAGACAGACGAGCAGGCCCACACCGATGATCCCCGCGGCGAACTGGAGTGCGGTGGACAAGGCAGCCGTCCCCGCCATGTCGCCGCCTCCGGACTGCGCGGTGCCCAGCAGCAGGTCCACCGACCACGCGCCTCCGGGCAGGCAGCAGATCGCGCAGCACCAGTTCACCAGTGCCGACCTCGGGTCCCATCCGCTCTCCGGGGCGGGTCGGCGCCGGATGAGCGTCACTGCCGCGCTGCCCAGACCCGAGACTGCCATGACGGCGAGGAGTCCCAGGACCAGGTGCCACCCAGCCGGAGCCTGCAACCCGGCCACGACGGCGGAGGACCCGTCCCGCAGGGTGGTCCGGGGGAGTGGAAGACGTGTCAACACGACGCCGCAGAACAGGGCCACCAGCCCCGTCACCACCGGCCCCGTCCAGATCCTCACCCATGTCCAGCGTGTGAGGTCGGGTCCGCGAGCGTCCAGAGAAGCGCTGCGGATGGTGCCCGTCCTGCGTGCCGAGCGGGACGAGGCCAGGACTGCGGCCCCGAGTGGGGGCGCGGTGAGAGCCAGAGTGGCCCAGGCCCGGGCCCAGCTCCCAGCGGTCTGGGAGTCACCGCTCGAATCCGCGACGAAGGGAACGCACAGTGCCAGCAGGACCAGGCCGACGAGGACGGAGGCACCCAGGTAGACCCAGGTGAGGGCTCGTGAAGGGCTCACTCCCTGCGGTGTGGGGGGACGCACGCTCCCGTGGACCAGGAGGCGCCACAGGAGCACCAGGACGACCAGGGCGATCGCCACCGGGACCAGCATGAGGAGGAGTGCAAGGGGGAAGAACAGGACGGTCAGGCTCACGGCAGGTCTCCCTCAGGGAAGGTCGGACACGGAATGTATCTATGTACTGATACTTTGACACAAAACTCCGCTCTCGTGTGCTGTCCGGGAACCCTTCTCCCCGGGCCCCCTCGGCCCGACCCGTCTGTGCCCCGTCACGCACCCCAGCCCTGACCGGGACCAATGGGACGCAGTGGGGTGTGCCCCACCGCGCAGCACAGCGGTTGGCGCCCCCGGGGCGGGTGATGGGACGATGGGGGCATTCCACCCCGTCCACCGGAGGTCCTCGTTGGCTCCCATCCCCACGCCCGACCAGCTCGCGTCGATCCGTCCCGCGCGCACCCCGCAGGAACGCATCCGCAACTTCTGCATCATCGCGCACATCGACCACGGCAAGTCGACCCTGGCGGACCGGATGCTCCAGCTCACCGGCGTGGTCGAGTCGCGCGACATGCGCGCCCAGTACCTCGACCGCATGGACATCGAGCGTGAGCGCGGCATCACCATCAAGTCCCAGGCCGTACGCATGCCCTGGGAAGCTGCCGGCACCGCCTACGCCCTCAACATGATCGACACCCCCGGCCACGTCGACTTCACCTACGAGGTCTCCCGCTCCCTGGCCGCCTGCGAGGGCGCGGTCCTGCTGGTCGACGCCGCCCAGGGCATCGAGGCCCAGACCCTGGCCAACCTCTACCTGGCCATGGAGAACGACCTGGTCGTCATTCCGGTCCTCAACAAGATCGACCTGCCCGGCGCCCAGCCCGACAAGTACGCCCACGAGCTCGCCCAGCTCCTCGGTGTGGACGAGTCGGAGGTCCTGCGCGTCTCGGGCAAGACCGGCGAGGGCGTCCCCGAGCTGCTCGACCGAATCGTGGAACTCGTCCCCGCGCCCTCCGGTGACGCCGACGCCCCGACGCGCGCCATGATCTTCGACTCCGTCTACGACACCTACCGCGGCGTGGTCACCTACGTGAGGGTCGTCGACGGCTCGTTGTCCACCCGAGCCAAGGTGCGCATGATGTCGACGGGCTCCACCCACGAGCTCCTGGAGATCGGCGTGATCTCCCCCGAGCCCACCCCCTCCGACGGCCTGGCGGCCGGGGAGGTCGGCTACCTCATCACCGGCGTCAAGGACGTGCGCCAGTCGCGGGTCGGCGACACGGTGACCACGGCCGTGCGCGGGTCGACGACCCCACTGGCGGGTTACCGTGACCCCAAGCCCATGGTGTTCTCCGGGATCTACCCCGTCGACGGCTCCGACTTCCCGAACCTGCGTGACGCGCTGGAGCGCCTCCAGCTCAACGACGCGGCGCTCACCTACGAGCCGGAGTCCTCCGCGGCCCTCGGCTTCGGGTTCCGCTGCGGCTTCCTGGGGCTCCTGCACCTGGAGATCGTGCGCGAGCGCCTCGAGCGCGAGTTCGACCTGGACCTCATCGCCACCGCCCCCAACGTCGTCTACCACGTCGTGGCCGAGGACGGCACGGAGATCCGGGTCGACAACCCCTCGGAGTTCCCCGAGGGAAAGATCTCCGAGGTCCGCGAACCCGTCGTCAACGCCACCGTGCTCACGCCCACGGAGTTCGTCGGCCCCGTCATGGAGCTGTGCCAGGAGCGCCGCGGCACGATGAAGGGGATGGACTACCTCTCCGAGGACCGCGTCGAGATCCACTACGTGCTGCCCCTGGCCGAGATCGTCTTCGACTTCTTCGACCAGCTGAAGTCACGCACCCGCGGCTACGCCTCCCTGGACTACCAGGAGGCGGGGGAGCAGTCCGCGGACCTGGTCAAGGTCGACATCCTGCTCAACGGGGAGAAGGTCGACGCCTTCTCCGCCATCGTCCACCGCGACGCGGCCTACGCCTACGGCCTGCGCATGACCAAGCGCCTCAAGGAACTCATTCCGCGCCAGCAGTTCGAGATCCCCGTCCAGGCGGCCGTCGGTGCCCGCGTCATCGCGCGCGAGACGATCAAGGCCCTGCGCAAGGACATGCTCGCCAAGTGCTACGGCGGCGACATCACCCGCAAGCGCAAGCTGTTGGAGAAGCAGAAGGAGGGCAAGAAGCGCATGAAGTCCATCGGGCGCGTCGACGTCCCCCAGGAGGCCTTCATCGCCGCCCTCACCTCCGACGTCCCCACGGGGAAGAAGTGACCTCCCATGACTGACGAGGGCGACCCCGCGCGCGCTGGGGACGGGGCAGGTCGGGGGGCGCAACCCCCGGGTCACCGCCACGGGCACGGCCCTCGCCCCACCGGTGCTCCGGCCCCCTACCTGGCCCGCACCAAGTCCTTCACGCGCCGCTCCCGACCCCTCCACGACTCCCTGCGGCGCACCATGGAGCACCACGGGGCGGACTTCGTCCTCGACGTCCCCAGGGCCGAGGGCTGGACCACCGTCGCACCCGGGTTCCACCCCGACCTGGGCGCAGCCTTCGGGCGCCACGCGCCCCTGGTGGTCGAGATCGGCCCCGGAGTCGGTGAACAGGTGGTCGCGGCCGCACAGCGCTGGCCGGATCGTGACTTCCTGGCCTTCGAGGTGTGGCAGCCGGGCATCGCGAAACTGGTCTCACGCGCGGTCTCCGCCGGCGTGGCCAACATCCGCGTCATCGAGGCCGACGCCGCCCAGGCACTGCCCATCGTGCTCGGGGAGGCCAGCGTCGACGAGGTGTGGACCTTCTTCCCCGACCCCTGGCGAAAGGCCCGGCACCGCAAGCGGCGCCTCGTCAGTGACGCCTTCGCCCTGGAGGTCGCCCGCGTGCTGGTGGACGGTGGTGCCTGGCGCCTGGCCACCGACTGGGACGACTACGCCTGGCAGATGCGCGACGTCGTGGAGGCATGCCCCGAGCTGGCCAATCCGCACGCGGGGGAGCGCCTCGACCCGCAGGACCCGGAACCCCTGCGTGGTGGCTTCGCCCCGCGGTGGGAGGGTCGCGTGACCACGCACTTCGAGACCCGCGGACACGACGCCGGGCGCAGCGCCCACGACGTCCTCGCCGTGCGCCTGCCCCGCATCCCGGCCGCCGACACCCTGGAGGGGACCACCTCCCTCACGAGCTCGCCCTCCACGAGCTCG
>NZ_LT700212.1:1389521-1440642 GCF_900155435.1 Actinomyces provencensis | reverse complement strand
CTCGCCCTCGGCCGACCCGCCCTCGGCGGACCCGACTGCAGCCAGCTCGCCCTCCACCGGCCCGACCCCCACCCGCCTGCCCTCCCCCGGGAATGACGAGGGCGGCGCCGCCCTCGTCAGTGGTGGGTCCGAGGGCGCGGAGGACCACCCCGACGGGCGCGGGGAGGACTGATGCGCGAGGAACGTCCCCGCGGGGTCGTGCGCGTCTGGGCCCTGCTGCCCGCGGCGGTGTTCCTGCTCTTCACGATGACCCTCCGCGCCCCGATCACCGCCGTGCCCCCACTGGTGGGACGGATCGGGGACGACCTCGGACTCGGGCCGACCGCGCTCGGTCTGCTCACGTCCATCCCCGTCCTCTGCTTCGGGCTCTTCACCCCGGTGGCCTCCGCCTGGTTGCGACAGGTGGGCGTCAACTCCGGAGCCCTGGGCGCACTGGGACTCATCGCCGTGGGTTCCCTGGCGCGCTCGGCAGGAGAGGTGTGGACCGCATTCGCGGGGACCGCCCTGATCGGTGCGGGCCTCACCATCGGCAACCTGGCGGCGCCGATGGTCATCGGGCGTGACTTCCGCAGGCGTGCCCCCCTGATGGCCGGCCTCTACACGGCGACCGTCAATGTCGTGGTCACCGGCTCCACCGCACTGGCCGTACCACTGGCCCTCGTGATCGGGTGGCAGGGCTCCGCCGCGGCCTGGGGACTGGTGCCCGCCGTGGTGGCCGCACTCGCCTGGGTGTGCGTGTTCCCGCCCGGGTCCCGCACGGCGCGGACGTCGGTCCTGCGCCGCGGGGGGATGCACACCGGCACGGAGTCCGATCTGTGCATGGACACCCCGACCGCCGGGACCTCCATCCTGCGCTGGCCCGTCGCCTGGGTGATGGCCGCCGCCTTCTCGGGCCACACCTTCTCCTACTACGCGCTCTCCTCCTGGCTTCCCACCGCCCTCGGGCAGATGCGCGCCATGGACGAGTCGGCGGCAGGTGTCGCGGCCAGCGTGTTCCAGCTCACCGGGATCATCGGCCCGATGCTGGTGCCGGTCATGTTCGGCGTCCTGCACTGGTCCACCCGGCGGACCCTGGCCGTCATCTGCGTGTGCTGGTCGGTGCTGCCCCTGGGCCTCGTCCTGGCACCCGGCACCTGGCTGGTGTGGTGCGTGGTCTCCGGGTTTGCCCAGGGCGCGTTCTTCACGGCCCTGTTCACCATCGTCATCCAGCGCACGCGTACCGTCGACGAGAACCGGCAACTCACCGCCCTGGTGCAGACCGTGGGCTACTGCGTGGCGGCCCTCGGCCCCGTGGTGATGGGAGCCCTGCACGAGATGGTCCAGGGGTGGACGCTTCCCCTCCTGGTCGTCTCCGGCGCGCTGGTGGTCATGTTCGTGTGCTCGATGGTCCTCGCTTCCGACACCTCGGAGCCACCCCCTGCCACTGTCCGCCACGTCGACGGCGCGGGAGCAGCCGGTGACGGTGACGATCCCCGGGCGGCGGGAACGAGACCGGGGAAGGTCGTGGGAGACGATGAGGTGGGGCGCCGATGAGTCCGTCCCTGCCCCAGGGGATCGCCTGGCCCCGCGACGGGGCCCTGGACCCGGCCCTCGCCCAGCCCGCTGCCGGGCGTCCCCTCAGCCTCTACGTGCACGTGCCCTTCTGCCGGGTGCGTTGCGGGTACTGCGACTTCAACACCTACACCACGGGTTTCGGGGAGGGCGCGGAGCCGGGTTCCTACGCCACCACGGTGCTCGGCGAGGCGGACCTGGCCGTGGGCGCGCTCGAGCGGGCGGGCTTCGCTCCGCGTCCCGCCAGCACGGTGTTCTTCGGCGGGGGTACCCCCACCATGCTGGACGCCGGGGAACTGGGTGACATCCTCCTCGGCCTGCGGGAGCGCTTCGGGGTCGCTCCGGGGGCGGAGGTCACGACCGAGGCCAATCCCGAGACCGTGACACCCAAGTCCCTTGAGGCCCTGGCGGGGGCGGGTTTCACGCGGGTGTCCGTCGGGATGCAGTCCGCCGTGCCGAGGGTGCTGGCCACCCTGGACCGCGAGCACCGACCCGAGCGGGTGCCCGAGGTCGTGGCGTGGGCGAGGCAGGTGGGTCTCGACGTCTCCGTGGACCTGATCTACGGGACGCCGGGGGAGACCCTCGACGACTGGCGACGCTCCGTGGAGGCCGCGGTGGCCATGGGCCCCGACCACATCAGCGCCTACGCCCTGGTCGTGGAGGAGGGCACGCGCATGGGTGCCCAGGTGGCCCGCGGCGAGCTGCCCACCCCCGACCCGGACGACGAGGCCGACAAGTACGAACTGGCCGACGAGCTGCTCTCGGAGGCCGGCTTCCGCTGGTACGAGATCTCCAACTTCGCGCGCGTGGAGGCGGGGGAGGAGGACCTGGTCGCCACACGGCTGCGCCACGCCTCCTGCCACAACCTCGCCTACTGGCGCGACTGGGACTGGTGGGGCCTGGGCCCGGGGGCACACTCCCACGTGGGGCGCGAGCGCTGGTGGAACGTCAAGCACCCGCGCGCCTACGCGGGGAGGGTGCGCGCGGGCACCTCTCCGGCAGCTGCGGGCGAGGTGCTGGGCACGGACACACGCGAGCTGGAGCGTGTCCTCCTGGCGGTGCGCACCGCGGAGGGGGTGCACCTGGGCCCACTGGACGACCGCTCGGGGGTGGCCGGACTCGTCGAGGACGGCCTGGTGGAGCCGGACCCCGCACGGGAGGGACACATCGTGCTCACCCTGCGGGGCCGACTGCTGGCCGACCTCGTGACCCGCACACTGACCGGATAGGGCAGGCCCGGCGACCGGCGACCCGCGACCGGCGACCCGCGACCGGTGAGCGGCGACTGGCCAGCGGCGCGCGGCGACCGGCACCCGGAGGGGAGTCGGTGGTGCTGCCGGAGGGGCGTGCTGGCAGCGACGGGTGGTGCTGCCGGAGGAGCCCGCTCGCAGGGATGGGTGGTGCTGCCGACGTGGCGCGTCCGCGTCAGCGCACTGACCTCCTAGGCTGTCCCGCGTGATGGACCCCTACGGCACCGACATCTTCAGTCACGACCCCCACCGGGACGGACCGGGCGCCCGGCGCCCGCGCTCGCGGGAGGTCCACGTCGAGATCGGAATGGTCCTGGAGGACGTCTCCACGGGATTCGTCGGAGCCGTCATCGGTGTGGAGAAGTCCGGCGGCATGCACGTCGTCGAGCTCGAGGACCGCCGCGGCCGCACTCGTTCCTTCCCCCTGGGGGGAGGGTTCTGGCTGGAGGGCGCACCGGTCATCGCCCTGCCCCCGCTGCCCGCGTCACCGAGTCCCGACCCCGGGGCACCCACCACACCGGGTGGGCGGAAGGTGACCAACTCCGGGTCCATTGCCGCTCCACGGGGCCCGGCCCGGGTCGCACGCGCGAGCAGGATCTGGGTGGAGGGCCGCCACGACGCCCAGCTGGTCGAGCACGTCTGGGGCGATGACCTGGCCGAGGCGGGAATCGCCGTCCAGCTGCTGGAAGGCGTCGACCACCTGCTGGACGTCCTGGAGGTCTTCGGCCCCAGCGACACCGAACGGGCGGGGATCCTGGTCGACCACCTGGTCGAGGGGTCCAAGGAGTGGCGCATCGCCCGCGCCGCGGAGCAACGCTGGGGCGGGGGCGTGCTCGTGGTGGGCCATCCCTTCGTGGACGTGTGGCAGGCCGTCAAACCCGCACGTCTGGGGCTCGCGCAGTGGCCCCACGTGCCACGTGGCACCGACATCAAGCACGGCACCCTCGAAGCGCTGGGCTGGCCCCACGACGACCAGGCCGACATCGCCCAGGGGTGGCGCCGCATCCTGTCCACCGTGCGCGACTACCGCGACCTGGAGCCGGCGCTGCTGGGCCGGGTGGAGGAGCTCATCGACTTCGTCACCGAACCCGGGGTCCGCTAGGCCGAGGGGCCTCGACCTCGGTCCTGCTCGCAGGTGGGGCGTGTGCGGCGCTGGCGAGCGGGCCGGGGCGCTCGAAGACTGACGAGATCCACGATCGCGGGTGAGATCCACGGTCCATGGTGAGATCCACGCGCAGACCCCGGTATCTCGCCCGGAATCCGGTATCTCACTCCGACCCCGGTGTCTCGCCCAGGACCCGGTGTGGGGGCGGAGTTCACAGGGCCAGCAGGGTGCACCGCGGCCCGTGCGGGGTAGGATTGGCACTCGAATGAAGTGAGTGCCAAGAAGGTGCCGAGCGGGCACCGGACGAAGGGGGGAGGGACCGGTGGCGGATTCACGCAGGCTCGACGTGCTGCGCGCCATCGTCTCGGAGTACGTCCACACCCGCGAGCCCGTCGGGTCGAAGGCCATCGCGGCCTCCCACGACCTGGGTGTCTCACCGGCGACCATCCGCAACGACATGGCTGCCCTGGAGGAACAGGGGCTGATCTTCCAACCCCACACCTCGGCCGGGCGTGTCCCCACGGACTCGGGGTACCGGGTCTTCGTCGACCGCCTCGCAGGCCTCAAACCGATGAGTGCCCCGGAGCGCCGCGCAGTGGAGTCCTTCCTCGCGGAGTCCGTGGACCTCGACGATGTCGTCAACCGCACCGTGCGTCTCCTCGCCCAGGTGACCCACCAGGTCGCCGTCGTCCAGTACCCCTCACTCTCCACGGCGACACTGCGTCGCTTGGAGCTCGTGGACCTCGGTGCCCACCGGGTGCTGCTGGTCGTCATCACGAACTCGGGCCGTGTCGAGGAGCGCATGCTCGACTTCCCCGAGGCCGTCGACCCCGAGACGGTGCGCTCGCTGCGCATCCGCCTGAACCAGGAGTGCGAGAACCTCGCAGCCGACCAGATCAGCCCCGTCCTGGACGATCTGCGCGGCTCGGCAGCGCCGGAGGACTCCGCACTCGTGGCCGCCGTCTGCGACGGGCTGTTGGGGATGCTGCGCCCCGCCACGGAGGCGCGATTCGTCATGGCGGGCGTCTCGAACCTGGCACGCGCCGGCATCGACCTCCGCGACATCGCCCCCGTCCTGGACGCCCTGGAGGAACAGGTCGCCCTGCTGCGACTCTTCTCCGAGGTCGATCCCGACGACCGGCCCGTGCACGTGACCATCGGGTCGGAGAACCCCCACGACGCCTTCACCAGGACGTCAGTGGTCTCCGGTTCCTACGGGCGCGGCGAGGGACCCGTGGCACACATCGGGGTCGTCGGTCCGACCCGCATGGACTACCCGCGCACGATGTCGACGGTGAGGGCCGTCGCCGCGTACCTGTCGCGCTACCTGAACAACTGACCACCCACCCGCACACGAGGACCATCGAGGACCCAACCGAGTGAACGACTACTACGAGATCCTGGGGGTGTCGCGCGAAGCGACCGCCGAGGACATCAAGAAGGCCTACCGCAAGAAGGCACGTCAGCTCCACCCCGACTATGCGGGACCCGACTCCGAGGAGGCCTTCAAGGACCTCTCGGTCGCCTACGAGACCCTCTCCGACCCCCAGAAGCGCCAGATGTACGACATCGGCGGCCCCGACGCCATGAGCGGGATGGGCGGCGGTGGGGCGGGCTTCGGCTTCGCTGACATCTTCGAGACCATGTTCGGTGGTTCCGGCTTCGCCTCCTCCGCGGGCCCGGTCCCGCGCGAGCGTCGTGGCCAGGACCAACTGATCGCCGTCCAGGTCACCCTCGAGGAGGAGACCTTCGGTGCGAAGAAGGAGATCAGCCTCGACACCTTCGTGCGCTGCGAGACCTGTGGTGGCTCCTGCTGCGAACCGGGCACGCACCCCGTGACCTGTTCCTCCTGCGGTGGCACCGGCACCGTGACCCGAGTCCAGCGCTCGCTGCTGGGCAACATGCGCACCCAGAGCCCCTGCCCCGCCTGCCAGGGCCACGGGACCACCATCCCCAACCCCTGCCACGAGTGCTCAGGAAACGGGCGCGTGCGCACACGACGCACACTGACGGTGGACATCCCCGTCGGGGTCGACGATGGCACCCGCATCCGCCTGAGCGGACAGGGCGAGGTCGGCCCGGCCGGTGGGCCCAATGGTGACCTCTACCTGGAGGTGCGCGAAAAGAAGCACCCGGTCTTCACCCGTCAGGGCGACGACCTGCACACCTGGATCACGGTTCCCATGACCACCGCCGCGCTGGGCACGGTCTTCTCCCTCCAGACGCTGGACGGCCTGCGTGAGGTCAGCATCCACCCCGGTACCCAGCCGCGCGACGAGGTCATCCTGGACGACCTCGGTGTCGGCCACCTGCAGCGCCCGGGCCGCGGTGACCTGCACGTCCACGTCGACGTGGAGGTCCCGCGCAAGCTGGACGACCGCTCGCGTGAGCTCCTGGAGGAGCTCGCCTCCATCCGCGGTGAGGAGCGGGTCGAGCCGCGTCGCGGTGACCAGTCGATGTTCGAACGCCTGCGCGACAAGTTCACCGGGCAGTGACCCCGTGACCCTGCCCGTCTTCCTCGCCGACGACCTGGAGCCCCGCGCCGCGGACCTCACCCCGGGGGACCGGGCACACCTGGGTGGGGTGGAGGGTCGACATGCGGCGGTCGTGCGCAGGCTCGCACCGGGGGAGGCACTGGACGTGGTGGACCGTCGTGGCCTGCGCCTGACGTGCCGGGTCGAGGCCGCATCGAAGTCGGGTCTGGACCTCGTGGTCGACTCCCTGCTGCGCGAGCCGGAGGCCCGCCCCCGACTGGTCCTCGTCCAGGCCCTCGCCAAGGGCGGCCGGGACGAACAGGCCGTGGAGACCGCGACCGAGGTCGGTGTCGACGGGGTCGTCCCCTGGCAGTCCGACCGCTCGATCGTCCGGTGGAACGCCCAGAGGGCCGCGCGCGGAGTCGACAAGTGGCGCGAGGTCGCACGCGCGGCCGCCAAGCAGTCACGCCGCGCGTGGGTGCCCGGGGTCAGCGGGGTCCTCGACTCCCGTGGGCTCGTCGCGTGGGTACGTGACCTCATTGACGAGGGCGGCGTGTGCCTCGTCTGCCACGAGGAGGCGACCGGGACCCTCACCGACCTGCTGGGCGAGCACCGGGAGGCGCTCGCCCGGGCCTCCCGGGTGGCTGTCGTGGTGGGTCCCGAGGGGGGGATCTCCCCCGAGGAGTTGGAGGCGCTGCGCGACGCAGGAGGGCAGGTCGTCCTGCTGGGACCGCATGTGCTGCGCTCCTCGACGGCGGGGCCAGCCGCCTGCATTCTCATCGGTGCCGCCCTGGGGCGCTGGTAGGAGACGTCGCAGCTGCACCCCACGGTCGCGGGACACCGTCCGGGGCGGCTGGCGTGGTGCGTGGGCTGGCAAGGCGCGGTGTGCGCGGCGCTCGGCGTGGTGCGGGGCGCTCGACCCTGTTCGGGGCGGATGGCACGGAGCTGGAGAGCTGGCGTCGCGGGGGAGACGGGCGCGCGGCGCCGACGGGAGTGGAGGGCAAGTTCTGCGGGCCTCCTGGGAGGTGTCTACCCTCGATGGATGAATCGCACACGGAGAACCAGGACAATGATCGCTTCTGGGGCACTGCTGGCGGCTCTGCTCGGCGGCTGCACCGGAGGCGGGGATGCCCAGTCGGATCCCGCAGCGTCCGGAGGTGTCCAGTCGGGCACGCAGTCGGGCCCGACGGCGACCACACCCGAGTCGTCAGGTGCCGCTTCTGCCACACCCTCACAGGGGACCACCGACCCCTCCATGGGGACGGGCACCGGGGCAACGGCTCCCTGCACTGCTGAGGACCTTGAGGCGTCGCTGACTGCGGGCGGGGGTGGGGGAGCGGGAAGCACGTACCCCTACCTCGTGCTCACGAACGCCAGCTCCCGGACCTGCACCCTGGGTGGTTACCCGGGTGTATCCTTCGTCGGGGACGACAACGGGACGCAGCTGGGAGCGCCCGCCGAGCGTGAGGACGGCGGCTCAGCACAGACGATCACCCTCGAGCCCGGCGACGCGGCCCACTCCGAGCTGCGGATCGTCAATGCCGGCACCTTCGACGAGGCCACCTGCTCGCCCGAGCAGGCCGACGGCCTGCGCGTCTACCCTCCCGATCAGACCGAGGCACTCTTCGTCCCGAGCAGTGACTACACCGCCTGCGCGAACCCCGAGACGTCGATCATCTCGGTGAAGGCCCTCACCCCAGGCGAGGGATGAGCCCGGCGGCGCCCGGCCGAGCCGTGGCGGCCACGCGGCGCTCGGCCACGCGGTGGTGCCAACGACGTCCCGCCACCTGGCACATCCGACATGCCGCATGCCCTATAGTCATCACGTGATGAAATCATCAGGTGATGACATCGGTTCCCGCGCCGACCATCCCGACGGGGCCGACCGTTCCGGCCACTCCGGCCACCCCGACCGCTCCGACGGCGCCGCACCGGCCCTGGAGGTGACCCACCTCGACGTCTCGCGGGGACGCACCCCGGTGCTCCGTGACCTCACACTGGCCCTCCCACGTGGGACGCTCCTCGGTCTGCTGGGGCCCTCGGGCTGCGGGAAGACCACCCTGATGCGCACCATCGTCGGGGTTCAGCGCATCGACTCCGGCGAGGTCAGGGTCCTGGGTCTCCCCGCGGGCGACACCCGGCTGCGCGGCCGCATCGGCTACGTGACCCAGCAGGTCTCGGTGTACTCCGACCTCTCGGTGCGCGACAACGTCGCCTACTTCGCCTCCCTGCAGGGAGCACCTGCGGGCTCGACCGGGGCGGCCATCGACTCCGTGGGTCTGGACGGCCTCAGCGGACGCACCGTGTCGACCCTCTCGGGAGGCCAGGCAGGGCGCGTCTCCCTCGCCTGCGCGATGGTGGGAGACCCGGAACTGCTCGTCCTCGACGAGCCCACGGTGGGGCTGGATCCCGTGACCCGCGAGGAACTGTGGGAACGCTTCCGCGACCTCGCCACCGACGGTCACACCCTCATCGTCTCCAGCCACGTCATGGACGAGGCCACGCGTTGCGACCTGCTCGCACTCATGCGCGACGGGAGACTCCTGGGCCTGTGGACACCTGAGGAGCTCCTCGCACGCACCGGGACGGACACCCCCGACCGCGCCTTCCTTGCCCTCGTGCGCGGAGGGGCGGCAGGAACCGAGGAGGAACAGGACCGATGAACCCCCGCACCTACTCCGCCACCACCCTGCGCGTGCTGCGCCAGCTCACCGCCGACCGACGCACCATCGGGCTGATCCTCGGTGTGCCCACGGGTCTGCTCGTCCTGCTGTACTTCGTCTACCTGGACGTGCCGACACCTCCCTCGGGGCAGGCGGTCTTCCCCCGGATCGCCCTCACCATGCTGGGGATCCTCCCCATGTTGGTGATGTTCCTCGTGACGTCCGTGGCGATGCAGCGTGAACGGGCCTCGGGCACCCTGGAGCGCCTGTGGACGACGCCCATCCACCGGGCGGACCTCCTGGCGGGCTATGCGAGCGCCTTCGCCCTGGCCGCCCTCGTCCAGGCGGTCCTCCTGGCATCGGTGGCCTACTGGTTCCTGGGGGTCGAGACCGTGGGATCACCCGCCTGGGTCCTCCTCATCGCCGCCCTGGACGCCGTGGTCGGGGTGGCGCTGGGACTGATGACCAGTGCCTTCGCGCGCACCGAGTTCCAGGCGGTGCAGTTCATGCCCGTCATCGTCGGACCGCAGATCTTCCTGTGCGGGCTCCTCGTCCCCCGCGACCAGCTGCCCGACGTCCTGCGGTGGGTGTCCGACGTGCTGCCCATGAGCTACGCGGTGGACGCGCTCGGCATCGTGCGGGACCAGGCGGGGAGCGGTGCGGACCTCGCGCGCGACCTCGTCGTCCTCGCCGCCTTCGGCCTGGGCGCCCTGGTGCTCGCTGCCCTCACCATGCCCAGGAGCACCCGGTGAGCGCACGGGACACACGCCAGCGCATCCTCACCGAGGCCAGGGAGGCGTTCGGGCGTGGTGGTTACGAGGCCACCTCGGTGCGCTCCATCGCGACGCGGGCCGGGGTCGACCAGGCGCTGGTCCACCGCTACTTCGGGACCAAGCAGCAGCTGTTCCTGGCCAGCCTGGAGCTGCCCGTCGATCCCGAGGTGGTGCTCGCCCCCGTCGTCTCCGCCCCCCGCGACCGGCTCGGGGAGACCTTCATCCGTACGCTCCTCAACCTGTGGGACTCCGATGCGGAGCCCATCGTCCTCTCCGTCGTGCGCACGCTGAGCGCCTCACCCGAAGGTGCCGAACTGGTGAAGGGGTTCCTGCTCCACCTCGCCCTGGTGCACCTGGGGCCCCGTGTCGACGACCCGGAGGGATCCGCACCGGCGCGACTGTCGCTGGTGGCCAGCCAGACGATGGGACTGCTCATGGTCCGCAAGGTGGTGCGGCTGGAGCCGCTCGCCTCCATGCCCGTCGAGGACGTGGTCGCCCTCGTCGCCCCGACCCTCCAGCACTACATGACCGGGGAGCTGGCCCCCTCGGCGGGTGCGCCACGCCCCCCCGACCATGCGTGACCCCCGCCCCCGCGACATGGACGAGGGCGCCCCGGGCGCGGCCGGGCCGTCCGGCTAGACTTGCAGGCAGATGGAGAGCAGGGCCGACCGACCAGAGGAGTGTGTGGGCGCATCGCATGAGTGACCCGACCGCAGGCGGAGTCGAACCGACGACCCGACGCATCACGATCCCCGCCGGGGTCGAACCCCTGAGCCTCCTGGGGGCCTCGGACCAGGTGCTCCGCGCGATCGAGCGGGGCTTCCCCGCCGTGCGCTTCATCGTCATGGGGCGCGAGATCACCCTGACGGGCACCGAGGTCGACGTCGACCTCGCCGCCCAGCTCCTCGTCGAGCTCATCGAACTGGCGCGCTCCGGCACCCTCCTGGACGTCCCCGCCGTCGAGCACGCGATCTCCCTGCTGACCAGTGCCGCCCTGGCCGAGCGCGCCAGCAGCGAGATCCTCTCGGTGAGAGGTCGCTCCGTGCGGCCGAAGTCGCCGGGCCAGAAGGAGTACGTCGAAGCCATCGAACGCTCCACCGTCGTCTTCGGCATCGGCCCGGCCGGCACCGGCAAGACCTACCTCGCCATGGCGGAAGCGGTCTCGCGCCTGCTGGCGGGTCAGGTCCGCCGCATCGTGCTGACCCGTCCCGCGGTCGAGGCCGGTGAGAACCTCGGGTTCCTTCCCGGCACGCTCACGGACAAGATCGACCCCTACCTGCGGCCGCTCTACGACGCGCTCAAGGACATGCTGGACACCGATGCGCTGCCCAAGCTCATGGCTGCGGGCACCATCGAGGTCGCGCCCCTGGCCTACATGCGCGGGCGCACCCTCAACGACTCCTTCATCATCCTCGACGAGGCCCAGAACACGACCGTCTCCCAGATGAAGATGTTCCTGACCCGTCTCGGGTTCAACTCCCAGGTGGTCGTCACCGGCGACGTCTCCCAGATCGACCTCCCCGGCGAGCAGCGATCCGGCCTGCAGGTCGTCCAGGACATCCTCACCGACATCGAGGGCGTGGAGTTCTGCCACCTCACCAGTGCCGACGTCGTGCGTCACCACTTGGTGGGGGAGATCATCGACGCCTACTCGCGCTGGGACGAACGGCGCGCCCGTGCCGAACGCGCCAGCCGGACACGTCGGGAGCCACGCACCACGCGACACGGAAGAGGGGACCACAGGTGACCGAGGTCATCAACGAGACGGACCACGACATCGACGGTTCGGAGTTCGTCGCCCTGGCGGACTACGTGCTCGACCAGATGCACGTCTCCACCAGCGTCGAGCTCAACATCCTCTTCATCGACCCCGAGCCCATGGCTGACCTCCACGTGCGCTGGCTGGACCTGGAGGGGCCCACCGATGTCATGAGCTTCCCCATGGACGAGCTGCGTCCGGGCACCCCCGAGCACCCCACACCCGCAGGGACCCTCGGTGACATCTGCATCTGCCCACAGGTCGCGGAGGAGCAGGCCCACGCCGCCGGGCACTCCACCGCGGAGGAGATGCTCATGCTCGCCACCCACGGCATGCTCCACCTGCTGGGCTACGACCACGCCGAACCCGATGAGCGCGAGGAGATGTTCGGCCTGCAGCGCAAGCTCCTCCTCACCTTCCTGGCCACCCGATGACGGGGGACCCGTTCGGGACGGTGCCCGTCGCCGCCCTCGTCGTCATCGCACTGGTCGGGGTGCTCCTGGCCGGGGTCATCTCGGCCCTGGAGTCCTCCCTGGCGAGGCTCTCGCGCGCCGCCGTGGACGACCTCGTGGAGGAGGGACGCCGCCACGCCGACGAGGTCCACGCCCTGGTCGTCCACCGCTCCCGCACGAACCTCTCGCTGCGAGGCACGCGCACGTTCCTCCAGGTGGTCGTCGCGGTCTCCACCACCCTGGCGTTGGTGCACCCCGACCTGCCGTGGTGGGCGATCGCGCTGATCGCGGTCGCCGTGGTCGGGATCGTCCAGTTCGTCGCCGTCTCCGTCATCCCGCTGCGCCTGTCGACCCGCAATCCCGAGGGGGTCGCCCTGTCGGGCGCCCGGCTCGCCACCCGACTGGTGCGGGCCTCCCACCTGGCCGACCCGCTGATCCGCCTGGTGCGCTCCCGCCTGCCCCAACCCACCCAGACCGAGGCCGAGGCCCGCCAGGAGATGGCGGACGACCTGCGTGAGATGGTGGACCAGGTCGGGGAGACCGAGGGCTTCGAGGACGAGGACCGCGAGATGCTGCGCTCCGTCTTCGAGCTCGGTCACACCGTGGTGCGCGAGGTCATGGTGCCGCGCACGGACATGGTGACGGTGGATGCGGAGCTGTCCGCCCGCAAGTCCCTCAAGCTCTTCGTGCGCTCAGGCTTCTCCCGCATCCCCGTCATCGGTGACGACGTGGACGACGTGCGCGGTGTCCTCTACTTCAAGGACGTCGTCCAGCGCCTGGAGACGCGTGGCGGCGAACCGGAGCTGGTCGCTGAGCAGATGATGCGTCCCGCCGAGTTCACCATCGAGACCAAGCCCGCCGACGACCTGCTCCGCCAGATGCAGGAGGAGCACTTCCACCTGGCCCTGGTCGTCGACGAGTACGGCGGTATCTCGGGCCTGGTGACGCTGGAGGACATCATCGAGGAGCTCGTCGGCGAGGTCACCGATGAACACGACCGCAATGTCGTGGAGCCGGAGGAGGTGTCCCCGGGGGTGTGGCGGGTGCCCTCACGTTTCCCGCTGGGCGAGCTGGGCGAACTCCTCGGCCTGGAGCTGGAGGACGAGGACGTGGACTCCGTGGGGGGTCTGCTGGGGAAGGCCATCGGCCGTGTCCCCCTGCCAGGAGCGTGCGGCGACCTCCTGGGGGTCCACATGGAGGCCGAAGGAGCACGCGGTCGCCGCCGCCAGGTGGGCACCGTGCTCTGCTCGCGCACACCCGAACCCGAGGAGACCTCCCCCACGACCGGGGACGACCGGCCGGATCGGGACCAGCCAGACCAGGACCGATCCGTACGCGACCGGGCAGAGCCCCCCGCCACCAGTACCGACGCCCACGGGCAGGAGCAGCGATGAGATTCCCCAGCGACGACGAACTGATGGCCGGACCCAATGCCTTCGACGACGCCGCCATCGAGGTGGACGTCCCCGAGGGGGGGACCCCCGCAGACGCGGACGAGGGCGCCCCCGCTCCCGAGGACGCACCCACGCAGGGGGCGTCGCCCTCGTCCGGGGGGAAGGACCGTGACCGGACCGACGGGGCCGGGAATGCCGGGTCGGCGGACGGTGCGCACGGCACCGACGGCGCGGACGCCGGGGAGGACCCGGACCTGGAGGACGCCGATCCCGAGCAGCTGGCCCACGTCGAGGAGGACCTGGCGGGGCTGCGTACGCTGCGCGAGGAGGCCAACGCGGGGGTGGGGCTCGTCATGCCCGACTACCCCGAGGACTTCCGCGCGGGCTTCGTCACCGTGGTCGGGCGCCCCAACGTCGGCAAGTCCACGCTGACCAACGCGCTGGTGGGCCAGAAGGTCGCCATCACCTCGATGCGTCCGGAGACGACGCGGCACAACGTGCGCGGGATCGTGCAACGTCCCGACTCACAGATCGTCATCGTCGACACCCCCGGGTACCACCGCCCCCGCACCCTGCTGGGCAAGCGACTCAACGAGATGGTGCGCGAGGCACTGGCCCAGGTCGACTGCGTCGTGTTCTGCCTGCCCGCCGACCAGCGCATCGGGCCCGGCGACCAGTTCATCGCCCGGGAGCTGCGCGAGGTGCGCGCCCCCAAGGTGGCGGTGGCCACGAAGACGGACCTGGTGAGCCGGGAGCGTCTGGTCCGCCACCTCCTCGACATCGACAAGCTGGGGGAGTGGGCGGCGATCGTGCCGGTCTCGGCCCTGGAGGGCACCCAGGTCGATGACCTCACCGAGGTGCTGGTCGGGCTCATGCCGCTCTCGCCGCCCCTCTACCCCGAGGGTGACGTCACCGACGAGTCCCGTGACGTCCTCATCGCGGAGTACATCCGTGAGGCCGCGCTGGAAGGCGTGCGTGACGAGCTGCCCCACTCCTTGGCCGTCCAGGTCGAGGAGATCGTGGAGCGCGAGCCCCGTCCCGGCCAGAAGGGCAAGCCGCTGCTGGACGTGCACGTCAACATATACGTCGAGCGCAACTCCCAGAAGGCCATCATCATCGGGAAGCGCGGGTCGCGCCTCAAGGAGATCGGGACCCGGTCGCGGGCGGAGATCGAGCGCCTGCTGGGGCGCCGGGTCTTCCTGGACCTGCACGTGAGGACCGCCAAGGACTGGCAGTCCGACCCCAAGATGCTCGGCCGCCTCGGCTTCTGACCTCCCCCACCCGCCACCCCGGCGAAGTCCGCTCTGTTCTGGGCTCGAAGTCCGCTCTGTTTGAGGCCTGAGGTCCGCTCTGTTCGGGCACCGAGGTCCGCTCAGTTCACGCACCGAGGTCCGCTCTGTTTGAGGCCTGAGGTCCGCTCTGTTTGCGCACCGAAGTCCGCTCTGTTCCGGGGTCGAGGTCCGTCCTGTTCGGGTTCCTCGATCTCTCCGCGCTCCTCGTGGGTGTGGGGACGCTTCCCAGGCGCGGCCAGGCGCGTGCGGAAGGGCCGCGTCTCCCCTTCAACCCCGAGTGCTCGGATGGAGGCGAGGACGACGGCGCAGACCAGGTCTGAACACCACGATGCGGCACATCGGCCCCGGGATGCCGGTGTCGGGAGCCTCGGTGCACTTCTCCACACCGACCCAGCTCCTTTGCGGTCCCCGAGGATCGCCGGAGCGGCAGCACGCGCACGTACGGGAGAGCGGACTTCGACCCCAGAACTGAGCGGACTTCGACCCCAGAACTGAGCGGACTTCGACCCCAGAACTGAGCGGACTTCGACCCCCGAACAGAGCGGACTTCGCGGTGGGGGTGGGTAGGGTTGGGCGATGTCCCGCATCGTCGTCGCACTGGGTGGGAATGCGCTCGGAACCACCCCGACCACCCAACTGGAGCACATCCGCGCCGTCGCCCCCGCCATCATCTCCATGATCACCGCCGAGGACGAGATCATCCTCACCCACGGCAACGGGCCCCAGGTGGGGGCCGTCTCGCGAGCGTTCTCCCTCGGTGCCGGCGTCGACGAGGGCGTCCCGGAGATGCCGCTGCCCGAGTCGACTGCCATGAGCCAGGGCTACATCGGCTACCACCTGCAGCAACAGCTCCAGGCCGAGGTGACGCGCCTGGGCAAGCCCTGGCACGTGGCCACGGTCGTCACCCAGGTCCTGGTCGACCCCGACGATCCTGCCTTCACCCGTCCGACCAAGCCCATCGGCGCGTTCATGACCCGTGAGGAGGCGGAGCGACTCGCCGCCGACCGTCCCGGAACGGTCGTGCGCGAGGACGCGGGACGCGGGTGGCGCCGCGTCGTCGCCTCACCCCGACCACGGGCGATCGTCGAGTGGGAGTCGGTCCTCCACCTCCTCGACGCTGACTTCATCGTCGTGGCCTGCGGGGGCGGCGGGATCCCGGTCGTGCCCGTGCCCGGCGGGGGAGTGCGCGGCGTGGAGGCCGTGGTGGACAAGGACCACTGCGCGGGCCTGCTCGCCGAGTCGGTCGGGGCCGACACACTGCTGGTGCTCACCTCGGTCGACGCCGTCCACACGGGGTGGGGGACGGCACGGGACCAGGCGGTGGCCGACCTACCCGCGGAGGAGGCCCTGCGCCTCATCGCGGCGGGCCAGTTCGCGGAGGGCTCCATGCTCCCCAAGGTCCAGGCGGCCGTGGACTTCGTGCTCGGCTCACCGGGACGCCGCGCGGTCATCACCTCCCCGGACCTCGCCACCCGGGCAATGCTCGGGCGAGCGGGCACCCTCATCCACCCCTGAGACCGGGTTGGCGCCGCGCCGGTGACCGTCGGGAAGGGCGCCGCCCCCCGTCCGCGCCGCCTCCGTCCCTCCCCGCGCTCACACCGACGAGGGCGACACCGGATCCAGGTGCAGCGTCCGCCCCGTCCAGTGCCGACGCAGCCACCTGTCATGGCTGGCGACCAGCACGATGCCCGGGTAGGTGGGCAGCAGTGCCTCCAGGGCGGTCACCAGGTCCAGCGAGAGATGGTTCGTCGGCTCGTCCAGTGCCAGGACCTCGGGCGGGTCGGCGAGGACCTCGGCCAGCTCCAACCTGCGCAGCTGGCCCGTGGAGAGCACTCCGACCGGCCTGGACAGGTCACGGGGGTGCAGGAGCCCGAAGCCCGTCAGGGGCACCTCCTCACTGCGTCCGGTCCCCACGGCCGCCCGGTACGCCTGCTCCGTGGTGAGGGCGGGGTCCGGTGGGGTCGGGTCCTGGGCGAGCAGGTGCAGGCGACCCCTCACCTCGACGTCGCCGGAGGTCGCGGTCAGCCTCCCGGCGAGGAGGGCCAGCAGCGTCGACTTCCCGGAGCCGTTGGGGCCCTCGACCAGTACCTGCTCCCCGGGTGCCACGTCCAGGGTCATGGGCGCCAGGCGCCCCGCCAGTGCCAACCCGCGGATGTGCACACCCGCGCGCCCCGCGTCCGGGGAGCCCCCCGCCTCGAGCCCGCGGAACACCAGTTCCCGGGGTGGGCGCCTCACCTGGGACCTGTCCAGCACCTCCAGGCGCCGCTGGGCGTCGTCCACCCGCCTCTTGACGACGCGGGCATTGCGGTCGGAGTAGAACTTCTTCGAGGCACGGGCCTCGGTGCGGGGTGCCCTCCCGGCGTGTCCGACCTGCTGGTCGGAATGGGTGCGGGCCCGCAGTCGTCGCAGCGCCGCCTGTTCGGTGGCGAACTGGCGCTCCCAGGCCTCGCGCTGGTCGAGCCGGGCCAGGACGTGTTCCGAGTAGCGTCCCCGGGTCCGCGTCAGCCCCCGCACCGGGCCATCGCCCTCGGCCCCCGGTGTCTCCGGTGCGGACACCGCGGTGGGCACGGGGTCCAGGTCGAGGATCTCGGTGGCGATGTCGTCGAGGAAGGCGCGGTCGTGGCTCGCCGCGATCACCGGACCACGCCAGTCGGCCAGCACACGGCGCAGGAAGTCGGCGGCATCGTCGTCGAGGTGGTTCGTGGGCTCGTCGAGCAGCAGGACGTCGGGGCGCTGCAGCAGGAGGAGCGCGAGCATGAGGCGTGCCCGCTGCCCGCCCGAGAGGGTGCGCACAGGGCGCCCCGGATCCACCGCGCCCAGCCCCAGCCCGGCTAGTGTCTCGTCCCGCCGGGCCTCCAGGGACCACACGTCCGCGCGCTCGGCACCGGCCAGGGCTGCGTCGAGCGCATCGGCCCGAGCGGGGTCGTCGGGATCCCCGGCGAGGGCGAGACCGGCCTGTTCGACCCGGTCACGGATGCGCCGCGGGACCTCCTGGGCGTGCTCGGCCGCCGCGAGCACGGGCAGGGACGGGTCCAGGGGGAAGTCCTGCCACAGCAGACCCACGCGGGCACCACCCGGGACCTCGACGGTGCCCGCACCGGGTTCCTGGACACCGGCGAGGACACGCAACAACGTTGACTTGCCGGAGCCGTTCTGGCCGATCAGACCGGCGCGGGCACCCTCGTGGACGGTGAAGGTGACATCGGTGAGCACACGGTGGTCGCCGAAGGACAGGGAAATGCCGTCGGCACGCAGGAAGGCGGCGCGTGAGGGTGAGGAGAGGGGGGAAGTGGTCATGGGGTGTGGCTCCAGGTCGGAGGGTTCGCGCAGGGGCGCCGGTCGGTCCCGGGTTCCGCTCGCACGAGGGCGTCCACTCACTTCCACATGGTTCCGACCCTACGGAGGATGGTCGCCCTCGTCAACGCGGAAGGTGTGGCTGCACCATGGTGGGATCCCTCACACGGGACTACTCTCGGAGGCGGAGACGGGGAACGCCACCAAGGGTCCGCGGGCGAGATGAATGGGCCCGCGCGGCAGGCCCGGAGCGCGCATGGCACACACGATCTGCGGGGAGGGAGGGGCCATGACGGACCAGGTCCACACCGTGCGCCCGCCCGCGGTCGCGGGCTTCTTCTACCCCGCTGATCCCACCGAGGTCGCCGAGGAGGCCGACAGGCTCCTGGCCCGCGCCTCCGCGCAGTTGGTCGCCAGTGAGCACAACTGGACGCCGAAGGCCCTGGTGGTGCCCCATGCCGGATGGGAATGGTCGGGCGACCTGGCGGCGCTGGGGTGGCAGACACTCGCACCCAGGCGCAGGACCATCACGCGCGTGGTCCTCCTGGGGCCGACGCACCGGGTGGGCATCCGCGGCATCGCCCTGCCCGGGTCCGACTTCTTCCGCACGCCCCTGGGTGACCTGCCGATCCCCACCCACGAGGTTCTGGCTGCGACCTCGGACCTTCCGCGGCCGGTCACCGTGGACTCCCTCACCCACGCCGAGGAGCACGCGATCGAAGTCCAGGTGCCCTTCATCCAGCGCGTCCTGGGCACCGTGAACCTGGTGCCCCTCAACGTCGGCATGGCCACCCCGACGGAGGTCGCCGACGTCATCGAGGCGTTGTGGGGCGAGCGCAGCACGGTCGTCGCCGTGAGCTCCGACCTCTCGCACTACCACGACGCCGCCACCGCCCGTGCGCTGGACGCCGCCACCATCGAGCAGGTGCTCACCCTGTCGGGACCCGTGGCGCACGACCGGGCCTGTGGGGCCTCGCCGCTGAACGGACTCCTCGAAGTCTGCCGTCGACGGGGGTTGTCGCCCCACCTGCTCGGTGCCCACAACTCCGGTGACGTTCCCGGGGGTGGTGGCGACCACGTCGTCGGATATGCGGCCTTCGCCATCGAGGAGGAACACCATGACACGCCGTCTTCCACCTGAGGCCGGGGAACAGCTCCTGGGCATCGCGCGCGGAGCCATCGAGGTGCGCTTGACAGGCACGCCCACCGCGCAGATCCCCCTGGACGAGATCGCCCGGCGCGCCGCCCGCCCGGACTGGCTGATGTTCCCCGGGGCCAGCTTCGTCACGCTGGAGCAGGACTCCCGGCTGCGCGGCTGCATCGGCACCCTGGTGCCGCACCGCTCCCTCCAGGAGGACGTGGCCCACAATGCCGTCGCCGCAGCCCTGCACGACCCGCGCTTCCCACCCCTGGGCCTGGCGGACCTGGGGCGCACGACCATCGAGGTCTCGGTGCTCTCGGAACGCGTCCCGCTGCCACACGCCTCGGAGGAGTCCGTGCTGGAAGCGCTGCGCCCCGGCGTCGACGGCCTGGTCCTGGAGGCAGGTGCGTTCAACCGTGCCACCTTCCTCCCGCAGGTCTGGGAGGAGTTGCCCGATCCCCGTGACTTCCTGGACCATCTCAAGCTCAAGGCGGGACTCCCCGCGGACTGGTGGTCGGAGGACGCACGCCTGGAGGTCTACACCGTCCAGGCGTGGGTCGAGGGGGAGCCAGAGCCATGAGTGCCCACGCGGGTCCGCCCTCGTCCGCGGTGCCGTTGCCGTCGCCCTCGGCGCGGGCCCCGGTCGCGGCTCCCCGGGGGCTCCTCGGCGGGCGGGTGGGACGCTGGTGGCACCCGCTGCCCGACGGGCGCCTCCAGTGCGACCTGTGCCCGCGCACCTGCCGCCTGCGCGACGGGCAGCGCGGGTACTGCTTCGTGAGGGCGCGCGAGGGCGACGCCGTGGTCCTGACGACCTGGGGGAGGAGTTCGGGATTCTGCCTGGACCCGGTCGAGAAGAAGCCCTTGGCGCACTTCCACCCGGGCACCGCGGTCCTGTCCTTCGGCACCGCGGGATGCAACCTGGGCTGCAGGTACTGCCAGAACTGGGAGATCTCCGCGGCCACGGAGTGGGACCGGCTGGGCCAGGAGGCCACCCCGGAGCACATCGCGGACGTCGCGCAGGCCTGGGGCGTGCCCCAGGTGGCCTTCACCTACAACGACCCCGTCATCTACGCCGAGTACGCGATCGACACGGCCAGGGCGTGCCACGAGGCCGGGATCCGCACGGTCGCGGTGACGGCGGGCTACATCTCGCGGGAGGCACGGGCGGACTTCTTCGCGCCCATGGACGCCACGAACATCGACCTCAAGGGCTTCGACGAGGACTTCTACCGTCGGGTGACGGGCGGGCACCTCCGCGACGTCCTGGACACCATCTCCTGGGCGGTGGAGCGGGGGTCCACCTGGGTGGAGTTGACGACCCTGCTGATCCCCGGGCTCAACGACTCCGAGGACCGGCTGCGCGAGGAATGCCGGTGGATCCTCGGCGAACTCGGACCCGACGTGCCCCTGCACTTCTCCGCGTTCCACCCCGACCACCGCATGCGCGACGTTCCTCCCACACCTCCCGCGACGCTGCGCCGGGCGCGCGCGATCGCCCTGGAGGAGGGACTGCACTTCGTGTACACCGGCAACCTCCACGACGTCGAGGGGGACACGACGCGTTGCGCAGGGTGCGGGGAGTCGCTGATCGTGCGCGACTGGTACACGATCCTCGGGTACCGCCTGACCCCACAGGGCACGTGCCCCACCTGTGGGACCGCACTGCCGGGCCGCTTCGATGGGGAACCGGGCAGTTTCGGCCCGCGCTCGATCCCCGTGCGGTTGTGAGCACTCCGGCCCGGGCCGGATGGGCGGTCGGGGGCGAGGGCGCCCGACAGGGCAGTCCTGGGTGGTGGGTCGGTCCGGGGGACGAGGGCGGCTCCGGAGGCCGGGACTCAGTCGACGAGGGAGGTGTCCCCGTGGAAGACGGCCTCGATGTTGTTGCCGTCGGGGTCGAGGGCGAAGGCGGCGTAGTAGCCGGGACCGTAGGCGGGGCGCAGTCCGGGTGTGCCGTTGTCGGTGCCGCCCGCGGCGAGGGCAGCCGCGTGGAAGGCATCGACCTGGGCGGAGTCGCGCGCGAAGAAGGACAGATGGATCGGCGTCACCTCCGGGGCGACGGAGAGCCACAGGTCCGGCACCGGCTTGCGGACGCCGGGCACCGGCCCGCCCAGGGCGAGTTCCTCGCCGAAGTCGTGGAGCACCGTGTAGCCCAGGGGCGCCAGGGACTTCTCGAAGAAGGTCCGCGACGCGGCGAGATCAGTGACGCGCAGTCCGATGTGGTCGATCATGGCCCCAGCCTAACTGTGTCGGAGGCCACAGGAGGGGTGGGAGGGGGAAGGGATCCCCGGCGACACGTCCGAGGCGTGGTTGTCTTTGCGTCGGGCGCTGCGGGGCGCTAGGTTGACGACATGCGCACGGCACAGCTGCTGCTTACCCGCCGCGACGAGGCCTGAAAAGGCCGGATCCTCGTCGCGGCGTTCGTCGTACCCGGCCACGGTCACACCGAAGCCAACGACCAAGGAAGCAGCCACCAGCGATGAAGACCACTGCGCACGTCCCCACTCCCGGACGTTCACCCATGCCCGTGTCGAAGTACCGGGCATTCCTCGACGCCAACCCGATCCACCTGCCCGACCGGCAGTGGCCCGACAGGCGCATCACGAAGGCCCCCCGCTGGATGTCCACGGACCTGCGTGACGGCAACCAGGCGCTCATCGAGCCCATGGACCCGGGCCGCAAGCGGGAGATGTTCGACCTGCTGGTCCGCATGGGGTACAAGGAGATCGAGATCGGCTTCCCCGCCGCCTCCCAGACGGATTTCGACTTCGTGCGTTCCCTCATCGAGACCGAGGCCGTCCCCGAGGACGTGACGGTGTCCGTGCTGACCCAGTCCCGCCCGGAGATCATCGAGCGCACGGTGGAGTCCATCGTCGGGTTCCCGCGCGCCACGGTCCACCTCTACAACGCGACCTCTCCGTTGTTCCGTGACCTGGTCTTCCACGCGACCCGCGAGCAGACCGTCGACCTGGCCGTCACCGGCGCCCGCGACGTCATCGCCCATGCGGAGAAGCTGCTCGACGACGACACCGTCTTCGGTTTCGAGTACTCCCCGGAGATCTTCATCGACACCGAACCCGAGTTCGCCCTCGAGATCTGCGAGGAGGTCATGGAGGTGTGGGAGCCCTCGGACGACCGCGAGATCATCCTCAACCTGCCCGCCACCGTCGAGCGTGCGACCCCCAATGTCTACGCCGACCAGATCGAGTGGATGAGCCGCAACCTCTCCCACCGTGAGCACATCGCCCTGTCGGTCCACCCCCACAACGACCGCGGCACGGGTGTGGCCACGGCCGAGCTGGCGATCATGGCCGGGGCGGACCGCGTGGAGGGCTGTCTGCTCGGCCAGGGCGAGCGCACCGGCAACGTCGACCTGGTGACCCTGGGGCTGAACCTGTTCAGCCAGGGCGTGGACCCGGGGATCGACTTCTCCGACATCGACGCGGTGCGCCGCACGGTCGAGCACTGCACGTCGATGGCCACCCCGCCGCGCATCCCCTACGTCGGTGACCTCGTCTACACCTCCTTCTCCGGCTCCCACCAGGACGCCATCAAGAAGGGCTTCTCCGCCCGCAAGAAGAAGGTCGCGGAGGCCGGCGGGCGCGAGGAGGACGTCATCTGGGAGCTGCCGTACCTGCCCATCGACCCCCATGACGTGGGCCGCTCCTACGAGGCGGTCGTGCGCGTGAACTCCCAGTCCGGCAAGGGCGGGGTCGCCTACCTCATGTCGACCTCCCACAACCTGGAGCTCCCCCGCCGCCTGCAGATCGAGTTCTCCCGCGTGGTCCAGCGCCACACCGACTCCTACGGTGGGGAGATCGACGCGGACTCACTGTGGAGGATCTTCGCCGACGAGTACCTGCCCACCTCCTCCGCCGAGGGGCTGGCGCCCTGGGGTCGTTTCGAACTCGGGTCCTCCCGGGTGGTCAGCCACGGCGACGAGGAACAGGTCGACCTGCACGCCTCCCTGCGTGACAACGGCGAGCCGGTGGTCATCGAGGCCAGTGGATCCGGCCCCATCGATGCCTTCGTCGCGGCGCTGCACCAGTTCGAGCTGGACGTCCGCGTGCTCGACTACTCCGAGCACGCCATGAGCCAGGGGCGTGACGCCCGTGCGGCCTCCTACGTGGAGGCGGCCGTGGACGGTCAGATCGTGTGGGGCGTGGGCATCGACTCCTCCATCACGAGGGCGACCTACAAGGCGGTCATCTCCGCCGTCAACCGCGCCCTGCGCTGAGGGGGTGAGGCGCCCCCGTCGCTCCTCCCGACCCCGACCGGACGCAGCCGCCCGTGCGGCCCAGGCCGATCCACTCGGTCCGGGCACGCCTGCCGGACCGCACCGGGACCCGCACACCGTCCACTCCTGACCACCCACCCGCGCCGCTCCGGGGAGGACCTCCCCCGACCAGCGCACTCAGACCGACCCGACCGCCGCGAGCTCCGTGTGATCCACGGACGGCACGGCACAGGGTCCCACCACGGGGCGACCCCCCACGGTGAGCTCCGGCCCCCCTCGGCACCCGTCCGCGGGGGGCCGAGCTGCGCCCGGCCCGACCGTGTCCCCCAGGGGACCGAGGCAGTCCCCCCACCGGGCGTCCCCTCCCTCGTGCGTCCGACCACGCTGGTGGGTCCGCCCTCGTGCGCGCGTCCGACCACGGAGGTGGGTCCGCCCTCGTACGTGCTCCCGCCACCTGCGCGGCCACCGCGAAGGAGCTCCCACCGGGTGCGACAATGGGCCCGTGATGCGGACCTACCGAGATGAGGCCGTCGTCCTGCGCACCCACAAGCTGGGCGAGGCCGACCGCATCATCACGCTGTTGACCAGCGACAATGGCCAGGTCCGGGCGGTCGCCAAGGGAGTGCGCCGCACGACGTCCAAGTTCGGGGCGCGGGTCGAGCCGTTCTCCGTCATCGACGTCCAGCTGCACCGGGGACGCTCCCTCGACATCATCACCCAGGTCGAGACCATCACCTCCCACGGGCGCTCCCTGGCCGAGGACTACGACCTCTTCACCCCGGCCACCGTCATGGTGGAGACCGCGGAGCGTCTCACGGCCGACGCGGACGAGGGGTCGCACGCCCAGTACCTGCTGCTGGTCGGCGCTCTCTTCGCCCTCGCCCACCGTCGGCACGACCCGATGATGGTGCTCGACTCCTACCTGCTGCGTGCCCTGGCGATCGCAGGGTGGGCGCCCTCGTGCTTCGACTGCGCGGTGTGCGGGGTCGAGGGGCCCCACACGGCGTTCTCCGTCCCGGAGGGTGGTGCCGTGTGCGAGCACTGCCGTCCAGCGGGATCGGCGGCGCCCTCGGCGGGGGCGATGGCGCTGCTGGGGGACCTCCTCAGCGGGGACTGGGGACCCGTGGACTCCGCGCAGGACTACTGCCGCAACGAGGTCGTGGGACTGGTCTCGGCGTACACGCAGTGGCACCTGGAACGACGGCTGCGTTCCCTGCAGGTGCTGGAGAGGTCGAGGTGAGCATGGAGGACCACAGGTCCGGACCGTCCGGGGAGGACCGCAGGACGGGTGGGCCCGGGACGTGGGGTACGCCCGTCGTCCCCGCAGGTCCGGGGGCGCTCCGGGGCAGTGGGCCCGCCCCCATGGACCGCGCGCCCGCGGACCCCAGCGCACCCGTGGCTGGGCCGGGGGAGTGGCCGCGTCCGGCCCCCCACCTGGCGGCCTCCGAGGTGCCCGCCCACGTGGCGCTCGTGATGGACGGCAACGGTCGGTGGGCGAACTCGCGCGGTCGGACGCGCACCGAGGGTCACCGGGCCGGCGAGTACGCGCTCATGGACACCGTCGCCGGGGCCATCGACGCCGGTGTGCGCTACCTGTCCGTCTACACCTTCTCCACGGAGAACTGGAAGCGTTCCCCCGCCGAGGTCCGCTTCATCATGTCCTACGCCTCCGACGTCCTGCGTCGCCGCACCGCCCAGCTGGACGAGTGGGGGGTGCACGTGCGCTGGTCGGGGCGCGAACCCCGCCTCTGGAAGTCGGTGATCCACGCCCTGCGGCAGGCGGAGGCCACGACGCGGCACAACGACACCCTGGACCTGGTGATGTGCGTGAACTACGGGGGCCGCGCGGAGATCGCAGACGCCGCACGCTCCATCGCCGAGGACGTCGCCCAGGGGCGCCTGAAGCCCGGGGGAGTCACGGAGCGCACTTTCGCGCGTCACCTCTACCTGCCCGACGTGCCCGACGTCGACCTCATGGTGCGCACCTCGGGGGAGCAGCGGATCTCCAACTACCTCCTGTGGCAGTTGGCCTACGCCGAGATGATGTTCGTGGACACGCCCTGGCCCGCCTTCGACCGCGAGTCCCTGTGGGACTGCCTGCTGGGGTACGCGGGGCGGGAGCGTCGCTACGGCGCGGCGGAGGACCACCCGGGGTCCTGACGAGGGCGGCCCNACCCGTCCGCGGGGGGCCGAGCTGCGCCCGGCCCGACCGTGTCCCCCAGGGGACCGAGGCAGTCCCCCCACCGGGCGTCCCCTCCCTCGTGCGTCCGACCACGCTGGTGGGTCCGCCCTCGTGCGCGCGTCCGACCACGGAGGTGGGTCCGCCCTCGTACGTGCTCCCGCCACCTGCGCGGCCACCGCGAAGGAGCTCCCACCGGGTGCGACAATGGGCCCGTGATGCGGACCTACCGAGATGAGGCCGTCGTCCTGCGCACCCACAAGCTGGGCGAGGCCGACCGCATCATCACGCTGTTGACCAGCGACAATGGCCAGGTCCGGGCGGTCGCCAAGGGAGTGCGCCGCACGACGTCCAAGTTCGGGGCGCGGGTCGAGCCGTTCTCCGTCATCGACGTCCAGCTGCACCGGGGACGCTCCCTCGACATCATCACCCAGGTCGAGACCATCACCTCCCACGGGCGCTCCCTGGCCGAGGACTACGACCTCTTCACCCCGGCCACCGTCATGGTGGAGACCGCGGAGCGTCTCACGGCCGACGCGGACGAGGGGTCGCACGCCCAGTACCTGCTGCTGGTCGGCGCTCTCTTCGCCCTCGCCCACCGTCGGCACGACCCGATGATGGTGCTCGACTCCTACCTGCTGCGTGCCCTGGCGATCGCAGGGTGGGCGCCCTCGTGCTTCGACTGCGCGGTGTGCGGGGTCGAGGGGCCCCACACGGCGTTCTCCGTCCCGGAGGGTGGTGCCGTGTGCGAGCACTGCCGTCCAGCGGGATCGGCGGCGCCCTCGGCGGGGGCGATGGCGCTGCTGGGGGACCTCCTCAGCGGGGACTGGGGACCCGTGGACTCCGCGCAGGACTACTGCCGCAACGAGGTCGTGGGACTGGTCTCGGCGTACACGCAGTGGCACCTGGAACGACGGCTGCGTTCCCTGCAGGTGCTGGAGAGGTCGAGGTGAGCATGGAGGACCACAGGTCCGGACCGTCCGGGGAGGACCGCAGGACGGGTGGGCCCGGGACGTGGGGTACGCCCGTCGTCCCCGCAGGTCCGGGGGCGCTCCGGGGCAGTGGGCCCGCCCCCATGGACCGCGCGCCCGCGGACCCCAGCGCACCCGTGGCTGGGCCGGGGGAGTGGCCGCGTCCGGCCCCCCACCTGGCGGCCTCCGAGGTGCCCGCCCACGTGGCGCTCGTGATGGACGGCAACGGTCGGTGGGCGAACTCGCGCGGTCGGACGCGCACCGAGGGTCACCGGGCCGGCGAGTACGCGCTCATGGACACCGTCGCCGGGGCCATCGACGCCGGTGTGCGCTACCTGTCCGTCTACACCTTCTCCACGGAGAACTGGAAGCGTTCCCCCGCCGAGGTCCGCTTCATCATGTCCTACGCCTCCGACGTCCTGCGTCGCCGCACCGCCCAGCTGGACGAGTGGGGGGTGCACGTGCGCTGGTCGGGGCGCGAACCCCGCCTCTGGAAGTCGGTGATCCACGCCCTGCGGCAGGCGGAGGCCACGACGCGGCACAACGACACCCTGGACCTGGTGATGTGCGTGAACTACGGGGGCCGCGCGGAGATCGCAGACGCCGCACGCTCCATCGCCGAGGACGTCGCCCAGGGGCGCCTGAAGCCCGGGGGAGTCACGGAGCGCACTTTCGCGCGTCACCTCTACCTGCCCGACGTGCCCGACGTCGACCTCATGGTGCGCACCTCGGGGGAGCAGCGGATCTCCAACTACCTCCTGTGGCAGTTGGCCTACGCCGAGATGATGTTCGTGGACACGCCCTGGCCCGCCTTCGACCGCGAGTCCCTGTGGGACTGCCTGCTGGGGTACGCGGGGCGGGAGCGTCGCTACGGCGCGGCGGAGGACCACCCGGGGTCCTGACGAGGGCGGCCCGGTGGGGACTGACGAGGGCGGCCCGGCGGGTCGACAGGTGGTCACCGACGAGGTCGGCCCCCGCACCTGTCCGTGGTCCCTCCCACGACGACCCGCCCCGAGTGCCCTGTCCGGGTCGCCGGACCCGGGGGCGGAGGGCCCCGGGCGGGGTGGCGCTCAGGCCCGCTCGGTGGAGTGCGCGACGGCGGGTGCCGCCTCCTCGGCGTGCCCGATGCGGTGGCCGCCGTGGCGTCGGTGCCACTGCAGCCCGATGAACAGGGCGGCGACACCGGCGAAGGCTGCCCAGGCCCACGGGCTGCCGGCGATCGCGGCGAGGGCCGCCTGCCACACGGCCAGCATGCCGAGGCCGTACATGAGGGCCCAGGCGACACAGCCCGGCACCATGGCCAGGGTGTAGGTCCGCCAGCGCAGGCGCACCACGCCCGAGCCCGCATTGACGGCCGTCTGGATGCCGACGGTGAGGAAGCACAGGGGGATGATGATGAGCCCCCAGCGCTCGAGGAGGGCCGCGCCCTTGCGGGGGGTGGGTCCGTTGAACCAGTGGGCGATCCGACCCACCAGGCCATTGCGGTCGGAGGCCTTGAGGGCGCCCGCAGCGGCGAGCCTGCCCAGCCAGTACGTGCCCTGGGCGCGCAGGAGGACGACGAAGAACAGGAAGACGATCAGGCGTACACCGGAGGAGGCCCAGTCGGGAACGGGCATGATGACTGCTTCCTTGTCAGACGGTGGTGGGGGATGGTGTGGCGTCCGGTGCGTCCGCGGTGGTGCCTGCCGGTGTCGCCGGGGCCGGGTCCTCGTGACGCGCCGCCGAGCAGGTGGCGCACAGACCGAAGAGTTCCATGGAGTGGTCGACCTCGGTGTACCCGTGCTGGCGGGCGACGTCGGCGACCCAGGACTCCACCTCGGAGAGCAGGATCTCCTCGGCGTGCCCGCACTGCCGGCAGACCAGGTGGTGGTGGTGACCGCGGTCGTCGCAGAGCCGGTAGAGACTCTCCCCATCGGCGGAACGCAGGACGTCGACATCGCCCTCGGAACTGAGTCCCTGCAGGTTGCGGTACACCGTGGCGAGCCCGACGCGGTGGCCCTCCTCGCGCAGGTCCTCGAAGACCTGCTGGGCGGAGCGGAAGTCGTCCACGCGCCGGAGCTCGGCGAGGACGGCCTGGCGCTGTCGCGTCATGCGTTGCACTGTGCCTCCGATGGTGGTCCAGGACGAGGGGGACGCCCTCGTTGCCGGGGCGGTACGCACGGCCGTGCGACGCCCCACTCCCGTAGGGTAACCCCCCGCGCAAGAGGTCTCCACGTGGGACACGGTGTCAGAAAATCCGCGTGATTCCGCGGGTGGTCGGGAGTCGCCCCGTCCTGTCCGTGGGGCCTCGCGCCGGGGCAGGGCGAGGCGGCACGGGGCGGGGCGGTGTCAGACGGGGGTGCGGCTGCCCCGGGGGCGTGGATCCGATCCGGCACGCTCCGGGGCCTGGGCCGTGGACCCCCGCACGACGAGGTCGGGGGTGTACACGTAGGCTTGGTGCTCCTGAGGTGATCCGGGCTCCATGGACGTCAGCGCGCGGACCGCGGCCGTGGTGATCGCCTGGACCGGTTGGCGCACGGTGGTCAGGGGAGGGTCCAGGTGTGCCATGAGCATCGAGTCGTCGAAGCCCACCAGGGAGACGTCCTCGGGCACGCGCAGCCCCATGGCGTGGATGGTGCGTGCCGCTCCCAGGGCCTGCAGGTCCGAGCCCGCCACGATGGCGGTCGTGCCGGCCTCGACGAGCCCGCGTGCCGCGCTCGCAGCGGCCTCGTAGGTGTAGAAGGTCTCGGTGATCCGGGGGTCGGTGTCGCCGAGCTCGCGTCCCATCACCTTCCGGAACGCCTCGGCCTTGCGGGCCGCCGGGACGATGTGGGTGTGACCACCCAGCAGGGCGATGCGCCGGTGGCCGAGCTGGACGAGGTGGTGGACGGCTGCCTCAATGCCCATGGCGTCCCCGGTGGAGAAGTCGGGTGCGGGCACCTCCGCGCGGGCGCCGTTGACGGTGACGAAGGGGACGCCACTGGCGGCCAGGTAAGCGTAGCGGCTGATGTCGGCGCGGTAGTCGGCATGCCGACCCGAGACGAAGACGATGCCGGCCACGCCGCGATCCAGCAGACTTCGGACGTACTGCTCCTCACTGGTCCCCCCCGGTGTCTGGGTGCAGACCAACGGCAGGAACCCCGCACGCGTGATCTCGGCCTGCATGGAGTGGGCGTAGAGGGCGAAGATCGGGTTCACGAGCTCCGGGGTGATGACCGCGATGGCGGAGGAGTTGCCCGGGCGCTCGGCGTTGGGGCGTTCGTAGCCGAGGGAGTCCAGCGCGACGAGGACCTTGTGCCGGGTCTCCCCGGAGACCTGTCCCGAGCCGCTGACCACCCTGGACACGGTGGCCGTGGAGACGCCGGCCAGTGCGGCGATGTCCGCCATTCGCGTACGGGGTCTCGACATGGGTCCTCCTCCGTGGGGCGCGTCCTCGCTGCCTGTGAATGTAACAGTTCGTCAACGCTTCCTGCATCAATCACCCAATCCTTGCAGAAGATTGCAGCAACGATTACAGTCATGTTCAGCGACCGTGCTCACCGATGAGTGCGGCGGAGACACCACTGAGGAGTTGACATGCGAAGAGGTATTGCTGCTCTGGGAGCCCTGGCACTGGTGGGGACCCTCGCGGCCTGTGGCGGGGAGGCAGACCAGTCCGGTGACGCCGCCTCCGGCGCCGCCGGGGACCAGTCGGGCGCGGCCGGGGTGGGAACCCTCACCATCTGGGCCGATGACACGCGCTACGGGGAGATGCAGGAGTTCGCGAAGGACTTCACCGCCGCGACCCAGATCGAACTCTCCGTCGTCCAGAAGTCCGAGTCGGACATGGACCAGGAGTTCATCACCCAGGTCCCCACGGGCAAGGGCCCCGACCTGATCGTCATGGCCCACGACAAGCTCGGCGCCCTGGTCACCAACGGCGTGGTGGGAACCGTGGACCTCAGCGACGTCCAGGACGAGTTCTCCGACTCCGCCGTCCAGGCCGTCGCCTATGACGGCCAGACCTACGGGGTCCCCTACGCCATCGAGTCGGTCGCGCTGGTGCGCAACAACGCGCTGACGACCGACACCCCCACCACCTTCGACGACATGATCTCCTCCGGGGAGGCCACGGGGGTGAAGTACCCCTTCATCATCCAGATGGGTGACGAGGGCGACCCCTACCACTTCTACCCCTTCCAGACCTCCTTCGGGGCGCCGGTCTTCGAGCAGTCCGCTGACGGCTCCTACACGACCGACCTGGCCCTGGGCGGCGAGAACGGCACGGCCTTCGCCGAGTGGCTGAAGGCCCAGGGCGACGCGGGCATCCTGGACCCGGCCATCACCTCCGACGTCGCCAAGCAGGCCTTCCTGGACGGCGAGGCACCCTACACGGTGACCGGCCCGTGGAACGTCACCGCCTTCCGTGAGGCGGGGATGGACGTCTCGGTCCTCCCCGTGCCGAAGGCCGGCGACCAGGATGCCCAGCCCTTCGTCGGGGTCCAGGTGTTCTTCCCCTCGGCGAAGACCGAGAACCAGCTGCTGGTCAACAAGTTCCTCGAGTACGTCGGGACGGCCGCAGCCCAGCAGCAGCTGTACGAGATCGGCGGACGTGTGCCGGCGATGACCTCGGTCGCCGAGGGGATCGACGACGAGGACATCAAGGGCTTCGCGACGGTTGCCGGAGCAGGTGTCCCGATGCCGGCCATCCCGGAGATGGGTTCGGTCTGGCAGTTCTGGGGTGTCACCGAGGCGAACATCGTCACCGGCAAGGAAGCCCCCGAAGAGGGCTGGTCGACTATGGTCGAGAACATCAAGGGTGCCATCGGTCAGTGACACACCTCGACTGACGGCAGTCAGGGGCGTCCCCGGGCCCGAGGGGCCCGGGGACGCCCCGACCCTCGCCCTCGTCCCATGACGCAACAACAGGAGCACCCCATGGCTTCACCGGGCACCTCACCCAGCACCACCACACCCCCCACCCGCCACACCAACTCCCACGCCCGTGACGTGGGGGGGCGCGGCTTCCTCCTCAAGCTCGTCCTCGTCATGCTCGTGGACGCCCTGGGTGTCTACGGCATCCTCACCGCCTGGAACGCCGGGTCATGGGGGATCGTCGCCGTCCTCGTCCTGCTCCTCGTGGCGGTCAACGTCGTCTACTTCTCCCCGCGGATGCTGCCCGCGAAGTACCTGCTCCCCGGGCTGGTCTTCGTCCTCGTCTACCAGGTCTTCGTCATGGGCTACACCGGCTACGTGTCGCTGACCAACTACGGGCAGGGACACAACTCCACCCAGCAGGACGCGATCTCCGCGATCCTCCAGAAGCACGAGAAGCGGGTCGAGGGATCCCCCACGGTGCCGGTCGCCGTCATCGACGACGGGGGCACGCTGGGGTTGGCCGTCCTCGACCCGGACACGGACGTCGTCTCCGTGGGGACCCCGGACCAGCCCCTGGAGCCCGTGGAGGGCGCCGAGGTCGGAGCGATGGGCATCACGGCCGTCCCCGGGCACGACGTCCTGACCTTCGCCCAGCTCAGCCAACGCCAGCAGGAGGTGGCAGGTCTGGCCGTCCCGGTCTCCGACGACCCCTCCGACGGCCACTACGTCACCACCGACGGCTCCAAGGGCTACCTCGCCCGCTCCACCTTCTCCTACGACGCGGCCACAGACAGCATCACCGACAACGAGACGGGGACCACCTACACCGCGACCGACGCGGGTGCCTTCGTCGCCCCGGACGGGACGGAGCTCACCCCCGGGTGGCGGGTCTTCGTGGGGCTGGACAACTTCACGAACATGGTGGTCAGCCGTGACCTGGGTGGGCCCTTCCTCAGGGCACTGGTGTGGTCCTTAGTGTTCGCCGGTGGCTCCGTGCTCACGACCTTCGCGCTCGGCCTGTTCCTGGCGCTGGTCTTCTCCGACACCCGGGTGAGGGGGCGCAGGATCTACCAGTCCCTGCTGATCCTGCCCTATGCGTTCCCGGCCTTCCTGGCGACGCTGGTGTGGAAGGGGATGCTCAACGAGCGCTTCGGGTTCGTCAACCAGGTGCTGCTCGGGGGTGCGGAGATCCCGTGGCTGACTAACGGGCTGCTGGCCAAGGTCGCCATCCTGGGCGTCAACCTGTGGCTGGGCTTCCCCTACATGTTCCTCGTGTGCATGGGCAGCCTCCAGTCGTTGCCCTCCGACGCCCTGGAGGCCGCGAAGATCGACGGCGCCGGGGCGCTGCGCACCGTCTGGTCCGTCAAGCTGCCGCTGGTGCTCCAGTCGACGGTGCCGCTGCTCATCGCCTCCTTCGCCTTCAACTTCAACAACTTCTCCCTGATCTACATGCTCACCGGGGGAGGCCCGAACTACCCGGGCCTGTCGGTGCCGGTGGGGGAGACGGACATCCTGATCTCGATGGTCTACAAGATCGCCTTCGACAGAGGAGGCCAGGACTACGGCCTGGCCTCGGCGATGTCGATCGTCATCTTCATCGTGGTGGGCCTGATCGCCTGGGCCGGTTTCCGTCGGACGCGAGCACTGGAGGACCTGTGATGAGTGCACCCGGTACGACCCCCCTGGAGGTGGGGCGCGAGGAAGGACGCAGCACCGGCGGGCCGGGGAGGAGGACGCGCCGCACCACCCGGCGGGCGCCGGAGGAACTCCACACCTCCCTGAAGGGGCTGCGCTGGTGGGCGGAGGTCGGGTGGCGTCACATCGTCGGCGTGGTGGCCATCATCTACTGCGTGGTGCCCCTGCTCTACGTGCTCTCGGTCTCACTGGTCCCCAATGCGACGTTGACGGGGTCCAACAGGTTGTTCGCGACCTTCAGCACGCAGAACTTCTCCGCGCTGTCCGGCACGGAGTACTGGAGCTGGATCCGCAACTCCCTGGTGGTCTCCATCAGCACCGCCGTCGGCACGGTGCTCATGGGGGCGAGTGCCGCCTACGCCTTCTCCCGCTTCCGCTTCCGGGGACGGCGGGGCACCCTGACCTTCCTGCTCCTGGTCCAGATGTTCCCGCAGATGCTGGCCTTCGTGGCCCTGTTCCTGCTGCTGCTCTCACTCCAGGACGTCTTCCCGGCCCTGGGCCTGAACTCCCAGCTGGGGCTCATCTGCGTGTACCTGGGTGGTGCGCTCGGGTCGAACACCTTCCTCCTCTACGGGTTCTTCAACACCGTGCCCAAGGAGTTGGACGAGGCCGCCGAGATCGACGGCGCCTCGCACGCCCAGGTGTTCTGGACGATCATCATGCCCCTGGTCCTGCCGGTCCTGGCCGTGGTCGGACTGCTGTCCTTCATCGCCAGCTTCGGTGACTTCGTGATCGCCCGGGTGGTCCTCCAGACCCCCGACAGGTACACGCTGGCAGTGGGCATGTACAACTGGGCGGCGGATGCCCGCACCGCCCCGTGGGGTCTCTTCGCCGCAGGAGCAGTCGTGGCGGCGGTCCCGGTGGTGCTGATCTTCCTGTACCTGCAGCGCTACATCGTCTCCGGTCTGACGGCGGGGTCCGTCAAGGGCTGAGTGGAGCCGGGAGGGGCTGTGCCACCGGTGCCTGTCACGGACCGGTGCCCGGTCCCTCCGGACCGCCGTGTGTGGTTCCCCTGTCAGGAACCCGCGTCGCCCTCGTGGGCGAGTGGGTCCACCCGCATCAGGGTGTGGGCCCGCCCTCGTCAGGGTGTGGGTGCGCCCTCGTCGGGCTGTGGGTGCGCTCTCGCGGGGGTGCGGTCCGCCCTCGTCGGGGAGGACCCGCGCGATGCGCACCCGTCCGCCCGGGCGCGCCCACCCGGACGGCACCGGCCCCGGGGTGCACCTGAGGCTAGAATCTGCACAGCCAGGAGCCGCGCCAGCCAGGTGCGGCCCACAGGACACAAGGAGTGCACCAAGTGGCACAGGGTTCCAGCCGCCTCGATTCCGTCATCAGCCTGGCCAAGCGCCGTGGCTTCGTCTTCCCCTCCGGAGAGATCTACGGCGGCACCCGGTCCGCCTGGGACTACGGCCCCCTGGGCGTGGAGCTCAAGGAGAACATCAAGCGCCAGTGGTGGAACCGCGTCGTGCGTTCCCGTCAGGACGTCGTCGGCCTCGACTCCTCCGTCATCCTGCCGCGCAAGGTGTGGGAGGCCTCCGGCCACGTCCAGGCCTTCACCGACCCGCTCATCGAGTGCCTGAGCTGCCACAAGCGCCTGCGCGAGGACGAGCTCATCGAGAACTACGCCGAGCGCAAGGGCCTCACCGAGGACCAGGTCAGCCTCTCCGACCTGCCCTGCCCCAACTGCGGCACCCGCGGCCAGTGGACCGAGCCGAAGGCCTTCTCCGGCCTGCTCAAGACCTACCTCGGCCCCGTCGACGACGAGGCCGGGCTGCACTACCTGCGTCCCGAGACCGCCCAGGGCATCTTCACGCAGTTCGCGAACGTCATGTCGACCTCGCGCATGAAGCCCCCCTTCGGCATCGGCCAGATCGGCAAGTCCTTCCGCAACGAGATCACCCCCGGCAACTTCATCTTCCGCACGCGTGAGTTCGAGCAGATGGAGCTGGAGTACTTCGTCGAGCCCGGCACCGACGAGGAATGGCACCAGTACTGGATCGACGAGCGCTTCTCCTGGTACACCGACCTCGGCATCGACCCCTCCCACCTGCGCATGTACGAGCACCCCCAGGAGAAGCTCTCCCACTACTCCAAGCGCACCGTCGACATCGAGTACACCTTCGGTTTCCAGGGCAGCCAGTGGGGTGAGCTCGAGGGCATCGCCAACCGCACCGACTACGACCTCACCGTCCACTCCGAGGCCTCCGGACAGCACCTGGACTACTTCGACCCGGAGAAGAAGGAACGCTGGACGCCCTACGTCATCGAGCCCTCCGCCGGCCTGACGCGCTCCCTCATGGCCTTCCTGGTGGAGGCCTACTCCGAGGACGAGGCCCCCAACGCCAAGGGCGGGGTGGACAAGCGCACCGTGCTGCGCCTGGACCCGCGCCTGTCCCCGGTCAAGGTCGCGGTCCTGCCGCTGGCGCGCAAGCCCGAGCTCACCGGCCCCGCCTCCGAGCTCGCCCAGGAGCTGCGCTCCACCTGGAACGTCGACTACGACACCTCCGGCGCGGTGGGGCGCCGCTACCGTCGCCAGGACGAGATCGGCACCCCCTTCTGCATCACCTACGACTTTGAGTCCGTCGAGGACCACGCCGTCACCGTGCGTGAGCGCGACTCCATGGAGCAGGTGCGCCTGCCCCTGGACGAGGTGCGTCCCTGGCTCGTCGAGCGCCTGGGGTGCTGCTGAGTGGTCCCCACTCCCGCCGTCAGCGGTCCGGCCCCCCGTGTGGAGGTCGGGCCGCTGCGTCTGTGGTCCCCGGTCATCCTCGCCCCGATGGCCGGGGTCACCGACGCGCCCTTCCGGCGCCTGTGCCGCCGCTTCGGTGAGGAGGGGCTGCGCCCCGGGCTGCGTCCCGCCCCGGTGAGCTCGGCGGACGAGGGCGGACGCGCCCTCGTCGGTGGTGCCACTGGTGGTGGGTCCGCACGCAGGACCGGGATGGACGAGGGCGGACCCGCCCTCGTCGATGCGGACAGGGACCGCGGCACCGCGCCGGCAGGCGCACCCACCACCCCAGGAGCGCCCTGGACCCGCGGGGTGGACGCCCCGGCCGGGCTGTACGTGACGGAGATGGTGACCTCCCGGGCGCTGGTGGAGGGCAATGCCGAGACCCTGCGGATGGTGCGCACCGACCCGGAGGAGCGCGTGCGCTCCATCCAGCTCTACGGGGTGGACCCCGCGACCATGGCGGCGGCCGTGCGGCTGCTGGTCGAGCGTGACCTGGCGGACCACATCGACCTGAACTTCGGGTGCCCCGTGCCCAAGGTGACCCGCAAGGGCGGGGGAGCGGCCCTGCCGTGGAAGCGGGACCTCTTCGAGGACCTCCTGCGCGCGGTGGTCGGCGCCGCCGAGGGGGCCGGGAGGGCTGCCGGGCGCGAGGTGCCCGTGACCATCAAGATGCGCGTGGGCATCGACGACGACCACCTCACCTACCTCGACGCCGCACGCACCGCGCAGCGCTGCGGGGTGGCGGGCATCGGGCTGCACGCCCGCACCCAGGCCCAGTACTACTCGGGGCACGCCGACTGGACACGCATCGCGCGTCTGCGCCAGGAGGTCACCGTACCGGTCTTCGGCAACGGGGACGTCTTCTCAGCGGCCGATGCGCAGGGGATGATGGAGCAGACCGGCTGCGACGCCGTGGTCATCGGGCGCGGTTGCCAGGGAAGACCCTGGCTGTTCCGGGACCTGGTGGCCGCCGCCCACGGCCTGCCCGTGCCCGCGGGGCCCACCCTGCGCGAGGTGGCCGAGGTCATCGAGACCCACGCGCGGTGGTGCGTGGAGGACCAGGGGGAGGAGCGGCGCGCCATGCGTGAGATGCGCAAGCACGTGGGCTGGTACCTGCGCGGCTTCGCCGTGGGCGGGCCCGCGCGGCGCGACCTCAACCTCGTGTCCTCCCTGGCGGAGCTTCACGAAAGGTTGCGTGCCCTGGACGTCGACCAGTCGTTCCCGGCGTCCGCGGAGGGCGCACGGGGGCGGGCGGGGACGCCGAAGCTGCCCCACCTCCCTGAGGGATGGCTCGACTCGCCGTGCCTGTCGGAGGCGGAGCGCTCGGAGTTGCACCTGGCCGAGGACGGTGTCTCCGGTGGGTGAGGGAGACGGGCTGCTCGTCTGGCCTCCGCAGCTCCTGGGCAGCGGGGACGTGGACGGTCGCGGTGAGGGTCGCGGTCATGGTGACCGTGACCGAGACCGGGATGTCGCATGGTCGGAGGGGAGTGGAGGAGCGCGACCCAGCGAGGCGGGTGCGCTGCGCAAGGTGCGACCGGCGAGGATCGGGCGTGGTGAACCTGCGGTCGAACTCGGTGGCCCCACCCGGATCATCGTGCCTCTGACCGGTGCCGACGTCGACGAGCTGCGTGCCCAGTGCCAGGCCCTGGGAGGCCACCCCGTGGACCTGGTCGAGTGGCGGGTGGACCAGCTGGCGGCTCTGCGCGGTGGGCTCGGGGTCGTGGGCGGTGGTGCCTGTGGCTTCGGTGAGGCCGGTGGCGACGGTGGCTCCGCCCGACCGGTCCGCGCCGGGGAGTCCCGTGACACCGTTGAGCCCGTCGCACGGCGATCACGACCGGGGCGCGTACTGGGGAGGACCGCGAGACATGCGGTCGAGGAGGCGCTCGAAGTGGTCCTGGGGCAGGCCGGACTGCCGGTGCTCGCCACGGTGCGCACCGTCCACGAAGGTGGGGCCGCAGATCTCGGGGACCTCGGATACGCGGAGCTCGTGGAATGGCTGGCCAGTGGCGGCGCTCATGCGGTCGACGTCGAGTACCGGCGTGCGGGTGCTGCGTCGATCATCGAGAATGCCCACCGTGCGGGGACTGCGGTCATCGCCTCGAACCACGACTTCGGGGGCACACCCCCCGAGGACGAGGTCATCGCCCGGCTCGTCGCCATGCGTGACCTCGGGGCCGACGTGGCCAAGGTGGCCTACCGCGCGCGGGAACCGCTGGACATGTTCCCCGTGCTCAACGCCCAGATGTGGGCACGTGAGCACCTGGGGATCCCGGTCATCGCCATCTCGATGGGGGTGGCGGGCGCCATCACCCGCATCGGCGGAGAGCGCCTGGGCAGTGCTGCGACGTTCGCAACCGTGGGTCGCGGGAGTGCACCCGGACAGTTCAGCGCCGAGGCCGTCGCCGAGGCCCTGCGTGACGAGTCCCGCCCCTGACCTCCCCCCTTGCGCGAAGTCCGCTCTGTTCTGTGTGTGAGGTCCGCTCTGTTCGGGGCGCGAAGTCCGTCCTCCGCATGCACCTGGGTCCTGGCAGGACCATGCGCTGATGGGCGAGAACTCCGACGGCGAGGAGTCAGTCGCGTGATGCCGCGGATCTGGCGCGTGCAGTGTCCTGGGGCTGTGGGCGCGAGCACCTGGGAGCTCATGCCTCTGGTCCTGTCGGCCCTGCGCGTCCCCGCGGCAGACAATGTTGGCGGTGGCGGTGCGCCTTGTCCCGGTCGGGCAGGTGTTTGTGCAGGTCACACTCACTTCGTCTGAAGTGACGAAACCACTCGGATGGCACATTGTCTGCCGTGGGTCGTCGCGCCGCGCGGTCGGAACGAATCTGGGCCCGGCACGTGAGAGTGGCACGCTAGCAATGAGGTGCAAGGTGGGAGGTGGGAGGAGCGAGGCACCGGGTGTCGACGTGTCCGGCAGGGAGTTGCTCCGGGGACGGACCTTGTCGGGAACTTGACGGTCCTCGTCACGGATCAGGACGGACTTCGTCACGGCAGAGCGGACCTCGTGCCCCGAAGTGAGCGGACCTCATGCCCCGAAGTGAGCGGACTTCGCGGGGGGGCGGGGCGGGGGCGGGAGGGAGAGAGGTCAGTCCGTGTGCTCGAAGGGGGCGGGCTGGATGCGGGCGGTGTCGAACCAGGCGCAGGTCTCGGGCGGAACGGTCCGCGTGACCCCTGCGGGATGGGGGGTGACCTGGTCCATGACGTGGGAGGACACGAGGAACCTATGCTCTGCCGGCACCTCCACGGGCGCACCGGACGTGTTGAGGACGACCATCGTTCCGGCGCAGACGTGGACCCCGACCCCCGGATGGGTCCAGTCCAGGTGGTCGACGAAGGCGAAGGAACCCGAACCCATCGCCCGTTCGTTGCGCAGACGCAACGCGGTGCCCAGGGTCCGTGCCTCCATGGAGGCACGCTCGTCGGCCGCCCACGTGCGGTGTGCCCGACCTTCCCCGAGTGGGTGCAGGCGTCCGGCGAGGTGCTCGAAGGGCACGTAGACCGCACCGGGAACGGACAACTCGTACAGGGCCATCGCTGCGCGGCGCTCCGGCGAGGCCCCCACCTCCCAGGAGCCCTCCTCGGGAGCATCGTCGCGCCCGTTCAGCGCGCGACCCGACGCATGCCAGGCCGCCACGTGTCCCAGGAGGTCGCGGTCCTCGAGTGCGCGCCTGACCCTGCCCCTCAGCAGATCCGCGTCCCACGGGCACGTGGTCAGCGAGTCGTCGCGGAGGTGGTGGAACCACTCCTCCTCGAGGTGACGGTGGAAGGCGTCGTCGTCGGTGGTACTGGCCTCGGCTGCGAGGATCGGCAGGGCATCGAAGTCCGCGAGCTCCGCATGGAGGATGCGCACCAGCTGGGAGAAGCGCTCGGCGTGCCGGGCGCGCCGCACGGGATCCGGCGACACCGGATCCCCGCAGGTGTCGTCGATCCGGCCCAGGTCGATGCCGTCGGCCCCTGCCTTGAGCGCAGCCCGCGCCCGCAGCACCAGGGTCGTCACGCCATCCTCCAGGTCGATGAAGGTTCCCCCACACCCACCGGGCAGGGTCGCCCCGGACAGGCGCACGATCACCTTCACCCCGGCATTGTGGACACGGGTGATGAAACGCTCCAGGGTCGTGCCATCGGTGATGATGTTCGAACGGGCCGGGCGGACGAGGATGGCCGTGAACCCGACCCTGGCGATGTCCAACACGATGCCCTCGACCTCGGTGAGTTCCGTGTCGTCGAGACCGTCCGCCAGGTCGCACACGACCGCCCGACGCCACCACGGGAAGCGTCCGCGTTGGATGCGGTGGACGAGCGTCGTCGTGACACCGACGGGGGCTGGGGCAGGTGCGGTCTCGGTCACGTTCCCATTGTGGCCCATTCGGCGTCCCGAGGTGTGCGCGGGCGGGCGGGATAGGCTGGCGACGTGAGACAAGGACCACCACGCACCGGCCCGTCGGACGGTGCAGCCGGAGCAGGAGCCCCGACCCCCGGACAGACCGGTGGAGGCTACGGCCCCCATGACAGGGCCCGCTTCGTCACCGAGAGCCCGAAGAACCCCGCCCGCACCGACTTCGAACGCGATCGGGCGCGTGTCCTGCACTCCTCCGCCCTGCGTCGACTCGGTGCCAAGACCCAGGTGCTGGGGCCCTCCTCCGACGATTTCGTGCGCACCCGACTCACCCATTCCCTGGAGGTCGCCCAGGTCGGGCGCGAGCTCGGCAAGGAACTGGGAGCCGACCCCGACGTGGTCGACGCGGCCTGCCTGGCACACGACCTGGGCCACCCGCCCTTCGGCCACAACGGGGAACGCGTCCTGGACGAGCTCGCCGCGGAGGCCGGCGGCTTCGAGGGCAATGCCCAGACCCTGCGAATCGTCGCCCGCTTGGAGCCGAAGGTCCTCACCCCCGAGGGAACACCCGCAGGCCTCAACCTCACACGCGCCACCCTGGACGCCATCGCGAAGTACCCCTGGCTGCGCGGTCAGGGCCCGGACCCCGTCAGGTCCGCGCACAAGTACAGCGTCTACCCCGAGGACGCGGAGGTCTTCACCTGGATGCGCCAGGGTGCCGAGCCGGGCAGGCGCTGCCTGGAGGCCCAGATCATGGACCTCTCCGACGACATCGGCTACAGCGTCCACGACGTGGAGGACGCGGTGGCCACCGGCAAGATGGACCTCGCCCGCCTCACCACCGACGAGGAGTTCGACGCCGTCATCGCCTCCACCCTGGAGTGGTACGGGGCAGCGGTCAGCGCCGATGACCTGGCACGGGCCATCGAGCGACTGGTCTCCATGCCCGCCTGGCTTCGCTCCGACTCGGGTTCCTACGCCGACATGGCACACCTCAAGGACATGACCAGCCAACTCATCGGCCGTTTCTGCTCGGCCACGGTCCTGGCCACCCGCCAGCGCTTCGGTGACGGACCCCTGGGGCGCCACGGCGCGGACCTGGTGGTGCCGGCCACCACGCGCGCGGAGATCCAGGTCCTCAAGGGCATGGCCGTCCACTACGTCATGAGCCCCCGCGAGACCGAACCGGTCTACCTCCACCAGCGCACGCTGCTCGCCGACCTCGTCGATGTCCTGTACGAGGGCGGCCCCGCCGCGCTGGAGGAACCCTTCGCCACGGACTGGCGGGAGTCGGAGGGCGATGCGGGCCGGGTGCGCGCGGTCATCGACCAGGTCGCGACGCTCACCGATCCCTCGGCCTCGCGTCTGCACGCGCGCCTGTGCGGGATGCTCTCCACGCAGTTCTGAGCGTTCCCCCTCCGGAACAGGACCCGGCGCCGCCCTCGTCAATGCCGGTCGGCTCTGCCTTGCACGGCCCCCCGACGCGGGCGAGCGGGCCCGTCCCGCTCCGACCCGCCACCCCTGTTCGCCGCTGGCGCACGGGCCTGGGGACCGCCGTCGCAGCGGGTGGCCTGCGCATAGACTGGGCGCCATGGCTGGCCTGATCCGACGCGAGGACATCGCGTCCGTGCGCGAGGCCTGCCGCATCGAGGAGATCGTGGGCGAGCACGTCGCCCTGCGCACCGCCGGCGTCGACTCCCAGAAGGGACTGTGCCCCTTCCACGACGAACGCACCCCCTCCTTCCACGTCCGCCCGGCCGTGGGCCTGTGGCACTGCTTCGGGTGCGGCGAGGGCGGGGACGTCATCTCCTTCGTGCAGAAGATCGACCACCTCTCCTTCTCCGAGGCCGTGGAGATGCTCGCCCAGCGCGCGGGCATCACCCTGCACTACGAGGAGGGTGGGCGCCAGGTCCGCAGTGAGGAGCCGGGGCGCCGCCAGCGCCTCCTGGACGCCCACCGCGTGGCCGAGGAGTACTACCAGTCCCAGCTGGCCACGCCGGAGGCCCATGTGGGACGCGCCTTCCTGGCGGGTCGTGGTTTCACCGAGGCCATGAGCCGCCACTTCGGGGTCGGCTACTCACCCCAGGGGTGGGACCACCTCACGCGCGTGCTGCGCTCCAGCGGCTTCACCGACGCCGAGATCCAGGCGGCGGGCCTGGGCTCCCAGGGCAGCCGCGGGGTCTACGACCGCTTCCGCGGGCGCCTGATGTGGCCCATCCGCGACATCACCGGGGCCACCGTCGGTTTCGGTGCGCGCAGGCTGGACGAGGACGAGGACTCACCCAAGTACCTCAACACCCCCGAGACCGCCATCTACAAGAAGTCCCAGGTGCTCTACGGCCTGGACCTGGCCAAGCGGGACATCACCCGCCAGCGTCGCATCGTCATCGTCGAGGGCTACACCGACGTCATGGCCGCCCACGTCGCCGGGGAGACGACGGCCGTGGCCACCTGCGGGACCGCCTTCGGCTCCGAGCACGTCCGCATCGTGCGCCGCCTCCTGGGCGACGCCGCCGACCCGGCCGCCGGGGTGGTGCTCTCCTCGGGCCGCGCACGCGGCGCGGAGGTCATCTTCACCTTCGACGGGGATGCGGCGGGTCGCAAGGCCGCCCTGCGCGCCTTCCACGAGGACCAGAACTTCGCCTCCCAGACCTTCGTGGCCGTCGAGCGCACGGGGTTGGACCCCTGCGACCTGCGCATGCAGCGCGGCGACCAGGCGGTGCTGACGCTCGTGGCCTCACGCACCCCGCTCTTCGAGTTCGTCATCCGCTCCGTGCTGGCCCAGGTCGACCTGGACACCGCCGAGGGGCGCGTGGCCGCCCTGCGCGGCGCCGCACCCGTGGTCGCGGGCATCAAGGACCGCGCACTGCGCCACGAGTACACCCGCTCCCTGGCCGGGTGGCTGGGCATGGAGCAGGGCGAGGTCGCGCGCGCCGTGCGCCAGGCGGAGTCGCAGCGGGGACGACCCGGGGACGAGGGCGGCCGCCCCCAGCCCGACCGGGCGGGGGGACCCGAACCGATGGCCGGAGCAGGTCTGCCCGGGGGCGCAGTGCGGCGTGGTCCCGAGGACCCCGTCACCAAGGTCGAACGCCAGGCCCTGGAGGCCCTGCTGCAACGGCCCATGGACCTGATCGGCTCCGGTTTCGAGGACCTGGACGGAGCGTCGTTCACGGTGCCCGCGCACCGCGCCGTCCACGACGCGGTGCGCGCCGCCGGTGGCCTGGACACCTTCACGGAGATGCTGCGCAAGGCTGAGTCCGCCCTCGGTGTGGGCGAGGAGTCGGAGGCCGCGGCGACGCGGGCCTTCGACGAGGCCGTGCGCGAGTCGGCCGGCGACGTGGTGGGAGCCGTCGTCACCGAGCTGGCCGTCGCCCCCCTGCCCCAGGACCGAGCCGGTGGGATGCGCGCCTACTCCCGAGGCGTCATGGGCGCCCTGGTGCGCATGGACCTCACGCGGCGCACCGGGGACGCGCGCGCGGCACTCCAACGCATGGACCCCGACGACCCGGACTACACGGCCACCTTCACCGAGCTCATGAAGTTGGAGCAGCGCAGGCGCGCCTTCTCCGAGGGCCAGCAGTAGGGACGGACCCGGCGGGGCCGGGAACGGTCCGGAGTGGGGCCGTGAGTACTCGGCGGGACGACGCTGGGACCCTGCCGGGGTGGGTGTCACCTGGTCTCGGAACGGGTGGACGCACTGCGCCGGGGCGCAGGTGCGGGCAGACTCCACCACATCGGAGAGCACCGATTCCCACAGGAGGACACACCCATGGCTGATGTCGAGAGCTTCACACTGGACCACACGCGGGTCAGGGCACCCTACGTGCGACTGATCGCCCGGGAGGAGGGACCCCAGGGGGACACGATCTCGAACTTCGACCTGAGGCTGGTCCAGCCCAACGAGAACGCCATCCCCACCGCAGGACTGCACACCATCGAGCACCTGCTGGCCTCCCTGCTGCGCGACCGCCTCGACGGCGTCATCGATTGCTCCCCCTTCGGGTGCCGCACGGGGTTCCACCTCATCACCTGGGGGACTCCCGGGGTGGAGGAGGTCGTCCGGGCGTTGACGGCCTCCCTGCGGGCCATCGCCGAGGAGATCACGTGGGACCAGGTTCCCGCGACGACGCCACTGAGCTGTGGCAACTACCGCGACCACAGCCTCTTCTCCGCCAAGGAATGGGCGCGCACGGTCCTCGACCAGGGGATCAGCACCGACGCCTTCGAACGCGTGTTGCCCAGGGGATGAACAGGTCGCGCGCGCCGCAGTGGGCGGCCCCGCGGACCCGGCCCTTCGCTTCCCTGGAGGGGGAGGTCGTCCTCGTCACCGGTGCCCGCCAGGGGATCGGCGCGGGTGTGCGGGACGCGTTCCTGGCGGTCGGGGCGCGGGTGGTCGGCGCCGACCTCGCATGGCAGGAGACCGTGCCGACCCGGGTCCCCGCCGGTTACTGGCGGGCCCACGTGGACGTTTCCGACGAGGGCGCCGTGGAGTCCCTGGTCAGTGCTGTGGAGGCGTCCCTGGGGACCATCGGGGTGGTCGTCAACTGTGCGGGTCTGTCCACCATGGCCCGGGTCGTCGACACCCCGGTGGGGGACTGGGACCTGGACGAGCGTGTCAATGCCCGCGGGTCCTTCCTGGTGGCACGCGCGGTGGCCCGTCGGCTGGAGGCCGCGCGCCGGGGTGGGCGCATCATCCTCGTCGCCTCCCAGGCAGCGAAGAACGGCTACCGCTGCATGGGTGCCTACGTGGCCTCCAAGCATGCGGTGCTCGGCCTGACCCGTACCCTCGCCATCGAGGAGGCCTCCCACGGCATCACCGTCAACGCCGTGTGCCCGGGCATCATCGAGACCCCCATGAAGCACCGTGAGCGCATCGAGGGCGGAGCCCTGCGCGGCATGACGGCTGCGGAGGTCGAGGCCGAGGACAACTCCCAGGTGCCCCTGGGTCGCACCGGGACCCCGGAGGACGTGGCGGGGGTCTGCCTGTTCCTGGCCTCGGACCTGGCGTCCTACATGACGGGGCAGGGGATCAATGTCACCGGCGGGATGACGATGCACTGAGGCGGTGCCGGAGTCCCGGAGCACCGGGGCGTCGGAGCGCTCGGCTCGGGACGGTGAGGTCGGCCCGATCGGGCGGGCCGTTGGTCGCCCTCGTCGATGTCCGTCGTGGTGCAGGGGCAGCTGCGGTGCGGCACCCGCCGCCGGGTGGGGGAGGGCATCACCCGGGCACGGCGGCGGCCGACCCGCAGCCCGGCGGTCGACAGGAGCGGCTCGCGCCCAACGGGAATGCCGCAGGTACGTGCGGCGTTGGGAGGAGCATGAAGAAGATCGCCTTCCTGTCCTTCGGGCACTGGGGGAACACGCCGGGCTCCCAGGTGACCAGCGCCTCCGATGCGCTCATCCAGTCCATCGAGTTGGCCGAGGCAGCGGAGGAGGTCGGGGCGGACGGCGCGTTCTACCGGGTCCACCACTTCGCGCGGCAGCTGGCCTCCCCCTTCCCGCTGCTCGCAGCAGTTGCTGCACGCACCTCCCGCATCGAGATGGGCACCGGCGTCATCGACATGCGCTACGAAACCCCGCTCCAGACCGCCGAGGAGGCGGGGGCGACCGACCTCATCAGTGGAGGCCGTCTGCAACTGGGGATCAGCCGCGGTTCACCGGAGCAGGTCAGGGACGGTTACCGGTACTTCGGTCACGTCCCCGCCGAGGGCACCACGGACGCGGACATGGCCCGGGACCACACGGACACATTCCTGAAGGTCCTCCAGGGGCGGGGCTTCGCCCAGCCGAACCCGCGACCCATGTTCCCCAACCCGCCGGGACTGCTGCGCATCGAGCCGCACTCCGAGGGACTGCGCAAGCGGATCTGGTGGGGTGCCGGGTCGCGCTCGACGGCGGAGTGGACGGCGCGCCAGGGCATGAACCTCATGAGCTCGACGCTGCTGACGGAGGACACGGGTGTGCCCCTGCACGTCCTCCAGGCCGAGCAGATCAGGGTCTTCCGGGAGGCGTGGCGTGAGGCCGGATGGGACTGGGAGCCGCGCGTGTCCATCAGCCGCAGCATCTTCCCAGTGGTCTCCGACCTGGACCGCGCCTACTTCGGTGGGCAGCGCACCGACGAGGACCAGGTCGGGTACCTCGACGGCGGGAACGCCCGTTTCGGGCGCAGCTACATCGGCGAGCCTGAGCAACTGGTGCGTGAACTCGCCGAGGACGAGGCGATCGCCGAGGCGGACACCCTCATGCTCACCGTGCCGAACCAGTTGGGAGTGGAGTACAACGCCCACCTGCTCGGGACCGTGGTCCGGGAACTGGCCCCCGCCCTCGGGTGGCGGTGAGGTCGCACCTTCCCGATCTGTGTCAGGTGACGTCCGTCCCTCCCGCCGGGTTCCCGGGGAGCGTCATCCGGGATCGTCGGGTGTGAAGATCTCCTCGATCCTCAGCCCGAACGTGCGTGCGATCTGGAAGGCGAGTGGCAGGGAGGGGTCGAACCTCTCCTTCTCGATGGAGATGACCGTCTGACGGCTCACGCCCAGTGCCTCGGCGAGTGCCTGTTGGGACAGCCCCCTCTCACGGCGGAGCTCAGGAAGTCGGTTTCTCACCGTTCTCATCTGCTCCTGCGCGCGATCCAGAGGTAGCTGACACCCCAGGCGAGGGCAGCGACGAGGAAGACGCACGAGAATGTCCAGGAGACCGCGGAGGGCAGCCAGAACAGTGCGAGGAAGGAGCCGAGTCCGCACACGACAAGGACGACGTGGAAGGAAATGGTCGCCGCCTGGGAGTACCACGCGCCCTCGACGCTGGCCTCGGGGTTCCGGACGGCTCCGGGCAGTGTCGTCCTGTCCACGACGAGCACCCAGGCCAGGGCGATGGCGCAGGGAGCCACGCACACACCCAGGATGACGCCTGCGATCCACTGGTAGGGACCATCGGGGTTCACCAGCACGACCCTGGCGATCCCCAGGGTGAGCGATGCCACGAGCCCCAGTGGCACGGCCACGCGCAGGGCCGGCACGCCGCCGGGCCTGGTGAGCCCGAGACGGCGTTGGTTCTGGGGTTCTGTCTCCTTCATGTCTCCTCCTCGACGAACGTTCATGTCAAGCACACTGTACAGTCAAGCTAGCTTGACGACAAGTGAACTTGACATGTCTCCATCCGTCGGGGCGGTGGGTCTCCACCCCGTCCGGGCTCCACGGTCGAGTGGACTGCCCGTCCGAGTTGGCCGCGCCGGCCGATCTGTGACTGTCGCCTTCAGGGGCTCGCCGTTCCGCCCCCGCCCTCGTCGATCGGCTTTCCCCTGCCCCGGGTGCTCGCGGCGCGGCGTAGCCTGACCCTGCCGCGCTGCGGTGGGAGGAGATGGAGACAATGGGAGACGGGGATGCCCCCGACGGCGCGCGGCGAGCCGGGGAGGAGAACCGCGGCTCCCCGTACGAGTCCGAGGATCCCCGCTCGGTGCTGGCACGTCTCTCGCGATCGACGTTCCGCTCGCGCTTCCAGCTCACCGGGCGTGACCGTGCCTACGCCAGGTCCAAGGGACGCGACACCATCGTCCGTCACGCCCACGAGCTCCTCGGGGGCCGCATCGCCGCGGCCCATCCCCACAACGACGGGCGCCAGACGCCCATGCGCGGCCATCCCGTGTTCATCGCGCAGCACGCCACGGCCACCTGCTGCCGGGGATGCGTGGCGAAGTGGTACCACATCCCCCAGGGGCGTGAGCTCACCCCGGGGGAGCTGGACCACCTGGTCGACGTGGTCATGGCCTGGATCGAGGCGGAGCTGGTCCGTGAGATCCACGGTTGACGGCGAGATCCACGTTCGCGGTTGAGATACCGGGGTGTGGCCGTGGATCTCGACGTGAACTCGGTATCTCAACCGGAGCTCGGTATCTCAACCGGAACTCGGTATTTCACGACGCACCCGGAGTCTCGCGATCGACCAAGACCGTGGAGACGCGAAGGGGGAGTGCTTCGAGGCTCGAACGGGGCGTGCTTCGAGGGTCGAAGGGGGCGTGCCTCGAGGGGAGGGGAGGAGAGGGGAAGAGAGGGAGGGGTGGGGTCCTGGGCAGCGTCGACGCTCGCTGGGCGGACGGTGGGACGCGGATCCGGTCGCTCGTCTGTTACGGTGTCCACGTGCATCTGAACCTGTGTTGTTGTCGCTGATCTGCTGACCGCTCCACGCCCCGGCGTGTCGACGCGGTCCTCTCGGCGCCACACAGTGCGACCACCCCTGATGAGCTGGTCGACGCACATCTCCTCGGTCCCACCGCACCACCCGTGCACCCACGTGTCGCACTGCGACACGGGACCTCCGCCTCCACCCCCACCGGAGCCATGCCATGAGCACCCGTACCCCGTCCGTCGACACCCTCCCCGCCGTCCGCGTCCCCTCCTCACGGACCACCACCGCCTCACCCTCCGGCGGTGCGGAGACCACGCCCCTCGCGATGACCTACGCGGACTCCGTCACCGACCTCATCGGTGACACGCCACTGGTGCGCCTCACCCGCGTCACCGAGGGGATCGGGGCGACGGTCCTGGCCAAGCTGGAGTACCTCAACCCGGGCGGTTCCTCCAAGGACCGCATCGCCCAGCGCATCATCGAGGCCGCCGAGGCCACGGGCCACCTGCGCCCGGGTGGGACCATCGTGGAACCGACGTCGGGCAACACCGGCGTCGGTCTGGCGCTGTTCGCCATCCAGCGCGGCTACCACATGGTCTTCGTGGCTCCCGACAAGGTCAGCCGGGAGAAGCGCGACGTGCTGCGCGCCCTCGGCGCCGAGGTGGTCGTCACCCCCACCAATGTCACACCGGAGGACCCGGACTCCTACTACTCGGTGGCGGACCGCCTGGTGGAGGCCATCCCCGGCGCCTTCCGCCCCGACCAGTACTCCAACCCCAACGGTCCGGCCTCCCACCACGCGACCACCGGCCCCGAGATCTGGCGCGACACCGCAGGTCGGGTCACCCACTTCGTCGCCGGCGTCGGCACGGGAGGGACCATCTCGGGCACGGGGCGCTTCCTCAAGGAGGCCTCCGACGGTCGGGTGCGCGTCATCGGCGCGGACCCGGAGGGCTCGATCTACTCCGGTGGTCCCGTCCACGGCTACTTCGTGGAGGGAGTGGGGGAGGACTTCTGGCCGGGCGCCTTCGACCCCTCCGTCCCGGACGCGCTGGAGCGGGTCAGCGATGCGGAGTCCTTCGGGATGACGCGCCGCCTGGCGCGCGAGGAGGGCATCCTCGTGGGCGGCTCCTCCGGCATGGCCACGGTCGCGGCCCTGCGGGTGGCACGCGACCTGCCCGATGACGCCGTGGTCGTGGTCCTCATGCCCGACTCCGGACGCGGCTACATGGACAAGGTGTTCAACGACGAGTGGATGGTGGGACACGGCTTCGCGGAGCCGCCCTCGTCCCCGCAGTGGGTCACCCCGCGGGCCAGCGAGGTCATCGAGCGCTACCGCATCGTGGGGGAGGGCGTGCCCGCCTCCGAGCCACTGGACACTGACGAGGGCGCCGCCCACGAGGGCGGGACCACCGACCCGGCCCGGACGGAGGGCCCGGCGTCGGCGCTGATCTCCGCGCACACTTCCGCGGCTGGTTCCGGGCGCACGCCCACCGCTGACCCCGTTGGAACCTCCAGCGCCGCGGACGGTCCGACGCCCACGGGTGACGCCTTCGCGACCCGCGCCATCCACGCCGGACAGGAACCCGATGCCGCCACCGGTGCCGTGGTGACGCCCCTGTACCTGACCTCCACCTTCGCCCAGGACGGCGTGGGTGGGCTGCGCGGGGGGTATGAGTACTCCCGCTCCGGGAACCCCACCCGCGACGCCCTGCAGGAGGCCCTCGCCTCCCTGGAGGGGGGCACGCACGCCTTTTCTTTCGCCAGCGGCCTGGCGGCGGAGGACACGCTGCTGCGCACGATCACGCGCCCCGGGGACCACGTCCTGCTCGGCAACGATGCCTACGGCGGCACACACCGCCTCATCAACTCCGTCCTCGGGGCATGGGGGGTGACGAACTCGGCGGTCGACACCACCGACCCGGTCGCCCTGGAGGCAGCTGTCCTCCGCGACCAGCCGAAGGTCGTGTGGGTGGAGACGCCCTCGAACCCGCTGCTCGGGATCACCGACATCCGGGCCGCCGCAGAGGTGGCGCACCGTCACGGCGCGCTCCTGGTCGTCGACAACACCTTCGCCACCCCGTGGCTGCAGAACCCGCTGGCGCTCGGCGCCGACTTCGTCGTGCACTCCACGACGAAGTACGTTGGTGGGCACTCCGATGTGCTGGGCGGGGCCGTCATCGTCGGTGACGACCGCTTCACCGAGCAGCTCGGCTGGCTGCAGAACGCGGCCGGGGCGGTCTCCTCTCCCTTCGACGCGTGGTTGACCCTGCGCGGGCTGAAGACCCTGGCCGTGCGCGTGGAGCGCCACTCCGCCAACGCCGCCGCGCTCGCGGAGGCCCTCGCCGGTGACGAGCGCATCGCCCAGGTCCTCTACCCGGGCCTGTCCACCCATCCCGGCCACGCGGTGGCAGAACGTCAGATGCGTGCCTTCGGGGGCATGGTCTCGGTGCGGCTGCGTGGGGGAGCCGAGGGAGGGGCACGGGCCGCGCGGGCCTTTGCGGCCTCGACCCGGCTGTTCACCCTGGCCGAGTCGCTGGGCGGCGTCGAGTCCCTCATCGAGGTCCCCGCCGCGATGACGCACTCCTCGGTGAAGGGAACCAGCCTGGAGGTGCCCGATGACCTCGTGCGCCTCTCGGTGGGCATCGAGGATGTGGGGGACCTCGTGCGCGACGTGCGCCGCGCTCTGGACGCACTGTCGGACCCGGTGGGCGCGGCGCGCGGCTGAGGTGGCGGCGGGGGTGGTCGGCTGAGGTCGGGGCCGGTGTGCCCGGTTCGGGCCGGGACCGGGCTGGCCGGCTGCTCCCGGCTGCATCGACGCCCGCGTCCAGCGCCCGGTGTGTCCCTCACCCCTCGCGGTGGCGGGGCGCGCGCGCCTC
>NZ_LT700212.1:1379846-1389468 GCF_900155435.1 Actinomyces provencensis | reverse complement strand
CACCTCAGCCGCGCGCCGCGCTCTGGACGCACTGTCGGACCCGGTGGGCGCGGCGCGCGGCTGAGGTGGCGGCGGGGGTGGTCGGCTGAGGTCGGGGCCGGTGTGCCCGGTTCGGGCCGGGACCGGGCTGGCCGGCTGCTCCCGGCTGCATCGACGCCCGCGTCCAGCGCCCGGTGTGTCCCTCACCCCTCGCGGTGGCGGGGCGCGCGCGCCTCAGGACGCCGGGGGCCTCGTCCTGGCCGACTCGACGCGCACCAGCGCGGCCATGCCGCCGTCACCGAAGCTCGCCTCGGTCAAGTCCAGGTCGGGCTGCCGGACCGCCAGCTCCTCCCAGGCCCGCAGGTGTCGGGTCTGGATCGCGTCCAGGGCGAGGACGACCTCGTGCAGGTGGCGCTGGTAGAGGTCGCGGTGACGATCGACCAGCGTGGACACCAACTCGCTGCGCCTGTCCATGCTGGTGACATTCGACGAGTGCAGGCTCGTACGGTACTCGATGAGCGCCTCGGGGACGACCGACACGTGGCCGCCCTCGTCGAGGAGGGAGAGGAAGAAGTCCCAGTCCTCGAAACCCTCGCGCATGGTCTCCTCGTAGCCGCCTGCGCGCGCCCAGGCGCTGCGGCGCAGGAGCACGGCGGCAGGACAGGCGTTGCGCGCCAGGAAGTCCACCGCCGCACCACCCGACGGCCGCACCAGGGCATGGGCGAGGCCGAACATGCGCATCCAGCTGGAGGCGCCCACGGCATCCGGGTCCTCGTCCAGGACGGCCGAGGTGCGCTCCAGGAAGGTCGGGGCGATCCTGTCGTCCCCGTCCAGGACCATCACCCGGTCGCAGGGGCAGTGCCCGATGCCGCGGTTGCGCGCTGCGGAGACCCCCGCGTTGGACTGCTGGAGCACCTCGACGTCAGGCGAGGTGTCGAGCCGGGCCAGGATCTCCAGGGAGTCGGGGTCCCGGGACCCGTCGTCGACCACGATGATCCGGTCGGGTTGCCTGGTCTGGGCGCGTGCGGAGGCGACAGCCTCCTCCACCATGTCCGCCTGGTCGTGGGCAGTGATGACGACTCCGATTGTGGTCACGGGACGAGCCTATGTGCCCAACCCGGGGTACAACGGGCGCACGGCGCGTGACGCCAGCGGTCTCAGGCCACCGACGCGACGTGCGAGAGGTCGACGTCGAGGACCTCCCGCTCCCCGTCGACCTCGGCCACGAGCAGGAGTGAGTCGGGGAGTCCGCCCGCACGGTGCACACGGACGGTGTGGGTGGCGGACGAACGCCACGGGAGCCAGTGCTCCGTGCACACCAGGTCACGGTCGAAGGGGTCACCGTTGCGGTCGGCGTCCATCGAGGTCTCGAAGCCACCGAAGCCGAAGGAATCGGGAGACTCGCGTGCGAGGAAGTCGAGGAACCGCACCCGCACCGGACGGAGCCCCGTGTTGCGAAGGCGTACGGGAATGTCGACGTCTCCGCCGCCCAGCCACCGCTGCTCGGTGGCCACTGCCCTCACTGCCATGGGTGCTCCTCCCGGGATGGGTCCAACTGTGGGCGATGGGCGGGGTCGTGCGCAAGACGACGGGCGTGGCTGCGTGGCGGTGCGGTGCCCACGGCCAGGGCGACGGGGGCTGCCATGGCAGCGGGAGCGGTCAGGTGCACCTCATGGTCAGTCGTGTCCCGCCGGGCGTCCGTCGGACGAGGGCGCGTCAGGCGTGGTTGCCCGGGTCCTGATCCGGGTTCCGGTCGTGGTCCGCGTCCGTGTCCGGGTGCGGGACGGGGATGGAGTCGTGGTCGGCAGGAGACGGGGACGCGAGTGCATCCACCTTCTGCTCGAGGCGTTCGATCTGTTCCTGCAGCAGTGCCACCTGCCGTCTGGTGGCCGCCTGCTCGTCGGCGGACTCGTCAGCGACCCGGGAGACGATCCAGGACGCAAGGGTGGCTGTCACGACACCGATGACGGCGATCCCGCCGATCATGAGGACCACCGCCACCATTCTGGCTCTTCGTCATTCAGCGTGGTTTGGTTGTCCTTTCCTGACCGGCTTGGGGGGTTGGCGGTAGGGGCGTTGTCCGGAGGCTGAGGCGAGGATCCGCTGCCTGTAGTTCTCGAAGTTGCGGAATCCGCGGGCGATGCGTCGGGTGGTCTCGATGACGTTGTTGATGGCCTCGGTAGGGCCGGCATTCGAGCGGTCGGTGTGCCAGTAGGCGAGGATCTCCCTCTTCCAGGACTTCAAGGTGCGCCCCAGCCTGGCGACTTCGGGGATGGGACAGTCCTTGAGGGCATCGATGAGGGTGACCATGTCGTGGGAGTCGCTCTGCTGGTAGGCGGCGATGAGTTTCTGGTAGATCGTCCAGGTGATGGTGACCTCCCAGTTCGGGTCGCCTTCTTGGAGGAGGGCATCCAGCTTGGTCGCCATCTTCTCGGTGAGGTGGCTGGCCCCGGTGAGGAGAAGTCTCCGAGCCCGATACAAGGGGTCTTTGGCGTGTCCCCTGCGCCCCAGGGTGTCTTGCTGGACTCGGCGACGCACCTCGTCGAGGGCCTGACTGGCCAGCTTTGTCACGTGGAAGATGTCGACGACCATGTCCGCCTCTTTCAGGGTCGCTGAGATGGCGTTGGCGTAACCGCGGTAGGGGTCGATGGCAGCGATGCGGATCTTGCTCGTGAACTCCTTGCCTTGGGAGGCCAACCAGTCCTCGGCGACCGCTCCCGAGCGCCCGACCTGGACGTCCAGGAGCCTCGCGAAGGGCTTCGTCTTCCCGTCCTTGTCTCTCTTCGGTCTGGTGTGGTCCACCACCCCGGTGATCATCCGATTCTTGTGGGGCCCGGAATGACGCCACACATGCTCGTCCAGCCCCAAGGCTTCCACGCTGGCCTGGTCGCTGAGCTCCTTCAGGCGCTGCTCCAGGGGCCCCTCGATGGCTTTCCACAGGGTGTGCCACCCCACCTGGAGGTCCCGGGCCAGGGCGGAGACGGCGACATCTCGGGTGAGGAGCTGGTCAACGGCCCACGTGATGGCTCGGGTCGTGAAGTGCTTGCGAGGCGGAGCCAACTGCGTCTCCTCCCCCCAAGAGATCTGAGGGCAGGAGTGTTGTCGGCACCTCCAGGTGCGCCTGGACCACACGAGGAGGACGGGGACCCCGAAGACTCCGGTGTCGTGGAGGAGACGTTGTTGGCGACCATCCGCCACGGCTTGGACCCCGCAGGAGGGGCAGAACACCTCCCCAGGGTCGGTCTCGACGTGGACACGCATGCCCGCAGGTGAGCGATCCACACGCGTGACGTGGAAGCCGGGAAGGTCAGTGATTGCGTCGGCCAGGCAGCAGTATCCGGGATGAGTGCAGGTAGTGTGGAACACGGTCGGGGTCTTCTTCGAACGGGTGAGTCTGAACGCTTCCCATTCAAGAAGGCCCCGACCCCTCACACCAGCACCGACACACCACTCTCAGCGCTTCAAACCGCTCAGGCCAGCCTCACCAAACCACGCTGAATGACGAAGAGCCACCATTCTCCCCGTGGCGGTGACGGGAGTGAGATCGCCGTAGCCCACGGTGGTGACGGTGACGAATGCCCACCACAGGGCCTGGGGGAAGGTGGTGATGGTCGAGTCCGGGGCTCCGCGCTCGGAGTCGAGGACCGCCAGGGCACCGACGTAGGTGATGAGACAGGCGGAGATCGCGGTGTAGAGGGCGATCCGTCCCCTCAACCCGCCACCCGAGGCACGTTGGAGGACTCCGACCAGGGCGACCAGACGGAGGAGCCGGAGCGGACGCAGCAACGGGAGTGCGACGACGGCGAGATCCAGGAGGTGGTGGGTGAAGAAGTGCCAACGATCCTGGGACAGGGCCAGTCGGATGACGTAGTCGAGGGCGAAGAGCGCCCACGTCACGTTGATGACGAGTTCAGCGGCCCTGCGCGCCGGACCCTGGAGGTTGGCGATGACCTCCCAGGAGTACGCCACCAGGAACACGACGGCGGCGATGGTCAGGGGCCACTCGGTCGCCGTCGTCCACGTGATCAGACGCTGCCGTCGTGCCGGAGTCCTCGCCTGATCCACACCGGGAAGAGTACCCGCGCCCTGGGAGGCAGGTGACACCCGGAGGCGGCGAGGCCGCTGGACCCGTGGATCGCCCTGCGACGGAGTCACGGGCCACGTCCTCGTACGGGTTCGGCCACGGGGCCTCGTGGACGTGTGGGTCGGGGAGCGTTCTTCCGGTCCCAGCCAGTCCCGTACCAGGCCGGGTCTGGGGCCATGGCTGACCATTGGGCCGACTGCACGACGGCAGGTGGAGGGGAGACCGTTGCAGACACTGGTGCCCCGAGTCGGGCTTGAACCGACGACCGACGGATTATGAGTCCGCTGCTCTGACCGACTGAGCTATCGGGGCGAACCAATGCTAGCGGGTGCGGGTACGCGATCGAGTCACCGCGCTGCCGTCCTCGGCGGAAGGTCGCGACCCATCGGGGCGGCAGGGGTCAGGACCCGGGGCCGGGCGCAGGGACAGGCTGCGGGAGCCGCCCTCGTGCGCGATCCGCGGACCCCGTCCCCACTACGCTGGTCACCATGGCAACGCGCACTGTTCCCGACAACCTGACCGGCTTCCTCCCGCGCAGCGATCGCCGCGCCTCCGCAGAGGAGCTGACGGACGGCCGCTGGCTGGTCGCCGGCAAGTACGCCGTGATCCTGGTGGGGGAGGGCGGTGTGGAGGACTCGGGCATGTGGTACGAGGTCCAGAACTCTCGTTGGGACTCCGGGACGCGTGACCTGACGGTCGCCTGGGTCGACCCGGGACGCCCGCCACTGGTCGTGAGGACCCGCTCCACCGACCCCGGCACCTTCATGGCCGACGTCTCCGTGAAGGTCAACCACTCCCTGGTGGTCCAGAAGGCGGCGCGCACCGACGCGGGCACGACGGTGGTCGCTGCGGTCAGGCGGCGCGACGACGGTCAGCTCTTCTCCACACTGGTCGCCGACGGGCCACTCGACGAGGGCGGGCGACAGCTGGCCGACGCACTCGAGCGTGAGGTTCGCGACGGGGTGGGCCTGGACTGACCGGTGTCGGCCGGTGTGCTGGTCGTCGGGGTGTGCTGCTGCCCACATCTGACCTGCTCGGGCGCCATTGTGAGTCGACCGCCACGTCCCGCTGATTTGCCGGGTGTGCCCGTGGCTCGCTAACATCGTCCACGCACGACATTCCGGCGTAGCTCAACGGCAGAGCATCCGACTGTTAATCGGACGGTTACTGGTTCGAATCCAGTCGCCGGAGCAAGAGGTGAGAGGGCCTGCCCCCAGGGGGCAGGCCCTCTTGCCGTATTCCGGCGTAGCTCAACGGCTGAGCATCCGACTGTTAATCGGGCGGTTACTGGTTCGAATCCACTTGCGGGAGCAAGAGGTGAGAGGGCCTGCCCCCGAGGGGGCAGGCCCTCATGCCGTGTCGGAAGGTTGTCGGCGTGTGCACCGAGGCGTTCGAGTGATGCGCTCCCGGTCTCACCGTGGTGGCATCGGGTTCCTGGACCCTTGGCTCGTGGTCGCGTGGCTCGTGGGCCCACGCCACCTCGTGCTCAGGCCCAGGCTGTGCCACCCATGCGGAAGGGATCCCGTCCCCAGCCGCGACGGCGGCCGTACTGCTTCCGACCGCGCGGGGAGCGCTCGTCCTCGGCTGCCTCGCGAGTACGACGACCGGGCCGCTCGCGGGGCTCGTCGCCCTCGTCGAGGCGGTTGCGACCACGCTCCTTGCGCTCGCCGTCCCAGGGGGAGTCCTCCCTGTCCCAGCGGGGTCCGCCCTCGCGATTTCCTCTGCCCTCCCTGCGGCGGGGGTCCTCGCCGCGCCGGTGACCGCCGCCACGCGGTCCGTGGGGTCCGGGCTCTCCGTCGGCGTCGATGAGTGCCTGGGAGACCTTCCCGGCCAGGCGTGCCAGCTCGGCGCGCTCGGCGTCGTCGAGTGCGTCGAAAGGGTCGTCCTCGTTCGCGCCGGAGCGAGCAGCCTCCTCGGCCGCCCCCCGTCCCTCGGCGGTCAGACTGACCAGCGTGGAGCGACGATCGTTCTCGTCACGCTGTCGCGAGACGAGGCCGGCGTGCTCGAGCTTCCCCAGCAGCTCGCTGAGCGACTGGGGGCGCACACCCAGCAGGTAGGCGAGGTCCTTCTGTCCCAGTGGCTCGCGCAGGGCGAGCAGTGCGAGGACCCGGCCCTGCCCGACGCGGGCGCTGCGTCCGTGCCTTCCGGAGCGGGTGATGTGCTCATGGCGCATGAGCAGGCGTCCCAACCTCATGACGGATCGGGAGAGGGAGTCGGCGTCCGGAGTCGCCGGGTCGGGTGTCGTCGCCTCGGACCCTGCTGTGGCCGCGTTCTCCGCGGCGGCAGCGTCCGGTTGCTCGGGACCTTCGGGGCTCTCCGGGGGCTCCGGAGCCCGGGTGGTGTCTGGAGGTGCTGGCTGTTCGAAGGTGTCGGGCTCAGGGGCCCGATCGGTGTTCATGTTCTCGTCCATCTCTGGACCTCCTAAGTGTGTAGGTACCTGATTAATATATGTAGGTACCTGACGATCTGTCAAGAGGTACGTGGGAGAGGCGGTACGGCCGGGGGTGCTGCGCATGCCCGCATGCTTGGTCTCGGATCCGCTCCGGAGCATCGACGGTCCACTTCAGGGGCCCAGAAGGGGTATGGAAGCCGGAATGTGCTGTGAGGTCGACCTTGGATGCAGAGAGCCGGCGCGATGGGCGGCCGCCGCAGCGCCCACGGTGCGCGGGCAGCCGCGCTGCGGACCGGAGCGGACTTCGAGGTCAGAACAGCCGTGCGTGTCAGGCTGGGTGTGAGTCACTCCTGTTGAGGAGGAGTGGTTCGATGAGTTTGACGCCGGGGTTTTCGAGTGAGGAGATCAGGGGCTATGTGTGGGAGTACTTGGATTTGCCTCAGGGGAGCAAGGAAGGATGGCTGGAGGGGAAGCCGTTTACGAGGGCGCAGTTTCACCGGTGGAGGAAGGCGTTCATCAGTGGGGACATGGAGCGTGGGCTGGTGCCGAGGTCTTCCAGTAGGGTCTCGGACATGACGAAACGGGCCTTTGATGCGGAGCGGGCGTTGGAAGGTGAGCGCGCCCGCCATGAGAAGGAACTGAAGGCCGTGGAGGTCGCTCATGCGGCGGAGTTGGCGCGTCGCGATGAGCAGATCCGGATGCTTGAGGCAGGCAACCTTGCACTGGGAAAAGCTTTCGGGCTCTTGCAGCAGATACGCGGTCAAGAGCCCGGAGCCAGCAGCGACGCGGAGAGTTCGAGGTGATCCGCCAGGTGATGTTCGACCTGGTGGGGGACTTGAAAGAAGTGGGCCATTCCCAGCGTGAGGCCTTGGAGATGGCGGGAGTGTCTCGGGGAACGTGGCAGTACCGCGACAAGCCTCGCCGGATCCAGCGCGAGCCCATCCCTCAGGCAGATCGTGGGTATCCCTCACGCATCAGCACCCAGGACGAGGAAGAGGTGATGGCCAGGATCACTGCGGCCTGGGCGAAGGGTGAGTCCGTCCAGCAGGCGTTTGCCACCTCCTGGGATGAGGGCGTGTACCTGGGGAGTCGACGCCAGTGGTACCGCATCGCCAACCGGATCAAGGACCAACAGGCACGCCCCAAGATTCCCACGAAGCGTCGAGGCTCGAAGCGATCAGCACCGATTGTGGAGGCTCACGCTGCTGGCGAGGTGTGGGTGTGGGACATCTCGGACGTCAAGGGGGCCTTCGTGGGCTGCGTGTTCAAGGCCTACAGCGTCCAAGACCTTTACTCCCGAAAGATCGTGGCTCACCGCGTCGCCTCCCGCCAGAGCGACGTGATCGCCCGGGACATGATGAGAGAAGCATTCAACACTCATGGCGCACCGAAGGTCCTGCACTCCGACAATGGGGCTGCGATGAAGTCTGAGCGGATGCGGCGCCTGTGTGGTGACCACGATGTGGCGATGTCCTTCAACCGCCCCAGTGTCTCCAATGACAACCCGTTCAAGGAGAGCGAGTTCCGGACCATGAAGTACCGGCCCTCCTACCCCGGAATGTTCGAGGATCTCCCCGCAGCCCAGCATTGGGTGGGTGAATACGTGGACTGGTTCAACAATGCCCACCACCATTCCAGTCTGGCGCTGCACACTCCAGGATCCGTCTACGACGGCACCTGGACACAGATCCAGGACCGCCGCGTCCAGGCACTGGACACCTACTACGCCCACCACCGCGACCGCCACCGCAAGCCACCCATCCCACCCACGCTACCCAACGTGGTCGGCATCAACTTGCACCACAAGCCAGAAGTACCAGACAACCAATCAGCAGCCAGCTGACACACCCAGTGACTCACCACAGCTTGACACCGCGCGCAGAGCGGACTTCGAGGTCGGAACAGAGCGGACTTCGAGGTCAGAACTGAGCGGACTTCGCCGAGATGGGGTGGGGTGGGGTCAGTCGGTGGCGGTGCCGGGCAGGGGTCCGGGGATCGTGTCACCGGAGGCGAGCCATGTCGCCAGGTCGTCGGTGACCAGGTCGACACCCTGCCTGCGCACCGGCTCCGACGCGGAGGTGAACAGGTTCAGGTCCGCGCTCAGCACCAGGGAGTCCAGGGTGGGGACATCGGAGGTGGAGAGCCTGCAGCGTTCCTCGCGGGTGTCGGCCACGCCGGCGTCCAGCATCGCGCTGGCGCGGGCCAGCAGGCGGTCCGCACGCTCGGAGGCGTCGTCGATGGTCTGGTCGACCACCTGGGCGCGCGGGAGCATCTGGGCCACGCAGTCCCAGGTGCGCACGGCGGCGGAGAGCTCTGCGGACTCCTGCACGTCCTGGGAGAGCGCGGGGGCAGCCGTGTCCCCGGACTGCTGACCCGAGGCGTCGGAGTCCCCCTCGCTTCCGGTGGCGTCCTCCGAATCGCCGGACTCGCCGTCATCCGTGCCGGTGCCCGCCCAGTCGCTGCCGGTGCCCGCCCAGCCGCCGCCCAGCAGGTCCGCCCCGGACTGGGCCCCGTCCAGGAGGTCCTCCAACCCCCAGCCCCCGCCCTCCGTGCCGGACTGGTCCAGGAGCTCGGCCAGACGCGAGTCGAGCACGCTCACCTTTCCCATGCCGCCGGCGAGATCGAGGTCGTAGGTGTCGGCCAGGCGTTGCGCGGAGGCCAGTCGTCCCAGGGCGGCGGATGCGAGCAGGCGCGCGTCGGGCCCCTCGATGTCGGCGTCGGTGGCCGCGACGAGGTCCCGGCGCGCCGACAGCGCCATCCACGTCGCGAACTCGCCCACCTCGACGGGTGCATCCGCCACAGCTGCCGGTGCCTGTGCGCCCTCGGGGACCGTCCCGTTCCAGGGGTCCCACACACCTCCCAGCGCCTCCAGGCGTGCCGAGGAGTCCGAGGCGATCCCGTCCAGCACCTTCTGACAGGGCTCACACGTGGTGGCCTTGGCCGACAGGGACGTCGCCCGGGCCCGGGCCGCCGACTCCGAGCGGGCGGCCATGTCACGCAGTGCGGCCACACCCGTGAGTTCGGGCAGCGCACCGGGGGAGGCCTCGAAGCGGAGGCCGCACCCGGACAGGGACACGGCCGTGCACACCGCGACCAGGCCGGCAAGGGCCGCCCTCGTACGTCGGGACGCCCCTGCGGAGGGGAGGGGACGCGGGGACACGCGGCGG
>NZ_LT700212.1:1376163-1379660 GCF_900155435.1 Actinomyces provencensis | reverse complement strand
TCGTAGCCGCAGCCCCGTGGGATGATTCGGTGGTGATCCCGCAGTCCTCCCCCCACCCCGACCGCCGCGTGTCCCCGCGTCCCCTCCCCTCCGCAGGGGCGTCCCGACGTACGAGGGCGGCCCTTGCCGGCCTGGTCGCGGTGTGCACGGCCGTGTCCCTGTCCGGGTGCGGCCACACCCGTGAGTTCGGGCAGCGCACCGGGGGAGGCCTCGAAGCGGAGGCCGCACCCGGACAGGGACACGGCCGTGCACACCGCGACCAGGCCGGCAAGGGCCGCCCTCGTACGTCGGGACGCCCCTGCGGAGGGGAGGGGACGCGGGGACACGCGGCGGTCGGGGTGGGGGGAGGACTGCGGGATCACCACCGAATCATCCCACGGGGCTGCGGCTACGATGGTTCCCACTGCCGTGTCGTCCAGATGAAGGAGCCATTGTGGCCGCCCCCCGTGAATCCGCACCACTGCGGGCCCTGCTCGAGGGCGAGGTCACCGAGGCCGGCCTCGCGCTGGACTCCGTCGTCGAACTCCACCAGAACGGGTCCCCCGTCGTGCGTGTCGTCGTCGACGTCACCGGGGACGAGGGCGAGGTGGATTCCGACACACTTGCCGCCGTCTCCCGCGCGGTCTCCAAGGCCATGGACGCCGCTGACCCCATCGCCGGTGAGTACCTCCTGGAGGTCTCCACGCCCGGCGCGGAGCGGGAACTGACCCGTCCGCACCACTGGCGTCGCGCCCTGGGTCGCCTGGTGCGCATCAAGCTGCGCGAGGGCGGGACGCTGACGGGTCGCCTGGTCGGGGTGGACGAGGGCGCCGTGACGGTCGAGGTCGACGGTGAGCCGACTACGATCGCACTGGAAAACGTGAAGAAGGCGCGCCCGCGCGTCGAGTTCGGTTCGGAGGAGTGAGTCGACCGTGGAAATCGACATGACGGCACTGCGCATGGTGGAGCAGGAGAAGGGCGTCAGCCTCGGGACCCTCGTGGGTGCCATCGAGGAAGCGCTGCTCAAGGCCTACCACAACATCCCCGGAGCCATCTCCAGGGCCCGTATCGAGATCGACCAGCGCACCGGCCGCGTCACCGTGATGGCCACGGAGGAGGACGAGGAGGGCAACCCCATCGGGGAGTTCGACGACACCCCCTCCAACTTCGGGCGCATCGCCCAGACCACGGCGCGCTCGGTGATCATGCAGCGCCTGCGCGACGCCGACGACGCCCGTGTCCTGGGGGACTTCGCCTCCAAGACCGGCAAGGTCGTCACCGGCATCGTCCAGCAGGGGCGTGAGGGCCGGGTCACCCTGGTCAAGCTCACCGACGACTTCGAGGCGGTCCTGCCCGACTCGGAGAAGGTCCCCGGCGAGGAGTACCGCCACGGTGACCGCATCCGCGCCTACGTGATTTCCGTGGAGCGCACCGACAAGGGTGCGCGCATCACTCTCTCGCGCACGCACCCCGGCCTGGTGCTGGGCATCTTCGAGCGTGAGGTCCCCGAGATCCAGCAGGGCCTGGTCGAGATCAAGGCCATCGCCCGGGAGGCCGGGCACCGCACCAAGATCGCCGTGACGGCCACCCGCGACGGGGTCAACGCCAAGGGTGCCTGCATCGGCCCCATGGGTTCCCGCGTGCGCAATGTCATGGCGGAGCTGGGTGGGGAGAAGATCGACATCGTCGACTGGTCCGCCGACCCCGCGCGCTTCGTGGCCAATGCCCTCTCCCCGGCGCGTGTGACCCGCGTGGTCGTCCACTCGGTGGAGAACCGCACCGCCACCGCGGTCGTGCCCGACTTCCAGCTGTCCCTGGCCATCGGCAAGGAGGGACAGAACGCGCGTCTGGCGGCGCGGCTGACGAACTACCACATCGACATCCACTCCGACACCGAGACCGGTGACGACGTGCACGCCTCGCGGTCCTCCATGCCGGACGACGTGACGAGTCGCTCACGCACCTCCGACGAGTGAGTGTGGTGGCCTCCGCTACACTGGACGGGTTGCCGCACCACACCGCAGGAGACGCGCGGACCCGGGACCATGTCCCAGGCCCGGTGCGCACCTGCGTCGGATGCGGCAGGCGTGTGGCCCGTGCGGACCTGGTCCGTGTCGTGGCCACGGACGGGTCCGCAGAAGTGGATCCGAGGAGTGACCGTCCCGGTCGTGGCGCCTGGGTCCATGCGGACCTGCGGTGCATCGAGAGGGCTCGCTCCCGCAGGGCCCTGGTCCGCGCACTCCGCCTCCCCCACGACGTGGGGGAAGAGGTGTGGGCCGAGCTCGCGGGACTGGTCGCCACTGTCAGCGACGCGCACACCGCGTCGGACAACGAGTGATGGAAGCGGGTTGGAAGCCGATGGGCACCCGATGAGTACCCAGCGATGAGCTGCCAGCAAGACAAGTGACCCCGTCTCCGGTTCGGAGGCGGATCCGAACAGGAGAAACGTGGCAAAGTTGCGTGTCCACGAGCTCGCCAAGGAGCTCGGAATCACCAGCAAGGAACTCTTGACGCACCTGCGCGAGAACGGTGAGTTCGTCAAGGCGTCGGGATCGACGCTGGAACCCCCCGTCGTGCGCACCGTGCGCGAGCACTACGCCGCCGCCGCCCCGAAGAAGGCGGAGTCGGCACAGAAGAGAAAGCCCTCGCCNGCTGCCGGTGCCCGCCCAGCCGCCGCCCAGCAGGTCCGCCCCGGACTGGGCCCCGTCCAGGAGGTCCTCCAACCCCCAGCCCCCGCCCTCCGTGCCGGACTGGTCCAGGAGCTCGGCCAGACGCGAGTCGAGCACGCTCACCTTTCCCATGCCGCCGGCGAGATCGAGGTCGTAGGTGTCGGCCAGGCGTTGCGCGGAGGCCAGTCGTCCCAGGGCGGCGGATGCGAGCAGGCGCGCGTCGGGCCCCTCGATGTCGGCGTCGGTGGCCGCGACGAGGTCCCGGCGCGCCGACAGCGCCATCCACGTCGCGAACTCGCCCACCTCGACGGGTGCATCCGCCACAGCTGCCGGTGCCTGTGCGCCCTCGGGGACCGTCCCGTTCCAGGGGTCCCACACACCTCCCAGCGCCTCCAGGCGTGCCGAGGAGTCCGAGGCGATCCCGTCCAGCACCTTCTGACAGGGCTCACACGTGGTGGCCTTGGCCGACAGGGACGTCGCCCGGGCCCGGGCCGCCGACTCCGAGCGGGCGGCCATGTCACGCAGTGCGGCCACACCCGTGAGTTCGGGCAGCGCACCGGGGGAGGCCTCGAAGCGGAGGCCGCACCCGGACAGGGACACGGCCGTGCACACCGCGACCAGGCCGGCAAGGGCCGCCCTCGTACGTCGGGACGCCCCTGCGGAGGGGAGGGGACGCGGGGACACGCGGCGGTCGGGGTGGGGGGAGGACTGCGGGATCACCACCGAATCATCCCACGGGGCTGCGGCTACGATGGTTCCCACTGCCGTGTCGTCCAGATGAAGGAGCCATTGTGGCCGCCCCCCGTGAATCCGCACCACTGCGGGCCCTGCTCGAGGGCGAGGTCACCG
>NZ_LT700212.1:1253984-1374893 GCF_900155435.1 Actinomyces provencensis | reverse complement strand
CTACCAGGGCCCGACCCCGCATGCCCCCCAGGAGCACCACACGCCCCAGGCGCCCCATGCCCCCAAGGAGCAGCACACCCCCCGCGAGCAGCACCACGGTGAGGCTCCCCACCCCGGTCCGCGTCCCGCGCGTCCGGCAGCAGGGCGCGACCACGGCGGCGACCACCGCTCACAGCGCCACGCGCCCCGGCCCTCCGGTCCGCGTCCGGGCAACAACCCCTATGCCGCCAGCCAGGGCATGCCCCGGCCCGGTGGTTCCGGCGGTCCGCGTCCCGGACCCCGTCCCGGTGGGCGCCCCGGCGCCGCGCAGGGTGGGGACCGTCCGGGAGCTTCCGGTGGCCAGCGTCCGCCGCGTCCCGGTCAGGGTGGGGGACCCCGTCCCAACCCCGGCATGATGCCCGGGCACGCGAACTTCGCGCGCCAGAACGAACGTCCCCAGCGCCCCGGTCAGGGCGGAGGCCGCGGTCGCGGCGTCGGCTCACGTCCCGGTGGCGGTGGCCCCGGCGGTGCTCCCGGTGCCGGTACCGGCGCACCCCACGGCGGCTTCGGCGGCCCCCGCGGTGGTCGCGGTGGTCGCGGCTCCACACCCGGCGCCTTCGGGCGCGGCGGTGGGCGCAACCAGCGTGGACGCAAGTCCAAGCGGGCCAAGCGTCAGGAGTTCGAGCAGCAGAGCGCCCCGGCCATCGGCGGTGTGTCGATCCCCCGTGGCAACGGCCAGGAGGTCCGCATCCGCCAGGGCGCGTCCCTGGCGGACCTCGCGGACAAGATCAACGTCAACCCCGCAGCACTGGTCACGGTCCTCTTCCACCTCGGTGAGATGGCGACCGCCACCCAGTCACTCGACCAGGACACCTTCGAGGCCCTGGGCGCCGAGCTCGGCTACGACGTCAAGATCGTCTCCCCCGAGGACGAGGACCGTGAGCTCCTGGAGTCCTTCGACATCGACCTGGAGGCCGAGGAGCTGGACGACGAGGAGCACCTCAAGCCCCGTCCCCCGGTCGTCACGGTCATGGGCCACGTCGACCACGGCAAGACGAAGCTGCTGGACGCGATCCGTCACACCGACGTCGTCGACACCGAGCACGGTGGCATCACCCAGCACATCGGCGCCTACCAGGTGAAGGTGGAGCTGGAGGACAGCGAGCGTCGCGTCACCTTCATCGACACCCCCGGTCACGAGGCGTTCACCGCCATGCGTGCCCGTGGTGCCCAGGTCACCGACATCGCGATCCTCGTGGTCGCAGCCGATGACGGTGTCATGCCCCAGACGGTCGAGGCGATCAACCACGCCCAGGCCGCGGGTGTGCCGATCGTGGTCGCCGTCAACAAGATCGACAAGGAGGGGGCGAATCCGCAGAAGATCCGCTCCCAGCTCACCGAGTACGGTCTGGTGGCCGAGGAGTACGGCGGCGACGTCATGTTCGTGGACGTCTCCGCCAAGCAGCGCACCGGTATCCAGGACCTGCTGGAGGCCGTGGTCCTCACGGCCGACGCCTCCCTGGACCTGCGCGCGAACCCCGACACCGATGCCCGGGGCATCGCCATCGAGGCGAACCTGGACAAGGGACGCGGTGCGGTGGCGACCATGCTCGTCCAGCGCGGCACGCTCCACATCGGCGACGCCATCGTCGTGGGTGCCGCACACGGCCGCGTGCGTGCCATGTTCGACGAGTACGGCAACACCGTGCCCGCCGCGCTGCCCTCGCGCCCCGTCCAGGTCATCGGCCTGACCTCCGTGCCCCGCGCCGGCGACACCTTCCTGGTGGCCTCCGACGACCGCACGGCCCGTCAGATCGCCGACAAGCGTGAGGCGGTCGAGCGTCAGGCACTGCTGGCCAAGCGCCGCAAGCGCGTCACCCTGGAGGACTTCGACAAGGTCCTCAAGGAGGGCGAGGTCGACACCCTCAACCTCATCATCAAGGGCGACGTGTCCGGTGCCGTCGAGGCCCTGGAGGACTCGCTGCTGCGCATCGACGTGGGCGACGAGGTCGCACTGCGGATCATCCACCGCGGTGTCGGCGCCATCACCCAGAACGACGTCAACCTGGCCACGGTCGACAACGCGGTCATCATCGCGTTCAACGTCCGTCCCGCGGAGCGCGTCTCCGAGATGGCGGAGGCCGAGGGCGTCGAGATCAAGTACTACAACGTGATCTACTCGGCCATCGACGATGTCGAGGCCTCCCTCAAGGGCATGCTCAAGCCCATCTACGAGGAGATCGCACTGGGCTCGGCGGAGATCCGCCAGGTCTTCCACTCCGGCAAGTTCGGCAACATCGCCGGGTCCATCATCCGTTCCGGCACCATCCGGCGCGGGTCGAAGGCCCGCCTGGTGCGCGACGGCGTCGTGGTGGCGGACAACCTGGAGATCCTGTCCCTGCGCCGCGAGAAGGACGACGTCACCGAGGTCCGCGAGGGCTACGAGTGCGGCATCACGCTCGGGTACAGGGACATCGCCGAGGGCGATGTCATCGAGACCTGGGAGATGCGCGAGAAGCCTCGCGAGTGATCCCACAGTGATCGATGCGCCCCGTGGGGCCGGGGGACCGGGCCCACGGGGCGCACCCGTGTCCGGGGGAGCCACCGACGGGCAGCGGAGTGGGACGGTGCGGAGCGCGCCCCTCACGGCCGCGTCGCGGGGGACATCCGTTCCCGGGGCCGCCCCCGGGACGCCCCTCCCGCCAGGCTGCCACGCGCCTGCGTGTGTGGCCTCCCCGTTCCCGCACGTACCATGGGGGCCGGAACGGGACGGCGCGCAGTGCGCGCCGCACGACTGAACGAGAGGGGTGGCCCGATGGCTGACGAGGCACGGGTGCGCAAGGTGCAGGACCGGATCCAGGAGACGGTGGCGCGCCTGGTCGGGCGCAGGATCAAGGACCCCCGTCTGGGGTTCGTCACCATCACGGACGTGCGCGTCACCGGTGACCTCCAGCACGCCTCCATCTTCTACACGGTGCTCGGCGACGAGGACGACCGCAGGGCCACGGCCCGCGCCCTGGAGTCCGCCAAGGGTCTCATCCGCTCCGAGGTCGGCAAGGCGCTCGGCATCCGGCTCACCCCGTCGCTGGAGTTCATCCCCGATGCACTCCCCGAGACCGCCGCCTCACTGGAGGGGGCGCTCGCCGCCGCCCGCGCCCGTGACGCGGAGCTCGCCGCAGCCTCCCGGGGCGCCACCTACGCCGGGGACGCCGATCCCTACCGCCGCCCCGAGGACGAGGACGGGGACGAGGGCGGGACCGAGGACCGCACGGATGGCGCAGCCGACGGCCCTGCCGGTGGGCAGGACACGCCGACCACACCCTCTGCCCCCGGTGGCGGGGACGCCCACTGACCATGGCCACCGACGCAGGGGCGTCGCCCTCGGGGCTGCTGGTCGTCGACAAGGACCAGGGCATGACCAGCCACGACGTGGTCGCCCGGGTCCGCAGGCTCGCCCACACCCGCAAGGTCGGGCACGCCGGCACCCTGGACCCCATGGCGACCGGGGTGCTCGTGCTCGGCATCAACCGCGCCACGCGCCTGCTGACCTGGGTGACGGGCCACTCCAAGGCCTACGAGGCCACCATGCGCCTGGGCGTCTCCACGAACACCGACGACGCCGAAGGGGAGGTCGTCGACGACCCCGGGTGCGCCGACCTCGACGACGACCGCTTGGAGCAGGTGATGGCACCCCTGCGCGGGGACATCGAGCAGGTGCCCTCCTCCGTCTCCGCGATCAAGATCGACGGGCGTCGTGCCTACGCGCTGGCCCGGGAGGGCGTCGACGTCGACATCCCCGCCCGCGCCGTGCACATCGGGCGCCTCGACGTGGTCGGGGTCCCGCGTGAGGAGCTCATCGGCTGCGAGGGCCGGCCCCTGCGCGTCACCGACGTCGACATCCGCGTCGAGTGCTCCTCGGGCACCTACGTGCGGGCGCTGGCCCGCGACATCGGGGCGGCCCTGGGGGTCGGGGGCCACCTCACGCGGCTGCGACGCACCGAGGTCGGGTCCTTCACCCTCTCCGACGCCGAGACGCTCCCCGAGCTCACCACCCGCGTCGAGGGCGGCGCTGCACTGCCCGTCATCGACCTCGGGGTGGCCGCGCGCGCCATGTTCCCCGACCTCCCGATCGACGAGGACGAGGCCGCGCGCTTCGCCCACGGCCAGGCGCCGCGACGCACGGGTCCGGCACTGGAGGAGCTGCATGCCGCGGCGGGGGAGGACCCCCTGGCGGTGCTGGCCCCGGACGGGGTGACGGTGCTGGGACTGGCCCGCATCGAGGACGGACGGGTCCGCACTGTCCTGGTGTTCTGACGGGGCAGGAGGACCGGCACCCGAGGGGTGCAGGACGGAGGAGTACGCGTGAAGGTGTGGACGAGCCTGGACCAGGTGCCCGGCGACGAGCGTTCGGTGGTGACCATCGGCAACTTCGACGGGATGCACCAGGGGCACAAGAAGGTGATCTCCACCTGTGTGGAGCGCGCCCGACGTGTCGGCGTCGACGCGGTGGCCTGCACCTTCGACCCGCACCCCGTCCAGGTCCACCGCCCCGAGGTCGGCCTGCAGCTCATCAGCCCCCTGCGCGACCGCCTGGACGCGATGGCGGCCACGGGTCTGGACGCCACCCTGGTCGTCCACTACGACTCCTCCGTGTACTCACTCGACCCCGAGGACTTCGTCGTGCAGTTCCTGGTCGAACGACTGGGAGTGGTCGAGGTGGTGGTCGGGGAGGACTTCCGCTTCGGGCGTCGCAATGCGGGCACCGTGGACACGTTGCGCCAACTGGGGCGTCGCCACGGGTTCGAGGTCATCGTCGTGACCGACATCGAGGACCCCTCGGGCAGGCGTTGGTCCTCCTCCTGGGTCCGTGAGCTGTTGGCGGCGGGGGACGTCGCGGGCGCCGCGCGCGTCCTGGGACACCTCCACCGCATCCGCGGCACCGTGGAACACGGCTTCAAACGTGGGCGGGCACTCGGCTTCCCCACGGCGAACCTCGGTGGTGACATCGAGGGCGTCGTCCCCGGCGACGGCGTCTACGCCGGATGGCTGGTGCGCCAGGTACCGGGGACGACGGCGGGGGAGTTCCTTCCCGCCGCCATCTCGGTGGGCACCAACCCCCAGTTCGAGGGCACCCGCCGCACGGTGGAGGCCCACGTGCTGGGCCGCTCGGACCTGGACCTGTACGGGGAGCGCATCGCGATCACCTTCGTGGCGCGCATCCGCCCCATGCTGACCTTCGACTCCGTCGACCAGCTGACCGACCAGATGGACGACGACCTGCGGCGGACGGCGGCCGTGCTCGGGGTGGCGGTGTCGGGTCGCGTCGACCCGGACTCGGTCCACGCCCAGTGACAGGAGCCGGCACGTCCGCTGACGGAGGTTGGCACGTCAGGTGGAGGGAGCCTGCACGTCCGCGGACGGGCGCCGGCACGTCCGGTCGTGGGACCCGGAACTCCCGCTGACGGGAGCCGGCCGTCCCGGTACCGGCGCAGGAGCGTGCTCGATCTCACCCGGGCGCGGGCCCGTGGTGGGCCGGGGGAGCGGGGCCACGGGTGTCCCCCGTGTTAGCCTGTCATCGCCGTTCGATCGGCCGTGGAACGTCATGCCCGGGGACAGACCCGGTGCTCCGCGCAACGAGATTCCAAGGAGTTCAGGTGCCGCTGACCAAGGACGTCAAGGACCAGATCATCGCCGAGTACGCCACCCACGAGGGCGACACCGGCTCCCCCGAGGTGCAGATCGCACTGCTGACGCAGCGCATCAAGGACCTCACCGAGCACTTCAAGACCCACCAGCACGACCACCACTCACGTCGTGGCCTGCTGCTGCTGGTCGGGCGCCGCAAGCGCCTCCTCGGCTACCTGGCTGACATCGACATCGAGCGTTACCGCTCGCTCATCGAGCGTCTCGGCCTGCGCCGCTGACCCACACCGGCCCGGTTCCCCCATGGACCCGGGCCGGTTCACTGCGTCCGGGCCGGGCACGTCGCCCTCGTCCGGGCACTCCGAGAAAACCCGCGTGACGCCCGCTGGCGGTTTTCGACATTGGCTCACGGACTCCCACCCCTGGTGGCCGGAATGCCGTGGGCTTCGATCGAGAGCCGACGCGGGGCGCGCATCCACTGAGACACAAGGAGAACCACGCCTCATGATGGAAGGCCCTGACATCATCGCCGCGGAGGCGACCATCGACAATGGTCGCTTCGGCACGCGCACGATCCGCTTCGAGACCGGACGGCTGGCCCAGCAGGCCGCCGGCTCGGCCGTCGCCTACCTCGACGACGAGACCGTCGTCCTGTCCGCCACCACGGTGGGCAAGCACCCCAAGGACCAGTTCGACTTCTTCCCCCTCACCGTCGATGTCGAGGAGCGCGCCTACGCCGCCGGTCGCATCCCCGGATCCTTCTTCCGCCGCGAGGGTCGCGCCGGCACGGAGGCCATCCTGGCCTGCCGCCTCATCGACCGCCCGCTGCGCCCCGGCTTCGTCAAGGGCCTGCGCAACGAGGTCCAGGTCGTCGAGACCGTCCTGGCCATCAACCCCGACGACGCCTACGACGTCCTGGCCATCAACGCGGCCTCGATGTCCACCCAGATCGCCGGCCTGCCCTTCACCGGCCCCATCGGCGGCACCCGCCTGGCGCTCATCGACGGCCAGTGGGTCGCGTTCCCGCGCTGGTCCGAGATGCAGCGCTCCGTCTTCAACATCGTCGTCGCCGGGCGCATCGTCACCCTGGAGGACGGCTCCGAGGACGTCGCCATCATGATGGTCGAGGCCGGTGGCGGCGAGAACGAGTGGGAGCTCATCCAGGCCGGTGGCATCGCCCCGACCGAGGATGTCGTGGCCGACGGCCTCGAGGCCGCCAAGCCCTTCATCCGCGCCCTGTGCGAGGCCCAGATCAAGGTCGCCGAGAAGGCCTCCAAGGAGACCGCGGACTTCCCCGTCTTCCTCGACTACTCCGACGAGCAGTACGCCGCGGTGGAGTCCTGGGTGGGCACGAAGCTCGCCGACGCGCTGCTCACCGAGGGCAAGCTCGCCCGCGACCACGCCGTCGACGCGGTCCGCGGCGAGATGCTGGAAGCCCTCGCCGAGTCCCACCCGGACCAGGAGAAGGAGCTCAAGGCCGCCTTCCGCTCCGTCGAGAAGGAGACCATCCGCCAGCGCACGCTGCGCGAGGGCATCCGCATGGACGGGCGCACCCCGCGCCAGATCCGCTCCCTGTCCGCCGAGGTCGAGGTCCTGCCCCGCGTCCACGGCTCCGCCCTGTTCCAGCGCGGCGAGACCCAGATCCTGGGTGTCACCACCCTGGCGATGCTGCGCATGGAGCAGCAGCTGGACAACCTGAGCCCGATCACGGCCAAGCGCTACATGCACCAGTACAACTTCCCGCCCTTCTCGACCGGCGAGACCGGCCGCGTGGGCGCTCCCAAGCGTCGCGAGATCGGCCACGGCGACCTCGCCGAGCGGGCCCTCAAGCCCGTCCTGCCGACGCGTGAGGACTTCCCCTACGCGATCCGTCAGGTCTCCGAGGCCCTCGGCTCCAACGGTTCGACCTCCATGGGTTCGGTCTGCGCCTCGACGCTGTCCCTGCTGCAGGCGGGCGTGCCGCTGCGCGCCCCCGTGGCCGGCATCGCCATGGGCCTCATGACCGGCAAGGTCGACGGGGAGGACCGCTCGGTCACCCTCACCGACATCCTGGGCGCCGAGGACGGCTTCGGCGACATGGACTTCAAGGTCGCCGGCACGAAGGACTTCATCACGGCCCTCCAGCTCGACACGAAGCTGACGGGCATCGACTCCCAGGTGCTGCGCGCCGCACTGGCCCAGGCTCGCGATGCGCGTCTGGCGATCCTGGAGCTCATCAACGAGGCCATCGACGGGCCCGACGAGATGTCGCCCTACGCGCCCCGCATCATCACCGTCCAGGTCCCCGTGGACAAGATCGGTGAGGTCATCGGCCCGAAGGGCAAGATGATCAACCAGATCCAGGAGGACACGGGCGCGAACCTGACCATCGAGGACGACGGCACCGTCTACATCGGTGCTGCCGACGGGACGGCCGCCGAGGCCGCCCGCGCGATGGTCAACCAGATCGCCAACCCGCAGATGCCCGAGGTCGGGGAGCGCTTCGTGGGGACCGTCGTCAAGACGACCTCCTTCGGCGCGTTCGTCTCGCTGACGCCCGGCACGGACGGCCTGCTGCACATCTCGCAGGTGCGTCGCCTGGTGGGCGGCAAGCGCATCGACTCCGTGGAGGACGTCCTCCAGGTCAGCCAGCAGGTCGAGGTCGAGATCGCCGAGATCGGCGACCGCGGCAAGCTCTCCCTGCACGCCGTGGTCGACGGCGAGTCCGAGGACCACGGCTCCCGCGAGCCCGAGTCCGCCGTGGAGCACGAGCACCGCGAGCGTCCCGAGCACGGGGAGCGTCGCGAGCGTCGCCCGCGCACCCGGTCGCGTCGTCGCCGCGAGGAGGACAACGGTGGGAGCTCCTCCGAGGAGTGACACCGTGGACTGACCACGTGGGTGACCGCGTGGAGTGACACCGGTTCCGATCCGGTCCGGATGAGGGGCGGTTCCGTCGCACGTGCTGCGGCGGAACCGCCCCTCCGTCGTCCCCGGGGAGCGGTCTGCCCCCAGTCGGAGGACAATGGTTGACCACCGTGCGGGACCCACGCACGGGTTCCCCGATCCGAGGAGGCGACGAATGAGGATTCGATGGAGGTACATCCGCAGGACCGTCGGTGTCCTCCTCGTGCTCATGCTCCTCGGCGCCCTCATCTACGGAGTGGCCCTCACGGTCCGGGACCGGGACACGGGACCCGCGTCGGGGGATGCGCTCGCCTGCACCGAGATCGGTGCCGAGCAGGGCGTCTTCCTCGGTGTCGAGGACGAGGACACCGGAGTGAGCAGGGTCGTCCTCAGTGTCCGCACCGATGGTGGGACGTCCGAGTCCAGCCTGGAGGCGGAGGACAACGGTTCGGACGCCGGCGTTGCCGGGAATCTGTTCGTGGCCACCACCGGGCGTCCCGAGGCCTCGGACGTCGAGGTGCGCCTCACCGACCGGGACGGGGACGTCCGGGTGCTGCCCGGCGTGGGTGAGGCCGTGCTGGCGGAGCCGAACGGCCCGCAGTGCGAACCGCACTCCTGGCAACTGTCCATGGACCTCCACGACGGCTCCCTCACCCCCGCCCCCACCGCCACCCCCTGACCCCTGACCCCTGACCCCTGACCCCTGACCACGCCGAGGTCCGCTCTGTTCTGAGCTCGAAGTCCGCTCTGTTCAGGGCCCGAGGTCCGCTCTGTTCAGGCCTCGAAGTCCGCTCTGTTGGCAGCACGAGGTCCGCTCACCCAGCCTCACGAGGTCCGCTTACCGGGCCGCGCATGAGCCGCCCTGTTCGGCACACGCTCTGCCCCTCTTCCTGCCGACGAGCCGCTGAGGTCATCGCACGTGGCCATGAGCGCATGTCGCCCGGCCCCGCCCACGGGGCGACGGGTTGCCCCTGCGGCTGTTGCGTGCGCGGGCCAGTAGACTCGGGGCATCCCCGACTCGGAGGTTCGGTCATGCGCCGCTTCACGGATTCCATCCTCTTCCTCGCACTCTTCGTCATGGCTGCGTTGGCCTGGCTGATCCTCGCGAACACCGGTGGTGTCCCCGAGGCCGCGTCGGGCAGGATCGCCCCGATGACCGTGGGGACCGTGGTCGTCATCGCCTGCCCGGCCCTCCTGCTCGCCGCTCTCCTCGGGCTCGCGCGCGCCCTCAGCAAGACCTCTCCGCGCCGCTTCTACACCTGGACCACGGGCGCCGCCGTCGCGGGCAGTGTCGTGGCCGCGGTCGCCTCGGTGCCCGCCGACCGACAGGGGGTCGAGGTCGGATTCTCGTGGATGTCCTGGTTCTTCGGGATCATGGCCTTCGCCTTCGTGATCGCCCTCGTCATCGCCCTCACCGGCGGGATCCCCGGACCGTCCGACGAGGCACCCGCACAGGCCCGGCCCACGACTGCACCGGAACGGCCCCGGACCGAGACCCCGGCCCCGAAGTCCTCNGCCCCTCCGTCGTCCCCGGGGAGCGGTCTGCCCCCAGTCGGAGGACAATGGTTGACCACCGTGCGGGACCCACGCACGGGTTCCCCGATCCGAGGAGGCGACGAATGAGGATTCGATGGAGGTACATCCGCAGGACCGTCGGTGTCCTCCTCGTGCTCATGCTCCTCGGCGCCCTCATCTACGGAGTGGCCCTCACGGTCCGGGACCGGGACACGGGACCCGCGTCGGGGGATGCGCTCGCCTGCACCGAGATCGGTGCCGAGCAGGGCGTCTTCCTCGGTGTCGAGGACGAGGACACCGGAGTGAGCAGGGTCGTCCTCAGTGTCCGCACCGATGGTGGGACGTCCGAGTCCAGCCTGGAGGCGGAGGACAACGGTTCGGACGCCGGCGTTGCCGGGAATCTGTTCGTGGCCACCACCGGGCGTCCCGAGGCCTCGGACGTCGAGGTGCGCCTCACCGACCGGGACGGGGACGTCCGGGTGCTGCCCGGCGTGGGTGAGGCCGTGCTGGCGGAGCCGAACGGCCCGCAGTGCGAACCGCACTCCTGGCAACTGTCCATGGACCTCCACGACGGCTCCCTCACCCCCGCCCCCACCGCCACCCCCTGACCCCTGACCCCTGACCCCTGACCCCTGACCACGCCGAGGTCCGCTCTGTTCTGAGCTCGAAGTCCGCTCTGTTCAGGGCCCGAGGTCCGCTCTGTTCAGGCCTCGAAGTCCGCTCTGTTGGCAGCACGAGGTCCGCTCACCCAGCCTCACGAGGTCCGCTTACCGGGCCGCGCATGAGCCGCCCTGTTCGGCACACGCTCTGCCCCTCTTCCTGCCGACGAGCCGCTGAGGTCATCGCACGTGGCCATGAGCGCATGTCGCCCGGCCCCGCCCACGGGGCGACGGGTTGCCCCTGCGGCTGTTGCGTGCGCGGGCCAGTAGACTCGGGGCATCCCCGACTCGGAGGTTCGGTCATGCGCCGCTTCACGGATTCCATCCTCTTCCTCGCACTCTTCGTCATGGCTGCGTTGGCCTGGCTGATCCTCGCGAACACCGGTGGTGTCCCCGAGGCCGCGTCGGGCAGGATCGCCCCGATGACCGTGGGGACCGTGGTCGTCATCGCCTGCCCGGCCCTCCTGCTCGCCGCTCTCCTCGGGCTCGCGCGCGCCCTCAGCAAGACCTCTCCGCGCCGCTTCTACACCTGGACCACGGGCGCCGCCGTCGCGGGCAGTGTCGTGGCCGCGGTCGCCTCGGTGCCCGCCGACCGACAGGGGGTCGAGGTCGGATTCTCGTGGATGTCCTGGTTCTTCGGGATCATGGCCTTCGCCTTCGTGATCGCCCTCGTCATCGCCCTCACCGGCGGGATCCCCGGACCGTCCGACGAGGCACCCGCACAGGCCCGGCCCACGACTGCACCGGAACGGCCCCGGACCGAGACCCCGGCCCCGAAGTCCTCGACCCCGGCCACCCCCTCCTCCCAGGTGGAGGGGAGCGCGACCCCCGTCACCGCCCGCCCCTCCGGCGTGCCGTCCACGACGGGCCCCACGGATGCCGCGCTCCCCTCGGGACGCACCACCTCCACGGGCACGCCCGCACCCGACCCCTCCATCCACGGCACCGCCACGGACCGCACGACCTCCCGGGAGCCCAAGGCGTGAGCACCACCCCCCGCATCCCCTCCGATCCGTCGGATGCCCGGCAGGTCAGCACCTTCCACGCCCCCTCAGCTGATACCCCTTCGCCGACCGCTCCGACGCTCCCCGCTCCCATCGAGCTCCCCGTGGTCCCGGCCGGGGACCCGTCCTCGTCGATGTCCTTCGAGGACGGCGAGACCTGCGTGCGTCGCACCACGCTGCCCCAGGGGGTCCGCGTCCTCACCCAGCAGGTCCCGGCCACGCGTTCGGTGGGCGTCAGCCTGTGGGTCCCCGTCGGCTCCCGTGACGAGACGCCCGAGCACGCCGGGTCGACCCACTTCCTGGAGCACCTGCTCTTCAAGGGCACACGCCGCCGCAGCTCCCTGGACATCGCCGTCGCCTTCGACGCGGTGGGTGGGGAGTCCAACGCGGAGACCGGCAAGGAGTCCACGGAGTACTGGGCGCGCGTGCTCGACCAGGACCTCGACATGGCCGTCGACGTGCTCGCGGACATGGTCACCTCCTCGCGGCTCGACACGGCCGACTTCGACCTGGAGCGCGGCGTCATCCTCGACGAACTCGCCATGGCCGAGGACAGCCCCACCGAGGTCGTCCACGACGCCTTCCAGCTGGCCGTCCACGGTGACACGCCCCTGGGTCGCCCCGTCGGCGGCACGGCCGCCGCCATCCGCGCCGTGGGGCGTGACGCGGTGTGGGACCACTACCGCCACAGCTACGGCCCCGACACCCTCGTCGTGGCGGCTGCGGGCAGCGTCGACCACGACCACCTCCTGGAGGTCGTCCAGGAGTCGCTGGAGCGGGCAGGGTGGGGGAGCGACGGAGCCGCCTCCCCGCTCGGCCCTCGCGCGCGACGCGCCGAGTCCGGCTGGACCGAGCGCGGCGAGGGCGAGGTCGTGCGCCACCGTGACGTCGAGCAGGCCCACGTGATCGTGGGCTGCTCCTCGATGCGGGCGGGCGACCCCCGGCGCCCCGTGATGTCGGTGCTGCTCAGCCTGCTCGGCGGGTCGATGTCCTCGCGCCTCTTCCAGGAGGTGCGCGAGAAGCGTGGCCTGGCCTACTCGACCTATGCCTTCGACGCCCCCTACGCCGATGCCGGTGCCTTCGGCATGTACGCCGGAACCTCACCCTCGCGCGTGGGCGAGGTGGAGGCGCTCATGCTCGCCCAACTGGAGGAGGTGGCCGCCGACGGACCCACCGAGGAGGAGCTCGAGCGTGTCCGCGGACAGGTCCGCGGCGGGCTGGCCCTGGGCCTGGAGGACAACTGGTCGCGCATGACGCGCCTGGGCCGCTCCGAGGTGCAGGGCCGCTACCTGACCGTCGCCGCAGCGCTGGCCCGCATCGAGGCGGTGACACGCGAGGACGTGCGCTCACTGGCCGCGGACCTGGCATCCGCCCCGCGCAGGCGGGCAGTCGTGCTGCCCTCCTGAGGACGGGCAGCCGGACGTGGACGGCGCGCGGTGGGCGGGGTGACGTGCGGTGACGAGGGCGGGCCCGGGACTGACGAGGGCGAAGCGGGAACCGGAGACCCACGTGGGACGGGACACCGAACGGCCAGAGGACTGACGAGGACGCAACGAGGAGAACGGACGACATGATTCGTGTGGCAGTGATCGGTGCAGCAGGACGGATGGGCTCCACGGTGGTGGAAGCGGTCGAGGCCGCCGACGACCTGGAGGTCGTCGCCCGGATCGACGACGGTGACGCGATCACACGCGACACCCTGGCGGGAGCCGATGTGGCCGTGGACTTCACCGCTCCCTCCGTGACCGAGGCCAATGTCCACGCCTGCCTGGAGGCCGGCGTGGACGTGGTCGTGGGGACGACCGGGTGGATGGAGGAGTCCCTCGCTCGGGTGCGGGAGCAGGCCGAGGCCGTGGGAGCCCATGTGCTCGTGGCCCCGAACTTCGCCGTGTCAGCGGTGCTCGTCATGCGTTTCGCAGCACTCGCCGCCCCCTACTTCGAGAGTGCGGAGGTCATCGAGCTGCACCACCCCGACAAGGTCGACGCCCCCTCGGGCACGGCCCTGGCCACAGCGAGGGGGATCGCTGCGGCGCGCAACGCCCAGGACTGCGCCCCCATGCCCGATGCCACCACGACCGACCCGTTGGGCGCACGTGGCGCGGAGGTGGAGGGCGTGCACGTCCACGCCGTCCGTCTCCGTGGACTCACCGCCCACCAGGAGGTGCTGCTCGGGAACCCCGGTGAACAACTGGTCCTGCGCACTGACTCCTTCGACCGGATCTCCTTCATGCCCGGCGTCCTCTTCGGCATCCGGCACGTGTCGGAGCGCCCCGGCCTCACGGTCGGGCTCGACGTCCTGATGGGCCTGGCGTGACACGCTCCCGGCCCGCCTCCCCGGACAGGTCCGTGCGTCCCGCCCTCGTCGAGGATGCCGCGGCCATCGCCCGCATCCAGGTGGCGGGTATTCGCGAGGCCGTGGCGGCCGGACTCTCCGACCGGAACGCCCCTGCGGTGCCCGAGGTGCCCGAGGCGCAGGTGGAGGCGACCTGGCACCAGACCCTGGGCCGCCCCCAGCCCTCCGGTCACCACACCCTGGTCGCCCTGCACGGGCACGGGGTGGCCGGGTTCGCGGCCTGCGTGCCGGGGGAGCCCCTGCCCCCGACGACGGGCAGACCGGAACCGGTGCCCGCGGGCACGGACATCCTGGCACTGGAGGTCGACCGCGACTTCCGGCGCTCCGGTCACGGCTCGCGTCTGCTGGCAGCCATCGTCGACATCACGCACCCCCGGACCCTCAGGGTCTGGATCGTGGCGGGGGACGACGTGCGGGTCCGCTTCTACCAGAGCGCCGGGTTCTCACCGGCCGGCATCCGGCGCACCCTGGCCACCGGGGTCGGGAACGTGGTCGAACACCTGTGGTGGTCCAGCCTGGACTCGTGACCCCGAGCCACGCCTCCCGGGACCGCGAGGCACGCCTCGCCCGGACCCCGAGGCACGCCTCGCCCGGACCCCGAGTCGCGCCTTCCCCCCCCGGACCTCCGGGAACGTCCCGATGGGCCTGCCGTCGCCTGCTGCGGGGATGGGGACCGATGAGGCGGATGCTGAGGTCCGGCGGGGATCTGGTGAGGCACCGGGCCGGTTCCGAGATGCCGGCTTCATGTTCAGGTACCGGGTTCATGCCGAGATACCGGGCCGGTGCCGAGATACCGGGTTCATGCCGAGATCCACGGCCAGACCCCGGTATCTCAACCGCGATCGTGGGTCTCGCCGTGATCCGTGGATCTCGCCCTCGCCCTCATCCCGGCCTGAGGACGGCGCAGGGTGACCGTCTCCCGAACCCCCTGACCAGTGCCGGTCCGTCGGCCGCGGGCACCGGATCCCCGCACGGCGGCACGGGCGTGCCGGACCCTGCGTCCCGGACGCGCACGCCATGCGGATCAGGGGCACCGCCACGATCGGCAGGTCCCGACCGTGGCGGGTCACGTCCCGGGACGCGCCCCCGCCGACCGCGTCCCGTCGCATAGGCTCAGTGGCATGAGCCACGTCCCCCCGCGCACCTTCGGGTCGCTCGCCCCCGCACTGGTCACCCCGTTCAACGCCGACGGAAGCCTGGACCTCGACTCCGCACAGGCCATCGCCCGCAAGCTCGTCAGTGACGGCTGCGACACGATCCTCCTGTCGGGCACGACCGGGGAGTCGCCCACCACCCACCAGCCCGAGAAGGACGACCTCACCCGTGCCGTCGTCGAGGCGGTGGGGGACCGCGCCTTCATCCTGTGCGGTGCCGGCTCCAACGACACCGCACACGCCGTGCGCATCGCCCAGAGCGCCCAGGCCTGCGGGGCCGACGGTCTGCTCGTCGTCTCCCCCTACTACAACCGCCCCTCACAGGCGGGGGTGCGCGCCCACGTGCGCGCGATCGTGGAGGGCACGGACCTGCCCGTCATGCTCTACGACATCCCCGGACGCACAGGTGTCGCCTTCGGGGACGAGTCCCTCGACGAACTCTCCACCCACCCCCGCATCCTCGCCGTCAAGGACGCCACCGGCAAGGTCGAACAGGGTGTGGAACGCATGCACCGCACCGGCCTCGAGTACTACTCCGGCGACGACGGGCTGAACTTCGCGTGGCTGACGGGCGGCGCATCCGGGATCATCTCCGTGGTCGCCCACGTGGCGGCCCCGTACCTGCGTCGCATGGTCGACCTGCTCGACGCGGACGAGGTATGGGAGGCCCGTGAACTCTCCTACTCCCTGCGCCCTCTGATCCACGCGATCATGGGTGGAGGGCAGGGGGCCGTCATGGCGAAGTGGGCACTGCACCTGCAGGGCCTGCTGCCCAGCCCGACCCTGCGTCTGCCGCTGGTGCCGCCCAGTGAGGCGGAGGTCGCACGCGTGGAGGCAGCCATGGGGGACCTCGACCTCCTCTGACACGTTCCCGACGGTCCCGATGTGCCCGTCACATCGGGTGGGACCGGGCACGGTGGGACCCGGGGGCGCGTGCCTGCGTGGCACACTGGGACCATGAAGCCCCTATACGACAACCTGAAAGAGCCTGCACCCCTTGCCAAGGGTGCACTGCGCGTCATCCCACTCGGCGGCCTCGGGGAGGTCGGCCGCAACATGAACGTCCTCGAGCACAACGGCAAGCTGCTCATCGTGGACTGTGGTGTCCTCTTCCCCGAGGAGACCCAGCCCGGCGTCGACCTGATCCTCCCGGACTTCTCCTGGATCGAGGACCGGATGGACGACGTGGTGGGCCTGGTGCTCACCCACGGCCACGAGGACCACATCGGTGCCGTCCCCTACCTGCTCAAGCTGCGCAACGACATCCCGATCTACGGGTCGGAGCTCACCCTGGCCTTCGTCGAGCCGAAGATCCGTGAGCACCGCCTCCCCACCCCCGAACTCCACGTGGTCACCGAGCACGAGCGTGTCTCCCTGGCCCCCTTCGACCTGGAGTTCGTGGCCGTCACGCACTCCATCCCCGACGCCCTCGCCGTGTTCGTGCGGACCTCCGCGGGCAACGTCCTCATCACCGGCGACTTCAAGATGGACCAGCTCCCGCTGGACCACCGCCTCACCGACCTGCGGTCCTTCGCCCGTTTCGGCGAGGAGGGCGTGGACCTGTTCATGGTGGACTCCACCAACGCCGAGGTCCCCGGGTTCATCGCCCCCGAGCGCGGGATCGGTCCCGTCCTGGACCACGTCTTCGCCGACGCCACCGGGCAGATCATCGTCGCCTCCTTCTCCTCCCACGTCCACCGCGTCCAGCAGGTCGTCAACGCGGCCGCCCACAACGGGCGTCGGGTGGCGCTGGTGGGGCGCTCCATGGAGCGCAACATGCGCATCGCGGAGGAACGCGGCTACCTGACCGTCCCCGAGGGCGTCCTCATCGAGACCTCGAAGATCGGCGACATCCCCCCGGACAAGCGCGTCTACATGGCCACCGGTTCCCAGGGTGAGCCCATGGCCGCTCTCTCCCGGATGGCAGCGGGCTCCCACCGCTTCGTCACCATCGACCCCGGTGACACGGTGGTCTTCGCCTCCTCCCTGATCCCCGGCAACGAGAACTCCGTCTACCGCGTCATCAACGACCTCACCCGTCTGGGAGCGCACGTCGTCCACCGCGGCAACGCCAAGGTCCACGTCTCCGGGCACGCCTCGGCCGGTGAGCTCATCTACTGCTACAACATCGTCCAGCCCGCCAATGTCATGCCCATCCACGGCGAGGTGCGCCACCTCGTCGCCAACGGCCAGCTCGCCGTCAAGACCGGCGTCGATCCCCGCAACGTCGTCCTGGCGGAGGACGGAGTGGTCGTCGACCTGGTGGACGGACTCGCCCGCGTGGCCGGTTCGGTCCCCTGCGAGTACGTCTACGTGGACGGCCGCTCCATCGGTGAGATCTCCGAGGACGAGCTGGAGACCCGCCGGACCCTCGGCTCCGAGGGGTTCATCAGTGTCTACGCCGTCGTGGAGCACGACACGGGCACGGTCCTGGTCAAGCCCACGATCCGCGCCATCGGCATGGCCGAGGACGACGGGGTGTTCGACGAGATCCTCCCCGAGGTCGACAAGGTCCTGCGTGACACGGCTGCTCCCGGGCGGGTCGATCCCCACGTCCTCCAGCAGGCCATGCGTCGTGTCCTGGGCCGGTGGGTGGCCCGCCGTCTGCGCCGCCGTCCCATGATCGTGCCGGTGGTCGTCGAGCAGTGACGGGGGAGGCCACCACCACACCCCGGGCGGGTCGGCACCCCCGCCGGGCCTCCGGCAGCACGGAGGTGACCGGCGTCCCCACGGTGATGCGGGTCCCCACGGTCGTGACGAACGTGTCCGTCCTGGGCGCGGTGTGGTCCCTGGTCGCCCTCGTCCTGCACCACCACTCCCACCCGGCCGTCCGGGCGGTGACCGAGCTCTTCGACGCCTTCAACGTCCCCGTCGGCCCGGGCGTCCTGGAGGCCGTGATCCTCGTGATCCTGGCCGTGGCCGCCTCGCGCCACAAGCGCATCGCGCTGTGGGCGGTGCTGGTGCTGCAGCTGCTGGGCGGGATCTCCTCGGTCACCACCCTGGTGGAACCTGAGGGGTACGACCCCCTCTCACTGGTGGTCGCGTGCGTCTCCGTCACGGTGGCGCTGGCCTCGGTGCCTGTCCTCCTGTGGGCACGCCCGGCCTTCGCGGCGCGCACCGTCAAGGGCTCGGTGGTGGGAGCCCTGCTCATCCTCGTGACCGGCCTGGGTCTGAACCTGGTCCTCGGGCTCCTCGCGGTCCGCATCGGGTCGATGAGGCACCAAACCCACGCCCTCCAGTGGCTCCTCTCGAAGCTCTTCGGCACGCTGCCGATCTCCTTCTTCACGGATCCCGTCACCGTGCACGGTCCGCGCGGGCTGGGCGTGCTGCTCTCCCTGGTCTCCGCCGTCGTGATGGTGCTCGCCCTGTTCTACTTCCTGCGCGGACAGCGCATGCCCGGGCGCACCCCCGAGGACGACCTCTTCGTGCGGGGTCTGCTGGCCAGGTGGGGCGAGGACTCCCTCGGCTACTTCGCGACCCGCGACGACCGCTCCGAGATCGCCTCCACCGACCGCCGCGCCGCGGTGTCCTACGGGGTGGCGGCCGGGGTCTCCCTCGTCGGCGGCGACCCCCTGGGGGACCCGCAGTCCTGGGACGACGCCCTCGTGCGCTGGCGCGAGCAGTGCGCCCGCTTCGGATGGGTGCCCGCCGCCATCTCCGTGTCCGAGGCCGGGGCACGTGCCTTCCGCAACCAGGGCTTCACGGTGAAGTCCATGGGGGACGAGGCCGTCGTCCACACCCACCGCTTCGACCTCAACGCACCCCAGATGAGGACCCTCGCCCAGGCCGTGCGCCGGGCCCGCCGCGAGGGCGTGGAGATCTCCATCCGCCAGTTGGGGGACATCGACGAGGGCGAGAGGGTGGAGCTGGCCCGGGCGGCGGAGACCTTCCGCCACGGTGAGGAGCGCGGCTTCTCGATGTCCCTGGAACGCATCCTCGAACCCATCGACGCGCGCACCACCGTGGTGAGCGCCCGGGGCGGGGACGGCGCCGTCCAGGCGCTGCTGACCTTCGTGCCCTGGGGGAGCAGGGGACTGTCGCTGACCCTCATGCGCCGCAGCCCCACCTCCGTCAACGGCATCGTCGAGGCCATGGTCGTGGCCCTCATCGAGCAGGGGCGCGAGACCTCGGTGGAGCGTATCTCACTGAACTTCGCGATGTTCCGCCGCGTCTTCGACGAGGGCACAGCGGTGGACGCCACGTGGACGCACCGCCTGACGCGGCGCATCATGCTGGTCGCCTCCCGCTTCTGGCAGCTCGACTCCCTCTACGAGTCCAATGCGCGCTACCAACCGGAGTGGGTGCCGCGCTACTTCTGCTTCCTCAGCTACGCCGAGGCGACGGCCGTCATCGTCGCCTCCGGTGTCCTGGAGGGTTTCCTGCCCCAGCTGGGAGCCCGGACCTCGCAGAGGTGGAGGGTCACACCCGAACACCTGTCCCGTGTGCGTGCCCTCGAGGAACGCGCCGTGGAGGAGGCGGCGCCGGCCCCCGAGCTCTCCGAGCAGGAGAGGGTCCGCCGCTCCAAGGCGGAGCGCCTGAGGAAGGCCGGCATGGAGCCCTGGCCTCCCGGTGTCGGACTGGGGGAGGAGCCCTCCGCCCTCGTCGGTGCCGGGTCCGACCTGGCCCCGGGTGGGCGCTCGGGACGCCGGGTCCGCACCGGGGGGCGCATCCGCGCCGAACGCGACCACGGCGGCGTGGTCTTCGTCGACGTCGAGCGGCGGGGGAGGAGGATCCAGGCAGTCCTGGACGCCTCCGTCCTGCCCGCACACCAGCGCGAACTGTGGCGACTGACCGACATCGGGGACATCGTGGCCCTGGAGGGCGAGCTCGTGCGCACCACAAGGGGCGAGGTCTCCGTGGAGGTGAGCGACTGGGTGATGGCCGCCAAGTCGTTGCGCCCCCTGCCGGCCCGCGGTGCCGTGCTCGACGCCCGCACCCGGACCCGCCAACGGGTGGTCCAGTTCCTCACGGACCCCACCTCCCTGGACCTGCTGCGCATGCGCTCCCGTGCCCTGGCGGAGGTGCGGGCCGTGCTCTCCGAGAAGGGCTTCCTCGAGGTCGAGACCCCCATGCTGCACGCCGTCAAGGGAGGGGCGAACGCGCGGCCCTTCCTCACGCACTACAACGCCTACGGCACTGACGTCTTCCTGCGCATCGCACCCGAGCTCTTCCTCAAGCGCCTCGCCGTGGGAGGCATGGACGCGATCTTCGAGATGGGCCGCTCCTTCCGCAACGAGGGCGCCGACTCCACCCACAACCCGGAGTTCACCTCCCTGGAGGCCTACCGGGCGGGCGGGGACTACACGACGATGCGCCTCCTCACCCAGGAGCTCATCCAGCGCGCCGCGCGTGCCGTCAACGGGTCGTGCGTGTGCCTGAGACCGGTCGGGTCACCGGGCACGGACGGTCTGGCCGGGGTCGCCCGGCTCGACGGCACGGACCTGGCGGCCGTGGACCTGTCGGGGGAGTGGCCCGTGGTCGCGGTGCACGAGGCGGTCTCGAATGCCGTGGGTGCCACGGTCACCCCGGACACCCCGGTCGCGGATCTCGTGGAGCTCTGCCACGCCCACGACGTCCAGCCTCCCGCGCTTCCCGACGAGGGCGCTCTCGTCGGAGCCCTCTACGACGCCCTGGTGGAGGCCCGCACGGTGCACCCCACCTTCTACACGGACTTCCCGAAGTCCTCCTCCCCGTTGACGAGGGCGCACCGGCGTGACCCGCGACTGGCGGAGCGGTGGGACCTGGTGGCCTTCGGCACCGAGTTGGGGACCGCCTACACGGAACTCACGGATCCCGTCGACCAGCGCCAGCGCTTCACCGAGCAGTCCCTGGCGGCCGCGGCCGGGGACCCGGAGGCGATGAGCATCGACACTGCCTTCCTGGACGACCTCGAACTGGGACTGACGCCCACGGGTGGGCTGGGCATCGGGATGGACCGCATGGTCATGCTGCTCACCGGCTCCACGATCCGCCAGGTCCTCGCGTTCCCGTTCGTGAGGCCTCTGTCGCGGAACCCGGGGGTACGGTGAGGGCATGACCGGCCGATTCGTCTCGACGCACTCCGTGCTCCTGTCCCTGCCGCTGCACATCGACCGGCTCCCGGAGAGGGGTGCCTCGGTGCGCGCGGACACTGCGACCTCCACCCCCGGTGGAGGGTTCACGACACTGTCCGCGGCGTCCGCGCAAGGGGTGCACGCGGCGCTGGCCTCCCCTCTGGGGACGGGTCCGAACTCCTTCGCGGTGCGTCAGCAACTCATGGACGCGGGAGTGGAGATCCTCACCGAGGAACTGGTCGGGGACATCGGTGTGGGGGTGCTCCTGGTCGAGGCGGACGGGTCGACCACCTCCATCGTCACCTCCGGTGTCGAGTCGGAGCCCTCCCGTCAGGCACTGGACGCCATTCCCCTGGTCCCCGGGGACGTCATCCACATCGCGGGTGCGGACCTGACGAGCCCTGTGGGTGCGGAGGTCCTGGCCAGCTGGGGTGCGGACCTGCCCGACTCGGTGACGCTCGTGCTGGCGGTGTCGCCCGCGGTCAACGAGGTCCCGGTGTGGGCCTGGGGCAGCCTCCTGCGCCGTGCCGACGTCCTCACCATGAACATACGCGAGGCCGCACTGCTCGGGAGGGCACTGACCGATGGCGGTCACGGCACGGGCATCCGCGACGTGCTCCGCCCCGAGGCCGCGATGGTGCGTCGCCTGGGTGTCATGGGCTGCGAGGTCCAGGTGACCCAGTCGGAGCCCCGCGTCCAGATCCCCGCCTTCACCTCCGAGGTGGTCGACACCACCGGAGTGGGTGACACCCACGTGGCCACGATGTGCGCGGCCATGCTCCAGGGCCTCGACCTGGTCGAGGCCTGCCGTCGGGCGAACGCGGCATCCGCCGTGACGATCTCGCACGAGTCCGCCCTGCCCGTACCCACGTCCGAGCAGATCCAGCGGGTCCTCGAGGTCGGCCGGGTCGTGTACTCGTACTGACGACTCGGCGTACCGGCTGGGCGCGGCGAAGCACATGCGCACGGCCACAGTCGCACCACGGGCGGCGTGGTCGTTTCGCCCGGGTGGGGATGCGCGGGTAGCGTCGGATCACCATGGCCCAGAAGACACCTGCCAAGAAGTCCCGTCAGGCGCAGACGAGCGGACGTTCCCGCCCCGCGCCTGCGGAGACCCCCGCGCGCCCGGGCGTCCTCGCCCGGATGTTCGCGGCCATCGGCCGTGGGGCCAGGTCCCTGGCCACGCAGTGGCGGGAGACGGATCCCCAGGTCAAGCGCGACGCCCTCGCCTTCCTGTGCCTGGCGGTGGCCGTCGTCGTGGCGTTGCGGGAGTGGTTCCGCATCTCGGGGCAGGCGGGGATGTTCATCCACATGGCCTCCGCCGGCCTGGTCGGCATCTTCTCCGTCGTCGTGCCCCTGGCGCTGGTCGGTCTGGCCGTCGAGCTCATCCGCGCCCGCTCCGGCACCCATGCCCTGCCCCACCACATCGCGGGCGGGATCGGCATCGTCCTGTCACTGACCGGTCTGGTGCACGTCAGCGCCGGGAACCCTCCACTGCACCCCTTCGAGGCACTGCTCACTGCCGGAGGCCTGGCGGGATGGTTCATCGCGCGCCCGCTGACCAACCTCCTCTCCCCGTGGGGGGCTGGCGCGCTGCTGGTGCTCCTGCTCCTCTACTCCGTCCTGCTCGCCACCCGGACCCGCATCGCCGAGGTCCCCGGTCGCCTCTCGGACCTGTGGCGCACGCTGACCGGGCGCGGTGGCACGGGCCAGGACGGTTCCGGGCACTCCGCGCGTGACGCGCGCCGCGAGGCCCGTGAGGAGGCCCGGCGCCAGCTCGCCGCAGGTGACGACCCGTTCCTGGACTCCTACGACGCGGACGAGGCATTCCGCCATGCCCATGACACGACTGCGGAATGGGAGGACCCCGACCAGGTTCCCTCCGTGGATCCGACGGAGGAGGCGCCCTCGTCAGCGCAGGAGACGACGGTCCTGACGGGCGCGGCCCACGCACCCGACGACCACGCACCGGGCGCTCCCGGCACCGGCGCCTCCGCCCAGGCTGACCCGGAGGCCGCCACCGAGACCCTGGCGGCCCTCCCGGACACGGACGGTACACACCTCGACGCACCCCCGACGTCGCAGCTGCCCGAGGACACCTTCCAGCCGGAGCTCGACGAGGCCATCTCCTACACCCTGCCCGAGGAGTCGCTGCTGGTGCGCGGTGCGCCCCACAAGACCCGCTCCGCGGTCAACGACCACGTGGTGGAGGCCCTCCAGCAGGTCCTCTCCGAGTTCAACGTCGACGCCCATGTCACCGGGTTCTCCCGCGGGCCCACGGTCACCCGCTACGAGGTCACCCTGGGACCCGGCGTCAAGGTCGAGCGCATCACGGCGCTGTCGAAGAACATCGCCTACGCCGTGGCCAGCGCCGACGTGCGCATCCTCTCGCCGATCCCCGGCAAGTCGGCGATCGGCATCGAGATCCCCAACTCCGACCGTGAGACGGTCGCCCTGGGGGACGTGCTGCGCTCGGGAGCCGCCAAGCGCAACCACCACCCCCTGGTCGTCGGTGTCGGCAAGGACGTCGAGGGTGGTTACGTCGTCACCAACCTCGCCAAGACCCCCCACCTCCTGGTCGCCGGCCAGACCGGATCGGGCAAGTCCAGCTTCATCAACTCCATGATCACCTCGATCATGATGCGCGCCACCCCCCAGCAGGTACGCATGATCCTCGTGGACCCCAAGCGCGTGGAACTCACCGTCTACGAGGGCATCCCGCACCTGATCTCCCCGATCATCACCGACCCCAAGAAGGCTGCGGAGGCGCTGGAATGGGTGGTCAAGGAGATGGAGGCCCGCTACGACGACCTCGCCACCTACGGGTTCAAGCATGTCGACGACTTCAACAAGGCGGTCTCCTCGGGCCAGGTGAAGGCCCTGCCGGGCCTGAACCGCACGCTGCATCCCTACCCCTACCTGCTGGTCGTCGTGGACGAGCTCGCCGACATGATGATGGTGGCACCCCGCGACGTGGAGGCCTCCGTCCAGCGCATCACGCAGCTGGCACGCGCGGCCGGCATCCACCTGGTCCTGGCCACCCAGCGCCCGTCCGTGGACGTGGTCACCGGGCTCATCAAGGCCAATGTGCCCTCGCGCCTGGCCTTCGCCACCTCCTCCCTGGCGGACTCACGCGTGATCCTCGACCAGCCGGGGGCTGAGAAGCTCATCGGGCAGGGCGACGCGCTCTACCTCCCCGCGGGTGCCGCCAAGCCCATGCGTGTCCAGGGTGCGTGGGTGACGGAGTCGGAGATCCACGCCGTGGTCTCCCACGTGAAGTCCCAGATGCAGGCCCACTACCGGCCCGACGTGGTCGCCCCCGCCAAGGCAGCCAAGGTCGCGGAGGACATCGGTGACGACCTGGACGACCTGCTCCAGGCCGCCGAGCTCGTGGTCTCCACGCAGCTGGGGTCGACATCGATGCTGCAGCGCAAGCTGCGGGTCGGCTTCGCACGCGCCGGCCGCCTCATGGACCTCCTGGAGTCCCGCGAGATCGTCGGCCCCTCCGAGGGTTCCAAGGCCCGCGAGGTGCTCGTCGAGCCCGAGGCCCTGCCCGAGGTCCTGGCCATGCTGCGCGGGGAGACCGACTCCCTCGACGCGGAGGCCGCACCCCCGTCGACGGGGGAGGGGGCCGTTCCCGGCAGTGCGGGCACACCGCACCCGGGCGCCGACGGCACCGCACACGGGCACGAGGGCGACGCCGGTGGCACCGGCGCGACCGGTGGGGTGCCGCGCACCGGCGGTCCCACTGCCGCGACGCACACGCACACCGGTGAACCGGTCGGCCCCGGGAACACGTCGGGTGCTCGGACGGGCGAAGGGTCCGGTGGTGCCGTGGACGACTATGCCGGGCACGATTTCGGGGGTAGCGTCGACTGGGTCGACGAGGAACCCGATCAGGACGAGGACGCCTGGCAGCTCACCGGGCGCTGAGAGCAGTCGGAACAGGAACGATTCGATGAACGATGACAATGTCCACCGGCTGGACGAGGGACCGTCCGTCCCCCTGGTGAACCTGCCCAACGCCCTCACGGTGCTGCGCCTGGTCATGGTGCCGGTCTTCGTGTGGCTGATGGTCCTCGACGGCGATGCCGCGCGGTGGTGGGCGCTGGTGGTCTTCGTGGTCGCCGCCGCCACTGACCAATTGGACGGGCACCTGGCCCGCTCCTGGAACCTGGTGACTGACTTCGGGCGCATCGTCGACCCGATCGCGGACAAGGCCCTCACACTCGGCGCATTCGTCATGCTGAGCGTGGACGGACTGGTGCCGTGGTGGTTCACGGTGCTCGTCGCCGTGCGTGAGCTCGGCATCACCGCCCTGCGAGCAGTCCTGCTGCGCCGGGGGATCGTCGTCGCGGCCAACAGTGGCGGCAAGCTCAAGACCGTCCTCCAGATGCTCTTCATCTTCCTCATGCTGCTGCCCTGGGGATCCTTCCTCGGGGAGGGACCGGCCGGAGCCATCCGCATCGCGGCCTGGGTGGTGGGCGGTGCGGCACTGGCGCTGACCCTGTGGTCCGGTGGCGTCTACGTCGTGGAGGGGGCCCGCCTCATGCGCGCCACCCGCGCCGACGGCACACCGGCGGTGGGGGGCCCACAGGGTTGAGTCGGAGCGACGCAAGTCACAGGCGTCGCAGGGACGCGGTGGAATAGCCCCGGGGTGCTTCGCGTTGGAGTGGACATGAAGACCCAGATGAATGCCCACAGGGCCCCCGACGGGACGGCCCAGACCCGGGTGACCCGGCCTGCGACCAACCACTCGGTGGATGATCTGCGGATGCGGGCCGCCAATGTGAAGGGATACAGTCGGCCCATGGCGACCACGATGACCCCGCCCCTCCTCCGTACGGAGATCGGAGACGTCCTGCGCTCACTCCGGCAGAGCCAGGGACGCACGCTCCGGGAGGTGTCCTCCCAGGCCCAGGTCTCCCTCGGCTACCTGTCCGAGGTGGAACGCGGCCAGAAGGAAGCCTCCTCCGAACTGCTCCAGGCCATCGCCGATGCCCTCGGTGTCCCCCTGTGGTTCGTGCTGCGCGAGGTCTCGGACCGCATGTCCAGTGCGGACTGCGGTTTCGTGCCCGACACCGTGCCGGACGACCTCATGCCCGTCGCCCTGATCAGCTGACGCGGCGGTGAAGCTCTCCGAGTTCTGGAACGCCCTGGAGACGGTCTACGGACCGGCTCTGGGGCGTTCGCTCGTCGTGGACCTCTACCTGCCCGTCCTGGGCTCGACGGCTTCCGAGGCCCTGGCCGCGGGCCGGGATCCGGATGCGGTGTGGGAGGCACTGGTGGCGGAGACCGGCAAGGGCGACGAGGCCCGCTGGGTCCACCGCCGCGATCCGAAGAAGGACCGTCGGCGCACCCGGCCCTGACCGCCCCGCTCCCTCACCAAGAGGGGCTGCTCGTCCGCAGGCCCGGGCGTCCGCCCTGTTGTGAACAGTAACGATCAGTTACACTACGTAACATGACTGCCATCGAGATCCCACGTGAGTCCGGAACGATCCACGCCGAGGTCCAGGGCGGAGGGCCGCTGGTCCTCTGTGTGCCCGGGATGGGCGAGACCACTGCCGCCTTCCGCCATCTCGTGCCCGGGCTGGTCGCGGCCGGTTTCCGCGTCGCATCCATGGACCTGCGCGGGCACGGCGCCAGCAGCACCACCTTCAGCACCTTCGATGACCCCGCCGCGGCGGGGGACGTCCTCGCCGTCCTCGACAGCCTCGGGGCCGACAGTGCCACCCTGGTGGGGAGCTCGATGGGGGCTGCTGCCGCCGTGCTCGCTGCGGCCCGTGCTCCCGAGCGGGTCTCGGGACTCGTGTTGATCGGACCCTTCGTCCGCGACCGCGGCCCGGCCCTCACCCGGGCGGCCACACGGCTGGGACTGCGCCTCGCCCTCGCGGGACCCTGGGGACCTGCGGTGTGGAGGCACTACTACCCCTCCCTCTTCGGTGACCGGCTCCCCGCCGACCACCACGAGCACGTCGAGCGCACGCTCTCCCTGCTGCGCAGCCCCGAGAGGTGGCGGGCCTTCCGCAGGACGACACGCACCTCCCACGCTCCCGCCGAGGAGGCGCTGCCCGACGTGCGCACCCCCACGCTGGTCGTCATGGGCGACCGCGACCCGGACTTCCCCGACCCCGCAGCGGAGGGGCGGTGGGTCGCCGACGCCCTGGGCGGCGACCTCGTCATGGTCCCCGGAGCAGGCCACTACCCGATGGGGGAGCAGCCGGATGTCGTCATGGGTGCCCTCCTCCCGTTCCTGGGTCCCGCCCGCAGGGAGGGCGGGACCCGTGCCTGAGCGTCTCAACAGGGATGAGGTCGTGCGCCGTGCGGGGGACCTCGCCGACCGCATCGGCCTGGGCGAGGTGACGGTCACGCGTCTCGGTCGCGAACTGGGGATCGCCCCCCAGGGCGTCTACCGTCACGTCGCGGACGTCTCCGACCTCCGCGGCGCCCTCGGACGCCTGGCCGCGGGGGAGGTGTCCCTGGAGCTCTCGCGTGCCTGTTCCGGCCTGTCGGATCGGGACGCCCTCGTCGCCGTGTGTGCGACGCTGCGCGCCTGGGCCGCACGTCACCCCGGACGGTACGAGGCCCTGCAGGTGGCGCCCGACCCGGGGGATCCCGAGGCGTCCACCGCAGCGGGGGAACTGGTCTCCGTGATCGCCTCCGCCCTGCGTGCCTACGCGTTGACCGGCGACGACCTCGTCGATGCGATCCGCCTGGTGCGCTCCACCGTCCACGGTTTCGTCGACCTGGAGGGACACGGCGGGTTCCGTCTGGCCCGGGACCCGGACGCCACCTTCGAGCGGCTCGTCGACTCCCTGCACCTGGTGCTGGGGGAGTGGTCCTGAGGCCCCCGCCCCTCTCCGTGGTGCTGCCGCGGTGTGCGGGAGGACATTCCGACGACTCCGCGCAGGCCCCGGCGTGTCAACGTGCGTCGAACACGTGTTCCACCTACGCTCGTCCACAGATGCGACAGGGAACCCGCCTGCGTCCACAGGGCGCACCGGCGTGACTCCCAGATGCCGATGGTCGGGCATACCGTCATCCAGGACCCCCGGAGAGGGGAGCTCCTGATCCAAGACCAGCCGAGCACACCGGGCCGGAGAGGCCCCGCACCGAGGAGGACATGATGGCGAAGGACACGACGCGCAAGGGCGCGGGCAACGATCGCAACAAGGCCCTGGAACTCGCCCTGTCGCAGATCGACAAGCAGTTCGGCAAGGGCTCCGTCATGCGGCTGGGTGACGACTCCCGGCCCCCGGTGCAGGTGATCCCCACCGGTTCGCTGGCGCTCGACGTGGCACTCGGCATCGGAGGACTCCCACGAGGGCGGATCGTGGAGATCTACGGACCGGAGTCCTCGGGCAAGACCACTGTCGCCCTGCACGCGGTGGCCAGCGCCCAGAGGGCCGGCGGCAACGCCGCATTCATCGACGCCGAGCACGCCCTGGACCCGGTCTACGCCCGGGCGCTGGGTGTCGACACCGACGCGCTGCTGGTCTCCCAGCCCGACACCGGTGAGCAGGCACTGGAGATCATGGACATGCTGATCCGCTCCGGCGGGATCGACATCGTCGTCATCGACTCGGTGGCCGCTCTGGTCCCCAAGGCGGAGATCGAGGGGGAGATGGGCGACTCCCACGTCGGGCTCCAGGCCCGGCTCATGAGCCAGGCGCTGCGCAAGATCACCGGTGCCCTCTCCGCCACGGGCACCACCGCCATCTTCATCAACCAGTTGCGTGAGAAGATCGGCGTCTTCTTCGGTTCCCCCGAGACCACGACGGGCGGCAAGGCCCTGAAGTTCTACGCCTCGGTCCGCATCGACGTGCGCCGCATCGAGACCCTCAAGGAGGGGGGCCAGCCCGTCGGCAACCGCACCCGCGCGAAGGTCGTCAAGAACAAGATGGCCCCGCCCTTCAAGCAGGCCGAGTTCGACATCGTCTACGGCAAGGGCATCTCGCGGGAGGGCTCGATCATCGACATGGGTGTGGACAACGGGATCATCCGCAAGTCCGGGTCCTGGTTCACCTACGGGGACGACCAGCTCGGTCAGGGCAAGGAGAACGTCCGCCAGTTCCTGGTCGACAACCCCGAGCTCGCCAGCGAGATCGAGGGCCGCATCCTCACCGCCCTGGGCATCGCGACCGCCCCGGAGGAGGAGGCCGCGGTCGAGGACCCCTCCACCGGTCCCGCCCGGGTCGCCGCCGCGGCGATCGACCCGTCGGAGGACGCAGGGTTCTGAGGGCTGATCGATGGTCCGGTACGCAGATCCGGAGGACCACCCGGAACTGGGGGAGGACAGGTCGCGTCCGCGCACGTCCCCCGCTGAGAGACTGGCCAGGCGCCGGGAACGCAACGCCGCCCTGACCGGGGTGGAGGCGATCGAGGGCGCCCGGGAGGTCGCGTTGCGCAAGCTCGACGCGCGCGCATGCTCCCGCGCCGAACTCCAGCGGGCGATGACGGAGCGGGGCTTCTCCGAGGACGTCGCCACGGAGGTCCTCGACCGTCTGGAGGCCGTCGGTCTGGTCGATGACCGGACCTTTGCCGCCATGCTCGTCCGGGACCGCTTCTCGGGGTCGGGGCGGACCGGACGTGCCCTCGTCGAGGACCTGCGCAGGCGGGGCCTGGACCGGGAGGTCATCGAGGAGGCCCTCGCCCAGGTCGACCGCGACGACGAACTCGAACGCGCCCGGGATCTCGTGTCCCACAAGATGCGCTCCCTGGGATCCCTCGACCGGGAGCGTGCCTACCGGCGCCTCACGGGGATGCTGGCCCGCAAGGGCTACAGCCCGGGCACGTGCTCCGCAGTGGCCTCCGAGGCGCTCTCCGCCCGGGAGGAGTGACCCTCCCGTGCGGGGTGGCCCTCCCCGGACTGGTGACCGCCGTCGATGAGATCGACCTGACCCTCCCGTGCGGGGTGGCCCTCCCACCCGCAGGGACGGGACGCCCGGGGACGGGGACGGTTCCCGCACCCCGGTCCTAGGCTGGAGCCATGGCCACCGACGTCACTTCACTGGTCGCGACACTCATCGCCCGCCACCTCACCATTGCCACCGCCGAGTCGCTGACGGGGGGCGCGCTGTGCGCCCGGTTGGTCGACGTGCCCGGGGCCTCGGAAACCGTGCGCGGAGGGGTGTGCACCTACGCCACCGAGCTGAAGGCCCGGGTGCTCGGCGTCGACCGTGACCACCTCGCCCGCACCGGCCCGGTGGACCGGGAGGTCGCCGTCGAGATGGCGGCTGGGGTCGCCCGCCTCATGGGTGCCGACATCGCGCTGTCCACCACCGGTGTCGCAGGGCCGGGACCCGCTGACGGGCACGCCGCCGGCACCGTCCACATCGCCTGCCACCATCCCGGCGGCGTCGCACACCGGGAGCTGCACCTGCAGGGATCCCGCGCCGAGGTGCGCCGGGGGAGCGTCGATGCGGCACTCGGGCTGCTCGGTGAGGTCCTGGGGGTCGGCACCCCGCAGGGGGTCTGACCGGGAGAACGGGGTCGGTGGGTGGCCACCGAGCTCGCGGCCCCGCCCTCGTCAGCGGCCTCGTGCTCGCACCGGCACCCCGACCTGCTGCGGGCCCCGCCCTCGTGAGGCGGACCCCACGCCCCCGCACGGCTCCCACCGGCTGCGTCCGGCGGCCCCACGACTAGACTTCCGCGGGTGAGCGACACGATGACCCCCGCGATTCCCCCCACGCACGCGCCCGCACCCGCCCACGCGTCACCGGTGGCGGACGGTGGGCGGGCCGCCGCGCAGGACCGCGCGCAGGCCCTGCCCCGCACCTACGCGGTGCGCACCCTGGGATGCCAGATGAATGAGCACGACTCCGAACGCATGGCGGGCCTGCTGGAGTCCGAGGGCCTCGTGCCCGTCGACCTGGTGCCCGACGCCCTCGCACGCGCCACCGACGCCGGTGACCAGGGTGCCGACGTGCTGGTCATCAACACCTGCTCCGTGCGTGAGAACGCCGCGAACAAGCTCTTCGGGAACCTCGGTCAGCTCGCCGCCGTCAAGCGCGCCCGCCCCGGCATGCAGATCGCCGTGGGCGGCTGCCTGGCCCAACAGATGCGCGACGGCATCATCGAGCGCGCGCCCTGGGTGGACGCCGTCTTCGGGACGCACAACATCGACGTGCTCCCTGCCCTCCTGCGACGCGCCGAGCACAACCGCGAGGCCGCGGTGGAGATCGAGGAGTCCCTCAAGGTCTTCCCCTCCACCCTGCCGACCCACCGCGAGAGCGCCTACGCGGCGTGGGTGTCCATCTCGGTGGGCTGCAACAACACCTGCACCTTCTGCATCGTCCCCCACCTGCGCGGCAAGGAGCGCGACCGCCGCCCCGGGGAGATCCTCCAGGAGGTCGAGGCCGTCGTCGACCAGGGCGCCATCGAGGTCACCCTCCTGGGGCAGAACGTCAACTCCTACGGGGTCGGCTTCGGGGAGCGCGGCGCGTTCGCGAAGCTCCTGCGCGCCGTCGGGGCGACACCGGGCCTGGAGCGGGTGCGCTTCACCTCCCCCCACCCCGCCGCCTTCACCGACGACGTCATCGCCGCCATGGCGGAGACCCCCACGGTCATGCCGAGCCTGCACATGCCCCTGCAGTCCGGTTCGGACGCGATCCTGCGCCAGATGCGCCGCTCCTACCGCCGGGAGCGGTTCCTGGGGATCCTGGAGCGCGTGCGCGCCTCCATCCCGGACGCAGCGATCACCACCGACATCATCGTCGGCTTCCCCGGGGAGACGGAGGAGGACTTCGCCCAGACCCTCGAGGTCGTCGAGCAGGCCCGCTTCTCCAGCGCCTTCACCTTCCTCTACTCCCCGCGCCCGGGCACGCCCGCCGCCGACCGCGAGGACCAGGTGCCCGCGGAGGTCATGTCCGAGCGCTACCAGCGCCTCATCGCCCTCCAGAACCGCATCTGCGAGGAGGACAACGCCGAGCTCGCGGGCCGCGAGGTGGAGGTCCTCGTCTCCGAGGGGGACGGCCGCAAGGACAACGCCACCGCGCGCATCACCGGGCGCGCCCGCGACAACCGCCTCGTCCACGTCGCGCTGCCCTCCGGCATCGACGAGGGCGACCGCCCCCGCCCCGGCGACGTCGTGCGGGCGGTGGTGACCCACGGCGCCCCCCACCACCTGATCGCGGACTCCGGGGCGCACGGGGGACTCTTCGAGGTGCGACGCACCAGGGCCGGTGACGCCTGGCAGGAGCGCCAGGCCCACGAGGACGACTCCCGCATCGGGTTGGGGATCCCCACGCTGCGCGTGCGCTGAGGAGCCCGTGGGGTGTGCCCACGGGTGGTGAAGGGGCCGTCCCGGCAGTGGGACGGGGCGTGCTTCGGCCTGCAGGGGCGGCGGAAGGGGGTGGCCGTCTCTTGAGACGGTTGTGACCTGCGCATTGGTGCCGACGTAGCGTGAGGCGTCCCCCAGGGGACACCGCGAGCGGTCGCAGCTGCGGCCCTCGTGCACCACAGGCCCGGGCCCGGCCCGTGCCGCACTCGGAAGGGGAACGCGTGCACCTCCCAACATCCGCGGCACTGGGGACCACCGGCACCACATCGGGCATGCTCGAGGATCTCCGGGCACTGGTCTGCGCCGAGAGCCCCTCCTCCGACCCGGTGTCCCTGGTCTCCTGCGNTCGTCAACGTCGCGCTGCCCTCCGGAATCGACGAGGGCGACCGCCCCCGCCCCGGCGACGTCGTGCGGGCGGTGGTGACCCACGGCGCCCCCCACCACCTGATCGCGGACTCCGGGGCGCACGGGGGACTCTTCGAGGTGCGACGCACCAGGGCCGGTGACGCCTGGCAGGAGCGCCAGGCCCACGAGGACGACTCCCGCATCGGGTTGGGGATCCCCACGCTGCGCGTGCGCTGAGGAGCCCGTGGGGTGTGCCCACGGGTGGTGAAGGGGCCGTCCCGGCAGTGGGACGGGGCGTGCTTCGGCCTGCAGGGGCGGCGGAAGGGGGTGGCCGTCTCTTGAGACGGTTGTGACCTGCGCATTGGTGCCGACGTAGCGTGAGGCGTCCCCCAGGGGACACCGCGAGCGGTCGCAGCTGCGGCCCTCGTGCACCACAGGCCCGGGCCCGGCCCGTGCCGCACTCGGAAGGGGAACGCGTGCACCTCCCAACATCCGCGGCACTGGGGACCACCGGCACCACATCGGGCATGCTCGAGGATCTCCGGGCACTGGTCTGCGCCGAGAGCCCCTCCTCCGACCCGGTGTCCCTGGTCTCCTGCGCAGAGGTCCTCGCCGGCATCGGCGAGCGCCTCCTGGGCGTGGCACCCCAGATCGTCGAGGTCGAGGGCATCCCGCAGGTGAGCTGGTCCTTCGGGGGAGAACCGTCCGTCCTGCTGCTCGGCCACCTCGACACCGTCTGGCCCCTGGGCACACTGGAGGACCACCCCTGGTGCGTCCGGGACGGGCACGCCCTGGGCCCCGGCGTCTTCGACATGAAGGCGGGCCTCGTCCAGGCGCTCCACGCCGTGGCGGCACTCGATCCCTGGGAGAGCGACGGCATCACCCTGCTCGTGACCGCGGACGAGGAGGTGGCGGCACCGACGTCGCGTGAGCGCATCCTGCGCGAGGCCGGCGCCCACCCCTCCACCCTGGTCCTGGAGGCCTCCGCCCCGGGAGGAGCCCTCAAGACCGCACGGCGCGGGGTGGGCCACTACAGCCTCGAGGTCCACGGTCGTGCCGCCCACGCCGGCCTCGAGCCCGCATCCGGGGTCAACGCCTCGATCGAGCTCGCCCACCAGATCCTCGCCCTGTCGGCACTGGACGCGGGACCCGCAGGTGCCACCGTCACCCCCACCGTCATCGAGGGCGGCACCACCATCAACACCGTCCCCTCCTTCGCGGCGGTCGCCATCGACGTGCGCACGCCCTCGCGCGCCGAACAGGAGCGCGTCGAGCAGGGGCTGGCGGACCTGCGCCCCGTCCTGCCCGGGGCGCTCCTCGACCTCAGTGGGGGAGTGACGCACCCACCCCTGGAGCCCGCCTCCAGCGCCGCCCTGTACGCCCGCGCCGTCGAGGTCGCCCAGCGACTCGGCCAAGAGGCCCCGGGCCGGGCGGCGGTGGGTGGGGCCTCCGACGGCAACATCGCGGCCTCAGCCGGTTCCCGGGTCCTCGACGGACTGGGTGCGGTGGGAGGTGGCGCGCATGCTGCCGATGAACACGTGGTCGTCGAGGAGATGCCGCGCAGGGCCGCCCTCGTCACCGCCCTGCTGCGCTCCCTCGCCGAGGACCCCCTGTGAGCGCGGTGGGTCCCCTGCCGGAGGGCGTGGCCCCGGTGTCCGGGGCCGTCCCCGCACCCGACCCCGGCGCGGGGGCAGTCCTGCGGGAGCGGGCGCGCTCCGAGGCCGAACGGGCAGCCCGCCACGCGGGCGTGCGCATCACCCTGCTGGAGACCCCCGCGGAGCTCGCGGAGGCGGAGCAGGTCCTGCGCCGCGTGTGGGGGGCGCGCCCCACCGACTCCTCCATCGCGACAGCCGCCATGATGCGGGCCATCGGGCATGCGGGGGGTTACGTGGCCGGCGTGCGCGCCGATCCCGTTGCCGGCGCCCCTCTGGTCGGGGTCTGCGTCGGATTCTGCGCGGCCCCGGCCGAGCTCTCCCTGCACTCCCACGTCGCAGGACTGGTCGACGCTTCCGTGGGCCACGGGGCAGGTCGCGCCCTCAAGCTGGACCAGCGTGCCTGGGCACTGGAGCACGGCCTCACCTCGATCACCTGGACGTACGACCCGCTCGTGTCGCGCAACGCGTACTTCAACCTCCACCGCCTCGGTGCCCACCTCGCGGAGTACCTCGTGGACTTCTACGGGCCCCTGGAGGACGGTGTGAACACAGGGGAGCCCTCCGACCGCGCCCTGGTGCGGTGGGCCCTCGACGACCCCCGCGTGCTCGCCCTCGCCGCAGGTCACAGTGGTCGTGCCGGGGCGCGCGCCCGCTGGTCACCCGGGCCCGGCACGGACAGCGGCGGGTCGGGGGATGCTCCGTTGCAGGGATCGGTGGGGATCGAAAAGGGCACCCCCGAGCCGACCGTCCTCCTCACCGAGGGCAGCCACGGTGAGCCACGTCCCGGAGCGGTCACGGCGGAGGCCCTGCTGGAGGACGCAGCGGGACGCGTCCTCGTCGCTGCACCGGATGACATCGAGGGGCTGCGGCACCGGGACCCCGGGGCTGCCCACACGTGGAGGTTCGCCCTGCGGGGCGCGATGCTGCCCCTCCTGGAACACGGCTGGGAGGTGGCCGGGTTCGCGCGCGGTCGCGGCTACCTCATCGAGCGGGACCGGTGACACGCAGGGTGCGGGCCGGGCGACGGGCACGGGTGGGGACACCCGGGGGTGCGCGGACAGTGGAGGATGCGACCGGGAGGAGACGGACATGAGGATCGACGCGGTGGAGGTGCACCGGGTGAGGCTGCCCCTGGTGTCCCCGTTCACGACCTCCTTCGGCACCCAGGAGGAACGTGTGGCCCTCCTGGTGCGGGTCGTGCCCGCGGACGCCCCTGCCGGGTGGGGGGAGTGCGTGGCCCTGGCCGACCCGTTCTACTCCAGCGAGCACGTCGCCGGCGCACAGGTGGTCATCCGGGACTACCTGGCCCCTCTGCTCATGGCAGCCCCCGACGTGCACCCGCAGACCGTCGCCGTGCTGCTGGAGCACGTCGTGGGCCACCGCATGGCCAAGGCCGCCCTGGAGATGGCGGTCCTCGACGCGGAGCTGCGCGAACTCGGCCAGTCCTTCGCCACCTGGTTGGGTGCCACGCGCACCCGCGTGCCCTCCGGGGTCTCGGTCGGCATCCAGGCGAGCATCCCACAGTTGGTCGACCAGGTCGGGGAGTACCTGGACCAGGGCTACGTCCGCATCAAGATCAAGATCAGGCCCGGTTGGGACGTGGAGCCGGTGGCCGCGCTGCGCGAGGCCTACGGCGACATCCCCCTCCAGGTCGACGCGAACTCCGCCTACACCCTCGCCGATGCCGCCACGCTGCGCGAGCTCGACCGCTTCGGGCTCCTGCTCATCGAGCAACCCCTCTACGAGGACGACCTGCGCCTGCACGCCCGGCTCACCGAGCTGCTGGAGACACCCGTGTGCCTGGACGAGTCCGTCGTCTCCGCCCGCGCCGCCGCCGATGCGATCGCCCTGGGCGCCACCCGCGTCATCAACATCAAGCCGGGACGTGTGGGGGGCTACGTGGAGGCCCGGCGCATCCACGACATCGCACGCGCCAACGGGGTGCCCGTGTGGTGCGGGGGGATGCTGGAGACCGGGATCGGGCGCGCCGCGAATGCGGCGCTCGCGGCCCTGCCGGGGTTCACCCTGCCCGGCGACATCTCCGCCTCGGACCGCTTCTACCGCCGTGACATCACGGAGCCCGTCCGGATGGTCGACGGGTGGATCGAGGTGCCCGACCGCCCCGGCCTGGGGGCCGAGCCCCTGGAGGACGTCCTCGCCGAGGTCACCGAGGACGTCGAGGTCCTGCGGGCCCGCTGAGGCACCGCCCGGGTCAGCCGGTGCGTCCTCCGGAACCCCTCCGGCGCGGGTCCGCGCCGATAGTCTCGGGACAGCGACACCGACAGCGACACCGACGGGGGAGGGGCACGCACATGGGTCTGCGACGGGCAGTGGCAACCGGCCTGCTGGCAGCGGTCGTCACCGTGGGAATGGCGGCGTGCACCGCCGACACCCCCACCTCCACCGCGCAGTCGGAGGGGAGCGGGGCGGGCGCACAGACGACGTCCGGGTCAACGGACGGGGGCGGCACCGCGACCGGCAGTGACATCACCGCGCTCTTCGACCGTGCACAGACCAGTGAGGACATCCCCGACACCGAGACCACGGCCATCGACGCGTCCACGTCGCGCTTCATCGGGGAGTCCTCGGGCACGCGCTTCTACATCGCGCGCTCACCCTCCGACGATGCGGTCCTCTGCCTGGTCGTCGACCGGACCGACCCCGGTGACCCGCCGGCCTCGGGAGGGGAGGACCAGGACTCCGTCGTCCCGTGGGCGGCGGCCTGCGGCGATGACGGGCTCTCTCTCATCATGGACGACACCCAGTACGTCCTGCACACGGACCCGTTCTGGGAGCCCCAGAGCGGCGGCGACCTCGTCGGAGGCTACGTCGAGGTCGTGGACGACGTCGGTGAGTGAGAGCGCCGGCCCGGTGCAGGTGTTCGGTACCGGTCCGGTGCCGGACTTCTGCTGCGGCCTGCACCTCCGGGCCGACCCGCACCCGGAAGGGTGCTCGCCCGACTACTCCGTGGCGGTCGGGGGGACGAGGCCGGGCAGCTCGCGCACGGCCTGCAGGCCGACGACCACGGCGCGCCGGAGGAGCAGGTGGACCTGACGGTCCGACAGCCCGGCACCCACGAAGAAGCGGCTGACCAGGAAGAAGTACCACTTCTCGTCCAGCCGACCGGGGAACACGGTGGGCTGCAGGTGGGTGGAGTTCCAGGTGTTCGCGACCTGCTGCAGGTCGAAGGGGGTGATCCCGCCCGAGTCGAGGGAGGCGGCGGTCGCCTCCGGGAGGGTCATCCGCGTCTCGACCTGCATCCAGGGGGAGTCGGCGGGCTCGCGGTGCACGCGCACCGTCGTGTCGTCCACGGAGGTGGTCAGGCTGAACTCCGCGCGCGCCAGGGGGAAACCGTCCTCGGCCATCACGTGCTCGAGGCGGTCCAGGTCCAGGGGGAGCACCTCCGTGCCCCACTTGAGCTGGTCCTCGTCGCCGGGACCGTCCGTCGACCCGGACGACTCCTGGGAACCGCGTGCGGAGCCGCCCTCGTGAATGCCCTGCTGGGGGGCGTCCCCGGAGGAGGGCCCGCCGGTCCTGCCGTCCGGCTCCTCGGGCGTGCCGCCCAGCGACCAGGTCTTCCACTCACTCATCGTCTGCCTCCTGGGCCCAGCGGTCGGGGAAACGCTCGCCCAGACGGGTGAACGCGGCCAGGGACGCCATGACGAACTGGCCGACCTCCTGGTCCACCTGCTCGTCATCGGCACCCGCCACCCAGGTGAAGGTGTGCTGCAGGCGGAAGCGGATGTGGCCGTCATCGGTGACGGCCGTGGCCATCTTGGGCAGGTAGGTCGCGGCGTTGAAGGACGCGGTGAACTCCGCCGCCTGGGGTGCGAAGCGGATGTCGAGGACACGTGACCACTCGCCGATTCCCTGGACGGGGCGGTCGGGGGGCAGCACGATGCGCAGGACGTGGGAGGGCAGGATGGCGGCGACCTGGTCCTCGTCCCCCAGGAAGGGGATGAGGCCCAGCTTGCGCATCGCGCCCTCCACCCGCTCGCGGGTGACGGGAGTGGTGGTGGGGGACATGTCCCCAGTTTAGTTCCGGGCAGGGGCGGGTGCGCTCCCGGGGGTGGGGCGCGGGGTGGAGCGGGGGTGGAACGGGTGACGGGCGCAGGACGGGGTGACAGGGGTGGCGCAGGTCCCCGGGGCCGCGCGGTGCCCGGGGAGCCGCACCCTAGACTTGCCCCATGACAGCCCTGGTCCGCCTGCGCACCCTGCCCGCCCACCCTGCGGGCGCCCCTGTGCCCGGGCTGTACGACGGGCTGGAGGCGCTCAGCCGCGCGCACTCCCTGGAGGTGATCGGGTCGGAGGACTTTGTCACCTCCGCCGAGGAGTTCGCCGCCGTCACGAGCGATGAGGACCGTCGCGTCCTGCGCGTGGTGGCGCTGGCCGACGAGGGCGGACGACGCATCGAGGACCTGTGGAGCATGGTTCCCGGCGACGCCGCAGCCAGCGCGGGCCGCCCGGCGCGGGAGGATGACCGGGGCTGGACCCCTGATCTGATCGCCCCCGAGGTCCGCGCCCTCGCTCCCGCCGCGCCCGGTGTGCCCTCCGGCTCCGGTGCGCCTTCCAGCCCCGGTGCGCCCTCCGCTTGCGTCGTGCCCGGTGCGCCCGGCGAGGAAGGAGCGGAAGCCGTGGTGGGCCACCTCGTCTTGCATGCGCCCCTGCGGGACAACACACACCGTGCCGAGATCTCGGTCCAGGTCTCGCCCTCGTGGAGGCACTCCGGTCTGGACGGACTGCTGCTGCGCCTGGGGGAGGCGATCGCGCGCTCCTGGGGGCGGACCATCGCCTGGTACTGGACGGACTGCCCGGGGTGGGCCGGGGTCGGCACTCCCCAGGCCGTGCCGGGACTCCGCATCCCCGTGCCCGGGGAGGACGGGGTGGCCGCACCCGTGCGCACCCACGAGACCGACCTGCTCGCTGCTGCCGGCTACCGCCCTCTGCACAGCGAGTGGGTGACCACCCTGGACGTGGGGGAGGCACTCGCGGTGGATCCCACCCCCGTGCCGGGCTACGAGCTGGTCTCGTGGTCCTCCCCGCGCTCGCCTGAGCACCTCCTGGACCAGTTGGCCCGTATCTACGCCCTGGCCTCCACCGACATGCCCTCGGGCGACCTGTCGGAGGAACCCCAGGTGTGGGACCCCCAGCGGGTGCTGCGCAAGGAAGCACTGGCGGAGCGTTCCCGCGAGGAGTGGGTGCTCACCGCCGTGCGCCCGACCGGCGGGGAACTGGTGGGGTGGACGACCCTCGTGCTCTCCCCGACGGTGCCCGAGATCGCCTTCCAGGAGGGCACCCTCGTGCGCGAGGACCACCGTGGACATGGTCTGGCCTCGTGGATGAAGCGGGTGAACCTGGCCGAGCTGCGCGCGCGCCACCCCAGGGTGCACCGCATCCACACCTGGACCGACGGCGCCAACGCTCCCGTCATCGCCCTGAACCGCCGGCTCGGCTTCCGTCCGTCGCTGGTGGAGGTCGGGTGGGAGAAGCAACTGGGTGCGCACGGTGGCGGGGCAGAGGGTCCCCATGAGTGAGCACGCGGCGGGGGGAGCACCCATGACGGGTGCGCGCATCGGTGAGGGCGTCGACCCGGGCTCGGGTGAGCGGACTTCGAGGTCGGAACAGGGCGGACTTCGAGGTGGGAACAGGGCGGACTTCGCGCAGGGGGGGAGGGGCGGAGGGCTGCGGCGTGCCTCCGACCTGGTCGTCGCCGTGGTCGGACCCACGGCATCGGGCAAGACCGACCTCGCCCTGGACCTGGCCGAGGTACTCCCCGGCGTCCTCGGCGCCCCGGCCGCCGGGCCCGCCGAACTGGTCGGGGCGGATGCCATGCAGCTCTACCGCGGCATGGACATCGGCACCGCCAAGACACCCGTCGGGGAGCGCCGCGCCGTCCCGCACCACCAGGTCGACGTCCTGGACGTCACCGACGAGGCCTCGGTCGCCCACTACCAGGCCCATGCACGCCACGACGTCGCAGCCATCCACCAGCGCGGCGGCGTCGCCCTCGTGTGCGGGGGGTCGGGACTCTACGTGCGCGCCCTGCTCGACGTCATCGACTTCCCCGGAACCGACCCCGCCGTGCGGGCGCGGCTGGAGGCGGAGGCCGAGGGCCCGGGTGGATCGCGCGCCCTGCACGAGCGCCTGGCGGCCCTGGACCCCGAGTCCGCCTCGCGCATCGACCCGCACAATGCGCGTCGGATCATCCGCGCGCTGGAGGTCATCGAACTGACGGGCGCGCCCTACTCCGCGCACATGCCGCGTCGGGTCTTCCACCAGCCCGCGGTGATGATCGGGGTGCGCCGTCCCATGGAGGAACTCGACGAACGCATCGGTGCGCGCACGGCCGCCATGTTCCGCGACGGCCTCGTCGAGGAGACCCGCGGGCTCATCGGGGCAGGGCTGCGGGAGGGGCGCACCGCGCGAAGGGCCACCGGGTACGCCCAGGCGCTCGCGGTCATCGACGGGGACATGACCGAGGCCGAGGCGGCGGAGTCGGTGGCGCTGGCCACCCGGCAGCTCGCACGGCGCCAGGTCAAGTGGTTCCGGCCCGAGCCCCGCATCCACTGGCTCGACGTGGAGGCCCCGGGTCCGGCGGCGGGAACGGGAGGGGCCGCTGGCGGGACGGGCGACGGGTCCGTGCGCCGCACTCTGCTGGACCGCGCCGTGGACATCGTGCGCCGGGAGGCGCAGCGCCTGGATAGCGTGTCGACGTGACCACACACATGTCCGCGCACGGATCGGCTTCCGGGGAGGCGTCCGCGACGCCCACCGACCAGGTGCAGGGGAGCGGGCTGCCCCGGGACCCGGACCTGCCGGCGGGGACCGTCCTGTGGAAGGCCCACGGGACCCAGAACTCGTTCCTGCTGGTCGACGATCCCGAGGGGCTCGTGGACGTGTCGCCGGCGACCGTGGCGACCCTGTGCGACGTCTCCCGTGGGATCGGGGCCGACGGACTGATCCGCTGCGTGCGTGTGGACGGACGGTGGTTCATGGACTATCGCAATGCCGACGGATCACTGGCGGAGATGTGCGGCAACGGCGTGAGGGTCTTCGTCGACCACCTGCGCCGCGTGGGGCTGGTGGACCTCGCCGAGGGCGACCTCCTGGAGGTCGGCACGCGGGGTGGGACCAAGAGGGTCCGTGCGCTTGGACCGCGTCCGGCCCAGGTGCCGGGGCCGGTGTGGGAGCGCGGGACGCCGGGGCGGGCAGCCGGCGAGGGGGGCGGTGCGCCCGCGGGTGGCGTCCCGGGCGGTCCGGTTGCGACCGGCGCGGTTCCGGCCCACACGGGCGGGAGCGAACAGTGGTACGCCATCGACATGGGCCCCGCGGCGACCACGGGTGTTGCGGACACCTCCGTGACCGTGGTCGGCCTGGACGGCGTCTTCGAGGGCATCAGGGTCGCNATAAGAGCCAGAGGGGGGCGGTGCGCCCGCGGGTGGCGTCCCGGGCGGTCCGGTTGCGACCGGCGCGGTTCCGGCCCACACGGGCGGGAGCGAACAGTGGTACGCCATCGACATGGGCCCCGCGGCGACCACGGGTGTTGCGGACACCTCCGTGACCGTGGTCGGCCTGGACGGCGTCTTCGAGGGCATCAGGGTCGCCATGCCCAATCCCCACGTCGTCATCGACGTGGTCTCCCGCGAGGCACTGCGCGACGCGGTCCTGCCCACCACCGACATCCACGCCGCCCCCGAGGGGCTGCGGCCCACCTACGACCCCGACCCGGCCGGGGGGATCAACCTGGAGCTCGTGGTCGACGTCACCGAGCCGGGAGCACAGGTCGGACACCTGCTGATGCGCGTCCTGGAGCGCGGGGTGGGGGAGACCCGGTCGTGTGGCACCGGGTGCTGCGCGGCCGCGGTGGCCAGCGCTGCCCGACGGGGCGCGGGTGCACCCAGGACCTGGATCGTGGAGGTGCCCGGAGGAAGTGTGCGGGTCGACCTGGGAGAGGGCACGCCCTCGTCCGGTGCGGGATCCTCAGGGGCCGGCCAGCCGGGGGTCACCCTCTCCGGCCCCGCCACCCCCATTGCCGAAGTCCGCTCTGTTCCGGGCTCGAAGTCCGCTCTGTTCGGGGCGTGAGGTCCGCTCTGTTCTGGGCGTGAGGTCCGCTCTGTTCGGGTCGGGACGTGGAGCGTCCTCGTCATCACTTCCCGGTGTCACCGCGTCGCGCGTCGCCATGACTGCTCCGCTCCCAGGAGCGCCACTGAGGTCCGAGGGCGACGCCCTCGTCCGTGTTCTCCCTGGCGCCCACACGCGCCCGACCCACGGAGGTCCCTCAGGTGAAGCGACGCCTCTCCGCCGGCGTCCACAGTGCGCGGATGCCGCTGCGTTGCCGGGTGTCGCCAGCCCCGAGGTCCAGGACATGGAGCAGTCCCTCGGTGTCGCGGATCTCCGGGACGGCGAGGTCGACGACCCGGTAGCCGGCACCGATGACCTCCCGGGTCCGTGCTGCCTGGGACAGGCGGACCTCGCGACCGCTCGGTCCTGCGTACTTGATCTCGCCATTCGCCTCGAAGCAGCAGCGGGAGCGTCGGATCCCCACGTCGGCCCAGCGCGTGCCCTGTTCGGTGCGGACCTCCATCTGTGGTTCTGCGTCGAGGTAGCCGGCGGCGAGCGCCACGCGGCGCAGTTCGGACTCCCACACGGACTCCGCCAGGGGTGTCGAGCAACGCAGGATCGCCCGGGCCTGGGCGACTCCGCGGTGACCGCGCAGGTCGGACAACTTGTGGAGGAGACTCTGGCGGAAGCGCCGCGCTGACTCCTCGACCTCCGTGCGCTGGCTGCGCCAGTTCTCGCCCCGTCCCGAGGCAATGGCGACCAGGGAGTCGACGACCGCGAACGCGCGATCGGGCGGGAGGAACCTGGCGCAGTGGAGCGTCGTCTGGGCGAGATCGGTGACGAGGACGCCGTCGCGGACCGTGAGCTCACGGTCATCGAGGTCCATCCGGTGGTTCACCACGGGACGGGTCGCGAGGCGCGCCTCGCGGTCGGTCCGCGGCAGGTCCCAGAGGCGACCTGTGCGCCCCGGGGTTGCCTTCCGTCGCCACGGGACCCACAGATGTGCCTGCTCGGGGACGACCTTGACAGAGGCGCCGTGTACGAGGGCGGCGCTCTCGAGGACGGCCACCGCTCCGGTCACGTGCTCCATGGCGGAGTCAAGCCGAGCGCGGTGCACCTGCTCGGCCCGTTCCCACCAGTCGAGCTCCTCCCCGAGCACCAGGTACTCACCCGGGCGGACCCGCACCGAGTGGTCGGGCCCGGCCGTCACCGCGGCTGCGGAGCGGTTGTCATGATGTGCATCCATGGGTGGAGCCTGCCCGGTGCCCGGACGCGGCGTCGCCGACGAATGGGCGCCCTGTGGACGCGGGACGGGACGTCCACCGAACTGTGGACGGATGAAGGGGGTGGTGTGGGCCTGTGGAGAAGTGCCGTCCCCGTGGTGGTCGGTCGACGAGGGCGGCGCTGCGGACGAGTCACAGGTGAGCGGACTTCGAGGTCGGAACAGAGCGGACTTCGACCTTGGAACTGAGCGGACCTCGAGCCCTGAACAGAGCGGACTTCGAGCCTAGAACTGAGCGGACTTCGAGGTCGGAACAGAGCGGACTTCGATGATGCGGTAGCCCTTCTTGGAGGCGATCCTCGCAGCGGACCAGCCTTCGTCGCGCAGCCAGTTGACCAGGGTGTCGGCACCGAGGTTGCGCTGGACGACGAGGTACGCGACGCCCTCGTCGGCGAGCAGGGACAGCCAGTCGCCGAGCATCTGGTGCAGGGCCTGCTTGCCGATGCGCACGGGTGGGTTGGACCAGATGAGGTCGAAGCGCACACCCTCGGTGCGGGCGCGCTCCAGGGCTTCCCCGGCCGGCAGCGCCACGACTCCTGCAGCGCCGTTGGCCAGCGCATTGCGCCGGGTGAGGTCCAGTGCGCGCGTGTTGACGTCCACAGCCCACACGGTGGCCGCCGGCGCCTCCAGGGACAGGGTGACGGCGAGGGGTCCCCAGCCGCATCCCAGGTCCAGGAAGGTGCCCGACGAGGGCGGCTCGGGTGCCTCCGCCAGCAACTGGCGGGTCCCGAGGTCCAGGCGGGAGCCGGAGAACACCCGGTCGGACACCCACATGTCGAGGTCACGGCCACGGGCGGTGACGTGGACCTGTCGGAGCTCGTCGTCGGTGGCTGGGGCTGAGTCGGTGAAGTACTGGTCTTCCACAGCCCACAGCGTAGTCGGAGGGGCACTGCGGCCCTGACGTGTCAGACTGGAGGGGCACGTCGATCGCCGTGGCCACGCCGCGGCCGTCCCCGCGGCGCCCCGCGCCTCTCGCGCACCGCCCGCGCGGCCACACCACGTCCCCGAGGAGGACCCCATGTCCGAAGACACCGAACGACCCACAGGTGCCGAGGTCGGGTCCGGGCAGACCGGGACCGATCGCCACCACACCGACCAGCCCGGCGCCGACGGGCCCGGCACCGAGCACGGGCACGGCTCCGAGGAGGGTCTGCGCCGCGCGGAGGACGTGGTCGCGCGCATCCTCGCCCGGCGGGGCACCGCGCTGGCCTCCACGGAGGCCCAGGACCACAGCCATGACGCGGGCGCCCTGGAGCGCAACGCGCGTGCCGGTACCCGCCGTGTCCACGGGCTGTCCACCGAGCTGGAGGACGTCTCCGAGGTCGAGTACCGGCAGGTCCGCCTGGAACGCGTGGTGCTCGTCGGCCTGCGCACCCAGGGAAGTGAGGAGGACGCGGAGGTCTCCCTGCGCGAACTCGCCGCCCTGGCGGAGACGGCCGGGTCCGAGGTCCTCGACGGCCTCATCCAACGCCGCGAGACCCCCGACCCCGCCACCTTCCTCGGATCGGGCAAGGCCCGGGAACTCGCCGGGATCGTCGCCGAGACCGGTGCGGACACGGTGATCGTCGACGGGGAGCTCGCCCCCTCGCAGCGCCGCGGACTGGAGGACGTCGTCAAGGTCAAGGTGGTGGACCGCACCGCGCTGATCCTCGACATCTTCGCCCAGCACGCGAAGTCCCGTGAGGGCAAGGCCCAGGTGGAACTCGCCCAGTTGGAGTACCTGCTCCCCAGGCTGCGCGGCTGGGGCGAGTCCATGTCGCGCCAGGCCGGCGGTCGCGTCGCCGGTGGTGAGGGCATCGGCTCCCGTGGCCCCGGCGAGACGAAGATCGAACTCGACCGACGCCGCATCCGCACCCGCATGGCCCGTCTGCGCACGCAGATCCGCGCGATGGAGCCCTCGCGGCGCACCCAGCGCGCCTCGCGCCGGCGTGGCGGGGTGCCCTCCGTCGCCATCGCCGGGTACACGAACGCCGGGAAGTCGACGCTGCTCAACCGGCTCACGGGAGCCGAGGTCCTCGTGGAGGACTCCCTCTTCGCGACCCTGGACCCCACCGTGCGCCGCGCGACCACCCCCGACGGACGCGTCTACACCCTCACCGACACCGTCGGATTCGTCCGCAACCTCCCCACCCAGCTGGTCGAGGCGTTCCGCTCCACCCTGGAGGAGGTGGGGGAGTCCGACGTGATCCTCCACGTCGTCGACGCCGCCCACCCCGACCCCGTCGGCCAGGTGGAGGCCGTCCACGCGGTCCTCGACACCATCGAGGGCGCCCATGACATCCCCGAGGTCATCGCCCTGAACAAGGCGGACCTGGCCAGCCCCGAGCAGCTCGCCCTGCTGCGCAGCACCTACCCCGACGCCGTCGAGGTCTCCGCCTGGACGGGGGCCGGGGTCGAGGAGCTGCGGCTGCGGCTCCAGGACGTGCTGCCACGCCCCCGCGTGCTGGTCGACGTGGTGGTCCCCTACGACCGCGGCGAGCTGGTCCACCAGGTGCACGAGGACGGTGAGGTCGTCTCCGAGGACTACGTGGACGCCGGCACCCACCTGGTCGCCCGCGTCGACGACGCACTCGCCTCACGTCTGGGCGCCGTGAACGTCCACGTGGGTTCGCCCTCGTCCACGCCCGTCGGCCCGACCCGGACCGACACCGACGGGGGCGCGGCCGGTGCACCCCGGACCGCGGGGACGAGCGCACCCGCGGGAGCCGCCCTCGTCGACGGGGACGCGAACGCCACCGCACCCGAGCAGGCCACGCCCGCAGGGACCGGTGGCGCACCGGACGTGCCCGCAGCTCCGCAGCGGAGCGGAGCCGTGGAGGGGGCCCCCGCCGGTGAGTGAGGACGTCCCCCGGGCCGAGGTCGCCCGGCGTGTCCTCACCCGCGTCGTGACCGCCATGGGTGGCTCGGCGCGCCCCGGCCAGGAGCGCATGGTCGACGAGGTCGCCGCCGCCATCTCCGGCCACTCCCACGTGATGGTCCAGGCGGGGACCGGCACCGGGAAGTCCCTGGGCTACCTGGTGCCCGTGCTCACCGACTGCGCCGAGAACGGTCACCGCGCACTCGTCACCACCGCCACCCTGGCACTGCAACGCCAGATCCTCGTCAAGGACGCCCCCGCCGTGGTCGACGCCGTCGAGGAGGAGCTCGGCGTGCGTCCCGAGGTGGCCCTGCTCAAGGGGTGGAGCAACTACCTGTGCCTGCACCGGGTGGGAGGCGGCGCGGATGCGGGTGCCCCCACACTGCTGGACGTCGCCGAGGCCGGGCCCGTCACGGACCTGGGCCAGGAGGTCATGCGGGTGCGCGAGTGGGCCTCCGGCACGGACACGGGGGACCGTGACGACCTGGTGCCCGGGGTCTCGGACCGCGCGTGGCACCAGGTCTCGGTCTCGAAGCGGGAGTGCCTGGGGCGGGCCTGCCCCATGGTCGAGGAGTGCTTCCCCCAGGCCGCGCGTGACCGGGCGGCGAGTGCCGACCTGGTCGTCTCCAACCACTCCCTGCTCGGCATCCACGCCACGGGTGGGCTGGACCTGTTCTCCGAGGTGGACGTGGTGGTCGTCGACGAGGCCCACGAGCTGGCCGACCGCGTGCGTGACCAGGCCAGCGTCGAGGTCTCCCAGGACCTGGTGCAGAGGGTGGCGCGTTCGGCGAAGACCCATGCGAAGGTGCCCACCGAGGCCCTCGACCAGGCGGGTGCCGCACTGGGTGTCGTCCTCTCCTCCCTGGAGGAGGGGCTGCTCCTGCAGCGTCCCGAGAGGCTCGCGCTCGCCATGTCAGCGCTGGACACCGCCGTCCGTGCGGCCCTGAGCCGTGTGGGGGACTCCGATGCCGACCAGTCCTCGAAACTGCTGGCCAAGGGGGCCCTGGAGGAGCTCTCCGGTGCGATGGACGCCTGGGACCGTGATCCCATCCAGTCCATCACCTGGGTCTCACGCAATGAGCGCGAGGGCACCCAGCAGCTCGTCATCGCCCCACTGGACGTGGCAGGGCCCATCGGGGCCGTCGGCCTGGGGGAGAGGCCCGCCGTGCTGACCTCGGCCACCCTCGCCCTGGGTGGTTCCTTCGACTCGATGGCGCGGGAGACCGGGCTCATGGTCTCCCAGGTCCCGTGGCACGGGGTCGATGTGGGCACCCCCTTCGACACGGCGACCCAGGGCATCCTCTACATCGCCCGCCACCTGCCCGACCCGGGCCCCGGTGGTCCCGGTCCCGAGGCACTCGCGGAGCTGGTGGACCTGGCCGAAGCGAGCGGTGGCGGGGTGCTCGCACTCTTCTCCTCCTGGCGGGGAGCACAGGCGGGTGCGGAGGCACTGCGGGAGGGCACGGACCTGGAGATCCTGGTCCAGGGGGAGGAGACGGTCTCGGCACTGGTCCAGCGTTTCCGCGACCACCGGGACTCCTGCCTGGTGGGGACGATGTCCCTGTGGCAGGGCGTGGACGTGCCGGGCAGCTCGTGCCGCCTGGTGGTCATCGACCGCATCCCCTTCCCCCATCCCCACAATCCCGTGGCGAAGGCCCGTGCCATCGATGCCGAACGCCACGGGTACGGGGGCTTCCGGGCCGTGCACCTCACCCATGCGGCCCTGCTCATGGCCCAGGGCGCCGGACGACTCCTGCGCACCACCGAGGACCGGGGCATGGTCGCCGTGCTCGACCGGCGCCTGCTGACCAAGGGGTACGGGTCCTTCATCCGTGCCTCCATGCCCACGATGTGGCCGACCACGGACCCGGAGGTGGCGCGGGGGAGCCTGCGGCGCCTGGCTGCCGCGGCGGCGGGGGAGCAGTCGGCGGGCGCCGGGGAGCGGTCGGCGGCCGGGGAACAGTCGGCGGGCGCAGGGAAGCAGTCGGCGGGCGCGGGGAGGTAGGCGGGCAGTTCCTCGGGGCCACGCGCGGGGGGACCGCGGCACCCGGGACGGTGGGGAAGTGGGAGCGTCCGGGCGCAAGTCTGTGTCACCAGTCCGAGGTCCCCCCAATTGGGGGTCCTGATCTGACAAGATGGGAGTGCCCGTCGGGAACAGGAGAACAAAGTGCCCCAGACAACTGCCAAGAGTCTCTATCCGTCGGCGTCCACCGGACGCCCCTCGAAGATCGCGATCATCGGAGCCGGCGCCGTCGGCACCGCCGTTGCCTATGCCTGCGCCATGCGCGGCGACGCCCGCAGCATCGTCCTGCAGGACATCAACAAGCCCAAGGTCGAGGCCGAGGCCCTCGACATCGCCCACGGGATCCAGTTCACCCCGTGCGGTTCCGTGGAGGGCTCCGACGACGTCGAGATCGTCGCCGGCGCGGACCTGGTGATCGTCACCGCCGGTGCCAAGCAGAAGCCGGGCCAGTCACGCCTGGAGCTCGCCGGGTCCACGGTCAACCTCATGAAGAAGATCGTCCCCAACCTGCAGAAGGTCGCGCCCAACGCGGTCTTCATGTTCATCACGAACCCGGTGGACGTCGTCACCTACGTGGCCCTGAAGCTCATGGGCCTGCCCCGCAACCAGGTCTTCGGATCCGGCACGGTGCTGGACACCTCCCGCCTGCGCTACCTCGTCTCCCTGGAGACGGGCGTGGCCACGCAGAACATCCACGCCTACGTCGCCGGTGAGCACGGCGACTCCGAGGTGGCCCTGTGGTCGTCCGCGGAGATCGGCAACGTCCCCCTGGCCCAGTGGGGCCCGACCCTGACGGGGCGCACCTTCGACTCCGAGCTCCGCAAGGAGCTGGCCACGGAGGTCGTGCAGTCCGCCTACAAGATCATCGAGGGCAAGGGCGCGACGAACTACGCCATCGGCCTGTCCGCCTCGAACATCGCCGGCGCGGTCCTGCGTGACGAGAACCGTGTCCTCACCGTTTCCAGCCTGCTGGAGGACTGGGAGGGCATCTCGGACGTGTGCATGGCAGCTCCGACCCTGGTCGGGCGCAACGGGGCCGGGCGGGTCCTCAACCCGCCCCTGACGCTCGCCGAGCGCGACGGCCTCACCGCCTCCGCCCAGCGTCTGCGCCAGGTCGCCCGGGACCTGGGCTTCTGAGCAGATCCTGTCGTGGTGGTGCCCCGTCGGCCCGGTGCCGGCGGGGCACCGCTGTGTCCGCATCACTGTGTGTCGCTGCGTCCGCTTCAGCGCGGCGTGTCGGACCAGGGGGGTGGGAGTGTTGCCCGGGAACGGCGGTGGCCACCGGGTGCGCGCGACGCCCTGCGCCGGTCGGGTCGACCCCGCTCACAGGGAGTGGTTGTCGGTCACGGCGCTCACAGGGAGCGGATGACCGTCACGACCCTTCCCAGAACAGTGGCCTCGTCGCCGGGGATGGGGGAGTAGTCGGTGTTGCGCGGCATCAGCCACACGTGTCCGCCCGTGTGGGAGAGGACCTTGACCGTGGCCTCACCGTCGATCATGGCGGCCACCACCTGGCCGTCCTCGGCGGTGGCCTGGGCGCGCACGACGACGTAGTCCCCGTCCAGGATCCCGGCGTCCACCATGGACTCCCCGCGCACCTCCAGCATGAAGAGGTCGCCGCGTCCCGTCAGTGAGGTGGGCAGCTCGAAGACGTCCTCCACGTGCTGTTCGGCGGTGATGGGTGAGCCAGCTGCGATCCTGCCGACCAGTGGTACCGCGGAGGCGTCCTCGTCGGCGTGTGAGACGGCGACCTCGACGGTGACGAGCGCGGGGGGTGCTGCGACCCCGTCGTCCGTGCCCGGTGTCGGCGCGGACGCCTGCCCGGTCGCGCCGGCCGGGGTGGGCAGTGCGGCGCGGCCCAGGGTCGAGACCTCCAGGGCACGAGGGCGGCCGGGGACACGTTGGAGGCAGCCCGCGCGCTCCAGCGCGTCCAGGTGGTGCTTGACCGTCGAGGGTGAGGCGAGCCCCACCCGGTCGGCGATCTCACGGACCGAGGGTGGGTACCCGTGTCCGTCCACACTGGCGCGGACGACCTCGAGGATCTGGATCTGACGGGGTGAGAGGTTCGGCTCTTCGTGCACGGTGGCCCTCCTGGTCGTCCGTGAACTGCCGCGTCCGTCGCCGGACGCAGATGCACATGGGTGCTGTTCCACTGATGTCCTCAGGTTATGCGAGTCCGACACGGATGTGAAACACATGTTCGAGCGGGTCTCGACATTCCCTCGGGGACCAGTGTATCGTACAGGTGTTCGACGAACGCGTGTTCGACGTGGACGAACGGAGGAGCAGCCATGAGCGCGATCAATGTGGTACCCACGAGGTCGGCACACCAGCGCGGGGATCGGCCCCGACTGCGCGCCGTGCCCGAGTCCCGTGTCGCGGAGATCCGTGCGATCTCCTCGGCTCCCTCCGCGCGTCGGCGGCGCGCAGCCCAGCTCGCCGAGGACCCGGCGATGCGCCGTCGTCCCGTCGTGCGCGCACGTGTCCGGGAGGAAACCGCTGCGCGTCCCGCAGCGCTCCAGGTGGTGCGCAGGGTGGTCCTCGCCGTCGTCGCCGTTGCGGTGGCAGGCGGTCTCGGGGCAGGTGCGGGGCTCCTCGCGCAGCCCGACCCCTACGCCGGGCCGACCCATGTCCACTCCGTCGCCGCGGGCGAGTCCCTGTGGGGGCTGGCGGACCAGGTCAACTCCCAACGCCCGTTGGAGCAGGTCGTCCTGGACATCCAGGAGCTCAACGGCCTGGACGGCAGCGACGCGGTGCTCACCCCGGGTACGGAGCTGGTCCTGCCCGGGCAGTGAGACCCAGGGATACCGACCGGTGGGTCGGTTCCGTGAGGGGGGAGTCTCGACCGGGGACGGGTGTGGAGCACTGCCTGTGGTGTGTGTTGCACATGGGACGTGTGGGAACGTAGCGTTGGGGCAGGTTCCCGACGGAGGTTACACGTGCACTGCCCCTTCTGCCACAACGAAGATTCGCGTGTCGTGGACACCCGGATCGCCGATGATGGCGCCTCCATCCGCCGCCGGCGCGAGTGCACCGCCTGCAAACGGCGGTTCACCACGCTGGAGACGTCCTCGTTCCAGGTGGTGAAGCGCTCCGGTGTGGTCGAGCCCTTCTCCCGGGAGAAGGTGGTGTCCGGCGTGCGCAAGGCTTGCCAGGGCAGGCCGGTCTCGGACCACGACCTGGCACTGCTGGCCCAACAGGTCGAGGAGGCACTGCGCTCGACCGGGGTCTCCAGTGTCTCAACCGCCGAGGTCGGGAAGGCCATCCTCCCCTTCCTCTCGGAGCTCGACGAGATCGCCTACCTCCGCTTCGCTTCCGTCTACCGCAGCTTCAACTCGCTCGATGACTTCGAGGAGGCCATCGGGGAGCTGCGTGCGCGGGATGCGCGGGTCGCTGCCCACGCCACTGACGGGTCCGATGATGAGGCGCAGGCTGGTGCGGACGACCCTCGACGCGCGGTGAGCACCCCTGGATCCGACGCCCACACAGGTGACGCGCAGGGCGCGCCACAGGGGAGCGACGACGATCCTCATCCCGCAGGGCGCGCCGTACCGGGTGGAACCGCCACCGGTACCGCGAGTGCTGGTCCCGCGGGAGCAGACGACACAGCAGGCAGGAGCACCCGGCAGACACGTCCTGCGCGTCGCCGCCGTCGCACACCCAAGGACGACGCCCCGACGCTGCTCGACGACTGACCTTGCTCGACGACGAGCCTTGCTCGACGCCTGACCTCCGTTGACGCTGTTCGACGACTGATGCGCGCCCCCCCGCGTGCAGGTCAGTCGTCGGTGCGCGCGTCCTCGTCCGAGGTGATCTCCGCTGAGCCACTGTCGAGCGAAGTCGAGGAATCCGGGTGCTGGGCCTCGGGGTGCTGGACGTCCGGGGTCTGGCCGCGCAGTCCCTCGGTGGCCTCGCGCAGACGCTCCTTGGCGTCGGCGGCCGCCGCGGAGACCGCGCTCTGTGCCTGGTCGACGGCGACCTGGGCCTGCTCGGCCAGCTCGGCGACGCGGGCGGGCACCGCCAGGAGCTCCTCGCGGACGCGGCGACGCATGACCTTGCCGATCTGGGAGCGCGGCAGCTCGGACATGACGACCAGCTGGCGGGGCAGGGCGTAGTGGGCCAGGGACTTCTCCGCCCACTTGCGCACGTCCTCCAGGGTGACTGACGCCCCGGCCTCCAGGACGACCGCCGCCACGACGGACTCTCCTGCCGACCCTGCGGGCACACCGACCACTGCGACATCGCTGACGCCGGGCATGGACCGTACCGCTTCCTCCACCTGGGAGGGATAGACGTTGAAGCCGGAGGAGTTGATCATCTCCTTGCGGCGGTCCGCCATGACCACGAAGCCGTCCGTGACGCGCACCAGGTCACCGGTGCGAAGCCACCCGTCCTGGAGGGTCTGGGCGGTCTCATCGGGTCGCCCCCAGTATCCCGAGAACACCTGGGGGCCTCGTGCGATGAGCTCACCGACGTCTCCCTCGTCGACGTCACGGGAGATGTCCTCCGGGTCGACGATGCGGATCTCGGTGGAGGGGAAGGGCAGTCCGAGTGTGGCCGCCCGGCGAGCGGTCGACAGCGGGGAGCCCAGCAGGATGGGGGAGGCCTCCGTCATTCCGTAACCCTCGATGACCAGTCCACCCGTGGCTTCCTCCCACTGCCGGGCGAGGTCGGCGGACAGGGGCATCGCCCCGGAGAGGGTGAAACGCATGGACGTCAGGTCCGCGTCGAACTCGTGGGCGGACTTCAGGAGACGCTCGAACATCGGAGGCACGCCCAGGAAGAAGGTGCAGGGCAGGCGGCGCTGGGAGGTGAGCACCATCGTGGTGTCGAACTTCGGGAAGAGCGCGACGGTGGCACCCAGCCGGATGCCGGCCATGAGCCCGACGGTGAAACCGAAGGCGTGGAAGAGGGGCAGGACACAGTCGAAGACCTCAGCCCCCTCGTGGAGTTCGGGCACCCACGCGATGGACTCCTCGATGTTGGAGCAGAGGTTGCGATGCGACAGGGTCGCGGCTTTGGGAATGCCCGTGGTCCCCCCGGTGTGCAGCAGCAGTGCGGGCTCGCCGGCGTCCGAGGGGCATTCGCCCTCCCAACGCGGAGCCCGGGCGAGAGCACGGTCCCAGGAGATGACACTGGACGGTGTGGGTGCGCTGAGCTCGGCACGCTTGCGGCGCGCGGCAGGCAGGGGCAGACCCAGCAGGACACGTGAGGCGGTGGGGAGCGCCCGGGAGAGGTCCATGCCGAAGACGCGGACCGAGGGCTCCAGGAAGTCGAGGCGTTCGATGGAGTTCTCCCAGGCGATCACGACGCGTGCGTCATGGCGCTTGAACTCCTCGTGCAGCTCGCCACTGGGGGCCAGGGGATTGTGCTCGACGACGATGGCACCCAGGAACATGGTCGCGAAGACAGCGATGACGTGCTGGGGGCAGTTGGGCATGACGAGTGCGACACGGTCGCCCGGTCGGACCCCTGCCGCCGCCAGGGCGGAGGCACCACGGCGGGACTGGTCGACCAGCTCGGCATATGTGGTGGGGCGTGAGAAGAAGTCGAGGGCCGCCCGGTCCGGATAGCGTGAGGCCACGTCCTCGAGGATGTCGGTGATGCGGTCGTCGCCCACGTACACGGTGTAGGGGACGCCGGGTGCGTAGCCCTTCCGGAGCTCGTCGGTCAGCGTCATCGGTCCTCCAGATGTCTCGTCCACACCCCGAGCCTACGCTACCGTAGGTCGCCCTCGCGCGCGGACCGGGGCCACCCGCCCCACACCCTGCCGTGACGACCCCGGCGGCACCGCCCTCGTCCCCGGTCGGGACTCAGATCGGGTCGACGACCAGGCGCACGGTGTCCGCCATGCTGGAGATGGCCTCCAGCGCCTCCAGGGGCAGCTCGGACGAGATGTCCGTGATCACGTAGCCGATCGGGCCGGCGGTGCCCAGGATCTGGCCGTTGATGTTCGCGCCCGACTCGGCGAAGGTCTGGTTGACCAGTGCCAGGACCCCGGGCGTGTTGCGGTGGATCAGGCGGATGCGGTAGCGGCTGGACGGGGTCGCGGTGAGCGTGAGGTTGGGCAGGTTCACGCTCATGTCCGTGGACCCGGTGTGGAGGTAGTCCGAGACCTTCGTGGAGACGAAGCGGCCGATGTCCAGCTGGGCCTCCTCGGTGGACCCGCCCACGTGGGGGGTGAGGATGACGTTGTCCAGGCCCGCGAGGGGGGAGATGAACTCGTCACCGTTGGCCTTGGGCTCGTCGGGGAAGACGTCGATGGCGGCGCCGCCGAGGTGTCCGGAGACCAGGTGGGAGCGCAGGGCCTCGATGTCGACGACGAACCCGCGCGAGAGGTTGATGAAGAGCGCACCCTGCTTCATCTGGGAGAACTCGCGGTCCCCGAAGAGCTCGGAGTTCGATCGCGACCCGTCCACGTGGATGGAGACGATGTCGGCCTCGCGCAGGACAGACGCCAGGTCGGGCATGCGCTTGGCATTGCCCAGGGCCAGGCGCTCGGCGACGTCGTAGAAGATCACGTTGAGTCCCAGCGCCTCGGCCAGGACCGACAGCTGCGTGCCGATGTTGCCGTAGCCGATGATGCCCAGGGTGTGCCCGCGCACCTCGTGGGCGCCGTCGGCGGACTTGTCCCAGATGCCACGGTGGAGCTTGGAGTTCTTCACCGTCACGCGCCGTGTGAGGTCGATGATCTCGCCGATGGCGAGTTCCACCACGGAGCGGGTGTTGGAGTAGGGGGCGTTGAAGACCGCGACGCCGCGCTCGGTGGCTGCGGCGAGGTCGATCTGGTTGGTGCCGATGCAGAACGCTCCGATGGCGGCCAGTTGGGGATGGGCCTCGAGGACGCGGCGGGAGACGGTGGTCTTGGAGCGGATGCCGAGTATCTCGAAACCGTTGAGGGCCTTGATCAGGTCCTCCTCGTCCAGGGCTCCCTTGATGCGGGTCACCTGGATGTCGTTGGAGTTGAAGATCGTGTCGGCATCGATGTGGGGATTCTCGAGGAGCAGCGCGCGCGTCATGCCCTCCATGGTCGCAGAAAGGCGCCGTGGGGAGGCCTCGGGCCCAGCGCGTGGACGTGGTGGTGCCCACGTCGGGGGCCGACGAGGGCGGCTTCGGTCACCACCCTCCCCGCCGAAGTCCGCTCTGTTCTGACCTCGAAGTCCGCTCACTTCGGGGATCGAAGTCCGCTCTGTTCGGGGCATGAGGTCCGCTCACTTCGGGGCATGAGGTCCGCTCATCCCTTCCCTGGATGGGTACGTCCGCCCGCCCTCGCCCTCGTCCCCAAAAGAGGCCTGATCCCGGCGTCGGACCCAGGGGCAGGATCGGGAGACCAGATCCTGGTCCGGCGCGGTGAGGTCTGCCAAGGTCAGAGGTTCGGCGACACGACGGGACGGACGTCGCGGTCACTTCAGAGCGGACTTCGAGGTCAGAACTGAGCGGACCTCACGGGTCGAACAGAGCGGACTTCGACCCTTGAACAGAGCGGACTTCGCGCCGGGGGAGGGTCAGGGGTGCGGGGTGTCCAGGCCCGGGGGGAGTTCCCCCGCGGCCACGACGTGGAGGCGCTGGGTGGAGCGTGTGAGGGCGACGAAGAGGTCACCGGGACCATCGGCGAGGACCTCCGAGGGCTCCACGAGCACCACGGTGTCGAACTCCAGGCCCTTGGCCCCCACCGCGCCCAACAGGCTGATGCGCTGGTCCAGCCCGGTGAAGCCCTCGGAGTCGGCACCCCAGGCGCGGGCACGTTCCGCCCCGACCAGGACCGCGAGGCGACCCCGGCCCTCACCGTCCACGGAGTCCAGGTGGGCGGTCTCCAGTGCGACGACCTCCTGGACGCGTGCCCACAGCGGGTCCGTGTCACGTGCGGAGGCCTTCAGCGCCCCGCCCCCGACACGGGTGAGCGCATAGGCGTCCTCGGCGTCGCGCACCGCGCGCAGGGGGAAACGCACGGGCTCACCCAGGGCAGCCATGGTGTGCTCGGCCAGCTCCATCAGGGTCCGTGGCGTCCGGTAGGAGACCGAGAGGACGTACTCCGCGGACAGGGCGCGCGCAGCCGGTCCCAGCGCCTGCTCCCAGGTGGCGGGGCGGTCGTGGCCACGACGCTGGTCCAGGTCACCCACCACGGTGAAGGACCGGGACGGGCAGCGCCGCAGCAGGGCTCGCCAGGCCATGGGACTGAGCTCCTGGGCCTCGTCGACCACCACGTGGCCGTAGGTCCAGGTCCGGTCCATGGCCGCGCGCTCGGCGAGCGGCGCGGCCTCCACCTCTCCGCGTGCCGACTTCGCCAGCATCTCCGCGGTGACGATCCCCCCTCCCAGGCCCTGGGAGGTGATCGCCTCACGGGCGCGGGCGACCTCCTCGTCCTCGCGTCGGCGCTGGGCGTCCTCGCGGCGCACCTGGACGGCCGAGGTGGTCCCGAGGAGTTCCTCCAACTCGTCGAGCAGGGGGATGTCCGAGACCGTCAGACGCGAGCCCTTCGGGCGCCGCACCAGCTCCAGCTGGCGGGCGTCCAGGCGCGGGGAGACCTGGGCGTTGAGGGCGGCGAGCTGGTCGGGTCGCGCGTAGAGGCGTTCCAGCAGGCGCGCGGCAGGCGTGGGCATCCATGCGAGGTTGATGGCCCGGCGCGCATCCAGGGAGTCACGCACCTCGGAGCGCCACATCTCCAGCTCCTCGCGGTACCCCTCGGCATCGGAGGGGTCCACGTCCCCGACCTGCTGGAGGAGGCGTCGCGCCAGCACGTCCATGAGGTCCAGCGCGAAGCCGTCCCGGGCGACGTTGTGCGGCTTGCCGGTGCGCCGTGCCCGACCACGGGCCGCGACGACGTCGGCGGGCTCCAGGGTGACCGTGCGGTTCCACACGTGCAGGACCTGGGCGGACTCGGGCACCCGGGGGAGCGCCCGGACCGCGGCACGCAGGATCCCCACCCACGCCTCGTCCCCCTTGGCGGCGTCCACCTCCTCGGTGTCCTGGGCAGTGGCGTGCGTGCCGGGCACGAGGTCCCCGACGGTCAGGGCGACCACCCCGGACTCCCCGAGGGAGGGGAGCACCTGCTCGATGTAGCGCAGGAAGACGCGCGAGGGTCCCACCACGAGGACGCCCGTGCGCTCCAGCCGCTCCCGCTCGGCGTAGAGGAGGTAGGCGGCGCGGTGCAGGGCGACGGCCGTCTTCCCGGTCCCGGGACCCCCCTGGACGACCATGATCCCCTGGTCGTCCGCACGGATCACCCGGTCCTGCTCACCCTGGATCGTGGCCACGATGTCACCCATGCGCCCGTCACGGGCCTGGGTGAGGGCGGACATGAGCGCACCCTCTCCTTGCAGGGACATGCCGTCCTCGTCGGCGCCGCAGGCGTCGAGGAGCTCGTCCTCCAACCCGGTCACCCGACGCAGGCGGCTGGCGATGTGGCGCCGCCGCACGACACCCTGGGGTTCCACGGCGGTGGCCTGGTAGAAGGGGCGCGCCGCAGGAGCGCGCCAGTCGACGAGCAGACGCGAGCCGTCCTCGTCGCGCAGCCCGATGCGGCCGATGTAGCGGACCTGGTCGCCGCGGGAGTCGACACGCCCGAACACCAGGCGCTCACCGACCTGCTCCAGCCGGGTCGCCTGGTCGCCGTAGTGGGCGGCGATGGCGTCACGCTCCGTGAGGCCCTGGGCGTTGCCGACCCCGGGACTGGCCTCGGCAGCGCGCTGGTTGGCCCGGTACCGGTCCCGGGTGTCGTCGAGACGGGCGTAGGCCCGGTCCACGAACGCCTGCTCAGAGGCGAGTTCGATGTCGTAGCGCTGCGACCGGGTACCGTCCTCGCTCATGCATGCCTCCCTCGACGAAAACCGGTTGTCCATTGTGCCCCATCAGCAGGGAGGTCGTGGGGATCACCACACCGCGGACACCGCAGTGCGCCCCGGTGACGCCGGGCCCGGCAACGGCCGCATTCCTGATTCCACCCGTGGCGCAATCGGCGGGTCCCCCCTCGCCCGCGCACTACCACACGGGTAGCGTGGAGGCATCAGCGCAGGAGGACCGCAACCGCAGGTGTCGGTCCCGGACCGGGAGGGGGAGCAATGACCGTGGACGAACGCCACGAGGATCCGCACGGCGGGCTCTTCGTCGCCGGGCCCGCATCGGGTGCGCGCGCCCCGATCCTCCTCACCCACTTCGACGGGGCCATGGACGCCGGCGCTGCCGGCTCGCTCGCGGTCATGCAGATGCTGCGCACCCTGGGCGGTGAGAGGGTCGCGACCTTCGACTCCGACCAGTTCATCGACTACCGCTCCCACCGCCCCGTCATGACGGTGGAGGACTGGGTCACCACGGGTGTGGAGACCCCCGAGATCGCACTCGACCTCGTCCACGACGACCTGGGTCACCCCGTCCTGCTGCTCCACGGTCCCGAGCCCGACGCGAAGTGGGAGACCTTCACCCAGACCGTGGCCGAACTGGCCCACGACGCAGGCGTGGAGATCTCCTTCTCCATCCACGGCATCCCCGCCGGCGTCCCCCACACCCGCCCGACCCCGGTCCACGTCCAGGCCACCGATCCGGCACTGGTCCCCGACCAGCCCCAGATGTCGGGCACCATGCAGTTCCCCGCGCCCCTGTCGGCCTTCCTCCAGGAGAGGCTCTCGACCACGGGCATCGAGGGAGCGACCCTGCTGGCCGCCGTGCCGTACTACATGGCGGACAACGCCTACCCGCGCGCGGCCTCGGCCCTGCTGGGCAAGCTCTCCGACCTGGGTGACCTCTCCCTGCCCGTCGGCGATCTCGAGCGCGGTGCCACCGAGGACATCGCGCAGGTCTCGGCCCTGGTCGAGGCCAACCCCGAGGTCGAGCGGACCGTGCAGGCCCTCGAGCGGCACTACGATGCCATGGCGGAGGAAGGCACCTCGCCCACGATCTCGGACGGTGGGTGGGACGACTCCGGGGACCGTGACATCGGCGACGTCCTCGAGGCCTACCTCGCCAACCAGTCGAGGCGAGCAGGAGGCGGTACGGGTGAGGTCGTGGGCGACGAAGCGGCGCACCCCCTCCAGGAAGGCCCCGACACCGCCCCCGGGGACGACGAGGACGGGTCCGCGGACTCCGTCCAGGACGTCCTCGACCGTCTCGCCTCACGTCACCGGGACGCGGACGACCCGGGACAGGCCCCGCGGCGTCCCCGCCACCGCGTGGACGACCCCTGGGAGACCCCGAGGGGCGAGTGAGCCCGGGAGCGCACACCGCATCCCCGCCCCTCTCGGCCACCTCCTCCGCCCGGCAACGGGTGCGGGCGCATGACCGCTTCCCCCTCGTCGCGCCCGGCACCTGTCCGGACCGCCCTGACCGTGTGGGCCTGCGCCATGGCCGCCTACGTCTGCGCGATCGCCGCGCGGACCTCGCTGGGTGTCGCCGGTGTCGAGGCCATGTCGCGCTTCGACATGCCCGCAGCCACCCTCGCCCTCTTCTCCAGTGTGCAGGTGGGCGTCTACGGCGTCGCACAGATCCCCGTCGGACTCGCCCTGGACCGGTGGGGTCCGCGCCGCATGCTGGGGGGCGGGGCTCTCCTCGTCGCCCTCGCCCAGGTGGCCATGGCCCTCTCACAGGACGTCCCCTCCGCCCTCGCCGCGAGGGTCCTGCTCGGGGTCGGCGACGCGACCGCGTTCGTGTCGGTCCTCAGGCTGATCCCCTCCTGGTTCAACCCGTTCCGGATCCCACTGCTCACCCAGCTGACCTCGATCCTCGGCCTGCTCGGCCAGGTGGTCTCGGCCGTGCCGTTCATGGGTGTCCTCCACCGCTTCGGGTGGGGGACGGCCTTCGGCGTCATGGCGGGACTGGGCTTCGCCGCCGCCCTCGTCGTCCTGGCCTTCGTCCGCGACGTCCCCCCGCCCCCCGCAACCGACGCTGACGAGGGCGACACCCCCCTCCCTGTCCACCCGCCCGCCCCGCAGCCGCCGGTTGCGACCGCGCCACGCGAAGGCCTCGGCACGACCCTGCGGGAGGTCCTGGGCTCACCCTCGGCATGGTTGGGGTTCTTCACGCACTGGTCCGGGGCGGGACCCGCCATGACCTTCACGCTGCTGTGGGGGGTGCCCTTCATGACGCTGGGGATGGGCATGTCCAAGTCGGGTGCGGCGGGTGTGCTCGTCGTCTTCACCGTGGCGAACATCGCCCTCGGGCCCGTCTTCGGGCACCTCACGGCGCGCCGGCCCCGGTGGCGCGTGCCCGGGGTCGTCATCTGCGCACTCCTGGCGGGCCTGGCCTGGGCCGTGGTCCTGGCACCGACGGTGCCGCCGGCCCCCTGGACGGCGGTGGTCCTGGCGGTGGTGCTCTCCGCCACCGGGGTGTCCTCCTCGATCGGGTTCGACTTCGTCCGCGAGGACACCGCACGCCACCGCCTCGGCACGGCGATCGGGACCACCAACATGGGTGGGTTCACCGCGACACTCCTGGCGGTCCAGGGGATCGGTTGGGCGCTGGACCACGTCTCGAGTGGGCGCGACTACGTGTGGGCGGACTTCCGGGTGGCCATGGCCCTGCAGGGCGTCACCTGGTTGGCCGGGCTGGTGGGCGTGGTGCTCTGCGCGCGGGCCGTCTCACGCCGTCACGCGGGGTCGCCCGGCTGAGACCGGTCGGGAGCCGGGGCGTCCCTGGGTGCCGGTGCCCCCGCAGTCCAACGCTCCAGGGCACGTCCCCGCAGGACGCGCGCCGGGAGGGGGAGCCGACGCAGGTGCCGGTCGAGCTCGTCGAGGTCGAGGCGTCCGCCCTCCTGGGGTGGGGTCTGGGCGACGAGGACGACATTGCCGCGCCTCTGGGAACGCCCCACCTTCGGATCCGTCACGGCGCAGACCAGGGGGAAGACCTCCATCAGTGCCGACACGTCGGGACGGGCGTCGACAGGACCGCCGTGGGGGGAGTTGAGCAGGTAGAGGCCCCCGGGGCGCAGGGCCCGGGCGGCCTCGCGCGCGGACTCGACCGTGGCGAGTGCCGCGGGGACCTGCCCGTGGTCGAAGGCATCGCGGACGACGACGTCGAGTCCCCCCGGTCGTGCCCGGGAGAGGACGTCGCGCCCGTCCCCGACACGGATGCGCAGCTCGGGGGAGCGCGGCAGGTCGAACCACTCCCGGACGTGTCGGGCGAGGAGCTCGTCGATCTCGACCGCGACCTGGCGCGAGCCCGGGCGGCTGCGGGCCCAGGCCCAGGGCAGCGCACAGGCCGCGGCTCCCAGGTGCAGGGCGCGCACGGGGGCGGGTGAGGGCAGGAGGGTGTCCAGCGCGGCATCCATGTGCTGCATGTACTCGAACTCGAGGTGGGTGGGGTCGGCGACGTCCACGTTGGAGGACTCCACGTCGTCCAGCAGCAGGGTCGCCCTCGTCCCGTCCCAGCGCAGGGTGGCGGTGCCGGAGGAGACCTCGAAGCGTTCACTCCCACGGGGCACGGTGCGTCGGGACATGGGGGCAACTGTAGTGCCGTGCGGTGGGCACAGGTCCCCGGGCACCCGTCCCCGGTGGGCCCGCACCCGGCCTGGCCCGGGCACAGCTCCTGGGTCGTGCCCGTCCTGGTCGGCGCCGCCCCCTGCGCGGTCCCCTGTGCGACGCGCGACGCACACGGGCACACCTACGATTGGGCGAGGGGGTGGATGCCATGTCGAACGCGCCGAGGGACTCCCGTGCGCGCCGCGACTGGGGACACGACGACTCCGGTACCGATGTCCTCCACGTCGACATGGACTCCTTCTTCGCCTCGGTCGAGATCGCGGAGGACCCCTCACTGGCCGGGCGGCCCCTCATCGTCGGCGGGACGGGACCGCGCGGGGTCGTCACCTCCGCGACCTATCCGGCCCGCGCGAAGGGGGTGCGCGCCGGCATGCCGACAGGACGTGCCCGGGCACTGTGCCCCCAGGCCCGCGTCGTCCAGGGACGCCACGGCGTCTACGGGGAGTACTCGCGTCGCGTCATGGGAGTCCTCGCCAGCATCACCCCTGACCTCGAGCAGGTCAGCGTCGACGAGGCATTCCTGGACGTCTCGGGGGCGCGCCGCCGACTGGGTGGCCCCGTCGAGATCGGGACCACGATCAGGCGACGCATCCGCGAGGAGGTCGGACTCCCCGCCTCGGTCGGCATCGCGGCCACCAAGAGCGTCGCGAAGATCGCCTCCTCACACGCCAAGCCCGACGGGCTGCTGCTGGTCCCGGCGGACTCCACGGTGGACTTCCTCCACGGACTGCCGGTCGGTGCCCTGTGGGGTGTCGGCGGGCGGACGGGGGAGGTCCTCGACCGTGAGGGGATCGTGACCATCGGCGACCTCGCACACACCGACCTCCGGCGCCTGGTCCGCCTGGTGGGGCAGGCCTCGGGCCACCACCTCCACGACCTCGCCTGGGGCATCGACAGACGCCGGGTCTCCCCGGGCCGGGAGGAGAAGTCGATCGGCACGGAGTCCACGTTCTCCGAGGACGTCGTCGACCGCGCGTCCCTGGAGCGCTTCATCCTGCGTGCCTCCCACCAGTGCGCCGCCAGACTGCGTGCGGCGGACATGGTGGCCTGGACGGTGTCGATCAAACTCCGGGGAGCCGACTTCACCACCATCACCCGGTCCCTCACCCTGCCCGCGCCCACCGACGTCGGCCGTGAGGTCGCGCGGGCATCCGGGGAGCTCTTCGCCCGGGAGTCCATTCCCTCCGGTGGAGTGCGCCTGCTCGGGGTACGGGTCGAGAACCTCCAACGGCGCAGTGACGGGGTCGCCGTCACCCTCGACGAAGACCGTCGCCCCCTGGCTGCCGAACGCGCCATGGATGCCGTGCGGGAGCGGTTCGGTGGATCGGCCGTCGGACCGGCCTCACTCCTTGACAAGGATGCCTGACTGGAATGGTGGGGGTGGGCACCTGCACAGTAGACTGGGGGCACGCAACCCTTCGACCCCTGAGGAGGTGCCCGGTGGCGTTGTCCGACTACGAGAAACAGGTTCTCGAACAGATGGAGGCCGAGCTCCGGCGCGCCGATCCGGACCTCGCCTCGACCATGTCCGCCAAGGCCCGGCCCTCCGACACCCCTGCTGCCCCGGGTCGGCTCAATCCGCGCCGCCTGGCCGCGGGTTCCGTGCTCGCGCTCGCGGGCCTCGGAGTCGTCCTCGCAGGTGTCTCCGTGGGCCAGATCGTCTGGGCCATCGCGCTGGGAGTCGTCGGTTTCGCGATGATGGTCGGGGGAGTCCTCCTGGCCCTCCACACGGACCCCGGACAGGGTCGGGCACAGGCGCCCGGAGCCGCCGGCAAGCCCCAGAAGCCGAAGGGCTGGTCCGCGTTCATGTCCGGCCAGGAACGACGCTGGGACCGACGACAGGACCGCTGACCGTCCTCAGGTGACGTACGGCCCGTGACCGCCCGGGCTCGGCCCGTCCTCTCCAGGTCCCTGTCCCCAGGTGCCCGCCCCTGGACCTCCGGCGACGGGGCACCAGCGACCTTCGGCATGACCGGGTAGGCCCGTGGTGGCGCTCGGCGTCCGGCGTTCCGACGCTGCGCCACCCGGCATCTCCACTTCGTGCCACGGGGCATCTCCACTCCGCGCCACCGGGCAGCTCCACTTCGCGCCACCGGGCACCTCCACGTCGTGCCACCGGGCGCATCCGGGCCGCACCACCAGGCACTTGCACCCTGCTCCACACCGCGCTCCACATCCCTCCACGCCCGACCTCCACTCCGCTCCACCGTGCGCACCGTCGCGCGCGGATCCCGGGTGTCCGCCCAGCTCAGGAGTGTTTCGGTCACCCGTCCGTGCGTCGGGACCTCCAGGGAACCCCACCTGGCGGGGAACCCCGGCCCCGCCCTCGTCGATCGTCGGGAGGGATCGGACGCGATTTTCCCTCCACCTTCCACCACCTTCCACGAACCGCAGGATTTCGCGGAACCAGGGTCGACACGCCGAGCATCCCCAGCACTTTCCCAGCGATCTGGGGAGGGAAGTGGGGTAAAGTGGGGCCACGTGTCACGGAGGGGAAGGCGGTGAGACATGTTCCTCGGGACGTACGAGCCGAAGCTCGACGAGAAGGGACGTGTCATCCTGCCCGCCCGTTTCCGTGACGACATGGAGGGCGGCATCGTCCTCACCCGTGGTCAGGAGCGCTGCATCTACGCGTTCCCGGCCCAGGAGTTCGAGTCCATGACGGTGGAGCTCCGCCGCGCACCCCTGTCCTCCAAACAGGCGCGCGACTGGGTCCGTGTGATGCTCTCGGGCGCCTACAAGGAGGTCCCCGACAAGCAGGGACGCATCGTCGTCCCCGCGGACCTGCGCACCTACGCAGGACTGGGCAAGGAACTCGCCGTCATCGGCGCCGGGTCCCGCGCCGAGATCTGGGACGCGGTCGCCTGGCGCGAGTACCTCGCCGTCCAGGAGGACGTGTTCTCCAACACCGCAGAAGAGATCATCCCCGGCATGTTCTGAGGCATGGGCCGAGGTCTCCGCCCGCTGCTCTGACATCACTTCCCCGATGGCAGATCACGGTGGGGGACCCCGGTCCGTGCACGGGAGGCCGGGACGGGCACGAGAGGGGGTGGGCAGGTGGCAGGGAGCGGAGCGACCGGGGACGCGTACGAGGGCGGACCCTCGGACCCGTACGACGTCGAACAGGGATCCCCACACCAGGGCCCCACCCACGAGGGCGGCCTCCGACGCGCGGCCGACCTGCACGTCCCGGTGCTCCTGGAGGAGTGCCTGGCCATGCTCGCCCCTGCCGTCTCACACCCCGGTGCGGTGCTCGTCGACGCGACCCTCGGGATGGGCGGACACACCGAGGGAGCCCTCACCCGCTTCCCCGACCTGCACGTGGTCGGCATCGACCGCGACCCCGAGGCGATCACCCTCGCCTCGGCGCGCCTGGCCCCGTTCGCTGGGCGCTTCACGGCGGTGAACACCACCTATGACCACATCGACGAGGTCGCGGCGGAGCACGGCACCGACGGCCTGGTCGACGGCGTCCTCATGGACCTCGGGGTCTCCAGTCTCCAGCTCGACGACGAGGAGCGTGGGTTCTCCTACGCCCACGACGCCCCGCTCGACATGCGCATGGACCCCACCAGTGGGATCCCCGCCTCCGAGCTGCTCGCCACCGCCGACGAGCACGAGTTGACCCGCATCCTGCGCACCTACGGCGAGGAACGCTTCGCGCAACGTATCGCGCGTCTCGTCGTCGCCGAGCGCGGGACCGCCCCGCTGACCCGCACCTCCCAGCTGGCGGACCTGGTCCGCCGCGCGATCCCGGCCCCGGCGAGGCGCACCGGGGGGAACCCGTCCAAGCGGACCTTCCAGGCGTTGCGCGTGGCCGTCAACGACGAGCTGCACATCCTCGAGGACGCCCTGCCCCGCGCACTCACCTCGGTGCGGGTGGGGGGCCGCGTGGTCGTGGAGTCCTACCAGTCCCTGGAGGACCGCATCGTCAAGGCCGTCTTCCGGGAGGGCAGCCGGGACACCACACCCCCGGGACTGCCCGTCATGCCCGACCACACCGACGCCCCGCTCCGACTCCTGACCCGCGGTGCGGGTCGAGCCGACCAAGCCGAACTCGTCCGCAATCCCCGCTCCGCCTCCGTGAGGCTGCGGGGTGTGGAGATCGTCTCACCCTGGAGGAACCGATCATGAGCACAGCTGCTGCACGGACCCGACCCGCCTCCAGGCCGGAACGCCTCCGTGAGACCACCCGCCCCGACCTCCGCGTCGTGGAGGGGCGGGACCCCCGCCGTTCCCTCGTGCCGCTGGTCCTCGTCGCCCTCCTCGTGCTGGTGGCGGCGATCATCGCGCCCATGGTCATCAACACGCAGATGGCGGAGACCTCCTTCGCGATCCGCGACCAGCAGCTCAAGCTCAACGCCCTGGAGGCGCAGTCCTGGACGCTCCAGACCCAGCTCCAGGAGATCGCCTCGCCCATCTCCCTGGAGAAGGCGGCGCGCGCCCAGGGAATGGTGCCCGCGGGTGCCACCGGCTTCATCTCCCTCTCGGGCGGTAGTGTCGAGGGCGGACAACCGGCACAATGAGCAGAGGGGGAGCCGGCATGACCTCGGCACGACGTGCCCGCTGGATCCTGGTGATCTCCACGCTGCTGCTCGTCCTGTGCGTGACACGCCTGTTCTATGTCCAGATCGTCCGGGGTCCGTCCCTGGCGGAGCAGGGTCAGACGGTGCGCACCTCGGTCTCCGAGGTCGCCGCCAAGCGGGGGTCCATCATGGATGCCACCGGACTGGTGCTGGCGGACTCGGTGCAGACCTACCACATCGCCATCAACCAGGTGAACGTGCGCAAGTGGCGCCACTACGAGGACCAGGAGCAGGCCGACGGCACGACGCGGTCGGTCCTGGTGGGCAAGGGCCCCGCCGAGGCCGCACGCCAGCTGGCACCGCTGCTGGGGATGGACCCCGTCGAACTGGGCGGGCGGATGATCGGCGACGGCACCTACGTGTACCTCAAGAAGAACGTCGACGCCGTCACCTACCGCAAGATCCGGGAGCTCGGCATCTACGGGGTCGAATGGGAGTCCGTCTTCCAACGTGAGTACCCCAATGACAACACCGCCGCCCCCCTGATCGGGACCGTGAACGAGGAGGGGACGGGCAGCTCCGGTCTGGAGGCGACCTTTGACGACCTGCTCCAGGGGACCCCGGGCAAGGAGGCCTTCGAGATCGCTCCCAACGGGGCCGTCATGCCGGGGGGCAAGCAGACGACCCAGGAGCCCGAGGACGGCGCCACGGTGACCACCACCCTCCACGCAGACCTCCAGCACAGCGTCCAGGAGGTCCTCGACGCCCGCGTGCAGCAGCACCAGGCGGACTGGGGTGCAGTGGTCATCACGGATGTCGCCACCGGGCAGGTCCTGGTCATGGCCGACTCCGACTCCGTGTCACCGGACAATGCGGCCCCCCAGACGGTGCGCTCGGTGCAGTACGCCTTCGAGCCCGGGTCCGTGGGCAAGGTCGTCACCATGGCGACCGCCCTGGAGAAGGGGACGGTCACCCCCACGTCGGTGTTCACGGTGCCCTACGCCCTGGACATCCCCGGGGAGACACTTCCGATCACGGACTTCCACGAGCACGAGACCCAGAAGATGACCACGACCGGCATCCTGGCCGAGTCCTCCAACACCGGGACCGTCCTGGTCGGGGAGACCGTCACGGACCAGGACCGCTACGACATGATGCGGGCACTGGGCCTGGGGGAGACCACCGGCATCGAGCTGGCGGGTGAGTCCGCGGGGCTCGTGCGCACCCCGGACCTGTGGGTGGGACGCGACCGCTACGTCTCGATGTTCGGCCAGTCCTACATGATGACCGCCCTGCAGGAGGCCGGGCTCATGGCGACCATCGGCAACGGGGGCGTGCGCATGCCACCGAGGCTCGTCGAGTCCTGGACCCTGGCCGATGGCACGGTCCACCAGCCCGACGCCGTGGAACCCGTCCAGGCCATGTCCTCGGAAACGGCCTCCCACCTGCTGCGCATGATGGAGTCCACCGTCGACACCGATGAGGGGACCGGACAGATGGCGAAGGTGGACGGCTACCGCCTCGCCGTGAAGACCGGAACGGCGGAGATCACGGGTGGAACTGTGTCCACGGTCGCAGGCATCGTCCCGGCCGACGCGCCTCGGCTGGCCGTGGCCGTGGTGCTCTACAATCCCAAGGTCGGATGGCTGTCGTCGGACTCGGCGGCACCACTCTTCGGCGAGGTCGTCACGCAGGCCGTGCGCAACCTCGGAATCCCGGCCTCGACAGGGGCCGCGGACCTCTACCCGAACACCCCCGGGGAGTGACGGTGGAGGCAGGACAGGGGACCCCCGTGGTTCCCGGAGGGAGGACGATGGACAGGCACGCCAGTTGGGTTGCCAGTGCCGTCTCAGGACGACTGGTCGGCCCGGACGTGGAGGTCACGGGTCCCGTGGTGACCGACTCACGTGAGGCGCTCCCCGGATCCCTCTACGTGGCCCGCCGCGGCGAGACCACGGACGGGCATGCCTTCACGCGTGCTGCTGCCGAGGCCGGTGCCGTCTGTGCCCTCGTCGAGCACCCCGTCGACGGAGCAGACCTCACCCAGGTGGTGGTGGGTGACTCCACGCGGGCCCTGGGGGACCTCGCGCACGCCCACCTCGAGGACCTGCGTTCCCGCACCGGGATCACCGTCGTCGCCATCACCGGTTCGGTCGGGAAGACCACCACGAAGGACCTCCTCGCCCAGGTCCTCGCTGCGCACGCACCGACCGTCGCACCCCTGCGCTCCTTCAACAACGAGGTAGGGACACCCCTGACCGTGCTCAGGGCGGACCTCTCCACGCGCTACCTGGTCCTGGAGATGGGGGCATCGGCTCCCGGCAACCTCACCTACCTCACCGGCATCGCCGCCCCTGACGTCGCCGTCGAGCTCCGGGTCGGCAGCGCGCACCTGGGTGGCTTCGGGTCCCGCGAGGGCCTCGCCCGCGCCAAGGTCGAGCTGGTCGACGGGGAGGTCCCGGGAGCGACCACGGTCCTCAACGCCGACGACGACCTGGTCTCCGCCATGGGGTCGCACGCGAAGGGTCCTGTCGTGCGCTTCTCCGTCGACGAGGGCGTCCCGGCGGACGTCCACGCCCTGGACATCAGCGTCGACGCGGACGACCACCCCTCCTTCACCCTGGTGACCGGCGAGGGTCGGGCCCACGTCGACCTCGGGCTGGTGGGCGCCCACCACGTCCACAACGCCCTGGCCGCCGCCACCGTGTGCCGCGTCCTCGGCCTGGGCACCGCCGACATCGCGGAGTCCTTGAGCGGGGCGACCGCCCTGTCCCCCCACCGCATGGCGGTCTCGGAGGTCCGGGTCGACGGGCACCCGGTGACGGTCATCGACGATGCCTACAACGCCAACCCCGACTCCGTGCGGGCGGCGCTCGAGGCGCTGGCCTCCCTGGCCCACGGGCGCCGCACCGTCGCGGTCCTGGGTGAGATGCTCGAGCTCGGGGACACCTCCCCGGCCCTGCACCGCCAGGTCGGTGAGTTCGCCGCGAGCCTCGGCACGGACGTGGTCGTCGCCGTCGGGCAGGGGGCGGGCGCACTGCTGGAGCCCCTGGCCGGCCACGCAGTCACCGAGCACGCTGCGACCGCGGAGGAGGCCACCGCCCTGGTGCGGGGTGTCCTGCACGACGGTGACGTGGTCCTGGTGAAGGGATCGAACGACTCGGGTGTGTGGCGCACGGCTGATGCCCTGACAGGACAGGGGGACCCGCAGTGATCGGAGTCATCGTCTCCTTCGCGGTGGGCCTCGTGCTCTCCATGGGCCTCACGCCCGTCTTCATACGCTTCCTCGTCGCCCACCACTTCGGGCAGTTCATCCGGCAGGACGGACCCACCCAGCACCTCGCCAAGCGCGGCACACCGACCATGGGCGGGGTCGTGTTCATCCTCGCCGCAGTGGTGGCCTGGCTGGTGGGGTACCTGGCCATCGGGTCCACCCCGGACTGGTCCTCGACGCTGCTCGTCTTCCTCTTCGTCGGACTCGGGGCCATCGGCCTCCTCGACGACGGCATCAAGATCCGCAAGGAGAGGTCGCTCGGCCTCCACCCGGGTGCGAAGATCGTCGGTCAGCTCCTGGTCGGTTCCCTCTTCGCGGCCGGTGCGCTCCTGCGTCCGGACCGCCACGGGGTCACCCCGGGGTTCATGGAGATCTCGGTCTTCCGTCCCACCGTGGCGAGCCTGGCCTTCGCGGGCGTGGGTGTCGGCGCCGTGCTCTTCGTCCTCTGGGCGAACTTCCTCGTCGCCGCCTGGTCCAACGCGGTCAACCTCACGGACGGTCTGGACGGTCTCGCCACGGGCTGCTCGATCTTCGTCTTCGGCGCCTACACGATGATCACGGTGTTCCAGAACATCCAGTCCTGCTGGGGGTCCACCGTCAACGTCGCCGCCTGCTACCCGACCCGTGACCCGCTGGGCCTCGCGATCTTCTCCGCAGGCGTCGTCGGGGCCCTGGCGGGCTTCCTCTGGTGGAACGCGTCACCGGCCCAGATCTTCATGGGCGACACGGGTTCACTGGCCCTGGGCGGTGCCTTCGCGGGCCTCACCATCCTCACCAACACGGAGTTCATCGCGGTCGTCATCGGCGGGATGTTCGTGGTGATCACGATGTCCGACGTCATCCAGATCGGGGTCTTCAAGGCCACGCACAAGCGCGTCTTCCGCATGGCCCCGCTCCACCACCACTTCGAACTGAAGGGGTGGAAGGAGATCACCATCGTCGTCCGGTTCTGGTTGATCGCCGCGCTCTTCGCGATCACCGGCGTCGGGCTCTTCTACGCGGAGTGGGCATCACACCTGTGAACATCACCGAACCAGTCGCAGTCATCGGATGGGGTCGTTCCGGACGCGGAGCGGCCGGAGCACTGGTGTCCCGGGGACACCACGTCATCGCCTTCGACCAGCGTCCCCAGGTCGCCCCGAGCGACCCCGAGCTCGCCGACGTCGACCTCCGCGTCATCCCCGACGACGAGGAGCTCGCGAGGGCGGTCCTCGCCGAGTCGCCCGGCCTCGTGGTCCTCTCGCCCGGCATCGCCCCCCACACAGCCGTGTGGCGTGGGGTCGCCGCGGCCGGGATCCCCCTCTGGGGCGAGGTCGAACTCGCCTGGCACCTCCAGGAGGAGGGTCCCCACGCCGGTCGCCCGTGGCTGACGGTCACCGGCACCAACGGCAAGACCACCACCGTCGGCATGCTCGGCGCCATCCTGCGCGCCGCCGGGGAGGACGCCCTGGAGGTCGGGAACATCGGCACCCCGATCACCCGCGCCATCGACTCCGATGCGACGGTGTTCGCCGTCGAGCTCTCCAGCTTCCAGCTGGCCACGACGTCCAGCGTCTGCCCGGAGGCCTCGGTGTGCCTCAACGTCGACGAGGACCACATCGACTGGCACGGGTCGGCGCAGGCCTATGCCGCGGCCAAGGCGAGGGTCTACCACAACACCCGGATCGCCTGCGTGTACCCGGCTGCCGACGCCCTCGTCGAGCGCATGGTGGAGGAGGCCGACGTCATCGAGGGGGCACGCGCCATCGGCACGACCCTGGGTGTGCCCGCGATCTCCCAGGTGGGCCTGGTCGAGGGCACGATCGTCGACCGTGCCTTCCTGCCCACCCGCCACAAGGAGGCACTGCACCTGGCCGACCTGGCGGACCTGCGCCACATCACCGGTGACCAACCCTCACCTGCCGTCGTCTCGGACGCGCTGGCCGCCTCCGCGCTCGCACGCGCCCACGGTGTCGCGCCCGAGCACGTGGCGGAGGGCCTGCTCGCCTTCCACCCCGCTGCCCACCGGCGCGCGATCATCGGCGAGGTGGCGGACCTGACCTGGATCGACGACTCCAAGGCGACCAATGCCCACGCGGCTGCGGCCTCCCTGGCGGGTATCCGTCCCGGCACGGCCATCTGGGTGGCCGGCGGGGACGCGAAGGGACAGGACTTCCACGAACTGGTGCGCAGCGTCGCCCCCGGCCTGCGCGGGGTGGTGCTCATCGGCGCCGACCGCACGGAGCTGCGCGACGTGCTCGCGAGCGAGGCGCCGGCGGTCCCCGTGGTCGAGGTGGACGGGCACCCGGACTGGATGTTCTCCGTCGTCAACGAGGCCGTGGGACTCTCGCGCCCCGGCGACACCGTCGTGCTCGCGCCGGCCTGCGCCTCCTGGGACCAGTTCGACAACTACGGCCAGCGCGGCGACGCCTTCGTCGACGCCGTGCACCGACTCGACGCCCAGTGGGGACCGCGGCCGTGACGACGTGGTGGCGGAGCCTGCCCAGGGTCCGCTTCGGTTCCGGGGAACGCGGGGCGACTGCGCCCTCACCGGTGGTCACCTACTACCTCGTCGTCATCCCCGCCCTGATCCTCACCGTGTTCGGCCTCCTCATGGGTTTCTCCGCCTCGGCGGTGACGAACATCGCCAAGGGAGAGGACCCCTACCTCGCCTTCCTGCGCCCCCTCGCCATCATCGTCGTGGCGCTCCTCGTGGCCGCTGCGGCACAGATGGTGCCCGAACGCGTCTGGTGGCGTGCGTCGGTGGGCGTTTTCGTCGCCGCCCTCGTCTTCCAGAGCCTGGTGCTGACCCCCCTGGGCGCCACCGAGGGAGGGAACACCAACTGGGTGCACATCCCGGGCGTCCCCGTCCTCGTCCAGCCCTCGGAGTTCCTCAAACTCGCCCTCGCCCTCTTCCTCGGACGGGCACTCACCCGTCCCGGTGCCCGGGTCGACGACTGGCGCCAGATGCTGGTCACCGCCGGCATCCCCGTGGTCCTCGCCCTCGTCGCCGTCATGTTCGGCCACGATCTCGGGACTGCCATCGTCATGGCGGCCTGTGCCCTGGGCGCCCTGTGGGTCGCAGGTCTTCCCGGCAAGTGGTTCGGCGCGATGGGGCTGGTCGCGGTCCCCGCGGTCGTCTTCCTCGTCTTCCAGAACCCCACCCGGCTCGCCCGCGTCAAGCAGGTGATCCCGGGCCTCGGCACGGCCCCCTCCACGTCCGCACCCACCCAGACCGACCACGCGCTGTGGGCGTTGGGATCCGGTGGGTGGACGGGCCTGGGCCCCGGTGCCTCGCGGGAGAAGTGGAACTACCTGCCCGCCGCCCACACGGACTTCATCCTGGCGATCATCGGGGAGGAGCTCGGGCTGCTGGGCACCTGCACGGTGCTCGTCTGCCTGGGACTCCTGGTGTGGGGCATGGTGCGCATCTGCCAGAACCACACCTCCGCCTATGCGCGGGTCGTCTCGGGTGGGGTGGCGGCCTGGATCGCGTCCCAGGGGATCATCAACGTCTTCTCGGTCACGGGCCTGGGACCGGTGATCGGTGTACCGCTCCCGCTGGTGTCCTACGGCGGTTCCTCGCTCCTCTTCACCGCTGCCGCGGTGGGGATGGTCGCCTCCTTCGCCCGCGGCCAGGCCGGGATGTGGATGTTCGGGCGCCCCGACGAGGCCTCCGCCGGGCGCGATCCACGCCGCGCCCCCAGACGCCGCGGCGCGGCCCGTGCCCCACGTCCAGACCGACACATCACCCGTCCGACCTCCGAGGTGCGCCCATGAGTCCGACCATCGTCCTGGCAGGTGGGGGCACCGCCGGTCACGTCAACCCGCTGCTGGCCACCGCCGACGCCCTGCGTGCCAGGGGATGCACGATCGTCGTGCTGGGGACCTCCCAGGGGCTGGAGTCCGACCTCGTGCCCGCTGCCGGGTACCACCTGGTGACCATCCCGAAGGTGCCCCTGCCGCGGCGTCCCAGTGTGTCGCTGCTGACCCTGCCGATGCGGATGCACGAGGCGGTGCGGGAGGCACGTGCCGCCATGGAGGGGGCGGACGCGCTCGTCGGCTTCGGCGGCTACGTCTCGACACCCGCCTACAGGGCCGCGCGCACCCTCGGACTGCCCGTCATCGTCCAGGAGCAGAACGCCCGACCCGGCCTGGCCAACAGGCTCGGCGCCCGGCACGCGGCTGTCGTGGCGCTGACCTTCCCCTCCACCCCGCTACGCGCGGCGCGGGGGCGCACGGTGGTCACGGGTCTCCCGCTGCGCCCCGCCATCGCGGACCTGGCGGCGATCCGGGGCTCCGAGGGCGGGCGCGTCGAGGCGCGCCGGGCCGCCGCCGCGCGCCTCGGTCTCGATCCCGGGCTGCGCACCCTGGTCATCACCGGTGGGTCGTTGGGTGCCCAGCACCTCAATGAGGTCATGACGGAGGTCGCCGGCGAACTGCCCGAGGGCACCCAGGTCCTCCACCTCACCGGGCGGGGCAAGGACGCCCCCGTCAGGAGTGCCGTCGAGCGTGCCGGTGTGGCGGGGCGGTGGAAGGTCCTGGACTACCTGACGACCATGGAGGACGCGCTCGCCGTGGCCGACCTCGTCGTGTGCCGCTCGGGTGCGGGGACGGTGGCGGAGCTGACGGCCCTGGGACTGCCGGCCTTCTACGTCCCCCTGCCCATCGGCAACGGGGAGCAGCGCCTCAACGCCGCCGACCACGTCGCCACCGGGGGAGCACGCCTGGTGGCCGACCACGACTTCACACCGGAGGTGGCACGCACCCAGCTCCTGCCCCTGCTCGTCTCGGACGAGTTGGCGCGGATGGGTCGCGCCTCCCGGGAGCATGCGCGCACCGACGGGGCCGAGGCGCTGGCAGACCTGGTCCTCGCACAGGTGGGGGCCGGGGAGCCGCACACGGGCAAGGGGAAGGACCACGGCAATGACCACTGACCACACCGGCACGACCGCAGGAGGGGACACCCTCCGCGAGGACACCACCGGCGCGGGCGCCGCCGAGAGGGGTGCACCCGCGTTCCACTTCATCGGGATCGGGGGTGCGGGAATGTCCGTGGTCGCCGAGCTCCTCGCCGACCGCGGACTGGAGGTCTCCGGTTCCGACCGGGCCGACTCCGCGGTGATGGACCACCTGCGGGGCCTGGGCATCCGGGTCCACGTCGGCCACGATCCGGCCAATGTGCCCCCCGACGCCGTGGTCGTGGTCTCCAGCGCGATCCGTGACTCGAATGTCGAACTCGCCGCGGCGCGCTCGCGCGGACAGCGGGTGATCCACCGCTCCCAGGCACTGGCCCTGGCTGCCGCGGGCATGCGGTTCGTGGCCGTGGCAGGTGCCCACGGCAAGACCACGACGTCGGCCATGCTCGCCCTGGCCCTCCGGGCCGTGGGTCTGGACCCCTCTGCGGCCATCGGCGGGGTCCTCCCCGAGTTCGGGACCGGAGCGCACCTGGGCGGGGGCGACATCTTCGTCGCCGAGGCCGACGAGTCGGACGGGTCCTTCCTCAACTACACCCCCAGCGTCGAACTGGTCACCAATGTGGAGCCCGACCACCTCGACCACTACCGCACGCAGGAGGCCTTCGAACAGGTCTTCGTCGACTTCGTCGAACGCCTGGTCGAGGGGGGCCTCCTCGTGTGCTGCGCCGAGGACCGGGGGGCCTCGCGCCTCGCAGCCACCGCGCGCGGTCAGGGACGGCGGGTGCTGACCTACGGGCGGCCCGACCTGTGCCCCGAGGCCCCCGACGTGCGCATCGAGGACGTCGTGGAGCACGCGGACGGCTCCACGGCGCGTCTGGTGGAAGGGGACACCGTGGTGGACCTGTCCCTGGGCGTGCCGGGATGGCAGAACATCGTGAACGCAGCGGGCGCCTGGACAGTGGGCGTGGAGCTGGGCGTGGACCCGGTGGCGATGGCCCGTGCACTGGGTGCCTTCCGCGGTGCGGAGCGTCGCTTCCAGCTGCGCGGACAGGTCGGGGACCGCAGGGTCTTCGACGACTACGCCCACCACCCCACCGAGGTGGCCGCCGCCCTCGCCGAGGCGCGGGTGGTGGCGGGGGAGGGACCGGTGACCGTGGTCTTCCAGCCCCACCTGTTCTCCCGCACCCGGGCCTTCTCGGACCGCTTCGCCCGCGCGCTCTCGGCTGCGGACACGGTGGTCGTCACGGATATCTACGCCTCGCGGGAGGACCCCGTCGACGGTGTGGACTCCTCGCTCATCACCGCACACCTGCCCGGATCGCACCTGGTGCACGACATGCACGAGGCCGCACGTCTCGGCGCCCGTCTCACGGGTCCGGGCGGGATCCTGGTGACCATGGGCGCAGGATCGATCACGACGACGGCCCAGGACGCGTTGGAGGAGTGGCGCCAGGAGGAGGGGACGGGGGAGTGAAGCAACCCCCCCGCCCCAGGGTGCCCCGCCAGTCGGCAGGTACCCGCGCGACCGCGCAGACACCCCCCTCACGCCCGGCGGACCCGTCGGGCGGCGACGGGACCAGGACCACCGACGAGGGCGACGTCCCCCGCCCACCGTCGGGTGGCGGGAGTGGGGAGCACTCCACGGTGGAGTCGCACGTGCCCGGGACAGGTGCCGGGAGGGCCGGGTCCGACCGCGACCGGGGTCGCGCAGGCAGGTCCGGTCGGGCAGGTGGGGACTCCCCTGCGCGGGGCACCACGGAGCGCGCGGTGGCCCGGCACAGGACTCCGCGCAGCCTGGAGCGTCCGCTGGAGGCCGGGGACGCGGCCAGTGTCCTGGGTTCCCGAGAGGAGGCCGTCTCGACGGGCCTGGGGGAGAGGCTGGAGGAGCGCAGACGGGCACGCATGCGCCTGAGGGGGACACATCTCCTGGTCCTCGTGTCCGCCCTGGCCACGGTGGCCGTGGTCGTCTGGGGCATCCTCTTCTCGCCGCTCCTCGCGCTGAGTGCGGACAAGGTCTCGGTCACAGGTGCTGACGACGACCTGTCGGGCCAGGTCACCCAGGCGGTCCGACCCTTCGTGGGCACGCCCCTCCCGCGCATCGACACCGGGGCAGTGGTCCGGGCCGTGGGGGAGATCCCCCTCGTCCGCGACGCCGAGGTGTCCCGGCGGTGGCCCGACGGCCTGTCCGTCGTCGTCCGGGCACGGGTGGCCGTCCTGGCGGAGAAGGAGGGTGACGGGTTCGCCCTCGTCGACGACCAGGGCGTGGCCGTCTCCCACCGTGGGGACGCCCCCGACGGGATGCCCGTGGTGACGCTGCCCGCCGAGGGCGAGGACCGTGTGCGTGCCGCGGGCGCTGCGGCGACCACCTGGGCGGCACTGCCCGAGGACCTGCGCCCGGAGGTCGAGGAGGTCCGGGCCGACGGACACATGGTGACCCTGGCACTCAGCGGCGGGCGCACCGTGCGCTGGGGCACGGACGAGGACGGCGACCTGAAGGCGAAGGTCCTCGCACTGCTCCTCGACCAACGACCCGCCAGCGTCTACGACGTCTCGGACCCCACCAGGCCCGTCACCTCCTGAGGATTGGCGACGGCGACGGTGACGGTCCGCGTGGATCCGTGTGCCGACACGCCCGCCAGCCTCCTTGCCGGGGACCCGAGGGTTCCCTACCTTCATCCCGGCAGAATGCAGGCACAACACCAACCTTGAACTAGAGCTTGAAGGTTACGGTGGCAAGGGGGACAACGTGGGGACACCGCAGAACCATCTGGCAGTCATCAAGGTCGTCGGCGTCGGCGGCGGCGGCGTGAATGCCGTGAACCGCATGATCGAGGTGGGTCTCAAGGGTGTGGAGTTCATCGCGGTGAACACCGATGCCCAGGCACTCCTCATGTCCGACGCCGAGACGAAGCTCGACATCGGTCGGGACCTCACCCACGGGCTGGGTGCGGGCGCCGATCCGGCCGTGGGGCGGCAGGCGGCGGAGGACCACTCCGAGGAGATCGAGGACTCCCTGGAGGGGGCCGACATGGTCTTCGTCACCGCAGGTGAGGGCGGTGGGACGGGCACCGGTGGCGCCCCCGTCGTGGCCCGCATCGCCCGGGGCGCAGGCGCCCTGACCGTCGGTGTCGTCACGCGCCCCTTCTCCTTCGAGGGCAACCGTCGTGCCTCCCAGGCCGACGTGGGCGTCGAGGCCCTGCGCGACGAGGTCGACACGCTGATCGTCATCCCCAACGACCGGCTCCTGGAGATCTCCGACTCCAACATCTCCGTTCTCGACGCCTTCCGTGCCGCCGACCAGGTCCTGCTCTCCGGTGTCCAGGGCATCACCGAACTGATCACCACCCCGGGTCTCATCAACGTCGACTTCAACGACGTGAAGTCCGTGATGAAGGATGCGGGCTCCGCCCTCATGGGCATCGGTGCCGCCACCGGTGAGGATCGTGCCCTGCGCGCCGTGGAGACGGCGATCTCCTCCCCGCTGCTGGAGGCCTCCATCGACGGGGCCCACGGCGTCCTCATCTTCTTCCAGGGTGGTTCCGACCTGGGCCTGCAGGAGATCTTCCAGTCCTCGCTGCTGGTGCGCGAGGCCGCCCACCCCGAGGCCAACATCATCTTCGGCAATGTCATCGACGACTCCCTGGGCGACGAGATCCGCGTGACGATCATCGCTGCCGGGTTCGACGAGACCGGGGACACCCCCTCCTCCGCCGACGCCCTGCGCGAGTCGACCGCCCCTGCTGCGGCCCCCGCCGTCCCGGCGGCCCCCGTCGCACAGTCGGGCGCCACGGCGGCACCCGCTGCGGGCGCGGGCACGCAGACCTCGCGCCCCCTGGGCACCCTTCCCCAGGCCTCGGCCCCGGTGGCCCGACCCGCGCACCGCGCAGCCCCCGAGGTGCCCACACGCACGGGTGCGATCCCCCTGGCCGAAGCACGACAGCGTGCCGAGGAGTCGGCGCGCGCCCAGGCCGGCCGCGCCGAGGACCGCTCGCTCGAGGTGCCCCGCATCTTCGACGAGGACGAGGACCGCGGCGACGACCTGGACATCCCCGACTTCCTGCGCTGACCCATGGGCGGCGAGCTGGGCGGGGCACGGGTCCTGTTCACCACGGCGGGCCCCGGCACCGAACCCCTGCGCGCCAACCTCGGCCTGCACGTCGGTGACGACCCCGACCTGGTCCACGCCCGCAGGTCCGCCCTGGCGCGGGAGGTCGGGCGCCCCCTGGTGTGGATGGAACAGACGCACTCCGTCGGGGTGGCGGTGCTGGACCGTGCCAGTGCTGTGCCCGCCCACGGTGACGTGGACGCGGGGACCGGCACCGTCCTCCAGGAGCGCACCGGCCCCACGGCCCCCGACCCCTCCGAGGGCGAGTGGGGGACGCTCGACGCGGACGGCGTGGTCATCGATGCCCGTGGTTGGCCCTCCGCCCCCGGGGTGGCCGTGATGGTGGCGGACTGCCTGCCCGTGCTCCTCGCGGACTCCTCCGGCGAGGTGGTGGCCGCCGTGCACGCCGGGCGCAAGGGTCTGGCCGGGGGCATCCTCTCCCGCGCCGTCTCCCTCATGGCGCCCCTGGTCGGCGGTGCGGACCGGTTGCACGCGCTCATCGGACCTGCCGTGTGCGGGCGCTGCTACGAGGTCCCCGCGGCCCTGCGCGCCGCGGTCGCCCGCACCCACCCCGCATCCCGGTCCCTGACCTCCTGGGGGACGCCGTCCCTGGACCTCCCGGCCGGGGCGGAGGAGGAACTGCGGGGACTGGGCCTGCTCGACGTCCGACGTGACGGCCGGTGCACACGCGAGGATCCCGGGTTGCACTCCCACCGGCGCGATCCGCGGTGCGGCCGCCAGGTCGGAGTGGTCCTCCCACGTGTCCGGACAGGGGCGGCCCGGTGTGACGACATGCCGCGGGTCCTGGGTCCCGGACCGATCGACCTGAACTAACGTGTGGTCAGCGGACCGACAGGTGAGGAGTGGACGATGGCAGGATCGTTCGGGAACAAGGCACGGAAGTTCATGGGCTGGTACACGCCCGAGGACGATGACCAGGAATTCGACGCGTTCGACGTGGAGGACGACATGCCCGAGATGACCGACCTCGCGCCCGTCGAGGCCCCCGCCGTCACCCCGCTGCGACGCGAGGGCGAGCCCCGGCGTGCGAGCGCGACCGACCTCAGCCGCATCGTCACGGTGCACCCGGGTTCCTACAACGACGCCCTCCCGATCGGGGAGTCCTTCCGACAGGGGATCCCGGTGATCATCAACCTCACCGAGATGTCGGACATGGAGGCGCGGCGTGTCGTCGATTTCGCCGCCGGTCTGACCTTCGGGCTGCACGGGGTCATCGAGCGCGTGACGAACAGGGTCTTCCTGCTCTCGCCCAGGACCGTCGAGGTCACCGGGGACGTCACGGGTTCGCGTCGCGGCGCCCTGTTCAACCAGGGCTGACCCGTGGTGGTCCTCCACGTGGTCGGTCTCGTCCTGTACTACGCCGCCGGCCTCTACATGCTCGTCCTGCTCACGCGCATGGTGCTGGATTGGGTGAGGTTCTTCTCGCCGCAGTGGCGACCCAGTGGTGCCCTCCTGGCCCTGGCCAACCTGATGTACGCCCTCACCGACCCGCCGCTGCGCTTCCTCCGGCGCTACATCCCCCCTCTGAGGCTCGGGGAGGGCTTCGCCCTGGACGTCGGTTTCATGGTCCTCTTCATCGGCGTCATCATCGTCCAACGCCTGTCGATGATCCTCGTGGGGCTGTGACGGTGAACACCCGCAGAGACCCCTCAGAGGCCCTCCGTGGGGGTGAAGGACACCGCCGACGCGGGAGATGTGTGACTCCTGTTGTCCAAGTTGCACGCGAGTCGGTTATCATTCCAATAGTCTGAAGCAGGATCGTCCGGAGACTCGGGTGGTCCGGTGACGGAGAATGGGAGTTCATCCCGTCCCCCGATCGACGATCCGATTACCAAGAGGGTGAGGAAATGGCGCTGCTCACGACCGAGGACGTCCTCAACAAGAAGTTCCAGTACGTGAAGTTCCGCGAGGGCTACGACCAGGTGGAGGTCGACGAGTTCCTCGACGAGGTTGTCGCCACCATCTACGCGCTCAACGTCGAGAACCAGGAGCTGAAGGAGAAGCTGGAGGCTGCCGAGCGCCGCGTCTCCGAGCTCTCCTCCGGTGCCCCCGTCCAGGCGGAGCCCGCCGTCGCGGCGTCCCCCGAGCCCGAGCCGACCCCGGAGCCGGATACGACCCCCGAGCCCGCTCCCGAGCCCCAGCCCGCGGCGGCGACGCCTGCGGAGCCGGAGTCCGCGACCTCCATGCTCGCCCTCGCCCAGCGTGTCCACGACGAGTACGTGCGTGACGGCCGCGAGGAGTCCGAGAAGATCATCGCGGAGGCACGTTCCAAGGGTGACGAGATCGTCGCCGACGCCCAGAAGCAGCGCGAGACGATCCTGGCCCAGCTGGACCAGGAGCGCGGGCTCCTCGAGTCCAAGATCAACGAGCTGCGCGGTTTCGAGTCCGAGTACCGGGCCTCGATCCGCGCGCACCTGGAGACCCTCCTCAAGGAGGTCAACCAGGGATCCTCGAACTGATCCAGGTCCCACCGGACCAACGCCCCGTGGCGGCGACGCCTGACGTCGCCGCCACGAGTGTGTCCGGAACCAGACATCCACCTGCGGGCGACGCAGGTGCCCCACGGAGGTACCAGTGAGTGACTCCCACGCCGAGCGGGCAGTCGGCGGCCCCCGCACGTGGGTCCGTGTGCTGGTCGCCGTCGTGGTGGTCGTGGTGGCCGTCGTCCTCGACCAGGTCTCCAAGGCCTGGGCGGTGGAACACCTGCAGACGGGACGCTCCCGTCCACTCGTGGGTGACGTCCTCACCCTGCAGCTGGTCCACAACTCCGGTGCCGCGTTCTCCCTGGGTGCGGGTGCGACGTGGGTCTTCACGGTGCTGGCGACCTGTGTGGTGGCCGCCATCGTCTGGCTCCTTCCCCGTACGTCCCACATGCCCACCCTCATCGCATTGGGTCTGCTGGCCGGAGGGGCGATCGGCAACCTCATCGACAGGCTCGTGCAGCCGCCCTCGTTCGGGCAGGGCCACGTCGTGGACTTCATCAACTACGGCGGACTCTTCGTCGGCAACGTCGCCGACATCTGGATCGTCGGTGCCGCGATCTGGCTGGCGGTCATCTACGCCTTCGGCCACCAGGGGAGCTCCCCGGACGTGACACCCGCAGGGGAGCACCGTGGCTGAGGCGCGACTCCTGCCCGTTCCCGAGGGCCTGGTGGGGGAGAGGGTCGACGTGGCACTGTCACGTCTGCTCGGGCTCTCCCGCACCCGTGCCGGGGAACTGGCCAGCGACGGGCACGTCCTGGTGGACGGACAGGCCTGCTCGAAGTCACAGCGCCTGGGAGCGGGCGACCTCCTGCAGGTCGAGATCCCCGAGGACCGCCCCGCCGCCACACCGGTGACCGGCATGGGCATCCTCTACGACGATGACGACGTGGTCGTGGTCGACAAACCCGTGGGCGTCGCCGCGCACACCGGGCCCGGCTGGAGCGGGCCGACCGTCCTGGGCAACCTGGAGGCCGCCGGCTACCGCATCTCCACCTCGGGACCGCCGGAGAGGCAGGGGATCGTCCACCGTCTCGACGTGGGCACCTCGGGGGCGATGATGGTCGCCAAGTCGGAACTGGCCTACTCGGTGATGAAGAGGGCCTTCCGGGAGCGCACCGTGCGCAAGATCTACCACGCCGTGGTCGCGGGCCATCCCGACCCGTCCTCGGGCACGATCGACGCCCCCATCGGACGCCACCCCTCACGCGAGTGGCGCATGGCGGTCATCGACGGCGGCAAGAGGGCCGTCACCCACTACGACACGCTCGAGACCCTGGCCGGGGCCGCACTGGTGCGGGTGCACCTCGAGACGGGTCGCACCCACCAGATCCGGGTCCACATGGCCGCCGTGCACCACCCCTGCGTGGGGGACGTGTTCTACGGTGCGGATCCCGTCCAGGCCGAGCGCCTGGGACTGGGACGCCAGTGGCTCCACGCCGTCGAACTGGGCTTCACCCACCCCCGGACCGGTCTGCCGGTGACGGTGCGCTCGGAGTACCCCGCGGACCTGGCCCATGCCCTGGACGTCCTGAGGGAACCGGGCGCATGACGGGCGCGCACACCACCCTTCCCTCCCCGGAACCCTCCGGGGGGAGGGGCCGCCCCGGCGGCACCGGTCCCTTCGTGGGCGGGGCCACCGCGGACGGCCTGCGCGTGGTCGAGGCGGTCCACCCGGGCCTGCGCGCCCAGGAGATCCAGGTGCGCTGGGAGGTCTTCGTCCGCGAGCAGGGTGTGCCCGTGGTCCTCGAGGTCGACGCGCGCGACTTCCGCCCCGACGTCGTCCACCTGGTGGCACTGGACGCATCGGGGCGCGCACTGGGCGTCGTGCGGGTGATCCCCGACGGTGGCGGTCACTTCCACCTGGGCCGCCTGGCGGTGCGCCGGGAGGCACGAGGGCGGGGGATCGGGGCAGAGCTGGTGCGCGCCGTGCACGCGCTGCTCCTGGCGCAGGTCGGCACGTGGGCGGGACCCGGCCCGGTCGTGGTCCTGGACGCGCAGGTGCAGGCCATCGGCTTCTACGAGGCACTGGGCTACACGCGCACACCGGGGGAGGTGTTCCTGGACGCCGGTATCGAACATGTCACCATGTCCAGGACGCTGGAGGCGGAGGCCCGCCACTAGGATCGGGGCATGGCCGCCCGTGACAGTTTCGTGCACCTCCACAACCACTCCGAGTACTCGATGCTGGACGGCGCCGCCAAGATCACGCCCATGGTGGAGGAGGCCGCACGCCTGGGCCAGCCAGCCATCGGGATCACCGACCACGGCTACCTCTTCGGTGCCTACGAGTTCTACGCGGCCTGCCAGAAGGCCGGGATCAAACCGATCATCGGCCTGGAGGCCTACGTCACGCCGGGCACCTCCCGCTTCGACCGCAAGAAGGTCCAGTGGGGCGAGGCATGGCAGAAGCAGGACGACGTCTCCGCCTCCGGCTCCTACAACCACCTCACCCTGCTGGCCCACTCCACCCAGGGCATGCTCAACCTCTTCCGCCTGGGGTCCTACGCCTCGACCGAGGGCCAGTTCGGCAAGTGGCCGCGTGCCGACAAGGAGCTCCTGGAGCGCTACCACGAGGGCCTCATCGTCTTCACGGGATGCCCCTCGGGCGCGGTGCAGACCCGCATGAGGCTCGGGCAGTGGGACGAGGCCGTCCAGGAGGCCTCCGACCTGCGCGACATCTTCGGTGCGGAGAACTTCTACGTCGAGGTCATGGACCACGGCATCGACTTCGAACGGCGTACGCAGAAGGACCTCCTGCGCCTCGCGAAGCTCATGGACGCCCCCCTGGTGGCCACCAATGACGCCCACTACGTGAAGAAGGGTGACCGCGACATCCAGGACGCCCTGCTGTGCATCAACTCCGGGGCACGACTGGCGGACCCGGACCGCTTCCGCTTCGACGGGGACGACTACTACATCCGCTCCAGTGAGGACATGCGCCAGATCTGGGCCGAACTGCCCCAGGCGTGTGACTCCACCCTGGACATCGCCGAGCGCTGCGAGGTCCACTTCACCACCACCGACGAGGGCGCCAACTACATGCCGGACTTCCCCGTGCCCCCGGGGGAGGACAAGACCTCCTGGTTCATCAAGGAGGTCGAGGCAGGGCTGGCCTACCGATTCCCCAAGGGCGTGCCCGACGCGGTGCGCAAGCAGGCGGCCTACGAGGAGGACGTCATCGTCTCCATGGGCTTCCCCGGCTACTTCCTCACCGTGGCGGACTACATCAACTGGGCCAAGGAGCAGGGGATCCGTGTCGGACCGGGGCGTGGGTCCGGGGCAGGGTCCATGGTCGCCTACGCGATGCGCATCACCGAGCTCAACCCCATGGAGCACGGTCTGATCTTCGAGCGCTTCCTCAACCCCGAGCGTGTCTCCATGCCCGACTTCGACGTCGACTTCGACGAGCGCAGGCGTGACGAGGTCATCGACTACGTCAAGCGCAAGTACGGCGAGGACCGCATCAGCCAGGTCGTCACCTTCGGCCGGATCAAGACCAAGCAGGCACTGAAGGACTCCGCGCGCATCCTCGGCAAGGACTTCAAGATGGGGGAGCAGCTCACCAAGGCGCTGCCGCCCTCGGTCATGGGCAAGGACATCTCCGTCAACGGCATCTTCGACAAGGAGAACAAGCGCTGGGCGGAGGCCACGGAGTTCCGCCGCTACTACGAGGAGAACCCCGACACCCACGAGGTGGTCGACCTGGCACGCGGCCTGGAGGGGCTGACACGGCAGTGGGGCGTCCACGCCTGCGCGGTGATCATGTCCTCCCACACGCTCACCGACATCATCCCCATCATGAAGCGCCCCCAGGACGGCGCCATCATCACCCAGTTCGACTACCCGACCTGTGAGGGCCTGGGCCTGCTGAAGATGGACTTCCTGGGCCTGCGCAACCTCACCGTCATCTCCGACGCCCTGGACAACATCCGCCTCAACGGCAAGGAGATCCCCGACCTCGACCACCTGCCCCTGGACGACCGGGCCACCTACGACCTCCTCTCCCGGGGTGACACGCTCGGCGTGTTCCAGCTGGACGGCGGCGGCATGCGCGACCTGCTCAGGCTCATGCGCCCCGACAACTTCGAGGACATCTCGGCCGTGGGTGCCCTCTACCGCCCGGGTCCCATGGGCGCCAACTCCCACACGAACTACGCCCTGCGCAAGAACGGTCGCCAGGAGATCACACCGGTCCACCCGGAGCTGGCGGAACCGCTCAAGGAGATCCTGGGTGGCACCTACGGCCTGATCGTGTACCAGGAGCAGGTCATGCAGATCGCGCAGAAGCTCGCGGGCTACTCCCTGGGCCAGGCAGACATGCTGCGCCGTGCGATGGGCAAGAAGAAGAAGTACATCCTGGACAAGGAGTTCGCACCCTTCAGTGAGGGGATGCGGGAGAACGGGTACTCCCAGGAGTGCGTCCAGACGCTGTGGGACGTCCTGGTCCCCTTCTCCGACTACGCCTTCAACAAGGCCCACTCCGCCGCCTACGGCCTGGTCTCCTACTGGACGGCCTACCTCAAGGCGAACTTCCCCACGGAGTACATGGCGGCGCTGCTGACCTCCACCAAGGACAACAAGGACCGCCGGGCCCTCTACCTGGCGGAGTGCCGCCACATGGGCATCACCGTCCTGCCCCCCGACGTCAACTCCTCCATGGGCACCTTCGCCCCTGCGGGGGCGGACATCCGTTTCGGTCTCTCCGCCATCCAGAACGTCGGCGCGAACGTCGTCGACGCGATCGTGCGGGCGCGGGAGGAGAAGGGGCAGGCCACCTCGTTCCAGGACTTCCTCGACAAGGTCCCCCAGGTCGTGTGCAACAAGCGCACCGTCCAGTCCCTCATCAAGGCCGGGGCCTTCGACTCACTCGGCCACACGCGACGCGCCCTGCTGGCACGCTGCGACGAGGCCGTCGACGCCGTCACCGACGTCAAGCGCAACGAGGCCATCGGGCAGTTCGACCTCTTCGGGGGGCTCGGGGGCGACGAGGGCGGCTCCGCGAGCTTCGCCATCGAGATCCCCGACCTGCCCGAGTTCGACCGCAAGCACAAGCTGGCGGAGGAACGCGAGATGCTCGGCCTCTACGTCTCCGACCACCCCCTGCGCGGGGTGGAGAACGCCCTCACCCGCTACCAGGACACCGAGATCGCCCGCATCATCGGCAACGAGGAGTCCATGGCGGACCGGGTGGTGCGCATCGCCGGGTTGGTCTCCGCGGTCCAGACGAAGGTCACCAAGCAGGGCAATCCCTGGGCGATCGCCACGATCGAGGACCTCACCGGCTCGGTGGAGGTGCTCTTCTTCCCGCGTTCCTACGAGACGATCCAGTCCTTCCTGGCCCCCGACATCATCGTCCAAATCGAGGGGAAGGTGAACGTCCGCGACGACCAGACCAGCGTGTACGGCCAGTCGATGACGATCCTGGACCTGCGTGACGACGCCGGGGCACCGCTGGACCTGGTGCTGCCGGCGGGGCGCTGCACGAAGGACCTGCTCTCGGAGCTGCGTGACGTCCTGGAGTCCTTCCCCGGGGAGTCCCCCGTGCGCCTCCACCTCCGTCAGCCGGGTCGCACCACGGTCGTGGAGCTGGACCCGAGGCTGCGGGTCTCGCAGTCGAGTGCCTTCTTCAGCCAGGTCAAGGCCGTGGTGGGGGTCAGCGGGGTGATGGTCCCCAGGTGACAGGGGCGCCGGGTTGACCGGTTCGCGGACAGTGCCCCGGACGACCTCGGTTAAAGGTAGAGTCAAGAACGTGACAACCTTTGACGGGTACCAGTCCCCCGAGCGGACATTCGACGAGATGTTCGACGGCCGTGAGGTGCGCCCCCAGTACCGCGAGCTCGCCGAGGCCTTCTCGGGCCTGTCCGCCCAGGAGGTGCGCACCCGGGCGGACTACCTCTCCTCGACCTACCTGGACCGCGGCGTGACCTTCGCCGTGGGCGGGACCGAGCGCCCCTTCCCCCTCGACATCGTCCCCCGCATCATCGAGGCGGAGCAGTGGCGATCGGTCGAGGCGGGCCTCATCCAGCGCGTCCGGGCCCTGGAGGCCTTCCTCGACGACGTCTACGGGGAGGGCCGCATCCTCCACGACGGTGTCATCCCGAGGCGCGTCGTGACGACCTCGCCGCACTTCCACCGTGTGGTCCACGGCTTCCGTCCACCGGGTGGTGTGCGCATCCACGTCTGTGGCACGGACCTGATCCGCGACGCCGAGGGCACCTTCCGCGTGCTGGAGGACAACGTCCGCATCCCCTCGGGTGTGTCCTACGTGCTCACCAACCGCGCCGTCATGGGTGTCGCCCTGCCCGAGGCCGTCCAGCGCTACCGGGTCTCCCCGGTCCACGGATACCCCCGCATGCTGCTCTCCGCGCTGGAGCGCTGCGCGCCCGAGGGCGTCGCGGAACCCACCGTCGTCGTCCTGACACCGGGCGTGCACAACTCGGCCTACTTCGAGCACGCCCTCCTGGCCCGCATGATGGGCGTGGAGCTGGTCGAGGGCCGCGACCTCGTGTGCCGCGACGGCCATGTCTGGACCCACACGACGACCGGCCTGGCCCCGGTCCACGTCATCTACCGCCGCGTGGACGACGACTTCCTGGACCCCGTCCACTTCCGGGGTGACTCCCTGCTGGGGTGCGCGGGTCTGGTCAACGCGGCGCGCGCGGGGAACGTGACCATCGCCAATGCCATCGGCAACGGGGTGGCCGACGACAAGCTCGTGTACACCTACGTGCCGGACTTCATCCGCTACTACCTGGGGGAGGAACCGCTGATCCCGGGTGTGGACACCTGGAGGTTGGAGGACCCCGACAGCCGCGAACTGGTCCTGGACCGCCTCACCGAGATGGTCGTCAAACCCGTGGACGGATCGGGTGGCAAGGGGATCGTCATCGGGTCCCAGGCGAGCCCCGCCGAGCTGGAGACCCTGCGCACGCACATCCTGGCCTCACCGCGCAGCTGGATCGCCCAGCCCATCATCCAGCTCTCCACCGTGCCCACGCTCGTGGGTGACACCATGGCACCACGTCACGTGGACCTGCGCCCCTTCATCGTCAACGACGGGCAGGAGCCACGGGTGCTCGCCGGTGGCCTCACCCGTGTCGCCCTGCCCGAGGGCAAGCTCGTGGTCAACTCCTCCCAGGGTGGCGGATCCAAGGACACCTGGGTGCTCGCGGACCCGGACGCCCGGGTCGAGTTCTCCACCGTGCTCTCCCTGGCTGCGGCCAAGGGGGTCGCCCACGAGGTCCGCTCCGCCCAGGAGGGGGCCCTCGACGTGGCCCTCGAGGTGCCCGACATGCTCGAGGAGCGCCGTCAGCAGCAGCAACAACAGCAACAGCAGCAGGCCTGTCCGGCGTCGCCCGTGCCCCTGGACGGCGCGAGCGCGGCCCCCGCGACGACCACCCCCGCCACCGCCACGACCGCGCACACCGGAGGTCGACATGCTCAGTCGCATCGCTGAATCACTGTTCTGGATCGGACGCTACCTGGAGCGGACGGAGGACACGGCGCGTCTGCTCAAGGTGCACCTGCGCCTCCTCATCGAGGACCCACTGGCGGACGAGGGCCAGGCATCCGCCGCGCTGCTCTCCGTCATGGGCATCCCGGTGGAGGACGCCGACACCTCCGACGTGATGCGCCTGTTGTGCCTGGACCCGGCATCGACCAGCTCCATCATCTCCTCCATCGACGCGGCCCACGAGGCCGCCCACCGTGCACGCGAGACCGTGCCCGACGACCAGTGGGAGATCCTCAACCGGTGGTGGCGCGCCACGCGCGCCGGTTCCCTGGAGAAGGGGCGACCCACCGACGTGATGACGGGGATCACCAACCGGTGCGCCATGATCTCCGGCATGATGCACTCCCAGCTGCTGCGTGACGAGGGGTGGTGGTTCCTCATCATGGGACGCAACCTGGAGCGTGTGGACATGACGGCGCGCGTCATCCGACTCGCGGCGCTGCGGCCCTCACCGACCTCCTGGTCGGATGCCCTCAGCAGTTGTGCGGGCCAGCACGCCTACATCCGCAGCCGGGGTGCCGCCTCGACGGACCTGGACATCGCCCGCTTCCTGCTCCTCGACGAGTCCTTCCCCCGTTCCCTGCTCTTCAGCCTGGACGCGGTCGCCCACGCCCTGGACACGATCGACCGGTCGGACCCCGTGCGCGGGCACGTCTCGGAGGCGACGCGTCTGGTGGGCCAGACCCGCTCCCGCCTGCTCTACCGCGCACCGGAGGCAACGATGGAGGACCTGCCCGCCCGCATGGCGGCCCTGGGTACGACCTGCGCCGAGATCAGTGCCTGCGTCCAGGAGAGATTCTTCGAGGGCACCTCGGCGACGCGCTGGACGGGGGACCACCTGTGAGCAGGATCAGGATCGTCCACCGCACGGGGTACACCTACCACGAGCCCACACTCGCCTCATTCAACGAGGCACGCATGGTCCCGTGCACGGATGCCGACCAGCACCTGGTGGAGCACCGCCTGGAGATCTCCCCGAAGGCCTGGACCCAGGAGTACACCGACTACTGGGGCACGCGTGTCGTCGCCTTCGAACTCCACCAGCCCCACATGCGTCTCGACGTCACCTCCTCCTCGACCGTCGAGGTCTCTCGGAGGGGACTCGGGGGCATGGGGATGACATGGGAGGACCTCACCTCCGCGGCGGTGGAGGACCGGTTCGCGGAGTTCCTCAGCATCTCCCCGCGCGTCGACCCGGGTCCTGAGCTGCGGGACGCCCTCTCGGCACTGCTGCTGGAGTCCCAGGGGCCCGGGGACTTCGCACCCCGGGTGGGGGCATTCATCCACGAACGGGTCGAGTACGTCACGGGGTCCACCACGGTCCACACCCGGGCGCGTGAGGCCTGGGCCTCGCACGCGGGGGTCTGCCAGGACCTCGCCCACCTGATGATCGGCGCACTGCGGGTGGCACACGTGCCGGCCCGTTACGTCTCGGGGTACGTCCTGCCCGACGGCACGGCCTCGATCGGCGAGACACGCACGGGGGAGTCCCATGCGTGGGTCGAGTACTGGGACGGTCGTTGGCTGGCCTACGACCCCACCAATGCCAACGAGCCGGGGGACCTGCACGTGCGCGTGGGCTCCGCCCCCGACTACTCGGGTGTCACGCCCCTGCGGGGCATCTTCACCGGTGGACCCGAGTCGGAGCTCTTCGTGCAGGTGGAGATCACGCTGCTGGGCTGAGGCACCTCCCCGGTCGCGCCGGGGGTGTGCCGCACCCGCACGCCCGGGTCCCGGTGGAGTGGGCGGCGGTCCTCAGTCGGGGAGGACGCGCACGAGGGCGGACTCGCTGCCCATCGGTGTGTCGACCTCGACGAGGTCCCCGTCCTGGAGGTGGTGGCCCCGACGCAGCTCGACGCCACCGTTGACGCTCACGCCGCCCTCCTGGACGAGTTCGCGGGCGAGGGCGCCGTCATCGGCCAGGCCCGCCAGCTTCAGGAACTGCCCGAGCCTGATGCTGCCGCGCACCTCGACCGTCCTCGTCGTGCCCATCGTGTCCGTCCTCCGCATGCCGTCGCCACAGGGCGACCACCGCCCATGCGACCAGTATCCCAGCGATGTCGGCCGCCGCGTCACGGGGGTCGCCCGCGCGTCCGGGCACCCACGCCCACTGGATGAGCTCCGAGGCGGGTGCGTGCACCAGCGGCGGGCCGACCGCGAACCACGTCGGCCACCCCGCCAGGAGTCCGGCGGCGGTGACCAGGGCGAAGGAGGTGGCGTGCACGATCTTGTCGAAGCCGGGCTCCCCCGGGGCGGTCGGACCCGGCCATGAGCGGGTGAGGTCCCACAGCGGAGCCAGGAAACCGGGGCCGTCCGCGGCCTGGGGCGTGTAGAGCACCCAGCACTGCACGAGGAGCAGGACCACCCACACGACGACCCGGCCCCTGCGCATGGTGACAGTGTGCCACCGGCGCAGGGGCCGGGTCGTGGGGGGCAGGTCCGGGCATCGGCCCGGGCGGGTCGGGTCAGGACGCGGAGGCCCGGGCGATCTCCTCGATGGAGGCGCTCAGCGTCGCGGTGAACTCCTCGTCGCTCTGCTGGGCGGAGAGCCCCTGGAGCAGGGCACGGGAGAAGGAGGCGATGAGCCCGGGGTTGCGGGAGAGCTTGTCGCAGGCCTCGTCGCGGGAGAAGCCGCCGGACAGGGCGACCACCCGGATGACGCGGGGGTCGGCGATGAGGTCGGCGTAGAAGTTGTCCCGTTCCGGGATGGTCAGCTTGAGCATGACGCGCTGTCCCTCGGCGAGCTCGTCGAGGCAGGCGTTGATCTCCGTGAGCAGGACCGTCTCGGCGACGGCACGGTCGACGGTGTGGATGTCGACCTCGGGTTCGATGATGGGGACGAGTCCGTGCCCGAGCACCTGGTGGGCGAGCTCGAACTGCTGGCGCACCACGGAGCGGATGCCCGAGGGCTTGGCCTCCAGGACGACGGAGCGTTCCTTGGTCCCGAAGATGCCCTTGGCCACCGCCTTGTCCAGGAGCGCGTCCAGGTCGGGGATCGGCTTCATGAGGCGCACGCCCTTGTCCTCGTCGGCCAGTCCCTTGTCGATCTTGAGGAAGGGCACGATGTGCTTCTCGTCCCACAGGAAGGTCGCGGTCGGCATGCCCTCGATCTCGCGGTCCACCGTCATCTCGAAGAGGATCGCGGCGAGGATGTGCTCGGAGGTGAAGGCGGGGTCGGTGATGACCCGGGTGCGCATCTGGTGGACCAGGTCGAACATCTCGGCCTCGCTGTGCCACGCGTCCGGCTGGATCCCGTACCCCGCCAGTGCCTTCGGCGTGGAGCCGCCCGATTGGTCGAGTGCGGCGATGAATCCGGCACCCGACTCCATCTGTGTCAGTTGTTCGTCATTCACTTCGGACTCCCTTCCGAGCAGTCGTGCGCTGTGTGCGCCATCACACACAGTGTAGGAGCCGCGGGTGCTCCCCGGACCGAATCAGCCACGATCTGCTGCGATCTCACATCCGCACTGTCCGGGGCTCGGCCGGGCGCGTCGTGTCGGGGGTGTCTTGCCTAGGCTGGGGGCATGAGACGCATCGATCTGCGGGGCACCACGCCCTCGGCCCAGGACCTGCGCCGGGCACTCCCGCGTGCGGCCGTGGACATCACCGCCGCCACGGAGGTGGTCCGCCCGATCATCGAGCGGGTCCGCACCGAGGGCGCCCCCGCCCTCCTCGACCTCGCCGAGCGCTTCGACCACGTGCGTCCCCCCGCCCTGCGCGTCCCCGCCGAGGCGATCGGCCGGGCCCTGGACGGGCTCGACCCCGAGGTCCGCCGCGCCCTGGAGCTCTCCATCGCCCACAACCGTGAGGGCCACCTCCAGCAGGTTCCTGCCCCTGCGACCGTCGAGGTCGTCCCCGGCGGCACCGTCTCCCAGCGGTGGGTGCCGGTGCGTCGCGTGGGCCTCTACGTGCCCGGCGGGCTCGCGGTCTACCCCTCGTCGGTGGTCATGAACGTCGTGCCCGCCCAGGTGGCGGGCGTGGAGTCGATCGCCCTGGCCTCCCCGCCCCAGGCCGCCTTCGGGGGCCTCCCGCACCCCACGATCCTCGCCGCCTGCGCACTGCTGGGTGTGGAGGAGGTCTGGGCCATGGGAGGCGCGCAGGCCATCGCCGCGCTCGCCTGGGGATTCGAGGACGAGGGCGGCTCCTGCGAACCCGTCGACGTCGTCACCGGTCCGGGCAACATCTACGTGGCTGCCGCCAAGCGCCTGGTCCGGGGTGTCGTCGGCATCGACGCCGAGGCCGGGACCACGGAGATCGCGGTCCTCGCCGATGACTCCGCCGACCCCGCCCTCGTGGCGGCCGACCTCGTCAGCCAGGCCGAGCACGACCCGGCCGCCGCCTCCGTCCTCATCACCGACTCCCCGGCACTGGCGGACGCCGTCGAGGCGGCACTGCCCGCCCAGGTGGCGGCGACGAAGCACTCCGGGCGCATCGGCGAGGCGCTGTCGGGACCGCAGTCCGGGATCGTCCTCGTCGACGACCTCGAGCAGGCCCTGCGCGTCGTCGATGCCTACGCCGCCGAGCACCTCGAGGTCCAGACCCGCGACGCGGCAGCCGTGGCCGCGCGGGTGCGCAATGCCGGCGCCGTCTTCGTCGGACCCTGGACGCCGGTGCCCCTGGGTGACTACATGGCGGGCTCCAACCACGTGCTGCCCACGGGCGGCACCGCACGGTTCTCCTCGGGGCTCAACGTCCTGCAGTTCCTGCGCTCCCAGCAGGTCGTGGAGTACTCCGACGCGGCCCTGGCCTCCGTGGCCGACCCGTTGGACGCACTGGCCCGCGCGGAGGACCTGCCCGCCCACGGTGCCTCGGTCCTGTTGCGGCAGGGGAGGGGCACTGCGGCGCGAGCGGACACGTTCGAGTCCGCGGAGGTCACGGATGCCGCCGATGCCGGTGCGGACGAGGGGGACGGCGGCGCCGGGAAGGACACCGGGTTCTCCGACACGGTCGGGGTGCTGCGCCCATGACGTCCCCACAGGAACCCGTACCCGTGCGGCCCATGCTGCCGGTCCGCAGTGACCTGGCCGGCCTGGAGCCCTACGGCGCGCCCCAGCTCGACGTGCCCGTGCGACTCAACGTCAACGAGAACCCGTTCCCGCCCTCGTCCGCCGTGGTGGAGGACATCGCGGCCTCCGTCGGGCGCGCGGCGGCGGGCCTGAACCGCTACCCCGACCGCGACTTCCCGGAACTGCGCGCCGCACTCGCCGACTACCTGGCGGTGGAGTCCCACGTGCGCGTGGACCCCGGACTCGTCTGGGCCGCCAACGGCTCCAACGAGGTCATGGTGCAGATCCTCCAGGCCTTCGGTGGCTGTGGCCGCACCGTCGTGTCCTTCGCCCCGACCTACTCCATGTACCACGAGTACGCGCGCGACACCTGCACCCGCTGGGTCCAGGGGGAGCGCGGGGACGGCTTCCGCCTCGACCTCGACGAGGTCGAGCGCGTGCTGGAGCGGGAGCACCCCTCGGTGCTGCTGCTCGCCAGCCCCAACAACCCCACCGGCACCGCCCTGGACCCCGACTCCGCGCGACGCGTCCTCGACCTGACCCGGGCCTCGGGGCCCGAGGTCGAAGGCGGGCGCGCCGCCACCCTGGTCGTCATCGACGAGGCCTACGGCGAGTTCCGCCGCGACGGTGTGCCTTCCGCCCTGGAGATGCTCGCCGACAACCCGCACCTGGTCGTCTCGCGCACCATGTCGAAGGCCTTCGGCATGGCGGGCCTGCGACTGGGCTACATGGTGGCGGCACGCGAGGTCATCGACGCCGTCATGCTGGTGCGCCTGCCCTACCACCTCTCCGCCGTCACCCAGGCGGCTGCCCTGGCCGCGCTGCGCCACCGCAAGGAACTCATGGCACAGATCGCGGGCCTGCGCGGGGAGCGTGACGCGCTGGCCACCTGGCTGCGCGAGCAGGGGTACACGGTGGCGGACTCGGACGCGAACTTCGTGCTCTTCGGGACCTTCCCGGACCGCGAGGGCGTCTTCCGTGCTTTGCTGGACCGCGGGGTGCTCATCCGCGTCGTCGGTCCGGAGGGGTGGCTGCGTGTGTCAGTGGGCACACCGGAGGAGACCGCGGCCTTCAGGGCCGCACTGACGGAGGTAACGGCATGAGCGGGACCAGGATCGCGACGATCGACCGGGTGACCTCGGAGTCGAGCGTGCACGTGGAGATGGACCTGGACGGGACGGGACGCACCGAGATCTCGACCACCGTCCCCTTCTACGACCACATGCTCACCGCGCTCGGCAAGCACTCCCTCATCGACCTGGTCGTCCAGGCGAGCGGGGACACCGACATCGACGTCCACCACACGGTCGAGGACACCGCGATCTGCCTGGGGCTCGGACTCAAGCAGGCGCTCGGTGACAAGCGCGGCATCCGTCGCTTCGCCGACGCGACCGTGCCCCTGGACGAGGCCCTCGCCCGCGCAGTCGTGGACGTGGCGGGCAGGCCCTACATCGTCCACGAGGGCGAACCCGCCGGACAGGAGTACCACCTCATCGGTGGGCACTTCACCGGGTCCATGACGCGCCACGTGCTGGAGTCGCTCGTGTTCAACTCCGGGATCTGCCTGCACATGACCGTCCTGCACGGGCGCGACCCCCACCACATCGTGGAGGCCCAGTTCAAGGCCCTGGCACGCGCGCTGCGCTTCGCGGTGGAGCCGGACCCCCGGGTGACGGGGATCCCCTCGACCAAGGGCGCGCTGTAGCATTGACCGTCGCGCGGCCCGACCGCGCGTGATGGGTGACTGGCGGCGTCCGCCCTCGTGCGCGGGGGCGGGGACGCCCGAGCGAGACGCAGGAGGAACGGGTGTGAGCGGCGACGCCGACGACATCGATGCGGAGTTCGAGGACATCGTCTCCCACTTCGCGAGCTCGACCCCGGAACACGGTGGGAACCCCGAGGAGTCGGGGGAGGACGCAGCGGGGGACACCTCCGAGGAGGACCTCGACACCCCTGTCGACGAGTCCCTGCACCTGGAGGGTGGACACCTCTCCGTCGCCCTCGTCCTCGCGCCTCTGCCCTCACCCGGGGCCCTCCACTCCCTCCTGGCACTGGCCGGTCTCAAGGAGGCGGTCGTGCGCCTGCGTCCCTGGACCGCGGTGTGGTTGAGCGTGGAGACCACGCCCAGCCCCGAGGACGAACTGGCCTCCCTGCTCGGTGGTGCACGCGAGATGCCCGCCCCCGTCGACACGGTCGCGCGCGTGGTCTCCCGCCTGTCGAAGTTCGGCGCGGTGGCGATCATGTCCTGGCTGGTCGAGGGTGAGGGCATCGAGCCCGGGGTCTCCGGGCAGATCACGGCTCGCCGTTACGTCCACGGCGAGCCCGAGGAGGACATCCCCGCCGGCGTGCTGCTGGGTTCCATGCCCCCCGCCACGGAGGACCTGCTGCTGGGGCGCACGAAGCCGACCGACTACGAGGACTCGGTGGCGCCCGACGGCACCGTCCAGCGCAGACCCGGCCCCTTCGGCTGGTTCAGGAGGAAGTGACCATGGCAGCTCCTCGCGTCGTCGTGCTGGACTACGGGTCCGGCAACGTCCGTTCCGCGTACCGCGCCCTGGAGCGTGCCGGTGCCGAGGTGGCACTCACCGCCGACCCGGACGAGGTCCTGGCGGCCGACGGTCTGGTGGTGCCCGGTGTGGGGGCCTTCGCCGCCGTCATGGACCAGCTGCGCGCCGTGGGTGCGCCCGCGCTGATCGACCGTCGCCTCGCCGGGGGCCGGGCGGTGCTCGGGATCTGTGTCGGGTTGCAGGTGATGTTCGAGGGGTCCGTGGAGAAGGGGACCCACGAGGGCCTCGGCCAGTGGCACGGGACCGTGGAGCGCCTGGACGCACCGGTCGTGCCGCACATGGGCTGGTCGGAGGTGATCCCTCCGGAGGGTTCCGAGCTGTTCCGGGGCGTGGAGGACCAGCGTTTCTACTTCGTGCACTCCTACGGGGTGCTCACCGACCCGGCCGAGGGGATGCCCGAGGGGCCGATGACACCTCCGCGCACGACCTGGGCCGAGCACGGTTCCCGCTTCGTGGCCGCCGTGGAGGACGGGGCGCTCTGCGCCACCCAGTTCCACCCGGAGAAGTCCGGCGAGGCCGGGGCACAGCTGCTGCGCAATTGGCTGGCGACGCTCGGCTGATGCGGGTGCCGTGCGACCGAGGTGCACACGCCCGGGGCACCACTCCCGCCGATGCCCCGGGCGCCTCTCCTGCCCGTGCCCCGGGTACCACACCCGCCACTCCTCAACACTGGCCCCTCCCGGAAGGACACCCCCATGAGTGATTCCCTGATCCTGCTGCCCGCCGTCGACGTCGTCGAGGGCCGGGCCGTCCGCCTGACGCAGGGCGAGGCCGGCACCGAGACCTCCTACGGGGCACCGGTGGAGGCCGCCCGGACCTTCGTGGAGGCCGGGGCCCAGTGGCTGCACCTGGTGGACCTCGACGCCGCCTTCGGACGCGGTTCCAATGCGGAGCTGCTCGCCGGGATCGTCGCGGAACTGCCCATCGACGTCGAGCTCTCCGGGGGCATCCGCGACGACTCCTCCCTGCGTCGCGCCCTGGACGCGGGCGCCCGCCGCGTGAACCTGGGTACCGCCGCCCTGGAGGACCCGGAGTGGACCGAGCGGGCGATCGCCGAGTTCGGTGACCGGGTCGCCGTCGGGCTCGACGTGCGTGGCGAGACACTGTCGGCACGCGGCTGGACACGCGACGGTGGCAATCTCTGGGAGGTCATGGAACGCCTCGACCGCGCGGGCTGCCAGCGCTACGTCGTCACCGACGTCGCCCGCGACGGGATGCTGTCGGGTCCGAACCTGGACCTGCTCGCGCGCGTGTGCGCAGCCACCGACGCCGCCGTGGTGGCCTCGGGTGGGGTGTCCTCCCTGGCCGACATCGCGGCCCTGAGGGACCTGGTCCCGTCCGGAGTCGAAGGGGCGATCGTGGGCAAGGCCCTCTACGCGGGTGCCTTCACCCTTGAGGAGGCCCTGGCCGTCGCACGTGGCGAGGCGGGCGAGTGAGCGGGACGGGGAAGTCGCCCACCGGCCCGGAGGGCGTGCCGGGTGGCGACCTGCCTGCCCGCACCGAAGACCTGCCGGGTGGCGACCTGCCTGCCCGCACCGAAGACCTGCCGGGTGCAGACCTGCGCGCCGACGCGGAGGACCTGCCGGGTGCTGGCCTCCCCGCCGCTGCCGAGGGCCTGCTGCCGGGTGCTGACCTGCCCGCTCCTGACCGGTCGGTGGGCCACGGGACGCCCCATCGCGCGCCCCGTGGTGGCCACGTCCCCGCCCTCACCTCGGAGCAGCGTTCCCGCCTCGCCCAGAGACTGTCCATGAGGCGAGGGGACGGCGACCACGGCGATCTGCTCCCGCGCACGGCCGGGGCGATGGACCTGTCCGATCCCACCGAGCGCCTGGAGGCACTGGTCGCCGCGCTGGCAGCGGAACGGGTCATCGTCCCCATCGAGGTCGAGGCGGATCCACGGGTGACCGGCGTGCACGCCGGGCTGGGGATCGGTGATGCGAGCGGGGCGGACTTCGCCCGGGTGGAGACTCCGTCCGGTCCTGCCCTGGCCGTCTACACCTCTGCTGCGGCGCTCGCCTCCGACCGTCCCGGCGCCCGGCCCATGCCGATCTCCTTCCGCACGGTGGCACTGACCGCCCTCGTCGAGGTCGGCGGTCACGTCCTCGTCGATCCCGGTGCTGCGGAGTTGCTCCTGCCCAGGCCCGCCGTGTCCGCCCTCGCCCAGGGGGACGAGTGGCTCCCGGCCTGGCGGGACCCCGAGCTGCGCGAGGAGCTGCGAACCCTGGCGGGTTGCGGAGTCGAGCGTGGGGTCAAGGACGTCCGGGTGTCCTACGGCGGGGGAGTCGCGGTCCGGGTCGATCTCGTGGCCGACCCCAACACCGAACCCCTGGCCGTGCGGGGAGCCCTTGCGAGGGCGGCCCGTGCAGTTGCCGGGTCCCCACGCCTGTCCGTGGCTGCCGAACGCGTGGAGGTCGTGCCCCTGTGGGCGCCCATGGTGTGACCTCGCCGACCACGTTCCGGGGCCTCGCGGCACCGGGTGCGGCCGGGTGGACCTTCCCTGGGGGAAGTACTCACAAAATGTGAGTGGTGCTGGGAGTGGTACCACTCCCGGCAGCCCGGTGGCCCGGCAGCCCGGTGGCCCGGCAGCCCGGTGGCCCGGCAGCCCGGTGGCCCGGCAGCCCGGTGGCCCGGCAGCCCGGTGGCCCGGCAGCCCGGCAGCCCACGGCCCGGACGCGCCGCCGCGCAGGGGCCCCGCGTGAGCGAGCCGAGACAGTGACCTCCTCCTGCCCCTCCTGTGAGGGACGGCACCCGGACCTCGGGCCGCCCTGCTGGTGGGCCGGACCGAGCTGGTGATATCCTGTGTGTCGACCGTCCGGGCACCTGTGCCCGGGACGCAAGCGGAGATCCTCCCACCTGGATGCCCGCCACCGTGCCCGTCACGGTGGTTCGTGCCCGACCCGGCCAACACCGGGAGCGCGGTACAGGGGATCGGGTCCGTCGACACGTGGTACTGCCGCGCGTCGTTGTGGGCCTCCGTGTGCGTCATGGCACGGAGGCCTTTCTTCGTGCCGGAACAGTTGACACCGTGGAAGGAGTCACCCATCAGCGAGACCCGCATCAATGATCGCATCCGAGTCCCCGAGGTCCGCCTCGTCGGACCCGGCGGGGAGCAGGTCGGCGTCGTCCGTATCGACGCCGCGCTCCGACTGGCCGAGGAGGCCGGACTCGACCTCGTCGAGGTCGCGCCCGACGCCAAGCCGCCCGTCTGCAAGCTCATGGACTACGGCAAGTTCAAGTACGAGGCCGCCCAGAAGGCTCGCGACGCCCGCCGCAACCAGGCGAACACGCAGCTCAAGGAGATCCGTTTCCGCCTGAAGATCGACGACCACGACTTCGAGGTGAAGAAGGGGCACGTCGTGCGCTTCCTCACCCAGGGGGACAAGGTCAAGGTCATGATCATGTTCCGCGGCCGCGAGCAGTCACGTCCCGAGGCGGGCGTGCGTCTGCTGCAGAGGCTGGCGGAGGATGTCGGTGACCTGGCGACCGTGGAGTCGATGCCCCGCCAGGACGGACGCAACATGACGATGGTGCTCGCCCCGACGCGCCGCAAGGCCGACGCGATCACCGAGCAGCGCCAGCGCCGCGAGGCCGAGCGCGAGGCTCGCAAGGACAAGAGGGCCGAGCGTTCCACCAGGGACCAGGCTCGCGGGGCCGAAGCCGCACGGTGAATGGCTCAGACGCAGGACCCCGATCGGGCCCCGCGTTCGACACAGAAGGAATGGAAGACATGCCCAAGAACAAGACCCACTCCGGGACGAAGAAGCGCGTCCGCAAGACCGGCTCCGGCAAGCTCATGCGTGAGCAGGCAGGTGCGCGCCACCTCCTCGAGCACAAGTCGAGCCGCAAGAAGCGTCGTCTGGCTTCCGACCAGCCGGTCGCCAAGTCCGACCAGAAGCGCGTCCGCAACCTGCTGGGCATCTGACCGGCCCGTCCGCACCAAGGAGAAACTGAGAAATGGCACGTGTGAAGAGGGCCGTCAACGCCCACAAGAAGCGTCGCGTCGTCCTGGAGCAGGCGTCGGGTTACCGCGGTCAGCGTTCGCGCCTGTACCGCAAGGCCAAGGAGCAGGTCACCCACTCCTTCACCTACTCCTACCGCGACCGCAAGGCCCGCAAGGGCGACTTCCGTCGCCTGTGGATTCAGCGCATCAACGCTGCGTCCCGCCAGAACGGCCTCACCTACAACCGCTTCATCCAGGGCCTGAACCTGGCTGGCGTGGAGGTCGACCGTCGCATGCTGGCCGAGCTGGCCGTCAATGAGCCCGCCGCATTCGCGTCGCTCGTCGAGACCGCGAAGGCAGCACTGCCCGCGGACGTCAACGCCGCCAAGCAGGCCTGAGACCGACGGATCGGGACTCCGTGTCCGACCGGTCTGACGCTGAGCGCCCGTCCATCCTGGACAACCCCCACGCCGAACGCGTGAGGCGGGTTGCCGGGTTGGCCGGGCGCTCAGCGCGTTCACGCTCGGGTCTCATGCTCGTCGAGGGGCCGCAGGCCGTGCGCGAGCTGGTGACCCATCGTGGCGAACACGTGCGCGACGTCTACCTGAGTGGGGGAGCCGCACAGCAGCACCCCGACATCGTCGACGCCGCGCGCTCGGCCACCCGCTGGGTGCACGAGGTCACCGACGAGGTCGCCCACGCGATGTCACCCGACGCCCAGGGAGTCATCGCCGTGGCCCGCAGTGAGGCCGTCGCCGACGGTTCGCCGCGCGAGGGCGGGGGACCGGTGGTCATCCTCGTCCGCGCGCAGGACCCCGGCAACGCCGGGACCATCATCCGCACCGCTGATGCCATGGGCGCCTCCCGTGTGGTGCTGACCCGCGACTCCGTCGACGTGCGCAATCCGAAGGTGTTGCGGGCCACCGCTGGCTCCGCCTTCCACCTCCCCGTGTCCACGGGTGTCGAGCTGGCCTCCGTCGTCGAGGAGATCCACGAGGGCGGGGTCGTGGTGATGGGCACCTCGGGCGGCGATGGATCCCTGGACCTGTCCGACCTGCTCGCCGAGGCCGTGCGCCTGGGGGAGGGGGCACTGACGGTGCCCCACGCCTGGGTGCTCGGCAACGAGGCGCAGGGGCTCTCGGACCAGGAGGAGGAGGCCTGCGACGTCCTCGTCCGCATCCCGATGACCGGGCAGGCCGAGTCGTTGAACGTCTCCTCGGCAGCGGCCATGTGTCTCTTCGCCTCCCAGTGCGGGACCACCGCCCGTCACTCCTGACGGGCAGGGGCCCTCCCGGGTCGCTGGCGGCCCGCTCGGCCCAGACGGGTCCCGCCCGCACCGGGTCCGCCCGTGCCTGTCCCGCCCGCGCGTGATCCGTCCGTGGTCGGCGCACCCGAACCGGGTTCGTGGGTGCTGAGCCCGCCCGGGCCGGAATCGTCCGTGCTCGGCCCGCCCGGAGCCGCTCGACTCCTCCGGTCAGCCGCCGCGGTGGACAGGTGCCCACCGCTTCGGAGCGGAACACCTGCCACACCCCGATAGGCTGGGTCCATGCGCGTGCGAGACCTGGACGAGTCCGAACTCATCTCCCTCCTGACGGCTGTGCTGCCGACCGGGGAGCGCACCATCCTGGGTTCCGGTGACGACTGCGCCTTCGTGGCCTCTCCCGAGGCGGGGTTCCTGGTGACCACGGACATCCTCGTGGGCGGGGAGCACTTCCGTACGGACTGGTCCTCACCCGACGAGATCGGAGCGCGCGCCGCCGCCCAGAACCTCGCCGACGTGGCCGCCATGGGGGGTCGGACCTCCTCCCTGGTCGTCTCCCTGGTCCTGCCTCCCGACACCCCCGTCGACTGGGTGGTCGCACTGGCCGCCGGTTTCGGCGAGCGTGCGCGTCTCGCGGGAGCAGGGGTGGTGGGAGGGGATCTCTCATCCGGTGGGGAGGTCGTGGTCTCCGTGACGGCCCAGGGGTGGACGCACGAGACCCCGGTACTGCGCACCGGCGCCCGACCAGGTGACATCCTGGCGATCGCCGGGACCCTGGGACGTTCCGGTGCCGGGCTGGAACTGCTCTCGCGCGGGCTGGTGGACCCGGCCTGTCATGACGCCGAGGTCCTGGGGGACCTGGCGGAAGCCGTCACGACGTACCGGGCACCCACCCCGCCGCTGGAGGCCGGACCCACGGCCGCTGCCCACGACGCCCACGCGATGATGGACGTCTCCGACGGACTGGTCATGGATGCCGGGCGCATGGCTCGGGCCTCCGGCGTCATCGTCGAGCTCGACCCCGCTCTCCTCGCCCCCGATGTGCGGGCCCTGGAGGCGCCGGCACGAGCCTGTGGGCGCCCCGCACTGGACTGGGTGCTCTTCGGGGGCGAGGACCACCCGATGCTGGCCGCCTTCCCGCCACGCGTGGTGCTGCCCACCCCGTTCCGACCCATCGGCGTCATCGGCGCGGTGGAACCGGAGGGTTCCCCGCGGGTCAGGCTGGACGGCACCGACATCTCCGGGGGCTGGGGCCACTTCCGCCACTGAGGCGCGGGCGCAGCACGCCGACACCCGCATCGACCGAGTTCCTCACCCGACGGCATCGGTGGACGCGGGTCCGTCGGCCCGACACCGGACACGGGTTCCGGCCACGGACTCCGGACACGCCGAGGGCCCGGTGGGATCACTCCCACCGGGCCCTCGGGCTCAGTTCAGCACCGTGGGACGCGCACGGGGCGCGACCCGTCAGGACTCAGATCGCGCGGGCGACCTTGTCCGACTTCAGGCACTTGGTGCACACGTTCAGGCGCTTCGGGGTGCCACCCACCAGAGCGCGGACGCGCTGGATGTTCGGGTTCCACCGGCGGTTGTTGCGCACATGGGAGTGCGAGACGCTCTTGCCGAAGCCCGGTCCCTTGCCGCAGACGTCGCAAACGGAAGCCACGATGTTCTCCTCGGTTCCAGATTCTGGGTCCCGCTCACGCGGGTCGGTTCATGCAGCGGTGGAGATCCACCGCAGGCAACCACAAGAGAATACCCGATCCGCCCTCGTCGATCCAAGTCGTGGGGCCCCGCGCCGCGTGTCAGGTGGCACACAGCGTGGCCCTGCGGCGACAATCGTGGCATCACCACCTTGGCTGCGCGGGCATCCCCGCGCCCGGGTGCACGACCAGTGACACAGGTACCGGGACATCGAGAGCATCCGGACACCTGGAACACCCAGACACCGGGAGGCAGCTCCCGGCCACCGACCCTGGAGGACACCGTGGAACCCACTGCGGGGACGCTCGCGGAGACCCTGCGCACCGCAGCGGACGAGGCGGGGCGGCTGCGGGCCTTCATCGACGACCTCGACGGGTCGGACGGCCAGGACTGCGACACCGGGTCGAACGCCGCGCTGACCCTGGACGCGCTGGCGCGCGCCGTGGGGGAACTGGAGCCCGCGGATTCCTTCGAGTCCGCACTGGAGGTGGGAGTCGACGCCGCAGTGCGCAGCGGGGTCGGGCACGTCGGTGTCCTCCTCGGGGCCGTGCTCGCGACCTGGGCGCAGGCGCTGGGGGGCGCCCAGTCCCTGCGCCCCGTCGACGTGGCGCGCATGCTGCGTGCGAACCCCTGGGAGTGCGAGGGCGTGCACATGGACTGGTCCCTGGCCCTGGAGTCCATGTTCGACGAGGGGACCTCGGAGCTGGAGACCCTGGGCGACACACTGCCCGACGTGGGAGGCCTCGTGGCGGTCTTCTCCGCCCAGGCGCAGTACGGACTGGTCAACGCGACGAACGACTCCACGGGGAGGGTGGACGCGGGCGCGGCGGTGCTCGCACTGCTGCTCGCCTCCCTGGACGCCACCGTGCGCTCGGACCACTCGATGCTGGACTCCCTGGTGCACATGCTCGCCGACCTGGCCGGGTCGCCCGGCGCAGCCTCCCCACGACCCCAGGTCCCCGCGCCGGGACGCGCCTTCACCGTCGACATCGTCCTGCACGGCACCTCGGAGGACGCCGCCTCCGCCCGCCACGCACTGGCCGGCCTGGGGGTGCGCCACTCGGTGGTGGGACGGGCCGACCTCTTCGGTGTGGGGGAGTGGCGCCTCCACGTCGACACCTCCGCCCCCCTGGCGGTGCGACCCCGGTCGGGGACCGTGGTGCGCTTCCAGGTCTGCGATGCGCGCCCCGACGAACTCATCGGCCAGGACATGCTCTCCGACGGGGTGACCCACCGCGGCGTGCGGCTGCTGGAGCGGCGCACCCTGGCGCGGGTCGAACGGGCGATGGTCGTGGCCTGCACACGGGCCCCCGGCCTCGTCGAGGACCTCGCCCAGGCGGGCGCCGTCACGCTGCTGGACCCCGATCCCGAGGATACCCAGGCGCTCGTGCAGGCCGCGCGCGCCTCCACCACGGGCGTGTGCCTCGTCGCGCCCTGCGACCCGGCCTCGGTCGACCTCGCGCGCAGCGTCGCCCGGCACTTGGAACTGCCGCCGACGACCGACGAGGGCGGGGGCGCGGGCACCGCAGGAGCCGACCCCGCGACCACGCGTGAGGGGGTCCCGCTGCGGGTGCTGGTCGCGGACTCCTGCGACGACCTGTCCGCACTCCAGGTCGCCCAGGCCTGCGGGACGTTCTTCGTGCCCCGACCGGGTGGCCCCGGAGCCGCCGGGGTCATGGAGCCGATGCTGCGGGAGTCCGCCCACCGGGCCCTCGCACGCAGTCTGGTCGCCACCCTGGCGGTGGACGCGCAGGGTGGGGACCTCTCCGCCGCCCTCCAGGAGATCTCGGCACTCCCGCCGCGTCGTCTGCGTCTGCTGGCCTCGCGGGCCGACGGCCCCGTCCTCGTCGCCACGCTGCGCCAGATGAACCAGGGCATCGACCCGTGGACCCCTGCCCCCGACCTCGAGGTCATCGACGGCGGCCAGGAGGGCCCCAGCCTGCTCCAGGGGGTGCGATGAACGCCCTCGACGTCCCCCTCGACCTGCGCCTGCCCAAGGCCACCGCACGCAAGCTGGCGGGGGCGGGACTGACGACGGTCGGGGACCTGCTGGCGGTGGCGCCGCGTCGCTACTACCACTGGGGAGCGATGACCAGGCTGTCGGGCCTGCGTGAGGGGGAGGACGTCACGATCCTCGCCGAGGTCGTCTCCACCCGCCTCGTCCCCAACCGCTCCCGCAAGGGGGTGCGCCTGGAGGTGGCACTCACCGACGGCACCGACGTCATCGACGCCACCTTCTTCGCCACCAACGAGTTCCGCCTGGCCCCCCACCAGAGGCTCCTGGTGCCCGGGGCCCATTTCCTGTTCGCGGGCAAGGTCGGCTCCTACCGCGGGCACCTCCAGCTCACCCACCCCCAGTTCGAGGGTGCGGAGGGTGAGACGGAGGAGGACATCCGCCGCCGCCAGGAGCGCCCGATCCCCATCTACCCCGGTGGGTCAGGACTCACCTCCTGGATGGTGGCCCGCGCAGTCGGCATGGTTCTGGACGCCCTCGTCGACGCGGAGGTGCCCGACCCCGTGCCCGCCGAGGTGCGGACGCGCCGCGGACTGCTCGCCCATGCGGCGGCCCTGCGTCAGTTGCACCGGCCCCTCGACGACGCCGAGCACCGGGCCGCGCGCGCCAGCCTCGCCTGGGCCGAGGCCTTCGTCCTCCAGACCGGGCTGCTGGAGGCGAGGGAAGGGGCCCGTGCCGAGCGGGCTCCGGCCTGCCCCGTGGAGGGCAACCGCGTGCTGGAGGGGTTGCTGGACTCCCTGCCCTTCGAGCTCACCGACTCCCAACGTCGTGCGCTCTCGGAGGTCCAGGTCGACCTCGAGGGCACCCGTCCCATGCAACGCCTGCTCCAGGGCGATGTCGGGTCCGGCAAGACCGTGGTCGCGCTGGCCGCCATGTGCCAGGTCGTGGGCGCAGGCCACCAGGCCGCGCTCCTGGCCCCCACCGAGATCCTCGCCGAGCAGCACGCCGCCTCCCTGACGGCCCTGTTGGCGGCGCTGCGCGCGGAGGGGACGGATGTCGAGCTGCGCCTGCTGACCGGCTCCACCCGGGCGGTGGTCAGGCGCGAGGTGGACGTGGCCCTGAGGGCGGGCGGGCCGTTGATCGTCGTGGGCACCCACGCCCTGCTGCAGGACTCCGTGGAATTCCCCGACCTGGGCCTGGTGGTCGTGGACGAGCAGCACCGTTTCGGCGTCGCCCAACGTGATCGCCTGCGCCGCCCGGGCGGCGGTGGGAGCATCGATGCGGCCGGTGACGAGGGCGGCGTGAGCGTGCCCCACCAGCTCGTCATGACGGCCACACCCATTCCGCGCACGGTCGCGATGACGGTCTTCGGCGACCTCGACGAGACCCGCATGACCGGCCTGCCCCCGGGGCGCACCCCCGTCGAGACCTTCCTCGTCGACGCCGCGAACCCCGCCTGGATGACACGCCTGTGGGCGCGCGCCCGCGAGGAGGTCGACGCCGGCGGACGCGTCTACGTCGTGTGCCCGCGCATCGACGAGGGCGACCCCGTGGCCGATGCGGAGGCCGGGAGCGGTGCGGGGGCTGCGGCGGGCCACACCCCACCACCCCTGGCCAGCGTGCATGCCGTGGCGGAGTCCCTGCGCACGGGCGGCCCACTGGCCGGACTCGGTATCCACGAGCTCCACGGGCGCATGAACGCCGCGGAGAAGACACAGGTCATGGACGACTTCGCGGAGGGCCGCGCGCCGGTGGTGGTGGCGACGACGGTGGTCGAGGTCGGGGTCGACGTGCCGGAGGCCTCCATGATGGTGGTCCTGGACGCCCAGCAGTTCGGGCTCTCCCAGCTCCACCAGCTGCGCGGGCGGGTGGGGAGGTCGACACGGGCGTCGGTGTGCATGGCGGTGCACCGCCACGAGATCTCGGAGTGGTCCATGGAGAGGCTGCGGGCCTTCGCCTCCACCACCAACGGCTTCGAGCTGGCGGATGAGGACCTGCGCCTGCGCCGGGAGGGAGACGTGCTCGGGGCGGACCAGTCGGGGCGCACCTCGGGCCTGCGGTTCCTCTCCGTGCAGCGCGACGAGGCCGTCATCCGTGAGGCCCGTGAGGAGGCCTCACTGGTGGTCGGTGCCGATCCGGCCCTGTCGGAGCACCCCGATCTGGCGCGAGCGGTGCGCGCGAGGGCGGGCAGCGACATCGTGTGGATGGAACGTTCCTGAGGGGCCCGAGGGGGCTCCTCTCCGGATGCACGGACACCCGGACGGGATCATTGTCTCCCGTGGGTCGCGTCGTGCGCGGCGGAGCGTGGACACAGGTCCTCAGGTGAACAGTGCGGAGGCACCGATGCAGGCCACGGTGCCGGCGACGATGCTGAGGACGGGGTTGTGGCGCCACAGGTGCAGACCGACGGTCACCGCCAGGCCGACCAGCAGGGGCGACAACTGCGCACTGTCCCCGAAGTCGGTGTCGTGGACCGTGTAGACGGCCAGGATCACCATGATGCCCACCGGCATGCGGGCCCCGAGCCACGGCAGGAGTCGTGACTCCCGCAGCCGTGCGACCAGTGCGAAGGGAGCCGCCCGCAGGACGAAGGTGACGGCGGCCGCGACCAGGACGACGGCGACCAGGTAGGTCTCAGACACGGGGTCCTCCCCTGTGCTCGTCGCGGTCCCCGTCGGGGTTCCCGGGTGCCGGGCCGCCCTCGTCCCCGGTGCTCCGGGTGCCCGCGGCGTCCGGGACTGCTGCGTCCGTGGCCGCTGCGCGGTGCTTCCCGCCTCCCGTCAGGACGACGCGGGCCCCGCCCTCGTCCGCGAGGACGGGCCCACGACGCCCGGCCCGCAGGCCCGCGGTGCCCCACACGCCCAGCAGCACGCAGACGTAGGCGACCATGGCGACGAGCAGCATGTCGTGCGGGGCCCACACGGCGGCCGCCGTCGCGCAGGCAGCGGCGACCAGCGGGAAGGGCAACGAGCCGGTCGCGCGGTGGGCATCCATGGCCAGCACCACGAACAGCGCGGTGAAGGCGAAACCCAGCCCCGGCACCTCCGGGGGCAGCAGGGAACCCAGCCCGACTCCCAGCAGGCCACCCGCCACCCAGGAGACCTGGAGTGCGGCCTGGATGGTGAGGATGCGGGTGCCCGACCAGGTCCGCGCCGCGGGCGTGGCGGTGAGGGCGTAGGCCTCGTCGGTGAGGGTGTGGATCGAGTACAGGCGGGCGAGGCGTCCGTGGACGCGGTCGAGGGGGAAGGACAGCGCGTAGAAGACGTGGCGGGAGTTCACGAGGAGCGCGGTCAGGGCCACGGTCCCCAGTGGGGCCGAGGCCACGGCCAGACCCACCAGCACGAACTCCAGCGAGCCCGCGAAGACGACGGCCTGGCACAGCGGCGCCCACCACCACGGCAGACCGCTCTGGACGACCAGCACCCCGAAGGTCGCCCCCGTGCAGGCGATCGCCACGGCCGCCGGCAGGACCGTGGCGAGCCCGGCCCGGACCTCGGCGACCCGGCCCGGAACCGGCGCCCTGCCGCTCGGTGACGCCACGTCGGCGTGCGGGGACCTGGTCGGGGACATGGTCCACATTCTCCCCACCCGCTGTCCACGCCGCCGAGCTGTCCGGGGCGCGGGGGCGCCACCAGGTGAAGTGCCCCTAGAGTTGGGGCATGACCAGGATCGTGGCGGGCGAGGCCGGGGGACGCACCCTGAGGGTCCCAGCACGCGGGACACGACCCACCTCGGAGCGTGTCCGCGAGGCGCTCTTCTCGCGCCTGGAGCACATGGACGTCGTGGACGGGGCCCACGTCCTGGACCTGTACGCCGGTTCCGGGGCGCTCGGCCTGGAGGCCGCCTCCCGTGGTGCCGCCGAGGTCGACCTCGTGGAGCGGTCCCGCCCCGCAGCCCAGGTGATCAGCGCCAATGTGCGCACCTTGGGCCTGGGGGAGGTGGCGCGGGTGCACTCCGCCGATGTGCGTTCCTACCTGCTGTCGCGCCGTGGGGAGGCACTGGGGGGTGACATCGACCTCGTCCTGGTCGACCCGCCCTACGACGTCCCCGAGGACGACCTCACCGAGGTCCTGCACCTCCTGGGCCCGTGGATCGGGGCGGACACTTTGGTCGTCGTCGAGCGTTCCACGCGCAGCCCCGAGCCCGGATGGCCCGAGCACCTGCACCTGGAGGAACAGCGCACCTACGGCGAGACCGCCGTGTGGTTCGCCGGCCCGCCGCTGGCACCGGAGGAGTCCCACACCACCGTGCCGGCGGCACCGACCCCTTCCGTGCGGTCCACACAGCTCGCGCCGGGTGCACTGCCCGGCACCCAGCCACCACCGGACGCGCTGCCCGGCACCCAGCCACCACCGGACGCGCAGCCACCCGCCTGACTGGCCACGGCGTCGCCCTCGTAGACTGGGCCCATGACCACAGCTGTCCTGCCCGGGTCCTTCGACCCGGTCACCCTGGGCCACGTCGACCTGATCCGGCGCGCGACGCGTGTGGCGGACCTGGTGGTCGTGGCGGTGGGTGTCAACGCCCACAAGACCGCCCACTTCGACATCGACCGGCGCACCGGGTTCATCCGTGGGGCGCTGGAGGGCATGCCGCGCGTGGAGGTCGCCCGCATGGACGGGCTCCTCGTCGACTTCTGCCGCGAGCACGACGCGGACATGGTCATCAAGGGCATCCGTGACTCCGCGGACGTGTCCTGGGAGATCCTCCAGGCCAGCGTGAACCGCGAGATCGGGGGCGTCGAGACGGTCCTGCTGCCCACCAGCCCCGAGCTGGTGCACGTCTCCTCCTCCATCGTGCGCGAACTCGCCTCGTGGGGAATGGACGTCTCCCGGTATGTTCCGGCAGGCGTCGCGCGCGCGATGGCGGACAATGGGCCCGAGGGCACCCACCGTGGTGCCGGGCAAGAGGGAGGCAGCGATGTCTGAGCAGGAGCACGTCGGGGGCGCGATGGACGAGGGCGACGCCGCCCACCCCGCGGCGACCGGCGTGGGCGGCACGGGCGAGGACCACGGCCAGGCCGGTGCGTCCGGGGCCGAGGGGAGCCAGCAGTGGGGGAGTGAGGCCGTCTACGGTCCCTCCACGGTCATCGCTGCCCTCGACCAGCTGGAGGACCTCATCGACCAGGCCCGCTCGGTGCCCCTGTCAGCCAGCGTCATGGTGAACAGGGCCGAGCTGCTGGACCTCATCGACCAGGCCCGCGAAGCACTCCCGGACGACCTGGTGGCCGCCGACGCAGTGGTCGCGGACGCCGATGCGGTGCTCGGGCGCGCGGACTCCGCCGCCGAGGTCACCATCGCCGAGGCGAACACGCGGGCGCGCTCCACCCTGGACGACGCACGCGAGCGTGCCGACCAGATGCTCCAGGACGCACGCGAGCAGGCCTCCCACACGGTGACCCGCGCCCAGGAGGAGGCCGAGGAGACCCGCAACCAGGCGCGCTCCGACGCCGAGTCGACCATCGCCGACGCCAACGCCCAGGCGGAGCGACTGGTCTCCACGGAGAACATCACCCACCTGGCGGAGGACCGCGCACGCCAGATCGTCGCGGAGGCCAAGTCCACGGACGCCCAGCTGCGACGTGGCGCGGACGAGTACGCTGCCAAGACGCTCTCGGAGGTCGCACACCTGCTGGCAGACCTCCAGCGCCGCACGGACGCCGGTCGTCGGGCCATCGCCGACCGGAACGGAATCGACCAGACGGACATTGACATTGACCACGACTGACACCAACCTGCAGCTCTCCCTGCGCGGCCTTCCCCGGACCCTGGGGTCGACCGCACACCACGAGGTCGACTGGACGGTCCCCGATGACCTGGGGACCTCCGCCATGTGGGTCGAGCCGCGCAGCACCCTGCACCTGGACGTCGCCCTGACCAGCGTGGACGAGGGGGTCCTCGCCCAGGTCACGGGCGACGTGGAACTCCACGGCGAGTGCGTGCGCTGCCTGGACCCGGTGGTGGAGGAGGGCGAGTTCCACGCCGCAGAGGTCTACTTCGAGTCCCCGAAGCGTCGCACCACCCCCACCCCGGAGGACGAGCTCCCCGAGGAGATGCTCACCGTCCAGGACGGCGACGTCGTGGACCTGGAGCCACTGGTCCGTGACGAGGTCCTCGACATGGTGGACCCCCTGCCGCTGTGCCGCCCCGACTGTCCGGGGCTGTGCCCCCAGTGCGGGATCCGGCTGGCCGATGCCCCGGCTGACCACCACCACGACGACATCGATCCGAGACTGGCCGCCCTCGCCGCGCTGCTGGACCCCGAGGGGGACGCTGCGGAGGAGGACGGGGACGGTGGGGACGCCGCGGGAGGCGACGGTCCCGACGGCGGCGCGGACACCGCGGAAGGGCACGCTGACGACGGGAGTGACCAGGCCTGATGTCCCGCAAGCTGCGACTGCCCGTCCCACCCAATGACAACCCCGCGGAACTGCTGCCCCTCTGGGGGGCGGAGATCGACCCGGAGCTCCTGGACCTGGCACTCACCCACCGCTCCTACGCCTACGAGGCCGGGGGGATCCCCCACAACGAGCGCCTGGAGTTCCTCGGCGATGCGGTCCTGTCCATCGTGGTGGCCGACCGGCTCTACCACGACCACCCTGACCTGCCGGAGTCGGACCTGTCCCGCATGCGCGCGGCCACCGTCTCCCAGGAGCCACTGGCCCAGGTGGCACGCCGCATCGGGCTGGGAGACTTCATCCGCCTGGGCAAGGGCGAGGGCCTGACCGGCGGTCGTGACAAGGACTCGATCCTCTCCGACACCGTGGAAGCGCTGATCGGGGCGACGTACCTGTCCCTGGGCCTGGAGCAGACCCGGCGTGTGGTCCTGGACCTGGTGGCCTTCCTGCTCGACCAGGCGGTGGAGCGGGGCCAGACCCAGGACTGGAAGACGATCATCGCGGAGTACGCCCAGCAGGAACACCTGCCGGAACCTGTGTTCACCGTGCACGGCCAGGGTCCCGACCACCACCGGCTGTTCACCGCAGAGGTGTCCTTCGGTGAGGGCGAGGCGCAGGGCGTGGCGACGGCCTCGTCGAAGAAGCATGCGGAGAACATGGCCTCCCGCGATGCCATGCAGCACTTGGCGCCCGGTTTCGTCGGTACGCGGCCCTGAGCTGGGGCCCCTGAGCTCGCGCCCCTGAGTCGGCACGGCTGATCCTGTGCAGGAATGCACCCAGTTTCTGCGTGCAATGGGCGGGTGGCGCCACTCGTGGCGGCGGCCCCTCCTTCTGACCTGCGACGATGCTTGTGCGTTCATCGGAGCCCAGGCGCAGTCGCTCGAAACTGGGTGCATTTCTGCGCATCGGATGTGCGCACCGCATCGGGACGGGTACCCGGACGGGGACCAGGACACGTCCCGTGCGGGCATTACGGGCGTTCCTGTTCCCGGTGGAGGTCGGAGAGGTTCTCTTGGGAGCCGTCTGTGGGCCGCTGTGGCGCAGAGGTCCCGGCCCGGTCGGGATCTGCAGCGATGCCCCGGTCTCCCACCCGGCCTCCATCTCCCACCCACTGGCGGTCATCCGATGGGTGGATGACCTGCGATGGCGGCAAACAGAGCGGACTTCGACCCCCNTCCCCGCTGGCGACCTTCTGCTTGGTGGCGTCCAACTGCATGCCCGCCGCGAAGAGCTGCTGGATGGCGAAGTCGTGGAGGTCCCGACCGATCCGGTCACGTTCGTCGAGGAGGTTGGCGACGTCCTCCGCGTGGCGGGCGGAGGCCAGCTCCAGGGCCAGTGTCGCCTGGGAGGCCAGGGACTCCGCCAGGGGCAGGTCGGAGGAGGCGAACTCCTGGCGCCCCTGTCTCCGCAGGAGCACCAGCACACCCGAGGACTGACCCCGGGAACGCAGGGGGGCGTAGAGCGCCGGTCCGAACTCGCCGAGCTGCGGGACGCGCATGGTCTGGGCGCGGGCCATGGAGTCCACGATCATCCCCGTGCCCTCCGCCAGCACCGACATGGCCCGTCCCTCGGGCGGGAAGACGACGCCCAGCAGCCGGTCCGCGTGGTATCCGTCGGTGATCTCCGCGGTCCATGTCTCACCCACCGACGGCAGCACGATGATCGCCGTGTCCGCATCGGAGACGTCGCGAACGGTCTGGGCGATGAGGACCAGGGCCTCCTCCTCGTCGGCGCCCTCCAGCATGGTGGTCGTGAGGTTCTGCGAGGCCGCGATCCACCGTTCCCTGTTGCGGGCCTGGGCGAAGAGCTCGGCGTTCTCCACGGCCACGCCGGCCGCCGCGGCCAGCGAGGTGACCACCTCGGCGTCCGTCTGCCCGAACCCGCCGAACTTGTCCGTCAGGTAGAGGCGTCCGTAGACCTGTTCGTGCACGGTGACGGGCGCACCCAGGAAGTTCTCGATCTCCTGGTGGCCGTGGGGGAGGGTGACTGCGGCGTACTCCGCGTGGCGGACGTCGTTGATGATGAGGGGACCGTCGGTGGGGATCTCGGCGATGAGGCCGTGGCCGAGTGGCGGGTTGCCCATGTGCGCCACCTGCTCCTCGGAGAAGCCGTGCTGGATGAACATCGTCGTGTCACCCCAGTTGTCGAGCACGCTGAGCGCGCCGTAGCGGGCACCGGTGAGCCGACAGGCCTGGTCGACGAAGCGCTGCAGCGCCGGGCGCAGGTGCAGGTTGGAGGTGAGGTCCAGCGCCGCCTCGAGGAGGCGGAGATCGGTTCTGCCCGAGGGCGTCATGAGGACTCCTGTTCGACGGCCCACCGGTAGGAGTGACGGTGGGCGCTCAGCTGCGCGTGTGTACCCCGCTCCACGACGGTGGCGGGTGCGGGTGCGGTGGTCCGGCCCGGCGTTCCGTCGTCGCCGTGCCCGTGGCCTTCGGGGGGGACGAGGGCGGGGGCGGGAGCTTCTGGACGGTCGAGGACCAGCACGGTGTCGGCGCCCGCCAGGGCGGAGAGCCGGTGGGTGACCACCAGGACACCACGGGAGGCATCATCCGGGCCCAGCAGGGACGTGAGGAGCGCGTCCGCAGTGGCGGGGTCCAGGTGCTCCCCGGGTTCGTCGAGGAGCAGCAGGGGCGAGGGCGAGGCCAGTGCGCGGGCCAGGAGCAGCCGTCGGCGCTCACCGCCGGAGACCGTGGTCCCACCGGAGCCGACCAGGGTGTCAAGTCCGGCGGGCAGCTCCGCCAACCAGGGTCCCAGCCCCGCCGTGGCGAGCAGCTCGGTCGCCCGCTCCTCGGTGAGGTCGGGACAGGCGACGCGCAGGTTCTCCAGGACGGTGGTGGCGAAGACGTGGGCGTCCTCGGCGGTCATCGTCACCTGGGAGGTGACGTCGTGCCGGTCCCCTCCCCACACCTCCACGCCGTCCAGCGTGACGCTCCCCGAGACGGGGGGCAGCATGCCCGCCAGGGTGTAGAGCAGGGTCGACTTCCCGATCCCAGAGGGCCCGACCACGGCCAGGTGGGTGCCGACCTCCAGGTCGAGGTCGATGCCGGTGGCCACCACGGGCCCGCCCGGCCAGCCGATCGAGAGGTCGCGGGCGACGAGGCGTGGCCCACTTCCCGGCGCCGGTGCGGGTACGGGGTGGGGGACCACGGGAGCGTCGTGCCCGAGCAGGTCATCGATGCGCAGGGCGGCCTGGGCGGAGCGGACCAGCTGGACGGCGGCCGGGGCCATGTCGGCGGTTCCCTCGAAGGAGGCCAGGGGGGTGAGCACCAGCACCGCCAGGGCGACCGCGGCGACCAGGCCGTTCGTGGTCTCGGGGATGCCCAGCAGGAGGGCACCGACCACGGCGAGGCCCATGGCCAGTCGGTCGATGCCCGCAGCGATCCCGGAGGTCCGTGCGGCGCGGGCGGTCGCGCGTTCCAGTGAGGCACTGGTGTCGGCGAGCTGGGTGTGCAGGCCCCGGATGCGTCCCGCGACCTGCAGCTCGGCGGCCCCGTCCAGGAGCGTCATGGAGGTCTCGGACAGTTCCGTTCGTGCGGCGCGGGAGTCGAGTTCGGCCCGACGTGCGGAGCGCATGGTGATCAAGGGAGCAACGACGCCGGAGACGAGGAGGCAGGCCGCCAGCACGGCGGCGGCAGCGGGGGGACAGGAGCGCGATGCCGACGACGGTGCCCACGCCCACCACGGCCGTCACGCAGGCCGGCAGCAGGGACTTCACGACGAGGTCGCCGACGTCGTCGACATCCGCCCCGGTGCGTGCCAGCAGGTCGCCGCGCTGCAGGGCCGCGACCCGGTCCACGCGGGAGGTGGCGAGGAGGTCGTAGAGGTTCTGCCGCAGGGAGTCCATGCCGGCCAGGGCCACCCGGTGACTGGCGAGGCGTTGGAGGTAGCGCATGAGGGCGCGCATCACACCGAACATGCGCACCGAGGTCGCGGCCACCGTCAGGTAGAGCACCGGGGGCTGTTGTGCGGCCCGTGCGATCAGCCACGCGGAGGTGGCTGCCAGGGCGATGGCGGAGCCCAGTCCCAGGGTCCCGAGGAGCACGGAGAGGGCGAAGCCGCGGCGGTCCACGTCCAGCAGCCCCAGGACACGACGCAGGGCTCGACGCTCGGGTGCGGTGAGGAAGGCGTTCATTGCCGGCCTCCCTCGGAGTCGGGTGTGCGGTGGGGATCCGTCCCGTCCCCGTCCGGCGGGGTGGACCCGGCCTGCGGGGCAGTGGGTGCGACGAGGGCGGGGTCGAGCAGCCCGGGCAGCTCCACGCGCACATCGCCCAGGGTCTCGACCTCACCGAGCACCGGCCAGTGCCGGATCTCCTCCGGCGTCGCGGCACGGGTGCGGACCTCGATGACCCGGTCCGCGGCCGCGACGACGGCCGCCCGGTGGGCGATGACCACCACCGTCCGCCCGGCGTCACGCATGGCGCGGATCGTGCGGACCACGACCCCTTCGCTGACGGCGTCGAGGTGGGCGGTCGGTTCGTCCAGGACCACGAGGTCGGAGTCGTCGAGCAGGGCCCGGGTGAGTGCCAGGCGCTGTCGCTGCCCCACGGAGAGCCCGACGCCTCCCTGACCCACGGGGGTCTCCCAACCCTGCTGCAGCGTGGCGACCACCTGGTCGAGGCCCGTGGCCTGCGCTGCGCTCGCCAGTTCGGCGTCGGGGACCTCCCGGGCACTCCCGGCATCCCCCAGCACGTTCTCACGCAGGGTGCCGGGCAGGATCGTGGGGGCCTGGGGGACCCAGGTCGCGTGTGACCACCAGGAGGTGGGGGAGACCTCGGCCAGGTCGAGCCCGGGGCCGGGATCCGGCGTGGTGCCGCTGCCGGGTCCGCCCTCGTACCCGGTGGGCCGCAGGAGGACACGACCCCGCGTGGCGGGCTCGAGGCCCAGGAGCACCATGACGGTCGTCGTCTTCCCGGAGCCGGAGGGGCCGGTGAGCGCCACGAGTTCACCGGGGTGGATGACGGCGTCGAGGTCCGCTGGCGCCCACACGCCGCGAGCCGCGACGGAGAGACCCTCCAGGACGATGTCCGTGGAGGCGGGATCGGGTGCGGGGGTGTCACCGTGCTCGGGTGCGGGTGCCTCGATGACCTCGAAGGCGGCCTCGGCGGCGGCGACCCCGTTGGCGGAGGCGTGGAACTGGGCGCCGACCTGGCGCAGCGGTTCGAAGACCTCGGGCGCCAGCATGATGACGGCCAGCCCGGTGGTGAGGGGGATGGAGCCGTGGACCAGACGCATGCCGACCTCGACGGCGACCAGGGCGACGGAGAGCGTCGTGAGGAACTCCAGGACGCCGCCCGAGAGGAAGGCCACGCGCAGGGTGGCCATGGTCGTGCGGGTGTTCTCCTTGCCCAGGCGACGCAGGTGTTCGCGGGGGCCGTCCTCGCGTCCCAGCCCCCGCAGGGTGGGCAGTCCGGCCATGAGGTCCAGCAGTTGGGAGCCCAGTCTCTCCATCGAGGCGAGCTTGCGGTTGGAGGAGTCCTGGGTGAAGCGCCCGATGAGCACCATGAACACCGGGATCAGGGGGATGACGGCAGCTGCGATGAACGCCGACCAGAAGTCGAGCACCAGCACCGTGCCCAGGGCAAGTGGTGTGACGGTGACGACGAGCAGCAGCTGGGGCAGGAACTTGACGAAATAGGGGACGAGGTCGTCCAGGCCGCGTGTCACCAGGGTCGCGGTGTCGGCGCCGTGGCGTGCGCGCCAGCGCGGGCCGAGTTCCTCGGCGCGGGTGAGGACTTCCTCGCGGAGTTCGCGGATGGCTCCCTCTGCTGCGCGGTGGGCCAGTGACTCACGCAGCGCGACCACGCCGGCGCGCACCGCCACGACCCCGACCAGGGCGGCGATGAGGGGGAGGACACCGTGGAGGTCCTGGGTGCCCAGGACCACGGGGGAGACAGCGTGGGAGATCAGGAGTGCCTGGGCGATGACGAGGGCGGCTGTGAGCAGTCCGAGTCCGGCCGTGACGATGATGTGGACCCGCGCCGATCGGGCGTGTCGGAGCAGACGCGGGTCGAGGGGTTTCACCCGCCCCATTGTGCCAGCTGTGGGACCGAGGTCCATGGTCAGCGGGGTGTGGGGCGTCGATCACCACGCTGCGTGACCGGGGGCGGAACCGGAGGNGGGCGAGGGCGATCCACGAAACCGTGGCACTGCACCCCAACCAGGGCACTGAACCACGTTGCACAGGGAAGGCCCCAGGCCACAAGACCCAACCTCAGACCACCCCCACCCCCATATCGTCTTCGAGGTGGAAACAGAGCGGACTTCGAGAAATGCGGGGGTGGGGCGGGCCGGGGTGGCGGTCGTGGGACCTTCATCCCGGTACGATGGTGGCGTGAACGCGAACGAGAAGAAGCCGGCCAACATCCGCGTGATGATCGTCGATGACCACGAGATCGTGCGTCGCGGCATCGCCGAGATCGTGGACCGCGCCAACGGACTTGAGGTCGTGGCGGAGGCGGGCACCGTGGCCGACGCTCTGCGACGCGCCGAACTGGTGCGCCCCGACGTGATCCTGGTCGACCTGCAGCTGCCCGACGGCACCGGCATCGACATCATGGAGAAGCTCGGCAAGACCCGCCCCGAGATCCGGCCCATCGTCCTGACCTCCTTCGACGACGATGACGCCCTGGCCGAGTCCCTGGAGAAGGGCGCACGCGCCTACGTGCTCAAGACCGTGCGGGGCGCGGAGATCACCGATGTCATCAAGGCCGTCTCCGAGGGCCGTGTCCTCCTCGACGAGCGCACCGTGACGCGCCGGCGTGCCGACCACGACGACCCGACCGCCGACCTGACACCCTCGGAGCACAAGGTCCTCGAGCTCATCGGTGACGGCCTCTCCAACCGCGAGATCGGCGAGAAGCTCGGCGTCGCGGAGAAGACGGTCAAGAACCACATCACGTCACTGCTGTCCAAGATGGGGCTCCAGCGCCGCACGCAGGTCGCCGCCTGGGTCGCGGGACAGCGCGCCGCCGCCTGGAGGAACTGACACACCGACGAGGGCGGTGCCGCGCCTCTGCCCGTGCGTACCGCAGATCCTCACGGCCCCGTGACGGGTGCACCGCGCTCACTGTGCCAACGGCACCCGCCACGTGATCTCGGCCCCGCGACCCTCCAGCCCGGTGCCGAACGTGAAGTCCCCCCCGTGCCGGCGCGCCCGTGCCTGGAGGTTGCCCAGACCGGAGTTGCGGGTGCGCTCGGGATCGATGCCGCGACCGTCGTCGGCGACGCGGACCCGGATCCCGCCCTGCTGCTCGTGGCCGTCGACGTCGACGATGACCCGTCCGGCGGTGGCGTGGGCGTGACGGGCGATGTTGGACAGTCCCTCGCGCACGACGGCCACGACGTCGTCGGAGATGTCGGCGTCGATCCGCCCCTCCACCTGCTCGGTCATGGACTCCTCGCGGTCCTCCACGGCATTGATGGTCTGTCCGTCCAGCCGGATGACCAGGGAGGGGGCGAAGCCGAGGAAGTTGCGCGACAGCGAGGCCTCGCGGCGCACACGCTCCACCAGGCCGACGTTCTGGTCGGGTTCGCGCAGGTTGTGGACGATGGCGCGGATCTGGCGCACGGCCTCGTCGACGGAGGCCAGTGAGTCGTCCAGGGAGGCGATGATCCCGTCGCGCTCCAGCTCCCCGCTGGCGACCTTCTGCTTGGTGGCGTCCAACTGCATGCCCGCCGCGAAGAGCTGCTGGATGGCGAAGTCGTGGAGGTCCCGACCGATCCGGTCACGTTCGTCGAGGAGGTTGGCGACGTCCTCCGCGTGGCGGGCGGAGGCCAGCTCCAGGGCCAGTGTCGCCTGGGAGGCCAGGGACTCCGCCAGGGGCAGGTCGGAGGAGGCGAACTCCTGGCGCCCCTGTCTCCGCAGGAGCACCAGCACACCCGAGGACTGACCCCGGGAACGCAGGGGGGCGTAGAGCGCCGGTCCGAACTCGCCGAGCTGCGGGACGCGCATGGTCTGGGCGCGGGCCATGGAGTCCACGATCATCCCCGTGCCCTCCGCCAGCACCGACATGGCCCGTCCCTCGGGCGGGAAGACGACGCCCAGCAGCCGGTCCGCGTGGTATCCGTCGGTGATCTCCGCGGTCCATGTCTCACCCACCGACGGCAGCACGATGATCGCCGTGTCCGCATCGGAGACGTCGCGAACGGTCTGGGCGATGAGGACCAGGGCCTCCTCCTCGTCGGCGCCCTCCAGCATGGTGGTCGTGAGGTTCTGCGAGGCCGCGATCCACCGTTCCCTGTTGCGGGCCTGGGCGAAGAGCTCGGCGTTCTCCACGGCCACGCCGGCCGCCGCGGCCAGCGAGGTGACCACCTCGGCGTCCGTCTGCCCGAACCCGCCGAACTTGTCCGTCAGGTAGAGGCGTCCGTAGACCTGTTCGTGCACGGTGACGGGCGCACCCAGGAAGTTCTCGATCTCCTGGTGGCCGTGGGGGAGGGTGACTGCGGCGTACTCCGCGTGGCGGACGTCGTTGATGATGAGGGGACCGTCGGTGGGGATCTCGGCGATGAGGCCGTGGCCGAGTGGCGGGTTGCCCATGTGCGCCACCTGCTCCTCGGAGAAGCCGTGCTGGATGAACATCGTCGTGTCACCCCAGTTGTCGAGCACGCTGAGCGCGCCGTAGCGGGCACCGGTGAGCCGACAGGCCTGGTCGACGAAGCGCTGCAGCGCCGGGCGCAGGTGCAGGTTGGAGGTGAGGTCCAGCGCCGCCTCGAGGAGGCGGAGATCGGTTCTGCCCGAGGGCGTCATGAGGACTCCTGTTCGACGGCCCACCGGTAGGAGTGACGGTGGGCGCTCAGCTGCGCGTGTGTACCCCGCTCCACGACGGTGGCGGGTGCGGGTGCGGTGGTCCGGCCCGGCGTTCCGTCGTCGCCGTGCCCGTGGCCTTCGGGGGGGACGAGGGCGGGGGCGGGAGCTTCTGGACGGTCGAGGACCAGCACGGTGTCGGCGCCCGCCAGGGCGGAGAGCCGGTGGGTGACCACCAGGACACCACGGGAGGCATCATCCGGGCCCAGCAGGGACGTGAGGAGCGCGTCCGCAGTGGCGGGG
>NZ_LT700212.1:1050510-1253670 GCF_900155435.1 Actinomyces provencensis | reverse complement strand
CACCGCCACGACCCCGACCAGGGCGGCGATGAGGGGGAGGACACCGTGGAGGTCCTGGGTGCCCAGGACCACGGGGGAGACAGCGTGGGAGATCAGGAGTGCCTGGGCGATGACGAGGGCGGCTGTGAGCAGTCCGAGTCCGGCCGTGACGATGATGTGGACCCGCGCCGATCGGGCGTGTCGGAGCAGACGCGGGTCGAGGGGTTTCACCCGCCCCATTGTGCCAGCTGTGGGACCGAGGTCCATGGTCAGCGGGGTGTGGGGCGTCGATCACCACGCTGCGTGACCGGGGGCGGAACCGGAGGCAGGCAGGCAGGTCGGCGCGGAAGGGGAGCAGGACGGGGGAGCGGGCAGGTGACGAGGGCGCGGAGGGAGGGCCGGTCATGCGATGGGGGCGCGACGAGGGCGAGCACGCAACGAGGACGCGGGGAGCGGGAACGCGACGAGGGTGCGGCAGGGGCGGGCACGCGACGAGGCAGGTGCGCCAGGCCTCGGGCCAGAACCAGAGCGGACCTCGTGCCTCGAACAGAGCGGACTTCGAGCCGGGAACTGAGCGGACTTCGCGGGGGAAAGGCGGTGGGCCCCTTCCCGGGAGGGAAGGGGCCCACCGGTGTGGCAGGTGGCGCAGGCAGGATCAGCCGGCCAGGAAGTTCGAACCGAGTCGGATCTTCCCGGGCAGCAGGCCCGCGTTGGTGTCGACGTCCGCGGTGGAGACGCGGTGGCGGAACACCCAGTAGGACCAGGTCGTGTAGGCCAGGACGATGGGCACCAGGCACAGTGCCACGATCGACATGATCACCAGGGTCGGGTGGGTGGAGGACGCCTGGGAGATCGTCAGCGAGTAGGCGGGGTCGATGCTGGACTTCATCACGGCCGGAGCCATGGAGGCGAAGACCCAGGACACGGCTCCGGCGATGCCGACGGAGGAGGCCGCGAAGGACAGCTTTTCGTTGCGGGTGGCGTGCTGGGACCAGGTCGCCGAGGCGATGAGCGCCAGGGCGGCCACCATCAGGGGGATCCAGGACCAGACGTTGTTCGAGTAGGCGAACTGTCCCCACAGGACCCATGCGGCGCCGAGCACCACGGCCACCAGGCTGGCGGGAGCCGCCACCCCGTTGGCGCGGTCGCGGACCTCGCCCTTGGTCTTCAGTGCCAGGAACTGTGCGCCGTGTGCGAAGCAGATGGCCACCAGCGCCACGCCCCCCAGCAGGGTGTAGGGCGTGAGCAGGCTGAAGAAGCCACCCGTGAGCTGGTGGGCAGCCCCGGCGAGGACCTCGGGGGTCACGTCCGAGGCGGGGACGACCTCCTGGGTGGCGCGCTCCACGACCTCGATCTTCATGCCCTGGACGAGGTTCGCGAAGGCGACCCCCAGGAGCAGGGGAACGGTGACGGCAGCCACCGTGTGGAAACGGTCCCACACGGTGCGCCACTTCTCCGAGGCGATCTTGGAGCGCCACTCGATGGCTGAGATGCGCAGGATGAGCATGACCAGGATCAGGAAGAGGGCCAGGTACATGCCGGAGAACATCGTGGCGTACCACTCGGGGAAGGCGGCGAACATTGCGCCACCGGCCGTGAGCAGCCAGACCTCGTTGCCGTCCCAGTGGGGTCCGATGGTGCGCACGACGGTGGTGCGCTCCCGGTCATTGCGGGCCGCGATCGGCAGGAGCATGCCCACACCGAAGTCGAAGCCCTCCAGGACCAGGTAGCCGGTCCACAGGACCGCGATGAGGATGAACCAGAGAATGCTGAGATCCATGGGAGTTTCTCCGTCCGATCAGTAGCCGAAGGACAGGGCGCCGACGTTCTCGTCGTCCTCGTCCGGCTCGGCGGAGTGGGTGTGGATGCCCTCGAGGGCGAATCGCTTCATCAGCAGGAACCACACGACGCCGAGCGCTGCGTAGAGGAGCGTGAAGAGCACCATCGTCGTGAGGACCTGCGCCGCGGGGACCGCGGTGGAGATGCCCGCCTCCGTCATCATCATGACCGAGGCGACCGGGTCGCCGTTGTCCAGGGCAGCGAGGTTCGGGTAGACCACCCAGGGCTGGCGGCCCATCTCGGTGAAGATCCACCCGAAGGACGCGGCGATGAAGGGCGTGGGGATCGTGATGATCGCGAAGCGCCCCAGCCACTTGTTCTCGGGCACCGCCCCCTTGCGTGTGGCCCACAGTCCCCACAGGGCCAGCACGGCGGCGAAGCCTGCCAGGCCGATCATCAGGCGGAAGGACCAGAAGATCACGTTGGCGGTGGGACGGAAGTCGTACTGGGAGGCGTCGCCGTACTTCTCGGTGAAGGCCGGTGTCGCGTTGAGCTTCTCGACGAGGTCCTGCTGGGCCTGCGCCACACCCGTGATCTCGCCGTTGGGGCTGTTGGTGAAGAGGATCGAGGAGACGAAGGGGATCTCGATGAACTTCGTCGGTTCACCGGAGTCGTCGAGGGGGCAGGCACCGAACTGGGCGACCGTCATGGCGACCTGGGTGTCCGAGACGCAGACACCGTCCGCCACGGCCATCTTCATGGGCTGGACGCGTGCGAGCTCCTGGCCCTGGATGTGGCCGGTGCCGGCGGTACCGAGTCCGCCGATGATGATGACGAGCAGGCCGAAGCGGGCCAGGGGGCGCCAGATCTCCCGCGCTTCGCGCTGGCCGTCCGCACCGCCCAGTCGGGCTGCGCGAGTCATCCACCAGATGGACAGGCCCGCCACGAAGGTCCCGGCGACCAGCCAGGAGGAGGTGATGACGTGGGAGAACTCCCACATGAGGACCGGGTTGGTGATGACCTTGAGGAAACCGCCCACCCCGTCCAGTTCCGCGCGACCGGTCTCGGCGTTGAAGACCGCACCGACAGGGTGCTGCATCCAGGAGTTCGCCGCGAGGATCCACAGGGCGGAGAGGGTGGTGCCCACTGCCACGAACCAGATGGTGGCGAGGTGCCATCCCTTGGAGAGGCGGCCCCATCCGAAGATCCACAGTCCGAGGAAGGTGGACTCGAGGAAGAAGGCCGCGAGGGCCTCGATGGCGAGCGGCGCCCCGAAGATGTCCCCGACGTAGCGGGAGTACTCCGACCAGTTCATGCCGAACTGGAACTCCTGGACGATGCCGGTGGCGACGCCCAGTGCGAAGTTGATGAGGAGGAGCTTTCCGAAGAACCGGGTCGCCTGGAGCCACGTGTCGTTACCGGTGCGGTGCCAGATCGTCTGCATGATCGCGACGAGGACGGACAGTCCGATGGTCAACGGGACCAGGATGAAGTGGTAGACGGTCGTGATGCCGAACTGCCACCGACCCAGTGTCAGCGCATCCAGCGCTGCCGGAACGAGTGTCATTGTGCTCGCCTTTCCGGTGATGGGATGGAATTGGGCGTGGGGACGAGGTCATCGTCCTGACGCCATGTCAAGAAGATATCTCATTGACCAGACGGTCAGGGCGACATCGCCGTGTGTCGTGGCCGATCCGTGACACTTCACACGGCGTTCCGGTGCGGCCAGTCTAGGCGAATTCCTGCCATTTGAGCAGGGGGATCGGAAAGTTCCTGACGCGGTGTCGCAGCCTCGTGCACATTCGCGTGTCCGACCCGTGCGGGCCCGCCTGCGCCACCGTCGTCCGCCCTCGTGGTGCACCCCTGTGTGCAGCGCCGGCCCGCCCTCGTGTTCCCCGGGCGCCGAGCGCCACCGTCGTCCGCCCTCGTGGTGCACCCCTGTGTGCAGCGCCGGTCCGCCCTCGTCAGCGTCCCCGCCCCGGGGAGAGGAGCCGGCCCATCGGGGCTGCCCCAGCCGCGCCCCGGCCGCCGCGCTGATCGCCCGCAGCGGACATCCCCGGTACCCGGCCCACCCTGTGCGACAATGGGAGTCAAGTATGGACGTCGTGGGCACACCTCCACGACGCGAGCGCCGGAAGAGCCAGCTGACCGGAGACGGTCGCTGCCACCGGGCGCCATCGCGCGAGAGCGCGGTCCTGTCAGGATTTCCGCCCCTCGCGGGCGAGCAAGAGGGACCGCCCGGTGTGGGGCGGCCCCCACAATTGGAGAACCGTGACCAACCCCGACACATCCGCCGCCCCTGAATCACCGGTGGCCTCACTGCTGTTCCAGGCGCCCGCATTCCAGGCACCGACCTCCCAGGAGCCCGAGGCCCCCACCCGTGGCAGCGGGCGTTCCTCCTCCCACGACGAGCCCGACGAGGACGCTCCCGCACCCCGCCGCAAGCGCGGTGGACGCACGAAGGCCGACCAGGCCGAGGCCCCCGATACACCTCGCGACGAGGACGAGGACGCCAAGCCCGCCCGCAAGCGTCGCTCCCGCCGCAAGAAGGACGAGGACACCGGCTCCGGCCAGGACAGCTCCTCCTCCGACTCCGCGGACCAGGACGACTCCGCCTCCCAGGACCACGCTCCTGACGAGGAGTCCGAGGCGGCACCGAAGAAGCGCTCCCGTCGTTCCTCGCGCTCGAAGGCCAAGAAGGAGGAGGACCAGTCCTCTTCCGACACCCCCACCGACTCCGCCGCGTCCGATGACACCTCCGCCGAGGAGGGCTCCGGGCGTTCCTCGGGGAAGTCATCGGGCCGCCACTCCGGTTCCGAGGACTCCGGGGACGACTCCGGCTCCCGCTCCGGCGGGGACGACGAGGACGAGCAGGAAGGTGGCACCTCGCGTCGACGCAGGCGTCGCCGCTCGCGCTCCTCGGAGTCCCGGGGCTCGGACTCCCGTGGTTCAGAGGACCCCTCGGACCAGGTGACCGCCCTCAAGGGCTCCACCCGCCTGGAGGCCAAGAAGCAGCGCCGCCGCGAGGGCCGCAAGGAGGGCCGTCGCCGCCACGTCATCACCGAGTCGGAGTTCCTCGCGCGCCGTGAGGCCGTCGACCGCCAGATGGTCATCCGCCACCACAACGGGCTCGACCAGGTCGCACTCCTGGAGGACGGGCTCCTCGTCGAGCACTACGTCACCCGCCGCACCAGCGCGTCCATGGTCGGCAACATCTACCTGGGCCGTGTCCAGAACGTCCTGCCCTCCATGGAGGCCGCCTTCATCGACGTGGGCCGCGGGCGCAACGCCGTCCTCTACGCCGGTGAGGTCAACTGGGACGCCGTCGGGCTGGAGGGACGTCCGCGTCGCATCGAGGCCGCCCTCAAGTCCGGCGACCCGGTGCTGGTGCAGGTCACCAAGGACCCGATCGGGCACAAGGGCGCGCGCCTGACCAGCCAGATCACCCTGGCGGGCCGGTACCTGGTGCTCATCCCCAACGGCTCCATGATGGGCATCTCGCGCAAGCTCCCCGAGAAGGAGCGCATGCGCCTGAAGAAGATCCTCAAGAAGGCCGTCCCCGGCGGGTCCGGCGTCATCGTGCGCACGGCGGCCGAGGGTGCCACTGAGCAGCAGCTCGCCGACGACATCGCGCGCCTGAGCAAGCAGTGGGCCGACATCGAGGCCAAGCAGAAGAAGACGAAGTCCGCCCCCGTCCTGCTGCGCGGTGAGCCGGAGCTCGCCGTGCGCGTCGTGCGCGACATCTTCAACGAGGACTTCAACAAGCTCGTCATCCAGGGCCGCGAGACCTTCGACACCGTCTCGGAGTACGTCCACGACCTCTCCCCGGAGCTGTCCGACCGCGTCGAGCAGTGGGTGGGCACCGACGACGCCTTCCACGCCTTCCGCATCGACGAGCAGCTCGCCAAGGGCATGGACCGCAAGGTTTGGTTGCCCAGTGGTGGCACGCTGATCATCGACCGCACCGAGGCGATGACCGTCATCGACGTCAACACCGGCAAGTACATCGGCGCCGGCGGCACGCTGGAGGAGACGGTCACCCGCAACAACCTCGAGGCCGCCGAGGAGATCGTGCGCCAGCTGCGCCTGCGCGACATCGGCGGCATCATCATCGTCGACTTCGTGGACATGGTGCTGGAGTCCAACCGCGACCTGGTGCTGCGCCGGCTGGTGGAGTGCCTGGGCCGGGACCGCACCCGCCACCAGGTCACCGAGATCACCTCCCTCGGCCTGGTCCAGATGACCCGCAAGCGCGTGGGGGAGGGACTCGTCGAGGCCTTCTCCACCCCCTGCGAGGTCTGCGAGGGCCGCGGTTTCATCGTCCACCACGAGCCGGTGGAGAACGCCGGCTCCAGCGACCACACCGGTGGCGGACACGGCTCCGGACGCGGCAAGGGACACAAGTCGGTGGAGGAACCCCGTCGCCTCGACGAGGGCGCGGACCGCGGCAGGACGCGCGAGGCCCTCAGTGCCATCGCCGCCGCCTCCGGTCATGCCACCAGGAGCAGTGACGAGGGCGGCCCCGCGATCGCCCCCGTCGCGAGCACACATCCCGAGGTCGTGGCCAACACGGTCGCGGCCCGGAGCGGTGCAGCTGCTGCACCGGACGACGCCACCCCCGGCGAGTTCGCCGACGGGTCGGAGGAGACCCCGACCCCGCGCACCCGCGGATCGCGTCGCCGTCGCGCCGTGAAGGCCTCCTCGGCCGAGCCGGGGGCCGCACAGTCCCAGGAGGTGCCCGAGGTCGAGGCCGAGGTCGCCGCAGCCCCGGTGGAGTCCCTGCTGGTCTCCTCCGAGGAGCCCGAGGACGTCGCCGAGACGGAACTGGTCCCTGTCACCAAGCCCAAGCGTCGTCGTGTGGCCCGCTCCTCCGGGGAGACGGTGCCCGCGAAGTCCGCAGGGGACCGGACCACCGGTGCGCACAGGACCCAGACCACCGGCAGCACCGGGGTCGACACCGGTGCCTCCACCGAGCGGGTCGCAGGAGAGCTGGCCGGTGAGGCGGGCGAGGCCCCCACCGCTGCGGCCACGACCTCCTCCCGTCGGCGTTCGGGTCACCGTCGCGTGGCCTCCTCGGGCACCGTGGACACCGGGGCCGCGCAGGTCCCCGCTTCCGGGTCCGAGGGCACCGGGACACCCGAGCCCACCACGGAGGGGGAGTCCGGCACCCGCTCCGCCGGCCGGAAGTCCAGGGCCACCCGTTCCCGTGCGACGGCCGCGAGCATCGAACTGCCCGAGCCGAAGGCCACCGAGGCGGAGCCCCCGACGCATTCGGTCGCCGAGATCGAGCTGCCCACGCGTGCCGGGTCCGCCGTGGCGGAGGCTCCCGCCGCGGAGCTGCCCGCAGCGAAGGAACCCCGCATCGAGCTGCCCGAGCGTCCCGCGGACGGGGGTCAGTCCCGTCCTGCGGCCAAGCGTCCGCGCCGTCGCCGCGCAGTGACGACCTCGGTCGTGGAACCCGAGGAGGCCGCACCCGCGGCTTCCGCCGACACCACGGTCGGCTCGGCCGACGCCCAGACGGTGGAGGTCGGTGCGGCCCAGCCCCGCGCCGTGACCACCGGTGGTGCCGTGACCACGGAGCCCGACTCGGCGCCGTCCGTGGAGGTCACCGTGCCGACGAGCGTCGACGAGATCAAGTTGCCCGAGCGCCCCGCGGGTGAGGGGTCGACCGGCACGCCGCGCAAGGCGCGCCGTCACCGTCGCGCCGCCTCCACGGGTGTCGTGGACCCGGGGGAGCAGGCCTGACAGCGGTGCTGCGACCCCGCCCGGGAATCCGGGTGGTGCAGTGACGGATGGGAGTGGGCGGGACCGGGTGACCGGTCCCGCCCACTCCCTCGTCCGGGTCCGGACACCACCGGCGGGGTCGGGCACACCGGCACCACAGGGCGCCAGCCAACACGCCCTTCAGTGGTGAACTCGCCCTCCGTGTGGAATCACACAGCTCACCCGGTGCCCTGCACACGGTCCACGGGTTGCCCGGGCGCGCGCGGATCGGCTAGATTGGACCGTCGGCGCACACAGGCGCCAGCGGGATCCGTCCCTCAGTTTCCGGCCTCCGGGTCGACGTCGAGGAGTGGGTCCTGTCCCGAACGAGACAGAGATGAGCTCCAACGTGGTCTACGCGATCGTCAAGGCCGGCGGCCGACAGGAAAAGGTGTCCGTCGGTGACGTCGTGGTCGTCGACAAGCTGGCTGATGAAATCGGCTCCAGCATCGAACTCCAGCCGCTGATGCTGGTGGACGGCGACGCCGTCACCACTGACAAGGCCGGCCTGGAGAAGGTCAGCGTCAAGGCAGAGGTCGTCGACTCCGCGAAGGGGCCGAAGATCCGCATCATCAAGTTCAAGAACAAGACCGGCTACCGCAAGCGCCAGGGACACCGTCAGAAGCTGTCGGTCGTCAAGATCACCGAGATCGCCTGACCGTCCCCGCATCGAGTAGAAAGCACCCACTGAGATGGCACACAAGAAGGGCCTCGGCTCCTCCCGCAATGGTCGCGACTCGAACGCCCAGCGTCTGGGCGTCAAGCGCTTCGGCGGCCAGTCTGTCAACGCCGGCGAGATCATCATCCGTCAGCGTGGCACCCACTTCCACCCCGGCGTCAACGTCGGCCGTGGCAAGGATGACACCCTCTTCGCGCTGAAGGCCGGCGCGGTGGAGTTCTCGACGAAGCGTGACCGCAAGGTCATCAACGTCGTCGAGCCGGTCGAGGCCTGAGCGCCAGACCGCACGAGCATCGCAGGGGCGTCCGGCGTCAGCCGGGCGCCCTTCGTGCACATTCCACACCCCCACCACCATTCCCACAGCCCATCCAGGAGGACGCGTGCCGAGTTTCGTCGACCGAGTGACCATCCACGCCGCCGGCGGTGACGGGGGCAACGGGGTCGCGTCGGTGCACCGCGAGAAGTTCAAGCCCCTGGGTGGGCCGGACGGCGGCAACGGCGGCAACGGTGGCTCCGTGGTGCTGGTCGTGGACCCCCAGGTGACCACCCTGCTGACCTACCACCGCAGCCCCCACCAGCGCGCCGGCAACGGCACCCAGGGCATGGGGGACTACCGCCAGGGCCGCGCCGGTGAGGACATCATCGTGCCCGTGCCCGACGGCACCGTCGTGAAGTCCACCGACGGGGAACTGCTCGCCGACCTCACGGGCGCGGGCGCCCGTTTCGTCGTCGCGGAGGGCGGACGAGGGGGACTGGGCAACTCAGCCCTGGCCTCCAAGAAGCGCAAGGCCCCCGGCTTCGCGCTGCTGGGTGAGCCCGGTGAGGAACGCGACGTCGTCCTGGAGCTGAAGTCCGTGGCGGACGTGGCGCTGGTCGGGTTCCCCTCCTCCGGCAAGTCCTCCATGATCGCGGCCATGTCCCAGGCCCGCCCCAAGATCGCCGACTACCCCTTCACGACCCTGGTGCCGAACCTGGGTGTGGTGCAGGCGGGTGACTCGCGTTTCACCATGGCCGACGTGCCCGGCCTGATCCCCGGTGCCTCCCAGGGCAAGGGACTGGGCCTGGAGTTCCTGCGCCACATCGAGCGCTGCGCCGTCATCGTGCACGTCCTGGACACCGCCACCTTCGAGTACGACCGGGAACCCCTGGCGGACCTGCGCACCATCGAGGCCGAGCTCGGCGCCTACGAGGGCGACCTCGGTGAGGTCGAGGGGTACGTGCCCCTCATGGAGCGCCCGCGCGTGGTCGTGCTCAACAAGATCGACGTCCCCGACGGGCGCGAGCTCGCCGAGATCTGCCGCCCGGAGTTGGAGGAACTCGGCTGGCCCGTCTTCGAGGTCTCCGCGGTGACCCACGAGGGCCTCAAGCCCCTGTCCTTCGCCCTGGCCGAGCTGGTGGAGAAGCAGCGGGCCCTGCTGCCCACGCTGGAGGCTGCACGTCCCGTGATCCGCCCCCGCGCGGTGGGTTCGCGTGACGAGGTGACCGTCAGGCGCCAGGAGCACGCGGGGGAGACCGTCTACCAGGTGCGTGGCGAGAAGCCGGAGCGCTGGGTGCGCCAGACCGACTTCGCCAATGACGAGGCCGTGGGCTACCTGGCGGACCGCCTGGCGGCGGCCGGCGTCGAGGACAAGCTCATGAAGGCCGGGGCCGTGCCCGGGGACACCGTGGTCATCGGTGAGCTGGTGGGTGGCGTGATCTTCGACTGGGAGCCGACCCTGTCCACGGGTCCGGAACTGCTGGGACAGCGCGGCACCGACCTGCGCATCGACGAGAACAAGCGACCCACACGCAAGGAGCGCCGGGAGCGCTACTTCGACTCCATGGATGCCAAGGCCGAGGCCCGCCAGGAGCTGTGGACCGAGCGCGAGGCAGGCGTGTGGACCGACGCGGGTGAGGACACCAAGTGAGCGCCGCCGGTGCCGCGCGGGCGGTACCCGGAGGATCGGGCACCGGGTCCGGTGCGGTTCGGAGCTCGGGTGCCCCGACGCCGGGTCCGGGCAACGGGGGCTCCGCGACGCAGGCTGCCACGGCTGCGGACTCCGTTCCCACCGGCATCGCCTCCGCCCGACGCGTGGTCGTCAAGATCGGTTCCTCCTCGCTCACCCGTGAGGACGGGGGACTGGACCTCAACCGCATCGACGTCGTGGCCAGGCTCGCCTCGCAGTGGTGCGAGGGCGGCCGCGAGATCCTCATCGTCTCCTCAGGTGCCATTGCTGCGGGTCTGGAGCCGCTGGGGCTGGGGGCTCGCCCTCGTGACCTGCCCACTGCCCAGGCCACCGCCGCCATGGGGCAGGGCCTCCTGGTGGCACGCTGGTCCGCGGCCTTCCAGTCCCACCACCGCCACGTCGCCCAGGTGCTGCTCACCACGGACGACGTCATGCGCCGCGACCACTACACGAACGCCCGCCAGGCGCTGGAAAAGCTCCTGGGGTTCGGGGTGGTACCCATCATCAACGAGAACGACACCGTGGCCACCCGTGAGGTCCGCTTCGGTGACAACGACCGCCTCGCCTCCTACGTGGCCCAGATGGTGGCCGCCGATGCGCTGGTGCTGCTCACTGATGTCGACGGGCTCTACACCGCACCGCCGGGAACTCCCGGTGCGCACCTGGTGCCGACGGTGGGCTCGCACGACGAGCTGCGCTCGGTGCTGGTCACGGGAGCGGGCTCCAAGGTGGGCTCGGGCGGCATGGTCACCAAGGTGCAGGCCGCGACCATGGCCACCTCCTCCGGCATCGGTGTGCTGCTCACGCATGCCGACCGGCTGGGGGAGGCCCTGCGTGGTGAGCGCGTGGGTACCTGGTTCGAGGCGACCGGGCAGCGGCCGGCCTCGCGGACCCTGTGGATCGCGCATGCCGCGCCCTCGCGCGGGGAACTGCTGTTGGACCAGGGCGCGGTCGAGGCGATCACGGCTCGCAAAAAGTCGCTGCTGGCGGCGGGCGTGCGCCAGGTGATCAGCCATTTCGACTCCGGTGACGTCGTGGACATCGCGGGGCCCAGTGGCCTGGTGGCGCGCGGCATCGTGTCCTACGATTCCGACACCGTGGCCGCCATGGCCGGGCTGAGTGCCCGCGACCTGCTGCGCTCCGGCTGGGAGAACCCGCGCCCCATCGTCCACCGCGACGACCTGGCAGTCCTCCTCTGACCCCCTCGCCGAAGTCCGCTCTGTTCCACCCTCGAAGTCCGCTCTGTTCGCACCGCGAAGTCCGCTCTGTTGGGGCATTGAGGTCCGCTCTGTTCCACCCTCGAAGTCCGCTCTGTTGGGGCACCGAGGTCCGCTCTGTTCCACCCTCGAGGTCCGCTCTGTTCGGGCGCCGAGGTCCGCTCCCGCCGCCCCGCGAGTACACCCCGGCGCTGCGGGCAGGTGCGTGTCCGGAGCGCCGAGGCAGCTGCGGCGACGAAGACGCCGGGCACTTCAATCAGCACTCAGGACGCGAGCAGCCGGCTGATCCCCTCGCGGTAGGTCGTGGTCCTGAACTCCGGGAACCGCGCGGTGAACTTCATGGACTCGAAGATGTTGTCGCAGCGGTAGCGGGGCAGCAGCTCCTCCACCTCCCTGAGGGCCGGGTTGACCAGTCCACCGATCCGGAACGCGAAGCCCGGGACGGTGACGGAGGGGATGCGCCGCCCGGTGACCTGCGAGGCGACCTCGATCATGCCCTCGTAGGTCAGGCGGTCCGCGTCGCAGGGCAGGTGCCAGGTCTGGCCGAAGGCGTCGGGGGTGTTGCCGATCAGAGCCATGGCCCGGCTGGCATCCGGTGTCCAGATGAGGGTGTGTCGCGTGTGGGCACTCAGGGGCACGATGGGCCGTTGTCCCTGCCTGATCCGGTCGAAGACGGCCGAGTTGGTCAGGCTCTGGGTGTTGCCGGGACCGTAGAACTCGGGTGCCCGGCAGATCGCGGCCTCGATCGTGCCTGCGCCCATCCGGGCGAGCAGCATCTCCGCCATCCGCGCCCGCACCGTCGACTTGCGTCCCACGGGCTCGAAGGGCGTCTCCTCGGTCTGGGGCGTGGCGGTGCGCGGGTACATGTAGGTGTTGTCGAAGAACACCAGCTTGCACGAGTGCCGCTGACAGGCGGCGATCGTGTTCGCCATCATGGGCGGGAATCGCTCCTCCCACAGGTGGGAGTCCATGGGGAGCCCGGCCGTGAAGTACACGATGTCGCTGCCCTCGACCGCTGCCGCCGTGGCCTCGGCATCCGTGAGATCGGCAGCGACGACCTGGTCGCCCTCGTGGATCCTGTGCGGATGCCTGCTCACCAGGCGGATGTCGCGGGTGTGGGAGCGGTGCAGCTCGCGGGCGAGTTCCTCGCCGATCTGGCCGCCGGCTCCGAGGATCGTCTGCATGTGGTGCCGTCCTTGCCGTGGGTGTGGGTGTGGGTGTGGGTGCGGGTCCGGAGGTGGAGAGACGGACGAGGGCGGAGGGGGGTCGCCCGTCGCTCAGAGGAGCGCGGCGATCCTGGTCGCGGTGGCCTTGGCCGAAGCGGGGTTCTGCCCGGTCACGAGGTGGCCGTCGACGACCGTGTTCGGGACGAACGGCAGGAACGCCTTGGAGTAGTGGGCGCCGCGCCTGCGCACCTCCTCCTCGACGTCGTAGGGCACGATCCGGTTGACGCGGCCGAGGACCTCCTCCCGCCAGGAGAAGCCCGTGAGTCGGCGGCCCGCGACGAGGTACTCACCGGTGGAGAGGCGGGTGTCGAGCAGACCGCAGTACCCGTGGCACACGGCGCCGACGACACCGCCGGCCTCGAAGATCGCCCGGGTGATCTCCTGCAGGCCCTCGCTGCCCGGGAAGTCGAACATGGCACCGTGACCGCCGGCGAAGTAGATGGCGTCGTAGTCGCCCGGGTCCACCTGCTCGGGGCTGGCGGTGTGCCTGAGCAGGGCCATCCTCTCGGGGTCGTCGCGCCACGCCCTGGCCGAGGAGTCGAAGTAGGGGAAGCGCAGGGACCGGGGCTCCAGGGGTGACTCCCCTCCGGCGGGGCTCACGATCGTCTGGTCGAAGCCGTGGGCGGCGAACACGTCGTGGGCGTGGCTCAGCTCCGAGAGCCACAGTCCGGTGGGGTGGGAGGGATCGGCCTCGAAGTGGTCGACGTTGGTGACGACGTCCAGGATGCGCGGTGTCATGGTGGCCTCAGTTCTGTTCCGTGGTGGGCGGGGAGGGGAAGACCGAGGCGACGGTGGACCGCACGCGCTGGTCCACCTCCGCAGGGTCCGTGTTGGTGAGCTTGCCGTCGAGGTGGAGGAACGCCAGGCCGTGGGCCAGGGACCAGGCGGCCATGGCCAGGGGGACGGGGTCCGAGTGTGGGTGGACCTCGGACACGACGGAGACCAGGTGCTCCTCCAGGGCCTGGGCGGCGGCGTGCACCGGGTCAGTGGCTCCGTCGACCCCGGGCGTGCAGGCCCGTCCGAACATGAGCCTGAAGAGTGCGGGTCGGCGCAGGGCGAAGCGCACGTAGCGCACGGCGAGCTCGCCGACTGCGGCGGGGGTGCCGGGCAGGGGAGGTCCGTCCGTCAGGTCGTGCATGAGCTCCTGCAGTCCGTGCACGGCCAGGGCCGATTCGAGGGCGTCGCGGTCCGCGAAGTGCCGGTAGGGAGCGGCCGTGGACACGCCTGCCCGTCGGGCGACCGCACGCAGGGAGAAGGACTCACCGGCCTCGAGCATCTCCAGGGCGGTGGTGAGGAGCGTGGCCCGCAGATCGCCGTGGTGGTACCCGTGGGGCGGCGCGACCGGTGTCGCTGCCGGTGTCGCGACCGCTGCCGGCGCGTCCTGTCCCATGGGTCCTCCCTCCATCAAGTAAGCAGTGCTCACATTAGCAGCGTCCTGGGCAGGGCACAGAGGGAAGGAGCGTGGGGCGTGGGCACCGGACGAGGGTGCACGTGCCCGACCGAGCAGGGCACTGGACCGACCTCAGACGTCGAACGCGAGCGTCCCCGACCAGGGGTGCAGTGTGACCCGCGGTCGGGCCGACCGACCGACGGTGTGTGGGGCACCCCACCCCGGTCAGGACCGTCAGAGCCGTGCGCGATGGCTGCTCCCGACATATAGTTGCGACGTCAACAAACTAGACGGGCCACGCGGCCCCCTTCCACACCACCTCGGAGGCACACATGTCGACCTACACCATCGACCCCACCCACTCGACCCTCGGCTTCACCGTTCGTCACGCCGGCATCGGCAAGACCCGTGGAGCATTCGACGACTTCCACGGCACCATCACCGTGGCCGATGAGACCACCCCCGAGGGTTCCTCCGCCACGGCGACCATCAATGCCGCCTCCGTGAACACCAACAACGCCGACCGAGACAACCACCTGCGTTCGGCCGACTTCTTCGAGGTGGAGAAGTTCCCGGAGTGGACCTTCACCTCCACCGGCGTCTCCGGCACCCGCGACGAGTTCGTCCTCTCGGGCGACCTCACCATCCACGGCGTCACCCAGCCCGTCGACATCGACGTGACCTTCGAGGGCACGGCCACCGACCCCTTCGGCTTCGACCGCGCCGCCTTCGAGGGCACCACCACCATCTCGCGGAAGGACTTCGGCCTGACCTGGAACAAGGCACAGGCCGCCGGCGGTATGCTGGTCGGCGACAAGATCGCCATCACCCTGGAGATCGAGGCCACCAAGCAGGCCTGAGCCACTCGCCGCGCGCAGCGGTGAACGTGTAGAGGTGATCCCCGGGACGTCGGCTCCGTGAGCTGAACAGCGTCCGGGGTCGCCTCCCGCGCAGGCGGCAGTCGCTGAACTCGCTGGTCCTCGCCCGTGTGGGTGGGGGCCAGCGAGCTGCTTCGGGGGACGCTCGCGATGTCGGAATGTCGGGGCGTCGGGAGACCAGTGATCGGCACTCCCGCAGGCCGCAGGTCTGCGTTGCTCCGCGCGGGACACGACCCGCGCACGAGGGCGACCCCGGTGGCCTTGCGCTTCCACTCCCGCCGACGAGGGCGACCCCGCCGCCCTCACGCTCCAGACCCAGCCCTGAACCGCCAACCACCGCCCATCCCGCCCCACCTGCTGTGGAATCATTGCGACATGACTGACGTGCCTGACATCTCCGCCCTCACCGACGCCGCTCGCGTCGCCTCCCGTGTGCTTGCCACCTCCACCTCCCGGGTGAAGGACCGCGCCCTGGAGGCCATGGCCACCGCCCTGGAGGACCGCGCCGAGGAGGTCCTGGCCGCCAATGCCGAGGACGTGGCCCGTGCCCGTGCTGAGCACATGGACGACGCCCTCGTCGACCGCCTACGTCTGGACGCGCCCCGCCTCACCGCTGTCGCCGCCGCCGTGCGCGAGGTCGCCGCCCTGCCCGACCCGGTCGGACGCGTCGTGCGCGGAAGCGTCACCGAGGACGGCCTGCGCGTCACGCAGGTAGCGGTGCCGCTGGGCGTCATCGGCATGATCTACGAGGCCCGCCCCAACGTCACCGTCGACGCCGCCAGCCTCGCCCTCAAGTCCGGCAACGCCGTCATCCTGCGCGGCGGCACCGCGGCGGAGGCCACCAACCGGGTCACCATCACCGTCCTGCGCGACGCGCTGGTCTCCGCCGACCTGCCCGCAGACCTCATCCAGACGGTCGACCCCTGGGGCCGCGCGGGAGCCACGGCGTTGATGGAGGCCCGCGGCGGCATCGACGTCCTCATCCCGCGAGGCGGGGCCGGGCTGATCCGCTCCGTCGTCGACCACGCCAAGGTGCCTGTCATCGAGACGGGCACCGGCAACTGCCACGTCTACGTCGACGCCGGAGCGGACCTGGCGCAGGCGGAGAACATCGTCATGAACTCCAAGACCCAGCGCGTGGGCGTGTGCAACGCGGCCGAGACCCTGCTGGTCCACCACGATGTCGCCGAGGAGTTCCTGGTCCAGGCCCTCACCCGCCTGACGACAGTCGGTGTGCGCATCCACGGGGACGAGGCGACGGTGGCCATCGCGCGCGCGAACCCGGGCATCGACCAGGACCTGGTCGTGGACGCCACCGAGGAGGACTGGGGCCGCGAGTACCTCTCCATGGACCTGGCGGTGCGGGTGGTGGCCGACCTGGACGAGGCGATCGAGCACATCCGCCGCCACTCCACCGGGCACACGGAGGCGATCTGCACGCGCAGCATCGACTCCGCGCGTCGCTTCCGCACGGAACTGGACTCCGCGGCCATCGCGATCAACGCCTCCACGCGCTTCACCGACGGCGGCCAGCTGGGTCTGGGTGCGGAGATCGGCATCTCCACCCAGAAGCTCCACGCGAGGGGCCCCATGGGTCTGGAAGAGCTGACCACGACCACCTGGGTCATCGAGGGTAACGGCGCGATCCGGAGCTGACGTCCTCCGGCGGCGTGGCTCCTCGCGCTCCGGCGCGCGGTTCGGCGCGGGGTATGGTGGGGGAGTGCCGCGCTGTGGGCAGGGTTGTGCTCGTCGTGCGCAGCGCGAACGGGCACCGGCATTGACGAGGGCGGACATCCCTTGCCTTCATGACCGGCCCCCCGACAGTGCGCACGTGCGTGCGCCCACTTGTGGTACATCGGCATCGACGTGGACCGATCTGAGCGCTCAACGACGAAACCTACGAGGTGACTTGGCGACGCATGAAGTATCGAGAGTGCGTGCGCTGGATGGTGTCGATACTGTCGGCCACCAACAGGGCGATCTCGATGTCCATGTCTCTTCTCGCGCTCTCCAGCTCCAGACGCTCGTCCACGGCGTCTTCGACCGAGGCGTGGGTGGTCGACACGGACGTCACCCGTGCGTCGGTTGCACTGGACGACGAAACCGCACAGGGTTGACATGCGTCACTTGCGTCCGCGAGCAGCTCTCAGAGCTGTCCGTACAGCGGCAAGGTCCTGGTCGTAGTCACCGAACGCAGTGGCATCCGCAACAATGTCGGACAGCGCTGCATCAGCTTCCTGCGCCTGCCGTTCCCGATACTTGTGTACCTCTGTCAGCAGGATCCGTCGATGTCGACGCGGCTCAATCAATGGGATTTCACCCTCCTCAAGAAGCCGAGACAGTGCAGGGCGGGAGATCCCCAGCATGTCCGCGGCCTCGATGATGGACAGGACCGTGGTGGTCGGGTCCCGGCTACCTTCTGTGCTGCGCATCATCTGTCCCATCTCGAGCCTCATGTGGATGAGGTTCGCGTACCACCGATTTGCTTGCATCGTGATCAGGGGGCGAAGCGCTCGGGCGCTGTCGCGGCCTCGCGTGCCTTCGCCGTCAGTGAGCGCGGGAGTGGCTGAGGTCGAGAGAGACTCAGTAGTGGTACCTCGCCTGGAGAATGACCAGGTCATCGCCGTCCACCAGATACACCAGTCGGTGTTCGTCAGTGATCCTCCTGGACCACGCCCCCTGCGCACCGTACTTGAGCTGCTCAGGCTTCCCGATACCGTCGAATGGATCGCGCAGGCATGCGTCAATGAGAGCGTTGAGTCGCTTGAGAGTCCTCCGGTCCGCGGTCTGCCAGTGCTTGTAGTCCTCCCACGCATACGAGGCCCAGACCAAGCGCATCAGTCCTCCCGGTCGAGCTCGTGCGGCTCCGAGTCTCCCGATCGAGCGCTCTCGTAGGCATCGAGCAGCCTGCGAGCATTGGCGGGCGAGCGGAACAGATAGGCAGTCTCCTGCCAGGCCGCGTACTCGTCGGCAGCCATGAGAACGGCATTGCCCTTCCGGGAAACGATCTCAACTGCGTCGCGATCCTCGTTCACACGTTCAATGAGGGGAAACAGGGTCTTGCGCGCTTCGCTGGCGCTGATGGACATCCTCAGACCTCTCCTTGTGTCGATGGAACAGTACCTATTTACGGTACCACTCGGATGTCGAAAGAGCCATGGTGTGCGTTGTGCATCCCTCCCTGTAGCGCCTACTCGTCGCTCGAGGGGCCGACGCCGCTCCATCCATCAACACGGGCGCGAGGGCGGCCCCTGTTGCCCCCGCGCCATGTGACCCACGTCGCACTACGATCAGGTATGGGCACTCTCAGCTTCACCGCAACTGTCTCTGTCGATGGGTACGCCGCCGACGCCGATGGCGACTTCCAGTGGTCGGCGCCCAATGTGGAGGTCTTCGACTTCCACGTGGAGCGCATGGGGGCGGTCTCCACCGAGGTGCTCGGGCGCAGGACCTACCAGTTGATGAGGTACTGGGAGGCCGAGCCGGAGGGGGAGGAGTGGGGCGACGCCGAGAAGGAGTTCGCCCGCCGCTGGCTGGCCCTGGACCTGGTGGTCGCGTCCTCGACCCTTGGTGAGTCCGATCTGGGGGAAGGAAGCGTGACCCTCGTGCCCCACCTCGACCTCGAGGGGCTCGAGCGCATCGTCGACGATGCGGCGGGGGAGGTGGAGATCTTCGGACCGACAACGGCGGCGGAGGCGATCCGTGCTGGTCTGGTGCGGGACTTCAGGTTCTTCATCGTCCCGAAGACCGTGGGCGGTGGGCTGCGTGCGCTGCCTGACGGCTGCAGGCTCGCCCTCGACCTCGTGGAGGAGCGGACCTTCGAGAACGGGGTCGTGCTCCTGCACTACCGGGGACGTTGAGATCGGGCCGTCCGTCGGGCGCGCGGGACACTCGCCGCCGTCGCACCCGACCGCATTGACGAGTGCGGCACTGGTCGACCGAGGCATGGATGATCCTGCGGTGCTGGTTCGTGTTGGCCGCGGGTGACCCTGCTCTCAGGCGATGGAGATGCGCGGCGCAAGGTCGTGGACGCGCGCCGCCAGATCCTCAAATGTCGCATCGAAGGCGGCATCCGAGCCGTCGCGCACGGGGTCGGGCACCGACCAGTGCACCCGTCCCCGACCGCCGAGCTCCTCGTGGGCGGAGTCGCAGACGGTGATCACGCAGTCATCTGCCACCAGTACCTGGTCGACTGCCCGTGGACTGCGTGCCCGCAGGGCGACGCCGTGGCGTGCGGCAGTGGCGATTGCCCCCGGCTCGATGGCTGCGGCAGGGTGCGTGCCCGCAGATGCGACCGGTACGGCGCTGCACCGGTGCCAGAGGGCGGTGGCCAATTGGGAGCGTGCAGAGTTGCCCGTGCACACGAAGACCACGCGCCGTACGCCCATGGTCGGGGATGGCAGCAGGTCGGCGAATGCGGTCGGGGTCAGGTGGAGGTACGTGCGACGACGGTCCGCCTCGGAGCGGGTGCGTGCCAGCATGCCCGCGTCCTCGAGCGAGTTCAAGTGATGTGCGAGCAGGCTGGAGGAGATGCCGAGCTGGTCCTGGAGTTCGACGGGCGCGAGGTCGCCCAGGGTGAGCAGGTCGACGATCCGCAGGCGCACGGGGTCGGCCAGTGCCGCGAACCTCGCGACCCGGCCCGACAGATCCAATTGCTCAGTGCTCATTACCTCAATGATGATTGAGTGATACTCTCGCGTCAAGAGGAGTCCCACCCAGTGACTCCTGGGGCGCCCCAGGACTGGGGCAACCCCGTCCACCGGTTCCCCCGCTGGTGGCGAACGTCCCACCCGTCGAAAGGCCCACCCGTGACCCATCTGATCGTGGTCGGCGGCAGTGATGCCGGCATTTCCGCAGCACTGCGCGCCCGGGAGCTCGCCCCTGACACGGATGTGAGTGTCGTCGTGGCGGACGAGTACCCCAACTACTCCATCTGTGGCATCCCGTACTACTTCACCGGAGAAGTGGCCCCGTGGCAGTCCCTCGCACACCGCACCGTGGCTGACCTCGAGGCAGCAGGTCTGACCCTGCGACCTGACACGCTGGCCACCGCGATCGACGTCGCCGACCAACGCCTGGAGGTCCGCACTCCCGAGGGATGCAGGGAGTGGATGCCGTACGACGAACTGGTCGTCGGCACGGGCGCGCTGCCCTCCCGCGTCGGGATTGCCGGGCTCGACCTCCTCGGTCCGGGTGACGGGGTCCACGTCATCCATTCGATGGGGGACACCTTCGCCCTCGAGCGCTCCCTCCAGGAGCGTCACCCCGCCTCGGTGATCATCGTCGGCGCCGGGTACGTCGGCCTGGAGATGGCGGAGGCCTTCACTGCCCGCGGCCTGCACGTGACCCAGCTCCAGCGCGGCGGGGAGGTGCTCTCCACCCTCGACCCCGAACTCGGCGCCCTCGTCCACGAGGAGCTCACTGCCCACGGCGTCAGGGTACGGGTGGGCACCACTGTCACCGGTGTCGAGAAGACCTCGGGGAGCTTGACAGTCCGCGGCGCCGACGAGGGCGGGGCCTTCGAGCAGACCGCGGACCTCGTGCTCGTCGTCGTCGGTGTGCGCCCCAACACGGAGCTCCTCCAGCGTGCGGGAGCGGGTCTCGGTGCGGGGCGCGCCGTGGTGGTGGATGAGCACATGCGCACCGGGCTCCCTCGCATCTGGGCCGCCGGTGACGGCGTGATCACCCACCACCGCCTCCTGGGTGAGACCTACCTACCGCTGGGCACCACCAGCCACAAGCAGGGCCGCACCGCGGGGGAGAACGCCGTGGGTGGGAACCGGTCCTTCGCCGGTTCCGTCGGTACCCAGGTGGTCAAGGTCTTCGACCTGGTGGCGGCGCGCACCGGCGTGCGCGACCATGAAGCAGTTGGCGTCGGGCGCACTCCTGTGACGGTCGCCTCGGTCGCCGATGACCACAAGGCCTACTATCCGGGGGCGAACGAGATCCACTTCCGCATCACCGGGGACCCCACAGACGGGCGTCTCCTCGGTGCCCAGCTCGTGGGCCGACGCGGCAGCGAGGTCGCCAAGCGGGTCGACACCTTCGCCACTGCCCTCCACTGCGGACTCACGATCGACCAGATCAGCGACCTCGACCTCGCCTACACCCCACCCCTGGGCTCACCGTGGGACGCCGTCCAGGTCGCGGCCCAGACCTGGTCAGCTCGGCTGGGACAGACGCGGGCCCGCAGCTGATCCGGTCACTGCACCGACCGGTGTGGCGACCGCCCTGGTGTCCGGGGACCCGGTCATGGCGAGCAGAGCGGGGGCTGTGGTCGGCGGATCCGCGAGCAGGGGGACCACGGCCAGGCGCTCGGCCGCTGACCGGACCCGTTCCAGTGGTTCTGCCTCGTTGGCGGCGATGGCACGCAGGAAGGGTGACGTCGGGTCGGCTGCGGTGACCGAGTCGTTGACGATCCACGCCCACGGGGTGATGTCGGCCCTGGCGAGGTCGTCCTGGAGCTGTACGGCCTCCAGAACGGGTGTCGTCTCCGGGGTCGTGACGATCAGGAGCCTCGTGCGGTGGGGGTCCTGGAGGCGCATCAGGGGGGTGACGCACCCGGTGCCCGCGCCCATCTGCTGGATGACCTCGCGGTGGTAGGAGCCCGTGGCGTCCAGCAACAGGAGGGTGTGCCCGGTGGGGGCGGTGTCCATGACGACGAACTTGCGGTCCGCCTGTGCGATGGCCGCGGAGAACTGGCGGAATACTGCGACCTCCTGGGTGCAGGGGGATCGCAGGTCCTCGGCCAGCTGTCGTCGACCGGCCTCGTCGAGGTGGGCGCCCTTGGTGGCGAGCACCTCGCGCGAGTACTCGGTGAGGGCCTCGTCCGGATCGATGCGTTCCACCGTGAGGTCGTCCAGGTCGTGACCCAGTGCCTCGGCCACGATCCCAGCCGGATCCGTCGTGGTCAGCAGGACCTCGTGGCCGCGGGAAGCCAGGGTCGCGGCGATCGACTGGGCGATGGTCGTCTTGCCGACACCTCCCTTGCCCATGCACAGGATGAGACCGTTGCCCTCCGACTCCAGGGAGTCGATGAGTGCGCCCAGCGGGGGGAGACCGGGACCGGGCCGGGTGGAGGAGGGGGTCTCCTCTTCGGTGGTGGATCCCACTCCGGGAGCGCCCTCGTCCGGGTAGGGGGCGAAGAGGTCGCGCAGTCGTCTGACTCCCATGATGTTCCAGGGGCGCAGCTCGAGGACGTCGCGTGGCAGGGACGCGATCCCGGGGGGCATCGTGTCGATCGCACGCTGCTCCCGGGTGCGGATCGCGGTCCGGAGGGGGTCCGTGTCGCGGGCGGCGGGCATGACCGCGTTGATGACGAGGTACTGGTTGACGAGCCCGATGTCAGCCAGTTCCCTGTGCGTGCGCTCGGCCTCCCGGAGGGTGGGGTCCTGCGGTCGGGCGACCAGCACCAGCCGGGACCGTTGTGGGTCTGCGAGGGCGAGGACGGCCGCCGCATAGACCTCGCGGTGTCTGTCCAGGCCGGACATGGGCCCGAGGCAGGACGCGTCACCCTGTCCGTCGTCGATGAAGCGGCTCCAGTCCCCGGGGAGTTGGAGGAGGCGGATCGTGTGACCGGTCGGTGCGGTGTCGAAGATGACGTGGTCGTAGCCACGCGTGCGCCCCGGGTCGGCCAGGAGGTCGGTGAACTCGTTGAAGGAGGCGATCTCCGTGGTGCAGGATCCCGAGAGTTGTTCGGTCATGGTGGCGATCTCCGCAGCGGGCAGGAAGGCCCGAACCGGTCCGATGACCGTCTCACGGTAGGCGGCCGCAGCTGCCTCAGGATCAATCTCCAGGGCGTCGATGCCGGGCACGGCCTCCAGGGGGACGATGCTGTTGCCGATGTGCTGGGCGAAGACCTGCCCGACGTTGGAGGCCGGATCAGTGCTGACCAACAGCACCCTGCTGCCTCGTTCGGCCAGTGTCACGGCGGTGGCGCAGGCCACCGAGGTCTTGCCGACACCACCCTTGCCGGTGAAGAACACGAACTTGGGCAGTGAGGTGAGGAACGTGGTGTCGGGGTGCGGCTGCCCTGCCCCGGACCGCGCGTGGTCCCCGGTCCTCACATCGCTCAACAGCATGATCCGCCCTCACAGCAGCTCTCGGCGGGGCCTGCAGCGGTGAGTCCCAGGTCATTGTGGACCGGCTCGTCAGGGTGGGGGAGCGCCAGTTGCTCCAGGTGGGCGCGGTCCGGGTAGGAACCGGTGGCCACGGTGACTCCGTCCACGAGGACCAGTGGCAGCCCGGCTGATCCGACCACGTCGAGGAAGGCCCTGACGGTCCCGTTGTCGACGAAGGCCTGGGGATCGTTGGCCAGGTTGTGGCGAAGTACCCTCACGCCGCGGGACGCGAGGTACGAGCAGTCCGCGGTGAAGGAGATCAGTGCCTGGCTGGGGTCCGTCCCACACACGCCCGTGTTGCAGCACAGGGCTGGTTCGAACACCTCGATCAACCGTGAGGTGATGCGGGTGGGCTGGGCCGGGTCGGCGGTGTGCGTCTGTGTCATGGGTGACTCTCCTGAGTTGTGGTGGCTGGTGGCTGGTGGCTGGTGGCTGGTGGCTGGTGTCGGGCTTCGCGGTGTGGAGGGTGGGGCGTGGCGGGTGGGGCCGTACCTGCCCAGGGCCTCGCCGGTCCTGGCCTCAGTGTGGTTTTGTGGCGCGGATGACGGCTCCGTGCATGCCGGGTGCGACCTGGTGGGTGAACTCCACCGAGGCGTCCGCGAAGCCGACGGCCGCGAGGCCATCGAGGTACTCCGACCGGGAGAGGGCTCCTGCCACGCATCCGACGCGGGAACCCCGCTCGGCCCGCTCTGCGGCGCTCACCTCGTCCTCGGCGACGACGTCGGAGACCCCGATCCGGCCGCCGTCGGCCAGGACGCGGAACATCTCGGCGAGCACCGCCGACTTGTCGGTGGAAAGGTTGATGACACAGTTGGAGATCACGACGTCGACCGAAGCGTCGGGCAGCGGTACCGCCTCGATCGTCCCCTTGAGGAACTCGACGTTGTCGGCCCCGGCCTCGGCGGCGTTCGCCCGCGCCAGTTCCAGCATCTCATCGGTCATGTCCACGCCGTAGGCGAATCCGCTCGGTCCGACCCGGCGGGCCGAGAGCAGCACGTCGATGCCACCCCCGGACCCGAGGTCGAGCACGCATTCGCCCTCGTGCAGATCAGCGACTGCCGTCGGGTTGCCGCAGCCCAGGCTCGCCAGGACGGCGTGGGTGGGCAGACCACTGGTCTGGGCCGCGTCGTAGAGCACCGACCCGAAGACTGTCCCGACCCCGGTCGACACGGCTCCGGTCGCCGGGGAGGGCTCGCAGCAGGAGCTGGTCGCGGTGCCACAGCGACCTTCGGCGACAGACCGAGCGGCGTCCGCGTATCGCTGACGCACCGCATCCCTGGCAACTTCGCCCATGTCGGTCATCCCCACTTCCCATCGACGTACGTCTATGCGATCCATCCTGTCGCAATGCATCGACGGCTGTCAATACGAGAGGTAGGCTGTACCCCATGAGCACGGTCGCGAACACGAGTCCTGACCCCGCCGACGCCAGCTGCTGTGGATCGTCCTCGTCGACGTCCATCGCGCTCGCCGCCCCGGTGGACGCCGACCGGGTCGCCCAGGTGTTCAAGGCGCTGGGCGACCCCACCCGGGTGAGGCTGCTGTCCCTGATCGCCACCAGCCCGGGGGGTGAGGCCTGCATCTGCGACCTGACCGGACCCGTCGGTCTCTCGCAACCCACCGTCTCCCACCACATGAGGCAGCTGAGCGACGCCGGGCTGGTGACGCGCGAGCAACGGGGGAAGTGGGCCTACTTCCGCGTGGTCCCCGCAGCGCTGGAGGACCTCACCAGCGCACTCGGCCCCATCCTGTGGACGCCACGGAGCTGAGCTCTCCGGTGCGCCGCCGGTGCGCTGGACGCCATTGACGAGGGCGGCGCTGCTCTGTTCGACGGGAGAGCACCACGCGGAGTGGGTCCATCAACGCCAACGGGTGGACGCGCCCATGGGTGGTCGGCTACTGCGAGGTCAGCCCGAGGTCTTGTACGCATCACGCCCGACGTGGACGACCCAAGCTGCCTCGTCCGCGAAGCGGGCCATGTCGGCCAGACGGTGATTCAGACGCTGGTCCTCGGCGCTCATACGCGAACGGCGTCTTCTGGAACCGAGTTGTGGATCGCGGAGGAATGGGCGGAGATGACGTCGACGGGCACCGTGAGGAGGGCGCTGAGCTCATCTTCGAGGGAGAGCAGACCGATCATGGAGACCTCGGGGGGAAACGCGCTGACGAGGTCGAGGTCGGGCTGGCTGGTGTCCTCGCCTCGGGCCACCGATCCGATCGTCAGCGGATCCCTGCCACCGATGCGTTCGATGGATTCGAGGACCTGGGCTCGGCGTGCACCCAAGGCGGTCGACGGCCTAAGTTCCAAGGCTCGAGTCAGTGCGTCCCGGGTCGCATCGGTTGCGGTGCGCCTGCCGGTCTCGATTGCAGCGATCAATGGTTGTGCGACGCCGGACCTGCGTGCGAGCTCCCGTTGGCTGAGCCCCAGAATGGCCCGCCGATCGCGAAGGAACTCCCGGAATCCAGGAATGTCCCGACGACAGCAAGACTGTTATCAGAGCGGGGTGTGCGAACCGTGTCTCTCCCGAGGAAAGGGCACTCAGATTGGGATGCTCGATGTCCACCGACGTGCTCGGGCGCGGGAGTGACCAGTTGATGACGTCCTGAAAGCTTGGTGAATCGGCGTCGGAGGCGCACCGGGGCTCTGACGCCGCTGTCGTTCGTTCGCCTCAGGCCCGCTCGATCAGGTCGAGCCAATCGTTGAGTTCCTCGACGGCGTCGACGAGGGAGACGGACAGGCTGGCGGAGTCGGCAGCACTCACGAAGCTCGGAACCCAATGTGGATGGGCGATGCATCTGGATGGCCAGGTGCGGGGTGTCGCGCCGACTCGCCTGGCTTCGGATGCTCGAGTCGCGAAGATGTCCTCGATTGCGGCGCGGACCTCGACGAGTGTTGGTGACATTGTCTCGGAAGTCAGATCGCGCAGCAGCAGGAGGTCGACCACATCGCGAGCGCGATCGTTGACAAGAGCAGGCGGGTTGTGGGGATCAGTGCATGCGTGGACCTTCTGTGCGATCTGGTAGGCCATCGACAGGCTTGTGAGGTGCTCAGGGCTCGGAAGACCGAATCCGGCCAATGACGGAGCCCTGATGTTCTCCGGCGCCGCTCCTGCCTGCCCTTCGTCCGGCGAGACCTCGACCTGGACGCGTCGCCATGTCACGCCATTGAGCTGCACCACGATGTCAAATCGGCGAGGCTTGACGATACGGCTCGGGACCTGAATGGTCTCAACGTCACCGCGCATGAGCGTGAGCGGACCCCACGGTGCCACGAGGACCTTGTCGAGTTCAGCGAGGAACTCGTCGATGCCACCGCGCACGAGACCGTCGATGTCCCGGGTGGACCGAGATGTGGCCGGCAGACGGTACTGGAGCAGGGTCCCGCCCTTGAGGAGGAACAGTGGCGAGCCGTGCTCGTCCACTGCGCGCTGAAGGGCCGCTGAGACGACGGTCGCGGCGACCAGCCAACTCAGTCTTGGTCCGGAGGTGGCGAGTCGGTCCTGGGCCTGTGTGATCCAGGCATTCAGGATGCGGGCGGAGGAGGGTGCCTTGGTCTTCGGGGTGAGCTGGTTGAGTGACTCGGCGAGGTTCGTGGGCTCACGCTCGGCCATCGCGATCCTCCAGTTTGATGGCGAGACGCTCGCGGTCCTCGCTCAACAGCATGCCGGAGTGTCCGGAGCGCTCGAGGGCCTGACGGATCAGATAGGTGGGGACACCAGACTCGATGCACTGCGCGATCGCGGTCGGCAGGTTGACTGTTCGGATGCCCTGCCACCACGTGAGGTGGTGGGATTCAAGGTCTTCATGATGGACCATGTAGCGTTCCCCACCAGCGCGCCGAAGTCGGCGGTGTCGTGCGACCGAGACATGGATTCGGTCGGGATTGATGTCGGTGACGCCCCATGCATCCAGCGCAGTGTCGTGGCTCAGGCAGGCCTCGGGCGCCCCTGTCCAGAGCACTGCCAGTTGGTACTCGTCAAACTCCGTCTCGGGAACTTGGGGGATTCGGTAGACACCGTACGAAGTCCTGTCGATGCGGCCTCGGGCGACCATGGTGGAGAGCTCGGCGTGCGAGAGACCGTCTTCAATGGCCTGCGCGGTCGTCACGAAGCCATGCTGGTCCATCGCGATCTCACGCAAGCGTTCCAACTTCGTCACCGTGTGCATGTCAATACCTTAGCAAGATGTGAAGGTATTGACATGGGATGTGGACGAAGGCCCGTCGAGACCCTACGCCAACACCACCTTCACCCCCGCCCTCCGGAACTTCTCCACCTGTGCGGGGTCCGCTTCGTCGTCGGTCACCAGCACCCCAACACCCTCGGAGTCCAGGATCCTCGCGAACGCGAACTCACCCAGCTTCGAGTGGTCGGCGATCACCACCACCTGCCGGGCAGACCTCGCCAGTGCGGCATTGATCGCCGCCTCGCCCTCGTGACGGGTGAAGATTCCCTTGCCCGCCACGATCCCGTGTACCCCGAGGAACGCGGTGTCGACGGAGATTTGGGGGAGTGACAGCTGCGCCAGCGGGCCGACCAACTCATACGACTGCGCCCTCGCGACGCCTCCGGTCACGACCACCCGCACGTGCGGCCGCACCGCGAGGTCTGTGGCGATGTTGACGGCATTGGTGACCACGGTGACGGGCCGGTCCGCGAAGGCCGGCTCCGAGGAGCTCCGGATCCCCAGCTCCAGTGCCATCCCCGTCGTCGTCGTACCACCGTTGAGCGCGATGACCTCACCGGGGTGCACCATGGCCACCGCGGCCTGGGCGATGCGCAGCTTCTGCTCACCCTGCTTGGTCGCCCGGTAGCGCAGCGGCAACTCCCCGGAGGACGCATTGGCCAGTGCCCCACCACGCGTGCGCGTGATGAGCTGCTGGGAGGCCAGGGCGTCGAGGTCCCGGCGGGCGGTGGCGGGCGAGATGCCGAGTTCGCGCTGGATCTCCTCCACGCGCACGGACCCGCGTTCGATCACCAGGTCAACCAGTCGGGAGAGTCGGTCGTGTCGATTCGTTGCCATGGGTCTCCGGTGGGCGCCCCGCCGGTGCGGCGCGGTCGCGTCGTCGGTTCCCGCTGTCGGGGCTCCTCCCGATCCTACGCGTGGGCGTCCGCAGCACGCCGTGGCGCAGCCCGTGCGATCTGCCGGTGCGCGGTAGCCTGTGCCAGTACCCGGCGCCGGCTCCCGGCGCCCGTGACGCAGCGGCATCGCGCCCGGCGTCAACGATCCAGCGTCGCGTGGTCGTCCCGAGGTGGCGACGACCGGAGGAGGACCCCGTGGCACCCAGCACCCACCGCCGCTCCATCGGCATCATGGGCGGCACCTTCGACCCCATCCACCACGGGCACCTCGTGGCGGCCTCGGAGGTCATGAACGTCTTCGGACTGGACCAGGTGGTCTTCGTCCCCGCCGCCATGCAGCCCTTCAAGGCGGGGCGCCGCGTCACGCCCGCCGAGCACCGCTACCTCATGACGGTCATCGCCACCGCCGCCAACCCCGACTTCACGGTCTCGCGCGCGGACATCGACCGCGGCGGCACCACCTACACGATCGACACCCTCACCGACATGCACCGGGCCAACCCGGATGCCGACCTCTTCTTCATCACGGGCGCGGACGCCCTGGAGCAGATCGCGGCGTGGAAGGACTCCGACCAGCTCTTCGAGATGGCGCACTTCGTCGGGGTCACCCGCCCCGGGCACGTCCTCAAGGCCCCGGGTCTGCCCCATGAGCAGGTGTCCCTGCTGGAGGTGCCCGCCATGGCGATCTCCTCGACCGACTGCCGCCAGCGCGTGCGCTCCGGCAAGCCCGTGTGGTACCTGGTGCCCGACGGGGTCGTGCAGTACATCGGGAAGCACCAGCTCTACCGCGATTGACGAGGGCGACCGCGCAGTCGCGCTGCGGGCGCGGTGGGTCCGCGGGCTGCCGTCCGGGCGTGGTGGTGGCCGGCGGAGCCCGGGGGAGTGACCGGGGACACACGCCGGACCTCACACGCTTGCGTGCATCCCGTCATGGCACACTGGAGGTGTCAGGAGCCATTGATGGACGGAGGGCATGTGACCTGCAGCCAGGAGACCCAGGACATCATCCGAGTGGTGGCGGCAGCCGCCTACGACAAGCTTGCGACAGATCCAGTCCTCATTGACGTCTCCGAACGACTGCTGCTGGCCGATGCCTTCGTCATCGCGTCCGCGCCCACGGAGCGTCAGGTCCGCGCCATCGCCGAGAACGTCATGGACGAGGTCGCCACCGAACTCCACCTCCGCCCCGAGCGCATCGAGGGTCGCTCCGACGCCCGCTGGATGCTGCTGGACTACGGCGATGTCGTGGTGCACGTCCTGGTGGAGGAGGACCGCGCGTACTACGCCCTGGAGAAGCTGTGGGGTGACCAGCCCGCCCAGCACCTGGCTGATCCCAACGCTGCCGCCGACGAGGCACGTGCGAGGGCCGTCTAGAGTCGTGAGTTCTGCAGCCCGCATAGTCTTGTTACGCCACGGACAGACCGACTACAACGTCCAGGCGCGCTTCCAGGGAGCCTCCGACTTCCCCCTCAATGTCACCGGCCGCCGCCAGGCGGACCGGGCGGCGGCCGTCCTCGCCCAACGCCTCACATCGCGGGCTGACTCCGTGGGCCTGTGGGCCGATGGGGGCAGCGGTGGGGGAGTGCGCGTGGTGACGTCACCTCTGATCCGAGCGCGGGAGACCGCGGGGCGCGTGGCCCGGGCGCTGCTCGAGGCCGGTGCCCTGCTCGAGGGTGAGGACGGCGCGGAGGTCTATGTGGACGAGCGCCTGAAGGAGCGGGCCTACGGCCTGTTCGAGGGACGGACGTATGAGGACATCCGCACCGACCTGCCAGACGCGTTTGCCGAGTGGAGCGAGACGGGGGAGAGCGTGGCCGCCGGCATCGAGGACTCCGTCCTTGTCGGCCGGCGCGTGGCCGAGGCCTTGTTGGACCATGCACACCAGGCCACAGCGGGCCAGACGGTGGTGGCCGTGGCCCACGGCTCGGCGATCACGCGGGGGCTGCTCACGGTGCTCGGGCTGGACCCGGCGACTTTCCAAGGTATGCGTGGCTTGGACAACTGCCACTGGTCGGAACTGGTGCCGGACCAGCGCCACGGGGTGTGGCGTCTGGCGGCCCACAACCTGGGTGCCACGGAGGACCGCATCGGCGCGTGAGCGTCGGCACGACGTGCCGTGTCCGGGCTGCGTCCGTGCAGGTGGGGGAGCGTTGCCCAAGCGCTGCGTGACCACCAGCACAGCGAGCCGATTTTGTGCCCGGGCAACTCTCCCGGTACAGTTGTCTGGTCGCCGCGGGAACGCGGAGACTCCCTTCGGGGCTATGGCGCAGTTGGTAGCGCGCTTCCATGGCATGGAAGAGGTCGGGGGTTCGAATCCCCCTAGCTCCACAACACTGGTCAGCGTTGATCTCGGTCGCTCTATACAGATTCATTGTTGGCAGGTTGCTTCACCGGTCGTCCTTGGCACGTTTGAGCCGCCCCTGTCGTGTCAATTACAGCTACGCGCCCGCCTGCCGATTGACTGAGTGAGCAGGCTTCTCTCGTACTGCGAGTCTGATGCGTGTGATTGTGTGACGTCAAATTGTCTGAAGGCGAGATGGCGCTATTATCGTGGCGGGCGCAGTCGTCACAATGACTTGTTATGGGAGCTGGGTGGAGGCACACCGTTCGATGAAGCTATGTCAGTCACAGCCGACGCATGACTGGGGCAGGATTGTCGCTGCGGCAGCTCTTGCCGGTTTCATCTCTACCAGACCACGTCTCAGATGACTGATTCGCTCACCGACTACCAAGCCAAGTACTACGCACACGAGTTGCAGCGTAGTCACGCCAACGACCACGTCGGCAAGCTCGCCGGCCTGCTGTTCGACGCGCAGGTGGAGCCGAAGCCTCATCAGATCGATGCGGCACTGTTCGCGTTGCAGACACCGTTCCTGCCGGGCGTGATCCTGGCTGACGAGGTGGGCCTCGGGAAGACGATCGAGGCGGGCATTGTCATCTCGCAGTACTGGGCGGAGCGCCGTCGCAGCATCCTGATCGTTGCCCCGTCAAGCCTGCGCCAGCAGTGGCAGCAGGAGCTGTACGAGAAGTTTCTGATCCCGTCCGCCATCCTCGACCCGAAGTCGAAGGACTCGCTGCTAGCTGCTGCGGGTGGTCGCTCGGCGCGGGTGCTGATCTGTTCCTACGAGTTCGCGCTCCGGCACGAGACCTCGCTGCTCAAGGCGTGGGATCTCGTGGTTGCGGATGAGGCGCACCGGCTGCGGAACTACTGGACGGGCAAGACGAAGGCCGCCGAGGCGGTGGCGCACATCGTTGGTGGCGCACACAAGACCGTGCTGCTGACGGCGACGCCACTGCAGAACAAGCTCGAGGAACTGTACGGGCTGGTGTCGATCTTCGCCCCCGACTACTTCTACTCGCTCGATGCATTCCGGGAGCGGTACGTCAAGAACCGTGATCTGGGCGGCGATGACGACCTGGTGGAGCGTGTCGCCACGGTCTCGAAGCGCACGCTTCGGCGCGACGCTGACAAGTACATCCACTTCACGAAGCGCCTGCCACTGACTGTCGAGTTCACGCCGTCGCCGGAGGAGGTACGGCTCTATGGCCTGGTGAACGACTACCTCCAGCGCGACGAGTTGTTCGCCTTCGCGGGAAGTCAGCGTCATCTCTCTGCCCTGATCATCCGTAAGCGCCTCGGATCGTCGACGTACGCGGTCGCGAGCACGCTGGAGAACATCGCGAACCGTCTGGCGGACGAGGTCGCGGCCGGGCAGCGCCGTGATGGGCGTGGTGGCCTCGTGGCAGCCGACTTCGCCGTGGATGATGAGATCACCAGCGAGGAGCTGGAGGAGACCGAGGAGATCGACGGAACCGGCAACGGTTCCCGTGCGTCATCGATGCCGCTGGACGAATCGCTGCTGGAGGCGATGCGCGCCGAGGCTGCGGAGCTGCGCGAATACGCGGCGCTTGCCCGTTCGATCACGGAGAACCAGAAGGCCGTCAAGCTCGGTGAGGCGCTTGACCTTGGCTTCGAGCGGCTCCGTGAGCTGGGCGCTCCCGAGAAGGCCATTATCTTCACCGACTCGACTAAAACGCAGGAGTACATCGCCCGGTCGCTGCGTGAAGCCGGTCGCGGCGAGGGACTCGTCTTGTTCAACGGTTCGAACAACGGGCCTGAGCAGACCGCGATCTACCAGGCGTGGTTGGAGAAGAACAGGGACGGCGACCTGATCACCGGCATTGCGGCTGTGGATCGCCGTAAGGCGCTCGTGGACTACTACCGCAACGAGGGCACGATCATGATCGCGACTGAGGCGGCGGCCGAGGGTATCAACCTGCAGTTCTGTTCGATGCTCGTCAACTACGACCTGCCGTGGAACCCGCAGCGGGTCGAGCAGCGCATCGGCCGTGTGCACCGCTTCGGGCAAAAGTACAACGTCGTCGTCGTGAACTTCTCGAACAAGGGCAACATCGCCGAGCAACGCATCCTGGAGCTGCTGACGAACAAGTTCCAGCTGTTCTCCAGTGTGTTCGGCGCCAGTGACGAGGTGCTCGGCGCGATCGAGGACGGCCTGGACTTCGAGAAGACGATCAGCAATATCCTGACTCGTTGCAGAACCGCCGACGAGCTGGATGCCGCGTTCCGGGAACTTGAGGGTCAGTACGCGAGCGAGATCTCGCGTGAAATGGACAGCGCCAAGGCCAAGGTCTTCGACAACCTCGACCCGCATGTGCAGGATCGCCTCAAGGCGTATGACACGCAGTCGGGCGAGGTGCTCAACAAGTTCGAGCGCCTCCTGCTCGCGGTGACCCGACACGAACTGGACGAGTACGCCACCTTCGAGGGCGACGGGCGCACCTTCGTGCTGAACCATTCGCCGGTGAAGGATGCGCCGACCGGGCGCTACTTCTTCAAGTCCCAGCCGCTGGAGAACGCCCATCAGTACCGCTACTCGAGCCCGCTGGCCCAGCACGTCGTTGAGACCGCGAAGACCCACGACACCCCGGCACGCGAGCTGACGTTCTCGCTCGGTGAGTCGGGGCGTGTGAGCAGCGCGATTCGTGCGCTGGAGGGCACCAGCGGCGAACTCACCGTCAGCGTTGCGACCTTCCGGATGAGGGCGCGCGACGAGGATGTCTCCGAGTCCTACATGCTCGCCGGCGCCCTGACCGATGACGGCCGGTGGCTTGATGAAGAGTACGTCGCAGACATCCTTGACCTCGCCTGCGTCGACGTTGGGACACGGCCGGTGGTGATCGATGAGGGCCGCTTCACGCCGCACCTGGACACTCGACGGGCGGAGCTGGAGAAGGAAGTCCAGGGCCGCAACTCCCGCTACTACGACCAGCAGGAGGAACTGCTCTACCGCAATCAGCAGGATCGCAAGGCCGAGCACGAAGGCAAGATCCGCGAGTACCGAGCCAAGGAAAAGGAAGCCCGCAAGCTCGCCCGGCAGGCCGACGACCCGATGGAACAGCTACGACTCAAGAAAGAGGCCCGCAAGTGGGAGCAGCGTGCCGAGGAGGCCGACGAGGACTTCCGGGACGCGCGCAAGAAGCTCCGCGCCGAGGCCGACAAATACCTCGAGCTGATCGAGCAGGCTCTCCAGGGCACCCAGGAGACCGAGCACCTGTTCACGATTCGCTGGCGGGTTGTCACATAGACCACGGATCATTCACAAACCCGACGCAAATTGTTAAAATCATGAAAGAGAATCACCCGAATGACTGACGAGATCTACGAAACACCATCCACTACACCGAACTTCCAGACCGAGCTGGCAGCGCAGCTTGCCGATCTGATTCCCGAGGCCATCGCCGACGGCAAGGTGGATGTCGAGAAACTCAAGGAACTGCTCGACGACGACGTCGCGGATGGCGTGGAACGGTTCGGACTGTTCTGGCCCGGCAAGAAACGCGCCATGCGCGCGGCGCAGGAGCCGACCACGGCGACGCTGAAGCCCGACTTCGAGAACTCGAAGGACTGGGACACGACGAAGAACGTCTTCATCGAGGGTGACAACCTCGAAGTGCTCAAGATTCTGCAGAAGCACTACCACGCGAAGATCAAGATGATCTACATCGACCCTCCGTACAACACCGGCAAGGACTTCGTCTACCCGGACAACTACAAAGAGGGCCTCGACACCTACCTCGAGTGGACCCGCCAGGTCAACGAGGAGGGCAAGAAAGTCTCGACCAACGCCGAGACCGAGGGCCGCTACCACTCCAACTGGCTCAACATGATGTACCCGCGACTCAAGCTCGCGCGGAATCTGTTGACAGAGGATGGCGTAATTTTCATCTCGATCGACCACAATGAAGAGCCTCACCTGAGAAAGCTCGCAGATGAGATTTTTGGTGAAGCAAACTTCCTGAATGATCTCACATGGGTAGCGAACCTTACTGGAAGACAAATCAGCGGGAAGGGCGCAGTCCGCACTTTTGAGCGCATCCTCGCCTACGCTCGCAACGCGAACCGTGTTTCAGAGTTCATGGTGGACGTCGATTTTGCAACAACGAAGATGCCCGGTGCATACAAGGGGTTCAAGAAGGACGTGAGAAAGGATGAGTTGGGTGAGTACGCCGTCGGGGATACCCTTTGGAATCACAACCGAATATTCAATGAGATTTCTCGCCCGAATCTGGTTTTCTCAATCTTCTACAATCCCGACACCGGCGATATTCGAAGTGGGGACATGGGAGCCGAAATTCCAGGTTACGTAGAAATTCTGCCTCATGTGAACGGAGACGGGAGGCATCGCTTTCATGCTTGGCGGTGGTCTCGCGAAAAGGTCGACCGGGAAAAGCTAGACCTACTCGTCCTGCCCATGAAGAGGGGTGGGTTCGAGGTCTACACCAAGATCCGCGGGTTTAACGAAACGGTCATGAAGGATCTCATCACCAACATCTCGAATGGACTACGAGAAACAACCCAGTTGTTTAACGGCAAGAAGCTATTCGATTATCCCAAGTCGGTCGATTTGCTCCGGCTGTTGATTGCCGCCGTCACCAAGAATGACGATTTGGTCTTGGACTTTTTTGCTGGGTCTGGGACCACAGGGCACGCGGTCATGGAGCAGAATGCAGCCGATGGTGCCCGCCGCAAGTGGATCCAAGTTCAGCTCCCTGAGCCAACACCCGATTCTTCACCGGCGAGAGCCGAGGGCTACCTCACGATTTCGGCGTTGTCTCGTCGTCGTCTAGAGCTTGCTGGTCTGAAGGTCTCCGAGGAGCACGCAAGTAGACTCGCATCACGCACTAGATCTTTTGACACCGGCTTCCGCGCATACACACTTGTCGATACAAACTTCGCCAAGTGGCGCGCGTCAAGCGACGTCGAGGAGGATGCGCTCCAGCAGCACCTGCTCAGCCTTCGTGACAGTGCGACCGACGATGCGACTGTCGACGATCTGCTCACCGAGATCCTGCTCAAGCAGGGCTACTCGCTGACCGAGGCGATCTCCCCTGCTGAGGTCGGTGGTCTCGATGTCCGGCTTGTGCGTGACCGTGACGGAGATGTCGCCGTGCTGGCGTACCTGAACGAGCACGTCAAGCCGACGCTCGAACAGCTGCGTGCGCTCGTTGACAAATCTCCGACGCGGATCATCGTGCTCGAGGACGCCTTCCAGGGCGATGACGAACTCAAGACCAACCTAGCCCAGCTCGCGAAGAGCAAGGGCATTGAGCTCTGGACGGCGTGATGAGCAGCGGGTTCAAGTTCGACGCCAGTCAGCCGTATCAGCTGGATGCAATCGCGTCCGTGGTCGACCTGTTCGACGGGCAGCCGAAGGACGCAGAGAAGCTGGTCACGACCCTGCGCGGTGCGGCGGTGCTGCCCGACTCGGATCAGGCCGCACTCGATATCGATCTCACGCAGGAGGTCGGTGCGGTCGGTAACAGCCTCGTGCTCGACCGCGACCTGATCCTCGCGAACCTGCAACGTGTGCAGGATCGCAACGGCCTCGAGGTCGCGCCGTCGCTTGCGGGTGACGCGCTCGACTTCGATATCGAGATGGAGACCGGTACGGGTAAGACCTACGTCTACCTGCGCACGATCTTTGATCTGGCCGTCCGGTACAACTTCACGAAGTTCGTGATCCTCGTGCCCAGCGTGGCGATCCGCGAGGGCGTCAGCACGAGCATCCGGCTCATGCGCGAGCACTTCGAGAACCTCTACAAGCCGCACGGCATCACCTTCGATGCCTCCATCTATAGCGGCAAGAGCGCAGAGGAGGTGCAGTCATTCGCGACGTCCACGAACGTGCAGATCCTGATCATGACGATCGACTCGATCCGTGGCAACGCGAACACTCGCATCATTCACCAGACGCGCGACAAGCTGAACGGCCTGCGCCCGATCGACTACCTGAAGGCGACCCACCCGGTCGTGATCATGGACGAGCCGCAGAACATGGAGTCGCAGCTCTCGCAGTCGGCGGTCGGTGAACTCGACCCGGTGTTCACCCTGCGCTACAGCGCGACGCACAAGAAGCAGCGCAACGTCGTGTACCGGCTTGACCCGGTGGATGCGCACGATCTTGGGCTGGTGAAGCAGATCGTTGTGGCTGAGGTGGCCCAGCAGGGCGCGGACGCGACGCCGTATATCAAGCTGGTTGAGGTGCGGCGTGAGCCGTCGTGGTCGGCCCGGCTGGAGCTGTCGTGTCGCAAGGCCGATGGCTCCCTTGAGCGCCGGGTCGTGAGCGTGAAGCAGCACCAGGAGCTGTCGGACGAGCGCCTGACGAACAACCCGATCTACGAGGGCTGGCGCATCAACGAGATGAGCATCGAGCCTGCCTATGTCGATCTCACCACCCACGGCTTCCTCTATGAGGGCGAGAGCATCGGTGCCTCGGCCGGTGCGATCTACAAGGAGATGATCCGCGAGACCGTTCGCGAGCACCTGCGCAAGGAATCGATGCTGCGAGCCAAGGGCATTAAGGTGCTCAGCCTGTTCTTCGTCGACAAGGTCGCCAGCTACTTGGGCGATGGCACGAACAATGACGACGCTAATGGTGACTTCGTGCAGTGGTTCGACGAGGTCTTCGTCGAGGAACGCGCGAAGTCCGCGCGCTACCAGGAGCTGCTGCCGCAGGCGCCGAGCGAACTGCGCCGGGCCTACTTCTCCCAGATCAAGCGCGGCAAGACGACGACCTACCAGGACTCGTCTGGCACGACGAAAGCCGATGACGACGCCTATGAACTGATCATGCAAGACAAGCAGCGGCTGCTCGACGAGAACGAGCCGGTGCGGTTCATCTTCAGCCACTCTGCCCTGCGCGAGGGCTGGGACAACCCGAACGTTTTCCAGATCTGCACCCTGCGTGAAATGGGCAAAGAAGTTGAACGCCGCCAGACGCTCGGTCGTGGCCTGCGCCTCCCCGTCGCCAAGACCGCTGACGGCTACACCCGTGTTGCTGACCGTGGTGTTGCGACGCTGACGGTCGTGGCGAACGAGTCGTACACGAAGTTCGCGGACGCGCTCCAGCGTGAGTATAAGGACGCGGGTGTCGAGATTGGTCGGGTGCGCCGGGCTGAGTTCTCGAAGATCCCGCTGCAGGACGAGAACGGTGCGCTCACCGACGACCAGTTCGGCTACCAGCGCTCCGTCCTGGTCTGGGAGCACCTCAAGGACAAGGGCTTCATCGACAAGGACGGCGTTGTCACTCCGAAGTTCCAGCCGAACCAGCTCGGCTTCGATCTTGGTCTGCCGGTCGACTTCGCGTGGGCTGAGCCGATCATCATCGAGCTGGTCGAGCGCGCGAACATCGGCAAGTATGTCAAGCCGGTCAGCAAGCGTCAGCCGCGCGTGCTCAACAAGCAGCTGTACTCGACTCCGGAGTTCGAGGAGTTCTGGGAGACGATCAGCCAGAAGACCACCTACCGCGTCAAGGTCGAGCGTAAGCAGCTGATTGAGAACGCCATCCGGGCGCTCCGTGAAGCGCCGAAGATCGACGCGCTGCGTATCCAGGTCACCCGCGCCGGAGTCAAGGTGTTGCGAGGCGGTGCCAAGGGCGAAGAACTCGGCACCCGCTCGGCCGATCTCAAGGGCAGCTACGACCTGCCAGACATCATCACGGAGCTTCAGGAAGCCACCTCCCTCACCCGCAAGACCATCGTCGACATCCTGATCGGCATCGGCCGGCTGGGCGAGTTCATCGGCAACCCGAACGACTTCATTGCGATGGCCAAGCGCGTGCTCAAAGCGGAACTCGGCGCGCTCCTTGTCGATGGCGTCCAGTACGAGCGCATCGCGGGCTCGGTATACGAACTGCGTGAGTTGCAGAAGGACGGTGAGGAGGAGAAGGAGCGCTTCCTCGACCAGATGTACAAGGTGCAGCACACCCAGAAGACCGACTTCGACTACGTCGTCTTCGACTCCGACGTCGAGCGCCAGTTCGCGGAGTTGCTCGACTCTCGCGAGGACATCAAGCTGTTCATGAAGCTGCCCGCCAAGTTCAAGATCGACACCCCTGTCGGCCCGTACAACCCCGACTGGGCGATCATCAAGCAGGAGGACGGCGAGGACCGGATCTACATGATCCGCGAGACGAAGAGCACGCTCGACGACTCGAAGCTCCGCCCGACTGAGCGCGACAAAATCAAGTCCGCCAAGCGCCACTTCGAAGCCATCGGCATCGACGATTACGCGCGTGCAGTGCCGGGAGTGTGGAAGCTATGACGAAGAGGGACACGACACAGGTGTCAATGATCAAGATCGTCTACTTCGACGAAGAATCGGCATCGGACTTTCTGGACATCGTGGCCGGCGGCAAAGCGACTTCTTCGAAGGAATCGACCAAGGAACGTGCCGCTGAAGTGGAGGCCGAGGCGCGCGCGAAGGCCGCCGCGAAGTTCAACTGGCTTCCCTTCTTCGGAGGGTCTGTCAAGCGAACGGTGTAACTGGGTTGTGGTGTCAGGCTCGGACGGCGCTGAGGCGGCCGTCGAATCGGATGTCGAACGCATTGAGTGCTTGCTTCCAGCGTTGGGTCCATCGGGCTCTGCCCTTGCCGGTGGGGTCCAGGGCCATCACGGCGAGGTAGACGCACTTGAGCGCGGCCTGCTCGTTCGGGAAGTGTCCCCGAGCTCGCACGGCCTTCCGGATCCTCGCGTTTACGGACTCGATCGCGTTCGTGGTGCAGACGATCCGGCGGATCTCGCGGTCGAAGCCGAGGAACGGTACGAACTCGGCCCACGCGTTCTCCCAGAGCCGCATGATCGCGGGATACTTGCCGCCCCATGCTTCGGCGAACTCGAGGAACCGTTCTTCGGCCTCGGCGACAGTCGCGGCCTGGTAGACCGGCTTGAGGGCCCGGGAGATCGCGTCCCAGTCCTGCCGAGCGGAGTACTTGAAGCTGTTGCGCATCAAGTGCACGACGCAGGTCTGCACGATCGTGTCGGCCCAGACCGTGTTCACGCTGTCGGGCAGGCCGCGCAGTCCGTCACACACGACCATGAGGACGTCTTCGACGCCGCGGTTCTTGATCTCGGTGAGCACCTGCAGCCAGTACTTCGCGCCCTCTCCGCCGTCCCCGGCCCACAACCCGAGGATGTCCCGGTTGCCCTCGACCGTGACGGCCAGGGCGATGTAGATGGGCCGGTTGGCGACCTGCCCGTCACGGACCTTCACGTGGATGCAGTCGATGAACACCACCGGGTAGACCGGGTCCAGCGGCCGGTTCTGCCACTCCGCCATCCCGTCCAGCACCTTGTCGGTGATTCGAAAGAGATCGTCGTCTTCGACACGTCGCTGCCATACGTGTCGGCCAGGTGCACACTGATGTCGCCGTGTGTCATCCCCCGCGCCGACAGCGACAGCACGATGTCCTCGATCGAGCCCAGCCGACGCTGCCGTTTCGCGACGATCTTCGGCTCGAAGCTGCCCGCACGATCCCGCGGCACGTCAATCTGGACCGGCCCCGCCTTGGTGAGCACCGTCTTGGACCGGGTACCGTTGCGGGCGTTCCCCTCCGCCGACCCGCCACGCTCGTGCTTGTCATAGCCGAGGTGATCGGTGATCTCGCCCTCCAACGCAGACTCCAAAACCAGCCTCGTCAGCTCGGCCAGCAGACCACCCTCCCCATCGACCGGGAGCCCCTGACGCTGCGCGTCGCCCACGAGCTGCGCGACCAGCCCTCTGTCAACCGCCGGCATCACCGGCTCCGTCACTGTCGTCGCCACGCTCGGCTCGACCCCTTCCATCACGGCCACCAGGACCGCCGTCACTTGCTTGCTCATCGTGTTCCTCCTTGATCGGAGTTACACCGTTGAAAGTACAGTCCCGCCATCGAGTGGACCCCACGTGCCTCGAGTGCGACCGATGAGCGCGGTTATGAGGGCTCCTGGGTGGCGTCTCGGAAGCAACGTGGAGCCATGGAGTCTGTGGACTGGTGGACTGTCGGACCGGCTTTCGGATCAGTTGTAATGGCAGTTCTGGGTGGCGTCGGGGCTGGGATTTCTTGGTGGCGGTCTAACCTCTCAACCAACGCAAGAGATGCAGCAAGAGCTGCCGAGAAGCGCACCGCCGATGCAGAGGATCGAGCTGAGAAGATCCTCACCGAGAGTCGGAGAATGGCAGACAGTTTGGAGAAGGTAGCGGCTGCGCTGTCTCCTGGCGGATCCCCTGCAGACGGATCTACAGTCGCCGAGGTTTGGGATAGGGCTCTTGCTACTGCCAGGAGAGCCAGTGCGGGCGCAGTTCGGTTGGCCTCGGTCGTGCCTGCTTTGCATCTGCAGTGGACCTCGAAGTCGAGCTTCTCGATCTCCAACACGGGCGATTACGCTGTCCGCTGCGTTCGGGTGCTGGATCGCGATGAGTTCGTGAAGTTGACTCTTCCGGATGGGTTCGAACTCCAACCTGGAGCAGGCAAGTCTGGTGTTGCCATTGGTGCTATGCAGTTGCCGTTGCCAGACAACCTGATACTCGAGATCGAGGGCAGGGGGGCGCCGCTGTATCTGTCATTGGCTGGGCGCCCGAGATGAACGTCATCGTTGTACTCCTCGTGTTGAGCTCTGCAACAGTTCTCGCCAGCTTTCTCCTCTCGGTCAAGGGCTACAGGCGGACCATCAGGCGGTTCCGTTCGGCGATCAAGCCCGAGAATCCGGACGCTCCGGGTGGCATTACGCTCGATCAACTCGGGGTGATCACGGAGGAGCTCTGGGTGGATCTCGACAAGAAGCTGATCACACAGACCTGGGCTCTGGGGCTCGCGGCTCTCAGTGCCATCTTGGCGGCTGTCGCAGGCATTCTCGCTGCGCTCTGAGCTACTCACCAGTTTGCGCCTTCTGCTCGTCGAGATACTGTTGCTAGACATTGATGATGTGACCGGTAGGGCACCTGCTGGCAGGCAGGGGTTCAGCTTTTGCGTTCGACTTCGAGTACCCGCAGGTCTGCGTCCTCACCGATGACGAGCAGGTCTTGACCGGGATGGGCCGTGAGTTCGGCGATGATCTGCTCGAGGTCCCACTGCGCAGCGTCGGGGTGTAGCCAGACCTCCACGCTGGCTCCGGTACGCCGGGCGAGTTCTTGCCCGAGACCGTCGGGCACGTTGCCTACGAGGATGATGGAGACAGGCCGCGGAACCTGCGGCAACGCAGCGCCATCCGCGAGAGCCTCTTCCTGGGTGATGGTGATATCTGCATCAACGCCTGACGACCCGGGTGCTCCGGTGGTGACAGTCTGAGCTCCCACGTCCGTCCTCGCCCTCGTCACTGCCACCCGGTCCTCCCGCCACACGGCCGCGTGGTACCCGGCAACGGCCGTCGCGGCGACAAGTACCCCGAGTCCGTAGCGTGCCGAGTGGAGGGTGGCCGCAGAGAAGTCCCCGGCGAGCAGATCCTGGGCCAGCGTCATCACGACGGCGATCAGGGCGATCACCGCAGTGACCGTCGAGAGTCCGAGCACCAGGACCAGTGCGATGCGCCGGGTGGGGGAGGCGCCCTCGTCAATGGGGTCGGCGGCCATCGCCCGCTGGATGCGTCGCCAGAAGACGACCCACACGGGAACCCCGACCGCCAACAGCGTCAGTGCCGAGAGCAGGGTGTTGCGCACGGACATCCCGACGTCATCCCCGGGCGTGAGGGAGGCGATGAGGGCGACCACGAGCATCCCGGTGCCCGCTGCGCTCGCTGCCAGTGCGACGCCGGCGACCAGGTACTCGTAGACGCGGCGGACCTCGCTGCGCGCGTCCTCCCCGGAACCGGCGACGGCGGCGCGGTGGTACCACCACACGACGACCCCGGCCAGCGCCGCGGCGACGTGTCCGGGCGTGCCGGAGAAGTGGGAGGCGGCACCGCGGGTCCCCGGATCCCCGACGAGCCAGACCAGGACGTCCCAGAGTGTGAGGCTGGCGCCTGTCAGGGCCAGCAGCAGCCCGCCGGCGACGCCGACGACCAGGACGTGGAGGTGCCACCACGTGGAGTGCGGGTCCGACTGGGCGGCGAGGATCCAGTAGCGGATCCACACGAGCGCGCCGACCAGCAGGACGGCACCCGCCGAGGCCAGGGCCGTGCGCCCGCCCACCAGTGTGTCGCCGGTGATCAGGATCTGCAGGCTCGTGGACAGGAGGGTGGTGAACCCCCAGGTCATTGTGACCAGGCCGACGGTGGAACCCAGCGTGCGGTGGGGGAGTTGACGGGTGGGAGGCAGGGCGCGTGCGGCGATGAACCAGGTCGCGACCCAGACCAGACCCCAGACGAGGGCGGGAGCCGCCTGGGTGCCGGGGTCGCCGTTGGGTCGCACCAGAGCGGCGATGAAGGCCTGGAGGTGGACGATGGTGGTGATCAGGGAGGTCAGGGCCGTTGCCGTGACGGCCAGGACTAGACCGAGGGAGCTCGCCTCGCGTGGGTCGCGGCGCAGGGTGCGCCACGTCCACCACACCAGCGTTGCGAGGACCAGGGAACCCACCAGTGCGAAGGAGACGTCCTCGGCGAGCAGGCGGGCCTCCCACTCCTGGGAGGACTCGTCCGTGGGGCTGTTCGATGAGGTCAACGCGCGGGTGAGGAGGTTCGAGAAGCCGACCGCGGCGAGGACCGTCATCGCGTACATCAGGGTGTACTGGAAGAAGCGGCGCACGGAGTGCGCCCCCGCCCCGGGTGCAGATCCGGGCCCGCCCTCGTCGGCGCGGCCGGAGGTTGGTCGTCGCACCGCCCACACCAGCAGCGCGATGAGCGCCACGAACAGCGCCAGGACGAGGAGAGCGAAGATGCCGAAGGCGGCCATGGTGTCACCAGTCCCTGCAGGAGTAGAGCGGCCACGGTTCCCCGTCGATCAGCCAGCGACCGTCGCGCTGGATGAGGGAGAAGGTCTCGCGGTGGGAGTAGGGCTCCCCGAAGAGTGGTCCGCCGCCCGGGCCCTCGGTGATCTCCAGGACGACCGTGGCGGTTGTGCCGCTGGTATCGGTGCTGACGAGGGAGACCGTGGCGGAGTCGGGCGCCCTGTTCGGCGGCAGGGGTGTGGTGCACCCGAGAGCGGGGTCGAGTTGGGCGACGGCGGTGTCGTCGTCACCCTCGATGATGGCTGCGACGTAGGTCCGGGCGACACCTTGGGGTGTGGAGGTGCCCGGGGGAGTGGAGGCGCGCCTGGTGGAGGCCACGGCCGCGACCACTGCCAGGACGATGACCAGCAGTGCCACCACCGCCAGCACGAGGTTCGACGTCGAAGGTCTCCGCATGACCCCATTGTCCGGGACGTGCGGGGCCGGGGCGAGGGAGCCGGGTCTCGAAATGGTGTCGGGAGGGCGGAGAGTACGGGTGCGGTGCGCATCTTGTTCCGGCGAACGACGAGCGCGATGTATTGCTGCAAATACAAATTCAGACAGGTTCGAGAGGGGTCCATCGTAGGCGAGACTGCCTCGGTGCCGTCCTCTTCACCGGGTAGAATGATGGAGAACTGGGATGGGGTCTTGAGGTCTTCTTCGGGATTGGCTGGCAGACCTTCCGCCTTGAGCACTTGCAGATGAGAGTATTGGACGGGACGTTCAAGATAACTCGGGGCCTCAGTTCCTCAGTGTGAATCAATCCCCGCCACAACCGGTGGACCCTAGCATAATCAGGGGTCCTTGAAGATGGAATTTCAAAGTGCAAACATCACTCTTCTCAACATACAACACCGGAGAGAATCGCGTTACCGCCTCGACTCTCGCTGTGTTCGAACGGCTTCCGCTCGAAGTTGTTTCAACACTCCTACAGAAGGCGGGCGACGTATCTGATGACCTTGAGTCCGTCTACTTTGAGAACCAAGTGGTGGGACCTGACTCAGTGCCGGACGCGGTCATAAGAGGAGACTTTAGATGGTTCTTCGAGACAAAGACGACCCGTGGTTGCTACGAGAGTGAAGGGCACTCCAGGATGCAACTGAGAAAGCATCTCCGTCTTCTGCGTTCGGGGGCGAACGCAATGCTCTTCGTGTTGACACCGGATCTCGTGGAGCCGACTTGGATTCGAGAGCGCGATTTTTGTGCTGGCGACGCCCAAGTGAGCGACCGGGTGGTTTGGATCTCTTTCAGGTCGCTCGCAGACACGATTCTTGAACGAGTGTCAAGCAGTTCAGTTCAGAGCTCAGAGATTGAGCGATTCCTATTGAGGGAACTCGCGGCTCTCTATGAGAATGAGGGGCTCCTGAGTGCAGATGACACGGTAGTCGTTGCTGCCGGAAAAGGCGCTTGGCGCGAGTATCAGGAGGCGTCGGTATATGTCTGCCAGCCTGGGCGATCATTTCGCGAGGGCGTGAACTATTGGGCCTTCTACAGCAGTGGTCGGATTCAACCGCTGGTTCCCAAGGTCGTTGGAGGAGTGTATTCATCGGTGCTGTTCTCTGAAGAGACAGCAGACTCATGTGACAGGTGTGGAGACGTAGAGGTCGCTGAAGCTATCCGAAAACTGCTGCAGGTTGGCCACAGGCACGAAGGCGACGTCCTCGACTTGAGGATTCTGTCCCGTCCGGATTCGATGGACACAATTAGATTGAGTCAGCCCATCGAGAACGACTCGCGCAGCCAAACAGGCCGAAGGACTGCTTGGGTCCAAGGTCAACGCTATGTGTCGAGCGTCGCGCTCAGAGCTTCTCCCCGATTGACCTCGGAACTATAGTCCTGGAGTGTTCAACCGACCCCGCCGTGCTCATCGCGGTTCTGGGCCACCCCCTCATCGAAGAGTGACTGCCAGGGATCAGGCGCGCCGGGATCCAGGGCTGACACGGCATGGTCAGCGGCGACACCGAGAAGGGAGTCGGACCTCGACCGCGTATGGACCGCTGTTCAGCCCTGATCCACCGTTTTGGGGTGGGTGGGTCGAGTGATCCCGTGGGAGGTCTCGTGGAGGGGTGTGGGTGTGACTGGTTCTCCGACCGCTGGTGTCGGCTTGTCCTGGGGTTCCTCGGGGTTGGGCCCGGTGGGGCTGTGTGGGTGGTGGTCAGGCCGCGATGGGCGGGTCGCTGCCGGTGGCGTGGTCCCACAGGTCCATGAACTCCTGCTGCCAGGGCCAGTGGGTGGGGTAGTGCAGGAATCGGCGCCTGGAGCGGTGGGCGATGCGGGCTGGCACCATGACCAGGCGCTGGCGGATGGTGGGCATGCGGGCGGTGTTCATGCCCGCCTTGTGGGCTGCGGCGCGAGAGATGTTGAAGGCGAGGATGGCCAGCTGCAGCCAGGCGGCGTTGGCGGTGAAGCGGCCTGAGGGCAGGTGGGCCAAGGCGTTGCCCTTCAGTTCGGCCATGACTTGTTCGATGATGGCATGGCCTCGGTGGCGCTCATCGGCTTCCAGCATGGCCAGGGTGGAGTTGGTGAGTGAGGGGTGGTACCTGTACGTGTCGAAGAGTTCCCCCTGACCCGTATGAGCCTTCGTGTTCAACCGCTTGACGCGTCGCACGATCAGGCGGCACGTCACCTGGTCCTTCTTGGGGTGAGAGGTGAAGGCGGTTGAGAAGGGACTTCAGCGACCTCAGCGTCACTGATCCACTCTCCGGTGTCTTCTTCGAAGATGGCGTCCGGGTAGTGGATCCCCACCCAGGCATCTTCCTCGATCATGGTGATGGCTCGGATCACGCTCGACCATTGGGGCACCGTGACGGAGAACCAGCATCCGGCGTCTTGGAAGGCGTGGACGAAGGTGCAGGTGCAAAACGCGCTGTCAGCCCGACCCATGATCTGGGCTGCGGGGCGGACCTTCTTCGCCAGGGTGAGGGCTCTCGTGGCATGCCAGGCAGCATGATCCCCCGACTTCACGTTGCCGCGACGCAGTTGGGCGCCTGCGATCACGGGCGCAGAGTGCTCGGTGCTGATGGTGGCAACCAGGGCATTGAGGCCCTTGACGTGGTTGTAGCCATACGCCACCGCTTGCTTCGCGTACCCGTGCACCTCGCGAATGTGGGGGCACCTCCCGCGTGCGGGGGAGCATCGAGGTCGACCATCACCGGCTCTTCGCGATCCGGGGTGTAGCGGGGGGTTGANCGACTTGAGGATTCTGTCCCGTCCGGATTCGATGGACACAATTAGATTGAGTCAGCCCATCGAGAACGACTCGCGCAGCCAAACAGGCCGAAGGACTGCTTGGGTCCAAGGTCAACGCTATGTGTCGAGCGTCGCGCTCAGAGCTTCTCCCCGATTGACCTCGGAACTATAGTCCTGGAGTGTTCAACCGACCCCGCCGTGCTCATCGCGGTTCTGGGCCACCCCCTCATCGAAGAGTGACTGCCAGGGATCAGGCGCGCCGGGATCCAGGGCTGACACGGCATGGTCAGCGGCGACACCGAGAAGGGAGTCGGACCTCGACCGCGTATGGACCGCTGCTCAGCCCTGATCCACCGTTTTGGGGTGGGTGGGTCGAGTGATCCCGTGGGAGGTCTCGTGGAGGGGTGTGGGTGTGACTGGTTCTCCGACCGCTGGTGTCGGCTTGTCCTGGGGTTCCTCGGGGTTGGGCCCGGTGGGGCTGTGTGGGTGGTGGTCAGGCCGCGATGGGCGGGTCGCTGCCGGTGGCGTGGTCCCACAGGTCCATGAACTCCTGCTGCCAGGGCCAGTGGGTGGGGTAGTGCAGGAATCGGCGCCTGGAGCGGTGGGCGATGCGGGCTGGCACCATGACCAGGCGCTGGCGGATGGTGGGCATGCGGGCGGTGTTCATGCCCGCCTTGTGGGCTGCGGCGCGAGAGATGTTGAAGGCGAGGATGGCCAGCTGCAGCCAGGCGGCGTTGGCGGTGAAGCGGCCTGAGGGCAGGTGGGCCAAGGCGTTGCCCTTCAGTTCGGCCATGACTTGTTCGATGATGGCATGGCCTCGGTGGCGCTCATCGGCTTCCAGCATGGCCAGGGTGGAGTTGGTGAGTGAGGGGTGGTACCTGTACGTGTCGAAGAGTTCCCCCTGACCCGTATGAGCCTTCGTGTTCAACCGCTTGACGCGTCGCACGATCAGGCGGCACGTCACCTGGTCCTTCTTGGGGTGAGAGGTGAAGGCGGTTGAGAAGGGACTTCAGCGACCTCAGCGTCACTGATCCACTCTCCGGTGTCTTCTTCGAAGATGGCGTCCGGGTAGTGGATCCCCACCCAGGCATCTTCCTCGATCATGGTGATGGCTCGGATCACGCTCGACCATTGGGGCACCGTGACGGAGAACCAGCATCCGGCGTCTTGGAAGGCGTGGACGAAGGTGCAGGTGCAAAACGCGCTGTCAGCCCGACCCATGATCTGGGCTGCGGGGCGGACCTTCTTCGCCAGGGTGAGGGCTCTCGTGGCATGCCAGGCAGCATGATCCCCCGACTTCACGTTGCCGCGACGCAGTTGGGCGCCTGCGATCACGGGCGCAGAGTGCTCGGTGCTGATGGTGGCAACCAGGGCATTGAGGCCCTTGACGTGGTTGTAGCCATACGCCACCGCTTGCTTCGCGTACCCGTGCACCTCGCGAATGTGGGGGCACCTCCCGCGTGCGGGGGAGCATCGAGGTCGACCATCACCGGCTCTTCGCGATCCGGGGTGTAGCGGGGGGTTGAGTCTGGCTGGCGTGTCGGGGTGGGTGTGAGGGTCGGGGTCTTCCGATGATGGGAGTTCCTACACAGCCCATCTGAAAGACCCCGACGTGTCCCACGCTACCTTCACGCGCCCTGATCTGACCACGTTCGCCCGCTTGGATGACCTCGGCCTCGTGGTGGTGGGCCAGAGAGTCCTCCCGGATCGCTGCGAGGTGGCCTGCCGGGTGGTGGACGAGTGAGCCGGTGGTGTCGCGAGTGTGGGTGCGAAGGGATCCCCCGCGACACCGTGGTCCGTCGCCTCGCCCACGAGCCCTCGGGCTGGAGACCGGTGACACTGCGGGTAGCGAGTGCGTCGCTACCGCTGTTCGGGGTGTGGGCGTGTGTGGAGGCAGGACACCACTGGGGCGGCCCAGCCGCGCTCGAAACTGTCCCGGGGCGGACTGCGTTGGGCCCGTGGCGGGCATCGTCGTCCAACACCTCACCGTCGCCCGGGTCGCTGAGGGTCTGGGCGTGTCCTGGGACTGCGCCAACACCTCCGTCCTGGAGGAGGGACGCAGGGTCCTCATCAACGATGAGCATCGCTTCGAGGGTGTGACCACGATCGGGGTGGACGATTCCCCCGCGCGCTGCGCTCTCTGCGGGAGGTGCCCCCAGCGTGTGGCGGCACACGCGCAGGGGCGACAAGTTCGTCACCGTGATCATCGACCTCACCCCCCTGCGCGAGGGAAGGGGTCCTGCCAGGTTGTTGGACATGGTGGAGGGCCGCTCCAAGAAGGCCTTCAAGGACTGGCTCAGCCAGCAAGACGCTGCGTGGCGTGACCGGATTGAGGTGGTCGCCATGGATGGGTTCACCGGGTTCAAGACCGCAGCCAAGGAAGAACTCCCCGACGCGGTGGAGGTCATGGATCCCTGTCCTGGTCGTCCAGCTCGCCGGCGATGCCCTGAACCACTGCCGCCAGCGCGTCCAGCAGGAGACCACCGGGCATCGTGGCAGGTCCGGGGACCCCCTGTACGGGGTGCGTCGGACGCTGCACACCGGGATGGATCTCCTCACAGACAAGCAACGCACCCGCCTGGAGGGCGTCTTCGCCCAGGACGCTCACGTCGGGGTGGAAGCCACCTGGGGCATCTACCAGAAGATCGTGGCCGCCTACCGCGATCCCGACCCCAAGGCCGGGCGAGCCCAGCTGGCCCACGTCATCGAGGTCATCAGCCGCGGCGTTCCCGCCGCCCTCGCTGAGATCATCACCCTGGGGCGCACCCTCAAGCGGCGCGCCACAGACGTCCTGGCCTACTTCGAGCGCCCCCACACCTCCAACGGCCCGACAGAAGCCCTCAATGGTCGACTGGAACACCTGCGCGGCTCAGCCTTGGGCTTCCGAAACCTGACGAACTACATTGCCCGCAGTCTCCTCGAGGCCGGCGGATTCAGACCACAACTACACCCTCAATCGTGAAGAGCCCCCGTTCCGCGTCTGAGTTCGTTGACCAGAACCGGGTTTTAACTTCCCTCATCTGAGCTGGTTGGATGTCTACCAGCAAGGGAGAGTTTGAATGTCACAGGAGACGAGACCCGAGGCCGCCAAGGGCTCGGCGAGGGCGGTGCGTAAGCCGCGTGTCCGCTTGGCGCCCTCGCAGAAGTATGAGGTGTTCACCGCGGTGCTCACCAATGCTGCGACCCAGCGGGAGTTGGCGGAGAAGTACCACATTGACCGCTCCACGATCCAGGGGATCTGCCGTACCGCGAAGCAGGGAGCCATCTCAGCTTTGACCCAGGCGGTGCCTGGCCGACGCGCCCGGGACCCCCAGGAGGCGGAGTTGGCCTCGGCGCGGGAGCGGATTGCGCGGTTGGAGACCACGATCGCGGAGCAGGCGATGCGCCTGCACTTGATCGAGGGAAAAGACGGGTGGGACTGATGGCCGGGCCGGTCCCCACTCGGCTGGGGGGTCCGGCCAAGCAGGCACTGCTTGACCTGGTCTCAGATGCGGCTGGGGCGGGGTTCTCGCTGCGTCAGGCGTGTGTGTGGCTGGGGATCAACCACTCCCGGGTACTGGCCTGGCAGGAACGCCTGGATCGTGGTGTCTCCTTGGAGGACCAGCCAGCTGGCCCAGTGGCCGGAGAAGTCCTCCACGCGCTCTTGGAGTGGGAGAAGGAGGCGATCGTGGCCCTGGCCGGGCAGTGGGAGCGCGTCGACCTCTCCCACCGCAAGCTCGCCCATCGAGGTTCCCGCCTCGATGTGGTCTACGTGTCCGAATCCTCCGTGTTGCGGGTCCTGACCGAGGCGGGGGTGCGCCTGCCCGGCCTCCCCAGGCCCACTCCACGTGAACGCAAGGCGTTCCCCGACTGGGCCCAACTGGTCCCCGGCGTCATCTGGGTCTACGACTTCACGCACTTCTCGGGCCTGCCCGGGTGGTGTGCGATCGCTGTGGTGGACGTGGTGTCCAAGAAGTGCCTGGCGTTGAACCTGAGTGTGGAAGAGACCAGCACCCAGGTCGAGGCCGCCTTCATCGACGCACTCCACTGTGATGGGAAGGCCTGGCTGCTCGCCGATGACGCCTTTGCAGTGGAACTGGCCCAAGGACACGTCCCTGACCCTGACATCGACGTCGAAGACGACGGGACGGGCAGTGTGCCAGTCCTGCTGGCAGTGTCTGACAACGGGCCCCAGATGACGTCCTCTGCCACGGCGAGGTTCATGGCCGCCGCCCGCATCGGGCAACACTTCGGCCGCCCCGGCACCCCCAACGACCAGGCCTGGATCGAGTCGTTCTTCGGCCACCTCAAGGCCGAGAACCCCCACCTTGACGCCATCGCCGATCCCGGTGCCCTACGCGCTGAACTCGACCACCTGTGCGTCCACTACAACACCGTGCGCCTCCACGAGTCCATCGGCTACGTCACCCCCCAGGAGGAACACGAAGGGCGCGGACCCGCCATCCGCAAGGCCAGACAAGACGGCCTCAAACGAGCCCGAGAAGCCCGCATTGCCACCAGACGACAAACACGACACAATCACACCAACAACACCAGCACCGATGAGGGTATTTGAACCCGCGAACTGGTCAATTTACTCAGACACGCCGCGGCCCCATCACCAGCTCATCACTGCCGAAGAGGGTGGGGACCAGGTGTGCGAGGTTGGCTTGGAGATCCCGGTTGATGGCCCCCAACTGGAGAGTGTGACCATGGGTGAAGGACCTGAGGTGCGTCCCCAACGTGGAAGGAGCACGCACCGCCCCCAGCACTTTCGCTGTTCCTCCTGACCGCAAGACATCCATGCCGTCAATGTCATCAGCCCCGGCCAGCATGCCCGACACCAGCGCGCGGACCTTCACGGGCGCGTTGGGGGAAGCCACCGTGAGGCGCGCCTTCAGCAGACCTGTGAAGCCTGCCCGCTCGGCCAGGCCCATCACCGCAGGCAGGCCCCCAGCCGACACCAAGTGATCCTCATCGAAGACGGGCGTGAAACGGCGGGTGTGAGTGTGAGACGATTGCACCTCGAAGATGCCCCCTCGACCTGGTCAAATGGATTGTCTACCAACACCCATTGTCCCAGATCAGAAGGGGCATCTTCTCTGTTCCGACACCCCAAAACCACCCCCACAACGGTGGATCAGGGCTGAGACCGCCCCGCGTTGGCGCTCAGCGATCTCGATCCCCTTGGTTGACCCGTCAGACGACAACTTCGGAGACATCAAGGGGATGCGGGTGACGGGATTCAGGATGAACAGCTCCGTGGGCTACAGTCCAGACCTTCGGGGCGCGGAACCTCCGCATGAGAGTTAATGCCCTCTCGCCCGTGACGACGGGCGCAGCGACCAACGTGTGTCTGTAGGAGTTGCTGCACTGGCAATGGGGTGCACAGTCTTCATGAGCAAGATCTCGTGTGCCCGTGGAGTACGTGTGTCCCCTCACGCCAGATCGCGGTCTCCGGGGTCACCAGCCTGTGGACGCTTCTCCTCCAGATGCACATGCCACCATGGACCATGGTGTCAGGCGGGACATCGCGAGGGACCGAGGACGGTGGTGGCGGGCATGCACGTGACATTCGGGTGGGGCTTCGACGGCGCTCGGTGGGGCACGGGGGCACCCGGCCCCACGAGCTTCCTGGCAGAGGTGACGCTGGGCCCGGCCGGCCTGGTCGACCTCCTGTCCACCCGCCTCGCATGCGGGGGAGTGCTGGCCGAACAGCCTATGCGGATCGCAGCGTACCGGCGGGCGCTGGCCGACCTGGTCCAGGGCAGCACACCTGAGCTCTCACGCTGGTACGCCCGCGGGTTCGAGGTCGATCCCTGGCGCACCGCCCGGGAGCTACTCGCCTGGCGTGACGAGCTGGTCTCGGCCGGATGGCTGCCGGCCCCCTCACCGGCATCCGACCGGGCTCCCATTCCGGTTCACGTTCCTGTGCCCGAGGGCCCCACTGCAGGAACTCCGACTCCCGTCACCCCGACCACGCCCCACCGCCTCGCCACACTGGCCGCAGTCGAGACCCTCCTGGCAGGGGACCCCACCTGGGGTCCGGGACCCGCGGACCTCCTCCGCGAGGTCGCAGGCACCCTCGCAGACCTCGCGTCCTCCCACACACGCTGGCCCACGGGCATCGAACGCATCGACGTGGACCACCGGATCAACCTCCTTCCCCCGATCTGGCGATGGATGCTCCAGCACCTGGAGGATCTCGGCGTCGAGGTCCACGAGCTGCCAGAACCCGCACCGCTCGAGCAGCTCACCATCCTCACGGCCGACACCGTCTGGGACGCAGCTCCCGTAGCCGCGCGCGTGCTCAGCCAGTGGCACCGCGACGACACCCCCCACACCGTGCTCGCCACACTGCCCAGCGACCAACTGGATCGTGAGCTCCGCCGCCGCCACCTCCCGACCCTGGGCGTGGCCGAGCAGAGCGCGCAACGTCCCGTCGCCCAAGTCATCCGTGTCTTCCTGGAGGCAGTCTCCGCCCCCCACGACATCGCGGCCCTGGCCGACCTGCTGACCACCAGCCTCACGGTCAGCGTCCCCGACCTCCCCGCCGACAGCACCCCTCGCCCCGTCAGACTCCTGCCACTCCCGGTCTGCTCCGCCCTGCTGGACGCCCTGGCCGAACAACCCGGCGTCGGGGGCCCCGCCTGGACGTCCGCCATCGACCGCTTCCAGGACACCGACCCCGCCCAGACCCCGTCCGCCCGCCTCGCCCGCGAGTTCGATGATCTCCTCCGCGTCCACCCCATCCGGCCCCGCACGGCCCACATCCCGGCAGCGTTGACCACAGCTGCGCTGACCCCGCCCGCCCCGACCCCCACCCCCGGCCACGCCCTCTGGCCTGTCGCCGAGATCCTCGACCACCTCAACTGGCTGCGCGCCCGACTCAGCGTGCTCGGCCGGACGCACCACGCGTCCGCCCTCGTCGATGCTGCACATCGGGCGAAGCTAGCCGCGCAGATCCTCGCTGACCTCGGCGAATCCGTCTCGCGTCGGGAACTGGACGCCGTCATCGACGAGTGCGTGGACGCCACCCCGCTGCCCGCCGCGCTCTGCACCCCGGCCGCCGACCCCCTGCGCGACGTCGCCCAGACACCCGCCCAACTCGCCCTGGGCACTGCGGGCGTCCTGTGGTGGGGGCCCGTCGACCCGACCGGCTCGCCGCGCCAACGCACACGCAGCGCCGAGCGCACCCACCTCGCAGGCCTCGGCATCACCCTGCCCGATCGCCAGGCCCTCGCCGCCCTGGACCTTGACTCCGCCCTGCGTGGCTTGCGCAGACGCCGCCGCGTCATCGCCGTCCTGCCCACCCGCCTCGCCGGGCGCGACACCACCGTGCACCCAGCCCTCACCTTCCTCGTCAACGACCTGCGCGGCAGCGACCCCACCGCGACGCTGTCCGACATCCGCAGTGCGGCCACCGTCCCACCGAGCGCCGCCCACCGCACGGACCCACCCGCCTGGATCGTCCCCGGGCTGGCCAGCGCCGCACTGCGCCGCCCCGCCCACCGCGACCTTCCGCGCCCCGACCCCGTCCACCGCCGTGTCGCGCCCGGCGACCAGCTGCTGCCCACCCGGCTGAGCTTCACCCAGCTCGAACGCCTCCTCATCCACCCCCTCGACTGGCTGCTGCGCCACCCCCTCCTCATCCGCCCCTCCGGCCTCGCCGCCGTACCCACGGGCGCGCCCATGCTCGGCACCTGGATGCACGCGGGCGTCCAGACGGTCGTGCGCGGAGCCCTCGAGCGCTCCGGGGGCCAGCCCGTCCTCGTCGCCACAGGTCAGGACGGGTCCGAAGGAGGAGCTTCCGCAGTCCGCGCCGTCCTGGAGGCACTCGTCCCCGTCCTCGCCTCCGAACTCGACCTCCCGGGACGCTCCCGGGAACGCGCGGCCCTCCTCGACCAGGGCTCCCGCGCCATCGCCGGCCTGTTCGAGGCGCTCGGCTCCGCAGGCGTGCGCGTGGTGGGCTCCGAGGTCGCCTTCCCCGACGACGTCGTCCTCCCATCGACGAGGGCGGACGCGGGAGCCGGACTCCTGGTCCGTGGAGCCCGCGACCTGGACGTCCTGCTCCCGGACGGCCGACGCGGCGTGGTGGACCTGAAGTTCTCGCGCTCGAAGCGCAAGTACCACGACCTGGTCGCAGCAGGTCAGGCACTGCAGCTGGCGGTCTACGCCCACGCGGTCGCCCAGGAAGTGGCGGGGGAGCACCCCGGTGCTGGTGCTGGTGCTGCCCCGGCGCCGACGTCGGCGCTGCGCCCCGCACTGCGCGATGTCCCCGTCGGCTACTGGTCGCTGCGGCTGGGGCGCATGGACTCCTCCTTCCCGGAACTCGCCGGCGACGCCGCCATCGAGGTGACGCCCGCGGGGACCGGGGGCGCGGACGCCGATGACCTCATGCGGCGCGCCATGGCCGGACTGGGGGACACCCTGGAGCGGCTGCAGGCAGGCGAGATCCTGGACCTCGGCAATGCCCTGGCCGTGCTGGACCGGGAGGTGGGGCCCAAGGTGCGCCGAGCCCTGGAGAAGAGGGATCCACTGGCGGACGTCGTGCCACCGGACCTCATCTCCGGCCCCGGGGCACTGTTGACATCCGAGGACCTGAGGCTGTTGGAGCGCTCCTGGCGGACCACGTTCCTCCCCGTCGGCTCAGCCGGGTACGCGGACTTCGCACGCATCACGGGCATCCAGGAGGAACAGCTGTGAACACCACACCCTTGGTCCCGGGCCAGCCCGTCGGCCCCGCCGCCCCCGCAGACCCAGCTGGCCCCGCCAACCCTGCCGCTCCTGTCGGCCCCGCCGACCTCTCCGCCTACACGATCATCCGGGCGTCGGCCGGCTCCGGGAAGACCTACAGCCTGGTCCAGCTCCTCACCGAACGCCTGCGGGCCGTCGACGCTGACGGTCAGCCCCTGTTGCGCCCCGACCAGGTGATCGCCACGACCTTCACCATCAAGGCCGCCGGCGAGCTGTCCACCCGCATCCGAGAACACCTGGTGGAGGAAGGTCTCCTGGAGCAGGCCGCCGCCGTGCCCACCGCCCTGATCGGCAGCGTCAACTCCATCACGGGGCGCATCCTCCAGGACTTCGCCATGGATGCCGGACTTTCACCCGAACTCTCCGTCCTCACCGAGCAGGCCGGTCGGCGCGCCTTCACCATCGCGACCTCCGACATCCTCGCCGAGGCCGAGGAGGCCAACCGCCCACTCCTGGCCCGCACCGGCTACGACCTGCCCGAGGGCGACGACCCGCTCTTCTCCTCCGGCCGGCGCAACTGGGCGAGCACGGTCCGCGTTCTGGTGGACCTGGCCCGCGCCAACGACATCGACCAAGCCTCCTTCGACGCCTTCGCCCGGGCCTCCGCCGCCGAGCTGCGGGCCGCACTGGAGGCCACCGCGCGGGGAGGCGCCCCGGCCGTCCTGGACCCCACGCCCACCCCGGCCCCGGACCTCACCCTGTCCGCGACACCTGAACCGACCCCGGCTCCCGACCCCACCCCGATCGACGCCCGCGCCCGCGTGGCCGACATGGCCGGCCACATCGCCGCCACCCTGCGCGATGCCCTGGACGCCGGGGAGATCAACAAGCGCTCCGTTGCGGCCCTGCAACGCATCCTGCCGGGCATCGAGTCCTTCGCCACCGCACACACCGGCTTCTCCGCCTCCGCCCGCCGGGCCCGCGAGAGGCTCCCCTGGAAGGACTGGTTCCGAGCCGCCACAGGCTACTTCCCCGACTGCGCCAACCCCACGCGCCCCATCCAGGAGGCCGTCGACCTGGCCTCCGACCCCACCTGGTTCGCCCGCGACCCGCAGTTCCGCGCCGACATGGACGACCTCATCACCCTGGTCCTCACCACCGCGCGGCGTTGCCTGGGCGCCTACGCGCAGTACAAGACCGACCTCGGACTCATCGACTTCGTCGACCAGGAGCACCTCACCCTCCACCTCCTGCGAAGCAACTCCGAGGTCCGCGCAGCCTTCGCCGGGCACTACCGCATCCTCGTCGTCGACGAGTTCCAAGACACCAGCCCACTGGAGCTCGCCCTGTTCACCGAGCTCGGAGCCCTGGTCCGCGAGGTCATCTGGGTGGGCGACCCCAAGCAGTCCATCTACGCCTTCCGCGGCTCCGACCCCGCCCTCATGGGCGCCGCCGTCCAGGCGATCACGCGCGGCGGCGGTCACTCCCGCCTCCTGCGCCACTCCTGGCGCTCCCACGAGGTCCCCCTCGCGCTCACCAACACCGTATTCTCCCGCCTCTTCCCTCCCACCACCCCCATTGACGAGGGCGACTCCCCGAGTTCCCACGACGCCCAGGAGGGCCCCACCCGTACCGAGGCTGCGAGCCCGCGACCCGGGGAGCGGAACCCCGAGGTGTGGCTGGACATCCCCGCCCAGCGTGCCCGCGAACACGCTGGTGGCGAGGCCGCGCTCTGGCAGGTCCAGCGCGAACCTGGCCACAGGGGGCAACTCACCAACAGTGAGTGGTACACGAGCCTGGCGCGGGGCATCAGTGACGCCCGGGAACGTGATCGACAGGCGGGTGTGTCCGGGTCCTGGGCGGTGCTCACCCGCACCAACCAGCAGGTCGCGGACATCCAGTCGGCCCTGCGCGCCGTCGGCATCCCCTGTGTGGGAGGCGGTACCCCACTGCTGGCCACGCGGGAGGGGGCGACGCTGCGCGCCGCCCTGTCCTGGCTGGTCGACCCCCGCGACACCCAGTCCCTCATCGAGGTGGTCATGGTGGTGCCCGAGCACCCCGCCCACACCGACTGGCTCCAGACCCTCAGTGCTGCACCCGATGTGGAGAGCCGCCGTGGCCTGCTCGAGCGGTGGGCTGCGGATCTGAGCCTGGCACCGGTGCGGGCACTGGCCACCGAGTTGCCGGGACTCACCGTGAAGGAGGCCGTGGTCGCCCTCGTCGATGCCCTGGACCTGCGGCGCCGCATCGCAGAATGGGGGGAGGTGGGGCGGCGTTCCGGGGCCGTCGTCGGGGTGGTGCGCGCGGCGGAGGACTACATGGCGGAGGCCGACAGCGCAGGTCACCCAGCCACCCTCTCCGGTTTCCTCGCCGCCCTGGATTCAGGCGGTTCGACGACCGTGGCGGGGGAGGCGGGCGCGGACGCCGTGACCGTGTCGACCACGCACCAGGCCAAGGGGCTGGAGTGGGACTCCGTGGTGCTGGCCCTGCCTGATCGGCGCGACAGGTTCGCGGCGGCCGGGTCCTGGGTGCAGGCCACCGGCGAGCTGTCGATGTCGGACCCCCTGGCGGGGCGGAGCCTGAGGTTCTGGCCCGAGACTGCCCTGGAGTGCGACCCGATCGCGGCCACCCTGGCGGCGATGCCCGCCCAGGAGGAGCGTCGACGTGTCGGTCAGTTGGAGTCCCGGCGCCTGTTCTACGTGGCCTGCACGCGCGCCAAGCGCCGCCTCGTCCTCGCCCCGAAGCACGACCTGGCCAAGGCCGACGTCTTCGACGGGGAGTTCGAGCTGGCGGTGGTGGAGGACGGGCTCGAGTTCCGGTACGGGCAGGCGGGGAGTGACGCGGAGGGTTCTGCCGACACTGGTTCCGGCTGCGACCTGCTCGACTGCCAGGTCCTCCCCGTCCCCTCCGACGCTGCGGAGCTGGCGGACCTCGCGGCGGCGCGTCGGGTGCCCTCACTCGAGCCTGCGGCGTGGGTTGATGTCGAACGCTCGGAGATCCCCGAGGTGCTCGCTGCTCCGGAAGCCCCGCAGGCAGCACCTTTCATTCCCGCAACCTTCACGGCCAGCGGCGTGGAGGTCACCCCGGCGCAGGCGGCTGCCGCCGACATCCGGGTGGTCGCGCACCTGGGTGATCCCCTCGTGCGGGGTGGTGGTCCTGAGTGGGACCACGTCGGCGATTGCGTGCACGCCTACCTCGCCGCGCCCCTGCGCGAGCTCGACGCCGCAGCACAGCTGGTCGTGGCCCGACGTCTGGTCCGGTCCTGTGGAGTCGGGGCGTACGTGCAGCCCGCTGACATCGTGGACTGCGGCGCCCGCTGGACACAGTGGCGGGAGCAGGCGTTCCCCGGGGCGGATGCCTCCACCGAGGTGCCCTTCACCTGGACGAACCCCGCCCACCAGCGCACCCAGGGGTGGCTGGACCAGTTGGTGTCCACCAAGGACGGCCGGATGGTCGTCGTCGACCACAAGACCTACCCCGGTTCCGATCCGCTTGGCCACGTACGCCGCCACTACGTCGGGCAGATGGCCACCTACCGCGAGGCCGTCAGCCGGATCTGCTCCGTGCCCCGCACAGACGTCGAGGTCCTCATCCACCTGCCACTCCTCGGCCTGGTCGTGGCCGTGGACCTGGGCGGCGCTGTGATGTCGCGGGGGGATGGAGGTGGCGAGCTCAAGTCATGACCGGTCCGGAACCTCCATCTCCAGGAGTCGACGACCCGGAGCTGAGGGCGATGGTTGGAGATGCGGACGACCACCGGGTGCTTCAGGCACATTCCCAGGACAGCGTTGCGTTGCCGGACTCCAGCGGGATTCGCTGGCCTGTCCTGAGAGGAGTGGATCGACGAAGCCATTCATGAGTTCTCGCGCTCCCTCGAAGCTGAGTCCAGAGGGGGGAGTGCCCTTGGCGAGCACGGGGTAGCGGCGTCCCCAGCTGGTCGGAAGCGTGAAAGTGTGCGGCACCTCCAGCCCGAGCAGCTCGGCCTCCTTGACGAATGCCTCGTGGGTTCTCCCACCATCGACACTCTGGGACAGAGCAACAATGACGAGATCGATCAGATCCTTCTCGCGACTCCAGGGACGTCCCGAGTACGAGGCCAGCGTCGCACAGACCTCGCCGCACCAATCATCACCACTGACGCCTCATCCGCGAAGCCTGGACCCGCCGTCACTGGAGCAATCGCCCCACCCGCAGGCCATGACCTGTCAACGCGACCTCTATGGTGCTTGCTCCCAGGTCAGGAGTTTCGGGTTCCAATAGGTCCCGCCGACCGATCCCGAGAGGACCGGATCGACGAAATCTTTCATGAGGTCTCGGGCGTCTGCGAAAGTCTGGCCGGCGGCAGCGCTGTTCTTGGCGAGCTTGGTATAGGCCGTTCCCCAGGACAGCGGCAACGCGAAGGTATCCGGCGCAGTGATCCCACGCAGTCTCGCCTCGTGGAGGATGGCAGCGCGAGTGGTGTCCGCGCTGACCGCTTGGGTGAGAGCGATGATCACCAGATCGACCAGGTCCTTCTCCCGGCTGGACGGCCTACCGTTGTGCGAGGTGAGTGTCGCGCAGACCTTGTCCGCGATCTGCTTGGGCAACGGATACAGCCGGTATGGACTGCATGCCAAGTTTGGCAGCGAAAGACGGTTGGCCGGCAGCGTGCCGCTGATCTCATCGGTCGCGCCGTCGTGCGTCGAGAGATCCACCTTGATGGTCCCGAGGGGTTTCGGACCCAGCCTTGCATCGAATGCCACGTGGAAACCATCTGTGTACGGCTGGAGATCGTCGGTCAGGATCGGATGGTGCTCGGTGTAGGTGAAGACGAAGTAGTCTCCCAGATCCACTTCGGCCAGGTGACGGAGATCGGTCAGGGCGAGGTGCTTGTCGTACCCTTCCCTGTACAGGTCGACATCGAGGGTACGTCGGGAGTTCGGGACTCTTGCCAGCATCCCCGAGCCACCCTTCAGGACCCATTCCGATGCTGCACCTTCGCTGAAGACGCGGCTCAGGAAGCGGTCGTAGTGGGCTTGCCGGATCAGGTCCCCCACTTGACGTGACGGGTTCTCGTCATTCACTCTCAGTGCCGCGGCCTTGATGGCTGACTCAACTGCTCGCCAGTTGGCGTATCGCTTCACGTCTCCCGTCATTGCTCCTCGGTCACCTTTCCGGGTGTTGCGCCGTGGCCGGTTTGTCAGACAGCTGCTGAAGGTGCTTCATCTGTTCGGCCATGCTGATGATCTGTCTGCGGGTCCGGTCGTCAAGTGTCGCTGGGGGCGCAGGAGGCTCGATCAGAGTCCCTTGGAGCTTCTTCATCGCGGTGATGAACAGGTTCGTTGTCTCTTGCGGGAACGAGAGACGAGATGTGGCCTCGACAAGTTCATGTAGCACGTTCTGCATGGCGTGAACCGCCGAACTCGTTGCCACAGACTCTTTGAGAGCATCGTTCGTCCGGGCGATCTCCGCCATGACTGCAGCCTGTGCCACGGGGTCGAGAGCATGGAGAAACTGCTTCGAGATCTCCCCAGCCAGCGCGGTTCCCGACACCGCTCGCGCGAGCGAAGCGACGTCCCGATGGGCGAGGCGTTCGAGTTCGTCGAGAAGAGCCTCGCCGTCCCCGCGTTCGAAACCGTTCCTCTGCGCCAGCGGGGAGAGCAGCGCAGCAAGCCTCTTCGAGTCGAGTGCTTCGGTCTCGGACAGGACGTCCGCCACGAGCGACAGGTCGATCCGGGACTCGACCAGATCGGCGATCGTCTGTTCCTGGGTGGTCACGGGGAGGCCCTCACGCATGGTCAGAGCCTCTGGTGGAAGTTCCCGGACGCGGTACGTGAGCTCGGTGCGTTGAGTCTGTCGGCGCCTGGGGACGGTGAACTCGTAGGGTTCCGGAACGAGGTCGCCGATGCCGAGAAGATGGGAAGCTGCCGCACCGGAGACGACGGCATCACTAGGCCTGTCCGAGAGGCGGTCCTGGGCGGTGCGTTGAGGGTCAATCGAAAGCCAGGCTGCCTTGAGAGTGTCATAGCGCTCTGGAGGAGCCCCCGGGTCGCGGTAGATTCCGTGGGACACACGTTCAAGATGGCCGCCCTCGGCCAGACGGGAGAGCTGCAGGCGGCTGATGCCGAGTGTGTTGGCTTGGGCGGTCGTCACCATTCCCCACTGCGAAGCGGTGAGGTCTGCCAGCTCCTTGAGCGCTTGTGTCACCTCCATGCTTGGAAAGTATCACCATGGGCGATACAAAGCAAGAGATCGATGGCGCGTCTCGCTGCGGCTCGCGGTTCTCGATCCCGGGTCAGCGCCCGCAAGCGCTCGCTGCTCTCGCCCTCGTCGACGGGTGTTCTTCTGGATTCACTCCGGCTGGTAGTTGATGATCTCGCTGGCTCCTCGATCGCCAGCAGCGCGTTATACACGAAGTCGTCGCAGCGGAAGCGGGCCAACAGGGACGAGCCCTTGCGCATGAGGTTCAGTGCGAGCTGTCGGGCCGCCAGCTCCAGACGCGGCGTTCCGTCGAGCCGGGATGCCAAGGATCCCGCCGTCCCTCCCGTGATCCTGTCGACCACTCCCGCAGTCGACAACGGCATCGAGGACAGAGCCGGACTAGGACCGACCACTGGCCCAGTTCAGACCTCGGCCGAACCCTGCGGGAACCTGACGAACGTAGAGGCGTCTGCCAACACCGACTGGATCTCGCGGATCGTCGCGGCAAGCACTCCCGACGACAGGAGTCCGCTTCCCAACGGCCCGGATGAGTCCTCTCCGAGCATGGGCAACTTCGACAGTGCTGCACGGACCTCGCTTGTCATGTGGTCGATCTGCCAGCGAACCTCATCGCGGCGTGCGGCCTCGTGGTTGGTCTCCGCAAGAGAAGCGGCCTTCGCGGCGTATGTGGCCGCACCCAGCGCGTGTGCGCCCATGTGGGCAACTCCCGATGCTTGTCCGGAAGACCGAGCAGCTGCGACCGCAGCAGGAGACTTCGCAGACTGAGCCGCCCGGCCCGCGACAAACCTCCGCTTGATCTCGCCAGCGGCATCGAGCTCGCCACGGCCATATGCACGCGCCCGCAGGATGCCGTCCCGCACACGGCTGTCGTCCGGGGCCTCGGCCTCGAACAGCGGCAGAACTCGTTCAGCGCAGTCTGCCGCCCACAGGGCAACGAGACGCCGATCAGCGTCCTCAAGAGTCTGCGGAGAGGTCATGCATCAAGCCTCTCACGGCGCTCGAGCAACCACATTGGTCTCGCTCGACTCCGAGGTGTGCCGATGGGGACGCCCTTCGTATGAGGACCCGTTCCTCCTAGTCGGAGCAGACCTCTGAGCCAGAGGCGCGTGCGTCAGTCCTCGTTCGAGGACTCCATCAGCTGCGCGGCATATCGGGAGACTGCGCCCCCATACATCGGCAGCGTGGGCGCCAGTGCCTCAAGTGCGGTTCGTAGTGAGGCGGCGTGGTCTCCGCAGTCATGCAGTGCCAAGGCCAGGAAGGCCTGCCGTGCGTCCCCGGTGATGGCGGAGGTCGGCGCGTTCTGCAGCAGCTCGACCGCTGCTTCAGGCTCACCGATGTTCCTCAGTGAGCTCGCCAATTGGATGATCGCCTGGGGCAGGCGGTCTCCTGAGAGCCCCAGGTCGAGGGCCTTGCGGTACAGCGGGATTGCCTCGCGTTCCCTGCCGAGGAAGTCGTGCGCCGATGCCCACTCGAACAGTGCTTCGGGGTCGTCCGTGTCGCGTTCCTCGACGAGGATGCGCATGTCGTCGAGTACTTCCTGGGGGTACGCATCATCTACACGGTCCCAGAACGCCGCGATTCGCTCATCCCACGTCATTGACACGTCCGCGATTGTCCCACGTCATGGGGGAGTGGCAGTCCTTCCACCACGTCCCTCCCGACGATCCGCTCGCAGGGACGGAGTGCGTGCCCACCCCCGCCCGGCCCACCCGGGACCGAGTGCCCTGTCACCTTCCAGGAAGCTCACCTAGGGTGTGTCGCATGGCAGCGATGATGAGGTCGGCCGTGTCCACGCTGGACGCGCGTCACCCTGTTCGCCCTGATCTGGGACTGTGCGTGGCACAGATCCGCGCCGCGTCCGGGTGCCGCACCCGCTGCCCCGACGCCGAACTCCTCCGGGCGTCCTTCCACATCATGGTGCTGTGCACCGGTGGCAACGACACGCAGGTCGTCGACTTCCAGGACGTGCACCACAGGCCCGGTTCCCTGTTGTGGATCCCGTCAGGCACCGTCCACGAACGGGTGCCCGCCATCCAGGGCCGTGCGGTGTGCTTCACCGCCGCCTTCCTCTCACCCGGCTCCCCGCAGATCTCCAGTCCTGTCGGTGGCATGTGGAACCTCCAGGGCAGTGACCTCGACGAGGTCAATGCCCTGGTCACCGTCCTGGACAATGAGTACGCCCGGTACGTGTCCGGACCCACCGGGGCGGTACAGGCACGCAGCCTGCCCCTCCTGCGTCACCTGCTGTGTGCCCTGGTGATGCGGGTGCAGTCGGTCCCGCGTGAGCGTGCCGCCTCCAACGCGGTCAACCCCGTGGTCCGGGACTTCCTCGACATGGTCGAGGCGCAGTGCTGCACCATGCACACGGTGGAGGAGTACGCCGCAGCACTCGGCTACTCAGCGAGGACCCTGCAGCGGGTGTGCTACGAGGAGGTCGGCACACCACCCCGACAGGTCATCGACGAGAGGGTCAGCGCCGAGGCCGAGCGCCTCCTGGCCCTCACCGACATGCCGGTGGCCGCTGTCGCCCACACCGTGGGTTTCGGCGATGCCGCCAACTTCTCGAAGTTCTTCCAGCGCCAGACCGGGCAGACTCCCGGATCCTTCCGTCGCCAGCTCCTCTCCTGATCTCCCGAGCTGCGCCGCCTCGGCAGCGCCCCGCCCGTCCTTGCGGAGGGACGCGGTGTGCCACGACCGCACTGCCTCCTCCGTACCCCGGCTGGCCCCCGCCCGGCCCCGTTCCCCTCGCGCGGTGACCGTCCTTTCGCGTCCGTTCCCCCGTGCTCGGCAGCCGTGTCCGACCCCCACCACACGGTGTCCGACGGCCACCACGATCCGCGCCACCCCGACGGGCACGACCGCGAAGGATTGGGTTCATCAAGGAGCGATGCCGACGACGCCTCCGCGAAGTGGCGGGGTCGGCACCGACACCGCACCGGAATGGAAGGAACCCGATGACGATCATTGCCTGCTTCAAGTGGGTCGTGAGTGACCAGGACCTGAGGACCGATCCCTCCACGCACGACCTGGACACGAGCCGCGCGCGCCACGAGATCTCGCCCTACGACCGCAACACCATCGAGTGCGCACGTCTCACCGCAGCCGCCCGCGCGACCGCATCGGGCACCAGCCAGGAGCTGGTCGGCCTGACCTTCGGGGACATCACCCCGGTCGGGCTCAAGGACGCCCTGGCCCGCGGCCTGGACTCCACCCTCCAGGTCCTCCCCCCCAGTGGCGTCGAGGTCGACGGCCGCGTGACGGCGCAGGCCCTCGCCGCGGCCATCCGTGGCGTGGAGGGCGCCGATCTGGTCATCACCACCGAGGGCGCAGCGGACACCTACGCCCACGAGACCGCCCCCCGCATCGCCGAACTCCTCGACTGGCCGCTCATCACGAACGCCCAGTCCATCGAGGTCGACGGGACGACGCTGCGCGCCACGCGGGTCCTCGATGACGCCATCGAGCACGTCGAGTGCTCACTGCCCGCCGTCGTCTCCGTGGTCCCGGAGATCGCCCCGGCCCCCATCCCCGGCCTGAAGGCCGTGATGGGCGCCGCCAAGAAGGCCAAGAAGAAGGTCACTGTCGAGGACCTCGGCCTCGCGACCGCTGACCTCGCACCCCGCACGCACACCGCACGGACCACCGGCTACGTCGCGGAGCGGCGCCACGTGCGCCACGACGGAACACCACAGGAGATCGCCGATTCCCTGATCTCCTCCCTCCAGCAGGACGGAGTCCTCGCATGAGCACGATCCTCGTCGTCGAGACCCCCGAGCTCGCTGCCGACCTCGAACGCCAGGCCGCCTCACTGGGTGGCACCCTTCTCCGGGCCGTCCTCCCCACCGGGGCACGCCCCGAGGCCACGGTGCCCTCCCTGGAGACCATTGCGCGGGAGCACGGGTGCGCCCTCGTCCTCGTGCCCGCCACCATCGCCGGACGTGAGATCGCCGCACGCCTGGCCCAGCGACTCGACGTCGCCCTCGTCCCCGAGGCCGTCTCACTGGAGCTGACCGCGAACGGTGGCCGCGCCGAGCGGGTCGTCTACGCCGGCGGTGCCGTGGCGGCACTCGCGTGGGAGGGACCCGCGGTGGTCTCCGTCGTCGCCCGCGCGGGCGCTGACGCCCCCACGCCCGACCCCACCGTCGACACCGTCGAGGTCACCGCCCCCGACACCCGGGTGGTGCGTACCGGACTCGAGGAGCGCCCGAAGTCCGACGTCGACCTCACGAACGCCCAGCGCGTGGTGTGCGTCGGCATGGGCCTCAAGGAGCGCTCCGACCTGGACCTGGTCGACCGACTCGCCGAGGCCCTCGACGCCCAGGTCGCCTGCACCCGCCCGGTGTCCGAGGACCGCGGATGGCTGCCCGTGGAGCGCTACATCGGCATCTCCGGCCTCCACGTCTCACCCGCCCTGTACCTCGGCCTGGGAGTGTCCGGCCAGGTGCAGCACGCCGTCGGGATGCGCGGGGCGAATGTGGTCGTCGAGGTGAACACCGACGGTGACAGCCCCGCCATCGCGGACGCCGACCACCAGGTCGTCGCCGACCTCTACGGCATCGTCCCCGCCCTCATCGAACGGCTCTCCGCAGGGGCGAAGTGATGGAGGAGGAACACACCGACGTCATCGTCGTCGGCGCCGGACCCGCCGGATCTGCCTGCGCCCTCACACTGGCACGGGCCGGCCGCAGCGTGATCCTCGTCGACCGCGGTGTCACACCCGGCGCGAAGAACGTCTCCGGGGGACGCCTCTACACCGCAGCGCTCGACGCACTGGAGCCGGGCCTGGCCCAGCGCGTGCCCGCCGAACGCCACGTCGTCCAGGAGCGCATCGGGCTGATCGATGGCGACCGCTCGGTGCTGGTCTCGACCCAGGCCCCCACGAGGGCGGACGACAGCCCCCAGTCCGTCACCGTCACACGCTCCGTCCTCGACGAGTGGATGGCGGGACTGGCCGAGGAGGCCGGCGCCATGGTCGTCCCCGGGATCACCGTGGACGGCCTGGTCCGCGAGAGCGGGGTGGTCGTGGGCATCCGCGCCGACGGCGAGGAACTGCGCAGCGACGTGGTGGTGGCTGCCGACGGCACCAACTCCCTGCTGGCGCGTGAGGTCGGGATCGTCCGACCGCCCGTGTCCGGTCAGGTGGCCACCGGCGTCAAGGAGGTCATCGAACTCCCGCAGGGCGCGATCGAGAACCGCTTCGGGGTCGGCGAGGGCGAGGGCGTCGCCCAGCTGATGGTGGGCTGCACCCGCGGTCTGCACGGCGGCGGTTTCCTCTACACGAACGCCATCTCGGTCGCCCTGGGCATCGTCGTGGACCCGATGGGTTTGGCACGCATCGACGGGACCCCCCGCGGGCTCCTGGAGGACCTGCGCGCCCACCCGGCCATCGCCCCGCTGCTGCGTGGGGGAGAGGTCGTGGAGTACGCGGCCCACCTCGTCCGCGAGGACGGGCTCGCAGGCGTCCCCGAACACCTCACCGCCCCCGGCTTCATGGTCACCGGTGAGGCGGGTGGGTTCATCCTCAACCTCGGCTACACCATCCGCGGTATGGACCTCGCGATCCTGTCGGGTCTGGCCGCCGCCCGCGCGATCCTCGGCAACGGCCCCACGGAGGAGTCGTACCGGGCGGAGCTGGAGGGCACCGGACTGATGGCGATCATGCGCGAGGCCAAGGGATACCCCCGCTTCCTCGGGGCGGACAGGATCTACGCCGACTACCCGGCACTGGCCCTGCAGATGGCCGGACAACTGTTCACCGTGCCCGACCCGGGCCCGCACACCCCACCCCAGAGGGTCGTGCCCCGGCTGTGGCACACGTTCAAGTCCTCCCGCGTGCGCATGAGGGACGCGGCAGGAGACGCGATGAGGGCGGTGAGGGGACTGTGAGCCCGGTGGAGGACACGCAGCGACGGCTCGAGGTCTCCGACCTGCTGGGTCGCGACAGCTTCGAGGTGGACGAGGACTACGCCCACATCGCGATCGACCCCACGGTCTGCGCCGGATGCCCGCACCACGCGTGCATCGCGGCCTGCCCCGCCTCCCTCTTCACCCGCGACGAGGGCGGCCAGATGCACTTCGACCACGCCGGATGCCTCGAGTGCGGAACCTGCCGCGTGGTGTGCACGCCGGGGGGAATCGTCCGCTGGACGTACCCGCACTCCGGATTCGGCGTGACCTACCGGGCCTCGTGAGGGCCCACCCCCACACCCAACCCCACCCCGGCCGCCCGCCCCACCCGACGTGGTGGGCGGCACCGACATCAACCAAGGAGACGCATCATGAGCATGTGGTACATGAACGACGACCGTGAGGCCGTCCTGGCCATCGCCCGCGAGTTCGCGAAGACAGAGGTCGCCCCGCAGGCACTGGAGATCGACCGGGACGACAGGTTCCCCCTCGAGCTCTTCAAACGCGCCGGCGAGCTGGGCCTCCTCGGTATCACCGTGCCCGAGGAGGACGGTGGCCTGGGCATGGACCAGACCACCAACGCCCTCGTCCTGGAGGAGATCGCCAAGGTCAGCCCGGTCCTCACGATCGCGATGGGCGCGCACATCCTCCTGGCCGGCGGCATCCTGCAGATGCTCGGCACCCCGGAGCAGAAGGCCAAGTGGCTGGCGCCCGCGGCCACCGGCGAGGTCGTCCTGTCCTGCGGACAGACCGAGGCGATCGGGGGCGACGACCAGGGCGAGTACACCACGCGCGCCGTCCTGGACGGGGACGAGTGGGTCATCAACGGCGGCAAGGTCCTCGTCTCCAATATCGGAGTGGCCGACTACTACGTGATTGTCGCCGTCACCGCCGAGCACCCGGACCCGGTGGCGAAGACCGGACTGTCGGCCTTCGTGGTGCCGGCGGGCACCCCCGGCTTCGGGGTGGGCAAGGCCGAGCACAAGCTCGGGTGGCACGGCTCGGCGACCGGCTCCCTGTCCTTCAGCAACTGCCGCATCCCCAAGGAGAACCTCGTCGGCGCCCAGGACCAGGCTCTGCAGGCCATGTTCATCTCCGCGACTGCCGAGTTCCTCTCCTGCGGTCCGGTCTCCCTGGGCATCGCCGAGGGCGCCTACGAGATGGCGAAGGCCTACTCGATGGAGCGGGTCCAGATGGGCCAGACGCAGTTCGACCGCTTCCAGGTGACCCGCCACAAGCTGATGAAGATGTACACCCAGATCGAGTCCCTGCGAGCCCTCGTCTACTCCACCTACGCCCAGCGTGACGCCGGCGAGCTCGAGCTCGCGCGTGGTCGACTCCTCAAGGTCGAGGGGTCCCGGGTCGCGGAGGAGGTCGGGCGCGACGCCATCCAGATCTTCGGGGGTGTCGGCGTCATCCGCGAGACCGGCGTCGAGCGTTTCTGGCGCGACGGGAAGGTCATGGCCATCGGTGGCGCCTCCGCGGAGGCCCTCGTCGAGGCCGTCTCGATGATGATGCGTCGCGGAATGATCTGAGCATCCGTCGGGGGCGACCGATGTGGGTCGCCCCCGGTGGCAGCACGACCCGGCCGCCGCAGGCGGCCGGCCACCCAATGAAGGGATGTGTGGACATGAAGGACTACTCAGACAAGGTCGTCGTCGTCACCGGCGCCGCCAACGGCATCGGGGCCGAACTGGCACGGCGTTTCGCAGGTGCGGGGGCGGCGCTGGCTCTCTACGACATCGACAAGGAGCATCTGGAGGCGATCCGTCAGGAACTGGTCGCTGCTGGGAGTACTGTGCTCGCGGTGCCCGGGGACGTCGTGGACGCCCCGGCCGTGCGCGCCTTCGCGGACCGGGTCTTCGGGGAACTGGGGCGCGTCGACGTGCTCTTCAACAATGCCGGCGTCATCTCCGCGGGCCTCCTGTGGGAGGAGCCCCTGGAGGACTGGGACTGGCTGCTCGGTGTCAACGTCAAGGGCCTGGTCAACACGATCGCCGCATTCGTGCCGCGCATGAGCGAGCAGGGCTTCCCCTCCGACATCGTCGACACCGCCTCGATCGCGGGACTCCTCACGGTGGAGAACTCCCCGGCCTACGTCGCCTCCAAGTTCGCGGCGCTGGGCATGACGGAGGTGCTCGACCTCCAGCTCCAGACCACCCACTCACCCGTCAAGGCGCACGCGGTGTGCCCGGCGGTCGTCCAGACGGACCTCGCGCGGTGCAACGAACACCGCGACCAACCCGGGTTCGACCCCTCCGACCACCCCTACCTGCAGTCCGAGGACTACCAGAAGCGCTGGGCCGTGGTCGAGGGCTCCCTGCCCTACGGGCTCCCCGTCGCCGAGGCGGTCGACACGATCATCCGGGGGGTCGAGGACGACACCTTCCTCATCCTCACCCATCCGGCCTACAACCCTGCCATCGCGGGCCGGGTGCAACTGCTGCTCAGTGGGGCGCACCCCCAACTGGTCCAGCGCTGAGGCCCCGACATCCCGGCCGGGTTCCGGCCGGACTCCAGTCACGGATGAAAGAAGCACACATGTATCCCTATGAGAAGACCTACGACCACGTCGTGACGGTCGACCTGGACCACGAGTCACACATCGCCACGGTCACCCTCGACTCGCCCGAGAACCTCAACCGGTTCTCCGAGCAGCTCATCGACGAGCTCTCCGCCGCCATCGACCAGATCCGCGTCGACCGGGAGATCCGCGTCGTCATCCTGCACGGCACCGGACCCGTCTCCTTCGGGCCCGGGGACCTGTCCGTCCTCAAGTCGAAGTTCGCGGTCTCGCTGCCCGCCGGGCGTCAGGTCATGACCGAGATCGGTGAGCTGATCCGCGCCATGATGTTCATGCCGCAGCCGGTGATCGGTGTGGCGGAGGGACAGTGCCTGGGCGGGGGCTGCAACTTGCTGCTCAGCACCGACCTGGTGATCGCCCAGGAGTCGGCCGTGTTCCACGAGCTCTTCGTCAACTACTCGATGAGCCCCGACACGGGTGGCCTGTGGGCCCTGCAGCGGCTCGTCGGTCCCATGCGCGCGAAGCAGCTCGCCATGCTCGCCGAACCCATCAGCGCGGCCGCCGCCAAGGAGTACGGGATGGTCCTCGACGTGGTGCCGGACGGCACCGCGATGGAGGCGGCCCACGACCTGGCCGTGCGGATCGCCGCGAAGTCGCCGGTCGGTGTCGCCCACACGAAGGCGATCTCGAACCACATGGAGGACTACACGCTGCAGACCTACTTCCAGGTCGAGGCCGACTACCTGTGTCTGGGAGCCCTCTCGTCGGACTTCCGTGAGACGAACATCGCGGCAGCCCAGCACCGGGAGCCCGAGTTCACGGGGGAGTGAGACCCGGAACGCGGCAGCGGTGGCCGCCCTCGTACAGGTGCACGAGGGGCGGCCACCGCGCTGTTGGGACCCGTCGTGGTGCTGCGCCACGGAGGACCGGGTCGGTGTCCACGGGAGCGCCCACAATGGGGCTCTTGTGACTGATCTGTGGGTGGTTGGGCGGGTCTGGACGGGTGCACGCCGTTCTCTCGTCTATGTTCCTGGCTTGTCGAGAGTCAGTAACGAAACAGGGAGAACGGCGTGCAGGAAACCACCCTATGGCGAGGGCTGCTGGGAGTCGAGAAGACCACGGTCGTCGAGCAGGTCGAGTATGACGCGGACGAGGGCATCGTGGTCGCGTCGGTGCGTGCGTCGGGGAAGCTGAGGCCTCGGTGCGGGAGGTGCGGCAGACGTGCTGCCCGTTACGACCTCGGTGAGGGGCTGCGGCGGTGGAGGGCGCTGGACCTGGGCCCTGTCCCGGTGTGGCTGGAAGCGGAGGCGCCGCGTGTGAAGTGTACTGAGCATGGGGTGATCGTCGCGCNCCAGATCAAGCACATGATCGACTTGCTCGATCGCCTCATCATTGTGCACTTCGATGTGCTTAAGTCGAGCCTGCTCTGCAAGACACTCGGCGAGCTCCTCGGCGTAGGCTGAGTTCTTTTCGGTGAAGACACAAGTGATCTCTCGACCGAATTTCTGAACCGTTGTCGCCATATCCAATGCAATGACAGGAGAACCCTTTTCACCATTGGAATAACGGCCCGGCCCCGCGAAGGCATCAAAGTAGACGCCTCGACCCTCTTCGCTAATTGAGCCCGTCTTCGAGAAGAAGATCAGCGGATACCGTGAGATGATCCCATGCTTGAAGACTGCGGCGGGCTTCTTATCCGAAAAGAACTCGGAGTTATTTGACATCAGAATCCACGATCAAGTCCCTGTTGGTGGTGTAAGTGTCTGTTGTTTCGTTTGGGCTGGTGGGGGTTGGTTTCAGGCTGTGAGGAGGTGGGTGGGGTCGGGGTGGTTGGGGTGGGTGAGTTGGTCAGTAAGGTCGCGCATGGAGGTCTCTGAGAGGTAGCGGCGTTCCCCGTATTGCCATTCCTCGTTTTGGTCTTGGAGGATGGCTCCGATGAGGCGGGTGGCGGAGGCGTCGTCGGGGAAGACTTGGACGACGTCGGTGCGGCGTTTGATCTCGCGGTTGAGTCGCTCGATGGGGTTGTTGGACNGAGCAAGCCATCGACGCACTGGAGCGGTGGATCTCCTGGGCCAGGCGATGTCGTATCCCCGCCTTCGTGAAACTCCAACGCTCGATCGTCAAACACCGCGAGAGGATCCTCGCCGCGATCGAGCACGGCCTCTCCAACGGACGCATCGAGTCCGTCAACACCAAGATCCGACTCATCACCCGCGTCGCGTACGGGTTCCGCTCACCCGACGCACTCATCGCCCTGGCCATGCTCACCCTCGGCGGCCACCGCCCCACCCTCCCCGGCCGACCATGACCCACGGAAGAGTCAGAAGCGCCCACAATGGGCTCGATTTCGTATGACATTGATGGCATGGCTGAGGAAGAGACGATCAACGGCGTTCCCGTCACCGAGGAACAGATCGCGGCCTGGGTGGACGGGGCCGAGACCGGGTTCGACCTCGAAGCGTTGAGGAAGCGGGGACGCGGACGGCCCGGGCGTGGAGCTGGGCCGTCACAGGTCGTCGCCCTTCGCCTGACGGTGGAAGAACTCTCTGCTCTTGATGCGCGGGCGAAGCGGGAGGGCAAGTCCCGCTCCGAGGTGATCCGAGAGGCGTTGGCCTCGATCAAGTCCCTGTTGGTGGTGTAAGTGTCTGTTGTTTCGTTTGGGCTGGTGGGGGTTGGTTTCAGGCTGTGAGGAGGTGGGTGGGGTCGGGGTGGTTGGGGTGGGTGAGTTGGTCAGTAAGGTCGCGCATGGAGGTCTCTGAGAGGTAGCGGCGTTCCCCGTATTGCCATTCCTCGTTTTGGTCTTGGAGGATGGCTCCGATGAGGCGGGTGGCGGAGGCGTCGTCGGGGAAGACTTGGACGACGTCGGTGCGGCGTTTGATCTCGCGGTTGAGTCGCTCGATGGGGTTGTGTGGTGCAGATCTTCTGCCAGTGGGGGCGGGGCTGGTCAGCGAAGGCGGTGAGGTCGACTTCGGCGTCGGTGAGCATCTGGGCGATCTGGGGGAAGGTCGGGGTCAGGGAGGCCACGACCTGGTGGTAGGCGTCCTTGACGGCCTCTGGGGTGGTCTGGGCGAAGATGGTGGCGATGAGGGCGTTGACGGGCTTGGAGCGGGTGGAGCCCAGGGTCTGGGTGACGTTGCGAGCGAAGTGGACGCGGCAGCGTTGCCAAGAGGCGCCGGTGAGGATGGCTTTGACGGCGTTCTTGATGCCTTGGTGGGCGTCACTGGTGACGACTTGCACTCCCAGTGGGTCAGTGTCGGTTGAGACCTTGAGGCCGCGCTCGCGCAAGGATCGTAGGAACTCCGTCCAGAAGTAGGTGGACTCACTGTCGCCGATCCTCATGCCCAGGATCTCACGCCTGCCCTGGGCGGAGACGCCGGTGGCGACCACGACCGCTTTGGACACGACATGGCCGGCGTGGCGGACGTCGACGTAGGTGGCGTCCAGGAACAGGTACGGGTACCACGTGTGGGACAGGGGACGGGTCAGGAACTCCTCGACCACGGAGTCGATGTCGGCGCAGATCCTTGAGACCTGGGACTTCGAGATGCCCGACTCGCATCCCAATGCCTTGACGAGCTCGTCGACCTTGCGGGTGGACACCCCGTTGATCCACGCTTGGCAGATGACGGCGTAGAGGGCCTTGTCGATCCGCTTGCGGGGGTTGAGGAGGCTGGGGAAGAAGGACCCCTCACGCAGCTTGGGGATGGCCACCACCACGTCTCCTGCCGGGGTGGACACCGTCTTGTCGCGACTTCCGTTGCGTCGGGTGAGGCGGGACTCGCTGCGCTCATAGCGCCCCGCCCCGATCTTGGTGGTGGCCTCAGCATCGATGAGGTCTTGGAGGCCCGCCTCCAACAGTCGACGGAACACGGCGTCTCCTGCAAGGCTCGGGTCGGACAGGACTTCACTGATCAAGGTGGACAGGGCAGACTGGTTGCGGGCCATCGTGGGAACACTCCTAGGATTCTTGGTCGAAACTCTGGACACCCACGATGGCCCACCAACACCCCAAGGATGCTCGCTGGCCTGCAGGAATTGCCACCACCCTAAGGGACTCCGCCTTGGCCTCAGCCTGAAGGTCTGGCCCGTGCGCCCACCCGCGCATCCGTCTGGGCAGGCGGATCGCACGTGCAGGGGAGCTCGAGGGGGATGTCTCCTTTCGCGAGTACTCACTTTTTGTGAGCGGTCTCCGGGCATGGAACCACCCCGCGATGCCTCGGGTCCTCGTGGAGAAGTGTGCGCTGCTCGGCGTGCCTGGTGCGGCGCCCTGGCACGCGTGCACGAGGGCGGGACGTACTACGTCGACTCCTTCGGACGAGTGCTGGTCGGCTGGCACGGGACGACGACCCCGCCGGCGGACATGGCCGGGTACCCGATGGTCCGCGTCGAGGGCAGCCGGGACTCTCGGCGGCAACCGTTTGGGGACGACTGAGGGACCGCCGCCGTCACCGGGTCTCCAGGTCTGAGATCAGCGCCTGGACCCGGGTCCTGATCTCGTCACGGATCCTGCGGACAGTCGCGATGTCCTGACCGGCGGGATCGTCGAGGTCCCAGTCCTCGTAGCGGGTGCCGGGGAAGAACGGGCACGTGTCCCCGCACCCCATGGTCACCACCACGTCGGAGGACTCCACGGCCTCGGCGGTGAGCACCTTCGGCTCCTCCGCCGTGATGTCAATGCCCTCCTCCAGCATGACCTCGACGGCGAGGGGATTGATCCGGTCGGCGGGGATGCTGCCCGCGGAGCGGACCTCGACGCGTCCTGCGGCGAGGTGTCGGAGGTAGCCCGCGGCCATCTGGGAGCGCCCGGCATTGTGGACGCAGACGAAGAGGACAGACGGCTTCCTTCCGGACATCGCGGTCTCCCTCCACTAATAAGTGCGAGCAGGTGTTCCCCACCCTATGTGTCGCGCCGTGGTGATCGAGACGTGAGTGCGATCGACTGGCCGAGGCTCACGCCCCAGGCCCTGCAGACGTGGAGGGATCACATCACCGTGAGCCATGAGGACGACACCCACCAGATCATCAACTGACCCCCGGGGCGGCCGTCGCCAACGGAGATGCGCGGACGCAACCTCCCCTTGCTTCCCGGACAGGCCACCGATACCACCCGGCCAGCACGCCGACCACGCGGCACAATGGACGTGGCCGCCGGAGTCCCCGGCCGCCGGACTGTACGGATGGGAGACGGACATGGGTGCACGCATCGCATTCCTCGGACTGGGTCGCATGGGACGGGAACTGGCCACCCACCTGGTCGAGGACGGTCATGACGTCACGGTGTGGAACAGGACCGCGAGCAAGGCCCAGCCCCTCGTGGACAAGGGGGCGACCCTGGCCCCGACCCCTGCCGCAGCAGTGGCCGACGTCGACGTGGTCGTCACCGCCTTCTTCGGACCCACCGCAGTCCAGGAGGTCGTCCTCGACGCCGACCTGCCGATCGCCGCAGGGACACTGTGGATGGACGTCAGCACGGTCTCGCCCGACGACGCCACCTCCTACGCCGAGTGGGCCGCTGCCCGCGGGATCCGCTTCGCCGCCACCCCCGTCATCGGCACGATCGCCCCGGCCCGCGCCCGCACGCTGGGCACCGCGGTCGGCTCCCCGGACGCACCGACGAGGGCGGAGGCGTGCGACATCGCGCGGTCATGGTCCAGCGAGCAGGCCGGAGGGTGGATCCGGCAGTACCCGACCCCTGCTGGTGCCGAGGTCGCCAAACTCATCGCCAATGTCGGCATCGCCACCGCCACGGAGGGCATCCGCGAGGCCCTGCGCATCGGGCACGGTGGGGGACTGACCACCGAGCAGGTCATCGACGCACTCCAGGGCTCCATGCTCGAGAAGCAGGTCAACGCCAAGCGCGCCCTGCTCCTGGGAGCCGACTTCTCCGACACGGCCTTCTCCGCGAACCTCCTGGCCAAGGACATCCGCCTCATGCTGGGTGTGGCCGACGGGGCCCTGCCCGCGGCCACGGCGTTCCTCGACGCGCTCACCACCGTCCAGCGCACCGGTGACGGCGAGGACGACTTCACGGCTGCCCTGCGCCACGACGTGTGAGCCACTGACTCCGAGAACTGACGGCGTGCCCGAGGCGTTCCCGTGTCGACGTCCCCGGGGCACCCGGGGCCCGTGGCCCCACCTGCGCTACTGGTCCCTGCGGGTGGTGGTGCCGTCCCCGAACAGGTCCTTCGAGGTGCGCATCACCGAGCCGTCGTCACCCCGGGTCGTGTACCCGTCGCCGAAGAGGTCCTTGGTGGTGTGGTAGGTGGTGCCGTCGGACCCATGGGTGGTGGTCCCGCCACCGAAGAGGTCGCTGGTGGTGTGGTAGGTGGTGCCGTCGGACCCGTGGGTCGTCGTGCCACCGCCGAAGAGATCGCTGGTCGTGCGGTAGGTGCTCCCGTCCGACCCGTAGGACGTGGTCCCGCCCCCGAAGAGGTCCCTGCTCGTGCGGTACGTCGTCGCACCGCCGTACCCGAACCCCGCCCCCACGGGGCCCGCGGACGCGCCGGACCCGTACAGGGAGGAGCCTCCGGTGTAGCCCGAGCCGACGTAGCCCCCCGACGCCCGTCCCGGCGGAGTGGGCTTGCCGAACAGCACGGTGAGGAGGACGAGGGCGGGAATGGCCCACACCCCGCCCATGATGATGGTGCGCTGGTGGTCGAGGACGTCGGGGACGAATCCCCTGACGATCACCAGGACGACGGAGACCGCAGCGGCCCACACCACCGAGGCGATCATGGACGCGACCGGGATGAGGACGGCGGAGACCAGGTGGAGTCCCGTCCCGCGCTCACCGGGGAGCAGGGCCCGGACGACCCCCACCGCGAGACCCACCAGGGCGCCGCTGACTGCACGCGCCCTGAGCAACTCGATGAGCTCACCGTTGCCCATCGGGGAGCCCCCGGTGCTGAAGTCGATGGAGGAGAACACCGCGACGCAGAAGGTGACCGAGACGGCCATGAGGGCGCCGAAGACGGTGTAGGAGATGACCAGGAGAATGCTGCGGCCCACGCCGCGATTCGTGACTGCCATGACTTCGTTCCTCACCGACCTGGGGAGTCTGCCCCCTGCACAGGACCTCGACAACGGTCCTGCCTGCATTCTTGGGTCAGGGGACGACCCAGTCAACCACCGATCCCACGGGTGACCACTATCAGGTCAGGGAAGTGCCCCTGCGAGGAGAGGCCCCTGACCTGTCCGCCCTCGTCGCGTCCGTCCGCCCTCGTCGGGTCAGTCCGCCCGGGCGACGATGTCGGCCTCGGCGAAGGCGGCCTCGCGCGGACGACTCACCCGCAGGTGGTCGGCAGTCATGAGGCCGATGGTGACCAGCACCGCGAGGGCAGCCGCCACGTACGGTGCCTGCGCCCCGAAGGCGTCACTGATCGGGCCGGACAGTGTCGGCCCCATCGCACCTCCGACGAAGCGGACCCCGGAGTACGCGGAGGAGGCGATGGAACGCGGCAGGTCGGTGGCCTCCATCGCGGCCTCGGTCATCGCGGTGTTCGTGATGCCGACCAGGCCACCGCCGATGATCGTGGCCGTCACTTGGATCGGGAGGCTCGCGGGGAAGAGCGTGAGGACCGCGAGGGTCAGGGTGATGGCCACCAGTGTCGCCATGATCGTCTGGCGCAGGCCCAGGGTGCGTGTCAGGCGAGGTGCGATGAGGATCGAGCACAGGGCCAGCAGCCCACCCCAGCCGAAGAAGACCAGGCCCAGGTCCATCGGCGTGAAGGTGCGTCCGTTCAGGGTGGCGGCGTTCTCCACGGGGAAGGGCGCGTAGGCCAGCATGATGAAGTACGCGAAGTTGTAGAAGAGCGTGGCGGTCAGCAGGAGGCGGAACTCATGGTGGCCGAGTGCCCGGAAGGGTGCGGCGAGGTCCGTGCGGGGCCCGCGCGGCTCGTGGGTGGGCAGGAACACGGCGATCGAGACCAGGGCGATCGCCATGAGGGCCGCGGTCCCCAGGAACGGACCCCTCCAGGAGATCCCGCCGAGCAGGCCGCTGGCCATCGGGCCCAGCGCCATGCCGGCGCCCATCGCGGCCTCGTAGAGCATGACGGCGCGGCGTGAGTCGGAGGTGGAGCCGATGATCGCGGCCAGGGCGGTGGAGACGAAGAGCGCATTGCCCACCCCCCAGCCGCCGCGGAAGCCGATCACCCAGGAGACGCTGGGGGAGGAGGCGCAGGCCAGTGCGAAGACGACGATGAGTCCGAGGCCCAGCAGCAGCGTGGTGCGCCGCCCGATGCGTGAGGACACCCAGGAGCTGAGGAACATCACGAGCGCCGTGACCGCCAGGTAGGTGGAGAAGAGGAGTTCCGTCTGGCCCGGCGAGGCGTTGAGGTCCTGGGAGATGGTGGGCAGGATCGGGTCGATGAGGCCGATGCCCATGTAGGAGATGGCGCAGGCGAAGGCGATGGCCCACACGGCGGGGGAGATCTTCTCGGGGTGGGCTGTGCTCTCGGTGTCCCGGGGCGTGGCCGGTGTCGTGTGCTGGGTCGTGGTCGACCGGGTGGGGCCGTCAGGCGTCGCGCTCCCGGGTGTCGTCTGCTGGGGCGTGCTGGTCGTGGTCATGGGTGTCCTCGGTGATGAATCCGTGGGTGGCCCGCAGCATCTGTTGCAGGTCGTGCAGGGCCGGGGCCGCGGCGAGGATGGCGTCTCGGTCGGAGCGGGGGAGCCGGTCGACGACGGCTGCGACCTGTTGGCCGACGGCCTGCTCGAAGGCGCGGATGGTCCGTGACCCCTCGGGGGTGATGCTCAGGTGGGACACGCGGCGGTCCTCGGGGGAGTCGGTGCGTTCGATGAGGTGGTCGCGTTCGAGGTCGCGCAGCTGTCGCGTCGACGAGGACGGGGCATGTCCGTCCAGTCGCGTGAACTCACCGACCGTGAGGGGCCCGAAGGTCTCGACGACCTGGAGTGCCCTCCAGCGTGCGGCGCTGACCGGAATGCCGCCGAGTCGTTTGGAGAGTCTCTCGATGCGCCCGAGCATCAGCACCAGGCGGGCCCACTGGACGGGGTCCTCGTCGGACGCCGCCGGGATCTGTTCCTGTTCCTGCACGTGGGGAAAAGTAGCACGCTTTGCGTAGCATTTGAAGGGGGCGGTCGGAGGGTGGTCGCTCGTCCGTCGGCGGCCGTCCGCCGGAGGCTGGTCGGTGGATACCGACGACTTCAGCGGAACCCGGCCGTGGCCGCCCTCGTCCGCCTGATCCGCACGCACCCGCCCTCCCGCGCGGCCGAGGGGCCCCTCGGAGAGAATGGACCCATGGCGAAACCACGGATCTTCACCATCACAATGGCGCGCGTGTACCCGCTCTACGTCGAGAAGGCGGAGAAGAAGGGGCGCACACGCGCGGAGGTCGACCGCATCATCGAATGGCTGACCGGCTACACCCCCGACGCGCTCGCCGAGGAGCTCTCGGCGGGCACCGACCTGGAGACCTTCTTCGCCCGCGCGCCGTCGCCCAACCCCGCTCGCGACCGGGTCACGGGCGTCGTGTGCGGGGTGCGGGTGGAGGACGTCGAGGACCCGACGATGCGGGAGATCCGCCGCCTGGACAAGCTCATCGACGAGCTCGCCCGCGGACGCGCCATGGAGAAGATCCTGCGGGACTGAGGTCGACGGTGAGCGGTTTCCCGCAGACGACGGGAGTTGAGAGGGGAAAGCACATGAGCGACGATCACGTGGTCTCCACGATGTCGGCGTCGGACCTGGCGGCGGCGTTCGTCAGGCGACCGGGCATGTTCATCGGTGTCCCGGTCCGCTTCGACCGGGTGGTGGCCTGCATCCGGGGCTACATCCTCGCGGTCGAGGATGTCCGCGCTGCCCTGGCGCCGGGCCATGCGGGCGCGCACCACCCGGTCGGCCTCGAGAGCCAGTACCGCGACCAGCTCCGCGCCGAGGGGCGACTGCGGTGGGACCGGTGGGACCTGACCATCGTGGCTGATGCGATCGGCTGGGACCAGGAGGCGCCCCCTGTCCTCGACGATCTCAGCGAGGACCAGCACCGCGCAGCGATCTCCCAGCTCCGTCCCTTCCTGGAACGCGCGTTCGCGCTGCCCGGAGAGGTCGCGCTGGCTGTCAGGGCGGACATGTCGAGAACCGGTTGAGCCCTGCCCAGTGTGACCCCGGAGATTGACCCCCAAGGAACTCTCCTGCGTCGTCCCTCCCTGCGGGAGATGGCGCCGCGCCCATGGGTCTCACCCTGGACCATTGTTCTGCTGCCCTCGCTGAGCGCTACGGGCTCGGATCGACACACATGCATCGGGGCGAAGACGCGCTTGCCCACGTGGATCGCCCACAACACCTTCGAGGCTGCGCCCTGATGGTGGACACGTGACGTCGAGGGTGTCTCAGGGCGGAGTCCTGTGAGTCCTGTGAGTCCAAGGGGCCTACTCCCACCTGCGGGGATGCTGGCCACCTGTCGGTCTTCTTCGAGAGCCAGCAGGACGTCATCCACGAAGTCATCGCAGTGGAAGCGAGCGAAGAGGGAGGGGCCCTTGCGCATGAGGTTGAGGGCGAGCTGGCGCGAGGCAGTTTCCAGGTGCGTGGTCTCGTCCAGCCAGGAAGCCAGAGAACCTGCCACACCGCCGAAGACCTGGTCGACCGTTCCGACAGTCCGGTAGTTGTCAGAGAAGGTCAGCGCATCTTGTAGGTCGTGGGGCAGTGAACTGCGGGACACCACTCCATGCTCCATGTTGAGGAACCACCACAGCTGCCCGGACTCCCGGTCTTCCAGGACGACGAAGGTCTCAACGCGGCCGCAACTGAGACATGCCAGACGCTGGGACTGCCGGGAGCGCCCGGTGCTCGGCAATGCGGTGAGCGTCCAGAAACGTCCGTCCGTGGCGGAGGGCCACGCAATGACTCGGTCGACGTAGGTGCAGATGTCGGTGAAGACATCGGCGAACCCGCGGTGCTCCTGGAGTGCTGCGTACTTCTTCCGGGTCGCCCGGCGGCGTCGAGCAGTGAGCATTCGCAGATCATCAGGATGGGTCTGGGGTGCTCCCGCGGTCCAGGAGATCTGGATTGTGCGATCGACGACGGCATCGAGGACGGAGTCGCTCCACGACTGTGAGACAAGGACGATGTTGCGCAGGTGGTACCCCAGATCGCGCTGGTTCTGTATCAGCTGTCGCTCCGCGGCATCGAGGTCGCTGGACTGGACGGCGCAGAACTGCGCGCCGACTATGTCTGGATACGTGCGTGCATGGTCAGCGAAACGGCGCACCACGTCGTGGCTCTGGCCCACGTAGCGTTGCCCGTCGGCGAACTCGAGGACATAGATCCCGCACCGATCCTCGCCGGGCCTGAAGTGAGTGCTGAGACTGGTCCCAGGGCTGATCGCCCAGCGTGCGAACGCGCTGACATCCATGGTTCATTGTGCGTCACCCCGACGCCCAGTTCCCACAGATGATTGTTGGAATCCCTGTCCGCGCTGCGCGGTCGAGCCAACCGGTCCTGGTCAGTGCACCTGGCCCCAGGTGAGGCCCATGCCACTCACGCCGACCACGGCTCCCGCCAGTGCGCCGACCAGGACAGCGATCCAGGCCGGCCGCTTCCACACCACGAGCAGCAGCACACATCCCAGGGCGATGACCAGTGAGGGGAGCCCGGTGATCCCCGTGGTGATGATCGGGGTCCACCAGGCGGCGAGGAGGATGCCGACCACAGCCGCGTTGGCTCCCGCCATGGCAGAGCGGGCGACGGGGTGTGTCCTGACCAACTCCCAGTAGGGGAGCGCCGCCACGACCAGGAGGAGGCCGGGCAGGAAGATCGCGACCAGTGCCAGTGCGGCAGCCGCAGGTGCTGCCCCTGCGGGCTCCATGGCGAAACCCAGCGGGGCGGCCAGGGTGAAGAGGGGCCCCGGTATCGCCTGCGCTGCGCTGTATCCGGCCAGGAACTGCTCCTGGCTGATCGACGCTGCGATCACTGGTTCGCCCTGGAGGAGCGGGAGGACGACGTGCCCCCCGCCGAAGACCAGTGCTCCCGCCCGGTAGAACGCGTCGGCCAGGGAGACCCACTTGTCCTGGGTGTGGGCGGTGAGGACCGGCAGCGCCAGGAGCAGCACCACGTACACGCAGAGGGCAGCCAGTCCGGTGCGACGCGAGACACCCGCCTCGACGTGTGCGGCCTCGCGCCCGTCCTCCTCCCCACGCCACAGGAGTCCCGCACCCAGGCCCACGGCGAGGGCGCCCAGTTGCCCCAGGACGCCCGGGAGCGCCAGGGCCAGGCCTGCGGCGGTGACCGCGATGAGCATCCGCGGGACGTCCGGTGTGAGCGTGCGCGCCATCCCCCACACTGCGTGCGCGACCACCGCGACTGCCACCGCCTTGAGACCCATGAGGACCCCGTCGCCCACCACGCCCCCCAGGGAGACCAACCCGAGTCCCGCCAGCACCAGCACCAGGGCCGAAGGCATGGTGAAGGCCACCCAGGCGGCCAGTGCCCCCATCGCACCCGCACGTCGGAGGCCCAAGGCAAAGCCGACCTGGCTGGAGGCAGGGCCGGGCAGGAACTGGCACAGCGCCACCAGCTCGGCGTACTGGGTGTCACTGATCCACCGCCTGCGTGCCACGAACTCCTCACGGAAGTAGCCGATGTGGGCGATGGGCCCACCGAAGGACGTCACACCGAGGCGGAGGAAGACGCGGAAGACCTCGCGGGCGCCGGCATGCTCCGGGGCAGGCGGGGGGCCGCCCTCAGATGCCACTGGTCGCCCGCAGGGGGGTGGCCGCCCGCTCCAGTGCCGGGAGGTCCACGATCGAGATGTCGCGGCGGCCCTGCAGGGTGATGGCGCCGGAGGCGACGAGGGCGGACAGGCGCCGGCTCAGGGTCTCCGGTGTGGTTCCCAGATGGGCTGCGACCTCATGCTTGGCCATGGGCAGGTGCACCCCGGGCACTCCGTCGTGGAGGGTTGCGGGGAGGTCCAGGAGGTAGGCGGCCACCCGCGCACCCACGTCGCTGGAGGTCACGGCCGTGAGCAGGCGCTCCGCGGAGGCGAGGCGATCGGAGAGGGTGCGCAGCATCCGCTGGCTGATGTCAGGGTGTTCACGCAGCAGGGCGGACAGGTCCCCATGGTCCAGGACGCACATGCGGGAGTCCTCCAGGGCGACGACGGTGTTGTCGGAGAGCTCCCCGGTCAGGAACGCGCGTTCGCCCACGACATCTCCTTCGGAGAGGGTGCGCAGGACCTGCTCCTGCCCCTCAGCGGTCGTGCGACTGACCTTGAGGCGCCCGCTGTGGATGATGAGGACACGTGAGACCGGCTGGCCGGGGAAGACGACGGTCTGGCCCGTGCGCACCTGGAGGGGGCGGATGAATCCCGCCACCTGCAGTTGGTCCTGGCGGCTGAGCCCCTGGAAGATCGGGACGCGCGCCACGCAGAGTTCGCCGGGGGACATGGTGGGAGCCTATCGGAGGTGGGCGGGCCCGTGCACGGTCCTCACGTCCGGATGCCCTCTGGACCCAGGCGCGGACACCGACCACGGTGCCTCGGTGTCGCCCTGGTAGGGGAGGGGGTGCGGGTCGCCCTCGTCCGCCCGGGGCGAAGCCCCCGGGGAACTTGACCTGGGTCAAGGAAATGGCCGACGGGTGCACCTACCTTCGGGGTGTCAGACACGAAAGCCCACGAAAGGCACCTGCACCATGAGCACGCTCCACACCACCACCCCCACCCACACCGTCCTGCGGGCCCAGGGATTCTCCTGCCCCTCCTGCGTGGCCAAGATCGAGAAGCAGCTCCGTCGACTGCCAGGCGTCCAGGGTGTGTCGGTCCACTTCGCCTCCTCCCGGGTCGAGGTGGACCACGACCCCGCCCGGGTGTCGACCCAGGACCTGGTCGACGCCCTGGCCCACGCCGGCTACCCGAGCGCTCCGTCCGACCTCTGACCCCGCCCGCCGCCCCCCACTCAGCCGTGCCCAGACCGGAAAGGCTTCGGCAGCTGTGGAACAAGTCCGCCAGATCCTCAGGAACCGCTGGTTCATCCCCGCGATCTCCGCAACGCTCATCCTGACCGCCCTGCTCCTGCGCCACGCGGGCGGGGGAGTGGGGGCGGTGGTGCTGGGCCCCCGGTGGTGGCTGCCAAGCGCCGCAGATGTCCGAGCTCCCGAGGCTTTCACCCTGCCCGACCTGGTCATGGTCGCAGCCGCCGCGGTGGCGGGTCTCCCCGTCCTGGTCCGCGCGCTGCGTGCTCTTCGCGCGCACGTGATCGGCATCGACCTGCTGGTGGCGATCGCCGCGCTCGGTGCCCTGGCCATCGGCAGCTTCTGGGAGGCGGCGGCGGTGACCTTCCTCTTCGCACTCGGGCACGCCCTGGAGGACGCGACCCTGGGCCGCACACGCTCGGCCCTGACGCAGCTGGTCGCCCTGGCACCCCAGACCGCCACCGTCATCCGCCAGGGCTCCCCCCACCAGGTGCCCGCCTCCCAGGTGCACCACGGTGAGACAGTCCTGGTCAGGAACGGTGCGAGGATCCCGGTGGACGGCCGGGTCATCTCAGGCACAGGAGCGATTGACGAGTCCTCCATCACCGGGGAGTCGATCCCGGTGGAGAAGTCCGTCGGCGGACGCGTCTTCGCCGGGACGATCTGTCGGGGCGGCGTCCTGGAGGTGCGAGCCACTGGCATCGGCTCCGACACGACCCTGGCACGCATCATCCACCGGGTCGAGGACGCCCAGGACGCTCAGGCTCCCACCCAGACGTTCATGGAGCGCTTCTCGCGCTGGTACACGCCCGCAGTCATCGTCCTGGCATCGGCAGTGGGCCTGGCAACGGGGGACATCGCCCGGGCCCTCACACTGTTGGTGATCAGCTGCCCTGGGGCCCTGGTCATCTCCATCCCCGTGGCGGTCGTGGCCGGGATCGGGCGTGCGGCGCGCACCGGCATCCTCATCAAGGGCGGGGAGTACCTGGAGACCACGGCCCGGATCAGCGCCGTCGCCCTGGACAAGACGGGGACCCTCACCCAGGGGCACCCGCACCTGGAGGACGTCGTGGTCCTGGACCCCGCACGGGACGAGGGCGAGGTGCTGGGACTGGCCGCCGCCGCGGAGATCGGGTCGGAACACCCACTGGCTCCCGCGGTGCTGGAGGCTGCCCGCGCTCGCGGTGTGGGACCCGGTGGGCTGCCCGACCAGGTCACCCCCGTGCCGGGGGCGGGCATCATCGCCAGGGTCGGGGGCCGACGTGTCCTGGTCGCCAGCCTCTCCCTGCTGCCACGCCAGGGCGTGGAGGACCCGGGCGGTCGGGCGGCACGGGCCTGGGAGGACCTGGCCGCGCGTGGGCGCACGCCGATGGTCGTGGCCGTGGACCAGCAGGTCATCGGCGTGCTGGGCGTGGCAGACAGGGTACGCACCGAGGCCCCCCAGATGGTGGAGGAGCTGCGCCGGACGGGTGTCACACGCATCGTCATGCTCACCGGGGACGCCCGGCCCGTGGCCGAGGCGGTCGCAGCGGCGACGGGCATCACCGAGGTCCGGGCCGGGCTGCTGCCCGAGGACAAGCAGGACGCCGTCGCAGCACTGCGACACGACGGACACGTCATCGCGATGGTGGGCGACGGGGTCAACGACACTCCCGCCCTGGCCACCGCAGACATCGGCGTGGCCATGGGGGCAGCCGGATCCGCAGTCGCAGTGGAGACCGCAGACATTGCGCTGATGTCGCAGGACCTGCTCCGAGTGCCCCAGGCCCTGGGGATCGCGAAGCGGACCGTTCGCGTCATGCGTCAGAACATCGTGGTTGCCCTGGCCACTGTCGCTCTCCTGCTGGTGGGGGTGTTCACCGGTGGGGTCACGATGGCGCTGGGCATGCTGGTCCACGAGGCCTCCGTCCTGGTGGTCATCCTCAATGCCATGCGCCTGATGGGGGCCCGTGGTGTGCGGGGCTCCAGGAGCGCACACCGCCCCGGCCCCCGTGAGGACATCGAGCCCAGGGCGGAGTCGCGCGGGTTGGGGGTACCCCGCATGGAGAGCTACGCGCACGGGGGAGTTGGCGACGCCAGCCACGAACTGCACAACGTGCGCCCCAAGATGGCTGGACATCGCGAGTGAGAGCGGGCACCGTGGGGACATGGACTCACACCCGTCAGATCAGGCCCCGGCCCCGGCTCGGACTCCTGCCCTGTGGTGGACGGTGGCGGTGGTCGCCGCGTTGGTGGCCCTGGTGGCGTGGTGGGCGATGGGCAGAGGAGGCGTCGGGTCGGGATCCGATCAGCCCCGGTCGACAGGGGTCGCGTCACCGACCGTGACGGCGAGCCCCGATGCACCCCAGTCGGTCGGGGAGCCCTCGGAGGGGGAACTCGGCAGCGGGTGGGACCGGGCGACCCTCTCGCCGGTGCCGGAACCCTCCGGCCTTGACGCCGACCAGCGCAGCGCCCTGCTCCGGCTCGACGCCACGGCGCAGCAGAGTGACGAGTCCTGCAGGGCTGAGGACGTCGCCTTCTTCCTGCGCGGCTTCGACGTGGCCATGGGTCACCGCTACTCACACCTGATGGTCACCAACACCTCCTCGCACACCTGCACGGTCCAGGGGTACCCCGGCATCGGTGGATACGGGGACTGGGGGTCGACGTTCCTGTGGACGGCAGAGCAGAGGAACCTGACCGGGTCCACCACGTCCGGCGAGGACGAGCAGCCGCTCATCACCCTCGCGCCCGGAGGGATCGCCGCTGCGGACCTGGAGTGGACGGGGGAACTGGCAGGCGCCGGTGCTGAGCGGCTGTGGGCGTTCGCCCTCCAGCTCACCCAGGGGCAGACGCCAGCGCTGTTCGTCCCCCCGGGCGAGGACCCGCTTGAGGACTCCAGCACCTGGAACAGCTCGCAGGGTGACGGAGACCCCTCGCTGGCCGAGGCGCGCGCCCAACTGGAGGACCTGGACATCGGCATGCTCACCACCGTTCGGATCGGTGCGTGGCGGGAAGTCGACTGAGTGGTTCCCGGGCATCGCGAGGGCGGTCACACAAGCACCCACCAGCAGAAGGCCGCGCTCGATGCGCTCCGCCTGCGCAAGATCGAGCTCGCTGACCGGGTACTCGTCGTCAACCCGGCGGGTACATCGGAGAGTCCGGGAGTCGAGAGATCGCCCACTCCCTTGCCGCTGGCACACCGGTGTCGTTCAGCTGTCACGCCCAGGCGGTCCAGTCCGGCGGCGAGCGGGGATGGAACCCCGATCGAGTCTCAAGCGCACGCGCCCCGGGGATCTCGGATCCGTGTCACCCAGATGACAGGACGCCACGCCTCGGACCTGTCACTCCAGATCGTCAGGTTGCGCGGCGGAACGCTTGGCGCGGGCCCGCTCGAGTCTGCTGGCAAGCCCGCCAGCGAACGCACTGCCGACGTCGAGGATCCGGTCGACCGTTTCGTCCCCTACCTGCTTGGCAACGCCGACACCCTCAACGCCGGACTCGAGAGCCCGGTCCTCCAGGGGTGTGGGGCGGAAACCCTCGAAGACGTCCTTGTGGGAGTGGGAGGGGTGGAACTGGACGATCGTCGTGCTGCCGGGTGCGAGATGACGGGCGACGGCGCGGGCCAGATAGGTCTTCCCGGTCCCGGGGGGGGACCGTGGAGGATCACCTGACGGCGGCGGTCGAGCAGGTCGATGAAACCGTCCAGCCAGGGCATGTCGATGGTGGTGCGGTCGGCGAGGGCCGTCGTGGCGGGGGAGAGCAGCAGCTCGACCGGTGCCGGGACCTGTCGCGGGACCGGCTCGCGCTCGGCGGTCGCCGGGGAGCCCGGAGAAGGACACGGGCTCCGGGCTTCACCCGACCGCGCGACGCAGCCGCTGGCGGTCATCGGCGAGTTCCAGCGGTCTGCTGATCGTGGCGAGCTGGGCGTCGTCACCGACACGGACCAGGACCAGGTCCCCGACCTTCATGCGCGAGGCGTCGGAGATGCCCGGTCGGAAGGTGTCGGGGAGGGCCAGCGGGAGCAGCGTGTTGCGCATGGCGGAGTGGAGTTCGCGCCCGGTGTCAGGGGTCCAGCACGGGGTGTCGCGGTCGAAGACGGAGCGACCGTCTCCGAAGAGGGGTTCTGCGCTCCCCGGGGCGTGGCTGCCGCGTCAGCGGGGAGAGGACTCTGCAGGCTCAAGTATGCGACGGTCCGTCGCACCTCCTGACGGCATCGCGGCAGAAGTCACCGGACCGCAACCCGATGTCTGACGGCCGCGTGCACACTGCGGCTCACCGACACGGACAGCGCCTCACGCCGCTCGGTCGACGTCCCCCTCGGCCGAGGCGATCCCCAGCCAGGTGTGGCGGTTGCGCCACCAGCACCAGCCGAGCTTCGGGGCGTTGCGGTGCTCGGCACCGTCGCGGCCCGTCCCTCCGCTGATCCACAGTGCGGGGGTGCGGGTGTCGAACACCGGCTCGCCCGCGCGTGAGGATCCCTTCTGCTTCCGGGAGGCGATCGTCATGAAGCAGGCGTTCGTCTCGATCACCCCGGGATCGGTGAGCGCCCAGCTGAGGCCCTCCTGCAGGGTCAACCCACGTCGTCCGGTGGCGTCGAACTCACGCAGTGCCTCCTGCGGGGAGGCATTGCGCAGGTCGTCGCCACGGCTGACACCGCGCACCAAGTAGAGCGGCGAGTCCGGGAGCCTCACGCCCACGGGGAGGAACTCGTCGACGTCCGTCATGTCCGTGACGACGAACCCGGCCTTCCCCTCACGCCTCATCAGGGGGGCCAGGTCAGAGGCCCGGAACCACCGCGGGTGCAGGCCCACCAGTGCGACCTCGTCGGGCACCTCCTGGAGGAGGCGGTGGGCCGCCGCGCGCACGGCGCCCGCGTCGAGGGAGACTCCGAACGCCCCCGAGGACTCCAGGAGCCCGATCTGGTCGCCGACTGACAGTGCTGGTTGCCGCATGGGCCCTCCCGGGGTTGATGGGGATGCATCCATGGACCACAACGCGTCGAGCGGTGATCCATTCCCGCCGGTGCCCGGACCCCAGCGCCCGGTACCCCGCCCCGGAAGGGGGGGCGCAGGTTCAGTGGCGCGGCGAACGGGCGGCGGGACGCGGACCCATGTAGGCGGCGAACCAGCGCTCGGTCTCGGTCCAGACGACTTCGCGGACGGGGGCCGCGGAGAGGGTGACGTCGTGCAGCGCGCCCTCGACCCGCACGATGGTGACATGGCTGCCCAGGTCGGGGGACCTGCGGGCCACCCCGACGACGTCCAGGACGGTGTCGGTGCGCATGGCTGCCTCGCTCCACACCAGGGGCAGGCTCGACGAGGCGCTGAGCAGCACCAGGACGGGAACGGTGATCCCCAGACCCTTGGCGACGGTCTCCTGGCCCTGCAGGATCGCGGAGAGCCACGCCGGCGTCGCGTGCCACCCCGCGTCGGAGCGCAGGGTCGGGTCGTAGTCCCACTCCCCGTCGAAGCGGGAGGAGATCGAGCGCGTGTAGACACCGAGGTCCACGTTGACCATGCGGTTCTGTGGGGCCAGCGCAGCATGCACCCGCACCCCCGGCTCCAGCAGGCGACGCCCGATGTTGCGGGTCTGGAACTCCAACCACGGGGAGTTCAACACCAATCCGTCAGCCCACCCGGGATGGCGCGAGACCCACAGGCTGAGGATGAGGCCCCCGGTCGAGTGCCCCACCAGCAACAGCTTGCGGCGCTCGGGATCGGGTTCCATGTGCGCGGCGTCCTCGAGGGTTTCCCCCGGATGGGCGACATGGCGTGGCTCGGACCCGGCGACGTGAGCCGACGACGGGGGAGTGGGCGGGGACCCGGCACCGATCCGGCCCTCGTCAGCGGGGGGCGCGGTGGCTGCCGGTGACGGCGGGAGTTCCGCGGACCCCTCGGGACCCGTGGGGGAGGTCAGGAGGTTCGGCGCCGGGTCTACTGCTGGGGGAGCGACGCTCCCGGAAGGATCTTCCGCCGACGCGGGACCCTCCCTCAGGGGTCGGGACTCCGCTGCCGTGGATCTGCGGGAGAGCGGGTCGGAGAACAGTGCGCGCACGGCGGCCGCCGCGAGGCCTCCCGCCGGGAGCGGACCCGTCAGGGAACTGAGCGCTGTCGGCGCGCTGCCCTCCGCACCGACCAGTGCGGTGCCGCCACCGGTGGCGTCGGTGGCGGCGGGGGCCGGGTGACCCATGGCGACGAGGGCGGCCCCGATCTCCTCGTCATAGGTGGCAAGGTCCCGGATGAACCCCGGGGTCTGGTGCTCGCGGATGCTGCGGCCGTACTTGCGCAGGTCCAGGGCGAAGAAGCGCGCGCCTCGGCGCTCCCAGAAGTCGGCCACGTGGGCCTGGAAGAAGTAGTCGTTCCAGCCGTGCACGTACAGCACGTCCACGCCGACATCGGGGGCGCCGTCCTCGTGGATGCTCCCTGCTGCGTCCTCGCGGATGCTCTTGGCCTCGCCCTCGCCGGGGTTCCCGGCGCTGCCCTCGTCGGTGCGCCCTCCGGCCCCCGCATCCGCACCCGATCCCGCTCTCCGCGCAGGGCGCACGAGCGTGGCGACGACGTCACCCTCCTCGTCCGGTGCGAGCTCCAGCGTGAGGCGCTCGAAACCGGGGAGGATGTCGGGCCCCCAGCCGTCGGCCGCGGTGGGCGGCGGGGGAGCGCCGGCGCCGTCGTCCGGGTGCGCCGGGGGTGTGCTCTGTGGATCGCTCACACCCCCAAGGTACGGCTGCCCCCGGGCCGCGGAGACCCGGTATCGGGATTCGGATCCGGAGCGCAGCACGACGCCCCGTGCCACGACGTGGTGGCCCGGGGCGCTGTGGTCGGTGCTGGAGAGGTCAGGCCTCGTGGGCCTTGGCGTCGTGCTTGGCCTTCTTGGCCGCCCGCTTCTCCTTGAGGGTCTTCCCGGCGGGGGTCTTCGAGCCGGACTTCTTCGGGGACTTGTCACCCATCGGATCATCACCTCCTCAGGTGTGTCGGTGGTCACGTCACGTCGAGCCTACGCCGGATCGGCGGTGGCCGACACCCGCACTTCGTGGCGTCGGTGGTCCTCCGCCCGGAACGAGTCCGTGGAATGTCCGGGGACCGGGGGACGCGGGACGTCGCTCCCAGCCGATCGGTGACTACCGCGGGGCTCCGCCGACGGGGAGTCCGCTGCGGAGATTGTCGACAAAGGAGGTGATCTCATCGAGCAGTCCGTGGAAGGACCCGGCGAGCGGTGTCTCCTCGTCCAGGATCGCCGCGATCTCGTCCAGGGCGTCAGATGTCCGCTGCTCGGCATGTCGGAGCCCCCAGGAGGTGAACTCGGCGACGAGGTCCGCGCGGGTGATCTCCTGATGGCGGTACGTCCCGTTGACAGCGAGCGCGAGTCTGCCGTGGTTGGGCCCGTGGGCCTGTGGAACCACGTCGTAGGCGGGTGCCAGGAGCGTCTCCCCGGTGGAGGGGTGCAGGAGAGCGATGTTCTTGGTGTGCATGTCGAGGTTCCCCACGGCCACCGACAGGACCACCATCCGCGCCAAGTGGTGCAAGTCCCGAGCACTTGCGTACTGGCTGAGGACCTCGGCAACCCTGCGGAGGCTCACCACCCCACCCATCTCCTGGTACTTCTCGTTGTGCTCCGCGCCGAGGGCCTGGCTGAGGTCCTCCTGGTGCACACGGGTGCCGTCACTGCGGTCGTAGCGTTCCACCACCAGTGCCGCCAGACCGTCGAAGTCCGCGACCGTCGTCCCGAATGCCGCCAGCCCCATCCGTCGGGAGAGTCGCGAGCCGAACTCCTCGTCGAAGATGACGGTGCCCAGCGTTCCCCCCAGCTGCGGCTTGAGGATGTGCGTGGTGGGCTGACCGCCGACTGCCTGGGCCCACCCGGTGGGGGTCCTCACCAGGACGATCTTGGGTTGGACACCGCCCAGGGAGGACTTGCCGGTACTGGCCTCATTGGCGAGTGGTGAGCCGACGGGGTCCTCGAGCATCCTGCGGACCTGTGGGGGCGAGAGCTCCCTCAACCCCGGGGAACGGGGCTCGGTGGGATCGTCGAGGTCCCAGATCTGGAGAGCCCCCGCCACGTCGCGACCTTACCGGGCCAGGAAGGCGGGTGTGTCACCCCGGATGAGGTGGCCCTGGGCCAGCATGTGCTCGTACTGGCTCCCTTCCGGCAGGAGCTCGGCGAACCAATTGCGCCGGCGCCTGGCATGGTCCCTGCGCTGCCTCGGGGCCAGGGGGATCGCGACGGAGAGGATCGTGCTGTTGGCCCCGAAGCGTTCGATCGCCTCGGGCGACGGGAGGAAGTCGAAGGTCCGTGCGTCGCCGTCGATGGTCCCCACACGGATCCCGTGCAGCTCAACGGCGAGTCGCATCGTCGTCGTCCCAAGTGGCGGTGAAAGTGATCCCGGTGGCACGGGCGAGCTCCAGGAGTCGACGCAGGTGGATCGTGGACTTCCCTGTCTCGAAGGCGCTGACCGTGCTCTGTGTGATGCCGAGCTCGCGGGCGAGGTCGGTCTGTGACAGACCCTGGGCCATCCTGGCCTGCTGGAGGGCGAGTCCGAAGTCTGCCGGTGCGCGAAGACGTGCGCTTCGTGTGGGCATGGGAGGCCTCCGATCGACTCGTATCAGGATTTCAGTATACCGTGGGAGTATCGTGAAATCCATATACTCGGGCGGTATCGGTTTTTCACGATAGGTCGGGGTCCGTCGACGACGCCCGGTGACCTCGCCGGTGTCGGTTGCTTCCGCCGGTGTCGGGTCCATCGTGTCCGTTGCCGGATCCACCTCCTGCGGCACCCGCACCCGGCAGGAGCGACCCGCGGTGAGCCGTCCAGTGGGCACGTCCGGCACCGGGACTGCGCCGCGGCCGCGCCTGCGTAGCTGACCGTCAACGTGTGGCGGCGTGCGGGCCGGACCGGGGAACCCGCCCCACCCTCGTGCGCTCCTACACTGCGGGACATGGCTGCCTCCACTCCCACTCCCACCCCCCGCCGCCGGGGCCCCGACGCCATCGAGGTCCGCGGCGCCCGGGTCAACACCCTGCGCGACGTGGACATCGACATCCCTCTGGGACAGTTCGTGGGCATCACGGGACTGTCCGGCTCGGGCAAGTCCTCCCTGGCCATGGGGGTCCTCTACGCGGAGGGCTCGCGGCGCTACCTCGACGCCCTGTCGACCTTCACCCGGCGGCGCATCAGCCAGGCCGCCAAGCCCGACGTCGACCGCGTGTCCTTCCTGCCCTCCGCACTGGCCCTGCGCCAGCGCCCGCCGGTTCCCGGCCCGCGCAGCACCGTGGGCACCATGAGCGAGGTCCTCGCCGTCCTGCGCCTCGTGTACTCCCGCATCGGTTCCCACCTGTGCCCCAACGGGCACCGCCTCCCGCCCTCGTACCGGCAGGGGATCGCGGCCACGCGCACCTGCCCGGTGTGTGGGGTGGAGTTCGACGCGCCCAGCGCCGAGGACTTCTCCTTCAACACCCTGGGCGCGTGCCCGAGGTGCCACGGCCTGGGCCAGGTCCGCGAGATCGACCCCCACGGCATCGTCCCCGACCCCTCGCGCACCATCTCCGAGGGCGCGGTGGCCCCTTGGCACGGCCTCATGCACTCCAACATGCCCTTGGTCGCCGCGGAGCTCGGCGTGCGCACTGACGTGCCCTTCGAGGACCTCACGGACGAGGAACGTGAGACGGTCCTCCACGGCCCCGAGGTGACCCGCCGCATCGTCATGCCCACCAGGAGCGGCCACGTCATCACCCTCAACGCCGCCTACGTCAACGCCTACGACTCCGCCGAGCAGATCGCCGACGAGGGGACCGGCGGCGCCACCTCCACCCGCGCGCAGCGCTTCTTCGTCATGCGGCTGTGCCCGGCCTGCCACGGGACCCGCCTGGCGCCCTCCGCGCTGCGCACCACCGTGGACGGGCGCACCATCGCCGAGGCCTGCGACCTCACCCTGGGCCAGCTCGAGGCGGCGGTGCCCGGCATCGAGGCCTCCGTCCCACCCGACACCCGCGACCTCGCCCACCGGCTGTGCACCGAACTGCACCGCGCGATCGCGCCGTTGAGGTCCCTGGGACTGCACTACCTGGCGCTGAGCCGGTCCGGGGACACGCTCTCGACGGGGGAGCGCCAACGCATCCGGCTCGCCCACACGGTCCTCTCCAGGTCCACCGGCCTCCTCTTCGTCCTGGACGAGCCCACGATCGGCATGCACCCCGCCAACGTCCACGGCCTCATCGGCGCGATCGGGGCCCTGGTCGACAACGGCAACTCCCTGGTGGTGGTCGATCACGACGTCCAGGTGCTGCGCGCCGCCGACCAACTCGTCGAGATGGGCCCGGGCGCCGGCGACCGGGGCGGGCGCGTCATCGCGCAGGGCAGCGTCGCGGAGATCGAGGCGACACCCCGGCTCCCTCATCGCGCCCTTCCTGCGTGAGGACCACCCCGGACGCGTGCGTGCGCAGAGGGAGGTCCACCTCGACGAGGGCGACCCCGCGCTGCGCGTGCACGTGGGGGACCGGTTCAACCTGCACGACGTCACCGCCCGGTTCCCGCTGGGGGTGATGACGGTCGTCACCGGGGTGTCGGGTGCCGGCAAGAGCGCCCTCGTCCTCGACAGTCTGGTTCCCGCCCTGGAGGCACGCGCCGAGGGGCGCCCACTGCCCGCCCACGTGCAGGACCTCGACGAGGGCGGGATCCACCGTGTGGTCACGGTGGATGCCACCCCCATCGGTCGCAACGCGCGCTCCGCACCCGCCACCTACTCCGGGGTCTTCGACCCGATCCGCAGGCTCTTCGCTGCCACCCCGCAGGCGCGGGAGCGCGGTTGGAGGACCGGGCACTTCTCCTACAACACGGCCGCCGGGCGCTGCCCCACCTGCCAGGGTCTCGGCGAGCTGAGCCTGGACCTCCAGTACCTGCCCGACGTTCCCATGCGCTGCCCGGACTGCGACGGGAAGCGCTACAACCCCGAGACGCTGGAGGTCACCTGGGAGGGCCGCACGATCGCCGACGTGCTGGGCCTGGAGGTCTCCCGCGCCGCCGAGGTCTTCGCCGGGGAGCAGGCGATCGCGCGCGTGCTGCAGTCCCTGGTGGACGTGGGCCTGGGCTACCTGCGTCTGGGGGAGCCGACTCCGTCCCTGTCCGGGGGTGAGGCGCAGCGTCTGCGCCTGGCCACCGAGCTGCGTCGCGGTCAGCGCCACCAGCTCTTCGTCTTCGACGAGCCCTCGATCGGCCTGCACCCGCGCGACATCCACACGCTGCTGGGGGTCTTCGACCGCCTGCTCGACGCCGGGGCGACCATCATCGTCATCGAGCACGACACCGACATGATCGCCAACGCCGACCACGTCATCGACATCGGCCCCGGTGCCGGGGACGAGGGCGGCCACGTGATCGCCACCGGGACGGTGGAAGAGATCCGGGCCGATGCGGACTCGGTGATCGGACGGTGGTTGTAGGGCCCGGTGCTGAGGGCTCGGTGGTGGGGGCCCGGTGGTGAGGGCTCGGTGGTGAGGGCTCGCTGGTGAGCGGGTTCCGAGGGCGATTCGCACCGGCTGCGCGACCTCCGGGAGCCCGCTGAGCCGGCGGGGTCGGTGACAGCACCGGGCGGCCACCGTCCCCCGTCGGGACGGCGGCCGCCCATGGGTGCCGCGTGGTGCGGGTGGCCCGCCTGCTGCTCAGTGGCCCGCCTGTCGGTCAGTGGCCGGCCGGCGCCGGGTCCGACCCGTTGGTGGCTGGGGCGGTGGCGTCCGAGGAGGTCGCGCCTGCCTTGGCGCGGTAGGTCCTCTCGATGCTGTCCCCGACCTCCTGGTCGATGTGGCGCCAGTACTCGAAGACGTGGGAGAGCACGGGTTCCACGACGCCGTCCAGGAGGGAACCGGTCACGGTGTCGACGAGGCGGGTGCGCTGGTCATCGTCCATGACGTCACGCACCAAGGTGTGGGCCTGGCCGAAGTCGTCGTCCTCGGCGTGCAGGGTGTAGGCGGTGCGCACCAGCTCGCCGTCGGCCTCCCACCCGTTGTCCACCGGACCCTGCTGGTCCTGGTAGGCGCGACCGTAGGAGTTCGGCGCGTAGACCGGGGCGTCCCCGCTGTGCAGGAACTGCATCGCGCCCTCCTTGTCGTAGGAGTTCGTCGGCGTGATCGGCCGGTTCACCGGCAGCTGGTTGAAGTTGGTGCCCAGCCGGTTGCGCTGGGCGTCCGCGTAGGCGAAGGTGCGGCCCAGCAGCATCTTGTCGGGGGAGACCCCGATGCCCGGGACGGTGTTGGCGGGGCTGAAGGCCGCCTCCTCGATCTGGGCGAAGTGGTTCGTCGGGTTCTGGTTCAGCGTGAAGTGGCCGACCGGGATCCTCGGGTAGTCCGCCTTCGACCAGACCTTGGTGAGGTCGAAGGGGTTGAAGCGGTAGGTCTTCGCGTCCTCGTAGGGCATGACCTGGACCTCGACGCGCCAGGAGGGGAAGTCGCCCCGGTTGATGGCGTCGAACAGGTCACGGCGATGGAAGTCCGCGTCCTTGCCGGCCAGCTCGGCGGCCTCCTCATTGGTGAGGTTCTCCACGCCCTGCTCGGTGAGGAAGTGGTACTTGACCCAGAACTTCTCCCCGGCCTCGTTGACCCACATGTAGGCGTGGGAGCCGTAGCCGTTCATGTTCCGCCAGGTGCGGGGCAGGCCGCGGTCACCCATGAGGTAGGTGACCTGGTGGGCGGACTCGGGCGAGAGCGTCCAGAAGTCCCACTGCATGTTGTTGTCACGCAGGCCGGAGGCGGGCATGCGCTTCTGGGAGTGGATGAAGTCGGGGAACTTCATGGGGTCGCGCACGAAGAAGGTCGGGGTGTTGTTGCCGACGATGTCGTAGTTGCCGTCCTGCGTGTAGAACTTCAGGGCGAAACCGCGCACGTCACGCCACGTGTCGGGGGAACCCAGCTCGCCGGCCACGGTCGAGAAGCGGGCCAGCATCGGGGTGCGGGTACCGGGCTGGAAGAGCTTCGCCTTGGTGTACTCCGAGACGTCCTCGGTGATGACGAGCTCACCGAAGGCGCCGGAGCCCTTGGCGTGGGGGCTGCGCTCCGGGATGCGCTCCCGGTCGAAGTGGGCGAGCTTCTCCACCAGTGCGACGTCGTGGAGCATGAGGGGTCCGTCGGGCCCCACGCTCAGCGAGTTCGCGTCGGACTCGCGAGGTGCGCCCGCCTGCGTGGTGGACGTCCTCGTCGAGTCGTGCTGGGCGGTGGGATCGAACGCGGTCACGGTGTTTCCTCCTGGGTTGGGTGACATGACGGGTCGGTGACGCCCTCCCGACGGGAGGACGCAGGACATGATGGGGGTGCGGATCCGGGGATTCAGGACCCGGCGCGACGCTCCGCGGCAGCTGCCCGTTCCCGGCAGGACGGGCACACGCCGCGGAAGAGGACGTCGACGGCCTCGATCGTGAAGCCGTGGTCGTCGGAGGCCTCCAGGCAGGGGGCCTCACCGACGGCGCAGGCGACGTCCTCCAGCCGGCCGCACACGCGGCACAGCAGGTGGTGGTGGTTGTCGTGGTGGTGGACCTCGTAGCGCACCGCATTGCGGGAACCGGTGGAGACCCGGCGCAGCAGCCCGGCATCGGTGAGCGCATTGAGCACCCCGTAGACGGCCTGTGTGGACACGGAGCCGAGCCGTTCGCGCACTGCGACGGCGATCTCGTCCGTCTCGGCGTGCTGACGCCCGGAGACGACCTCCAGGACGGCCAGGCGAGGTGCGGTCACGCGGAGACCGGCACGTCGCAGCTGTTCGCGCGCGTCCAGCTCAGCGCTCTCCACCTGTGTGCTGATCATGGGAACAACATACTCCAAGAAGCGATCAGTTCCAATGCCGGGGTGGTCCGGGACGGGGCGCACACATCCCGGGGAGCGACACCGTGGCACGGGGCGGAGCACCGCTGTGCGCGTCCGGGCCCGCCCGCGCGGCCGGCGGCGTCGTGCGCCCGTGCCGTCAACTGCCGCACCGTCCCGCGCGCGCACCCCGCAGGACCTTCGGGTAGATTCCAGGAATGGAGCCCCGTCATGAGCAGCCGGTCAGTGGCACACCCGTCGTGCACGGCGCCCCCGTGGGGGAGTCCGGGGACGAGCTCGTGGTCCTGTGCGGGCCGGACGGACGCCCGACGGGTTCCGCGCGGAAGGCGGACATCCACACCCACGCCACGCCCCTGCACCGCGCCTTCTCCTGCTACCTCCTCGACGCGTCCGACCAGGTGCTCCTCACCAGGCGCGCGCTCTCGAAGGCGACCTGGCCGGGGGTGTGGACCAACTCCGTGTGCGGCCACCCGCAGCCGGGCGAGTCGGAGTCCGACGCGGCCCGACGGCGCCTCGAGGAGGAGCTCGGCATCGATGTCGGCCCGACGGCGACATTCGAGACGGTCCTGCCCGCCTTCACCTATCGGGCCACGGATGCCTCCGGAGTGGTGGAGAACGAGTTCTGCCCCGTCCTCGTGCTGCGGGTCGACCCCCGGCCCGACATGTCCCCCAACCCCGACGAGGTGGCCGAGTGGGCCTGGACGCCCCTGGCACGGGTACGAGAGGCGGTCGAGGGCGCTCCCTTCGCATTCAGCCCCTGGATGGTGCGGCAACTGGACGAGTGGAACGGTCCCGAATGACGACGGCCTCGGTGCAGGAGCACCTCCTCGGTCTCGTCGACGCCAGACTCGAGGCCTTCCTGGACCTGCGTCGCGCGGAGGCCACGGACCCGTCGTTCACGCGTCTGTGGGACCTGTTGGCCCAGTCCTGCCAGGGAGGCAAACGCATCCGACCCCTCCTCGTCCTCACGGTCGCCACCGGCGCGGGCACGCGGATGGATCCCGCGACCCTGGCCGCGGCAGCCGGTGTCGGGGCCGCCTTCGAGATCCTCCACACCGGATTCCTCATCCACGACGACATCATGGACCGTGACGTCCAGTGACGAGGGCGTCCCACCGTCGCGGCCGCCCTCATGGGTGTGGCCCGCGACGGCGGGGACACCGATGCGACCCACACCGGGGCCTCGGCGGCGATCATCACCGGGGACCTGGCGCTCACCGGCGCCTACCGCCTGCTCGCGGATGCCGACCCCTCCATGTCGCGTGTCGTGGACATCGTCGACGAGGCACTCAGACGCACGGCTGAGGGCCAGCTGCGGGACATCTCGACCACCCCCGCCGCACGTCCCCGTGAGGAGGACCTGTTGGACCTGGCCCGCCTGAAGACCGGGGTCTACTCCTTCGAGGCGCCCATCGCCTGCGGCGCGGTCCTCGGGGGCCTGGGCCCGACGCCCACCGCGCAGCTGGCCGCCGGCGCCCGGGACCTCGGGGGCGCCTTCCAGGTCGTGGACGACCTGCTCGGCACCGTGGGAGACCCCGGACTCACCGGCAAGTCCACCTCCTCGGATCTCAGGCGCCGCAAGCACACGGTGCTCACCGTGTGGGCCGCCGCCCGCGATGCGCGTTGGCCGTCGATCTGGGACGACCTGGGACGGGGGGGACCCCGACGGGGCGGAGCACCTCGCATGTGAGGTCATCGTCTCCAGCGGCGCAGACGACCATGCCCGGGAGCTCTCCGCGGCACTGCACGACTCGGCCCGCACCCACTTCACCCATCCCAGCGTCCCGGAGCCACTGGCCCGGGCACTCGTGGCACTGACCGACACCCTGGAGGCACGGAGCCGATGACACGTCCCACCTCCACTCCCGCACGGCTCTTTGAGCGTGCCGCGCACGAGGCGGCCGCCGTCGTCATCGGGCAGTACTCGACCTCCTTGGGCGTGGCCGTGCGACTCCTGCGGGAGCCGGTGCGCACCGCGGTGCGCGACGTCTACGCCATGGTGCGCGTCGCCGACGAGGTCGTGGACGGGGCCTGCGCGGACCTGCCCACCCAGGAGGTCAGGACGGTCCTGGACCGCTACGAGCAGGACGTCCTCGCCGCCATCCCGCGCGGGTTCTCCACCGACCTCGTCATCCACGCCTTCGCACTCACCGCCCGGAGGGTGGGTATCACCGCAGACCTCGTGGGCCCGTTCTTCGACTCCATGCGGGCGGACCTGACACGCAGCGCACACGACCGGGGAAGCCTGGAGGAGTACGTCCACGGCTCCGCTGAGGTCGTGGGCCTCATGTGCCTGCGCTGCTTCCTCCACGACCAACCCGACCGGGAGGAGGCCTGGGTGCGTCTGCGCCCGGGGGCCGAGCGCCTCGGGGCCGCCTTCCAGAAGGTGAACTTCCTCAGGGACATCTCCACCGACTCGGGGGAGCTGGGCCGCACCTACTTCCCCGGCGTCACGCCCGACACGCTCGACGAGGCGACCAAGTCCCGCCTCGTCACGGAGATCGACGAGAACCTGCGGGCCGCCGACGCAGCCATCGCCCAGTTGCCCGACTCCAGCCGGGCCGCTGTGCGGACCGCGCACCTCCTCTTCGGTGAACTCAACGACCGCATCGCCGCGACACCTGCCCGGGACCTCGCCCGCACGCGCGTGAGGGTGCCCGACACACGCAAGGCGGTGCTGGTGGCACACGGGCATTCCTGAGGGAGGACGTGTCCGTACCCGGCATCGGAGCAGGAAGGCCTGCCCGGCCGGTAGCGGGAGGCACGCGATGAGGAGCACCCGGCACCCCCACGTCACCCGGCGTCCCGCCAGCGGTGCGCCACCCCACGCCCTGGTCATCGGGGGAGGCCTGGCGGGCCTGGCCACCGCGGGGCTCCTGGCCCGCGACGGGTACGAGGTGGACCTCTTCGACCGTGGCCCGGACGTGGGTGGCAAGGTCGGTGAGATCCGCGTCGACGGTTTCCGTTTCGACACGGGTCCCACCTGGTACCTCATGCCGGAGGTCTTCGAGCACTTCTTCGCGCTGATGGGTTCACGGGTGGAGGACCACCTCGACCTCGTCGCCCTCGACCCCGCCTACCGCCTCTTCGCCGGCAGGAGGGATCCCGTGGACGTCCGCTCCGGGGTTGAACGCGTCGTGGAGCTCTTCGAGGGACGCGAACCCGGCGCGGGTGCCGCCGTGCGGGCACACCTGGCCTCGGCGGGGGAGACCTACTCCCTGGCCATGGACAACTTCCTCCACACGAACTTCCAGTCCGTGCTGCCCTGGCTCAACAGGGACGTCCTCGTCGGCCTCCCACGTCTGGTGCGCCTGCTCACGGAGTCGCTGGAGACCCAGGCGTCCCGGGTGGTCCAGGACCCCGTGCTGCGCCAGATGCTCACCTTCCACGCGGTGTTCCTCTCGACCGCGCCCTCCATGGCGCCCTCGATGTACCACCTGATGACCCACCTGGACCTGGAGCAGGGGGTCTTCCACCCCCGCGGGGGGATGCGACGTGTCGTGGATGCCGTGAGGGACGTGGTCCTGGCGGCCGGAGTCCGCATCCACACCCGCTGCGAGGTCGAGGAGATCCTCACCCGTCCAGGTGGCAGGGGCAGGACCCGCGCCACGGTGACGGGACTGAGGATCAGGATCAGGGACAGGGACAGGGACGGGCACGGGGACGGGCGGGCGGTCGACGTGGCGGGTGACGTCGTGGTGTCCACGGCTGACCTGTGGCACACGGAGACCGCGCTCCTACCCGCCCACCTGCGGTCCCACTCCCCGCGCTACTGGGAACACTCCACCGACGGGATCGGGACGGTCCTGGCGATGCTCGGCGTGGAGGGGGAACTGCCCGAGCTCGCCCACCACTCCTTCTTCTTCACCGACGACTGGCAGGAGAACTTCGCCGCGATCTTCGGTGGAGGGCCCCGCGTCCCGGACCCGGCCTCGGTCTACGCCTGTCGCGCGGGCGTCACGGACGCAGATGCCGCGCCACCGGGCTGCGAGACGCTCTTCCTCCTGGTGCCCGTGGCCGCTGACGAGGGAATCGGACACGGCTCCATCACCCGCGGGCACGGGACGGGGGACGTGCCCGGGGACGCCGAGGTCGAGGAGGCCGTCGACCGCGCCGTCGAACAGGTGGCGACCTGGGCCGGCATCCCCGACCTCGCCGGTCGCATCCGCACCCGGGTCACCCTGGGACCCGCGGACCACGCCCTGCTCCACCACTCCCGCCACGGCAACGCCCTGGGACCGGCCCACACGCTGTCCCAGTCCGCCTTCCTCCGCGCGGGATCGGCCTCGCGCCGGGTCGACGGGCTGCTCCACGCCGGGCAGACGACGACCCCGGGCATCGGTGTCCCCATGGCCCTCATCAGCGCGGAGAACGTCCTCAAGCGACTCCACGGCGACACGTCTGCGGGCCCGCTTCCCGAACCGCCCGCCCCTGCTCGACCACGCACCGCGGCGGGTCCGCTGCCGATGGACTCGGTCGCGGCATTGGAGTCGGCCCACGCCCCCGGGCGCAGCGGGTCCGAACCCGTCGGGGATCCGTTCCCCGGGGGAGCGGTGCCCGGGGGCCCGCTCATCGGGGGCACGTCTTGAGCGGCACGGGCTGGTTCTACGGAGGCTTCCTCCTGTGCTCGGCCGCCTGCATGCTCCTCGTGGACCGCCGGTGGCGACTCGCCGTGTTCCGCACCCCGCGCCCCGCGTTGGCCACCATTGCCCTGTGTGTCGTGGTCCTGCTCCTGTGGGACCTGGCGGGGATCGGGTGGGGGATCTTCCTGCGCGGGGCGGGGCCCTGGCAGACGGGGTGGCTGCTGGCCCACGAACTCCCCGTGGAAGAGGTCCTCTTCCTCGCCTTCCTCTCCCACCTCACGCTGGTGGTCGACTCCGCGGCCACCCGCCTGCTCGGGGAGGGCGGACGCCGGGCACGTGTCGTGGAGCTCCTGCCCGTGGCTGCGGCGCTCGTCCTCGTCCCGGTCCTCGTGGTGTCGAGCCACTGGCACGGCGGCGGCGCGTCACTGACCTACCTCGTCCTCGATGCCGCCTTCCTGGCACCCGCCCTCGCGCTGGCCGTCCTGTGGGGGAGAGGCGTCGGGCGCAGCCCCGGGGACCCGTCGACGAGGGCGACACTCGCTGTCCTCGCGCTGCTGACGGCCTTCTTCGACTCACTACTGATCCACTTCGGGATCATCGCCTACGACTGGGCGCTCACCTCCGGTCTGCGCATCGGGCTCGCCCCGTTGGAGGACTTCGCCTACATCGTCCTCACCGCTGCTCTGGCCCCGGTGCTGCTGCGGCGTCTCGGTGGAGCCCGCCACCCGCACGGCGCTCCGACAGGGACCCAGGAGGGAACACGCCGATGAGCACTGTGAAGATGTTGTTCGCAGCGTCGCGGCCGCTGTCGTGGATCAACACGGCCTACCCCTTCGCCCTGGTCCTGTGGCTGCTGACCCGGCAGGTGGACGCCACGCTGGTGGTGGGGACCCTCTTCTTCCTCATCCCGTACAACCTGGCGATGTACGGCATCAATGACGTCTTCGACCACGAGTCCGACCTGCTCAACCCCCGCAAGGGTGGGGTCGAGGGCGCTCTGGTGCCTCGGCGCCAGCACCGCACCGTCCTCGTCGCAGTCGTCGCGACCACGGTGCCGTGGGCGGTGGCACTGGCCGTCCTCGCGGGGCCGGTGGCCGCGGTGGTCCTGGCCGTGGTCCTCTTCGCGGTGGTGGCCTACTCGGCTCCCCACCTGCGCTTCAAGGAGATCCCCTTCCTGGACTCGGCCACATCCGCGACCCACTTCGTGGGACCGGCACTGGTGGGTCTCGCAGCGGCAGCGCCCTCCACGTCGACGCCCCTTGCCTCGCGAGAGGTGGTCGCACCCCTGGTGGCCTTCTTCCTGTGGGGCATGGCCTCCCAGGCCTTCGGTGCGGTCCAGGACGTGATCCCCGACCGGGAGGCGGGGCTGGGGTCGGTGGCCACGCAGATCGGTGCCCGGGCGACGGTGCGCGTCGCGGCAGCCGGGTACGTCCTGGCGGCCCTGCTGCTGCTCCTCGCGGGAGGCGCGGCCCGATGGGTGGCGCCCCTGTGCCTGGTCTACGCGGTCTCCGTCCTGCCCTGGTGGAACGTCACCGACGAGGACTCGGCAGCTGCCCACGCCGGATGGGTGCGCTTCCTCTGGCTGAACTACGTGGTCGGGTTCCTGGTGACACTGGTGGTCATCGCCGCCGTCAACGGGTACCTGCCCACGTGAGGGGTCGGGGCCCGGCGGGAGATGGTCCCGCCGGTGCCGCCTCCGACCGGGGGGATGCGGGTGGTCTCAGTCCCGGTCCTGGTCGAACGGGCTCGGGGCCGTCAGCGTGTACGCATCGACCGCCGCCCGCTGGGTGCGCATGTACTCGTTGGCTGCGCGCGTGAAGGCCAGGTCGGTGGGCACCGGCACGCCGTCCAGCTCGGTGACCGCCTGCACGGTGGAGCCCCCCGTCATCCAGATCTGCTCCGCCTGACGCAGTTCCTCCACCGTCAGGTCCCCGTACCCGACGGTGAGGCCCTGGGACGCGGCGTAGGCGAACATCTCCTGCTGCGTGGTCCCGTGCAGGATGCCGATGCGCGGGTCCGGGGTGAGCAGGGACTGTCCATTGCGCACGATCACATTGGAGCGGGGACCCTCCAGGACATAGCCGTCCATGGTGGTGAGGATCGCGTTGTCGCAGCCCCGCCGGGCCGCTTCGCGTCCGATCGACATGTTCGTGGCGTAGGAGAGGGTCTTGGCGCCGAGCAACAGCCAGGGGGCGCGCTCGACGGAGTCCCTCACGATCTCGCGCGAGAGGGTGATGACGCTGATCTGCTCGGGTTTGGCCTCACTGGGAAGCTTTTCGTCGATGAAGACCCAGACATGGGGCACGCCCGGATCCTGTTCCTTGCCGGGATTCGTGGAGCCGTCGGCGCCCCTGGTGACGATGACCTTCAGCATGCCGGGCTGGTCGGCGTCGTAGCGGGCGACGACATCGGAGAGCGCTTCGACCCAGGCGTCCTCGTCAATGGGCGGCAGGTCGGCGATCCGCGCAGAGAGGCCCAGGCGGCGCACGTGCAGACGCAGTGCCAGGGCCACGCCGTGGTTCACCTCGGTGGCCTCGAAGATGCCGTCCCCCCGCAGCAGCCCGAGGTCGAAGACGCTCACATCGGTGCTGCTCGGATCGACGAACCTGAGGACCTCCCCGATGGAGGGGTCCCGGTGGGTCCCCCCGGGCTGCGCGGTGGAGTGGAAGAGGGCGGTGGGATCGGCCTCCGCCAGAACTGTCACTGCCATGGCGCACTTCTCTCTGTTGGTGTCGTCTCCCGCCCATCCGGATGGTTGACGTCCAGCTCGATCGACTCAAGGGTGTGGGCGTCCATCCATCCGCGGTCCACGTGCACGCCCAGTCCTGGGGTGGTGGGGACCCGGACGACGCCGTGGTCGGCCGTGATGGGAGGGTCGATGATGTCGCGCAGGAAGTACTTCGAGGATGCCGAGACGTCGGAGGGGAGGACGAATCCGGGCAGGGAGGACAGGGCCACGTTGGCGGCGCGCCCGATGCCGAACTCGTGCATTCCCCCGCACCAGACGGGGATGCCGTCCTCCTGGGCGATGTCGTGCAAGCGGCGGGCAGCGGAGAGACCGCCCACGCGGGAGACCTTGATGTTGACGATGCGCCCCGCCTTCAGGGCGAGCATCGTGTGGAGGTCGTCGACGGTCACGACCGACTCGTCGAGGCAGACCGGGGTCCCCATCACCGACTGCAGTCGCGCATGGGAGGTGAAGTCACGCGGGGCGAAGGGCTGCTCGATCATCGTGAGGCGGAAGTCGTCCAGTCTCCTCAGGTGGGAGAAGGTCTCCTCGTCGCTCCCGTATGCGCCGTTGGCGTCGACGTGCACGTCGTGGTCGGGGAAGGCGGAGCGCACCGCGGCGACGGGCTCGAGGTCCCATCCCGGGGCGATCTTGAGCTTGATGCGCTGGTACCCGGCGTCGACCTGTGCCTGCACCTGGACGAGGAGGTCGTCGACGGTCTTCTCGATGCCGAGCGAGACACCGGCCACCACCTCCTCGCGGGTGCCCCCCAGCGCCCGGGCGAGGGGGACTCCCTGCTGCGCGGTCCACAGTGACCAGGCGGCGATGGAGAAGCCCGCCTTGGCGAACTCGTGGCCGCGGATCCTGCGCCAGCTGTCCTCGAGTTCTCCCGGGGTCGCGGCCTCGGTGCCGAGAACGGAGGGCGCCAGGTAGTGGGTGGCCACCAACCACGCGGTGTCGACCGTCTCCGCGCAGTAGTAGGGGTCCGAGGGGGAGGCGATCTCCCCCCCATCCGACCGTGCCGTCGGCGTCCGTGAGGCGCACGAGGATGTGGTCGAGGTGGTCCTTGCGGTGCGAGCTGGTCTGGAACTCGTGGACCAGCCTCAGCCGGACCTTGGCCAGGGCGATCGACTCAATCCTCATGCGGCGCCTCCTCGTCCGGCAGGTACTGGTGGAGCGTCGTGCCGAGCGTGTCCCGCGCGAGCAGACGCCGACGGGCCCCCTTGGCGGAGGCGATGGTGAGCGTGGACAGCAGGTGGCACACGGAGACGATGGGGAGGGGGGAGTCCGCGTAGGACTCCGATCCCGTGTCGACGGTGAGCACCACCTCGCCGATGGGGACCAGGGGTGAGGTGTCGGAGTCGGTCACGACCACGACGTGTCCGCCCTGCTCGGAGTACAGGCGCGCCAGGTCCACGGTCTCGACGCGGTACCGGCGAACCGAGAAGCACACCAGGACGTCGTTCGCGCGCACGTCGGTGAGGACATCGATGGCGTGCAGGGACGTGTCGTCGATCTGGTACACGTTCGCGAGCCCTGCGGCGAGGTCGGCACTGAGCAGGGAGGCATAGGCACTGGACTTGCCCGCACCCATGACGAAGCGGCGTCGGGAGGAGACGATGAGGGCGGCTGCGCGCTGCAGGGAGTCGTCGGAGCAGAGGTGCTCGAAGGTCGAGGCGAGGGACTCCGTCTCCTTCCTCATCACCCTGTCGCGCAGGATCTGCGCGGAGGTCCCGGTCCGGATCCGGGCACGGAAACGTGCGCCCTGGGTGGTCAGACGCCTGTTGTCCGCGTCCTCGGGTGTCGTGGTGCTCGTCGTCATCGCCTCCGTGCGACGGCGAGATATGCCGCCATGTCATTGCCCACACGCTGGCAGTCGACCAGGACCCGGTCGTCGGACATGAGCAGATCGATCGTACGCCGGAGGCGGGAGCCCTCCGCCTGGGAACGGCGGGTACGTCGCCCGGCGACGTACCCCGCCGGGAGTGCCACCCAGACCGCTCCTCCCGGAACTTCGGCCTCCACGATCTCACCGGTGGCCGCATGGGCGATCTCCTCCGGTGCAGCGAGCCCGCGGTGCGCGGCGTAGGGATCGATGTCGTCGCCGAGGGACCAATCGACCAGGAGACGGTCGGTGTCCGGGCGCCCGTAGTAGTCGTGGACGAACTTGATGCCGACGGCGCCCAGGGACCCGAGGTTGAAATGGCCGTTGCGGGCATAGAGGGGGTTGTAGGTCCACCGCATGTGCGTGAACCCGAGTCCGAGGACCACGGCGCGCTGGGCGTCCTCGAGCTGCCAGCCGATACCGTGTCCCTGCCAGTGGGGATCGACCACCGCTGCCTGCGAGTAATGGTACGCATCTTGACCGTCACTGCCCATGAATCCGTAGGCGAAGCCGACGAGTCGCCCGTTGACGTCGCGCGCCCCGACCGCAGTCCCGCCGTTGTCGACGAGAGCGGTCAGGAGGTTCGCATTGAGGGAGAAATCCTCGTTGGCATAGGAGAACACCTCCCGGTAGAGCGTGGACGCCGCTTGGAAGTCGTCGTAGGTGCTGAGCTGCCCGACCCACAGGTCCGGACTCGCGGCAGCGGCAGTTGATGTGTTCACAAAGGATGAATATACGAGTCGTATCATGAGGTTCAAGAAGTGTGTCAGAGTGTGGGACCGGCACCCGTCCGCGCAGTCCCGGGTGGGAGGGTGCGGGAGTCCGCGACACCGACATGGGGCGGGAATGGAGATCGGGATGGACGAGGACGGGAAGCTGGCACCCTCCACCGTGGGGACCGCGGGAAGTGGGGCTCCCGACATGGACTGGGCACTGTCGCGTCTGGAGGAGTTGGTGCGCCTGGAGTCGCCCTCCTCCGACCGGGACGCCAGCCATGCGATCACGGAGAACCTCGCTGCGGGTTTCGAGGACCTCGGTGGAACGGTGCAGCGTTTCGCCTTCGAGGGAGGCCAGCACCTGGTCATCGACCTCCCGGGGGAGGGTGAGCCCCTGCTGTTGGTGGGCCACTCCGACACCGTGTGGGCACGCGGGACCATCGACGGCGAGGTGCCCTGGAGCAATGACGGTACCGTCGTGCGCGGGCCCGGAGCCTACGACATGAAGAGTGGTCTGGTGGTGATGGAGGCGGCACTCAGACGGGTCGATCCCTCCAGGCGGCGCCGCGTCCGCGTGCTCATCACCGCTGATGAGGAGATCGGCTCGCCCGACGGTTCCTCGGTGGTCCGCGCAGCCGTCGAGGGGGTCAGCGGTGCACTCGGTTTCGAAGCGCCCCACCCCGATGGCGCGTTCAAGATCGGACGCCGGGGCAGTACACGGGTGCTCCTGGAGGTCACCGGTGTGGCGGCGCACGCCGCTCTCGACCCGGAGGCGGGGGTGTCCGCGATCGAGGAACTCATCGACCAGCTCCACGCCGTCACGGACAGGGTCCGCCAGGTGTCCGCGTCGGGCACCGAGGTGCTGCTCAACATCGGGACGATCTCGGGTGGGACCCAGGCGAACGTCGTCCCTGACCGGGCCCAGGCACTCCTGGGACTGCGCTTCCTCGACGGGAGCAGTGAGTCCGAGGTGCTCGGGTACATCGACTCCCTCACGCCCGTACGCCCCCGCGCGGGCGTGACGGCGACACGGCTGAGCATGCGTCCGGCCTGGGCCGCGGACGAGGGCGACCGGGCCCTGCTCCAGGAGATCGCCACGACCGCCTCCGGTCTCGGGATCGCGTGCGCTGCACGGCCCGCAGCCGGTGCCGGCGACCTCAATCTCATCGGGGCCCTCGGCGTGCCGTCCCTGGACGGGTTCGGCCCCGTGGGAGGCGGTGCACACGCCGTGGACGAGCACCTGGAGGTTGCCTCCATGGCCGAGCGGATCCGGCTGGTGACGGCCATCGTGGGTGCGCCATCGGCGTGATCCCGCGGGGCGGGAGTGTCGCGGTGTGTGCCGGACCCGATGAACCTGTTCGGTCCGGGTGACGGACTGTGGGCAGCACGCCGACGGAGGTCGCCGGCGCGCTGGGGATCACCGCGGGATCAGCGGACGGAAATGGTGCGTCATGAGGTCCGGGTCCCCGCTCCCGTCCTCGATCGCCTTCTCGATCTCGACACGCTGGATGCGCGGGGGCGAGACCTCGGTCATCTCCAGGCGGCCCTGGACCCCACCGTTGCGGCAGGGGATGCGCCAGACCACCTGTGCGGCGGAAGCCGACCATGACAGGCGGTCCTCGAGCCGTCCTGCCTCACCTGCATCCAGGAGGCCCCCTGCCCCCTCGATGAGTTTGTGGATCCGCGCGTCCCGGACGTCGGCAGGGGCATCGCTGAGCACGTTGGGACTGAACAGGTCAGCGCACTCGGCGATGCTGGCGCGGCCCAGGACCGCCTCGTCGACGCGACGAGCCGCCTGCGCCGTCTCCGGCCACAGCGTGATCTCGCGGGCGGGCACGTCGATCCCGGACAGGACGGCTTCCAACAGCTCCATCGTCCACCGGGCGGTCTTCTGTCCCTCGGTGTTGGTGAAGAGGACCACCCCGACACCGGAGTCCACGTGCCAGCGCATGTTCGAGCCGAACCCGGGCAGGCCGCCGGAATGCTGGGCGAAGGTGCCGAAGCGGCTGTCCTGCTCGACGATGAGCCCCATGCCGTAGCCGACATTGAGCAGGGTCGGGCGTTGGACGCGGTCGTCCGCGGCGATGGCGGTGTGGATCCGCTGCATGCGTCGGCGCTGTGCGCGCGAGAGCACGGAGTCGTCCACGTTTCCCGGGTCGAATGCGCTGGACAACCAGGCCGACCACCGAGCGATGTCGCCGAGGGTGGAGAAGATGCTCCCGGCGCATGCCAGCGCGCCGGTGCCGACGAAGGGACGCTCCAACCATGTCGCACCGGAATCGAAGGTCGAGTAACCGTGGGCGATTCCCTCCGGCGCACCGCCGTCGGGGCCCTCTCCGTGGAAGTCCGATGCGGAGTAGTGCGTGTGGGACAGTCCCAGTGGTCCCAACAGCTCGGTCTCGGCGAACTCGATGAAGGGGCGTCCGGTCACGTTCTCGACGATCAGTCCCAGCACGGCGAAGCCGATGTTCGAGTACTGGTAGAAGCAACCCGGGAACTCCGAGTACCTCAGCCCCCGGGACAGGAGGCTGAGCAGTTCGCGACGGGCGATCCCCAGGTGGAAGTCCGCCCAGGCATTGTCCTCCGGCAGGCCGGAGCAGTTCGTCATCAACATCCGCACGGTCACCGGCACCGGTGTGCCGTGGGTGTCGGCGAAGTCGGGGAACTCCGGAACATAGGCGCTCACGGGCTCGTCGAGGTCGACCTGACCGCGCTCTTCGAGGATGAGGACACACGCGATGCAGAAGCTCTTCGACATCGAGGCAATCCTGTAGACGGTTCCCACGCTCGGCCCACGTCCGTCCAGACGGAACTCGCCGATGCCGCGGTGGTGGAGCACCCCGCCACGATCGAAGACTGCGAAGGACAGTGACGGCACGTGGAGGTCGACCGCATCGAACCAGGTGTCCAGTCGGTGGATGAGGTCGTCGGGGAGTTCGAGCTGCGCACCGGTCATTGCTGGGGCCTTTCTCTCGAGCGTGTCGCGCGAGGGCGGGAGCGGACGACCAGGGCAGATGAGCGGCCACCGGAGTGGACGGGCATCCCCGCCCCGTCAGTTGCGGCCATCGTAAGGAGGGAGCCGAGGCGCTCCGGGACGGCGACCGCGTGCCGGACGGCCGCGCTCGCCCTCGTCCTCCTGGTCCTTCGCAGTTGCGTCCGTGCCTACCATGGTTGCGACTGGCATGATCGACGACTTCGAGGGGGATTCACTCGTGGGCTGCACGACGATTCTGGTGGGCAGGGGCGCGAGCTACGACGGGTCTCCGCTGGTGGCGCGCAACGAGGACTCGGCCAATGGAGAGTTCAACCCCAAGCGCATCGTGGTCGTCCATCCCGAGGACCAGCCGCGCACCTACACCTCCGTCATCGCCCACCTCACCATCGACCTGCCCGAGGAACCCCTCCGCTACACCGCCGCCCCCAACGCCGTCCTCGACGAGGGCATCTGGGGCGAGGCCGGCATCAATGCCGCCAACGTCGCCATGAGTGCCACCGAGACGTTGACCACGAACGAGCGCGTGCTGGGCGCCGATCCCCATGTCGGGTACCGTCCCGCCCGCGGCACCGAGGGGACCCCCGACTTCGTCCCCGAACAGGCCGGTGGCATCGGCGAGGAGGACTTCCTCACCCTGGTCCTGCCCTACATCCACACCGCGCGCGAGGGAGTGTTGCGTCTGGGGGCGCTGCTGGAGCGGTACGGCACCTACGAGGCCAACGGTGTCGCCTTCTCCGACGCGGACGAGATCTGGTGGCTGGAGACGGTCGGGGGTCACCACTGGATCGCCCGGCGCGTGCCCGACGACGCCTACGTGACCATGCCGAACCAACTGGGAATCGACAGCTTCGACGTCGACGATGCACTGGGGGAGGGGCGCGAACACCTCGCCAGTCCCGACCTGCGCGAGTTCATCTCCGACAACCACCTCGACCTCTCCCTGGACGGGTCGCTCAACCCGCGCGACGCCTTCGGCTCGCACTCGGACGCCGACCACGTCTACAACACGCCCCGCGCCTGGTACATGCAGCGCACACTGAACCGCCACAGCGGGGAGTGGGACGGGCCGGCCCCCCGTTACACGCCGAGTTCCGATGACCTGCCGTGGGCGCGCGTCCCCGAACGCAGGATCACCATCGAGGACGTCAAGGACGTGCTGAGCTCCCACTACCAGGGCACTGAGTACGACCCGTACTCACGTCTCGGCACCGAGGCGCAGCGCCACCTGCTGCGGCCGATCGGGATCAACCGTCACAGCCAACTCTCGGTCCTGCAGGTGCGCCCCTACGCGCCGGAGTCGTCGCGTGCGATCCAGTGGGTGGCCTTCGCCTCCAACCCGTTCAATGCACTCGTGCCGCTGTACACGAACGTCGACCGCATCCCCGACTACCTCTCGGACACGACGGCCCGGGTGACCACCGAGAACTTCTACTGGGCCAGCCGCGTCGTCGCGGCACTGGCGGACGCCCACTTCAACGACACGATCCCGGAGATCGAGCGCTACCAGCAGCGGGTCCTGAGTGCCGGGCACGCCAGCATCCGTACCACCGACGAGGGCGTCCCCACCCTGTCGGACGAGGCTGCACTCCGGGAGACCCTCGCCGGCGCGAACGAAGCGCTCGCCGCCACCGTGCGCACCGAGACCGAGGCACTCCTCGATCGCGTCCTCCTCATTGCGAGCAATGGGATGCACAACCGCTTCTCCCGCTCCGACAACTGACCGCATCCAGATCCAGTCGCTGGCGACCCGGCGACCCGGCGGTCCGGGCGTGTGGGCGTCTGGACGTCGGGGCCCAGGGACCCGTGGGTCAGGCGGCGGGTGCTCTGCTGCGGGGTTGGGGCATGTGGGGACCGTGGGGTCTGTCGGTGTCGGTGTGGGTGGTGGTTTCGGCTGTGTCCTCGCCGGTGTCTGGGGTGTCGCTGGTGTTGGCGGTGTCTCGGGCGTCTCGGGTGTGGGTGGTGTAGTGGGGTAGTGGTGGGGGTCGGGTGGTGTGGGTGTGCCCGGTGGGCGTGGTGGTGGTGATGGTTGCGTCGGGCTCGGGCTGGGCGTGCCACCGGGGTGCTTCTTTGGCTTGGTTGCAGTGGATGCACAGGCCTTGGGCGTTGTCGGCGGTGGTGGGGCCGGCGTTGCGTACGGGGGTGACGTGGTCGATGTGGGCGATGGGGGCGCCGCACCAGGGGGTGCGGCAGGTGTTGTCGTCGCGGGCGGTGATGAAGCGGCGCAGTCCTGTGGGGAAGATGCGGCGTGTCGACTCCATGTGGATGAGTTGCCCGGTGTGGGGGTGGGCGTAGAGGCGGCGGATCCAGTGGCGGGTCTCCTCATCCAGCCCCTCATCCGGACTCTGGTCCTGGTCAGCACCTGTGCCTGCGTCAGTGTCCGTGTGTGGGCGGGTGGTTGCGCCGCTCCCGGTCCCGGGGTCCGTCTCAGCCCCACGTCTCGCATCCGTTCCGGGATCTGTGTCGGTGCCAGGGTGCGTGTCGGTCCCGGGGATCGTGTCGCTCCCGGGGTGCGTGCCGACGGTGCTGGTGCTGGTGCTGGTGCTGGTGCTGGGGGTGTCTGTGAGGGTGATGAGTCGTCGGGCCACTGCTGGGGGGATGGGGCCGAATCCTGTGAGGCGGGCGGGGGTGTCACCGTCGGCGAGGAGGGTGTCGTCGGTGATGACCAGTTGGATCTCGAGGGGGACTGCACTGGCGGTGGTCTGTCCGGTGATACGGGTGACGAGGGTGTCGGCCATGACCTGTCCGCGTCCGCGGGGGTCTCCTGCGGCTCGGGCTCTCTCGACCTCACGCAGGAGGGTGGCGTGTACTGCGGCGCCCTGGGCGACGGGCAGGAGGGCTGTGAGGACGGTCATGCAGTCGGGGGCAGGGCGGACGGAGACCCTGCGTTCACTCTCGGCGCGTGCGATGTGGGTCACGACGCCGTGGGGGTCCAGGGCGTAGGCCACTTCGCGGGCTCGGGCTGCGACTTCACGGTTGGACCAGGTGGGGAGGTCTGTGGCGAGGGTGTGGTCCGCTGCCAGGCGTTGGGCCGGGTCCAGGCACGCGGTCTCGCGGGCCACGAGGGTTGCGCGGTACTCACTGATGCGCCCGGCCGAGAGGTGGGCCATGGTGTGGGGGAGTTCGGTGGTCAGGGCGGTGGCGAGTCCGAGGAGTGTGCTGGCGCGGTGGGGGGACTCCCGGCGTGCCAGGGCGAGCTCACTGATGACACTGCGGTGTGCTGCTTCGCGTTGGCGGGGGGTGCTGGCCTCGTGCAGGCGGGTGTCCTCCAGGGCGAGGGCGGCGTGGGCCTGGAGTGCGCAGCACTGGTTCTTGAGGGTTTCCAGGTGGGTGATGAGGTCCACGAGTTCCACGTCGGTGCAGTCGGGGACCTGATCGGTGATCGCCTCGACCAACGCGGACAGCTCCACCACCTGGGACAGTTGCGTCACCTGGGACAGGTCCACCACCTGGGACGGTTCCGCCACCGCAGACGGACCCGCCACCGCGGGCAGGTCCGCCAGCGCGGCTCGGTCTGATGTGTGGGGCAGTTCTGTGACCCCACGCAGTTCTGTGGTCCCACGCAGTTCTGTGGTCCCACGCAGTGCTGCGTCCCCGGGGGGTGCATCCCCGGGGGTGGTGTGTCGCAGGCGGGTGGGTGGTTCCATGACCCCACTGTATTCGAACAGGTGTTCGACGGTCCAGTGTTTTCTTCAATCTGTGGACAACTGTTTCGAGGGTGTCCCGCCTGTGGACAACCATTGACCCGGATGGCGACGAGGCCCCGGGCGTGGCATCCACGAAATGACCCTCCAGGCGGCCGATCCGCCAGCTCAGGAGCCTGTCGAACCTCGGGCCCGCCAGCCCGCCTGCTCAGCAGCCTGTCCAACCGTGAGCCCAGCAGCCTGTCCAACCGTGAGCCCAGCAGCCTGTCCAACCGTGAGCCCAGCAGCCTGTCCAACCGTGAGCCCAGCAGCCTGTCCAACCGCCAGCCCGCCTGCTCAGCAGCGTGTCGAACCTCGGGCCCGCCAATCCGCCAGCCCGACGAGTCAGCGCTTGTCCCCCGGTGCGGCCTGCCACCGGTCGAACGATGCGGGTCAGGAGTAGGTCACCAGCTCGACAGCGGGGTGGGCGTTGCCCCGGAGGCGGCGATGCCTGAGAACCCTCCGGTCCCGGATGTCCGACTCGGTCCTGCGCACCACGGGTCCCCGCGTGACGTGCTCGATGAAACGGAGGTTCTCGGTCGCGGGTGGGCGGCCGTAGGAGTACCACTCCCACAGGACGCGTCGGGCGTCGCCGATGCAGAACTCCGACGCGGTGATCCGGACGTCCGAGGGTTCCCAGACCGAGAGCAGCTCGCCTCCGGTGAAGTGCACCAGGAGCTCCCCGGATGAGCCCAGCCCACAGGCGGCAGGCAGGTGGAAGTTGTCGAAGGGCTTGCCGAAGAAGTCGCCGAAGACCCGGAGTGTGCCTCCGTGGACGTGGCCGGCGCGCGCCAGTTCGTCCCAGTTGGTGACGTCCTGCGAAGAGGGCTCCATGCATACATTCTCCACCGTTCTCACGGGCAATGTCAGCGTGCGTCGACGTGTCGGATGACGTGACCTGACGCCCGGAGTGCGCCGACCCGTGGGCCGATCCGTTGCTGGCTCTCCAAGATGCTGGACAGGTGGCCGCGGAGTACCGGGACTCCGCTGTCTCCCTCCGTCGAGGTGGGGTCGTCCACGTCTCGCCGAGACGTTTCCCTGCACGGGAGGAGGGACGCGAGCGGACGCTCTGTCGGCGTACCCCGCTGTGGACGCCTGCCCGCACGGGAGGAGGAGTGCGAGCCGCCGACATCCAGTCTTGCCAATAATGTGTGCGACACAGTATTGTGGTCGGCATGGACGAAGGGTTCAGCGCTCACCTGCAGGAGCTGCGTCGCGGCACGATCGTGCTGGCGTGCCTGGAGTTGCTGCGCATCCCCGGGTACGGGTACGGCCTGCTCCAGGAACTGGAACACCGAGGCTTCACGACCGATGCGAACACGCTGTACCCGCTGCTGCGGCGGCTCCAGAAGCAGGGCTTCCTCACCAGCGAGTGGAACACCGACGAGGCCCGGCCTCGCAAGTTCTACCGGACCTCACCCGACGGGGAGCGTCTGGGCGAAGCGCTGGGACGGGAATGGCAGGAGCTCAGCGACTCGATCACGCAGCTCACGAACGGATCGCCCGCCGGGGCGATGCCGGCATCAGGCCCGGCAACTCCGGCACCCGACAGAGGAACCCCGGCACCCGACCTGGCAACGCCTGCACCCGGTCCTGCCGGGGCGCCAGCCTCCACGCAGGTCGGTCAGACACATGACGACCCACCACACGACGCACATGCCTCCGGAGGGCCGCCGCAGGACACCTCGTCCGGCGTGCCGTCCCCCTCCGAGCATCGCCCGAGCACCGCACCGACGGACCAGGAGCACTGACATGGACGCCACCCCGCACCCCGACCCGCGCACCACCCCGGACACCGGCCTCACCGAGCGCTACCTCGACGCGACCGCCCGGAGCCTCCCGGCGGAGGCCCAGGACGACGTGCGCAACGAACTCAGGGCCTCCATCGACGAGGCCATCGAGACCCGTACCGAACAGGGGGAGGACCTCCAGGAGGCCGAACGTGCGGTGCTGAACGAACTCGGTGACCCGGCGGCCCTGGCCGCGGGATTCGCCGACCGGCCCCTGCAGCTGATCGGGCCCCGCTACTTCCTCGCCTGGTGGCGTCTCCTGAAGCTGTTGCTCACCATCGTGCCGGTCACGGTCTTCGCCGTGGTCATTCTCGGGCAGTCCCTGGCGGGCGCCCCCATCGGTCAGGTCATCGGACAGTCGGTGGCTGCGGGACTGCTCGTCGCCCTGCACATCTGCTTCTGGGTGACGCTGGTGTTCGCAGCCATGGAACGCGCGGGCGCTGATGCGGGTGCCCCCTGGGACGTCGACCGGCTCCCGGAGCCGAAGGAGGTCGGCAGCGGACGCTCCGACATGGTCGCCTCCCTGTCGCTCCTCGCCCTCGCCGCGGCCGCCATCGCCTGGGACGGCACGCTGGGCCTCGTGCGTGTGGGTGGTGAGTCCCTGCCCTTCCTCAACCCCGCGTTGTGGCCGTGGGTGGTCGCGGCGCTGCTCGTCCTGATCGGCCTGGAGGCGCTCCTGGCCGTCGTCGTCCACGCCCGGGGGCACTGGACCGCGGGCCTCGCAGTCGTCAACACCGCTCTTGCCGTCCTCTTCGTCAGCTGGACACTGACGCTGCTGGGGCGCGGGATCCTCGTGAATCCCGCCCTCGTGGACTTCCTGTCCGACATCGGAGGGGTGGACCGGGAGACCTGGCGCATCCTCGGTGTTCTCCTCGGGTTCGGGGTCGTCGGGATCTCACTCTGGGACGTGGTCGATGCCTGGCTGAAGGCCCGCCGAGCCGCGCGCTGAACGCCCGTTCCCCGTCGGGTGCCCGCCGCACGTGCGCGTGACCCCGGGCGTCACGCCGTGGGGTGGGCGGGGGTTCCCTCCCGTGTCCGCGGACATCGACGAGGGCGGCGCGCCCTCGCAGGTCGGGCGCTCGGGCCATAGGCTCACAGCATGGCCACCCGCGAGGAGGACGTCGACCACATCCGTGACCAGCTGGCCCCGTTGCCGGTGGCGGTCCGGCGGATGTTCGGCGACTACGCGCTGTACCTGGACGGGCGGGTCCTGGGGTTCGTCACCGATGGTGTGCTGTGCCTGAAGATCACCTCCTTCCACGACCCACGTCTGACGGAGGACCTCAAGGGTGAGGCGTACACGGGGTCCAGGCAGTACTGGCGGATCACGGGGGACATGTTGGAGGACCGGGAGTGGCTCCAGCACGTCGTGGGGGAGACGGCTGCGCGGGTGCCGACCCGCGCTGAGGGCAAGCGGGCCGTGAGGAGACGGTCCCAGCGGCGCCAGTGAGGCGCGTGCGCGGAGGCGGGTCGGCCCGCTGGTCCCCCTCCCTCGGTGGCGTGCCGGACCCCGTGCGTGGAATGCCCCGACCCGCGTCGACGTTGTACAGGTCATGCGAGCGCTGACGTACTCCCACTACGGGGAGCCCCATGTCCTGTACCTCTCCGACGTGCCCGTCCCGAAGGTGGGACCCGGATGCGTCCTGGTCAAGGTCCACCGGGCGGCGGTGAACCCCGTGGACTGGAAGCTCATGGCGGGTGGCCTGGACAGGCTGCTCGACGTCGTCTTCCCCGTCGTCCCCGGCTGGGACGTCTCCGGTGAGATCGCGGCACTGGGACCCGACGTGCCCGAGTTCGAGGTGGGGGACCGGGTGGCCTCCTACGCGCGCAAGGACGTCGTGTCCGGGGGGACCTTCGCCGAGTACGTCGCGGTCCCCGCGACATCGGTCGCGCACGTGCCCGACGGTGTCGCTCTCGGCGTCGCCGCGGCGCTGCCACTGACGGGACTCACGGCGCTCCGGTGCGTGGAGACGCTCGGCATCACCGGACAGGACACGGTCCTCATCCACGCAGCGTCCGGCGGGGTCGGGTACATCGCCTCACAGCTGGCCGTGGCGACCGGGGCGACGGTCATCGGCACCGCCTCACCGCGCCACCACGACAAGCTGCGGGCCGTCGGGGTGACGCCGCTGGCCCACGGTGATGGCCTGACCGAGAGGATCCGGGAGGTCGCGCCGGCTGGCGTCTCCGCCGTGCTCGACCTGGTCGGTGGGGTCCTCGGGACGACGCTCGCGGTACTTGGCGAGGGCGGCCGACACGTGTCCATCGCGGATCCCGCAGTGGAGGAGCACGGAGGGCAGTGGATCTGGGTGCGACCCGACGGGCCACGTCTGACCCACCTGCTGGACCTCGTCGCGCAGGGCGCCCTGGACGTCGACGTCGACCGGACCTTCCCCCTGGAGAGTGGCGCGGAGGCACTGGAACTCAGTCGTTCCGGGGCCGCCCGGGGAAAGATCGTCCTCACGGTGACGGACTGAGATGGAAGGTGGCGACGGGCCACTGCTCACCCGGTGAGCAGGGCCAACACCTTGCGGTCGGTGGGCCGGCCACGGATCACCCTGCCCTTCTCGAAGAGCTCGATGACCAGGGGGTCGATGTAGGAGTCACGTGCCACCGCGGGGGTGTTGTGCAGGTACTCCGCCGTCGCCCTGACCGCGGCGACCACCGCCGCGGGTGACGTCTCGCCGGTGGTGGCGGCTGCAGACAGGGCACCGGCAGCCACCACGGTGCCCTGCCAGGTGCGGAAGTCCTTGGCGGTGAAGTGCCCGCCGCACACCTCTCCCAGGTAGGTGTTGATGTCGGCGGCCGACACCCCGTGCCAGAGACGCCTGCGACCCTGCTGTTCGGGCCAGCACACCGCGGGCGCGGACCCGGGCGTTTTGGGTCGGTTGGTGAAGAAGGCCGCGAGATCGGCATCGGTCGAGCGCACGTCCCACTCACTCCCGGACTTCCCGCGGAACACCAGGTGGACGGTGTCGCCCCTGACCTCCACGTGACGACGCCGCAGGGTGCTGGCCCCGAAGGACCCGTTCTCCTCCGCGTACTGCTCGCCACCCACCCGCAGCGCCATCGAGTCGATCATCCGCACGGCGGCCGCCAGTGCGCGGCGGCGCTCGTCGTGCCCCCGCAGGTCCTTGGTCACCCGGCGCCTCACCGAGGGCAGGAGATCGGCGAAGGCCACTGCGCGCAGGAACTTCTCGCGGTCGCGCTGCTCGCGCCACGCCGGATGGTAGAGGTACTGGGTGCGGCCGGCCTCGTCGACACCGGTCGCCTGGATGTGGGCGTCGGCGTCAGCTGCGATCCACACCTCCTGCCAGGCGGGTGGGATGACGAGCGCGCGGATCCGCTCCAGCTGCTCGGCGTTCGTGACGCGTCGACCGTTGGCACCCCAGTAGGTGAACCCGCTCCCGGCCCGCCGCCGGGTGAACCCGCCGGAGCCGACCTCCACGCGGTGGACCTTCATGTGATGACTCCCATCCGACCAGTGAAACAGTGCGGCGACCACCCCGCGCGCGCAGGGGCGGGCAGCGCGCAGGTGAGAGCACCGCACGCGGCCGGGCCCGCCCACCACCTCGCCCCACGCACCGCCGGGCCCGGCGGACGTACCGCCCCACCCTGCGTCCTCCACCCAGCGCGCGCACCCAAGGGGCCCTCCACTAGCGTGGACAGGAGCCCGGCCCTGCAGTCGACACGATCTGGGGTCGACACCGTCCACGACCGACACACCCCGCCACCACCCAGATCCCAGGAAGGCGGCCCATGATCCGCTTCGAGCACGCCGGAAAGACCTACCCGGACGGCACCGTCGCCGTCGGGGAGTTCACCCACACGATGCCCTCCCACGCCTGCGTGGTCCTGGTGGGGACCAGTGGGTCCGGCAAGACGACGCTCCTGCGCATGGTCAACCGCATGGTGGACCCCACCCGGGGCCGCGTCCTCATCGACGAGGACGACGTCGCCGACCTCGACCCCGTCGACCTGCGTCGTCGCATCGGGTACGTCATCCAGTCAGGCGGCCTCCTCCCACACCGCAGCGTGCTGGACAATGTCGCCACCGTCCCCCTGCTCGAGGGGAGCCCGAGGCGCAGTGCCCACGAGCGCGCGCGGGAGCTGCTCGACCTCGTCGGCCTCGATCCCGCACTGGGGGAGCGCTACCCCTGGCAGCTCTCGGGCGGCCAGCAGCAGAGGGTCGGAGTGGCGCGGGCGCTGGCGGCCGATCCGAACATCCTCCTCATGGACGAGCCCTTCGGCGCGGTCGACCCCATCGTGCGCCGGGAACTCCAGGACGAACTCGCCCGCCTCCAGCGCGACCTCGGCAAGACCATCCTCTTCGTCACCCACGACATCGACGAGGCCTTCCGGCTGGGCGACGAGGTGGTGGTGCTGCGCCCCGGCGGGGAGGTCGCCCAGGCGGGCACACCCGCCGAGATCCTCGCCCACCCCGCCGACGCCTTCGTGGAGGCCTTCATCGGCGCGGGCTCCTCCTCGCGCACACTCCACGTGGAGGACCACGCCGGCACCCGCGTCGTCGTGGACCGGTCAGGCCGTGTCTCGGGGGTGCTGGCACCGTGACCTGGCTCCTGGACAATTCCCGCACGGTCCTCTCCCTGCTGGGATCCCACGTGGTCCAGGCCGGTGTGGCCGTGCTCGCCGCCTTCGTGATCGCCGTGCCCCTGGCGCATCTGGCAGCGCGACGCGGCTGGCTGCGCGGCGTGGTCGAGACCGGCTCCGGCCTCATGTACGCCATCCCCTCCCTGCCGTTGCTCGTCGTGCTCCCCCTGGTGCTCGGCACCGGGCTGCGCAGCGTCGTCAATGTGGTGGTGGCCCTGACGATCTACGGACTCGCGCTCATGGTGCCCCAGGCCTGTGCCGCCTTCCGCAGCGTGGACCGCCAGGTGCTCGACTCCGCCACTGCAGTGGGCTACGGGTCCCGCGCCCTCTTCGCCCGCGTCGAACTGCCACTGGCAGGCCCCGCCCTGCTGGGCGGGCTCAGGGTCGTCTCCATGAGCACCATCGCCCTGGTCACCATCGGTGGCGTGCTGGGGGTGCCGAGCCTTGGCATGCTCTTCGTCGACGGGTTCCAACGGGGCATCCTCGCCGAGATCCTCTCCGGTCTGGTCCTCACCGTCCTCCTCGCACTGGCGGCAGATGCGGCCCTGGTGGGGCTCGGTCGTGTGCTCATGCCGTGGACGCGCACGTCGCGGAAGGGGAGACACGCCCACGGACACGTCGGCCGTCCCACGGCGCCCCACCAGCCCGGTGTGTCGCGGCAGCCCGGGCAACTCGACCAGCTCGCGGTCCCGGACCAGCCCGCACCGCCCGAACAGTCCGGCCGGTCCACCCACCCCGGGGTGCGGGCATGAACCAGATCCTCCTCGCCTGGCAGTGGCTCCTCGACCCGGCTCACCTGACGGGCCCGTCCGGCATCCTCACGCGCACGACCCAGCACCTGGGACTCACCGCCCTGGGGGTGGGAGTGGCCGCCCTCGTCGCGGTGCCCCTGGGTCTGTGGGTGGGTCACAGCGGACGAGGGCGGGGCCTCGTCATCGCCACCACGGGCGCTGCGCGCGCCATCCCGACCCTCGGCCTGGTGACCCTGTTCGGGCTGGCGTTCGGCATCGGCATGACCGCGCCCGTCCTGGCCCTGGTCGTCCTGGCGGTGCCCGCCCTGGTCGTCGGCGCGTGCTCGGCATGCGAGGCGGCCGGGCGGGACGTCGTCGATGCGGCCCGCGCCCAGGGAATGACCGAGTGGCAGCTCCTCACACGCGTCGAGCTCCCCCTCGGTGCGCCACTCCTGGTGGCGGGCCTGAGGTCCGCCACCCTCCAGGTCGTCTCCACCGCCATGCTCGCCGCCTACGTCGGCAGCGGGGGACTCGGCCGCTTCATCTTCCTGGGGCTCAAGACCCATGACTACCCCCAGATGCTCGCAGGGTCGTTCCTGGTGATCCTGCTCGCCGTGGTCCTCGACCTCGGCCTCGCCCTCGTCCAACGTCTCAGCGCGCCGCCGGCCCCGGGACGGGCCCGTGAGAGGCGACGCAGCCCCCGACCCGCCATCCCCGCAACGGAAGGATCCACCCCATGAAGCACCTCCGCACCGCCCGCGTCCACGGCACGTCACGCACCCGAGCCGTGATCGGCGTGCTCGCCGCCTCCGCCCTCGCCATGGGGGCCGCCGCCTGCTCGAACGCCGATCCCACCCAGGACCCGGCGTCGGGGACCCAGAGCCGGGAGGACGAGGGTGCCGCCCAGTCGGATGACGGCGCTGCGGTCGTCATCGGCTCCCAGGCCTACTACTCCAACGAGATCATCGCCGAGCTCTTCGCCCAGGTCCTCGAGCACGAGGGGGTGACCGTGCAACGCGAGTACCAGATCGGTCAGCGCGAGGTGTACATGCCCGAACTGGAGTCCGGGGCGATCGACATCATGCCCGAGTACACCGGGAACCTGCTGCAGTACTACGACGCCTCCGCCCCCTCAGGATCGCCCGAGGAGATCGCCGACCAGCTGAACGCGGCACTGCCCGAAGCGCTGACGGCGCTGCCCTTCGCGCAGGCCAGCGACCAGGACTCCTTCGTCGTGACCCGCGAGTTCGCCCAGGACAACGGCCTCACCTCGGTGGCGGACCTGGCGAAGGTCGGGGGGAGTGTGAAGATCGCGGCCAACAGTGAGTTCGAGGCGCGCCCCTACGGGCCCCAGGGTCTGAAGGACACCTACGGGGTGGATGTCGAGCTGGTCCCCGTCGAGGACTCCGGTGGTCCCCTGACCGTGAAGGCCCTGCTGGACGGGACGGTGCAGGTGGCGGACATCTACTCCGCCGACCCGGCGATCGCGGCCAACCACCTCGTGACGTTGACGGACCCGGAGTCCCTGGTGCTGCCCCAGAACGTCGTGCCCATCGTCTCCCAGCGCGTGGACCAGGGCGCCCGTGACGCGATTCGCACGGTCACGGACGCCCTGGGCACGGAGGAGCTGATCGAGCTCAACGCCCGCAGTGTGGATGAGCAGGCGTCCTCCGCCGACATCGCCTCCGCGTGGTTGACGCAGAAGGGACTCATCTGAGTCCGGCCGGAGCCTCCTGTTCCGCGGGGAGCTCCTGGTCCAGGGGCATCTCGGAGAGGTCCAGGTGCGGGTTGTCGTCCTGCCCGGCGACGAGCTCGCGGGCCTCGGCGTGCGTGGCCACGGACGGCATGGACCCGGGCAACGGGCGACGGGCCGACTCGGTCATGAACCACACGCCGACGGCGCCGACCACGGACATGCCCATCATGTAGAAGGCGGGGGAGAGCTGGTTGCCGGTGGCCTGGAGGATGGACTCGATGATGAGGGGCGAGGTTCCTCCGAAGACGGCCACGGCCACGTTGTAGGACACACCCATCCCGCCGTAGCGCGCGGAGGTCGGGAACAGGGCCGGGAGTGCGGAGGCCAGGTTCGACACGTAGAGGGTCACGGGCACCGCGATGAGGGAGAGCCCCGCCAGCGTGGACCAGACGGCTCCGTGTGCCAGGAGCAGGAAGGCGGGCACGGAGAGCACCACGGCGCTGGCCGAGCCCAACCACAGCACGGGGCGGCGCCCGATGCGGTCCGAGAGTCGCCCGGCCAGCGGGATGCACAGGGACATGACCACCAGCACCGGGATCGTCAGGAGTGTCCCGTGGATGGGGTCGTAGCCGAGGGTGTCGGTGAGGTAGGTCGGCATGTAGCTGGTGAGGGCGTAGGCCGAGGTGTTGGCGGCCGCGACCAACATGATGGCGATGAGGATGGGGCGCCAGTGCGTGCGCACCAGGTCAGAGGTGCTCGAGGGCGCGTCGTCGGGGCGGTCGGTGCCCGCGGCCTCCTGGGCGTCCAACTGGGCCTGGAAGGCGGGGCTCTCCTCGATCTTCATGCGGAAGTGGATGGCGACGGCGCCCAGTGGGCCGGCCACCAGGAAGGGGATGCGCCAGGCGCCGTCGAGGATCGCCTGCTGACCCAGGGTGAGTTGGAGGACGGAGACCACCGCGGCACCCACGGCGAAGCCCATGTAGGACCCGGTGTCGAGGATGGAGGCGAAGAACCCGCGCCTGCGGTCCGGCGCGTACTCGCTGACGAAGGTCGTGGCACCCGCGTACTCGCCACCCGTGGAGAAGCCCTGGAGCAGCTTGAGGACGACCAGGAGCACCGGGGCGAGGGCGCCGATGGTTGCGTAGGTCGGCAGCAGGCCGATGGCGAAGGTGGAGGCGGCCATCAGCATGAGCGTGGCGGCGAGGACCTTCTGGCGTCCGATCCGGTCCCCCAGGCGACCGAGGATGACGCCGCCGATGGGACGGGCCACGTAGGTGGAGGCGAAGACACCCAGGGAGAAGAGGACCTGGACCGAGGGGTCTGCGGTGGGCAGGAACACCTGGCCCATGACGACGGCGAGGTATCCGTAGACACCGACGTCGTACCACTCCATCGTGTTGCCGACGACCGTGCCGGTGACGGCTCGTCGCATCAGTGGCTGGTCGACCACGTTGACGTCGGAGACCTCCAGTCTGCGTGGCAGGTGGGAGAGGTGGCGCCGGTGCGGCGCGGGAGTGGACGTGGATGTGTCGGACTGATGGGCACGTGTGCTCATGGGCTCCTCGGGGCAGGCGCGCAGTCTGCTTCGCGGGCGGCGTGCCTCGCGGAAGGGCGATCCCGGAACGGTGTCCAGGGATCGCGCGGGCGGGACCGGCGTGGGAGGAGCCTTCGGATCCCCGGGGGATCGACGAGGGCGGCACGGTCCGACTGTGCGCTGCACCGGGTCCGCTGGACCCGGCGTGTCGCCACGGCGCCCGTCCGGCGCCGCTCGTGAGCGACCCGTCGACCGTACCCGGGGTGGTGAGACCCGTGCAAGATTGCGTGATCCTCCTCACCTGCACGGATGGTCGTCCGGGGCCATGCCCGGGATTCGCGGCGGGACGTGGGTCGGGGTCTGGGAGAGGCGTTCCTGGGCACTGCGTGGAAGATCCTTTGCCCAACACCGTTCCGGGGGAGGTGGGGTCCCGGGGTGGGTCTCCGCAGTGTCGTCAGCGGTCCCGCGGCAGACAATGCGGATGGCCGCCAGAGATGCTCCTCGTGTTCCCGCAGGTCACAGCCGAGCCCATCTTCCACGCCCACGTCGAGGCACGGACATTGTCTGTCGCGGCGGTCGTGGCATCGCGACGGGGCGTGCTTCGGGACTCGGGCGGGGCGTGCTTCGGGACTCGGGCGGGGCGTGCCTCGGGGGGATGCGCGCGGGCACGGGGGCACGGGCGCGGGCACGGGCTCGGTGCACCGTCCGGGGCCCGACAGGCGTCCGGGCCGGGTCATCCCTACGCTGTGTGCATGGACAACGACGCACCCACTGACGGGTCGACGCCGCCCGTCCTCCAGCTCCGCCTGGTCGTCGAGGCCGAGGACTACGCCGCGGCGGTCGCGTTCTACCGCGACGTCCTCGGCCTGCCCGAGCACGCGGCCTTCGAAGCGGACGGTGACGCAAGGGTCACGATTCTCGAGGCCGGTCGTGCCACGCTCGAGATCGCCAACCCGGCACAGGTGAGGATGATCGACGCCGTCGAGGCCGAGGGACGGCCCAGTGCGCGTCTGCGTGTCGCCTTCGAGGTGACCGACGGCGAGGGCATGACTCGACGTCTGGTGGAGGGTGGAGCCGAGCTGGTCGCGGAACCGCGTGAGACCCCGTGGAGGTCCCTCAACTCGCGCCTGCAGGGGCCCGCCGGCCTCCAGCTCACCCTGTTCGAGGAGCTCGAGGACCTCGACACCAGGCAGGAGCGCCCGGGCTTCAAGCGCCCCTGACCCCGGTCGGCCCGGGTGCCGACTGATGGTGCCCGCCGACCCCGCCGACCCCGACGACGACCCTCAGCCCAGGGACCACGCCCGGGCGGCGCGGTCGACGGCGAGCCTCGTGCGGGCGGGGACGTCCTCGACGAGGTCGACCTCGGCGGTCGCCGGTCGACCCGCCCGAGGGGGACGCATCCCCCAGGTCCCCACGACGCGCCCGTCCACGAGCACCGCCGGTCGGAACACGCCGTTGTTCCCGGGCACCAATGCCTGCAGCATGGTGGGTGAGGCGATCAGAGAGCGCTCCGCGTGACCCAGCACCCACTCGTCGAAGGCCGGGAGCAGTCGGACCCCGCTCGGTGGGTTGTCAGTGAGGCCCTCCGCAGGATCAGCGGGTGCAGCCCCAGCAGTGGCCGAGGCTTCGGGCGGGGCGGCGTCGTACGCAGTACCACCGGCTCGCGCCCCACCAGCCCAGGCCCCGCCCGTCCGTGCATCATCCACGACGACGAGGGCGGGTACACCCTCCATCTGGACCTCGACCAGGTCCTCCACCTCGGACAGGGCCCGGCGCAGCATGCCCCTGGGGAGCTTGGTCCACCACGCGAGATCGGCCTCGGTGACAGGACCGCGGGCCAGCACGTAGCCGCGGACCACCTCCACGAGGGCATCCTCCGGGTCCGACTCCTTCGGCGCGGGGGAGAGTGCGAGCAGCTGGGCGGTGCCATCAGGCGCGAAGGGGCCCCAGTGGATGTGCCCGGCCACGGCGAGGTGCATGAGCAGGTGGTAGCCCGGGCCCCCGCGCGTCGCGATGCCGGCTGCCTCCCACAGGTCGAGGGCCTCAGCGCGACCGAGGGGACGTTCGGACAGTGCGGTCCCCAGCACCTCCCACGCCTTCTCGATGGTCGCGTCCCCGAGGCCGAGCTCTGCTCGCCGTCTGGTGGTGGCACGGTGGATGCGGGGTCCGGTGATCTGCAGGAGTGTGGCCAGGTGCTGGGGCGTGGTGGCGAAGAGGGTGCCGCGCATCGGCCAGGAGCGCACCAACTCACCTCGGTCGAAGGCTGCCCGGACATCGGCGACCGTGGTGCCCGGGGCTGATCGCAGGGCGATCGCCCGCAGGACGGCTCCGAGGTTCTGGCCCTGGAGGGCCACCGCGCGGTCGACGACCTCGGTCGGGGTCAGGGAGGATCCTGCGATCAGTTGGTTGCGGGCACGCAGGCGTCGGGCTCGGGTGGCTGTCAGCCTGACGGTCATCCCTCCACCGTAGGGGACGCCAGCTCCCAGCACCCGGCGTCGGGTCCGGACGGGGTGGTGCCGGGAGAGCAGGGACCTGCGGGGCTGCAACAGAGGGAGGGGTTCGTCGCGGTCCGATCAGTGGCGGGGGACGGGGGAGCGGCGGACATCGTCGGTGCCGGCACCGTCCCCGACACCCTCGTACGGGGCCCCCGAGTTCGCGTCGTCCTCGTGCGCGCCGTGGGTGTGGGTTCCCCCACCTTCGTGCACCCGTGCGGACACACGGGGGCTGCCCACCAGCGCCGCCGCGATGCCCGTGGTCAGGGGAATGGCGAGCACCAGGCCGATGGAGGCCACCGCGATGCCGACCAACTCCTGGGCGATGTCGTCATAGGTGACCAGGTCGGCCAGGCGGTGGTCGAGCGTCGAGGCGAGCATGAGGAGTCCCAGCGCGCCCCCGGCGTAGGCGAAGGCGATCGTGTAGACGGTGGAGGCGATGTGGTCGCGCCCGATGTGCATGGCCCGCACGAAGATGGTCCAGCGCGAATCCTCGGGAGCCGCGGCTCGCAGCTCCCACACGGAGGACGCCTGGGTGATGGTGACGTCGTTGAGCACACCCACCCCGCCCAGGACCATGCCGCACAGCAGGACTCCGCGGATGTCGACGTTCTGGGCGTAGTAGGCCAGCTGGGACATCTCCTCACTCCCCCCGGGGATCAGGTGTGCCGCGGGGATCGCCCATGCCGCCAGCAGGGTGACGACGGCGATGCCGGCGAAGGTCCCCAGCAGTGCGGTGGAGGACTTCACGGAGATCCCGTGGGCCAGGTAGACGACGATGAAGAGGACCGCACTGGCCGTGGTCAGCGCGACCGGTAGCGAAGGTTGTCCCGCCAGGAGGGCGGGAAGGGTGAAGAACCAGATGGTGGCCAGGGCTGCGACCAACCCGCACAGGGCTGCGAGGCCCTTGAGACGCGCAACGGCCACCACGAGGATGGCGAGGACGATCCCCAGGGCGACCAGGGGGACACCCCGGTGGAAGTCCATGAACATGTAGTCGGGTGTCGCAGCGGTTGCGGTCGGATCCGCGCCGAGGTCTGCACCGGAACCCGCGCCCGACTCCGTCCCTGGATCGAGCAGTGAACCGTCCTCGCCGGTTGCGCCGGACTCGCTCCCCGGGTCGAGTCCGGGATCGACGCCTGGGTCGAGGGCGCTGCCCCCGTCGTCGTAGGCGGGGATCTCGACCAGACGCATTCGGGCGCCGACGATGTCATCGGTGACCAGGGTCGGACCCATCTGGATGACCGTCTCCGTGCCGTCCTGGTCGAGGCGCACCCTCACCTCCGCGTTGACGCCGGTCTGGACGTCTCCGGGGCTCTCGATGTCCAGGACGGTGGCGGAGACCTCACGGGCGCCCTCGTAGAGGAAACTCCTGCGCTCGGGGAGGTCCGCGGAACTGGGCCAGAGCAGGACGAGGGCGAAGACGGTGACCATGAGGATGAGAGTCATGACGACGGCCAGGCTGATGACCACCGAGCGGCTGGCGGGTGCGGGACCGCCGTGGCCATGGGAGTGCGACATGTCGCCCACACTAGTTCGTCGGTCCGCATCAACCTCGCGGGTTCGCCCGGTCGGGGACCCAGGGTCTGGGGCGTCGGACCGGGGGAGGACTGCGACATGAACTCGCCTCCGAAAGGCTCAACCTTTGATTTCCTTGAATCAAGGTTCTAGACTTGTTGTCATGTTCGCGATGACTGTGGACCAACGGCGCTCCAGGGACGGCAGGGACCTGGTGCCCGACGCCCTGGGCGCCCTGGGGCGCGCCGTCCCCGAGCCGGTCCTTCCCTTCGAACGCACCGTGGGGGACGAGATCCAGGCGCTCCTGGGTCGGGGAGAGGACGTGGTCGCGACGTGCCGTCGCCTGCTGCGCGACCAGGAGTGGCATGTCGGCATCGGTGTCGGACCCGTCGAACTGCCACTGCCGGCCAGCACCCGGGAGGCCCGCGGCGAGGCCTTCATCCGCGCCCGCGAAGCCGTCGAGGAGGCCAAGTCCCTCACACCTTCCCTGCGTGTGCTGGGTGGCAACCGGTCAGACGAGGGGGCCCGCGACGCCGACGTGGTGTTGCGGCTGCTCGCCTCGATGTGGACCCGGCGCACGGCAGCCGGGTGGGACGCCGTCGATGCCGTGGAGGCGACGCGGGACGAGGGCGGGACGCACCAGCCCCTGCGTGACGTCGCCCAACGTCTCGCCATCACCCCACAGGCCCTGAGCCAGCGCCTCCGGACGGCGTCCTGGCAACTGGAGGTGGAGGCACTGCCCCTGGCAGCACGACTGCTGGATGCCGCAGGTGCACGGATGGCGGAGGAATGGGGAGGGGGGCAGCGGTGATGACGCACCAGATCCTGCAGGTGGTGATCGGCCTGGCCGTCATGGTGGTCAGCGCACTGACGGGCTGGCCACTCGTGATCGCGATCCTCTCGCGCAGCAGGGCCTCGGGGTCCCGCGAGGAGGACACGAAGGGGACCGGTGCGGAGCTGCCCGGGACGCCGGGGGGAGCGGATCACGCGGTGGGGGCCTCGACGAAGGCGTCCACCCCTGGAGCGGACACCGGCTCGGACACCGACACATGCACCGGCGCTGACACCGGGACCGGCAGAGGCAGGCCCGGCAGCGTGGACGGAGCGGCCAACTCCGAGGAGGCACACGGGCTGCGCGGGGGACTGTGGATCGGCCTGCTGGAACGCTTCGCCGCGACCGGTGCTGTGCTGCTGGGCGAGTACACGATCCTCGCCGCCATCGTGGCGGTCAAGGGACTGGGCCGATTCAGGGAGCTCTCCACCCCCGCTGCGTCGGAGCGGTTCGTGGTGGGGACGCTGGCGTCCCTGACCTGGTCCGTCCTCCTGGGTGTGATCGGGCGGGGCCTGCTGGCGCTCTTGGTGTGAATCCCGGTAGCGCCCTCGTGGCTGCCGGAGGATGGAGCACTCTCGTGGGTGGATGTGTGCTGGAGGGGCGCCGAGACGTGGTCACGGGGGCGGCGGGGATGGGTGAGGGGCGATGAGATGTGCACTCGTGCCCACTGAGGGTCGGAACGGCGCTCAAGAGGCCTCGACCTCACACCTCGTCGCCCTCCGGATGGATTGTGGGCGCGCGTGAGGGCGGCCGAAGGTGAGAGGTGGCCGGAGGTCAGGGCTGGCTGGAGGTGAGGGCAGGCCAGTCAGTGTGACCCGGTCGTCCGACCAGCTCCCGTAGGGGCGGACGTGACAGCATTGCTGCCGGGCACGACCGCCGCATTGCTGCCGAGCGCCAGGACCGCGTCAGGCACTCGCAGGGCCTCGAAGGGCAACTCCGACAGGTCCAGGAATGGGCTGTCGTCCTGGTTCGCCACCAGCTCCTCGGCCTCCTGGGCAGAAGCCACCGAGGGCATGGAACCGGGCAGCGGACGGCAGGACGACTCCCGCATGAACCACACGGCGACGGCCCCCAGTACCGACATGCCCATCATGTAGAAGGCGGGGGAGAGCTGATTGCCGGTGGCCTGGAGGATCGACTCGATGATCAGGGGGGACGTGCCCCCGAACAGGGCGACCGCGACATTGTAGGAGATCCCCATGGCCCCGTACCGGGCGCGGGTGGGGAACAGCGCCGGAAATGCGGAGGTGAGGTTGGAGACGTAGAAGGTGACCGGGACGGCGATGAGTGACAGTCCCGTCAGCGTGGACCACACGGCCCCGTGTGCCAGCAGGAGGAAGGCCGGCACCGACAGCGCAATGGCACTGACCGAGCCGAGCCAGAGCACGGGGCGGCGACCGATGCGGTCCGAGAGCCGTCCCGCCAGGGGGATGCACAGGGACATCACCACGAGCACCGGGATGGTGAGCAGCGTGCCGTGCACGGCGTCGTAGCCGAGGGTGTCGGTGAGGTAGGTCGGCATGTAGCTGGTGAGGGCGTACGCCAGGGTGTTGGCCGCGGCGACCAGGGTCATGGCGATGAGGATGGGGCGCCACAGGGTGCGCACCATCGACGCGGTCCCCGGGGCCCCGGTGACCTGGCTGCCGTCGCCGTGCCCGGCGGCCTCCTGGGCGTCCAGGTGCGCCTGGAAGGCGGGTGTCTCCTCGATGCGGAGCCGGAAGTGGATGGCGACGATGCCCAGTGGTCCGGCGATGAGGAAGGGAATCCGCCACCCTCCGTCGAGGATGGCCTGCTGGCCGATGAGCAGGTGGGGTGCCGAGACCACGGCGGCACCCAGGGCGAAGCCCATGTAGGAGCCCGTGTCGAGGACGGAGGCGAAGAATCCGCGACGCCTGTCCGGCGCGTGCTCGCTGACGAAGGTCGTGGCACCCGCGTACTCGCCTCCGGTGGAGAAGCCCTGCAGGAGCTTGAGGACGACGAGGATGACGGGGGCGAGGGCGCCCACGGCCGCATGGGTCGGCAACAGTCCGATGGCGAAGGTGGAGGCGGCCATGAGGATCAGGGTGGCGGCGAGGACCTTCTGGCGTCCGATCCGGTCACCCAGGCGCCCCAGGACGATGCCGCCCAGGGGGCGGGCCACATAGGTGGAGGCGAAGACCCCCAGGGAGAAGAGGACCTGCACGGAGGACTCTGCCGTGGGCAGGAACACCTGCCCCATGGTGAGGGCGAGGTAGCCGTAGACACCGACGTCGTACCACTCCATGGTGTTGCCGACGATGGTGCCCGTCACGGCACGCCGCATCAGTGACTGGTCGACGACGGTCACGTCGGAGACCTGCAGGCGTGGGGTGCGTCCGGGTCCGGGTCCGGGTCCGGGTGCGGTGGACGGCTGGACAGACGAGCTCATCGGCTCCTCCTGGGGGTGTGCATCTGACGGCGCAGGGCTGTCGGACGGCGCAGGGCTGTCTGACGGCGCAGGGCAGTCGGACGGCGCAGGGCCGTCGGAGCGCAGGTCCCACGGGACGGACGATCGGCCGCGTCCCCGAAGGTGTCAGGTCCCGGTCCACCGCGGGGTGGTGGCCCGGTCCGTCAGCGCGCTGCACCGGGCACGGTGCCCGGGGTGTCGGGGTGGCACCGGGTGGGTGCTGAGCTCTCGACCTCGTCGGACGTTACCGAGTCCTCGTCCGGCGTGCAAGGAGCCACCTCCCGGCTCAGCGCTCGGGGGTGGCGCGCGTGTCCAGGACCAACTGCAGGAAGTCCAGGTCCAGCCAGCGCCCGAACTTCGCGCCGACCTCCGCGAGATGTCCCACGCGCCGGAAGCCGAGTGTCTCGTGGAGGTGGATGGAGGCCGCGTTGCCCGACTCGATGCCGGCCACCATCACATGGACCCCGCGCACGCGGGCCGCTGCGATGAGTGCGAGCAGCAGGGCCCGCCCCAATCCGTTCCCGCGTCGGTCGGAGCGCACGTAGACGGAGTGCTCGACCGTGTGACGGTACCCCTCCCAGGCGCGCCAGGGTCCGAATGCCGCGTAGCCGAGCACGGTGTCCGTGGTCCCTGCGCCGTGGGTGCCGTCGGTGGTGTCGGTGGGGTCCGCGCTCCCGACGGCGACGAGGACGGGATTGCCGAGTTCCCGGTGGGCCTGCATCCAGGCCAGCCGGTCGGCGACGTCGACAGGCGTTTCGTCCCAGACGGCGGTCGAGTGCTCGACGGCGTCATTGTGGATGTCGGTGATCGCCGGCGCATCGGCGTCACGGGCCTCACGGATGTGCACCGGGTCCCCGTTCACGTCCATTGCACTCCCCTCACAACTCTGTCCCGCCTCCACGCGTGTCCCGTCTGCATGCCCATGGCTGCATGCGGGAGCGTGCCCGCTTCCGGGAGCGTGCCCCTGGGCGCCACGACAACGCTACCGGTCGTGGCATGTCGTGACGAAATCTTGTCACCTGTCACCAAAGTCCCAGGTGTGGGGCGAGGAGCAGGCCTACCGTGACAACGGTCGAGGACGTGTCCGCCCTCGTCGACGCCGGGTCGCCACCGACGCCTGCCCGCCCGCCGCCGAACCCAGGAGGTCTGTCCATGCACGGTCCCACCACCCCCGACATCCCCGCCGCCATCGGATCCGTGCGTCCCCACGACTTCGCGTGGGACCGAGCACCGATGATGCTGTACTGGGAGCTCACCCTGGCCTGCGGACTCGTGTGCCGCCACTGCCGGGCGAAGGCCATGAAGCGCGCGCTCCCGGGGGAGCTCTCCACCGAGCAGGCCGTGTCCTTCCTCGATGACATCACCGGGTTCGGCAACCCGATGCCCCATGTCGTCCTCACCGGCGGGGACCCCCTGCAGCGCGAGGACCTCTACGACATCATGTCCGCCGCCGGGGACCGCGGGATCGGGGTGTCGGTCTCCCCTTCGGTCACACCCCTGCTCACCCGCGAGAGCATGCGCGCCATGCACGAGGCCGGATCACACGCGATCTCACTGAGCCTGGACGGGTCCACCGCGGCCCTGCACGACGGGATCCGTCGGGTCGCCGGCACCTTCGACCAGACTATGGCCGCCTTCGACTGGGCGCAGGAGGTGGGCATGCCCGTCCAGGTGAACACCCTGGTCACCGCCGACACCGCCGCCGACCTTCCTGCGGTCTACCGCCTGCTCACCACCAAGAAGGTGGCGCGCTGGACCCTGTTCTTCCTCATCCAGACCGGACGCGGCGTCATGCTGCGCGAGGTCACCCCCGACCAGTCCGAGCAGATCATGGTGTGGCTCCACGGACTGCGGGACACCGCACCCTTCCAGTTGAGCACCACCGAGGCGATCCACTACCGCCGCGTCCTCGCCCAGGACATGGAGTCCCACGGCATGAGTGCCGCCGAGATCGGGCACTCCCGAGCCGCTCGCGCCTTCGGGGTCCGCGACGGCAACGGCATCGTCTTCGTCTCCCACATCGGTGACGTGACACCCTCGGGGTTCATGCCCCTCACCGTCGGCAACATCAAGGAGCAGTCGATCGTCGACCTCTACCGCGACCACCCACTCATGCGTGAGTTGCGCGACCCTGCGGGGTTCCACGGAAAGTGCGGGGCGTGCGAGTACAACCGGTGGTGCGGGGGCGCACGCTCCCGGGCGTGGGCGGCCACCGGCGACCCGCTGGCGGAGGACCCGATGTGCACCTACGTCCCCGCAGGATGGTCGACGAGGGCGGACGCGCCGGTCGGCTGAGCAGGTCGGACAGGGGGGCCCGTCGGCTGAGCAGGACGAACCGAGGCCCATCCGTCGAAATCCTCCCGGCACGGACCTCTCCGGCGTCGTACGATTCCAGCACCGCACCGGCACGCGGGGAACCGACGCCCGTCGCGCCGGAGCGCACTGCACAGGAGTGCAGGGCGCCACCGATCGGAGGACGTGATGAGCACACCACCCGCACACACAGGACCCGCCACCGGCCCCCTCGCATCCCTGGCACCCGGCATGCGCATCCCCTACGGCGGGGACAGGTACGCCCTGGTCGGCGAGGACCTGGCGGAGGCCTTCCACGAGGGCGACGCCCTCTACGTCGTCCAGGAGACCGGGGCGCTGCTCCACGTCCCCGCCGACGTCCGCCACGCCGTGCACGACCAGGTCGACGCCGCCGTCACCGCCTTCCGGGACATGGCCAGCGTCCCACCCACGGACGTCGCCCGGTTCTTCACCGACTTCGCCACCCGCCTGGAAGGGGAGTGGGAACGCATCCACGAGGCGAACGAGGTCGACATCGAGCGTGCCCGGACCCTGGGTCGCTCCACCACACGCCTGGCACTGGCTCGCGCAGCGCTGGACGACATGGCCAGGGGACTGCGCGGATGGGCCGACCGCCTGCACGGGGCGGGCGGAGACACACATCCCGAGGTCGCCCACCTGGAGCACGACGGGTGGAGCGTGCGCACCGTGAGCGCACCCCTGGGCGTCATCGCCTTCGTCTTCGAGGGACGTCCCAATGTCCTGGCGGATGCCGCCGGCGTCCTGGCCAGTGGCAACACTGCGGTCCTGCGCATCGGGGGCGACGCCCTGGGCACGGCCACCGCCATCCGGGACCTCGCTCTCGCCCCGGCACTGTCGGACGCCGGCCTGCCCGGCGGCGCCATCTCCATCATCCCCGTGCGTGACCGCTCGGCCGGCTGGGCCCTCTTCAGCGACCCCCGCCTGGCACTTGCCGTGACGCGCGGGTCCGGACGCGCCGTCACCGAGCTCTCCGCCGTGGCCCGCCAGGCCGGCATCCCGGTCTCCGCCCACGGCACGGGCGGCGCGTGGCTGGTGGCCGACTCCTCCGCGGACGCGCACCGCTTCTCGTCGGCGGTGCGGCACTCCCTGGACCGCAAGGTCTGCAACACGCTCAATGTCGCAGTCGTCGTGGCTGACCGGGCCGCCGAACTGGTGCCAGAACTCCTTCGCGCAGCCGATGCCGCCGCGGCCTCCCGCTCGGGCACGGCACGTGTCCACGTGGAGGCGGACAGCCGCGGGTGGGTGGGGGCGGGCGAGTTCACCCGCACCATTCCCGTGGCGCGTGCCGACGGGGTCCACGAGGAACCACGCGCCACCCCCATCCCCGTCGGGGAACTGGGCACGGAGTGGGAGTGGGAGGACACCCCCGAGTTCTCGGTGGTCGTCGTGGAGGACCTGGACCGGGCGATCGACCTGGTCAACACCCACAGTCCCCACTTCGTGGCCTCGCTCATCTCGGAGGACACCGCCGCCCAGGAACGATTCCGCGCCCTGGTGGACGCGCCCTTCGTGGGGGACGGTTTCACGCGCTGGGTCGACGGGCAGTACGCCCTGGACCAACCCGAACTCGGACTCTCCAACTGGGAGCGTGGGCGCCTGCTGGCACGCGGGGCGGTGCTGACCGGCGCGGACCTGACGACGCGTCGCCTGTTCGCCCACCACGAGGACCCCGACCAGCACCGCTGAGTGCGGGCGGGAGCGGGCCCCGGAGCGGGGGAGCGAGCAGGGGCAGCTCAGATGAGGCCCAGCTCCTGGAAGGCCTGGGCGAGTCCGTCCTCGTCCACGGGTGCCGTCACCATGTCCGCGATCGCCTTCACGCCCTCGCGCGCATTGCCCATGGCCACCGCGGTGCCCGCTGCCTCCAGCATCTCCAGGTCGTTCTCCGAGTCCCCGACGGCGACGGTGTCGGAAGCCGCCATGCCCAGCACCCGCGTGGCCAGGAGCAGACCGACGCCCTTGTCGACGCCGAGGGGCAGCAGCTCACCTGTCAGCCCGCCGGGTCCCATGGACCCCGGGATGACGTGGTAGCGGCCCCGGAAGGAATCGATCACGCCGCCCACCGTCACCGAATGGTCCGCGGGCAGGGTGAAGGTGCACTTCGAGGAGGTCAGCGGCAGTCCCTGGCGCACCCAGGGAGCGACCTGTCGGGCGTACGCACTCCAGGACCCCTGGGATCCCGAGGCGGTGAGGACGCGCAGGAAGCCGGGGGAGGGGTTGAGCGAGTCGGGTGACTGCCAGACCCAGTCGGCCCCCAGGGCGTCCAGCTCGGAGGTCACCTCCTCGATGGAGTCGCGGCCCATGCGCACGTCACTGTGCACCTCGTCACCCACCCGCACGTATCCGCCGCCGCCTGCCACGATGCCGCTCATCCCGGTCCTGAGCAGCCACGGGTAGACCTCGGGCACGGTGCGGCCCGTGCAGAGCATGAGGGTGTGGCCTGCCTCCACGGCTGCCAGGCAGGCGGCGCGGGCCGAGTCGGGCATGAGCTGACGGGAATCGATGAGGGTGCCGTCGACGTCCAGGAAGACCAGTCTGTGGGCCCGTGTGGTCATGTTCGTCACGCTGAGAGTCTCCCATGGGTGTGCGGATCGTGGTGGATGGGTCCGCTCCACCGGGGTTTCCTTCGCGGGGGTCGTGCAGTGGGCCGGTGCCCCCGCAACGGGGACGGGGACCCGGGACCGTCAGGCCCCGGGTCCCCCTCCCGTCCTCCCAAGTGCTTCGGGGAGGCCCTGCGTGCTCAGTCGACGTCGCGGTGCAGCGCCTTCTTGGCCCGGTCGACCAGCGCCTCGGCACCGGCCTTCACGTCACCCGCGGCGTCGCGGACCTTGTCGCCCGCGTCGTCCAGGGTCTCCTTGACCTTGCCCTCGGCGTTCTGGATCTTGCCCTCGGCCTCCAGGTCCTTGTCGCCGGTCACCTTGCCGGCGGTCTCCTTGAGCTTCCCACCGGCCTGGTCGGCCTTGTTGTCGAGCTTGTCATCGAAGTCGGACATGTGTGCCTCCTGGGTGGTCTGTCTCTGACGTTCCCACCCTCGCACGCCCGGGAGGGAGCGGCAACAGGAGGGCAACTGTGCGGGCAGTGCCGGTCGGTGGCGGCACCGCGCCGTGATCACTCCTCGACAGGGTTGCCCGGGTTGCCGGGGATCTCCTCGTCGGCGGGCGCTTTGGCAGGCTGGCCGCCCACCGTGGAGACCTCGTCGCCGAGATCCGGCCGGACCTTGGGCTGGACGCCCTCGGTGGCGACCGCGTCATCGAGATCCGGGTGGGTGGTGGGCTGGTTGCCGGGGGTGGGGACTTCCTTGTCGCTCATCGCGCTCCTCCTGTGGACGGTGTCCGGCATCGCGGACGGTGGGCCGGCGTGTGTGCCGGTGCAGCTTCACTCTACGATGACCCCGGTCACAGGACCCGATGAGGGGGCGGGAAGTCCGTGCAGGCCACGGACGCGGATGCGGGAAAACGCTCAGGCAGTCAGGCCGAGACCCCGCAGCGCGTGTGCCAGTCCTTCCTCGTCTATGTCGTCGGTGACCACGTCGGCGACCTCCTTGACGGCCGGGGAGGCGTTCCCCATGGCCACTCCGGTGCCGGCCGCCCCCAGGGCCTCGATGTCGTTGACCGAGTCCCCGATGGCGACGGTCCTGTCCAGTGGGATGCCCAGGTGCTCGGCGAGGCCGACCAGTGCGCTCCCCTTGTCGACGCCGGAGAGGAGGATCTCGCAGGTGGTGCCGGTGGCCGCCTCGACGGAGCCGGAGATCGTCCGCAGACGTCCCCCCGTCGCGCGGGGGACGAAGTCGGGGTCGAACGTGCTGCCCGCAGGAAGCATGAAGATCCCCTTGGAGGCGGAGTCCGGCAGACCCCGGCGCACGGCCTTGCCGACCTGGTGCAGGTAGGGGGTCCAGTCGTCGTCCGGGTCCGCCTCCTCCGCGCCCGAGGCCCCCGCGAATGCCTCCATGAACGAGTCACTGGGGTGGAACCGGTCAGGTGTCTGCCAGGCCCAGGGCAGGTCCTGTCCGTCCAGCCAGGTGCTGACGACCTCCACGTCCCCGCGTGTGATCCGGTGGTCGGAGACGACGTGCCCACCCATCCGGGTGAAGGCGCCGGCCCCTCCGATGATCCCCTCGAACCCGATGTCCCAGACCCAGGGGTAGACCTCGGGCAGGGAACGGCCCGTGCACAGGACGAAGATGTTGCCGGCGTCAATGCCGGCCCGGACCGCCCGACGGCTGGACTCGGGCACCTCCTGGCGGGAGTTGATGAGGGTTCCGTCGATGTCGACACACACGAGGTTGGGGGGCACGCAGACGATGATGCCCAGGATCCCGAGCGCCAGCAGGCACGCCACCCAGAAGCGCCTGTTGGTCAGCTGGTGGCGGCTGAGGATGCCGTGGACGCTGCGCCGCTGGACGATGTTGACCAACTGGTACATGAGGATCGTGGCGTAGGTGACGGTGGTCGCGGCAGCCACCTGGGTCGCGTCGCCCCGGCCGACGGCCATACCCTGGAGGGGGAAGGCCACCAGGAACGCGCCGATGGCCAGGGCACCCATGACGGTTCCCGTCGCCAGCACGTCCCCCAGGGCCCGTCGGTCCAGGATGCGGGAACGGGGGTCACGGGGCGGGCGGTGCATGTTCTCCCCCTCGGCGCGATCCGCCCCCAGGGCGGAGATCGGGATGATCTCACCCAGGACGTCGATGGCGAGGATCTGGAGGACGTTGAGTGCCAGGGGCAGCCCCAGCAGGGCGGTGAGGACCAGGCTCACCATGTTCACCACGAACTCCGCGATGTTCGACGTCAGGCAGGAGAGGACCCCACGGGAGATGTTGGTGTGGATGGTGCGGCCCTGGCTGACGGCCTCGACCAGGGTGGCGAAGGAGTCGTCCAGGAGCACCACCTCCGCGGCATCCTTGGCGACGTCGGTCCCGGTGCGCCCCATGGCCACCCCGATGTCGGCGTGGCGTAGGGCGGGAGCATCGTTGATGCCGTCCCCGGTCACCGCGACCACCTCACCGGAGGCGCGCACCAGGGAGACGATGCGCATCTTGTCCTCGGGCGCCACCCGGGAGAAGATCACCCCTCCGGCCAGTGCCGCGGAGAGCACCTCCGCATCGGGCATGGCCCCCAGCTGGTCACCGGTGATGACGCGTGGGTCCGTGCCCGGCGCGCACAGGCCGGCCTGCCGGGCGATGGCCTCGGCCGTGGGTGCGGAGTCACCGGTGACGATGTTGACGCGGATGCCGGCCCCCGCGTGCGCGCCATGGCTGCCGGGACCTCCTCGCGCAGGGGGTCGCGCATGGAGACCAGGCCGAGCAGGATCAGGTCCTGCTTGATCGCGGCGCTGCCCACCCGCTCGTCGGCGGCCGTGGCGGGATCCACCTCGCGCACGGCCAGGGCGAGGTTGCGCAGCGCACGGGAGGCGAGTTCGCGGTCACGCGCCAGGAAGTCGCGGCGGTCCTCCTCGGTGAGGGGACGCACGTGGTCGCCGTCGAGGACGCGGGTGGCCACGGCCAGGACGGTCTCGGGGGAACCCTTCGTGCAGGCGAGGCAGTGCCCGCCACCGTCGCTCCCGTGCCCGGGCACCGGGGCGGATCCGTCACCCGGTGGTGGGCCGGGCAGGGGGTCGGGGGAACGCCGGATCGACGTCATCCGCTTGCGGGTGGAGTCGAAGGGGAGTTCGCGCACCAGCGGCTCGCGGGCATCCGCGTCCCCGGCATCCACACCTCCCTTCGCCGCAAGGGGGAAGAGAGCCCCTTCGGTCGGGTCCCCGATGACGTACCAGTCCCGGTGGGCGCTGTCGGGGGGCAGCAGGCGGGCGGTGGAGGCGAGGATGCCCGCGCGCAGGAAGACCGTGGTCCAGGCATCGGGGACGAGGGCGGCGCCGGTGGCGTGGTCGAGGATGCGCCCTCCGGGCGAGTACCCCGTGCCGGTGACGTCCAGTGATCGCCCCCGACCATGACCTGGACCACGGTCATCTCGTTGCGGGTGAGGGTGCCCGTCTTGTCCGTGCAGATGACGCGCGTGGCTCCCAGGGTCTCCACCGCGGAGAGCTTCTTGACGAGTGCGTGCTTGCGGGCCAGTGCGGCCGACGCCTGGGCCAGGGAGGTGGAGACCTCGGCCGGCAGGCCCTGGGGGACCAGTGCGCAGGCCAGCCCGACGGCGAAGAGGACAGCCTGGCGCAGCGGCATCTGTGCCTGCACCGCCCACACGAGGAGTGCCAGGGACAGGACCACCACGGCGACCCCGACGATGCGGGCGATCCGCGCCATCTCGCGCTGCACGGGGCTTGGGGTGGAGGGGGCGGTCTCGGAGAGGTGGGCGATGTGACCCAACTGGGTGCGCATGCCGGTGGCGGTGACGACGCCCGTCGCCTCCCCGGCACCGATGACCGTGCCGGCGAAGACCATGTCGTGCCGGTCCTGCAGGGGACCGGGGTGTTCGAGGGCAGTGGTCGACTTCCGCGTCGGGTCCGACTCGCCCGTGAGTGCGAACTCGTCGGCCTCCAGGGACTGGGTCGAGACGAGTCGCAGGTCCGCGGGCACGGAGTCCCCGCCGCTGAGGCGCACGAGGTCCCCGGGCACGAGGGAGGAGGAGTCCACGACCGCGGGTCCCCCGTTGCGGACCACCTGGGTCGTGGGGTGGACCAGGGTCCTGAGGGCCTCCATGGTCCGCTCCGCCCGGTATTCCTGGACGAAGCCGATGGTCGTGTTGACCAGGACCAGGAACACGAGCACCCCGGCCGTGGAGAGGTCACCGAGCCATCCCACCACGCCCGCGCAGACCAGCAGCAGGAGGACCAGCCAGTCCCTGAACTGGGCGCGCCACGTGACCAGGGGACGGGAGTGCCCGCGCGACGTGATCGTGTTCGGACCCGCCACCGCCAGGCGCCGGGCGGCCTCGTTGGCGCCCAGACCNCGGGACCTACCTCGGGAGCAGTACGGGCCGTGGCAGACGGTGTGGAAGAGGCATCGCTCGTATGCACGCCGAGGCGTGTGGGACCATGTGCTCTCCCACGTCATCTCCCAGGCGGACACGCGAGGTGAGGTGGACTGGGCGGTCAGCATCGATGCGACGATCAATCGCGCTCACCAGCACGCCACCAACACCAAACGCCCCGAGCAGGACACAGGGGGCGCGATCGAACTACAAGAAATCTCCCACCGGGGAGGATGAACCCGCAGGTCACGGCGTTGGTCGGTCCCGAGGCGGGTTGACCACGAAGATCCACCAGGTCGTGGACGGACACGGCCTCCCACTCGCCATGGTGGTCACTGGCGGGCAACGCAACGATGGCGTGATGCTCAAGGACACCCTGGAAGACATCTATGTTCCTCGGCCTACCGGCAGGCCTCGCACCACACCCGAGGTGGTCTTGGCGGATCGCGGGTACACCTCAGGTGTGAACCGCCGCTACCTGCGTGCCCGCCACATCAAGATGGTGATCCCCCAGAAGAAGAACGAGATCGCCGCCCGCCAGAAGAAGGGCTCCCAGGGCGGCAGACCACCTGGCCTCGATGTGGAGGCCTACAAGGGCCGCAACGTGGTCGAGCGGTCCTTCAACAGCGTCAAGCAATGGCGGGGACTGGCCACCAGATACGACAAGCTCGCCACCACCTACCGCTCAGCCACAGTCCTCCACGCCATCCTCCAATGGCTCAAGACATAGGAGACATGGCCTAGGGTCCAGACATGGGACGCATCATCTTCGACACCGCCTGCACCCTCAACGGCTGGATCGCCGATGAGGAGAACTCCTTGGAGTGGCTCTTCGCCGTCGAGGGCGGCACGGAGCCGGACCCCGGTCTGCTGCCCCAGCGGGCGAGCGTCCTCGTGGAGGGCTCCACCACCTATGAGTGGATGCTCGACCAGGAGGACATGCTCGCCCACCCGGAGCGGTGGCACCAGACCTTCGGGCCCCGGGCGACCTTCGTCTTCGCGACCCGCGACCTCCCCGTCCCCGAGGGGGCGGATGTGCGCCTGGTCAGCGGCGAGGTCGCCGCGCTCCTTCCCCTCCTCCGGGAGGCCGCCGGGGACGGGGACATCTGGGTGGTCGGGGGAGGGGACCTGGCGGGACAGTTCCTGGACGCCGGGGCACTGGACACCATCGCCCTGTCGATCGCCCCGGCCGCCCTCCCGGGCGGGGCACCGCTGTTGCCGCGCAGGATCGGACCCGATCGGTTGCGCCTGCTCTCCGCCCGCGCAGTCGGACAGTTCGCCCGTGTGGTCTACGAAGTCCGTGGACACCCGGTCCCACACCCTTGACATTGACGCGACGTCAACCGTTAGCGTCGCAGGCATGGAACGCTCCATCCAGGAGGTCGCCCGGCTCACGGGAACGACCAGCCGCACACTGCGTCACTACGACGCCATCGGGCTTCTCACACCCACCCGCACGGGCGCCAACGGCATGCGCCACTACGACGCCGCATCCCTGGTGCGCCTCCAACGCATCCTCCTGCTGCGCGACCTGGGGCTGGGACTGGGGGAGATCCGCGAGGTCCTGGAGCGCCGCACCGACGAGGTGCAGGCGTTGGGCGCCCATCTCGAACTGCTCCACTCCGAGCAGGCGAGGCTCGCCCGGCAGGTCGCCGCGGTGGAGCACACCATCGATGCGTTGGAAGGACGTGAGGTGATCATGGCGGAGACGATGTTCGACGGGTTCGACCACGGGCAGTACGAGGATGAGGTGCGCACCCGCTGGGGCGATGCCTCCTGGGAGGACTCGAACACCTGGTGGGAGGGGATGGGCCCGGCGGAGCGACAGGCATGGAAGCAAGACGTCGACGAACTCAACGGGGCCTGGCAGGAGGCGGCGCAGGACCCGGCCGTCTCACCGGGGTCCCCGCGGGCACAGGCACTGGCGGCACGACACATCCGGTGGCTCGCCTCCGTGCCCGGTACCCCGGCGGCGGCCGGTTCGGCCGCGGGGTCCCCCACGGCGGCGGGTGGTGGACCCGGGGACCGTGCGTCCCGGGACGCAGCGCCCCATGACGCAGCGCCCCGTGACCCAGCCCTGCGCGCCTACGTCCTCGGGCTCGCGGAGATGTACGTCGCCGACGCGCGCTTCGCGGAGAATTACGGCGGACCAGAAGGGGCGGAGTTCGTGCGGGCTGCCCTGCGCACACATCTGGGCGAGCCGTCGGAGGCGGCCCGGAGCTAGGCTGGTGTGATGACGGACACGCACGGGGGCGCGGGTCGGAGGGCTGTCAGCCTGCACTCACCTGACAAGGTGATGTTCCCGGAGGTCGGCTTCACCAAGGCCGACCTCTGGGCCTACCTGGATGCGGTCTCCCCGGCCCTGCTGCCCCAGCTCGCCGACCGCCCCGTCACCCGTGTCCGCTTCCCCGGTGGTGTCACCGGTGAGCGCTTCTTCGAGAAGAACACCCCCCGCAACGCGCCCCGGTGGCTGCGACGCCTGACGCTCTCGGCCAGCCCCGGCACCCGTACCACCCGGGGACGCGCCCCCAAACAGGTGACCTACCCCCTCATCGACAGCACCGACGGGTTGAAGTGGATGGCCGACCAGGCCGCCCTGGAGTTCCACACCCCCCAGTGGCGGGTGGGACCCCGGGGTGGGGTGCACCGCCCCGACCGGCTCGTCATCGACCTCGACCCGGGTGAGGGCGTGGGCCTGGAGGCCTGCGCCCGTGTCGCCCATCTCGTGCGCGATCGCCTTGCGGAGGACGGGCTCGCAGCATGGCCCGTGACCAGCGGCGGAAAGGGACTGCACCTGTACGCCGCGGTGCCCGGGGACTCACCCGCCCTCGTACGGGGGCGGACCTCGCGAGCGGTCCACGCCTTCGTCGGAGACCTCGCCCATGAGCTCGCCGACCAGCACCCCGACCTGGTGGTCGCCCGCGCCGGTGCTGGGCACCGGGTCGGGCGGGTGCTGGTGGACTGGAGCCAGAACCACGCCGCGCGTTCCACCGCGACCCCCTACACGCTGAGGGCCCGCGGATCCCGCCCCACCGTCGCCGCCCCTCGTCACTGGGAGGAGATCGGCCCCGACCTGCGCCAGCTGGGACCGGAGGACGTCGTGGCCCGCCTCCACCGCGACGGGGACCTCATGGCGCGCCACGGCCTGGTGCCCTGAGGCCCCGCGCGGAGCGTCTCGCCCACGGGACTGCCACCGGTGGAGGTCCCTCCCGGTAGGGTCGGGGCCATGAACACCCCGTCAACCACGCCCCCGCCCGCAGATCCCGAGCACGAGCAGCCATTCGGTGCTGCCACATCCGCACCCGGCACCACCTCCGAGGTCCCACCCACCCCGGTGGCCGCTCCCGGGCCCGGGATCCAGCGCCTGGAGGAGCTACTGCGCTCCTCCAGGATCCTCAACCTCGTCCTCGTGGTGATCAGCGTGGTGCTGGGGGTCGCCCTGTACCTCAGCGCGACAGGCGCGACCTCTGGGGAGCGGGGCAACGACGCAGCGGCACCCGACGCCCAGTCCGCCGAGGCCGGGGCACCATCGGGTGGGGAGTCGGCACCGAATGCCGACGCTTCCTCCGCAGCGCCGGACGCAAGTGACGCGGACAGCGGGGACGCCACCTACGTGCGTCGCCAACAGGGTGATCCCATGGCGATCGGCAGCATCGATGCGCCGGTCGTGCTGAGCGAATGGACGGACCTGCGCTGTCCCTTCTGCGCCCTCTTCGCCAACCAGACCCTGCCGACCCTCATCCAGGAATATGTCGACACGGGCCAGGTGCGCATCGAGTTCCATGACGTCGAGTTCTTCGGGGACCAGTCCCGCCAGGCCGCCGTGGCCGCGCGCGCGGCGGGGGAGCAGGGCCTCTACGTCGAGTACCTCGAGACCCTCTACGCCGCCGCCCCGGAGAGTGGCCACCCCGACCTCCCCCGCGAGACACTTCTCGCCTTCGCCCGCGAGACGGGGGTCCCGGACCTGGACGCGTTCACCGCGGCTCTCGACGACGCCACACTCGGTGACCAGGTGGATGCCAGCACCTCGGCCGCGCAGGCCCTGGGCATCAACTCCGTCCCCTTCTTCGTCATCGACGGGAAGGCCCTGGCCGGCGCACAGAGCATCGACGCCTTCCGGGAGTTCATCGACCAGGAGCTCCCCGGGGCCGGTCAGTGAACGCGCCGGGGCTCACGGCCGCCCTCGTCGGCGGGGTCCTCACCCTGCTCAGCCCGTGCTCCGTGATGCTCCTGCCCGCCTTCTTCTCCTACGCCTTCACCACTCCCACCCGGCTGCTCGGGCGCACGGGCATCTTCTACCTGGGCCTCCTGGTGACACTGGTCCCCATGGGGCTGGCCGCAGGCGCCACCGGCGCGCTCCTGGTCGCCCACCGCGACACCCTCGTGGCCGTCGCCGCGACCGTGCTCATCGTGCTGGGGATGGTCCAGGTCCTGGGGATCCCACTGCCTGTCCCGCATCTGCGTCGCTCCCGTGCCCGCGTGGGCGTGAGGTCCGGGGGGACGGGGTCAGTGGGCGGGACACCCGGGGGTGGAGTGCCCGGCGGCAGCGCGCATGACGCCGGCACCCACGAGGGCGGTGCCGACAGTGCGCGGATCTTCCTCATGGGAGCGGCCTTCGGGGCGGCGGGCACCTGTTCCGGGCCGGTGCTCGGATCCGTGCTGACGATCGCCGCTCTGGGTGGCAGTGCGCTCCACGGTGGCCTCGCGCTGGCCGTGTACGGCGCCGGAATGGCGCTGCCCCTGGTGGTGCTGTCCTGGCTGTGGTCACGATCGGACCGGGTCCGGGCGTGGGTGCGACCCCGGCCGGTCACCGTCCTGGGTGCGCGCACCACCTGGACGCAGGTCGTGGGTGGCCTGCTGTCCCTGGGCGTGGGCATGTTCCTGCTGGTCAGCAGGGGAGTGACGAGCAGTGGCGTGCTCTCGACGACCCAGCAGTTCGCCGTGGAGTCCTGGGTGGTGGACCACCTGGGCGCCGTGCCCGACCGGGTGTTCGCACTCGCGGTCGTGGCACTGGTGGGCGGGGTCGCCCTCGTCGGCCTCCCGCGACTCAGGCGACGGCGAGGGGAAGCTGTTCCGCGGAGCGAACCGGCACCCGATGCATCCGCGCCACGGGGGTGAACCCCATGGCCAGGCCCGCGCACACCGTTCCCGACACGAAGCAGACCATGGCCGGGACCACACCCAGACGGGCGGCCACGAATCCGGACAGCAACGCGCCCAGCGGCATCACGCCCCACACCGCGAAACGGAACGTCGCATTGAGGCGCCCCAGCAGCGCGGGCGGGCAGATCTGCTGGCGCAGACTCATCTGGGTCACGTTGTAGACGGTGAGGAAGAAGGAACTCACCAGGTTGGTCGCCACCAGCACCCAGGCCGCATGAGCGGGGACGAGGACCGCGGCGGGCAGACCCAGGTTGGCCGTCACCCCCAGGACATTGCACACCACGATCGTGTGGCCCACACCCAGGCGGGCGATGATGCGGTGGCGCAGCATGGCGCCCAGCACCCCGCCGACGGCACCGACGGAGAGCAGCGTCCCCAGGGTGGTCGCCGACATCCCCAGCTCGCGCAGGGCCAGGACGGGGAGCAACACCTGTACCCCCTGACCGGTCAGCGCCGCAGCCGAGATGCACAGGAAGAGCGGGCCGAGGAGACGTTCGGAGCGGACGTAGTCGAGGCCTTGACGCACCTGGTGCCACAGCTTGGGGTCCGCGGGGGGTTCGGGACGTGCCTCCCGACCCGGGATGCGCCAGATGGCGACTGCGGAGAAGGCGTAGGTGGCAGCGGTGAGGAGGTAGGCGGCGGGGGCCGCCACGACACCGAGGAGCCAGCCACCGAGGCCGGGGCCCGCCACGCGTGCCACCTGGAAGCTCGCCTCGAGGCGCCCGTTGGCCTCCCCGATCTGGGAGGGCCCGACGAGGGCGGGCACGAAGGACTGGTAGGACACGTCGAAGAAGACGGTGGCCAGTCCCATGACGGCGGCCACGACCATGAGGTGCCCGATCGTCAGGGCGCCCCACCACCAGGCCAGGGGGATGCTCACCAGGGCGACGACTCGCACGAGGTCGGCGGCGATCATCGTGCGCCGCTTGCGCCACCTGTCCACCCACGCCCCGGCGGGCAGGCCGATGAGCAGGAAAGCCAGGGTCTGGAGTGCCCCGAGCACGCCGATCTGCTGGTTGGTGGCGTGCAGCAGGGTGATGGCGACGGCGCTGGTGGCGAGGCCTGCGACCTGGAAACCGAACTGGCTGGCCGTCTCGCCCCGTCCACAGGCGGTTGAAGCCGATGTGACCGGAGAGCCCTCCCACTGTCGGGTCGTCGGGTGGGGGGAGCGGGGGCACGGCTGCGCCGTCAGTGGATGGGGGCACCCGAACAGCCTAGGGGGTCGGGCGGGTGTCCCCGGCCCGGGTGTGCGGGGTCTGTGAGGGGACAGACACCACCCGGTTCACTCGTTGAACGTGGCCGGGTCCGATCCGATGCGGATGCCGGCCTCCAGGGCGTCGAGGGCCTCGAGGTCGGCGTCGTCCAGCACCACGTCCGCGGCGGCGAGGTTCTCCACGATGCGGGAGGGGGTCACCGACTTGGGGATGACGACGCGCCCGCGGGCCAGGTGCCAGGCGAGGACCACCTGGGCGGGGGTGACCCCGAGCCGTGTCGCGATGAGGTCGATGGCGGGGATCTCCAGGTCGGCCCCGCGCCCCAGGGGGCTCCACGCCTCGGTGAGGATGCCGAGCGAGGCGTCGGCCTCCTGGATGTCCACCTGCTGGAGGGTGGGGTGGAGCTCGATCTGGTTGACCGCGGGCACCGTCCCTCCCAGGTCCGCGATGCGCCGGAGGTGCTCGGGCAGGAAGTTCGAGACGCCGATGGAGCGGGTGAGGCCCTCGGAGCGCAGCTCCTCGAAGGCCTCCCAGGTCGGCAGGTACAGGTCGCGCGCCGGGGTGGGCCAGTGGATGAGGTAGAGGTCCACGTGGTCCAGGCCGAGGCGCTCCAAGGAGGCCTCCAGGGCGGGACGGGCACTGTCGCGTCCCTGGTCCGCGTTCCACAGCTTGGTGGTGACGAAGACCTCGTCCCGGGGGAGCCCGGAGTCCGCGAGCGCCTGGCCGACCGCCTCCTCGTTGCCGTAGATGGTGGCGGTGTCGATGTGGCGGTAGCCCGCCTCCAGCGCCTCCCCGACGGCCTCCTTGGTCTCCGTGTCCGGCACCAGGAAGACCCCGAAGCCGATCTGGGGAATGGTGTGGCCGTCGTTCATCGTCAGTGTCCGGACCGTCGTCATGTGTGTGCCCCTGTCCTGTGGTTGCGCGTGTCCTGTCGGCACCCGGTGTCGCAGGTGCCACGGTCACCCCATGGTGCACCGGGAGGGGGTGCGGGCGCGAGGGGGAGGGGGCAGGTGCGGGCCGGGGCGACACGGCCACGGCGGGACCCGACGGGTGTGCGGATGCTGGGCGCGGGGGGCGGGAAGGCAGTCCGGGCCCTAGCGTGGGGGCGTGGGCACCATCATCCAGAGCATCTGCGCGATCGCACTCGTCATCGTGGCCGGGTGGGTGGCACGACGGACGGGTGCACTGCCGGAGGGCACCGAGCGTGTCCTCACCAACCTCGTCTACTGGTTGGCTGCCCCCGCCCTGCTCTTCTCGACGATCGCGGTCACCGACATCCGCTCCCTGCTCGGCGCGCCCCTGCAGGTGGCTGCCGTCTCGGGGGTGGGCTCCGCGCTCGTCTTCGCCGCCGTCGCGGCACTCACCCTGCGCCCACCCGCCCCGGAGTTGGTCCTGGGGTCGATGTCGGCCTCACTGAACAACGCCGCCTACATCGGTGTCCCCATCGCCCTGTACGTGCTGGGGGACGCGGTGCACGGTGTGCCGATCATGGTCTTCCAGCTGGGGTTCTTCACGCCCATGTTCTTCGTGCTGGCCGACCTGGTGGGCAACCACCGCCGCCCCACCCCCGGCATCGTCGTGCGCGGCGTGGTCACCAACCCGATGGTCATCGCCGCCTTCGCCGGCTTCGTGTGCGCCTGGTTCTCCGTGCCCCTGCCCGAGGTGCTCACGGTCTCCACCACGATGGTGGGGGAGGCCGCCCCACCCGTGGTCCTGCTGGCCTTCGGCGCCTCGCTGTTCGGTCAGCGTTTCCGGCTGCACTCCCGCGCGGGCGCCCTCATCGCGCTCGCCTCGGTGACGAAACTCGTCGTGCAGCCGGGCATCGCCCTGTTGGTCGGGCACCTGTTGGGCCTGCGGGGGGCGGGGCTCATGGCCGTGACCGTCATGGCGGCACTGCCCACCGCACAGAACGCCTTCATCGCCTCCACCCGGGCCCATGCCGGCGAGGAGGTCGCCCAGGGGGCGGTGCTCGTCACCACCTTCGCCTCCCTGCCCGTGGTCCTGGTCATCGCCTGGGTGTTCCACGCCTTCCTGGGAGTGTGAGCCCGGGCGGGCAGGGGACGGCGTCCTCCCCACTGGCGTGCTCCCCGACCCGTCCCGAGCGCGATCCCACGTGGACTCACCTGACGGAATGGGCGATCCTTGGGACATGACGCCTGATCCGACCGCACCGTCGGCACCGACCCCGCCCCCCGCCACCGCGCCCGGAGCACCGGGCCTGCTCGAACCGGGAGTCCCCCTGCGTGCCTGGGCGCGGGGCCTGGTCAAGGTCTACGGCTCCGGGCGTTTCACCGTCACCGCCCTGGACGGGGTCGACGTGGACTTCCAGGAGGGCCGATTCACGGCGATCATGGGTCCCTCGGGGTCGGGCAAGTCGACGCTGATGCACTGCATGGCGGGACTGGACACCATCACCGCGGGGCAGGTGGTGGTGGGTGGGCACGACCTCTCCCACATGAACCAGCGGGCACTGACGAGACTGCGCCGCGACGAGGTCGGCTTCATCTTCCAGTCCTTCAACCTGATCCCCACGCTCACCGCGCGCGAGAACATCCTCCTCCCCCTCGACATCGCCCACCGACGCGTGGACCGGGAGTGGTTCGACGAGGTCGTGGCGACCGTCGNCTGGTCTTCGCCTCCGTGTCCCTGTTCGTCGGGGCGTTCCTGGTGACCAACACGTTCTCCATGAGCATCCACGAGAGGATGCGGGAGTTCGCCATGCTGCGCGCCGTGGGAGCGAGTCCCACGCAGGTCATGGTCTCCGTGCTCGCCCAGGCCCTGGTGATCGGGATCCTGGGGTCCGCCCTGGGTGTGGGCCTGGGGGTCGGCATCGCCAGTGCGATCGCCGCCGTCCTGGAGCACTTCGGCATGGAGATCGGGTCCGGCATCGCCCTGACCTGGCAGACCGTGGTGATCTCCTTCGCCGTCGGCATCGCCGTGTCCCTCGTGTCGGCTGCCATCCCGGGACGCCGCGCCGCCACCGCGGCACCCGTGGAGGCCATGCGTCCCCAGCGACCCACCGAGAAGGGCCTGCTCCTGCGCGGCCTGCTGGGAGGGGTCCTGGTGGTCGCCGGTGGCGCAGGAGTGGTGTGGTCGGCCCTGCGTCGCACCGCCGACGGTTCCGCGGTCGACCACGCGGGCACGATCCTGGGTGTGGGTGCCGCAGTGCTGGTGCTCGGCGTGCTCGTGGTGGCACCCGTCCTCGCCCGCTGGGTCGTGCCCGTGCTGGGCTGGCCCTTCTCCCACTTCCTGCGCCCGCTCGGGCGCATCGCGGTGGGCAATGTCGTGCGCAACCCGCGCAGGACCGCCTCCACGGCGGGGGCCCTGATGATCGGCATGGTGCTGGTCGCGGCATCCGGCGTGCTCGCCGCCTCCACCCGGGCCTCGATCTCGGACCTGGTCGACTCCGACCTCAGGTCCGACCTGGTGGTCCAGACCGCCAGTGGAGCGGTGGCCCCCCAGGAGGCCGTCACGCAGATGGAGCAGCAGCCCGCCGTGGCCAGCTTCGACGAGTTCCGCGGGGGTGCCGGGAAGGTCGCGGGCCCCGGTGCGACGGGCCAGGGGAGTGACGTCGTGCTCGTCTCCGCACCCACGCAGTTCTACGAGCACTCCGTGGGAGTGACCCTGGACGAGGGCGACCTCGCCTCCTTCGACCGTGGGGAGGCCATGGTCCTGCGCTCGGTGGCCAAGGACCAGGGGTGGGAGCTCGGCGACGAGCTGACGATCAGGACCTCGACGGCGGAGCATCCGTTGGAGGTGCGCATCGGGTCGGTGGTGGACAGCCAGATCATGGTCGGAACGGGGGTGCTCCTCACCCCCGACGTCTTCGCGGAGGTGGTGCCCGAGTCCTCCTCGTACTTCATCTCCGCCCACTTCACCGCCAGGGACGGGGACGTCGCGGCCCTGCGCAGCCAGCTCACCGACGTGGCCAGGCAGTACTACGTGTTCTCGGTGATGGACAGCGAACAGATGGTGTCCGCCCTGTCCCAGCAGGTCGACTCCATGTTGGCGGTCATCTACGCCCTCCTGGGCCTCAGCGTCGTCATCGCCGTCCTCGGCATCGTCAACACCCTGGTGCTCTCCATCATCGAGCGCACCCGGGAGGTGGCACTGCTGCGCATCGTGGGGTTGGGCCGGATGCAGATGGCGGGGGTGATCACCATCGAGTCGGTGATGACGGCCCTCTTCGGCACGATCCTGGGCGTCGCGGTGGGGGTGGGCGTGGCGTCCGCCCTGCCCACGGTCTTCCGTGACCAGGGTCTGAGCACCCTGGTCGTCCCGTGGGGGACCCTCGCGGTGATGGTGCTCCTCACCGTGGTCGTGGGACTCGTCGCCGCGGTGGTCCCCTCCGTGCGTGCGGCACGCCTGCCGCTGCTGGAGGGCCTCGCCGCCGAATGACGCCCGGGGGTGGGGCGGGACCCGCAGGGAACGGGGCAGGCCCCGCCCGTCCCCACCCCACCCACCCGGTCGGACCGGATCAGGAGGGCGCTGATCCGTACGGCGCGGATCAGGACAGCGCGGATCAGGACAGCGCGGCCGCCACGGCGAGGCGCAGGGAGGTCTGGAACTTCGTCTCCCGCTCCTCGGCACTCATGTTCTGGGAGGCGTCGAAGAGGTGGTCGGAGACGGTGAGGACCGTGAGGGCCTGGCGGGAGAACTGGGCGGCCACCGCGTACATGGCGGCGGCCTCCATGTCCACACCGAGCACGCCGTAGTCGGCCAGGCGCTCCGTCTGGCCCTCGGGGGCGAAGTAGAAGTGGTCCTTGGAGATGATGGTGCCCACGTGCACCGGGTCCTCGGGGCCCGCGGCCTCCACGGCGGCGCGCGCCAGCTCGAAGCTGGCCACGGCCGAGAAGTTCACCCCGGGGATGCGCTGCTGGTTCATGTTGGAGTCGGTGTGGGCGCCCAGGGCCACCACCGTGTCACCGACGTGCACGTCCGGGGCGATGCCCCCGCAGGTGCCGACGCGGATGACGCGCTGGACGTCGAAGAACTTGAACAGCTCGGTGACGTAGATCGTCGCCGAGGGCTGGCCCATGCCCGATCCCATGACGGAGAGGGGACGACCGTCGACCTCACCGGTGAAACCGAGCATGCCGCGCACGTCGGTGACCAGTCGGGGTTCGTCGAAGAGCTGCTCCGCGATGCGCTGGGCACGACGCGGGTCACCGGGCATGAGGACGGCGGGGGCGAAGTCCCCGGGCTCGGCGTTGATGTGGGGGGTGGACATGTGGGCCTCCGGAACGGACCGTCTCGCGGTCGGGTGGATGGGGACGCGTCCTCGTCGGTGCGCCTGACGGCCCATTGTGCGCACCCGGGGGCGCTTCCTGCCACACCGGCGGGCCGTGGGTGGCCGATCCCACGTGCAGGGACGCCTCACCCCCCACCGGGCGGTGGCCACCTGCTCCCGTGACGTGACACGGTCGACTATCCTGCCTGTGGCCGGATCGTCGAAACGTTCCGGCGGATGCTGCGAGAAAGGTTCCGCATGACCCTCAGGATGGTCGCCTTCGACCTCGACGACACCCTGGCGCCGTCGAAGTCGCCCCTGCCCCCGCTCATGGACGAGCGTCTGTGTGCCCTGCTCGACCACGTGGAGGTGTGCATCATCTCCGGTGGCCAGATGGGTCAGTTCCGCACCCAGGTCCTCGACAACCTCCACGCCGACGAGGGCGAGCTCTCCCGGCTCCACCTCATGCCGACCTGCGGGACGCGCTACTACCGCCACGTCGGGGGCCAGTGGCAGGAGGTCTACGCCCACGACCTCACCGAGCAGGAGCGTGCCCAGGCGATCGAGTCGCTGGAGCGCCACGCGCGCGAGCTCGGTCTGTGGGAGGAGCACCCCTGGGGGGACATCATCGAGGACCGCGGCTCCCAGATCACCTTCTCGGCGCTGGGGCAGGCGGCACCGCTGGAGGCCAAGCGGAACTGGGACCCCACCGGGGTGAAGAAGACCGCGCTGCGTGACGCCGTCGCCGCGGACGTGCCGGACCTGGAGGTCAGGGGAGGCGGGTCCACCTCGGTGGACATCACCCGACGCGGCATCGACAAGGCCTACGGGATGGGCAAGCTCGTCGAGGTCACCGGCATCCCCGCCCACGACATGCTCTTCATCGGAGACCGCCTGGACCCCGCCGGCAATGACTACCCGGTCAAGGACGCCGGGTACCCGACCCACGCCGTCACCGACTGGGAGGACTGCGCCCGCTACATCGGCGAGGTGGTCGCGGACCTGGAGCGACAGGGAGCCTGAGGGGCGCGCCCACCCACCCACCGACCCGCACCGCATGTGCGCCCGACCGGCCACCGAGGCCCGTGCGGGTGGTCAGGGACGTGGGTGGACGTCGCCAGAGCCGACGCCGCGGGTCGCCCAGAACGCCACGGCGGAGGCCGCGGCCACGTTGAGGGAGTCCACGCCCCCGGCCATCGGGATGCGCACCACCACGTCCGCCGCCTCGATNGCCTGCATCCGGGCCTGCGCCCGAGCCGGCGGTGGGCGACCCGTCCGCCGGGCACGGTGCGGGGCCGGCCGGCAGCGGTGCGAGCGGTGACGAGGGGGCGCCCACCACGGGTGCAGGACCCGGTGTCGGTGGGGAGCAGCGATGATCCGCGTCTCCCTGCGCGGCATCCGGGCACGCCTGGGGCGCTTCCTGCTGGCCGTCCTCGCCGTGGCCCTCGGAGTCGGGTTCGTCGCGGGGACGTTCTCCCTGCGCGCGGTGCTGGCGGACACCTTCAACGGCATCGTGGATGCGGCTGCGGACGCCGACGCCTACCTGCGGTCCTCCACGCCCGGCTCGGCCGACACCGACACCGCCGGCACGCGCCCCGAGATCCCGGCCTCCCTGGCCGAGGAGGTCGCGGACGTGCCGGGAGTCGCGACCGCAGTGGCCGAGGCCTCGGGCACCCTCGTCCTGGTGGGGAGCGACGGGACCGCCGTCACCACCTCCGGTGCCCCCACCCTGGGCGTCATCGCGCGCAGCGACGTCCCCACCTTCACCCCCTCCGCCGGGCGGTTCCCGCACTCCGACGACGAGATCCTCCTCGAGGACCGCGCAGCCCGCCAGGCTGGTCTGGGGGTGGGGGACACGACCAAGATCGTCACCACCGAGGGGCTCCTGGAGGTCCGCGTGGTGGGCACCGCGTCATTCCCCGCGGCCACGGCGGGCGCGCTGATCGTCGGACTCACCCAGGACCTGGCCGACCGCCTCTACGCCCCCCACGGGACCGTCTCCACCATCTCCGTCTACGCCGATGGGGGGACCAGCGAGGAGCAGCTGCGCGAGAACCTACAGGACTGGCTGGGCACCCACGCGGACCGGGCCGACACCTCCGGGGTGGAGGCCGTCACCGGTGACACCGTGCGCGAGGAGTCCCGCGACTCCGTGGACCAGATCCTCGGCTTCGTCCAGACCTTCCTGCTGGTCTTCGCCTCCGTGTCCCTGTTCGTCGGGGCGTTCCTGGTGACCAACACGTTCTCCATGAGCATCCACGAGAGGATGCGGGAGTTCGCCATGCTGCGCGCCGTGGGAGCGAGTCCCACGCAGGTCATGGTCTCCGTGCTCGCCCAGGCCCTGGTGATCGGGATCCTGGGGTCCGCCCTGGGTGTGGGCCTGGGGGTCGGCATCGCCAGTGCGATCGCCGCCGTCCTGGAGCACTTCGGCATGGAGATCGGGTCCGGCATCGCCCTGACCTGGCAGACCGTGGTGATCTCCTTCGCCGTCGGCATCGCCGTGTCCCTCGTGTCGGCTGCCATCCCGGGACGCCGCGCCGCCACCGCGGCACCCGTGGAGGCCATGCGTCCCCAGCGACCCACCGAGAAGGGCCTGCTCCTGCGCGGCCTGCTGGGAGGGGTCCTGGTGGTCGCCGGTGGCGCAGGAGTGGTGTGGTCGGCCCTGCGTCGCACCGCCGACGGTTCCGCGGTCGACCACGCGGGCACGATCCTGGGTGTGGGTGCCGCAGTGCTGGTGCTCGGCGTGCTCGTGGTGGCACCCGTCCTCGCCCGCTGGGTCGTGCCCGTGCTGGGCTGGCCCTTCTCCCACTTCCTGCGCCCGCTCGGGCGCATCGCGGTGGGCAATGTCGTGCGCAACCCGCGCAGGACCGCCTCCACGGCGGGGGCCCTGATGATCGGCATGGTGCTGGTCGCGGCATCCGGCGTGCTCGCCGCCTCCACCCGGGCCTCGATCTCGGACCTGGTCGACTCCGACCTCAGGTCCGACCTGGTGGTCCAGACCGCCAGTGGAGCGGTGGCCCCCCAGGAGGCCGTCACGCAGATGGAGCAGCAGCCCGCCGTGGCCAGCTTCGACGAGTTCCGCGGGGGTGCCGGGAAGGTCGCGGGCCCCGGTGCGACGGGCCAGGGGAGTGACGTCGTGCTCGTCTCCGCACCCACGCAGTTCTACGAGCACTCCGTGGGAGTGACCCTGGACGAGGGCGACCTCGCCTCCTTCGACCGTGGGGAGGCCATGGTCCTGCGCTCGGTGGCCAAGGACCAGGGGTGGGAGCTCGGCGACGAGCTGACGATCAGGACCTCGACGGCGGAGCATCCGTTGGAGGTGCGCATCGGGTCGGTGGTGGACAGCCAGATCATGGTCGGAACGGGGGTGCTCCTCACCCCCGACGTCTTCGCGGAGGTGGTGCCCGAGTCCTCCTCGTACTTCATCTCCGCCCACTTCACCGCCAGGGACGGGGACGTCGCGGCCCTGCGCAGCCAGCTCACCGACGTGGCCAGGCAGTACTACGTGTTCTCGGTGATGGACAGCGAACAGATGGTGTCCGCCCTGTCCCAGCAGGTCGACTCCATGTTGGCGGTCATCTACGCCCTCCTGGGCCTCAGCGTCGTCATCGCCGTCCTCGGCATCGTCAACACCCTGGTGCTCTCCATCATCGAGCGCACCCGGGAGGTGGCACTGCTGCGCATCGTGGGGTTGGGCCGGATGCAGATGGCGGGGGTGATCACCATCGAGTCGGTGATGACGGCCCTCTTCGGCACGATCCTGGGCGTCGCGGTGGGGGTGGGCGTGGCGTCCGCCCTGCCCACGGTCTTCCGTGACCAGGGTCTGAGCACCCTGGTCGTCCCGTGGGGGACCCTCGCGGTGATGGTGCTCCTCACCGTGGTCGTGGGACTCGTCGCCGCGGTGGTCCCCTCCGTGCGTGCGGCACGCCTGCCGCTGCTGGAGGGCCTCGCCGCCGAATGACGCCCGGGGGTGGGGCGGGACCCGCAGGGAACGGGGCAGGCCCCGCCCGTCCCCACCCCACCCACCCGGTCGGACCGGATCAGGAGGGCGCTGATCCGTACGGCGCGGATCAGGACAGCGCGGATCAGGACAGCGCGGCCGCCACGGCGAGGCGCAGGGAGGTCTGGAACTTCGTCTCCCGCTCCTCGGCACTCATGTTCTGGGAGGCGTCGAAGAGGTGGTCGGAGACGGTGAGGACCGTGAGGGCCTGGCGGGAGAACTGGGCGGCCACCGCGTACATGGCGGCGGCCTCCATGTCCACACCGAGCACGCCGTAGTCGGCCAGGCGCTCCGTCTGGCCCTCGGGGGCGAAGTAGAAGTGGTCCTTGGAGATGATGGTGCCCACGTGCACCGGGTCCTCGGGGCCCGCGGCCTCCACGGCGGCGCGCGCCAGCTCGAAGCTGGCCACGGCCGAGAAGTTCACCCCGGGGATGCGCTGCTGGTTCATGTTGGAGTCGGTGTGGGCGCCCAGGGCCACCACCGTGTCACCGACGTGCACGTCCGGGGCGATGCCCCCGCAGGTGCCGACGCGGATGACGCGCTGGACGTCGAAGAACTTGAACAGCTCGGTGACGTAGATCGTCGCCGAGGGCTGGCCCATGCCCGATCCCATGACGGAGAGGGGACGACCGTCGACCTCACCGGTGAAACCGAGCATGCCGCGCACGTCGGTGACCAGTCGGGGTTCGTCGAAGAGCTGCTCCGCGATGCGCTGGGCACGACGCGGGTCACCGGGCATGAGGACGGCGGGGGCGAAGTCCCCGGGCTCGGCGTTGATGTGGGGGGTGGACATGTGGGCCTCCGGAACGGACCGTCTCGCGGTCGGGTGGATGGGGACGCGTCCTCGTCGGTGCGCCTGACGGCCCATTGTGCGCACCCGGGGGCGCTTCCTGCCACACCGGCGGGCCGTGGGTGGCCGATCCCACGTGCAGGGACGCCTCACCCCCCACCGGGCGGTGGCCACCTGCTCCCGTGACGTGACACGGTCGACTATCCTGCCTGTGGCCGGATCGTCGAAACGTTCCGGCGGATGCTGCGAGAAAGGTTCCGCATGACCCTCAGGATGGTCGCCTTCGACCTCGACGACACCCTGGCGCCGTCGAAGTCGCCCCTGCCCCCGCTCATGGACGAGCGTCTGTGTGCCCTGCTCGACCACGTGGAGGTGTGCATCATCTCCGGTGGCCAGATGGGTCAGTTCCGCACCCAGGTCCTCGACAACCTCCACGCCGACGAGGGCGAGCTCTCCCGGCTCCACCTCATGCCGACCTGCGGGACGCGCTACTACCGCCACGTCGGGGGCCAGTGGCAGGAGGTCTACGCCCACGACCTCACCGAGCAGGAGCGTGCCCAGGCGATCGAGTCGCTGGAGCGCCACGCGCGCGAGCTCGGTCTGTGGGAGGAGCACCCCTGGGGGGACATCATCGAGGACCGCGGCTCCCAGATCACCTTCTCGGCGCTGGGGCAGGCGGCACCGCTGGAGGCCAAGCGGAACTGGGACCCCACCGGGGTGAAGAAGACCGCGCTGCGTGACGCCGTCGCCGCGGACGTGCCGGACCTGGAGGTCAGGGGAGGCGGGTCCACCTCGGTGGACATCACCCGACGCGGCATCGACAAGGCCTACGGGATGGGCAAGCTCGTCGAGGTCACCGGCATCCCCGCCCACGACATGCTCTTCATCGGAGACCGCCTGGACCCCGCCGGCAATGACTACCCGGTCAAGGACGCCGGGTACCCGACCCACGCCGTCACCGACTGGGAGGACTGCGCCCGCTACATCGGCGAGGTGGTCGCGGACCTGGAGCGACAGGGAGCCTGAGGGGCGCGCCCACCCACCCACCGACCCGCACCGCATGTGCGCCCGACCGGCCACCGAGGCCCGTGCGGGTGGTCAGGGACGTGGGTGGACGTCGCCAGAGCCGACGCCGCGGGTCGCCCAGAACGCCACGGCGGAGGCCGCGGCCACGTTGAGGGAGTCCACGCCCCCGGCCATCGGGATGCGCACCACCACGTCCGCCGCCTCGATGGCGTGGCGGGTCAGACCGTCCCCCTCCGTCCCCAGTGCGAGGGCGACGCGCGCACCGGGGTCGGTGCAGGCGGGTGAGGCGGCGAAGACGTCCAGGGGCACCGAGTCCTCGGAGAGGGCCAGGGCTGCCACGGTGAACCCCGCCGCGTGCAGCGCCCCCACGGTGGGCCACTCCGGGATGCGGGTCCAGGGGACCTGGAAGACGGTGCCCATGGAGACCCTCACCGACCGTCGGTAGAGCGGGTCCGCGCACCGGGGGCTCACGAGCACCGCGTCCACACCCAGCGCCGCGGCGGAGCGGAACGCCGCGCCGACATTGGTGTGGTCCACCAGGTCCTCGAGCACGGCGACCCTGCGGGCCCCCCTGCCCCCACGCGCCCCGGCCAGCACATCCGCGACCGGCTCCAGGGGCGGGCGGTGCATGGCGGCCAGTGCACCCCGGTGGAGCCTGAACCCGGTGATCTCGCGCAGCATCTCCTCGGGTGCGACGAAGACGGGGACCTCACCGCCCTCGGGAGAGCCCGTGGAGTCCTCGATGAGGTGGGACATCTGGTCCAACCACCGGGGTGCCATGAGGAAGGAACGGGGTCGGTGACCGGCCTCGACGGCCCGCATGATGACATTGTGCGACTCCGCCATGTAGAGGCCACGCTCGGGCTCCATGGCGGATCGGAGACGGACGTCCGTCATCGAGGTGTAGTCGGCCAGACGGGGATCCGCCGGATCTGTGAGGTGGATGAGCACCCGGCCATTATCGTCCGTCCACAGCTCCCGGTCCGGCCCCGCACTGTCCACAGGGGCGCGTGACGACCGCCACCCTCCACAGATGTGGGTGGTCCGGGGTGCGCGGGGGACCTGCACGGGTGAGCGTGTCCCCGGGACGCAGGAGCGTCCCGTCACCGGCAGGGGAAGGGACGGACATGGCGACGAGGACACAGGGACAGGCCCGGAGGGAGTCGCTCCACGGCGCACCCGGGTGGACACGGGAGAGTGGTGTGAGCGCCCTGCTGGGACCACACCTGGACCACGGGGACGCGGGTGGCAGTTCCTTCGCCCGCTTCGCAGGGGTGGGAGGGGAGGCGGCACGGGCGCTCCTCGGGCTGCTGCCGGAGGGGAACCTCGCCGAACGGCAGAACGGGGGACCACCCTGCCGGGACATGCTGCGCGCCGCCGTGCGGTGGACGGGGGAGGTGGAGCTGTCCGGCTACCTCGTCTCACCCCCGCGGTGGGACGAGAGGGTCAGCCTGGACGGCATGGTCGTCCACTCCGGGGTGCTCGGAGCCGGTGGCACGCATGCCGGTGCCGGGGGGCACGCCACCGGCGGTCTTCCCGTGCTGCGCGGGTCCTCCACCCCGCTGGGCCGGAGCCGTCTGTGGGAGGAGCTCAGGTGTGCACTCGACCTGGGCGCGGCCACCCAGGATCCCGACGAGCTCCTCCCGTTCCTGCCCGAGGGACGCGGTGGACGCCTCTCGTGGTGGGTGTGGTGGGACTGAGGGAGGTGGGCCCGCCCGGGCTGCTGGGATCCCGGCGCGGGGACCCGGGGTGCCTCGCTACTCTGTGGGCATGCCTGTCTACCCGTGGCTGTACCGGACGTTCATCCACCGCACCGACCCCGAGGCCGCCCACCACCTCGCCCTCGCCGCGATCGCCGTGGCCGGCCGCATCGCCCCGGTGAGGGGTCTCATGAGGGCCACCATCGGGCACCTGGACCCCGCTCCCGCCCCGGCTGCGGGCCTGCCCCACATCGGCACGCGCGTGCTGCCGGGCCGCCTGGGCCTGGCGGCGGGGATGGACAAGGACGCCGACGCGGTCCTGGGCATGGCGGCACTCGGTTTCGCCTTCGTCGAGGTCGGCACCGTCACCCCCCGCCCACAACCGGGCAACGACCGACCCCGCCTGTGGCGGCTCATGGACGCCGACGGCCTGCGCAACCGCATGGGCTTCAACAACCGCGGGGTCGGGGACATGGTCGACAACCTGCGGGAGCTGCGCTCCACGCGGGCCGGGCGTGCCGTCGTGGTGGGCGCCAACATCGGCAAGAACAAGACGACCCCGGAGGAGGACGCCGCGGAGGACTACCGCGTGTGCGCGCGGGCAGTGGCCCCCTGGGTCGACTTCGTCGTCGTCAACGTCTCCTCGCCCAACACCCCCGGTCTGCGGGACCTCCAGGCGGTGGACCACCTGCGGCCCGTCCTCCAGGCCGCCCGGCGTGGCTGCGAGGAAGGGGTCGTGCGGAGGATCCCCCTGTTCGTCAAGATCGCCCCGGACCTGGGTGACGCCGAGATCCTGGAGGTCGTGGCACTCACCCGAGAGCTGGGGGTGGAGGGGGTCGTCGCCACGAACACCACCATCGACCACGACCTGGGCGAGGGCGGGGTGTCGGGACGCCCGCTGAACCCGCGGGCCCTGGAGGTCGTGCGCCTCGTGTCCCGGCACCTGGGTGAGGAGCAGACGCTCATCGGAACCGGTGGGATCGCCAGTGCCGAGGACGCGATGCGCATGATCGAGGCAGGGGCGGACCTGGTGGAGGCCTTCACCGCCTTCGTCTTCGAGGGCGCCACCTGGCCCGGGCGGGTCAACAGGGCACTGGCGGGCCACTGAGCCCACACCCGGGTCCTCCCCAGGTGGTGTGGAGCCGGGTCAGTGGTGGACCGGGAGCGGGCCGCGGTCAGCGCGCCCCGACGGCCCGGCGGGGAACCTGGGACGGATCAGCGCCGCGGTCCCGTCTGCGGGAACTGCCCACGGTCGACCTGGGGCTTGGGGGAGCGCCACCGGCGCGCCATCACCATGCGGGAGTAGACGTAGAACCACGTGCCGCGGGGGATCTCGTCATCCGGGTAGCGCTCCTGGATGCGCTTGCGCAACCGCATCCACACGATGACTCCCTCGACGACGGAGACGATGAGCAGCCCGTAGAAGACGAAGGTCATCCCCAGGACGACGGCGTTGGCGACCTCGGGGGAACGCTGCAGGAACGAGGCCGCCATCATGGCCACCAGGAAGATCAGCATGACCGGGACGACGAACTCGGAGAAGGACCAGCGTGCGTCCACCCAGTCGCGGGCGTAGCGGCGCACTCGGCCCTTGTCGCGCACGGGGAGGTAGCGCTCGTCGCCGGTGACGAGGGCCTCCTGCTGGCGCTGGTAGGCGGCGTCGCGCCGGATCTTGGCCTGACGCTTGGCCTCCTTGCGGTCCGCGGGGACCAGGGGCTGGTGTCGCCTGGCCTCGGCCTCGCGGCGCGTGGGCGTGGCGTGGCCCTTCTTCCCGGTGGGGTCGCTGTGGGAGGAGGCCTCCTGCACGGGGCTCTCCGGTGTCTCGGACTTCTTGCGGCTGAACACCCCTACAGGGTAGTGGATCCGACACCGCCGGACCGACGCCGCCCGGGCACCGGTGCGGGGGAGGTCCGCACTAGGCTGGGAGCATGTCGAACCCCGCCCTGAACAGTGACCACGCGACCCCCACACCGCAGGACCTCCGGGCCCGGGTGGAGGGCATCTTCCCCGAGCTCCTCGAGGAGCTCGCACAACTGGTGGCCATCCCGTCGGTCTCCTCGGACCCGGACCACGTCGCAGACGTCCTCGCCTCCGCCGAGCACGTGCGCGACCGCCTCACCGCTGCCGGTCTGGAGGCCGAGTGCCTGCGGGGCTCCAACCCCGACGGCACCCCGGGACGCCCCGCAGTGGTCGCGCGCAGCCGTGCGGTGGAGGGGGCGCCCACGGTGCTGCTCTACGCCCACCACGACGTCCAGCCGACGGGTGACCTCGCGCGGTGGGCCTCGGACCCCTTCGTCGCCGAGGTGCGGGGGGAGAGGATCTACGGCCGTGGCGCCTCCGACGACGGTGCGGGGATCATCGTGCACCTGGGCGCGCTGCGCGCCCTGGGCACGGACCTGGGCGTCAACGTGGTCGTCTTCATCGAGGGTGAGGAGGAGGTCGGGTCGCCCTCGTTCCGTGACTTCCTCACCACGTACGCCGAACGCCTGAGCGCCGACGTCATTGTCGTGGCCGACTCCAACAACTGGAAGGTCGGGGAGCCGGCCATGACCACGACGCTGCGCGGCAACTGCACCGCGACCGTGGACGTGAAGGTGCTCGACCACGCAGTGCACTCCGGCGCCTTCGGTGGTCCCGTCCTCGATGCCGTCACCGTCGCCGCGCGCCTCATCGCCACCCTCCACGACGAGTCCGGGGACGTGGCCGTGGCGGGCCTGGGCGGGGAGTCGACCGCCGACGTCATCTGGCCCGAGGAGGAGTTCCGCGAGGCGGCGGGCACCGTGGAGGGACTCCACCTGGCGGGGACCGGGGACCTCGCGGCACGGGTGTGGACCAAACCCTCCATCAACGTCATCGGCTTCGACGCGCGCACCGTCGCCCAGGCCTCCAACACGATCGCGCCCGAGGCGCGCTTCAAGCTGTCCATGCGCACCGTGCCCGGCCACGACCCCGAGGAGGCCATGGCCGCCCTCGTCGCCCACCTGGAGTCCCACGTCCCCTTCGGGGCCGAGGTCACCGTCACCCCCAACGAGTACGGGCCCGGCTACCGCGCCGACCTCACCTCCGCGGTCGCGGCGAACCTCCACTGGGCGCTCGGCGAGGCCTGGGGCGTACCCGCCGTCAACATCGGTGTGGGCGGATCCATCCCCTTCATCTCCGACTTCCAGGTGGCCTTCCCCGATGCCCAGGTCGTGGTCACCGGCGTCGAGGACCCCCTGACCAATGCCCACTCGGAGGACGAGTCCCAGTCCGTGCCGGACCTGGAGGCAGCGGTGCTGGCGGAGGCACTGCTGCTGGCCCGCCTCGCCCAGGACGACTGAGGGTGGTCGCACGCGTCCTCGTCGCCGGCCACTGGGAGCGACCGGGACCGGGGAGCGCGGGCCGGGCCCTTGCCCTGGTGGGAGAGGGCCTGGTCGACGCCTGCCCCGGGACCCACGTGGACACCGTGCCCTTCGGGCCCGGGGAGGACTTCGAGGAGTCCCTCCTGGCCGCCCCCACCCACTCCCTCGCACCCGTCGTGGTGGGGGTGGAGGAGGAGACCACCCACCGTGCGGGACGCGAGGTGCTGGCAGCGTGGGGTGCGGGGCTGACCCCGGTCGTCGAGGGCGGGCACAACATCGACGTGGACGCGGGCCTGGGGTTCCTCGAGGAGCTCTCGGGCCTGGAGGTGGCGCGCGACGCGACCCTGGCCGACTCGGCCCGGGTCGCCCTGGAGGCGGCCCGCGGGGTGCTCGGCGGACGTGACCTCATCGCAGCAGCCTCCACGGCACGCCCCCTCCTGGGACTGTCCTCGGTGGTGGCCACGGGGATCGACCTCGGCCCACGCAACCGGCAGGACCGCGCCCACACCGCCGCCCTCGCCCGCTTCTTCGCCGGCGTGGGCACACCACGCCCTGCACTGGCCCTCGCGGACGCGCCTGCACACCGGGACCCCTCCCGGCTGCCGGGCTCGGGGGCTGCGGGTGGGGCGGCGGCCGTGGTCGCGGCACTGGGCGGGAGGATCGTGCCGACGGGCACGCTGCTGGCCCGGACGTGGGACCTGGACGCGCGCTGCGCCGCGTGCGACCTGGTCGTGGTGCTGGAGCCGATGTTGCATTCCCCACACCTGGCCGACGCCCTGCTCGACTCCGTGACCGCCTCCGCGGCCCTGCACGCACTGCCCGTCGTGGCGGTGGGACGGGAGTCGAGCCTGTCCGCACACGAGGCCGCCCAGTGGGGCCTCCACGGTGTGATCACTGCGGGCGCCGGGGAGGATGAGTTGCGACGGGCCGGCGCCCGGATCGCGCGGACCTGGCTCGGGGTGCACCGCTGAGGGCCCCGGACCGCGGTCCCCGGGGCGATGTGCGCTGGCGTCCCACGCTGCGCCGTGGGCGAACTCCCAGGAAACACCCATGGCGGTGGCAAGGTCGCGGACGTAGGCTGACGGGCGACAACGAGGACACACAGATCGAGGAGCACCATGTCCGACACCACCACCGAGCTGCCGACCCACGAGGTCCTGCTGACCGAGGTCGCGGCCGCGAAGGTCAAGAGCCTGCTCGAGCAGGAGGGACGTGACGACCTCCGCCTGCGCATCGCCGTGCAGCCCGGCGGCTGCTCCGGCCTGATCTACCAGCTCTACTTCGACGACCGGGTCCTGGACGGGGACGCGGTGCGTGACTTCGACGGTGTCGAGGTGGTCGTGGACCGCATGAGCGTCCCCTACCTGGCCGGCGCCACCATCGACTTCGCCGACTCCATCGAGCGTCAGGGATTCACGATCGACAACCCCAACGCGCAGAACAGCTGCGCCTGCGGCGAATCGTTCCACTGAGCCGATGACGAACCCCCTCAGGAAGGGCCTCGCCGTGTGCGCGGCCCTCGCGCTCTCGCTCGGCCTCGCGGCCTGTTCCTCCGACTCCCAGTCCGGCGAGTCCGGCGCGGAGTCGGGCTCCTCCCAGTCCGGCGAGGCGGCCCCCACGGTCGACCGTTCCGGGGACGCCAACTTCCCCGATGTGACGGGTGACTTCGGTGAGGAGCCGACGATCTCCGCCGGTTCCGGCACCGAGCCCACCCAGATATCCGCCAGGACCCTCTCCGAAGGCGACGGCGAGGAGATCTCCTCCGACGACTTCCTGCTCGTCAACTACGCCGGCGCCCTCTGGAACGGCAAGGTCTTCGACTCCTCGTTCACGAACGGGTCCCCGGCCGCGTTCGGGCTCAACCAGGTCATCGAGGGCTGGAAGTACGGCCTGGCGGAGCAGCACGTCGGCGACCGCGTCCAGCTGGTCATCCCCTCCGAGTGGGGGTACGGCGAGACCGGGTCGGGTGACGCCCAGAGCGGGGAGGAGGCAACGATCCCCGCCAATGCCACCCTGGTCTTCGTCGTCGACATCATCGACTCGGTGGACCCGAGTGACACCTCGGCCCTCGAGGACGCGACGCCCACCGACGACGAGCTGCCCAGTGGCATCAGTGTCGAGGGCGACCTCGGCTCCGAGCCGACGCTCACCTTCTCCGGCACCACCCAGCCCGAGGACTCCGAGACGACCCTGGCCACCGGCTCCGGTGAGGAGATCACGGACAGCGACTACGTCGTCTACCACGCCGTGGGTGGCTACTTCGGTGAGGACTCCGAGACGTCGGGGACCTGGCCGGACAACGCCCAGATGCTCTCCCCGGGTGTCACGGAGATGGTCGGCAAGACGGTGGGTAGCCGGGTCCTGATCGTCTACGGTCCGACAGCGGACGCCTCCCAGTCGGGTGCCACCGACGCGGAGACGAAGGCCACCGTCATGGTGGTCGACATCGTCGGTGTCCTGCACGACACCAGCGCCGAGGGCTGATCGGCTCCTCGCGCAGGTCCGGTGGGCGGGTCCTCCTCGGGGGACCCGCCCACCGGCGCATAGAATGGCCCCGTTGACCCGTGGGCGCCACGCGCGCGCCCCATTTCCCGGAGGAGTACACGTGAGCGACCAGACCGTTGGCGTCCTGCTGTACAGCGATGACATCGACACCCGCAGAGCCGTCATGGACGGCGTGGGACTGCGTCCTGGCAAGGATTCGCCCAAGGTCGAGTGGTCCCAGGCGGCCACTCCCGCGGGCGCCCTGGAGCTCATGCGCACCGGGCACTTCGCAGCCCTGGTGCTCGACGGGGAGGCCACCAAGGAGGGTGGGATGTCCTTGGCGAAGGAGATCTCGGAGACCTTCGACGACGTCCCCCCGGTGATCATCCTCACCGCGCGCCAGCAGGACGACTGGTTGGCGTCCTGGGCGGGAGCGACCGCCACCATCCCCGATCCCCTGGATCCCATCGTCCTCCAGGAGACCCTCGCCGCCGTGCTCGAGGGGGAGCTGTGACCAGCACCTGGGCAGAGGTCATGGGGGACGTCCTGGGCGGCCGGGACCTGGACCACGACACGGCGTACGCCGTCATGGACCAGGTGATGACCGGTGAGCTCGGGGACGTCCGTCTCGCGTCCTTCCTCACCGCCCTCACCTCCAAGGGGGCCAGCGTCTCCGAGGTCCACGGACTCGCGGCCGCCATGCAGGACCACGCGGAGCCGGTGGACGTTCCCCAGGACGCGCTCGACATCGTCGGCACGGGCGGCGACCGCGCGCGCACGGTGAACATCTCCACCATGTCGGCCGTCGTGCTGGCCGGCGCCGGGGTGCCCGTGGTCAAGCACGGCAACCGCGCCTCCGCCTCCGCCTCCGGCTCCGCGGACGTGCTCGAGGCCCTGGGCCTCAACCTGGACCTTCCCCCGGAGCGGGTCGGGGAGGTCTTCGACCGGGTCGGCATCACCTTCCTGTTCGCGAAGACGTTCCACCCCTCCATGCGCTACGCGGCGGGAGTGCGCAGGCAACTGCCCTTCCCCACGGTGTTCAACGTGCTCGGACCCCTGACGAACCCGGCCCGTCCGGCAGCTTCCGCGGTCGGTGTCGCCCAGGCCCCCAACGCACCCCTCATGGCGGGCGTGTTCGCCGAGCGTGGCTCCTCGGCCCTGGTGTTCCGGGGTGCGGAGCGCGGGTTGGACGAGCTCACGACCATCGAACCCAGTCAGGTCTGGTCGGTCGCCGGGGGAGTGGTGGAGTACAGCGAGTTCGACGCCGTGGACGCATTCGGCTTCGAGCGTGCGACTGTCACCGACCTCGAGGGTGGCAGCGCCGCGGAGAACGCGCAGGTGGCGCGCGACATCCTGGCGGGTGCAGGCGGCCCCGTGCGTGACGCGGTCCTGCTGAACACGGCTGCGGGGATCGCCGCGTACGCGCTGTCCCAGGAGCCCGGGCTCCTGGCCACGGACGTGGTCACCCAGCTCGCGGTGGGCATCGAGCGGGCAGCTGAGGCGATCGACTCCGGGTCGGCCGCAGAGGTCCTGCAGCGCTGGATCGAGGAGACCAACCGCTGAGGAGCCCTGCCCCGGGCGCCCCGACGGGGGACCGGCGTGGATGGTTCCGGGAGGGTGTCCGCCTGCGGGCGGGCACCCTCCCGGTCCACGGTGCCGGTGCAGGGTCGCGACGGGGTACGACCCGCGTCACTCCAGACCGAGGTGGAATGCCTCCTCGAGGTCCGTGCTGGAGAAGGAGCGGAAGGCGATGTGGGTGCGCATGGAGCGCACGCCCTCGACCTTGCCGAGGCGGTCGGAGACGACCGTCGCCAGGTCGTCGTACTCGCGTACACGGACCAGGGCGACGAGGTCGATGTCCCCGGTGACGGAGTAGACCTCGCTGACGCCGTCCAGGTCTGCGATGGCCTGGGCGACCTCGGGAATGCGGTCGACGTCTGCACTGATGAGGACGATGGCGGTGAGCATGGGTTTCCTTCCCGCGTCGGAGAACTTCCTGTACCGATCATCCCACGTCCCGGGCCCGGGGATGCGAGGCACGTGCGCGATCCCGTCCCCCTCACGCCCCCCGACGCCCGGCGAGGTCCAGGTTGGCCAGCAGGCGTGTGCGCGCCAGCGGTGAGTCCACCGGTGCCGCCAGGGGAACCTCGCCCTCCCAGTGCACCAGGCGCGTGCCCGCCTCCGTGACGGAGTCCGTGAGGAGACGGACCTCCTCCCAGGTGGTGCCGGCCAGGAAGACGGGCGGTCGGGGCAGGGGCTCCTCGGAGAGGAGGGACTCCACCCACGGCAGGGGAGAGGTCCGGGGAGGCGTCGAGACCGTGCGCACCAGCCTCCCCCAGGAGGAGCAGTGGAGGGTCCAGCCGCCGTCGTCCAGGTGCTGCGCCCAGACCACCCGGCGCGCCGCAGCCATCGGCACGACGTCCGCGCGCCGCTGCAGACCCGACAGGTAGGCCGCGAGCAGTCCCCGCCACCTCGTGGCCCCCTCGAAGTCCTCCACCTCGGAGGCACTCGCCATGCGCCCCAGCAGGCAGTCCACGACCCCGCAGTGCTCGCCGCGCAGGGCGCCCCCCAGCTCCGATGCGCGCTGCGGGTCCGTGCGGGCGGAGGGCCCGGCCAGTGGTGCGTCCCCATCGTGCGCATAGGTCGCCTGGAGTGCGTCGCGCGCACGACCGGCGTGCGAGGACCCCCGGAAGGGGCCCAGGGCGTCCAGGGCGTCGTCAGCCCCCACCACCGGTACCACGTCCACGGACCCTCCCCGGCGCACGACCCACATGGTGCGGTCCTGGTGGGTGGAGGCGGAGTTGAACATCGGGTGCAGGGTCCGGATGGCCCGCAGCTCCTCGACGCGGGCATCCAGGAGGGTGGACGTGGGGGTGACCTGCACGTCGGCGGTCACGTCGAGCATCCGACGCACCTTGGCGCGGGTCTCCGAGGCGGTGAAGTACGAGCGCACCCGGGAGCGCAGGTTCGTCGCGGAGCCCACGTAGAGGGGCGCCCCCGCAGCATCGAGGAAGCGGTAGACACCCGGGGAACGCGGCAGGTCGTCCGCGAGGGCGACGCGGCGACGACGCCGGGTGGGGACGGGTGCCCCCACCGTCGAGACGTCCTCGATGGTGCGCACCCCCAGGGGCGCCAGCACGTCGATGAGTCCGCGCAGGACCTCCACCGTGGTGCGTGCATCCCCCAGGGCACGGTGCCGGTCCTGGTCGGAGGTGGAGAAGTGCCCGGCGAGGGTGGCCAGTCGGTGGTTGCGCACCAGGGGCCGCGGCAGCGCGATGCGGGCCAGGGCCAGGGTGTCGACCACGCGTGGGGCGGGCCAGTCGTGACCGGTGCTGCGAGCGGCGCGTCTCAGGAAGCCGACGTCGAAGGGGGCGTTGTGGGCGACCAGCACGCAGGAGGGAGTGGGCAGCGCGAACCCGGAGGCATCCTCCAGACCCGCCCACCTCGCGAAGTCGGCGTAGGCACGGTCGATGGTGGGTTGGCCCCGGAGCATCGAGGTCGTGATCCCGGTGAGTGCGGTGATGCGGGGGGAGATGGGTTCCCCGGGGTCCACCAGGGTCTGGAACTCGTCCACCACGTCCCCGCCGCGCACCCTCACCGCACCGATCTCCGTGATGGAGGCCGATGCGCCGATACCGGTGGTCTCCAGGTCCACGACCACCCACTCCACGTCCTCCAGGGGCGTGCCCAACTGGTCCAGACCCACCTGGACACCGATGGGGACGGCCTCGGTGAGGCGCGTGGCGACCTCACGTGAGGCGACGGCGGGACGCTGACCCGGAGGGGGCGCGTTCACGCGCCCTCCCACCCGGGTACGACGGGACCGGCCGCGCCATGTGGCGTCGAAGCGGTCCCGGACGTCATAGGGTGGATCCTAGTTCGTCCGTACCCGGGGGAGTCATCAGGAGGATCCGTGGGTTTCTACCAGGCTCTGAAGGCCACTGGCGGTCCGGTGCTGCGCACCGCCTACAAGCCGTGGATCCGCGGCAAGGAGAACGTGCCCACCGAGGGGCCCGCGATCCTGGCCTCGAACCACAATGCGGTGTGGGACTCGGTGTTCCTGCCCATGATGCTCGACCGTGAGGTCGTCTTCATGGGCAAGGCCGACTACTTCACCGGGACCGGTGTCAAGGGCTGGGCCACCAAGGAGTTCATGCGGGCCGTCGGCACCATTCCCGTGGACCGCTCGGGGGGTCGCGCCTCCGAGGCGGCGCTGAAGGCGGGCCTCGACCGGCTGGCACGCGGTGAGCTCTTCGGGATCTACCCCGAGGGCACGCGCAGCCCCGACGGTCGCCTCTACCGGGGCAAGACCGGCGTGGCGCGCCTCGCACTCCTCTCGGGAGCCCCCGTGCTCCCCGTGGCCATGATCGGCACACACGCGGCGCAACCGATCGGGCAGAAGGTGCCCTCGCGCACCAACATCGGCATGGTCATCGGCAAGCCCCTGGACTTCTCCCGTTACCGGGGGCTGTCCAAGGACCGCTACGTCCTGCGCGCCATCACCGACGAGATCATGTACAACCTCATGCTCCTGTCGGGCCAGGAGTACGTGGACCTCTACGCCGCCGATGTCAAGGCGAAGATGGCGGAGGAGGGCACCTTCGAGGGGCCCGTCCCCACCAACGGACGCCCCGCCCCGGGTGGGCGCGTCGCCCCCGAGGTCGAGGTGCCCGGACCCCCGGAGGAACCGGACCGGGACGCCGCGGCGGACGAGGCCCCCGGGGAGGGCGCTGCGCCGGAGGAGGCCGCGGCGGACACGGACCGTCCGCAGGACTGACGTCGCCCTCGTCCCCCCTGCGACTGCCGCTAGACTGGCCACGGTCAATTGCGGGTGTTCCTCGCCCGTCGTACTCCCGTGAAAGGTGCCCCTCCATGTCGGTCCGTCGTGTCGCCCTGCTCACCGCCGGTGGTTTCGCCCCCTGCCTCTCCTCCGCCGTGGGTGGTCTCATCGAGCGCTACACCGAGATCGACCCGGACGTCGAGATCATCGCCTACCAGTACGGCTACCACGGCCTGCTCACCGGGAACTACGTGGTCGTCGACGACCAGGCCCGCCGTGACGCCGCCATCCTCCACCGCTTCGGCGGCTCGCCCATCGGCAACTCGCGCGTCAAGCTGACCAACGCCAAGAACCTCGTGGAGCGCGGACTCGTCAAGGAGGGGGAGAACCCCCTGGAGGTCGCGGCCGAGCAGCTGCGGCGCGACGGTGTCGACGTCCTGCACACCATCGGCGGGGACGACACGAACACCACCGCCGCCGACCTGGCCGCCTACCTGGAGGAGCACGACTACCACCTCACCGTCGTCGGCCTGCCCAAGACCATCGACAACGACATCATCCCGATCCGCCAGTCCCTCGGTGCCTGGACCGCGGCGGAGGAGGCCTCCGTCTTCGCCCAGCACGTCATCGGGGAGCACCGCTCCAACCCGCGCATGCTCATCGTCCACGAGGTCATGGGACGCAACTGCGGGTACCTGACCGCGCAGTCCGCGGCCGACTACCACGAGTGGGTCGGCAAGCAGGAGTGGGCGCCCTCCATCGGACTGACCCCCGAGCGCTGGGACGTCCACGCCGTCTTCCTGCCCGAGCTCGCCATCGACATCGAGGGCGAGGCCGCACGTCTGCGCGGGGTCATGGACGAGATCGGCAACGTCAACATCTTCCTCTCCGAGGGCGCGGGCGTGCCCGAGATCATCGCGGAGAAGGAGGCACGCGGCGAGGAGGTCGAGCGCGACCCCTTCGGCCACGTGAAGCTCGACACCATCAACCCCGGACAGTGGTTCGCCAAGCAGTTCGCGGAGCGCATCGGTGCGGAGAAGGTCATGGTCCAGAAGTCCGGGTACTTCTCCCGCGCCTGGCACGCCAACGCCGACGACCTCCGTCTCATCAAGTCGATGACCGACCTGGCCGTCGAGTGCGCCCTCAAGGGTGAGTCCGGCGTGATCGGCCACGACGAGGAGAACGGCGACCGGCTCAGCGCCATTGCCTTCCCGCGCATCGCGGGCGGCAAGGCCTTCGACATCTCCCAGCAGTGGTTCCTGGACCTCATGACGGGCATCAACCAGCCCGTCGTGCCCGCGCACCGGTGAGCGCCCGGCTGCCCTGGAGGGGCGCGACCGGCGGGGGTGGACAACCGCCCCTGCGCCAGGAGATGCCCGAGCTGTGGGAGACCGTGGCGCCCGAGACGGCCCCGTGGGACACGTGGCGCTCACACCCGGCCCTCCAGCAGCCGACGTACCCCGACGAGGCCGAGGTGCGGGCGGTGACCGCCGACCTGCGCTCCCGCCCGCCCCTGGTCTTCGCGGGCGAGGTCGACGACCTGCGTGCGGACCTGGCTGCTGCGGGTCGCGGCGAGGCCTTCGTCCTCACGGGCGGTGACTGCGCGGAGACCTTCGTGGAGTCCACCGCGGACCACCTGCGCCTCAAGATCCAGACGCTGCTGCAGATGGCGGTCGTGCTGACCTACGGTGCCTCCCTGCCCGTCGTCAAGATCGGACGGATCGCGGGCCAGTACGCCAAGCCGCGTTCCTCCGACATGGAGACGCGCGGGGAGGTCGTGCTGCCCTCCTACCGGGGGGACGCCGTGAACTCCCACGAGTTCACCGCCGAGGCGCGCACCCCGGACCCGCACCGCCTGATGGAGACCTACCAGCACGCCGCCGCGTCGCTGAACCTCATCCGGGCGTTCACGAAGGGCGGGTACGCCGACCTGCGCCTGGTCCACCACTGGAACCGCGGCTTCACCCAGAACCCCGCCTACTCCCGCTACGAGTCCCTGGCGGAGGAGATCCACCGTGCGGTGAAGTTCATGGAGGCCGCCGGGGCGGACTTCGACTCCCTGCGCGAGGTCGACCTCTACAGCTCCCACGAGGCCCTGCTCCTGGAGTACGAGTCCGCGATGACCCGCATCGACTCGCGCACGGGCGACCCCTACGACACCTCGGGGCACTTCCTGTGGGTGGGCGAGCGCACGCGCGACCTCGACGGTGCGCACATCGAGCTGCTCAGCCGGGTGCGCAACCCGATCGGGGTGAAGCTCGGTCCGGGGAGCTCGCCCCAGGACGTCGTCGCCCTCATGGACCGGTTGAACCCGGAGGGGGAGCCGGGCCGTCTGACCTTCATCACCCGCATGGGGGCGGGGCGCATCCGTGAGCTGCTGCCCCCGCTGCTGGAGGCGGTCAAGGCGGACGGGCGTCCTGTCACGTGGACGACCGACCCCATGCACGGCAACACGATCACCTCCTCGACGGGGTACAAGACCCGGTCCTTCGAGACGGTCATGGACGAGGTCAGGGGCTTCTTCGAGGCCCACGACCAGGTCGGGACCGTTCCCGGGGGGATCCACGTGGAACTCACCGGCGACGACGTCACCGAGGTGATCGGCGGGTCCGAGCAGTTGGACGAGTCCTCGTTGGAGGAACGCTACGAGACCTTGGTGGACCCGAGGCTCAACCACCAGCAGTCCCTCGAGATGGCCTTCCAGGTCGCCGAACTGCTGCGTTGACGCGGCCCGCCCGCCGGGCGCTCCCGGACCCACAGGTGGTCGAGGTCGGGGGCGCCCGTGCGGCGACGGGGTGTGGTGCGCGCGCCGCAGTTCCGGTGTGCCGGGGAGCGGTCGCAGACCGGGTGGGACCCCGACTCAGATGACGGTGACCGTCACCGTGGAGCCCTTGGGCACCGAGGTGCCACCGGCGGGGTCGGTCTGGCGGACGGTGCCGAAGTACCCGCCGAGGATGCGTTCCACCGAGACCTGGAACCCCTGGTCCTCCAGTGCCCGCCGGGCCTCGTCGAGCTGCTTGCCGATCACTTCGGGGACCTCCACCATCTCGGGACCCTTCGAGACGACGTAGTCGACGGGGTCCCCGCGGTGCAGGGTGGATCCGGCAGCCGTGGTCTGGGAGATGACGACCCCCTTCTCCACGGTGTCGGAGAACGCCTCGGAGGGCTGGGACACCAGGCCGAGCCCGTCCAGGGCCTGGGCGGCCTCGTCCCCGGACTTCCCCGTGAGGTCGGGGACGGCGATCGGTTCACGTCCCCGGGAGACGGTCAGGTCCACCGCGGTGTCGTGGGGCAGGCTCGTGCCCGGGTCCTCCGACTGGGAGATGACCAGCCCCTCCTGGACCTCCTCGGAGTACTCCTGGGAGACGGTCCCCACGGACAGGCCCACGTCCGACAGCGCCGTGCGGGCATCGGCCTCCGCATCACCCACGACGTCGGGCACGGTCCGCATGTCGACACCCTTGGAGACGACCAGCTTCACCTCGACGTCCTTGTGGACGGCCTGGCCCCCGACGGGGTCGGAGTCGATGACGACCCCGGAGGCGACGGTGTCGGAGAACTCCTCGGTGGTCGTCGAGGCGAGCCCGACCGCCTGCAGGTCCGATGTCGCGGCGGCGGCGTTGCGTCCGGCCACCACGGGCATCTCGACGTAGGAACCGGGACCGTACTGCGCCCACCACCACCAGCCCCCACCCCCTCCGGCGAGGAGGAGGACCACCAGCAGGACGAGGAGGGTGCGTACCCCGGAACGGTGGCCCCTCGCCGGGGCGGCGGGGACCGATCCCGAGGCGTGGACCACGACCTGCGAGGTCGACGCCGTGGGCACCGGACCCGAGACGTGTCCCGGAAGGGGGGAGGTGGCCGTGCCCGGGGTGATCGCTGCCGTCATCGTGGACGTCGAGGCGGGCGAGCCCACGGTGGGGACGACCGCCGCCCGGCGGTGGGCGATCTCCGCGGGCAGGGAGGCTCGGGTGCGGGCCACCAGTTCGAGTGCCTCGCGCGTGTCCGCGGGACGCTCATCGGGATCACGGGCGGCGAGTGCGGCCACGAGGTCGTCCACCTCACGTGGGATCCAGGGTTCGTCACGGGAGGGGAGCGGGATGTCGTCGTGGACATGTGAGTACGCCATGCGGATGGGGCTCTCCCCGTCCCAGGGGACCCGCCCGGTGAGCATCTCGTCGAGCATGATGCCCACGGAGTAGATGTCGGTGCGGGCGTCGGTGGTGCCCGTCGTGGCGATCTCCGGGGCCATGTAGGCGACCGTGCCCAGCATCGACCCCGTGGTCGACATGGAGACCTCGGAAGCTGCGCGCGCCAGGCCGAAGTCGGTGACGCGGACCGGCCCCTCGGCCGGGACCAGCACGTTCTCCGGTTTGATGTCGCGGTGGATGACTCCGGCGCGGTGGGCGGCCTGGAGGGCCTCGAGGACCTCCTGCGTGTAGCGCAGCGCCTGGGCGACGGTGAAGGCACCCTGGGAGCGCAGGAGGGTGCGCAGGTTGGGTCCCTCGATGAGTTCCATCACGAGGAACCCCTGGCCGTGCACGACCCCCTGGTCGAACACGGAGACCACACCGGGGTGGACGATGCGCGCGGCGGCGCGTGCCTCGCGCCGGAAGCGGGAGACGAAGTCCGTGGACTCCGCGAGGTGGGGGTGCATGACCTTCAGGGCGACGGGCCGGTCGAGGCGTTCGTCCTCGGCGACGTAGACGGTGGCCATCCCGCCCCGGGCCAGGCGGGAGAGGATCCGGTAGCGCCCGTCGACGAGGAGCCCGATGAGCGGGTCGGTGAGGGTGGTGGCCCCGGTGGGTCCGGTCGACGTCGGCGGAGCGGGGGGAGCAGCCGTGGACCCGTCCGTGGGCACGGAGGAGTCCGGGCTGGTGGGGGCGCTCGGACCGGGTGTGCTCACGTCTCGGATTCTACGTGACACGTCGTGGGGCCCCGGCGGAGGGCACGCCGCCACCCGTGGCCCGCGGGTGGCCCGCCCGACGTCGTAGGCTGGTGGGCATGGATTCACCGACTTCCCTCCTCACGATCGACGAGGCCGCACGCCTGCTGGGCATCGAGCCGCGCCGCATCAAGCAGCTCGTGCGTGACCGTCAGCTCTTCCTGGTCACGGCCCCCGACGGGTCGCGGGCAGTGCCCGCCGAGATCATCACCCGGGGCGAGAACGGGTGGGAACCGCTGTGGAACCTGCCCGGCACCCTCACCCTGCTCTCCGACGGCGGCTTCTCCGAGGACGAGGCCGTCTCCTGGCTCTACACCGTGCGCGAGGAACTCGGCGGCACGCCGATGGAGGCACTCCTGGCGGGACGCCACCACCTCGTCAACACGATTGCCGGGACGCTCGCCTTCTGAGTCCGCCCCTCGGGCTCCTCAGGCCTCGCGGCGCGTGAGCAGGTCACCCAGGTCCGCGAGGAGTGCGCTCACGCGTGCGTCCAGTCCCGAGTCCGCCAGCTCCCGTGCACCCCGGGAGACGAGCTCGTCGATGAGCTCCTCGTGGGGCCCCCGACCGTACTCCTCGACGATCCCCACCATGCGTGACAGGAGCTGGGGGCTGGTGTCGGTGTGGCCCAGACCCGCGGCGAGTTCGACGCGTGCGGCGCGGGGGGCCCGCGCCCAGGTGAGGGCGAGCAGGGGGGTGCGCTTGCCCTCCAGCAGGTCGCTCCCCGTCGGTTTCCCCGTGGCCGAGAGGTCACCGAAGACCCCCAGGTCGTCGTCGCGCAGCTGGAAGGCCGTGCCCCAGGGGCCCGCGACCCGCTCGACGGTCGCGACCAGGGTCGGGTCCCCGCCCCCGGCGATGACACCCAGGGCCAGGGGGTGGACCACGCTGTAGCGGGCAGACTTGCGACGCACGACCTCGAGTGCCGCCCCCAGTGGGACGGCCTCGTCGTCGTCGGCGTCCAGGGGGACCTGTTCCGCGCGGACGTCCAGGTACTGCCCCAGGGCCACCTCTGCGTGCATGAGCGTGAAGCGTGTGAGCACCTCGCTGCCCCGTCCGGGGGGGAGCTCGCGTGCGGCGCCGGCGACGGTGTGGTCGGCCGCGGAGAGGAGGAGGTCTCCCAGGAGGATGGCTGCAGCGGCTCCGTAGTCCTGCGCCGAACCCCGCCAGCCCGAGGCCCGGTGGGAGGAGGCGAGGGCGACGTGGGGGGTGGGCCGTCCACGGCGCGTGTCGGAATGGTCGACGAGGTCGTCATGGGCGAGGGCGGAAGCCTGGTAGAGCTCCAGGGCAGCGGCCAGTGCGTCGAGGTCGTCCTCGCCCGGATCCCGGCCGTCGGCGATGGCGGCGCCGATGAGGGCGAAGGAGCCCCTCAGTCGTTTGCCTCCCTCGATGGTGGTGAAAGCCGCTTCCACCAGCGGCTCCAGGAGGGGGGAGGGTCCGAGCTCGTCCAGGGTCCTGTGCAGGGCCGCGCGGGTCGCCAGGTCGATGCGGTGGGCGATCGCTGCACGGTCGGGTCGGGTCTGCCCGGCGGTGGAGGTCATGGCGTCAGGGTAGTCGACCGCACCGGGGCCGTCCGGGTGGCGTCGCTGCGGCAACGGGGGCGCCGCGCACTCCTATCATGGTGGGAATCCCGGATCTCGGAGGAAGCATGGCCATCGTTCTCAGCTACCACGGCAACCGCGAGTCGGAGGTCGCCCTCCAGGAGGCCCTCAGGGTGGCGCACGAGAGCAGGTCGCGCCTGGTGGTCGTCCTGGCGAGGAGGGACGACGAGGAGGACCCGCGCACCGTCGGGGACGCGGAGGACAGGCTCTGGTCCCACCTCGGCCAGGCGGACGTCCCCTTCGAGATCCGTCACACCGAGCCCGGGCAGGACGTGGCCGACGCCGTGCTCGATGCCGTGGAGGCCGTCGGCGCCCAGGCGGTGGTCCTGGGCCTGCGCCCCGGTGGCTCCGCGCACACGACGGTCGGCCCGAACGCCTCCCGGATCCTCCTGGACGCTCCCTGTCCGGTGATCACGACCACGTACCGTCCCGAGGTGTGAGCGCCGGCGCGCAAGCTCTGGGAGAAGTTCCGGGGGCCGCGGATTATAATTGCAACCAGTCCTCCGACGCCACCCCCCGGAACACCTGAGAAAGGGATACGTGTGACTGCATCCCGCGCTGCCTCGTCCCGCACTGCCACGACCACCCCGACCGCTTCCCCGGAGGAGGCGAACACCGGGGCACAGGCACCCGACACCGCGAAGACCCGCAAGCGGACCGCCGCCGCGAAGAAGACCACTGCACCGAGGAAGGGCAACTCCACGAAGAAGACCGCTGCCACGAAGAAGACCTCCGCCACGGAGAAGGCCGATGCGGCCTCGGCTGCGCAGTCCACTGAGGGGACGACATCCGCATCGGGTGCGAAGAAGGCCCCGGCGAGCAGGAAGTCCACCGCCAGGAAGGCCCCGGCGAAGAGGTCCACCTCCAGGAAGTCCACCGCCAAGAAGGCCTCAGCTCCCACCACCTCGAAGAAGGGCCACAAGGCGGACCCGGAGGTCGAGGAGACCGTCGAGGACCTCGACGTCGATGTCGTCGAGGACGACTCCGACGACCTCCACACCACGGAGTCCACCGGCGAGGACACCGCCGAGGACCCGTCCGAGGACTCCGAGGACTCCGAGGACGACGCCCCGGAGGACGCCAAGGGCCCACGTGCCAAGGTCACCCCCGTGACCGTCAAGGCGAAGGGCGGGTTCGTCGTCTCCGACTCCGATGACACCGACGAGCCGGTCCAGCAGGTGACCGTCGCGGGCGCGACCGCCGACCCCGTCAAGGACTACCTCAAGCAGATCGGCAAGGTCTCCCTGCTGAACGCCGAGCAGGAGGTCGACCTGGCGCGGCGCATCGAGGCCGGGCTGTACGCCGAGTACAAGCTCAAGAACGAGGCCGACTCCATGACCTCGAAGCAGCGCCGTGAGCTGCACTTCATCGCCCAGGACGGCCAGAACGCGAAGAACCACCTGCTGGAGGCGAACCTCCGACTGGTCGTCTCCCTGGCCAAGCGCTACACGGGGCGCGGCATGCAGTTCCTCGACCTCATCCAGGAGGGGAACCTCGGCCTGATCCGCGCGGTGGAGAAGTTCGACTACACCAAGGGCTACAAGTTCTCCACCTACGCCACGTGGTGGATCCGGCAGGCCATCACCCGCGCCATGGCGGACCAGGCGCGCACCATCCGCATCCCCGTCCACATGGTCGAGGTCATCAACAAGCTGGCCCGCGTCCAGCGCCAGATGCTCCAGGACCTCGGGCGTGAGCCCACGCCCGAGGAGCTCGCCAAGGAACTCGACATGACCGCGGAGAAGGTCGTGGAGGTCCAGAAGTACGGGCGCGAGCCCATCTCCCTGCACACCCCCCTCGGCGAGGACGGGGACTCCGAGTTCGGTGACCTCATCGAGGACTCCGAGGCGATCGTTCCCGCCGACGCCGTCTCCTTCACCCTGCTCCAGGAGCAGCTCCACCGGGTGCTCGACACCCTCTCGGAGCGCGAGGCCGGGGTCGTCTCCATGCGATTCGGGCTGGGGGACGGTCAGCCCAAGACCCTCGACGAGATCGGCAAGGTCTACGGCGTCACGCGTGAGCGCATCCGCCAGATCGAGTCCAAGACGATGTCGAAGCTGCGCCACCCCTCCCGTTCACAGGTGCTGAGGGACTACCTGGACTGAGAACGTGTCCGGTGCAGGACTCGGAGGCCCATGATTTCAACGCTTTCGGGTCCTGACATCGGACACGCTACCACGGCACAGCGCTTCAGGTCCAGATATTTGGTATCGTGTCGGGTGTGAGCAAGGACCGGGGAACCGTAGACCTGGAGGCGGAGCTCGACCTCTGGCAGGTCAGTCTCCGCGCCCAGCACAAGTCATCGGCGACCGTGAAGTCCTACCGGGCCGGTGTGCGCGCCTTCCTCGACTACTGCGCCGACGAGGGCGTGCCTGCCGTCCTGGACAAGCACACCGTGTCCGCCTTCACCGCGTGGCTCCTGGACCAGGGGCGCGAGCCTGCCACGGCAACGGCCCGACAACTGGCCGTGCGTCGCTTCTCCGCATGGCTCACCGCCGAGGAGGTCCTGGACCGCGACGAACTGGTGGGGATGCGTGCCCCGAAACTCGACCAGAAGATCATCGAGCCTTTGACCGAGACCGAGATCAAGGCGCTCTTGAAGGCGTGCCGCGGGAAGGATCTGCGCGACAAGCGTGACGAGGCCGTGGTCCGCCTCATGCTGGAGACCGGACTGCGCGCGGGTGAGACTGCGGAGATCCGACTCTCCGACACCGACCTGACCCACGGGACCGCGATCGTTCGACGCGGTAAGGGCGGGAAGGGGCGCGTGGTCCCCTTCGGTGCCCAGACGGGGCAGGCGATCGGGCGCTACCTGCGCCTTCGCCGCACACACCGCCTCGCGTCCACCGACGCCCTGTGGCTGGGGGACCGGGGCAAGGAGTTCCACTACGACGCCCTGCACAAGGCTCTCAGTGGACGGGCACAGACGGCTGGCATCCCACGCTTCCACCCGCACCTCCTGCGCCACACGGCAGCGAACCGGTGGCTGGCGGCCGGGGGATCGGAGCAGGGACTCATGGCCGTCGCCGGATGGTCGGAGCCGTCCATGCTGCAGCGATACACCAGGGCCCGCGCATCAGAACGCGCCGTGGCCGAGGCTCGGAACTTGAACCTGGGGGACCTGTGACGGATCAACGTGTCGATCTCGGGCAAGCCGAGGAGAATGCACAGGAGATCCTCGCCGGTGTGAAGGCAGGGACCTTTCGGGAGCTTCGAGGCTCCGCCATCACCTGCATTTGCAAGCCCGGGAGGGGGCGACGGCTTGCAAGGTTCTTTGTCGGTCCCGACGATGATGGGGTGATTGGAACCTGGTACCTCATTTCTCGGTACCGGATGAAGGGGCGGACACTTCCTGCTTGGGCAGCTCCGGTTGATCGTGGGCATGAGATAACGGGGTTCTGGCCAAGCGCAGTTGCAGTGTGCCCGGACTGTCGTCGTGGGTGGGCCATTATCCCGTCGGCATATGCCGCCGCTGAGGTATCCGTCGGTGGTGCGTTGATCATGCGGGCGGGACCGAACGCAGGACGGCCATGGGCGGTAGGTGATTCGACTGAGACGTTCGAGATCGTCGGCGAACCCACCCCGGGCCCAGCTGGGTCAAGGATTGTCCCTCTCGGGCCCGTGACACGCGGGAGCATTGTCGATGGATGACAGCACACCGTAGCGGGTGTAGTGTCAAGCGCATAGGCCCCGGGGGTTCCCGGAAGGACTGCGAGACGGGCGCCGCAGACTAGACCGAGAGGTCAGTCTGCCATGTCATCAGACACTCGTAGTCTCACAGCGAGCATTGCAGCTCACGAATCATGGGCCCACACACCGGATCGTTCCGCCCGTACCGCACCCGCGCGCGCAGCCCTCATGGCGAAGTTCGAGCGCGAGGTGGACCCGGAAGGCCTCCTCGACCCTGCCGAGCGAGCAATTCGTGCCGAGCATCTCCGTAAGGCCTACTTCCAGCGCCTCGCCCTGAAGTCCGCCAAGGCGCGCCGTGCGCGCAAGGTGGTTGCGGAAGGCGAAGCCGCCGAGCGCGAGCTCGCCACCCTCGGGGGTGACGCAGCTTGATCGGCGCAAATGAAATCCGCCCCGGCTGGGAGACCGAGGCGGACCGAGATGTTCACGGGCAGGCGAACACTTCCAGTGTACCCGCCGCTGATCGTCTCGCCCAGTACGTCCAGGGCGCCTTCGTCGTTGTGGTCGAGGTCGGCGAGGACCGCCTGCGTCGCCGCGTGTTCCTGAACCTGCCCAGTGCCCAGCGTGCAGCCGAGCGCGCCCAGGATCGCGGCCACGCCGCCGTCGTTGCCCTTGCCCGCCTCGACGTGGTGGGGGTGATCTCCGAATGAGCAGCCTGTTCGAGCAGCTGCACGCGGTCCTCGGTCCCGACTACCGGGGTCTCATCAATCGCGTGGTGACCTACGCCTACGAGGTCGGTCGCTCCAGTGCCTTCGAGGACGTGCGTGTCGTGCACGTCATCACGGATGACTACCAGCGCGGCTACAGCGACGCGGTGGCGGACATGGCAGCGGCCCAGCGTGAGCAGGTGCGTATCGCCCGTGAGGCGGCCTCTGGGGTCTCCTGGAGCGCCCTGTGCGACCTCCGAGGTGACCGTGAGCGTGCGGCCCTGGCACGAGCCCAGGAGGAGCGCATCGCCGCCATGCCCAGCCCGACCGAGGTTGGGGGGTGGGCAGCGTGAGTACGCGCGTGACACTCAGGGGCGACCGCGTGACGTGGCGGTGCGAACGGTGCGGGCATGTCATTCGTGGCGGCGACGGCTACATCTGGATGGACCGTGCGGACGCTTGGGCCGCGACCGCTGACACGTCGGTGCCTCACGCACGCTGGCAGGTGTCCCACACGCGGTGCCTACGCGGGGACGCTGACGAGCCGGTGGGTGCCTACAACATCGAGACGGACCGTGTGCGGACCGTGGCCGAGGTCGAGGACTGGACGCGGCACCTGAGGGAGAAGAGATGGTTCGCGGGGTGTGGGTGGCGGGAACTTGTCGCGGAGATTCACGGCGCCGCAACTGAGGGCAGGAGCCCGGCGACTCCTCTGCGGGGAGGTGCGCGGCGATGAACGAGATTGACGACTCCCTGACCTCCCAGGAGCGCTATGAACTGTTCCTTGCAGAGGAGATCGCCCGGCAGCGGGCACGCCGGGACGCGCGGCGCATCATCGGACGTGAAGAGCGCCTCGGTCACGACCTCGACGTGGCCATGCTCGCCGAGGTACTCCAGCGGCCCCCAGAAGCGCCCTACCGCGTGGAGGGCCTCATCCCCAGTGATGCGGGCACCCTCCTGGTCGCCCAGCGCAAGACGGGCAAGTCCACGTGGGCGCTGAACTTGGCGCGCTCCCTGATCCTCGGGAAGAAGTTCCTCGGCACTCTCGACGTGATCCCGGTGGTCGGCAACGTCGCGGCGCTGAACTTCGAGGTGTCCAGCCGCACCTACGCGACGTGGGCCCGTGAGGTCGGGATCCCGGGTGACCGGCTCGTGGTGGCCAACCTGCGCGGGGGCCGCAACCCCCTGTCTGACCCCGAGGACGGAGCCGCCCTGGCCGAGTACCTGCGTGCCCATGACGTGGAGACCGTCATCGTGGACCCGTTCGGGCGGGCCTACGACGGGGCGTCGCAGAATGACGCTGGGGAGGTCGGGAAGTGGCTCCTGGGGCTCGACCGGTGGGCGCGCAGCGACGTCGGGGCCCGAGACGTCATCCTCACGGCTCACGCGGGGTGGAACGGGGAACGCTCCCGTGGTTCCTCGGCCCTGGAGGACTGGGCGGACACAATCGTCACCCTGACGCGCGGGGAGGTCGAGGACGGGCCCAGGTACATGCGTGCCGTCGGCCGTGACGTGGACATGCCCGAGGACGAGCTCTACTTCGACCCCGGGACGCGCCGCCTCACCCTCACGGGCAGCGGTGGCCGCGCCCAGGCCAGTGCTGAGCGACGCGCGGTGGACAAGGCCCCCGAGGTCCTCCAGTTCATCACGGACAATCCGGGCGCATCGAAGAACGACGTGGAGAAGATGGGCGGTCGGAAGAGTGACCTCACCGCCGCGTTGAAGGCGCTCGTGGCCGACGGGGCCGTGGAGTCCCGGAAGCGTGAGGGCCGGGGCGGGGGCCTCGCGTACTTCATCACCGCGAACCTCCCCCAACATCCCCCAACATCCCCCGGGGGGACCTTAGAAACCTCCCCCATCCTCCCCTATAGGGGGGAGGTTCTTGGGGGGAAGTTAGAAGTCGAACCTCCCCCCACTCCAGAAGAGTGGACAGACCCTCGGTGGGGACAGTGCGTGATGCCGGAGAAGGGCGACAAGCCCGTGATCCTCAACCCCGCGAAGTACTCGGCATGGCGTCTCGCCGGACAGCCCACCATCGAGATCCCGGAGGTGGCCTGACATGGGGACCCCACCAGCCCGCCTCTCCGAGGCCCAGCGCGACGACCTCGACCGGCTCAACCAGGTGCTGGCCGAGGCCGACGTCCTCCCCTGCGGTGACGACGACCGGGCGATCTCCGAGGACCCCAGGGTGCAGGCCCTGGCCGCCCCCGCCTGCCAGCGGTGCCCGGCCCTCGACCTCTGCCGGGCCTACGGGCTGCGGTGGGTGGACGAGACCGGCCTCTACGGCGGGATGACACAACAGCAACGACAGGCAGCAGCACGCGACCAGGAAGGAACGGCAGCATGAGAACAGGCAAGGTCACGGGCACGTTCGCCCACGGGTACGCGGCGGGGGGTGTCCCCGTCCCACACACGGACCTGACCGTGACGTTCATCGCTCCAGTGGGGGAGTTCCCCGCTGACATGGATCTCGTCGTCCCCGACCGCGTGGTGTGCCACCTCGACGCCCGAGGGCGGATCGCGGACCCCACCGATCCCACGGGGCAGCGCCTCGGGGTGGAGCTCGCGGCGTCGGAGGCCGTCCCCGGCGGGTTCAGCTACCAGGTCGAGATCACCGGGCCGAGCATCGACCGGATCACCACACACGTCACCGTCCACGCCGACCAGGTCGTGGACCTCACCCGACGACAGGAAGGAGCAACAGCATGAACGACATCCTCTTCGACGCCGAGCGCCAGCAGATCACCGAGGTCACCGTCTGGGAGGACGTGGACGGCAACCCCGCGTGGATGCAGTCCAAGACCCACCCCGCCGAGGTGGTCCACGCCGAGGACGGGACACCCGTGGCCTTCTGGACAGATGAGGACCTGGCATGAAGCGGGAAGCAGAGGTGGTCCCCTTCAAGACCGCACCCACCGACAACCCCGACGTGTGCGTCGTCCACGTCAGGTGCCCCTACTGCCACAAGGAACACCGTCACGTGTGGGGCCCAGGCGAGGACGACCTCCCCGCGTGGAGAACCACTCACTGTGGCGGAAAGCGAAACCGAACCTACTGGATCACCAGCAACTACCCCGAGGAGTACATCCAATGAGCACGCAGGAACAGAACACCACCGACACGAACGAGCAGGAGACCACCATGAGCGACACCGAACACCAGGACGAGCAGGACACCACCACCGAGGACACCTCGACCGAGGAAGCCCAGCAGGAGGAGACGGCCACCGAAGACGAGCAGGACAAGGTCCTCACCGAGGACGAGAACGACGAGGAGCACAAGGGCGGTTCCGCCCGCGAGATCCGCTACCGCCGCCGCCTGCGAGAAGCCGAGGCCGAGCGCGACAAGCTCACCGAGACAGTCACCAACCTCCAGCGCACCATCGCTGAGGGGATGCTCGCCGACATCCTCGACCAGCCCGCGTCCCTGTGGCTCACCGACCACAAGGTGGGGGACTACTTCGAGGACGGCCAGATCGACGCCGAGCAGCTCCAGGCCGATGCGCGAGACGCGACCAAGACCCTTGGGTTGGCCCCCACGCGCCGCTTCAAGGGATCTGCCGGAGGCGGTGTCAAGACAGGCCCTCAGACCCGGCATGTGTCGTGGCAGGACGCCCTCCGAGGCTGACACCCCATACCCCCATCGGGTATCATTGAACTGTTGGGATACCGGTTGGTGACCGGACCCGGCGGGAATGAACCTCCTGTGGAGGACTTGATGGTCGAGGCGACCGTCGATGTTGAAACCTTGCGAACAACGTCGGCGGTCGCCCTTCCATTTGCGCCGCCGGGAATCAGGAACGAACACCATGACCATGCTCACCAACACCAAAGGAATCGGCGGCCTCCTCCCCGAGGACTACGCCCAGCTCATCGTCCAGCCCGTCACGCGCGACTCGGCAGCCGCCCAGGCTTCCACCGTCGTCACCACGGCCTCCCACGAGCTCCACTTCCCTGTCATCAGCGACGACCCCAGCGCCGCGTGGACCGCCGAAGGCGCCGAGATCGACCCCTCCGACGCCATCCCCGACGAGATCGTTGCCATCCCCGCCAAGGTCGCAGGATTGAGCGTCGTCACCCGGGAGCTCGCCAACGACTCCAGCCCCGCCGCCACCCAGATTGTCGGAGACGGCCTCGCCCGCTCCATCGTCAACCGCGTGGACGGGGCATTCTTCGGCAAGCAGGGAGCCAACCTCAACCAGCCCAAGGGACTGGAGGACCTGGTCGGCGTCGGCACCGTTACCGCACCCACCGCGTGGGCCGACCTCGACCCCTTCGCCGAGGCCATCTCCCAGGCCGAGACCGTGGGAGCAACCGTCAACACGTGGGTCGCGAACCCTGCTGATGCGCTCGCGCTCGCCAAGCTGAAGGACGAAGCTGACAGCAACCGCCCGCTTCTCGGCACGGACCCGACCCAGCCCACGCGACGCCTCATCCTCGGCATCCCGCTCCTGGTCTCCCCGGCCGTCACCGCTGGCACTGTCTGGGGAATCCCGAAGTCTCGCGCCTTCGTCGTCATCCGTGAAGGCGCAGTGCTGGAGATCGACAAGAGCGTCTACTTCACCAGCGATCGCGTCGCAGCTCGCGCCATCATGCGAGTCACCTTCGCGTTCCCCCACGCCGCTGCGATCCAGAAGATCAAGCTCAGCGCCTGATCGACACCGCGCCGACACCAGCCTGGCCGCTCGCTCCAGCACACCAGCTCCAGCGAGCGGCCACGGCCACGGCAGGGGTGGGGGGTGACCCCTTTGCCAAGTCTTGACCCAGACCGCAGGACAGGTGTCTAGGGGATTTGGGGACCGCTCAGGTCGAACCGGTCAACCATTCGTGCAGGTCAGAGAGCATTTGAAGGAGTAGGACGTGGGCGTCAGCCGCAACATGACGAAGCGGAACAGCCGCGCATACCGCGAAAACGGGGCGAAAGCAGCCGTTCTGCTGCCTGCTGGGGGCTCGGAGCTGCCAGTTCCAGCGATCCCACCCCAGTGCAAGGAGACGTGGAACCGTGCCCAGAAAGCGCGGTGGAAGGAGCTGTGGGAGTCCCCTCAGGCTTCCCAGTGGGACGAGTCGTGCCGGGGCACCGTGGCGGCGCTGGTGGCCTATGAGGACGCGATCCTCACGGGCGCGGCGTCGGCGTGGATGGCGCAGGAAGCCCGCTATGCGTCGGAAGCTCTGGGGTTGACTCCCAGGGCTATGGCGGCGTTGGGATGGGTCATCGACGACGCGGGGGCCTCTGGTGAGTAGCCGACGGGCGGCGCGTGCTCGGGCAGCGAAGGTCCAGCGCGCGGAGATGGTGGAGATGGCACGCCCGGTGACGGGGGAGCGTCCCGGGTTTGAGCGGCGCTGCTGGAAGTGCAAGGGCCCGCTGAACGGTGGCCGCCAGTCCTGCCCCGACTGCCAACAGGCGTTCGTGGACAACGGATACAGCTGGGGCGCGTGAGGGCATGAGCGGTCGCGGTCGGCAAGGACTACTCGACGGTCAGTCGTGACCGTCAGGTGTTGCACGATGCAACACCTGCCCCATCAGTCGAGTCTCCCCGCCCGTGGGTCGCAATCCCGCCCCCGGGAAAGTGATCGAGGGGGCCGTCTCGTCTCTGCGCCCGTGGACTGCACTCGATATTGCCACTGGTGGCAATAACGGGTCGCATCTCGTCTCTGCGCCCGTGGGTGGCACGCTTGCCGACCTCGGTGTTTTGCACTGGTGCAAGGGAGAAGGTCCTCGGTGCCCCACAATGCGTCGACTGTCGACGGAGACCGCGCTCGAGAACCGTCTGGGACCCATGCTCGAGTTTTGGGTGGCGTCACCGAGAAGGGCTCCCCACGTTCCGGGGCACCTTCACCCACACCCATGTGGAGGCCCTGCGGGCCCAGTGTTCCGGGAGCGTCCCTTCATCCCAAAGCGCCCCGGCGTTCCGATCCTCACATTGCCGCATCTGCCCACGACGAGTGGCGCCCACCTGTTCGGCGCGCGCTTCTGTTGTGGCCCTGGTCAGCGGTCCAGAAACGCTGGCACCCGCCGGTGGCACGACGGTTCGGGAAGGGTTGCCACGGCCCTCTGGTGTACGCGGGAGGGTCAGGAACGCGAGGGTGGTGTTCCGCCACCCACAACGGCCACCAGACGTGTGCTGGGAGCCCGTGTGGAGCGTCGGAGCCCTGCGGGGACCGGGGAGGACAGGAGTGCATCCCCTCGGCCCCCGCGTGGGGGCTCATTCGTACATGGATGCCCCGTCCTCTCGGCCTGTCGCGTAGGTGTCCTCGGGCTCGACGGTGTCGGGCGGGGTCCAGGAGGTGGAGGGGGCGGACAGGTTGGTCACTTCCCGCTCGATGCGGTCCGCTAGGGCAATGGCGCGGTCGAGGGCAACCCTGACGAGGCGCGCCTCCGAGGGTGGGAGGGCAGGCAGGACGGGGACGTCCAGCACGACGTAGACGTGGCCCAGGTGGTCGGTGGTGGCGGTGACGAAGATCTCGGGGCGACCGTGGACGATGTGGACGCGCTTGGTGCGCCACCGGTCCCCGGTCACGTCGTCGTGGTCCTCCTCGTCCCACCAGGGGGTGCTGGTCTCGGTGCTCATCGGATCTCCTCGGTGTTGTGGAAGAAGGCGAGGGCGTCCAGGTCGAGGACCAGGACGATCCTCACGACCTCGCTGGGGGTGAAGCTGGTGTGGCCTGCGAGGCGTCGGCGCAGGGTGGAGGAGCTCATGCCTGCCTTGCGGGCGACCTCGGTGGCGGGGATGCCGCTGTCGTGGATGGCCCACCCGACGCGGGCGGTCACCCTCTGCGCGTAGCGCTGGCCGCGTGTGGCGACGTCGTGGGCGTGCTCACGGCGACCGACCCGGGCCCGGTAGTCCTCCAGGCTGTAGGCGTGGTCGCAGGCGGCCTCGAAGCCGAAGATGGCGGTGGCCCACGGGCGGTCGGGGTCTCGCTGGTGGTCGAGCCACCCGTCCTCGAAGGCGACCTCCAGGGGACCACCCCAGTGCGGGGACGCGTCGCCTTCCTCCCCGGCGGCGTGTGTGTGCCAGCCCTCCAGGTAGGCCCGCGCGTAGTCGAGGCCGGCGAGCCCGTGCAGGACCTCGGGGAGGAAGCTGTGGGTGGGGGCACTGGCCGCGTCGAGGGCGGCCCTGCCCTGTGGGGTGATCGACCAACACGTGTCGGTCTCGGGAGCGGTGACGGTAGGTAGGGTGGTGTTCATGGCCGGGCCTTTCGAGCTAGGCCCCGGACCTAGGCCCCGGCGGGTGTTCCACCACCTGTCGGGGTCGCCATTTCAGTCCGGGATATTTCGACCCACAGCGTTTAGCCTTGACCTCGCGACCTGCACCGACGCACAGCGTGTAGCCCGCTAGAGTGAGGGACTACCTGGACTGACACGGTCCCGGAGCGCCCCGCTCGAAGTCCGCTCTGTTCCGACCTCGAAGTCCGCTCTGTTCCCACCTTGAGGTCCGCTCTGTTCGACCCGCGAAGTCCGCTCTGTTCGGGGGTCGAGGTCCGTCCTCGCGACGCGTCGGAGGCCTCGCGCGGCGCGTACCCAGGACGGAGGACACGGGCTGTCCATCCTGCTGTCTCTTCCCTGGGCGGGCGGTGTCCCATCTGTCCTGGGCCGTAGGGTGGAGTGTCGGTGTGCCGTCTGACCCGGCGGAGTTCCACCCCAGCAGGGGTGGAACCGCCAGCACCATCAGATGGCAGATCGGACTTCGCGCCCAAAACGGAGCGGACTTCAAGCCCCGGACAGAGCGGACTTCGAGCCTAGAACAGAGCGGACTTCGCGCCCGGGGGGTCAGGCGGGGTCAGGCGGGGTGCGTCCCCAGTGCGAACACCTCTCGCGCGGCCTCGAAGACCTGGTTGGCGGTGCCCAGTGCACAGCGGATCTGCTGGAGGAGCTGTGCATCGGTGGCTCCGGCCTCGTGGTCGATCGTGTGGGAGGCGAGGAGGACGAGCATGTCGGTGTCCTCGTCGAGGCGGTAGGAGCACTTCGGCCAGTAGTGGTCACGGTGCCAGTCCTCGATGAAGAGACGCAGGGCGTCCGCCTCGGAGACGGGGATGCGTTCGCGCAGCGCGCCCTGGACCTGGAGCACCTCGTCGCGCTCACCCACCACGAAGAAGTAGAACCCGTTCCCCTCCCAGTTGCCTCCCAGGTCGCCGTCCTCGTCGATCGCCCAGTGCCAGCCCTGTGAGTCGAGGATCTCGGTGAGGCGCTCCTGGGACAGGGGACGCACGGTGTCCTCTCGCGACACGGTGTCCTTCCCGGTCAGTCGGGTGAACCAACCCATGTGGTCGGGGTCCTTCCTCGGTGGTGGATGGGGAGCGGGCGGGGGTGCTCAGACGCCGAGCCCGCGGGTGATCTCGTCGTAGAACTGGGTGGCGGTGCCCAGGGCGCACCGGACCTGCTGGAGCAGCTGGGCATCGGTGGCCCCGTGCTCCATGTCCACGGTGTGCTCGGCGAAGACACGGATACGACCCTCGTCGGAGATGCGGTGGTAGCACTTGGGCCACAGGCGGTCGCGGTGCCAGGTGTCGATGAAGAGGCGCACCTCTTCGAGGTGTTCGATGTCGAGGGTCGTGTGCCACATGGACTGGATGTGGAGGATCTCGGAGTCAGCACCGCGCAGCATGAAGTAGAACTGGTTGTCGTCCCAGTTGCCACCGAGGTCGCCCTCGTTGTCGATGTAGTACTTCCAGCCCTGCTCCTCGAAGAGGCGGACCAGGCGGTCACGACTGATCGGCGTGGGGACGTCGGAGGCAGGAGGGGCCGACCTGGTGGAGAAGAGTCCCATCGTTCGCATGCCTTCCTCTGTACTGTCTCCCCAACCTACGCACCCTCGCGGGTGGCGGACAACTCCGTGGTGTCCACGCGCTCCCCACGGGGTCGCGACGGTCCCCGCGTGGCCGGGGTGGTCCCCGGCGGGGTCGTCCCCGGGGTCGGCGTCGCGGGCCACGTGTGGTCGGGGGAGCGGAACCCGGCTCCGGAACGCGTGCGGCGCCGCAGGGAGGTCCCTGCGGCGCCGCAGCGCGTGCACCGGGGTGTGTGTTCCCCGGGCGGGTGGTCACACGGGGTTCAGCGGACCCCGGTGCCCTTCTCGTCGGCGACCAGGAGGTGTGTGTCGTCCTGGATGGACAGCGCCGAGGCCCGGAGGGCCTCCATGTGCTGGCGCGCGTGGTGCGCGCAGAACAGCAGCTGTCCACTGGCCAGGGTGACGCGGACCCAGGCGCGCGCGCCGCAGTAGTCGCAGCGGTCGGCCGCCGTGAGGGCGGGTGCACCGGTGGGCTCGGGACGCTCAAGCATGCTCGTTGCGTTCATGACCCCATGAGACCACCGATCGGTCACGCGCGACAGTGCTGGGGGCCTTCTTTCGCCAGTGGCACAATTCCCCGGGACGGTCCTGATCTGCAGAATGTCGCCACATGTGGGGCATGGGGGAGGTCAGGATCGGGATGCCGCGGCGGGCCGACGTGACCGGCATGCGGACAATTCCTACTATGGGCGGGTGACGACAGACCCGGCATCCGACTACTCCGCTCGCCACCTCTCGGTCCTGGAGGGCCTGGAGGCCGTGCGCAAGCGTCCCGGCATGTACATCGGCTCCACCGACCACCGTGGACTCATGCACTGCCTGTGGGAGATCATCGACAACTCCGTGGACGAGGCCCTGGAGGGCTACTGCCGCACCATCGACGTGCGCCTGCACCCCGACCACTCCGCCTCCGTGTCCGACGACGGCCGCGGCGTGCCCGTGGACGAGGTCCCCGGTGTGGGGCTCTCGGGCGTCGAGGTGGTCTACACGAAGCTGCACGCCGGCGGGAAGTTCGGTGGCGGCTCCTACGCCGCCTCCGGTGGGCTCCACGGGGTGGGTGCCTCCGTCGTCAACGCCCTGTCCGCCCGCATGGACGTCCAGGTCGACCGCAACGGGCGCACCTACCAGATGTGCTTCCGACGCGGTGAGCCGGGGACCTTCGACGACTCCCGGGTCCGCACCCCGAACTCGCCCTTCAGCCCCTTCACCGAGTCCTCCAGGCTCCAGACGGTCGGGAAGGTGCGCAAGGGCGTCACCGGCAACAGGGTGCGCTTCTGGGCGGACTTCCAGATCTTCCCCTCCACCGAGGGCTTCTCCTGGGAGGAGCTGCTGGCACGCGCCCGACAGACCGCCTTCCTCGTGCCGGGCCTCACCATCAACTGCTGGGACGAACGTGGGGAGGAGGTCGTCCAGGAGTCCTTCCACTACGAGGGCGGCGTGGTGGACTTCGCCGACTGGCTCGCCACCGACGGACCCGTCACCGCCACGTGGCACGTGACGGGGGAGGGCACGTACCACGAGGTCGTCCAGGAACTGGACCCGGAGACCGGTCACCTCCACCCCGTCGACGTGGAACGCACCTGTGAGGTGGACTGCGCCCTGCGGTGGGGCGTCGGCTACGAGACCCGCACCCTCTCCTTCGTCAACATCATCGCCACCCCCAAGGGCGGCACACACGTCGCCGGCTTCGAACAGGCCCTGCTCAAGGTGTTCCGTGCCCAGGTCGAGCGCAACTCCCGGCGTCTCAAGGTCTCGGCGAAGGACGGCCGGCCCGAGAAGGACGACATCCTCGCGGGACTCACCGCGGTCGTCACCGTGCGTTTCCCGGAACCGCAGTTCGAGGGACAGACCAAGGAGGTGCTCGGGACCCCCCAGGTCCGCGCCATCGTCGCCCGTGTGGTCGGTGAGTGGTTGGACGCCAAGCTGACCTCCTCGCGCCGCGACGACAAGCAGCAGGCCCAGCTGCTCCTGGAGAAGGTCGTGGGCGAGATGAAGGCCCGCGTCTCCGCGCGCCTGCACAAGGAGATCTCGCGACGCAAGAACGCCCTGGAGACCTCCTCCCTGCCCGCCAAACTCGCGGACTGCCGCTCCGAGGACGTCCACCACACCGAACTCTTCATCGTCGAGGGGGACTCCGCCCTCGGCACGGCCAAGGCGGCGCGCAACAGCCAGTACCAGGCGCTGTTCCCGATCCGCGGCAAGATCCTCAACGTCCAGAAGGCCTCCACCGCCGACATGCTCGCCAATGCGGAGTGTGCGAGCATCATCCAGGTCATCGGCGCCGGGTCCGGTCGCACCTTCGACCTCGCCCAGGCCCGCTACGGCAAGGTGATCCTCATGACGGACGCCGACGTGGACGGGGCCCACATCCGCACGCTCCTCCTCACCCTCTTCTTCCGCTACATGCGGCCACTGGTGGAGGACGGGCGTGTCTACGCCGCCGTGCCCCCGCTCCACCGCATCGAGGTCTCGGCCTCGGGTCGGCGCAAGCGGGAGTACATCTACACCTACTCCGAAGCGGAGCTGCACACCCAGCTGAAGGCCCTCCAGCGGTCCGGGCGCCACTGGAAGGACCCGATCCAGCGCTACAAGGGACTCGGCGAGATGGACGCCGACCAGCTGGCCGAGACCACCATGGATCCCGCGCACCGCGCCCTGCGCAGGGTCACCCTGGAGGACGAGGGCGCCCTGCGGGAGGCCGAGGACGTCTTCGAACTCCTCATGGGCTCGGTGGTCGGACCCCGACGTGACTTCATCGTCTCCGGCGCGGACCACATCGACCGGGACCGCATCGATGCCTGACGCCGCGGTGTCCACCCATTCCCGAGGTGGGCACGGCTCCTGCGTGCCGACCGTAGGATGGTGGGCATGACTGGACTTGCCGAGCGACTGGCGCCGCCGGCCTCCGTACCGTACCCGGGTGCCCATCTCGGACTCCGTTGGCGTCCGCTCATCGCCTCCGACGGTCCCGCAGTGGCGGACCTCATCCGCCGGGTGGAGGCCGCCGACGACGCCATCCACCGCACCTCGGCCTCCGAGGTGGCCGACATGATGGAGGGGCACAGCGGGGTCGACCTGCTGGACACCGCCATCGGACTGGACGCCGAGGGCCGGGTCGAGGCCGTGGCGACCGTCCGCGTGGAGACCGCGGTCACGGAGATGGCCGTGGCGGTCGTCAACGCCTTCATCGCCCCGCACTGGCGGGGACGCGGCCTCGGTCGCGCACTGCTCTACTGGCAGGACGGACGTGCCCGACAGCTGCTGGTCACCCAGTTCGGCGCGGACTCGGAGGTGCCGGCCGCGATCACCAACATCGTCGACTCCCACATGACCGACCGGCGTCGCCTCTACATCGCGGGTGGTTTCCACGCCCAACGCAACTTCGCGGTCATGTACCGCGAGATCGAGGGATCGGAGACCGCGCCACCCGCGCGCGCCGGGTACACGGTGGTCCCCTGGCACGAGGTGCCCGTCGAGCGCGTCCGCGCCCTGCACATGGAGGTCTTCCAGGACCACTTCTGGCCCGAGATGCGCGGCGTGTGGTGGGAGGAGGCGGTCACCGAGCTCGACCGGCGGTGGTCCTTCGTCGCACTGGACCCACGGGGGGAGCCCGCGGGCTACGCGGCCGTGGGCCGACCGGCGGATCGCTGGCTCGCGGAGGGGCGCACGGAGGCCTACGTCGAACTGATCGGAGTGGGGCGCGAGCACCGCGGCGGTGGCCTGACCTCGGCGCTCATCGGCTCCGCGGTCCAGGCGGCGGCCCGCTCGGGGGTCTCCCGCATCGGGTTGGACGTCGACACGACCGGCGCCACGCACGCGCACGCGATCTACGAGCACCTCGGCTTCATCGACGACCGCTCGCAGGTGTACTACTCCATCGAGCACTGACGGGTCGGACACCGGACGCAGCGCACGCACCGTCCGGGGACGCCCAGGACAGCCGCCGAGACACGTCGGCGGGCCACCATGACAGGCAGCAGGACCGAGGGGAGGTGACAGGCGGGTGAACGAAGAGGTCAGCAGCAGGAACGGGTCGATCTCCGCGAGGGTCGCGGCCCCCCTGTCCCTGCCCGTGCCTCCCTCGACCCACGGGATCCTCTGGGAGCGGCTGACGGCGGACCACGTCGCGGCCCTGGCGAACCTCTTCGCCCGCGTGGAGGCCACCGACAACCCGCCCTACCGCACCTCGCGTGAGGAGGTCGTGGAGATGCTCGGCCCCACCAGTCAGTGGAGGGGCCTGGCCGGGTACGCCACCCGAGGCATCGCCAAGGGACAGATGGTGGCCTACGGCCTGGTCGCGCTGCGCCTGGCGGGCCACGTGGAGTGCGTGTGCCAGGGGGGTGTGGATCCACGCTTCCGCAGGTTGGGGCTGGGGCGCTCGATGATCGAGTGGCAGACGGCCACCGCACGCCAGATGCTCGCCACCAATCCCGGGCAGGGCAACGCCCAGATCGTCATGCACGTCGAGACGGGCCACGAGGAGCTGGAGGACCACCTGGAGTCCCTGGGCTACCACTGGGCGAGGACCTACTACGAGTTGCGTGCCGATCTGTCCTCACTGCCGGACGGGCCGGACCTGGGCAGCTACCTGGGCATCGAGGCGTGGTCGCCCGAACTCGACGACCTGGCCCGGCGGGCCTCGAACAGGCTCTCCGAGCAGGAGTGGGGGCGCCCACCCCAGACGATCGAGCAGTGGCAACGGGGACGGACCGACTTCGTCCCGGGATGGTCCTTCCTGGCCATGGACCGCACGGGTGACCGTCCCCAGGTCGCGGGCTTCCTGCTGGCGTCGCGCTACGAGCAGGACTGGGCGGCACTGGGCTGGAAGGAGGGCTACATCGACCAGATGGGTGTCCTCCAGCCGTGGCGCCACACCCGGGTGGCCGACGCCCTCATCGTCGCCTCCATGCAGGCCCAGCGCACCGACGGCATGGACCGGATCGCCGCGGGACTGGGATCGGCGAACCACTCGGGTGCACTCGTGGTCTACGACGCGCTCGGGTTCCGCACGGTGGGGCAGTCCCGCCTCTACGCGATCAACGTCTGAGGTCGCGGTGTCCGGGAGGCCCTCCAGCGACGAGGGCGGCCCGTGCTGACGAAGGCCGGTGCTGACGAGGGCGACGCTCGCTGACGCAGGCGTCCCGCGCCGACGAGGGCGAGCAGGAGAGCCGCCTCAGCCGATGGAGGCCACGGGGTGCCTGAGGACCTCTCCGGACCCGTCCCTGCGGGGGTCCTCCTCCGGCAGGTCCACGGGGGACCCGTCGGCCGAGGCCGCACGCACCGGTCGGGGCCCCACCCAGGCGATGTCGAGTCGGTCCTCCCCACGCAGGAAGCGCTGGGCGCGCACGCCCTGACCACCACGGCCCTTGACCGGGTACGCCTCCAGGGGCGTGACCTTGGCCGTGGTCTGTCCCGTGCCGGGCAGTGCCCCGGCAGCGGCGGCGACGGTGACGACGGCGCAGTCCGACGCATCCGTGACCACCCAGAAACCGATCGCCTCGGACCCCTCACCCAGCTTCATCCCCGCCATCCCACCTGCCGAGCGGCCCTGGGGACGGACCTTCGCCGCAGGTGTGCGCAGCAGCTGCGCATCGGAGCTGACGAAGACCAGGTCCGCGTCATCGGGACACGCGGCGATGCCGAGCAGCCGGTCGTCCCCCTCGAGGGAGATCACCTCCCAGGAGTCGCGTTGGGGCGCATCCGGGCGCAGCCGCTTGACCACTCCGCTGCGCGTCCCCATGGCCAGGACCTCGGTGGGGGCCGTACCGATGAGGCCCACGGCGGGCTCGTCGGTGTGCAGCAGCAGCGAGGCCGGGGTCGCCGCGGCCAGGGACAGCCCCGTCTCGAAACGCGGCAGTGCCGGCAGGTCGACGACCTCGATGCGGTGGGCGAGGCCGTCGGCGGTCACCACCGCGACCTGGGAGCGCACGGTGGAGGCGAGCTGCGCGTGCCACGCATCGGCGCTCGCACGCGGGCCGGGCTCCAGTGGGTCCGCCCCCTCCACGCGTGCCAGGGCCCCCGTGGCGGTGAGGACCACGGTGCAGGGGTCGTCGGCGATCTCCAGGTCCAGGCCCCTGCCGCGTGAGGAGGTCTCGGGCAGTGCGGCCGCGAGCGCTGCGGGCCCACCCGCCAGGGCGCCGCCCTCGTTCCCCGCGGAGGTGAGGAGCAGCGTGCGCCGAGGTGTCCCCAGCCTGCGTGCGACCTCCTGCATCTCCTGGCGCACCCGGGCGCGCAGGAGGTCCGGGGAGGCGAGGAGTTCCTCCAACTCGGCGATGCGGGCGCGCAGGTCGTCGCGTTCCGACTCGAGCTCGATGCGGGAGAACTTCGTCAGCCTGCGCAGGCGCAGCTCCAGGATGTGGTCCGCCTGGGCCTGGGAGAGGTCGAAGGCCATCATCAGGCGTTCCCGGGCCGAGGGGGTGTCCTCCGAGGAGCGGATGATGGCGATGACGTCGTCGATGTCGACGATCGCGATGAGCAGGCCCTCCACGAGGTGGAGGCGCTCACCGTACTGCTGGAGGCGGTGGCGGGAGCGGCGCGTGGTGATGTCGAGACGGTGGTCCAGGAACACCTGGAGCATCTCGCGCAGTCCCATGGTGTGGGGCTGTCCGCCCACGAGGGCGACGGCGTTGATGGAGAAGGACTCCTCCATGGGGGTGCGACGGTAGAGCTGCTGGAGGACGGCCTCCGGGTTGAAGCCGTTCTTCACCTCGATGACGAGACGCAGCCCGTGGTGGCGGTCGGTGAGGTTCTGCACGGCGGAGATTCCCTTGAGGCGCCCCGCCGAGACGTTCTCCTTGATCTTCTCGATGACGCGCTCGGGGCCGACCATGTAGGGGAGTTCGGTGACGACCAGGCCGTGCTTGCGCGCCGTCACCCGCTCGACTGCGACCTTGGCGCGCGTGCGGAATGCGCCGCGGCCCGTCTCGTAGGCCTCCCGGATGCCGTCCAGGCCGACGATGATCCCTCCCTCGGGCAGGTCGGGGCCCGGGACGTAGCGCATGAGCTCCGCGGTGGAGGCCCCCGGGTGGTCGAGCAGGTGGCAGGCGGCGGCGACGGTCTCGGAGAGGTTGTGCGGGGGGATGTTGGTGGCCATGCCCACCGCGATGCCGGAGGACCCGTTGACGAGGAGCTGCGGGAAGCCGGCCGGGAGGACCTCGGGCTGGAGGAGCTGGTTGTCGTAGTTGGGGACGAAGTCCACGACGTCCTGGTCGAGGTCGGCGACCATGTCCAGGGCGGCCGGCGCGAGGCGGGCCTCGGTGTAGCGGGCGGCGGCGGGGCCGTCGTCGAGGGACCCGAAGTTGCCGTGCCCGTCGACCAGGGGGACCCGCAGGTTGAAGGGCTGGGCCATGCGCACCAGCGTGTCGTAGATGGCGGAGTCCCCGTGGGGGTGCAGCTTGCCCATGACCTCGCCGACCACGCGCTGGGACTTGACGTGTCCCCGGTCGGGTCGCAACCCCATCTGGTCCATCTGGTAGAGGATGCGGCGCTGGACGGGCTTGAGACCGTCGCGGGCGTCGGGCAGCGCCCGGGCGTAGATCACCGAGTACGCGTACTCCAGGAAGGAGCCCTTCATCTCCTGGGAGACGTCGATCTCGGAGATGTTGTGGTCCTCGGGCGGCACCTGCCGGGTCGACTCCTTCTCGCGCATGGGGGCCATTGTCCCGCCGCGTGGGACCCTGCTTCGACTTCACACGCCGCCCGGGGGCACAATTGGCGAATGGACATCTGGCACGAGATCGAGTCCCTGGGCTTCTACCCCGTCGTGGTCGCCCGTTCCCTGCGCCGCGGGCTGGCGGGGGCGGACCCCCTGGCCACCCTCTGCCAGCTCGACGCCGCCTTCGACCGGGGGACCATGTTCCGACACCTCACGGTGGCGGCCCTGACCCCCACCCAACTGGTCCAGGTCCACGTCGACGAGCTGGAGGACGGGGGAGCGATGGTCCAGACGGCGCTGGCGCCCCTGTCGGGCATCCGCGGCGCCTCCGTCATGGAGCTCGTGGCACAGCCTGCCACCGACCCGGCGTCCTCACCGACGGAGGTCACCGTCTCCGTGGACCTGGGGGGCCAGCGGCGTGCGGAGATGGAGCCCCGGCACTGTGACGACCCGGAGTGCTCCGCGGACCACGGGTACGCCGCCACGAGCTTCCCCGACGACCTCGCCATGCGGGTCTCCTCCGCCGCCGACGGGGACGAGGCACTGGCGCGCGCCGAGCACTTCGTCGACGTCCTCACCGCACTCATCGGAGGCGCGAGGTGACCGCCCCCCGCGGCGGGGCACTCCCCGGTCCGACCGGTACCCGCCCCCGTGCCACGGGCCCCGTCCCCGCCGCGGGGCACCGGTGCCCCGCCGACGCGGACGTCCCCGTGCCCGACCTGCCCCCGCAGGGGGCGCTGCGCCTCACCGACGTCCTCGGGGCGTGCGTGGCCGCACTGGACCCGGACCTGCCCGGTGCACGGGACGCCGCGCGGGAGGCCCTGGCCATCGAACCCGCGGAGCAGGTCCTGGTGCTCCTGGTCGACGGTCTCGGCTGGGTGCCCCTGGAGGCCCGCCTCGGCCACGCCCCCGTCCTGAGGGCACATCGGGAGGCCACGACGGTGGTGCACACCGTGGCGCCCTCGACGACGGCCGCAGCGATCACGGCCTTCGCCACGGGGCGGCTGCCCGGGGCGACGCGCATGGTCGGCTACTCGGTGTTCGCGGAGGGCGGGACCATGAACCTGCTGGCCTTCGCCGAGGGGGTGGACCCCGTGCTGTGGCAGCCCTGCGACACGACCTTCGAGGTCCTGGCCCGGGCGGGGGTCACGTCCGCCGTGGTCTCCCCCTCGGCCTTCGCGGGGTCGGGGCTGACGAGGGCGGCCCTGCGGGGCGCACGCCACGTCGGGGCCACCGGCTGGGAGCAGCGCATCCGCGCCGCACTGCGTGAGCTGCGGGCGGGCACACGGGTCGTGTACCTCTACTGGTCCGACATCGACCACACCGGGCACCACCACGGTGTGGGCTCGGAGGAGTGGACGGCGGCCCTGGAGGAGTTCGACGCCGGGCTGCGCCTGCTGCTGGCCGGGCTGCCGCGCGGGGTGCGGGCGGTCCTCACCGCTGACCACGGGATGGTGGACACCTCCCCGGACCAGCTCATCGACCTGGCCGAGCACCCGGAACTGGACGAGGGGCTGGCCGGCATCGGGGGTGAGGCGCGCTGCGTGCACGTCCACGCCCGGGAGGGCGCGGCAGCAGGTGTGCTCGAGCGCTGGAGGGACGTGCTGGCGGAGCGGGCCTGGGTGTGGGGCCCCGAGGACATGGCCGAGGTGCTGGGGCAGGGACCCGGTTCTGCCGTGGTCGGGGACGCCTTGGTCTTCATGCGCGGGCACCGCGGGATCGTGGACTCCCGTGTCCAGTCGGCGGGATCGATCTCGCAGGTCGGGATCCACGGGTCACTGACCAGTGACGAGATGCTCGTGCCGGTGATGCGCCTGGCCTGAGGTCGGCTGAGGGGCGGGGCACCCGGCGGAGCGGGACCGCGGCCGGGCCGGCACGCCCGGCGAGGTCACCGCCGTGCCGCTGCGGTGTCGGTGCAGGGTGTCACTGGGGCTTGGAGCCGAAGACGATCTCGTCCCAGGAGGGCACCGAACGCCGCCGGGTCCGCTTCTTCTCCCGGTCCGGTCGGGCGGGGTCGTGGCCGACCTCCTCGAGTCCCGGCAGGGTGCCGGTCCGGGGTGGCTCCTCCGTGCCGTGGTCCTGCGGGGGGACCGGGGCAGGACCGGCAGTGGTCGGACGGTCGTGCACTGTCCGCGGGCGGGACCCGTCCCCGGAGCCGGTCCCGTGGTGGTCGCCCTCGTCAGTGGTGCGCCCGTCGGCGGGGCCCTCGTCGGTGGTGGCTGCGCCCGGGGCACCCGGGGTGGTCCCGCTGTCCGCGGACCGGGCTGGGGAGCTCGGTGTGGGGGCGTTGGTGCGTGTGCGGGCGTGGGCCAGGGAGTAGATGCGCGCGGAGAGCGAGCCCGCCGGTGGTCCGGACGGGGCGTGGTCCGTCCCGGGGGCCGTCACCGGGGCTGCGTCCTCGTCCTCCTCGTCCTCGTCGTCCAAGGCGATGTCGATGTCCTGCCGGTGCCCGCGTGCGGCGTTGAGCTGGTCCAGGAGCGCCTCGCGTGCCCGGACGTCCTCGTCGCCGTCCCCCCGGGGCGTGGAGGACTGGTTCGGCAGGGGGGTGAAGACGGCTGCGACGGGGGAGGGCGCGGCGGTCTCGGTGAGCCAGCGGGCCTCCTGGTCGATGGCCTCCACGGAGGAGGCCGAGGGGGAGAGGCTCCAGTGGGCGGCGTGCTCGGCGGCCCCCTGGAGGAAGGTGAGTGCGATCTCCCAGGGGCCCTCACCCGGACGGCGGGCGGACCAGGACAGGGAGGCGGGATCGACCCCGCGGGCGGCGAGACGGTCCACGACCAGGTCCCCCATGACCGGGGCGTCGCGGTCTCCCCCCACGTGGGTCTCCAGCGCGCGGGAGAGTGCCCACTCCTTCTCCGCGGCGACGGGCGCCTCGAAGCGACGGATGTGGGCGATGTCCATGTTGGACTCGCGTGCGAGTTCCTCTGCGGTGAGCCCACTGCGCAGGAGGGACTGGATCTCGCGGGGGCGCAGCGGACGCTCCCCCGGGGAGGGCACGGACTCGAGCCGTGGGCGGTCCCGGCGCACGGCTCCGCGCAGCTCATCGGTGATGGGCACGCTGTAGCGCTCCCCCCCGGCATCGGTCATGACCAGTGACTGGCCGTCCGCGCCGGCTCCGAGCAGCTCGAGCTCGATCATGGGCACCTCCTGCAACTCTCCACAGGGCATGGTCTCAGAGTCTCGGGGTGCGTGCCCGGCGCACGGCGGGCGTGTCCGACAACTCGATGGCGCGCGCCCCTCCCAAGTGTTACCATCCCTGCGCCGAGCACCCCCGCCGCGGACGCACCGCCCGGGACCGTCACTGAGTGAGGAGACAGGGTGGCCACTGACTACGATGCACCGCGCAAGACTGACGACGACGTCGCCGAGGACTCCATCGAGGAGCTCAAGGCACGGCGCAACGACGCGGGTTCCAATGACGTGGACGAGGACGAGAACGAGGCTGCGGAGAACTACGAGCTCCCCGGCGCCGACCTCTCCAAGGAGGAGCTCACCGTCCACGTCGTCCCGCGTCAGGAGGACGAGTTCACCTGTTCGCACTGCTTCCTGGTGCACCACGCCTCCCAGCTCGCCTACGTCGACGACAACGGGCTGCCCGTGTGCACGGAGTGCGCGGGCTGAGGACTCCCGCCCCGGGGCCGTGAATCCCGGGGCACACCGGGACGGGACACCGTCCCCTCCACCGCGTACGGTGGTGGACTGACACACCACCGGAAGGACAGGACCGCGAATGTTCGGGCGCTCACGCCATCAGCAGGACCGGGCGGGTGGGGCCGAGGCCTCCGCGCCCGAGGAGGACCACCTGCCGACCCTCCAGGAGGAGGACGCGATCTGGTCCACCCCCGGACCCCGCACCCCTGACGAGGTCGACACGGGCAGCGGGTACGTCGACATGGGGTCGCTGCTCATCCCGGCCGTGCCGGGCATGCAGCTGCGCACCCAGGTCGCCCAGGACAAGCGCACGGTGCTGCGCGCCCTCGTGGTGCTGGGCGCCTCGGGCATCCAGATCAGCGTCGCGGCTGCGCCGAGGTCGGGTGGGGTCTGGGACGAGGTGCGGGAGCAGATCCGGTCGGGGATGGAGTCCGACGGCGCCACCGTCGTCCCCACCACCACCCGCTACGGCGAGGAGCTCCTCGCCGACATGCTCGTCACCCTGCCCGACGGTTCCCGGGCGACCTCCCGCATGCGGGTGATCGGACGCGAGGGACCACGCTGGTTCGCCCGCATCGACGTGCTCGGACCGGCCGCGCAGACCCCCGAGGCGGGTGCCGAGGTCGAGAAGGTCATCGACCGCCTCGTCATCGTGCGCGACGACCTCCCGCGTGCCCGGCTCGACCTGCTGCCCCTCCACGTCCCCGAAGGGGCCGTGGAGGTCCCCGATGTCTGACCACCCGCGGTGGGGGAGGCGCTCCCTGGCGGAGCGCCTGCGACTGCGCTGGTCGGGGACCTCACGTGAGGCGATCGAGGCCGACGACGAGGTGCGCAGCCGGCTCTCCCGCGGGACCATCCCGATCTCGGAGGTGCAGGAGCGCCACAAGGTCGTCGTCTCCGGGGTGCTGCAGTCGATCACGTACTCACCGGTGGACGGCCCGGTACGCCTGCTCGCCACGCTCTACGACGGGACCGGGACGATCGAACTGCGGTGGCTGGGTCGGCGCGCGATCCCCGGCATCTCGGTGGGGCGCCACCTCGAGGTCGAGGGCACCGCGTCCCTGCACATCGACCACCTGGTCCTCATCGACCCCCTGTACCGCCTCCTGGCGCCGGGGTCCGCATGAGCAGCGGCGACCCGCAGGGCTGCCGCGACACCGGGTACCCGTCCGGAGTCACCGACGGGGCAGGGGGAGCAGGGGTCCCGGGGGAGCCGGGGGCCCGCGCTGCGGTGCCGGGCTGGGCGTCCGGCCTGGACCGCGACACGTTCTCGGTGACGGAGACCGTGGGGGGATGGCGCGGTGTCGTGGAGTCGGTGGCTCCCGGTCTCGTCTTCGTGGTCCTCTACGTCACGACCCGGGACCTCGCCTGGACCCTGGCCGCCTCGGCCGGGCTCTCCGTGGTCTTCTGCGTGGCGCGGCTCGTGCGCGGTCAGGCCCTCACACAGGCGGTCTCCGGCCTGCTGGGCGTGGGCATCGGCGTGGTCTGGGCGCTGCTGTCGGGTCGGGGTGAGAACTACTTCGCGTGGGGCATGGTCACGGCGGGGGGCCTC
>NZ_LT700212.1:979559-1050192 GCF_900155435.1 Actinomyces provencensis | reverse complement strand
GGAGGTGCAGGAGCGCCACAAGGTCGTCGTCTCCGGGGTGCTGCAGTCGATCACGTACTCACCGGTGGACGGCCCGGTACGCCTGCTCGCCACGCTCTACGACGGGACCGGGACGATCGAACTGCGGTGGCTGGGTCGGCGCGCGATCCCCGGCATCTCGGTGGGGCGCCACCTCGAGGTCGAGGGCACCGCGTCCCTGCACATCGACCACCTGGTCCTCATCGACCCCCTGTACCGCCTCCTGGCGCCGGGGTCCGCATGAGCAGCGGCGACCCGCAGGGCTGCCGCGACACCGGGTACCCGTCCGGAGTCACCGACGGGGCAGGGGGAGCAGGGGTCCCGGGGGAGCCGGGGGCCCGCGCTGCGGTGCCGGGCTGGGCGTCCGGCCTGGACCGCGACACGTTCTCGGTGACGGAGACCGTGGGGGGATGGCGCGGTGTCGTGGAGTCGGTGGCTCCCGGTCTCGTCTTCGTGGTCCTCTACGTCACGACCCGGGACCTCGCCTGGACCCTGGCCGCCTCGGCCGGGCTCTCCGTGGTCTTCTGCGTGGCGCGGCTCGTGCGCGGTCAGGCCCTCACACAGGCGGTCTCCGGCCTGCTGGGCGTGGGCATCGGCGTGGTCTGGGCGCTGCTGTCGGGTCGGGGTGAGAACTACTTCGCGTGGGGCATGGTCACGGCGGGGGCCTTCGCCCTCGCACTCCTGGCCTCGCAGGTGCTGCGACATGCGGCGGTGGGCGCGGTGGCGGCCCTGGTGTGGGGTCTCCCTGCCGGGTGGCGGACTGACCCCGCCCTGTCGCGCTTCCGGCGTCGTTCACGGGGACTGACCTGGGTGTGGACGGCCATGTTCCTGGTGCGCCTGGGGGTCCAGTGGCCCCTGTGGAGGGCCGGCGAGATCGCGGCCCTGGGTGTCGCCAAGCTCGTGCTCGGTCTGCCGCTGTTCGCCCTCGTCTGCTGGGTGACCTGGGTGGGACTGCGGCCCTTCGCACACCTGCAGGACGGTGCCGCCACGGCGAGAGGTGCCGGTGACGGTCGCCCGGCCGGTGAGGGCCCGGAGGCGGGATCGGGAACCGACGGGGACACCGGCGGTGCCCCGCACTGACGCACCTGCGCGGACCCGCGTCCGGGAGGTCCCGCCCCTGGCCCGCGAGGTCGCGCCCCAAGCCGGTGGCGCCCGCCCCTGGCCCGCGACGTCACACCTCAGGCCCGGGAGGCCCCCGACTCCGGCGGTGTCGGAGTGACCAGCCTCGCCAACCTGCCCAGCGCACCCGCGTCGTCGTCGGGCACCAGCAGCAGCAACTCGTCGCCCGCCTCCAGGACGTCGTCCAGGGAGGGTGTGATCGGTCGCCCGTCGCGCAGGAGCGCCGTGAGCACGGTCCGACCGGGCAGCGCCACGTCCTCGACCCGGTGCCCGGCCAGGGGGGAGTCCGCGGGCAGGACGAGGGCGTACATGGACACGTCGGCGCCGTTGAAGGTGAACAGGCGGATCGGTGCCCCCTTCGAGACCGCCTCCTCGACGAGGGCCGTCATGATGCGGGGGGTGGAGACGGGGACGTCGACGCCCCAGGAGGCGTCGAAGAGCCACTCGTTCTTCGGGTTGTTGATGCGGGCGAGCACGCGGGGCACCCCGAACTCAGCCTTCGCGAGGAGCGAGATCACCAGGTTCGCCTTGTCGTCACCCGTGGCCGCCACGAGCACGTCGGCCTCGCGCACCCCGGCGTCGGCGAGGTCCTCGGGGGAGCAGGCGTCGGCGAGCACCCAGTCGGCGTCGGCGACGGAGGCGACGCGCATCTGGTCGGGCTGGTTGTCGATGAGGGTGACCTCGTGGGAGTGCTCCAGCAGCTCCAAGGCGACGAAACGGCCCACCGAGCCCGCACCCGCGATGACGATCTTCACGGTCAGTCCTCCAGCTTCGGTGCCTGCGTGAGCATGTCGCGCAGGGGGACGGGGTCGGTGCCGGACACGGCGAAGAACAGCTCGTCGTGCTCCTGGACGACCAGTTCCGGACGGGCCGGCTGGATGACGCCCAGGCGTGAGACGAAGGCGAGCCGCTGGCCCGTGAGCTCCTCGACCACCGGGAAGGAGGTGCCGTACCAGCTGGGCACCGGCATGACGGCCACCAGCGACACCAGGCCGGTGGGGTGGGCCCACACCACATCGGCGTCGGGGGGCATCAGCCAGCGCATCACCGCCTCGGAGGTGCGGCGGACGGTCGCCACGGTGGGGATCCCCAGGCGCTCGTACACGGCCGCCCTCGTCGGGTCGTAGATGCGGGCGACGACCCGCTCGACGTGGAAGGTCTCACGTGCCACCCGGGCGGCGATGATGTTGGAGTTGTCCCCGTTGGCGACGGCCGCGAAGGCGTAGGCGTCCTTGATGCCCGCCTGGCGCAGGGCGTCACGGTCCATGCCCAGTCCGGTGACCCGGCGTCCGGAGAAGTCCGCGGGGAGCCGACGGAAGGACTGGGGGTCTGAGTCGATGACCGAGACGGAGTGACCGTCCCCGTCGAGGGCGGAGGCGATCATGGCCCCGACCCTGCCGCATCCCATGATGACGAAGTGCACGGGGCCACGCTACCCGCACCGCGACCTCCCGGGGTACTCACGTGGCACGACGGCGGGTACGCTTGGCCACCGTGCAGGATGCCATCGACCGCCTCAAGAGGGTGCTCATCGGGCGACCCATGAGGTCGGACTCCGTGGGCGGACAGCTGTTGCCCAAACGCATCGCCCTCCCGGTGTTCGCCTCCGACGCGCTCTCCTCGGTGGCCTACGCCCCCGATGAGGTCCTCCTCACCCTGGCGTTGGCCGGAGGCCTGGCCGTGGGCCAGTCACTGTGGATCGGCCTGGCCGTCGTGGTCGTGCTGGTCGTCGTGGTCCTGTCCTACCGTCAGACCGTCCACGCCTACCCGTCGGGGGGCGGGGACTACGAGGTCGTCTCCACGAACCTGGGTCCCACCGCAGGTCTGTTCGTCGCCTCCGCACTTCTGGTGGACTACATCCTGACGGTTGCGGTCTCCATCTCCTCGGGTGCCCACTACCTGACCACAGCGGTTCCCTCCCTGGCGGGACGCGAGGTTCCCATTGCGGTCACCCTGATCGTCATCCTCTCCGTGCTCAACCTGCGGGGGTTGCGTGACGCGGGCGGCGCCTTCGCGGTTCCCGCCTACCTCTACATGTTCGCCATCGGGTTGTTGGCCGTGGTCGGAATGGTCCAATTGGCCAGCGGAAACCTGGGTGCGGCGCCGACGGCGCAGTACGAGGTCGTGCCCACACCTGACCACGCCTCGGGCCTGGTGGGGCTGGGAGGCGCCTTCCTGCTCATGAGGGCCTTCTCCTCGGGATGTGCGGCCCTGACCGGGGTGGAGGCCATCTCCAACGGTGTCCCCGTCTTCCGGCGGCCGAAGTCCCGCAACGCCGCGGCGACACTGGCCATGCTCGGTGCGATTGCCGCGACGATGCTCATGTCGATCCTGTTCCTTGCCCGCGAGGCCGGGGTACGCATCGTCGACGACCCGGCCACCCAACTGACCCTGGACGGGCATGCGGTGGGAGCCGATGTGCACGTGGACCCGGTGATCGGGCAGCTGGCCGCCACGGTCTTCGGGCAGGGCTCGCCCCTGTTCCTGCTGGTCACCGTGGTCACGGGCCTGATCCTGGTCCTGGCCGCGAACACCGCCTTCAATGGTTTCCCCACATTGGCGTCCGTGCTGTCCCGGGATGCCTTCCTGCCGCGCCAGCTCTACAAGCGAGGGGACCGACTCTCCTACTCCAACGGGATCGTGGTGCTGTCCCTGGCGGCCATCGTGCTGGTGGTGGCCTTCAACGCCTCCGTCACGCGGTTGATCCAGCTCTACATCGTCGGCGTCTTCGTGTCCTTCACACTGTCCCAACTCGGCATGATCCGACACTGGAATCGTGCCCTGCGGCGCCCCCAGACCGGACCCGAGCGTTTCCGCGTGCTCCGATCCCGTGCCGTGAACGTCGTGGGGTTCGGGCTCACCGGCGTTGTCCTGGTGATCGTGCTGCTCACCAAGTTCACCCACGGGGCATGGATCACACTGATCATGATGGGGGTCGTCTTCGTGGTCCAGAAGGGCATCCGCCACCACTACGACACGGTGCGCAGCCAGCTGAGGGTGGAGGACTACTCCGCGGGACGCGCCCTGCCCTCCCGGGTCCACGCCATCGTGCTCATCTCCAACCTCGCCCGCCCCGCCATGCGTGCGGTGGCCACGGCCCGCGCCTCCTCGCCCTCCTCCCTGGAACTGGTCTCCGTCGTCACGGATGAGCGCGAGGAGCACAAGATGCTCCAGGAGTGGGAGGAGTCCGGACTCCCCGTCCCCCTGACGCTGCTCTCCTCGCCGTTCCGGGACATCACCCAGGTCGTGGTGGGACACATCCGTCACCAGCGCCGCCGCTCGCCCGGCGAGATGGTGGTCGTCTACGTGCCCCAGTTCCTGGTGTCGCACTGGTGGGAGAACGCCATGCACAACCAGACCGCGGTGCGCATGCGACAGGCCCTCCTCGGCATCCCCGGCGTGGTGATCACGACCGTTCCGTGGAAACTGGGCGAGGATGACGAGGTGGTCGGTCACCAGTTGGTCAACGACCCCTTCAAGAGACCCGAGGCGCCAGACGCCAGCACAGGACAGGAGTCCGAGGAAACCCCATGAGACGACGCCCACCCCGATCAGACAGGCACCGCAGGAGCGGGGCACGCATCGACCCCGCGGACCGGGAGGTGCTCGAACTGACACTGGGGGAGCCCGCGCACGGCGGTGCCTGCGTGGCCCGGGACGCCGACGGTCGGGTGGTCTTCGTCCGCCACGGGCTGCCCGGCGAGAGGGTCCGTGCCCGGGTGACCTCCACACGCAACACCCTGGCCTGGGCGGATGTCGAGGAGGTCCTGGAGGCGTCCCCGGACCGCGTGCCCTCGGTGTGGCCCCAGGCGGGCCCCGGTGGCGTGGGTGGCGGGGAGCTCGCACACGTGCGCCCCGTGGCCCAGCGCCGCTGGAAGGAGGACGTCCTCCGTGGTCAGCTGCGCCGGGTCGGCGGGGAGGAACTCGCCACCCGGGTCGCGGACCTCGGTGGGGTCTCCGTCCTGCCCGCGCCCGGGGACGAGGACGCGGACGACGCCCTGCTCGGTCGGCGCACCCGCATCGAGCTGGTCATCGACGGGGACGGCCACGCCGGCATGCACCGGTACCGGGGACGTGAGGTCATCGCCCTGGACCAGATGCCACTCGCGGTCCCCGCGATCTCGGCGCTGGGGCTCTTCGGGGACTCCGCCTGGGGTGAGGTGTGGCAACCCGGTGACCGGGTGCGCGTGGTGGCACCCACCGGGGGCGAGCCCGTGGTCGTCACCCCCCGCGGCGTGTACGACGCCGCCCGCGAGCGGATCCCCGGCCACCCACTCACCTGGACGGTCGGCGCGGAGGGGACGTCCCTCTCCTACGCCGTGCGGCCGGAGGGCTTCTGGCAGACCCATGTGCGCGGCGCGGAGGTGCTGGCGGACGCCGTCTCCCGGGGTGCGGCCGTGGCTCCGGGTGCCCGTGTGGCGGAGCTCTACTCCGGTGCGGGCCTCTTCACCCGTGTCCTGGCCGATGCGACGGGTCCCGGGGGCCGTGTCCTCAGCCTCGAGGGGGACGAGGGCGCGGTCGCGGACGCCTCGGCCAACCTGGACGGCCGTGACTGGGCGGAGACCTTCGTGGGGTCCGTCGACGCCGAGGGCGTGGGGGAACTCGCCACCGAGCTGGGGGCCCGGCCCGACGTCGTCGTGCTGGACCCGCCACGGTCCGGAGCGGGTCGTGAGGTCACCCGTGCCCTGGTGGAGGTCGGCGCACCGCGCGTCGTCCTCGTCTCCTGTGATCCGGCCGCGGGGGCCCGCGACCTCCGGGCACTGGTCGAGGGCGGGTACACGCTGGGGACCCTGGAGGCCTGGGACCTCTTCCCCCACACCCACCACCTGGAGTTCGTCGCGGTCCTCACCCGCCCCTGACCCACCCCCGGCGAAGTCCGCTCTGTTCCGGCCTCGAAGTCCGCTCAGTTCCGGGCTCGAAGTCCGCTCAGCCGTGCGTGTCAGGCTGGGTGTGAGTCACTCCTGTTGAGGAGGAGTGGTTCGATGAGTTTGACGCCGGGGTTTTCGAGTGAGGAGATCAGGGGCTATGTGTGGGAGTACTTGGATTTGCCTCAGGGGAGCAAGGAAGGATGGCTGGAGGGGAAGCCGTTTACGAGGGCGCAGTTTCACCGGTGGAGGAAGGCGTTCATCAGTGGGGACATGGAGCGTGGGCTGGTGCCGAGGTCTTCCAGTAGGGTCTCGGACATGACGAAACGGGCCTTTGATGCGGAGCGGGCGTTGGAAGGTGAGCGCGCCCGCCATGAGAAGGAACTGAAGGCCGTGGAGGTCGCTCATGCGGCGGAGTTGGCGCGTCGCGATGAGCAGATCCGGATGCTTGAGGCAGGCAACCTTGCACTGGGAAAAGCTTTCGGGCTCTTNCAGTTGGGGCCCCGAAGTCCGCCCTGCCGTGCGCGTCGTGCTGCTGGTGGGTCACTCCCGGTGGGGCTTCGGAGTCCCCCTCGTCGATCCCGATTGCGCTTCCCGGGGCCGTCCACGTCGGCAGCGTTCCGCGGCAGCGGCAGGGGCGCGGTGCGGGGTCCGGACGGGGGTGCGCCGCCGGGGGAGTGGGGGTGCGGAGCTCCGCGCCCGTCCTGCTCCGTGGGAGGTGCTCGCCGGGCGGCGTTCCGAGTTGCGGCGGCGTTCCCCAACAGATATCTTGATATCGAGAGATCAGCCGTGCCGGCAGTGCCGCCGACGCAACGACCCGTCCGACAGGAGGACACATGTCCACGCTCGACAGCTTCGGCGCCCGCTCCACCCTGGACGTGGGGGAGCGGACCTACACGATCCACCGGCTCGACGCGGTCGAGGGGCTGGAGCGACTGCCCTACTCCCTCAAGGTCCTCGCCGAGAACCTCCTGCGGACCGAGGACGGCGCCAATGTCACCGCCGACCAGATCCGCGCACTTGCCGCCTGGGACCCGCAGGCCGAACCCGACACCGAGATCCAGTTCACGCCCGCGCGCGTCGTCATGCAGGACTTCACCGGCGTGCCCTGCATCGTCGACCTCGCCACCATGCGTGAGGCCGTCGCCCAACTCGGTGGCGACCCGACCCGCATCAACCCCCTGGCACCGGCCGAGATGGTCATCGACCACTCGGTCCAGATCGACGTCTTCGGCACCCCGGACGCCTTCGAACGCAACGTCGACCGGGAGTACGAGCGCAACGGCGAGCGCTACCAGTTCCTGCGCTGGGGGCAGGGAGCCTTCGAGAACTTCCGCGTCGTCCCGCCGGGGACGGGCATCGTCCACCAGGTCAACATCGAGTACCTCGCCCGCACGGTCTTCACCCGCGACGAGGCCGACGGCAGTGTCGTCGCCTACCCGGACACCTGTGTGGGCACCGACTCCCACACCACCATGGTCAACGGCCTGGGCGTGCTCGGGTGGGGAGTGGGCGGCATCGAGGCGGAGGCCGCCATGCTCGGCCAGCCCGTGTCCATGCTGATCCCCCGCGTGGTCGGCTTCAAGCTCTCGGGCACCATCCCGCCCGCCGCCACCGCCACCGACGTCGTGCTCACCATCACCCAGATGCTGCGACGCCACGGAGTGGTCGGCAAGTTCGTCGAGTTCTACGGTGACGGCGTCGGTGCGGTGCCGCTGGCCAACCGGGCCACCATCGGCAACATGTCCCCGGAGTTCGGTTCCACCGCCGCGATCTTCCCCATCGACGAGGTCACGCTGGACTACCTGCGCCTCACCGCCCGGGACGAGGAGCGGGTCGCCCTCGTGGAGGCCTACGCCAAGGAACAGGGTCTCTGGCACGACCCCTCCCACGAGCCCGTCTACTCCGAGTACCTCGAGCTCGACCTCTCCACCGTCGTCCCCTCCATCGCGGGCCCGAAGCGCCCCCAGGACCGCATCGAGCTCTCCTCCTCCAAGGCCGCCTTCCGGGAGGCCGTGGTGGACTACGTCGACGACGGCAATGCCGAGGACGGCTCCGAACTCGACGACGCGCTGGAGGACACCTTCCCGGCCTCCGACCCGGTCGAAGGAGACATCTCCGACACCAATGGCGCGCCCACCGGGCACGCCACCCTCGATGACGGGCGGCCCCACCGGCTCGTGCCCGTCACCATGGAGGACGGCACCCACACCCGCCTCGACCACGGGGACGTGGCCATCGCCTCCATCACCTCCTGCACGAACACCTCCAACCCCTCCGTCATGCTGGCTGCAGGTCTCCTGGCCCGCAACGCGGTCCGCCGGGGGCTGCGCACGAAGCCGTGGGTCAAGACCTCCCTGGCACCCGGGTCGAAGGTCGTCACCAACTACTTCGAGAAGGCCGGGCTGTGGGGGGACCTGGACGCCCTGGGATTCAACCTCGTCGGGTACGGGTGCACCACGTGCATCGGCAACTCGGGACCCCTGCCGGAGCCGGTCTCCCGTGCGGTCAACGACCACGACCTGGCCGTGGTCTCGGTCCTGTCGGGCAACCGCAACTTCGAGGGTCGCATCAACCCCGACGTCAAGATGAACTACCTGGCCTCCCCGCCGCTGGTCATCGCCTACGCCCTGGCGGGCACCATGGACCACGACTTCGCCCATGAGCCACTGGGGAAGGACCAGGAGGGCCGGGACGTGTACCTGGCGGACATCTGGCCCGACGCCGCCGAGGTCCAGGCCACCATCGACGCGACCGTGGACCGGTCCATGTTCGAGAAGGACTACGCGGACGTCTTCGCCGGCGACGAACGCTGGTGGGGACTCCAGACGCCGGAGGGTGACACCTTCGCCTGGGACGAGGACTCCACCTACGTGCGCCGTCCCCCCTACTTCGACGGCATGCCCGCCGACCCCGAGCCCGTCACCGACATCCGCGGCGCCCGGGTGCTGCTCAAGCTCGGCGACTCGGTGACCACCGACCACATCTCCCCGGCGGGTTCCTTCAAGCCGGAGACACCCGCCGGACGCTACCTGGTGGAGCACGGCGTGGAGCGACGCGACTTCAACTCCTACGGCTCACGGCGCGGCAACCACGAGGTGATGATCCGGGGGACCTTCGCCAACATCCGCATCCGCAACGAGATCGTCCCCGGGGTCGAGGGTGGCTTCACCCGCGACTTCACCCAGGACGACGCCCCCGTCGTGCCGGTCTACGACGCGGCCCAGAGCTACCTGGACCGTGGCACGCCGCTGGTGGTGCTCGGCGGCAAGGAGTACGGCTCCGGGTCCTCGCGCGACTGGGCTGCGAAGGGCACCTCTCTGCTGGGCGTGCGCGCCGTCATCACGGAGAGCTTCGAGCGCATCCACCGCTCGAACCTCATCGGGATGGGCGTCCTGCCCCTCCAGTTCCCCGAGGGGGAGACGCGCGACACCCTGGGGCTGGACGGCACCGAGGTCTTCGACATCACGGGCATCACCGCCCTCAACGAGGGTGAGACCCCGCGGACCGTCCACGTGCGGGCCTCCCGTCCCGGTGCCGAGGACATCGAGTTCGACGCGGTCGTGCGCATCGACACACCCGGTGAGGCCGACTACTACCGCAACGGTGGCATCCTCCAGTACGTGCTGCGCCAGCTGGTCGCCTCGCACTGAGAGCACACCGCCTCTCCGCGGCATCCGGGCCGCCCTCGTCGACACCGCGGGGGCGGCCCGGTCACGTTCCCGCCGTCTCCGGCGCTCGCATCCCCCCCGACGGGCCCCGTTCCCCTTGCCGTGGGGGTCCGCGTACGAGGGCGGCTCCGCACCACGCCGGTCGGGGACCCACGCCCAGCCCTCCCGCGGGGTCGTGGAACGCGTGCGAGGGCGGCTCCGCACACGGCGCGGGGACCGCGTGCGGGCGCACTCACCTGAGCGGGGGGAACTCCTCCAGTGAGAAGACGGACTCCACGGGCACGTCGAACCACCGGGCGATGCGCAGCGCCAGGTGCAGCGAGGGTGCGTACTCACCGCGCTCGAGGTAGCCCATGGTCTGGTAGTGGATGCCCAGGGCATCGGCGAGCTGACGCCGTGTGACCCCACGGTCGGCGCGCAGCACCGCCAGCCTGTTGTGGACGTGCTCCCCGGTGCTCACACGTAGCCCTTCTGGGCGATCCTCTCGCGTGAGGCGGTGAGCGCACCCACGGTCTCACGTCGGATGCCGCGCAGGAGGACGCGCGGGGCGAGCAGGTAGCCGACCACGGCCCACACCAGCAGGACACCGAGACCGAGGAGTGGCTGGAAGGTACCGGTGAGCTCCGCAGCCCCGGCGTCCGCCGGCAGGAGGGCCCAGCGGGCCACGTGGGCACTCCAGTAGAACGGGGTCACCGCGACCAGCCACTGCACGGGTTCCGGGTAGACGAGCGGGGAGAACACCGTGCCGGAGGCACCGAAGAAGGCGTAGAAGCCCAGCATGGCCAGCATGAGTCCCCACGCGGTGCGCAGCAGGGTGCCGAGGATGGCACCGAAGGGCAGGAACACCAGGTAGGCCACGACGACGGCGGCGAGGAGGCCGAGGACGCGCAGCGGTGACTCGGGGACGAGGTCGGGGAAGACCAACGCCCCGCCCACCAGGGAGACGAGGACGGCGAAGAGGGTCACCACACCGCAGGACACGGTCTTGCCGAGCATCCAGGACCGTGTCCCTCCCGGGACCATGCGCAGACGCAGGAGGGTGCCGTCGGTGCGCTCCGTGTACATCTCCGAGAGCAGCTCGAAGGCACCCAGGGAGCCGAAGGCACCGAGGGCTCCGACCAGCGCGAACGCTCCGGGGCCGATGCCCCCGGCCGGCAGGGTGGAGTCACGCATGACGAACCAGAGGATGCCCACGAGCAGGACGGGACCGATGAGTTGGGCCAGGAAGGCGGGGGTGAGGAAGCTGATGCGCAGCTCGGCACGCGCCTGGAGCAGTGCTGCACGTGCAGTGGGGGAGTGGGTGCTCATCGTCCGGTCTCCTCATCGGTGGTGGCGGGGTGCGGGTGCAGGCTGCCCGGGTGGGGGTGGGCCCCGTCCTGGCCGGGGGTGACCAGGCGGAGGTAGGCGTCCTCCAGGGTCGGGCGGTGGATCTCCAGGCCGGAGACGTCCCCGGCCGTGAGGAGCTCACGCAGGAAGTCCTCCGGTGCGGCGGAGACGTGCAGGTGACGCCTGCCCCCGGAGGTCCAGGTGATCTCGGCCTGTCCCTCGACGGATCGGCGGAGCTCGTCGGGGGACCCCTGGGCCACGACGCGCCCGTGGTCCAGGATGAGGATGCGGTCGGCCAGGCGCTCGGCCTCGGCGAGGTCGTGGGTGGTGAGCAGCAGTGAGGACCCCGACTCCACCTGGTCCACGACGAGGTCGTGGACGGCCCGTCGGGCGGAGGGGTCCAGACCGGTGGTGGGCTCGTCGAGGATGAGGAGCTCCGGTCGGCCCACGACGGCGGCAGCGAGGTCGAGACGACGCCTCAGGCCGCCGGAGAGGGTGAGCACCGACCTGTGGGCATGACCGGAGAGACCGAAGGTGGTGAGCAGGTCGTCGACGTCGCGCGGACGGGAGTCGGCAGGGTAGTGGGCGTGCACCCAGGCGAGGAACTCCCTGACCCGCCACTTGGGGTGGTCGCGACCGACCTGGATGGCCATGCCGATGCGGGCGCGCCAGTGGGGTCCGGCCTCGCGCGCGGGATCCTGGCCGAGGACCCGGACCTCGCCACCGTCCCGGGGGAGGAAGCCTGCGAGGATCTCACCGGCGCCGAGGCGGACGTCGACGCCGTCGAGGACGGTCGTCCCGGCATAGGACTTGCGGACGTCCGTCGCGACGATGGCGGGGGCTGTCGGGACTGCTCCTGATGTCGCACTCATGCGATGGAATGTGGCAGAACTGCTATCCGATCGCGCGGAGGACGGCGCTCCCGCCGGTGTTGCCACGCCGGGGGAGCACGGGTCCGCGCCCCGCCACTGCCAACCTGCGGTACGTGATCCCGTGGCCCAACCACTCCGAGGTCGCCTCGCCGAAGCGGATGGGTGGGCATCCCTGCGGGAAGACGCGTTTGCCGTTGCCCAGGACGATGGGGAAGACGATCAGGCGGTACTCGTCGACCAGGTCGGCGCGTTGCAGGGCTGAGACGACCTGCCAGGAACCGTGCACCTGGAGCTCACCGCCGGGCATGTCCCGCAGCTGACTGACGACCTCGCAGGGCTTCTCGGCGATGACCCGGGTGTTCTCCCAGGTCGAGGAGGACGTCGTGGTGCTGATGACGTACTTCGGCGCCGCTCGCAGTGCCGCTGCGGCGACGTTGCTGCCCTGGTCCCTGTCCGTCCAGAAGGGCCGCATGATGTCGTGCGTGCGGCGCCCGAGGAGGATCCTGTCGGCACGCTCGAACCAGCGGTCGATGACGTCGCCCCATCCGGAGTGCTGCACGAAGGGGAGGATCCACCCACCCTGGGCGAAGCCGTCGTCGGTGTCCTCGTCCGGGGCGCCGGGACCCTGGACCACGCCGTCCAGGGACATGAACTCGTGCACGATGACCCGCATGCACCCTCCCCCATTGCCGAGTGGTCACTCCGCACGCGGGCCGGCAGCCCCCGTGGCGGGCGTCATTGTGACCTCCAGCATAGGGGGAGACCGAGGGTGGGGCTCGACGGGGAAGTCCCCCGCCGCGACCGGCACGACGGGGGACTCCGAGGGATGAGCGGTCGCTCAGGCGTTCTCGATCTGCACGTCGACACCACCGAGGGTGGACAGACCCCAGACCTGTCCGTAGAAACCGAGCTCGGTGGCCCATGCGGTGCGGATGGTCGCGGCCTTCCGGAACCCGTGGCCCTCTCCCTCGAAGGTCACCATGGCCACGGGGTGGCCGGCGTCGCGCAGGGCGTCGTGGAGGGAGCGTGTCTGCGAGGGCGGGACCACGTGGTCGTCCTCACCCTGGAGCAGCAGGAGCGGGGCTTGGATCGCGTCCACGTGCCGGATGGGGGAGCGCTCGTCCCAGACCGGGTCCGACAGGTCCCACGAGCCGACGAGTCGGAAGGCGTACTGGGACTCGAACTTGTGCGTCTCCCGCAGCAGGGCGCGCAGGTCCGAGACGCCGTACAGGCAGGTGGCGGCCGTGAAGACATCCGTCGTGGCGAGGGCCTGCAGGACCGTGAGGCCGCCGGCCGAGGCGCCCCTGATGGCCACGCGGGCCGGGTCCACGAGACCGCGCGAGATGAGGTGCTGGGCCCCCGTGGCGCAGTCGTCGACGTCCATGACGCCCCAGTGTCCGTTCAGGCGCTCCCGGTAGTCCCTCCCGGCGCCGGTGGAGCCGCGGTAGTTCACGTCGAGCACCGCGAAGCCACGCGTGGTCCAGAACTGGCGGGAGACGTCGAGGCCCGGGCGCGAGGCCGAGGTCGGCCCCCCGTGCACGTTGACGATCAACGGGGGGAGGTCACCCGTGGGTGCCCGGAAGCTGGAGTTGACGGGTGGGTAGTAGAAGCCGTGGGAGGTGTCCCCGTCGGTCGTCTCCCAACTGAGGAGCTGGGCACAGGAGACCATGTCGGGGGAGACCTCCGCCTCCGTCGAGGGGCGCACGACGCGCGTCGCACCGTCCTTGACCTCCACGATGGCCGGCGCGTGGGTGGCGGAGTCGGCCAGCATGACGACACGACCCTCGGTGGAGGCGACGTTGCCGATGGGCCACCAGCCGGTGGCCCACTCCTCCTCCAGTCCGTTGTCGAGTCGCACGGTGCCGATGTGCCAGGTCAGGTCCTCGGCCCAGGAGCAGATCAGGTGGTCATGGTCGAAGTTGTCGTAGGAGTGCAGGCCGAGGCGCCAGTGGGGGTGCGAGAACGCCTGGCGTCCCGGGTGCAGGGGACGCGTGCGCAGGCGCGTCGTCCAGGCGTCCGCCTCCTCGCCGTCGCGCCACACGAACCCCTCGGTGCGGTAGAGGTTGGCCCATCCCGTCGAGTCGTCGACGTGGATGAGGTCCCCGTCCAGTGTCCAGCGCGGTTCGTAGACGCACACGTCGGGGCGGTCGACCAGCGTGATGCTCGTGCGCAGCTCGCCCCCGAATCCCAGGGTGGCGACGTGCAACTGTGACCGGGTCCACGGCATGTCCGGGTGGTTCCAGGTCAGCCAGGCCAGCTTCGTCCCGTCAGGGGAGACGGAGGGCGCCTCGACGAAGTCCGTCCCGGAGAAGACAGTGGCCAGCGCGGACGCATCGCGCCCGGCCAGGCCGTCCAGGGGGATGGCGACCAGGGTGTTGACGGGTTCGCCGGGGGCGGAGTGGTCCTCGGCCACCGCGTAGACGATGCCGCGGACCTCGTCGATCTCGAAGTCGCCGTAGCGCACCCGGGACAGTGGGGTCAGGGGCACGAGCCCACGGCTGGGGGCCCTGGTGTCGAAGCGGTAGACGCGTCCGTCGAAACCGTCGGAGAAGACGATGAGGCCGCCCAGGACGGCATAGGCCCGACCGCCGTACTCGTGCACCCGCGTGCGCACGTCCACCAGCCTGACGCCGTCGAGGAGCGGCAGCACCTCCGAGGTCTGGCCCAGCGCGTCACGTCGCAGCAGGACCCCGCGGCCGTCCTCCTTGGGGTGTCCCTCCACCCAGTAGGTGTCGGGCCCGTCGACACGGACCTGGGAGAGGGTGACGCTGCGCGCTGTGAAGGACTCGCCGTTGATGGGCGAGTCCCACTCTCCGTAGGGGGCGACTGCTGAGGACATGGAGCACCTCTTCGGATCCGGGGACGTTCCGGCGCGCGGTGCACGCCGCTTGCACCGATCCTAGTCGCGACTCCCTGCCCCGGTGCACGGGCGTCCCGCTTCCGCCCACCGGAGCGCGGGCCGCGGGGGCCGGGCCGGGGAAGTGACCCGGCAGGGCGCACGGCCGCCGTCCCCGACCCCGGGGCACGAGGGCGTCCCCGACGCGTTCACCCGTCCAGACGCCGGGCCAGTCCCCGGCCCCGGGGGCACGAGGGCGTCCCGGAGGCCGCGCGCGACGCCGGGCCACTAGAATCAACGCCATGGTCCTTCCCGACAGTGCCGACGAGCTGCCCCTGCTCTCCCGTGTGCACGAGCCACGTGACCTCCGCGCCTTCACCCCCGGGGAACTCGTCGACCTCGCGGGCGAGATCCGCCGCTACCTGATCTCCTCGGTCTCACGCACCGGTGGGCACCTGGGGCCGAACCTCGGGGTGGTCGAACTGACGATCGCCCTGCACCGCGTCTTCGACTCCCCGCGCGACGTCCTCGTGTTCGACACCGGGCACCAGGCCTACGTCCACAAGCTCCTCACGGGCCGCCAGGACTTCTCCCACCTGCGCCAGGCGGGCGGCATCTCCGGCTACCCCTCCCGTGCGGAGTCGCCCCACGACGTCGTGGAGAACTCCCACGCCTCCACGTCCCTGTCCTGGGCGGACGGCATCTCACGGGAGAAGCAGCGGCAGGGTTCCACCGTGACCACGGTGGCCGTCATCGGGGACGGAGCGCTCACCGGGGGCATGGCCTGGGAGGCCCTCAACAACATCGCCGCCTCGCCCGAGCGCAACCTCGTCATCGTCGTCAACGACAACGGCCGTTCCTACGCCCCGACGATCGGCGGGATCGCGCACCACCTGGATGCCCTGCGCACCTCCCAGCAGTACGAGCGCACCCTGGCCTGGGGCAAGCGGACCCTGCTGTCCATGGGCGACCCGGGTCGTGCGGCCTACGATGCCCTCCACGGCCTCAAGGCGGGTGTCAAGGACGTCCTGGCGCCCCAGGTGATGTTCGAGGACCTGGGCCTGAAGTACCTGGGTCCCTTCGACGGTCACGACGAGGTCGCCCTGGAGACCGCGCTGGCCCGTGCCCGGGCGCTGCACCAGCCGGTCATCGTGCACGTGCTCACGGAGAAGGGCCGCGGCTACACCCCCGCCGAGGAGGACATCGCCGACCGCTTCCACGCCGTGGGGCGCATCCACCCCGAGACCGGACTGCCGGTGGCCCCGGCGCGCTTCGGGTGGACCAGCGTCTTCGCCGACGAGATCGTGCGCATCGCCCGTGGGCGTGAGGACGTCGTCGGACTCACGGCGGCCATGATGCTGCCGGTGGGCCTGGGGCCCATGGCCCGGGAGTTCCCCGGACGGGTGGTCGACGTCGGCATCGCCGAGCAGCACGCGGTCACCTCCGCGGCAGGCATGGCCTTCGCGGGTGCCCACCCCGTCTTCGCGGTCTATGCGACCTTCCTCAACCGCGCCTTCGACCAGGTCCTCATGGACGTCGGACTCCACCGGGCGGGAGTGACCTTCGTGCTCGACCGCGCCGGGATCACCGGGGACGACGGCGCCTCCCACAACGGCATGTGGGACATCTCGATGCTGCAGGTGGTTCCCGGGCTGAGGCTGGCGGTCCCCCGCGACGAGGCGACGCTGCGTGACGAACTCGACGAGGCCGTGGCGGTGGGCGACGCGCCCACGGTCGTGCGCTACCCCAAGGGTGCCCTGCCCGCACCGATCCCCGCCCTGAGGCGCGAGGGTGGGATCGACGTCCTCTCCGAGCCTGCCGGTGCCTCCCCCCGCCGCGGCGAGCCCTCCGTCGACACGGACCCGGGCACCGGGACGGGTCCCGGGACGCAGGTCGACGAGGGCGGCGACACCGGGGTGGCCCCGCGTGTGCTGCTCGTGGCGACGGGCTCCTTGGTGCCCGAGTGCCTGGAGGCGGCGGAGGCCCTGTCGGTGGAGGGCACACAGGTGACCGTGGTCGACCCCAGGTGGCTCGTCCCCGTCCCGGAGTCCCTGGTGGGGAAGGCACGGGACGGTTTCGACCTGGTCGCCACCGTGGAGGACGGGATCCTCGAAGGTGGTTTCGGCTGGGCCGTCCGCGACGCACTCGAGGGCGCCGACGTCCCGGTCCTCACCCTGGGGATCCCCAGGAGCTACCTCTCCCAGGCACGCAGGTCCGCCATCCAGGTGGAACTGGGGTTGGACGCCGTGGGCATCGCGGCGACGATCGGTCAGCGGGTCCGGGAACTCACCACGCGGCGCACCCCGGACACGACGCTGCCGACGGTTGCCTCCCTCGGGCGCCGCTGACCCTCCCCGCGGAGGGGCGGGTCGGGTGCCGTCGGGTCCTCAGTCCGCGTTGCGCGCCCTCTTGCGGGCGCCCAGGTAGTCGGGCAACGGGCCCTCGATGGGTGGGTCCGGTTCGTGGAGCTCCGCGAAGACGGCCCAGATGACACCGATGATCGGAATGGCGATGACGGCTCCGAGGAGCCCTGCGGTGAAGGTACCGACGGCCACGCCGACACCGACGACGACGGGGTGCAGTGAGACCTGGTGGCCCATGATCAGCGGTTGGAGGATGTGTCCCTCCAGCTGGCCGATCGCTGCGATGCCGAGGCCCACGATGGCTGCCTTGAGGATGCCGTCCGCTGCGAGCGCGACGACCATCGCCACGACCATGGCGGTGGGTGCGCCGATGAGGGGGATGAAGGCACCGATGAACACCAGGACGCCGAGCGCGGGAGCGACGGGCACCCGGAGGAGCTGCAGGAACACCCCCGCCAGGATGCCGTCGGTGGCGGCGATGATCATCGTGCCCCGGGCGTACCCGGAGAAGGTGTACCAGCCCGCCGAGGCGGCACGGTGGGTGTTGTCGCGCCGACGTGCCGGGAGCATGTTGAGGAACCATCTCCACATGCCCGTGCCCGAATGGAGGAAGAACACCGTCACGAAGACCGACAGCGCCATCACCGTGAATGCCAGGGCCACGCTGGACACATTGGAGAGGAGGTCCCCGGCGAGGCGGCTCCAGTTCGTGGCGAGGTAGGACTGGGCGTTGTCGACCATCTGGTCGAGCCAGGTGCTCACGTCCTCCTGGGTGAGGGTGATGTGGAAGGGGGTGGAGCGCAGGAAGTCGATGATGATGTCGATGCCGTTGCCGAACTGGTCCGTCAGTTTCGGCCACTGCCCGACCACCGAGGTCACGACCAGGGTCATGAGACCCATGAACAGACCGAAGAACCCGAGCAGGGCGACCAGTACGGCGACCCACCGGTTGACCCACCGGTCCAGGAGGTTCACGACCGGGTTGAGGATCGCCGTGAGCAGCAGTGCCACGAACATCGCCGTGAACACCGCGGAGACGCGCGCCAGGGCGAAGACGCTCGCGGAGATGACGATGACCAGGCCGATGAGGGCCCAGGACCCGAGCCCGGCCTTGCGCAGCCACGCGGGGAGGTCGCCGTTGCGACGTGTGTCCGTCGTCTGGACGAAGCGGGAGGTGGAGGGCCGCGACGAGCCCATGAGGCGGGGGGCCGTGCGGGCGGTGGCATGGCTCGTGCCCTGTCCCGCGGAGACCGTCGCGGAGGCCGGGAGCGGCTCACGGTGCTGCGTGGAGCCTTTCGCACTGCGCAGCAGCCGGTCCATTCCGCGACCGAGCCTGGACAGTGAGAGCGGTCGTTCGGAGCTGTCGTCGTCCATGGGATCTCCCTTCCTCTGGGCCCAGCCTAGGCGGGAGCGCTCCCGAGCAGGAGATCACGCGCCGAGGCGACGTCGTCCGCCACCGCGTCGGCCCCCGCGAGTTCCCCGGCCTCCGCGTACCCCCAACCGGCGCCGATCACGGGGATCCCGACGGTGTGGGCACCCTCCACGTCCCACCTGCGGTCACCCAGCAGGACCGGGCGCGAGATGTCGGTGCCGGCCTCCTCCAGGCGGGCGAGGGCGGAGGCGATCACGGTGGCCTTGGTGCTCGACGGGTCCGGGGTGGCTCCCGCGACGACCGTGAAGAGGGGGGCGAGCCCCAGGTGTTCGAGCTGGGCGCGTGCCATGGGCTCCTGTTTGGAGGTGGCCGTCGACAGGGGGAGGCCCGCCGCGTGGAGGTCCCGGAGCAGTTCCTCGACGCCGGGGAAGAGCAACGGGTCGAGGAAGAGGGCGGAGTAGATCTCGCGGTACAGGCGTACGGCGGCCTCGAGTGCCCGGTCCTCCAGACCGAGCTCCCCGAAGGAGGTCCACAGGGGCGGGCCGACGAAGCGGTTGAGGGTCGTGTCGTCGGGAACGGGTCGGTCGAGCTGTGCGAGAGTCTCCCGGAAACTCTGCACGACGACTGCGGCGGAGTCGACGACGGTGCCGTCGACGTCGAGGAGGACGCAGGTCCAACGGGGTGTGCCAGGCATCCGATGACTGTAGGACATCCGCACGTGGGGAGTCTGTCACCAGATTCACAGGACGGATCCCACACGGGGCAGGAGCTGCCCCCTATGCTCCGAAGGTGTGTGGTGGAGAACGCCCGCACCCGGACACTGCTCCGTGAGAGGAACGCCGAAAGGAATGCCGGTGGTCGATGGACCGGGGATGAATCCGATCAACGAGACGGGCAACAGTCGGTCCGCTGCGTGGCGGGTGTTCTTCGAGGCCTCCGGCCGCCTCCAGGGGATCCTCGAGTCCCGTCTCAAGCGCGAGTTCGGGCTGTCGATGCCCGACTACAACGTCCTCCTCGCCCTCTGGGAGGCCCCGGGACGCGTCCTGCGCATGGGTGAACTGGCCGGGAAGGTGGTCTACTCACCCTCCAGGCTGACCTACCTCGTGACCAATCTCATCCAGGACGGGTGGGTCTCCAAGCAGCCCTCCTCGGCGGACGGTCGGGGGTACGAGGCATCCCTGACGGACTCCGGGGTCCAGACGGTCCTGGCCGCCACCGAACTCCACCAGCAGACGGTGCGCGAGTACCTGCTGGATGCCATGACGGACGAGGACATCGACCAGATCGTGCGGGTCTTCGGGGCCCTCGACATGCGTCTGCGGGACCGGGCGTCCTGACCCGGCCCGCCCCTGCGCCAGTCACGGAGGCCCCACCCCCGCCACCGGGGGTGGGGCCTCCGTGTCGGTGGAGGTGGGGACTCAGCGGGCCGAGTACGTCAGGCAGTCGGCGGTGTCGGCTCCGATGCGCACCGAGGGCGCCGTGCACTCGAGCTGTGAGTTGTGGCTGCAGTCGGCCTTGGAGCAGGCACCGACGAAGCTGGTCACGCGGTCCAGGCCGCCCTTGACCCCCAGGGGGATGAAGGTGCGGCACGTGGCGTCGGGGGTGGAGCCGATGGTGACCGCAGCCGCCGAGCAGGCATCGGAGTGGTTGTAGGAGCACGCCGAGACGGTGCAGTCCAGGACGTGGGGGAGTTCGAGTGTGGTGGACATGGCGTTCCCTCCGGGTCTGTGTGGCACATCACTGTCACGACCAGCTTCCGGCACGCCCGGTGAGGTGTCACGCAGGGAGGCATCAGCGCAGGTCACGGACCGGCGCCGCGACGGGTGGGCCGACCAACTCCGTGCAGTGGACCTGCCCGGTACCCGTGGGACGGATCTCGCTCCGTCCGCCCGGGTCACGGGTGACGGCACCAGTGGGGCCGCCGGTGCGTCCGGGAAGGGCCCTCGGGCAAGCGGAACGCCCGGACCGACATCCTGTCGGTCCGGGCGTTCCGTCATGCCACTGCGTCACACTGTGCGCGGAGGGGGACTTGAACCCCCACCCTCGTATAAGGAGGACTAGCACCTCAAGCTAGCGCGTCTGCCTATTCCGCCACCCGCGCGGGTGGATCACGACTCGTCGTGAGCGGGAAGACTCTAACACGCGGCACCCGTGCCACGCCAAATCCGGCGTCACCACCGCGGGGCCGGTCGTCGGGGTGCGGACGTGCTCACCCCACCCGGCCGGGTCCGTCCCCCCCACCCGGCCGTGTCCGTGGGCGGGGCGCCCGCCCCCCACTATGGTGGGGGCATCCGATCTTTGGGAGTGACATGCACATCGACGTCTGGACCGACGTTGCCTGCCCGTGGTGCTACCTCGGGATCCGCCACCTGCGGAGCGCCCTGGCTGCCTTCGAGCACGCCGAGGAGGTGGAGGTGGTCGCACACGCCTACTTCCTCGACCCCGAGCTCTCGGAGCGTTCCGAACTCTCCGAGGTCGAGTACCTCATGGAGCACAAGGGGATCACACGCGAGCAGGTCGACCAGGCCCACGAGCGCCTGAGCTCCCTCGGGAGCGCCGAGGGCTTCACCTTCGACTTCGACCACCTCGTCGTCGTCCCCACCTCCAATGCGCACCGCGTGGTGGCCGCCGCCCGGGAGCACGACCTCGCCGCCGGCACGGAGACCGGGGCGGACACGACGCAGTTGCGGCTGCTGGAGGCCATCGACCGCGCCCACTTCGAGCTGGGCCTGGACATCGCCGACGCGGATGTCCTCATCGGGTGTGCCCAGGACGTCGGCATGGAGGCCGAGGACGTCGTCGCCGCCCTCGCCGATGAGCAGAGGGCCTCCGAGGTCTTCTCCGACTACCAGATCGCGGTCCAGATGGGCATCGACTCAGTGCCGACGCTCCTCGTCGACCGCACCTTCGTCGTCCAGGGCGCCCAGCCCGTCACGGCGCTGGCCAATGCCCTGGGGACGGCGTGGGAGCAGTCCCACTCCGTCGGGGCCGACGGGACCGGGGCGACGCCGCGATGACCATCCTCCCCTTCACCGTCGAGGGCGGGGACGTCCGTCTGGTCCCCCTCGCCACCACCGACGCGCACGACGTCCACCGAGCCGTCCAGGACCCGGAGATCCCCCGGTGGACGACCGTTCCCTCCCCCTACTCGCTCACCGATGCCGAGGAGTGGACCTCCGCGGCCCCCGGGCAGTGGGTGGCTGGAGCGCCGCACTGGTCCGTCCGCCGCACCACCGATGACGCCTTCCTCGGCGCGTTGACCCTCTTCCCCGCCGGCACCGACACCTTCGAGATCGGGTACTGGATGGCGCCGGAGCACCGTGGCCACGGGTACATGACCGAGGCCGTCCGCCTGGCCACCGCGGCTGCCGTCGAGGACCTCGGCGCGACCCGCGTGCAGTGGCGCGCAGTGGTGGGCAACTGGGGCTCGTGGAAGGCGGTGTGGCGCAACGGGTACCGCCGCGAGGGTGTGCTGCGTGCGCTGACGGACCCGCGCGGTCGCGTCCGGGACCACTGGAGTGCCTCCCTGGTGCGCGGGGACCTCATGCACCCCGTCGCCCCCTGGGACGGTCCCGGCGCACACGGCGCCGACGTCGGGCCTGCCCTGGACCCCTCGCGCCCCCAGGGCCTGGTCGCCCAGTTCCACCGCACCTACTCGATGCCCGACCGCCTCGCCGAGGGCGTCCCACCCACGCTCGACTACGACCGCCTGGGCATGCGCATCAGCCTGGTCGCCGAGGAGTTCTCCGAACTGCTCGGCGCCGTCTACGGCCCCGCCGCGCGCGCAGAGGTGGAGGCCGGCGTGGCCCGCGCCGTCGCCGCCGACGACTCCACCCGCGACATCGTGGAGACCGCGGACGCCCTGGCGGACATGGTCTACGTCATCTACGGGATGGCGCTGGAGTCCGGCATCGACCTGGACGCCGTGCTCGCGGAGGTGCAGGCCTCCAACCTGTCCAAGCTCATGCCCGACGGCTCCGTGCTGCTGCGGGCGGACGGCAAGGTGCTCAAGGGGCCGAACTTCTTCCGCCCGAACGTGCGTCGCGCCCTCGGGCTCCCCGGACAGGACGCCCACGAGGGCGACCCCGACCCGGCCGGGTCGGGCGACCCCCAGAAGCATCCCCGCGCCTCCTGAGACCGGCGTCCGCCCGTCCCCCGTGCGCACCCACGACGTCGCCCGGCCGGGGGAGGCAACACCCAGGGGCGCCGCCCTCGTGAACCCACGTCCCAGACCCATCCGGAGGACACCGTGCTCGACCCCGACAACCCCCTCGCCCGCCCCTCGGACCTGCCCTACGGGCTCCCCGACTACGCGGCGATCACCCCCGCCCACCTCGAAGCGGCCCTCCGCGAGGGGATGGCCCGACAACTCGCCGAGTGGGAGGCCGTCGCCACCGACCCGGAAGAACCGGACGTGGAGAACACCGTCGTCGCCCTGGACCGTTCGGGTGAGCTGCTGGAGCGCGCCGTCGGTGTGCTGTGGACCCTCGCCTCCAGCATCGGGGGAGAGGAGTACGACTCCCTCCAGGAGACCTTCTCCCCCCTGCTCGCGGCCCACGCCAGCGCCTTCACCCTGGACGCCCGCCTCCACCGGCGCTTCCTCGCCGTGGCGGCACTCCCGGACCTGGATCCCGAGACTGCCTGGGTCGTGCACCGCCAGGTGCGGGAGTTCGAACGCCTCGGCGTGGCCCTGGGGGAGGAGGACCAGGACCGTCTGCGTGCCCTGGACCAGCAACTCGCCTCCGCGGAGGCCGATGTCGAGATCCGCATCTCCCGGCAGCTGGAGCGCACCGGACTGGACGGCGACGACCCGCTCGGCCTGGACGGACTGGACCCGGCCACCGCGGCCCGGTACGAGCAGGCCGGGAGGGAGCGGGGGCACAGGTGGTTCATCCCCTGCCGGAACTTCTCCACCCAGCTCGACCAGTCCGTGCTGCGACACCCCGGCGTGCGCCGCGACCTGCTGGAGGCGTCACTGACCCGTGGCACGGGGCAGGACCCGGAGACCGACACACGGGCCCGGATCCTGGAGATCGTCGCGCTGCGCGCCGAGCGCGCGCACCTGCTCGGCTTCCCCGACCACGCGAGCCTCGTCATGGAGTCCGAGACCATCCCCGGACCCGACACGGCCCGCGACCTCCTGGTCCGTGTGGGCACCTCCGCCCGGGCGCGGGTCGGGGAGGACGCCCTCGTGCTGGGGGAGCTGGCCGCGGAGGACACGGAGGGTGACGGCCTGCGTGCGGCGGACTGGCCCTACTACGAGGACCGTCTGCGCCACCGGGACCTCGGAGTGGACGCCGACGCGCTGCGGCCCTACCTGGTCCTGGACCGTGTCATCGAGGACGGCGTGTTCCTGGCCGCCCGACGGCTCTACGGGATCACCCTGGACCCGCGCCCCGACCTGCGCGGGTGGAGCGAGGACGCGCGTGTGTGGGAGGTCCGTGACCACGACGGGTCACCGCTCGGGCTCTTCGTGGGTGACTGGTTCAGCCGTCCCGGCAAGAAGGGCGGGGCCTGGATGCACGAGGTCGTGGCGCCCGGCGGGCCCGGAGGACGCCTGCCCGTCATCGGCAACAACGCCAACTTCAGCCGTCCCGCACCGGGAGAACCCGCCCTGCTCACCTGGGACGAGGTCGTGACCTGCTTCCACGAGTTCGGCCACGCGCTCCACGGACTCTTCTCCGACACCCGTTACCGCGGGGACGCCGGGACCAATGTGCCCCGTGACTTCGTGGAGCTGCCCAGCCAGCTCAACGAGATGTGGGCCTTCCACCCCGATGTGCTCGCCCACTTCGCGCGCCGCCACGACACGGGCGAGGCGTTGCCGCCGGAGTGGGTGGAGGCGATCGCGCGCTCGGCCACCTTCGGACAGGGCTTCGCGACGCTGGAGTTCGTGGAGGCGGCCCTCATCGACCAGGCCTGGCACCGGCTCTCCCCCGAGGAGGTCCCCGCGGAGGTCGAGGACGTCACCGCCTTCGAGACGGCGGCGCTGGCGCGCTACGGGGTGTCCTCCGACCTGGTCCCCCCGCGCTACCGCTCGACCTACTTCGCGCACACCTTCGCCGGGGGCTACGACGCCGGCTACTACTCCTACATGTGGGCGGAGGTGCTCGTCGCCGAGCTGGAGCAGTGGTTCCGCGGCCCCGCCGCCCGGGGGGACGACGGGGGCCTCAACCGGGCCGCCGGGGACCGTCTGCGCCACGAGCTGCTGGGCAGGGGCGACTCCCGTGACCCGTTGGACTCCTTCCGCGCCGTGGTCGGCCACGACGCGGATCCCGGGTCCGTCCTCGTTCGACGTGGACTCCCCGACATCGCGTGAGATGATGACCCGACCAGAAGTGATGACAGGAGACAGCACAGTGGCACGAATCGTCGTCGTCGGTGGAGGATACGGTGGGGTCACCGTGGCCAAGGGGCTGGACCCCCTGGCGGACGTGGTCCTCGTGGAGCAGAAGGACCAGTTCGTCCACCACGCGGCAGCGCTGCGCGCGGCGGTGGACGACGTGTGGGAGCACACCGTCTTCATGCCCTACTCGAACCTGCTGGAGCGCGGGCGCGTGGTCCAGGGCACCGTCTCCCGGGTCGAGGGGACCACGGTCCACGTCTTCGGACAGGACCCCATTGAGGCGGACTACGTGGTGCTGGCCTCCGGGTCCAGCTACCCCTTCCCCGCCAAGTACTCCTCCTCCCGCACCGTGGTGGCCAAGGCCCGCCTCGAACAGCTCCACGAGAACCTGGCCGCGGCGCACTCGGTGCTGCTGGTGGGTGGCGGCACCGTCGGCATCGAACTCACCGGTGAGCTCGCCAACGCCTTCCCCGGCCTGGACATCACGATCGTGGAGAAGGCCGACTCGATCCTCTCCACCCCCGGTTACACCGATGAGCTGCGCTCGGAGATGGCCCGGCAGCTCGACGAGCTGGGCGTGCGCGTGCTCACGGGGTCCGAGCTGGCCTACCTGCCCCCCTACAACGTGGGGGAGTTGGGGCGCTTCACGGTCCACACCAAGGCGGGGGAGGCGGTGGAGGCCGACCTGTGGTTCCAGTGCTACGGGGCGAGGGCGAACACCGGGTACCTGGACGGGACCGACTACGCCGGGCTGCTCCACCCCGACGGGACGATCCGTGTGGGACCCAACCTCCTGCTGGAGGGCCACCGCGACGTCTACGCGATCGGTGACATCACGGACGTGCGCGAGTCGAAGCGCGCCGATGCCGCGCGCCAGCAGGCACGTGTCGTCATCGCCAACATCTCCCACCAGTTGGAGGGCGGCGCGCCCGACGTCACCTACCAGCCGACCAAGGAATGGGTGATCCTCCCCCTCGGCCCGAACCTGGGTGCCTCCCAGTTGGTCGACGAGCAGGGCGAGACCCGCATCCTCGGTCCCGACCAGACCGCGGAGATCAAGGGCACGGACCTCATGGTCTCCGTCATCCGTTCCCAGCTGAACCTGCCCTGACCTGCACGGCCCGTCGGGGTCGGCCCCGACGGACGTGCAGGCGGGCCCCGCGTGCCCGGCTGCGGGGGTGCGGGGGAGCGGCACCCTGACGGATGGTGTGACTCGGGGGGAGTGCGGGTAGTCTGTGCGCATGGCCACTGACCCCCGCGACGCCCTGAACCGCCTGATCGCCGCCTTCGAGAACCACTTCGACGCTGCCCGGTCAGGTGGGGTCGACTCGCCCGCGCTGGAGGCCGCCGAGGAACGTCTGCGCGACGCCTTCTTCACCTACGACGACGTCCTCTTCACGACTCACGAGGTGGAGCTCCCCTTCGACATCGTCGAGGACGAGGACCTGGAGGACGAGGACTTCGAGGACGACGACCTCGACGACGAGGACGAGGATGACGACGAGGACGACGACGATCCGGAGATCGCCGACATCGAGGCGGACTGACCTCCCGCACGTCGCGGGGCGCTGAGGTGTCTCAGACGCGTGAGACCTCGTCGAGGACCTGACGGATCTGTGCCGGGAGGGCCTCGCCCCCCTCGAGGACCTGGTCGAGCTGGCGTGCGGTCCGTGGACCGACGACGGCCGCGGTGACGCCCGGGGCGTCGCGCACCCAGGTCAGTGCCACGTCCAGTGGCGTGCGCCCCAGGCCCTCTGCCGCACGCACGACGGCCTCGACCACCCCGGCATGACGGGGACCCAGGTACGGGTCGACGAGCTGGCGCAGGTGGGGGGAGGCGGCCCTCGAGTCCGGAGGGGTCGAGCGCCGGTACTTGCCGGTGAGCACGCCTCCCGCCAGCGGTGAGTGTGCCAGCAGCCCGAGTCCGCCGGCGACGGCGCCGGGCAGGAGCTCGGCCTCGATGCGCCGGTCCAGCAGGGAGTAGGACTCCTCGACGAGGACGGGCACGGCGTGGGCCCCACCCCGCGCCCGGGCGGTTGCCGTGGCCGTGTCCCAGGTCCCCAGGTGCGTGGTCCCCACGTAGCGGGTCCGGCCCGAGCGCCAGGCGACGTCCAGGGCGGAGAGGGTCTCCTCCAGGGGAGTGCCCGGGTCGGGAGCCGCGAGCCACACGTCGACGTGGTCGGTGCCGAGGCGCTCGAGTGCGTCGTCCAGGCAGGCGAGCATGTCGCCCCGGGCTGCGGAGGTGTGCCAACGTCCGTCGTGGCCGAGGCGTGCCGCACCGCGCCAGACGATCGTCGCACGGTGGCGGCCGACCACCGGGAGCAGGGATCCGAGGACGTCGACGGCCTGACCGTCACCGTGGGTGGGGGACAGCTCGAGCAGGTTCCCGCCGGCGGTGACGAAGCCGGTGAGCATGGCCTCGGCCTCGTGGACCTCGGTGTCGCGCCCCCAGGTGAGTGTTCCCAGACCCAGCTCGGAGACGGCCAGCCCCGAGTACCCGCATCGACGAATCCGCATGCCCCCACCGTAGTGGCACAGCTCGCACTCCCGGTGCCGGCGCCCGGGATGTGCCGGGGGTGGGACCACGGACCGTAGAGTGTCGCCATGAGCTGGCTCGAAGCAATCATCCTCGGCCTCGTCCAGGGACTCACGGAGTTCCTGCCGATCTCCTCCTCCGCACACCTGCGCATCGTCGGCGAGTTGACCGGGGCCAGTGACCCCGGTGCCGCCTTCACCGCCATCACCCAGATCGGCACCGAGACCGCCGTCCTCATCTTCTTCTGGAAGGACATCACCCGGATCCTCTCCCGGTGGGCCCTGTCCCTCCCGGTCGTCGGGCCCGCCAAGCGGGTGGAGTCCTCCGACCCCGATGCGCGGCTCGGGTGGATGATCATCGTCGGCTCGCTGCCCATCGGCATCCTCGGGCTGCTCCTGGAGGACTGGATCGACACGACCTTCCGCAACCTGTGGATCACGGTGACGATGCTGGTGGTCTTCGGACTCCTGCTGGGCCTCGCCGACCGGCTGGGGGCCAAGGTGCGCACTCTGGACCGCATGAGCTGGCGTGACGCAGTCCTCTTCGGCCTCGCCCAGGCGATGGCGCTGATCCCCGGGGTGTCCCGTTCGGGCGGCACCATCACCATGGGCCGGGCACTCGGCTACACGCGCGAGGCCGCTGCGCGCTACTCCTTCCTCCTCGCGATGCCCGCCGTCTTCGCCTCCGGGTTCTACAAGGTCGCCAAGGTCCTCACCGGCGGGGACCACGTCGACGTCGGCCCCACCCTGGTGGCGACACTGATCGCCTTCGCCGTCGGGTACCTGGTCATCGTCTGGTTCCTCAAGCTGATCTCCACCAGGTCCTTCGCACCCTTCGTCTGGTACCGCCTCGGCCTGGCCGCGGTCGTGGCGGCACTGCTGCTCACCCACGTCCTGGAGCCCCTGGCGGGGGTGACCCCGTGAGCGCACGCGGCACACACCGCCCCGCCGCGGTGCTCTTCGACCAGGACGGCACGGTGGCGGACACCGAACCCGTGTGGATGGCCTCCGAGACCGCCATCGTCGAACGTCACGGTGGGACGTGGTCCCACGAGCTGGGCCTGCAGATGGTGGGCAATCCCCTCCTGGTCTCCGCCCGGATCATGATCGAGCAGGCGCACCTGCCCATGACTCCCGACGAGGTCGTCACCGAGCTGCTGGAACTGGTCCGCCAGTCCCTGCAGGAGCACGGTGTGCCGTGGCTGCCGGGGATCCCCGAACTCTTCGGGCGCCTGCGGGGGGCCGGGATCCCCTACGCGCTGGTGACCTCCTCCTACTGGCGCGTGGTGGAGGTCGTCGCCGAGCTCGCGCCCCACGGCGGTTTCGACGCGGTGGTGGCCGGCGACGACGTGGCACGCGCGAAGCCCGCGCCCGACGCCTACCTCCTCGCTGCGGAGAAACTGGGTGTGGACGTGCACGACTGCCTGGTCGTCGAGGACTCGCCGTCCGGGATCACTGCGGGCCTGGCCTCCGGCGCGCACGTCGTGGGCATCCCCTGTGTGCTCCCCGTCGACCCGCGCCCGGGCCTCAGCCGTCTCAACTCCGTGTCCGAACTCGATGACGCGATGGTGTCACGGATCATGTCGGGCGAGGTCGTGGACACCGTCGCCGCTGGCTGAGGGCGTGGTGGTCCGTGCCCCGGGACCTGCAGGACCGGGACCCCGCCCCCGGTACCGGTGACCGTGGCGCGGGACCGGCAGTGCCGCCGGTCCTCAGGCGGCACCCACCCGGGTGTGCAGCAGTCGTTCGACGGCGGGCTCCTGCAGAGCGGGGGTCTCCCCACCGAAGACGGGGCACAGCGCCTTCATCGCGCACCACCCGCACAGGGGGTTGCGCCGGGGGGCGAAGGACCGGCGACGTGCATCCGCCTCGATGCCCTCCCAGATGCCGGTCACCTCGCGCTGGAAGCGATCGATGTCCGCAGGTTCGGGATCGAGTGTCAGCACCTGGCCGGACTTGAGGTAGAGCAACTGGGTGCGTGCGGGCAGCCGGTCGTGCTCGCGCAGCAGCAACGCGTAGAAGCGCATCTGGAAGAGCGCCTCCTCCACGTACCTGGGCGCGGGCGCCTTCCCCGTCTTGTAGTCGACGACACGCAGGTCACCACGTGGCGAGCGGTCGATGCGGTCCACGAACCCGCGCAGCCGGATCCCGTCGGGGGAGACGACGTCGACACGTTGCTCCCGGGCGTGGGGCTCCAGCCACCGCGGGTCCTCCACCTGGAAGTAGCGCTCCACCACTGCGCGCACGTCAGCCATCCATGCGGCCAGTTCCTCCGCGTCCCCGAAGAGGGCGGCCAGGGAGGCGTCGTGCGTGCCCATCTCCTGCCACCGGGGCTCCACCAGGGACTGGGCGAGCTCCGGGGTGCGCTGGTCGGAGGGGACGTCGTAGAGGTGTTCCAGGACCGCGTGGACCAGGGTTCCCAACGCGGTCGCCCTCGTCGCGGGTTCGCGGATGCGGTCCACGACGTGGAGGCGGTACTGGAGGGGACAGCGCAGGTACTCCTTGGCGCGTGAGGCGGACAGGGCAGGTTCCCAGCTGCCCCCACCTCGGGAGGCGGGGGCACTCCCCGGTCCGGACGGTGCGGGAACGGTGGGGTCCGGGGCGGAGGGGAGCGAGGATTCAGGCATGTGTCCACGGTAGCCGTCGGCACGTGCACCTGGGCTGCGCGTCGCACCCCCTGTGGACGGGGCCACCGGCGCGGGGCGCGGGGTGGAGGATAGACTCCCACCGATGAGCACCCAGCACCCCACACCCCGCCATGCGATCACGCCCGAACCCCTCCCGGCCGGTCCCGGACCCGAGCGGGAGGACCGGGCCGGGTCCCCCGACCGGGCACCACTGGGCCAGGCCTCCCACCGGGGACTGCTGCGCGAGGGCGACCGCGTCCAGGTCCGTGATCCCAAGGGCAGGCTCCACACGATCGTCCTCGTCGCCGGCGGACGGTTCCAGACCAACCGCGGGACACTCGCCCACGACGACCTCATCGGACTGCCCGACGGGCAGGTCGTGCGCACCCCCGAGGGCCGCGAGTTCCAGGTCCTGCGCCCCCTGCTCTCCGACTACGTCATGTCGATGCCGCGCGGTGCTGCGGTGGTCTACCCCAAGGACGCCGGCACCATCGTCCAGATGGGTGACATCTTCCCCGGCGCCACCGTCGTCGAGGCGGGGGTCGGCTCCGGAGCGCTCTCCCTCTCGTTGCTCGACGCGGTGGGGGAGGGGGGTCACCTGCTCTCCGTGGAGCGACGCGGCGACTTCGCCGACATCGCGGCCGCGAATGTGGACCTGTGGTTCGGCCGACGCCACCCCGCGTGGGAACTGCGGGTGGGGGACGTGGCCGACGCCCTGGACGACCAGCGCCCCGGCAGTGTGGACCGGGTCGTCCTCGACATGCTCGCCCCCTGGGAGAACATCGGACCCGTCGCCCGCGCACTGGCCCCCGGGGGCGTCCTGACCTGCTACATCGCCACCGTCACCCAGATGTCGCGGCTGGTGGAGGACCTGCGTTCCTCCGGTCACTTCACCGAGCCGACCGCCTGGGAGACCCTCCAGCGCGAGTGGCACCTGGAGGGACTGGCCGTGCGCCCCGAGCACCGCATGGTCGCCCACACCGGCTTCCTGCTCACCGCCCGCAGACTGGCGCCCGGCGTGGCCCCCCAGGGCGTGGACCGTCGTCCCGCCAAGGCCTCCGACGGCCTGGCCGGGATGTGGGACGAGGAGTCCTCCTGGAGTGACGAGGCCGTGGGCACGCGGACCTCCAGTGACAAGAAGGTCCGCCGGGTGCGACGCGACGTCCGGGCCCGGGCCGCCCACTGGGTCGGGGAGGACACGACGCCGGTGACCGGTGCGGCACCCGGGACCGGGAGGCCCGAGGAGGGGCGTGTGCCCGACACCGACGAGGGCGCCACCGACGGGGACGGGGTGTGAGCCTCGGCACGTGGCGGGGTCGGGACGTGGACCCGGCGGGCCGGTGACGGGGCGGGCATCTACCGTTGGACTGGTGTCCACAGGAGGGGGAGTCGTGGGGGAGTCCTACAGCGAGAGCCGCATCGAGGAGATGCAACGCACGGTCGTGTCCCTGGAGGGCAAGAACGAGCGCCTGACCCGCGCCCTCACCACAGCGCGCACGCAGCTCCTCCAGATGCAGGAGCAACTCCAGCAGGTCAACAGGCCCCCACTCACCCTGGCCACCTTCGTGGCCGCCGAGCCCTCCACCCGTGAGCTCGAGGCGGTCGTCCAGGGGCGCCACATGCGCCTGGCCGCGGCCCCCTCCCTCGACCTCACCTCCCTCAGCGCCGGACAGCTGCTGCGCGTCGACGACAAGATGGTCGCCGTGGAACCCGACGGGTTCCCGCGCAACGGCACCCTCGCGGCGGTCCTGGAGACCGTGGGCGCGGACCGCGTCCTCGTCGGGCTGGAGGGCGGTCAGGAGCACCTGGTGGTGCTCGCCGGACCGCTGCGCCACGGCAACCTGCGCCCCGGGGACTCCGTCATGGTGGACCTGCGCTCCGGCTACGCGCTGGAGCGCGTCGTGCGCTCCGACGTCGAGCAGCTCCTCACCCCGGAGGTCCCCGACGTCTCCTACGCCGACATCGGCGGCCTGGACGCCCAGATCCAACAGGTGCGCGACGCCATCGAGATGCCCTTCCGCCACCCCGAGCTCTACCGCACCTACGGACTGCGCCCCCCCAAGGGCATCCTCCTCTACGGGCCCCCTGGCTCGGGCAAGACGCTCATCGCGAAGGCCGTCGCGAACTCCCTGTCGCACGAGGACTCCGGTGCGCGCACCTACTTCCTCTCCATCAAGGGCCCGGAGCTGCTCAACAAGTTCGTCGGTGAGACGGAACGCCAGATCCGCGCGATCTTCGCCCGGGCGCGGTCCCTCGCCTCCACCGACGTGCCCGTGGTGATCTTCTTCGACGAGATGGAGGCGCTCTTCCGCACACGCGGTTCCGGGATCTCCTCCGACGTGGAGACCATGATCGTCCCCCAGCTGCTCGCCGAGATGGACGGCGTGGAGTCCCTGGACAACGTGGTCATCATCGGGGCCTCCAACAGGGCGGACATGATCGATCCCGCTGTCCTGCGTCCCGGCCGCCTGGACGTGCGCATCCGCGTCGACCGTCCCGACCGTTCCGGGGCCCGTGACATCTTCTCCAAGTACCTCACGCCCGACCTGCCGGTGTCCCCCGACGAGGTCGCCCGCCACGGCTCCGTCGACGCCGCGCTGCGGGCCATGACCGAACAGGCACTGGAGCGCCTCTACGCCCAGGACGACACCACCGCCCTCTTCGACGCGACCTTCGCCTCGGGCCGCACCCGGCGCATCCACCTCTCCGACATCGTCTCCGGCGCCCTCATCGCCGGCACGGTGGAGCGTGCGAAGAAGCACGCGATCAAGGACACCCTGCGCGGGGGTGTCCAGGGCCTGGGTGCCGCGCACGTCCTGGCGGGGGTGGACGAGGAGATGCAGGAGTCCATGGAACTGGCACGCACCTCGTCCCCCCAGGACTGGGCGCGCACCATCGGCATGCGTGAGGACGTCACGGCGGTCACCCCGGTCAGGGAGGAGCAACGATGAGCGTGCGACGCATCATCGGCACCGAGACGGAGTACGGGGTCTACCGGCCCGGGGACCCGTGGGCCAATGCCGTGGGCATGTCGGCCCAGGCCGTGGCCGCCTACGCGAGGATCTCGCGCGAGGGTGCCCCGGTCCGGTGGGACTACACGGGGGAGGACCCACTCAACGACCTGCGTGGGACCCGCATGGACCGCGCGGCCGTGGATCCCTCGCTGCTCACCGACGACCCGTACCACCTCGCCCCCTCGGGCGGCACCGAGGAGATGTCGCGCCCCACGCCGGAGGAACTGGCGCTGCCCTCGGCGACCAACGCCGTCCTGCGCAATGGCGCACGTCTCTACGTGGACCACGCCCACCCCGAGTACTCCGCCCCCGAGACCTCCAACCCCCGCGACGCCACCCTGTGGGACCGCGCCGGCGAGGTCGTGGCCCGCAGGACCATGGAGGAGGTCGCACGCGCGGGGGAGCCGCCCCTCGTCCTCGTCAAGAACAACACCGACGGCAAGGGCGCCGCCTACGGCACCCACGAGAACTACCAGGTCCGGCGCCTCGTGGACCTCGACGACCTCATCCGCGGTCTCACCCCCTTCATGGTCACCCGTCCCGTCCTGTGCGGTGCCGGTCGGGTCGGCATCGGGCAGCGCTCGGAGGTCGCGGGTTTCCAGGTCTCCCAGCGCGCGGACTTCGTCGAGAACGAGGTCGGCCTGGAGACCACGTTCAACCGACCCATCATCAACACCCGCGACGAGCCCCATGCCGACCCCTCGCGCTTCCGTCGCCTCCACGTGATCAACGGGGACGGCAACATGTTCGACGTCTCCACCTTCCTGCGGCTGGGCACGACCTCACTCGTGCTGTGGGCCATCGAACAGGGGATCGGGATGGAGTGGGACGCCCTGTCCATGTCCGACCCCGTCCAGGAGACATGGCAGGTCTCCCACGACCCGGACCTCACCCACCGCATCTCCGTGGCCGGTGGGAGGGCCTACACCGCCCCCGAGCTCCAGCAGGTCTACCTGGACCTCGTGCTGGCCACCCACGAGCGCCTGGGCACCGTCCCCGACGGGGCCGAGCGTGAGGTGCTGGACACCTGGCAGTCCGTCCTGGACCGCATGCGCTCCGACCTGTGGAGCGTGGCCGGCGAGGTCGAGTGGGTCGCGAAGTACCAGCTGACCTCGCGCCAGCGCGAGAGGCTCGGCACCGACTGGGCCGATCCCCGTCTGGCGGCCATCGACCTGCAGTGGTCCGACCTGCGTCCCGACCACGGGTTGGTCGCGCGTCTCGCAGCAGCGGGCCGTGTGCGCCGCCTCTTCACGGACGCCGAGGTGGAGGCCGCCGCCGACACACCGCCGCGCGACACGCGCGCCTGGGTGAGGGGTCGTGCCGTGGAGCAGGTCCCGAACCTGGTCAAGGCGTCCTGGACCTCGCTGGTGGTCGACGAACCCGGTCAGGACCGGTTGGTGCGTCGACCCATTCCCGACGCCGGCGGGGTCGACGCCTCCCTGGCGGACCTGGTCGAGTCGGGCCGGGTCATCGACGACTGAGAGTGGACCCCGTCCACGGAGAGGAGACAGACATGTCCGACACGCAGGTGTTCGCAGGAGCGGGTGGGGGGGAGGACCCCGAGGAGGAGGGCGCCCAGGCCCGGACCCAGGCCCGGACCGACTCCATCGACGACCTCCTCGACCAGATCGACTCCGTGCTGGAGAGCAACGCGGAGTCCTTCGTCCAGGGCTTCGTCCAGAAGGGCGGCCAGTGAGGTGAGACGACGGGTCGTCGGCATCGAGACCGAGTACGGGCTGAACGCGGCGTCCACCGATGCCTCGCCCTCACCGATCGACGCGGACAGGGCAGCCAGGTACCTCTTCGACCCCCTGCTGCACAGGGGGAGGTCCTCGAACCTGTTCCTGCGCAACGGGGGTCGGCTCTACCTCGACGTCGGCTCCCACCCGGAGTACGCCACCGCCGAGTGCGACCGGCTGGAGGACCTCCTCGCGCAGGACCGTGCGGGTTCCGTCATGCTCGCGGACCTGGCGACGCAGGGCGACGTCGCGATGGCCGCCGACGGGATCCACGCGCGCCTCCACCTCTTCCGCAACAACCTGGACGCCCAGGGCAACTCCTTCGGGTGCCACGAGAACTACCTGCTCCACCGCAGGCGTGACTTCCGCGAGGTCGCCGACGCCCTGGTCGCCTTCTTCATCACCCGCCAGGTTCTCACCGGGTCGGGGCACGTGCGCACCGTCTCGGGGCGGACCGCGTACTGCTTCTCCCAGCGGGCGGACCAGATGTGGGACGCGGTCTCCTCCGCGACGACGCGTTCCCGCCCCATCATCAACACCCGCGACGAGCCCCTGGCCGACTCCGGTTCCTACCGACGCATGCACGTCATCGTCGGGGACACGAACGTCGCCGAACCGACCACGGCCCTCAAGGCGGGAGCCACCGAGCTCCTCCTCTCCGCGGTCGAGGACGGTCTGCGCATCCAGGACCTCGCCCTGGCCGAACCCATGCGTGCGATCCGCGAGGTGAACGCCGACCTCACCGGACACGTGCGCGTGGAGCTCGCGGACGGGCGTGAGATGACCGCCGCCCAGGTGCAGCGCGAGATCCGCACCCGGGTCCTCGCCCACACCGACACCGATGCGCTCGACGACATCCACCGCTACGTCGTGGACCTGTGGGGTCGTGGCATCGACGCCATCGAGTCGGGGGACTGGTCGGGGGTGGACACCGAGCTGGACGTCGCCGTCAAGCGCCGCCTGCTGGAGTCCTACGCGCGCCGCGCCGGCACGACACTGGCGGACCCCCGCGTGGCCCGCCTGGAACTGGGTTACCACGACATCACGGCGGAGGGCCTGCGCCCCCGGATGGAGGCAGCCGGGCTCTTGCGTCGCCTGACCACCGAGGAGCAGGTGACCACCGCCGTCACCACTCCTCCGGCCACCACGCGTGCCGCCCTGCGCGGACGCGTCATCGGGGCCGCGGAGGACGCCCGCCGCGACCTGACCGCCGACTGGGTCCACCTCCGCCTCGACGACGGTGCCACCGCGCCCCTGTCCCTGCAGGACCCACTGGCCCATGACGATCCCCGCGTGGACCTCCTCGTGGAGCGCATCCTCGGACAGACCCCGACCCTGCCGGCATGACCGGACACGGGACCCGTCGCGCCACCCGCGCGCGGCGCAGGGGAGGGTGGTCCCTCCCCCTCGCGGTGGCCCTGGTGGTGCTGCTGGTCGCCGCGGCGGCCGCGGTGGGTCTGTGGATGCGCCCCGGCGACCTCCTCGGGCAGTCCTCGGAGCAGTCCGCGGCGCAGTCCGGCTCGGTCCTGGACCGGGTGACCGTCTCCGGACGCCCGGGAGCGACTCCCGTCCTCACCCTCACCGCGCCCCTGGAGGTCAGTGGCGAGAAGTACCGGGAGATCGCCACGGGCACCGGCCGCACGATCACCGAGGGTGCCCCGGTCGTCCTCGCCATCACCGCCTTCGACGGGGCGGACGGCACGATCCTCTCCCCGGACGCGCGGCCCCGCACCACTGCCGGCTTGGCCGGGTCGGGGGAGTTCGACGAGGTCCTCGACCGGGCGGTGCTCGGGCGGAAGAAGGGGGCGCGCCTCCTGTTCGTGCGCTCCATCGCCCCCACGGACACGGAGTCGGGCGCCGGGGACGTGCAGGTGGAGGTGGACGTCGTGGACATCCTCCCCTCCGTCGCGGACGGGGAGGAGGTGGAGGTGCCCGCCGACGCCCCCGTCACCGTCACCCTGGGTGACGACGGGCCGATGGTCTCCCACGAGGGCGCCGCACCCGAGGGCGAGACCACCCAGTTGCTGCTGCGGGGCAGCGGGTCCCAGGTCCGTTCCGGGGACCGTGTCCTCGCCCAGTTCTCCGTCACGGGATGGAGCGACGGCGAGGTCCGGGAGTCCACCTGGGGCACGGGCCTTCCCCGCGTCATCGACCTGTCCACCGCGATGCCCGGACTGGTCGAGGCCCTCGTGGACCAACGCGTCGGGTCCCGCCTGGTGGTGACGATCCCGCCCGAGCTGGCCACGGGTGACGACACCCTCATCGCCGTGGTCGACGTCTTGGGCACCTCGCCGGGCACCTCCTGACACCGCCGGGCGCCCGGTGAACGCCGGGGACCCCCGCCACCGTGTGCCGATAGGATCAGCCCATGCCAGTCGCACTCCGCATCATCCCCTGCCTGGACGTCGACGCCGGTCGCGTCGTCAAGGGGGTCAACTTCGAGAACCTCCGTGACGCGGGAGACCCGGTGGAGCTCGCCCGGCGCTACTCCGAGGAGGGAGCCGACGAGATCACCTTCCTCGACGTCTCCGCCTCCTCCCAGGGTCGGGCCACGATGCTCGACGTCGTCTCCGCCACCGCGGAACAGGTGTTCGTGCCGCTCACGGTCGGGGGTGGGGTGCGCATCGTCGAGGACGTGGCCACGCTGCTCTCCCACGGCGCCGACAAGGTCGGTGTGAACACCGCAGCGATCGCCGACCCCTCGCTGATCTCCCGGGTCACCGACCGCTTCGGGGACCAGGTCCTCGTCCTGTCCGTGGACGCGCGGCGATGCCCCCCCGGTGTCACCACGGAGTCCGGTTACGAGGTGACCACGCACGGCGGGCGCCGCTCGACCGGCATCGACGCCCTCGAGTGGGCACACCGGGCGGAGGGACTGGGAGCCGGGGAGATCCTCCTGAACTCCATGGACGCCGACGGGGTCCGTCACGGCTTCGACGTGGAGATGCTGCGCGCGGCACGTGAGGTCGTGGGCATCCCCGTCATCGCCTCGGGCGGCGCGGGGAAGGTCGAGGACTTCGTGGAGGCTGCCCGTACGGGGGCGGACGCCGTGCTCGCGGCATCGGTCTTCCACTTCGGGACCCTGGGCATCGCCCAGGTCAAGGAGGCACTCGGGAGCGCAGGCTTCCCCGTGCGGTCGTGAGGGGCGGTCCCCGCCCCCGGTGTGGACGGGGCACCCGCGGGGCTGGACGCCGGATGCACCCCGGGGTCCCGGGTGGGAGGATGTCGGGCGTGAGTCTTGACCCCGCCATCGCCGCCCGCCTGAAGCGGGACCCCGCCGGCCTCGTCGCCGCCGTCGTCCAGCAGTACGACTCCCGTGAGGTGCTCATGGTCGGCTGGATGGACGACGAGGCCCTCCACCGCACCCTCACCACCGGGCGTGTGACCTTCTGGTCCCGCTCACGCCAGGAGTACTGGCGCAAGGGCGACACCTCCGGCCACCTCCAGTGGGTCAGGTCCGTCCACCTGGACTGCGACGGGGACGCCCTCCTGGTGGAGGTCGACCAGGTCGGCGCCGCCTGCCACACGGGCACCCGCAGCTGCTTCGAGGCCGGGGGAGACCTCCACGCCGTCGCAGGGGAGGCCTCATGAGTGCACCGCAGGGGGGAGCCGTCCACCTCGAATGGGGCGGGACCTGGCCCGACCGGGACACCTTCCACGAACTGGCGCGGACCAGACGCGTCATCCCCGTGGCCCGCAAGGTGCTCGCCGACGAACTGAGCGCCGTCGGCGTGTACCGACAACTCGCCGAGGGTCGTCCCGGCACGTACATCCTGGAGTCCGCCGAGCACGACGGCACCTGGGGACGCTGGTCCTTCATCGGGGCCGCCTCCGCCGGGGCCATCACGTCCCGCGGGGGCCGCGCCAGCTGGAGTGGCACCCGACCCAGTGGTGCCCTGGCCGAGGGAACGCTCCTCGACGTCCTCCACTCCGCGCTGTCCGTGCTGCGCACCGACGCCGTCCCCGGACTCCCGCCGCTCACGGGCGCCCTCGTCGGCTCCCTCGGGTGGGGCATCATCCCCGAGTGGGAACCCACCCTGGCACCGGCTGTCCCGCGCGAGGTCGACGTGCCCGACGCCTCCCTGTGCCTGGCCACGGAGGTTGCCGCCATCGACCACTCGGAGGGTTCCCTGTGGCTGGTGGCCATCGCCTGGAACATGGACGGCTCCGACGACCGCGTCGACGAGGCCTACGAGGGTGCCCTGTCGCGCCTGGACGGCATGGCGGCCCGCATGTCGCGCCCGATCAGGCCCGCCGTCCTGGGACTCAGCGGTCTGAGCGGTCCCGCGGGCGGGGGCGGCACACCCGTGGAACCCCCGGCTGTGGCACACCGCACGCCGCGGGAGCAGTTCGAGGGCAGCGTGGTCGCCGCCAAGCAGGCGATCCGTGACGGCGAGGTGTTCCAGGTGGTGGTCTCCCAGCGCCTCGACGTGGACACCGATGCCTCCGGACTGGACGTCTACCGGGTGCTGCGCACGGTCAATCCCTCGCCCTACATGTACTACCTGCGCCTGCCCGACGGGCGCGGTGGCACCTACGAGGTCGTGGGTTCCTCCCCGGAGACGCTCATGCGGACCCAGGGGCGCAGGGTGTGGACCTACCCGATCGCGGGCTCGCGACCCCGGGGGGTGGACTCGGCCCAGGACCGTCAGCTGGCGGAGGACCTCCTGGCCGACCCGAAGGAGCTCTCCGAGCACGTCATGCTCGTCGACCTCGCCCGCAACGACCTCTCCAAGGTGTGTGACCCGGCCAGTGTGGAGGTGTCCACGCTGATGGAGGTCAAGCGCTTCTCCCACATCCAGCACATCTCCTCCACGGTGACCGGGCGCCTGCGCGAGGGCGTGGACGCGCTGGACTGCCTGGTGGCGACGTTCCCGGCAGGGACCCTCTCCGGCGCGCCGAAGCCACGTGCGATCCGTCTCATCGACGACCTGGAGCCCGCCGCCCGCGGTGTCTACGGGGGCGTGGTGGGTTACTTCGACCTGTCGGGTGACGCCGACCTGGCCATCGCCATCCGGACGGCCTGCCTGAGCGGGGGCACCGCCTCCGTGCAGGCCGGCGCCGGTCTCGTGGCCGACTCCGTGCCCGCCACCGAGTACGAGGAGACACGCAACAAGGCGGCGGCGGCCCTGGGCTCGGTCCTGCGTGCCAGCCAGCTCGAGCCACTCGCCCCCTCCTCCGCGGAGGCCCCTGACCCCGCAGGGGATGCGGGTACACGGAGCTGAACGGCCCCCCGGCGCAGGTCGGATGATGGGCCCGATTCGGGCCCGGGACCTCTGGCGGCTAGCATCGGGGAAACCACGCATGAGGGGAGTGATGGCCATGAGTGTCCTCGACGGCATCATCGCCGGAGTGCTGGAGGACCTGCGCGAGCGCGAGTCCCTGGTCTCCATGGACGACCTCAAGGTCCGCGCGAGACGTGCGCCCGAGGCGCTCGACGTCGTGGGTGCCATGCGCGGCCGGGACGGGGCCGTGTCGATCATCTCCGAGGTCAAGAGGTCCTCGCCCTCGAAGGGGAACCTCGCCCGGATCCCGGATCCCGCGGCGCTGGCCTCCGTCTACGAGGAGGCCGGGGCGACGGTGGTCTCCGTGCTCACGGAACAGCGCCGCTTCCACGGATCCCTCGCGGACCTGGACTCCGTGCGTGCGGCGGTGGACATCCCCGTGCTGCGCAAGGACTTCGTGGTCACGCCCTACCAGGTCCACGAGGCCCGCGCCCACGGCGCCGACATGGTGCTCCTCATCGTCGCGGCCCTGGAGCAGCCTGCGCTCGTCTCCCTCCTGGAGCGCGTGGAGTCACTCGGCATGACGGCACTGGTGGAGACCCACTCGCGGCTCGAGGCGCTGCGGGCACTGGACGCAGGTGCGAAGGTGGTGGGGGTGAACGCCCGTGACCTCACGACCCTGGAGGTCGACCGCTCGACCATCGAGCAGGTCATCGACGTCATCCCCGCGGAGGTCATCGCGGTGGCGGAGTCGGGCGTGCGGACCCCGCACGACGTCTTCGAGTACGCGCGTTGGGGTGCTGACGCCGTGCTCGTGGGAGAAGCTCTCGTGACGTCGGGGGACCCCGACGCCGCAGTGAGGGACATGGTGAGCGCAGGCCAGCACCCGGCCCTGCGCACCGACCGCAAGGCGCGTGTACGCGCCGCGAGGCAGGAGGACTGACGTGACACTGGCGGACCGGAACGGGCCGTACTTCGGGGAGTTCGGTGGGCGATTCGTCGCCGAGTCCCTCATGGGCACCCTGGAGGAGCTGGACAGCACCTGGCAGCGCCTGTGGCACGATCCCGACTTCCGCGCCCGCCTGGACACCCTGCTGCGTGACTACGCGGGGCGCCCCTCCTTGCTGACGGAGGCCCACCGCTTCGAGCAGGACCTGGGCGGTGTGCGCGTCTTCCTCAAGAGGGAGGACCTCAACCACACGGGTTCCCACAAGATCAACAACGTGCTGGGCCAGGCACTCCTCACCCAGGAGCTCGGCAAGACCCGCATCATCGCGGAGACGGGCGCCGGCCAGCACGGCGTCGCCACCGCCACGGCGGCGGCCCTCATGGGCCTGGACTGCACGATCTACATGGGACGCGAGGACACCGAACGCCAGCACCTCAACGTCGCGCGCATGCAGATGCTCGGCGCGGAGGTCGTGTCCGTCACCCAGGGTTCCCAGACCCTCAAGGACGCCATCAACGAGGCGTTCCGCGACTGGGTCACCAATGTGGAGACCACCAACTACATCTTCGGCACCGCTGCGGGACCCCACCCCTTCCCGACCCTGGTGCGTGACCTCCAACGCGTGATCGGTGACGAGGCACGCTCCCAGGTCCTCGGCCTCACCGGGCGACTGCCCGACCTCGTCTGCGCCTGCGTGGGCGGCGGGTCCAACGCCATCGGGACGTTCACCGCGTTCCTCGACGACGAGGGCGTCGCCCTCCTCGGGTGCGAGGCCGGCGGCGACGGCTTCGACACGGGACGGCACGCCGCCTCCATCACCGCCGGCGAGGTCGGCGTCCTCCACGGGGCACGCTCCTTCCTGCTCCAGGAGCGCGACGGCCAGACCAAGCCCTCCCACTCGATCTCCGCGGGCCTGGACTACCCCGGGGTGGGTCCTGAGCACTCGTGGCTGGCGCGCAGCGGCCGGGTGCAGTACGTGCCCGTCGACGACTCCGCTGCCATGGACGCCTTCCTGCTCCTGTGCAGGACTGAGGGCATCATCCCCGCCATCGAGTCCGCCCACGCCCTGGCAGGTGCCCGGGCCTGGGCACTCGAGAAGGCGCAGGAGGGACCCTTCGAGGAGGGGCAGGAACCCATCGTCGTGGTCTGCGTGTCGGGCCGTGGCGACAAGGACGTGGACACCGCCGCGAAGTGGTTCGGTCTGGGCGAGGCCACGCTGCAGGTCATCGACCCCAGCGCCGGCGAGGGCGGCATCCGCAGGGATGGAGCGACGACGCAGGAACCAGACACGACGGAGGGACAGGAATGACTCGGGCGGGATCCAGCGCGGCAGCCATTGATGCCGCCCACCAGCGTGGCGACGCCGCGCTCATCGGCTACCTCCCGGTGGGCTTCCCCACGGTCGAGACCTCCATCCGGGCGGCCGAGGTCCTCGCCGATGCAGGGGTCGACGTCCTCGAACTGGGCTTCCCCTACTCCGACCCCGGCATGGACGGACCCACGATCCAGCGCGCGACGGTGGCCGCCCTCGAGCACGGCACGCACCTGGAGGACCTCCTCCATGCGGTCGACGAGATCAGCGCCCACGGACTCGCCACGGTCTCCATGACGTACTGGAACCCGATCGAGTGGTACGGGGTGGAGCGATTCGCCCGGGACTTCGCCGCCGTGGGCGGCGCGGGCCTCGTCACCCCGGACCTCCCGCCCGAGGAGGGCGGGGAGTGGGAGCGGGCCTCGGACGCCCACGACCTGGAGCGCATCTACCTGGTGGCGCCCTCGTCCCCCGAACACCGACTGCGCCTCATCGCGGAGCACTCCCGCGGGTGGGTGTACGCAGCCTCCACCATGGGTGTCACGGGCGCCCGGACCAGCGTCGACGACCACGCGCGCGCCCTCGTGGAACGCACGCGGGCCGCAGGTGCGGAGCGCGTGTGCGTGGGGCTCGGTGTGTCCACCGGGGCCCAGGCGCGGGACATCGCCGGGTACGCCGACGGTGTGATCGTCGGATCAGCGCTGGTGCGCACCCTCTTCGAGCCCGACACCGACCGGGCGCTGCGTGAACTGGAACACCTGGCCGGTGAGCTCGTGGCCGGTGTCCGCGGGGCGTCGCGGGGCACCCGGTGACGCTGCCCACGGCCATCCCCTCACCCGGGCGCGGGGTCTGGTACCTGGGGCCGCTGCCCTTGCGGGCCTACGGGATCCTCATCGTCTGCGGCATGGTCGTGGCCGTGTGGATCACGTCACGCCGCTATGCCGCCCGCGGGGGTGACCCCGAGCTGGCGTCGACCATGGCCATGTGGGCCATCCCCTTCGGGATCGTCGGTGCGAGGATCTACCACGTCCTCACCTCACCCGCCGCCTACTTCGGGCCGGGAGGCAACCCCCTCCAGGCCCTCGAGATCTGGAAGGGCGGGCTGGGCATCTGGGGTGGGGTGGCCCTCGGCGCCGTGGGGGCGTGGATCGCGCTGCGGCGCGCCGGCCAACGCATGGGGCCCATGGCGGACTCCGTCGCACCTGCGCTGCTCGTGGCCCAGGCCATCGGCCGGTGGGGGAACTGGTTCAACCAGGAGCTCTTCGGGGCTCCGACCACGCTGCCCTGGGGGCTGCGCATCGACGCCGCCCACATGCCCGCGGGCTACCCGGAGGGGACCCTCTTCCACCCGACCTTCCTCTACGAGTGCCTCTGGAACCTCGCCATGGCGGGGCTCATCGTCCTCCTGGACCGTCGTCACCGGTTCCGTTCGGGCCAGGTGTTCGCCCTCTACCTGATGGCCTACACCCTGGGACGAGGCTGGATCGAGATGCTGCGCATCGACGACGCCGAGCACGTCCTGGGACTCCGCCTCAACGTCTGGGCGTCACTCCTCGTGTTCCTGGGTGGTCTGGTCCTCTTCGTGCTGGCGGGGCGCAGGGGTGCGCCGACGGAGCTCACCGCGGCGGAACGGGCGCTCGTGGTCAGCCGTGACGAACCGGACAGGGACGGCCCGGATGCCGCACTCCCCGCGGAGCAGGAGGGATCCGAGGGGGTCATTGGTCCCACCACACACGGTCCGACATCCCCCGGGGCCCCGGGTGACCGGTAGACTGGCCCCATGCGCCGAGCCAAAATCGTATGCACACTGGGACCTGCGACGGAGTCCCCTGAACAGGTCCAGGCACTGGTGGACGCCGGGATGGACGTGGCGCGGATCAACCGCTCCCACGGGACCGCTGCCGAGCAGGAGGTGGTCATCGAGCGGATTCGTCGCGCGGCGGCGACCTCCGGCCGTGCGATCGCCATCCTCGTCGACCTCCAGGGCCCCAAGATCCGCCTCGAGACCTTCAAGGACGGTCCGCAGTACCAGGAGGTGGGAGACACCTTCACCATCACGACGGACGATGTCGAGGGCACCAAGGAACGCGTCGGGACGACCTTCAAGGGTCTCCCGGGCGACTGCCGCGCCGGTGACCGCCTCCTCATCGACGACGGCAATGTCGCGGTCCGGGTCACCGAGGTGACCGACACCGACGTCGTGACGCGCGTCGAGGTCCCCGGTTACGTCTCCGACCACAAGGGCCTGAACCTCCCCGGGGTGGCCGTCTCCGTGCCCGCCCTGTCCGAGAAGGACCGCGAGGATCTCCGCTGGGGTCTGAACATCGGGTGTGACTTCATCGCCCTGTCCTTCGTCCGCAGCGCGGTCGACATCGAGGACGTCCACAAGATCATGGACGAGGAGGGCATCCGCCGTCCGGTCATCGCCAAGATCGAGAAGCCCCAGGCCGTGGACGCCATCGAGGAGATCGTCGACGCCTTCGACGGCATCATGGTGGCGCGTGGTGACCTGGGCGTCGAGATGCCCCTCGAGGTCGTCCCCCTGGTGCAGAAGCGGGCCATCGAGCTGGCGCGGCGCCAGGCCAAGCCGGTCATCGTCGCCACGCAGGTGCTGGAGTCGATGATCAAGAGTCCGCGGCCCACACGCGCCGAGGCCTCCGACTGCGCCAATGCGATCCTCGACGGTGCCGACGCGGTCATGCTCTCCGGTGAGACCTCCGTGGGCGCCTATCCCATCGAGGCCGTGCGCACCATGGCGCGGATCATCGAGAACACCGAGGAGAACGGCGGGGAGCGCATCGCCCCTCTGGGTGCCTTCGTGGTCGACCGCGCAGCGGTCATCTGCCAGGCCGCCGCCGCAGTGGGGGAGCGCCTGGACGTGAAGTTCCTGGTGACGTTCACCCAGTCCGGCTCCACCGCGCGCCGGATGTCCCGGCTGCGCAGCCCGATCCCCATGCTGGCCTTCACCCCCCTGGAGGAGACGCGCCGGCAGCTGGCACTGTCCTGGGGCATCCAGACCTACCGGGTCCCCGAGGTGACGCACACCGACGACATGGTCTGGCAGGTCGACCAGGTGGCCCAGTCGGCCCACCTCGCCGAGGTCGGGGACGAACTGGTGCTCGTGGCGGGGATGCCGCCGGGGACGTCCGGCTCCTCGAACCTCATCCGTGTCCACACGGTCGGTGACCAGGTGGACTACTCGATCGGTGGCGGCGGACACCGCTGATCCTCGAGGTCCTGACGCCGGAGGGCGGCACCCGTTCGGGTGCCGCCCTCCGGCGTTCGTGTGTGCGGTGTGGGCGTGAGCACCTCCACATGCGCTTGCGCACCTGTTGGTGGTGTGGGAATAATGGTGTGCCGGTCGCGTTGTGATCGGCAGGGTCCTGATGAGCTCCCGAAGTCGGGAGCGCCTGGACACCCCGACGTTGGCTGCCGCGGTTGCCTGTGCCCCATCTGCACATACCCCGGTGGCATCTGAGGAAGAGGAAGAAGAAGAGAAGAATGCACATGAACACGAACACGAACAACCGAATGATCGACCGGATGGCCACGGTGTCCGTCCACGACAGGTTCAGCGGACGCCAGGCCAACAACCTGCTCGCCGAACAGCTCCCGGAGGCCGTGCGGCCCTGGTTCGACGACTGGAGTGACGACGCGGGTATCGAGTCCGCCATCGAGGCCCTCAGGGAGCCGCGTCGGCGCAGCCAGGCCGCCAACTACCTGGGCCTGGACCTGATCCCTGCTGCGTGATCCTTGGCACTCGCGCGGTCCCGCCGCGCAGTGCGCGGCGGGACGGACGGTACCCCGAGTGGGATTCGAACCCACAACAAGCCGGGTTTGAGCCGACCGCCTCTGCCAGTTGGGCTATCGGGGCTGCACGCGCCGGTGCCTGTCAAGGATAGGATAGCGATCGCTCCCTGAACAACCTGAGGACCGAACATGACTGCAGATCAGACCTCTCCCCGCCGCGTGCTCGTGGCCGAGGACGAGACACTCATCCGCCTCGACATCGTCGAGACGCTGACCGGTGCCGGATTCGAGGTGGTCGGGGAGGCAGTCGACGGTGAGGAAGCTGTGAATCTCGCGCTCGAGCTCGAGCCCGATCTGTGCGTCATGGACGTCAAGATGCCGAAGATGGACGGCATCACCGCTGCGGAGAGGATCCTCAAGGAACTCTCCTGTGCGGTCGTCATGCTCACGGCCTTCAGCCAGACCGAACTGGTCGAGCGGGCCCGCGACGCCGGCGCCATGGCCTACGTGGTCAAGCCCTTCAGCCCCGCGGACCTCATCCCGGCGGTCGAGATCGCGCTGTCGCGCCACCAGGAGATCGAGTCCCTGGAGGAGGAGATCGCCGATCTCTCCGACCGCTTCGAGACACGCAAGCGCGTGGACCGGGCCAAGGGCCTGCTCATGAAGAACATGGGCATGTCCGAGCCGGAGGCGTTCCGCTGGATCCAGAAGACGTCCATGGACCGCAGGCTCTCCATGCGTGAGGTCGCCGATGCGGTGATCGACCAGGTCGAGGACTGACCCCGGGCGACCCCACCCCAGCGGTGGGGTCCTGACCCTGTGGGACGGGCCCACCACGCACCACGCGTGGTGGGCCCGTCCCCGTCCCAGGGCACCCCCGGGCCTGCTGCGGGTCCCCGGCCCCCCGGGCCCGACCGTGTCCCCGTTCCCTCAGTGTGAGGCGGACCCGCCGAGGATCCTGTTGGACACCCGGGCACTGGCCACCAGACGTCCCTCCCCGTCGCGCAGGTCCACGACATGCACGGTGGAGGTGCGCCCCAGGTGCACTGCGGTCGCCGTGGCCACCACCGGTGCGGAACCGGCCTCGCGCAGGTGGGAGATCGACAACTCGACGCCCACGGCGCTGGTGGCCCCGACCTCGCGTGCCCGTGCCTGGGCGGCCAGGGAGGCCGCGGTCTCCGCGAGAGCTGCGGAGGCCCCGCCGTGCAGGAGGCCCGCCGACTGGCGGTTGCCCTCGACGGGCATGGTGACCACGGTGCGCTGCGCCGAGTGCTCGACCACCTCCATGCCCATGCGCTCCATCAGTGATCCCGGCCAGTGCGCGCCCACCAGCGAGGCGGGTGCGGGCGGGTTCGTGTCGTCGTTCGCGCTCATGGGCCCTAGGGTGTCACGTGTGACGGACACCCTGCTGATCATCGACGGCCACTCCGTGGCCTTCCGCGCCTTCTACGCCCTCCCCTCGGACACGTTCAGGACCTCGACGGGTCAGTGCACGAACGCCGTCTACGGCTTCGTCTCCATGTTGGTGCGCCTCCTGGAGACCGAGCGCCCGACCCACGTGGCCGTCGCCTTCGACGTCTCCCGCCACTCCTTCCGCACGGAGGAGTACCCGGAGTACAAGGGCACACGGGCCGAGACCCCTCCCGAGTTCGTCGGCCAGGTCGAGATCATCCAGGACGTGCTCACGGCGATGGGTATCCGCTCCCTGACCAAGGAGGGGTACGAGGCCGATGACATCCTCGCCACCCTCTCCACCGAGGCGTCGGGGGAGGGGTGGCGGGTCCTCGTGGCGTCAGGGGACCGCGACTCCTTCCAACTCGTCAACGACCGGGTCACCGTCCTCTACCCGGGTCAGGGACCCGGGGACCTGCGCGAGATGACCCCCTCCGCCATCGAGGACAGGTACGGGCTGCCCCCGCACCGCTACCCGGAGCTCGCGGCGCTGGTGGGGGAGACCTCCGACAACCTGCCCGGTGTCCCCGGCGTCGGGCCCAAGACCGCCGCGCAGTGGATCACGAAGTTCGACGGCCTCGACAACCTCCTCGCGCGCGCCGACGAGGTCGGGGGCAAGCGGGGGGAGGCCCTGCGTGAGCACCTCGACGACGTGCGCCGCAACCGCCACCTCAACCACCTCCTCACCGACCTCGACGTCGGGGTGCAGCCCGCGGACCTGCGTCGCGGGCCCACTGACCGCCGTGCCGTGGAGGACCTCTTCGACACCCTCGAGTTCACCGGACTGCGCACCCGCGTCCTGGCGGTGGCCGACATCGGGGTGTCGGGGGCCGACCCCGGCGAGGACGACCCCGTCGGCACGGGTGGCACGGCGGGGGACCCCGGTGCCGGGGTCGCCCCGGCGGAGCCGGAGACGACGGTCGCCGGGCCCGACACCGACGTGGCCGCGTGGGTCCGGGCGGAGGAGCCGGGGCCGCTGGGCCTGTGGGTCGAGGGCTCGCGCCTGCCCGCCCGTGGGGACACCACCCGCCTGGCACTGGCCCGCAGCGGGGGAGTGCTGGTCGTGGAGGTCGAGCAGGTGACACCCGAACAGGACACGGCCCTGGCGGACCTGCTCGCCCACCGCGAGGACCTGGTGGTCCACGACGGCAAGGGGACCTGGCACGCCCTGCGGGGGCGCGGCTGGGACCTGCACCAGCCCGCCTTCGACGTGGAACTCGCGGCCTACCTGCTGCGCCCCGAGCAGCGCGGTTACGACCTCGCGACCCTCACCTCCCGCTACCTGGGCCGGGAGGAGGCGCCCGCCGGCAAGGGGGACGCCCTCTTCGACCTCGACGACCTGGCCGAGGGCACCGAGGCCGGCACACCCACCCCCGCCCAGCAGCGCGCCGCCCGGTCGGCCTCCGCCCTGCTGGAGCTGCGCGACGCCCTCGTCCCGCTCCTGGCACAGCAGGACGAGACGGACCTGCTCGGCCAGATGGAACTGCCCCTGCAGAGCGTGCTCGCGCACATGGAGGACACCGGCATCGCAGTGGACACGGCCGTCCTGGACGGGCTGCGCGAGGAGCTGGCCGCCGGTGTCGAGCGCGCCGCCACCGAGGCCTACGCCGCCATCGGACGCCAGGTGAACCTCTCCAGCCCCAAGCAACTCCAGGAGGTCCTCTTCGGGCAGCTGGACATGCCACGCACCAAGAAGACCAAGACCGGGTGGACCACCAATGCCGAGGCGCTCCAGGAGCTGTGGGCGCGCACCGGCCACCCCTTCCTGGAGCACCTGCTCACCCACCGCGACCGCATCAAGCTCCTCCAGATGGTGGAGACACTGCGGGCCACGGTCGGCGTCGACCATCGCATCCACACCACGTTCTCACAGGTGGTCGCCGCGACCGGGCGGCTGGCCTCCTCGGACCCGAACCTGCAGAACATCCCTGCGCGCACTGCCGACGGCGTCCGCATCCGCCACGCCTTCGTCGCGGGACCCGGGTACGCGGAGCTCATGAGCGCGGACTACTCCCAGATCGAGATGCGCATCATGGCGCACCTCTCCGGGGATGCCGGACTGATCGAGGCCTTCCGCACGGGGGAGGACCTCCACCGTGCCATGGCCGCGATGGTCTTCGGCACCCCCGTCGAGGACGTCACCCCCGAGCAGCGCACGAGGATCAAGGCCACCTCCTACGGCCTCGCCTACGGGTTGTCCTCCTACGGGCTCTCCCAGCAGCTGGGGATCCCGGTGCCGGAGGCCGCAGAACTGCGCGAGCGCTACTTCGAGCGGTTCGGGGGCGTGCGTGACTACCTCGCACACCTCGTCGCCCAGGCGCGTCGCGACGGGTACACCCAGACGATGTTCCACCGGCGCCGCTACCTGCCCGACCTGAACTCCGAGAACCGGCAGCGCCGCGAGATGGCCGAACGTGCGGCTCTCAACGCCCCCATCCAGGGTTCGGCGGCCGACATCATCAAGATCGCCATGGTCCGCGTGGACCGCGCCCTGCGCGCGGCCGGGCTGGAGTCCCGGCTGCTCCTGCAGATCCACGACGAACTCATCGTGGAGGTCCACCCCGGTGAGGACGAGCAGGTGGAGGCGCTGCTGCGACGCGAGATGGGATCGCCGGTGGCGATGGACGTGGAGCTCACCGTCGCGGTGGGACGTGGCCACTCCTGGATGGAGGCCGCGCACTGAGGAGTGGGACCCACCGGGTGCGTCGGTGTGCGTCAGGGGATGTCGAACCGGGTACTGGACTCGGGGCAGGGCGACCGCTAGGCTGTGGGCGGTGTGCGCGGTCCCACCATGCCCTCCGGCACGGTCAGCGGCGTCCACCGGTTCTGTCCACCCACTATTTCGTCCGTTTCGGAGAACACAACTACATGACCACCACCACCGAGCAGCCGAGCACCAGCACTCCTCAGGTTGCAGTGAACGACATCGGGTCCGAAGAGGACCTGCTGGCCGCCATCGACAAGACGATCAAGTACTTCAATGATGGCGACATCGTCGAGGGCACGGTCGTCAAGGTCGACCACGATGAGGTCCTCCTCGACATCGGTTACAAGACCGAGGGCGTCATCCTCTCCCGTGAGCTCTCCATCAAGCACGACGTCGCGCCCGAGGACGTCGTCAAGGTGGGTGACAAGATCGAGGCGCTCGTCCTCCAGAAGGAGGACAAGGAGGGCCGACTGCTCCTGTCGAAGAAGCGCGCCCAGTACGAGCGTGCGTGGGGCAAGATCGAGAAGATCAAGGAGGAGGACGGCGTCGTCACCGGCACCGTCATCGAGGTCGTCAAGGGCGGCCTGATCCTCGACATCGGCCTGCGTGGCTTCCTGCCGGCCTCCCTGGTGGAGATGCGTCGTGTCCGCGACCTGCAGCCCTACATCGGGCGTGAGCTCGAGGCCAAGATCATCGAGCTGGACAAGAACCGCAACAACGTCGTCCTCTCGCGTCGCGCCTGGCTCGAGCAGACCCAGTCCGAGGTCCGCACGAACTTCCTGCACACCCTCCAGAAGGGCCAGGTCCGCCAGGGAACGGTCTCCTCGATCGTCAACTTCGGCGCGTTCGTCGACCTCGGTGGTGTCGATGGTCTGGTGCACGTCTCCGAGCTGTCCTGGAAGCACATCGACCACCCCTCCGAGGTCGTCGAGGTCGGCCAGGAGGTCACGGTCGAGGTCCTGGACGTCGACATGGACCGCGAGCGTGTCTCCCTGTCGCTCAAGGCGACGCAGGAGGACCCGTGGCAGGCCTTCGCACGCACCCACGCCATCGGCCAGGTCGTGCCCGGCAAGGTCACCAAGCTCGTCCCCTTCGGCGCGTTCGTGCGTGTCGAGGACGGCATCGAGGGCCTGGTCCACATCTCCGAGCTCGCGCAGCGTCACGTCGACCTGCCCGAGCAGGTCGTCAAGGTCGGTGACGAGGTCTTCGTCAAGGTCATCGACATCGATCTGGAGCGTCGCCGGATCTCGCTGTCCCTCAAGCAGGCCAACGAGGGCGTCGACCCCAACTCCGACGACTTCGATCCCTCCCTGTACGGGATGGCTGCCGAGTACGACGAGAACGGCAACTACAAGTACCCCGAGGGCTTCGATCCGGAGACCCAGGAGTGGATGGAGGGCTACGAGACCCAGCGCGAGGCATGGGAGGCCCAGTACGCTGAGGCGCAGGCCCGGTGGGAGGCCCACAAGGCCCAGGTCGCCCGCGCCCAGGAGCAGGACCAGGAAGCCACCACCGCGGTCGAGGAGCAGGCTTCCTACTCCTCCGCCCCCGCCGACAACGGCGGCACGCTGGCGTCCGACGAGGCCCTGGCGGCCCTGCGCGAGAAGCTGACCTCCACCAACTGATGTGATCCGCCTCCGGGCGGTGAGGTCGAGGGGTGTGGGCACCACCTGCGGGTGGTGCCCACACCCCTTTCGCGTGCCCGGCGGATAGCCTTGGGGCATGCTGATCCTCGTCACCGGTTTCGAGCCCTTCGGTGGGGCGGACACGAATGCCTCCTGGGAGGCGGTGCGCGGACTCCCCGACGTCCTGCCCCCGGACGTCCCCGGGGAGCCCTCCACCGTCGACGAAGGAGCTTGTCCGGAGGCACCGACGGCCCTCCTCACGGAGGACCCGGAGGTCTCGGGCGACACGGAGGGGGCACGCTCCCACCCGGAGGGTGCAGGGACTGTCGACGGTGGCACGGGAGTCACGGGGGCACCGGTCGTCCTGGTGAAGCGGCTGCTCCCCGTCTCCTTCGCCCGGGCCCGCGAGGAGATCGCGCAGCTCGTGGACACGCTTCGCCCCGATGCCGTGGTCTGCACGGGGCTCGCCGCCACCCGCACCTCGGTCGGCGTGGAGACCACCGCACGCAACACGATGACGGCGCGCACCGCTGACGAGGACGGGTCGTGTCCCCAGGACCTGCCCGTGGAGGCGGGTGCCCCGCAGGTGCTGCACACGGGTCTGCCGGTCGGGCGGCTCGTGGCGGCGGTCGCGAACCGGGGGGTCCCGGTGTCGCCGAGCGGGGACGCGGGCACCTTCGTGTGCAACGCCACGTACTTCTCGGCACTGCGCAGTCTCGCCTCGGCACGACCGGGACCCGCCTCCGTCCCGGCGCCCGCGGTCTTCGTGCACCTGCCCCCCGAGGGCGTGCTCCCCACCGACCGTGCCGTGGATGCGCTGCTCGCCGTGCTGGGGGAGTGTGCGGCGGTGCGGTGGGCCTCGTCCGGGACCTGCGCCCTGCGCCACGGTGGGGCCCGCGCGGCCCTGCTGCGCCCCGTCACACTCCCTCTCCGACGCGCGCCGCGCATCGGGGTCTCCGGGGGCATCGGGACGGGCAAGTCCACGCTCACGGAGGTCCTGGCCGAGCGGGGGGCTGTGGTCGCGGACGCCGATGACCTGGCCCGCCGGGTGGTCGCCCCCGGCACGGAGGGTCTGGCGGCCGTGGTCGGGGCCTTCGGACAGGAGGTCCTCGCCGACGACGGCAGTCTGGACCGGGTGGCGCTCGCCCACCTGGTCTTCTCCGACCAGGGGGCCCGCGAACGACTCGAGGCCATCACGCATCCCCTCATCGCGCGTGCAGCCCGTGACGTCATGCGCTCCGCGCCGCCGAACACCCTCGCCGTCTACGACGTGCCACTGCTCGTCGAGACGGGCATGGAGGACCTGTTCGACGTCGTCCTCATGGTTGACGCGCCGATGGAGGCACGCCTGGATCGTCTGCAGGCGCGCGGACTCGACCGGGAGGACGCCGAGGCCCGCATCGCCTCCCAGGCGGGAATGGTCCGACGGCGCGCGGTGTCCACGATCTGGGTGGACAACGCAGGGACCCGGGAGGACCTGCGGGCCGTCGTCGACGCCCTCGTCAGCGCCTGGCTGACCCGTTGAGGGGGCGCCCTCGTCCACGGGGACGGACTTCGTGCCCCGAACAGAGCGGAGCTCGCGGTCGGAACTGAGCGGACCTCGCGGTCGGAACTGAGCGGACTCCGTGCCCCGAACTGAGCGGACCTCGGCAGAAGGGGGGTGGGTTCGCGCAGGGCGCAGGGCGGCTCGCCGTCCTGCCCTCGTCGATGCCCATGGTGTCGCCTACGGTGGGGGCATGACCACCCAGCAATCCCTCCTGCGCCAGGAGCACCCCTTCGAGGTCGTCTCCGACTACACCCCCTCGGGTGACCAGCCGACGGCGATCCACGAGCTCGCCGAACGACTGCAGGCGGGGGAGCAGGACATCGTCCTCCTGGGCGCCACGGGCACCGGCAAGTCGGCGACCACCGCCTGGCTCATCGAGAAGGTCCAGCGTCCCGCGCTGATCATGGAGCCCAACAAGACACTCGCCGCCCAGCTGGCCGCGGAGTTCCGGGGCCTGCTGCCCCACAACGCGGTGGAGTACTTCGTCTCCTACTACGACTACTACCAGCCCGAGGCCTACGTCCCCCAGACCGACACCTACATCGAGAAGGACTCCTCGATCAACGACGAGGTGGAGCGCCTGCGCCACTCCGCCACCAACTCCCTCCTCACGCGCCGCGACACCGTGGTCGTCTCCTCCGTGTCCTGCATCTACGGCCTGGGCACCCCCGAGGAGTACGTGGCCCGCATGGTGCAGCTGACCCGCGGCATGCACATCGACCGCGACGAACTGCTGCGCCGGTTCGTGGGCATGCAGTACGTCCGCAACGACATGGCCTTCACGCGCGGTACCTTCCGCGTGCGCGGGGACACCATCGAGATCATCCCGGTCTACGAGGAGCTCGCGATCCGCATCGAGATGTTCGGGGACGAGGTCGACCAGCTCGCGGTGCTGCACCCCCTCACCGGCGACGTCATCCGCGAGGTCGACCAGATCCACCTCTTCCCCGCCTCCCACTACGTGGCCGGGGAGGAGCGCATGGCCCGGGCGATCTCCTCGATCGAGGAGGAGCTGGAGGAGCGGGTCGCCTGGTTCGAGTCGCAGGGGAAGCTCCTGGAGGCCCAGCGCCTGCGCATGCGCACCACCTACGACCTGGAGATGATGAGGGAGATCGGGACGTGCTCCGGCATCGAGAACTACTCCCGTCACATCGACGGACGCGGCCCCGGGACCCCGCCCCACACGCTCCTGGACTACTTCCCCGACGACTTCGTCCTCATCATCGACGAGTCGCACGTGACCGTCCCCCAGATCGGGGGCATGTTCGAGGGCGACATGTCACGCAAGCGGACCCTGGTCGACCACGGGTTCCGCCTGCCCTCCGCCATGGACAACCGCCCCCTGAAGTGGGAGGAGTTCCAGGAGCGCATCGGGCAGACGATCTACCTCTCCGCCACCCCGGGGCCCTACGAGACGGACCGTTCCGACGGTGTCGTGGAGCAGATCATCCGCCCCACCGGGCTGGTCGACCCCAAGGTCGTCATGAAGCCGACCGAGGGCCAGATCGACGACCTCCTGGAGGAGATCCGCGTCCGGGTCGAACGCCAGGAGCGCGTGCTCGTCACCACCCTGACGAAGAAGATGGCCGAGGACCTCACCACCTACCTCGCCGAGCGGGGAATCCGCGTCGAGTACCTCCACGCGGACGTCGACACCCTGCGCCGTGTCGAGCTGCTGCGCGAACTGCGCCAGGGGAAGTTCGACGTGCTCGTCGGCATCAACCTGCTGCGTGAGGGCCTGGACCTGCCCGAGGTGTCACTGGTGTCGATCCTCGACGCCGACAAGGAGGGCTTCCTGCGCTCCACCCGTTCCCTCATCCAGACGATCGGGCGCGCGGCGCGCAATGTCTCCGGCGAGGTCCACATGTACGCCGACAAGGTCACCGACTCCATGCGGGAGGCCATCTCGGAGACCGAGCGACGCCGCGAGATCCAGATCGCGTACAACACCGATCACGGGATCGACCCCCAGCCCCTGCGCAAGAAGATCTCCGACGTCACCGACATGCTGGCGCGTGAGGAGGTGGACACGGAGTCCCTCCTCGAGGGCGGCTACCGCAGGGAACGGTCCGGACGCCCCATCGGGCACTCCCGGGCCTCCGATGAGGTCCTCCAGCAGGCCAGGGGTGCGCGGGAGCGTCTCGGGAAGGCCGCGGAGCAGGACCTCGTCGACCTCATCGAGGAGCTCTCGGCGCAGATGCGACAGGCCGCGCAGGACCTCCAGTTCGAGGTCGCCGCGCGACTGCGTGACGAGGTCGCCGACCTCAAGAAGGAACTGCGCCAGATGCGCGCCGCCAATTGAGGTACCGGCACACGCCGCCGACCGGAGGGCCCGTGACCCGGCGCCCGGGATCCGTCACCCGTCCCGGCCCGCGTGCGGACGACCTTCCGGGCGACCCCGGAGGACGTCAGGTACACTCGCCCGACGAGGGGAGTAATCCCGACAAGTGTGGCACCGTCATCGCGGCGGACGCACGCCGGCACCGCCGGCGGAGCGACTGCTCGGTGCCACCGCCCGCGGCCGTCCAGTCGGTTCCCGGGTGGGAAGAGACCTCAGCCGTGTCTCCCCCTATCATCTGAGAGGTTTCCCTTGGACGTTCACGCGCTGGGTTGGATCGGGCTCGCCACGATCGTGCTGGTCCTCATCACCGTCGACATCGTGGGCCACGTGCGCAAGCCCCACGTCCCCTCCATGAAGGAGTCCGTGTGGTGGTCGGTGGGTTACATCGTCCTCGCGCTCCTCTTCGGAGTCATCGTCTGGGCCGTGTACGGCTCCACCTATGCCGGTGAGTACTACGCCGGCTACATCACGGAGAAGTCCCTGTCCCTGGACAACCTCTTCGTCTTCATCATCATCATGGAGACGTTCCGGGTGCCGCGTCAGTACCAGCAGAAGGCCCTCCTGTCGGGCATCATCATCGCCCTCGTGCTGCGTCTGGTCTTCATCCTCGTCGGGGCGGCCCTGATCGCGCGCTTCTCCTGGATCTTCTTCCTCTTCGGCGCGTGGCTGATCTGGACGGCCTGGTCCCAGGCCCGGCAGGGGATCCAGGAACCGCTGGACGAGTCCGAGGAGTACCACGAGACGCGCTTCGTGCGCATCGTGCGCCGCATCTTCCCCGTGACCGACGGCTTCGTCTCGGACCGGTTCCTGCACCGCCACGGGGGCAAGACCTACCTGACGCCCATGCTCCTGGTCGTCATCGCCCTGGGTTCTGCGGACCTCATGTTCGCCTTCGACTCGATCCCCGCGATCTTCGGCCTCACCAGCGAGCCCTACCTGGTCTTCGCCGCCAATGCCTTCTCCCTCCTCGGCCTGCGCCAGCTCTACTTCGTCATCGACGGCCTGCTGGAACGCCTGGTCTACCTCCACTACGGCCTCGCCGCGATCCTCGGCTTCATCGGCGTGAAGCTGATCCTGCACGCCCTGCACGACAACACCCTGTCCTTCCTCAACGACGGGCAGGGGTACGAGGGCGTCCCCGACATCGGCATCGGTTTCTCCATGGTCTTCATCGCAGGGGCGCTGGTGCTCACCGTCATCGCGTCCATGCTGCGGTCCCGGCGTGACGCCAGGCGCTCGCCCGCGCTCGCCCCGGCTGGTCCCGCGGCGGCTGTCGATCCCGCCCCCGCAGCCGCCCAGGCCGCCCCGGCTGGTCCCGCGACGGGCGTCGACCCGTCCGCGACCACCACGACGACAGCTCCGGTGGAACAGGTGGAGCCCACCGAGGCACCGCCCGCACCCTCCGAGGCAGCGGAGGAGGGCGGGCGCTGAGCGCCGCACCGAGGAGGAGCATGGACACCGCTGCAGGGACCACCCCCGGGCCCGACACCCCCGGGCCCGACGCCACCGGACCCGACACCACCGGGCTCAGCACCGCAGAGGTCGAGGAGCGCAGGCGCCGCGGACTCACCAACCACGTCGACTCAACCACCTCCCGCTCCCTGGCCTCCATCGCCCGCGCGAACCTTCTCACGCTGTTCAACGCGATCCTCACGGTCGCGGTGGTCGTCGTGCTCCTGGTCGGCAACTGGCGTGACGCCGTCTTCGGCTTCGTCATGGTCCTCAACGCGGTCATCGGCATCGCCTCCGAGTACCGCGCGAAGCGCACCCTCGACGCACTGGCCATCGTGGACGCCCCGAGGGCCACGGCCCTGCGTGACGGGGCCACCACGGTGGTGCCCGTGGGTGACCTGGTGCTCGACGACGTCGTCGGACTGACGCTGGGGGACCAGGTCCCCGTCGACGGGGAGGTCCTCGACGTCCACGGCCTGGAGGTGGACGAGTCCCTGCTGACGGGGGAGTCCGTCCCCGTGCGCAAGCATCCCGGCGACAGGGTCCTGGCGGGCACCGCCGTGGTCGCCGGGTCCGGGAACGTCCGGGCGACCGCGGTGGGCGAGGAACTCTACGCCCAGGGCCTCACCCGTGAGGCGAAGCAGTTCTCGCTGGCGACCTCCGAGATCCAGCAGGGGATCAACAAGGTCCTCCGGGTCGTCTCCGCGGTCATCGTCCCGGTCGTCGTCCTCATGGTCTGGTCCCAGACACGTGTCCTCGCCGCAGAGGGACCCGACGCCTGGCGGTACGCACTGGTCCTGGCGGTCGCGGCGGTGGTGGGCATGATCCCACAGGGACTCGTCCTGCTGACGTCGATGAACTTCGCCCTGGGCTCGGCCACACTGGCGCGCCGCGGCGTCCTCGTCCAGGAGCTCCCCGCCGTCGAGGTCCTCGCCCGTGTGGACGCCCTCTGCGTCGACAAGACCGGCACGCTGACCACCGGCGGCATCCGGGTCCGCTCCCTGGAGGACCTGCCCGGCGTGTCGCCCGACGGACAGGCACGGGCCCGCAGGGCGCTGGAGATCCTCAGTGGCGACCGGACGAACGCCACCGCCTGCGCCATCGCGGATGCGCTCGCCGGGGAAGGGGAGCGGAGCGGGGGTCACGGGGTCGACGAGGGCGGGGCCGCAGCGGACGTCGCAGTACCCGGTGTCCCGGCACCCGACAGCACCGTCACCCCCGGCCCCGCGACCGGGGAGGAGTGGTCGGTGGCCTTCTCCTCGGCCCGGAAGTGGTCCGCGGCCGGTCGTGGGAACGAGGCCTGGGTGCTGGGCGCCACCGAGATCGTCAGCTCGGACCCGCGCGTCCTGGCACGCGCGGGGGAACTGGCGGGGGAGGGGCTCCGTGTCGTGTGCCTGTCGCACTCGGACTCGGCGACGGCCCTGGCGGCAGGTGAGGACACCCTGCCCCGCGACCTGGGGGCACGCCTCCTGGTCGTCCTCGAGGAGGACCTGCGCCCCGACGCGGCACAGACCCTGGCCTACTTCCGTGAGCAGGGGGTGCACGTCCGCGTCATCTCGGGTGACAACCCGGTGACCGTCTCCACCATTGCGCAGGACGTGGGCCTGCGGGCGCCCGACGGCTCACCCGCGCGCAGCTGCGATGCGCGGACCCTGCCCACCGACCTCGACTCCGAGGCATTCGCGGACGCCGTGGAGTCCCACGACGTGTTCGGGCGCGTCACCCCGGAGCAGAAGAGGGCCATGGTCCGCGCCCTGCAGTCCCGGGGGCACTCGGTGGCGATGACGGGCGACGGGGTCAACGATGCCCTCGCCCTCAAGGACGCCGACCTGGGGATCGCCATGGGGTCCGGCTCCGCCGCGACGAAGGCCGTCGCCCAGCTGGTGCTCGTGGACGGGCGCTTCTCGGTGCTGCCCGGCGTGGTCGCGGAAGGGCGCCGCATCATCGCCAACATGGAACGCGTCTCCGCCCTGTTCCTCGCCAAGACGACCTATGCCTCCGTGATCGCCCTGCTCACCGCGCTGTTCGCGTGGACGTACCCGTTCCTGCCACGTCACTTCACCTACATCGACGCCTTCACCATCGGCATCCCGGCGTTCTTCATCGCCCTGGGACCCAATGCACGCCGTTACGTGCCCGGCTTCCTCGGGAGGACGCTGCGCCTGGCGGTCCCGAGCGGACTGGTGCTCTCCGCCGCCGCACTGGGGGCCTACGGCATCGTCGGCATCGGCTCCGTCGCCGGGCAGACGGCGGCGACCCTGTCACTGATGGCGGGCGCACTGTGGCTGCTCTCCATCACCGCGCGACCACTCGTGGGGTGGCGGGTGGGGCTGCTCGCACTCATGGCCCTCGGCGCCGTGGGCGGGGTGCTCATCCCCTTCAGCCGGCACTTCTTCGCCCTGGAGTGGCCCGCAGGCAACCAGTGGTGGGTCATCGCCGGCCTGGGTGTGGGTGCCTGCGTGCTGATCGAGGCGGCGCACCGCGTGTTCGCACGCCGCGCACATGCGGAGGCCGGGAGCCGGGGCACCTCAGCTCCCTGAGTGGGTCGGGCGCCGGGCAGGAGCGCAGGTCACCGGCGAGCGGGGGTCCGGGTGCCGGGGAGTCCGGGAGGGATCAGGCGATCTCGCCGATGACGGGGTTCCACTGGCGTGCCGTGCGGGAGATGACGAAGCCCTGCACGAAGAACGGGTCCTCTGCCAGGACGTCGAGCGCGGCCTCCTCGGAGTCCGCGTGGACGAGGATGAGGGCACCGGCCCGACCACCGACCCAGGGACCGGAGGCGACATTGACACCGCGGTCGTGCAGCTCACCCAGGTGGGCCCGGTGGAGGGGACGGACCGGGTCCATCTCGGAGGTGCGCGCAGGGTCGTAGACGTATTCGACAGCGAAGAGAGCCATGACCCCACCGTAGCGCGGTGGGCCCACTCGCGTGGGGCCGTCCCGGGCGGCAGACTGGGGGTGGACCGTACAACGGAAGGGGACACGGATGTCGTCACAGCAGTGGGAGCTGGGCCTGACCACCGACGGACCCGAGGAGGCGCCCGCGCTGGTGCTGGGCCACTCCCTGGGATCGAGCCACGTGATGTGGGACGAGGTCGTCCCGGCGCTGGCACCACACCTGAGGGTCGTGCGCTACGACCTGCCGGGCCACGGGGGCACCGCACCTGCCCCGGTCGACGAACCCCTCACCATGGAGCAGTTGGTCGCCGCACTCCTGCGCTCCCTGGACGGGATCGGTGTGGACGACTTCCACGTGGCCGGCCTCTCCCTGGGGGGAATGGTCGCCCTCGCCACGGCAGAGCTCGCCCCCTCACGCGTGCTGAGCACGACGGACATGAGCTCCGCCCCCGTCAACCTCCCGCCCCGGGCCTGGGTCGAGAAGGCCGCAGCCGTCCGCCGCGACGGCACCGGGCCCCTGGCGGAGCCGACGATGGAACGCTGGTTCTCCGAGGGGTTCCGCACCGGTCGGGGCCGTGACTGGGTGGACCGCATCCGGGCGGAGTTCCTGGCCTGTTCACCCGAGGGCTACGCCCAGTGCTGCGAGGTGCTCGCCACGACTGACCTGAGGCCCGGTCTGGCGACGATCACGGCGCCCGTCCTGCTCGTCTCCGGCGAGGACGACGCCGCACTGCCCTGGGCCGCTGCGGACGACCTGGCCGGGGTGCTCCGCGCGGGCACCTGCCCGGACGTGGAGGTCCTGCGCATTCCCGGTGTGCGGCACATGTCAGCCGTGGAGGAACCGGCGACGGTGGCCCGGGCACTGCTCGCCCGCACCGGGGCCACCGCCAGGGGATGAGCCTGCGGGGCCCGCCCGCGTGCTCCACCAGCCGCACTCATGACATCTGCCCTATGTGACGCCTTCGCGTTGAGGCGACGCTGGGAGCACTGGGGGCGATGCCCACCGGCCGCCGGTGGCCTGTGGACCGGGCGCGGGCCACACGCCCGGGTCGTGCGGGAGTGCCGTGCGCCGGGACGGGCCCCGCCCCCCGGACGGGGCAGGAGGCCCTGCTCCGCCGCAGACGAGGGAGGAGCCACAGGCATGAGTGACCACACCATTGACATTCGTGGGGTGTGCAAGGAGTACGGCACGGTCAGAGCGGTCGACGGGGTGACCATGCAGGTCCCACAGGGACAGGTGGTCTCCATCCTGGGGCCCAACGGTGCGGGCAAGTCGACGTTGATCGACCTGCTCCTGGGCCTGACCTCCCCGGACGCCGGTGAGGTCCGGGTCTTCGGGATGTCGCCCGCCGATGCCGTCCACGCCGGGACCATCGGTGCGATGCTGCAGTCCACCGCCCTGCTCGACGATGCGACGGTCGCCGAGCTGGTCGGGATGGTGACCCGCCTGCACCGGCACCCCCTGGGGGTCCCGGAGACACTGCAGCGGGCCGGGATCGCTGACCTCGCGAGCCGTCGTTCCACGAGGCTGTCGGGGGGCCAACGCCAGCGCGTCGCCTACGCCCTCGCAATCGCCGGGGACCCCGATGTCCTCGTGCTCGACGAACCGACGGCCGCGATGGACGTCGTTTCGCGGCACGCCTTCTGGGCGTCGATACGTGAGATGAGCGGGAGCGGGAGGACGGTGCTGTTCGCCACCCACCACCTCGCCGAGGCCGAGGAGTTCGCCGACCGGGTGATCTTCATGCAGGGCGGGCGCATCATCGCCGACGGCACGGTGACCGACGTGCAGGACCTGGCCGCGGGGAGGGAGGTCTCCGCCACCGTCCCGGCGGAGCACCGCGACGAGGTCGCCCGCCTTCCCGGGGTGGTCGAGGTGGCGTGGAGGCACGACCGTGTCACGCTGCTCACCACACGCTCCGACGAGACCCTGCGCGCGCTCGTCGCGACCGTCCCCCGGGCCACCACGATCGAGGACTCAGGAGTGTCGCTCGAGCGCGCGTTCCTCACCCTGACCGCACAGGAGAGGAAGGTGTCATGATGATCGGCTACCTGTTCCTGGAGTTCCGCCGGACACTGCGCTCCTCGGGGACCCTGCTCTTCACCCTCGTCTTCCCCGCAGTGTTCTACGTCCTGGAGACACTGCTCTTCGCCGGCTCCGAGTCGGTCGTCGAGCCCCGACAGATCATGGTCGGGATGACCGTCTGGGGTGCGATGACGGCCGGGCTTCTCGTGGGCACCAGGATCGTCGACGAACGTGCCTCCGGGTGGCAGCGCGTCATCCGCCTCACCCCGCTCCCGGCTCGCGGCTACCTGACCGCGAAGGTCGTCGTGGGTGTGTTCATCGCCCTGCCCGCGGTCGTGGGCGTACCCCTCGTGGCCGTCCTCATGGACGGCGTCTCCCTGACGGCCCTCGGATGGCTCTTCGCGACCCTCGGCATCTGGATCGGGTCCGTCACCTTCGCCGTCCTCGGCGTCGCCGTCGGACTGTTCGCGACGAAGGACAACGTGCAGACGGTCGTCATCGTGCTGATGCTCGCCCTGGCGACCCTCGGCGGGCTGTTCCTCCCCCTGGGTGCCCTGCCCGAGTGGTGGACGTCCGTCGCGCGGACGATGCCGAGCTACTGGCTCGCCGAGCTCGGAGCGGCCGGTGACACCCCGATGAGGGCCCTCACCGCGGGCGTCGTCCTCGCCGCCTGGCTCGGGGCACTCGTGTCCCTCTCCCTGTGGCGGTACGACCGTATCGCGGAACGCGTGTGAATGGGATTGGATGGCAGGATGAGGAACCCGTGGATCGGCACGCTCATCGCCGTCTGCTTCACCGTGCTCACGGTCCCGGCATGGGTGTCGCTGCTGGGGGCGCCCGAACACGCACCCCACCGGGTGCCCGCGACCGTGCTCGCACTCACCTACGCGGTCGCGACCATCGCCGCAGCGCTGCTCACCGGCACCGGAGGACCACCGGCCCTCCGGGTGGTGGCGGTCGGGACCGTCTCCGCGCTGGGAGCAGTCCTCGTCGCACTGCTCGGGGTCGGGAGTTCTCCGGTGCTGGCGGGGGCCATCTGCCTGATGCTCGTCCTGCTCCCGCGACGGGCCGGGATCATCGTCGCCTCCGCCAGCCTCCTCGCCCTCGGCGTCCTGGGTCTCTCACGGGGAAGTCCCGATGAGGTCCTCCCGGACCTCCTCACACTCCTGTCCGTCGCGGTCGCGACCCTCCTCGTGCTCCACCTCGTCGAGGTCCACGAGGAGCTCCTCGACGCGAGGGAGGCGATCGCGGACCTGGCCGTCCTGTGGGAACGCGAGCGCCTCTCACGCGACCTGCACGATGTCCTGGGCAGTTCCGCGACCACCATCGCCCTCAAGGCCCGACTCGCCGCAGAGCTCGCACGGCGCGCCGAGCCGGAGCGCGTCAGCGGCGAGCTGGAGGACATCGAGCAGCTCGCCTCCACCATCTCGCGCGACATCCGCGACGCGGTCCGCGACCTCCGACGGGCCACACTCGACGCCGAACTCTCTGCCGCAGGTGTCACCGCCGGTGCAGCGGGCATCCGTCTCGACGTGCGGCGCAGCGGCGTGCCCGACCCCCGGCGCGAACCGGTCCTCGCGATGGTCATCCGTGAGGCCGTCACCAATGCCGTCCGCCACGCGGACGCCTCGCTCGTGTCCGTCGCCGTCGACGCCCGGGGCGTGACGGTCGCCGACGACGGGTGCGGGGCACCGATCACCGAGGGAGCCGGGATCCGGGGGATGCGGAACCGGCTCGCCGCATGCGGTGGCACCCTCGTCGTCGCAGGCGGGCAGGGCAGCGGGACCACCGTCACAGCGAGGCTGCCATGATCCGCGTGCTCCTCGCCGACGACCAGGTCCTCTTCCGCAGGGCACTGTCCACCTACCTGGAACTCACCACGGAGTTCGGGATCGCGGGTGAGGCCTCGGACGCGGAGGGCGCCCTCCGCCTCATCCGGGACACCCGACCGGAGGTCGCGCTGCTCGACGTCCAGATGCCGGGGGACGGACTCTCCGTGGCAGACCAAGCAGCGCAGCTGTACCCGGAGACCCGGCTGGTCATGTGCACCACGTTCGACCGTCCCGGCTACGTCACGCGCGCACTGGAGTTCGGGTGCGCGGGCTTCGTCACGAAGGACACGGAACCCGGTGAACTGGTCGACGCGATCCGGCGGGTGGCCTCAGGCGAGCGCGTGTACGACCCGGGTCTCCTCGAGGAGGCCCGTACCCGGGGTCGCAACCCGCTCACGCCCCGGGAACAGGAGGTCCTGCGTGTCAGCGCCGACGGCGGGTTGGTCAACGACATCGCCGCCCGACTCTTCCTGAGCAGGGGCACCATCCGCAACCACCTCTCGTCCGCCATCGGGAAGACGGGAGCCAGGTCACGGGCCCAGGCAGTCGACCTCGCCCGTGAACGTGGATGGCTCTGACAGGTCCCCACGCGGGGGCAGTCCCGACTGCCGACGGCACCGTCGGCCCACGGGTGCCCCGGGAGGGACGCCCGTCAGGAGAAGGGGAACTCCGTGTCGAAGTCCTCGGCCTGGTCGCCGATGGTCGGGACCCACTGGCGGGCGTGGCGCCGCACGATGAACCCGGCGGAGAAGAAGGGGTCCTCCTCCAGGATCCGCAGCGCGTCCATGGCGGAGTCGGCATTGAGGATGATCAGCGCGCCCTCGTCCATCGCATCGCGCAGGAAACCCGATGCCACGAGGATGCCCCGGTCGTGCAGCTCCCGCAGGAAGGTGCGGTGGGAGGGACGGAAGTCGTGGATGAGGGAGTCGAGCGAATGGTCGTAGGTGTACTCGATCACGTAGAGGCCCATGGCTCCATTATGCCCGTGACCGGGTCCCTGCGCGGGGCGACGGGGGTGACGGCGCAGGTCGCGCACGAATCGTCGGTGGGGGAGCCCACATGCCATGGAACACATGTACGAATGGGGGCGCGGGAACGTAGGATCGACGGGTGACTGACCAGCTCATCATCCGCGGTGCCCGCCAGCACAACCTCAAGGGCATCGACCTCGAACTCCCGCGCGACGCCATGATCGTCTTCACGGGCCTGTCAGGCTCGGGCAAGTCCTCCCTCGCCTTCGACACGATCTTCGCCGAGGGACAGCGCCGCTACGTCGAGTCCCTGTCCTCCTACGCCCGACAGTTCCTGGGCCAGATGGACAAGCCCGACGTCGACTTCATCGAGGGGTTGTCCCCGGCGGTCTCGATCGACCAGAAGTCGACCTCGCGCAATCCCCGCTCCACGGTGGGCACCATCACCGAGATCCACGACTACCTGCGCCTCCTCTACGCCCGCGCCGGTGTCGCCCACTGTCCCGTGTGCGGGGCCCGCATCCAGTCCCAGACCCCCCAGCAGATCGTCGACCGCGTCCGTGCCCTGCCCGAGGGCACGCGCTTCCAGGTGCTCGCACCCGTCGTGCGTGGGCGCAAGGGCGAGTACCAGGACCTCCTGGAGGAGCTGCGCACCTCCGGCTACGCCCGCGCCGTCATCGACGGGGAACAGGTGCGCCTCGAGAAGCCCCCGACCCTGGAGAAGAAGCTCAAGCACGACATCTCCGTGGTCGTGGACCGCCTCGTCGTGCGCGAGGGCATGCGTCAGCGCCTCACCGACTCCGTGGAGACCGCGCTGGGACTCTCCGACGGGCTGGTCGTCATCGAGCGGGTGGACCTGCCCGAGGACGACCCCGAGCGTTCCCGTCGTTTCTCCGAGAAGCGCGCCTGCCCCAATGACCACCCCCTCGCCCTGGAGGAGATCGAGCCGCGCACCTTCTCCTTCAACGCGCCCTACGGCGCCTGCCCCGAGTGCTCAGGACTGGGCTCCAAGCTGGAGGTCGACCCCGACCTGGTCGTCCCCGACGAGGAGCTGTCCCTGGCGGACGGTGCGGTGGCGCCGTGGAGCTCGAACCAGAAGTACCACGTCCAGCTCCTCACCTCACTGGGTCGGGAGATGGGGTTCTCCGTGAAGACCCCGTGGAAGGACCTGCCCGAGGAGGTCCGACAGGCGGTCCTCTTCGGACAGGACTACGAGGTCAAGGTCAAGTTCCGCAACCGCTGGGGACGGGAGCGTTCCTACACGACCGGCTTCGAGGGCGCCGTCAACTTCGTCGAGCGCAAGCGTGACGAGACCGAGTCCCAGTGGACCCTGGACCGCATGGACGCCTACATGCGCGAGGTGCCCTGCCCGGCCTGTCACGGTGCCCGCCTGCGCCCCGAGGTGCTGGCCGTGCGTCTGGGGGACCTCAACATCGCGGAGCTCTCCGACCTCTCCATCTCCGGTGCCCGTGCCTACCTCGACGACCTGGAACTGGACGCACGCGCCACGGCCATCGCCGGGCCCGTGCTCCACGAGATCCGCGCCCGCCTCGACTTCCTGGTCGACGTCGGGCTCACCTACCTGACGCTCTCGCGGGGCGCCGGGACCCTCTCGGGCGGCGAGGCCCAACGCATCCGTCTGGCCACCCAGATCGGTTCGGGCCTGGTGGGAGTGCTCTACGTGCTGGACGAACCCTCCATCGGCCTCCACCAGCGTGACAACCGCAGGCTGATCTCCACCCTGGAGCGCCTGCGGGACCTCGGCAACACCCTCATCGTCGTCGAGCACGACGAGGAGACCATCGAGTCGGCCGACTGGGTGGTCGACATCGGTCCCGGTGCCGGTGAGCACGGGGGTTGGGTGGTCCACTCGGGCAGTGTCGAGGACCTCAAGAGGAACCCTCGCTCCATCACGGGCGACTACCTGGCGGGGCGCCGCTCCATCCCGCTGCCGGAGTCCCGACGCCCGGTGGACCCCAAACGCCGGATCGTCGTCAAGGGCGCGCGCGAGCACAACCTGGACGACGTCACGGTCGCGTTCCCCCTGGGCTGTTTCGTGGCCGTGACGGGGGTCTCCGGCTCCGGGAAGTCGACCCTGGTCAACCAGATCCTCTACCGCTCCCTCGCCTCCCGGCTCAACGGAGCGCGCACCGTGCCGGGCCGGCACCGCTCGGTCACGGGCACCCAGGACCTCGACAAGGTCGTCCACGTCGACCAGTCACCCATCGGTCGCACGCCACGCTCCAACCCCGCCACCTACACCGGCGTGTGGGACCTGGTCCGCAAGCTCTTCGCCGAGACCCAGGAGGCGAAGGTCCGCGGCTACGGGCCGGGACGGTTCTCCTTCAACGTCAAGGGCGGACGATGCGAGGCCTGCAAGGGCGACGGCACGATCCGCATCGAGATGAACTTCCTGCCCGACGTCTACGTCCCCTGCGAGACCTGCCACGGGGCCCGCTACAACCGCGAGACCCTCGAGATCCACTACAAGGGGAAGACGGTGTCCGACGTCCTCGACATGCCCATCGCCGAGGCGGCGGAGTTCTTCGCCTCCATCCCACGGATCGCCCGCCACCTCAACACCCTCGTCGAGGTCGGGCTCGGCTACGTGCGCCTCGGGCAGTCCGCCACGACGCTGTCGGGCGGGGAGGCGCAGCGCGTCAAGCTCGCCTCCGAGCTCCAGCGTCGCTCCACGGGACGCACCGTCTACGTCCTGGACGAGCCGACCACAGGACTGCACACCGAGGACATCCGCAAGCTCCTCCTGGTCCTGCAGTCCCTCGTGGAGCGCGGGAACACCGTCGTCGTCATCGAGCACAACCTCGACGTCATCAAGTCCGCCGACTGGGTGATCGACATGGGTCCCGAGGGCGGATCCGGTGGTGGCCGCGTCATCGCCGAGGGCACACCCGAGGAGGTCGCCGAGGTGGAGGAGTCCTTCACGGGTCAGTACCTCAAGGGCGTGCTCGCGCGCGACACCGCACGCCGCAGCGCCTGAGGCCGGCTCAGTCCCGCGGCGCCCACGGGCGCACCCGCAGCTCCTCCACGCTCGCGCCGACCGGCATGTCCACCGCCAGGCGCACCGTCCGGGCGACATCGGCGGGTGCCATGTGCTCCGACGCCACGTAGGGGCGTCCGTCCTGTGCCTGGAGGGCGACCTGCATGTCGGTGTCGATGCGACCGGGGTGGACCGAGGTGACGCGGACGCGCCCTCGTTCCTCCTCGCGCAGCGCCTGGGCCAGGCCGCCCAACGCGAACTTGGACGCGGAGTAGGCGGCGCTGCCGGGGGAGGGGGACTGGCCCGCACCGGAGTTCACCAGCACCACGAGTCCCCGGCTCCGCCGCAGGAGTGGCAGTGCCAGGCGCGTCAGGTCGGCGACCGCGACCACATTGACCTCCAGCATCCGGCGCCACTGTTCGCGAGGTGTGTCCGCGACCGTCCCGCGCGAGGAGATCCCCGCATTGTGGACGAGGACGTCGAGGCGGCCCAGCGGGGCGAGCACCTGTGTCACCGCGGTCCGTGTGGCGCGCGCGTCGGTGAGGTCCGCGACGAAGGGTTCCGCACTGGGCAGGGAGGTGGCGAGTGCCCCCACGGCCGCCGGGTCGCGACCTCCCAGGAGCAGGTGGTGGTCGGGCGCCAGCACGCGGGCGATCTCACGTCCGAGGCCCCGTGTGGCGCCGGTGACCAGCGCCACCGGGAGTGCCCCCAGCTCCGTCCCACTCCCGTCGGGCCCGCCGGGGGCGTCCTCGTCCGTGCGGCGTGGCCTGCCCGCCCGGCGCTGCTCCCCGGTGTCCCCGGAGCTCACGCCCGTCCGCCGTTGGCGCGCTCGGCCTCGCCCTCCGCGTAGAGGGCGTCGACCTCGTCGGCGAAGTCACGCAGCACGGCGTGCCGCTTGAGCTTCAGGGAGGGCGTCAGGTAGCCGTTCTCGACCGTGAAGGCCGCATCGATGATGCGGTACCGGCGGATGGACTCCGCCCGCGACACGTGGCGGTTGGCGCGCGCGATCGCGCGGTCGAGGGACTCACGGACCTCGGGCAGGTCGGCGGCGGCCGCGAGCGGGGTCACCGGCAGGCCCTTGTTCCGCAACCAGACGGGCAGCATCTCCGCGTCCAGGGTGATGAGGGCACCGATGTAGGGCCGACCGTCACCCACCACGACCACGTGGCTGATGAGGGGATGGGTCTGCAGAGCGTCCTCGAGGACCTCCGGGGAGACGTTCTTCCCGCCGGCGGTGACGATGAGCTCCTTCTTGCGTCCCGTGATCCGCAGGTGCCCGGTGTCGTCGATGCTGGCCAGGTCGCCGGTGACGAACCAGCCGTCGCGGAAGGCCTTCGCGGTCTCCTCGGGCAGGTTGTGGTAGCCACTGGTCACCGACACGCCGCGCAGCAGCAACTCCCCGTCGTCGGCGATCTTCATCCGGTTGCCCGGCCAGGCGAAGCCCACGGAGTCGGGCGGGAAGTCGGAGGGGATCTCCACCGCGATGGGGCCGGTGGTCTCGGAGAGCCCGTAGCCCTGCAGGAGGGTGATGCCGAGGCCGCGGTAGAAGTTCGCGAGGTCCAGGGCCAGGGGCGCACCCCCGCAGATGACGGTCTCCAGGTTCGTGCCGAGCACCGCGCGCACCTTGGACAGGGCCAGGGCGTCCGCAATGCGGTGCCGGGTCCTCAGCGCGAAGCCCGGGCCGGGGGAGGCCTCGGAGGTGTAGTCCGTGACGCGTGAGGTGTCGGCGACGGGCACGTCCTGCCCGAGAGGGGTCTCGCCCTGCGAACCGACGTAGGCGGTGGCGCGTGAGAAGTCCCGGGCCTGCTTCGCCGACCAGGAGAACACGGTCCTCGCGAAGCCACCCCCGGCCTTCGCGGAGGCGAGGTTGTAGACCTTCTCCAGCACGCGGGGCACGGCCAGCATCATCGTGGGTCGGAAGGTCGCGATGTCGGAGACGAGGTTCTTCGTGTCCGGGGCGAACGCCACCCGCCCCTGCCCCGTGAGCAGGGCGTACATGACGAAACGCGCCAGGACGTGGGCGACGGGCAGGAACAGGAGGGACCGGGAACGCGGGTCGTTGATGAGGGCGGGCAGGAAGTCGTACGCCTGCGCGAAGCTCTCGATGAAGTTGCCGTGGGTGAGCACCACTCCCTTGGGGACACCGGTGGTGCCCGAGGTGTAGATGATGGTTGCCACGTCGTGGAGGCCGACGGCCTCGGTGCGCTCCTCGACGTCGACCGGCGCCACGGAGCGTGAGGCGCGTGCCACCTCGGCCTCGGCGCCACGGTCCAGGGAGAAGATCCGACGCACGGTGTCGGTGCTGACGGACTCCACGAGGTCGGCCTGCTGGGAGGTCGCGGTGAAGACCAGGACGATCCCGGCATCGGTGAGGATGTGGCGGATCTGGGCGGCGGAGTCGGTCTCGTAGATCGGGACGGTGATGGCCCCGCAGGCCAGGGCCGCGGCGTCGAGGACCGCCCACTCGTAGGACGTGGGGGCGAGGATGGCGAGGTGCTCTCCCGCCTGCAGGCCCAGACCGATGAGGCCCCGGGCCGTGTCCTCCACGGCGCGCAGGTACTCCTCGATGGTCACGGGCCTCCAGGACCCGACGTCCGTGCGCCGCTCGATGGCGACCTGACCGGGATGCTCCCGGGCACGCTGGGCGAGCATCTTGGGGAGGTTCATCGAGGGATCGACCTCGTGGAGTGCCGGGTTCTCCCACGAACCGTCCTCGAGCCTGCGCACTGGCATGCGGCCCTGCCTTCCTGCCGCAGGTCCGCGGCTCCGTGTCTGCGCGCCACTCTACCCGGGGGGATCCGTGGACGAGGGCGGACCCGCCGTGCCGCCCGGTGACCCCGGTGTCC
>NZ_LT700212.1:811954-979345 GCF_900155435.1 Actinomyces provencensis | reverse complement strand
CGGGTCTGCGCGCCCCTCTCCCCGGGGGGATCCGTGGAGGGGGGCGGCCCCGCCGTGCCGCCCGGTGACCCCGGTGTCCGGCACACCACGCCCGCAGCACCCCGGTGCGTCAGTGGCGGTCCGTGCGCACCGGGGCGTGGGTCGTGGGGGTCAGGCGCGCCTGCCGCGACGCCGACGACGGCCCTCGGCCTCCGCGTTCTCCTGGGCCACCTTCTCGGCCTCGCCCTCGTCGTAGAGCGCGTCGACGTCCCCCGCGAAGTCGTGGAGCACCTGGGAGCGGCGCAGCTTGAGGGAGGGCGTCAGGTAGCCGTTCTCCACCGTGAAGGCCGCGTCCAGGATCCGGAAGCGGCGGATGGACTCCGCCCGCGACACCTGGTGGTTGGCGCGGTCGATGGCACGCTGGAGGGACTCGCGCACCTCGGGCAGGTCCGCGGCCGTGGCCGGGTCGACGGTGTCGAGCCCGTGCGCACGCAGCCAGCCGGGCAGCATCTCCGCGTCCAGGGTGATGAGGGCACCGATGTAGGGGCGACCGTCACCCACCACGACCACGTGGCTGATGAGGGGATGGGTCTGCAGGGCGTCCTCGAGGACCTCCGGGGAGACGTTCTTCCCGCCGGCGGTGACGATGAGTTCCTTCTTGCGTCCCGTGATCCTCAGCTGCCCCTTGCGGTCCAGGGTGCCCAGGTCCCCGGTGTGGAACCACCCGCCGCTGAGGGCCTTCGCGGTCTCCTCGGGCAGGTCGTGGTAGCCACGCATGACGGAGATGCCGCGGACCAGGACCTCCCCGTCCTCGGCGACGCGCACGGAGTCCCCCGGCAGGACCTGACCGACGGCACCCGTGGGGTTGGCACCGGGACGCTGGACGGTGATCGGGCCGGTGGTCTCGGAGAGCCCGTAGCCCTGGAGGAGGGTGATGCCGGTGCCGGCGAAGAACTGGGCCAGGTCGGTGGCCAGCGGCGCACCTCCCGAGACGACGTACCTGATGTTCGGACCCAGTGCGGCACGCACCTTGCCGAGCACGAGACGCTCGGCCATCCCGTGGCGCAGTCGCAGGGCGGGGGAGGGGCCGAAGGCGGTCTCCCGGGCGGCGGAGGCGGCGCGCGCCTGCTTGGCGGACCACGCGAAGATGCGTCGACGCAGGCCGTGCCCGGCCTTGGAGGAGGCTGCGTTGTAGACCTTCTCCAGGACGCGGGGGACGGCGAGCAGGGCGGAGGGCCTGAACGCCTGGATGTCCGGCAGGAGGCGCTTGACGTCGGGGGAGAAGGCAATGGTCCCGTGCCCCCCGAGCACCGCGTGCATGACGAAACGTGCGAGCACGTGGGCCAGGGGCAGGAACAGGAGCAGACGCGTGTCCGGGGCGTCGATGACCTCCGGGAGGATCTGGTACACGGCGCGGGTCGTGCCCACGAAGTTGGAGTGTGTGAGCACCACGCCCTTGGGGACGCCGGTGGTGCCCGAGGTGTAGATGATGGTCGCCACGTCCTCGGCCCGCACTGCGGCCGACCGGTCGTCGACCTCGGAGGGGGCCACGGACCGTGCCGCCGAGCTGAGCGTGCGCAGGGCGCCCCGGTCCAGGGAGTCGATGGCGCGCACACCCGGGGTGCGCACGGACTCCACCAGTTCCGCCTGCTGCGAGGTCGCGGTGAAGACGTGGGAGACCTCGGCATCGGCCAGGATGTGACCGATCTGGGCGGCGGAGTCGGACTCGTAGATCGGGACGGTCACCGCGCCGACGCTGAGGATCCCCAGGTCCAGGAGCATCCACTCGAAGCTGGTGGCGGACAGCACGGCCACGGACTCACCGGGGCGGACGCCGACGCCGATCAGCCCACGCGCGACGTCCTCGACACGGTCGGCGAGCTCCCGTGCGCGCACCGGTCTCCAGGCACCCACCTCGGTGCGCTCCTCGACGACGATGTCATCGGGCCTGGCCTCCGCGCGCTCGCGCAGCATGGCCTGGACGGTGTCGGAGGGGTCGATGGTGAATCGGGGCGTGTCGGTGAAGGACCCGTCGCGGTTCTTCCTCATGGTCGTGGTCTCCTTGCCTCGGGGTGCACGCTCGGTACCGTTGCTGCTTGGAACTCTAGCGGCGGCGAGGGGACCTCTCCCGTCGGCGCACCGGGGTGCGGGTACCGGTGCGCGCTGGTCCGGACCAGCAGTGGTCGGGACGGGAGTGGTCGGGACGGCGGTCGTCGGGCTGCCCACCTCCCGACGCGCCGGTGGCCACACGCGTCGATAGCATGGCCGGGAGAGGGGTGGCACGGACATGGGTCGGTGGACACGCAGCTGGCGCCGACGGCGCGCCGAGGAGGGCGACGGGAGCCCCCTGCGGGAGTGGCGCCCGTGGCACGCGCTGTGGAGGTCCGCCCTCGTCACCGAACACGCTGGCCACCACTGGACGGTGGACGTCGACCACTTCGACTGGGAGGGGCGCGCCCTGCTCCACCGGGACGGCAGGTGCGCGGCGGTGTCCGTCATGCCCGCGGCCTTCCCCGTGCCGGGGGCCCACATCGAGGTCGCCACGGGCACGTGGGGACTGACACGGGCCCACATCGTCCACGAGGACGGACGCGAGGAGGTGCTCGATCCTCTTCCCGGCACCTCCGAGGCCTGGCGTGCCCGCATGGGCGAGCGCTTCCCCCGCACGAGCAGGGCGGTGGGCGTCCTGGCGGTGCTCGTGCTCACGGTGAACCTCGTGCTCCTCGGCCTCGCACTGGCCGAGTGGGCCACCCACCAGTCCTGGGCGGCGCCCCATGTCGCACCGTGGTCCTCCCCGCTCCGGCTCCCGGACTGGCTCCCCGGCATCCTGGTGGTCGCGGGGGTCCTGGCCGCCCTGGAACGTGCGCTGACCATCCGCAGCCACTGGCTGGTGGATGCCGAGACCGGGTGGTTCAACCTCGGCTGAGGGGAGGGGCCGCGGACGCACGACGGCCCCGGCACCACGCGGGTGCCGGGACCGTCGTCGGAGCGGGACGGACAGCCGGGGCTGCCGTCGCCGACTCAGATGTTGTAGTACAGCTGGAACTCGTAGGGGTGGGGGAAGTTGCGCAGCGGCGCGACCTCGTTGGTCTCCTTGTAGTCCAGCCAGGTGTCGATGAGGTCCTGGGTGAAGACGTCACCCTCGGTGAGGAACTCGTGGTCCTCGGCCAGGCTCGCCAGTGCGGACTCCAGCGAGCTCGGCAGCTTGGCGATGTCCTCGTACTCGGCCGGCGGGAGCTCGTAGAGGTCCTTGTCGATCGGGGCGGCGGGCTCGATGCGGTTGCGGATGCCGTCCAGGCCGGCCATGAGGCAGGCGGAGAAGGACAGGTACGGGTTCGCCGAGGGGTCCGGCACGCGGTACTCGACGCGCTTGGCCTTGGGCGAGGTGCCGGTGACGGGGATGCGGATGCAGGCGGAACGGTTGCGGGCCGAGTAGACGAGGTTCACGGGGGCCTCGAAGCCCGGCACCAGGCGGCGGAAGGAGTTCACCGAGGGGTTGGTGAAGGCCAGCAGCGCCGGGGCGTGCTTGAGGAGGCCGCCGATGTACCAGCGCGCGGTGTCGGAGAGGGAGCCGTAGCCGCGCTCGTCGTAGAAGAGGGGCTCGCCGTCCTTCCACAGGGACTGGTGGGTGTGCATGCCCGACCCGTTGTCACCGAAGACCGGCTTGGGCATGAAGGTCGCCGACTTGCCGAACTGCGTGGCCGTGTTCTTGACCACGTACTTGAACTTCATCATGTCGTCGGCGGCCGTCGTCAGGGAGGCGAAGCGGTAGTTGATCTCGTGCTGGCCGGCGGAGCCGACCTCGTGGTGCGCACGCTCGATGTCGAGACCCACGGCCTGCAGGTTCGTCACCATCTGGTCGCGCAGGTCGACGAAGTGGTCATTGGGGGAGACCGGGAAGTACCCGCCCTTGACGCCCAGCTTGTACCCGAGGTTGCCGCCGGCCTCCTCGCGACCCGTGTTCCAGAACGCCTCGGCGGAGTCCACGGAGTAGAAGGTGTACTCCGGCTTCACCTGGTAGCGCACGTCGTCGAAGAGGTAGAACTCCGCCTCGGCACCGATGAAGCAGGTGTCGGCGATCCCGGTGGACTTCAGGTACGCCTCGGCCTTGGAGGCCACCTGGCGGGGGTCGCGGGAGAAGGGCTCGTCGGTGAAGGGGTCCACGATCGAGAAGTTCACGATCAGCGTCTTCGCCTCACGGAAGGGATCGAGGAAGGCCGAGGTCGGGTCCGCGATGAGCTTCATGTCCGACTCGTGGATCGCGGTGAAGCCGCGCACGGACGAACCGTCGAACATCACCCCGTCCTCCAGGGCGGCACCCTTGAACTCGGCGGCGGGCACGGTGAAATGCTGCTGGACGCCAGGCAGGTCGCAGAAGCGGACGTCGACGTACTGGACGCCTTCGCGGTCGATGAAATCCACGACCTCGTCGGAGTTGCTGAACATGGGGTGTCCTTCCCGGAGACTGTGCAGGCTGGTCGGGTGACGCGGTGACTCCCGGTCAAGATCCTGCAAACCGATGACAAAAGGGAGTGTAGCGGGGAGTCGGGCGGGCTCCAGGCGACTCGTCCGCATGTTGGTCCTTGATCGGCGCGGCGACCCCGGTGGCGGCATCCTTGAACACCGGCGATATCACCTTGACCCGTTCTTGGTTCGGGGCCTCTCGGGCCCGGGTCGGCGGCAGACACTACAGGGGGTCCCCATGAACCATCAGGAAGCCGGCCGTCCCCAGGCCATCGGCCTCTACGATCCGGCCAACGAGCACGATGCCTGCGGCATCGCCTTCGTCGCCACGCTCACGGGTCCACCCACGCACACCATCGTGGAGCAGGGGCTCCACGCCCTGGAGAAGCTCGACCACCGCGGTGCGGTGGGCGCCGAGGAGAACTCCGGCGACGGTGCGGGCATCCTCATCCAGCTCCCGGACGAGTTCTTCCGTGAGACCGTCCGCCCCGACCTCCCGCGCGTGGGCTCCTACGCCGCGGGCCTCGTCTTCCTGCCCGGTGCGCACGACGGACGCGTGGAGCTCTCCCGCGCCGTGGCGGCTGTGGAGCGCATCACCCGCGAGGAGGGCCTGCGGGTCCTCGCCTGGCGCGACGTGCCCGTCGACGACACCGGCGTGGGCCCCACCGCACGCGGCTCCATGCCGACCTTCCGGCAGCTGCTGGTCGCCGACCAGCACAACCGCCGCAGCGGGCGCGACCTCGAGGTGGCCGCCTACCGGGTCCGTCGTCGCTGCGAGCACGAGGCCGGGGTCTACATGACCGGTCTGTCGACCCAGACCTTCGTGTACAAGGGCATGCTCACCACGATGCAGCTGCCGGAGTTCTTCACCGACCTCTCCCACCCGACACTCACGTCGCGCCTGGCCCTGGTCCACTCCCGTTTCTCGACGAACACCTTCCCCTCGTGGCGTCTCGCCCAGCCCTTCCGGATGGTCGCCCACAACGGTGAGATCAACACCGTGCGCGGCAACCGCAACTGGATGAGTGCCCGTGAGGGGCAGCTCGCCAGCCCCGTCCTGGGGGACATGGCCCCGCTGCTGCCGGTCACGACCGACGCCGTCTCCGACTCCGCCTCGCTGGACGAGGTCCTGGAGCTCCTCGTCCTCTCCGGGAGGTCCCTGCCCCAGGCCGTCGCCATGATGGTGCCCGAGGCCTGGGAGAACAACGAGCAGATGGACCCCGGACTGCGGGCCTTCTACAAGTACGCCTCCACGCTCATGGAGCCCTGGGACGGCCCGGCCGCCGTCACCTTCACCGACGGCCACCTCATCGGCGCCGTCATGGACCGCAACGGGCTGCGCCCCGGACGGTGGCAGGTCACCGAGGACGGCCTGGTGGTCCTCGCCTCGGAGACGGGTGTCCTGGGCATCCCGGACTCCCAGATCCGCGCCAAGGGTCGCCTGGAGCCCGGCTCCATGTTCCTGGTCGACCTCGACGCGGGGCGGATCGTCCCCAACAAGGAGATCAAGGACGCCCTCGCGGGCCAAAGGCCGTGGGGGGAGTGGCTCGACGACAAGCTGGTGCACCTCTCCGACCTGCCCGAGCGCGAGCACATCGACCACTCGCACTCCTCCGTCCTGCGCCGCCAGCAGGAGTTCGGCTACACCCAGGAGGACCTCGACATCATCCTCACGCCCATGGCGACCTCCGGGGCCGAGGCCCTGGGTTCCATGGGCTCGGACACCCCCATCGCCGTCCTCTCCGCCCGGCCGCGCCTCCTCTTCGACTACTTCCAGGAGCTCTTCGCCCAGGTGACGAACCCGCCCCTGGACGCCATCCGGGAGGAGCTGGTGACGGCCCTGGGGACCACGGTCGGCCCTCAGCCGAACCTGCTGGAGGACACCCCCGACCACGCCCGCAAGCTGGAGATCGACTTCCCCGTCATCGACTCCGACCAGCTCGCCCAGATCTCCCACATCGGCAGCGCCCGCGCGGGCAAGGGGTTCACCTCCCGTGTCATCCGCTGCCTCTACCGCGTCTCGGGTGGGGGGGACTCGCTGGAGGAGGCCCTCGAGGACATCTTCCGCCAGGCGGACGAGGCCGTGGAGGAGGGCGTCTCCTTCCTCGTCCTCTCCGACCGTGAGTCCAATGCGGAGATGGCGCCCATCCCGTCACTGCTGGCCACCTCCGCACTCCACCACCACCTCCTGCGCCGCCAGACGCGCACGCAGGTGGGACTGGTCGTGGAGGCCGGGGACGTGCGCGAGGTCCACCACGTCGCACTCCTCGTCGGCTACGGTGCGGCCGCCGTCAACCCTTACCTCGCGATGGAGTCCGTGGAGTCCATGGCCCGCGCCGGCCACCTGGGCGACACCACTCCCCACGACGCCGTCGCCCACCTCATCAAGGCACTCGGCAAGGGTGTCCTGAAGGTGATGTCGAAGATGGGCATCTCCACGGTGTCCTCCTACTGCGGGGCCCAGGTCTTCCAGGCGGTCGGGCTCTCGCAGGAGTTCGTGGACCGCTTCTTCGCGGGCACCGCGAGCCCGCTGGGGGGCGTCGGACTCGACGTCATCGCCGCAGAGGTCGCCTCCCGCCACGAGGTCGCCTACCCGCCCTCGGGGATCTCCCCGGCCCACCGCACCCTGGACGTCGGCGGCGAGTACAAGTGGCGGCGCGAGGGCGAGGCCCACCTCTTCAACCCCGAGACCATCGCGCGCCTGCAGACCGCCACGCGCACCGAGTCCCGCCAGGTCTTCCGCTCCTACACCGACGGGGTGGACGACCAGTCGCGCCAGCTCATGACCCTGCGCGGGATGATGCAGCTGCGCACCGAGGAGGTCGAGCCGGTCCCCCTGGAGGAGGTCGAGTCGGTCGCCGAGATCGTCAAGCGCTTCGCCACGGGCGCCATGTCCTTCGGGTCCATCTCCCAGGAGGCGCACGAGACCATGGCCATCGCCATGAACGCCCTGGGTGCCCGGTCCAACACGGGCGAGGGCGGGGAGTCCCCCGAGCGTCTGCGCGACCCCCGGCGCAACTCCGCGATCAAGCAGGTCGCCTCCGGGCGCTTCGGCGTCACCGCCGACTACCTCACCCACTCCCGTGACATCCAGATCAAGATGGCCCAGGGCGCCAAGCCCGGCGAGGGCGGTCAGCTGCCCGCCCAGAAGGTCTACCCCTGGGTCGCCAAGGAACGCCACTCCACGCCCGGTGTCGGCCTGATCTCGCCGCCCCCGCACCACGACATCTACTCCATCGAGGACCTCAAGCAGCTGATCTCGGACCTCAAGAACGCCAATCCCGACGCGCGGGTCCACGTCAAGCTCGTCTCCGAGGTCGGCGTGGGAACGGTCGCCGCCGGTGTGTCCAAGGCACGTGCCGATGTGGTCCTGATCTCGGGTGCGGACGGCGGGACGGGCGCCGCCCCGCTGACCTCCCTCAAGCACGCCGGTGCCCCCTGGGAGATCGGGCTGGCCGAGACCCAGCAGACCCTCGTCCTCAACGACCTGCGCGACCGCATCGTCGTCCAGGCGGACGGCCAGCTCAAGACCGGTCGCGACGTGATCGTCGCAGCCCTCCTGGGTGCGGAGGAGTTCGGCTTCGCCACCGCGCCGCTCGTGGTCTCGGGGTGCATCATGATGCGGGTCTGCCAGAAGGACACCTGCCCGGTGGGTGTGGCCACGCAGAACCCCGAGCTGCGTGCGCGCTACTCCGGCAAGCCGGAGTACGTCATCAACTTCTTCACCTTCATCGCCGAGCAGGTGCGCGAGATCCTCGCCTCCCTGGGGCTGCGCTCCATCGAGGAGGCGGTCGGGCGCTCCGACCTGCTCGACGTCTCCGACGCGGTGGACCACTGGAAGGCCGCCGGCCTCGACCTCGGTCCCGTCTTCCAGCGCATCGAGCCGCGTCCCGGGTCCTCGCTGCACCAGGTGCAGGGCCAGGAGCACCACCTGGAGGACGTGCTGGACCGTCGCCTCATCACCCTCGCCGCCCCGGCCCTGGAGCGTCGTGAGCCCGTGACCATCGAGGCGGAGATCCACAACACGGACCGCACCACCGGCGCGATGCTCGGCCACGAGATCGCGCTGCGCTACGGCGACCACGGTCTCGCCGCCGACACGATCTCCATCCGGCTCACCGGCTCCGCCGGGCAGTCCCTGGGGGCCTTCCTGCCCCAGGGTGTCTCGATCACGGTCGAGGGCGACGCGAACGACTACGTCGGCAAGTCCCTGTGCGGTGGCACGGTGGCGGTGCGGCCCTCACGCTCCGCGAAGTTCGCGGCCAACGAGAACACGGTGGCGGGCAACGTCATCGGCTACGGCGCGACCTCTGGCGAGCTCTACGTCTCGGGCAGGGTCGGTGAGCGCTTCGGTGTGCGCAACTCCGGTGCGACCCTGGTGTGCGAGGGCACCGGCGACCATGCCCTGGAGTACATGACCGGTGGAGAGGTCCTCGTGCTGGGCCGCACCGGACGCAATGTCGCCGCCGGCATGTCCGGGGGCACCGGCTACCTGCTGGACTTCGACTCCGGCCTGCTCAACCCGCAGGTGCTGGCACAGCTGGAGGTCTCGGGCCTCTCCGACGCCGACGGGGAGCGGGTCGCCCTGCTCCTGCGCCGCCACGTCGAGCTCACGGGATCCGTGGTCGCCCAGCGTCTGCTCGACGACCTGCCGGCCTCACTGGCCCGATTCACCCGCATCCAGCCCACGCAGTTCGCCCAGGTCACCGAGATCCTCTCCGAGGCCGACGCCTCGGGCGTCGACCGGGAGGACCCCGAGGTGTGGCAGAAGATTCTGGAGGTGTCCCATGGCTGACCCGAAGGGGTTCCTGAAGATCCGGGAGCGCGAGCTGCCGGAGCGCCGTCCCGTCCCCGTGCGCATCCGCGACTTCGACGAGGTCTACGAGGAGCAGGAGATCGGCGTCGTCGAACGCCAGGCAGGGCGTTGCATGGACTGCGGCACGCCCTTCTGCCACTACGGCTGCCCCCTGGGCAACCTGATCCCGGAGTGGAACACCCTGGGGTGGAAGGGTGACTGGAGGAGCGCCATCGAGCGCCTCCACGCCACCAACAACTTCCCGGACTTCACCGGGCGCCTCTGCCCGGCCCCGTGCGAGGCGGCCTGCGTGCTGTCCATCAACCAGCCCGCCGTGACGATCAAGAACGTCGAGCACACGGCCGTCGACCACGCCTTCGACGAGGGCTGGGTGACCCCCCAGATCCCCCAGAAGCTCACCGAGTTCACGGTGGCGGTGGTCGGGTCGGGCCCGGCCGGGCTCGCCACTGCCCAGCAGCTCACCCGCGCCGGGCACACCGTGGCCGTCTTCGAGCGTGCCGACGCGATCGGTGGCCTCATGCGCTACGGGATCCCCGAGTTCAAGATGGAGAAGGCGGTCCTGGACCGTCGCCTCGACCAGATGCGCGCCGAGGGCGCCCGCTTCCACGTCGGGGTCGACGTCGGTCACGACGTGACGGGGGACGACCTCCTGGAGCGTTTCGACGCCGTCGTGCTCACCACGGGGTCCACGGTGGGACGCGACCTGCCCGCGCCGGGACGGCAGCTGGGCGGCATCCACCAGGCCGTCGACTACCTGACCCGCTCGACCAAGCACGTCCACGGGGACACCGAGGTCGACTGGATCAGCGCCGAGGGCAAGGACGTCGTCATCATCGGCGGCGGCGACACCGGAGCCGACTGCCTGGGCACCGCCATCCGTCAGGGGGCGCGCTCCGTGACGAGCCTGGAGATCATGCCCCAGCCGCCCGCCGAGCGCACGGCCGCCGACCCCTGGCCGAGCTACCCGCGCATCTTCCGGGTGGCGTCGGCCCACGAGGAGGGCGGGGAGCGTCTCTACGCGGTCTCCACCGCGGAGTTCCTCGGGGACGAGGAGGGCAATGTCTCCCAGCTGCGGCTCAGCGAGGTCAGGTTCTCCGGTGGGCGCTTCGAGCCCGTGGAGGGCACGGAGCGGATCATCCCCGCCCAGCTGGTGCTGCTCGCCATGGGCTTCACCGGGGTCGAGCGTGAGGGCCTCGTCGACCAGCTCGGCCTCGAGGTCGACGCCCGTGGTCGCGTCGTGCGCGACGAGCACTGGGCGACGACCCATCCGGGTGTGTTCGTGGCCGGGGACGCCGGGCGCGGGCAGTCGTTGATCGTGTGGGCCATCGCGGAGGGCCGCTCGGCCGCGGCCGCCGTGGACGAGTACCTGCGCGGGCGTACCGAGCTGCCGGCCCCCATCGCGCCGACCGACGTCCAGTACCGCCCCTGACGGCGAAGTCCGCTCAGTTCGGGCCTCGAAGACGATATGGGGGTGGGGGTGGTCTGAGGTTGGGTCTTGTGGCCTGGGGCCTTCCCTGTGCAACGTGGTTCAGTGCCCTGGTTGGGGTGCAGTGCCACGGTTTCGTGGATCGCCCTCGCCCGTGGGTGGGGGTGCCGACATGCGATTCAGGGGAGGCCCCAGGTGTTGTCAGATGCTACGTGTATTGGGTTGGATGTTCACGCTCGCAGTGTTCGAGCAGCAGCGATTGATCCCCTCTCGGGTGTGATCCGGGAGGCTGCGTTGGGGGGTGGGGACGGGGAGGTCCTCGACTTCATTGCGCGTGTGGGTGACGCCCGGGGGGTGCGGGTGGCCTATGAGGCCGGGCCGACCGGTTTCCACCTGGCACGGACCCTGGAGGGGGAGGGCATTGAGTGTGTGGTGGCGGCCCCCTCGAAACTGTTGCGTGCCAGTGGAGACCGCATCAAGACGGACCGTCGTGATGCCCTCCACCTGGCCCAGATGCTCGCGGCGGGCCAAGTGGTGGGAGTGCGTGTCCCCACCGTGGAGGAGGAGTCCGCCCGGGACCTGGTGCGTGCTCGTGATGACGTGCGCCGTGAACTCATGGCCGCTCGTCATCGTCTCTCCAAGCTGCTCCTGCGTCGGGGTTTCCTCTATGAGGGCAAGACCACGTGGGGTGTGGCTCACCGGGCGTGGCTGGGCACGATCCGCCGGGAGGGACTGGCTGGGGCGGGGTGGGCGACCTTGCAGACCTTTGATGAGTCCTGGGAGACGGTCTGTGCTCTGGAGGCCAGGAGGGGGCGCCTCGATGAGGGCATCGCCCGCCTGGCTGAGGAGTCCTCCTTCGCTGAGGGGGTGAAGCGACTGTCCTGCCTGCGCGGCATCTCCACCCTCACAGCGGTGGGCCTGGCTGTGGAGGTGGGTGACTGGCAGCGTTTCACCCCCACCAGCATCGGCTCCTACCTGGGGTTGGTCCCCAGTGAGCACTCCTCGGGGTCCACCCGCCACCAAGGCGGCCTCACCCGCACCGGGAACGCGCATGCGCGCAGGCTCCTGGTGGAGGCCGCCTGGCACCACCTGCCCACCTACCATCCATCTGCCACCTTGCAGGCACGCTGGGACAAGGCCCCCCGAGCAGTCGCAGACCACGCCGGGCGCGGCAACCGTCGACTCCACAAGCGATGGCTGGGATTCAAGGCCCGCAAGAAGACTCCCACGGTCGCCAACTGCGCCATCGCGCGTGAACTGGCCGGATGGTGTCAGGTGCTGGTCACCATGGACGCCTGAGCCCCACAGTCTCGTCGAGGCCGGCCCCTGAGGGAGTGGGGCAGTGTGTCGGAGAGGGAAACCACCGATGCGGACATGGGCACCCACCCGGGCACGCCCGTCTCGAAGACCGCAGTGAACCCCTCTTCCGCCGGAACACCGTCATGCGGCACCAACCCGCGAATATCAGAGTGACCACACCGTCCACCAACGGACACACCCCACCCCCACAAGGCCCCACCCCGACGACCGAGGCGCCGCCCCACAACCAGTGCCGGGCGGCGCCTCACCATGCCCACTTGACAGCACACACCCCCATATCAGTCCGCTCAGTTCGGGCCCTGAGGTCAGCCCCGGTCGCTCGCTCACCGTCCGCCCTCGTCGCCCCCGGGCCCAGCGGTCGCACGTCCGGGCACGTGACCCACGGGTCCGCTGCTGCCGCGGCGGTGACGGGGGGCGATCCCGCGGGCCCGCCCGGACGCACGGGGCCCCTCCCGGCTCCTGCCTGTGGGACCGGGTTCGGCCCCGGTCACCCCGACGCCCAACGCGGACGAGGGCCGCAGTCCCTCAGGGCACCGGGGAAGCCCCAGGGAGAAGGGGACGGACCCCGGTACCGGAAGTGGGCGGACCTCGGCACCGGAACTGAGCGGACCTCGGCACCGGAACTGAGCGGACCTCGGCACCGGAACTGAGCGGACCTCGAGGTCAGAACTGAGCGGACCTCAGTGGGAGAACAGAGCGGACTTCGGCAGATTAGGGTGGTGCGCGTGGCAGACCCCTCGACCTACCGTCCCCGCACCGCGGACATCCCCACCAGCCCGGGTGTGTATCGCTTCCGGGACGCGGAGGGCCGGGTCATCTACGTCGGCAAGGCGAAGAACCTGCGCCAGCGCCTGACGAACTACTTCCAGGACCCCGCCCACCTGCACCCGCGCACTCAGCAGATGGTCACCACCGCGGCCAGCGTCCAGTGGACGGTCGTGTCCACCGAGGTCGAGGCCCTCACCCTGGAATTCACGTGGATCAAGGAGTTCGATCCGCGTTTCAACGTCATGTACACGGACGACAAGTCCTACCCCTACCTGGCCGTCACCATGGGGGAGAAGGTGCCCCGCGTCCAGATCACCCGCGAGGCGCGTCGCGCCGGTGCGCGCTACTTCGGCCCCTACACGCAGGTCTGGGCCATCCGGGAGACCATCGACCTGCTCCTGCGCGTCTTCCCCGTGCGCTCCTGCTCCGCCGGCGTCTACCGCCGCGCACACGCACAGGGCCGCCCCTGCCTGCTCGGGTACATCGACAAGTGCTCCGCCCCCTGCGTGGGTCGCATCAGCGAGGAGGACCACCGCGAGCTCGCCGAGGACCTCTGCCAGTTCATGGAGGGCCGCACCGGCCCCTTCATCCGCGACATCGAGTCCCGCATGCGCGAGGCCGCGGGCGCCCTGGACTTCGAGCGTGCCGCACGCCTGCGCGACGACCTCCAGGCCCTGCGCAAGGTGCTGGAGCGCAATGCGGTGGTCCTCGACGACGGCACCGACGCCGACGTCTTCGCCCTGGTCACCGACGAACTCAACGCCGCGGTCCACGTCTTCCACGTGCGCGGGGGTCGCATCCGCGGCACCCGTGGCTGGGTGGTGGACCGCGTCGACGACACCCCACCCGCGGGCCTGATGGAACGACTCCTGGAGCAGGTCTACGGGGACGTCGAGCCGGCCGCGAAGCCCCTGCGCGGACGCCCGACCGGACGCGCCGAGGCGACCTCCGTCGACGACGTCGCCCACACCCCGACCCGCGCGATCCCCCGTGAGGTCCTGGTCTCGGACCTGCCCGAGGACGCCGCGACGCTGGAGACCTGGCTCTCCGACCTGCGCGGGGCCAGGGTGCGCCTGCACGTCCCCCACCGCGGCGCCAAGGCCCGCCTCATGGACACCGTGCGGGCGAACGCCTCCCAGGCCCTCCAACTCCACCGCACGCGCCGCGCCGGGGACCTCACCCAGCGCTCCCGCGCCCTGGAGGAACTCGCCGCCGACCTCGACCTGCCCGCAGCCCCCCTGCGCATCGAGTGCTACGACATCTCCCACACCCAGGGACAGGACCAGGTCGCCTCCATGGTCGTCTTCGAGGACGGCATACCCCGCAAGGACGCCTACCGCACCTTCAACATCCGCGGCGAGGACGGGACGGGCGTCCCGGACGACACGGCCGCCATGGACGAGGTCCTCCACCGCCGCTTCGCCCGGCTCCTCGCCGAGGAGGCCGGCATCGAGGGTGAGGACGCGGACGGCGTCCCGCTGGCCTCCGGCCCCGTCGACGCGACCTCGGGACGCCCCCGGCGCTTCTCCTACCGGCCCGACCTGGTCGTCGTCGACGGTGGGCTGCCCCAGGTCAACGCCGCCCGCACCGCCCTGGACAGCATGGGGGTGGACCTCCCGGTGGTCGGCCTCGCGAAGCGCCTGGAGGAGGTGTGGGTGCCCGGGGAGGAGTTCCCCCTGATCCTCCCGCGCACCTCGGCGGCCCTCTACCTGCTCCAGCACCTGCGCGACGAGTCCCACCGCTTCGCCATCACCAAGCACCGGCGCCGGCGCGCCAAGGGCCAGACGCGCTCCGTCCTCGACGACGTGCCCGGCCTGGGACCGGCCCGGCAGGGCGCCCTCCTGCGCCGTTTCGGATCCGTGAGACGCCTGCGCGACGCCACGGTCGAGGAGGTCGCGGAGGTACCCGGCATCGGTCCGGTGCTCGCCTCCACGGTCCTGGAAGCGCTCGGGTCCGGCGCGGGGAGCCCGGTGGCCCCCGGAGACGGGGACCCGGTGGTGGGCCCCGCCGTCGGCACCGAGGCGTTCCCCCCACCGCACGAGGGCGACCCCGAGCCCGCCGGAGGTGCGGGCGCCACCACCAGCGCCACGACCGGCACCACGTCTGGCACCGACCCGTCGTCCGACGACCCCACCACGTCCACCCGCACCCCGGAGGGAACCCACCATGACTGATCCGACCGACGCACGCGCCGCGACCACCCTGCCCACCCCGCTGCCCGCACGGATCCTCCTCCTCGGCTCCGGGGAGCTGGGCCGTGAGCTCACGATCTCGCTCAAGCGCCTGGGCGCACACGTGATCGCCGCGGACTCCTACCCCCACGCCCCCGCCATGCAGGTCGCCGACGAGCACCGTGTCCTCGACATGACCTCCGCCACGGACCTGCGCGCGCTCCTGGACTCCGTCGACGTCGACCTGGTGGTGCCCGAGGTCGAGGCCATCGCCACGGATGCCCTCGTCGAGGAGGAACGGACGGCGGACGCACCCCGCATCGTCCCCAACGCCTTCTCGGTCCGCACGACCATGGACCGCCAGCGCATCCGGGCGCTGGCCGCCTCGCTGCCGGGGGTGGAGACCTCACGCTTCCGTTTCGCCTCCTCCGCCGACGAGGTCCGCGAGGCACTCGACGTCACGGGTCTCCCGGCCTTCGTCAAGCCGACCATGTCCTCCTCCGGCCACGGCCAGACACGCATCACCGGGGCACACGAGGCGGAGGAGGCCTGGCGGGCCGCCGAGGAGGGGGCGCGAGCGGGCACGGGTCGCGTCATCGTGGAGGAGGCGATCGACTTCGACTCCGAGATCACCCTGCTCACGGTGCGTCGGTGGGACGCGGCTGCGGGGGAGGTGCGGACCTCCTTCTGCGCCCCGATCGGGCACCGGCAGGAGAGTGGGGACTACGTGGAGTCCTGGCAGCCCGCCGAGCTGTCGGACACGGCACTGGCGAGTGCGCGTTCCATGGCGGAGTCCGTCACCTCGGCCCTGGCGGAGGGCGGAGCCTCCCCGGCGCTGGGCCTGTTCGGGGTCGAGTTCTTCCTGCGGGGGGACCGCGTGTGGTTCTCGGAACTGTCGCCACGCCCGCACGACACCGGCATGGTGACCATGGTCACCCAGCACCAGTCCGAGTTCGACCTCCACGCCCGCGCCGTCCTGGGTCTGCCCGTCGACACCACGCTGGCGACCCCCGGCGCGTCCGCGGTCGTGCGCGCCCCCGGACAGCTGCGCGACGTGGCCTACGAGGGCGTCGCCGAGGCCCTGGCACTGGGCGGTGAGGTCCGGGTCTTCGGCAAGGACGCGACCCGGGAGGGACGCCGGCTGGGCGTCGCCCTGGCCAGGGGGCGGGACACCACCGACGCGCGCCGCACCGCGGAGGGCATGGCGGCGACGGTCCGCGTCGTCGAGGGCGAGCGCCGGTGAGCGACGGAGCGACCCCCGGAAGTGGCATCCTTGGGGGCATGACCAACCACGACGCCGGACAGGACGACAACCCGCCCACGGTACCCACGGGGATCCCGATGCTCGACGAGCTCCCGGGAGCGCCTGCGCCCGCGGTCAACGAGGTCCTCATCATCTCCGGTCGCTCCGGGGCGGGGCGCTCCCAGGCCGCACGTGCCCTGGAGGACCTCGACTGGTACGTCGTGGACAACCTGCCCCCCTCGATGCTGCCCGCCCTCGTCGGCATGATGTCGCCGGGCGGGGGGGCGGGTGTGCACCGGCTCGCGGTGGTCGTGGACGTGCGCTCCCGGGCGTTCTTCACCGCCCTGTCGGCAACCCTGGACAAGCTCCAGGCGGCCGGGGTGCTCTACCGGATCATCTTCCTCGAGGCGGACGAGGCCACCCTGGTGCGCCGCTACGAGTCGAACCGACGTCCCCATCCCCTGCAGGGGGAGGGGACGATCATCGACGGGATCCGTGCGGAGGACCGCCTGCTGCAGCCGCTGCGCACGCGTGCCGACGAGGTCATCGACACCTCGCACATGACGGTCCACGACCTCTCGCGCCACATCCGCGACGTCGTGGCGGGGGAGGCCGAACGCCCCCTGCAGCTCACCCTGGAGTCCTTCGGGTTCAAGTACGGCCTGCCGATGGACGCCGATGACGTCCTCGACGTCCGTTTCCTCAAGAACCCGTACTGGGTGGGGGAGTTGCGCCACCTCACCGGGCGCGACCAGGCGGTGGCCGACTACGTCCTGGACCAGCCGGGTGCCCGCGCCTTCGCCGAGGGGTACGCGGACCTGTTGGCCCCGATGCTCAAGGGCTACCTCACCGAGCTCAAGCCCTTCGTGACGATCGCGGTGGGGTGCACGGGTGGGAAGCACCGCTCGGTCGCCATGGCCGAGCTCATCGCCCAGCGTTTCCGTGACACCGGCTTCTCCGTGCGTGTCCTCCACCGTGACCTGGGGCGTGAGTGATGGCCTATCTCGACCGGGACGGTTGGGCGCAGCGCGGTGAGGTCGGTCAGTCCGTCGTCGCCCTGGGCGGCGGCCACGGTCTCTCCGCGACCCTGCGGGCACTGCGCCACATCACCCATGCCGTGACCGCGGTGGTCACCGTCGCCGACGACGGCGGGTCCTCGGGCCGTCTGCGCCGTGAGATGGACGTCCTGCCCCCCGGTGACCTGCGCATGGCGTTGGCCAGCCTGTGCGAGGAGACCGAATGGGGCCTCACCTGGCGTGACGTCCTGCAGACGCGTCTGGACACGACCGGCCCGCTGGACGGGCACGCCCTCGGGAACCTCCTGATCTCGGGGCTGTGGCAGATGCTCGGCGACCCGGTCGAGGGACTCGACTGGGTGGCGCGCCTGCTCAACGCGCAGGGGCGTGTGCTCCCCATGGCGTCCGTGCCCCTGGACATCGAGGCCGAGATGGAGGACCAGGGTCGCGAGTACACCGTGCGCGGGCAGTCACGGGTCGCCGTCGCCCCCGGCACCGTGCGCCACGTGCGCCTGATCCCCGAGGACCCGCCCGTCCCGGGGGCGGTGCTGGAGGCGATCGACGCCGCGGACTGGGTGGTCCTGGGTCCGGGCTCCTGGTACACCTCCGTCATCCCGCACCTGCTGGTGACCGATCTCCACCGTGCCCTGGTCACCACCGACGCCCACCGGGCGCTGGTGCTGAACCTGGCTCGCCAGCGTGGCGAGACCGACACGATGACATCGGCCGACCACGTCCGGGTCCTGCTGCAGCACGCCCCCGACCTCAAGCTGGACGTCGTCCTGGCTGATCCGACCGCGATCGACGACATCGACGACCTCGTGGAGGCCGCCCAGGAGGCCGGTGCCCGGCTCATGTTGCGCCAGGTCCGCACCGGGGACGGCATGCCCCACCACGACCCGCTCCGCCTGGCCGCTGCACTGCGCGACGCCTTCGACGGCTTCCTCGGCGAGGTCGGCCGTCCCGAGCCGTGGCTCGCCTGAGGCCGGGCGACGAAAGGAATGCACTGATGTCACTGACGACTGACATGAAGGACGAGCTCGCCCGTCTCCGGGCCGGCTCCGTCAGCTCCGTTGCCGCCGAGGTGGCTGCCGTGCTGCGTTTCGCGGGCGGACTGCACCTGGTCTCCGGCCGCATCATCATCGAGGCGGAACTCGACTCCCCGGTCGCGGCCCAGAGGCTGCGGACCTTCATGGCCCACCTCTACGGCACGGACTCGAGCGTGGTCGTGGTCTCGGGCGGTGCGCTGCGCCGCGGCAACCGCTACGTGGTGCGCGTGGTGAAGGACGCCGACGACCTGGCCCGCATGACGGGTCTGGTGGACCAGTTGGGGCGCCCGGTGCGCGGGCTGCCCGCCCAGATCGTCTCCGCCGGGAGGGACGAGGCCGCAGCCGCGTGGCGCGGGGCGTTCCTCGCACGCGGCTCCCTCATGGAGCCCGGGCGTTCCTCCTCCCTGGAGATCACCGCCCCGGGTGCCGAGGCCGCCCTGGCCATGGTCGGGTGCGCCCGCAGGCTGGGGGCGGCCGCACGCTCCAAGGAGGTCCGCGGCGCGGACCGTGTGAGCGTGCGGGACTCCGACGCGATCGGCGCACTCATCCTCGCCATGGGCGCCACACGCACCCATGCCGCCTGGCAGGCACGCCGGGAGAGGCGCGAGGCCCGCGGGTCCGCCAACCGTCTGGCCAACTTCGACGACGCGAACCTCAGGCGTTCCGCGCGCGCCGCCGTCGCAGCGGGGGCCCGGGTCGAGCGCGCCTTCGAGATCCTCGGCGACGAGGTGCCCGAACACCTCCAGGAGGCGGGACGCCTGCGCCTGGAGTTCAAGCAGGCCTCCCTGGAGGAGCTCGGACGTCGCACGGACCCACCCCTGACCAAGGACGCGGTGGCGGGCCGGATCCGCCGACTCCTCGCCATGGCGGACAAGAAGGCCCACGAGGAGGGGATCCCGGACACCGAGTCCGCACTGACGCTCGACATGCTCGACGAGGACTGAGACCGTGGGTCGTACGGCCCTGCGCCCCCGGGCCCCGGGGGTGTAGATTTGGGGGTGCTGGAACCGCAGGAACTGCGGGCCGGGGCCGTATCCTGCGGCACCGGTTGCATCGAAGAAGTGCCCCCACGGAGGGGCACAAGCAGGAGGACAACAGTGACCACCCGCGTTGGCATCAACGGCTTCGGCCGCATCGGCCGCAACTTCTTCCGCGCCGCCCTTGAGCAGGGCGCGGACATCGAGGTTGTCGCCGTCAACGACCTGACCGACAACAAGACCCTCGCCCACCTCCTCAAGTTCGACTCGATCATGGGTCGTCTCGACGCCGAGGTCACCTACGACGAGGAGTCCATCTCCGTCGACGGCCACCGCATCGTGGCCCTCGAGGAGCGCGACCCCGCCAAGCTCCCCTGGGGCGACCTCGGGGTGGATGTCGTCGTGGAGTCCACCGGATTCTTCACCGACGGCGAGAAGGCCAAGGCCCACATCGACGGTGGCGCCAAGAAGGTCGTCATCTCCGCCCCCGCGAAGAACGTCGACGGCACCTTCGTCATCGGTGTGAACGACGACCAGTACGACCCCGCCACGCAGAACATCGTCTCGAACGCGTCCTGCACCACGAACTGCCTCGCCCCGCTGGCGAAGGTCCTCGACGACGCCTTCGGCATCGAGCGTGGCCTCATGGTCACGGTCCACGCCTACACCGGCGACCAGCGTCTGCACGACGCCCCCCACAAGGACCTGCGTCGCGCCCGCGCCGCCGCCCTGAACATCGTCCCGACCTCCACCGGCGCCGCCCGCGCCGTGGCCCTGGTCCTGCCCCAGCTCAAGGGCAAGCTCGACGGCTACGCCATGCGCGTCCCGGTCCCCACCGGGTCCGTCGTCGACCTGACCTTCGAGCCCAAGAAGGCCGGCGTCACCGCCGAGGACGTCAACGCCGCCGCCAAGGCCGCCTCCACCGGCGACTTCGCCCACGTGTTCAAGTACTCCGAGGACGACCTGGTCTCCACCGACATCGTCGGCGACCCGCACTCCTCGATCTTCGACTCGCAGCTGACCAAGGTCATCGACAACATGGTCAAGGTCGTCTCCTGGTACGACAACGAGTGGGGCTACTCCAACCGCCTCGTCGAGCTGACCGCGCTGGTCGGCTCCAAGCTCTGAGCCACCAGGTCTCATGACGCAGGGCGCCCGCGCACGCGACAGCGTGTGCGGGCGCCTTTCGTCGGGGCCCACCCACTCCCACATCCACCGAAGGAAGGTTCAATGAGGACCATCGAATCGCTGGGCGACCTGCGCGGCAAGCGCGTGCTCGTCCGCTCCGACTTCAACGTCCCGCTCAAGGACGGTGTCATCACCGACGACGGTCGCATCCGCGCCGCGCTGCCGACCCTGGAGAAGCTGGTCCACGCCGGCGCCAAGGTCGTCGTCATGGCCCACCTCGGCCGCCCCAAGGGCGAGGTCAAGCCCGAGTTCTCGCTGGCACCCGTCGCCGCACGCCTCGGCGAGCTCGTCGACGCGCCCGTCACCCTCGCCAAGGACGTCACCGGGCCCTCCGCCCACGAGGTCGTCGCCGCCCTGAAGGACGGCGAGATCGCCCTCCTGGAGAACGTCCGCTTCGACGCCCGCGAGACCTCCAAGGTCGACGCCGAGCGCGAGGCCCTCGCCAAGGAGTACGCCGAGCTCGGGGACGTCTTCGTCTCCGACGGTTTCGGCGTGGTCCACCGCAAGCAGGCCTCGGTCTACGACATCGCGAAGATCCTGCCCTCCGCCGCCGGCCTCCTGGTGGTCAAGGAGATCGAGTCCCTGCGTCGCGCCACCGACAACCCGGAGCGGCCCTACGCCGTGGTCCTGGGTGGGTCGAAGGTCTCCGACAAGCTCGGGGTCATCGCCAACCTCCTGACCAAGGCCGACATGCTGCTCATCGGCGGCGGCATGGTGTTCACCTTCCTGGCCGCCAAGGGCCTCAGCGTGGGCAAGTCGCTGCTCGAGGAGGACCAGATCGACGTCGTCAAGGGCTACATCGACGAGGCCGCCCAGCGCGGTGTCGAGCTCGTGCTGCCGGTCGACATCATCGTGGCCCCCGAGTTCAGCGCGGATGCGCCCGCCACGGTCGTCCCGGCGGACGCCATCCCCGCGGACCAGATGGGCCTCGACATCGGCCCGGAGTCCCAGAAGCTCTTCGCCGAGAAGCTCGCCACCACGAAGACCGTCGCCTGGAACGGTCCGATGGGCGTCTTCGAGTTCCCCGCCTTCTCCGGCGGCACGCGCACCGTCGCGGAGGCCCTGTCCACGGGGTCGATGTTCTCGGTCGTCGGTGGCGGTGACTCGGCTGCGGCCGTGCGCCTCCTCGGCTTCGACGAGTCGACCTTCTCCCACATTTCCACCGGTGGTGGCGCCTCCCTCGAACTCCTCGAGGGCAAGGTCCTGCCGGGCATCGCAGTTCTGGAGGACTGAACATGGCACGCACCCCCCTGATGGCGGGCAACTGGAAGATGAACCTCGACCACCTCGAGGCCATCCACCTGGTCCAGGGACTCGCCCTGGCGCTCGACGACGCCAACTTCGACTACTCCTCGACCGAGGTCGTAGTCATCCCCCCGTTCACCGCCATCCGCTCCGTGCAGACGGTCGTCGAGGGTGACAACCTCAAGATCCGCTACGGCGCCCAGGACGTCTCGACCCACCAGGCCGGGGCGTACACGGGTGAGGTCTCCGCGGAGATGCTGGTCAAGCTCGGTGTCTCCTACGTGCTCGTCGGCCACTCGGAGCGTCGCGAGTACCACCACGAGTCCGATGCCCTGGTGGGCGAGAAGGCCCGGGTCGTCCTCGATGCGGGCATGACCCCCATCATCTGCTGTGGTGAGGGCCTGGACGTGCGCAAGGCCGGCCGTCAGGTCGAGCACGTGCTCGCCCAGATCGACGGGGCACTGGAGGGCATGGACGCGGAGGCGGCCGCCAAGGTCGTCATCGCCTACGAGCCCATCTGGGCCATCGGCACCGGCGAGGTCGCGACCCCCGCCGACGCCCAGGAGGTCTGCGGCGCGATCCGTCTGCGTCTCGCGGAGCTGTACTCCGCGGAACTGGCCGAGGGTGTGCGCATCCTCTACGGCGGGTCCGTCAAGTCCTCCAACGTCAAGGAGATCATGGCCGAACCCGACGTCGACGGTGGTCTCGTCGGCGGCGCCTCGCTCAAGGCCGAGGAGTTCGCGAAGATCGCGCGCTTCGAGACCCTCTGAGTCCTCGGACAGCTCCCCGCACGAACCGATGGGGGCCGACCGGCCAGCCGGTTGGCCCCCATTCGTGCGTGCGCACTAGAATCATCCTCGTTGTCGTCGCGCCCTGAGGTACACCCGAGGCGCCCACCCGGACCTGAACGGAACCCACTCGTGGCTGTATTGAAGATCGTCCTGCTGGTGCTCATCGTCGTGACGAGCATCCTGCTCACCCTGACCGTGCTCATGCACAAGGGGCGCGGTGGCGGGCTCTCCGACATGTTCGGCGGTGGGATCTCCTCCTCGGTGGGGTCGTCCGGCGTCGCGGAGCGCAACCTCAACCGCATCACCCTCGGTGTCCTCACCGTGTGGGCGGTGTGCATCGTCGCCTTCGGCGTGCTCAACAAGTTCGGCTTCTGACACACCCTGGTCCCTCTCCCGTCGGGGCACGCCCCGACGGGTGGGGGAGTGGTCAGGGGAGCTGACCCGCGGCTGCCCCGTCCAACCACCACACGGCTCCCCGGCGCGCCAGGGCCGCCACGGGGACCTCGTGGACGTCGGCCCCCTCCAACGCCTGCGCAATGGGGCGCGCCTTGGACCCACCGGCCGCGACCAGCCAGAGGTGCGTCGAGCCCGCCACCACCGGGCGCGACAGTGAGATCCTCAGCGGCGGGGGCTTGGGGGAGTGGTGCTCGGCGACCACGACGTCGGTCGCGTCCACCTGTGCGTGTCCGGGGAAGAGGCTCGCGAAGTGTCCGTCCTCCCCGGTGCCCACCAGGGCGAGGTCCGGGCTCCGTGTCCCCATTCCCTCACCCCACTCGGCGGCGAAGTCCGCAGTGGCCTGCTCCAGGGAACGCGTCCCGTCATCGGCGGGCATGGGGCGCAGCTGTACCCCGGGCAGGCGGTCGAGCAGGGCCTCGCGTGCCGCGAGGTCGTTGCGGTCCGGGTCCCCGGCGGGCACGAAGCGCTCGTCCACCCACCACACGCGCACACGCGACCAGTCCAGGGACGCCTCGTGGCCCCGCAGTCGCTCCAGGACCAGCGAGTTCACGGAGCCGCCCGCCAGGGCCAGGTCCACGGGCCGGTCGGGGACCGTGCGCAGGAGGTCCGCCAGCGTCCTGACGAGGGCGTCCGCCACCGCCTGCCCCAGCTCCCGGGGCCCCGGGTACACCCTGAGGTCAGGCACGTCCCTCGCCCCCGCCCTCGTCGCCCTCCAGCAATGCCACCGCCGCCGGCAGCCGGGGGAGGTCCCGGGTGAGGACCTCGCTGTAGAACACGTCGGGGTCCAGGCGCCGCAGCTCCTCCATCAGGCAGTCCTGGACGGAGCGCCGCGGCAGGTTGACATAGGTGGTGTCCAGGCCCGTGCGCACCAGGTGAGCCACCTGGGAGACGGCCCGACGTGTCAGGGAGACCTCGGAGCCGTCCTCGAAGGAGAAGTGGACGCCCGTGATCGTGCGTGCCTCCGGGTCGGGTTCGTGGACGGTGGGGACCCCCGTGCGACGCTGCAGCCAGGCGGCCACGAGGAAGGACGAGGGGTGCGTGGCGTGTCCCGTCACACGGATGCCGACGGGTGCGCGGTCGAAACCCTCCACCACGGTCGCGACGACCGCCCGCCACAGGGTGACCCCCGACCAGGCGAGGTCGGTGTCACCCGGGGAGTAGACGCGGGCCAGGTCCATGAGTGTGCGCATGGGGCAGTCGGTCTGGCGGGAGTCGGTGATGCGACGTACCGCGATGACGCCCAGTGGGTGTTCCCCGGGGTTCTCGGGCGGGGTGTTGGGCCAGTAGGTGACCACCGGCGTGTCGGAGAGCAGCAACGGCATCACCAGGGTGTCCAGGCCGATGGCTGCGTCCCCGCGCGGCTCCAGGACCACCACGTCGGAGGGTCCGGCCTCACCGCCGACCCGGATCTGGGCGTTGAGCCGGGCAGTGCCCTGCCGGTCCCCGGGATCGACCACGACGATGACGCGGCAGGGGTGCTCACGCGACGCGGCGTCCGAGATCTCGATCGCGCGGTCCACGTCGATGACGTCGTCGACGACCACGATGAGGGTGAGCACGCGTCCCAGGGCTGCGGAACCACGGTCCGCGCGCATCTCGATGATGCGCGAGGCCACCTCCGAGGCGGTGGTGTCCTTGAGTGTGATGATCACGGGATCCTCCAGGTGCGTCCGTCCAGGGCCAGCATCTCGTGGGCCGTGGAGGGACCCCAGGAACCCGGCCGGTACTGCTCGGGGGACCCCGATGCCTCCCAGTGCGCCAGGACGGGGTCGAGGATCCGCCAGGACAGCTCCACCTCACGCTGGTGGGGGAAGAGGGGGGCCGACCCCACGAGGGCGTCCAGGAGCAGGCGCTCGTAGGCCTCGGGGGAGTCCTCGGTGAAGGCGTGCCCGTAGCCGAAGTCCATCGTCACGTCCCGCACCTGCATCTCCGTACCGGGGACCTTCGCGCCGAAGCGCAGCGTCATGCCCTCATCGGGCTGGACCCGGATGACGAGGACGTTCTGCCCGGTCTCACCCATCTCGGAGTTCTCGAAGGGGACGTGGGCCGCCCTCCTGAAGACGATCGCGATCTCGGTGACGCGCTTGCCCAGGCGCTTGCCCGTGCGCAGGTAGAAGGGAACCCCCGCCCACCGGCGGGTGTCCACGAAGAGCTTGAGGGCGGCGAAGGTCTCCGTGCGGGAGTCCACGGGGATGTTGTCCTCCTCCAGGAACCCACGGACGTGGGCACCCCCCTGCCATCCCTCCGTGTACTGTCCCCGTGCCGTGCCCGTGTCGAGGTCCTCGGGCAGGCGCACGGCGGAGAGGACCTTCTCCTTCTCGGCCCGCAGCGCCTCCGGGGTGAAGCGGACCGGCTCCTCCATGGCGGTGAGGGCCAGGAGCTGCAGGAGGTGGTTCTGGATGACGTCACGGGCAGCACCGATGCCGTCGTAGTAACCCGCCCGGGTCCCGATGCCGATCTCCTCGGACATGGTGATCTGGACGTGGTCGACGTAGTTGGAGTTCCACAGCGGCTCGAACATCGTGTTCGCGAACCGCATCGCGAGGATGTTCTGGACCGTCTCCTTGCCGAGGTAGTGGTCGATGCGGAACACGTCGCGTTCCTCGAACACGTGGGAGACCACCCGCGAGAGTTCCCGGGCCGAGTCGAGGTCGTGCCCGAAGGGCTTCTCGATGATCACCCGGCGCCACTCGTGGCCACCGTTGCGCTCATTGAGGCCCGTGTCCGCGAGGTGACGGCACACGACGGGGAACCAGGAGGGTGGGATGGACAGGTAGAAGGCGTGGTTGCCGCCCGTGCCCCGTGAGCGGTCGAGCTCGGCGACCGTGTCCGCCAGCTTCCGGTACCCCTCGGCGTCGTCGAAGCTGCCCGGCACGAAACGCAGTCCCGCGGCGAACTGCTTCCAGGTGCGCTCCTCGAAGCCCGTGCGCGAGTACTTCTCGATCGCGGTGCGCACGAACTCCTCGAAGTCACCCGTGGACCAGTCACGTCGCGCGAAGCCGGTCAGGGCGAAAGCGGGGTTGAGCAGTCCGCGGTTGGCAAGGTCGTAGACCGCCGGGAGCAGCTTCTTGCGGGCGAGGTCACCCGTGATCCCGAAGATCACCAGCCCACAGGGGGGTGCCACGCGGGGGAGGCGACGGTCCTCGGGATCGTGCAGCTCGAAGGGGGGAGAACCCACGGTGTTCCTTCTTCCTGGAGGGGCCGGGCGGGCGCTGGGCCCGCCCGGCCACGAGGACGGCTCAGGCCCGGGCCGCCGCCAGCGACTCGTGGGCCGCGGACACGACGTGGGGGGCGTCGATGCCGTACTCGTCGAAGAGTGCCTGACCCGCACCCGAGGCACCGAAGTGCTCGATGGACACCGAGCGTCCGGCGTCACCGACCAGGCCACGCCACGGCATGGCGATCCCGGCCTCGACGGAGACACGGGCACGCACCGCAGCCGGCAGCACGGACTCGCGGTAGTCGGCGTCCTGCTGCCCGAACCACTCCATGCAGGGGACGGACACGACCCGCGCGGCGATGCCCTGGTCGGCCAGCAGGGTCTGGGCGGCCAGTGCGTACTGGACCTCGGAACCGGAGCCCATGAGGATGACGTCGGGGACGCCCTCGCAGTCGGAGAGCACATAGGCACCCCGCGCGACCCCGGTGGCGTCCGCTAGACCCGTACCCGCGCCACGCGCGGGGTTGGGCACGTTCTGTCGTGAGAGGACCAGACCGGCGGGGTGGCGCTGCTCCAGGACGGCGCGCCACGCCTGGGCGGTCTCCTCCGCGTCGGCGGGACGCACGACGGCCAGCCCGGGGATCGCCCGGCAGGCGGCCAGGTGCTCGATGGGCTGGTGGGTGGGTCCGTCCTCACCGACACCGACGGAGTCATGGGTCCACACGTGCACGACGGGCAGGTCCATGAGGGCCGCCAGGCGCACGGCACCACGCTGGAAGTCGGAGAACACGAAGAAGGTGCCTCCGTAGACGCGGCTCAGACCGTCCGCGGCGATGCCGTTCATCAGGCAGGCCATCGCGAACTCGCGCACCCCGAAGTGGAGGTTCCGACCGAAGGGGTTGCCGGGGAACATCGCCGAGGAGCGGTCCACCGGCAGGAAGGACGGCCAGCCCTTCATGAAGGTGTTGTTCGACCCCGCCAGGTCCGCCGAACCGCCCCAGAGCTCGGGCACCGCCGAGGCGATGGCGTTGAGGACCTGTCCCGACGCCGCACGCGTCGCGACGGCCTTGCCGGGCTCGAACTCCGGCAGGGACTCCTCCCACCCCTCGGGCATGCGCCCCTCGACGATGCGTTCCAGCATCTCGGCTCGTTCTGGATGGGCCGAGCGCCAGGCCTCGAAACGGGGGTCCCACTCGGCGTGGGCCTCGCGGGCACGCCGGGCCGCATTGGCCCGCGCGGTGTCCACGGCCTCCTGGTCGACGGCGAACATCCGGTCCGGATCGGCCCCGAGGGCCTCCTTGAGTCCACGCAGTGCGTCGGAACCGAGCTTGGACCCGTGGATGGCCCCGGTGTTCGCCTTGCCCGGCGTCGGCCAGCCGATGACCGTGCGCAGGGCGATGATCGAGGGCCTGCCCGTCTCCGCCTTCGCGGCGTCCAGGGCCTCGTCCAGGGCCCGCACGTCCTCGGAGTAGGAACCGTCCTCGGACAGCCAGTCGACACGCTGCACGTGCCATCCGTAGGCCTCGAAGCGTGCGAGCACGTCCTCGGTGAAGGCGATGTTCGTGTCGTCCTCGATCGAGATGTGGTTGTCGTCGTAGAGGACGGTGAGGTTGCCCAGTTCCTGCGTGCCGGCCAGGGAGGCGGCCTCGGAGGTGACGCCCTCCTGCATGCACCCGTCCCCGGCGATGACGTAGACATCATGGTCGAAGACCGACTCGCCCAGCGGCGTCTCGGGGTCCAGGAGCCCGTGGGAGCGGCGCGAGGACATGGCGAAGCCGACGGCCGCGGCGAACCCGGTCCCCAGGGGCCCGGTGGTGAGCTCGATGCCGCGGGTGTGGCGGAACTCGGGGTGACCGGGGGTGAGGGAGCCGAGCACACGCAGCTGCTCCAGGTCGTGGAGTTCCAGACCGGCGCCGGCCAGGTAGAGCTGGATGTACTGGGTGAGGGAGGTGTGCCCCGCGGACAGGATGAACCTGTCGCGTCCCAGCCACCGGTCGTCGGCCGGGTCGAAGCGCAGGTGTCGCTGGAAGAGCAGGTAGGCGGCGGGTGCCAGGGAGATCGCCGTCCCCGGGTGCCCGTTGCCGGTCTTCTCCACCGCGTCCGCTGCCAGTACCTTCGCCGTCGTCACGGCGCGTTCATCCATGGGGTCCCACTCGAATGTCACTGTCGGCCTCCAGCCGTCCATGCCCTCACAGGCGTGCTTCACACGGGTTCCGCCCCAAACTCTATCCCGCGCGCGCCCACCCCACCCGGGGGGTCCCGGGTCGGGGTGGGGGAGGGGTGCCGACGAGGGCGCGCCCCCGGGCACGTGGGTGGTCCCCGGAGCGGCGGACGCCGGGCGGCTGCGGGCGGCCTAGCATTCCCCCATGGAGGACATGGAGGACGTCGCGCGGGACTGGCTCGACCACCTGAGGGTGGAGCGGGGTGCCTCACCCCACACGGTCTCCAACTACCGTCGTGACGTCGCGCGTTACCTCGGCGACCTGCGCGCCCACGGCACCGGTTCCCTCCAGGAGGTCACCGAGGCGGACATCGCACGCCATGTCGCGGCCCTGCGCTCGGGGGAGGTCACGGGACGTCCACTGGCCGCGTCCTCGGTGGCCCGCGCCTGCGCGGCGATCCGCGGCCTCCACCGCTTCGCCCTGCGGGAGGGGCTCACCACCGACGACCCCGCCGCCCGCCTGGAGGCCCCCCGGATGCCCGGGAGACTCCCCAAGGCGCTCTCCGTCCCCCAGGTGGGGGCCCTCCTCGACGCCGCACACCTGGGTGACTCCCCGGTCCATCTCCGCGACGCCGCGCTCCTGGAGTTCCTCTACGCCACCGGCGCCCGCATCACCGAGGCGGTCTCCCTGGCGGTGGACGACCTGGACCTGGAGGAGGAGATGCCGGTCGTGCGCCTTTTCGGGAAGGGGCGCAAGGAACGCCTCGTGCCCGTGGGCCGCCCCGCCCGCGAGGCCATCGACGCCTACCTCGTGCGCGCACGCCCCCAGCTCGCCCAGCGCGGCCGGGGGACGCCCGCCCTCTTCCTCAACACGCGTGGTCGCCCACTGTCCCGGCAGTCGGCCTGGGAGGCCGTCCAGCGCGTGGCCTCACTGGCGGGTCTGTCCGCCCACGTCTCCCCCCACACGCTGCGGCACTCCTTCGCCACGCACCTGCTCGAGGGAGGGGCCAGTATCCGCGACGTCCAGGAGCTCCTGGGCCACGCCAGCGTGCAGTCGACGCAGGTCTACACGCGTCTCTCGGCCCTCACCCTGCGGGAGGTGTACCGCACCTCCCATCCACGGGCACTCGGGGTGGGATCCGCAGGAAAGGACGGGCGATGAACTACGCTGGGCGCGTGACGAACGACGCTCAGCCCACCCTCGACGGCGGTCCCTGCGAGACCGAGGAGGACTTCCCCGTCCCGGCCCCACTGGACGGTCACGGACCCGCCCGCATCATCGCCATGTGCAACCAGAAGGGCGGCGTCGGCAAGACGACCACCACCATCAACCTGGGTGCGGCCCTCGCCGAGTACGGTCGCCGTGTCCTCGTCGTCGACTTCGACCCCCAGGGTGCCGCCTCCGTGGGTCTGGGCATCAACACCCTGGACATGGACCAGACGGTCTACACGGTCCTCATGAACTCCCGCGCCGACGTGCGCTCCGCGATCGTCCCGAGTGGGACCGAGGGCCTCGACGTGCTGCCCGCGAACATCGACCTCTCCGCCGCGGAGGTGCAGCTGGTCAACGAGGTGGCCCGGGAGTCGGCGCTGGCGCGCGTGCTGCGACACGTCGTGGACGACTACGACGTCATCCTCATCGACTGCCAGCCCTCCCTCGGTCTGCTCACCGTCAACGCACTCACCGCCGCCCACGGCGTCATCGTCCCCGTGGAGGCGGAGTTCTTCGCACTGCGCGGTGTGGCACTCCTCGTGGAGACCATCGAGACCGTGCGTGACCGCATCAACCCGCGACTGAAGATCGACGGGATCGTGGCGACGATGGTGGACACGCGCACCCTGCACGCCCGTGAGGTGCTCCAGAGGCTGAACGAGGCCTTCGGGGACCTCGTGTACACCACCCGGATCCGTCGCACGGTGAAGTTCCCCGACGCCTCGGTGGCCACGGAGCCGATCACCAGCTACGCCCCGACGCACCCCGGCGCGGAGGCCTACCGACGTCTCGCACGTGAGGTGGTCGCCCGTGGTGACGTCGCGTGACACGCAGGTCGGGATCGGGCCCGGACAGGGGAGGATCGACCAGTTCCAGGTGAGCCTGGAGGTCTTCCAGGGGCCCTTCGACCTGCTGCTGCAGCTGATCTCCCGCCGCAAGCTCGACATCACCGAGATCGCACTGTCCGAGGTCACCGACGAGTTCATCTCCTACATGCGCACCTTCCCCGACCTCTCCCGCACGACGGAGTTCCTGGTGGTGGCCGCGACCCTGCTGGACCTGAAGGCCGCGCACCTGCTGCCCCGGGAGGAGGGGGAGGAGGACGTGGACCTCGCGGACCTGGAGGCCCGGGACCTGCTCTTCTCCCGCCTGCTCCAGTACCGGGCATTCAAACTCGCCGCCGCCGAGGTCTCGCGCACCCTGGGCCTCCACGCGGGTGCCTTCCCCCGCTCGGTCCCACTGGAACCCCACTTCGCGGCCCTGCTGCCCGAGCTCGTGTGGATGACGGGACCCGGTGACCTGGCACGGGCCGCGGCCGAGGCACTCACCCACACCCCACCCACCGTGGAGGTCGCCCACCTGCACGACCCCGCGGTCCCGGTGCGCGAGCAGGCCCTGTTGATCGCCGACCGCCTGCGCACCCTGGGGCGCGCCACCTTCCACCAGCTCGTCGAGGACGCCGGCACCACCGCCGTGGTGGTCTCCCGCTTCCTCGCGCTCCTGGAGCTCTACCGCCGTCGCGTGGTGGCCTTCACCCAGGACGAGGCGCTCGGTGAGTTGGACGTGACCTGGACGGGTGGCGACGCCGCGGTGGACATCGACGTCGACGAGTACGAGGGCGACGCGGGGGCGTCGGAGGGAGGACACCGTGCCGCAGCAGCATCCTGAGCACGAGCACGAGCACGAGGAGGACCACTCCGCCCTGGTGCAGGGGGCCGGGGACCCGTCCCGGGACGCCCCCGCGCCCGGGGCGGGGAGTGCCGCGGCAGGGAGTCGCACGGACGCCGGCGGCGCCCGCGTCCCCCACAGCCTGTTCGCCCCGCTGGAGGCCGTGCTGATGGTGGTGGACCACCCGGTGCCGGCTGCCGAACTCGCCGGGGCGCTGGGGGTGGACCCCGCCCTCGTCGAGGACGCACTGCACGCCCTGTCCCGGGAGTACCGGGGGGAGGGCGGACGTGCCCACGGCTTCGACCTGCGGGAGGTGGCCGGGGGATGGCGCATCTACTCCGCTCCCGCCTGGGCGGACGTCGTGGGGCGCTTCGTGGTGGGCGCCGACACCTCACGCCTGAGCCAGGCCGCCCTGGAGACCCTGGCGGTCATCGCCTACCGCCAACCCACCACCAGGTCGCGCATCTCGCACGTGCGTGGGGTGAACGTGGACGCCGTGGTGCGTACCCTTGTGGCCAGGGGTCTCATCGAGGAGGTCGGGGAGACCGACTCGGGAGCGCGACTGTACGGCACCACCGGGTACTTCCTGGAACGCATGGGCTTCGACTCGCTGGACGACCTGGCGCCGCTGGCCCCCTACCTGCCCGCGAGCGATGAGCTCGACGGGCTCGCACATGACCTGGAGGAGACACTGTGAGGAACGACCCGCACGTCCATGACGGCATCCGACTGCAGAAGGTGCTGTCACAGGCCGGGATCGCCTCGCGCCGCGCCGCCGAGGAGATGATCTCCGACGGCCGCGTCCAGGTCGACGGCAAGGTGGTGCGGACGCTCGGCATCCGCGTCGACCCGACCCGCCAGGTGATCCACGTCGACGGTGACCGCGTGATCACCGACGAGACCAAGCACGTCGTGCTCGCCCTCAACAAGCCCGTCGGCATGGTCTCCACCATGGACGACCCCGAGGGCCGCCCGGACCTCACCGACATCGTCGGGGACTACCCCGAGCGCCTGTACCACGTGGGTCGCCTCGACATCGACACCTCGGGCCTCCTCCTGCTCACCAATGACGGGGAGCTCGCCAACAGGTTGACCCACCCCTCCTACGAGGTCCCCAAGACCTATGTCGCCCGCGTCCACGGGGAGGTCAAGCCCGGTGTGCGCCGCGCCCTGCTCCAGGGCATCGAGCTGGAGGACGGGCCGATCAGCGTCGACCACTTCCGCGTCATGGAGACCTTCGGGGACGTCACCACCGTCGAGCTCACCGTGCACGAGGGCCGCAACCGCCTGGTGCGACGCCTCATGGAGGAGGTCGGCTACCCGGTGCGCGAGCTGGTGCGCACCCAGCTGGGCCCCATCCACCTGGACCACCTCCAACCCGGTACCACACGACGCGTCAAGGGGAACGCCCTCGTCGCCCTCTACGGCTGCGTGGGGTTGTGAGGCAGCCGTGGTGACGCGCGCACCGCTGCGTCCGGTCGCCACCACCGGCCCCGTGCTGGTGGTGGGCACCGGTCTGCTCGGGACCTCGGTGGGACTGGCGCTGAGCGCCGCCGGGGTGGACGTCCTGCTCTCCGACTCCTCTCCCACCTCCCAGAGGCTGGCCGTGGACGTCGGTGCAGGGCGTCCCGTGGCACACATGGGGACGGAGGCACCCCGTCTCGTCGTCGTCGCCACACCTCCTGACGTCGCCGGCGCCTGCGTGGTCGACGCCCTGGTCCACTACCCCGGATCAGTGGTCACGGATGTCGCCTCCGTGAAGTCGGCCGTGGTGCGCGACGTGCTGCACGAGGCCGAACTCACGGACGACCCCGGCGTGGCCGCCCGCTACGTGGGCTCCCACCCGATGGCGGGGCGCGAGCGCTCCGGTGCGGGAGCAGCCGATGCCGACCTCTTCACCGGTCGGCCCTGGGTGGTCGTGCCGCACGAGGGCTCCGCACCGGAGGCGGAACTGGCAGTGCGCACCCTCGCCACGGACCTGGGAGCGGTTCCGCTCCAGATGGACGCCGACACCCACGACCGTTCCGTGGCACTCGTGTCGCACGTGCCCCAACTGGTCTCCTCCCTCCTGGCGGCGCGCCTCGCCGAGGCACCGAGCGTCGCCCTGGGTCTCGCGGGTCAGGGACTGCGCGACACCACGCGCATCGCCGCCTCCGATCCCCGTCTGTGGACGGCCATCCTGGCCGGCAACGCAGCACCGGTCGTGGAGACCCTGGACGCCCTGCGCGGCGATCTCGACGACCTGGTGGTCCACCTGCACGCCGCAGCGGAACAGGGCCCCCTGGAAGGCGGTTCCGTGGGAGCCATCAACAGGGTGATGGAGGCCGGCAACCGGGGAGTGGCACGCATCCCCGGCAAGCACGGTGGCGCCCCCCAGCGCTTCTCCGAGGTCGAGGTGCTCGTCCCGGACGAACCCGGCGAGCTCGGTCGACTCTTCTCGGAGCTGGGCGAGATCGGGGTCAACATCGAGGACCTCACCCTGGACCACTCCGCCGGGCAGCGCGTGGGCGTGGCGCGGCTCATGGTGGACCCGGCGCGTGCCCGCGACGCCGAGGTGGAGCTCGAGCGACGTGGGTGGCGCATCATCGCCCACACCACCTCCGAGGGCAGCTGAGCGGCCGCGCCCGTCGGGGAACGGACCGGGCGGGAGTGAGGGAGGGGCGCTGCCCCGTCCCCACGGCACACGAGGACACGGCGGCCGCAGGGGCCGCGACGTACGAGGAAGGACCACGCAGTGGACCAGGAGAGACGCAGGGAACTCATCGCCCGGGTGGGGATCACCATCGGCGTGGACGGTCCCGCAGGATCGGGGAAGTCGACCGTCTCCAAGCGGGTGGCCCTGGACCTCGGAATCGGCTACCTGGACACCGGTGCCATGTACCGGGCCCTCACCTGGTTCGTGCTGGACCGCGGCATCGACCTGGGTGACCAGGACGCGGTGGCGGCAGCCGCGGACTCCCTGCCCCTGGAGATGGACTCCCACCCCCTGGATCCCCACGTGGTCGTCGGTGGTGTCGAGATCACCCGTGAGATCCGCACCCCACGCATCTCCGAGGCGGTCACGGCAGTGTCCACGAACATCCCGGTCCGCCACTGGATGGCGCGCGAGCAGCGCAGGCGCATGCTGGCCGCCCGGGAGGCCGGCTCCGGCATGATCGCGGAGGGTCGCGACATCACCACGGTCGTGTGCCCCGACGCGGACGTGCGTGTCCTGCTCCTGGCGGACCCGCAGGCGCGTCTGCGCCGCCGCACCCAGGAGCTCTACGGGGACCAGTCGGCCGAACACCTGGAGGCCACGAGGCGTCAGGTCGAGGACCGCGACGCCGCCGACTCCACGGTCTCGGAGTTCCTGGAGCCCGCACCCGGTGTGGACGTCATCGACTCCTCCGGTCTCGGGATCGACCAGGTCGTGGACGCCGTCCTCGCCCTCGTCGACCAGGACCTCACCGAGCGCACCCCCGCCTGACCTCCCCCTGCCGAAGTCCGCTCTGTTCGGGGCTCGAAGTCCGCTCTGTTCGGGGCTCGAAGTCCGCTCTGTTCGGGGCTCGAAGTCCGCCCTCCCTCGCGCGTGAGCCCGTCGTGCTCCGGCACGCAGGCGGAGCCGCCCGGCACCCCCACCATCGGAACGCAGCAGCGGGTGGCGTGCCCGGGTGCCCCACGGGGGAGGACCTGGCGCCCACGAGGGCGGCCCCGCCGGCCTCAGACCAGTCGGTGGCGCGGGGAGACCTTCTCCGTCTCGGCCGGGTCGGTGATCGCCACCGGTGCAAGGGCCTCGTCGATGGCGGCCATGGTCGCGCCGTCGAGCTCCACGCCGGAGGCACGGACGTTCTCGGCGACCTGCTCGGGGCGCGAGGCACCGATGAGTGCCGCGGCCACTGCGTCGTTGTGCAGCACCCACGCCAGCCCGAGCTGCGCCATTGTCAGCCCTTGCCCGGCGGCGATGGGCTCCAGGCGCTGGACGGCGAGCAGGATGTCCTCGGTGAGGAAACGCTCGATGAAGCGGCTGCCCCCACCCTTGTGGTCGGTGGCGCGCGACCCTTCCGGGACGGCCGCACCCGGGCGGTACTTGCCCGTGAGGACCCCCTGGGCCAACGGGGACCACACGATCTGGGAGATGCCCAGCTCGCGGCTGGTGGGGATGACCTCCCCCTCGATGACCCGCCACAGGGCGGAGTACTGGGGCTGGTTGGAGATCAGCTGGATCCCGAGGTCCTGGGCGAGCGCATGACCCGCTCGCAACTGATCCGCCGTCCACTCCGACACCCCGATGTAGAGGGCCTTGCCGGCGCGCACGACGTCGGCGAAGGCCTGCATCGTCTCCTCCAACGGCGTGTCGTGGTCGTAACGGTGGGCCTGGTAGAGGTCGACGTAGTCGGTGCGCAGGCGCTGCAGGGAGGCGTCGATGGACTCCATGATGTGCTTGCGTGAGAGCCCGGTGTCATTGGGGCCCTTCGGACCGGTGGGGAAGTACACCTTCGTGAAGACCTCCAGGGAGGCGCGCCGCTGACCGTGCAGGGCCTCACCGAGGATCGACTCGGCCGCGCCGTTCATGTAGGTGTCCGCGGTGTCGAATGTGGTGATTCCCGCGTCCAGGGCCGCCTGGACGACCTCCACGGCGCGGTCACGCCCGACCTGCCCGCCCGCCGTCACCCAGTTGCCGAGGGTGAGCTCGCTGATCCTGAGTCCTGAGTTGCCGAGGTACCTGTGGTTGATCATCTCCCGAGGCTATCGCGTCGCCGCGACCGGTGCCGCACGACTGCGAGCTGGTCCTCTGCCCTCCTCATCGCTCCCGGAGGGCACGGTGTTCCCCGTCCGGGCCGGGCATGTGGTCCAGCTCGCTCCTGGCGATTGGCACCCGGACGGGCAGGTGGGCTAGCATGTTCCAGTCGCCGCGGGAGCAGCGACGACGGGCTGTGGCGCAGTTTGGTAGCGTACTTGACTGGGGGTCAAGTGAGTTAGAGCAGCGGGACGGTCCGAAAACTAAACAACGGGATGTGGCGCAGCTTGGTAGCGCACTTGACTGGGGGTCAAGGGGTCGCAGGTTCAAATCCTGTCATCCCGACAAAAAGCCCTGGTGAGAGGCAACTTTCACCAGGGCTTCGTCGTATCTGGACGTGGTTACTGCCTGGTCCACTCGACCGATTCAGGTGATCTGCCCGCCGGTGAAGTGGACCACTCGCGTTCGGCGCCGACGCTGCTGGAGTGGACCAAGAGGTGCCCATGAGGTGGACCAACCTGCGGGCAGGGGGCTGCTCCGGCCCTATTTCGGGAGGGTCGGAGCGTCGGTTCTGGGTGCTCACAGGCGGGGTCCGTCGCGGCGGTTGGCGTCCTTCCTGGCGGGTGCTGTGGAGAGGAACTGGTTGGCTTGCCGGGCGGCTTCGGCAAGGTGCCGGTGGTCAGGGTGGAGGTAGCCCTTGGTGGTCTCGATCGACTGGTGCCCGAGGATCTCTTGGAGGACGTGCAGGGCGATGCCGGCGTCCGCCATCCAGGTCGCCCCGGTGTGGCGGAGGCCATGCCGGGTGAGGTTGCCGAATCCGAGGCGTTTGACGAGGTCATCCCAGTGGGTCGCGTCGCGGACGGTCGCGGTGGTTAGGACGCCTCCGCGGGGTCCGCGCAGGAGTGGGTCGTCGGGGCGCTTGCCGGCGGTGAGGCGTTCCAGGACGGGTTCGAGGGCGTCGAGCATCGGGACAGGGCGGTCTCTTCGGCCTTTGGTCTGTTTGATGACCAGGCCCCCGCGGCCGGGGTAGTGCTGGCGTCTGATCCAGACGATGTGGTTGTCCCAGTCCACGTCCCCTGCGCGGAGGCCCGCGACTTCGGAGCCGCGTGCGGCCAGGAGGGCTGCGAGCATGACGTGATCGGAGTATGACTGGTGCACCTGCGCGCACGCGCCTGCGAGCTTCCGCAGTGTGGCGAGGTCCGGGAGCGCGTATTGGCGCAGTGCCCCGGTGGTGTGGGTGACGTGCTTGCCGAGGTTGCGGCGAGCACGATGCTTGGCGGGGTTGATCGAGATGATGTCGTCGCGGACGGCCTCGTCCAAGACGCGCACGAGCGGGGCGATGGAGTTCTTGATCGTGGAGGCGGAGTGCTCGGCTTCCCAGGCGTCGATGGTGCGGTCGATCATCCCTGCGGTGATCTTCGTGACCCGCACGTGCCCGAGCGCGGGCAGCACGCGGAGCCGGAGCCCGGTGTCGTACAGCTCGGCGGTCGAGGTGGGGTCCAGGCCCCGTTGCCAGCGGTCGCCGATCGAGGCGGCGTACGCGGTGAGGGTGACGGTGGAGTCGGTGCCGGTCTCGGTGGCCTTGCGCATCTGATCGAAGAACTCCTCGACCTCCTCGGTGGTGCGGACGTGGCTGACCCGGCCCACACGTTTCTTGGTCGAGGGGTCGGTCCATCGCACGCGTGCGCGGAACCCGTCGACGCGGCGTTCGACGTCGGTGGTCAGCCGCACCCCGACCGGCGGCATGCGGTGTTTGCGGGGATCAGCCATGGGCGTTCTCCTGCTCGCGCACCCAGGCCCGCACTGAGACCGGGTTGTAGCGGGAGACGCCGCCGACCTGAAGGAAGGGCGGGCCGATGCGTTCGCGCCGCCAGCGCGAGAGGGTGGCCTGGGAGACGTTCAGGTACTGCGCGACCTCCCGGGCGCACCACAGCGGCTCGACGATGCCGACGCCGCGTTCAACTGGCTCGCTCATCGTGGTCACCTGTGGCCAGCTCGGCGTAGAAGGCGTCCTCGGCTTCCTGCCGCCTTGCGACGTCGGCGTTCACGAACGCCCGGAAGTCCTCGTCGCGGTCGGCGATCACGACGTCCTCGATCGCAGGTCCGGGGTCTTCACCGGGCCAGGAGGTCTGCCGGGTGGGGCGGTCGCGGTCCAGGCGTGTGCCGGAGGCGGCGACCCAGTCCCGCAGCCGGGCGCGGGTGTCGGCGAAGTCGCGGTGCCAGCCGCTGGGTGCGGACCCGTTCTGCTCGGGGTCGTAGGCGCACAGCCAGTGGATGTGCAGCGCGGAGAGCTCCCAGACCAGTTCGGAGTGACGGTGCCAGAACGGCGGCACCACCGTTGCGGTCAGGCCGTAGGTGTGGCGCAGCCAGGTCACCCACCGGTCCAGCTCGGCCAACTCCGCCGCGGCCTCCTCGGCGGTGAGCAGGTTCCAGTTCACCGGATGCGGCGGCTCGGCCACCAGGTCAGGGTCGACCTGTGGCCGTTCGTCGTAGTCGTCCTCGTCGAACTGGTCCGGTTCCGACTCGCCGAACTCCGGCGCCTCAGCGGTCGTTTCCATCGCCGGTTCCTCACAGTCCCAGCGACGTTGACGTGCTCGGCGCAGGCCGCCGTTCACCGGTCAGCTCGGGTGCCGCCCGGTCGACGGGCTCGCGAGCGGGGGCCTTTCGGTCCACGGTGGCCTCGGCGCGACGGCTGCGGTCGACCTCATAGGTGGTGCGGGCCAGGTCGTGGCCGATCTTCTTGGCGACGAACTCCTCGGTCTCGACGCTCTGCCCGTCGCGCTCGCTCGTGTAGGGGCGGACGTAGCCTTCGGCCACGAAGCTGTCGCCCTTGGCGAACCGCTCGTGGGCGCGCTCGGCGGTTGCCCGGAAAGCCACCATGTCGTGGAACGTGGGTTCCAGCCGCGTGAAGGTGCCGTCGTCCTCGCGGCGGAAGTGCTCCTGCCCGATCCGCGCGTAGAACCTCGCGTCGCCCTTCGAGGTCTCGGTGAGCTGCGGGTCCGAGGCGATGAACCCCGACAACGACTCCTGCGTGTGAATAGCCATGACAAGCGCCTTCCTGACATCGCACGGCCACCGGTTTCTGGGCCGCTCGTGTCAGGCAGGTGCACGACCGGCTCCCCGCGTCAGGTGGCCGCCGGGCGCCGCAGCAGTGCCTCGATGGCGGAGCGGTCCTTGCCGAGCTGGGTGGCGTCGGGGCGGGTGGGCCAGGCGCGTAGGTCGGTCACGATCGGTGGCGCGGAGCGCAGCAGGGTGACGCCGGTCCCGAACGGCAAGGTCCGGATGCGGTCCGGCGGCAGGATCGGCACCCGCCGCACGGAGCGCTGATTCGACCGGGTGCCGTGGTCGCCGAGGGTCACCGAGTCGGTGTATTCGTCGCGTTCGCCGATCAGCGCGCTGAGGTCTTGGAGGTCTCGGGAGTTGGAGGCGCCGCCGAGGATTATCTTGACGATGGAGGCGTCCCAGATGGCGCCGGCGGCGTTGTCGCCCCACTTCTCGCGGGCTTGGGCGAGGGATTGCAGGACAGGGAGGCAGGTGATGCCGGTGCCGCCGCCCTCGGCCATGAGCGTCGGCAGCGACGGCAGGGGGCTGAGGTTGCCGATCTCGTCCAGTGCGAGCAGCAGGGGCGGGTCGAGACGGGCGCCGGGTGAGCGGGCGGCGAGGCGGCGGGCGGCTTCCACGAGGTCTTCCACGAACGCCGCGACCAGGGCCGCGGACGCTCCGGCCCCTGCGCCGGTTGCGAGCAGATACAGCGTGCCGCGCTGGGTGAGGAAGGCTTCGGGGTCGAAGTCTTCGCCGGCTCGTGGGGTGACGGCGTCCAGGACGCGCGGGTCGGCGAGTGCTCCGAGGGCGAGGGACACGCCTTGCCAGATGGAGTCGCGGGTCTTGGGGTCGGAGTCGATCATCGCCCCGAGGGAGTCGGCCCATCCGGTGGCGGCGTTGGGGTGGTTGGTGAGGACGGCGACGGCTTCGGCGGCGATGGAGGGGTCCAGGGTCCACCGGAACAGCTCGGCCGGCGGCCGGTGGTCGAGGGCGGCGGCGTGCAGCAGCGCTTGCAGCGCGGTGCGTGTCTTGCCTTCCCAGAACCCGCCGGACTCGACACCGCCGGAGGACAGTCCGGTGGCAGAGGCGAGGCCGGTGGCGCGGATCATCGCCGTCAGCGGATCTTCACACCCGCGCACCGGGGACCACCGCAGACCGGAGGGGACGCCTTCGGCGAGGTGCTGGGGATCGAACACCCCCACCGGCCGACCGTCGCGCTGCCGGGCTTTCAGGGTGGCGGTGAGGTTGTCCGGCCGCGTCGAGGTGGTGACCACCGCACCGGGCGCATCCAAGATGGCGTTGATGACCACGTGCAGGCCCTTGCCCGAGCGTGGCGGCCCGAGCAGCAGGATCGAGTCTTCCACCGAAGCCCAGACTTGTTTGCCGTGGCTGGTGCCGAGCAGGTAGCCCACATCTGCCGGTGCGGGAGCCTCTAGGGAGGGGCGGAGTGTGCTGGCGCGGCGTAGCAGCGCCTTCCTGGAGGCGGTGTTGGCGACCTCATGCCCGGTGGCGGTGCCGGCGAGGCGGCGGGGGTCGGTCTCGGCCTTGCGGGTGTGGCGGCGCAGCCGCACCCACACCCACCCGCCACCGGTACAGACACCGGCGAGCAGGACGGCGGTGACGATCCAGTAGACGACGGGGTTCAGCCCGGTTGCGTCGAGGGCGGCGGCGGGATCGGCGGGGTTGAACAGCACCCCGAGCCCGGACGCCGGCCCCGCGGCGGGTGGGGCGGTGCCGGTGAGGAACGCGGCCACGCTGCCGGCGCCGCGTAGGACGAGCGCGACGCCGAACATCCCGACCAGGCCGATGAGGGCGGCGTTGGTCAGCTCGTCCCCGAACGACCCGGTCTGCCGACCCTGCGGGCTGCTCACGGCACCCGCCTGACCACAGTGGTGCCGGAGATGCGCCCATACAGCACCACCTCAACCGCACCGTCGGCCTCGGGCAGCACGGCGTCGAGTCGCCGCTGGTCGAGCAGGGCGCGCGCCGCCCCGGCACCGGTGGCATCGGTGTGGGAGACGATGACGGCGACAGCGATGTCCTCGCCCGGCACGAACCCCTCCCCGCTGACCTCGACCAGGACGGGACGTGGGGTGTGCTTGGTGCGGCGTGACCGGCGGGTCCCCGGCGCGGCCGTGTCGTCATCGGTTGGTGGGGGTGGGGTGGGTTTGCGGGAGCGGATGAGGTCGGTGAACACAGTCCCGTCGACCTCGCGGACCTCGATCCGCACGGCGATGGTGCGGTCCTTGGTCACCGCGTCCAGCAGCGGCCCGAAGGTGCCCCGTGTCCACTCCGAGCCCGCGGCAGGTGGCGGGAACGGCGTGCCGTCGACGGTGACGTCCAGGGCGCCGTTCTCGGTGACGGTGATGACGACGTGGGGCAGCACCACCGGTGTCTCGTTGGGCTGCTGGGAGGTGGTGCGGTGCAGCGGGTTGCGGCCACTCATGACTGACCGCCCAGGTAGCGGGCATCGGTCCGGAACAGTTCCAGCTCGACGGGATGGAGTTGGTGCTGCGAGATGAAGCTCCTGGACTTGATCTTCCACAGCCCCTGCCCAACTCCCAGGGTGGGGAGGAGCTTCTGTTCGGTCCCGGTCAGCCCGAGCGCGGCGGCGGTCGGGCCGAGCTGGTCGGATTCCTGCCGGTAGACGATCCGAGTCTCCGCATTGGCGAGCAGGCTGTTGGCGAGAGACCGCATCGCGGAGCCCTGGTCGCCGACGTTGTCGAGGTCGGTGAGCTTGTGGAAGATCAGCATGTTCGCGATGCCGTAATGCCTTGCCAGCCGCCAGTGGGCGTCCATCCGCCTGAGCAGGGCGGGGTGGGACATGAGGCGCCAGGCTTCGTCGTAGATCACCCACCGTTGCCCGCCGTTCGGGTCCAGCAGCGCCGACTCCATCCACGCCGACGAACAGGTCATCAGCACTGAAATCAGGGTGCTGTTCTCGGTCACCCGCGACAGGTCGAGGCTGATCATCGGTAGCGACGGGTCGAAGGCGACGGTGGACGGTCCGTCGAAGAGGCCGCCGAGGTCGCCGGCGACGAGGCGGCGTAGGGCGTGGCCGACGAGTCGCCCGTCTTCGGCCAGTCGCCCGTCGTCATCGTCGTCGTGGGTGGGGTTGAGGATGTGGTCGACCACGGTGGGCAGGATCGGCACGTCGTTCTCCCGCACCGTCGCGGTCAGGGCGAGGTCGATGGCGGTGTGCTCCAACGGCGTCAACCCGCGTGCCAGGACGGTCTCGGCGAGGGCACCGATCAGGTCACGACGGCGTGAGGCGACGGTGGAGGCCCATTGCTCATCCGAGAGGCCGGAGGGCCGGTGGCCTTCATCTAGAGGGTTCAGCCTTGTGCGAAGTCCGTGGCCCAAGACGATCGCCCGGCCGCCGACCGCTTCGGCGACGGCGGTGTGCTCACCCTTCGGGTCGCCGGGGACGTAGACGCGGCGGCCGAACGGCAAGCTGCGGGTGTAGAGGGACTTGGCGAGGGAGGACTTTCCGGAGCCGACGATCCCGGCCAGAACGATGTTGGGTGCGGTGATGATGCCTCGGGCGTAGAGCACCCAGGGGTCGTAGACGAACGATCCGCCGGAGTAGAGGTCCTGGCCGACGAACACCCCATCACTCCCGAGGCCGCCTTCGGCGACGAACGGGTACGCCCCGGCAAGGGTCGCGGACGTGTCTTGATGGCGGGGCAGTCGGAACCGTCCCGGTGACCGGAGCGCGGCCGGTCCGGGTTCGCCGGCGGCGGGCAGGTAGGTTGTTGCGCGGCGTTCGGCCTTCTCGGCTTCGGCCTTCGCTCGCGCCGCCTGCTTCTCGGCTGCGCGTTGTTCGGCTTGGAGGCGGGCGGCGGCCTGTCGGCGTTGCTTGCGCAGCCGGCGTCGTTCGGCGGCGGGAGCGACCAGGACGGAGGTGTGCAGCCGCTCGGGCTCACTCTCGTTCATAGCGAGAGTCCTCGGGACTGCTTGACCGCGGCGGCGCCGGGGTGCTCGAACCAGGACGGATCGGGTGCCCTGTGCGACCGTTCGGACGGCGCCTGCTGCTTCGGTGCCGGCTCGGGTGTGGGGGTACCGATCCCGGCGATCGCCTCGCGCGTCGGCTCCACGGCGGGGTCGTCGAGGGCGTCGGCTGGCGGGGTGTGGTGCTCGCGGAGGAGGCTGACGTGTCCGGCGAAGGGGTTGTAGGTGAGGGTGTAGCCGTCCTGGCCGGTGACGACTCGGTCCAGGGCTCCGGTCGGGGGCTCGTCGTAGACGTAGCCGTTCTCCAGTGCCGCCTGGGTGGTCTCCTCCCCGTAGTCGTAGCCGGCCAAGTGTTCGATCGCCGCCGCGGTGCCGTCGCGGTCGATCAGGTCCAGCACTTTGTCGGCTTCCTCGCCTTGGAGGAACACCACGCTGATCCACCGCCCGGCCGGCCGGGACGCCTCGGCTGGAGCCGTCTGCTCGGTCGGTTCGGTGAGTTCGGTGAGTGTGTCGGCGTTGGTGCGGGCGGCCTCTGCCGCCCAGCCGGGGAACAGGCCCGCGTGCTCGGGCTCGCTGTCGGGGTTGTCGAGGGCGTACTGGCGGGCCTCACCGGCGGCGGAGAGGAAGGTAGCGAGGTCGCGGATCGCGTGGCCGGGGTCGATGGGCTGGCCGGCGCCGGTGAACAGGTCCCGGCCCTCCAGCTCCTGCCCGGTGGTGGTGTCAGTGATCCGGTAGGCGTAGCGCTGGTGCTCACCCACCGGGGCGTCGGGCCAGACCGTCAGCCTCAGAGTCCCTGCCGACACCGCGGTGGTACGCGCGGGAGAGTCCTGGTCGAGCCCGGTCTGTGCGGGTTCGGGGTACCAGGCGATGCGCCCGGAGTGGGAGAACGCGGCGTTGAGGTGGTCGTGGGCCTGGTTGAGCAGGGTGCCGGCCTGGTGCAGCTCGTCGGCGGCGCCGAGCGCGGAGCGGTCTCCGGCGAGGTGGTCGCCGTCATCGTGGTGTGCCCGGTCTCGGTGAGCGAGGTGGGTGGCGGCGAGCTGGTCGAGTACCTGCCGCAGTGACCGCATGGTCGCGGTGAGGTCGCCGAACACGGTGTAGGTGTCGGCCGGGTCATCGAACACACGGGATGCGTGGGCGAGACCTCGCATCGCCTCGGATACTTCGGCGGCATCGGCGAGTGGGTCGTGGAACGTGGGCATGACAGCCTCCCTGGACGCGGGCGAGCACCCCCGCGATTCGGAGGCCACCGGTCAGGTGCGCCACGTCTCCCACGCACGGGCCGGGGTCAGATGCGGCGGCAGAGCGGGAGGGCGGCGGCGGTGAACGCGGCGGCTTGCTGGCCGACGAGGAGGCGGGTCTCGCAGGAGGCTTGGATGGCGGCCTGTTCGATCGCCGCCACGCCCGCGTCGAGTTCTTCCACGGTGGGGGCGGAGACGCTGATGAGGCCGGTGTAGCGCAGGACGCCGTGGCCGGCGGTGAGGTCGGCTTCCTGTTGGAGCACGTCGTGGTACTCGGCGGTCTGGGCGGCGTCCTCGATCTGTCCGATCTTGGCTCGCTGCGCTTGGTCGGAGATGTGTTCGACCTTCTTCTTGCGGATGTCACGGGCGGCAGCGTCGGAGCGCATCGGCGTGCACAGCAACGAGAAGCTGCGCTGGATGCCCGTGGAGAGGAGGACCGGGGACAGGAACCCCGGATACACCAGCGACCGCGGCCACTCGGAGACCCACAGCACCGCATGGTGCGCCGAGTCGGTGCGCAGCCGCGACCAGGACTCGTTGACCGCGACCGGGCCGGCGGTGGCGAGGGACTGGCCGAGCTGGCCGTGGCGCTCGAGAGTGGCGGCGATCGCCGGGTCATACGCGCTGCGGAGGATCACCGCGATCTGCCCCGGTGTGAGCCATCCCGAGGGTGCCAGGTCGGCGGAGCGGAGGGCAGCGATCAGGGTGTTCATCTCTTGCCGCAGTACCGCGGCCGCGCCACGCAGGCCGCCGCTGGCGGTCCTGATCTGCCGTGCGCTGGCGTTCATGTCCAGCGCCAGCGACAGGGTGGTCGCGTGTCGCTCGCCGGCCGGTCCGGCCCGGTCGATCAGCTCGGCGTAGGTGGTCGCGGCCCAGGTGTCGTCGGCGGTGCCGTGGCTGGCCCACCATTCCGCGAGTCCGGTGCCGGAGTCCGGCAGCGTCCGTTCCAGCACCTGCAAGGTCGCGATGCGGCCGGATCGGCAGACGGTGGCGAGGACGCGGCCCCAGGAGGTGACGCGTCGTTCTTGCTCGCCGGGATCGAGGAGCACGAACGCGGGATGCGTGACCTCGCAGACCACGGTCAGCGTGTTGGCGGTGGGGTCGTGGATCATTCCGGCCCCGGTTTCGGGGTCGGTGTATTCCCGCAACCGCGCCTGGTCGCCGGGTAGCGCGAGTGTCCCTACCGGTCGGGGCTTGACCACCCGGCGTCGGTAGAGGAGCTGGCCGCCGGTGGTGCGCCACAGCCACCAGCACGCGACCGGTAGCCACTCCACCGCCGGACGGCCCGCCACCGGTATCCACGTCATGCAGGCCGCTACGACCCAGATGGGGGCGGTGTAGGCGAGCAGGATGCCGCCGCCTGCGTAAAGCGCGCCGACGATGGAGAGGATGCCGATGGCGAGGGTGATGAGCTGCGCCAGCGACAGCCCCAGGAGCACGCCGCGGCGGGTGAGGCGGGAGAACTTCACCGGCACCAGCTCGCCCGACGACGCGGCGGGTTCGTTCTGCTTTGCGGACATGGCGGCTCACTCCTTTCCGGTCGGCTTCGGCGCCGGCGGCGGTGGTTGCTTCGGCGGACGCGACTCCGGCGCCGATGGGCCTGCCGAGGGTGTCTGTGGTGCCGGGGTCGAGGGCGGGGGTGCCTGGGCGGGCGGCGGGGTGGTGCCGGTCTGGCCCGCGGAGTCGGCGGCGCTCTCGCCCTGGTTACCGAGGGTCTTGCCGGCCTTGGGACCGGCGGTGGCGGCGTCTTTGGCGACTTTCGCGGCCACCACCGCGGCCGCGGCTGGGCCAGCCGCCGCACCCGCGCCGGCCCCAGCGCCCGCTCCGGCCCCGCCACCGGCACCGGCTCCTGCGGAGCTGCCGGCGGCGGTCTTGCCGCCTGCGCCGGCGGTGCCGCTGGAGGACGCTGGTGCAGGGTTCTTCGGCTCCGGCGGTTTCTTCCCACCGCCCCCGTCGCCTCCACCGTCGTTGCCGTCGAGGACCTTCTTCGGCTCGCTACCGCCGTTGCCGCCGGGCTTGGAGGGGACCGGGACGGGACGGTTGAGGGCGTTCTTGGCGTCCTGTTCGGAGCCGATGGCGTGGTACATGTCGAACCCGACGAACGCGATGAACTTGTACGTCAGATAGGGCGCGAACGCGGCCATCGCCATGAGCACGATTCCCGCGATCGGGTCGGCCACCGAGGCCAGGTCCCCGTCGATCGGCGCACTGACCTGGGTGATGGCGACGAGGAACATCACGACCAGGACGAGCTTGGAGCAGATGAGGGCGATGACGAACATGGCCCACTTGCTGATCCACCCCCGGCTGGCGTCCCACGATGCGCCGGAGAACGCCAGCGGGGCGAATACGATCGCCACCAGCAGCAGCGCCTTGCGCACCAGCAGGCTCAGCCAGACGATCGCGGCGGCGGCGATGGCGAGGCCGGCGAGGAAGATCGTGATGATCGCCCCGACGCCGGGGGCGGCGATGTTGATGCCGACCAGGCCGGCGGCGAGCAGGGCGATCTTGTCGCCCATGCTCTCGGTGGTCTCCCCGGCGGCCTGGATGATCCCGACGCAGAGCTGGTCGACGATCTCCAACAACAAGGCGGTCAGCGTGATGACCACGAACGACCCCAGCACGGACTTCGCCAACCCCAACGCGGCGCGGGAGAGTGCGGTGGGGTCGCGGCGGATGAGGCCGGTGATGAGCTGGAGGCAGAAGAAGATCAGCATCACGAATACGGCGATGCCGAAGAGGATGTTGTAGACCGCCACGTACTCGTCGCTGGTGACATCCACGAGGGTGGTGGTGTCGAACACCGCCCACACGGCCTCGAACAGCCACCCGGCCGCAGCGCCCATCGCTTGGGCCAGCCAGTCGAACGGCGCCGCCACCAGACTGGCCGCACCTTCACCGACCGCGTCACACACGGAGGAGATGACAGGGACGTCGCAGACACCCATCACAAGACCCGCTTTCCTTGCTCGATCGCGTGGGCGGGTCAGACCTGCTGGCCGACGTTCCAGAAGAAGTTGATGAGCGTCACCGACGCCCCGCAGATGACGGCGGCGCCGCAGGAGACGAGGACGCCGACCTTCCCCCGGCCCGCGAGGTGGGGGTTGGAGGAGTTGGCGCCGAAGCCCCACACGATCGCGGAGATGATGAGGGCGAGGACGGAGAGGATGAGGCCGACCGTCATGACGGCGCCGACGATGGTCCGCAGCTGCGCGATGCCGGGCAGGCCATCAGAGTTGGGGTCGATGTTGATGTCCATCGGCACCACGACGGGTGCGGCGAGGAGGACGGTGGCGAGGTCGAACACGATGGGCTCCTTCTGCTGATGGACCGGCACTTGCCGGACTTGCCAGCCAGGTGCACCGCATGCCCACGGCGTGCCGAGGGCCCCGCCTAAGATCGGGGGATGAGGGGAAGCGCCAAGACAGTGAAGCCCCTAGTGATGTATGTCGTGCACGCGAAGGGCGCGAATCGGATCAGCTACCTGAGTGCCGAGAAGATCAGCGAAGCGTTCGACAAGGAATCCACGCCGACTGTGGGTTCCCTCTGCGCCATCGTCCGCGAGGGAGATGAAGAACTCGGCCCCGGGGAGTTCCTGATCGGTTTGGCTGTCACGCGCGGGGTCGCAGGGATTGCGAGCGGAACGCTACGTGCGACCTTGTCGCCAATCCTCCGCCTACTCTCACCTCTCGATCTCGGGCAGTTGCGAGAGCAGGCAGTCTCGATACCGTCGATGCCGCAACATTTCTACGCCCGCCGACTTGACGGCCCTACAGCTAGGGCTCTCCTGGAATATCTCAGGCAGTTCGATCCGACGGTCGACCCCTGGCTGGACTCAGTGTTCAGAGAACCGCGCACGTTCAATGATGACGTGCAGCAGTCGAGAGTCGAGGCACGAGACGCCGTCCTGTTGGCTTCGCAGATTGCCGAAGTTCCGCTCCCTGCAGATGCCTTTAGCGAGCCACCCAGCGTGGAGGAGAAAGAGACTCTCCTCGACACCGTGCTGAACGCTGGTTACGAACGAGATATGGAAGAGGAACTGCTGCCGCTTGATATTCAGCGCTTCGATGGCAAGCTCATCGCCAACCAACGAGCGGCGAGCCTTGCGGTGTTCGAGGACCGAGACGGACAGCGGAAGCTACTGGTCATGTCCGTCAACAAGAAGCCCATCGAGGAAGAACTCGGCGTCGACCTCCTCTACTGGGACCAAGCGCACGACGCCTTCACCTTCGTCCAGTACAAGAGGCTCGAACGCGTCGACAGTGGCGACGGAAGCGGCACCTACGAGTGGGCCTATCGGCGTAAGAATGAGATCGAGAAGCAGTTATAGCGGGAACAGAACGAGTTCTGATGGTTCAGAATTGCCTGTCGATATTTCGCGATCGTAATCCGGACACGCTTTGGTGATAACGCCAAAATGTGTGAGCGGGCCCGTAGAATTACGCTATGGGAAAGATTGAGGTGACGGTGGAAGAATGGGATATTCTTCTTGACCACAAGAGACACGGGCCGACGGTCTTGATGCGTGAGAAGGCTGAGGCAATGCTCATGCTCGCCGAAGGTGCAGGCATTGATTTCGTTGCTCGCATTGTCGGACGTCAGCCCTCCACGGTCAATCAGTGGAAGAGGGACTTTGGGGAGTGTCGGTTGGCGTCCATCCATGACTTCAAGTTGGGGAACCTGAATGCTTCCAAGCTGACTGTCTCCCAACGGGAGGAAGTCATGGAGGTCCTGTCCCAACCACCCTCCCCGGACTTGGTGCCGAGTGGGTTTTGGACGGTGCCTGCACTGAGCGCGTGGGTCAGTGACCGCTTCGAGGTGACCTACGACAGTGACACGTCCTTGGTGTTCCTCCTCCACCAAGCAGGCTTGTCCTTCCATGGTGTGGAAGCGTTCGACAAGCGCCGGGCCAGCGACGATGTGATTGAGGTGCGCATGGGGGAGATCCAGGCGGAGCTCGCTGAGGACCTCGCCGACCCTGAGGTGATTGTGGTGGCAGCAGATGAGGTCCGCCTTGAGCACGAGGCGATCACGCGGCGGGCATGGTACAAGCGGGGTGAGAAGACGAAGCTGAAGGTCGACCGTCAGCGTCAGGCCCAGTCCTACATCGGGTTCCTCGACCAGAAGACGGGTAGCGTGCACCTGGAAGCAGTCGAGTGGCAAAACAGTGACACCATCATCACTGCGCTCACCAGTTTCGCACTCCACCACAAGGGCCACAAGATCACCATCGTGTGGGACAATGCAGGCTGGCACAAGTCGAAGAAACTCCGCCATGAACTCGCCACCAACCAGACGCTGGCCGGTATTCACTTGATCAACATGCCGCCCTACGCTCCCGACCACAATCCCATCGAACACGTCTGGGCAGAAGCCAAGGCCCAGATCTCCAACCTCCAACGCGACACGTTCGAACAGACCCGCCACGCGTTCGAAACATTCATCACCGGAAACACATTCCCCTACAAACTGTAAGAACTCGTTCTGTTCACGCTATAGGCCTCATGCCAAGAGGTCGTGAGATCCCAAAGAGCGCGGCAGACTGGCGAGCATTCGAGACACCATTCTGGTTCAAGTTCGTGCGTGGAGACGCTGGTCGTAAACTCGACGGACAGACGCTTAAAGGCATGTACGTCTCCGTTGACTGGATACGACTAGCCATGACTGATTCCACATTCAAAGTCGGGCCCCGAGAAGGCTTCCGAGTTACCTACAGGAATGCGAAGTACCTAGGGCGGAAGGCCTTCACTCAACTCATCTCGCGTGGATTCGTCGGAACAGCGAGTACGCGTTCCAAGGCATTCAGAAAAGCGATGGAGAAGCTCGGATCTGACCGGGAACTGATCATCGCGATCAGGACGGAGTGGCAAGAAGACACTGAATCCGAGTCAGCAGCGGCGTTTCCCGACACTTCCTCGACAGGGCTCCCGTTCTAGGAACATCCTCTATGGCGGAGCGTAGTGAGCCTGCGATGTCTAAATCTGGTCGCCCAGAGCGATCAGCCAGTTCATCCACGCGACCCCGCCGCCTGCGAGCGCGGCGGTGCCGAGGGCGACGAGGATGCCGGTGCGAGCTTTGGAAGCGGTGGCGTGGTTGCCGTGCGCGGAGGCGACAGCCCAGATGATCGCCGACACGATCAGCATGAGTACGGCGATGATGAGTACGAAGGTGAGGAGAGCGCCGATGACCTCGCGCAGCTCACCGATCCCACCGAGGCCCTCGAAATCGGGGAACACGTCCATCACGACTCAGCTCTCAACCGGCGCAGGCAAGTATTCAAAGCGTTCGAAATCCATGCCTGTCAGGTGCGCATGGTGGTGTCCCGCATGGGCAGTGAGGTGCCGGCTGTGGTCGTCATCAGATGCACGGTGCGCCGGTTAATTCGCACGTGGTTGTGTCGTGGCCGGGACAGGTTGCGCTGTGCCCAGATACTCTGGACGCTACTGAGAGGAGGACCCGATGGTTGACGCTCCGTCCACATCCGGGCCCATCACGTGGCCCGAGATCGTCAATGAAGACCAGTGGCGGCAGCGGTTGCAGGAGTTGCTCCTCAAAGAGAAGGAACTGACTGCGGCCCGCGATGCGCTGGCGGCCCAACGCCGCCGCATGCCGATGACGCGCGTGCACCACGACTATTCCTTCGAAGGTCCAGACGGCCGGCTCGACCTGCTGGAGATGTTCGAGGGCCGCCATCAGCTCATCGTGTACCGATTCTTCTACGCACCCGATGTGGAGAACTGGCCCGAGGGGGCCTGCTCGGGATGTTCCCTGTTGGCCGACAGCCTGGTTCATCCCGCGCATCTGAACGCACGCGACACGACGTTCGCGATGGTCTCGACCGCATCGCAAGACCTCATCGCTCGGTACCGAGCCCGGATGGGTTGGCATGGCGTGCCCTGGTACACCATGGTCGACAGCGACTTCGAGCAGGACTTCGACGTGCCGGAGTTCTTCGGGTTCAATGTCTTCGTCCGCGACCACGACCAGGTGTACCGCAGCTACTTCACCAACGCACGAGCCGTGGAGACCCTCGGCCCACTCTTCCCCCTGCTGGATCTCACACCGCTTGGACGCCAGGAGAGCTGGGAAGACAGCCCTGCCGGGCGACCCCAGGGCGAGCCATATGTGTGGTGGGACCTTCACGACCAGTACAGCGATGCCCACCCCAGCGGTCACTGCTGCGCCCACTGATACGACCGTCAGTTGGCCCGGACGGTGACGTGCAGGTGGTCGTAGTGGCCGCCGGTGACGTCGCCGGGGTTGTGCATGCCGCCGCCGTCGTAGGGGCGCCACCCTTCGGCGTCGCGGGCCAGGGACCAGATGCGGCCGTCCCAGATCAGGTACTCCACGCCCAGGGCTTCGGCGTGGTCCTGCATCCAGTTGGTGACGTCCCAGCCGAGCTCGCGCTGTGCGGGGGTGGGGTGCTGGCCGATGGCGTTGCCGAAGGTGCCGTCGCATGCTCGTCCGAGGGGGTGTTCGGAGCTGGTGCCGGGGCGGGGTGAGTAGCAGGCCCAGGAGGTGTCGGGGAACGCGGCGATGGTCTGCTGGTAGAGGTGGAGCATGCGGGCGGTGATCTGGCCGTCGCTGGTGGGGTCGTCGACCATCTGGTTCGGGTCGCCGTCGTACGGTTGCGGCGCCTGACCGGGAGTGTCGGTGTCGGGGTCGCAGTCCTGGCCGGGTGTGCCGGTCTCGGGTTCGGGCAGGTCGGCCGCGTCATGGCTGTTGAGCCAGGCGGCGGGGTCGGTGTGCTCACCATCGGTGCCGCCGAGGCGGACCTCGAAATGCAGGTGCGGGCCGGTGGAGTTGCCCGAGGAGCCGATGTCGCCGATGTGCTGCCCGGCGGTCACGGTGTCGCCGGTTTGGACGTGGATGCCGTGCTCCCACATGTGCGCGTATGCCGTGGCGACGGTCTGCCCGTAGATGGTGTGCTCGATGACGATGAGCCCGCCGTACCCGCCACTGAACTCCGCGACCGTGACCACGCCATCGGCGGCGGCGAGGAGCGGGGTGCCGTCGGGGGCGGCGAAGTCGGTGCCGGTGTGGAAGGAGTCCTGTCCGGTGATGGGATGCGCCCGCGGCCCGTACTCGCTGGTGAGCACCCAGGTGCCCTCCGGGACCGGGAATACCACCCGCGACGACTCCGGCCCGGCTGCCTGTGCGACCGGAACGACTCCGTCGTCACTCGCCTCGCTGGCGCCGGCTGTCGTGGTGGTGAGGGTGGCAAGGATGTTCTCGGCGACCGGCTCGTAGTTGCGGTACCGGTCCGGGTAGGCGGACACTTCGACGGCTTGGGCGGCCTCGCCCTTGTCCATCTGTTCCCAGCCGGGGATGTCCAACAGGCCCCGCGGGCTCGGGTGGTTGGGTCCGGTGGGGCCGCCGAAGAACGCCTGCGCCTGGTAGACGGGGTCCATCAGCTCGGCGACGGTGCCCCAGCCGGACTGGGGCCGCATCTGGAACAGGCCCAACGAGTCGTGGTCGGAGCCGTCGCCGTCGTTGGGGTAGTTCGCGCTCTCGGGGTAGGCGGAGGTGTTGGAGAGCATCCGCAGGGTGGATTCGGTGAGCGCGGCCATCAACGCGATGACGAGGCCGTCGCGGGTCACTCCGTCGATGCCGGAGCCGGTCTCGATGATCGTGGCGGCGTGGGTGAGCTGTTGCCGGTTGAGGGTGAACGTCTCGCCGTTGGCGGTGGTGACTTCCAGCTCGTCAGGGACGTCTCCGACCGTGACCCCTCCGTTGACGGTGCAGGTGACGGTCGCGGTGGCGGCGGGGTTCATCAGCACCCCGACCGACAGCAACGCCAGGGCGGGTCCGAAGAACACCAGGAACAGCGCGGCGACCGTGACCTTCTTCAACACGAGCGATCACCCCGTTATCGCAGGGGGTTGTCGAGCTGGGACAGCCGCAGCAGATGGCAGGTGTCGTACGTCGGGGCGCAGACGATGAAGACGGTGAACGCCACCGGATGCTCGGAGGTCACCTGCTCGTTGTTCCAGACGCCTTCGCGGTGGCGGGTGCCCTCGATCGTGTAGGCGGTGGTGCCTTCGGCGAGCTGGCTGGGTTGGGCCTGTTCCACCGCCGTGTCCCACGCCTCGGGGACGAAGGCGTCCTCGATGGTCAGGTGCTGGGCGGTGGCGTACTGGCGCAGCTCCAGCCAGGCTTCCCGCGAGGGGAGGTAGGCGGCGACATCGGAGGCGAGGCCGGCCTGCTCTGCGCCGGAGGGGTCACCCACAGCGAGGACCACCGAGCTGTAGTCCAGCGGCATCAAGCCCGAGGCGGTGTCCCACGCGAACAACGCCGTGGCGACGTTGCGGGCAAAGGTCTCCGGGTCGTCCGACGCCTCGACCTCCGGCAGGGCTGGGAGGGACGGGGTTCCGGTTGGGGCCGGGTCGCCAGGAGAGGTGACCACCGGTCCCGGCCGCGTGCCGCCGTCATGGTCAGGGTCGCGATCGCTCGTGGGGGGTCCGGTCAGGAGGCCGTAGACGCCGACCCCGGCCAGCACCACGATCACCACCAGTGCAGCGACCAGGGCGATGAACCGGCGACGGGAACGAGCATCGGACGAGGCCAAGGGAGTCTTCATACCCGACAGGTGCGCGCACCCTTTCCCTCGCGCTCAGCGCGACGGAGTCAGAGGGCGCGCAGGTGCCCTCGCGCCGATGGGGCGTCGTCGGCTGCTCGGCGGTCGCGTGCGGCGCGCAGTTCCTCGGCGAACCGGCTCGTGCCTTCGGCGGTGTTCAGGAAGGACTCGATCTGCTCGTCGCTCAGTTCGGCGGCGAGCTGGTCTGGGTCGTAGTGGGTCCACCACTCGGTCAGCTCGCCCCAGGTGTGGATGAAGGCCCGCACCGGATACCGCACCGGCTGCCCATCGGCGCCGATCAGCGGCACCGGACGTGGCGCCGGCTGCTTGCCTTTCTGCTTCTTGGCGGCGGTGGCGCGGGCGACGGCCTCGTCGGCCATCTGGTGCAGGTCGGCCTCCCGCTCGCTTTGAGCGGTGATCGCGGCGTCGCGGACGGCTTGGAAGATGGGGTGTACGGGGGCGCCGGCCTCGATCTGCTCCAGTCCCGCGGCGGCTTGCGCGCGCAGGGGTTCGGGTTGGGCGGGGTCGGCGGCGATTCGTTCGAGGTAGCCGATCCGCTCGAAGGTCTTGTAGGAGGCGCCACCTCCGATCATGGCGGCGGCCTGCTCGCGGGTCTTTCCGAGTTGCCCGGTTGACGGTGGTGGACATTGTCCACCACCGTTGCTCCCGGGTTGATGCTCGCTGGTGAACCGGGTCGCGGCCTGCCGGCGGGCGGCGTCTTGGGCCATCTCCTGTTTCAGTTCCCGGTACAGGCCGGCGGCTTCGAGCTGGGTCAGCGGCTTGTGCAGCATGTTGTCGTCCTGTTCGCCCAGCAACTGCCCGAGACGATCTGACAGGGCCGAGCGGACCCAGACGCTGACGGTGCGCCAGCGGAGCTGCTTGATCGCCGCCAACCGCCGCGCCCCGCATACCAGCACTCCGTCGATGGTGACCGTCAGCGGTTGCAGCAGGCCCTCGCGTTCGATGGAGGCGGCCAGGGCGTCGACGTCGCCCAGGTCGGCGCGGTGCCGTGTCCCGACGATGATGGAGTCCACCACCCGGTCGAGCTGGACTCCGCCGGCCTGCACCTCACTCACACCCCATCACCCCCGCCACGATCACGGTCGCGGTCATGGTGGGTGGGGGCGGCCAGGGACAGGGAGAGCACCAGGTCGTCGTCGCGCAGCAGCACCGGCAGCGTCTCGCCGATCAGCAGCCGCAGCAGCACCCCTTTGCCCGCATTCGTCGCGGTGTAGGCGGGGTGCGGGTTGCCCAGCAGCGCCCGCAGCAGCACGGTCCAGGATCGGCCGGGCAGGTCCAGTAGGACGCGGGCGTGCCGGTCCCGCCGCAGCCCCTCATACGCGGACTGCCGGGTGCCGGCTCGCATCAGCGCCCCGCACACGTGCTCCACCGAGGCCCGTGCCGTCTCCAGTGCCCAGCCCAGCAGGCACAGCAAGGCGATGGCATCCTCGCTCGCCGATTCGGCGGACATGCACGCCCGATCCGACCCCGAACCGCCGCCAGAACTGCCGCTGTCCGAGTCGGCGGCGGTCTCGCTGTCTCCAGGGGCGCGATCGTGGATGTGGAAGGCGGGATGGTAGTCGGTCAGCGGGTTGTCCCGGTCGCCGAACCGCTCCGGGTCGTGGAACGCCGACACGTGCGGACGCCTTGCTTGGTGGACCGAGCAGAGCAGTCCCTGGGCGCGTTCCTCGAAGATGCAGGTGATCCGCACCCCGTGCGTGACCATCGCCCACGGATCATCCGCGCGCCGGGTGGAGGCGTACTGCATCGCATCGAACGCGGCCGATGCTGCCTCCCACGGATCGAGACCGTGCTTGCGCGCCAGCGGGGTGTACTTCTCCGCCGTATAGGCCATCAGCTCCCGTGCGGCCGGATCGGACGCCCACGCGCTCTCGCCTGCCTCGTGCAGCCGGGTCAGCAGGGTCCGCAGACCCTCACCCGTGGTGAAGTCCTCGGCCCGCTCCCTGTGGTCGTCGTCGTGGTGTGTCGTGGTGGTCATGGCCGGTCACCTGTTCATCCCGACACCGGAGCGCACCGGCCCCGTGGGGCTGGTGGTGTTGTGGCCGAAGGCGGACAGCGGCGGCAATCGGCGCGCCCGGTCGGCGAGGTCGTGCATCCGGTTCGCGAGCGGGGCGCGGGCGCGGCGGGCCAGTTCGGCCTCGAAGTCGATACCCCGCCCCGACAGCGTCGCCCCATGCCGAGCGATCAGATCGGTGGGCCGCACCCACTCCACCCCCCGCGCCCGCCTCTCGTGTCCGGGCGTGCCCTGATCACCGTCACGGCGAACCTGGGCGGCTTCCACCGCATCCGGCGTGCCGGTCTCGTCATCCGACTCCCGCTCGCCTTCGGGCTCGGGGGTCGGCCGTCGCCGCTCGTGCTGTTCGTGTGGGTTCCCGTTCATCGGGTCGCCTCCTCACCATCGTTGCTGTCAGGAAGGTGCGCACTGGCGAACCAGCGCCCGACCGTGGACGGGTGCACGCCGAGTTCGCGGGCGATGCGCTTGTTCGACCAGCTCCGCCGGCGCAGCTCGGCCGCCCGGTCTTTCCGGTTCAGGGCGGCGGTCGCAGGCGTGTCAGGCGCGTTCGTGCGCGTGCCGTGTGCGGACTGCTCGGTGTCGTGTGGTGCTGTTAGCTCCTGCGGCGATGACCGGCCCAGAGCATCCAGGACCGCGGGGTCGGGCGCCGCGAGAACGGCGTCTGCGTCATCAGTGCTGGCGGTGCTCGGTGTGGGGCGGGTGAGGATGACGGTCAGGTGGGTGATCGCCAGCAGCACCACCGGCGGCACCGCCGCCACCGACGCGGCGAGCACGCCGGGCACGTCGGCATCGGCGGCGACCACGGCGTGGATCGCGTTGGCGGTCACCGATACCGCGGCGCCGCCGATCAGCAGCGCCCACGGATACCAGGCGGTCTTCTGGCCTGCGAGGGCGACGACGGCGACGGTGGCGACGACGATGATGCCGTCCACGATCAGCGGCCACGCCCACGCCTGCCCTGCACCGACACCGCTTCGGGCTGCGAGGTCTGCCAGCGCGGTGAAAGACAGCCAGAACGCGCCGGTGGCGATGAACACCGTCCCGGACACCGCCGTCACCACCGCCCAGCGGCGACTCGTCGCCCTGCTCGTGACCGTGCTGATGGTGATTGGGCTGGTCATCACAGCCCTCGCACCCTCGACGGCCCGGTTGACGGACGGGCGGGGTCACGGCTGAACCAGCCGTCCGCGGCCACCGGCGGCTCACCTCGCACCAGCGAAGACGATGGGCCGCGTCGGGCTGGTTCGCCGCGGACGGTGCGGTAGGCGGACCGGACCGTGGCGGTGATCTCTCGTGGCCCGAAGTCCGACTTCGCTGCCGCCAGCACGGCATCGAGGGCATCGGTGAGCGGGACGCCGCCCTCGGCGAGACGGCAGGACGCCCAGAACAGCTTCAAGTTCCGGTCGGTCTCCTGCCGGTCCAGCCATAACGCCAACCGCTGCGCATCCTTCCGCCCCACCGGCTGCCAGGTCTCGGTCCGTGGGCGAGGTGCGGGGCGGGGGTCAAGGAAATCCCGCAGCGCGTCGGAGTCCAACAGGCCGGCGGGGCCAGTGTTGATCGCCTCGACCCGGTATCCGACTGTGGTGCCCTCGATGGAGCGAAGCGAGGGTGGGACGATGATGTAGCCGCCGTCGCCGCGGAAGTCGATCCCAGCGCGCCCGGCCTGCCACGACCGCTGCTCCGTGTCGGGCGTCGCCGGGTAGTAGGCGTGCATCCCGCCCGTGGGAGTGCGCACCAACAGCTCCCACCCGTCCACCAGCCCGGCACGGGCGGCGCGGTCGAACCCGGCATGGCCGTCCACCGGGCCGTGGACATCCACATCGACCACGACCGCGCCCGAGGCGGCGCCGGTCGGGACACCGATGTTCGCTCCCGGCGACTGCCGCCACCACGCCTCGATCTGATCCAGGTTCGTGGTGGCGTCGTAGAAGCCGTGTCCGGTGGCCGGCCGCTTCCCATACGACACACAGGGGAAGACCGGCACCCCCGCGGACGCGAACTCCCGTGCGGCCGCCGACAACGGCCACGCCCCGCTCATCCGCAGCAGCAGGACCGAGGAGACCGCACCGTGCTCGGCCATCACAGCCCCCGTCCCTCGAGCGCCGGCACCGGGACGGGGCGTACACCTGGCTCAGGCAACGACGACGCCTGCCGCGACGGCGCTGGCTCCGGTGCCGGTCGTACGTGCGCGGGTGTCTCGCGGTGGGTCACGTCCCGGTCCAAACCGGGCGGGGTGCCGTCACCGACCTGCGCGGTGTCGAGCTGGTCCAGGATCGCCCGGGCGGTCTTGCGGACCCGCTCCCCGGTGGCCTTGACGACTTCCACCGGCTCTTTCCCGTCGACGCGGGCTGCCCAGGTCGACACGTACGGGATCGTGTAACCGGACGTGTCCATCCCGTGAGCGGCACCGACCATCAGCGCGACGGACTCGGCTTCCACCTCACCGATGCCGCGATGCTGCCGCGCCTCGTCCTGATCGGGGCCGTGGAGCAGGACGTGGCCCAGCTCGTGGGCGAGGGTCTTGACCTGCGCTGCGGGGTCCATGTTCTCCCGCACCGCCACGGTGTTCGCGGTGTAGTCCGTCATGCCGTTGGCGCCGTGGATCATCCCCTCGTGCGGCACCCGCAGCACCGTGAACCCGCGCTCCTCGACCTGCGCTGCGAGGCCGTCCCACAACTCGGCGGGCGCTTCGCCTTCCAGCAGCCGCGGCGACGGTGGTTCGGGGATCGGGTCGCCGGTGGTCTGGCTCGCGTCCCACACGTAGGCCGGTCGGACGCCCACCATCTTGGAGCGCACCACCTCACCTGGCCGAGGCTTCTCGCCCTTCCCGAGGCGACGCCAGGAGTCCGCATCCGCCGGGTTCGCCGACGCGAACCGACCCGTCACCGGAGCGAGAATCTGGTAGCCGGGCTGCCCCTTCTCCACCTGCCGTCCCAACGCCTGCCACTGCTTGTAGCCGGCCACATACGACGGGAACGGCTCAGGCACCCGGCCCGCCTCATAGGCGGCCGCGTGCTGTGCCCAGATAAGGAGACTGTTTGAAAAGCTCCGTGTTCGGAACCGGGCCGCGAACGCCAACGCGCGTGCCCAATCCGGGCCGGACACGAGCTGTTCGACCGCGCCGGTCAGCTTCTCGTGCAGCTCGTCGAGCTTCGCTTCCCGCGCCCGGCGGGTCTCCTGCCTCGTTGCCATCTGCTCCGGCCTCCTCCCGGCGTAGACCGCGCGCCCAGGAGAGGGCGGCGGTGCACCAACGAGGTGCGCCGGGAGGATCAGGAGGACGAGACGGACGACGAAACGAGGTCGCGACCACCAGGCTCCGGGATGAACCCGACGAGTCCCATCCGGTCTACTCGCGCCAGAAGAAAGCCGGGTGCGAGGGGTCGGATGCGCGCATAATCGTCCGAGTTCATGCGCGAATCGTCCGAGTCAGCGGGCGCTCGGTTTCCGCTTGCGCAGCGCCCGGTACTGGCGAGGCGTGAGGCCGACGCTGCGGCGGAACTGCCGGGCTGCATATGTAGGATCGCTCCAGCCTGCCTCAGCGGCGATGAGGGTGATGGGCGCGTCCGTCGTGTGCAACAGGTGAGCCATACGCTCGGCGCGCACCATCGTCAGGTACGCGATCGGGGATTTACCGAATGCCGCTACGAAGACCCGACTGAACTGCGAGGGAGAGAGGTGGACAGCGCGCGCGAGGTCCGGGACGGTCCAGCGCCGTTCTGGCGTGTCGCGCAACAGCTCTGCCGCGTGCCGCGCTTCAATGCGCAGCGGGAGGAAGGCGCGATGACGGGGAAGGGTCGGATAGGTGGTCACTCGTTGTGTCGAGGTGACACGCTCCCCGGTTACCGTCATATAAGGGACGACTACGTCGAGAACTGCAAAGAGCAGTGACTGCGCTCGGTAGAACCTGGCAGGGTCGAGCCCGTCGATGCTCAATGCCGCGAACTCGTCCAGCCAGGGCATCAGTAATCCTGCTCGTGCCTCGCCGATCCGGAGTATCTGCGCGGGCTCGGCGTAGCGAGTCTCGACAAACCGTTGCGCATCGAGCCTGTCCGTGAACTGGGCGGCATGCTGCCAGAACACCTGATCGATCAGATAGTCACGGTCGAGGTAGAGCGTTGTGGTCGTGACCTTCCCCTCCGGTTCGGCTCCGCAGAGGGTGTTCGCCGCGAGCACAACGACATCGCCGACATTTACGTGCCCGGTGCCGAACTCACTGAACAGGATTGCCGACCCGGAGCGGACGACGATCAGTTTCACGCAGTCGTAGGCGATAGGGGATGTCGGGCCGTGTGCGGTATGCGTGCGAGCAGCAACCGGGCTGTACTTAGTCTCTGCTTCTCGTATCTGCGGTACCGGCGTGGGGAGGGCCTTCATCATCACGCGACGCCGAGATACTCAAGTCCGCATGGGCTGGTTCTTCTTGGGTCGGCGGAAGGATGCGAACTGGTCTGAGTCGGACAAGGCTGGCGATCCAAGCAACGAGAACGCAGATCGACGCCGTGACGATGAAGTGGATCAGTCCAGCGCTGAGGCTGTCGGTGCTGTGCTCTTGGATGGCGTAGGCAGACAGTTCCCTGGTCGACCACAGCGGTAGCAGTTTCGCCAATGACCCGTCCGGGTCCACGAGGAGCTGGAGGGCCATGATGGAGAGCAAGGCAAGTGCGCCTTCGAGTTCTCGGGTGATGACAAGGCTGACGAGCGTGCCCAGCGGCACGCCGATCAGGACGGTCGTCACCAGCAGCAGTGCGATTCCGCCGGGGCGAGGCAAATCGTCCTGAGTCAGGGCAACGAGACAGAAATAGGCTGCGGCGACCACCACGCCCACTGTGACGAGCGCGAGTTGTCTGCCGAAGAACAGCGCCGTGGGTGAGGCTCCGATCACGCTGAGCCGCCGGTCCAGGCGGCGGGAGCCGACGTGGCTGAAAAGCGACAGGGTGGCCACAGCCCACCCGACGCCGATAGCAAGGAAGCGGATCGCCTGCCAATGCACGTCGATGCGCACCAGGTAGAAGACCAGCGGTAAGAGGAAGACGAACAGCAGAGCTACCCGACGGCGGCTCATCTCCCGCAAAGCGGTCGAAGTGACAGTGAGTAGCATCAGGAATCCTCGACTGGATGCAGTTCGAGCACATGGTCAACCCGGTCGAGATCGTGGAGCAAGTGCGTGACGACCAGCACTCCCGCACCGCCATCTCGCCAGCGGAAGACTTGATCCCAGAAGTCGACGTAGGAGTCCTGGTCGAAGCCTTGGTAGGGCTCATCGAGCAGGATGAGGTCTGGGCGGTTCAGCTCACTGAGGACGACGTTAAGTTTCTGCTGCGTCCCGCCGGAGAGATGGGACGCGATGAGATCCTTACGAGGCCGCCAGCCGAGTTGCGACGCCAGATGCGTACCGACTGACACGGACTTCTTCGAGTTCATCTGGTAGACCGAGCCGAAGAGTCGGAAGTGCTCTGCTGGAGTCAACAGAGCAGCCACGCCATCGTGCTGCGGGGCGTATCCAATCCGTGGGGTGCGCTCGACCGTCCCAGATGACGCCCGGGCGAGGCCGGCGCAGATATTGAGCAAGGTCGACTTACCCGAGCCGTTGGCGCCCACGATCGCCGCGACCTCTCCTGCGCGTAGACTGAGGTCCACCTCACGCAGAACCTGATGGCGTCGATAACTCTTACTCACCCGGCGTAAGCGAAGTACGACCACTCCGCGATCGCGTGGCAACGGAGCGGCGATCGCGGTAGCCCGACGCACCGTCTGGGCGAGCCTATCGGCATAGGCCACCGCAGGCCCGTACATCGAGTCCGGGTCGAGACCAGCCGTTTCCGCCTCAGCCACCGCGTCACTGGCCAACTCACTTGCCTCGGCGGTTTCGATACCAGCCTCGGTCAAGTGCTTGAGCAGTTCGGCTTCCCAGTGCGTCGCTGTCATCGCAACCTTCCAGCCTGGCCGTTTGGTGCACAGCTCGACGTCTCCACAACCGTGCTCATCGCTGCGCGGAACTGCTGCCACGCCTCTTGCCGTTCGCGCATGGTCGCGTAGCCCAAGTCGGTGAGTTCGTAGTACTTCCGCGGCGGACCAGACGCCGACGCTTCTCGCTCCGTTCGCACCAGCGCCTGTTTCTCCAGACGGAGGAGTGCCGGATACAAGGTCCCACCAGGCACTTCGTCGAACCCCGCCTCCGCGAGCCGTTCCGCCAGCCCTCGACCGTAATCCCGACCATGGGCAAGCAGGCACACGTCCAAGAACCCGTGGAGCCAGTGCTGGCGCATGTTTCCGCTCACGATCAGTAGGCTAGCTGACTACCGGTAGAAAGTCTACCTACTGACCTAGTGGGCCGCTCTGGCTACGGTGAGAGTTGTTGAATCAAGCACCACTTGCGCGCGCGCCGGTGTCATGCGCCGCGACATACACGACTCGCTCATGCCGAGACTGTGGCTGTTCCCCCGAAGCGGGTCGCCTGGACCTACATCTGGCGGCTGCTGCCACGACCGTCTCGGTTTCCGTGCTCTGGGGTAACGGGATTGATGTGCCCGAGCACTGCCCGGCGTGCGGTGCCCTGACTTACGTCGAACCGTGCCCGCTCTCGGTGCTTACGCAGCGTCCAACTTGCCGACAGCCGCGACGCATCGGAACCGACCGCGGTGGAAGTGACCGCCGCAGTGGTGCTGTGCACACGGAAGTGCTCAGGCAGACCTCCGCATCGCCTTCGCGGACGTGCATCGCCACCGACTTGTCCACCTCAGCGGCGTCGAGACATCTGATCCAGCCAGTCGCGCCGAGGCGACGATAGGACGAGACTGCTGTCCGCACCCACGTTCAAGGTCGAGCCTCCGTCGAACAAGCCGGCCAGAACTCGTCCGAGATCGGCTCGTAGCCTTGGCCCACTCAGCTCGATCGAGCTACCTCATTGAGCTACCACGCGTCTTGCAGGTCGAGGTAGAAGGTCGCGAATCGCTCATGTCGGACTTACGAGCGGAGGCCGTAGCTCGCGATCAGATCCGGTCGTTGCGACAACTGCGTTTCGAGGCGGCTATCTGCCCAAAGCTCGATGAACGGCAGTTTCCCATCGACGTTGTGCTTCTCGACAATCGCCACCGCGTCGGTGGTGAAGCGACCGCTCGTCGCGATCACCAAAGTCCGAACGACCGGCGGCTCCCAGAGCGACAGCGCCGCCAGGGTATTCGTGATGTCGGTAGGTGCGACGGATTTCGACGTCCAGTGCTTGGCCTGCACGATGACCCGCTCGGTTCGCGTCGTCCCGCCGTCGTCCCTTATGACGCGTTCAGCGGACAGATCGCGGCCCCGATCGGGCGCGCGCGTCTTCATCAACCACTCGACGTTCTGGTAGCTGGGAAAGCCCCGTAGAAGGTCAAACAGCAGTCGCTCGAAGCCGTCGTCATCAAGGGCACTCCAATCGAGGCCGATGCTTGCGCCACCTGCGGGTTTCGCGGAAGCAGCTACGCCGAGGTCAACCGCTGGCACCGGCAAAGGGTCGGACTCGGAGAGGCTCGCGGCCTCAATGTCAGCCCGGACAGACGGCCAATCCATCTCGGCGATGTCGTGCCAATCGTGCCCCTGACTGAAACGGAGGTGCCGGTGAAGATCGCCCCATCGTCCCTTTCGGTCAGTGGTGTCGGCGAGCAACCGCTCGATCTCGCTGATCGACTCCTCCACCGCTTTCGTTCTGAGATCGTCCACGCGATCGGATGAGTCCCGCGCAACGGAATCAGTGATCTGACCAAGCGTCGCGTTGATCGTCGACACGAGATCGTCGAGGCGCTCGTGAATCGCCCGGCGACGCGCTTGAGCGAGTTTGAATCTGTACTCGTCGAGCTGTTGGCCCGGCTTCTCCAACTCGTTCATGAGAGCGAAAGCAGGCTCGCTGATCTCGAAGTAGTCGATGAAGGATTGCCCCGCCTCGTCAATGTCGGGCAGCTCCTCGGTGACTGTGAACCCGTCGATCGGAGGCAGCCCCGCCAACAGTGGCGTCCATGCCCGACGCAGATCCTCATACTCCCGATTCGTACCCCGCTGAGGACTCGACGGGATCATCGGCTCCGCACGGTCCCAGATCGCTTGGAGCTTGGCAAGGTTCGCCGAGGCGCGATCCATCACCGGTAGCAACTCGTCGAGATTCACCCCACCAGTCTCCCAGCACCCGGATGCCGGAGATGCACGTCAGCATCGACGTGGCGAACTGACGGAGCCAAGCAGTGGATGCCGGATGCCGCGGCCGGCCGCACCAGCGGCGGGCATTTCCGGGGCGGAGGTCACGGGCGTCTGCTGCTCACCTGACTGCCGAAAGGCGGTGGTCCGGTGACGGTTTCGATGCGGGTGATGAGCGCCGGCGACGGCTACAAGTACCTGCTGCGCACGGTGGCTGCCGCTGATGGGGACCGCTCACTGTCGACGCCGTTGACGAGGTACTACGCCGAGGCTGGCACCCCACCCGGGCAATGGCTCGGCTCTGGGGTCGCCTCACTCGGCAATGGGCAACTCGCGGTCGGGGATCGGGTGTCGGAGGCCCAGCTCCAGCTCGTGATGGGAATGGGCCGTGATCCGATCACCGGCGACCCGCTCGGCCTCGCGTTCCCGGCCTACAAGTCAGTCCCGGAGCGGATCGAGGCCCGGATCGCCGACCTCGACCCATCGCTGAGTCCGGGCGCGAAAGGCGAGGCGGTCGCTCGGATCGAGAGCGAGGAGGCCGAGCGTGGGAAGCGTCGTGGGGTGGCGGGGTTCGACTTCACGTTCTCGATCCCGAAGTCCGCCTCGGCGTTGTGGGCGGTGGCCGACGCAGGCACCCAGGCGTTGATCGGGGAGGCGCATCACGCGGCGGTTGCGGAGGTGGTTGCGTTCATGGAGCGAGAGGTTGCGGCCACCCGCACCGGTGCAACCGCGGGCGACGGTGCCGTTGCGCAGGTCGATGTCGCCGGGCTGGTAGCGACGGCGTTCGATCACTTCGACTCCCGCGCGGGCGATCCCCACCTCCACACCCATGTCGTGATCAGCAACAAGGTGCAGACCGTGCTTGATGGGAAGTGGCGGAGCTTGGATGGGCGGCCGATGCACGCCGCGGTGGTCGCGCTGTCGGAGCTGCACGAGGCGGTGTTCGCCGACCACATGACCCGCAGCTTCGGCGTCGAATGGGAGGCCCGCGACATGGGCCGGGACCGCAACCCCGCCTGGGCGATCAGCACCGTGCCGGAGGAGCTGGTGGCCGAGTTCTCCACCCGTGCCCGGCACATCGAGGTGGAGAAGGACCTGCTGATCGCCGAGTACGTCGCCCGGCACGGCCGCCAGCCCTCGACGGCGACGATCATCAAACTCCGCGCCCAAGCCACCCTGTCCACCCGGCCGGAGAAGGAGGTGCGGTCGCTGGCAGACCTCACCGCCGAGTGGCGCGCCCGCGCCGGCGGGGTGCTCGGAAAGGACGCGACGGCCTGGGCGCGCGAGGTGACTGACAACGACCAGCCGTTGCTGTTGCGCGCTGACGACGTGCCGTTGGAAGTGGTCGCTGATCTCGGCCAGAGCGTGGTGGCGGTGGTGGGTGAGAAGCGCTCGACGTGGCGGCGGTGGAACCTGATGGCCGAGGCTTCCCGGCAGACGATGGGTTGGCGCTTCGCGTCCATGCAGGACCGGGAGGCGATCGTCGCGATGGTCGCTGACGCAGCCGAAGCCGTGTCGTTGCGGCTGACGCCGCCGGACCTGGCGACCAGCCCGGCCGTGTTCCGCCGCGTGGACGGCACCTCGGTGTTCCGGCCGAAGCACTCGACCGTGTTCTCCTCCGAGGAACTCCTCGCCAGCGAGGACCGGCTGCTCGACCGCACCCGCACCATGACCGCCCCGACCGTTCCGGTGGCGACTGTCGAGAAGATCACCACCAAGCCCGACCACCAGGGACGGATGCTCGGTGCCGACCAGGCGGACGCGCTGACACGCATCGCGGTCTCCGGGCGGATGCTCGACGTGCTGGTCGGTCCGGCCGGCGCCGGGAAGACCACAGCGATGTTCGGGTTGCGGCAAGCCTGGGAGACCGAGCACGGCACAGGGTCCGTGGTCGGGCTGGCAGCGTCCGCGGTCGCCGCCCAGGTGCTCGCCGACGATCTCGGGGTCGCCACGGAGAACACGGCGAAGTGGTGGACCAACCACCTCACCCACGGCACCACGTTCGAGGCGGGGCAGCTCGTCATCATCGACGAGGCCTCCCTGGCCGGCACCCTCTCGCTGGACCGCATCACCCACCTGGCCGAGCAGGCGAGCGCGAAGGTGCTGCTGGTCGGCGATATCGCGCAGCTCCAGTCCGTCGACGCCGGCGGCGCCTTCGGCCTCCTCGTGGGCGACCGTGATGACGCCCCCGAGCTGGTCGACGTGCACCGGTTCAGCCACGAGTGGGAGAAGACCGCCTCCCTCAGCCTGCGGCACGGCCGGACCGAGGTGATCGACACCTACCTCGAACACGACCGCATCCACGAGGGCAACGCCGAGGCAATGACCGAAGCCGCCTACACCGCCTGGCGCGCCGATCGCCAAACCGGTCTCGCGTCGGTGCTGATCGCCGAGGCACGCGAGGACGTCACCGCCCTGAACACCCGTGCCCGCGCGGACCTGATCCTCGACGGCACCCTCACACCGGGCCGCGAGGTCGCCCTGACCGATGGCACCACGGCCGGGGCGGGGGACACGGTCATCACCCGCCGCAACGACCGGCGCCTGCGCAACGGACGGGACTGGGTCCGCAACGGCGACACCTGGACCATCACCAAGGTCCGCGACGACGGCTCTGTCACGATCCGCCCGACCGGGCGTCGGTTCGGCGGCTCGATCGTGCTGCCAGCCAACTATGTGGCCGAGCACCTCGACCTCGGCTACGCGATCACCGCCCACCGTGCGCAAGGCGTCACCGTCGATACCGCCCACGTCCTGGTCGAGCCGACGAGCACGCGGGAGAACTTCTACGTCGCGATGACCCGCGGCAAGCACACCAACCGCGCCTACGTGATCCTCGACCGGCCCGACGAGCACGCCCACCCGCATCCCAGCGACAACCCCGACGCCACCGGCCGGTCAGTCCTCTACGGGGTGTTCCAGCACGTCGGTGCGGAGCTGTCCGCACACGAGACCATCACCGCCGAACAGGAGCAGTGGGGCTCGATCGCCCAGCTCGCCGCCGAGTACGAGACCATCGCCGCAGCAGCCCAACACGACCGCTGGGCCACCCTCATCCGCGGCTCCGGCCTGACTGCCGAGCAAGCCGATGCTGTGGTGGAGTCCGAGGCGTTCGGGGCGCTCACCGCCGAGCTGCGGAGGGCGGAGGCCAACCACCACGACCTGGACCGGTTGTTCCCGCGCCTGGTCGCCGCGCGCGACCTCGCCGATGCTGACGACCTCGCGTCGGTCCTGCACCACCGGCTCGCCCGCGCCACCGCTCGCCCGGCCGGGTCCGGGCGCACCCGCAAGAGCCCCAGGCTGATCGCGGGGCTCATCCCGCATGCCCAGGGCGAGATGAGCGACGACATGCGCCACGCCCTCGATGAGCGGCGCGAGCTGATCGAGCACCGAGCCGATGCCGTCCTCGACACCGCTCTCGACCAGGGCGCCGCCTGGACCGCACCCCTTGGGACACCGCCGCGGACGGCGGCACAGCGGCGGGCATGGCGCCAGCAGGGCAGGACGGTCGCGGCCTACCGCGACCGATATGGCATCACTGACGACACACCCTTGGGTGCCCCGGCGGCGTCGACCGCGCAGAAGGTCGACGCCGCCCGCGCGAAGACCGCCCTCGACCACGTCAGCCGAATCATCAACAACTCGGATGAGCCCACAACGCATCGCACGCAGGAGCGGGACCCACTCAGTCTCTAATCACACGAACCTGGAGCGCTCTCATCACACGAACCTGGAGCGGACTGAGCCGATCCGCAAGACCCGCACCGCGCAAGTCCGTTCTCTGAGGACCCGTCTCGATCACAGGCCCGTCACGGTGCCGTCGATCGAGATGGGTGCTGGGTCGGGTTCGTTCACGTAGACCTGCGGCGGGGTCCAGGTGGCCCGTAGACGTCGCGCGCCCTGATGGGAGGGGCCGAGCGCGAAGGAGTCGATCATGGACGCGGCCTGGTCTGTGATCAGGCGTTCAGTGAACAGCAGTCGCGCCACTGGACGCAGGACGCTGTCGTCCAGGCCCAGTCCCCGAAGTGGTGCCAGAGGATCGATCGGCCGTGCCATCCACCCCATCTGCTGGCCGAGCAGCGAGGTGCCGAAGAGCCCGTCGGACAGCGCCCGCTGGCTGACCTCGTCAGCCGATATTCCGTTGATGGATGCGCGCATGTTCGAGCCCCGCTGCTCCTGGGTGACCAACGTCAGCCGCTCCTCATGACCGATCGTCGAGACGGTCCTGGTGGACAGCTCCACGATCTGCACTGGCAGCGCGGTATGAGGGGAGGCGAACGGGACACCGCCGGCACGGTTGTCCCGAAGCCGCACCAGCTCGGCATGGACCGCGTCGCTGCGCACCGCCGCGGTGAGCGAGATCGTCTTCCCGTCGTTGGTGATCTCGCGCGCACGAAACAGAGTCCGGCCCACCCGCACCCACGGCGCCAGCTCCTCCGCCGCCAGCTCCTCCAGACGACGTCGCACCCGCCGACCGAGGTCTTCCGGGTCACTCCACGGGCTCGTCGTGTACAGGTTGCGGGCACCCTGGATCAGATCGCGCTGCGCACCGTCCATCTCCCCGCCGGTCTCGCCGTGCACGAACAGGCACAGCCGCAGTCCGTTGCGCTCGGCCTCCAAGAACTCCGCATGCGTGGCTGAGTACCCGTCGGGCATCCGCACGCCGTAACGCGAACCCCACATGCCCACGTAGACCTCGGAGCTGCGAACGCCGGAGAGGTAGGCCTGCTCGGCCGAGATGTCCTGCGCTCCGAGATCCTCGAACATCACCGCCGTCGCCCCGACCGACTCGATCGCTGCCCGTACCGCGGCCCGCTCGTCGGGCATGTCGGTGATCAGGCTGGATACGAACACCCGCCGCCCGCTCGCCCACGCCCGCACATCCTCCCCGGCGGCAGCCAGGGAGGCCGAGCGCTGGTCGATCAGCAACGACGCATCATCCATGCCTCAAGTCCACCACGGACACGCCCAGACGCGGAGCGCACACGCGAGCTGCACACCCCAGCGAGGGCGGGCGCCCGGTCACCTTCGCCTCTTCCGGGTGTCTGCGCGGCGTCGTAAAGTAGTTCCTGAGGCGGCCTCTTATGCGGCGCTGTCGCTCCTTACGACGGTATGACCTTCCCGGGGACGGGCGGTCCTTTCAGGTTCTTGTCGCCGAACCTTTGAAGAGGTCTGTCCATGCTCCGACTCATCTGGGCTCTCAGCGTCCACACCCGCTACTTCCTGCGCCGCTACATGCCCACCAACATCCTGCTCGACGCCATCCGGACCCGCCGTGGACTGCGCTGGGGCCTGCCGGCGATGCTGCTGGCCATCCCGTACCTGTACGCCGCGGACCTCTGCATGCAGCTCATCGAGGGCGGCGGTCCCGGCTGGCTGCACCTGCTCGTGCTGCTGTTCATCTACAACGCGATGAAGTTCGCCATCATGGGACCGGTCAGCCTCGTCCTCCTGCTCCGTGCACGCCTCCGCGAGCACGCCGCACGCCGCCGCGAGCAGCGTGCCGACCACCGGCCCATGGTCGCCGCGTAGGGGGTGCGTGATGGGCACGTACGTGAAGAAGACCGCCCGGCGCCGCTACGACGAACGACAGTTCACCCTCCGCGCAGCGCACCGTGACCCGCCCGACCTGCACAAGCTCTGCGAAGCCCCGATCCGGCTCACCCTGCAGGAGGTCGGCCAGTCACGGGCACACCGCCGCGCCGAGGAGGCCCCCGAGACCTACCGGAGCCCAGTACGGCCGGACTCAGCACGGGAGAATGACTGAGCCCCGGCGACATGACCGAGGTCAGAGGTCCACCGGGGCTTTCTGTCATCCATGCTACGCGATACTGAGGGGATCATGCCAGCCGAATCCACCAACGACGACGTTGGAGAGTGGGTCGAGCGCTGGCTGAGCTCACCACGGTTCGCCGTTTACCTCAACGCCGCAGGAAACGACCGGGATGCTGCTCTGGCACTCTACGAGCGGAACGCACGTCTCGGCTCCGCGCTCAGCCACGACCTCGCCCACCTGGAAGTCGGACTGCGCAACGCCTACGACGGCGCACTGACCGAACATCTGGAACTGCCACGACACTGGACAGCATGCGGGGACCAAGTCTTCGCCCCGGTCCTGCGCACCCGTAAGCGCGGGAGCAGCGGCAAGGTCACGGTGGACATCAACGCCAGGCCGCGCGCCAGCTTGGAGCGCGCGATCCGCGAGGCCGGTGGACGCAAGGCCCCACCAGGGAAGGTGATCGCCCAACTCACCTTCGGCTTCTGGCGCTACCTGACATCAGCAGCTCACGAGGTCACCTTGTGGCGCCCGGCACTGCACCATGCCTACCCTGCCGGCACCAGCCGTTCTGACGTCGACGCCCGCATCGGACGACTCCACGAGCTTCGCAATCGCGTCGCTCATCATGAGCCCTTGCTCGGGCTCGATACACCGAGTCTCCACGTAGACCTTCTGGAGATCGCGACCCTGCTCTCCCCACAGCTCGGAAGCTACGTCGCAGAAAACTCAACAGTCCCAGGCCTACTGACCGCCCGAGAGTGAACCGCCGGGTCGCGTCCGTCCGCACCCACCCGACCCGGATGAGCGGCGTAGTTCCAGGGCATAGGCACGGACGGGTGAGATCATGAGGCATGACGATCGAGAGCGACATCATCGCGTGGGCGTTGGACCGCCCTGGCTGGCAGCAAGACGTGCTGGTCGCTCTCGCGAACGGTGAAACATACGGACCGGCCCAGATCACGGCCGTTGTCGATGAGGTTCTGGAGGACACCAACAGCGCGCCGAGCCAGGAGGCCAAGAGCATTCAGGTGAAGTCCGCGGTGGTCGAGCAGGTAGACCTTTTGGCGGTCGCCGACCTTCGCGGAGTGAACGCTCTCGTGGACGGACAGCGCCTCAACTTCGCCACAACCGGCATCACAGTCATCTATGGCGACAACGGCAGCGGCAAGTCTGGATATGCACGCTTGATCAAAGCGATGGTCAAGGCCCGCCACCGCGCCGACATCCTCCCCAACGTGTTCCACGATTCACCGGACGAGCCCTCCGGGGCACTGCATTACCGCGTCGGAGGCCAGGACCAAACGCTGACATTCCCTTCAGCGCCGCCGCCGGAACTGCTGAAGATGAGCTTCTACGACGAGCACTGTGGCGATGAGTACCTCACCAAAGAATCGACGATCTCGTACCGCCCCTCGGCATTGACTCTCCTCGACGGTCTCATCCGGGTGTGCGACGAGGCTCGGAGCGACATCGCCGCACGGATCAAGAGCAATGAGGTCAAGGCACTCGACCTGGACTTGCCCCCAACAACAACGGCGGGAGCCTTCCTGGCTACCCTGACCGCCGCTACCACCGAGACGCAGATCGAAGCCGCGACCACCCTGGCGGCAGGTACCAACGAGCGACTGGCCGACGTGCTGCAGGAGCAGGCGAGGCTCGCGGCGACAGACCCGCAGAAGGAACGGTCTCGACTCACGACGCTCGCGAACCAAGTCAAGACCCTGGGCGACGATCTGGCCCGCTTGCTCGAAGCCTTGGGAGCGGAGAAGACAGATGCGCGCCACGAACTTCGATCCATAGCTGCTAATGCGCGGGCGGCAGCATCGATCGCGGCCGCCTCCTCGTTCGATGATGAGCCACTGCCAGGGGTGGGTTCGGAGACCTGGCGCCTGCTGTGGAGCGCAGCACGTAACTACTCAGTCGCCGAGGCGTATCACGCCCACCAATTCCCCGTCACAGGGGAAGGGGCGGTCTGCGTCCTGTGCCAGCAGGTGCTCGACGATGAAGCCAAGACTCGCCTTCGCCGCTTTGACCAGTACATGACCGACACCACCGAACGCGACGCCCTTACCGCCGAGCAGAACTTCGCCGCGACTCTCAGCGAGCTGCGAACGCTGGACTTCGCGACACCTGCCCGGACCGCCGCTCTCACTGCCTTGGAGGCGCACGACGCTCAGCTCGGTGGCACAGCCACGGCGCTGCTCACCAAGCTTGAGGATCAACGCGATGCCGTCGTGCAGCACTTGACCAGTGAAGACCCCGCTCCGACGGCACTCGCCGCAATGGATACCCCCAGCAAGCTAGCCGCGCTTGCTTCGCAGCTCCAGGAACGCGCCTCTGCTACAGACGTGACGCAGTTCCAAACTGCGGTGACCGACCTGAGAACCGAAAAGGCCGAGTTGCAAGCACGTGTCCGACTCTCGGAGGCGGCAGACAAGGTCAAAGCCGAGGTCCAGCGCTTGCGCCAGTTGAGCGCGTTGAAGGTGGCACGCACCGCTGCGGACACCAACAGCATCACCCAGAAGGCCTCGGCGCTGACTCGCGAGTACGCCACCGATCGCATCCTGGATCGCTTCACCCGAGAAACCGAACGCCTGCGACTTCAGAAGGTGACATTGCAGGATCTTGGCGGACGTAAAGGACAGTTGAACCAAAAGCCTGGCCTGCTCGGGGCCGCCAAGAGCGTGGCTGCGCACACCGTGCTCAGTGAGGGCGAGCAGACCGCTCTCGGACTTGCCGGGTTCTTCACCGAGGCAGTCTTCGATCAGTCGAAGTCCGCACTCATCTTTGATGACCCAGTCACGTCGCTGGACCACGTTCGACGAGACAAAGTCGCCGAGCGACTGGCGCAACTCGCTCAAGACCGGCAGGTCGTTGTATTCACTCACGATGTCGCGTTCACCGGCGATCTTGCCGCGGCAGCAGAGCGAGAAGGCGTTGCTCTCACTGAGCGCGCTGTGGAGCGGCGCGGGGCCGAGCCCGGCATCTGCATCGAGAGCTTCCCCTGGAAAGCAAAAGACTTCGGCTCACGCGTCACCCACCTCACCAGCGAACTCGCGAGGCTCAAGAAGGAGCGCTCGGGGCTCGTTCAAGACCAGTGGGAAGAACGCGTGGCGACATGGGCGGGGTACCTCTCCGAGACATGGGAACGCAGCGTCACGACCGAGGTCATGAACCAAGTGTTCGACCGCGGAAGCTCACAAGTACGGATGATGAAGTTCCGCCTGCTGGCAGAGATCACCGACGCGGACAACCAAGACGTGCAGGACGGCTATGGCGCTACGTCACTCTGGGGAAGACGCCATGACAAGTCCGCCGAGACCAACTACGTCGCACCGGAACCCGCAGACCTCGAACGCGAACTGACACGCCTGACCGACTGGCAGAAGCGCGTCCGAAAGTACCTGTCGAAGTGATAACCCCGTGGTGAGCGAAAGTTTCCGCTCACGGACTGAGCAAGGAGCGGCCGCATGTCATCGACGGAGTACCCCTTCCCGGTTGCAGTGTCGCAACTGGGCGAGCAAGACTCGCGTGAGTCTCAAAACGCCCGCGCCGTCCAGTGGCTTCTGGAACAGCGTGGCGGTTCCATCGTTGTCGTAACGCCGCAGAAGCAGTTCGACAGCGACATCCTCAGGCGCGTTGCTGCCCGTCCAGGAGTCACACACCTCACCTGGCGCGGCTTGTTTACGGGCTCGCTCGCGAATCACCGTGTGCTCTATGCCTGGCCGGACCGGAAGCACCTCAACGATCTTTGGGGCGCCGACGCAGATGCGCTTGTCGTCATCGAGTGGGGGCGGGCCGAGACTGCGACGTGGATCGAGGACGCGAACCCAGTGCGACTTCTGCCCGGTCAGACCGTGCAGCCCGCACCTCAGCCGGCACCCGTGGAAGCGGCCGAGCCGTTGCCGAACGGCGTCGGGGAGATCTTGGAGCACATCGCCGCTTGGGCAGCTGGATACGACTCGGGTCTTAAGTGGAACGAAGAAGACAAGCTCAAGGCGGACATGATGAACTGCCCGGAACGATGGGCCCCCATCACCGTTGAGCAAGTTCGAGCCAAGTGCCGTGAGCTGAAGATGCGGCCCAACGATATCGAGACGATCACGGGCTTCCTGGAACGCAGGAAGCAAGGACGCCGCTTCAACGTGAGAAGCACCTATCGGGACTTCAGATTCGCGCAGTAGACGCGCCTCGACCCGTCATCACCGACGCAAAGACAGAATCTCATGGCAGATCAAGACGCTCACTTCCGCGTCATGGATGAGGCACTGAAACATCCAGATGGCCGAGCCAAGGGCGGAGAGCCCTGCGTCATCTGTGGCAAGCCGGTGCCGGCGAGCGCCCACTGGGTGCAACGAGACCGACATGTGTGCTCCGGACGGTGCAACAACCTCCTGCGTCGCCGCTACGGTCGGGGAAGCGCGAGCATCAACGCCGAACGAGTGGCGGCGGCGGTCGAAGCCACCGGGCCGCGACCGAATCCACGCACCAGCGGCCCTCGTGTCTTCCGCACCCTCCCGGATGCACGCTCGCTTGAATTGCCTATCGAGTGGGAAGGGTACGGGCCGCATCCAGGTGATGTGGTCGAGCGCTACGGCATCTTGACCCAGTACCTCGTCCAGGACATGCCCGACGGCTACTTCACCTCGCGCATCGTTGTAGCCGTTGCCGAGAGCGGTGACATGTTCGTAGCAGGGGCGACTGATGATGGCTACTACTCATCCCTGGTGATCGGACCGCACGGTCCAGGAGGCGGACGCCTTGAGGGTCAGCTATTCAGCCACACCTTCGACATCAACGGCGTCCTGTGTCAATGGCGCCGCGAGCGGATCACGGATCTACAGCCCGACGGTGCGGACTACTTCTTCTGGGAGTGCTACGCCGCCGTCCCCGTTGACGCACCGGCCTACCCCGAGCCGATGCACTCGCCGCGCTACCGAGCGGAGATGGATCGTCGCCGCCGAGTTAGCAGCAATTCGGCAAAGCACGAGCGACGGGCCCGTTCAGAAGCCACCATCGAGCGGTTTGATCCAGCGGAGGTGTACGAACGAGACGCTTGGACTTGCGGCATCTGTGGAGGGAAGGTCGATCCACAAGTGCTACACCCCGATGCCATGAGCGCGAGCTTGGACCACGTCGTTCCCCTGTCGAGGGGTGGGGACCACACTCGCAGCAACTCGGTCCTCGCGCACCTGATCTGCAACATCCGAAAGGCAGCAAGTTGAGAGTGCGCCGACGTCGGCGTGACGCAGACAACCGAAGTGGACCAATCAAGTGACCAACAGCCTGCAAACGCTGCAAAACGAGATGCCCAGAGCAAGCGGCTGAAACAGAAAACCCCAGGTCAGGGGCGGTAGAGTCGTCGATTCCGGCACCTGGGGGTCAAGGGGTCGTGGGTTCAAATCCCGCCAGCCCGACCATGTGGTGTCGCAGGACATCGGAATGGCCCGAGCCCACGGATTGTGGGTTCGGGCCATTTCTGTGTGCGGGTGGGGCAGGTGGGTGGCCAGCCGGTTGGGCGACCACCGGGGACGAGGACCTCAGCGCGCGCCCCGCACCAGGGTGACCATCATCCCCCCGACGAGGACGAGGACACCCGAGCCGAGGAAGACCGCGGCGTACCCGGACAGGGCGATCCCCGCCGCGGCGACGAAGGGCCCCAGACCGATCGCCAGCAGCGTGGCCACGTTGATGATGCTCAGGTCCCGCCCCCGTCGCTCGTCGTCGGGGAGGAGGTGGATCGCCATGGCCATGCTCACCTCCTCGTAGGCGCCGTAGCCGATGCCGGTGAGGGCGGCGAGCGCCAGGACCCCGCCCCAGCTCCCCGTCACCGCACCCAGCACGGCACCCGTGCCGAACAGCAGCGTGGCACCGATGATGTAGACCCTGAAGCGACGGGTGCGGTCCGACAGCGCGCCCACGACCACCGCGGCCGCCATGACGCAGGGCGCGTAGACCGCGGTGAGCAGCAGGACGCCGTCGTCCGTGGTCCTGCCGGGGTTCAGTCCCTCGTAGTCGATGACGTCCTGGAGGTAGTAGAAGAGGTAGGCCAGCGCCGCGTTCTGCCCCAGCGCGAAGAGCAATCGGTGCACCCACACGATCCAGAAGTCGCGGTCGTGGGGGAGGAGGGCACGGGATCCCCTGCCGGTGGCACGGGGGAGGACCCGGGGACGAGGGCGGGGCTGCACGTCGTCACCACGCAGGGTCGACACGAAGACGGCCTGTGACACGGCGATGAGGGCGGCGAGGGCCGGATACGTGAGCGCGGGGGAGGTGAGCACCGCCTGGACGGCCGTCCCGAGCACGGGTGCGCAGGCACCCGCGATTCCCAGGCATGCCGTGGCCCGACCCCTCCTGCCCTCGGGGACGAGGTCCGGCACGGTCGCCGCCAGTGGCGCCATCATCATGTTCACGCCCACCTGGAGGAGGCTCCACCACAGGGTCAGTGCGGGGACGGAGTCGGCGCTCCCAGCGGCCACGGAGAGGGCCAGGACCACGGGGACACCGGCCAGGAGCCACGGGCGGCGTCGCCCCAGGCGGCTCCGGGTGGTGTCACTGAGATGACCGATCACGGGGTTGGTGACGATGCCCACCAGCCCCCGATCCCTGTCACCAGGGCCAGTGCGAGGACCTTGTCGTCGGGGGCGAGCCGGTCCACCTGCGCCGGGATCGTCGTCAGGACCGGTCCGAGCAGGAGGGCCCACAGTGTCGTGCTCGCGGCGAAGAGTGCGGGGAAGTAGCCCGCTCCGGCGGTCGACGTCCCGCTCCGGGTCCCGGTCGTGGCCTCCTCCGTCGTCACGCGTCCATTCGTCATGTCACTCCTCACAGCGGGTCGACCACCGGGCGCTTCCGTTGGCCAGATGGCCAATATAAAAGGCATTCCCGCGCCCGTCACCCCTCCGTCCACTGGCCGGGCGGTCAGTCGCCTGCGGGACCCCCGAATCCGAAGGAGACCAGCGTCGCATCGAGGACGGCCCGCATCCGCTCCGCCGTCATGTGGTCGGGGTAGAGGGCCACCTGCACGCCCAGGCCGTCGATCAGGGCGATCAGCGTGTCCACGACCACCGCCGGATCGGCGACATGCGTCCCCTGCTCCGCCTGCGCATCCCGCACCAGCGACTCGAGCACCCCGCGGGTCTCCTCGTAGGAGAGACGGCGTTCCTCCGCCACCCGGGCGTCACCCAGTGCGTACCCCCAGAAGGCGAGCTCGATCTGTTCACCGGTCCGGTCCTCCTCGTCGACGGGGAGGGCCTCGTGGACCGCGCGTCGCAGCGCCTCCACACCCGAGAGTCCTGCGAGGTCGACGCCGATGCGTTCGGCGAGCAGTTCGTAGGACCGCTGGAGGGCGGCTCGCAGGATCTCGTCCTTGCCCGTGAAGTAGTGGGCGATGATCCCGTGCGAGACGCCCGCCTCGTTCGCGATCTCCCGGGTCGTGGCCCCGGCGAGCCCCGCACGTGACACCACGCGCAGGCAGGCGTCCACGATCTCCCGACGACGCTCCGCATGGTCGACGATCTTCGGCATGATCGCAAGCCTAGCGGTCAGGATCGGCCCGACGGTGCGCCCTGCCCTTGACGGCACCGGCGACCTGCCTTAACTTGGCCATATGGCCAATAACAAGACACCTCTCGTCCAGATCTCGAACCCGAGCGACATCGCCCCTCTCCGGGAGGTGGTGGTGGGGCCGTACAAGCCGTTCACCTGGTGGAACCTGATCTGGGGTTCCGTGAGGTACCCCGACCTCGCCAGCCTGCGGTACGTGAGCAACAACAGGGTCCAGGTGCCCGACCACGACATCGCCCGACGCCAGCACGAGGCGTTCGTCCAGACGATCCTCGACTCGGGGGTACAGGTCCACACCCTCCACTCCCTTCCCGACGTCGACATCCAGCTCTACCCGCGTGACCTCGCCTTCGCAGTGGACGGGACGCTCTTCCTCTCGCGCTCACGCGACCCGATCCGCCGCAAGGAGCAGCGCGCGCTGGACGCACTCCTCCCCGAGCTGTCCCGGGTGGAGCGCCTCGGCGGCGGGTACATCGAGGGTGGCGACGTGATGGTCACCGATGACGTGGTGCTCGTCGGACTGGGGGAGGCCACCAACCTGGCCGGTGTCACCGCCCTGCGCGAGGCCTTCGCGCGCGTCGGCATCGAGCGGGAGGTGCTCCCGATCGAGTTCTCCCGCAGGGGAGTGGTGCACCTCGACACGAAGTTCACGATGGTGGGCCCGGGACTCGGGTACATCCACTCCGCGTCCCTCACGCCCTACTCGCGCAGCCTCCTGGCCGAGCGCTTCGAGCTCATCGAGGCCACCGACGAGGAGGCACGTGACCTCATGGTCAACACGGTCGCCCTCGCACCCGACCGGATCATCATCGACCGGCGCGCCCACCGACTCGCCGAGGCACTGCGCGCGCACGACGTGGAGCCGGTGGCCCTCGACTTCTCGGAGGTCACGAAGTTCCCCGGCGGCTTCCGCTGCGCCACGCTGCCCCTGCGCCGGGTGGACGAGGGCGACTGAGCCCCGCCGGACGGGGCCCGACGGGGCCCACCCGAGCACGGCCCGCCGGGGGCCTGCGAGCGCCACTGCGCCCGCAGGCCCCCGGTCGGCTCAGAGCACGGTCCCATCCGCGATCCGCTCCGGCGTGTCCGAGACCAGCTCGACGTCGCCACGCACCACGACACCACGTCCGAAGGTGAAGTCCCCCTCCACCCTCAGCGAGTCCGCCTCCTCCAGGGAGGGAGGGCCGGCGGGGAAACGGGCCTCGAAGTCGTCGATGAGCTTGTAGAAGTCGGGGTCCAGCCGGACCACGGGGCTGATCTCGCGTCCCACCAGTCGCGCATCCTCGGTGAACTCGTAGATGTCACTGCGCAGCACCAGCAGGTCCGCGGTGGACTTCACCGGCAGGAACCGGCTGCGCGGGACCCCGATGGCCTCGGCGCCGTCGAAGATCTCCACGGCCGCCCCGATGGCACCCTCCAGCTGGACGACGGCGGGGGAGTCGCCGTCGGCGGGGTCCAGGGTCTTCCGATTGATGATCAGCGGCAGCGAGAGCGTGCCCTCGTTGCCCTCCAGCACCCGTTCGACCTGGGCCAGGTCCAGCCAGATGTTGTTCGTGTGGGCCCAGGGATGGCGGTGGATGTCGATGAAGGAATCCATCTCGTCGGGACTGACCTGGGCGGTGTCGCGCAGCACGAGGCGTCCGTCCGCGATGCGGTGGGCGAGGTGGCCACCCTTGCGGTCCATGTCCGTGCGCTCGGTGACCTCCGCTGCGTAGGGGGCACCGGTGGCCGCGAACCAGCCGGCCAGACGCGGGTCCGGGACGGCCCCGAGGTTGTCGATGTTCGCGACGAACAGGTAGCGGAACCCTTCCGCCAGGAGCTTCCCCACCAGCCCCGAGGCGTAGAGGGAGGGGTAGAAGTCCCCGTGGCCCGGCGGGCACCACTCCAGGTCGGGGTTGGCGGGCCAGGTCGCCGGCATGTGCGTGTCCGCCAGGAGCTTGGGCTCCCGGCTCTGCACGAACTCCAGGGGCAGGTCACCCACGGGGAGGTCGGGATAGGCCCCGAGGGCCTCCAGGGAGGCCTCCGAGGTGTTGTAGCTGTTCATCAGGAGCAGGGGCAGCTCCACGCCGTGCGCCTCCCGCAGTGCCAGCACCTGACGCACCACGATGTCCAGGAAGCTCAGACCGTCGCGCACGGGGATCAGGCACTTCGGCCCCGCCAGCCCCATGGACGTCCCCAGACCACCGTTGAGCCTGATGACGGCCGTCTGGGCCAGGGCTCGTGTCGCGGCCTCGTCCAGCGCCTGGTCGGCCAGCACCGGCGGATCGGTGAGCGGTTCCAGGTCGGCCTCGTGGACGTAGCCCGTCTCACCGCTGTCCAGTCGTTGGTAGCGGTCGATGAAGGCCGCAACCACCGAGGGGGCGGCGCCGTCCGCGCGGAGCTTGTCCACCGAGGCGTCGAGGGCGGAATCTGTCATGTCGTCACTCCCATGTGGTCGCGGGAACAGTGGGTCTCCGCTCACAGAGTCTAGGACACTCCTGGTGGGTGCTCCCCGCTTCCACGACCCTCCTGCGAGTTCCCGAGCGGTCCGGCGCACCCCACCCCGGGCAGCCCGGAGGCGAGGACGGTCGGCCGCCCCTGGTCCCGCAACGCCTGTGCCCTCCCCTGAGATGCTCCCTCCACGTCCACCTCCACGACCTCCGGGAACACACGGTCGACAGGGACACCGAAGAGCGCCCCCTCCATCCCTTCCCCGGCCAGTTGCCCGGCGGCACGGCGGGCCCCGGCACCTCCTGCGCGGACATCGACCACGAGGGCGGGCGCCAGGTCCAGGAGGGCGCTCAGCCCGGGCCAGGACGCGGCGAACCCCGGGTGCAGGGGCAGGTCGCGCACCCGGTCCACGGGGACCCACGCCAGCGCCAGGCTCTCGGCGTCGGAGATCGCCGGTTCGAAGGGTCTGGTCACCCGGGCGACGAGGGTCGAGTAGCTCCACACGCCGCGGTCGGCGACGCTGAGGAAGAGGGGACGCACAGCGTCCTGCGGGACTCCCGCCTCTTCGTGGGCCTCACGGAGTGCGCCCTCCCGGGCGGACTCACCGCGGTGGAGTGCCCCGCCGGGCAGCGCCCAGGTCCCTCCGTGGTGGCTCCACCCGACGCGGTGCTGCATGAGGACCCCGCGGGAGGGGTCGTGTGCGAGCAGTCCCGCGGCCCCGTAGCGACCCCAGAACCTCTCCCCGTCGGGGGCGACCACGAAGGCGTCTCCGGGGTCGAGGGGACCGTGGGGCCGACGGGGGTCGCCGGGGAGGGGGGACTCGATGCTCACGGAGGCAGCCTGCCACCCGGACCATCCGTGCGCGAGCCGGGGTCAGGACGCGGCCGCTCCCGTCAGGACGCGGGCGCCGAGCCGGTCGGGTCCCGGTCGGGCAGGGCTCCGTGCCCGCCCCCGTCGGCGGGTGCCGAACTGCCCACCGCCGACACCGCCCCCGACGCTGCTGCGGCCGACGCGAGGATGTCCAGGCCCAACTTCTCGGACAGCCACTGCGCCGCCAGGGTCCCGCGCACGCTGTTCCCGTGGGCGTCCAGGAGCGGGGAGTAGCTCCCCAGTGCGCCCTTCCCGGGGGAGACGGTGACGATCCCGCCGCCGATCCCGCTCTTCCCGGGCAGCCCGACGTCGACGAGCCACGACCCGGAGGACTCATACATCCCGGCCACCGTCATGACGGCCAGGGCAACCCGCGCGGCCTCCTCACCGACCACACGTTCCCCCGTCCACGGGTTGACGCCCCCCGCAGCCAGGCAGGCGCCCATGTGGGCCAGGTCCACCGCGGTGACCTCCAGGGCACTCTGGCGCGTGTAGAGCTCGGTGGCCTCCATGGCATCCCCCCGGATCGCCCCGGCACCGGCGAGCAGCAGGGCGAGGGCCCTGTTCTGGGTGTTCGTCCGGCGCGAGGTCTCCAGGGTCTCGGCGTCCGGGAGGAGTTCACGCCCGGCGAACCGTGACAGGCCCGCGCGCAGGTGCTCCCAGCGCGACTCCAGGTCGGCACCGGGTGTCAGGCTCGTCGTCGCGATGGCACCAGCGTTCACCATGGGGTTCGTCCGTCCTCCCGGCGAGCGTTCCACGGCGCTCGCCGAGTTGAAGGGCAGGCCGGTGGCGTCCACACCCACGAGGTCGCGCACGGGTGTGGTGCCGTGCTCCTGGCAGGCCAACGCGAAGACGAAGGGCTTGGCGACACTCATGATCGGGAAGGGGACACGCGAGTCACCCATCTCGTGCACCTGTCCGTCGGCCCGTGCCAGCGCGAGGCCGAAACAGCGCGGGTCCGCCCTCGTGAGCGTCGGGTAGACGGGGGAGAGGTGTCCCTCCTCGACACCGGCGACCTCGTCGTGGCACCGCTGGAGGACCTCCTCGACGCGGGTGTCCTCGGGGAGGTGCCCGGTGGAGGTGAAGCGGTGGTCCCCGTCCGGGGACGGGGGTGCGGGTGTCATCGTGTCCCCTCCCCGAGCACACCGAGCGTGCTGCGGAGCCCGTCCCGCGCCCGCACGCCGTCGGAGGGCCGCTCTCCCGGCGCCTCGACAGCGGGGTCGGCGGTCGGGGAGGTCCCACCGACGAGGGCGACCGCGGCGGGCAGGTGCCGCCGGTGGCCTCCGCGGGAGCGGGGTGTGCGTGTCTCTGTGCTCATGGACGACCTCGGTCCTGACGGTGGCGGGCACCCCGGAACAGGGGCGCACTGCCATGGTAGGCAGGCATCCCCCGACGCCTCCATCCCCACGTGTGGGCAGGGGCGGGGGAGGGCGGAGCTCCCCGCACGGCGTGGTCGTGGGCTGCGGCGGTGACGGTGGGGGTGTGCACGAGGGCGGCCGCACGCACGGCGCGTCGGTCCGGACCGTGATCCCGCAGCCGCCACGGTCACCCTCACCCGAGCCTGCCGGCCTCCTTGTCCCGCTCGCCCTCCTCGTAGAGCGCGTCGACCTCGTCGGCGAGGTCCTGGAGCACCTTGTGGCGGCGCACCTTCAGGGAAGGGGTGAGGTACCCGTTCTCCACCGAGAACTCGGCGTCGACGATCCGGTAGCGCCGGATCGACTCCGCCCGGGACACCCGTTGGTCGGCACGGGCGATGGCGCGGTCCAGGGAGGCACGCACCTCCGGCATCTGCGCGGCGTGGGCGGGGTCGGTGGGCTCCAGTCCCTTCTTCCGCAACCACACGGGGAGCATCTCCGGGTCCAGGGTCACCAGTGCCCCGACGTAGGGGCGCGCGTCGCCGACCACGATGACATGCCCGATGAGGGGGTGGGAGGCCAGGGCGTCCTCCAGCACCTCCGGTGAGACGTTCTTCCCGCTCGCCGTCACGAGGAGTTCCTTCTTGCGTCCGGTGATGCCCAGGTGCCCCTCCTCATCGGCCGTGCCGAGGTCACCGGTGTGGAACCACCCGCCCCGGAGTGCTTCCTCGGTCGCCCCGGGCAGGTTGTGGTAACCCCTGAACAGCGAGGGGCCCCGCAGGAGGATCTCCCCGTCGGTCTCGATCCGCAGGGACGTGCCCGGAAGCGGGCGGCCCACGTTCGAGGGGTCGTTGTCGCCGATGCGCTGTCCCGTGGCGGGCCCGGTGGTCTCCGTGAGTCCGTACCCCTGGATGATGGTGATCCCCACGCCACCGAAGAAGTCTGCCAGGTCCTGGGACAGGGGAGCCCCTCCGCTGATGACGTACCGCAACTGGTTGCCCAGGGCCGCGCGCACCTGGGAGAGCACCAGCCGGTCCGCCACTGCCAGTGCCCCGCGCGCACCCGGACCGACGCCCTCGGACCCGGGACCGGCCTCGGCGACACGTCGCGCCTGGCGCGCCGACCAGGAGAAGACCTTGCCACGCACCCCGCCCCCGGCCTTCGCAGCGGCCGCGTTGTAGACCTTCTCCAGCACGCGGGGCACCACGAGCATGCCCGTGGGGCGGAAGGAGGAGATGTCGGACAGCAGGCTGCGGGTGTCGGGGGAGAATCCCACCGACCCCCGTCCGGCGATGAGCGTGTGGACGACGAAACGCGCGAAGACGTGGGCCAAGGGCAGGAACATCAGCACGCGGGTGTCGGGGCTGTCGAGGATCTCGGGGAGGATGTGCCTCACCCCGCGTGTCATCTCCACGAAATTCGCCTGGGTGAGCTCCACTCCCTTGGGCTCCCCGGTGGTGCCCGACGTGTACACGATGGACGCCAGGTCATCCGCCCCCGCCGACGCGCGTCTCCGCTCCGACTCGCCCCGGGGGGCACGCCCGGCCGCGGCTCGCAGGTCCTCCAACCCACCCCGCTCCAGGCAGAGGAGGTGACGGAGCGTGGGCCCGTGCGCGGAGCGCACCAGCTCCGCCTGCTCAGCGGTGTCCGTGATGACCACGGACACGTCGGCGTCGGTGAGGATGTGCCGGACCTGTGACAGGGAGTCCGTCTGGTAGATGGGCACGACGACCCCCCGGACGGCCTGGACGGCCAGGTCCAGCAGCATCCACTCGTAGCTGGTCGATCCCAGGACGGCGACCCCGTCACCGACCCCGACGCCCAGGGCGATGAGCCCACTGGCCACGGTGTCGACGTCCCGGGCCACCTCCGGTGCGGTCATGGGCTCCCAGGACCCGGTTCCGCTGCGCCGCTCCACGAGCACGTCCTCGGGGAACTCCCGGGCACGTCGACGCAGCAGTGCGGGGACGGTCAGTGCCGGGTCCAGGGGTGCCAGGGCGGGTTCACTCCACGTGCCGTCCGTGCCTCGTGTCATGTGCAGGCCTCCGTGCGGATGCTCGAACGCTGGACTGCCCGCAGTCTACGCGCGGGCGACGGCGTACCAGCGGGGCCCGGAACCCCCGGGGACGGGCCCGGCGCCCCCTGGGACGGGCCCGGTGCCCCCGGGAGCGCGAGCGGGTGCGGGGCCCGGCAGGTGCGAACACGGGTACGGCTACAGGTGCGGCTGCCCCGAGGAGGCGCTCGTGCCCCCGTCCACCGTCAGCACGGATCCGGTCACGTACCCGGCGTCGGCACTGGCGAGGAACAGCACGGGACCGACCACGTCCTCCGGTGCCCCCGGGCGCCCCAGGGCGATGCGGTTCGTGAAGGCGGACAGGTCCTTCCCGCCCTCCCACACCCCCGCCGTCATGTCCGTGATCGTGAAGGCCGGCGCGACCGCGTTGAAGCGGACGCCCCTCCCTCCGTAGTCGAGGGCGAGCGAGCGCACGAGACCGTTGATCGCGTGCTTGGTGGCGTTGTACGCGGCCTGCCCCCAGTCGCCGTACTCCCCGGAGACGGAGGACACTGCCACGACGTTCCCGCGCGAGGCGACCAGGTGCGGCGACGCAGCCACCACGAGGTTGCGCAGCCCACCGACGTTGACGTCGAAGAGTGCGCGCCACCTCTCCTCCGGCAGGTCCACGAGCTCCCCCGAGGCGTAGAGGGCGGCGTTGCTCACGACCACGTCGAGTGCGCCGAAGGCGTCCACGGTGGCCGCGACCAACGACGCGACGGCCTCCGGGTCCGAGACGTCCGCGGCCACGGCGAGGGCCCGGTCAGGCCCGTACCCCTCGATGGTGGAGCGCAGCGGCTCCGCGTGCCGTCCGGCCACGACCACGTGGGCCCCGTTGTCGAGGAAGCCCCGGGCGATCGCACGACCCATGCCCGACCCGGCACCCGTGACGATGACGACCTTCCCCTCCAGTGCGTAGTGGTTCGCGCTCATGCGTGCCGCGCCCCTCCCTCGACGTGGATGGTCTCCCCGCTGACGAAACCGGCCCCGAGCAGCCACAGCACCGCGGAGGCGATGTCCTCGTTCTCCCCGACACGCCCGACGAGGGTCTGCTGTGCCGCACCCCGGAGGAAGTCGCGCTTGGTCTCCTCACCCATCGTGTCCCAGCTGCCGGAGTCGATGATCCCCGGGGAGACGGCATTGACGCGGATCGGGGCGAGCTCGCGGGCGAGGTGCGTCGCGGCGAAGGCCACGGCGCCGTTCGTGATGCCCATGACCGCGTAGCCGGGGGCGGGGTTCCAGGCGGCGACGCCGGAGAACAGCACGATGGAGCCGGTGGGTGGCAGCACGGAGGCCGCGTGCTTGGCCAGCAGCATGGGGCCGATGACCTTGGCCTCGAAGGCGGCGACCGTGAGGTCGTGGTCGAGGTCGACGACCGGCACGTTGTGGTGGGCCGAGGCCGTGACCACGATGTGGTCGAGGGGACGGACCTGCTCCAGGGCCTCCACGACGCCCGCCTCGTCGGTGACGTCCACCCGGACCCACTCCGCACCCGGCACGTCGGCCGCGGCCCCGGCGGCCCGTCCGGCGTCCCGTGCGCCGATGACCGCAGTGGCCCCCGCTGCGGCGACCGCACGGGCGAGGGCGAGGCCGATGTCGCGTGCACCTCCGACGATGAGGACACGCTGGCCGGTCAGATCCGGTCCGACCTGGTGGGATGACATGCTGACTTCCTTCCGTGGGCGGCTCACGGGCGACCGCGGGCGACCACGGCCCCCATTGGTGGGGCCAGCGTATGTTCCGCCACGGGCTCCCGCACGCGCAGACCCGGAGGACCGCACGAGGTCGCCCACAGGTGCTGGACCTGCGTCGGACATGCGCGCACCATGGAGTCATGCAGAGCATCCCGGGTGCGGCACCCACACGCCAGCGCACCGACACGGCGCTGGCCACGGCGAGCCGCCAGGAACCGGAGGTCGTCCTCGCCGGCCTCCACTCACGCGAGGGCGGCCTCACCGCGGCCGAGGTCGAGGCCTCCCACACCGCGCACGGCCCGAACGTCGTCCAGGAGTCCCGCGCCCACCCAGCCTCGCGCGCACGGCTCTGTCCTCATTCCGCAATCCCTTCGTCCTGCTGCTCATCGTGCTGGCCCTCATCATGGCGGCCACCCAGGACCACATCGGGGCCGTCACGATCACGGTCATGGTGGCGATCTCCGTCGTCCTCAACACCTCCCAGGAGTACAAGGCCACGCGCGCGGCGCACGCCCTGCAGGCCATGGTCGTCTCCACGACGACGGTGGTGAGACAGGGTGCGACCTCCGAGGTCCCCGTCTCCCAGGTGGTCCCCGGGGACGTCATCGAGCTCAAGGCCGGCGACCTGGTCCCCGCAGACCTGCGGGTCATCCGGGCGAAGGACCTCACGCTGTCCCAGTCGTCCCTGACGGGGGAGTCACGACCCCAGGACAAGACCGCACACGCCCTCGACACCGCGGACGACGACCTCCTCCACGCGCGCAACGTGTGCTTCATGGGGACCTCCGTACTCTCCGGATCGGGCCTGGGGGTGGTGGTCTCCTCCGGACGGCAGACGTACTTCGGCGCCATGGCGCACGCGGTGGAGACGGTGCAGACCCACCCCGCCTACGACCTCGCGATACGCCGGGTGACGATGCTGCTCATCCGGATCATGCTCGTCATGGCCCCGGTCGTCTTCACCCTCAACTGGTGGCACACCGGCGACTGGCTGCAGGCCCTGCTCTTCGCCGTCGCCATCGCGGTGGGGCTGACACCCTCGATGCTCCCGACGATCATCTCCGCGAACCTGGCCCGGGGGACCAGTTTCATGGCCGGACGCAAGGTCATCGTCAAGGTCCCCGACGTCATCCAGGACCTGGGCTCCATGGACGTGCTGTGCACCGACAAGACCGGGACGCTCACCGAGGACCGCATCGTCCTGCAGCGCCACCTCGACATCGATGCCCGGCCCAGCCGGCTGGCGCTGGTCGCGGGCTACCTCAACTCCATGCATTCCACGGGCGTGCGCAACACCCTCGACGACGCCGTCATCGCCGCCGTCGACCAGGGGGACCGCCCGGCGCTGCCCACCTACCGGGTCGTGGACGAGATCCCCTTCGACTTCGAACGCCGCCGCCTCTCCGTCGTGCTGGACCGGGTGCCCGCCATCGACCAGTTGGCGGGCCCCGGCGAGGTCCGGGACGTCGGCCCGGAGGAACTGCGCCTGGCCGACGGGGAGGACCTCCTGGTCACCAAGGGCGCCGTGCCCGAGGTCATCCAGGTCTGCACCCGGGTCCTGGTGGGGGGACGCATCCAGGACCTCGACCAGGACGCCCTCGCACGCGCCACGGCGACCACCGACCGCCTGAACTCCCCGGGAATGCGTGTCCTGGCCGTGGCCACGCGCATCGTGCCCGGGGACGTGGCGCGCTCCCGCTACGTCAAGGACGACTGGGACTACACCCCCCGCCGACGAGACCGGCATGACCCTCATCGGACTCCTCGCCTTCCTGGACCCGCCCAAGGAGTCCGCCGGCGCGGCCGTCGAGGCCCTGCACGCGGCGGATGTCGACGTGAAGGTGATCTCGGGTGACTCCCACCTGGTCTGCGCCCACGTGGTGGATTCCCTGGGCATGTGGAAGGACACGCCACAGGCCGCCCGCTCCATGACGGGACGTGAGGTCGACGCACTGGAGGACGCAGCACTCGCGGCGCGCGTCGAGGACGTCCTGGTCTTCGCCGAGATGAGCCCGCTGCAGAAGGCCCGCGTCGTGGGAGCCCTGCAGTCCCGCGGACACGTCGTCGGTCACATGGGCGACGGCATCAACGACGCCCCGGCCCTGCGACGCGCCGATGTCGGGATCTCCGTCACGGACGGCGTCGAGATCGCCAAGGACACGGCCGACATCATCCTGCTGGAGCAGGACCTGCGGGTCCTCCACGACGGCATCACGGAGGGTCGCCGCACCTTCGGCAACATCCAGAAGTACCTGAAGATCACCGTCGCCTCGAACTTCGGCAATGTGTTCTCGGTGCTGGTCGCCTCCGTGTTCATCCCCTTCCTGCCGATGCTCGCCGTCCAGCTGCTCGTCCAGAACATGCTCTACGACATCAGCCAGACCTCCCTGCCCTGGGACCGCATGGACTCCTCCTTCCTCGCGCGGCCACGCCGCTGGACCGACGGCCACATCACCCGCTTCATGGTCGTCATGGGTCCTCTCTCCACCGTCTTCGACATCGTCGCCTTCCTCGTCATGTGGTTCGTCTTCGGCGCCACCGGGACGACGGCCTCGGGGGCGACGGACGTCTCCTCCCAACACCTCTTCCAGACCGGGTGGTTCCTGGTCGGGATCTGCACGCAGGTCATGGTCGTGCACATGATCCGCACCGAGAGGATCCCGTTCCTGCAGTCCCGGGCCGCTCCGCCCGTGATGTGGGCGAGTGCTGCGGCGATCGTGGTCGCACTGGTGCTGCCCCTCGTCCCGGTGACTGCGACGGCCTTCAGTTTCGTGGCCCCTCCGGGTGCCTTCTACCCGTGGCTGGTGGGCATCGTCCTCGCCTACTGCCTGGTCACCCAGTGGCGAAGGGCCTCTACATCCGCCACTGGCACGAGTGGCTCTGAGCCCGCCCCGGCCCCGTAGGTCGGCCGCTCCCCGCCGGGCCCACTGTGGTGGATGACTCGCCCCCGCGGGCCGGACTCGGGTTGCGGGCCGACGCCGTCTCCTGCAGGCTCGATGCCGACGGCACACCGCCCCGCCCTCGTCGACCCCCGGAGGACCCCGCCCATGCCGAGTCCCGCCCTCGCGGCCGCACTGCCCCTGGCCACCGCCACTGACGCCACCTCCGGCTACGACGGCTTCATCGGCTGGGTGCTCTCCCTGATGGACACCCTCGGTGAGGTCGGCGTGGGGGCAGCGCTCCTGGCCGAGACGTTCATCCCTCCCATCCCCTCGGAGGCGGTGCTCCCCGCTGCCGGGTTCCTCGCCTGGGAGGGGCGGATGAGCCCCGTGGGGGCCTGGCTCGCCGCCACCCTCGCGGCCCTGGTGGGCGCCTGGATCTGGTACGCGGTGGGGGCTGCACTGGGACCGGTGAGGACCCGTCGCCTCGTGGGTCGCCTCCCGTTGCTGGAGCACGAGGACTTCGACCGGGCCGAGCGCTTCTTCGCGCGCTGGGGTGGGACCGCTGTGCTGGTGGGACGTTGTGTCCCGCTGGTGAGGTCCTTCATCTCGATCCCCGCGGGCATCGAGCGCATGCCGTTGCCGGTCTTCAGCCTCTGGACGGTGCTGGGCTCCGGGGTCTGGAACGCCCTCTGGATCGGACTGGGGTACGCCTTCGGCCCCGCCATCCGACCCGTGCTGGAGGAGTGGAGTGCGGTCCTCTCCACCCTGGTCCTGGCGGCGGCCGGTCTGGCGGTCGGCGTGTTCCTCGTCCGCCGCGTCGTGGCGCGCACGAGGGCGACGCGTCGCAACCCTGCCCTGGACTGACGGCCCGCCTGGGGCATGATGGAGGGGAGCAGTCCCCGACACCTCGGGAGGAACCCATGGCCCCACGCACGACCACCGGCACCAGTCGCGGAGCCCGTCCCAGCGGTCCCGGGGAGCGGGCATGAGCGGACTGCTCGCCGTGCTCACCGCGACCTTCGCCGCCCTGCTGCCCATCACGAATCCCCTGGGTGCCGTGGCCACCTTCGCCGCGCTCACCGCCGGTCAGGAACCCGGGCGCGTGCGTCGCCAGGCCTGGCGCACCGCCGTCGACGTCGCGGCGGTCCTCGTGGTCTTCGCCCTGCTGGGGATGCTCCTGCTCAACGCGCTGGGGGTCTCCCTGGCGTCACTGCAGATCGCCGGCGCGATCGTCGTGGGGCACGCCGGCTTCCGGATGCTCGTCCCGAGCGAACAGATGAACTCCCCCGAACAGCAGCACGCCCGCTCCAAGCCCGACATCTCCTTCTCGCCGATGGCACTGCCACTCATCGCCGGCCCCGGCGCGATCGGTGTGGTCATCGCCCTGGCCGCACGCCACCCGGGAGCCGAGGCACGCGCCGGGATCGTCCTGGGCATCCTGGTGATCAGTGTCCTCATCGGTGTCACGCTGCGGTGGGGCACCCCGCTGGTGGACCGCATGGGACCCACGGGCACCGGTGCCATGACCCGTGTGATGGGCTTCCTGATCCTCGTCATCGGGGTGGAGCTGGGCGTCCACGGGATCCAGGCCCTCAAGCTCTGAGGCGGGTCCGCGACGGGACCCGGGTGGTGTCGGCGCGCGGGCCGCTGTCGCCTCAGCGGCGGCGGCGCTCCCGCACACGCACCGAGAGCTGGATGGGGGAGCCCACGAACCCGAAGTCCTCGCGCAGGCGTCGCTCGATGAAGCGGCGGTAGGCGGGGTCCAGGAACCCCGTCGTGAAGAGCACGAAGCGCGGTGGCCTGGTGGACACCTGGGTGGCGAAGAGGATCCGCGGTTGCTTCCCGCCGCGCAGGGGGTGCGGGTGGGCGGCGACGAGCTGGCCGAGGAACGCGTTGAGCTTCCCCGTGGGGATGCGGGTGCCCCACCCCTCCAGGGCGGTCTCCAGGGCGCGCGTGATGCGGTTCGTGTGCCAGGCGGTGAGTGCGGAGAGGTTGATGCGCGGCGCCCACTGGACCTGCACCAGGTCCCGCTCCTGCTCGGCGCGCAGCTCCGACTGGCGTTCCTCGTCGACGAGGTCCCACTTGTTGTTGACGATGACCAGTGCGCGGCCCGCGTCCACCACCTGCTGGACGACACGGACGTCCTGCTCGGTCATCGCCTCCGAGGCGTCGAGGAGCACGAGGGCCACCTCGGCCTTCTCGATGGCGGCCTGGGTGCGGATCGAGGCGTAGTAGTCGGCGCCCGTGGTGCGGTGCATCTTGCGCCGGACCCCGGCGGTGTCGACGAACCACCACTCCTTCCCGTCGAGCTCCACGAGCTCGTCGACCGGGTCGCGGGTCGTGCCCGCCAACTCGTTGACGACCACGCGCTCGGAGCCCGCCAGGGCGTTGAGCAGGGAGGACTTCCCGACATTGGGTCGGCCCACCAGTGCGACCCGTCGGGGTCCGCCGGCCGGGCGGGGGCGGGCCACCCGGGAGTGCTCCGGGAGCACCTCGAGGACCGCGTCGAGCAGGTCCCCGGTCCCGCGGCCGTGGAGGGCGGAGACCGGGTGGGGCTCACCGAGTCCGAGTGCCCACAGGTAGGTGGCGTCGGCCTCCTGGACGCGGGAGTCGACCTTGTTCGCGGCGAGCACCACCGGGCGACCGGAGCGCCGCAGCATCTCCACGATCCGCTCATCGGTGGCGGTCACCCCGACATTGGCATCGACGACCAGCAGGACGGCGTCGGCCATCTCCACCGCCACCTCGGCCTGGTCCGCGACGGAGCGGTCGAGGCCGCGCACGTCGACCTCCCACCCACCGGTGTCGACCAGGGTGAAGTCGCGCCCGGCCCACTCCGCAGGGTAGGAGACCCGGTCGCGGGTGACACCGGGGGTGTCCTGCACGACGGCCTCGCGCCGACCGAGGATCCTGTTGACCAACGTCGACTTCCCGACATTGGGGCGACCGACCACTGCGAGGACGGGCAGGCCGGCGGGTGCGGTCGGACCGACGGCCTCCACCTCACCGCCCTCGAGGAGGGCGAGGTCCTCCTCGTCGAGCTCGTAGGCATCCAACCCGGCCCGCATGGTGCGTGCGCGGGCCTCCGCCTCGGGGCCCTCCAGCGTCTCGCTCCGCGGGTCCGCCCCGGGGATGGTCCCGGTATCCGCCCCGGTGGGCGTGCCGTCTCCGTGCAGGAGGTTCGTCGTCTCGTCGTCAGTCACGGCCCAATCCTACGGGCGCGGTCGCCACCGGTGCCCGACCGTTGACCCCGGGGTGCCCAGTGTCACGCGGAAGGAGGGTCGTGACCTGCCGTCAGACGGCGTGCACGCGGGGGTCCTGCGCGAGCACCTCACGGGCGACGGGCACGTCGTTGTAGGCGTGTTCGATGCCCTGGATGATCTGGTAGGGCTCGGCCCCCTTGCCCGTCACCATGACGACGTCCTCCGGTCCCGCGTCGAGGATCGCCCTGCGCACCGCGTCGCGTCGGCAGGTGGTCACCTCGGTGACGTGCTCCATTCCCGGCCGGACCCGCCGGATGCCCGTCAGGAGCTGGTCCCGGATCGCCTGGGGGTCCTCGTCCCGAGGACTCTCATCCGTCACCCAGAGGGTGTCGGCGCAGCGTGCGGCGACGGAGCCCACGTCCTCCCGTTTCGAGGCGTCGCGATCCCCCTCGGAACCGAAGACCACGCACACGCGCCCGCCGACCAGCCCCCTGGCCGTCCCCAGGGACCATTCGAGGGCCTCGGGGGTGTAGGCGTAGTCGACGACCACCAGGGGTTGGCCCGGGTGGACGGGATTGACCTCCACCATGCGCCCCGGGACCGGCTCGCAGGCCTCCACCGCAGGGATGACGTCATCGACGTCCAGGCCCAGACGGACGGCGCTCACCACGGCGAGGGCGCAGTTCTGGACGTTCACCTCGCCGAGGAGTGGGCAGCGCACCTCGTGGCCGACCCCGTCCGGGTCCACCAGGGTGAAGGTGGTGCGGGCGGAGTCACCTTCCCGGTGGACGTCGCGGACGCTCCAGTCCGCAGGCGTGTCGGTCAGGGCGGAGACGGTCACCACGGGGACCTCGGCCTCCGTGGCCAGTCGACGTCCCCACTCGTCGTCGACGCAGACCACACCCTGGCGGCAGTGCGCCGGGGTGAAGAGGATCCTCTTCGCCTCGAAGTAGTGCTCCATGTCGCCGTAGTAGTCGAGGTGGTCGTGCTGCAGGTTGGTGAATGCCGCGACGTCGAAGACGATGCCGTCGACCCGGTTGAGGCTCAGTGCATGGGCGGAGGTCTCCACCACGGCGGCCCCCAGCCCTTCCTGCTGCGCCAGGGCGAGGACCCTCTCGATCACGGGGGCCTCTGCGGTGGTGCGCTCGGCGGCCACGTGCACGTCGCCGACCACCAGTTCGACGGAGTTGCACATGGCCGGGCGGGGATGCGCGGCCCACAGGGCCGCGCGCATGAGGTACGTGGTCGTGGTCTTGCCGTTCGTCCCCGTCACGGCCATGGTCGTCAGGTGCTCGGCGGGATGACCGTAGACCGTGGCCGCCACCAGTGGTGCGGCCGCGCGCGGATCCGCGACCACGGCCAGCGGCAGGTCCACCTGCAGCTCCCGGGACAGACGCGCCCCCTCGGGATCCGTGAGAACCGCGACGGCCCCGGCCCCGGCTGCTGCGGGGGCGAAGCGGATCCCGTGCTGGGTGAGGCCGGGGACGGCCACGAAGATCCATCCCTGTGCCAGGTCGCGGTTCGAGACGGTCACACCGCTGACGGGTGTCGACTGCGCGGCCGCCGCTGCGGTCCCCGCGGTAACCCACTCGAGCACTTCCACATCCTCCAGTGCGCGCGAGAACGGCATGGGCGTGACGTGGGGACGGATGTCGGCAACCGAGGTCATGGCGGACACTGTAGCCGCGCGCCGCGCGGGAGCGTGGAACCTCACCCGTGTGCGTCACGGGGTGGTCCGGGAGGCGCCCGGCGCACGACCTCATAGAATCGGGACATGTACTCCCTCACCCGCACGGATGCCGCCGCGCGCTCGGCACTGGTCGACCTGCAATCCGTCGACGTGCGCCTCGACCTGTCCGCGGCCGGTGACACGGGTTCCCCCACCTTCCCCGTGACCAGCGTCCTCACGCTCACGGTGTCGGGGGCCGAGACCTTCCTCGACGTCATCGGGAGGGTTGAGGAGCTGCTCGTCGACGGGGTGCCCCGGCGCGTCGAGCACGACGGAGCGCGCCTGTGGCTGCGGGACCTCCCCGTCGGGCGTCCCGTGGAGCTCGAGGTCCGGGCACGGTGTGAGTACTCACGCACGGGCGAGGGCCTCCACCGCTACGTCGACCCGGAGGACTCGCGTACCTACCTCTACACCCAGTTCGAGCCCGCCGACGCCCGGCGCGCGTGGCCCTGCTTCGACCAACCCGACCTCAAGGCGCGCTGGACGTTCCACGTCACCGCCCCCGAGGGGTGGGTCGTCGCCTCCAACGGGGAGGAGCTCACCGGGTCCCGGTCCCCCCTCCCGACCAGCGGTGCCGGCACCACCCGCACGGCGGACGCCGCGAAGCTGCATCCGGTGGACGCCGCGCTCACGCATCCGGCGGTTCCCGCGCAGTCGCCCTCGTCCACCCCCGACCCGGCGGTTCCCGCGCAGTCGCCCTCGTCCACCCCCGACCCGGCGGTTCCCGCGCAGTCGCCCTCGTCCACCCCCGACCGAGCGGGGGAAGGTCCGGGGGAGGGGCACCCGGCGACAGACAGCCCCTCAGACGGCGGGCCGGCGGTGCGCACCCACCACTTCGCACCCACCCCGCCCCTGTCCAGCTACATCACCGCAGTGGTGGCGGGGGAGTGGGCCGTCGTCGACGGCGGGACCTGGCGGGGCGGCGCGACCGGCCCGGGGTCCGACGGGCGCACGGTCGAGGTGCCCCTGCGCCTCATGTGCCGACGTGCCCTGGCCCCCCACATGGACTCCGAGGACGTCCTCGCCGTCACCCGGGCCGGCCTGGACTTCTACCACCACCGCTACGGCACCACCTACCCCTGGGGGACGTACGACCAGGTGTTCGTCCCGGAGTACAACCTCGGGGCCATGGAGAACCCCGGCTGCGTGACCTTCAACGAGCACTACCTCTCGCGTGACGTCCCGACCTTCGCCCAGCGCCAGGGGCGGGCCAACACGATCCTCCACGAGATGTGCCACATGTGGTTCGGGGACCTGGTCACCCCCGCCTGGTGGGGGGACCTGTGGCTCAAGGAGTCCTTGGCCGACCACCAGGGCACCCTCGCGGCGGCGACCGCCACCCCCTACACGGGGGAGTGGGCGGCCTTCGCGGTGGGCCGCAAGGCATGGGCCTACGAGCAGGACCAGTACCCCACGACCCATCCCATCGCCGCGGACGTGCCCGACCTGGACGCTGCGAGGAACAACTTCGACGGGATCACGTACGCCAAGGGGGCGGCCGTCCTCAAGCAATTGGTCGCCTGGGTGGGGGAGGAGGCCTTCTTCGCGGGGGCGCGCAGCTACTTCCGCGACCATGCCTTCTCCTCGGCGACCCTGGCCGACCTCCTGGCGGCGCTGGAGGGCTCCTCCGGGCTGGACCTCTCCGCCTGGGACCGCTCCTGGCTCCACACCACCGGACCCTCCGTGCTCGAGGCCCGGCTGCGGGCAGGTGAAGGGGGCGTGGTGGAGTCCCTCGACCTCGTCCAGACCCCGGCCGTCGGTGCCCAGGACGTGCTCCGCCCGCACAGCCTCGTGGTCTCCACCTGGGCGCTGCGCGACCGGACCCTGGAGCGCACCCACCGTTTCCCCGTGCGGACCGAGGCCCGCTCGACCCCCGTCGACACGGAGGGTGTGCTCGCGCGGGCGGGTGCGCTCGACGACCTCGACCTGGTGGTGGTCAATGACGAGGACCTCACCTATGCGGTCGCCCGTCTGGACGAACGCTCCACGGCGACGGCACTGGCCTCGATCGGGACCTGTCCGGACCCGTTGACACGTGCGGTGGTGTGGGCCAGCCTCTGGAACGGGGTGCGGGACGGACTGGTCCGGCCTGCTGACCTGGTCCGCTCCGTCCTGGCCCAGGCAGCGTCGGAGACCGCGGATGCCGTGGCCGAGCGACTCCTGGCGATGGCCGGTGCCGCGCTGGACACCTACACCCGGGGATCGCGGCGTGGCGGACTCCGCGGGGCGTCCGGGGCGACCGCCCGGGAGCAGATCGGGAGCACACTGCTCCCGGCCGACCGGGCTCGTGCCTGGGCCCGCTTCCTGGTGCTGACCGCCACCGGTGCCCCCGACCCGGCGCCTGCGGACGTCGAGGTCCTGGAGCGGATCGCCGGTGCCGCCCTCCCGGGAGTGGAGGTCGGTCCCGAACTCGCCTGGTCGGCACGCACAGCCCTCGCCTCCGTGGGCCGGGCGGACCGCGACCGTCTGGACTCCTGGCTGCAGGGGGCCGCGACGGGTGAGGCACGGACCTGGCACGCCCGCTCGGTCGCTGCCCTCCCCGACGCTGCATCGAGGGCCGCCGCCTGGGAGCGGGTCCTCTCGGGCGCGCTGTCCAACGAAGCACTCTCCGCGACCCTGTGGGGACTGACCCACTCCTCCTGGGAGGGAACGGAGCTCGACGGAGCCTTCTTCGAGGAGGTGCTGGGCTTCTGGACCACCCACTCGATCGGCATGGGGATCCGTTTCGTGCGTGGAGCGTTCCCCGGGCACGCCGACATCGACGTACCCGAACGGTCGACCAGGCTGTGGGAACGGGCCGAGTCCTGGCTGCAGGAGAACGCGTCGGCGCCGGGAGCACTGCGACGCCTCATGCTCGAGCACCTCGACGACCTCGGTCGCGCCCTGCGCGTGCAGGAGGCGTGGACGTGACGCGCCCCGGGGAGCGGGCGGGGAGCGGTCACCCGGGCGCCGACGGCACCGCGCCGCCCGAGGATCCCCGGGCACCGGACACCGCTGCGTCCCGGGGCGACGCGGGCGAGGAGCACGCAGGCGCACGGGAGGGGGGCACGAGGGCGGGCGAGGGGTACGTACCCACCCGGGACGGGGGCACGAGGGCGGGCGACGGACGCCTGCCCACCCCCGGTGACCCGGCGGCGTCCATGTCCCTGCTCAACCATCTCCTCCGCAACCCCCTCGACGCCGGATACCACGCCTACGAGTCCACGGACCCACACGGACAGGGCTCGGGCCCCTGGGCGAAGGTCCTGCTCCTGGTCCTGGCCGTCGTGCTCGGCATCGGCTCGACGGTGGCGGTGCGCACCCTGCGCACCCCCGCCCCGGAGAACACCAGCGCGATCCTCCTCAAGCAGGCCCAGGCCCAGCAGGCCACCGTCACCAGACTGGAGGGAGAGGTCGCCGAGACCTCCCGGAAGGTCAAGGAGCTCTCGGGCACGCCCGGTCAGTCAGGTGGCACCGACGACCCCGGCACCGACCTGCTCACATCGGTGACGGCCGTGACGGGTCCGGGGCTGACCGTGACGTTGCAGGACGCACGTGGCACCGCCCTGGACGGTCGCAGCAACACCGGGATGGTCCGGGACCAGGACATCCGACTGGTCCTGAACTCCCTGTGGGGATCCGGCGCGGAGGCCATCTCCGTCAACGGTCACCGCATCGGACCCGGGACCTTCGTGCGGACCGCGGGTTCCACGATCCTGGTCAATGTCACCGCCGTCCAGTCCCCCTACAGGATCGAGGCCATCGGGGATGCTGATGCGCTCTCCGTGGGCCTCGTGAGAGGCTCGACGGGGGACTACCTCTCGGCACTCCAGTCGGTCTCCGGCATCCGGATGTCCACCTCGTCCGCGAAGTCCCTGCACCTCGAGGCCCTCGACCCGGCCAAGACCACCTACTCCTTCCCCGTCGACCAGAACAGCTCAGGAGGCTGACGTGATCGCAGTCCTCGGACTCATCGCAGGAGTCGTCATCGGTTTCCTCGTGGACCCCACCGTCCCGGTGTGGCTCCAGCCCTTCCTCCCCGTCGCCGTGGTCGCCGGCCTCGACGCCCTCTTCGGGGCGGCCCGCGCCTGGCTGGAGGGCGTCTTCTCGGACCGAGTCTTCATCATGTCCTTCTTCTGGAACGTGGTGGTGGCCTGCCTGTTGGTGTTCCTCGGGGCCCAGCTGGGCGTCGGTTCGGCCATGACCACCGCCGTCGTGGTGGTCCTCGGGATCCGGATCTTCTCCAACACCGCCTCGATCCGCCGACTGATCTTCAAGGCGTGACCGGCATGGACGACGAGACCCCGACACGGGAACGGCCCTCCCTGCCGAGACGCGCCTGGCAGGCGATCTTCGCGGTGCCGCGCCCCCTCCATGCCCTGCTCCTGGTCATCTGCCTGATGCTGGGCGTCGCCCTGGTGACCCAGGTGCGTGCCCAGCAGGAGGATCCGCTCGAGACCATGGGGGAGCAGGACCTGGTGCTGCTCCTGGACGAGCTGACGACACGGGCCGACGACCTCCGCTCGGAGCGCAGCGACCTCAACGCCCAGCTCAACGAGCTCCAGGACTCCGCATCCCAACGCGAGGCGGCCGAGAAGGCTGCGGCGGACGCCCTCGTCCAGTCACGGATCAACGCCGGGACCGTCGCCGTCCACGGCGAGGGAGTGGTGGTGACGGTGCGCGATCCCCTGGGCAAGCTGTCGGCGACGCAGTTCATCATGACCCTGGGCGAGCTGCGCAATGCCGGCGCGGAGGCGGTCTCCCTCAACGGGGTGAGACTGACCGCACAGACCTGGTTCTCCTCCGACACCGGGTCCGTGGTGGTGGACGGGACGACGATCACCTCCCCGTACACCTGGCAGGTGATCGGGGACTCCACGACCATCGCCCCGGCGCTCGAGATCGCGGGAGGCTCCGCCTCCCAGATGCGTCTGCTCGGCGCGCAGGTCGCCGTCGAGCCGAGCGAGGACGTGGTCATCGACGCGGTGGTGACGCCCTCGTCGCCGCGCTTCGCGACCGTCGAGTGACACGGGAGGCAGTTTCGTGGCACCCCCGTCGCCCCGAGTCACTACACTGGTCACGTCTTGACACTTCCGAACACACGACACCCTGGGGAGGGACGAATGGAACCTCAGAAGGACATCGATCCCACGGCGACATCGATCCTGGGGGTGCCTGTCCCCGACGAGGTCGACGCATCGGTCCCCATGCCCCTGTCCGCGCGCGACCGTGACGCGGTGGATGCGCTGCCGGTCGGCTCGGCACTGCTCATCGTCCAGCGCGGCCCCAACTCTGGTGCCCGCTTCCTGCTCGACCCCGAGGTGACCAATGCGGGTCGCTCCCCGAAGTCGGACATCTTCCTCGACGACGTCACCGTGTCACGTCGCCACTGCCAGTTCATCGCCCACCAGGGCGGTTTCCTGGTCCGCGACTCCGGATCCCTCAACGGCACCTACGTCAACCGTGAGCGCGTGGACCAGGCGGAGCTCCACGCTGGCGACGAGGTGCAGATCGGCAAGTACCGCCTGACGTACCAGCCCTCCCCGCGCACGGCATGAGTTCCGCGGTACGCGCTCGTCACGAGCAGTCCGCACCGGAGCCCTGGCCACGGGGCGTGCCGCGCGACCCGGTGATGTCGATCGGGCAGGTCGTGGAGGCACTGGTGGGGGAGTTCCCCGCCATCACCGTCTCCAAGATCCGCTTCCTGGAGGAACAGGGGCTGGTCTCACCCACACGCAGCGGGTCCGGGTACCGCAAGTACTCCAGGGCGGACATCGAACGGATCCGTTTCGTCCTCATCCAGCAGCGCGACTCCTACGCGCCCCTGAAGATCATCGGTGACCAGCTGCGCGCGCTGGATGCCGGCCACGACGTCGACGTCGCACCGACTGCGCGGGTGGTGACATCGGAGGGGCACGTGGTGGTCCCCCCGAACCGGCCCTCCCTGCCGGCCAGGGACCTGGCGGACCTCACGGGGACCGATCTGGGCACGCTGGAGCGCTACGCCCGTTTCGGTCTGATCACGCCCGACCTCGCGGGGTACTTCCCCTCGAGGTGCGTGCAGGTGGTCCAGCTGCTCCTGACACTGGAGCAGGAGGGCCTCGATGCACGCAACCTGCGCCCGGTGCGTTCGGGTGCGGAGCGCAACGCCGACCTCATCGACCAGACCGTCTCCTCCCAACGCTCCCGTCAGCGGGCGGGGGACCTGGAGCGCGCCACCTCCCGCGCCACCGAGCTGGGTGAGTTGGTCGCCGACCTGCACCGGGAGATGCTGCGCGTGTCGTTGGCGCAGCTCAACGGGACCTCGCGACAACCCTCACGTTGAAGTTCAGATTGAGACTCGCCGTGCGTGTCGTTGACCCGCGACCCGCCACTGCCTAGCGTGGGTGCAGTCAAGGAAGTCCCGGCCTCGTCGAAGGAGCACCTGTGAGCGCCCGACCTGTGGATGCCGCCCTCGAACCGCGGCAGGGCATGCTCTTCGGCGACCCCCTCGAGGGGATCGACGAGGACGAGAGCGGTTACCGCGGGCCGGTGGCCTGCAGTGCTGCCGGGATCACCTACCGTCAGCTCGACTACTGGGCGCGCACCGGACTCCTCCAGCCCTCCGTGCGTGCCGCTCGTGGCTCCGGTTCCCAACGCCTGTACTCCTTCCGGGACATCCTGGTCCTCAAGGTCGTCAAGAAGCTGCTCGACGCAGGCGTCTCCCTGCAGCAGGTCCGCACCGCGGTTGCCCAGCTCCAGGACCGTGGTATCGACGACCTGGCCTCGATCACGCTGATGAGCGACGGCGCCTCGGTCTACGAGTGCACCTCCACCGACGAGGTCATCGACCTGCTCCAGGGCGGGCAGGGAGTGTTCGGCATCGCCGTGGGACGCGTCTGGCGTGAGGTCGAGGGTTCCCTGGCGGAGCTGCCCGTCGAACACACCGACGGGGAGCCCGTGGACGAGCTGGCGGAACGCCGCCGCCGCAGGCGCAGCGCCTCCTGAAGCACATCCTGGCCGCGCGAGCCGGGTCACGTGCGTTTACGCTGGTGGACACGGACATGAGACCGCGATGGAGGGGGAACGATGGCCGGACCACATGACAAGAGGGCCGTGGACGTGCGCGTGCACGGCGACGTCCAGGGCGTCGGTTACCGCTTCGGCGCCCTGCGGAAGGCGGACGAACTCGACCTGGCCGGGTGGGTGCGCAATGAGTCGGACGGGGACGTCACGGCCCACCTGGAGGGCCTCGGTCACCGGGTGGAGTCCATGCTGGACTGGATGCGCACCGGCACCAAGTGGTCCCACGTCTCCCGCGTCGACGTCGAGGACGTGGACGTCCAGGGTCTGGAGGGGTTCGAACTCGGCTGAGGTCCTCAGTCCTGGAGCTCTCCCAGGGAACGGGTGAGCGAGTACCCCGTCCCGAGGTCGGTGATGGAGACCTCCACGATGCCGTGGGGGTCAACCGTGTAGCGTTCGCGGACCATGGGACCGTCCTCGGTACGGCGCACCTCCACGTCCGCCAGGGGGACCGAGCTGCCGAGACCCTGCAGCAACGGGTCGAAGGGGAAGGCGATCTCCCCGTACGGCAGGACGTCGCCGCGCGGGACGCCCTCGTCGTCGGTGGTCGTGTACTCCACGAAGCGGAACCACCCGATGTTGTGGGCGGCGCGGTACGTACGTGAGACGCTCACGGCCTGCGAGGTGGACACACGCAGTTCGGGGGAGAGGAGGGTGTCGAAGGAGACGACCGCGCCGGACTCCCGCTCACGGAACACCCCGACCCCACGCGAGAGCTGGTCGCGCAGGGTGTAGCCCGCGTCCGGGTCCGCCGCGATCGCCAGACCGATGGCCGTGGAGGCCGCGGAGTGGGGGGAGCGGTGGACGCGACGCCCGAAGCGCAGGCGCAGCTGACGGGTGATCGCCGGCAGCTCGGACCCACCCCCCACCACGTAGAGTCCCGCGACGTCCGCAGCGAGCCCGTGCGTGCCGTCGTCCAGGCGCTGGGTCAGGGGCTCCATGGTGGTCACGGTCGAGGCGATCAGGGGCTCCACGGCCTCGTAGTAGTGGGCCACGTCCACCGTCACCGGTTCGCCCGCCACCTCCAGGGTGAGCCAGTGACTGCGCGGGTTCAGTGACTCCTTGGCCGAGCGTGCGGAGTCGACCAGGCTCTGCCGGGCGACCTCGCCGAGATCGGCGGGGGAGGTGCGGGCCTGTGCGGCGGCCAGACGCGCGAGGACCTCGTCGAAGTCGTCACCACCCAGGAGGTTGTTGCCACGGGAACCGAGGACCTCGTGGCTGGTCCCGTCCACCGACACCAGGGAGACGTCGAAGGTGCCCCCTCCCAGGTCGTAGACCAGGACACGGCGACGACGTGTGTTGATCGTGGCACCGTGACGGTGCGTGTACTCGAATCCCGCAGCGGAGGGCTCGTTCACCATGGCCAGGACCTCGAAGCCGGCGTCACGGAAGGCCTCAAGGGTGAGGAAACGCTGTGCGGAGTAGGCGTGCGCCGGGATACCGATGACTGCCTCGAGGGGTTCCTGGGCGGGGACCTCTGAGACGGAGGAACCGGTGCGGACGGACTGGGCGACATGTGCCAGGAATCCGGTGATCATCCTCAGGACCCCGATGTCACGGTTGCCCAGACGAACGGTGGTGGCCGGGGTGACCTCGGGATCTGCCAGGAGCCGCTTGAAGGAACGCAGGTGGGGGGCGCCCTCCAGGGCCAGGTGAAGGGCCCGGAAACCGTACACGAGGCGGTCACCGTCCAGGGCGGCGACGGAGGGGATGTACTCCTGCACATCGCCGTTGTCATCGTCGAAGGCGACGACCGGGTAGTTGCCGCGGTCCACCTGTGCGACGGTGGTCCGCGTGGTCCCGAAATCCACTCCGAGTCTCATGTCTTCGAGGGTAGCCGGTGGGCGGGTGGGAGCGGCCGAGCAACGCGGGCGGGCTTCCGACCAGCGCGACGCCAACACCTGCCGCTGATAGGTGGACCGGGCAGCGCGGGCGGGGATCCGACACCGACGTGCGCGCCGGGTGCGGCCAAGCGCTGAGGTGGAACGGCTCGACGAGTTCGCACGGTACGGGCCTGGCGGGGGAGTGGCGCGACCCGCCCCCGGAGGAGGAGCAGGCCCGGTCGGACTGGCCCGGGTGGCACTCGCCCGGGTCGGACTGGCCCGGGTGGGGCGATCACCCGAAGGAGACGGTCCCGTCCTCGTCGACGCGCCATGCGGGGTTGTGCGCGATCTCCCAGACGATCCCGTTGGTGTCCGCGGCGTGGCCGTGGAAGACACCTCCGAAGTCTCCCTCCCGGGCCGACTTCAGGATGGTGCCGCCGGCGGCCTCAAGGGCGGCGAGGGTCGTGACCACGTCCTCACGGTGGGCCACGTTGTGGGACAGTGTCAGGCCGGAAGCGCCTCGGTCCGCCGCAGCCGCTGGTCGGGAACCCTCAGCCCCCAGGTCCTGGTCGAACTTCGCGGCATCGAAGAACCCCAGGACGAGCCCGGGCGCGACCTGGAAGAAGAGGATCTCCCCGGGCTCGTCGTGCAGTGGTACCCATCCGAGGCCGTCACGGTAGAACCTCCGGGCGGCATCGAGATCGGGAGTGGCCAGGGTCAGGAAGTGCACGCCTTGGTCCATCGTCCCAGTCTGGGGCAGTGCGATGTCGGGGGCGCGGTGAGTGGGGGAGTCCGTCCGCCTCCCGTGGCATGGGGCGTGCACCCCGAAGGGATAAAGTGATCTCTGTCACATTTCGGACGGTTCTCCACAGTTCGAACGCCTGTTCGACTCCAGATGCACATGGGGGTGGGGAGACTTGGGCCATGGAAGCGGACCTGGATCACCCGACTCTCGCGGTCACCCCGGTGGGTGGCCGGAGGGGGGCTGCGTGCCCGGAGGTGCTCAGGGACCACGCCCCAGGGGTGGGCAGCACTGCCGACCCGGGAACTCCGGTTGCGGAGGTTGCCACCGCCGCCCTGGAGTGGCTGCGGCACCTGGCCGACGGGGACCGCCTGGCCGTCCTGGATGACGATGCCCTCCTGGCGGACCTGCGCGTCCTGGAGGAGGTCGGGCGATTGGTGGACGCGGGCCGCATGTTCGCTGCCGGGGTGGTGGCCCAACGATCCCGGACGGCCACCGGACAGGACCTGTGCACCCGGGAGGGCTTCACCAAACCCGAGGACATGATTGCCCAGGTCACCGGCACCTCCACCCGGCAGGTGCGTGAGCGCATCCGCCGGGCCGAACCGCTGCAGCACACCACGCCTCCCACCCCCGGATCCCGCAACGGGGAGGAGACCGGGATCCAGCACGACGGGGATGGTCCCGGCGCCGGGGGAGTGGTGACTCCCTTTCCCCTCCTGCGCCTCGCGCTGCGCGCTGGCCTCATCTCCCCCGAGACCACCGATGTGATCACCACTGCGCTCACCCCCACAGTGGAACTCGGTGTCCCACCGGCGAGGGTCAGGCAAGCGGAGTGCGTGCTCCTGGTCGCCGCTCTGGGTGCTGACGTGATCACCGCACACGAGTCCGTCTTCGGACAGCTGGCTCCCGATGTCCTCAGAGAGGCCCGACGCTCCCACACCCAGGCGAGGGGAGTGCCCCTGACCCAGCTGACGCGTCTGGCCCGCTCCTGGAACCGGGTCCTCACACTGGAGGCCAGCTCCGTGAGCGGACAGGTCGACGCACGCGAGGTACGGGGCCGTCAGGAGGCCAGACGCTTCCTCACCATCCATCCACCCAGGGACGGCACCAGGCGCATCGAGGGTGAACTCCTCCCCGATGCCGCAGCACAGCTGGAACGTCTCCTGGATGCCTACCTCAATCCCCGAACCGGCACCGCCTCTCCCGCCGGGACCGCCACCGGCAGTGGAACGTCCGAGGGAAGTGGGGTGGGCACGGACAGTCGACAGCTCCCCGGGGGCGGGACGAGGCCGGACCCCCGGAGTCCCCGACAAAAGCGTCACGACGCCCTGGCTGGGATCCTCACCCAGGCCGCCGGCATGCCCACCATGCCACTCATGGGAGGTGCCGCTCCGACGCTCGTCGTCACCACCACCCTCGACCAACTCGACCACCCCGGGGGCATTGCCTTCCTCCAGGGCAGCCACCACGAGGCCAACAGTGACGTCGACGTCTCCGTCGCCCAGCACACCGGCTGTGTCGGCGCCGTCCAGCGAATCGTCCTCGGTCCCCAGGGGCGCGTCGTGGAGCTGGGTGCACCCCAGAGGATCTTCACCACCCACCAGCGTCGCGCCATCGCCACCAGGGATGGTGGTTGCATCATCCCCGGATGCGAAGTGCCCGCCACCTGGTGCGAGATCCACCACGTCCACGAGTGGCGCCACGGCGGCCCCACCCACACCGACAACGGCGTGACCCTCTGCTGGCACCACCACCGAAACCTCGACCAACTCGGCTGGGACATCCGCATGCGTGACGGCACTCCCTGGGTGAGGCCACCCACCAGCGTCGACCCCCATCGCCGGTGGCACCCTGCCCAGACCAGCCTCCATCTCTCCTTCGACCAGGACGCACTCCGGCACCCGGGCACGGCCGAGGGCCCGCCCGGGGACACCGACGGGGCCACGGACACGGGATCGGGCAACGCCGCGCCGGATGTACCGAGGGACGACAACGGGACGGGACCGCCCGCGGGCAACCTTGTAGGGCCGCCCGGCGACAGAGGGACCGGTGCGCCTGCTGCCGATCCGGGACCTGCCTCTGCGACCGAGAGGAGAAGTGCGCACGGGCTCGGCCGGAGACCTGCTTCCGTCGCCAATGGGAGAAGTGCGCCCACATCCAGTGGGAGTCCCGTGCAGCGCTTGCGGATGACGGGTCCGCCCGCCACGGGAGACCCGTCACAGCGCTGGGGGAACGGCACACCCGAAGAAGCCGATGACAGCGAACTCCACGCGCCACCACTCATCGAAGGACAGCTCTTCGCGCTCAGCGGATGAACGTCCGGGGAGGAACGGCAAGGATGGACATGAGTGTCGGCGTCCCGACGACGTGGCTGAAGCGCACAGGACCAGGACCGTGGACCGAGCCGCCGCCCATGGGCATTCGTCGTGCCTGCACGGGCAGGCCGACGCAGGGGTCGGACTGAGAGCCAACGTCGTCTCCGGAGAAGACGCTCATCGTCCCTGAGGTGGTCACACTGGCACCGGAGGAGAACCGCGACACCGCACACGAAACACGACGGTGCTGTGAAGCGCGCTGACGGTGTGGAGCACGTCGGCGGTGGAACGGACCCGCAACGCGACGCCAGAGAACCACGTTGCCGCCGCTGAGTGAGCCCTGTTGCCTCTGAGGGAACCACGCAGACGCCGGAGGAGAACCGCGACACCTCAGGGGAACCACACCGCCTGCCATGGGGCCAGCTCACGGGTCCGGGGGAGTCGAGTCCTCTCGCCATTCTGACATAATGTACATTATCGGATCACGGATGAATTTGGGCGCTTCTGACTCTTCCGTGGGTCATGGTCGGCCGGGGAGGGTGGGGCGGTGGCCGCCGAGGGTGAGCATGGCCAGGGCGATGAGTGCGTCGGGTGAGCGGAACCCGTACGCGACGCGGGTGATGAGTCGGATCTTGGTGTTGACGGACTCGATGCGCCCGTTGGAGAGTCCGTGCTCGATCGCGGCGAGGATCCTCTCGCGGTGTTTGACGATCGAGCGTTGGAGTTTCACGAAGGCGGGGATACGACATCGCCTGGCCCAGGAGATCCACCGCTCCAGTGCGTCGATGGCTTGCTCGTAGGGCAGCTTGAAGACGACCCGTAGTCCTTCTTTGAGGAGGTAGGCGCGGTGCAACCTGGGGTCGGTCTGCGCGATCCAGGCGAGCTTCGCGGTCTGCCTCTCGGTGAGATCCTCAGGGTTCTTCCACAGCGCGTAGCGTGAGTTCTTCAACCTGCGGGCCGTGTCACTGGCGGGTCTGGTGGGTGCGTCTTTGCGAGGTCTGCCGACGTTGCGGCGCGGCTCACCCCGGGCGGCCTTGCGGGCATCGTTCCATGCCTGCCGGCGCACCTCATCCAGGGCGTCGGTGGCCCACTTGACGACGTGGAACGGGTCAGCGCAGCGCACTGCATGAGGGCACTTCTCCGCCACGACGTCGCCGATCCAGTCCGCCCCGTCCGCACTGACATGCGTNCGTAGTCCTTCTTTGAGGAGGTAGGCGCGGTGCAACCTGGGGTCGGTCTGCGCGATCCAGGCGAGCTTCTCGGTCTGCCTCTCGGTGAGATCCTCAGGGTTCTTCCACAGCGCGTAGCGTGAGTTCTTCAACCTGCGGGCTGTGTCGTTGGCGGGTCTGGCGGGTGCGTCTTTGCGAGGTCTGCCGACGTTGCGGCGCGGCTCACCCCGGGCGGCCTTGCGGGCATCGTTCCATGCCTGCCGGCGCACCTCATCCAGGGCGTCGGTGGCCCACTTGACGACGTGGAACGGGTCAGCGCAGCGCACTGCATGAGGGCACTTCTCCGCCACGACGTCGCCGATCCAGTCCGCCCCGTCCGCACTGACATGCGTGACCTGGGCGCACCTGCCCGCCCCGGTGGCCTCCAGGGCGTCAAAGAAGGCTCGCAGCGTCTTCTTGTCCCGCCCAGGCGCTGCCCACACGAGTCGGCCGGTGTCGTGACAGACGACGACGGTGAGGTACTTGTGGCCCTTCTTGTAGCTGATCTCATCGATCCCGATGCGCGTGAGCCCGGCGAACAGGTCGGTCTCGGCGGCGGTGTCGTCCCACACGCGGGCAACGATCGCTCCGACCGTGCGCCACGCGATGCGCATCAACTCCCTCACGGCAGACTTCGAGGACACTGTCGCCAACCACGCGACCTGATCGTCGAAGAACCTCGTGTGTCCGGCACCGTGACGCGCCCAGGGGACCTGGCCGACTGTCACCCCATGCTCGGGGCAGTGAACACGCGGCGCGTTGGCTTCCAGCCACACCGGGACAGGGCCCAGATCCAGCCCACGCCACCGACGCGGCCCCTCACCCCAGTCATACCTGGGAGCACGCTTCGCGCACTTGCCACACCGAGGCTTCAACTTGCCCGACGGGCGCACTGACGCGACCACGACCTCCTCGTCATCGTCGTACTCGACCCGCTCGATGATGGTGGTCTTCTCGACTCCCAGCAGCCCTCGCCATAGGGTGGTTTCCTGCACGCCGTTCTCCGCGTCTCGTGACTGACTCTAGACAAGCCAGAAACATAGACCAGAGAACGGCGTGCACCCCCACAGACCCGCTCAACCACCCACGGAAGAGTCACAAGAGCCTGAATTCCGTCCTCCCATGGGGAGGCTGCGGTGTGCGTCCGGTTCCGAGGAGGTCACCCCTTCGCCCGACGGGCGATCAGCTGATCGCGGCTGTCACCGGGTCGACCAGGGCCCGGACTGCCCACCAGGTCGTCGCAGCACCGATGACCGCGAAGGCAAGAATCCACAGAGCCGCAGGGATCCGCGTCATGGCTGCCAGCATGCCGGGGTCCTGACGGCGGTCCCCGTGGAGGGCGACGTTGACCAACTGCCTCCACGCACCCGCAAGCACCAGGACACCGGCTGAGGTCACCACGGCGGCGCCGAGGTCCGGTGCGCCCCACCACCACAACGCGACCGTCCCGACGAGCAGCGCCAGCATCACCACCACGGTGTACACGGACCGGGACCTGAGCAGCCCCACCAGCAGTGCCACGATCGCGAGGAGCAGGACGACGCCTGTGCGTCCCGCCCCGACGGCCACGACCAAGGCCGCTCCACAGACGAAGGGCGCGGGATAGCCCGCTGCCGACGTCGCCACCAGACCCGGGCCGTTGCCGCGCCCGCGGGTCACGGTGTGGCCGGACATGTCCGGGTTGATGACCAACCCCGTGAAGCGACGTCCGCACAGGACTCCCACCAGGGCATGCCCGAGCTCGTGGACGACCGTCACCGCCGTGCGCGTCAGACGCCACAGCGGCGTCAGCACGAGGAGCAGGCCGAGGACGACACCTGCGAGCACCCACACGTCATCGGCCGCCTGGCCGACGACCAGTGATCGCCCCAGGTGGTCCAGCAGCTGGTCCCAGAATCCGTCCACGTCCACGTCCACGTGCGCATTGTGCCAGAGCCCACCCGGAGGCGGGCACGAGGGGTGACGGATGGGAATATCCGCTAGAATCTGGACGTTTGGGACAGTGTCACCAATCCTGAGGAGGAACCCATGGCAGACCGCGCGCTTCGCGGCATGCAGATCGGCGCCAAGTCGATGGAGTCCGAGGAGGGTGTCGTCTTCGCCGACCGCTTCACGGCCAAGTACCTGTGCCCCAACGGCCACGAGTTCGAGATCCCCTTCGCGACTGAGGCCACGCCTCCCGCGACCTGGGAGTGCAAGTGCGGATCCGTCGCCGAGATCGTCGGCGACGTTCCCGAGGAGGAGGACGCGAAGGCGGCCAAGCCCGTGCGCACGCACTGGGACATGCTCCGGGAGCGTCGCTCCATCGAGGAGCTCGACCAGGTCCTCACCGAGCAGCTGACCCTCCTGCGTGAGGGGCGACTGCGTCCCGAGGGCTCCTACCGCAAGAGCTGAACACCCATTGCTGACGGGTCCACACCCGTCACACGAGGCAAGCGAGCCGACGTCACCGAGTCACGGTGGCGTCGGCTCCCCCGTTCCGGGGTGCGGTCCTCGACCATCGCGGTCCTGGCAGGTCAGGGCACTCATGACGTGCCCGCACCGGGACTTGCCCGCGCTGCAGCTCCCGCGGGCGCCCACCGCGGATTCGCGTCGCCGGACCGGAGCGGCGGAGCAGTTCCGCTTCACCGCGGACTCGCGTCGCCGGACCGGAGCGGCGGAGCAGTTCCGCTTCACCGCTGCCTCGCGTCGCCGGACCGGAGTCGCAGGGCAGGTGCGCCCCGCGGACCCCACCACCGGACCGTCATCGCTGGGCAGTTCGGGTGGTCCGGGACCGCTCCGCCCCCCATCTGCCCGTCCACCGCGCCACGCCCTCGCGCGTCACCAGTCGCAGTTCCTCCCAGAAGATGTCACCGGAGAGCTTGGAGACGCCGAAGCGCCGCTCGTCGAAGGAGATCGGCACCTCCGCCACCACCGCGCCTGAGCGAACGCTCGCCGAGGTCATCTCCACCTGGAACCCGTACCCCGTGGAACCGACCCGCGCCAGGACCCCCGAGCGCGACAGCCAGGAGGCACGGTGCGCGCGGAACCCGGCGGTCGCGTCGTGAACACCCAGGCCCAGCATCACGTGGATGTAGAGGTTGCCGGCGCGTGAGAGCAGCTCGCGGGAGCGCGACCACCCCACCACCTCTCCCCCGGTCACCCATCGTGAGCCGATGACCAGGTCCGGGTGGTCGGGGCCGTCCATGCGCGCGATCAGCTTGGCGACCTGTTCGGGCCGGTGGGACCCATCAGCGTCCATCTGCACGAGCACGTCGTACCCGGCCCCGGTCCCCCACCTGAGACCCTCGACATAGGCGCTGGCCAGACCGGACTTGGCCGGGCGTTCCAGGAGGTGGAGACGAGGATCGCGCTCCGAGTGCTCCCGCACCCACTCCCCCGTGCCGTCGGGCGAGGAGTCGTCCACCACCAGGACGTCCACCTCCGGCAGGGCCCGGTGCAGTCTCCCCAGGATCGCGGGCAGTGACTGAATCTCGTCATAGGTCGGGACCACGACCAGGACGCGTGGCTGCCACCGTGTCATGAGTGTCTCCTCTCCACGCCCGCCCGACCCCGAGCGCTCCGCAGCGCCAGCAGCGCCCCCGTGGAACCGATCCCCATCAGCAGTGTCGCCACGATGGCGCACCAAGCGGGGAAGTCGGCCAGGCGTGCTGCCGGTGTCAGCGAGGTCCGCAGCGGGACGTCCGCGACCAGGTGGTCCGCCACCTGCTTCTGCGTCGCCGACACGACCGATCCGTCAGGGCGCACGATCATGGAGACACCGTTGGTCGAGGCCTGGACGCCGGAGCGGGAGAACTCCATCGCCCGGAACCGTAGCATCTGGGCCTGCTGGGTGGACTCCGCGGAGTAGCGGAAGTGGTAGTTGTTCGTGGGGATCACGATGATCTGGCCGCCCATGCGCACGCCCTCCGAGATCAGGGGCTCGTAGGCGACCTCGAAGCAGATCCCCACCGCCAGGGGTACCGTGCGCCCGTCCCGGAGGCGCACCTCCAGCAGTCCGGGGTTGTCCACGGCGACCATGTCGACGGACACCTGTGCGGTCTGGGAGGCCAGGGAGGAGATGAACTGCCTCCAGGGGATGTACTCCCCGAAGGGCACCGGGTGCTGTTTGCCGTAGAGCGTGGCATCGGGGGCGGTCCCACCCGGGTACCAGAGCCCGACCCAGTTCGTGCGCGTCGACTCGCCGTACTCCACGAACCCGATCAGGGTGGGTGCGCCGACCTCGTCCACGGCCTCCGAGACCAGTGCCGCCGTCTCCGGGTGTGTACGGGGGTCCAGGTCCGCGGAGTTCTCCCCCCACACGACCAGGTCCACGTGCCGACCGCTGGCCGCGAGTTCGTGGGTGACCCTGGCGTGGTTCCCGGTGACCTTGTTGGGCACGGAGAAGGTCCGGTCCCCGGGGATCTCGACATTGCCCTGCACCACACCGACGCTCATCGACCCCGCCTCCTGTGAGGTCGGCAGGGAGACGGCCAGGGGCAGAACGAGGAGAGCGAGGGCCGTCACCAGGGCCGCAGGTCTCCCCCACCAGTGGTCGCCCTCGTGGGCGGGGGCCAGGGAGACCGAGCGCCGCAGCAGCACCGCCGCGACCACGGCGAGGAAGGAGACGAGGACCTCCCCGCCCCAGGGAGCGAGGTGGCCCAGCGGTGCGTCGACCTGCGCGTAGGAGATGTTGGCCCAGGCGAAGCCACCGAAGGGGACGCGGGACCGGAGCTGCTCGATGCCGACCCAGGTGCCGCCGAGGACCAGCGCCTGGCCCCACACGGTGCGCGTCCAGCGCCACACCCTCGCCACTGACACCGTCCAGCCCCACAGGGCCAGTGCCAGCACCTGCGTCATCGACAGGGCCACCCACGGCAGCCACCCGCCGGTGGCCACACGCACCCACTCGATGTGCGCCAGCCAGAACGCCAGGGCGAACAACGAGGTGTACCAGGTGGCGCGCCACGCCCCCACCCGGTCGATGACGGAGACCAGCAGCGCCAGGGAGGGGACGAGCAGGAACCACCAGTCCACGTCCGGGAAGGACGCCCACATCCCCACCGCCGCCAGGGCGAGGCAGAGGTAGTCCCGCCAGCGCCGCAGGGGCGGCAGGGGTCCGAGGAGGGCGGGGCCCGGCGTCGGTGGCGTCCGGGGAGTGCGCTCGCGAGCAGCGTTCGGGCGGCCCGGCCAGGCTCTTGTGGGCGACGAGGGCGACGAGGGCGACTGCGCCATGTTCACACCACTGACCAGGCCACGACGCCACGCACCAGCAGGTCCCGGGCCTCCACCGCGCGGCGTGCGAGCCCCGGGTGGTCGAGGCGGCGCAGCTGGTCGAGCAGGTCCATCACCTGGCGGACCCAGCGCACGAAGTCCCCGCCCTGCAGGTCGGCGGTCGCCAGGGCCGTGGCCAGGGAGGACCCGCTGGCCCAGGCGTGCACGGCGGTCATCAATCCGGGTTCCGCTGCCGGGGTCGGTGTCGCACCGGCGCGCTCCTCGGCCGCGGCCACGCGGTCCTGTGCCCGGAGTGTCAGTGCCCACGCCCGTGCCAGGCGTCCGCCCGTGCCTCCCGGCAGGTCCATGTCCGGGTCGTGCTCGGAGCGCGCCTCGAAGACACAGGTGGAGGCCACTGCCGCCAGCTCGGCGGCGGTGAGCCCGTCCCAGGCGCCCGAGCGCACGGCCTCGACCACGGTGAGGTCACGCTCCCCGAAGACGCTGCGCAGCTGCTCACCCGCGGGTGTCACCTGCTCGCCCGTGAGGAAACCGAGGTCGTCGAGGACCGCGCACACCCGGTCGAACTCCTTGGCGACGGAGTTCGTGCGTCCCTCGATGGTGCGGCTCAGGGTGCGGTACTCGTTGCGGGCGCGCACCCAGGAACGCCCTGCCACCGCGTGCTCCTCGCGGTGGGGGCAGGAGTGCACCGGGTGGGAGCGGATACGTCTCTCGAGGTCCTCGATGCGCTGGTCCTGGGCTCCCGCCCGCTCCCGCGGGGAGTCGAGTGTTCCCGAGCGCACCAGCTGGCGCAGCTCCTCGGCGAGCCCGGCCCGGTCCTTCGCGCGTCGAGGACGCAGGTCGGGAGCCACCGGGAGCCGCCCGACCACGCCCAGACCCCCCGAGGCGTCCTCGGGGCCCAGGTGGTGGAACTTCGCATCGGTCCCGATGACCTGCACCGTGACGGTGCCCGAGGCCGCCGAGGGGGCGTCCAGGACGACCGCGTGGTTCTGGCGGCGACCCCGCCGGTAGTGGACCACGTCGCCGCGGCGCAGGGTGCGCAGGGTCGACTCCGCATCGCGCCTGCCGGCTGCCAGACGCTCCCTGGAGGCCTCCTTCTGGGCGGCCGAGAGCTCGTCCCGCAGTGCGAAGTACTCCCGGGCGTCTCCCCGGTCGCACTCCACCTCCCCACCGAGACGCTCCATGTCGCGCTGGAGCTCACGGGCACGACGCGCCATGCCCACCACCGCACCGTCGGCCTGGAACTGGGCGAACGAGGTCTCCAGGACGTCACGCGTGGCCGCACGGGTGGAGTGCGTGAGCAGGTTGACGACCATGTTGTACGTCGGGTGGAACGCACTGACCAGGGGGTAGGTGCGCTTGGAGGCCAGGGCTGCGACCTCCTCGGGGGCCACGCGGCCGCGATGCAGCACCACGGCGTGTCCCTCCTCGTCGATGCCGCGCCGACCCGCACGACCCGAGAGCTGGGTGTACTCCCCCGCCGAGAGCTGCACGTGGGCCACGCCGTTCCACTTCTGCAGGGACTCGATGACGACGGTGCGGGCGGGCATGTTGATGCCCAGGGCGAGGGTCTCGGTGGCGTAGACGACCCGCACGAGCCCACGGGTGAAGAGACGCTCGACGGTCTCCTTCATGATGGGGAGCAGCCCGGCGTGGTGGGCGGCGATCCCACGCTCGAGCGCCGCGGCCCAGCGGTCCACCCCCAGCACGGCGTGGTCCTCGGGCGGGATCGTGGCCACGGCCTCCTCCACGACGTCACGGATGCGCTGTGCCTCGCCACGCGAGGTGAGGACCACCCCGGAGGCGAGCACCGCGCGCACCGCGTCGTCACACCCGGCACGGGAGAAGATGAAGACGATGGCCGGGAGCAGGTGGGCGCGGTCCAGTGTGATGAGTGCCGAGGGCCGGGACTCGCGCCTGGCGGGTGTCCGCGCCGGGGGCCGACCGGGGCCGCCCTCGTGCGCCTGCCACCGCCGCCCCGCGTTGCCCCGGGCCCGGGGGGCGGCGCGACCTGAGGGGGACACCGCGCTGAGGAGTTCGGGGTTGAGACGGCTGCCGGACCCGCTCCCCTCGCGCCCCGGCGCGTAGAGGTCGTAGAGGACGGAGTCGACCATCATGTGTTGGTAGAGGGGGACGGGACGCCGCTCGGAGACGACGATGCGGCAGGAGCCGCGCACCTCGCGCATCCAGGCGCCGAACTCCTCGGCGTTGGAGACCGTCGCCGAGAGTGCCACCACGGAGACGTGGGCGGGCAGGTGGATGATGACCTCCTCCCAGACGGGGCCGCGGAAGCGGTCGGCCAGGTAGTGGACCTCGTCGAGGACCACGTGGGTGAGGTCGGAGAGGTCCGCGCCGGCATAGATCATGTTGCGCAGGACCTCGGTGGTCATGACGACCACGGGCGCCCCGGGGTTCACGGAGGTGTCGCCCGTGAGGAGGCCGACATTGGACTCCCCGAAGCGGACCTGGAGGTCGACGAACTTCTGGTTCGAGAGCGCCTTGATGGGAGTCGTGTAGAAAGCGCGGTGTCCACGGCGCACCGCCAGGTGGGTGGCGAACTCACCCACCACCGTCTTGCCGGCGCCGGTGGGTGCGGCCACGAGCACGGAGTCCCCGTCCTCGACACCCTCCATGCCCTCCAGCTGGAAGGGATCTGGTTCGAAGCCGAGCGTCTCGATGAAGTCGTGGCGCTCGGTGGTCTCGAAGTGCTGCTGGTCACGGAAGGCGTCGAAACGGCTCGCCGGGGGAAGCTCCTCCATGTTCCCGGTCGTGCGTGCGGGCTCGGCGGAGGGCCTGCGCACCCGCCTGCGTCTGGGGCTCATCGTGTCCCTCCCGTTCCGTTCGTTCCCGCAGCGTTGTCCCCAGTCCCCCCGGGGTCCGTCCAGACCCGCAGGGCCCCACACGCCAGCTCCCGCATCCCCGTCGCCCACGAGGGCGGCTCCACGGCGAGCAGGTGGGCCGAGACGTCGATGAGGAGCGCCTCCACCCATCCCCTGCTCCACACCGGCACCTCGATCGTGAAGGAGGCACTGTCATGGGCCACGAGTTCGCAGGCGACCTCGTCGAGGACCCAGCGCGCTCCGGGTGCCAGGGTGAGGCGTACCCGCTCGGTGGGGGCGGCGTCGCGGTCCTCGTCCCGGTGGTCCACGGGCCGATCGGTGACGGACAGGTCGTCCATGCGTTCCACACGGAACGTGCGCCTGCCCCCTGCACTGTGGCACCACCCGCGCAGCACCCATCCCGCACCCATGCGGCGCATCTCCCAGGGGTCGACGTCCCGCTCCGTCACGCGCCCGTCGGGTGACCTGTAGGAGAAGGTCACCGCGACTCCCCCACCGAGGGCTCGGCGCAGCTGTGCGAGCCTCTCGTCCGGGTCACCCGGCGAACTCACGGCGAGTCCTCCGGACAGGTCCCCGGTGTCCGTGGCCAGGGCAGCCACGGACATGGCGGTCCGCGGCAGGCGTGCGCGCAGGTCCTCGTCGAGGACGGGCGCGATGGCGCGCAGCCCGACGAGGACGGCGCTGACCTCGGCACGGGTGAGGCGCGGTGGCAGGTCGAGGCCCATGGTGGTGTGCACCCGCAGCCGGCCCTCGCGCTCCAGGAGGTCCCAGTCGACCTCGAAGGAGCTGCCGGGCAGGGAGTCCCCGACGTCCCCGAGGGTCTCCACGTCGCGGCGCAACTGGTGCGGTGTGCGCCCGAAGTGGGCGGCCGCCTCCTCCACGGTGACGCCCGGGTGTTCGCCGATCCAGCTGACCAGTGACAGCAGTCGTGCGGTCCCGACCTCGACGTGCTCAGGCACGGTGCACCTCCTCGGCGGGGTCCCCGTCGGTACGGTCGCCCGGGTCCGGGCCCCACGCGGCTGCGACCCGGAGGCGTTCGGTCACGGCCTCGCGCAGTGGTGCCGGTTCCAGGACGACGACGTCGGTGACCTCGGCCAGCACGGCGGAGATCCAGGAGTTGATCTCGTCAGGGGCACCGCGCAGCACGTCCCAGGAGTCTCCGTCGTCCAGGGGCTGCCCGATGTGCCGTGGTTCCCCGTCTCGCCGGATGTCCCCGGCGTGCCCGGCCGACCCGGCTGTGTCCTGGTGCCCGGCCCCGCCCCCATGAACGGCTGCGTCCTCGTGAACGGCTGCGTACTGGTGAGCGGCCCCGTCCTCGTACGTGGCCCCGCCCTCGTGCGCGTCCCTGGCCCGCAGGCGCACCCGGGGCGCGGCCCCGCGGCGCACCCGCAGCAACGGTGACACCGTGCGTTCCTCGAAGGGGTCGGGCAGCTCGCCGTCGGGGACGCGGGCGTCCCCGGGCTCCCCCAGGAGTTCGACGCCCGAGGGGATGCGGGAGAGGCGGAAGAGGCGGGTGGCCTCCCGGTCGAGGTCCCAGCCCCACAGGTAGAGGGCGCGCCCACGCAGGAGGAGCCGCCACGGCTCGACGGCCCGTTCCGCAGTGCCCGAGGCCGAGGTGTAGGTGAAGGCGAGGGGGCGTCGTTCCTCGATGGCCTCCATCACCTCCGCCACCACGTCCGCACCCTCGAGGTCGATCTCCACCGCGGGACCACCGGCGGCGCCCGCCGTGCCCGTGCCCTCGCTGCGGGCGGCGAGCTTGGAGAGGAGCACGTCGCGGCGCGCGGTGGGCACCGATGACCAGGCACGCACCGCCATGTGCACGAGTGAGAGCTCCGTGGGATCCAGGTGGACGTCGGTGGCGGGGAAGGAACGCGGGGAGATCCGGTAGCGGTCGGGACCCGAGCCCTGGTCCAGTTCCAGGATGACGCCCGCCGCGCGCAGTGCGTCCTTGTCGCGCTGGAAGCGGGACTCGAAGGCGGAGTCACCGAGTCCCGCGTAGCCGGGAGTGCTCCTCATCTGTTCCTTGGTGCGACCGTGCTCGGAGGAGAGCAGGTCGAGGAAGAGGTTGAGGACTCTCAGGTTCGTCGGGACCACAGGACTCACCCCCCCAGACTAGGGCCTGGGGACGCAGGAGCCGTGATCAGAGACGGGACGCCGTCAGCTGGGTGACGATGACGCCCCGGGCGCCGGCGTCGTGGAGGCGGTCCATCACCAGGTTGACGCCGTCGGCACGCACCATGGCGCGCACGGCGACCCACTCGGTGTCCACCAACGGGCTGATGGTCGGGGAGTCGAAACCCGGCGTGATCGCGATGGCCGCCTTGAGGTCGATCTCGCGCACGTTGTAGTCGACCAGGACGTAGGAGCGGGCCACCAGGACCCCCTGGAGCCTGCGGTCCAGTGTGGCCAGTCGGGGGTCCTCGCGGAACTCGTCACGGGTGATGAGGACCGCCTCGGACTCCAGCAGGGGTTCTCCGAAGACCTCCAGCCCGGCTGCCTTCAGCGTCGTCCCGGTCTCCACGACGTCGGCGATGAGGTCCGCCACACCGAGGCGCACGGAGGACTCCACCGCGCCGTCGAGGTGGACGACCTCGGCCTCGATGCCGTGTCCGTCCAGGTAGTTGCGCACCAGGTGGTCGTAGGAGGCCGCGACCCGCTTGCCCTCCACCTGGGAGAGATCGGTGATCTCACCGCTGGGGGCGGCGAAGCGGAAGGTGGAGCGCGCGAAACCCAGGGGCCGGAACTCCCGGGCCTCCGTGCCCGAGTCGAGGAGCAGGTCACGGCCGGTGATGCCGACCTGGATCTGTCCGCGTCCGACGTAGACGGCGATGTCGCGCGGGCGCAGGAAGAACAGCTCGACGTCGTTGGCGGCGTCGGTGAGCACGAGCTCACGTCCACGCCGCGTGGTGCGGTAGCCCGCCTCGGCGAGCATGCCGATGGCAGGGTCGGACAGGGAGCCCTTGTTGGGCACGGCGATGCGGAGCACGGGGGTCCTCACAGGTGGGCGTAGACGTCGTCGAGGGTCAGGCCCTTGGCGATCATCATCACCTGGGCGTGGTAGAGCAGCTGGGAGATCTCCATCGCGCAGTTGTCGAGGCTCTCGTACTCGGCGGCCATCCACACCTCGGCGGCCTCCTCGACGATCTTCTTGCCGATGGCATGGACCCCACGGTCGAGCTCGGCAACCGTGCCGGAGCCCTCGGTGTGGTCCTGGGCCTTCTGGGACAGTTCGGCGAAAAGCGCGTCAAAGGAAGTCACGGGGTAGAGGATAGCCGCCCGTCACCCGCGCCGGGCGGCCATCCACCCTCCGGTCACCGCGTGACGTAGTCGTTGGTCACGGCGGCGTCCACGTCCGGTGCGGAGTTCAGCATGCCGGGGATGCCCTTGAGGAACGACCCCATCTCCCGCCAGCGCGTGAGGTCCTGCTTCCCGCTCACCGTGCCGTCCTCCCCCACGAAGAGCTTCGAGGTCGCGGCCAGGACGGCCCGGGCTCCCTGGACCGCCGTGGAGCCCGTCAGGGTCTGGTCGTACACCTGGGTGGCCTCGATGGCGCGCTGCGGGTTGTCGACCACGCGTTGGATCCCCGACACCGTGGCATCGACGACGCCGCGCGCCTCCTCCGGGTGGGCGTCCAACCAGGCGTGGGTCGTGATGAGGGAGACGGAGACCAGGGGTGTGTCCTCGGGGTCGAGTTCGAGGGCGCGCACGGGGATGCCCGCCTGCTGGAACTGGACGAGGTCGTTGTTGGTGAACCCGACGACGGCGTCGACCTGCCCCGTGGTCAGGGCGGCCGTCTGCGTGTAGCCGATGGAGACGACGTCGACGTCCTCGGCGGTCATCGAGGCGTGGTCGAGGGCCGCGAGCAGTCCCAGCCACGACGAGCCGTACTCCCCCGGCACGCCGATCCTCCTCCCCTCCAGGTCCGCGACGGACCGGGCCGTGGAGTCCTCGGGAACGATGATGGCGACGGGGTACTGACGGTAGTAGGCGCCGATGGAGACCAGGTCCAGGCCCTGGTCGCGCGCCTGGAGGACCTCGTCGCCCGAGGCGACGACCACGTCCTCCTCGCCGGAGACGAGCGCGGTGAAGAGGGCTTCGTCGGAACCGTGGTGCCGGATCGTCGCGTCGAGTCCCGCAGCGCGGTAGATCCCGTCCTCCTGGGCGACGTAGACCGGGGAGAACTGGACGTTGGGGATGTAGGTGAGCCCGATGGTCACCTCGCTCCCACCGGAGTTCCCGCTCCCTCCCGAGGCTGCCCCGGACTGGTCGTAGGGATCGGGCTGGGTGCCGCATGCGGCGAGCGCACCGGTGGCAGCCAGCGCCACGAGGGCGGCGACGAGACGTTTCCTCATGATGTGTCCTCCTTCAGGACAGGGCGTCGACGGTGCGTCGATGCCTCTCGATGCGGTAGATGACGGCGTAGAGCGTCATGGCGAGGACGCACAGGACGCCGATCGTCACGAACATGCCTGCGGTGTCGAGGTTGAAGCGTTGCTGGGTGAGCACCGCGCCCAGCCCGTTCCCGCCCATCACCATCTCCCCCACGACGGCACCCGTGATGGAGAGGGTGAACCCGTTGCGCAGGCCGGCGAGGATGGCCGGCATGGCCAGGGGGATCTCCATGGAGCGTGCCATGACCCACCCCGAGGCACCGTCGAGCTCGGCGGCCTCCAACACGTCCTGGTCGAGGTGGCGCAACCCGAGCACCGAGGAGACCAGGATCGGGAAGAAGACCATGAGCGCGCACAGCGTGACGATGGGGGCCAGCCCGTACCCGATCCAGAGGACCAGCAGCGGAGCCAGGGCGATGGCGGGGATGGCCTGGGTGGCTCCGAGGAAGGGTTCGACGGCGGCCTGGAAGACCCGCGACCTGTAGATGGCGTAGCTCATGGGCAGGGCCACCGCGGCCCCCGCCACGCACCCGAGCAGTGCCTCCCCCGCCGTCACGCCGATGCGCTGCCACATCCATGCCTGGGAGAGCATCTCCACCGCGCGTCGGGCCACGGTGTCCGGTGAGGGCAGCACCCAGGCCTGGACGTCCGAGAGCACGCACAGGAGCCACCATCCCCCCACCAGCACCAGTGCCAGCACGATGGGTGCGATGATCGTCAACGCACCTGAGGGTCGGGATCTGCGCGCCACGACGGACCTTTCTCGGGACCGGGGCGACGAGCGACGCCGACAGGACCCATGGGGCGTCCTGTCGCAGCTCCTCCCATCCGGACTTTCACCGTCGGTACCGGAATCCCACCGGTTCAACCGTCCCATGAGGGACGGGTCGCGGACTCTCACCGCCGGTTCGGAATCTCACCGACCCCGGAGCATGGCCCCATTGTGCCACGAAGGCGCACCCGCGCACCCGATGCGCTCAGGGAGCGACCTCTCCGGGGGGCGGTGTCTGCGCGGTGTCCTCCCAGACCCTCCCCGACACCTCCTCGATACCGCGGTTGAACAGGGTGAGCAGGGTCGCGAAGCGTTCGACGTCCTCCCTGCTCCATCCCGACAGGATCCGGTGCAGTGCGTGGATGTTGATCCCGCGTTGGCGCTGGTAGAGGGCCTCGCCGCGTTCGGTGATGCGGAACTTGCGCGACCGCCCTCCCTGGGGGTCCCCGATGCGTGTCACGAGTCCGTCCCTGCGCAAGGCGGAGGTCTGACGGTTCAGGGTCGAGGCATCCAGCCCCGTGACACGCGCGAGTTCGCCGATGCTCATGGGATCGATCCGCACCCGCGCCAGCAGGGTGTAGCCGGAACGGTCCAGCACCGCGTGCCCATTGCGGTGCCCCGATATCAGGGAGAGGTGGCGCCCCAGGAGCATCGACTCGTGCTCGACGGCGGCGACGTCCTCGTCGCGGGGGTGCTCCGCACCCTCCCTGCCACTCCCCCGCTGCTCCGGCTGTGCCATTCCACCCGTCCCGTGTCACGGATCGCACATGTGCATGATGCACATGATATGTCACAAGCATAGTCTGTGCGCTGTGCACATCAACTGACCGTCCCGGTGACGGTCGTGAGGAGCCCCGTGGAACACACCCAGGACGTCGACCATCCGAACCGGATCGTCGCGGTGCTCGCCGCCGCCGGCATCGCCTCGTCACTCACCCAGACCCTCGTCATCCCACTCATCTCCTCGCTGCCGGAGATCTTCTCCACCTCTGCCACCAACACCTCGTGGATCATCACGGTGACGCTCCTGACCGGTGCCGTCTCGATGCCCGTCCTCGGTCGGTTGGCCGACATCTTCGGCAAGCGTCGCATCATCCTGTGCGCCCTGGTGCCCCTCCTGCTCGGATCCGTCCTGTGCGCGGTCTCCTCCGGCATCTCCGTCATGCTGGTCGGACGGGCACTCCAGGGTGTCGCCAACGGCATCACCCCGCTGGGGATCAGCCTGCTCCACGACGTGCTGCCGGGCGGGCAGGGTCGGACGTGCGGTCGCCCTGATGAGCTCGTCCATGGGGATCGGCGGAGCCCTCGGGCTCCCCCTGGCGGCAGCCGTCGCCCAGTTCGCCGACTGGCGCGTCCTCTTCTGGACCATGGCTGCCGTGAGCGCGCTGATCCTGGTCCTCGTGCGCGTCGTCGTCCCCACCGACCCGCCGCGCGGGCGCGCGGGGCGCTTCGACCCAGCGGGTGCGGTGCTGCTGGGTGGCGGACTGGTGTCGCTCCTCCTCTTCATCTCCAAGGGATCGACGTGGGGGTGGACGTCGCTGCCCGTGCTCGCTGCCGCAGCCGGCGCGCTGGTGCTCCTGGTGTCCTGGGTCCTGTGGGAGCTCCACTGCGGACATGCCCTCGTCGACCTGCGTCAGATGACGCGGCCCGTGGTCCTCATGACGAACACCGCCTCCGTGTTCATCGGCTTCGCGATGTACTCCCAGTCGCTGATCGTGCCCCAGGTCCTCCAGTTGCCGACCTCCACGGGATACGGTCTGGGCCAGTCCATGCTGGGCATGGGTCTGTGGATGGCGCCGACGGGACTGGCGATGATGGCCGTCTCGGGCCCGGGCGCGCGACTCTCCGCACGTTTCGGTGCGCGCACCACGCTGATGACCGGGGCCCTGGTCATGGCGGCGGGGTACGCCGCGGCCTCCCTGCTCATGGGGAGCCTGTGGGGCGTGGCGGTGTCGGCAGCCGTCATCAGTGCCGGGGTGGGACTCGCGTTCGGGGCGATGCCCGCCCTGATCATGGGGGCGGTGCCCGCGGACCAGAAGGCTGCCTCCAACGCCTTCAACGCACTCATGCGGTCCATCGGCGTCTCGGTGTCCTCCGCCGTCATCGCCGTCATCCTGTCCACCATGAGCGTCCAGACGCAGACCCACGCCACGGTCCCCACCGCGACGGGCTTCCGGGTGGGCTTCCTGGTCGGCGCCGCGGTCTCCCTACTGGCAGCCCTCCTCGCCCGGTGCATCCCGAGTCGGGGGCTGCTCCCCGGTCCCGCAGAGCAGGTGGCCCGCGTCATGGCCCAGGAGGAGGCAGGAGTCCAGCTCTCCTGACGGGCGGCCGGCGCCCCAGTGGGACGACACTGCCGTGCCGCCAGCGCACGCGGTCAATGCCTCAGTGGAACAGTGCCTCAGTGGCAGTGCCGTGCCGCCAGGGCCCGCAGCGCGTCGACCTCGGCAGCCGCGTCCTCGGCGCGGAAGACGGCCGAACCCGCCACGAAGTTGTCCGCGCCCGCCTCCGCAGCCCTCTCGATGGTGGAACGTGAGACCCCACCGTCGACCTGGACGGACACCTCCAGCCCCGCGGCATCGGCCGCCGCACGGGTGCGCCGGACCTTCGCCAGCATGGACTCGATGAACGACTGGCCACCGAACCCCGGCTCCACGGTCATGACGAGGATCATGTCGAACTCCGCCAGCAGGTCCACGTAGGGGGCGATGTCCGTCGCCGGTCGCAGACCGAGACCGACGCGTGACCCCAGGTGTCGGATCTCGCGGGCCAGACGCAGGGGGGCCGCAGCGGCCTCCGCGTGGAACGTCACCGAGGCGCAACCCACCTCCGCATAGGCCGGGGCCCAGCGGTCGGGGTCCTCGATCATCAGGTGTGCGTCCACGGGGAGGATCCCGGTGTTCACGCAGGCCTCGACCACGGGCAGCCCCCAGGTCAGGTTGGGCACGAAGTGGTTGTCCATGACGTCCACGTGGGCGACGTCGGCGTTGGCGATCGAGGTGAGCTCTCCGCGCAGGTCGGCGAGGTCGGAGTTGAGGATGGACGGGGAGATGACGGGGCGCATGTGCTCAGGGTATCGGTCCCCGCCGACCCGGAGGGCTCCTCAGAGGCTGCGACGCAGCAGTACGGTGAACATGGCGTCCGTCCCGTTGCGGTGCCCCCACAGCTGCAGGGTGCGCCCCGGGACCTCGGTCCCGTCCCGGAGCACGTGCCCGGCGCCCTCGGGGACCCGCAACGGCTCGGGGGTGAGCTCACCGGCCAGTGCCACGGCATCCAGGAGTTCGACGTCACCGCGGACCAGCAGACGTTCCACCTGCTCCCGGGTCTCGCGCAGGTGGGGTGAACAGGTCACGTACGCGACCACCCCGCCGGGGCGGACCAGGTCCAGTGCCCGGTCCAGGAGTGCGGCCTGGAGTGCGGTGAGCTCGTCCACGTCCTCAGGCCTGCGCCGCCAGCGTGACTCCGGCCGTCGCCGCAGCGACCCCATTCCCGTGCAGGGGGCGTCCACCAGGACCCGGTCGAAGGAACCCAGGGGCCACGGGGTGCGGGCCCCACCGAAGGTCCGCCCGTCCCCGGAGACGACCTCGACGTCGTCGAGGGCCCGGACCGCCCTCTCCACCAGGCGCGCCCGGTGGGGGTGGATCTCATTGGCGACGAGCGCCGCCCCACGGTCCCGGGCGAGCGCACCGAGCAGGGCAGCCTTGCCCCCCGGGCCCGCGCAGAGGTCCAACCAGCGCGTGTCGTTCCCCTCGACGGGGGCGTCGGCCGCGAGCTGGGCGCAGAGCTGGGATCCCTCGTCCTGGGCACCGGCCAGGCCGGAGCGGACCGAGGGCAGGGACGCCGGGTCACCGGACTCGAGGAGCACCGCGTACTCGGAGACGCCCCCGGGAGCCACACGGGTGCCGAGCACGTCCTCGGCCTCGTCGGCGAGTTCGCCCGGTGACAGCAGGCCGGGTCGTGCCACCAGGGTCACCAGCGGGGGGACATTGTCGGAGGCCAGCAGGTCCTCCAGCTCCCCGGGGTCGAAACCGTGTCCCTGGAGGGCCTCCCGGAATGCGGAGACCATCCACTCCGGGTGGGAGTGGCGCACCGCGAGACGCTCGTCCACCCCCGGGATCGCGTCGATGTCGGCATCGATGGCCTCGACGCCTTCCCGTGTGAGGGAGCGGAGCACCGCATTGACCATCCTCACGGGACCGTCGGTGACGACCTCCCGGGCGAGGTCCACCGTCGCTCCCACGGCCGCATGGTCGGGGACGCGCATGTCGAGGAGTTGGTGGGCACCGAGGCGCAGGAGGACCCGCACGGCATCGTCGGCCTCGGCGAGGGGACGTGTGAGGTGACGCTGGAGGACCCAGTCGAGTCGACCGAGGCTGCGCAGGGTGCCGTACACCAGTTCGGAGGTGAAGGCAGCGTCACGGGAGTCGAAGCGGGGCACGTCCGAGCGGACCTCCCGCAGGGCACGGGGCAGGAGGAGGTTCGCGTAGGCGCCCTCCGTCTCGACGCGGAGCAGGACGTCGAAGGCCACCAGGCGTGCGGGGTCGGCACCGCGGAGTGCGCGGTATCCGTCGGAGTAGCGGTGGGTGGCCATCAGTGCCCGTCCTTCCCGGTGGTCGCGCCTTCGGCCGGCGCGCCCAGGCGGGCGCCCCCGTCCAGCCGCGCGCCCCTGGCCCAGGCGGAGGCCTCCATCCAGGAACGCCCCGCCGGGGCGACCTGCCCGAGGGCGACGGTCCCCTCCGCGCAGCCCACCTCCACACCGTGACGGTGGACCACCGGGACGCCGATCCCGGGGCTGGGGGCCCGCGTGGGTTCCACGGGGCCGAGCTTGAGACGTCGCCCGTCGGGAAGGGTCGTCCAGGCACCCGGGTCAGGGGTGACGGAACGGACCAGGCGGTCGACGGTCTCGGCCGGGGCGGAGAAGTCGGTGAACCCGTCGGCGGTGGTCAGCCGGCGCGCGTAGGGCGCGGGCTCCCCACCCGCTGCCGTGGGCTGGGGCGTGGCGTGCGCCGTCCCGTCCTCCAGTGCATCGACCACGTCCACCACCTGGTGCGCGCCGAGCTCCGACATGCGCGCCAGCAGCTCCCCGGCGTCCTCGCGCCCGATGGTCACCGGGAGTCGGGAGAACACCGGGCCTGTGTCGAGCCCCTTCTCCAACTGGAAGACGCAGGAGGCCGTGGTCCGGTCGCCCTCGCGGACGGCCCACTGCACGGGTGCGGCACCGCGCCAGCGCGGCAGGTCGGAGAAGTGGAGGTTCACCCACCCCAGACGGGGCATCCCGAGAACGGAGGGAGGGATCAGCGCGCCGTAGGCGACGACGACACCGAGATCCGCCCCCACGGCCCCGATGGCAGAGCACGTGTCCTGCCCACGCAGGTCCGAGGCCTCGATGAGCCGGATCCCGTGGGCGGTGGCGACCTCGGCCACCTCGGAGGGGTGCAGGGAGCGACCACGGCCCGAGCGTGCCGGCGGGCGGGTGAGCACTGCTGCCACCTCGTGGCGGGAGTCGATGAGGGCGAGGAGGGTGGGGACCGCCGCTTGGGGCGTCCCGGCGAAGATGATGCGCACGCCGCCAGTCTAGGCGAGGGCGTTCACAGGACCCCTGCGCGCCCCAGGTCCTCGCGCAGCGCCTGCGCGCCCGTGAACAACAGGGCGTGGATGCCGAGGTCCCGCGCGGCCTCCACGTTCTCCTCGACGTCGTCGACGAAGACCGTCTCCCCGGGACGCAGGGAGAAGCGTTCCAGCATCAGGCGGTAGATGCGGGGGTCGGGTTTGCGCACGTGCTCGAACCCGGAGACGACGACGTCCTCCAGGCGCCCGACGAGGTCGATCCGCTCCGTCGCGTGGTGGAAGAGCTCGCCGGGCCAGTTCGAGAGACCGCCGACGCGCATGCCCGAGGCCAGCAGGTCATCCACCACCTCGGTCATTCCCGGCACCGGACCCCGCAGTGACCTCCCGAAACCGGAGACGTAGCGGTCGAGGAACGCGATGTCCTCCCCGTGGTGGGTGGAGAACCAGTCGTGTGCCTCTGAGAGGGGGACCCCGGCATCCAGTGTCCTGTTGAACGCCCAGAAGTCAGCGCGCACCACGAAGCGCTCCCACTCCTCGCGGGTGGCTGAGTCGCCCTGGGTGAGGGCGGGGTCCCAATCGACGAGCACGTTCCCCAGATCGAGGACGACCATCTGCACTGGCATGGAACTCCTCCCGCGGTCCTGGCGCCATTGTGCCACGGGCCACGTCTCAGAAGAGCTCGGGCGGGTTGACGCTGATCCGGACCAGGGGAAGCTTCCGCGACGAACGCTGCTGCTGGACCTCCCGGAGACGCTCGAAGAGGGCGGGTGAGCCCTCGCGGGGGACACGGACCAGGGTGCGCACCTGCGTCGCCGCCCCCGTGCCCTCGCCGGCGCCCACGCGCTTGTCCACGCCCGTGCCCGGACGGTCGGCCGGGACCGTGCCCATGACCTCGGCTCCGGAGCGCTCCACGACCTCCTCGACGTCCTCGGGCTCCCCGTCCAGGGCCACCACCGTCATGGCGGGGAAGAAGCCCAGGGCGGCGCGTTCGTCGAGGGAACGTGCCGCGAAGTCGGCCGGGTCCCAGCGCACGAGGGTCTGGGCGAGGGTCCGCTCCACGCCACCCAGGACGACGGCCGGGACGCCGGGACGGGCCAGTGCCAGGGCATTGAACCAGCGTCGGAGGGCCTCCTCGGGCGCCCACAACTCGGGACGAGACGCGATCGCGGAGGCGTCGAGCACCAGGACGGCGGCGTATCCGCCCTCTGCCCGCGGCTCGGCCCCCGGCGTGGCCACGACCAGGCGCGAGCCGGGACCCACGGCGCGGGTGGTCCCACGCGTGGAGGAGGAGATCGTCAAGGGCACCCCCGGGAACGCGCGCCCGAGTTCCTCCCCCGTCCGGTCCGAGCCGACGCGCACCCCGCGCAGGCGTGTGCCCGCACACTCCGGGCACCGCCAGGACTGGGTCCCACGTCCGCACCAGCCGCAGGTGATCGCTCCCTCCCGACCGAGTGAGAGCGGACCCCCGCAGTGGGTGCAGCGCGCGGCGCGCCGACAGCGTTCGCAGCAGACCACGGGGACGTACCCCGCCAGGGGGACCTGGACGAGGACGGGACCGGCGGCCAGTTGGCGCCGGATGAGCCTCTGGGCGCTGGGTGGCAGGTGGGCGCCGGAGGCAGCGCCCTCGCGCTCACGGTCGAAGTCGTCGGGGACCCAGACCCGTGGTGTCGCAGCCCGCAGGACCCCACGCTCCGGGACCAGTGAGGCCGCCCAGTGCGCCTGGACCAGTGCCTGCGCCTTCGTCGAGCGGGCGAATGCCCCGGCCACGAGTCCCGCCCCCTCCAGGTGGGCACGGGCCACCGCCACGTCCAGGGCACCCAGGTGGGGCGAGCGCTGCTCCACGAGGCGGTCGTCCCCGTCGTCCCAGACCACGACGAGGCCCAGGTCCCGCACCGGGCACCACACGCCACTGCGCGTGCCGACCACGACGTGCACGCGACCGAGGAGGGCCTCCAGGTGGACCCTGTAACGCTGGGCGGGGGTGTCCTCCGCAGTCGTGGACACCACCTGTTCCGTCCCCAGGTCTGCGGCGAGGAGGTCGCGCAGCTCCTCGACCTGGACGTTCGTGGGTGCGATGACCAGGACGGAGCGCCCGGACGCCCGCGCGGCGCGGACCAGGGCGACCAGCTCGGTGTCGCGGGTGGTGGGCAGAGCCGTCCAGACCGCCCGCGGGCTCTCACCCCGGGCGAGCCGCCCGAGCAGCGCCCCTCCACCGGGATGGTCCGACCAGGCTGCGGGATCCGGGGCCTCCACCGGCAGGGTCTCCGGGTCCGGCTCCGCCAGCACCGCGCGCTCGGTCGCGGCGTGGCGGGCGGGCACCGCCAGGCTCAGGACCTGGGAGGCGGTGGAGACATTGCGGTCCGCCAGGGACCGGGCGAGGTCGAGGACGGCGGGGGTGACCACCTCGACGTCGGAGACGACGCTGAGCAGCGGCTGGAGCGGACGCCCACCGGGGGCGACCTGCCCGCGTGAGACGATCCACCCGTTCGCCTTCCGGCCCGCCAGACGCACCCTCACCAGGCGCCCGGGTCGGGCCGAGGCGGAGAGGTCCTCGGGCACGGTGTAGTCGAGGGGACGGTCCAGTTGGGGCAGGTCCACGTCGACGAGGACGCGGGCGACGTCGACGGGGTCGGCCTGGTCCCCCATGTCGATCAGCGCGTCCTGTCGGGTCTCCATGGCCCCATTGCACCACGCTCCGGGGGCACGTGGAGTCCCTCCCCCGGCCCCGGCGGTGTCAGCCGGGCGCCGTGGGCCGGGAACCCGGCGGTGTCAGCCGGGCGCCGTGGGCCGGGAACCCGGCGGTGTCAGCCGGGCGCCACGTCCGGCGATCACCCGGCGGTGTCAGCCGGGCGCCACGTCCGGCGATCACCCGTCGGGCAGCTGGGCGCGCCGTCCGGCGATCACCCGTCGGGCAGCCGGGCGCCCCGTCCGCCGATCACCCGGCGACGGCTTGAGCACCGTCAGCCGATCAGCGCACTCCCGTAGCGGGCGACGACGGCTCCCAACAGCACCACCAGGAAGAGTCCCGTGATGTACCAGTCCGTCCCCGAGGCGACGAGGCGGCGCGCCCACGCGGGTGCCGGGATCACGCTGTCACGCACGTTCAGGCGCGTCAGGCCCGCCCAGACGAGGGTCGTGGTCACGGTGATGAGCAGGCACCACGGGCACAGCACGTGGATGACGAAGTACGACTGGGCGAACAGCCACAGGGCGAAGGCCAGCCCGATCGTGTACAGGGCCTGCACGCCCCACATGTACCAGCGGGGGAAGCGCACCCCGGCGAGGATGGCCACGGACACCGCGAGGACGACGGACTCGAAGAGGATGCCGAGGAAGGCATTGGGGAACCCCAGCACCCGTGCCTGCGGTGTCTGGGCCACCGTCGAGCAGGACAGGACCGAGCTCACGTCGCAGGCGAAGGTCCGTGTGGAGTCCCCGGCGAGGTGCCACGCCTCGATGGACAGCACGAAGGAGGCGATGAGGCCCACCACCCCTGAGACGGCCATCTCCAGGGCGGTGCGTGCCCGCCAGGTCCGGGACGCGGGCCGGTGGAGGTCGAGGTCGAGGTCCTCGGCCCCGTCCGCCTCCTCCGGAAGCGGCGCCACGCCCTCGTCCGTCGTGTCCGTGCTGCCTGCCATGTCCCCTCCTGTCCTGTCTCCCAACGGTCCTCCTGCCCTGCTCCCCCGGGTGCGGGGACGGCGCCCTCAGGCGCCCAGTGCCTCCCGCAGCTGTTCGGTGCGGGGTGTCTCCTCCCAGGTGAAGCCCCTGCGGCCGAAGTGCCCGTAGGCGGCGGTGCTGCGGTAGATGGGCCGCAACAGGTCCAGGTCCTGGATCATGCCCAGGGGGCGCAGGTCGAAGACCTCCCTGACCGCGTCGGCGATACGGGCGTCGTCCACGACCCCGGTCCCGAAGGTGTCGACGTAGAGACCCACCGGGTGTGCCCGACCGATCGCGTAGGCCACCTGCACCTCGCAGCGCGTGGCGAGGCCTGCCGCGACGACGTGCTTGGCGACCCAGCGCATGGCGTAGGCGGCAGAGCGGTCCACCTTCGAGGGGTCCTTGCCGGAGAAGGCACCGCCGCCGTGGCGTGCCATGCCCCCGTAGGTGTCGACGATGATCTTGCGTCCGGTCAGTCCTGCGTCCCCGGCCGGACCCCCGATGACGAAGCGTCCCGAGGGGTTGACGAGGACCTCGGTGTCCGAGGTCGCCAGGTCGAGTCCTGCCTCCTCCAGCACGGGCGCGATGACGTGGGTGCGCACCGCGGAGTCCAGCTGGGAGAGCGTCAGTTCGTCGTCGTGCTGGGAGGAGACGACCACGGTCTCCAGGGAGACGGGCCGGTCCCCCTCGTAGCCGAGGGTGACCTGCGTCTTGCCGTCGGGGCGCAGCCCCTCCACGATGCCCCGGTGGCGCACGTCGGCGAGCCTCTTGGCGAGGCGGTGCGCCAGCCAGATCGGGGCAGGCATGAGGTCGGGGGTCTCGTCGCAGGCGTAGCCGAACATGAGTCCCTGGTCGCCCGCGCCCTGCTGGTCACGCTCGTCCAGGCCCATCCCGTCGCTGCGCACCTCCAGGGACTTGTCCACGCCCTGGGCGATGTCCGGGCTCTGCTGTCCGATCGAGACGGACACACCGCAGGAGGCACCGTCGAAACCGATGCGCGAGGAGGTGTAGCCGATCCGGCGGATCTCGTCGCGCACGATCTGGGGGATCTCGACGTAGGCGTGCTCCGTGGTGACCTCACCGGCCACGTGGACGAGCCCGGTGGTGACCATGGTCTCCACGGCGACGCGTGCGTCGGGGTCCTGCTCGAGCATGGCGTCGAGGATGGAGTCGGAGATCCGGTCACAGATCTTGTCGGGATGGCCCTCCGTGACGGACTCGGAGGTGAAGAGGCGCAGGGTGGAAGTCACCGGGACATCGTACCCAGCAACACGCGCACCTGGTCGACGAGGTCCCGTGCGACGCTCTCCTTGGACCCCGTGATCGTCGCGACCTCCTCGCCGTGGGCGTCCAGGAGGTGGAGCGTGTTGTCGACGTCACCGAACCCGAGCCCCGCCCCGACCGCATTGACGGCGAGGAGGTCCGCGCCCTTGCGCTCTGCCTTCTCGCGGCCGCGGGCCAGGACGTCCTCCACGCTCCCCGTCTCGGCGGCGAAGCCGACGACGACGCGTGGACGATGGGGTGAGTGCGCGGACTCCGCGAGGATGTCCGTCGTACGCTCCAGGGTGATCACCGGCGCGTCGTCCGTGGAGGGATCCTTCTTGATCTTCTCCTCGCGGGTCTCCCGCGGTCGGAAGTCCGCCACCGCGGCCGCCATGACGAGGACATCGGTCCCGCCCAGTCGGGAGGTGACGGCCTCCTCCATGGAAGCCGCGGACGGGGCGTGGACGACCCGCACCCCCTCGGGGACCAGCCCCGGGTCGACATTGGCCAGCACCAGGGTGACCTCGGCCCCCAGGGCGAGTGCAGCCGCCGCGACGGCGCACCCCTGTCTGCCCGAGGAGCGGTTGCCGAGGAAACGGACCGGGTCGATGGCCTCGCGTGTCCCACCGGCCGTGACCAGGATCCGCACGCCGTGGAGGGGGTGGTCCTGTGCGTCGGCCGAGCGTCGCTCCCCCAGCGCCTCCAGGGCGGCACGCACGAGGACCTCGGGATCGGGAAGCCTGCCGACACCGGTGTCGCCGGAGCTGAGGGCCCCTTCGGCGGGGTCGAGGACGGTGATGCCGCGCTGACGCAGGACCCGGACGTTCTCACGCGTCGCCGGGTCCTGCCACATGGCGGTGTGCATGGCGGGGGCCACGACCACCGGGCAGGTCGCCGCGAGCACGGTCGTGGTGAGCAGGTCGTCGGCCATCCCCAGGCGCAGACGTGCCAGGAGGTCGGCAGTGGCAGGGGCGACGAGGACGAGTTCCGCGCGGCGCGCGATCTCGACGTGGTCGGCGCCTCCGGCCTCGAAGACACCGCTGTGCGCCGGGTGGCCGCTCAGGGCCTCCCAGGTGGCGGCGCCCACGAAGGACAGTGAAGCGGGTGTCGGCACGACGGTGACGTCGTGGCCACCACGCATGAGGTCACGCACGACCTGGGCCATCTTGTAGGCGGCGATCCCCGCCCCGACGCCGACGACGACCGTGGCCGTCACGGGTTCAGGCCTTCTGGTCGGCCTCGAGGGTCAGCAGGCCCTCGTCGATCTCCCGCAGCGCGATGGCCAGGGGCTTCTCGTCGGGCTCGGTCTCCACGACCGGGCCGACGAACTGGACCATGTTCTGCTCGAGCTGCAGGTTGTAGGCGTTGATCTGCCGGGCGCGCTTGGCCGCGAAGATCACCAGTGCGTACTTCGAGTCGACGTGCTTGAGCAGGTCGTCGATGGGCGGGTAGGTGATGCCCTCGGGCTGGGCGACGATTCCGGACATGTGGCCTCCGCTTCGGTGGAACTGGACGGCGCGCGCGATGGGCGCACACGCCGCGGCTCCCGAGTCTACTCCAGGCCCATGAGGCGGGCCAGCTCCGCGGCGGCCCGGTCGACGTCGTCGTTGACGATGACGTGGTCGAACTCACCCTCGGCCGCCAGTTCCGTGCGGGCGGTGCGCAGACGCCGCTCCCTCTCCTCCGGACCCTCGGTGCCGCGTCCGACGAGGCGGTGCTCGAGTTCCGTCCACGAGGGCGGGGCGAGGAAGACCAGGTTCGCGTCCGGCATGGAGCGACGCACCTGGCGGGCTCCGTCGAGGTCGATCTCGAGCAGCACCGGGACGCCCTGCGCGAGCCTCTGCTCGACCGGCTCCCTGGGGGTTCCGTAGCGGTGGGCACCGTGGACCAGCGCCCACTCGAGCATCTGGCCGTCGCGGACCATCTCGTCGAAGCGTCGCTCGGTCACGAAGTGGTAGTGGACACCGTCGACCTCACCGGGACGCGGGGCGCGCGTGGTCGCCGAGACGGACACCGCGACCCCGGGGTGCCGGGCGCGCAGGGCCGCCACGACCGTCCCCTTCCCGACTGCGGTGGGACCTGCGAGGACAGTGAGGCGTGCGGGATGCATGCCCCCCATCCTGCCACCCTCATCCGAAACGACGGACGAGCTCCTCACGCTGCACGGGGCCGAGGCCACGCACGCGACGCGAGGCCGCGATGCCGATCTCGTCCATGAGGGCGGCTGCGGTGTTGGCACCGACCCTGGGCAGGGACTCCAACAGTGTGACGACCTTCATCTTCGCGACGGCCTCATCGGTCTCGGCCAGCTTGAGCACCTCTGAGAGCGGGGTCTCACGTGACTTGAGTGCGGCCTTGACCTCGGCGCGACGCCGCCGTGCCTGGGTGGCCTTCTCGAGGGCCTGCGCCCTCTGTTCGGGGGTCAGATCCGGAAGGGCCATGATCATCTCTCCTTGGACGAGGTGGGTCCTGACATCACCAGCATGGCACCCCGGACCGTTCGGGACATGGCTTCCGTCACTTGTCCGCGCCGGTCAGGACCTCTTCGAGCTCGTCGACCGCACGTCGGTGGGCCGCCCTCAGGGCCGACGCCCCGGGTCCGGCGGCGAGGACCCCCCGCGAGGTCGAGGCCAGCACATGGTCGACCGCGCCGCCAAAAACAGCTCTGACCTGCGCAGATCCCGCTCCCTGCGCACCGACGCCGGGGGCCAGGAGAGGGCCCCGGAGGGCACCGAGGTCGATACCCAGGTCCCGTACGGCGGTGCCCACCGTCGCACCGACCACGACACCGAAGGATCCCATGTGACCAAGCTCACACCCAGCGTTGCGGGCCGCCACCTCCCCCACCACGCGGGCGGCGACGGGGATCCCGTCCGAACCCCGCGCATGCTGCACCGATGCACCCTCCGGGTTCGAGGTCAGCGCGAGGACGAACACACCCCTCCCCGTGGCGGCCGCCAGGTCCAGCGCCGGGCGCAGGGACCCCACACCCAGGTAGGGGGACAGGGTCACGGCATCGCCGGCCAGCGTGGAGCCGTCGGCGAGGTAGGCGCGCGCGTACCCCGCCATGGTCGACCCGATGTCACCGCGCTTCGCGTCGACGATGCACAGGGTCCCGGTGTCGCGACAGGCGGCCACGACCTCCTCCAGGACGGCCACGCCCCGGGAGCCGAACTGCTCGAAGAACGCGGACTGCGGCTTGAGGGCCGCGACCCGTCCACCCAGTGCCTCCACCACACCCAGGGAGAACGCGCGCAGGCCCTCGGGGTCCGCGCCGAGCCCCCAGGCCTCCAGCAGGGCGGGGTGGGGGTCGATGCCCACGCACACCGGGCCGTGCTCCCCCATGGCGGCCCGCAGCCGCTCCCCGAAGGGGGTGCGCACCCCGGCGGGGGCGCCCTCGTGCGGGTCGGCCGGCACCGCGGCGGTCACCGGGCGTCCTCCCCGGCCGCGCGCACGGCGTCCCACTCCTGCAGGGAGCGGACACGGTAGGGGCCCCTCAGGCGGACCTCGATGGCCTGCACCGCGGCATTGAACGCCTGGAGCGTCGTGAGGATGGTGCGGTCATTGGCGGTGGCGGCGGTGCGGATCTGGTAGCCGTCGTGCCGGTTGGAGCTGCGCTGGGGCGTGTTCACGACGATGTCCACGAGGCCGTCGTTGATGAGGTCGACGATCGTGGGTTCGCCGTCCGGCCCGCGTCCCTCGGAGGACTTGCGCACGACCTGGGAGGCGATGCCGTTGCGACGCAGCACGGAGGCCGTGCCCTGGGTCGCCATGATGTGGAAGCCCAGCTCCTGGAGGCGCACCACCGGGAAGACGATGGCCCGCTTGTCGGAGTCCGCGATGGAGACGAAGACGGTGCCCTCCGTGGGCAGCTCAGCGAAGGCACCCGACTGGGACTTCGCGAAGGCCGTGGGGAAGTCACGGTCGATGCCCATCACCTCACCGGTGGAGCGCATCTCGGGTCCCAGGATCGTGTCCACCACGGAGCCGTCGCGACGACGGAAGCGCTTGAAGGGCAGGACCGCCTCCTTCACGGCGATCGGCTGGTCCAGGGGGGCCGCGCCCGCGTCGAGCTCGGGCAGGATGCCGCGCCGGCGCAGGGACTCGATGGTCTCCCCCACCTGGATGAGGGCTGCTGCCCGCGCCAGGGCCACGCCGGTGGCCTTGGACGCGAAGGGCACCGTGCGCGAGGCCCGGGGATTGGCCTCGATGACGTAGAGGATGTCCGACATCAGGGCGAACTGGATGTTGAGGAGGCCGCGCACCCCCACCCCACGCGCGATCGCCTCCGTGGAGGCGGTGATGCGGGCGACCTCGCGCTCCGACAGCGTCATGGGGGGCAGCACGCAGGCGGAGTCACCGGAGTGGACGCCCGCCTCCTCGATGTGCTCCATGACGGCGCCCATGAACAGCTCACGGCCGTCGAAGAGGGCGTCGACGTCGATCTCCACCGCATCGTCGAGGAAGCGGTCGATGAGCAGGGGCCCCCGGGAGAAGAGGACGTCGATGTCGGGACGGTCGAGGTAGTCGGCCAGTCCCTCGGCGTCGTTGACGATCTCCATGCCGCGCCCACCCAGCACGAAGGAGGGGCGTACCAGCACCGGGTACCCGACCTCCTCCGCGACGGCCGCGACCTGGTCGGTGGTGTGGGCGACACCGTGGGCGGGGGCCGGCAGGTCGGCCTCGGCCAGCACGCGGCCGAACTCCTCGCGGTCCTCGGCCAGGTCGATCGAGGCGGGGCTGGTGCCCAGGATCGGGACACCGGCGGCCTCCAGACCCGCAGCCAGGGAGAGGGGTGTCTGCCCACCGAGCTGCACGAGCATCCCGGCCACGGGGCCCGCCGCGCACTCGGCGCGGTAGACCTCCAGCACGTCCTCCAGGGTGAGGGGTTCGAAGTAGAGGCGGTCGGAGATGTCGTAGTCGGTGGAGACGGTCTCCGGGTTGCAGTTCACCATCACGGTCTCGTAGTGGCCACGCAGTGCCAGGGCCGCGTGCACGCAGGAGTAGTCGAACTCGATCCCCTGACCGATGCGGTTGGGGCCGGCTCCCAGGATGATGACGGCCTCCCGCTCGCGCGGGGCCACCTCGCTCTCCTGGTCGTAGGAGGAGTAGTGGTAGGGGGTGCGCGCCTGGAACTCCGCGGCGCAGGTGTCCACCGTCTTGTAGACGGGGCGCACACCGAAGGCCCGGCGCACCTCGCGCACGGTCGTCTCCGAGAGGCCGCGGATGTCCGCCAGCTGCACGTCGGAGAAGCCGTGACGCTTGGCCTCCACCAACACGTCCCGTGTCAGCGCCGGTGCGGAGGCCACACGGTCGGCCACCTCCTGGAGCAGGAACATCTGGTCGAGGAACCAGGGGTCGATGGCCGTGGAGGCGTGGAGCTGTTCCAGGGTGGCGCCACCACGGATGGCCTGCTGGACCTGGACGAGTCGCCCCTCGGTGGGGGTGGCGGCGGCTGCCACCAGTTCCCGTGTCTCCTCGGGCGTGGGGACCGGCCCGTCCCAGTGGAACTGGACCCCGACCTTGTCGATGGAGCGCAGGGCCTTCTGGAGTGCCTCGGTGTAGTTGCGCCCGATCGCCATGGCCTCGCCGACGGCCTTCATCGACGTGGTCAGCGTGGGGTCCGCCTCCGGGAACTTCTCGAAGGTGAAGCGCGGGACCTTGACCACGACGTAGTCGAGGGTCGGTTCGAAGGAGGCGGGGGTGGATCCGGTGATGTCGTTGGGGATCTCGTCGAGCGTGTACCCGGTGGCCAGCCTCGCCGCGATCTTCGCGATCGGGAAGCCCGTGGCCTTCGAGGCCAGTGCGGAGGAGCGCGAGACACGGGGGTTCATCTCGATCACGATGATCCGCCCGGTGCCCGGGTGGACGGCGAACTGGATGTTGCACCCACCCGTGTCGACACCCACCGCGCGGATGACGGCGATGCCGATGTCGCGCAGACGCTGGAGTTCCCGGTCGGTGAGCGTCAGTGCGGGGGCGACGGTGACGGAGTCGCCGGTGTGGACGCCCACGGGGTCGACGTTCTCGATGGAGCACACGACCACGACGTTGTCGGCACGGTCGCGCATGAGCTCCAGCTCGTACTCCTTCCACCCCAGGATCGACTCCTCCAGGAGGACCTCGGTGGTGATGGAGGCGCTGAGGCCCGCCCCGGCGATGCGGTCGAGCTCCTCGGGCGTGTAGGCGATGCCGGAGCCCAGCCCGCCCATGGTGAAGGAGGGACGCACCACCAACGGGTAGCCGAGGTCCTCGGCCGCGGCGTGGCACTCCTCCAGGGTGTGGGCGATGTGGGAGCGGGCGCACTCGGCCCCGCAGGCCTCGACGATCTCCTTGAACTCCTCGCGGTCCTCGCCCGCGCGGATGGCGTCGATGGAGGCGCCGATGAGTTCCACGCCGAACCGCTCCAGCACGCCGCGCTCCGCCAGGGCGATGGCCGTGTTGAGGGCCGTCTGCCCGCCCAGCGTCGGCAGGAGGGCGTCGGGGCGTTCCTTCTCGATGATGGAGGCCACGACGTCGGGGGTGATCGGCTCCACGTAGGTGGCATCCGCCATCTCGGGGTCGGTCATGATGGTGGCCGGGTTGGAGTTGATGAGGATGACCCGCAGGCCCTCCTCGCGCAGCACCCGGCACGCCTGGGTGCCCGAGTAGTCGAACTCGCAGGCCTGACCGATGACGATCGGACCGGAACCGATGACGAGGACGGACCTCAGGTCGGTGCGCCTGGGCATCAGTGGGCCTCCTTGTGGGCGCGGACCATGTCCACGAACCGGTCGAAGAGGTGCTCGCCGTCATGGGGTCCGGCGGCGGCCTCGGGGTGGAACTGGACGGAGAAGGCGGGGATGTCGAGGGCGCGCAGGCCCTCCACCACGCCGTCGTTGAGGTCGATGTGGGAGACCTCGACGCGACCGTAGCGCCCCTCCTCGAAGGGGGCGGTCGAGGCCCGCCCGGTCGGGGCGTCCACGGCGAAGCCGTGGTTGTGGGCGGTGATCTCCACGCGACCCGTCTCGGTGTCGCGCACGGGTTGGTTGACGCCGCGGTGCCCGAAGTCGAGCTTGTAGGTGCCGTACCCCAGCGCCCGACCGAAGAGCTGGTGGCCGAAGCAGATCCCGAAGAAGGGAGTCCCGGAGTCCAGCACCCCGCGCAGCAGCTCGGTCTCGCGCTGGGCGCTCGCCGGGTCCCCGGGACCGTTGGAGAAGAACACCCCGTCGGGGTGCAGTTCCTGGAGCTGGGCCAGCGAGATGGTCACGGGCACGACCACCACCTCCACGCCGCGGGCGGAGAGCTGCTCGGGGGTGCGGGCCTTGATGCCGAGGTCCACTGCCACGATCCGGGCCAGTGGTGCCTGGCCCTCGAAGTCGCCTGCGGGGGCCACGGTGTACGCGTCGGGTGTGGTGACCTCCCCCGCCAGGGCCGCCCCGACCATCTGGGGTTGGTCGTTGACGATGGCGACCAGTGCCTCACGGGCCTGGTCGCTGAGGTGCTCGGCACCTGCGGGCAGTGCCTCGCCCGAGAAGATCCCGGCACGCATCGCCCCGTGGGAGCGGATGTGGCGGGTGATGGCGCGGGTGTCGACGTCGCTGATGCCGACCACGTCCTGCGCGATGAGTTCGTCCTCCAGCTCACGGCGGGAACGCCAGTTCGAGGCCCTCCGTGCGGGGTCGCGGACCACGAAGCCCGCGACCCAGATGCGGGCGGACTCCGGGTCCTCGTCGTTGACACCGGTGTTGCCGATGTGGGGCGCCGTCATGACGACGATCTGGCGGTGGTAGGAGGGATCGGTGAGGGTCTCCTGGTAGCCGGTCATCCCGGTGGAGAAGACGATCTCGCCCAGGGTGCGTCCTCGTGCCCCCCATGCCGAACCCCGGAAGACGGACCCGTCCTCCAGCACGAGCAGGGCCAGTTCCTCAGTCACGAGCGTTCCTCCTTCGGCACGGGCACGCCCTCGACGACGGTGCGTTCCCCGAGATGGATCGTGTGCCAGACCCTACCCGGCAGCTCCGTGCCGGCGTAGGGCGTGTTCGATGACCGGGACCACTGTGCCCGCGGGTCGACCACCCGTCGAACGGAGGGATCGAGGAGGGCGATGTTCGCAGGTGAACCCACTTCCAGGCCGCGCCCCTGGGAGGTCACGCGGCCGATGCGCGCGGGCGCGGTGGACATCGTGCGTGCCACGTCCGCCCATGTCATCCGCCCGGTCTCGACCATGGTGGAGATGACGATGGGCAGCGCGGTCTCCAGGCCCGTCATTCCGAAGGCGCCCGCCTGCCACTCGCAGTCCTTGGACTCCAGGGGGTGGGGGGCGTGGTCGGTGCCGACCACGTCGATGGTGCCGTCGGCCAGTCCCTCGCGCACGGCCTCGACGTCGTCGGCTGTCCGCAGGGGCGGGTTCACCTTGTAGACGGGGTCGTAGGAGCGGGCCTCCTCCTCGGTGAGGAGCAGGTGGTGGGGCGTCACCTCGGCGGTGACCTGGACGCCCATGCGCTTGCCCCAGCGGATCAGGTCCACGGAACCCGCGGTGGAGAGGTGGCAGACGTGCAGGCGGGACCCCACGTGCTTGGCGAGCAGGATGTCGCGGGCGATGACCGCCTCCTCGGCGACCGCGGGCCACCCGGCCAGGCCGAGCTCGCCGGAGAGCGGCGACTCGTTCATCTGGGCCCCGTCGGTGAGCTCCGGGTCCTGGGAGTGCTGGGCCACGACCCCGTCGAAGGCCTTGACGTACTCCAGTGCACGCCGCATGAGCACCGGGTCGGAGACGCAGCGTCCGTCGTCGGAGAAGACGCGGACCTGCGCACGGGAGTTGGCCATGGCCCCCATGGCCGCCAGGTGCTCCCCGCGCAGGCCCTGGGTGACCGCGCCGACGGGGCGCACCTCCACCCATCCGGCCTCGCGGCCGAGTTCCCAGACCTGGTCGATGACGGAGGCCGTGTCGGCCACGGGCGTCGTGTTGGCCATGGCGTGCACGCAGGTGTAGCCCCCCACGGCCGCCGCGCGGGTGCCCGTGTACACGGTCTCGGCGTCCTCCTGGCCCGGTTCCCTCAGATGGGTGTGCGGGTCGACCAGGCCGGGCAGGGCGACCAGACCGTCGGCGTCGATGACCTCCGCGTCGTGGGCGTCGGCCACGGCGTCCGCACCGAGGGCCACGATGACGCCCCCACGCACGAGGACGTCGCTGCGCCCCTCCCCCACCAGGTCGGCGGAGCGGATGAGGAGGTCACGAGAGGTGGTGGGTGCATTCAGGTCAGTCACGGGAGGATCCTTCCGGCGCGAGCAGCAGGTAGAGGGCAGCCATGCGCACGGAGACGCCGTTGGCCACCTGTTCGACGACGACGGAGCGGGGAGAGTCCGCGGCCTCCGCGCAGATCTCCAGGCCGCGGTTCATGGGACCGGGGTGCATGACCACCGTGTGGTCCCCCAGGCGCCGGAAGCGCTGGACGTCCAGGCCGTAGGCCGCGTGGTACTCGCCCGGTGAGGGGAAGAACCCCCCGCCGGCTGCACTCATGCGTTCGCGCTGGACGCGCAGCATCATGACCGCGTCCATGTCCTGCCCGAGGGCGTGGTCGAAGTCGTAGTCGACCTCGCACGGCCAGGTCTCCACCCCCACCGGCAGCAGGGTGGGCGGCGCCACCAGGGTGACACGGGCACCCAGCAGGGTGAGCAGGTCCACGTTGGAACGCGCCACCCGGGAGTGCAGGACGTCCCCGACGATGACCACGTGGGCACCTGCCAGGTCCGTGCCGGGGGCGACGGGCTCACCTCCCGGCAGACCGGCACCGGCCCCGCCCCCGTCGGTGCCGCGGCGCAGGTGGCGTCGCAGGGTCATGGCGTCCAGGAGTGCCTGGGTGGGGTGCTGGTGGGTGCCGTCGCCGGCGTTGAGCACGGGCAGGTGGATCCACCCGGCGTGCGCCAGGCGGTGCGCGGCCCCCGAGGAGGAGTGCCGCACGACGACCGCGTCGGCGCCCATGGCCTGCAGAGTGAGCGCGGTGTCCTTGAGCGACTCCCCCTTGGACACGCTGGAGCCCTTGGCGGAGAAGCTGATGACGTCGGCCGAGAGCCGTTTGGCGGCGGCCTCGAAGGAGAGACGGGTGCGGGTGGAGTCCTCGAAGAAGAGGTTGACCACGGTGCGCCCGTGCAGGGTGGGGAGCTTCTTGACGCGCCGGGACTGGGTGGCGGCCATGGCCTCGGCGGTGTCGAGGATCTGGAGCGCCTCGCGGTAGTCGAGGTCGCGGATGGAGATCAGGTGGTCGAGTGACATCTCAGGCTTTCCTCCCCAGCACCACGGCGTCGCGCCCGTCGGTCTCGGTCAGGAGGATCGTCACCGTCTCCTGGCGTGCGGTCGGCAGGTTCTTGCCCACGTAGTCGGGGCGGATGGGGAGTTCGCGGTGCCCGCGGTCCACGAGGACCGCCAACTGCACGGCCGAAGCGCGTCCGATCCCGGAGAGCGCGTCGAGGGCAGCCTTGATGGTGCGTCCCGTGTAGAGCACGTCGTCCACCAGCACCACCGTTCGACCGTCGATCCCGCGTGGGGGGACCTCGGTGGGGTGGGGGGTGCGCAGCGGGTGGTGGGCGAGGTCGTCACGGAACATCGTCGTGTCGACGATGGCGAGGTCCGCGCGGGGTCCCCCGACCTCCTCGATGCGGTCCACCAGGCGTCGGGCGAGTGTCGCGCCGCGGGTGGGGATACCGGCGATGACCAGGTCCTCCCCGCCCTTGTTGCGCTCGAGGATCTCGAAGGCGATGCGGGTGAGGGACCGGGCGATGTCGTCGGGTCCGAGGACTTCCTTGCCCCCGGCTCCCCTCTGCTCGTCCGGATCCGGCCATGACTGGTCCATGTGGACCTCCTTCCCCGCCTCACCGGACGGGCCTTAAAGGACAGCTGCCGGGGCCGAGCGTACACGAGGGGGGCGCTGCGTTCTCCGGGACCACCATCGACGAGGGCGACCCCGGACCGCCCGGATCGGTGTGTTCGCGCCCCGCTCCGACGGGACAGGAGGTGCCGGACCTCACATGGGTGGTCCCTGCGACAGGTGGGGGCCCGGGGAAGGACGCCGGCGGTCAGCGCAGTTGGCCGGGGGAATGTCGGCAGACAGCGTGGCTGGCCGGGGGAATGTCGGCAGACAGCGTGGCTGGCCAGGGGAAGGCCGGCAGTCAGCGTGGCTGCCCGGTGGCGCCGCACGGCGTGACGGCCCGGCGTGACCGGACTGCCTGCCCGGGTCGCGCCCGTCCTCATCCCACATGTTCCGGGGAATGCACTGCGGGGCACGCACCGGGAGGTGCGTGCCCCGCAGGGGCGACCCGACGGAGCCGGGAACCGATCGGTACCTGTGACGCCGGTGCAGGTCAGTGGTCCTCAGTACTCGTCGAGCAGCTCGTCGAGCTCTTCCAGGTCGGCCTGGGTGAGGTCGTCGAGGGTGGGATGGCCGTCGCGCAGGGACCTCAGGGTGGCCCTCTCCTCGTCCGCGGGGGTCGCGGGCGCGTCCGCCTCGCCCGGCTCCGGCTCCCCGTCGGGGACCGCCGCGTCGTCGTGGTCCGTCGCGCCAGCGGTGTCGGGGGTGTCGTCCACAGGTGTGGGCGAGACCTCACCGGACCCGGTCGCGCCCTCGGGGGACCCGGGGGCGGCATCGGCCGGGGACGGGGCAGCGACCAGGGCGGTCGGTGCGGCCACGCCCTCGTCGGCGCCGGGCTCCTCGCCGGTCTCCCCTGCGGTTCGCCCGACCGTCGCGACGGGTGCGGGCTCCTCGCGTGNGTCCCCGGCCGATGCCGCCCTCGGGGGACCCGGGGGCGGCATCGGCCGGGGACGGGGCAGCGACCAGGGCGGTCGGTGCGGCCACGCCCTCGTCGGCGCCGGGCTCCTCGCCGGTCTCCCCTGCGGTTCGCCCGACCGTCGCGACGGGTGCGGGCTCCTCGCGTGGGTCCTCCGGGACCTCGTCCACGGTCACGCGCTCACGCTGCCACGCAGGGGCCTGGAGCTCGCGGCGCACGGCGTCGAGCACGGCGTTGACGAACCCGGGGGAGGCGTCCGTGGAGATCGACTTGACGATCGAGATCGCCTCGTCGATGGCCACCAGCGGTGGCACGTCCTCGGAGTTCTCGAGCATCTCCCACACCGCGACGCGCAGGACGGCCAGGTCGACGGCGGGGATGCGGTCGAGACCCGGGACCTTCGCGTGTGCCGTGATGAGGCCGTCGATGCGGCGCAGGTCGTGCGCGACTCCCTCGATGATGCGCACGGAGTACTCCGGCAGCGGCGTGAGCGCGGCCGTGATGACCTTGCGCTCGCGCAGCAGGTCGGAGAGGACCCGCGGGTCGCGGCCCATGCCGCGCTGGTCGGCCTCGAAGACGACGTCGGCCGCGCGCTTGCGGGCCTTGGTCCGTGAGGTGAAGTGATGCTTGGACACGGTCAGTCGGTCACACGCCCGGAGTAGGAACCGTCGCGGGTGTCGACCTTGACGCGGGTGCCCTCCTCGAGGAACAGGGGCACCTGGATCTCGTAACCGGTCTCCAACGTGGCGGGCTTGGTGCCCGCCGAGGAGCGGTCGCCCTGGAGGCCGGGCTCGGTGTGGGTGATGGTGAGGACCACGGTGGCCGGCAGCTCGATGAAGAGCACCTGGCCGTCGTGCTGGGAGACGATGACGTCCTGGTTCTCGACCATGAAGTTGCGGGCGTCGCCGACGACCTCGCCGGGGACGTTGATCTGCTCGTAGGTGGACTTGTCCATGAAGACGTAGTCCTCGCCGTCCTGGTACAGGTACGTCATGTCCCGACGGTCCACGGTGGCCGTCTCGATCTTGATGCCCGCGTTGAAGGTGCGGTCGACGAGCTTGCCGGACAGCACGTTCTTGATCTTCGTGCGCACGAATGCGGGCCCCTTGCCGGGCTTGACGTGCTGGAACTCGACGACCTGCCACAGCTGGCCGTCGATGATCATCACGATGCCGTTCTTGAGGTCATTGGTGGTGGCCACAGGTATGCCTTCTCCTCGTCGGTGGTGGACTGCCCGCCAGTCTACATCCCGGCGAGGATCTCCCCCGCGACCGTGGCGGGGGCCACTCCCACGGTGTCGATGCTGGTGTCGGCGAACCGCACGTAGGTGGCCCGCAGGGAGCGGATCATCCGGGTGAGCATCGCGCGCGGTGCGCCGAGTGCCACGGAACGCGGCGCGTTGAGGCCCTCGCGGCGCGCCAGCTCGGCGGTGTCGACGACCAGCTCCACGATCCTCGCCCCGCCCTCACGGGCGACGTCGAGTGCGACCGCGACCTCCGGGTCGGTGGGCAGCGAGGCCCCCAGGGTCACCACGCCCCCGGCCGCGACGCCCCCGGGGGCGAGGGCGTCCAGGGCGGCGCGCCGCTGCAGGTCGGGCAGGCGCGGGTCCCGGGAGACGACGAGGGCGCCCACCGACAACCCCGTCCCGGCGGCGATGAGGTCATCCGTCTCGACGAGGGCGACCCCGAGCCGGTCCGCGAGGATGCGACCGATGGTGGACTTGCCGGAACCCGCCACACCGAGCAGGACGAGGGCGGGGGCCCCGGATCCCCCCGGGGCGGTCCGGGGTGCGGAGTCAGCGCACATCGATGCCGATCCTCTCCGCGGGGGCCCGCAGCTGCTCGGGTCCGACCCGGCGCACGACGGGGTTCTGGAGTCCCTCCAGCAGCACGAAGCGCAGGTGGCCGCCGCGCACCTTCTTGTCCGAGAGCATGGCGTCGACCAGGTCCTTCAGCGGAGCACCCGCGTAGTGGGTGGGCAGCCCGAGGGCGGAGAAGGCGAGCCTGTGCGCGGCGACCTCGTCCTCCCCCAGCAACCCCAGGTCGTGGGCGAGCTCGGCGGCGAAGACGCACCCCACCGACACGGCGTCCCCGTGGCGCCAGCTGTAGCCCTCGCACTTCTCGATGGCGTGGGCCAGGGTGTGGCCGTAGTTGAGCACCTCGCGCAGGCCGGACTCCTTGAGGTCCTGGCCCACGACGTCGGCCTTGACATCGACGGAGCGCACGACCAGCTCGTGGAGGGTGGGCGAGGCCGGGTCCAGGGCGCCCCCCGGGTCGCGCGAGAGCAGTTCGAGGATCTCCGCGTCCGCGACGAGGCCGCACTTGACGACCTCGCCGAGACCGGCCCGCAGGTCCTCGACCGGCAGGGTGCCCAGCAGGTCGAGGTCCTCGACCACGCGCACCGGCGGGTGGAAGGCCCCGACGAGGTTCTTGCCGGCGGGGGTGTTGATGCCGGTCTTCCCACCGACGGCGGCGTCGACCATGCCGAGCAGCGTGGTGGGGGCCTGCACGACGTCCACCCCGCGCAACCACGTCGCGGCGATGAAGCCCGCCACGTCCGTGGTGGCCCCCCCGCCCAGCCCGATGACGGTGTCGGTACGGCCCAGGCGGGCAGCACCCGCCGCGTCCCATCCCGCGGCGGCCACGTCGAGGGTCTTGCCNCCCGCCAGTCTACATCCCGGCGAGGATCTCCCCCGCGACCGTGGCGGGGGCCACTCCCACGGTGTCGATGCTGGTGTCGGCGAACCGCACGTAGGTGGCCCGCAGGGAGCGGATCATCCGGGTGAGCATCGCGCGCGGTGCGCCGAGTGCCACGGAACGCGGCGCGTTGAGGCCCTCGCGGCGCGCCAGCTCGGCGGTGTCGACGACCAGCTCCACGATCCTCGCCCCGCCCTCACGGGCGACGTCGAGTGCGACCGCGACCTCCGGGTCGGTGGGCAGCGAGGCCCCCAGGGTCACCACGCCCCCGGCCGCGACGCCCCCGGGGGCGAGGGCGTCCAGGGCGGCGCGCCGCTGCAGGTCGGGCAGGCGCGGGTCCCGGGAGACGACGAGGGCGCCCACCGACAACCCCGTCCCGGCGGCGATGAGGTCATCCGTCTCGACGAGGGCGACCCCGAGCCGGTCCGCGAGGATGCGACCGATGGTGGACTTGCCGGAACCCGCCACACCGAGCAGGACGAGGGCGGGGGCCCCGGATCCCCCCGGGGCGGTCCGGGGTGCGGAGTCAGCGCACATCGATGCCGATCCTCTCCGCGGGGGCCCGCAGCTGCTCGGGTCCGACCCGGCGCACGACGGGGTTCTGGAGTCCCTCCAGCAGCACGAAGCGCAGGTGGCCGCCGCGCACCTTCTTGTCCGAGAGCATGGCGTCGACCAGGTCCTTCAGCGGAGCACCCGCGTAGTGGGTGGGCAGCCCGAGGGCGGAGAAGGCGAGCCTGTGCGCGGCGACCTCGTCCTCCCCCAGCAACCCCAGGTCGTGGGCGAGCTCGGCGGCGAAGACGCACCCCACCGACACGGCGTCCCCGTGGCGCCAGCTGTAGCCCTCGCACTTCTCGATGGCGTGGGCCAGGGTGTGGCCGTAGTTGAGCACCTCGCGCAGGCCGGACTCCTTGAGGTCCTGGCCCACGACGTCGGCCTTGACATCGACGGAGCGCACGACCAGCTCGTGGAGGGTGGGCGAGGCCGGGTCCAGGGCGCCCCCCGGGTCGCGCGAGAGCAGTTCGAGGATCTCCGCGTCCGCGACGAGGCCGCACTTGACGACCTCGCCGAGACCGGCCCGCAGGTCCTCGACCGGCAGGGTGCCCAGCAGGTCGAGGTCCTCGACCACGCGCACCGGCGGGTGGAAGGCCCCGACGAGGTTCTTGCCGGCGGGGGTGTTGATGCCGGTCTTCCCACCGACGGCGGCGTCGACCATGCCGAGCAGCGTGGTGGGNCTGCCCGCCAGTCTACATCCCGGCGAGGATCTCCCCCGCGACCGTGGCGGGGGCCACTCCCACGGTGTCGATGCTGGTGTCGGCGAACCGCACGTAGGTGGCCCGCAGGGAGCGGATCATCCGGGTGAGCATCGCGCGCGGTGCGCCGAGTGCCACGGAACGCGGCGCGTTGAGGCCCTCGCGGCGCGCCAGCTCGGCGGTGTCGACGACCAGCTCCACGATCCTCGCCCCGCCCTCACGGGCGACGTCGAGTGCGACCGCGACCTCCGGGTCGGTGGGCAGCGAGGCCCCCAGGGTCACCACGCCCCCGGCCGCGACGCCCCCGGGGGCGAGGGCGTCCAGGGCGGCGCGCCGCTGCAGGTCGGGCAGGCGCGGGTCCCGGGAGACGACGAGGGCGCCCACCGACAACCCCGTCCCGGCGGCGATGAGGTCATCCGTCTCGACGAGGGCGACCCCGAGCCGGTCCGCGAGGATGCGACCGATGGTGGACTTGCCGGAACCCGCCACACCGAGCAGGACGAGGGCGGGGGCCCCGGATCCCCCCGGGGCGGTCCGGGGTGCGGAGTCAGCGCACATCGATGCCGATCCTCTCCGCGGGGGCCCGCAGCTGCTCGGGTCCGACCCGGCGCACGACGGGGTTCTGGAGTCCCTCCAGCAGCACGAAGCGCAGGTGGCCGCCGCGCACCTTCTTGTCCGAGAGCATGGCGTCGACCAGGTCCTTCAGCGGAGCACCCGCGTAGTGGGTGGGCAGCCCGAGGGCGGAGAAGGCGAGCCTGTGCGCGGCGACCTCGTCCTCCCCCAGCAACCCCAGGTCGTGGGCGAGCTCGGCGGCGAAGACGCACCCCACCGACACGGCGTCCCCGTGGCGCCAGCTGTAGCCCTCGCACTTCTCGATGGCGTGGGCCAGGGTGTGGCCGTAGTTGAGCACCTCGCGCAGGCCGGACTCCTTGAGGTCCTGGCCCACGACGTCGGCCTTGACATCGACGGAGCGCACGACCAGCTCGTGGAGGGTGGGCGAGGCCGGGTCCAGGGCGCCCCCCGGGTCGCGCGAGAGCAGTTCGAGGATCTCCGCGTCCGCGACGAGGCCGCACTTGACGACCTCGCCGAGACCGGCCCGCAGGTCCTCGACCGGCAGGGTGCCCAGCAGGTCGAGGTCCTCGACCACGCGCACCGGCGGGTGGAAGGCCCCGACGAGGTTCTTGCCGGCGGGGGTGTTGATGCCGGTCTTCCCACCGACGGCGGCGTCGACCATGCCGAGCAGCGTGGTGGGGGCCTGCACGACGTCCACCCCGCGCAACCACGTCGCGGCGATGAAGCCCGCCACGTCCGTGGTGGCCCCCCCGCCCAGCCCGATGACGGTGTCGGTACGGCCCAGGCGGGCAGCACCCGCCGCGTCCCATCCCGCGGCGGCCACGTCGAGGGTCTTGCCCTCCTCCGCGTCCGGGTGGACCAGCGTGTGGACCTCCACACCCCGGCCCTCCAGGACCTGCGTGAGCCGGGCCGCGGGGGCGGAGACGGAGGCCGGGTGGACCAGGAGCACCTTCGTGGCATCCGCGCGCACGCCGTCGGCCACCTGTGCCATGAGACCGTGGCCGATGAGCACCGGGTAGGGAGAGGTGCCGTGCACCTGGACGACATCGGGCGCGCCCCCCATGAGGAGGAGGATGTCCTCCACGACACGTGAGACCGGGCGGGAGTCGGAGTGCACGTCGGCGGTGGCGACGCCACGGTAGAGGTGCTCGCGCTCCTCGCGCAGTCGGCGCAGCGCCACGTCGGGGTCGGGCAGGAGCAGCGGTCGGTGGGTCTTCTTCGCGGTGCGACGCAGGAGTTCCTCGTGGGCCACGTCGAGGTGGACGACGCTGCACCCCCGCAGCAGCTCCCGCACGCGCGGGGTCGTCACGGCTCCCCCGCCGAGTGAGATCACGGCCCGACGGGTCAGGGCGCGCTCCACCGCGCGGGCCTCCATCTCGCGGAAGGCACCCTCCCCCTGCTCGGAGAAGATCTGGGAGATCGGGACGCCCGCCTCCTCGACCACGAGGTCGTCGGAGTCGACGTGGGGCACACAGAGCCTGGCGGCCAGTGCGCGACCCACGCGGGACTTCCCGGACCCCGGCATTCCCACGAGCACCAGGGGCAGGGACAGGTGCTGTCCGCTCATGCCCGCTCCCCCACCCGGTCCAGGTAGGCACGCAGGTTGCGCCGTGCCTCCCCCACGGAGTTGCCCCCCGCGTGGTCACCGAGGGCATCGGCGAGGACGAGGGCGACCTCCGCCTGCGCGATCACGGCACCGGGCACCACCTGGCTGGTGTCGGACCGCTGGTGCAGGGCACGCGTCTCCTCACCTGTCGCCAGGTCCACCGTGCGCAGGGCGCGCGGGACGGTCGAGATCGGTTTGAACGCGGCCCGCACCACGACCGGTTGGCCGTTGGAGGTCCCGCCCTCGATCCCCCCGGCCCTGTTGGAGGCCCGCGTGAGGTGGCCGTCCGCGCCCGGGAGGATCTCGTCATGGGCGGCGGAGCCGAAGGAGGCGGACTGGGCGAACCCGTCCCCGATCTCGACGCCCTTCACGGACTGGATGGACATCAGCGCACCCGCCAGACGGGTGTCCAGGCGCCGGTCGGCCTGGACGTGCGTCCCCAGACCCACGGGGACACCCCAGGCCACGACCTCGACGACACCTCCGACGGTGTCACCGGCGGCCTTGGCCGAGTCGATGACCCCGACGAAGCGGCGCTCGGCGTCGGCGTCGAGCGTGCGCACCGGGGAGGCGTCCAGTGCCGCGGTGTCCTCGGGGGTGGGGAGTGGGCCGTGACCGGCCGACTCCGCGCCCACGGCGACGACATGGCTGACCAGGCGGATGCCGGAGACCTGTGCGAGGTAGGCCTCCGCGAGGGCACCCAGTGCCACCCGGGCCGCGGTCTCACGGGCCGAGGCCCTCTCCAGCACGGGACGTGCCTCGGGCAGGTCGTAGGAGAGCATTCCGGGGAGGTCCGCGTGGCCGGGCCGCGGGCGGGTCAGTGGCCGGTTGCGGGCGACCTCGCGCTCGTCCCCGGTGCCGGCGTCCACCAGCAGGGCCTCCGGGTCCACGGGGTCGGCGGACATGACGACCTCCCACTTGGGCCACTCGGAGTTGGCGATCTCGACCGCCACGGGCGCTCCGGTGGTCAGGCCGTGACGCACCCCCGCCAGGAGGCGCACCTCGTCACGTTCGAACTTCTGGCGCGCTCCGCGCCCGTGCCCGAGCCTGCGCCTGGCGAGTGCCCCCCGCACCGTGTCCGTGGTGACCTCGACGCCCGCGGGCAGTCCGTCCAGGGTCGCGAGCAGTGCGGGCCCGTGCGACTCGCCCGCCGTCAGCCATCTCAGCATTGCCCCAGTGTCCCACAGCGGGCCCCGCGACGGCCCGACGTCTCAGTCGGGAACCACTCCGGATCAGCGTCCCGGGGTCACGCCCAGCCACCCGGGGACCACGCCCCAGACGACCACGGCGGCCAACGCGGCACCGATCATCCAGGGGCCCATGGCCATCCTCGAGCGCAGACCGGCGCGCCCACGGGCGAGCGCGACGAGTGCCCCCGCCCCGGCGCCCAGGAAGGCCAGCACCAGTCCCCCTGCCGCGGCCTCCCAGGACAGTGTTCCCAGCATCGCCCCCAGGACGGGGGCCAGTTTCACGTCCCCGAGCCCGACCCCGCCGCGCACCAGCGACCCGAGCCACAGGGGCACCACCCAGACCGCGGCCCCCAGTGCCACTCCCGCCAGCGGCGCGGTGGGGCCGCCCTCGTCGACCAGGCAGCGGGAGAGGACCCCGAGCGCGACCCCGGCGGCCATGACCCGGGTGCAGGCATCGGGGAGGCGGTGGGTGCGCGCGTCGAGGAGCATCGCCGGACTCCCCGCCATGGCGACCGCGACGGGGCCGGCGACCCCGGGAAGGGCACGCCCCGCCAGCAGTGCCGCGGCACCGATGAGCAGGACCAGCCAGGTCAGGGCCAGGCGTCCCATCGGGGCGTCACCCACGGCGCGCAGCCGTTCGTCCTGGAGACGCCACCCCGGGCCCGCCGTCCACAGGCCCACGACCAGCCAGGTGAGGGCCCCGAGCAGCACCGGGACGACAGTGGCGTCGACGCCGCCCACCATCGCCTCAGGCGGTCCGGGCCACGGCTGCGTGCAGGGCGCGACGCATCCAGGCGATGTCGGGGTCGCGCCCGGTCATCAGGCGCACCTGCTGGACGGCCTGGTGCAGGAGCATCTCGAGGCCGTGGGCGACAGGTGCCCCGTGGCTCCGCCACGTCCGGACCAGGGGCGTGTCGAGGGGTGAGTAGACGACGTCGAGGAGCACCTGGTCGGGTCGGGGCGTGAGGGTGCGGGCCAGGTCGTCGGCGGCCCCGGCCGGCACGGTGGACACCACCACGTCGGCGCGCCCGATCACCTCCCGCACGGCGTCCACCCGGGCCCACGGCACCATCTCCACCTCGATGCCCAGACGGGTCGCGGCCGTCGCCACGGTGCCTGGACCGGCGAAGTGACGCGCGACCACCGTGATGTGCTCGGCGTGGAGGGTGCCCAGCGCCGCCAGGGCCGAGGAGGCCGTGGCGCGCGCGCCCAGGACGACTGCGGAACGGATGGCTCCCAGCCCGGCGGCCCCGCGCGCCTCGGTCACTGCGCGCTGGATGCCGTGGACGTCGGTGTTGAACCCGGTGAGGACAGGACCCGCGGGCACGACCGTGTTGGTGGAACCCACGGCCTCGGCCAGGGGGTCGATGGCGTCGAGGAGGGGCATGACCGCCTGCTTGCAGGGCATGGTCACCGACAGACCCGCGCAGTCCGCGTCCAGGGAGGCCACCAGGGCCGGGAGCGTCCCCGCCGTCTGTTCCAGGCGCAGGTACTCCCACTCCTCGCCCAGGCCCAGTGAGTCCCAGGCCGCCCGGTGGAGCACCGGTGAGAGCGAGTGACTGATCGGCGACCCGATCACCGCCGCCCAGGGCACCTCAGCACTTCCCCGGGTTGGCCGCGCAGTACTCGTCGAGCTTCTTCCGGTTCTGTTCCTGCTCCGCGTGCGTGGTGGCGAAGAGGGTCTCTCCCGTGTCGAGGTTCACGGTGACGAAGTAGAGCCAGTCCCCCTCCGCCGGTCGCAGGGTCGCCTCGAGGGCCGCCACGCTGGGCTGCGCAATGGGGCCCGGGGGCAGGCCCTTGTGGATGTAGGTGTTGTAGGGGGTGTCCTTCGCCAGCTCGTCCGCCGTGGGGATGCCACCCGTCCTGCCCAGACCGTAGAGCACCGTGGAGTCCATCTGCAGGAAGCCCTTGGTCTCCCCGTCCGGATCGTCGAGCCGGTTCTCGATGACACGTGCCACCTGGGGCAGGTACTGGTCGATGTTGACCTCGCGCTCCAGGATGGAGGCCTTGATGAGGAGCTCCTGGCGCTGGTCGGAGGGGACGTCCAGGTCGTCGAGCTCCTTGACCGTGGCCGCCACCATCTCCGCGGCCAGGGACTCCGGTGTGTCCGAGGAGGAGACCTCGTACGCGCCGGGTGCGAGCCAGCCCTCAGCGTTGCCCCCGGCTTCTGCGGGCAGACCGATGGCCTCGGAGTCCGTGAAGGCCTCCGTGACCTGGTCCTCGGGCAGACCCGTGACGTCGACGATCTTCTGGACCACCTGCGCAACCGTCTGTCCCGCATCCACCGTGACCGTGTTGTCGCTGCGGTTGGCGTCGTCGAGGAGTGCGGCCACCGCGTCCGAGGCCGACATCTCCTTCCTCAGGGTGTACGTGCCCGGACGGATGGAGCCGGAGGCCTTGTTCGCCTCGAAGGCACGGGCGAAGGCCGCCGTGGACTTCACGACGCCCTCGTCCACCAGTGTCGCCCCGATGTCGCTCCCCAGGTCCCCGCGTTCGACGGTGACCTCCACGGTCCCGGTCCCGGGGCCCGGGAAGTCGTCGGACTCCACCTGGGAGCCGGGCTGGCGCAGGGCGCTGATCGCGTACCACGCGGCGGTGCCCAGGAGCCCGATGACGACGACGAGGACGAGGAAGGTGCGCACGCGACGCCGACGACGTCTCTTGCGGGCCCGGGCGCGCTCGTGCTCGAGGCGGCGGGAGCGCAGTCCCGAGGTGGTCTCGCCCGTGGCGAAGGAGGTCGCGGGGCGGGTCGTGGTGGGCGTACGCCCCCCTCCGGGGTGCTGGTCCCGCTGTTCGCGTTGGTACTCCCGCCGGGTCGGGTAGGGAGGCCGCGGCGTCTCAGGTGTGGTCACAGTGCGTTCTTCCGGGTCGTCGGCGCCACGGGGGCGCCCGGGGCGTGCTGTCCCAGTCGTTCCTCCTCCAGCGCCTGCTCGAGGATGACCTGCGCCGCCACCTGGTCCACGACCGCCCGGTGCTCCCTCTCGGGGACCCCGGACTCACGCAACCGGTGGTGCGCCTGGTTGGAGCTTAGTCTCTCATCGACGAGGCACACACGGACCTCCGGCAGTGCGTTCGCGATCCGTCGCGCGTAGCGCCTGGCGCCCTTGGCGGAGACCCCCTCGGACCCCCGGAGGTGCCGCGGGAGGCCGACGACCACCTCGATGGCGGTGAACTGGTGCGCGATGGCGACCAGCCTGTCCAGTTCGGTCCCGTCATCGGCGCGGTGCAGGGTCTCCACCGGCAGGGCGAGGATCCCGTCGGGGTCGCTGCGGGCGACGCCGATGCGGACAGTGCCCACGTCGACGCCCAGGCGGACCCCCCGACGCATGCTCACAGGCGGTCGACCTCCGTCGTCACCGCCTGCAGCGCGGAGTCGAGGGCGGAGGCATCCGTCCCCCCACCCTGGGCGACGTCGTCGCGGCCACCGCCGCCGCCACCCAGCGCGCTCGCAGCGACACGGACCAGCTGACCGGCACGCAGTCCCGACGTCCGGGCGGAGGCGTTCGTGGCCACCACGACCCCGGGCTTGCCGTCATTGACACCGACGAGGGCCACGACGGCCGGGTGCTCGTCGCCCAGACGCCTGCGCACGTCCAGGGCGAGCTCACGCAGGGCGTCGGTGGAGGCGATCTCCCCGACGTCGAAGGTCGCGAGCATCGTCGACCCGTGCAGGGCCGCCGAGTCGGCGACCTCCTGTGCCCGGGACAGCGCGATCCTCGTGCGCAGCTCGGCGACACTGCGCTCGAAGGCGCGGATCTTCGTCATCATGGTGCCCACACGGTCCGGGAGGTCCTGGGGGCGTCCACCCACCAGGGCAGCCAGCTGGGAGACGAGGGCGTGCTCCTTCGCCTGGAACTCGTAGGCTCCGTCCCCGACCAACGCGTCGATGCGACGCACGCCCGACCCGATGGACGCCTCACCCAGGACGGCGACGCGGCCGAGGGTACCTGTGGTGGGCATGTGCGTGCCGGCGCAGAACTCCTTCGACCAGTCTCCCCCGATGGAGACCACGCGCACCTCCTTGCCGTACTTCTCACCGAAGAGCGCCATCGCACCGGTGGTGCGGGCCTCTTCGATGGGCATGACCTCAGAGGTGACGGGGAGGTCCTCGGCGAGCTTCTCGTTGACGAGCTCCTCGATGCCCTCCACCTGGTCCGCGTCCAGGGCGGAGCCGTGACGGAAGTCGAAGCGCAGTCGCGAGGGCGCGTTCTCGGAACCGGCCTGGGTGGCCGTGTCCGAGACGATCTCGTGGAGGGCCTTGTGCACCATGTGCGTGGCGGTGTGTGCACGGGCGATCGCCGTGCGGCGCACCGGGTCGATCTCCGCCCACGCCTTCGCACCCTGGGTGAGGGTGCCCTCGGTGAGGGTGCCGCGGTGCACGGAGAGCCCCTTGACGGGTGCCTGCACGTCGTGCACCTCGACCACCGCGCCCTCCGAGGTCCGGATGGTGCCGTGGTCGGCGAGCTGTCCGCCCATCTCCGCGTAGAAGGGAGTCCGGTCCAGGATGACCTCGACCTCGGCGGGAGCCGTCGCCGCGGGCACCGACTGGCCGTCGACCAGGAGGGCCTCGACCTCGGCCTCCGCGGCGGTCTCCGTGTAGCCCAGGAAGTGGGAGCCCCCACCCATGCGGCGCTCGAGGTCATGGAAGACGCGCACGTCAGCGTGCCCCGTCTTCTTCGCGCGGGCGTCGGCGCGGGCACGCTCCTTCTGCTCCTCCATGAGGGTGCGGAACCCCTGCTCGTCGACGTGGACGCCCTGTTCGGCCGCCATCTCCAGGGTGAGGTCGATGGGGAAACCGTAGGTGTCGTGCAGGGCGAAGGCCTGGGCACCCGAGATCAGGCTCGGACCGCCCGCCTCCTTGGCGTGGGCGACCGCCGTGTCCAGGATCGTGGTGCCCGCCGAGAGCGTGCGGCGGAACGCCTCCTCCTCGCCGTAGGCGACGTCGGAGATCGTGTCCCAGTCGGTGACGAGTTCCGGGTACGAGGGCGACATGGCGTCACGCGAGACCGGGAACAGGGTCGGAAGGGTGGGTGCGTCCACGCCCAGGAGGCGCATGGACCGGATGGCGCGACGCATGAGGCGGCGCAGGACGTACCCGCGCCCGTCATTGCCGGGGCGCACGCCGTCGGAGATCAGCATCATGGAGGAGCGCACGTGGTCGGCGACGATGCGCATGCGCACATCGTCCTCCTCGTCGGCGCGGTAGTGGCGCCCCGACATCTCCTGCACGGCCTCGATGACGGGGAAGACCTCGTCGATCTCGTACATGTTGGCCTTGTCCTGGAGGACGAAGGCCAGGCGCTCCAGGCCCGCTCCGGTGTCGATGGCCTTCTGGTCGAGTTCTCCCAGCAGGGGGTAGTCCTTGCCCTCGCCCTCGCCACGCATGTACTGGTCGAAGACCAGGTTCCACAGCTCCAGGTAGCGGTCACCGCCGGGGTCCACGGTGCCGCCCTCGGCCTCGGGGCCGTAGGCGGGGCCGCGGTCGTAGTGCCACTCGCAGCAGGAGCCTGCGGGCCCAGGCTGGCCGGTGTCCCAGAAGTTCTCCTCGCGGGGCAGGCGCACGATGTGGTGGGGGTCCATCCCGATCTTGCGTGTGAGGACGTCCATGGCCTCGTCGTCGTGCTCCCAGAGGGTGACCCACAGGCGGTCACCGTCGAGGCCGTAGCGGCCGTCCTCCTCGGAGCCCGTCAGGAGGTCCCACGCGAAGTCGATGGCCCCCTCCTTGAAGTAGTCCCCGAAGGAGAAGTTGCCGTTCATCTGGAAGAACGTGCCGTGGCGCGTGGTGCGACCGACGTTGTCGATGTCATTGGTGCGGATGCACTTCTGGACCGAGGCCACGCGCGGCCACGGCGCCGGCTCGACTCCCGTGATGTAGGGGATGAAGGGGACCATCCCGGCGATCGTGAAGAGGATCGAGGGGTCCGGGGAGATCAGGGGGACCGAGGGGCGGATCACGTGGTCCTTCGACCGGAAGTAGTCGAGCCAGCGGGTGCGGATCTCAGAGGTGCGCATGTGTCCTCGTGGTGGTGGGAGAAGGAACGGGTGGGACAGTGCCCCGGGTACCGGACGACCCCGGGAGCAGTGGTGCTCCCGGGGCCCGGCGTCCAGTGTGGGTCAGCGCGAGTAGTACTCGACGACCATCTGCACGTCGCAGGTCACCGGGACCTCTGCACGCTTGGGGCGGCGCACCAGGGTGGCCTTGAGGTGCTCAAGGTTCACGTCGAGGTAGTCCGGGACGGCGGGCAGCACGTCGCGGTGGATGCCGGCAGCTGCGACCTCGAAGGGAACGCGCGTCTGCGACTTCGGCTTGGCCTGGAGGGTCTGGCCGGGGCGCACGCGGAAGGAGGGACGGTCGACGATCTGGCCGTCGACGAGGATGTGACGGTGCACGACGAACTGGCGTGCCTGCTGGATGGTGCGGGCGAAGCCGGCACGCAGGACCAGGGCGTCGAGACGCATCTCGAGGAGCTCGACCAGGTTCTCACCGGTCAGGCCGGACTCACGACGGGCGACCTCGAAGACGCGCTGCATCTGGGCCTCACGGATGCCGTACTGGGCGCGCAGACGCTGCTTCTCCTTCAGACGCACGGCGTAGTCGGAGTCCTGACGACGACGGGACCGGCCGTGCTCGCCGGGGCCGTAGGGGCGCTTCTCGAAGTAGCGCACGGCCTTCGGGGTCAGGGCGATGCCCAGGGCGCGGGACTCCCGCACCTGCTTGCGTGAACGATTCTGTGCCATTGGTGGCCTTTCCTGTCTCTCGTGTCATGCCCCCGGTGGGTCACCGGTGGCATGGGGTCCACTCCCGGACATGTGTCCTTCGGCCAAGACCCCAGGTGGTCGCCCGCCTCCCGGCGGACAGCCCTGACATGCTACCGCATGGCCAGCAGTTCCCTGATGCGCGCCAGGCGCTTCGTGATCATCGCCTCAGTCCCGTTGGTGGTGGGCTCGTAGTACCGGGTCCCCACCAGGTCGTCGGGCAGGTACTGCTGGGCGGCGACGGAGTGGGGGGCGTCGTGGGCGTAGACGTACCCCTTCCCGTGTCCGAGCCCCTCCGCACCGGCGTAGTGGGCGTCCCTGAGGTGGGCGGGGACCGGGCCGCCCTTCCCGGCACGCAGGTCGGCGAGCGCCTGGAAGATCGCGGTGGTGGCGGCGTTGGACTTCGGCGCTGTCGCCACCGCGATGACGGCCTCGGAGAGGATCAGCTGGGCCTCGGGCATGCCGACCAGTGCCACGGCCTGGGCGGCCGCCACGGTGAGCGGCAGGATCTCCGGGGCCGCCAGGCCGACGTCCTCGGAGGCGCAGATCATGATGCGCCGGGCGATGAAACGGGGGTCCTCCCCCGCCTCGATCATGCGGGCGAGGTAGTGGATCGCGGCGTCCACGTCGGATCCCCGCATGGACTTGATGAAGGCGGAGGTCACGTCGTAGTGCTGGTCCTGGTCCCAGCGCACCAGCGCCTGGTTGGCGGCGGCCTCCACGTCCTCCACGGAGATGTCGCCGCGACCGGCGTCACGGGCGGCTCCCGCCGCAGCCTCCAGCAGGGTCAGCGACCGGCGGGCGTCGGACCCGGCCACGTGGACGAGGGCGGAGGTCGCGTCCTCCTCGAGGGTGAGCCGGCCCCCCAGACCACGCGTGTCCGTGAGGGCCCGGTCCACGAGGACGCGGATCGCGGCCTCGTCCAGCGGGTGCAGGGTGAGCAGCAGGGATCGGGAGAGCAGGGGTGAGATCACGGAGAAGGAGGGGTTCTCCGTGGTGGCCGCGACCAGCGTCACCCACCGGTTCTCCACCGCGGGGAGCAGGGCGTCCTGCTGGGACTTCGAGAAGCGGTGGACCTCGTCGACGAAGAGGACCGTGTCCTCCCCCGTGGCGGCGGTGCGCCGTTTGGCGGATGCCACGACCTCACGGATGTCCTTGACCCCGGCCGAGACCGCGGAGAGCTCCTCGAAGTGGCGCCCGGAGGCGCGTGCGACCAGGTAGGCGAGGGTCGTCTTCCCGGTGCCGGGTGGGCCCCAGAGGATGACGGAGGAGACGACGGGGGCGCCCTCGCGGGCGGGTTCGAGGAGACGGCGCAGGGGGGCACCCTCCCCGAGGAGGTGGTCCTGCCCGACCACCTCGTCCAGGCTGGTGGGCCGCATCCGCACGGCCAGCGGTGCCCTGGCGGAGTAGGAGGGGACGCCCGTGTCGTCGACTCCCTGCGCGTCGAAGAGGTCCATGTCCCCAGCCTAGGCGGCACCACGGGCGCCTGCCGCACCCGACCGGGTCCACTCCGGCGCGCCCGGGACGCGGCCCACCGGTGGCCGTGGGCCCGCAGCGCGCACCCCACCACTGCGGGATCCCGCCGTCGGGCACGGACTCACTCGAAGAGGGAGGTGTCCCCCGCCCCCTGCCGGGCGATGACCGGACGACCGGAGGTGTAGTCGATGACAGTGGTCGGTTCCGCGTCCCCGACGGGACCGACGATCACGAGGTCGACCTGCTTGCCGATGCGGTCGTCCACCTCGTGGCCGTCGGTGAGCGGCTCGGACTCGCCGGGCATGATCAGCGTGGAGCACAGGAGGGGCTGTCCGAGTGCCCCCACCACGGCCTGGGTGATGACGTGGTCGGGGATGCGCACCCCCACGGTGTGCTTCTTCCGGTTGAGCGTCATGCGGGGGACCTCCTTGGTCCCCGGCAGGATGAAGGTGTAGGGGCCCGGGGTGAGGGCCTTGATGGTGCGGAACTCGGAGTTGTCGACGATGACGAGCTCCCCCAGTTGGGCGAAGGAGTGGCACAGCAGCGAGAAGTTGTGCTTGTCGTCCAGACGGCGCACCGACCGGATGACGTCCATGCCCTCCTTGTTCCCGAGCATGCAGGCGATCGCGTAGCCGGAGTCCGTGGGCAGGGCGATGGTGCCACCCTCCTCCAGGAGTTCGACCGTCTTGTTCACGAAGCGGACCTGTGGGTTCACGGGGTGCATCTCGACGTACGACATGGCACCAGTGTGCCCCACGTCACGGCCTCGTGCAGGCGGTCCCGGGATGCGGTCGCTCAGGCCGTCTCGGCCCCGGGGTAGCCCGTGGTCGGGGAGGACTGCCCGACGGGTCGGAAGTTCGTCACGTGCACCACCGGCTCCAGACCCAGGGAGCGCATGAGGCCCCTGGTCTCGGGGGAGTCACCCCAGGTGCTCCACTGCACCCACCCGGAACGCCGCCACTCCTCGAAGAGCATCTGGGCGAACACCGTCAGGCCGATGCCCTCACCGCGGAAGTCGTGGTGGACCGTGAAGGAGCGCAGGTGGGAGTTCCAGTCGACGGTCCCGTCCGCCCCGTGTCCGCGCCAGGTGTCGGCGGCGCCAGCTGCCACCAGCGTGCCGTCCCGGTGCAGTCCCCACCAACGACCGTTGGTGGAGGTGCGGCGGTCGGCCAGCGGGTAGGACCCCAACAGGAGTGCCTGGACCTCCCCCGGGTCCTCCAGGAGCTCCAGGGTGGTGGAGGTCGGGTCGCGGTCCTCGGTCACCGAGTACCAGTCCCACTGCCGACGTTCCTCGAAACCCGCAGCGCTCAGTGCTTCGCGCACCTGCGGGCCGACCTCACCCATGACGAGCACGCGGTCCGAACCGGCCACGGCCTCACCCATGAGGTCGGCGACCTCCTCACCCGCCACGAGGACGGACTCGAAGCCGTCAGCGGGGATGCGCACCGCGATCCCGTCGTCGGTGGGGCGCACGCGGACGTCCGCCCCGGACAGGCGCCGACGGCGCAGCAGTGGCCACTCGGCGAGCACCCACGGATCATCCCAGTACGACCCCCACATGGCGTCCTCCCTCCCGTTGGGGTGAGTCTACGGGGGCGGACGCCCCGCGTCGCGCCGTGCCCGCCCCTGCCGCAGCCCGGTCTCACCACTCCCCCGCCGAGAGGATCTCCGCCAGGGCGGAGCGCAACTCGTCGGGGACCTCGCGGGCGAACAACGCGGACAGCGCACGCGCCGGTGACCCCGAGGCCGCGTCGTCCATCAGGGCGACCTTGAGGTCCAACCCCGTGGAGGCACGCTCCAGGAGGTCGCGCACGCGACGCTCGACATCCGCCCGAGCAGGCCCCGCAGTTCCGGTGCTCCCGGTGACGAGGACGGCTCCCGCCTCCGGCGTGACCTCGACGGTTCCGGTGACCAGTGCACCGGTGGAGGGATCGAGGGAAGCGGTGTCGCCCGTCCGGGCGTCGAGGACCCGCACACGCACCCGACGCAGCCCGGGAACGAGTCCGGCGTCCCCCCGCAGCGGGTGGACGGTCAGGGTGCCCGTGGCGTCCTCCCAGGTCAGACGCGTCGTCGCCCGCGCGCCGCCCTCGACACCGTCGTCCTCGACCAGGGCGTACTCCCCGTCGGCACCCGCCACGACGACGACCTCCAGTGAGGCCGGGGCCTCCACGGAGGCGACGGCTGGGTCGTCCTCGTCCAGGCCCGCCAGGGGCAGCACCGTGCCCGGCCGGGCCAGGACGGGAAGGGTCTCCAGCGGGCGGTGCATGAGGACCCGACGGCCGCCCTCGTAGGTGAGTCCGGTGAGGAGGTCCGTCCAGCTGCCCTCCGGCAGCCAGACCGGGACGGCTGCCATGTCCGTGGTCCGGGAGGCCGGAGTGGTGACCGGGGCGACGAGCAGGCTGCGCCCGAACATGAACTCGTTGGGCACCTCCCATGCCCCGCGGGACTCCGGGTCCTCCCAGTACATGGGCTGGACCAGTGGTTGGAGGGCCTCGTGCCCCCACAGCTGCTCCGTGTGGAGGTAGGGCACCAGCCGGTGGCGCAGTCGCAGGTAGGTCTCCTGCACGGCGCACTCGCGCATCCCGAACTGCCAGGGCTCCTTGGAGCCGAAGGGGTTGTTCGTCGAGTGGAGGCGCAGGACCGGGCTGAAGACCCCCAGCTGGACCCACCGGGTCTGCAGCTCGCCGTCACGCACCCCCGACATGTGGCCACCGATGTCGTGGCTCCACCAGCCGTACCCGATGTTCGAGGCGGTGGCGGTGAACTCCGGCTGGAAGGCCAGGGAGTCCCAGGACACGACGGTGTCGCCCGAGAAGCCCACCGGGTAGCGGTGCGATCCGGGGCCCGCGTAGCGCGACAGGGTGAGGCCGCGTCCACCGTGTCGGCGTGCCGAGTCGAGGACGTGGAGGTGGTTGAGGATCCACAGGGGATCCAGGCCGGGCACGCGCGTGTGGGAGCCCTGCTGCCAGTCGATCCACCAGAAGTCGACCCCGTCCTCCTCCAGGGGTGCGATGACCTCCTCCAGGTAGGCGGCCATCCCCTCGGGGTCGGAGGGGTCGAAGACCACGGGGTCCCCGGAGGCGGGGTCGATACCCAGACGCTCGGCCATGCGGGTGTAGGCCTCCTCGAAGGCCCGCACCCCCTCGGCCGGGTGCAGGTTCAGGGTCAGTGCCAGGCCGCGCTCGTGGAGGAAGGTGGCGAAGCCGGCGGGATCCGGGAAGAGTTCGGAGTTCCACGTGAACCCTGTCCACCCCGACCCGAACTCCAACGGCAGGTCCACCAGGTGCCAGTCCATGTCGAGGACCGCCACGGACAGGGGCACGTGGTGATCGGCGAAGGTGTCCAACAGCGTGCGGTACTCCGCCTCGCTGTAGCGGTGGTAGCGACTCCACCAATTGCCCAGCGCGAAACGCGGGATGACTGGCTGGGGGCCGGTGAGGCGGTAGAAGTCGGCGATCGCACCACGGAAGTCGCGCCCGTGGGCGAAGAGGTAGAGGTCCAGGGCCCCCTCCTCCCGCGGCTCGACCCACCCCGAGCGGGTAAGGGCGGGGCTGGGATCGGCCAGTGCGGTGACACCACGTCCGTCCATCACCCCCGGCTCCAGCGCACAGCGCCCGTCGACCCCGTCCAGGGTGCGGGCGGTGCCCCCGAGGTTGCGGAAGTGGATGTCCTCCAGTGAGTCGTCCAGGCCCCACCGCCACGTCCCGCCCCATTCCGCACCCTGCACCACCGAGGCGGAGAGGCCGTGGGTGGAGAAGACCTCACCGTCGTAGCTCAGCGTCAGGTGCGGGGTGCGCACCAGGACGTCCTCGCCTCCGGGGCGCGGGGTGCGCGTGAGCCGGGCCTCCACGGGCGTGAAGCCCCGGTCGGCGACCATCTGCGTCGGCCGGTCCTCGAAGCTGCCCGAGGGGGACCACTCCAGGCGGATGAGGCGTTCGGTGAGGACCTGGATGCGCCAGTGGTCACCGCTGAGTGTCATGGAGGCATCAGGCGCCCCGCAGGGGGCAGGGTGCAGGTACTCGGGAAGTGGCATGGTCGACTCCTGGTGACGCTCGGGGCTGGGTGCGAGGGTGGGCTGGCGGGGTGTGGGAACGCGCTCGGCGCGCGGCCCGACGAGGGCGGCCCGGGTGCGTGGGTCTCCCCGTGCACCCGGGCCTCCAGGGGGAATGTCGCCCCCGGCGTGGTTCCCTCAGTGGGTTCCTGGACGGGCTGTGTCGGCCACCGTGGAGCGATCGGCCTCCTCGGCCTCGCCCTCCGACTCCTCACCGCGCCTGCGCGGGACGGCGTCCACGCCTGCCTCCTTGCGTTGGGCGGGTGTGATGGGTGCGGGAGCCTCCGTGAGCGGGTCGTAGCCGCCACCCGACTTGGGGAAGGCGATGACGTCGCGGATCGACTCCGCCTTCGTCAGCAGCGCCACGATGCGGTCCCAGCCGAAGGCGATCCCCCCGTGGGGCGGGGCGCCGAACTTGAAGGCGTCGAGCAGGAAGCCGAACTTCTCCTGGGCTTCCTCCTCCCCGATCCCCATGACCTGGAAGACCCGCTCCTGCACGTCGCGGCGGTGGATACGGATGGAGCCGCCGCCGATCTCGTTCCCGTTGCACACGATGTCGTAGGCATAGGCCAGGGCCGATCCCGGGTCCGTGTCGAAGGTGTCCAGGCATTCGGGCTTGGGCGAGGTGAAGGCGTGGTGGACCGCCGTCCACTTCGAGTGGCCCAGGGCCACGTCTCCTTCGGCCACTGCCTCACCCGAGGGCTTGAACAGCGGAGCGTCGACAACCCAGGTGAAGGCCCAGGCGTCGGGATCGATGAGGTCGCAGCGACGACCGATCTCCAGACGCGCAGCGCCCAGCAACTCGCGTGTGCGGTCCGGGGCGCCTGCACCGAAGAAGATGCAGTCGCCGGGCTGGGCGCCGGTGGCGGAGGCCAGGCCGTCACGCTCGGCCTCGGTGATGTTCTTGGCGACGGGGCCGCCGAGGGTGCCGTCCTCACCGACCGTGACGTAGGCGAGGCCCTTGGCGCCGCGCGCCCGGGCCCACTCCTGCCACTTGTCGAAGGTGCGGCGGGGCTGTGAGCCGCCTCCGGGCATGACCACGGCCCCGACATAGGGAGCCTTGAAGACCCGGAACGTCGTGTCCTGGAAGTAGGCGGTGAGGTCGACGAGCTCCTGGCCGAAGCGCAGGTCGGGCTTGTCGGAACCGAAGCGTTCCATCGCATCCTTGAAGGTCATGCGTGGGATCGGGGTCGCGATCTCGTAACCGATGAGGGCCCACACCCGCTTGAGCACGTCCTCCGCGACCGCGATGACGTCGTCCTGCTCGACGAAGCTCATCTCGATGTCGAGCTGGGTGAACTCCGGCTGGCGGTCGGCGCGGAAGTCCTCGTCGCGGTAGCACCGCGCGATCTGGAAGTACTTCTCCATCCCGGCCACCATGAGCAGCTGCTTGAAGAGCTGGGGGGACTGGGGCAGTGCGTACCAGCATCCGGGTGACAGACGGGCCGGCACCAGGAAGTCACGCGCCCCCTCCGGGGTGGAGCGTGTCAGTGTCGGGGTCTCGATCTCGACGAAGTCGTGGTCGTAGAGGGCGTCGCGGGCCACGCGCGAGACGTGGGAACGCAGGCGCAGGGCGTGCTGCTCGGGTTCGCGACGCAGGTCGAGGTAGCGGTACTTCAGCCGCGTCTCCTCGCCCACGTTGCCGGCGTCCTCGGCATTGGAGGAGACCTGGAAGGGCAGGGGCGCGGAGGGGTTGAGGATCTCGATGTCGTCACCCATGACCTCGATGGCGCCGGTGACCAGGTTCGGGTTCTCGTTGCCCTCCGGACGGGCACTGACCTCACCGGTGACCCTGAGGACGTACTCGGAGCGGAGCTCGTGGGCGACGGACTCGTCACGGACGACCACCTGGACGATCCCAGAGGCGTCGCGCAGGTCCACGAAGGCGACGCCACCATGGTCACGCCGTCGGTCGACCCAGCCTGCGAGCGTCACGGTCCGGCCCACCATGTCGGTGCCCAGGCTCGCGATGTTGTGGGTGCGCAGCACTGATATTCCTTTCGTCGGTGCCGTCCGCGAGACGGGCGGAGGCGGGCACGAGTCTACGCGCGGGCCGCGGTCACCTCCAATGCCGTCCGCACCTCCCTCAGCACCCGGGCAGGGCCGTGGCGGCAGGCGGCGGGAACAGGCGTCCGGGCCGACACCGGGGTCGGGAACGGTGCCCCTCCACCGGCGCGCCCGCACTGGTTGCCCGTCCTCGAACGGAGGTGGGACGATGCCCCCCATGACCTCTCCCATACCGGACCCCGAGGATGCGCGTCCGGTCCCTCCCGGTGACGCTGGGACGGGCGTGCCCTGGTCGCGCCAGGAGGTCTCCCTGCTCATCAGCTCCGTCGCACTCATCACGCTGAGTGCGTTCGAGGCCCTGGCCACCACCACGATCATGCCTGCCGTGGTCCACGACCTCGGGGCCGAGTCCTGGTTCTCCGTGGCCTCGGGAGCAGCCCTGGCCGCGCAACTGCTCGCCACGGTGCTCGCCGGTGCACTCTCCGACTCCCGAGGGGCCCGGCCGGTGCTGCTGGGCGGGATGGGGCTCTTCGTCCTCGGCCTGGTGATGTGCGCACTCGCCCCCCACGTCGCGGTCTTCGTGGCGGGGCGCGTCGTCCAGGGGATCGGGGGCGGCATGGTCATCGTGCCGCTCTACGTGCTGGTGGGGTCCGTGGCCACCGAGAGGCACCGGGCCTCGTTCTTCGCCGCGTTCTCCCTCGCCTGGGTCCTGCCCTCCCTGGTCGGGCCGGCCATTGCGGGCCTCGTCACCTCACAGTGGGGGTGGCGCCCGGTTTTCGGTGTGGTGCCGGCCCTCGCGCTCCTGGCGGGCGTGCCCCTGCTGGCCCAGATGCGGCGCATGGACCTGCCCACCGGCGGCGCCGACGTCGACCTCCCCCACCTGGCGCGCCTGGCGCTCGGGGCCGGGGCGGGGGTCGTGGCCCTGCAGCTCGCCGGCGCAGTGGGTGGGTGGAGGACGGCGGGCCTCGCGTTGCTCGGTGCCCTCCTGACGGCGTGGGCCCTGCCCCGCCTGTTGCCACGGGGCACCCTGCGCCTGGAACTGGGCATCCCCGCCGTCATCGCCACACGGTTCCTCGCCATGGGATCGCTGATGGGTGCCACTGCCTTCGTACCGCTGGTCCTCCAACGCGTCCACGGATGGAGCGTCGAGCAGGCCTCCGTGGCGGTCACGCTCGGCTCGGTCTCCTGGGCGATGGGGGCCTCCCTCCAGACCCGGGTGGTGGATCCCCGGGCCCGGCGTCGGCTCCCGCTGGTGGGAACCGTGCTGCTGACACTGGGTTTCCTCCCCGTGGCAGCCCTCGTGTGGGAGTGGATGCCCGTGTGGGTGGCCCTGGTCGGGTGGTTCTTCTCGGGGCTGGGGATCGGGATGGTGCAGTCGACGCTCTCCGACCTCGCCCTGGGCATGGTGGCACGCCCGGAGCACGGAAAGGTGTCCTCCTGGTTGCAGGTCGCGGACAACGCGGGTGCGGCCCTGGAGCTGGCGGTGGTCTCCATCGCGTTGGCCCTGTGGCGCCACACGGGTGGGGTGGACTACCTCCCGGCCTCGTTGATCGCGCTCGCCATGGCTGCGCTCTCCGTGGTCGCGGCACTGCGCATCATGCGCTCGCCTGCCTGATCCCCGGCGCGGGCCCGCCTCCCGCTCCGGGACCCGGTGAGGGATGTCACCGGGTCCCTCCTCCACCTGCGGGACGGCCCCGGCTAGGCTGGTCGGGCGATGAGGCGCAGCCCCACAGTGATGGTGACCGGCACGGACCGGTGAGTGTTGTTGGTGAGTCGAGGCCGCGCCGAAGGCCGACCACCGGCCCGGCCCTGGTCTGGGACCACGGCTTCGACAACACCACGACCCCTTGAGGACACTGTGCCCGACACCCCTGAACTGACCCTGTCCGACGTGCTCACGGAGCCCGTCGCCCCCACCGGCACCGACACCGCCCCGGCTCCTGCCACCGAGGCACCTGTTGCCGGCACGCACCCGGCCGCGGAGACCGCGCCCGCGACGGAGACCCCTGACGAGGAGCCCGCAGAATCCGTCGAGGAGTCCGCTGCCCCTGCTGAGCCCGCCCCCGGCACCTCCTCCGACTCCGGGTCCGCCGTTGCGGACACCGACCGGGACGAGGAAGGGACGCCCTCGTCGACCTTCGCCTCCCTGGGCCTGCCCGAGGAACTCCTCGAGGCCGTCACCGGCATGGGCTTCGTCGAGCCGACCCCCATCCAGGCCGCCGCGATCCCCCCGCTGCTGGACCACCGCGACGTCGTCGGCGTCGCCCAGACCGGCACCGGGAAGACCGCGGCGTTCGGTCTGCCGCTGCTGGCGATGATCGACCCCGCCGAGCGCGACGTCCAGGCCCTGGTCCTGGCTCCCACCCGTGAGCTCGCCATGCAGTCCGCGCAGGCCATCGAGGACTTCGCCTCCCGTTCCCGCAATGTCGAGGTGGTCGCCGTCTACGGTGGCTCCGCCTACGGTCCGCAGCTGCACGCCCTGCGCGCGGGCGCACAGGTGGTCGTCGGCACGCCCGGACGCATCATCGACCTCATCGAGAAGGGCGCGCTCAAGCTCTCCCACGTGCGCATGCTCGTCCTGGACGAGGCCGACGAGATGCTGCGCATGGGCTTCGCCGAGGACGTGGAGACCATCGCCTCCTCCGTCCCCGAAAACCGGCTCACCGCGCTCTTCTCCGCGACGATGCCCGCCGCCATCGAGCGCGTCGCCAAGACGCACCTGCACGACCCCGTCAAGATCGCCGTCTCGCAGGAGTCGTCGACGGTCGACACGATCCACCAGACCTACGCAGTGGTGCCCTTCAAGCACAAGCTCGGATCCCTGGGCCGTGTGCTCGCCACCCGCGACGCGGATGCAGCCCTCGTGTTCGTGCGTACCCGCGCCGATGTCGAGGAGGTCGCCCTGGACCTCTCCGCACGGGGGTTCAAGGCCTCCGGCATCTCCGGGGACGTCGCCCAGGCCGAGCGTGAGCGCCTCGTCGAGCGCCTGCGCAACGGCACCCTGGACGTGCTGGTCGCCACCGACGTGGCGGCCCGCGGCCTGGACGTCGAGCGCATCGGGCTGGTCGTGAACTTCGACGTGCCGCGCGAGGCCGAGGCCTACGTGCACCGCATCGGGCGCACCGGGCGCGCGGGCCGCACGGGCCTGTCGCTGACTTTCTTCACCCCGCGCGAACGCTCACGTCTGCGCCAGATCGAGCGCCTGACGGGCACCCGCATGGAGGAGGTGCCGATCCCCACCCCCGCCGAGGTGTCGGAGTTCCGCGCGCGTCGCGTGCTCGAGGGTCTCGGTGGGCGGATCGAACGCGGACGCCTCGACCTCTACCACCGTCTCCTGGAGGAGTTCCACGACACCTCCGACCTGGACCTGGCCGATGTGGCGGCCGCCCTCATGGCGCGCGCCGTCGGTGACGAGGGCCCCGCCCCGCGCGTGGCCCGGGACCGCCGCGGCGAGGGCCGTGTGCGCCGCGAGGAGCAGGTCGACGAGAACGGCGAGTTCGTCGCGGCCTCCTTCGAGGAGGGCCGTGACCGCGACGGCCGCTCCCCCAAGGGCGGTCGTGACGGCGCGCGTCGCCGCGGTGGCGCCCGCCCCGTGGGTTCGGGCTCCGCGCGACGCTACCGTGTCGAGGTCGGCAAGAAGGACGGCGTGCGTCCCGGTGCCATCGTCGGCGCGATCACCGGCGAGGGCGGCATCAACGGCTCGGACCTGGGCCGCATCGACATCTACCCCTCCTTCTCGTTGGTGGAGATCTCCGGAGACCTCACTCCCGCCACGGTGGGACGCATCTCCAAGGCGCGTGTGG
>NZ_LT700212.1:739016-811659 GCF_900155435.1 Actinomyces provencensis | reverse complement strand
TGTGGAGGCTCACGCTGCTGGCGAGGTGTGGGTGTGGGACATCTCGGACGTCAAGGGGGCCTTCGTGGGCTGCGTGTTCAAGGCCTACAGCGTCCAAGACCTTTACTCCCGAAAGATCGTGGCTCACCGCGTCGCCTCCCGCCAGAGCGACGTGATCGCCCGGGACATGATGAGAGAAGCATTCAACACTCATGGCGCACCGAAGGTCCTGCACTCCGACAATGGGGCTGCGATGAAGTCTGAGCGGATGCGGCGCCTGTGTGGTGACCACGATGTGGCGATGTCCTTCAACCGCCCCAGTGTCTCCAATGACAACCCGTTCAAGGAGAGCGAGTTCCGGACCATGAAGTACCGGCCCTCCTACCCCGGAATGTTCGAGGATCTCCCCGCAGCCCAGCATTGGGTGGGTGAATACGTGGACTGGTTCAACAATGCCCACCACCATTCCAGTCTGGCGCTGCACACTCCAGGATCCGTCTACGACGGCACCTGGACACAGATCCAGGACCGCCGCGTCCAGGCACTGGACACCTACTACGCCCACCACCGCGACCGCCACCGCAAGCCACCCATCCCACCCACGCTACCCAACGTGGTCGGCATCAACTTGCACCACAAGCCAGAAGTACCAGACAACCAATCAGCAGCCAGCTGACACACCCAGTGACTCACCACAGCTTGACACCGCGCGCAGTTCGGGGCTCGAAGTCCGCTCTGTTCTGGGGTCGAAGTCCGCTCTCATTCGCTACAGAAGTCCGTCCTGACCTGAGTGGTCGTCCGTTCTCGGTCGCCTCTGCGGTGGCCCGGGGCAGCAGCGCCCGCGGTGATCCGGCGGTGCAGACTCCGAGCCGGAAACAGAGCGGACCTCAGTGCCCGAACTGAGCGGACCTCAGTGCCCGAACTGAGCGGACTTCGACCCCAGAACAGAGCGGACTTCGGCGTGGGGTGGGTCAGTGGGACGCGCGGGCGAGGAACTCCTCGACCTGGTGCTGGCGGGAGTCCTCCTCCACCAGGGGATCCACCAGGTCAGCCTCCACGCACTCCCGCACCGACGCCGACAGCGCCACGCGCGCGGAGCGTGCGCGCCGTCGCGCGCCCACCAGGACGCCCGGCCACGACAGTGCCACGACCACCAGCGTCCACGCCACACCCACCAGCACCATCCAGGTCGGCACGGGCAGACCTCGCCACAGCGGCGGCGGCCACTCCACCAGCAGGAACTGCCGGGCGGCCTGGACACCCAGGATCCACAGGATCCCGGCTGCCGCACACACCCAGCCCAGCCACTGGAGCGCGTTCGACCATCCCCACCAGGCGGGCGCTCGCGCCATGCCGAGATCGGTGCCGGCGACCGCGCGGTCGAGTCGGGCGGGCAGACCCGCCACCTGCGTGCGGGAGACCGCGGCCAACGACCTCTGCCAGACATCCGGTCGACCGCGGGAGACGTCCTCGACCACCCTCCGCACACCGGTGGAAAGCTCGGCCGCCGAGGCGGTCGGCGCAGGTGCTGCCGGGTCCGGGGCCGAGGTGGTGACCGAGTCCCCTCCGCCGCCCCCCAGGTGCAGCCGCGCCAGGGGGTCCGCCCTCAGTCCGCGCAGCCAGCGTAGCGGCAGCCAGCCGCAGGAGCGCACACCGCGGTGGCGGTGCGCGTCCCCCACCGCGCCGGCCACCCGGTCCACCCCGGCCGCGGCCCCCGCGACCCCGACCAGCGCAGCGGCCAGTCCCTCCGGGTCGAAGTCGGGCAGTGGGTGCTCCAAGCCCACCGCGCGACGGACCTCGGCGACGCCGTCGTCCAGGAGTCCCCGGACCCGCAGGGCACGTTCACGCACGTCGCGGGCCGTGTGGTCCAGGACGGTGCGCAGCTCCCCCAGACCCTCCCCCGTCACCGAGGACACCTCCACGACCAGCGGGGACCTCACCCCGTCGGCGACGAGCAGCCGTTCCAGGTCCGCTGCCACCTCCCGGCGGTCCTCCTCCCCCAGCCGGTCGACCTGGGAGAGCACCGTGACCGTCACCCCGGCGTGGTCCGCCATCGGGGCGATCCAGGCGGAGTGGATGAGGTCATCCGCGTACTTCTGCGGGTCCAGGACCCACACGAGCAGGTCCACCCGCGCCGCGAGTCGCTCCACGACCTCGCGGTTGACGTCCTCGACGGAGTCGATGTCGGGCAGGTCCACGAGTGCCACTCCCTCGGGGATGCCCGCACCCGTGGGAACGATGACTCGCTGGTCGATGCCGATCCAGTCCAGCAGGGCGGCGGCAGCGGTGCCCGGTTGGACGGCGGCGAGGGCCTCGGTGGTGGTGGGCCGCAGGACCCCCGCGTGCACGATGTCGTGCCCGACCAAGGCGTTGAGCAGCGAGGACTTCCCCGACCCCGTGGCACCGACGAGGGCGGCCACGGTCGTGTCGGGGTCGAGTCCGCAACGCTCATGGGCCCGCAGGAGGACGTCCGCCAGTGTGTCGATGACGTCCTCGGGGACGTCGCCGCCCAGCAGGTCCATCGCGCGGGCCAGGTCCTGGACGCGGTCCTCCGGTGCGGTCGGCGGAGGCGCGTCCCTGCGGCCGAGGTTCATCGCAACCCCCAGTCCGACTCGACGTCACCGCGGGCACGGGCGAGCACGGCCCGGTCGGAGGCGGGCGGGAGGGCGTCCCGCAGTGGTGAGACCTCCTCTTCCAGTGCGGTGCGCGCGCGTTCCAGCAGCATCGCCCGTGCCCGGGTGGCCAGCGTCCGCACCGCCTGGTCGCCGAAGACGACCTCCAGCAGCTTCTGGGCCACGGCCGCCGTCGCCCCCGCGACCCCGACCTCGGCCCCGGTCAGCCCGCCGGTGGAGGCGAAGATCACGACCATGAGGGAGACCCCGACCAGGTTGGTGCCGACGGCGAGCACACGTGCCGTGGTGCGTCGCGAACCGCCCTGGGTGCGCACGAGCACCAGCAGTTCAGCCTGCCACCCACGGGTGATCTCGACGGAGCGCCGGTCCAGCTCGGTCGGGTCAGCGGGGGCTGCGGCGCGTACGAGGGCGACCGTGGCGGGTTCCCTCACCCATGTGGCCTCCGCGTCCTCGCGCACGCGTGAGAACTCCTCCCTCAGCAGGGAGGCCAGTCCCGCCTCGAGTGCGTCCTCCACGGGTGCCACGGGTGCGGGCTTCCCGCGCAGGGCCGCGGTGAGGCGGTCCCGGAGGTGGGAGACGCCCTGTCCGAGACGGCGGGTGAAGTCGGCGGCGCCGATGACCTCCTGCCACCGGGCCAACACCTCCCCGCGCAGCAGGGTCCCGTCCCCGGTCGAGACCGCGAGGCGTTCCAGGGAGGCCTCGACTGCCTCCTCCAGATGTGTCCCGGCCGTCCGCAACGCCGCATCGTGCTCGCCCAGGGCGTCCTCGACGACGTGGACCCCTGCGACGACCTGGCGCACGGAGCCCGCCAGGGTGCGGCGTGCCACCTCCGCACGGGTGTGGGAGTCGGCCCCGAGTCCTTCCAGCCACGCCCGCAGGGGTCCCACCGCCTCTGCCGGGAGGAGACCCCCGACGAGGGGCTGTTCCTCGATGCCGACCAGGGGCGCGTCACCGATGCCGTGGACCGTCATGAGCCGGTGGAGGTCCGCGGCGACCTCGTCCATGGTCCCGGTCGGCACACGGTTGAGGACGACGGCCACGGCGATGTCGCGCTGGGCGGCCTGGCCGAGCACCTCCCAGGGCACCGCATCGGCGTACCGGGCGGCCGTGGTGACGAACACCCACAGGTCCGCGGCGTCCAGGAGTTGGCGGGCCAGGGAACGGTTGCCCTCCACCACCGAGTCCAGGTCGGGAGCGTCCAACAGGGCCATGCCCCTGGGCAGGGTCCCCACCTCGCGCACCTCCAGGGCGGGAGTGCCCCCCGCCACTGGTTCGCTGGCGGAGGCCCCCGGCTCCACCCTCTCCCGCGGGAGACCGGGCAGGATCCGCTGGGCCTGGAACCATCCGGCATCCGGGGCCCGGTGGACCAGCAGCGGACGCCTCGTGGTGGGACGGATCGCGGAGGACGCGGAGACCTGGGCGCCGACGAGGGAGTTGAGGACCGTCGACTTCCCCGCGCCCGTCGACCCCCCGATGACGGCCAGGAGCGGCGCCTCCGCATCCGCCAGGCGTGGGATCAGGTGGTCGCCCAGACGTCTGAGCGCACGGGAGCGCTCACGCTCCCCCACCGGGGCACCGGGCGTGGGGAGGTCCAGGGCGGCTCCTTCGAGCGCCCCCCTCAGCACGTGCAGGTGCTCCAGGCGGTCCATGGGTCAGTCGGCCGCCTCGACCCGGGGCAGGAGGTCCGCCGCGGGCGGCGTCCACGTCCCGGCCCGCGCCTCGACCTGGTCACCGGAACGGATGTCCTTGACGGTGTCCGGGGCGCCGTCGGCCCCCGGGAACCACACGAAGGGGATGCCCCGGCGATCGGCGTGACGGATCTGCTTCCCGAACTTCGCAGCAGCGGGTGCGACGTCGCTGGGGATGCCTCGCGACCTCAACAGGGTGGCGATGTCATCGGAGCGGTGGCGGTCCGACTCGTCGATGACCGCGACCAGCACCGCGGTGGGCACCTTGCGGGTGGCGCGCACCAGTGGGACGGAGATCATCCGCGATACCAGGCGGGACACCCCGATGGACAGCCCGACCCCGGGGTAGGTGCGCTTCCCGTCGGTGGCGAGGGAGTCGTAACGTCCCCCCGAGCAGATCGAGCCGAGGTCCTCGTGGCCCTCGACCACCGTCTCGTAGACGGAGCCGGTGTAGTAGTCGAGGCCGCGGGCGATGCGCAGGTCGGCGACGACGACGCCGGGCACCCGCGAGGCGGCGGTGGCGACCAGCTCGCACAACTCGACGAGCCCCTCCTCCAGCATCCCGCCGGACACCCCCAGCTCCCCCACACGGGTGCGGATCTCCTCGGGGGAGTCCGTGCGGATCTCGGCCATGGCCAGCAGGGTGGAGGCCTGGGCGCCCGTGATACCGGAGGCCGCGAGTTCCTCCGCCACGCCCTCGGGCCCGATCTTGTCGAGCTTGTCGAGCCCGCGCAGCGCGGCATCGACGTCCCCGACACCGATGGACTCGCAGACGCCCTGGACGACCTTGCGGTTGTTGACGAGGACGTGGACGGGCGGGATGGGGAGGGAGGTCAGCGCCTCGGCCATGACCAGGGGCAGCTCCACCTCGAAGTGGAAGGGCAGTTCGCCGTTGCCCACGACATCGATGTCGGCCTGGGTGAACTCACGGAAGCGGCCCTCCTGGGGGCGTTCCCCGCGCCAGACCTTCTGGATCTGGTAGCGCTTGAAGGGGAAGTCGAGGTCGTTGGCGTTCTCGATGACGTAGCGCGCGAACGGGACCGTGAGGTCGAAGTGGAGACCCATGCGGCGCTCGTGCGAGGACCCGCGCCCCCCGGCCTCCGCCTCCTTGAGCGCCTGGAGGCGCTCGAGCACGTAGACCTCCTTGGAGGTCTCCCCCTTGGACTCCAGCTGCTCCAGCGTCTCCACTGCCCGTGTCTCGATCCCGGCGAAGCCGTGGAGCTCGAAGATGCGGCGCAGGTGGTCGAGGACGGACTGTTCGACGATGCGTCCGTCGGGGAGCCATTCGGGGAATCCGGAGAGGGAGGTGCGTGCCATGGGGTCCATCATCCCACGTCCCGGGCCCCCGCAGCCGCGCGCGGCTGCCATGTCGTGGTCTCAGCCGATGCTGCGGGCGCGCGCCAGGTAGGGATTGGACGCGAGTTCGCGACGCATGGTGGTCCAGGGTCCGTGACCGGGCAGCAGGACGGTCTCGGGGTCCAGGGCGTTGGCGAGCGTGCGCAGGGTGTGGCGCATCTGGACCTCGTCGCCCCCGGGCAGGTCGGTCCGACCCACCGAGCCGGCGAAGAGCACGTCACCCGTCAGCGCCCAGGGAGCAGCACCACGACGTTCCACCACCGTGTCCCCGGCGGTGTCCACACGCAGGTCACCCTCGCCGAGGAACACGGCGGAACCCTCCGTGTGCCCGGGGGCGGGCACCATGAGAAGTCGCAGGCCCGGGACCGGTTCGAAGGTGTCCCCGGGCACGGCGCGCACGTCCTGGGGACGTACCCAGACGAGGTCGAGAGCCTCGGGGCGCATGGGCACCCCGGAGAGCGGGTCCTCCAGGCGGTGCAGGTCGGGCCCCGGGATCCACACGGGAACCGGCGACGTGGGGTCCTCCCCCGTGCCCCAGGAGGAGACCTCGGCCGCGTCCCACACGTGGTCGGGGTGTCCGTGGGTGCACAGCACCGCACCGACGTCCACGCCCTGCTCCTCCAGGGTGGACCTGATGGTCCCCAGCACGCCGGCGGAGGGGTCGACGACCAGTGCGAGGTTGCCGCCCTCGGGGACCAGGACCATGCAGTTGGCCCCGAAGAAGGGCGTCGGGATCGCGGTGAGGCGCATCGTTCAGCCGATCGAACCCTGGATCTGGTCGAGCCAGGCCTTCTTGGTGGTGAGCGTGTCCTGCAGCTCGGTGACCCGGCGCCCGTCGCCCGCGGCCCGGGCGGCGGCGAGGTCCGCCTCCAGATCGGCGACCTGTTGCTCGAGCTGGCCGAGCATGCCCTCCGCTCGGGCGCGTGTCTCGGGGTTGGAGCGCTTCCACTCCCGCTCCTCCGCCTGGCGCACCGCGTCCTCGACGGCCCGCATGCGACCCTCGATGCGGGAGACCTCGGAGCCGGGCACGCGGCCGATCTCGTCCCAGCGGTCCTGGATCCCCCGCAGCAGTGGCTTGACCGTGTCCGCGTCGGTCACGGGGAGCAGTGCCTCGGCCTCCGCCAAGAGGGCTTCCTTCGCGACGAGGTTCTCCTGGTACTCGGAGTCGGCTGCCTCGTCCTTGGCCCGGCGCGCATCGAAGAAGACCTGCTGGGCCGCACGGAAACGCGCCCAGAGCGCATCGTCCTCCTTGCGCGAGGCCCGGGGGGCCGCCTTCCAGCGGTCCATGAGCCCACGGTAGGCGGCTGACGTGGCCCCCCAGTCCGTGGAGTTCTGGAGTGCCTCCGCCTCGGCGATGAGGGACTCCTTGACGGACTTCGCCTCCGCCTGCTTCTGGTCCAGGGCGGAGAAGAACTGACGGCGACGCCGGTCGAACACCGTGCGCGCGCCGGAGAAGCGTTTCCAGAGCTCGTCCTCGGTCGTCTTGTCCAGGCGCGGTCCGCGACGCTGGAGGCCCTTCCACTCCTCGAGGAGGTCCCGCAGCTGCTGGCCCGACTGCTTCCAGTGGATGCGATCGGGGTCCTGGGCGACGAGGGCCTCGGCGCGCTCCACGAGGGCGGTGCGCTCGGCCAGTGCCGCCTCCTTCGCGGCCTGCCGCTCGGCGTGTGCCTGCTGCTTGCGTTCCTCGGCGCGCTGGCCGAGCTCCTCCACGCGTGCGCGCAGGGCGGGGAGGTCCCCGATCGCGGCAGGCTCGACCACGGCCTGGCGCAGGGTCCTGAGGGTCTGGTCGATGTCCTTGGGCGAGAGCTGGGGCAGGCGGTCCTCGAAGAGGCGCACGGTCGCCTCCAGGTCCTGGAAGCGACGCGTGTAGAGGGCGAAGGGGTTCTCCGGGACACCGGCGGGGTAGCCGCCGATGAGGCGCTCGGTGCCCCCGTCGACGACGAAGACGTTGCCCTCCTCGTCGATGCGTCCGAAGTCAGTGGTGACAGGGGCGCCCGTGGTGGGGACTCCGACGGCTGCAGGATCTGGGGCGGCACCGGGCTCCGCAGGGGCGTCCTCGGGTGCTGCGGGGGCCGCCGGAGCAGGAGTGGGGGCCGCGGGGGTGGCTGTCGGCCCGCCGGGCACCGCAGGTGCCGAGGCAGGCGCAGCAGGGGCGGGAGCAGGTGAGGGGGTCACAGGTGTGGACGCCTCGGGGGCGGGCTCGGGCTCCACAGGCGAGGGCGCCGGTGCGGGGGTCACAGGTGTGGACGCCTCGGAGGCGGGCTCGGGCTCAGTCGGCGCGGCCCCGGGAGCTGCGGGCGCAGCCTCATCCGGTTCCGCTGTGGGGGTGGCCGTGGGCCCGGCAGGTGCTGCGGGGACCGCAGGTGTCGGGGCCTGCGCGCCTTCCCCCGGGCCGCCGGGAACGGCGTCCGTGCCGTCCGTCCGTGCGACGTCGGGCTGGTCGGGGCTGGCCTGGGAGGCGGGCTGGGTGCTCACGGTGATCCTTATGGGACGAGGGCGACCCACCGGCCGCCCGTGCGCGTCGTCGTCCGCCGGGGCGGACGAACCCTGTCGTGCCAACACTGTGGCACAGGTCCTATCCTACGTGTCACCTGCGGGCCCGGGCCAACTCGCCGCGACCCGTGGGCACCTCACGGTCCTGCGACCTCACTGCGCCGGGGACTGGGCACGCTTCTCGTTGCCGGTGAGACGCACGGCCTCGAAGACCCCGTCGACCCGCCGCAGGGCCGCGAGCACGGCGTTGAGATGGCTCATGTCGGCCAGTTCGAAGGAGAAGCGCGTGTAGGCGATCTGGTCCGCGGAGGTCGACATCGACCCGGTGATGATGTTGATCTGGTACTCCGAGAGCACCTTCGTGAGGTCGGAGAGCAGACCCGAGCGGTCCAGGGCCCGCGTCTCGATCTGGACGAGGTAGGCGGCCCCACTGCGGTCCGCGCTCCAGGCCACCTCGACGAAACGCTCGGGGTGGAGTTCCTCCAGGCGCTGTGCGTTCTGGCAGTCCGCACGGTGGACGGAGACACCCTGTCCGCGGGTGATGAAACCGATGATCTGGTCGCCGGGGACCGGCGTGCAGCAGCGGGCCAGCTTCACCCAGATGTCGTTGGAGCTCATCCCCGCCACCGTGACACCGGCGTCGGAGCCGACCGACTTCAACCGTGTCGACCCCGGCATGACGGCCTCGGAGAGGGTCTCCTCGGTGCCGTCACCTCCCCCGAGGTTGTCGACGAGTTTCTGGACGACGTTGTGGGCGGAGATGTGGTTCTCCCCCACTGCGGCGTACAGGCCCGACACGTCCTGGTAGCCCAGTGCCGTGGCGACCGAGAGGATGGACTCGTGGCTCATGAGGCGTTGGAGTGGGAGGTTCTGCTTGCGCATCGCCTTGGCGAGGTGTTCCTTGCCCGCCTCGATCGCCTCGTCGCGACGCTCCTTGGAGAACCATGCCTTGATCTTCGAGCGTGCCCTGGGTGAGGCCACGAAGGCCAGCCAGTCGCGCGACGGTCCCGCCTTGGAGGACTTCGAGGTGACGACCTCGACGGTCTCCCCGGACTCCAACTGGGTGTCGAGCGGGACCAGCCGGCCGTTGACCCGTGCACCGACGGTGTGGTGGCCGACCTCGGTGTGGACGGCGTAGGCGAAGTCGACGGGGGTGGCGTGCGCGGGGAGGACGACGACCTCGCCCCGGGGTGTGAAGACGTAGACCTCGTCGCCGGCGATCTCGTAGCGCAGGGAGTCCAGGAACTCCTCGGGGTCCCCCGTCTCCCGCTCCATCTCGACGAGGGCGCGCAGCCAGTTCATCTGCTCGTCGCCGGTCATCTTGTCGGTGTCGCCGGAGGTCGCGTTCGGGTTCTGCTTGTAGCGCCAGTGCGCGGCCACGCCGTGCTCGGCGCGCTCGTGCATCTCGAAGGTGCGGATCTGGATCTCCACCGGCTTGCCGCCCGGGCCCACCACCGTCGTGTGCAGGGACTGGTAGAGGTTGAACTTCGGCATCGCGATGTAGTCCTTGAAGCGCCCCGGGATGGGGTTCCACCTCGCGTGCATGGCCCCCAGCACCGCGTAGCAGTCCTTGATGGACTCCACCAGCACGCGCACGGCCACCAGGTCGAAGATCTCGTCGAAGGCCTTGCCCCGCACGATCATCTTCTGGTAGATCGAGTAGTGGTTCTTCGGGCGCCCGCCCACCGTCCCCTTGACGTGGGAGCGACGCAGGTCCTCCTCGATCTGGGAAATGACGTCACGCAGGTAGGTGTCCCGTTCGGGGGCGCGTTCGGCGACGAGGTGGTCGATCTCGTCGTAGATCTCGGGCAGGAGGGTCCTGAAGGACAGCTCCTCCAACTCCCACTTGATCGTGTTCATGCCCAGGCGGTGGGCCAGGGGTGCGTAGATCTCCAGGGTCTCCTGGGCCTTGCGCTGGGCGGACTCGCGCGGGACGAACCGCCAGGTGCGCGCGTTGTGCAGGCGGTCGGCAAGCTTGATCAGGAGGACCCGGATGTCACGGCTCATCGCCACGATCATCTTGCGCAGGGTCTCCGACTGCGCGGCCGAGCCGTAGCGGACCTTGTCCAGCTTGGTGACACCGTCGACCAGGAGGGCGATGGGTGCCCCGAAGTCCGCGGTGAGTTCCTCCACCGTGTAGTCCGTGTCCTCCACCGTGTCGTGGAGGAGCGCTGCCACGAGTGTCGGGGTGGTCATGCCCATCTCGGCGAGGATGGTGGCCACTGCGACGGGGTGGGTGATGTAGGGCTCGCCGGACTTGCGGAACTGTCCCCTGTGGTGGAGCTCGGCCGTCTCGTAGGCCCGCTCGATGACGGAGACATCGGCCTTGGGGTGGTTGGCGCGCAGCGCGCGCACCAGTGGCTCGATCTCGGGTGCCGTCGAACGACCACGCGAGCCGAACCACACCAGACCCGAACGCACCAGGGAGCCTGCTGCGGCGCTTCGGTGGTTCTGGGTGTCCACGGTCTGGTCGGTCATTGCCCCATGATAGGCACTCCGTGACCGCCCTCGTGCCTCAGAACGTGACGGCGGACTCCACGGGGACGCCGTCCAGACGAGAACGGCCCCCCAGTGCCTCCAGCTCGAGGAGCACGCAGACGGCGGCGACGTCCGCACCGCACTCCTGCAGCAGCCGCACCGAGGCGTTGGCCGTACCACCCGTGGCCAGCACGTCGTCGACCACGAGGACCCGGTCGCCGTCGTGGACGGAGTCGGGGCGCAGCTCCATGCGGGCGCTGCCGTACTCCAGGGCGTAGTCGATGCCGATGACGGGTCCGGGGAGCTTCCCGGCCTTGCGGACCGTCAGCATGCCCACCCCGAGCATGATGGCCAGGGGGGCGGCGAGGATGAAGCCGCGTGACTCCAGTCCCGCCACCGCGTCGATGCGGCCGTCGTAGCGGTCCGCGAGGATCTGCATGAGCTCGCGGAAGGCAGGCCCGTTGGCCAGCAGCGGTGTGATGTCGCGGAAGAGCACCCCGGGTTCGGGGAAGTCCGGGATCTCGCGCAGGTTCGTGGTCACCAGGTCAGAGACCCGGCCCCCCAGTTCGTTGCTCATCGGTTTCTCCGGGTCTTGCGGGTGGGCTGGGCGGCCTGACCGAGGTGGTGGCCGGGCGTCAGGGGTGCGACACGCACGGCAGCGGCACCGACGGCGGAGGGCGCACCCTCCCCGTCCGAGACACCCGCGCGCGCCGCGCGTGCGGCCAGGACCCGCTCGTTGTGCTCACGGGTGCGCTGGCGGCGGTTCTCGAGCATGACGAGGAGCGGCGCCGCGATGAAGATCGAGGAGTAGGCGCCCACGATCATGCCGACGAAGAGTGCCAGCGAGATGTCGGTCAACGTCCCGGCCCCCAGGAGGAGCGTCCCGATGAACAGGATCGACCCGACGGGGAGCAGTGCGACGACCGAGGTGTTGATCGAGCGGACCATGGTCTGGTTGACCGCGAGGTTGACGAGCTCACCGAAGGTGTAGCGCTGCTGGTCCCACACGCCCTTGGTGAGCTCACGCACCTTGTCGAAGACCACGACGGTGTCGTAGAGGGAGTAACCCAGGATCGTCAGGTAGCCGATGAGGGTGGCCGGTGAGACCTCGACCTGGGTGACCGCGAAGAAACCCACCGTCACGACGACGTCGTGGAGCAGTGCGAGGATCGCAGCCGCCGACATGGTCAGGGAACGGAAGTAGACCGCCATGACCCCGGCCACCAGGACCAGGAAGATCACCAGGGACTGGAGCGCCTTGGTGGTCACGTCATGACCCCAGGTCGGTCCGATCGAGGAGGCCTGGACATCGTTCACGTCCACGTCGTAGGCACTGGCCAGTGCCTGGCGGACCTCACCGGTCCTCTCCGTGTCCAGTGCCGGTGTCTGCACGCGGATCGCGTTCTGCCCGAGGTTGGAGACGCGCACGTCGGAGGTGAGACCCGTGCTCGCCACCGCGTCGTAGGCCGTCTGCTGCTGGGCGGAGGAGACGCCGGTGACCGAGAACTGGGACCCTCCGGTGAACTCGATGGAGGGGTTCAGGCCCAGCACCGCGATGAGGATCCCGGACAGGACCATCAGGCCGCCCGCCAGGGAGACGAACAGCTTGCGACGCGGGATGATGCCGTAGGACTTCTTGCCGGAGTAGAGGGCGTTGCCCCACTGGGCGAAGCTCATCATCGGTCCAGCTCCTTCGTCTCGTCGGCCCCACCGTCCGTGGCGCCCACCTCCCCTGTCGCCGCAGCGGCGTGCGCGGCCTCGAAGCGACGCTCGGCCAGGGACTTGGGTGCCTCCCCGGGCCGGGTCGCGGCCGCCGCGGCAGCTCCGCCACCGCGCACCACGACGCGTCCACGCCCCGCGTACACCGCCGAGGAGTGCGCCCCCAGGTGCTCGGGGTCGAGTCCGGAGAGCTTGTGGCCCTCCCCGAAGAAGGGCACCCGGATCAGCAGTTCCATCAGGGGGTGGGTGAAGAAGAAGATGACCACGAGGTCCACGATCGTCGTCACACCCAGGGTGAAGGCGAAGCCCTGCACGCCACCCACGGACAGGAAGTGGAGGACCAGGGCGGCGATCAGGTTGACGAGGTCGGAGACGATGATGGTGCGTTTGGCGCGTTCCCATCCCTCGTCCACGGCGGCCACCAGGGGCCGCCCATCACGCACCTCGTCACGGATGCGTTCGAAGTAGACGATGAAGGAGTCCGCGGTGATGCCCACCGCCACGATCAACCCGGCGACACCGGGCAGGGACAGGCGGTACCCGATCAACCAGGACAGCAGTGTGATCACCAGGTATGTGAGACCGGCGGCCACCACCAACGATCCGGCGGAGAGCACGGCGAGCCCGCGGTACTGCCAGATCATGTAGGCCACCACCAGCAGCAGCCCGACGAAGCCGGCCCAGATCCCCTTCTCGAGGTGGTCCGAGCCCAGTGTCGCCGAGATCTGCTGCTCGGACTGGACGGTGAAGTCCAGGGGCAGGGAACCGAAGCTCAGCTGATTGGCCAGGGCGCGGGCCGAGGCCGGTGTGAAGTTGCCGCTGATCTGCGCCCTGCCGTCGGTGATCGGTGAGTTCATGGACGGGGAGGTGATGACGTTCCCGTCCAGGACCACGGCGAAACGGTTGCGGGTGGCGTCCGTGGACTCCAGGTCGTAGAGACGCTGGGAGGCCTCGGCGAAGGCCTTGGTCCCCTCGGCGTCGAACTGGAGGTCGACGCCCCACTTCCCGGTGGACTGACCCTGGTTGTTGTAGACCAGTCCGGCGGTCGCGGTGTCGAGGTTCGCGCCCTTCACGTCCACGGGACCCAGGATGTACTTGTAGGTGCCGTCCTCGTCACAGGTGACCAGGGGGCCGTCCGGGTCGGAGACCGAACCCTGGGCGCGCGACGCCGGGTCCGTGCAGTCGAGCATGTAGAAGTCGAGCAGTGCCTGCTCCGTCACCCACGCCGTGTCGGAGTGGTCGCTCGGTGTCGTCGCGGGGGTGTCGGAGATCGTTCCGTCACCATTGGTGTCGGCGAGCTGACGGGCCTGGTCCTCGGGCAGGGCGGTCGTGGCCGTCCCCGACTGGGCGGCGTCCCCGCTCTGTGTGTCCTCATCGGTGGCGGCGCCACTCTGGGTGGACTCCTCGCCGCTCTGTGCGGACTCCTCACCACTCTGGGCCCCGCTCTGCGCACCCGCGGTGTCCGTGTCCTCCGCGGTGGCCTGGGTGGTGGCGGCACCCGTGACGAGGACGGGGCGGAAGTCCATCTGCGAGGAGGAGCGGATCAGGTCCAGCGTCTCCTTGTCGGGGTGACCGGGCAGCGAGACGACGATGTTGTCGGTTCCCATCGAGGTGATCTCCGCCTCGGCCACGCCGGAGGCGTCCACGCGGTTGCGGATGATGTTGATCGCCTCGGTGAGGTCAGCGCTGGTGACCTCCCGGTCGGAGCCGTCCGCGCTGGTCGGTGTGAGGATCAGCTGGGTACCGCCCTCCAGGTCCAGGGCGAGGTTCGGGGTCAGTCCCGCCCCGCGGGTCGCATGCCCCACGAGCAGGGCGGCGACGCCGATGACGACGACGATGAGCAGGGTGATGAGTGAGCGCACTGGACGGCGCCGTGTGGTGGCCACAGGTGGTGTTCCTTGGTGTGTCGAGGGGCAGGCTGCGTGTCAGTGCCGCTTGTCGTCCTCGTCGGTCTCGATGGGTGAGGTGGGGGGCTCGGGGGTGTCGAGGCCGAGCACGGGCTCGTCCTCGTCCTCGTCCTCGGTCTCCGGAGTTGCGGGCTCGTCGGCGGCGAAGGGAGGCTCGCCGACGTCGCGGATGGTCTGACGCTCCCAGTAGGTCTCGGTGCCGTCGGGGGTCTCGAGGATGACGATGTCACCGTCCTGGTCGACGTAGCGCCCCCAGAACCCGAAGGCGGTCTTCACCCAGGCACCGGGGACGAGACCCTCGATGAGCTTCCTCTCCCGGTCCTGCTGCTGCTGCGCCATCTTCTTCTTGGAACGCGAGCTGAGCAGCATCATCGCGACCAGCATCACCGCCATGATGATCAGGAAGCCGTATTCACCCACGAGTACCTCTTTCGTCAGTCCGGCCGTGCCGGAAGCGGATGTCGCCCGTTGCAGTCTAGTGCCCCGCGCCGCGCACCCGCGAGATCCGAGGATCACACGGCCGGGCATGTGTCATGCCTCACGTCCACGTCGACGAGGGCGGCCCCGCCGGACTCAGCCGAAGAGGGTGCCCTCCTGGGGTGGGGTGAGTCCGAGGTGCTCCCAGGCCTGTCGGGTGGCGGCGCGACCGCGCGCCGTGCGGACCATGAAGCCCTCACGCACCAGGTAGGGCTCGGCCACCGTCTCCACGGTCTCGGCCTCCTCCCCCACCGTCACCGCCAACGTCGTCAGCCCCACGGGACCACCGCCGAACCTGCGGCACAGGGCCTCCAGGACGGAGCGGTCCAGTCGGTCCAGGCCCGAGGCGTCGACCTCGAAGAGCTCCAGCGCCGAGCGGGCCGAGTCCAGGGAGAGGGTGCCGTCGCCGTGGACCTGGGCGTAGTCCAGGACACGGCGCAGCAGACGGTTCGCGATGCGCGGGGTGCCGCGCGAGCGGGAGGCGACCTCGTGGGCGGCCGGAGTGTCGATGGGGGCGCCGAGCAGACCCGCGGAGCGGTGGACCACGGACTCCAAGTCCGCGGTCGAGTAGAACTCGAGGTGGGCGGTGAATCCGAAACGGTCACGCAGGGGGGCGGGGAGCAGACCGGAGCGCGTCGTGGCACCCACGACGGTGAAGGGGGGCAGGGTCAGCGGGATCGAGGTGGCCCCGGGCCCCTTGCCGACCACGACGTCCACCCGGTAGTCCTCCATGGCCAGGTAGAGCATCTCCTCCGCGGTGCGGGCGAGGCGGTGGATCTCGTCGATGAAGAGGACGTCCCCCTCCTGCAGACCCGAGAGGATGGCGGCCAGGTCACCGGCGTGCTGGATGGCCGGACCCGAGGTGAGGCGCAGCGAGGTGCCCATCTCGGCGGCGATGATCATGGCGAGCGTCGTCTTGCCCAGCCCGGGAGGGCCTGCAAGGAGGACGTGGTCGGGGGTGACACCACGCCCCCGGGCGGCGTCGAGGACCAGTTGGAGTTGGGAGCGCACGGTGGCCTGACCGATGAACTCGGCGAGGTGCTTCGGACGAAGGGCCGCTTCGGCGGCCCGTTCGACGTCGGAGGCATCGGGGGCGATGATGCGGGGCGCGTCCTCGGGGTGGACCTGTTCAGCCACGTGATCCCCCCAGTTCCACCAGGGCAGCCCTCAGGAGGTCCGAGGCCCCCAGTCCTCGCCCGGCGAGACCGGAGACGGTGCGCTCCGCCAGTGCCTCGGTCCATCCCAGCTGCACGAGGGCGGCGCGGACCTCCTCCTCCACCGCACCCGCAGCAGCGGGCTCCGCCTCACCGGGCAGGGAGGCGGCCTGGCCGAGTCTGTCCCCGATCTCCAGGACCATGCGCTGGGCGGACTTGCGCCCGACGCCAGGGATGCGCTGCAGGGCGGCGAGGTCCCCGTGCGACACCGCGGAGCGCAGGTCGTCGGGGCTGAGGACCGCCAGGGCCGCCAGGGCGATGCGTGGGCCGATGCCGGAGACGGTCTGGAGGCGCTCGAAGACGTCCCGTTCGTCCCCACTGCGGAAACCGAACAGGGTCAGGGAGTCCTCACGCACGACCAGGGAGGTGTGCAGGCAGGTCTCCCCCCCGGGCACGAGGGTCTGCGCCGTGGCGGGGGTGACGAGGACGCGCCACCCGATCCCACCGACCAGCACGGTCACGGTGTCGAGCCCGATCTCCTCGACACTTCCCCTGAGCTGTGCGATCACGCCGTCCCCTCTCGCCGTGCCCACCGAGGGGCGAACACCTGTACGATCCTAGCCCCGCTTCAGGCGCGGATCGACCGCACCCGTGCGGCGTTGCGCGGCCTGTGCCTCGGCCCAGAGCCGCTGCGCCGGGGTGAGGGAGCCACGGGTGCTCACCTTGCCGGAGAGGGAGACCGAGATGCTGGAGTCCTCCCCCGAGCCGAGCAGCCCCGTGCCGCGCCACGCGTGGCAGATCGCGATGGCCAGGGCGTCGGCGGCGTCGGCGGGACGCGGGACCTCGGTCAGTCCGAGCACACGTGCCACCATGTGCTGGACCTGGGCCTTGCCCGCCGTCCCGGAACCGGTGATCGCGGCCTTCACCTCGGAGGGGGTGTGGACCGCCATGGGCAGTCCGGCACGCCCCACGCAGACCATGGCCGCCCCCATGACCTGCATGGTGGTGGTCACCGACTGCAGGTTCTCCTGGGCGAAGACCCGCTCGATGGCCACCACCTCGGGGTGGTACTCGGCGATGGCGGAGTCGATCTCGTCGGCGATGGAGCGCAGCCGGAAGTGGGTGGCCAGCTCCGTGCCGGAACGGGCCACGCCGACGTGGACGAGCCGGGCGCGTCTCGAGGGCTCGACGTCGACCACACCGATTCCGCAGCGGGTGATGCCCGGGTCGATCCCCATGACACGCACGACCGCGACCTCAGTTCCCCGACGCCATGTCCACGAAGAGGCGGTGGAGGCGTCCGTCCCCGCCGACCTCGGGGTGGAAGGAGGTGGCCAGGGCGTGCCCGCTGCGCACGGCCACGACCGGGCCGTCGGGGGTGTTGCCCGCACGTGCGAGCACCTCGACACCGGATCCGACCTCCTCGACCCAGGGGGCCCGGATGAAGACGGCGTGGAAGGGGGCGTCGAGTCCGACGACGTCGAGGTACTCCTCGTAGGAGTCGACCTGGCGCCCGAAGGCGTTGCGGCGCACCGTCATGTCGATGGCCCCCAGGCTGTGTTGGTCGGGGCGCCCGTCGAGCACGACCCGGGCGAGCAGGATCATGCCCGCGCAGGTGCCCCACACCGGCATGCCGTCACGCACCCGCTCCGCCAGGGGACCGAGCAGGTCGAAGGCGACGAGGAGCTTGGACATGGTGGTCGACTCCCCCCCGGGGATGACCAGGGCGTCCACGGCGTCGAGCTCGGCGAGACGACGTACGGGCAGCGCGCGGGCGCCGGAGTCCTCCAGCGCCCGCAGGTGCTCCGCGACGTCGCCCTGCAGGGCGAGGACGCCGACCGTCACCATCCGCGTTCCGCGAGGTGGTGGCCCACCGGGATGTCGTCGACGTTGATGCCCACCATGGCCTCGCCGAGCCCACGCGAGACGTTGGCGATGACGTCCGCGTCGTCGAAGAAGGTCGTGGCCTTGACGATGGCGGCAGCCCGCTTGGCGGGATCGCCGGACTTGAAGATCCCCGAGCCCACGAACACGCCCTCGGCACCCAGCTGCATCATCATGGCCGCGTCCGCCGGGGTGGCGATGCCACCGGCGGTGAAGAGGACGACGGGGAGGCGTCCCTCGCGGGCGACCTCGGCGACCAGTTCGTAGGGCGCCTGGAGTTCCTTCGCGGCGACGTAGAGCTCGTCCTCCGGCAGGGAGGTGAGCCTGCGGATCTCGTCGCGGATCTGACGCATGTGGGTGGTGGCGTTGGAGACGTCGCCCGTCCCGGCCTCGCCCTTGGAGCGGATCATGGCCGCACCCTCGGTGATGCGCCGCAGCGCCTCACCCAGGTTGGTCGCCCCGCACACGAAGGGGACCGTGAAGTCCCACTTGTCGATGTGGTGGGAGTAGTCGGCGGGGGTGAGCACCTCGGACTCGTCGATGTAGTCCACGCCCAGGGACTGGAGCACCTGCGCCTCGACGAAGTGGCCGATGCGGGCCTTGGCCATCACCGGGATCGAGACGGCCTCGATGATGCCGTCGATGAGGTCGGGGTCGGACATGCGTGCCACACCGCCTTGGGCACGGATGTCGGCGGGCACGCGCTCGAGCGCCATGACGGCCACGGCACCCGCGTCCTCGGCGATCTTCGCCTGCTCGGAGTTGACGACATCCATGATGACGCCGCCCTTGAGCATCTGCGCCATCCCACGCTTGACCCGGGAGGTACCGACCTCGCGGGCGTCCCCCTGCTGTCCTTCGGCCTGGTCCGACACGCTCACTCCTCGTCCTCAAGCTGCTGGCGGACCTCGTCGGGAACCGTCATGTTCTGGTACACGTTCTGCACGTCGTCGGAGTCCTCCAGGGCGTCGACCAGGCGCAGGACCTTCTCCGCGCCCTCCAGCCCCAGCTCCACGTCCGTGGAGGCCACGAACTGGTTCTCCGCGGAGTCGTAGTCGATGCCCGCGGCCTGCAGGGCCTTGCGGACCTCGACCAGGTCGGCCGGGTCGGACTCGATGACGAAGCCGTCACCGGTGTCCTCCACGGCGTCGGCACCGGCGTCCAGGACGGCCTCGAGGACCTTCTCCTCGTCGAGCCCGTCGGCCCTGGGCACCTCGATGACACCACGACGGGTGAACAGGTAGGAGACGGATCCGGGGTCGGCCAGGGAGCCACCCGAGCGGGTGAAGGCCAGGCGCACGTCCGAGGCCGCACGGTTGCGGTTGTCCGTGAGGCACTCCACGAGGAATGCGACACCGTTGGGGCCGTAGCCCTCGTACATGATCGTCTCGTAGTCGGCGCCACCGCCCTCCGCGCCGGAGCCGCGCTTGACGGCGCGGTCGATGTTGTCGGCGGGGACGGAGTTCCTCTTCGCCTTGACGATGGCGTCGTAGAGGGTGGGGTTGCCGGCCGGGTCACCGCCGCCCGTGCGGGCAGCCACCTCGATGTTCTTGATGAGGCGCGCGAAGAGCTTGCCGCGCTTGGCGTCGATCGCCGCCTTCTTGTGCTTCGTGGTGGCCCACTTGGAGTGTCCCGACATCAGTGCTCCCTCAGGGGTGGATTCGTACCACACCATCCTACCCGCGCCGCAGGGGGCGGGCCCGCCGTCCTCCACCGTGGGACCACGTGACGCGCACGGCGCCCCTCCCCGCCCGGACGCGGCACACCCCGGCGGGCTCCTCGGTGCTCGGTCCTCACTGCACGGTCCCCTCCCAGTCCACCCCCGGTGAGCGGTGCCAGGAGAGCCCACGGGCCTCCCAGGACCTCCCCGCCGCCACGACCCGGCGCCGGAAGGAGTCCCACTGCCCGACCCCGCTGCCCGACCAGGCCACCTCCGCGGCCGCTGCGAGGCGCGGCAGGAGCAGGGTGGTGAGGTCCTCGAAGGTGCGCACGGTCTCGGTCCACAGGCAGGCCTCGACCCCCTCGACGGATCCGGCGGGCAGACCGGGGACGACCTCGTCGGGGTCCCACTCCAGGGCCTCACGCAGTTCCGTCGTCCCCATCCAGGTCAGTCCCAGGGGCGTGGAGTCGTCGTACTTCATGTCGAGGTAGACCTTCGAGGCGGGTGAGGCGATGACGCCCACCCCGCGGCCCGCGGCCTCCAAGACGGGAGCGAGGTCGAGGCGTTCGTCCCACACCTGGACCAGGTCCGACGCCCCCAGCAGGGTCGCCGCCTCCTGCCAGGCCACTGCGGACAGCCCGGCACCGTGGACCCGCTCCAGCATCATGCCGACCAGGCGGGAGTACTCCTCGGGTGGGGTGGCGTGGGACTCGTCACCGCCGATGTGCAGGCCGTGGGCGGCCCAGGGACGCAGGGCGTCCACCACGGCGTCGAGGAAGCGTCCGGTGCCGGGGGCCGCGGTGGACAGGGTCGAGAAGCCGACCTCGGTGCCCGTGTAGGCCTCCGGCGCCCGGCCCCCGGGAGAGAGGTCGGGCAGTGCGTGCAGGGCGGCATTCGTGTGTCCGGGGACGTCCACCTCCGGGACGAGGACGATCCCACGTCGTTCCGCCTCCTGCGCGAGGACGCCCAGGTCCTCCTGCGTGAGGAACCCCCCAGGGTCCCCGTCCACGGCACCTGCGGAGGACCTCTCCACGAGTTCGGGGAGGTCGGGGACCTCGACACGCCAGCCCTGGTCGTCGCTCAGGTGGAGGTGGAGGACGTTCAGTGAGAGCTCCTCCATGAGGTCCATGACCGTGAGCAGGTCCGCGGGCCCGAAGAAGTGGCGCACGATGTCCAGTCCGAGGCCGCGCCACCGGTGGGCGGGCCGGTCGAGCACCGTCGCCACGGGGAGCGTCCCGCGACCCGCCCGGACCATGCGTCGCAGCACCCAGGAGCCCCGCTGAACGCCGCGCCCACCGGTGGCGGACAGACGGATGCCGTCCCGCGTGACCTCCAGGAGGCTGGCCTCCGCCACCTGCCAGTCCTGGGTGTCCTCGGGGAGTCCGAGGTCCGACGCCCCCCTGACCCGTCGGAGGTCCACGCGCACGCCCCGACCGTCCACGTCGACGACGGTGTCCGGCAGCACCGGTGAGGGCGTTCCCGGCCCGGTCACGGAGTCGACCCCCGCCCAGCGCACGGGCACCTCCCCCACTCCCCCGGCCACCCGGTACGGGCGCGGGACCAGTCCCCACCGCGCCCCGAAAGCCTCTTCCGTCCCCATGTCCGCTCCCCACTGCGCAGTCCGACCTGCCTGTTCGTCAGGTCACAATGTGATCACGGTAACCCAAAAGGGTTCTCTGTTCACTGTTAGTTTGCTTAACTAACTCGCATGAGTCCACGGGAACTGCGGGTCACCGGGCGTGCGCTGCCGTCGCAGGCACGCACGCACAACCGCGCCGCGGTCCTCCAACACCTCTTCCACCACGGACCCTGCTCACGGGCCGAGCTCTCCCGGACCACCGGCCTCACCCGGGTCACCGTGTCCGCCCTCGTCGAGGACCTCATCTCCGAGGGGCTGACGGCGGAACTGGGGACGGAGAACCCCACCGGGCGCGTGGGCAAGCGCGCCATCCTCGTCGGTCTCGCGGAGGACCGCTGGCAGATCGTCGCCCTGGACCTCACCAATGACGGTGCCATCTCCGGTGCGGTGCTCACCCTCTCGGGCCAGGTCGTCCACCGCCGCACCGGGAGGCGTCCGCTGCCCCAGGGAGAGGCTGGCGTCGAGACCCTCACGGCGTTCGCCCGCACCCTGCTCGCGCTCGCCGACCAGCAGGTGCTCGGCGTCGGGGTCTCCTCCCCCGGTGTCATCACCCCTGAGGGACTGGTCGAGCAGGCCCCCAACCTGGGGTGGTTCGACCTGCCACTCGCCGGGATCCTCACGCGCTCACTGGGGCTCCCGGTGCTGGTCGCCAATGACGCCAACTGCGCAGCCCTGGCGGAGTACTCCTTCGGGGGTGCTGCCGGGGGCAACCTGCTGCGGCTCCACATCGGTGTCGGCCTCGGGTCGGGACTGGTGCTCGACGGCGCCCTGCTCCAGGGGGCCGGCAATGCCGCCGGTGAGGTCGGACACGTCACCGCCGTCGACGACCGTGACACGGAGCAGACGCTCCTGGGGCCCCCCAAGCCCTGCGCCTGCGGACGGCGCGGGTGCCTGGAGACGATCCTCTCCGCCCCTGCCCTGCGCGAGGACCTGCGCGGCCTCGACGAACAGCGCAGCGCGGAACACCTCAGAGCGGTCGGACGCCGACTCGGGACCGTCCTGGCCCCCGTCGTCTCGACCCTCGACCTCACCGAGCTCATCGTCTCGGGTCAGGACCACCTGGTCGCGGGGGACCTCCTGGAGAGTGCCTCGGGCACGATCCGGGAGCGCATCCTCCCCCGTTCCACCAGGTCATTCGTCATGCGCATGTCCACCCTGGGGGCGGACGGGGCGCTGCGTGGTGCAGCCGTCCTCGTCCTCTCCGGACGACTGGGGATCGCATGAACGCGCAGTCCCACCACACACCACCCCGGGGCACCGACGTGGCCCGACATGAAAGGAACACCCGATGAAGCAGTTCAGACGCCCGTTCGCCGTCCTCGCGGCGATGTCGATGGCGGTCGGCATGGCCGCCTGCTCCCAGGGGTCATCCGACCAGGAGTCCTCCGGGGAGGCCGCCTCCGGGGGCGACGCCACCGTCGAGCCCGGGGACATCACCCTGTGGCTCGCCGGTTCCGACACCCGGACGAACTCCGCGACTACCTCAAGACCACGTTCGAGACGGAGAACCCGGGGTCGACACTCACGATCGAGGAGCAGGACTGGTCCGACCTCGTCACCAATCTGAACACCGCACTGCCCGACGCCGCCAACACCCCCGACATCGTCGAGATCGGCAACACGCAGGCCCCCACCTTCACCACGGTCGGCGCCTTCCGTGACCTCACCCCCATCTACGAGGAACTGGGCGGCTCCGACCTGCTGCAGTCCTTCGTCGACGTGGGCACGGTGGACTCGAAGGTCTACGCGGTGCCCTACTACTTCGGTTCCCGCTACATCTTCTACCGCAAGGACATCTGGTCCGCGGCAGGACTCGAGGTCCCCACGACGCTGCAGGAGTTCTCCGACGACGTCGCGGAACTCACCACCGACGACCGCTCCGGCTTCGCCATGGGCGGCCAGGACTGGCGCAACGGCATCTCCTGGGTCTTCGCCAACGGTGGTGAGCTCGCCACCGTCGACGGCACGGAGTGGACCTCCACCCTCTCCGACCCGAACACGGTCAAGGGCCTGGAGATGTGGCAGGACATGGTCCGCACCTCCTCCAAGCTCCCCACCACCGAGCGTGACGTCGCCTACTGGGACTTCCTCAACGACGGGACCGACGGGGCCGACCCGGCGGCCGCCACGATCATGGCCCCCGGCTGGGCCCGCTGGTCGATCGGTGACCTGACGAAGAACGACGACGGCGACGAGGTCCGTGACGGCATGGCGGACGACTCCAAGTTCGACGTCTTCGCCCTGCCCGGCGTCGACGGCGGCGTCGCCCCCGTGTTCGCCGGTGGCTCCAACATCGCGATCTCCGCGAAGTCCCAGCACCCCGAGCTCGCGGAGAACCTCCTGAGGATCGTCTTCTCCGAGGAGTACCACGACATGCTGGGCAAGGCGGGCCTCGGCCCGGCGAACCAGAACTACGTCTCCTCCCTGGGTGACGACAAGTTCGCCAAGACGATGATCGAGACGGCGGCGGCCTCCAAGCTGACGCCCGCGGCCCCCGGCTGGGCCGCGATCGAAGGGGCCTTCGTCTACGAGGAGCTCTTCCAGAAGATCGCCGACGGCGGTGACGTCACCCAGCTCGCCACCGAGTACGACGCGAAGCTCACGCCGATGCTGAACGGCCAGAGCTGACCGACGACCCATCCCGGGGTGCCCGGCCCCAGTGGCCGGGCACCCCACCCTCATGAGGGACCACCATGACCCAGCACCCCCCAGTGGCGCCCAGCGCGCCGACCCCGACCCCCCTCCCCCGCACCACGGAGGAGGCACGTCCCCGGAAGCGGCGACGCTCCCTCGTCCCCTACGCCCTCCTGGCGCCGGCAGTCCTCTGCCTGGTCGCCGGACTCGGCTACCCCGTCATCTGGCAGGTCATCACCTCCATGCAGCAGTACGGGCTGGCCCAGCAGTTCGGTCAACCCCCCGAGTTCGTCGGCCTGGACAACTTCGCCCGCGTCTTCGCCGACGGCCGCCTCTGGGCAGTGGTGGCCCGCTCCATCGCCTTCTGCCTCTTCAACGCCGTGGTCACCGTCGCGGCCGGCCTGGCCTGCGCTCTGCTCATGCGTTCGGTCACCGGTCCGGTGCGCGTGATGATCCAGGTCTGCCTCCTGCTGGCCTGGGCCATGCCCATGGTCGCTGCCGTCACCGTCTTCCGGTGGCTGTTCGACTACCGCACCGGTGTCGTGAACTGGCTCCTCACCTCCCTCGGGTCCACGGGCTTCAGGCAGTACTCCTGGCTGTCCACCCCTCTGACCTTCTTCCTGGTGGCCTCCCTGGTCATCATCTGGATGTCCGTCCCCTTCGTGGCGCTCTCCCTCTTCGCGGGCCTCACCCAGGTCCCCGAGGAGATCATCGAGGCCGCCCAGATCGACGGCGCCTCCCCCACCCAGCTCCTGCACCACATCCTCCTGCCGATGGTCAGGCCCGTCCTCTCCATCGTCCTGCTCCTCGAGATCATCTGGGACCTGCGGGTGTTCGCACAGATCCGGCTCCTCCAGGACGCCGGCGCGCCCGTGGCCGAGACCAACCTGCTGGGCAACCTCATCTACGAGCTCGGCATCGGCCGGCAGGACTTCGGTGGGGCCTCCGCGGTCTCCCTCTTCGTCCTGGCCCTCACCATGCTCCTGAGCTGGCCCTACGTCCGCTCCCTCATGAAGGAGGACGCGCAATGAGCGCCCCGACGACCACCGGCGTCCGTGCCACCCCCACCTCCGAGCGACCCGCCGCGAACCGCACCCGCATCCGACCCGGACGGGTCCTGCTCAAAACCTGCTCGGCGTGGTCGTCGCCCTCGCATGGGTGTTCCCGGTGTACTGGATGCTGCTGTCCGCCCTGAGCCCGAACGCCAGGCTGCGCCAGGTCCCGCCCTCGTTCCTCCCGACCAACGCGACCCTGTCGAACTTCCGCCGTGTGGCCACCGACCCCGGCTTCGCCAGCGCCCTGCGCATGAGCCTGTCGATCACCCTCCTCACCGTCGCGGTGGTCCTGACGTTCGCCTTCCTCGCGGCACTGGCGATCTCGCGCTTCCAGTTCCGCGGCCGCAGGTCCTTCGTCCTCGCGGTCCTCTTCATCCAGATGCTCCCCGCCGAGGGCCTCTTCATCGCCCAGTACAAGATGCTCTCCACCATCGGGGCCACCGTGCCCGCCCTCGGACTCAACTCGGTCCTCGGTGTCACCGTCCTCTACTCCGCCGCCGTCATCCCCTTCACCGTGTGGATGCTGCGCGGGTTCGTGGCGGGGGTGCCCGCGGAACTCGAGGAGGCGGCCATGGTCGACGGGCTCTCGCGCACGCAGGCCTTCATCCGCATCACCTTCCCCCTGCTCGCGCCGGGCCTGGTGGCCTCGGGGGTCTACGCCTTCCTGCAGGCGTGGAACGAGTTCACCATCGCCCTCATCGCCCTGCCCGAGGCCAGCTCGCAGACCCTGCCGCTGTGGCTGCGCGGGTTCCTCAACGCCTCCGTGAACCGCGGCGTCGACTGGGCCCAGGTGATGGCGGCGTCGTCCCTGATCGCCGTGCCGGTCATCATCTTCTTCCTCCTCGTCCAGGGCCGGATGACCTCCGGCCTCGTCTCGGGCGCGGTGAAGGGATGACCCCCGCGCACCACCGGGACGTCCCCGCCCTGGCCCCGGGGGAGGTGGCCGTCGGCATCGACATCGGGGGGACGAAGACCCTGGCCACCGCCTACACCTCCCTGGGGGCCGTCGCCTCCGCCCGCCGCAGGACCCTCCACGGACAGGACGGTCTCCTCGTCAGCGTCGACGAGGTGCTCGCCGAGCTGGCCGGCGCACTCCCGGCCACGGCGGAGTTCACCCTGCGCGCGATCGGCATCGGCATCCCCGGAGTGGTCTCCCCCATGCTCGGCACCGTGGCGAACGGAGTCAACGTCGGCATCGGGGCCGAGGCACTCCCCTTGGCGGGCCTCGTGGCGGAGCTCACCGGGGTCCCCGTCCACCTCGAGAACGACGTCGCCGCCGCCACCCTCGGTGCCGCACATGCGCTGGGGGTCGGGGACGACGTGGCGCTGATCTCGTTGGGCACGGGGCTGGCCGCCGGCATGGTGCTCGACGGGGTCCCTCGCACGGGTTCCCGGGGGAGCGCCGGGGAGATCGGACACATCCCCTACCGCGAGGACGGGCCCCTGTGCCCCTGCGGGCAGCACGGGTGCCTGGAGCTCTACGCCTCCGGGCGCGCCCTGGCGGGCATGTGGGACACGGACCCCGCCACCCGTCCGGTCACGGACCTCCTCCGGAGCGCGCACGAGGGCGACCCCCGCGCCCGTACGGTGCTGGACCAGTGGATGGGTGCGGTCGCCCACGCGGTGACCCTGGTCGGGCTCGGTGTCGACGTGGCCGCCATCCTCATCGGGGGCGGCGTGAGCGAGGCCGGCCAGCCCTTCCTCGAGGAGCTGCAGGACACCCTGCGCTCACGCGCACACGACTCGGGATTCCTCACGCAGATGGACCTGGCCTCGCGCCTGGTCCTGGTCCCCCCCCCCGACCTGGAGGTGGCCACCTTGGGGGCGTGCCTGGCGGCGCTGCGATCCCCCGGCTGAGCGGTCCGGCTCGGGGCGGACCGGGTCGGGGCGGATCAGCTCGAGGGGTCCCGTCCCTCGTGGACGGTGAGGGTGGTGCCGTCCCACCCCTGCCTCCAGGAGCGGGCCAGGGGGACCAGGTCGCGGGGGTAGACCTGCACCCGCTGTGACTCCACCTCCAACTCGTCCAGGTCCCACCACTTCTGCCCGTCGACCACCTCGCGCTCCAGGTCGGTCCACCCGGCACGGTCGAGCGCCACGCGGGCGGTGTGGGCGACGAAGAACCACTCGTCCTGGCGGGCGGTGACGTTGAGGAAGTCGAACTCCGCGCGTCTGTAGAGCACCGGTCCCACCATCTGCGAGGGGAGCACACTGATCCCCGTCTCCTCGCGAAGCTCCCTCGAGGCGCCCTCGCGGGGGGTCTCCCCTGCGGTCAGACCTCCCCCGATGGTGAACCACCAGTGCCGGTCCGGTTGGTGGAGGTCGTGCCCGATCGCCAGCAGGAGACGCCCCCGGGGGTCGAAGAGGACCACCCGGCCCGCTTCGCGGTGGGGGACGCCGTACTCGTCGGGGACCCACTCCGGACCCAGGTCCGTCATGCGCCCATCCCCGCCTGGGCCGCAGCCGTGCGCGTGGCACGGAGGAACTCCCGACGTGCCTCCCCCAGGCCCTCCAGGAGTTCACGGTCGTGGGCGACACGGTCCTCCTGGCGCCCCACCCGTGACATCATCACCTGGTCCAGGCCGAGGCTGGCGGCGCTGGCCTGGAAGGTGCGCATCGCGCGCGCCGACGACCGGCCCCCCGTGCGCGCCCACCTGCGTGCGTTGCGACGCGCACCGCGGTCGACGACCACGGGGACCTCGGCGGGCAGTATCCACCCCGTGCGGACGTAGGGCTCCAGGCCGCGGGCGATCGTGCCCGCCTCGCGACGTGCGGCGAGCAGGAGGGCGGTCATCCAGCAGGCGAAGAGCGGGAACTCCACCGCCAGGTACCAACCGATCCACGACATCCCCGCACTGCTGGCCAGCAGGTTCCACAGTCCGTGCACCGCCACGGCCGCGAACCACCCCAGCGGCCACATCCACACCCACGCCCGGCGCGACCGCATGCGCACCACTGCCCACCCCAGGGCGAGACCGATGAAGGACGTCGCCATGGGGTGCACGAAGGGGCTGAGCACACCGCGCATGAACACCACTGCCCCGAAGGAGATCCCCCCCGACTGTCCCGCCTCCAGGAAGTACTGGATGTTCTCCACGAACGCGAAACCGGCACCCGCGTACCCGGCGTAGACGATGCCGTCCAGGGGGGAGTTCAGGCTGGTGCGCCGCCACAGCACGATGAGGACGACCCCGAGGCCCTTGAGGAACTCCTCCACGAAGGGCGCCACGAAGACGGAGACGACGACCATCGAACTGCGGTAGTCACCCGTCACCATCGCGACATTGGTGAGCATGGCCGTGTTGACGACGGACGCCGCCAGGGTCGCGACACCCGCGCCCCACAGCAGGACGACCACGCACGGTCCCACGGGCTCCGGCTCCCAGCGGTCGATGTGGCGCAGCAGCGCCACCACGAAGACCAGCGGGAACAGTGCGAGCACGGACATGAGCACCGTCGAGGCGACCCCTCCGGCCACGACGTAGCCCACGACCAGGGCCGCGACCCCCGAGACGCCGAGACCGATGAAGACGATCTCGAACCAGGGCAGCGAGCGGCGTCGGCGCGGCACGTCCCACACGGGGGCACCCGCACCGGGTCGGGGGCCACCGGTGGCCGGGACCTCCGCCGCCTGCTCGGCGGCCCCGGACCCCGCTGCGGCGATGCGCCCCAGCCGGTACTCCTCGCCCGGGCCGCCCCAGCGGCCGTCGTCCCCGTCCATGGATCCCCCCACCTCACGCACCGGCGGTCGTCGTCGCGTCATCGAAGTCGATGGTGGACGGGGCGGGGGCGCGCCCGTAGAGGCGTAGCAGCCGCACCCAGGGGTTCTCCCGCAGGTGGAGCACCTGGGTGACGTCCAGGTTGTGCATCGAGCGTGCCAGCTGGACGCGGTAGCAGGCCATGTCCAGGGAGTCCAGGAGCTCGCGGCCCCCGGGGGCCTCCGCCACACGGTCGCGTTCGTCAGGGGTCAGGGTCTCCCGCACGGCGCGGGTGAGGGCCGACTCCCGCTCATTGCGCTCGGCCACGGCGTGCTCGTCGACGACGCCGTCGTGGAGCCCGTCACGCCTGCGGTCCAGGTCGTCCATGACGAAGAGTGCCTCCTCCCCCGTCAGGCAGTCCAGGGCCGCGCGGTCCACGGATGCGGCACCGTCGGGGGGGAGCAGGCCCGAGGCGACGAGCAGGCGCGCCTCGGACGCCCGACGGACGGTGAGCCGGTCCAGGGCGTCACGGGTGGACAGCAGGCGGCAGTGGAGCCGGTCGAGTCGCTTGGCGAGCTGGAAGGAGTACCACGACGCGACCAGCACCACTGCGACCACGACGGCGATGAGCACCCACCAGGCCCCGCTCATGCCTGTTCGCTCCGCAGGCGGCCCCGCAGCAGGGACAGGGCGGTGGTGGGGCGACCCTCGCGCGAGGGCGAGGCCCCGACGACGGTCTGGTACACGGCCAGGATGCGTTCGGTGACGACACCCCAGTCGTACTGGGCGGAGGCCCGCTCCCCCGCCCGTGCCACCTCCGCGAGGGCTGCCCGGTCGTCCAGGGCATGGACGAGGGCGTCCGCCAGGGCGTCGGAGTCACCGTTGGGGAAGAGGATCCCGGCCCTCCCGTCCGCCAGGACCGCGCGGAAGGCCTCCAGGTCGGCGGCCACGACCGCACATCCGGCCGACATCGCCTCCACGAGGACGATCCCGAAGGACTCGCCCCCGGTCTGGGGGGCGACGTAGACGGTGGAACCACGCAGCAGGGACTCCTTCTCGGAGTCCGTGATCTCCCCGAGGAACTCCACCGAGTCCCCCAGCGCGCCCAGCGCACCACGTTCCTCCTCGGCACTGCCACGGCCGGCGATGAGGAACCGGGTGCCGGGGTGGGCCTCCAGGACACGGGGGACGGCGCGAGCGAAGACGGGCAGCCCCTTGCGGGGCTCGTCGAGCCGTCCGAGGAAGGTGATGACGGGACGCTCGGGCGTCTGTTCCCAGCGCGGGAGCGGTGAGGCGCTGCGGAAGGAGGCCGTCTCCACCCCGTTGGGGATGATGACGGCATCGCCCCCGTGGTGCTCGACCAGGGTGCGCCGTGCCTCCTCCGAGACGGCGATGCGTGCGGAGAGGCGTTCCATCAGGGGACGCACCACCCCGGCGGTCGCCTCGCGCGCATAGGAACGCTCCATGGCGGAATGGAAGGTGCCCACCACCGGCGAGTCGGCGTTCATGACGGCCAGCATGGAGATGGAGGGGACGGTCGGCTCGTGGACGTGCAGGACGTCGAAGGCGCCCTCGTCGAGCCACCGCCTCGTGCGGGCGGAGACCACGGGTCCGAAGGAGAGACGGGCGACGGAGCCGTTGAAGGGGATGGGCACGGCGGGTCCCACGGACACTGCGAAGTCGGGGAGGACCGACTTCGAGGAGGGGGTGAGCACGGAGACCTCGTGGCCACGCCGGATCAACTCACCGGCGAGGTCGCGCACGTGGTACTGGACACCGCCGGGCACGTCCCAGGAGTACGGGTTGACGATCCCGATCCTCATGGGCGTTCCGCCTCCTCCTGTTCCTTGCGTCGGTGCCTCTCCCGGGCCCTCGCAAGGCGCTCCGGGTCGAGGTCCTCGACGAACACGGGTTGCATCATGTGCCAGTCTCGCACGTACTCACGCATGAGGGGAGCGACGGCGTCCACCCAGGCCTGGGTGTGGGTCTCCACACCCGTGTGGGTGGCCGTGGGCCCGGGCGCCGGGACGGGGCCCCTGAGCTCGAGGGCGAGGGTGGCCCCGCCGGGTTCGTCGACGTAGTGGAGCACTCCGGTCACCAGGGGTCGTCCGAGTCGCTCCGCCAGGGCCGCGGGCCCTGCGGCCACGAGTGCCCGGTGACCGCACAGGTCGACCTCGATCCCGGCGCCCGTGACGTCCCTGTCGGCCAGCAACGGCACGACGACACTGCGTCCACGGGCGCGCTCCACGAGTTGCGGGAAGACCGACTCCCCCCTGCCCGCCCCGATGATCTCCATCCCCAGGCCCTCACGGAAGGTGACGAAGGCGTCGAAGAGTTCGGGGGGGTCCAGGCGTTCGGCGACCGTGAGGATGGGCATGACGTTCTGCGCGACGTCCGCGCCCCCCAGGTCCCAGTTGCCCGAGTGCGTCAGTGCCAGCACCACGGGCCCGTCCGCACCGAGCGTGCGCAGCAGGTCCGGGGGGTCCATGCGCAGGACCACGGCGATCTGCTCACGGGTGAAACCACCCAGGGCGAACTGCTCGGCGTAGTTGCGCATGTGGGAGCGGACGGCGGCCCTCGCCTCGGTCCGGGTGGGGCGTCGACCCAGCAGACGCGCGTGGTTGTCCTCCAGGCGGCGCACCTGCCTGCCCCTGGACAGCCACGCGAGGTCCGCCACGATGCCCGAGAAGCCCCTGACGACGCCGATGGGCAGCCTGGGGGCGATCCTCCACGCGGCGAGGTAGAGGGATGCGGTGAGCCGGCCGCTCACCGGGCCAGCGCCCGTCGGGTGAAGACGATGCGCTGGACGACGGTCACCAGGGAGGCGAAGGCGACCCAGCACAGTCCCACGGCGTACATCCACTGCGGCAGCCCCCACTGGGTGACCGCCGCACAGACGAGTCCCACGATGAGCCGGTCGGTGCGCTCGGCGATCCCGACCTTCGCGATGACGCCCACCGTCTCGGCCCGCGCGCGGGCGTAGGGGACGGTTCCCACCCCGACCATGGCGATGGTGCCGGCGATGACGCTGACGGTGCGCACCGGGCCGTCCTCCATGCCCAGCGCCGCCCAGGCGAGCAGTGCGCCGAAGACGGCACCGTCACCGAGACGGTCCAGGGTCGAGTCGAGGAACGCCCCGAACTGCGACTCCTGTCCCGTCATGCGTGCCAGGACGCCGTCGACCGAGTCGCAGAAGAGCACGACCCCCAGCAGGATGCCGCCGATGGCGAGGTGGCCCCGTGCCAGCACGCCCACCGAGATCCCGATGGTGAGCAGGGTGCCCGTGACCGTCACCATGTCGGGGGTGACGTGCAGGGCGGCGAGCACCCGTGCGAAGGGGGTGAAGATCGTGCGGGTGATGGAACGCCCGTGGTTGCCGAGCATCAGTCCTCCTGGGGACGCGGAGTGGTCGGTGCGTGCGCGGTCGTGGTCCCGCCCTCGTCGGGCCAGGCCGCGGCGAGCCTGGTGCGGGCATCCTCGAGGAGCTCGGGGATGGCCTTGGTCCGGGCGATGATGGGCAGGAAGTTCGCGTCCCCCGCCCAGCGCGGCACGACGTGCTGGTGGAGGTGGGCGGCGATCCCTGCTCCCGCGACCTCCCCCTGGTTCATGCCCAGGTTGAAGCCGTGGGGGTGAGCGACCTCCCGCTCGACGCGCATGGCGGTGGCGGTGAGGGCGCCCAGCTCGTCACGCTCCTCCGGCGTCAGGTCCGTGTAGTCGCTGACGTGTCGGTACGGGCACACGAGCATGTGGCCGGAGTTGTAGGGGAACAGGTTCATCAGGACGAAGCAGGTGCGACCGCGGTGGACGATGAGGGCGTCCTCGTCGCTGCGCCGCGGGGCCTCGCAGAAGGGGCACTCCCCCGACGAGGCGTCCGCCGGCTTGTGGTCCCCGTTGATGTAGGCCATCCGGTAGGGGGTCCAGAAGCGGTCGAAGCCGTCGGGGACACCCGCCAGCGTGCGCGCGTCCTCGACGTGTTCCTCATCGCCCATCAGCGCACCTCACAGCGCGTCGGTGTTCACGCGGTCACGGATGTGCGCGCAGATCCGTTCCACCGCCTGCCCGACCGGGACGCCGTTCTCCTGGGAGCCGTCACGGAAGCGGAAGGAGACCGCGCCTGCGGCCACGTCCTCGCCCCCGGCGATGAGGGTGTAGGGCACCTTCTCCTTGGCGGCGTTGCGGATCTTCTTCCCGAAGCGGTCATCGGAGTGGTCGACCTCGACGCGCACGCCGCGGGCGCGCAGTTGCGCCGCGACCTCGTCGACGTAGCCGTCGAAGGCCTCCGCGACGGGCACCAGGCGGACCTGCACGGGGGCGAGCCAGGCGGGGAAGGCCCCCGCGTAGTGCTCGACGAGGACGCCGATGAAGCGTTCGACCGACCCGAGCTTGGCGGAGTGGATCATGACGGGACGCTGGCGGGAACCGTCGGCGGCCGTGTACTGCAGGTCGAAGCCACGCGGCTGGTTGAAGTCGTACTGCACGGTCGACATCTGCCAGGTCCGCCCGATGGCGTCCTTGACCTGCACGGAGACCTTGGGGCCGTAGAAGGCCGCGCCACCGGGGTCGGGGACCAGGTCCAGGCCGGTGGAGGCGCAGGCGTCCTCCAGGATCCGGGTGGCCTCGGCCCACTCCTCGTCGGAGCCGATGAACTTGTCCTTCTTCTTCCCCGACTCGTCCCGGGTGGACAGCTCCAGGTAGAACTCGGTGAGCCCGAAGTCGCGCAGGATGCCCAGGAAGAAGTCGAGGAGCATCTTGATCTCGTCCTCGGCCTGGTCGGGGGTGCAGTAGGTGTGGGAGTCGTCCTGGGTGAACCCGCGCATGCGGGTCAGGCCGTGGACCACGCCCGACTTCTCGTAGCGGTAGTCGTGGCCCATCTCGAAGAAGCGCAGCGGCAGCTCACGGTAGGAGCGCCCGCGGCTGGCGAAGATCAGGTTGTGCATCGGGCAGTTCATGGCCTTGAGGTAGTACTCCTGGCCGGCCCGGGTCACGTGGCCCTCGGCGTCACGCTCCTCGTCCACGGACATCGGGGGGAACATGGTGTCCGCGTAGTAGGGCAGGTGGCCCGACTTGTGGAACACGCCGCCCTTGGTGATCTCGGGGGTGTGGACGAAGTCGAAGCCCGCCTCCAGGTGGCGCTGGACGACGTACTCCTCGATGACGTGGCGCAGGATGCCCCCCTTGGGGTGGAAGAGCACCAGCCCCGGTCCGACCTCCTCCGGGAAGGAGTAGAGGTCGAGCTCCGCGCCGAGGCGGCGGTGGTCGCGTCGCTCCGCCTCCTTGAGGCGCTCCTGGTAGGCGACGAGGTCGTCCTTCGTGGCCCAGGCGGTGCCGTAGATGCGCTGGAGCGCGTCACGGGACTGGTCCCCGCGCCAGTACGCGGCCGAGGACTTCGTGAGCGCGAAGCCGTTGCCGATCAGACGCGTGGAGGGCAGGTGGGGGCCGCGGCACAGGTCCTTCCAGGCGACGGTGCCGTCGCGGCGGACGTTGTCGTAGATGGTGAGCTCGCCGTGGCCGACCTCCACGGAGGAACCGTCATCGGCACCTGAGCCCTTGGTCTCCACCAGCTCCAGCTTGAAGGGCTGGTCCGCGAGTTCCTCGCGGGCCTCCGCCTCGGAGACGACGCGGCGACGGAAGGTCTGGCCCTCCTTGACGATGCGCTTCATGCGCTTGTCGAGGTCGCGCAGGAGTTCCGGTGTGACGGCGTCGATGTTGCCGAAGTCGTAGTAGAACCCGTCGGTGATGTAGGGCCCGATACCGAGGTTCACGTCGGGGAACACCTGCTGGACGGCCTGGGCGAGGACGTGGGTGGTGGAGTGGCGGAGGATCTCCAGGCCCGTGGGCGAGTCGATCGTGATCGCGGTGACCGTGGCGCCGGTGGGCAGGGGTGTGGCGAGGTCCTTCGGGGTTCCGTCGACCTCGATGGCGACGACCTCACGTCGGTCGGCGTACCACTGGGTGCCGGTCGTGCCCTCCTCGAGCTGGCGGGGTTCGCCGTCGATGGTCACGTCGATTGATGGCACAGGTGTGCTCCTCCATCCATGGTGCCCGGGGCACCGACTGCCCCCGGGTCCCCGCACGTACCGGGTGCGGGCGTGGACACGGGTCCCCCCGGGGTTCTGACCCGCCCATGCTACCCGCTGGTCCCGTGCCCCCTGACGAGGGCGACCACCCGTGGTCCGACCCGTCGGGGTGCCGCACCACCTCAGTCGCGGTCGTGGTCCCCACGCAGGCGACGCAGGTCGGCACCCAGCCGGGCCCCCAGGCTGCGGCTTGTGTGCTTGGCGTGCAGGGCCCTGACGAGGAGGGTGTACACACCGGTGTGCACCGGCATGTCCCACGCACCGTCGACGTCGGTGAAGGAGCGGGCGAAACGCTGCTTGTAGCGACCGACGCCGTAGAGCTCCGGGACCCGTGGGGAGTGGGCGCCCATGAGGTCCAGGCCCTGGATCCCCTCCCCCGCCAGGATCACTGCCACCCCGAAGTCGAGCGCGTCGGGACCCAGCACGCTGCGTGCCCGCGCCGAGGACGCCCCGTAGTAGGCCATGGCGCGACGGTCGTTGAGGACGACCATGTCCCAGCACACGAGCTCGCCGTCCACGCGGATCCCGAAGAGGCGGGCGTGCTCAGGACCCAGCGTGGTCATCATGTCCCAGTAGACCTGCTCGGGATGCGGTCGGAACCCGTCCCTCGTGGCGGTCTCGACCAGCACCGAGTAGTACTCGTCGAACTGCTCCCGGTCCAGGCCCGTCTCCTCGAGCAGTCGGCCCCCGCCCTCGTCCATGCGCTTGCGGGCACGCCGGACGGCGCGGCGGCCATCCGTGGTCATGGACTCCAGGACCGACTCCTCGGTGCCACCGGTGGTGTCGATGACCACCGTACGGTCGTAGGTGATGCCCTGGATCGGCTCACGCAGGTCGCAGGCGGAGTACGTGGCGTGCAGGCGCACGAACACCACGCGGCGGTCCCTCTGGCGCACCAGCTGGGCCAGGTCCGTGCGGAAGCGCTGGGCCCGCTGGGGGCTCTGCTCCTTGAGCCAGACCGGTCCGTGCCGCGCCCACAGGTAGGTGAAACCGCGCAGGGAGATCTCGTGGAGACAGACCAGGGCGCAGGTCCTCCCGTCCTCCTCCCAGGCGTAGCGGCCCCACAGCGTCCTGCCCTGGGAGGCCTCGAAGGCCTCCCAGACCGCAGTCTGCTCGATGGGCAGTGGCACGACGCCGGCAGCTGCCCTGCGCATCTCCTCGGCGGTGAGGGAGCGGAACCCGGTGTCGGTCATGCAGGAACTCCGTCCACGGGCTCAGAACGACCGGTCGGTCGCCTCGGGGTAGTACCGGCGGAACTTGCGGTACTGGTTCGCCTTCTGCAACGCCACGACCACGCGGCGGTGCAGGTCGGTCTCGGCAGGATACTCCAGGGGATCGAACCGGCGCCCGGACCTGATGAGTCCGCCCACGCGCTCCCGCAGGGCGGGGTCCCGCAGGTAGTGGAGCAGCAGACGGTCCGGGACCAGGGAGTAGAGCACCTCGGCGCGCAGTTCCTCGGGCTCGGGGGGGCGGTGGTCCACCAGGTCGGCGACCATGGGGACCATGGGGTTGCGACCCCCGGCGGTCATGTACCAGTTGTTCCGCCCGATGCGGGGGTTGACCTCGAAGAACAGTGCGCGTTCGTCGCGCGGGTCCACCTTGACGTCGAAGTTGGCGAATCCCCGGTAGCCCGTGTGCTCGAGGATGCGCCGGGCATCGTGCCAGAGCTGTTCGAAGGGCTCGGTGATCATCGCCACCGGGTTGCCGATCATGGTCGGGGCATGGTCCTCCAGGAGCACACGGGCCGAACCGACCAGGCTCGTGCGACCGGTGGAGTCGACGTAGGCCGTGATGGAGCGCATCTGCGTGTTGTCACCGGGGACCAGTTCCTGGACCAGGAAGGTCCCGCGGAACCCTGCGTCACGCAGTGTGGTCCACAGGTCCTGGAGCTCACCCGGGTGCTCGACGAACCAGATCTTGCGCTTGCCGGGGAACTCGACGGCGTCGTAGGCGTCACCGCGGGCGGCCTTGGCGACCACGGGGAAGTCGAAGGGGACCTCAGGGGCAGTCCACGAGGGGTCCTCCGCAGTGGAGAGGTCGACCAGCACGGTCGCGGGTGTGGGCACGTCCAGGGCATCGCACACCCGGGCGAAGGCCGCCTTGTCCGTCACGTGCTCGACGATGTCGAGGTCCGGGAAGGGCAACGCGTACCACTGGGAGAGCTCCTCGGCGTGGCGGGCCACGAAGGCGGAGTGCACGTCGTGGTTGGCCATGAGCACCATCCGGCGCCCCCGGTGGGTGGCGGCCAGACGCCGCAGGACCTCCAGGACCGTCACGTCGTCCGCGTGCGCCGGCAGGTGCTCGGTCTCGAAGGCCACCGAGCGGGAGACCGCCTCGGTGGGCGCGGACGCCACCGCGATGCTGCGGACCCCGAAGGCCTCGTGGAAGGAGCGTCCGATGCCGTAGACACCGATGTCACCACCCAGGACGACCGGCAGGAGGTCGTCCCTGTCGCCATGCTCGTCGTTCGACACCTCTGCTCCGTTCCGGCGGTGGTCCTCTCCCGCCCCGTGACACACTAGCTGCCGCGCGGGGTCGCACAGGTCCCAGCACGCCGTGGACACCCGGCCACGGAGGTCAGGAATGTCCGCCGTCCGGCCCTCACCCCACCGGAATGGAGAGGGGCAGATCAGAGACCCGCTCTGACCTGCCCCGTTTCGGTGGGCGATACTGGGATCGAACCAGTGACCTCTTCCGTGTGAAGGAAGCGCGCTACCCCTGCGCCAATCGCCCGAGGTGGGTACGGGATTCGAACCCGTGTGTACGGCTTTGCAGGCCGCTGCCTCGCCTCTCGGCCAACCCACCATCCTGCCCACCAACTGCCCGGGGACACCGGTGGATCGAGCGGATGACGGGACTCGAACCCGCGACCCTCACCTTGGCAAGGTGATGCTCTACCAACTGAGCCACATCCGCGCACGACCGCTGGGCCGGTCGGGGCTCGCACCCCGTTCGACCGGACGTGGTCCGGCCGCGACCGTGGGCGATACTGGGATCGAACCAGTGACCTCTTCCGTGTCAGGGAAGCGCGCTCCCGCTGCGCCAATCGCCCGAGCGGATGACGGGACTCGAACCCGCGACCCTCACCTTGGCAAGGTGATGCTCTACCAACTGAGCCACATCCGCGTGCCCGTTTCAGGCCTCTCGGCCCTCCGTGGGAACGCATGGAAGCCTAACAGGTCATCGCGCCTTCCACGAAATCGAGCACGCTGCGACTCCGCTCACACGGAGGTGGCGCCACCCGGCCACCCGCGCCCTGCCCACCCCGTGTCCGGCCGGTCAGCGTCCCCCTGTGGCACGGCACCCGGCCCGGTGCGTGCGGCACGGGACGACCGACCAGCCGCCGCTCCCCGCGCCCGTGTGTGTGGGAGCATCGGGACGTGTTCCACTCCTCCGCCCAACTGCCCCTCTGGCTCGTGTCCGCATGGGCGTCGGTGACTCTCGCCCTCCTGGTCGTCACCGTGCTCGCCTGCGTGGGGTGGGCCCGCGCGCGACGGGAGGTCGCCGCGCAGGCACCGAGCTCGCAGGACGAGATCGTCCACGCCCAGTTGCTCTCCCACGAGATCCGCACCCCGCTGGCCCTGGTGCGCGGGGCCGCCGAGCTCATCTCCGAGGAGACCCCGGGGCCACTCACGCCCACGCAGCGCTACTTCGTGGACACCATCGTCCAGAACACGGGGCAGGCGATCTCGATGGCCGAGGACTTCCTCCTCGACGCCCGTCTCCGTCACGGCGCCACCGCCCTGGAGGTCGTGCCCACCGACCTGCGGGTCCTGGTGCGCGACGTGGTGCGCGAGTTGCGACGGGTCTCGGACCTCTCGATCCACCTGGACGACAGGGGCGAACCCCTCGTCGCCCGGGTCGACCCGGGGTTGATCCGCCAGGTCATCTGGAACCTCGTCAACAACGCGCTGCGCCACTCGGGCTCCACCGTGGTCTCCGTGAGGATCGCAGGTGGTGACGAGGGTGCCATCATCTCCGTCTCCGACGACGGACGAGGCATGGACCCGTCCCAACGACAGGACCTCTTCACCCCCTTCTCCTCCGACGCCCCCGGACGCTCGGGAACCGGTCTCGGGATGTCCATCACCCGGCGCATCGTCGAGGCCCACGGTGGCAGGATCGTCGTGGACACCATGGCCCGGCGCGGGACGACGGTCTTCACCGTCCTCCCCCTCGCCCCGACCGGGAGGGAGCGTCGATGAGCGCGGGGACAGCACCTCAGCCCCTCGTCCTCGTCGTGGACGACGAGCCACAGATGGTCGCGATCATCACCTTCGCCCTCGAGACCCAGGGTTTCGCGACACTCGCCGCCATCGATGCGGCCGCGGCATGGCAACTGCTGACCTTCCACCACGTCGACCTCGTCGTCCTCGACGTGATGCTCCCCGACTCCTCCGGACGTGACCTGTGCCGACGGATCACCACTCGCCTGGGAACCCCGGTGATCCTCCTCACCGCCCTCTCCGACTCCGAGGACAGGATCCGCGGCCTGGAGGCGGGCGCCGACGACTACGTGACCAAGCCCTTCGGCCCCCGTGAGCTGGCCCTGCGCGCCCAGGCCATCCTCCGACGCACCGGCGCGGTCCCCACACTCCCCGAGGGAGGCACCCTCGTCTGCGGTCCCCTGCGGGCCGACCTCGCCACCGGGCGGATCCGGTGGGGTGCCGGGGTGCTGCGCCTGCCCGAGATGGAGCGACGGCTCCTGGTGCGCCTCATGCGGGATCCCGGGGAGCCGGTGTCCCTGCGGACCCTCCTCAACGAGGTCTGGGAGACCACCGCGCTGGAGGGCGGCCGGGACATGGTGAAGTCCTCGGTGTACCGCCTGCGCCACCAGTTGGGGCTGCAGGGCGCTCCCCCCGACCTCGTCGAGGCCGTCCGGGGACGCGGGTACAGGGTGAACATCCTCCCAGACTCCCTGGGCGCATGACCGGACGGTGACGGGACCGTCACCGTCCGTCACCGTCTGGGTCCTCGCGGTCACCAGGGCCCCGGCAGGCTGGAATGGAGCCCCGGGAGCCGCAGGCGCGCGCAGATGCCGTCCGGTCGGGGCGCAATCCCGTTCGAAGGACGCGACGCATGAGTTCCACTCGACCCGCCAGCTCCCCCACCCCCGTACGGAGTGGGTTCCTCTCCGCACCACCGCCCGCACCACGCCTGCCCGATGACGTGGTCGCCCGCGAGTTCCCCAGGCGCCGACTCCAGGTGTTCATGGGGATCTTCATCGGCTATGCGGGCTTCTACCTCATCCGCAACAACGTCTCCATCGTCGGCCCGCTGCTCATCGACGAGAAGGGCCTGGACAAGGTCGCCCTGGGCGTCATCGCCAATGCGGTCCTCTTCGCCTACGGACTCTCGAAGTTCTTCATGGCGACGATCTCCGACCGCTCCAACGCCCGCTACTTCCTGCCCATCGGCCTCGCGCTGTCCGCCGTGACCAACCTGGTCGTGGCCTTCGTGCCCTGGGTCTCCGCCTCCGTCGGCGTCTTCGCGACCGTGATGTTCATCAACGGGTGGTTCCAGGGCATGGGTTGGCCGCCCTGCGGTCGCGTGCTCGTGCACTGGTTCTCCACCAATGAGCGCGGCTGGAAGACCTCGATCTGGAACACGGCGCACAACGTGGGCGCTGCCGGCCTGGGCGCCGCCTCCGCGGCCGCACTGGACTGGACCTCCGACGACTGGCGTGCGGCATTCTGGTTCCCCGCCGTCATCGCCCTGGTCGTCGCAGCCGTCGCGTTCTGGCTGATCCGCGACACCCCGCAGTCGGTGGGCCTGCCCACCATCGAGGAGTTCCGCGACGACCCCGCCAAGGTGGAGCTCGACGAGGACGAGGCGGAGGGCATGTCCATGTGGCACTTCGTGCGTGTCCACGTGCTGACGAACCGCACCATCGTGCTCCTGGCGATCGCGAACGTCTTCGTCTACGCCCTGCGCTACGGAGTCCTCAACTGGATCACCGTCTTCCTCGCCGAGGAACGCGGGGCGAAGATCTCCTCGGGCATCCTGGGCTTCGTCGTCTTCGAGCTCGCCGGCATCGTGGGCACCCTGCTGTGCGGCTGGGTCTCCGACAAGGTGTTCAAGGGCTATCGCTCCGGCGCCGGCCAGCTCTTCATGGTCCTCACCGCGATCGCACTGGTGGCCTACTGGAAGATCCCGGCGTCGGCACCCATCTGGATCTCCATCGTCCTGGTCGCGCTGATCGGCGGCCTGATCTACGGTCCCGTCATGCTCATCGGACTGCAGGCCATCGACCTGTCGCCCCGCCAGGTGGCGGGGACGGCGGCGGGCTTCACCGGCCTGTTCGGCTACCTGCTCGGCGCCACCCTGGCCTCCTCGGGTGTGGGCCTGCTGGTGCACAACTTCGGGTGGGGCACCTCCTTCGTGGTGCTGACGATCTGCGCGGTCCTGGTCGTCGTCATCCTCGGTTTCGTCGGGCGCGACGAGCGCGCCCTCATGGAGCGTCGTCGCCTCGCGGACGCCGCGGACGGACGGGCCTGACACCCCGGGCACTCCCGGCATCGACCGGGCCCGCTGCCCGGGGACCCATGGCCCCGGGCAGCGGGCCCCTACCATGTGGCACGGAGGGGGGTGGTCGCATGCGTGCCGTACGTGCCCTCGGCATCACAGCGGTTGCCGTGTCCCTGTGCGTGACCGCAGTGGGTTGCACCACCGCCGACGATGCCGGTGCGGTCTCGGTGCTGTGCTCCAACGACGCGGACATCTGCGCCCAGTGGGCCCACGACTTCACCCGCAGCACCGGGACCTCCGTGAGCATGGTGCGCCTCCCGACCTCGGAGGCGCTCTCCCGCCTGGAGCACGCCGGGGACGAACCGGAGTTCGACATCTGGCACGGAGGCCCTGCCGAGTTCTACTCACGGGCGGCCGATGAGGGACTGCTGGAGGCCTACGACCCGGCAGGTTCCTCCCGCATCCCCGCCCGGCTGCGGGACCCCGGGCAGCGCTGGACCGGCGTCTACGCCTCAGTGCTGGCGCTGTGCTCGGACCCCGCCCACCTGGACAGGCTCGGGGTCCCACAGCCCACCACCTGGGAGGACCTCCTCGACCCACGCTTGCGTGGGTTCGTGGTCGCCTCCTCGCCACGCACCTCCGGCACGGCCTACACGCTGATGTTCACCCAGTACCAGCGCCTCGGGCTCGAGGGGGCGCAGGGGTACCTCCGCTCGCTGTACGCCCAGGTGCAGCAGTTCACGCGGTCCGGCACCGCCCCCGCGGGCGTCGTGGCCTCCGGGGAGGCTGCCGTGGCCATCACCTTCTCCCCCTACTGTTCCTCCCCCGACCGGGGGACGGGTCAGCTGCGGGTGACGGTCCCGGCCGACGGCACCGGCTACGAGGTCGGAGCCGTCGCACTGCTCCACGGGGCGCCCCATCCCGAACAGGCTCGCCGCTACGTCGACTACGCCGTGTCACCACGGGGACAGACCGCCTCCCACGAGGTCGGCATCGACCAGCTGCCCACCGACTCCACGTTGCCCGGTGACATCTCCGGGCTCCTGGAGGACCCCGGGAGCGGGATCCTGGGCTCCGACGTCGAGGACCGTGCCGACAAGCACGACGTCCTCATCGGGTGGTTCACGGACGGTGGTTTCGATGGCTGAGCCCCGGACCCTCCCACGCGTGCGGACACGACCACCAGGACGCGGGCCCACCCCCGAGGCCCTGGTGTCCTGGACGGTCGGAGCCCTCCTCGCCGTCACCGTCGTCGTCCCCCTGACGGCCGTGGTCCGCAGCGCGGGCGCGGCGGCAGGACCCGCGGCGGGCGCACCCCTCATCAGGTCCTTCCTCCACTCACTGCTCCTCGCTGGATCGGTGGCGCTCCTGGGATCGGGGCTCGCCCTGTGCACGGCGCTGACCGCGCAGTCCCTGGCCCCCCGGGGCCGTCACCTGCTCGACGTCCTCGTCTGTGCGGCCGCCGTGGTGCCACCGGGGGCCGTGGCAGCGGGTGTGCTCGCCGCCGCGGGCAATGCGGGATGGCTGCACCTGCCACTGACCAGGTCGCCCGTCCACGGGTTCGCTGGGATGACCTGCGCGATGCTGCTCGCGTTCCTCCCCCTGGCACACCTCATCAACCGCGCGGCCCTGCGCACGCTCGACCCCCGCACCCTGGAGGGTGCCCGCATGTCGGGAGCAGGGCCCGGACGGGTCCTCCTGCACGTGGTGCTCCCCCACCTCGCCCCCGCCGTGGCACTGGGCGCCACCGTCCTCCTCGTCACCTCCATGTCGGATCCGGCCATTCCGGCCGTCCTGCGGGGGCTCACCCCGAACATCGCCCATCTGGCCCTGGACACCACCACGGGGTGGGGGGAGGACGCCGTCGCGGCCCGCGCGTCACTGCTCGTCGCGCTCCCGGCCCTCCTCCTGCTCCCCGTCCTCGTCCGGTCCGGTTCACGCCTGTCGGCCGCCTGGGCACCGGGTGCGCGGAGCCCCCGACTCGAGCTGCCCGCCGGGGCCACCAAGGTGTGGGTCCTCCTCCCCACCGCCCTCCACTCCCTCGCCTCCGCCGCCCTCGTGGCCACGATCCTCCTCGGAGCACTCCACACCGCGCGCGACCCCCACCCGGGGCGCGTCCTGGGGGACGCCGTCGGTGCGGTCATCTCGACACTGGGGCTCTCGGGGCTCGCCTGCCTCCTGTGCCTGCCCCTCGCCACGGGTACCGTGTGGGCCACCCGTTCCCCCCGGCGCCGGGGTCCACGACCCAGCCACCTCGTCCTGGCGTTCCTCGTCCTCCCCGGCACCACGGTGGGCATCGCCTTCTCCCTGGCCCTGCGGGTGCCCCACTCCCTCGGACCCGTCCGTGTACCGGCGTTGGTGGGAGGGGCAGCCCCCTCAGGTGGTGCGATCGGCATCGTCCTCATGCTCATGACCGTCGCCCTCCCGATGCTCCACCTCGGAATCGGCGCACTGTGGGACGCGGTCCCGCGAGGAGTGGTCGACTCGGCCCGCGACGCGGGTGCGGGCACGGCCAGGCTCCTGTTCGTCGTCCTCCTGCCCTCCACGGGTCTCCTCGTCGGAGCCCTCGCAGCGGTGGCCCTGGGCCGCTGTCTGGTCTCGGTGGTCCCACTGGCGTACGTGACCTCCCCCGACACCGCCCTCGTCGTCAGCCGGGTGCTGGACCTCACCGACCACTCCCGCACCCCGGAGGTGTTCCTCCTCGCCGTGCTCACCGCGTCCGTGGCGGCCTTCATGCTCACCCTCGCCCAGACCGCCCTGGGCCGTGTCCTCCCCCGACTGGGAGGAGGTCCACGCACATGAGCCCCGGAAGCGACCCGGCGCCCGGACTGGAGGTCCGTGGCCTCGACCTCGAGCTGCCCTCCGCAGCCGGCCCCCAGCGCATCCTCGACGCGGTGGACCTCAGGATCGCCCCCGGGGAGATGGTCGCACTCATCGGTCCCTCCGGCTGTGGCAAGACATCCCTGCTGCGCGCCATCGCGGGCCTCACACCCGTCTCCCGTGGAGCCGTCCTCATCGGTGGCATCGACCAGGGACGCGTCCCCGCCGAGAGGCGTGCCACGACCATGGTCCTGGACACACCCTCCCTGGTCCCGCACCTCACCCTGCGACAGAACGTGGCCTTCGCGGTGGACCGTGACCACGACGAGGTCACGGCCGGGGACGAGGTCGAGACGGCACTGACCACCCTGGACCTGCTCTCCATCGCCGAGCGACTGCCCGGGGAGGTCTCCGCCGGGCAGGCCCAACGCGCGGCGCTCGCCCGTGCCCTGGTCCGCAGGCCGGAGGTGCTCCTCCTCGACGAGCCCCTCGCCCACGTGGACCCCCTCTCCCGGGAGGGCCTCCGCCGTGAGGTCCTGGCCGTCCACCGTCGCCTCAGCTGTGCCTCCCTCCTCGTCACCCACGACCTTCCCGAGGCACTGTCGGTCGCGGACCGCATCGCCGTGATGCGCTCGGGCTCCCTCGTCCAGGTGGGCACTCCGTGGTCGGTCTGGAACCGGCCCGCCTCCACCTGGGTGGCGTCACGCACGGGGACGCCGAACCTCCTGCGGGCGCGCCCCCGCCAGGTCCTGCCCGGGGACCCGCCCCGGGTCGTGGTCGAGCTCCTGGGCAGGACGCATCGCATCCCGTGCGCCCCCGGGGTGGAGGTGCCCGGCACCTGCATCGTCGCGGCCCACGCGGACGCCGTGCGGATCCTGGGCGCCGACACCTCCGGCTCACGCGACCTGGGGGGCGACGTGGCCCAGGTGCTCGCCGTGCGCTTCGGGGGCGACCACGTCGACTACGAGGTGGAGACCGACGAGGCCACCCTCGTCGCGCGCACCGCCCCCCACCCGCGAGCGCCCGCCTGGCAGGTCGGGGACAGGGTGCATGTCGCGCTCGTGGAGGACATGGCCTGGGCCCTGTCCCGCTGAGGGTGCCGGGGTGACCTATGACCGACTCCGCATCCGTGTGGGCTGTGCGCGGCGGGCATCCGTGGCACCCTGATGACATGCAGACATGGCCCGGAACCCCCTATCCGCTCGGAGCCACCTTCGACGGATCGGGCACCAACTTCGCACTCTTCTCCTCCGTCGCCGAGCGCGTCGAGTTGTGCCTCCTCGACGAGGAGCGCACGGAGCAGCGCGTCGAGATGACGGAGATGGACGCCTTCGTGTGGCACGTCTACCTGCCCGAGGTCCGCCCCGGACAGCGTTACGGCTACCGCATCCACGGCCCCTTCGACCCCGGTTCGGGTGACAGGTGTGACCCGTCCAAGCTGCTGCTCGACCCCTATGCCAAGGCCATCGACGGCCAGATCACCACCTCCAACACCCTCTACTCCTACGACTTCGAGGACCCCACCAAGCCCAACAACGAGGACTCGGTCCACGACAACATGGTCTCCGTGGTCATCAACCCCTACTTCGACTGGGGCCACGACCGCCCTCCGGCGCACGACTACTCGGAGTCGATCATCTACGAGGCCCACCTGCGGGGCATGACCATGCAGCACCCCGACGTGCCCGAGCACCTGCGCGGCACCTATGCGGGAATGGCGCACCCCGCGATCATCGACCACCTCACCCGTCTGGGCGTGACGACGGTGGAGCTCATGCCCGTCCACCAGTTCGTCAACGACCCGGTCCTGCAGGAACGCGGGCTGTCGAACTACTGGGGCTACAACACCATCGGGTTCTTCGCCCCGCACAACGCGTACTCGGCCTCGGGCAGCACCGGTGAACAGGTCACGGAGTTCAAGGCGATGGTCAAGGCACTCCACGCCGCCCACATGGAGGTGATCCTCGACGTGGTCTACAACCACACCGCCGAGGGCAACCACATGGGCCCCACCCTCTCCTTCAAGGGCATCGACAACGCCTCCTACTACCGGCTCGTCGACGGGGACCGTCAGCACTACTTCGACACGACGGGCACGGGCAACTCGCTGCTCATGAGCAGTCCCCACGTGCTCCAGCTGATCATGGACTCCCTGCGCTACTGGGTCACCGAGATGCACGTCGACGGGTTCCGCTTCGACCTGGCCTCCACCCTGGCGCGCCAGTTCGCGGAGGTGGACCGGCTCTCGGCCTTCTTCGACCTGATCCACCAGGACCCGATCATCTCCCAGGTCAAGCTCATCGCCGAACCCTGGGACGTGGGCGCCGACGGCTACCAGGTGGGTGGGTTCCCGCCCCTGTGGTCGGAGTGGAACGGCCAGTACCGTGACACGGTGCGTGACTTCTGGCGCGGCGAGTTCTCCTCCCTGCCCCAGTTCGCCTCCCGTCTGGCGGGCTCCGCGGACCTGTACGAGCACACGGGACGCAAGCCGGTGGCCTCCATCAACTTCGTCACCGCACACGACGGCTTCACCATGCGCGACCTCGTGTCCTACAACGAGAAGCACAACGAGGCCAATGGCGAGGACAACAACGACGGGGAGTCGAACAACCGTTCCTGGAACTGCGGGGTCGAGGGGCCCACCGAGGACCCCGAGGTCATCGCCCTGAGGGCCCGCCAGCAGCGCAACTTCCTCACGACGATGATCTTCAGCCAGGGCGTGCCGATGATCCTCCACGGGGACGAGTTCGGCCGCACCCAGCAGGGCAACAACAACACCTACTGCCAGGACAACCCCATCGCCTGGATGGACTGGGGCCTCAACCCCGCCCAGCAGGAGCTGCTCGAGTTCTCCCGCCGCCTCATCCACCTCAGACGCGAGCACCCCGTCATGCGTCGCCGCCGCTTCTTCAAGGGCGCCCCCGCCCGCGGCGGCGAGTCCGACCTCGGCGAGGTCGAGTGGTTCACCCCCGGCGGGACCCACATGACCGAGGAGGAGTGGAACCAGCCCTGGGCCCGGGCGGCCATGGTCTTCTACAACGGATCCGCCATCGGCGAGCCCGACCGCTTCGGTGAGCGGATCGTCGACGACGACTTCCTGCTCCTCGTCAACGCCGCACCCGAGGAGGTCGACTTCGTGCTCCCGGCCCCCGTCTACGGCAAGGTCTGGAACACCGTGGTCAACACCGCCGACGACGAGGACCGCAGCGGTCACCTCTCGGGGGAGACGGTGCACGTGCAGGCCCGCACCGCGATGATCCTCGTCAACCCGTTGGGGAAGTGACCATGGCGGACCCGCACCCCCACCTGCCCCACATCGGTCGCCACACGCCCCTGACGACGTACCGGCTCCAGCTCACACCCGACTTCACCTTCGACGACGCCCAGGAGGTCCTGCCCTACCTGGTGGACCTGGGCATCACGGACGTCTACCTGTCCCCGATCCTCCAGCCCGTGCCCGGCTCACGCCACGGCTACGACGTGGTGGACCACACCCACGTCAATGCCGAGCTCGGCGGACGGGAACGCTTCGAGGCCTTCTCCACCCGGGCCCACGCCCTGGGTCTGCACGTCGTGGTCGACATCGTCCCCAACCACATGGCGGTGCCCACCCCCGTCTGGTTGAACCGTGCCATGTGGTCCGTGCTGAAGCTGGGCACGAGATCCCCCTTCGCCACCTGGTTCGACGTGCAGGACGGGGAGCAGGTCCTCATGCCGGTGCTCGGCGCGCGCATCGGTCAGGTGCTCACCCGCGGTGAGCTGGAACTGACCCGCATGGAGATCCCCAGCGAACCCGAGCTCGGTGAGCAGTGGGTCCTGCGCTACTACGACCACGTCTTCCCCGTCGCGGAGGGCACCGAGTCCCTGCCCATGCACGTGCTCCTGGAGCGCCAGACCTACCGCCTGGCCCACTGGAAGGTGGGGGACGAGGAACTGAACTACCGTCGGTTCTTCGACGTCGACACGCTGGCGGGCATCCGTGTGGAACGCCCCGAGGTCTTCGACGCCACCCACGCCCTGCTCTTCGACCTCTTCGACCACGGCCACATCGACTCCTTCCGGGTCGACCACCCCGACGGCCTGGCGGATCCACGCGGCTACTTCCAACGCCTGTGGGACCGCACCGGAGGTGCCTGGACAGCGGCGGAGAAGATCCTCGGGGAGGAGGAGATGCTCCCCGCGGACTGGGCCGTGTGCGGCACCACCGGCTACGACACCTCCTGGCGCATCCACGCCCTCCAGGTCGATCCCTCCGCAGCCATGCCGATGGGAGCCGTCATGCAGGAGCTGAGCGGGGACTCGCCCTCGTCCTTCCCGCGTGTGGTGGCCACCGCCAAGGGGGACGTCATCGACACCTCCCTGTCGGCGGAGGTGCGCCGCCTGGCGAACGTCGTCTGGGAGATCTGCCAGCGCGACCTGCGCCTGCGCGACCACACCTTCCGCTCCATCGTGGAGTGCCTGCGTGCCCTCATCGTGGAGATGGACCGCTACCGCGCCTACGTCGTCCCCGGGTCCCCCACCCCGCAGTCCAGCCGCGATGTCCTCACCGCCGCCCGCAACCGGGCCTTCCTGGGCCTGGACCCCGACCTGGAGGACACCCTGGACGTCCTCGTGGCCCTGGTGCTCGGCGACGAGGTCGGCTCAGCAGGACTGTCCAGCAGGGACGACCGACGCTCGGAGGTGGTCGTGCGTTTCCAGCAGGTCTGCGGCGCCGTCATGGCCAAGGGCGTGGAGGACACCGCCTTCTACCGCTGGACGCACCTGGTCTCCCTCACCGAGGTGGGCGGCGTCCCCGACCGTTTCGGTCTGGACCTGGACGCCTTCCACGCCTTCGAGTCCCAGCTCCAGGAGAACTGGCCGGCCACGATGACGGCGGGCACCACCCACGACTCCAAGAGGGGGGAGGACGTGCGCGCCCGACTCGCCGCCTTCACCTGCTACCCCCTGGAGTGGGCGGCCCTGGTCCAGGAACTTCGCTTCGTCACCCAGCCGCGGCGTCCCAGCAAGCTCGACGGGCGCACGGAGAACCTCCTGTGGCAGACGTTGGCCGCCACCTGGACGGGCAGCGACCCGATGACGGCCTCCCGGCTGGAGGCCTATCTGACGAAGGCCTCCCGGGAGCAGAAGACCTGGACCTCCTGGACCTCCCCCGACACCGAGCGCGAGGAGGAGCTGATCTCCTTCGCCACCACCTGTCTGGCCGACGACGCGGTCATCAGCCTCCTGGACGCCTGGCAGACCCGCACCGCCGGGACCCAACGCACCTGCGTGCTCGTCACCAAGGCGCTCCAGATGACGGTGCCCGGGGTGGCCGACGTGTACCAGGGCAGCGAGGTCACCCGGACCTCCCTGGTGGACCCGGACAACCGTCGCCCCGTGGACTTCCCCGCGCTCGCCGCCACGCTCAAGGCGGTGCGCGAGGGCCAGCACGACGGTGTGGACGCCGAGAAGATGCAGCTCACCGCCGCCATCGCCCACCTGCGCCAGAGGCAGAAGTGGGCCTTCGTCTCCCCGGAGTCGACGTACGCGGCCCTGCCCACCTCCTCGGGGCACGCGATCGCCTTCGCACGCGGCGACCACACGGGACCACGGGCCGTCACCGTCGCCACCCGACTGCCGCGCACGCTGGCGGACATCGGCGGCTGGGAGGACCACACGGTGGTCCTGCCCCGGGGTCGGTGGCGCGACATCCTGGGAGGTCGCATGCACGAGGGCGGCGCCGCACGCCTGGCGGAGCTGCTCAGCCCGGACCCGGTGGTGGTCCTGGAAGCAGTGGACGAGGACACCGAGGAGAAGGAATGAGTCGCGCACTCCCCACCCGGGTGTGGGCCCCCACGGCCCGCGGTGTCGAGCTGGTCACCCCCACCGACGGGGCGCGCAGCGCGATGTCCCCGACCGGTCACGGGTGGTGGGAGGGGAGAGCACTGCCCGAGGGCACCGACTACTGGTTCTCCCCCGACGGGGAGGGCCCCTTCCCGGACCCGCGCTCACGCTGGCAGCCCCACGGGGTGGACGGGCCCTCGCGCATGTGGACGGCACGCGACCACGACTGGGTCCCCTCCCCCGACCAGGAGGTGCTGGGCGGCGTCATCCACGAGATCCACGTCGCCACGTTCACCCGGGGCGGGACCCTGACCAGCGCGATCGAGAGGCTCGACGAGCTCGTGGACCTCGGCGTCGGCACGGTCGAGCTCATGCCCCTGGCCCAGTTCTCCGGGGAGTTCGGGTGGGGCTACGACGGGGTCGACCTCTTCGCGGTCCACCGCGCCTACGGGGGGCCCGACGCCCTGGTCGCCTTCGTCGACGCCGCCCACGCCCGCGGGCTGTCCGTGTGCCTGGACGTGGTCCTCAACCACCTGGGGGCCTGGGGCAACTACCTGTCCCGTTTCGGGCCCTACTACACCGAGCGCCACCAGACGCCCTGGGGCCCCGGCTTCGACCTGGACGGTCCCGACTCCCACGAGCAGCGCCGCTACCTGCTGGACGTCTGCCGCCACTGGCTGGTGGACATGCACGTGGACGCCCTGCGCCTGGACGCCGTCCACGCCATCCACGACGACTCCGACACCCATCTGCTCACCGAGCTGGCGCAGCTGCTGCCGGGCTGGGAGGAACGCACGGGACGGTCGCTGACCCTCATCGCGGAGTCGGACCTCAATGACGTGCGGATGGTGCGCGCCCCGGAGACGGGCGGGGTGGGCATGGACGCCCAGTGGGCCGACGACGTCCACCACGCGCTCCACGTGGCCCTCACCGGCGAGACGCAGGGCTACTACGCCGACTTCGCCGACCCGGCCGCCCTGAGGCGCACCCTGGAGGACGTCTTCCACCACAACGGGACCTGGTCCAGCTTCCGGGGGAGGAACTGGGGGGCTCCCGTACCCCACGACCTCGACCGACGTCGTTTCGTCGTCTACTCCCAGGACCACGACCAGGTGGGCAACCGCGCGCGCGGGGACCGCCCCTCCGAGCACCTCACCGACGCCCAGCTCGCGGGCGTCGCGGCCGTGGTGCTCCTGGGGACCTTCACCCCGATGCTCTTCCAGGGCGAGGAGTGGGGAACACGCACACCCTTCCGTTTCTTCGCAGACCAGGAGACACCGGAACGCGCACGCATGGTGCGCGAGGGACGCGCCGCGGAGTTCGGTGCGCACGGCTGGGAGGGCGAGGTCCCCGACCCGACGTCGAGGGGGACCCTGGAGGACTGCGTCCTGGACTGGTCGGAACGCTCCCAGCCCCGGTGCTCCGCGATGCTCGCGTGGTACCGCGAACTGATCTCCCTGCGCGGGCGCGTCCCGGGGGTCCGCTCGGGCCGGCGCCAGCGAGCGGTGCGACTGGGCGACGTGCTCGTGGTCGTCAACGCCGGGGTCGCCCTCGTCCTCGATCTCGCTGGGCACGCACTGCCCGCTGACGTCGACCCCACGGCGCCCGCCACGTGGGCGGACTCCCCGGAGGGGACGCCCCCCGGAGGGCTCGGGCCGTTGCTGGCCTCCTTCCCCACCGGGGACGGGGGCGACGCGGTGCGGGTGTTCGGATGGGTGGACCGGGCCGATGACTGAGACGGCGATCGCCTCCCTGACCGCCTCCCGCGTCTGGCGCGAGGGGAAGCTCGTGGACCAGGACGTCACCCCCACGGAGCTCTCCGCTGCGGTGGCGGATCCCTCGTCACTGGTGTGGATCGACCTCCTCTCCCCCAGCCTGTCGGACCTCCAGGCCGTCATCGGTCGGATCGGACTGCCCCCCACCGCACTCGAGGACCTCCTGGGGCGCCGCGAGAGACCCAAGGTGGTCCAGCACCCCGACTGGGTCTACGTGACCACGCACGCGGTCTCCCGCGAACCCGACCAACCCGGGGACGACACCCCGGGCGGGCACCACCTGGTGCGCTCCCCCGTCTCCGCGATCGCGACGGACACGGCCCTGGTGACGATCCGCCTGGAGCCGCGTTGGGGGATGGAGGAGGTCCTGCGCCGGTGGGACGCCGACCCGGGTCTGACCCGGCGCGGGATCGCGGCCCTCCTCCACGGCCTGTTGGACACCATCGTCGACGAGCACTTCGACACGATCCAGGAGCTCGACGACGAGGCCGAGGAACTGGAGGACATCCTCCTGGAGGAGCGTCCCACCGACGAGGGGTTCATCCTGCGCGTCTACGCCCTGCGCAAGGAGCTCGTCACACTGCGACGTGTCGTGGTGCCCATGCGGGAGGTGGTGACCGGCATCCAGCACCATCCCCAGCTGGCGCCCCCGGACATGGCGCCCTGGTGGGGGGACCTCTACGACCACGTGCTGCGCGCGGCCGAGTGGGCCGACTCGCTGCGTGACATGGTCGCCTTCCTGGTCGAGACCCAGATGTCACTCATGGACTGGCGCCTCAACACCGTCATGAAGAAACTGGCGGGATGGGCGGCCATCATCGCCGTGCCCACCCTGGTCACCGGGTGGTTCGGTCAGAACGTCCTCTTCCCCGGCTACGGCACCTGGGCGGGCCTGTGGGTGTCCCTGGGCCTGGTCGCGGTCTCGACGGCCACCCTCTACTCGACGTTCAAGAAGCGCGACTGGCTCTGACCCTCCCGGGCCCCGGAGTTGCTCAGGACCGGCCGCGCCGGCGCACCGCCGAGGCGACGGAGCGCAGCTCGACGTAGGCCTTGTAGGCGAGGGGGCGCAGGGGCAGTTCACGGGCGTGGGCGACGGCCACGGTCTCCTTGGAGAACTTGGTCTTGAACTCGTTGAGGCCGTTGAGCTCGGGGACCTCCTCGGAGCCGATGCCCATGAGGTCGTAGTGGGTGATGCCGCGACGGGCGAGGGCGACGGACTCGAAGAGGACGAGGCGGTCGGAGGCCCTGCGGCGCATGGCCGAGGTGGCGGATGCCGCGTAGTAGCGGGCTGCCAGACGACCCGAGATCGTCACGATGGACCAGCACTGGAGCTCACCGTCGACGCGTCCGGTGTAGAAGCGGCAGTGGTCGGGTCCCAGACCGGAGATCATGTCCCGGTACATCTCGCTGCCCCAGGGGATGAAACCGTCGCGCTCGGCGGTCTCGACCATGAGCGCGTGGTACTCGTCGAAGTCGGCGGCGGCCCGCTCGGTCTCGTCCGCACAGTCCAGGCCCGACTCGCGCACGGCCTTGCGCACGTCGCGGCGGCCCCGGGACTTGAAGCGCGACAGCACGACGTCCGAGGCCTCCTCCTCCGAGGTGGTGGCGGGGTCCCCCGGCAGTGAGGTGTCGATGACGACCGTGTGGTCGTAGGCGATGATGCCGGTGGGGGGGAACGTGCCGGCCAGTTGGTGGTGGAGGTCGAGGCGCACGTGCACCGCGGACCTGTCCCTGGCACGCAGTTCGGTGCGCAGGAGGTCGACCAGTTCGGCCTCGTCCTGCTCGGAGGGCTCCACGAGCCACACGGGCGCGTGGCGCGCCCACAGGAAGTGCACCCGGTGGGTGACCAGTTCGGTCAGCGTGAGGACGGCCACCGGGGAACCGGACCGGCGGACCACGCAGTGGCCCCACGTCCTGCGGTCGGGATCCAGGGCGTCGACGGCCTGCCAGGCGGCATTCTGTTCGATGGGCGGGTCGATCCCCGCCCCGGCCAGGACCTCCCCCACCGTCGAGGCATCCACGAACTCGACGCTCAAGGGATCAGGTCCCATGATGTTCCTCCCCCGTCCACGTGCGTGCGCCGGGTCCGGTCGGACCCGCCCCCTGAGGGTATCCTCCCCGCGCGGGGGAGGCAGGCCGATGGCCCGTCGGTGTGCCTCCCACGACAACGGGCGACACCCGGGGACGCGGGCGCACAGGGCCCGTGATCTCACCGGATGTCGGCGTGCCCGGCAGGTGGTGCGGGCACGCGACCGTAGTGTGGGGGACGTGACCGACCACGCAGTCCCCGAGGACTTCGTCACAGCCCTCCTCAGCCTGCGCGACGCCGCACGCAACCCGGCGGTCCTCCTCGAGGAGGTCCCGCCCCCTGAGCGGCTCGCGCCGTGGACCGCTGCGCTCGCCATGAGGACCGTGCGCGAGGAGCACGACCAACCCCTGGCCTCCGGCCGCCTCGTGGTCCTCCACGACCCCGCGACCCAGATCGGGTGGAACGGGGAGTTCCGGCTCGTGGCCCAGCTGCGCTCCCAGATCGACCCCGAGATGGGCTGTGACCCGCTCCTGGGGGAGGCCGTGTGGAACTGGGCGCACGACTGCCTGGAGGAGGCGGGGGCCGGATACCATGACATGACCGGAACGGTCACCCGGGAACTCTCCGAGGCCTTCGGCGGACTCGAGCTGCGCGGTTCCACACTCCACGTGGAGCTCCGTGCGTCCTGGACGCCCGTCACACCAGCCCTCGGCGAGCACCTGCTCGCCTGGTCCGACCTGTTGTGCCGGACCGCCGGCATCATCCCCCAGCGCTACCTCGAAGAGGCCTGATACATGCTCATCGACAATCGCGACGGTCTCCCCCGTGGCGACTCGGACTCCCCTGTGCTCGTGACCGATCCCCGTCAGGGGATTCCCCCGGTGGTGGACACCCCCGAGGCCTTGGCCGACGCGGCCGCGAGGCTGACTGAGGGCAGGCAGCCCGTGGCCCTGGACGTCGAGCGCGCCCAGGGGTTCCGCTACGGCGCCGACCCGTTCCTGGTCCAGGTGCGCCGCGAGGACGTCGGCACCTTCCTCATCGACACCCACGCGCTGCCCGACCTGTCCGTGCTGGCCGAGGGCGTGGACGAGGTGTGGATCCTGCACGACGCGGAGCAGGACCTGCCCAACCTCGCACAGGTCGGTCTGGAGCCGCCCGCGCTCTTCGACACCGAGGTGGCCGCGCGCCTGACCGGCATCACGCACTTCGGCCTGGCGGCCGTGTGCGAACAGGTGCTGGGCCTCGCCCTCGTCAAGGACCACCAGGCCTCCGACTGGTCGGTGCGTCCCCTGCCCCCGGACTGGTTGCGCTACGCGGCCCTCGACGTCGAGCTGCTCACCGAGCTCTACCGCCGCCTCTCCCACACGCTCCACGACCTGGACCGCTGGGAGTGGGCCCAGGAGGAGTTCGACCACGTCATGTCCACCCCGGCCCCGACACCCAAGCCCGACCGCTGGCGTTCCCTGCCCGGTGCGGGCAGGATCACCTCGCGGCGAGGGCTGGGCGTGCTGCGTGAGCTGTGGGAGGCGCGCGATGCGGTGGCCCGGGAGATCGACCTCTCCCCGGGGCGCCTGGTGCGCAATGCCGCCCTCGTGCGTGCCGCCCAGCAGCCGCCCCGCAACCGGCGCTCACTGCTGTCCATCGGCGAGTTCCGCTCCCCCGTGGCCCGGCAGTACACCGACACCTGGTTGCGGGCCATCAACCGTGCCGTCACCGCCGACGGGGGCGACCTGCCTCCCCGACGGATGCCCGTGGCCCCGGGTTCGGTGCCCGAGGCACGCCACTGGGCGCACCTGGATCCCGAGGCCTTCCTCCGTCTCAAGGCGGTGCGCGCCGCTGCGGCGGAGATCGGGGACGGGGTGGGACTCTCCTCCGAGGTCATCCTGGAACCACGCGACCAGCGCTTCCTCGCCTGGGCGCCTCTCGACCCGTCCATGACGGCACTGGACGCGGTGGCGGAACGCCTGGAGGAGTCGGATGCCCGCCCCTGGCAGCGTGCCCTGGTGACTGAGGCAGCCGTGGAGGCGATGACCGCACCGTCGAAGTTCCTGGAGGAACACGCCCGACACGCGGACTGACCTCGCAGGGAGCCACACCGGGGTTGCCGCACTGCCGCGGTCGTCATCCACAGATTCCGCGTGAGGTCTGGCGCTGGGTGCATCCGGACCGTTAGCGTGTGTGGCATGACTCATAGCGCCACGGTGACGCTGCGGGCCCGGACCGGGTTCGCCCTGCTCGCCGTGGCCGCCGTCGCACTCTCCGCGTGCACGGGTGTCGGGGGTCCGACCTCGGGCGGGACCTCCAGCGGAGGAGCCGCGGCGACGCCCACGGATTCGGCCCCCCAGATGTCCGGGGACTACGTGGTCGGTGCGGACGGGAAGCTGCTCAAGCCCACGGACGGGCCGGTGCCGATCGCCCCCACCCCACCCGCCTCGATCACCGAGGACACCCCCGAGGCGGCCGAGGACTTCGCCCGCTACTTCGTCGCCGTCGCCGAGTACGCGTGGAACAGCGGGGACACCACCGAGCTCCGGGCGATCAGCACCGCGGACTGCGAGATGTGCACGGCCATCGCCGATGCTGTCGACCACGTCCAAAGGGCCGGCGGATGGACCATCGGTATGCGGTACGACATCACTGAGGTCGAACCACCTGTTGAGCACCCGGAAGAACCCGGAGTTCAGGTATTTATCCTGCATGCCACGACCAACGCAAGAATGACATACGACGGTCATGAGACGAAGCCGATCGTTGCTCACCGGGAGCTCATTGAACTTCACACCTGCCGCTCGGCCAACGGATGGCGGGCATGTGGTGGCGGAGGTGCCGATGATCCAGAGGCTTAAGATCCCAAGGCTGACAGGCATCTCAGCCTTGATACTCGCGCTACTGTTCCTAGTCATCCAGACGCATCCAACCTTCGCCGACCCGCCTCAAGGCGAGTACCGAGAGTGGAGCGTCGCCGGTGACGGCAAGCACACTGTCGTTATTGAAGCCGGCACCGGCAGCCGCTACATCGTCCCGGGGGTGGCGGCCTCTGCCGTTGCGTACTGGCAACCCGACCAGGCTGTCCGGTGGGTTGCCCCTCCCCCGCCCTCGGTCCCCTCGGGCTGCACCGGTCAGTTGCTCTCCGGCCAGTGGGTCGACGATGCCTGTCCCCTCCTGGGCCCTGCGACGCCGGAACCCACGGACGATCCGGACGCTCCCGCCTTCGTGCCGCCCTCCACCACCGAGATCATCTACCAGGCCGTGGCCTCCACGACGGTCCCCGGCGCCGGCCTCGTCGTCCAGCCCGAGGGTCTCTCCTACACGGGCATCCCCGCCCTGGTCCACGCCAGCCGCAGCTCCCACCAGATCACGGTCGCCGTGCTGGGTCGTCAGACCACCGTGTCACTGACGGCGCGTTCGTACTCCTTCGACTTCGGGGACGGGACGACACCCCTCGTCACCACCTCCCCGGGAGGTCCCTACCCCGACCGCACCAACCAGCACGTCTACACATCCGCCGCGGCCCGACGCACCATCGAGCTCGTGACGACCTGGAACGCGACGGCCACCAACCCCTTCACCGGGGAGACGCAGAGTGTGGAGGGCATCGTCCAGACACGGGAGGTGTCAGCGCCGTTCGAGGTCCGCAGGTCCCGGACGGTCCTCACCGACACCGCAGAGGCGAGCCAGGGCCGCTGACCCCGTCCGGGCACGGCACCGGGGGCAGGACGACGTCCGCGGCCTCCTCCGCCCCGACCCGCAGGCGACCCCCCGGCACCCCGTGCACCCCCGCGAGGATCCCCTGGGCGAGGGCGATGCCGACGAAGGTGACCAGCATCCCGACCGGTTCGTTCCAGGTGAGGCTCTCCCCGAGCACGACCATCCCGAGCACCACGCCCACGATCGGCGTCACGTAGGTGACCATGGAGGCGCGGACCGGTCCCCAGGTCTCGATGGTCCTCATGTTCCAGACGTAGGCGAGCCCCGTCCCGAACACCCCGAGCAGCACCAGCGAGACGACGATCGGCACACTCAGCGAGACAGGACGTGTCCATGCCCCGGTCAGCGGGGACAGGAGCAGCATCACCACGAAGGCCGCGACGATCTGGGTCGTGGTGACGGCGAGCGACCCGTGCCCGGCGGGCCTGACGAACCTGCGGATGTAGGTGAAGGCGATGGCGTAGCAGGTGGTGGCCGCCAGGCACGCCAGGTAGGCGGGGGCCAGCTGCGCGAAGTCGGCGGAACCGCCGAGCAGACGCCAGGGCGCGGCGACCAGGACGATGCCACCGGCCCCGATGACGACCCCCGTCACCCGGTCGGCCCCGAGCCGCTCGTCGGGCAGGACGAGCGCGGTGATCAGCAGCGTCATCAGGGGTGTCGTCGCATTGAAGATCGCCGAGATCCCCGAGGGCAGGTACTGCCCCGCCCAGGCGAACAGGAGCAGGGGCAGACCGGCCCAGAAGAAGCCCGCGACCACCAGGTGCCCGATCAGGCGCACATCCGTGATGCGCGGCGTGTGGGTGAGTGCGGCGACGAGGACGAGGGCGAGCGCCCCGAGTCCCAGCCGCGCCAGGACGACCTGCGCGGGGTCCATGCCCCCCAGCCCGATCTTGATGAAGAGGAAGCTGGCGCCCCACACGAGTCCCGACAAGGAGAAGAGCACCCAGGTGGGTGTGCGGTCCAGCATGGTGCTTCCTCCTGTGCCGTGGTGTCCTCGGCACTATTCTTGGTGCGGACCGCCACATGAATCAAACAAATCTGGTTCATCTGAGCATGAAGGATTCTCATGTCAGTCACTTTGGCGCAACTGCGTTCCCTCACCGCCGTCATCGACGAGGGCGGCTTCGCCCAGGCCGCTGCACGCCAGGGACTGACCCAGTCCGCCGTCTCCCACGCGGTCGCCACCCTGGAGGAGGAGCTCGGCGGGACCCTGCTCAACAGACGTCCGACGATCACCGTGACGGCCCTGGGGTCACGCGTCCTGCCCCACGCCCGTGCCGCGATCGCCTCGGCCGACGGTGTCACTGCGGCTGCAGCCGAGTTCCACGGGCAGACCACCGGCCTGGTCCGCCTGGCGGCAGCCGCGACCGTCTCCTTCGGTCTGCTGCCCCGCCTGCTGGCCACGTGGAAGAGGGACCATCCCGGTATCGACGTGCAGTTGTTCGAGGGCGATGACGACGAGCTCCCCCTGTGGCTGGAGAAGGGGATCGTGGACGCGGCGGTGCTCATCGATCCGGAACAGGTCCACCCCGACGCCGTCGAGGTCGCACGCGACGACTACCGGGCGACCCTGCGCTCGGACCACCCCCTGGCCGGGGAGGCCACCCTGACGGCGTCGGACCTCATCGACGACCCGGTGCTGGTCTCCGCGGGAGGGTGCGCACTCAACGTCCTGGAGCTGTTCCACGCGGTCGATCCCGACTTCCGCCCGGTCCAGGAGGTCCGCGACATCGGGGCGCTCCTGGGCATGGTCGCCGCCGACGTCGGCATCACGGTCTTCCCCTCCATCGGGCAGGGGATGCTCCCCCGCGAGCTCGTGATGGTCCCCATCACCCCGACGAGAACACGGTCACTGGTGTTCAGCGGTCCGATGTCGCGACCCTGGTCCCCCCTCGTGACGGCGCTGCTGTCGAGCCTGCGGGAGACGGACGGATGATGGCGGCCCACCCGGCCACGCCTCCCCTCAGCGGAAGTCCCGCGAGCGCGCCGACACCGGCAGTCGGACCTCCTCGAGGCGGTGGGCGATGACGTTGACCACCCCGTCGCCGCGCTCCAGTCGTCCGCGCACCAGCAGTGCCTGGGAGGTCAGTGCCACCCGGCGGTGACGCGCCCACAGTCCCTTCGAGCAGGTGATGTTGGCCAGGCCCGTCTCGTCCTCCAGGGAGAGGAAGGTGACGCCGCGCGCGGTGTGGGGACGCTGGCGGTGCGTGACGATGCCGGCGACGGAGACCACCTCCCCGCCCTCGTGGGCGGACAGCTCCGCGCAGGCGAGGACCCCCTGGTCGTGCAGGCGCCCCCGCGCCAGGGCGAAGGGGTGCTCCCCGGTGGTCAACCCGGTGGCCCGGTAGTCCTCGCGCAGCACCTCCAGGGGGTCCATGCCCGCCAGTTCCGGGGCACTGACCCCGACCTCGGTGCCGGGGAGGTAGGGCTGGTACCAGCTCCCCTGCCCCACCGAACCGGCTGCCCACATCGCCTCCCTGCGCGAGACGCCCAGGCCCTCCGTGGCGCCGGCACGGCCCAGGGCCTCGACCTCCCCCACCGAGAGGTGTGCGCGCCGGGCCAGGTCCGCCAGGTCCCGGAAGGGTCCCTCCTGCTCGCGGGTGGCGACGATCCGTTCCGCGGCCTCCCCGAGCCCGCGCACCGACTCCAGTCCGAGGCGGACCAGGAGACCCGGGTGGACCACCAGGTCCACGTCACCGGCAGGCAGGTCCTCCTCCGCCGTCCCCAGCTCCCATTCCCCCGCGTCCCACTCCCCCGTGGTCCGTTCCTCCCGGGTCCTGCCCCCTCCAGCGGCGGACGAGGGCGTCCCCTGTCGCCCGGGTGCCCGCGCCGGGGCACCGACCCCGCCACCGGCCCCGCCCTCGTCGAGGCCGCTCCCACGCCCCCCCGGCCCACCCGCGCGCACGCAGGCACCCACGAGTGAGTCCTGGACATCGGGACCGCCCACCGCCACCCCGTGGCGGCGCGCGTCCTGGACCAGGGTGGCCGGGGAGTAGAACCCCATGGGTTGTGAGGCCAGCAGGGCCGCGTAGAAGTGCTCGGGGTGGTGGACCTTGAGCCAGGCCGAGGCGTAGACGATGTGGGCGAAGGAGAAGGCATGGGACTCGGGGAAACCGAAGTCGGCGAACCCCTTGAGCTGTTCGTAGACCCGGGCGGCGACGTCCTCCCCGATGCCACGTTCCCTCATGCCCCGGAAGAGGTCGGGACGCAGTTCCTCCATGAGCTCAGGGGAGCGTTTGGCCCCCATGGCGCGTCTGAGTCGGTCCGCGTCGGTCAGGTCGAACCCGGCGGCGTCCACGGCGATCTGCATGAGCTGCTCCTGGAAGAGGGGCACCCCCAGGGTCTTCGTCAGGGCCGGCTCCAGCAGGGGGTGGAGGAACGTGACCTCCTCACGTCCCCGGCGCCTGCGCAGGTAGGGGTTGACGGCGTGGCCCTGGATGGGGCCGGGTCTGATCAGGGCCACCTCGACGACGATGTCGTAGAACCTGCGTGGTCGCAGGCGCGGCAGGGTGTTCATCTGTGCGCGCGACTCCACCTGGAACACCCCGACCGTGTCGGCGGCGCAGAGCAGGTCGTAGACACGCGGGTCCTCCTCGGGCAGGTTGTGCAGGCCGGGGGGACGTCCGTCGCGTCCGAGCACCCCCTCCCCACCGAGCCAGTCGAAGGCGTGGCGCAGCGCGGTGAGCATGCCCAGACCCAGCAGGTCGAACTTCACCAGTCCTGCGTCCGCGCAGTCCTCCTTGTCCCACTGCAGGACGGAGCGCTCCTCCTTGGCGGCCCACACCACCGGGCAGACCTCGCTGACGGGGGTGTCGGTCAGGACCATGCCCCCGGGGTGGATGCCCATGTGACGGGGCAGCTTCTGCAGGGCCACGGCGATGTCGCGCACGTCCTGGGGCACACCGTCCCCGCCCTCGTCCCCGCTCCCGGGGACGCCCCCGCGACTGCCACCCCTGTGGCGGGAGGTCGTGGTGGACCAGGCCTTGGCGACACCGGGGGCATGACCCAGGGCGCGCGCGGCATCACGGATGGCGGAACGCGGCCGGTAGCTGATGACGTTGGCGACCTGCGCGGCACGGTCGCGACCGTAGCGGGCGTAGACGTGCTGGATGACCTCCTCGCGTCGCCCCGCCTCGATGTCCAGGTCGATGTCGGGGGGACCGGAGCGCCCCGGTGAGAGGAAACGTTCGAAGAGCAGGCGGTGGCGCACGGCGTCCACGGCGGTGATCCCCAGTGAGAAGCACACCGCCGAGTTCGCCGCGGAGCCGCGGCCCTGGCAGAGGATCCCCCGGGAGGCCGCGAAGTCGACGATCTCCTTGACGATGAGGAAGTAGCCGGGGAACCGCAGACGCTCAATGAGTTCGAGCTCGTGGTCGATGACCCCCCAGGCGCGGGGGTGCTCCTCGCGTGTGCCGTAGCGCTGCTCGGCGCCGCGGCGGGTCAGCTCCCGCAGCCAGGTGGCCTCCGTGTGGCCGTCGGGGACCTCGGCGCCGGGCAGGTGCGGGGCGACCAGACGCAGGTCGAAGGCGGCGTCGCGGGCGATGCCGGCGGCGGCGGTGACGGCGTCGGGGTGGGCGTGGTGCAGGGCGAGCATCTCCGCAGGGGAACGCAGGAAGGAGCGCAGGGCGGGCAGGTGGGGCTCCGCCTCGAGGAGGGAGCCCCCCAGGCGCGTGGCCGCCAGGACGTCCGCCACCGGCTGGGAGGCGGGGGTGGCGCAGCGCGCGGCGGTGGTGGCCACCAGGGGGAGCCCCGCGCGCTGGGCCAGGTCCGCCAGGGCATCGGCGAGGGCGGGCGGATCGCCCGGTGACAGTGCGGCCTCCACGGCGACCCTCCCGCGCCCGAAGTGGTCGGTGAGGCGTGCCAGCACCTCGCGTGCCGCGGCCTGCCCGTGGGCGGACAGTGCCCGGCGCAGTGGCCCCCGCCGCGTGCCCGTGAGCACCAGCCAGTCCTCGTGACCCCCGGCCCCGAGGGCGTCGAGCAGGTGGGCCGCGTCGCGACGCCCCGGACGCGCCAGGGCGTGGGCGCTCATGGTCCGGCACAGGTCGTGGTACCCCTCCGGTGAGGTGGCGAGGACGGGGAGTCGGATCCCCGGGTCCTCCGCGCCCGGCACCAGTCCCCACCCGGGGGCTCCGGGGTCGCCGAACTGTCCACGCGCCAGGGTCAACTCCGTGCCGAAGACCGTGGGCATGCCGCTGCGGCGGCCGGCGGTGGCCGTCTGGATCGCGGAGTACATGCCGTCGACGTCCAGGACCGCGAGCGCCTCCAGGCCCAGGGCACATGCCTGCTCGACCAGCGCGGCGGGCTGGTCCGCCCCGTCGAGGAAGGTGAAGGCGGAGTGCGCGTGCAGCTCCGCGTAGGTGGCCGGGTCACTGGACATGACACCAGTCTATCGAACACCTGTTCGATCTCGTGCACCCGCAGCCAGCACCAGCCCCGCCGTCGCCACCACGCTCGCCACCACGCTCGTCGTGGGGGACTCCCGTCGCTGGGGCATGCCCCGAGCAGGCAGCGGGCGCTGCCTCAGGGACCGATCACTCCCGGATCCCGTCCTCCTCGACGTGGCGGAGGATGTCTCCCGGAGCGCAGTCCAGCTCGCGGCAGAGCGCGTCCAACGTGGAGAAGCGCACCGCCTTCGCACGACCGTTCTTGAGGACCGAGAGATTCGCCGGCGTGATGCCGACCCGCTCGGCGAGCTCGGACACACCGATCCTGCGCCTGGCCATCACCACGTCCAGGTCCACGACGATCGCCATCAGATCACCTGGTCGAGTTCGGCGCGGAACGAGGTCGCCTGCACCAGGAGACCACGCATGACGACGAGGACCAGGGTCAGCCCCAGGCACAGCAGCGCCACGACCAGTACCCCCAGTCCCAGCAGGGGTGGCCCCGGGATCCAGAACTCCGCGGCCACGCACGCCACACCCGCCACCGCCGAGGCCGTGCTCATCGCGGCCACCCAGCGCAGGGAGGCGGGATCGAAGATCCGCCCCTCCGAGACGCGTGTCAGCAGCTGCCACAGGCACGCCAGCACGACGATCCCACCCAGCAGTGCCACCTCACCCAGCACCAGCAGGGGCGGGCGCAGGTGGGCGAGCTCCGGCAGGTCACGGGCCATCTCGCCCGAGAGCCACGGCAGTCCCCAGAACAGTGCCCCCAGCATCCCGGCGAGCACCGACACCACCAGGACCTTCAGGACGATGACGACCCCACGACGCATGACGACCTCCCCCACCGGCGACGGGCACTCGTACGACCCATCGATCAACGATATGATCGTATCGTTTTTCGATATCCCTCGCAAGGCCCGCGCCTCGAACGGTGGACTTCTCCCCCACGACCCCCGGAGGCCCCACCGGGTTCCGAAGGGGAGAAGGAGAGGGAGAGGGAGCACCTCGGCTCCTGCCTCACCCGCCCCGCCGGGGCGCACACGTCCATTGCACCACGGGGGACAGAACATCTCGCCGTGGGCTGGAGGACCACACCCGGGTGGGGTCCCTCACGTTCCCAGTGCGGTCAACAACTCGCGTTCCTCGTCGTCGGTCAACCCGGCGCCGCGTCCGGGGAGCGCGCTGTGGTCGAGGTCCCGGCGCAGGGAATCGGCAAGCGTCTCCGACAGGGGGCGGATCTCCAGACCGGCAGCCCGCGCCCGTGCATTCGAACGTGCATTCATCCCGTACCAGGAGCGGTCCACCAGCCGCAACGGCAATGACCGTGCGCCCGACCACTGGGCGACACCGTGACCGAGGAGCCAGTCCTGCGTCGCCAGGGCGATGGGGCCGACGTGACCGGCCACCTGCCGGGCGGTGTCGATGTGCTCGGGGAAGGGCCGCGGGTCACCCACGGCATTGAAGGTGCCGTGCGACATCTGCTCCACCAGTCGGACGATCCACTCGGCGAGGTCACGCACATCGATGACCGACGTCGGGAGGTCCGGTGCGTCGGGGACGAGCACACGCTGTCCGGGGTTCGAGGGCCTGGCGAACCTCAGACCCCAATAGCCCGTGCGGCCACTCGGATCGCCCGGCCCACCGATCAGTCCGGGGCGCACGACCACTGATCGCCGCACGCCGAAGCCATCGAGCACTGCCTCCTCGCAGGCGACCTTGGCGGGCCCGTAGTCGGCCGGGGAGGACATCACGTCAGCGCGCAGCGCACCGAGCAGCGGAGCGTCCTCGTCGGCACCCACCTCGGCCTGGGAGGCGTGGACGCTGGCGCTGGACACGAACACGAAACGGTCGGCCACCGGTTCCAGGTCATGAACGGCACGCCGGACATGCCCCGGCTGCCGGGCCAGGTCGATGACGGCATCCCACCGCGAGGAGGACACCGCGGCGAGTGCCTCGGGGGCGTCACGGTCCGCCTGCACCAGAGCCGCACCCTGGGGCACCGCATCACCGCGGGCAACACACGTGACGCGGTGACCACCACGGACGGCGACGCCTGCCACGGCATGCCCCAGCCACGCGGTCCCGCCCAGGATCAGAACTCTCATGCCGACAGCGTTCCAGCCCGCGCTTCCGAGCGCCACCGCTCCCGCGAGGGACGAACATGCATCGACACCACGCCCGCGGGTCCAGACAGGCGGCTCCCCGAAGTACAGCGCGCTGCACTGGTCCAGCCAGCCGCGCAGCTCAAGAGAGGCTCGCCTCTGCGGGGAGGGGGAGGTTCAGGACTCGAGCAGGGCGCGCAGGTCCTCGGCGGTGATCCTCCCGGACCCGGCCCCGCCTCCGTCCACGACTGCGCTGACCAGCTGACGTTTGCGGTCCTGGAGGTCCAGCACCTTCTGCTCGATGGTGTCCTCCGCGACCAGGCGGTAGACGTTGACCTTCTTCGACTGGCCGATGCGGTGCGCCCGGTCCACCGCCTGGGCCTCCGCTGCGGGGTTCCACCAGGGGTCCATGACGTAGACGTAGTCCGCCTCGGTCAGGGTCAAGCCCGTGCCGCCGGCCTTGAGGGAGATCAGGAAGACGCGTGCACGTCCCGAGCGGAAGTCCTCGATGGCCCCCTCACGGTCGCGGGTGGCTCCGTCGAGGTAGGCGATGTCGATGCCGCGACGCTCCAGGACCCCCCGGATGCGTACGAGGAAGGAGGTGAACTGACTGAAGACCAGCACCTGGTGGCCCGCGGGCACGACCTGGTCGAGCTGGTCGGCGAGGAACTCCACCTTCGCGGAGCCCACCGAGGAGTACGCCGGGTCCACCAGGGCGGGGTCCAGGGCGAGCTGACGCAGGCGGGTGATGGAGGACAGGACCACCATCCGGTTGGCCTGGAGGTCGTCGAGCAGCCCCAGGAGCCGCGAGCGCTCGCGGGTGAGGTACTGGTCGTAGATGCGACGGTGCTCCTCCCCCAGCGCCACCTCCACGACCGACTCGGTCTTGTCGGGCAGCTCGGGTGCCACCTGCTCCTTGGTGCGGCGCAGGACGAAGGGAGCGGTCAGGCGCCGCAGACGAACCAGTGCCGCCTCGTCCCCGTGGGTCTCGATGGGTCGACGCACCTTGTCGTTGAAGGTCTTCCAGCCGGGCAGGAGGCCGGGATCGGTCACCTGGAGGATCGACCAGAGATCGGACACCGAGTTCTCCACGGGCGTGCCGGTGACGGCCACCCGCCACCCGGCGTCCAGGCCCATGAGGGCGGAGTGGATGGCGGTGCGCGGGTTCTTGATGGCCTGGGCCTCGTCCACGACGAGCCCGGAGAGGTGGATCCCCGCCCACTCCGCCGGCTCCATGCGCACGATCGTGTAGGAGGTCACGAGCACGTCGGCACCCCTGGCGAGGTCCGCCAGGGACCCACCGCGCCTGCGTGAGGTCGCGTCGACCACCTCGACGACCAGGTCCGGGAAGAACCTGCGGGCCTCCCCCGCCCAGGTCCCCAGCACCGAGGTCGGCGCCACGACCAGGACCGGCGCTCCGTCCGCCCCGCCTGCGCCGGGGGCGTCGCGCAGTGCGCGCACTGCGGAGAGTACCTGGATCGTCTTGCCCAGGCCCATGTCATCGGCGAGGATCCCGCCCAGGCCCAGGGCGGCCAGTGCGGTGAGCCAGCGGTGGCCCTGTTCCTGGTAGGGGCGCAGCTCCACGGTCGACGAGGGCGGGACCGGCAGGCCCGCCAGGTCACCGTGCCCGGTGAGGGCGCGCACCCGCCTGGTCCACTCCCGTGAGGCCTCGACGTGGTCGGAGACGTCCTCGAGTTCCTCCCACAGCCCCGCCTGGAGCACGGAGAGCCGTGTGGTGTCCCCCTCGGTGTCGCCGAGCACCTCCGCCTCGGCGAGCAGGGAGCGCAGGTGTTCGAGGCGCTCGCCGTCCAGGGTGACCCAGACGCCGTCCACCAGCATGTGGTCCTCACCGGAGGCCAGGGCGGCGAGCAGGTCACGCAGCTCCACCTCGCGCCCGTTGACCAGGACGCGGGCGTGCAGGTCGAACCAGTCGGTGGATCCCTCCGAGGCGATGGAGGTGTCGATGAGCATGGCGTCGCCGTCCACCCTGACCTCGGCCACCTCCTCGGCCACGTCCCAGACCAGGCCGTCGACCTCCAGCTCGCCCACGACACGGTCGAGGAACTCCGGGGCGCGCCAGGCGGGCAGGCGCAGGGTGGTCAGGCTCCGACGCCACAGTTCCTCGGGCAGGCGCAGCTTGGCCGCGCCCGCCTCGATGGCGTGCCGGAGGTCCTGGGCACCGGCATCGGCATCGGCCTGTTCCAGGGGCAGGCGCGAGGTGGCACCGCCGATCGTGTACTCGACCCACCAGCGCACCACCAGCGCAGCGCTGCCCTCCAGGCGCACCGTGGCCACGATGAGGGGCCGCGAGACCTCCTCGGGCGAGTAGGACCCGTCGGTGGAGACCACTGCGACGGTGCGCTCCAGGCGAGGGAGCCACCGGGTCTGGAACTCGGCGAGATCACCCTCGGGCACGGTCAGGCCCCCGGTGGGCAGGCTCTCCAGGAGGTCCTCGCCCCCGCGGATCTCCGCGATCCGCGTCCCGCCCTCCAACAGCAGGAGACGCGTGGCGACGTCGATGCGCGGCGAGGTACGGGTGGTGCTCCCGTCGGTGACGGCCACCCCCACCGACAGCCCTCCCTCGGTGCGGCGCACGTCGACGGCGAGGGTCCACGGCCCGGGGTCCAGGACCAGGGGCACCAGGGGGTCGGTGTCGGCGAAGAGGGCGATGCCCGCGCGGTCGAGGCGGCGCAGCCAGGGTCCCGCACGGTCACCGAGGGACTCAAGGCTGACCTCGTTGGGGGAACGCCACTGGGGTCCCTCCCGGGAGTAGCGGTAGCCCTCCCGCAGCAACGCGAGGTGTGTGGGGTTGAGTTCCTCGGTGACCGAGGCCCACTGGGGGTTCGTGATGTCCAGCCAGGAGGCGCGCTTGGTGACCCAGCGCGTGTGGGTGCCCGGGCGCAGGGGGCTCATCCACAGGGGCGAGGAGGGGTCGTGGGTGTCCACGAGGAGTGCCATCGACTCCCCGCCGATGCCGGACTCATCCACCAGCCCCGACAGTGCACTGCGCCACTCCCCCTCCCGGGGCGTGGCCCGGCGCAGTTCGTCGCGCAGGTGCAGCAGGGTCGCCACGCAGTGGCGGCAGTCCCGGCCCACCGTGCAGGCACAGGTCAGGTCCAGGCGTCCTTCGACGGCCTCGATCCAGGTGCGGTAGGTGACACCGGCGCCGCGCACGCGGCCCACGGCGCGCAGGTCGCCCTCCGCGCGGACCTCCAGGACCTGGCCCGACCTGAAGCAGGTGAGCCCCTTGCCCCAGGTGGCCGGACCCACCATCGCCATGATGTCGTCGTCACTGAGGTGGACGACTAGACCGCTGAGTGTGCGGGGGCTGGCCATCCCTTCAGTCTAGGCGCCGTCCCCGTCCAGTGCCCCTCCCGACTCCCGCAAGTAACAGGCCGCACACAATGACTCGTAGGTGGAGTCGATCCCGTCGATGGCGACCTGGGCACCGTCGAAGACGAAGCGGCCCCCCACCCGGCGTGCGTTGAAGATGGCCTTGCGTCCGCAGCGGCAGATCGTCTTGAGCTCCTCCAGGGAGTGGGCGATCTCCAGGAGGCGTCGCGCCCCGGGGAAGGCGGTGGTGCGGAAGTCGGTGCGGATCCCGTAGGCGAGGACGGGGACGTCCTCGCACACGGCCAGGCGCAGGAAGTCGTCGACCTGGAGGGGGGTGAGGAACTGGGCCTCGTCGATGAGGACCGCGGCGACACGGCGCACCTTCCCGCCGGGTCCGGGCTCGGGATCGGTGGCGGCGAGGCCGACGAAGAGCTCGTGGACGTCGTCCTCGGGGCCCACGAGGGCGTCCACCCTGCGTGTGACCCCCAGGCGGGAGATGATCTCGCGGTCGCCCTTGGTGTCGATGCGGGGCTTGAGCAGGACGACGCGCTGGTCGCGTTCCTCGTAGTTGTAGGCCACCTGCAGCAGGGCCGTGGACTTGCCGGAGTTCATCGCCCCGTACCTGAAGTAGAGCTTCGCCATCCCCGGTCCCTTCCCGTCGTGAGCTGCCCGGGTGATCCTACCGTCGTGACCACCCCCGGACGGACGTCGCGCACCCGGGGGCGTGCTCAGTCGTAGACGCCCTCCACGTACCATCTCCCCCCGCGCTGGACGACCAGGAGCTGGGGGGCGTCCTCGCGTCCCAGGCGCAGGTAGGCACGCGGGGCCCTCTGCGACTCCCTGCCCTCCCACCAGCGTCCCAGGACCGCCCACGGCCCTCCCTCCAGGGTGACCCCGACCGTCCCACCGGCCACGAGACCCTCCGGCACACGCATCCCGGGGAGGGGATCCGGCAGGAGCAGCGTGGGCGTGGCGGTGAGGTCCCCCCGGGGGCCGACACGCACGGGGACCGGGTGCACGGGATCCGTGCCCTGCCCATTCCCCTCACCTGCGTGTGCTGCTCCCCCCGGCACCGGGAGCGCCTCTCCCCACAGGTGGACGGGGAGCGGGGTGGACAGCAGGGTGGCGGGTGCGGCATCGACCCCTCCCTCCCACTCCCCCTCCGGGGAGGCCAGTGCGCCCACCGGGGTCCCCCAGGGTGTCTCGTGCACCCGTGAGCGGGGGTCGTGTCCCCCCTGGAGGTGGGGTGCGAGCACGGAGTCCTCCCCCAGCAGCGACTGCAGGCGCAGGGCCGACCTCTCCGCACGCGCATCCCCCTCCGCCCTGCCCCACAGGCGTGGGGAGGGCATGGTGCCACTGAGGTCGGAGGCGACCAGCCCGACCTGTTCCAGGGCCGAGTCGGGCGCCCCCGACCCGGGCAGGGCGCTCCCCCTCTCCTGGGACCAGCCACGCAGCTGCCAGCGCATCCGGTCCACGACCTCGGAGGGGTCCGCGCAGTCGACCCCGCCCCAGGTCCGCTCGCGACGCTGACCGGACTCGGTGAGCATCCACACCGTCAGGGTCTCCGCACGGCTGCCGCTGCGCCACAGCTCCGCGGCGAGGTCTTCGGCGAGCCGCCTCAGCCCGATGACCACGCTGTCGACGTCGAGGGCCGGGGGGTCGAGGACTGTGCTGACCTCGAGCCTGTCCTCCCGGCGTCTCATGGCGCGCGTGGCGAGGTCCCCTCCTGTGCACAGCGTCCACAGGATCTCCCCCGCCCGGCCGAAGCGCGTGACGAGGGGGCCCCTCCCGAGCCCCACCAGTGCGGAGCAGGTGCGCACCCCCAGTTGCGGGAGCAGCTCCAGGGGAGCCCCGACCAGCTCGTGGAGGGCGAGGGGGAGCACCCGCAGCACGCTGTCCAGGGGCAGGTCGGCCAGGAGGTCTGCGGTGGCGTCGGCGGGGACGACGAGGCCGCGGTGGGCGGACTCCAGGGCGGCCAGCATCCCGGAGGCGATCCCGACCTGGCACTCCGCCCCGGTGGCGACCACGACCGCCTCCACGAGGGCGCCCGCGAGCGCCTCCTCCGACCCGGCCCAGCGCGCGGGACCGAGGGCCGGTGCCCATGCCAGGCCCGGCCTNGTTCCCCCCGGGGACCCGCGGTTTCGTCCTCACCTGTTTCGACCCCGACGCCCCGACACCCTCGGGGTGGTGGCACTGGACCGTCCTCGACCTCTCGGCGGAGGAGACCGAAGTCGAACAGGGTGCCGGCGACTCGGACCTCACCCTGGAGGGGGCAGCCTTCCACCTGCGCAACGACTCCGGGGAGGCCTCCTACCAGGGGGCCGCCCCACCCGCGGGGGACCGGGCCCACCGCTACGTCTTCGCCGTCCACGCCCTGGACGTCGAGACCCTGGGGCTCACGGACGACACCGCCCCCGCTGCTGCGGCATTCCACACGCTGTTCCACACGATCGCCCGGGCCACCCTCACGGTCACCCATCAGGTGGATGCCCGCTGAGCAGGTACGGAGGAGAGCACCCACCAGGACGCACCACCCGCACTCCGGGGATGACGGACCCCCGTGACACCCGCACCGAACACGTGACAGCCACCACGCGGCGTGTAACAATCTGATAACGATCAGATCTCGGATTGGCATCCCACGTCGGTCGTCACGGTGTCGGCCACCGCCGCCCTCCCGGGTCCCAGGACCCGTCGGGGGGCGGCGTCCCACGCAGGCCGCCGGACACGGATGCCCCGTCGAGGAGGCCCCATGCCCGTCGTCGACACCTCCGCAGTGCCCCGTCCCGTCCTGCCCGCCGCCACCGGACAGCTCCCGAGTGACCTGTCGCGCGCACCGGCGCCGTCGGCCCTGCTGCTGCCCGCCCCGACACCCGTGCCCCCGGCGACACCCACGGCCCCGGACAACCCCGTCCACACCTCCCCGACGACACCCGTCGCGGCACCCGCACCTGCCCCGGCACCCGGCGCGACTCCGGCGACAGCACCCACCGCGCCGGAACGGACACGCCGGCAGTTCCTCACGGTGGCCTCCGCGATCCTGCTCCTGGCCGCCTTCTCCGCCCTCCTCGGCACCGGTCTGGACATGTGGTCCGCCCACAGGGTGCGCTCCTGGATCCCCGCCGGTGCCGGCTACTCGAACTCCTTCGGGCCCGGGTGGGACGGTTCGTTGAACAGACTGTCCTACTTCACGGCGCAGTCGAACCTGCTGGTGGCCGTCTCGAGCCTGCTCCTGGTGGTGCGCCCACGACCACGGGGGCGGGTGCTTCCCTTCCTCCAGGTCGTCGCCCTGCTCGACATCTCCATCACCTGCATCGTCTACGTCACGGTGCTGGCCGGCCCCAACATCGGGGGGGACTTCCCCACGGAGGTGATCATCGCGACCACCCTCCAGCACCTCGTCACCCCCCTGCTGGCCTGGGCCGCCTGGCTGCTCGCAGGCCCCGCCACCGCATCGCTGCGCGGGATCGCCCTGGCCTCACTGGTCCCCCTGGCCTACTGCCTGCTCACCCTGGTGCGTGGGGCGCTCGTGGACTGGTACCCCTACCCCTTCCTCGACGTCCCGGCCCTCGGCTACGCACGCGTCCTGGCGGCCGTGGGCTGTGTGGCACTGCTCGTCCCGGTGGTGGGCCTGCTCATGCTCGCCTGCCAGCGGTTCCTCCGCCCGCGCCCCCGGGACACGATGACGGAAACATCCCCGGACGTGCGGTGATCCGTCCCCACTGACAGGTGCCTCACACCCGCCGCCGACGGGAGTGCCGCGGAGGTCCCCCCGGTGGGAGGATGGCGCGCGTGCTCCACGTGATCTTCTTCGAACCCCGTATCCCCGGCAACACCGGTGCGGCCATCCGTCTGTCCGCCTGCACGGGCTCCATGCTCCACCTGGTCGAACCCCTCGCCTTCGACATGGAGGACGCCAAGCTGCGTCGCGCCGGTCTCGACTACCACGACCTCGCCCACGTCCGCGTCCACCACGACCTGGCGGACGCGTTGGCGGAGGTGCCCGGTCGCGTGTGGGCCTTCACCGGTCACACCACGACCCTCTACAGTGACGTCTCCTACGCCGACGGGGACGGACTGCTCTTCGGACCCGAACCCACGGGCCTTCCCGAGGAGGTCATGTCCGACCCGAGGATCACCTCACGGGTCCGCATCCACATGCTGCCCGGCGTGCGCTCCCTCAACCTCGCCAACTCCGCCTCCATCGCCCTCTACGAGGCGTGGCGGCAGCTCGGTTTCCCCGGCGGCGTCTGAGCCTTGATCCACCGTTGTGGGGGTGGGGTTTGGGGTGTCGGAATAGAGAAGATGCCCCTTCTGATCTGGGACAATGGGTGTTGGTAGACAATCCATTGGACGCAGTCGAGGGGGCATCTTCGAGGTGCAATCGTCTCACACTCACACCCGCCGTTTCACGCCCGTCTTCGATGAGGATCATCTCGTGTCTGCAGGCGGCCTGCCTGCGGTGATGGGACTGGCCCAGCGGGCAGGCTTCACAGGTCTGCTGAAGGCGCGCCTCACGGTGGCATCCCCCAACGCGCCCGTGAAGGTCCGCGCGCTGGTGGCGGGCATGCTGGCCGGTGCTGATGACATTGACGGCATGGACATCCTCCGTTCGGGTGGGTCGGCAAAGGTGGTGGGGGCGGTGCGTGCCCCCAGCACGTTGGGGACGC
>NZ_LT700212.1:733283-738802 GCF_900155435.1 Actinomyces provencensis | reverse complement strand
CCGCCTCCACGAGGGCGCCCGCGAGCGCCTCCTCCGACCCGGCCCAGCGCGCGGGACCGAGGGCCGGTGCCCATGCCAGGCCCGGCCTCAGGCAGACGACACCGGCGGCGACCTCGTCGAAGGCGCGGGCCACGGGCTCGAAGGCCGCGGCCTCACGCAGGGGGTCGTGGGGCAGGAGGACGAGGTCGGGGCACAGGTACTGCGCGGTGGAGACCGGCATCCCCGCACGCACCCCCGCCCTCCGCGCGGGCACCGTCGCCACCGTGGTCCGCCCCCGGTGGACCACTGCCGCCGGTGTCCCCGGGGGCGTGTCGACGACCAGTGCGGTGGTGGGCCAGTCGGGCACCCACAGGACGACACGTCGGGTCCCTCCCGCCGCTGTCCCCACCCGTGCCATCACACGGCCTCCTCCCGGGTGCGCCGGGCAGCGGGACGGTGGGGGCGCGAGACCCCCGGCCAGGCCCGCGTGGTCAGCACGACCCTCCCGTCACGTCGGACCCTGGCCGCGAGCCGACGCTGCTGGGAGGGTGAGAGGTCGACCCCGTCCACACAGAGCACGTCGACCCCGTCCAGCAGGGTCGCCACGACATCGGCGGCCAGGGGTCCGGGCTCGGGCACGCTGACCACACGGGCCAGGTCGATGCCCGCCTCACGCGCGGCCAACCACCCGATGTCCCTCACCCCGACGAAACCGACCCATCCCCGGGACGGTGCCACCCCTGCCGCCGCCCGCAGGAGGGACCCGGTGCCGGCCCCCACCTCCAGGACCGCACCCGCCGCGTCCACCCCACCGACGGAGGGGGCGGTGACGCCCTCGTCCGGTGTGGCGACTCCCCCGGCGACGACCCCCAGACCGACCCCGCCACCGGGGGGGAGAACGGACCCCTCCCCGGACAGGGCGTGGACCGCAGCGCCCGGTGGGAGTGGGTCCCGGGAGGACGTGTGCCGGGAGAGACTGCGCTGGGCTGGGCTGCGCAGCCCGGCCTGTTCCTCGGCGCGCGCCAGTGCCGCCCGGGCGCGTCGCAGACGCTCCTCGGCGGACCCGGCAGGCACCGTTCCCATGTCACCCTCCCCACCATCGAACATGTGTTCGACATTCTAGCGAAGCCCACGCGCACCTGCGCCCCACCTCCCCGTGCGAGGACACACCGGCCCCCGGGCGGCACGAGGGGGCGGCGTGGCCGAGACTGGGGGTGTGCACCGCCACGGAGGCGGTGCCGGATCGGAGGAAGCAATGAACCTCGACGACCGCCCCCTCGCACCGGACCCCTACGACTCCCTGCCCCCCGTGCCCGCCTTCACCCTGGAGTCCGACGACCTCAGGGACGGCGCCCCCATGCCCGACCTCCACGTCGCCTCCGGGGGCAACACCTCGCCCCAGCTGCGGTGGCACGGGTTCCCCCCGGGGACCCGCGGTTTCGTCCTCACCTGTTTCGACCCCGACGCCCCGACACCCTCGGGGTGGTGGCACTGGACCGTCCTCGACCTCTCGGCGGAGGAGACCGAAGTCGAACAGGGTGCCGGCGACTCGGACCTCACCCTGGAGGGGGCAGCCTTCCACCTGCGCAACGACTCCGGGGAGGCCTCCTACCAGGGGGCCGCCCCACCCGCGGGGGACCGGGCCCACCGCTACGTCTTCGCCGTCCACGCCCTGGACGTCGAGACCCTGGGGCTCACGGACGACACCGCCCCCGCTGCTGCGGCATTCCACACGCTGTTCCACACGATCGCCCGGGCCACCCTCACGGTCACCCATCAGGTGGATGCCCGCTGAGCAGGTACGGAGGAGAGCACCCACCAGGACGCACCACCCGCACTCCGGGGATGACGGACCCCCGTGACACCCGCACCGAACACGTGACAGCCACCACGCGGCGTGTAACAATCTGATAACGATCAGATCTCGGATTGGCATCCCACGTCGGTCGTCACGGTGTCGGCCACCGCCGCCCTCCCGGGTCCCAGGACCCNGCCGTGAACCGCTCGCGGCTGGCCTGGAAGGCGGAGCAGCTGCGGGTCTGGGACCTGCTGCAACTGGTGACGCCGTGGGTGCTGCTGACGATCTCGACGGCGATCTACTTCTCCTGGGAGCTGCCGAACTCCGGTGACGCGTTCTGGCCCACCGGCGTATCCGTCCTCGCCCTGGTCGCCGTTGCGGCGCTGTGGATGCTGTTCGGGCAGACACTCCCCCTGAGGAGGGGGACCCTCCGGCCCGTGTCGGCGGCCATCTACTTCGTCGGCCTGCTGGCACTGTGCCTCGCGCTCATGTCGCTGTCCGACATCTTCGTCATCCTCACGGTCGCGGGATTCTTCCACGCCTACCTGCTCTCACCCTGGCCGGTGGGAGTGCTGGGCGTGCTGGCCACGTCCGTGGCCCTCAACGGCTCGGCGATGCGGGTGTGGAGCGACCCGAACGCCCAGGTGCTCACGGAGTTCGTCCTCATCGTCGCCCGCCGTGCAGACCGCAGCGATCGGGGTGGGCATCGTGCTCACGGCGCGCAGCAGGCCCGAGGAACGCAAGCGGGAGCAACTCGTCGAGAGACTTGAGGCGGCGCTGCACGAGAACGCCGGGCTCCACGCACAACTGGTCACCCAGGCCCGCGAGTCCGGGGCGCAGGACGAACGCCAGCGACTGGCCCGGGAGATCCACGACACCCTGGCCCAGGGCCTCGCAGGGATCATCACCCAGCTCCAGGCAGCGCAGCGTTCCCCAGTCGTGCAGGGAGAGGCGGAGGAGCACGTCGGGCGGGCGCTCCGCCTCGCACGCAGCAGCCTGAGCGAGGCCCGGCGGTCCGTGCGTGCACTCGCACCCGAGGAACTGGGACGGGCCCACCTGCCCGAGGCACTGCGCACCCTGACCGAGGGGTGGTCCACGGACCACGGGACGAACGCCCACCTGGAGGTCACCGGCACCCGGGTGCCGTTGAGCCCCGCGATCGAGGTGTCGCTCTTCCGGGTCGTCCAGGAGTCACTGACGAACGTCGCGAAGCACGCCGACGCCTCGCGCGTGGGCGTCACGCTGTCGTACGCGGGCAGCGAGGTGCTGCTGGACGTGCGCGATGACGGACGCGGGTTCGCCGACGAGGACGGCACCGGCTTCGGCCTGACGAGCATGCGCCAACGCATCAGGGGCGTCGGCGGTCACGTGGAGGTGCAGAGCGCACCGGGTGAGGGGACCTCCGTCAGTACGCGCGTTCCCGAGATCGCCCCCGGGAGCGCACGGGTCACGGAAGGGAGCGGGCAATGATCCGACTGGTGATCGTCGACGACCACCCGGTCGTCAGGGGTGGGCTGCGCGACACCTTCGCGGATGCCGAGGACATCGTCGTGGTGGGAGAGGCGGCCGACGGCGCCGAGGGCATTGCCCGTGCCGAGGCGATGGCAGCGGACGTGGTGCTCATGGACCTGCGCATGCCCGGGATGGACGGTGTCTCCGCGACCGCCGCCCTGCGCGAACACCTCCCGGACGTGCGGGTCCTGGTCCTCACGACCTTCGACAGCGAGAGCGACGTGCTGCCGGCGATCGAGGCGGGAGCCACCGGCTACCTCCTCAAGGACGCGCTGCCCGAGGAGTTGATGCGGGCAGTGCGCGCGGCTGCGCGCGGGGAGTCGGTGCTCGCGCCCTCGGTGACCCAGCACCTCATGGGACAGGTGCGCAGGCCCGGTGCCGGCACGCTGACCGACCGGGAGAAGGAGGTGCTGCAACTGGTCGCGAACGGCAACTCCAACCGGGAGGCGGCTGCGGCGCTGTTCATCGGCGAGGCGAGCATCAAGACCCACCTGCAGCACATCTACGACAAGCTCGGCGTCCGCGACCGGGCCTCCGCCGTTGCCGAGGGCTACCGTCGTCGCCTCCTCACCTGAGCCTTGATCCACCGTTGTGGGGGTGGGTTTTGGGTGTGGGAACAGGGAAGATGCCCCTTCTGATCTGGGACAATGGGTGTTGGTAGACAATCCATTGGACGCAGTCGAGGGGGCATCTTCGAGGTGCAATCGTCTCACACTCACACCCGCCGTTTCACGCCCGTCTTCGATGAGGATCATCTCGTGGCTGCAGGCGGCCTGCCTGCGGTGATGGGACTGGCCCAGCGGGCAGGCTTCACAGGTCTGCTGAAGGCGCGCCTCACGGTGGCATCCCCCAACGCGCCCGTGAAGGTCCGCGCGCTGGTGGCGGGCATGCTGGCCGGTGCTGATGACATTGACGGCATGGACATCCTCCGTTCGGGTGGGTCGGCAAAGGTGGTGGGGGCGGTGCGTGCCCCCAGCACGTTGGGGACGCACCTGCGGTCCTACACCCACGGTCACACACTCCAGCTGGGAGCCGTCAACCGCCAGCTCCTGACCAACTTGGCTCCCCTGGTCCCCACCCTCTTCGGCAGCGATCCCCTGGTCATGGTCGACCTCGACGATACGATCCGCGAGGTGCACGGGTACTCCAAGCAGGCCGTGGCGTATGGCTACAACCATGTCAAGGGTCTCAATGCCCTGGTTGCCACCATCAGCACCGAGCACTCTGCGCCCGTCATCGCTGGGGCCCAACTGCGTCGCGGCAACGTGAAGTCAGGGGATCATGCCGCCTGGCATGCCACGAGAGCCCTCACCCTGGCCAAGAAGGTCCGCCCAGGTGTTCAGATCATGGGGCGGGCCGACAGCGCGTTTTGCACCTGCACCTTCGTCCACGCCTTCCAAGACGCTGGATGCTGGTTCTCCGTGACCATCCCCCAGTGGCAGACCGTGACCCGAGCCATCAGTGGGATCACGGAAGACGCCTGGGTGGGCATCCACTACCCCGACGCCATCTTCGAAGAAGACACCGGAGAGTGGATCAGTGACGCTGAGGTCGCTGAAGTCCCCTTCACCGCATTCACCTCCCACAAGGTGAGTGAGCAGGTCACCTGCAGGCTCGTCGTGCGACGCGTCAAGCGGCTGAACCCCAAGGCTCACGCGGGCCAGGGGGAACTCTTCGACACCTACCGCTACCACCCCTTCATCACCAACTCTGACCTGTCGATGCTCCAAGCTGATGAGCGTCACCGCGGCCATGCCCTCATCGAACAAGTCATGGCAGAGCTGAAGGGCAATGCCTTGGCCCACCTGCCCTCAGGCCGCTTCACCGCCAACTCCGCCTGGCTGCAGCTGGCGGTACTCGCCTTCAACATCTCCCGGGCCGCAGCGCACGCCGCGGGCATGAACACCGCCCGCATGCCCACCATCCGCCAGCGCCTGGTCATGGTGCCAGCCCGCATCGCCCACCACTCCAGGCGTCGAATCCTGCACTACCCCACCCACTGGCCCTGGCAGGACGAGCTCACCACCTTGTGGGCCACCGGTGCTGGCCCACCCATCGCGGCCTGACCACCCACCCACACAGCCCCACCGGGCCCAACCCGAGGAACCCCAGGACAAGCCGACACGAGAGGTCGGAGACTCACTCGCGCCCACACCACCCCGACACCCTTCCACCAGACCTCCCACGCAATCACTCGACCCACCCATCCCAAGAACGGTGGATCAGGGCT
>NZ_LT700212.1:729563-732327 GCF_900155435.1 Actinomyces provencensis | reverse complement strand
CGCCCACCACTCCAGGCGTCGAATCCTGCACTACCCCACCCACTGGCCCTGGCAGGACGAGCTCACCACCTTGTGGGCCACCGGTGCTGGCCCACCCATCGCGGCCTGACCACCCACCCACACAGCCCCACCGGGCCCAACCCGAGGAACCCCAGGACAAGCCGACACGAGAGGTCGGAGACTCACTCGCGCCCACACCACCCCGACACCCTTCCACCAGACCTCCCACGCAATCACTCGACCCACCCATCCCAAGAACGGTGGATCAGGGCTGAGCCGACGTCCGCGACGGTGACGACCCCGCCCGGCCTCAGTCCTCGCGGCGACGGCGGGGCTTGTCCACCTGTTCGGACAGCTCCACGATGCGACGCGGGTTGGACCACCACAGCCACACGAGCCCGACCACGGGGAGGACCAGGGGGATGTACCAGTAGTCCGCCCCGAAGGCCCCCCAGGGAGAACGGGGATCGCTGAGCTGGGGGACACCCACACCGAGCACGCCCACGAGGACCGGGCCGATGGCCTCCACGGAGACGCTCGCCCAGCCGATCACGCGCATCCGCCGACCGTTGTGGGTCAGCGCGAGGGCGGAGAGCAGGTAGAGGAGTCCCGCGACGAGGGCGACCAGGACGGGACCGATCGGCCCGGAGTTCCAGTGGAGCACGTCGATGACGGCGTTGGTCGTGACCCAGGCGCCGAACACCCAGAAGGCGGCCATCACCAGGCGGCCGAGCCCGAGCGAGGGACCCCGCGTGTCCACGACCTGGTCCTCCTCCTGGGGGGACGCGCCGCTGTCGACATCCGTGGTCATGCCCGGCCTCCTTCGTGGGTGTGGCCACATCCTAGGTGTTCCGGGACACCCGGACGGCCACCCGTCCCGTCCCCCTTCCTGCCGCTCGCGTTCCGGGCCGGTTGCCGGGCGTGTACCGACCACCCCCCGGCGCCCCGGTGGGGACGCGGCGCACCTGTGTGGGCGGTGCCACCCGTCCCACGATCCCGGCAGGCGGGAAAAAACACATCCCGGGTGGGACAATGGGCCCAGCCGGACCGTGACGGTCCGAACACCCGACGCGAGGAGTGGAGAACGTGAGCGAACCCGGATACGACGTCGTCATCCTGGGAGCGGGGTCCGGTGGTTACGCCGCCGCGCTCCGTGGCGCCCAGCTGGGCCTGAAGGTGGCCCTCATCGAGGGCGACAAGGTCGGCGGCACCTGCCTGCACCGTGGGTGCATCCCCACCAAGGCCTACCTGCACGCGGCCGAGACCGCGGACGCGATCCGCGACTCGGAGCACTTCGGGGTCCGCTCGACCTTCGAGGGCATCGACATGCCGAAGGTCGGTGCCTACCGCGACTCCGTCGTCTCCAAGCTGTACAAGGGGCTCCAGGGCCTCCTGGCCTCCCGCAAGGTCGACATCATCCAGGGCTGGGGCCGCCTGGTCTCCGAGGACACGGTCGAGGTCGACGGGCGCCGTGTCACCGGCCGCCACATCGTCCTGGCCACCGGCTCCTACTCGCGCACCCTGCCGAACCTGCCCATCGAGGGACGGGTGATCACCTCCGAGCAGGCCCTGCAGATGGACTGGGTGCCCTCCCGCGTGGTCGTGCTGGGCGGCGGTGTCATCGGGCTGGAGTTCGCCTCCGCATGGAAGTCCTTCGGCGCCGAGGTCACCGTCATCGAGGCCCTGCCGCGGCTGGCGGCCAATGAGGACGAGGCCGTCTCCAAGCAGCTGGAGCGGGCCTTCCGCAAGCGCGGCATCGCCTTCCACTCCAACACACGCTTCGCCGGGGCCACCCAGGACGAGGGCGGGGTGCACGTCTCCACGGAGGACGGCAAGAGCTACGACGCCGACGTCCTGCTGGTGGCCGTGGGCCGTGGGCCCGTCACCGCCGACCTCGGCTACGAGCAGGTGGGCATCCCCATGGAGCGCGGATTCGTCCTCACCGACGAGCGTCTCCACACCGGTGTCGCCAACATCCACGCCGTCGGTGACATCGTCCCGGGCCTCCAGCTGGCCCACCGCGGCTTCCTCCAGGGAATCTTCGTCGCCGAGGAGATCGCCGGACTCTCGCCCGCCCCCATCGTGGAGTCGGGCATCCCGCGTGTCACCTTCACCGATCCCGAGATCGCCTCCGTGGGCCTCACCGAGAAGCAGGCCCGCGAGGAGTACGGCGACGCCGTGCGCACCGTGGAGTACAACCTCGCGGGCAACGGCAAGTCCAACATCCTCAACACTGCGGGCTTCATCAAGCTCGTCTCCGTCGAGGACGGTCCCATCGTCGGCTTCCACGGCATCGGGGCCCGTATCGGCGAGCAGGTGGGCGAGGGCGAGCTCATGGTCAACTGGGAGGCCTACCCCGAGGACGTCGCCGCACTGATCCACGCCCACCCCACGCAGAACGAGGCGATCGGCGAGGCCGCGATGGCCCTGGCCGGCAAGCCCCTGCACTCCCACAACTGACCCGTACCGACAAGGAGAACAACCATGGCAACAGCAGTGAAGATGCCCGCCCTGGGCGAGTCGGTCACGGAGGGAACCGTCACCACCTGGCTGAAGAAGGTCGGCGACACGGTCGAGGTCGACGAACCCATCGTCGAGGTCTCCACCGACAAGGTCGACTCCGAGGTCCCCTCCCCCGTGGCAGGGACCATCCTGGAGATCCTCGTCGGCGAGGACGAGACCGTCGAGGTCGGCACGGAGATCGCCCGCGTCGGCGAGCCCTCCGAGGCCGACGGCGACTCCGCTCCGGAGGACTCCGGGGAGG
>NZ_LT700212.1:659785-729188 GCF_900155435.1 Actinomyces provencensis | reverse complement strand
CGGCCCAGGCCCCGACTCCCGAGCAGACGGCACCCAAGGAGTCCGAGCCCGACGAGGAGTCCGCGCCCGACGAGGAGTCCGCGCCCGACGAGAAGGAGCCCGAGGAGCCCGCACCCGCCGAGCAGGCGCCCGCACCCGTGGAGCACCACGCCCCGCCGGCCCCGCCGGCCCCGCCGGCACCTGCGCACGCCGCTGGCCACGTCGCGCCCCCGGCGCCCCCTGTGCCCCACGGAGCCGTCCCCACACCCGGCTTCCCGACCCAGCAGTCACTCGCCGCGGTCGCCGGAGCCAGTGGCCGCAAGGTCGAGGCCGCCGAGGTCGCGGCCGTCGCCGGTGGGTACGTCACCCCGATCGTCCGCAAGCTGGCCCGTGAGCTGGGTGTCGACCTGACCTCGGTGACCGGGACCGGGATCGGGGGACGCATCCGCCGCGAGGACGTCCAGGCGGCGGCCGAGGCCGCCAAGGCCGCGGCGCCGGCGCCGGCCGCCGCTCCGGCCGCGCCTGCCGCTCCCGAGCTCGAGGTCTCCCCCCTGCGCGGCACCACGGAGAAGATGACGCGCCTGCGTCAGACGATCGCCCGTCGCATGGTCGAGTCCTTGCAGACGGCCGCCCAGCTGACGACCGTCGTCGAGGTCGACGTGACCCGGGTCGCCGCACTGCGTGCCCGCGCGAAGGGACCGTTCCAGGAGAAGGAGCACACCAAGCTCACCTTCCTGCCCTTCTTCGTCAAGGCCGCCACGGAGGCGCTGCTCTACCACCCGAAGATCAACGCGACGATCGAGGGCAAGGAGGTCACCTACTTCGACCACGAGCACGTCGGCATCGCCGTGGACACCCCGCGCGGTCTCCTGGTGCCCGTGATCCGCGACGCGGGGACGTTGTCGATGGCGGACATCGCCCGCACCATCAACGACCTCGCGGCACGCACCCGTGACTCCAAGGTCTCCGCGGACGAACTGTCCGGATCGACCTTCACGATCACGAACACGGGATCGGGCGGGGCGCTCTTCGACACCCCCGTCCTCAACATGCCCGAGACCGCGATCCTGGGGATCGGGACCATCGTCAAGCGGCCCGTGGTGGTCAAGGACCAGGACGGCAACGAGACGATCGGGATCCGTTCCATGGTCTACCTCGCACTGTCCTACGACCACCGTCTGGTCGACGGCGGCGACGCCGCCCGCTACCTGATGACCGTCAAGAAGCGCCTGGAGGAGGGCGCCTTCGAGGCCGACCTCGGCCTCTGACGCACCGCCTCCCACCGGCCGGGTGGGTCGGGACCTGATGGTCCCGACCCACCCGGCCCTGCTCTGCACGCCGACTCACCCCGACGACTCCAGCGAGACCACCCGCCAGGGGTCCTGCGAGACCGTGACCTCCACCCCGCGCACCTCACCGCCGGGCACGTCGCGACAGCGTCCCTCCGCGCACCGCCGGTGCGGGAGCTGACGCAGCGAGGTCACGAAGCGCACACGGTCCTCCTCGCACGTGACCCCCTCCACCGGCCCGACCTCCGTGGCGAGGTCGTGGACAGTGGTCCCGGACGCCTCCAACACCCCCAGGACCTCAAGATCGGCGTCCACCAGCTCCTCGTGGGCAGCGGCGCCCAACGCGTCCCGGTCACCCGCCGCCAGCGCGGTGTCGCGCACGGCCACGAGTGAGGTGAAGACCTCCCGGAGCTCCTCATCCGGCGGACAGGGGGCCGAGGCCCCCGGGAGGGGGGACGCCACCGGGCCCGCCGGGAACAGGAACGCGCGCAGGGGCACCACCCCTGCTGCCGCAGCGGCGGCCACCAGGACCAGGACGGCCCCGAGCACACGACCACGTGCACGGGGGCGCCGGTGGCGGGCGGGCGCGTCCCGACGCCGCGTCTCCTCCGAGAGTCCGACCCCCCGCAGGACCGCTCCCCCGACCTCGCCGGGGTCCAGGGGAGGTGGCAGGCGTGCGGCGGGTTCCGGACCGCCCGGCGCCGGTGCGATCACCGCAGGTGGTCCACCCGCCCCGGAGCCACCCACCGGGCCGGCGTCCACCGGTGGCACCGGAGTGAGGCCCAGGGCAGCGGCAATGCGTCCCAGGGACTCCAGGTCCCCCTCGGGGCCCGCGGTTGCGAACCCCCACCCGGGCGTCCCCTCCACGCCCTCGGTCCCGTCCACCACGTCGACGAGGACCGCGCAACCATCTGGTCGCACGATGACATTGGCCGGTGAGACGTCACCGTGGACCAGCCCCACTGCGTGGAGCTCCCCCAGGCCGCGCTCCACGCCCTCCACGACCCGCTCGCGCACCTCCCGGGTGCGCAGACCACCGCGCAGCATGAGGGACTCCAGGGTGTCCCCCTCGACCCGCTCCATGACCACCGCCCAGCGTCCGTCCCCGTGTCGGGCGACATCGAGCAGGGCGACCACGTGGGGCGAGGCGATCCCCGCCCAGGCGCGCCACCGCGCCTCCAGCACCTCGCCGTCGTGGGGGGCACGCAGGGTGACCAGGGCACGCCCACCGTCCGCACCGGTCGCATTCCACAACGGACCCCCGGCGGCCATGAAGGCCAATGATGTCAGCTGATACCCGTTGATCTCCATCCACACAGGTTGATGCATGGCCGACACCTCGACAAGGGGTCGCGCGAACCTGTGGACACAGGGGCGTGTGAGCGGACCGGCGCCCCCGGTCGGTCCTGCGGGCTCCGGCAGCCCACAGGACCACGGCATCGGCTACCATCGGGAGGTCCGTCGCTCACCCGGCGGACCGCCCGCATGCTCCGTGTGGTTGAGCACCGGACCCTTGCGGGCACCTCGACCCGGAGCACTCCTGTGCATTCCTCACCCTTCCGCGCGCTCGCGCACTACCGGTCCCTCCCCGCGCTCATCGGTCGCCGGTCCATGGTCATCGCCTTCCTGGCGCGCGCCCCCTATGCCATGGTCCCCCTGGGGACGATGACGGCCTTCACCGCCTCAACGGGGTCCGTCGCCCAGGGTGGTCTCGCCACGGGGATCACCTCGATCTCGACGGCAGTGGCGTCACCTCTCATCGGGCGCTGGGCCGACCGGCGTGGGCAGCGGCGCGTGCTGCTGACGCTCACCCCCCTCAACGCCCTGGCACTGACCGCCATGTTCCTCGCAGCGGTCCAGGGCTGGGCGGGGGCACCGATGTGGACCGCCTGCCTGGTCGCTGGTGCCACCTGTCTGCCCATCGGGTCCTTCACCCGGGCACGGTGGGTGGCACGCACCTCAGGTCCCCGGGAGCTCGGCGCCGCCTTCTCCTACGAGTCGATGGCCGATGAACTCGTCTTCGTCCTGGGTCCCGCCCTCGTCGGCATCGCTGCCTCCGCGGCGGCGCCCGCAGCTCCCCTCGCCCTGGCGGTGGCACTGGTGGTGTGCGCGGGCCTGCCCTTCGCACTCTCCGCCCCCGACGATCCCGCGGACGCGCCCTCGTCCTCCCCGGAGGTCGACTTGGCCAAGGCACCCCGACCCCGCATCACGGCCGTGCTCGCTGCCGTCGCCCCCGCCATCGTCGTCATGGTCTGCATCGGTGCCTTCTTCGGCTCGGTGCAGGCCGGGACGACGGAGCGCGCCGAACTCCTCGGTGCCCCGGGCAGTGCCGGTCTGGTCTACGCCCTCATGGGGCTGGGCTCCGGTGCCATGGCGCTGATGGTGGTCCTCGTCCCCGAGTCCGTCCGGCTTCCCACACGCGTCTGGGCCGGCGGACTCGGCATGGGGGCACTCATGGGCGTCGTCGTCCTCCAGGACTCCCTGGGCACCACTGCGCTCGCACTGCTGGCGGCGGGCCTCTTCGTCGGGCCCACCATGGTCACCGCCTTCTCCCTCACCGAGCGCCTGGCGCCCACTGGCGGCATCTCCGTGGCCATGACCTCGATGCAGTCCGCGGTCACGATCGGAGTGTCCCTGGGTTCCTCCCTGGGTGGACTCCTGGCCGCTGCCCGGGGCCCGGCAGGTGCCTTCGGGGTGGCCATCACCGTGTCCGCCTGCATCTGTGCGTGCGGGCTCACCATGGTCCTGGCGGAGAGGCGGCGTCCGCGTACCGGGAAGTGACTCCGGTTGGGTAGCATGGAGGTCCTATGGCTGAGAAGACGAAGGCACCCGCAGAGAAGAAGAGGCGCTGGTACAGGAACCTGGCCGACGCCTACCGCATCACGCAGCGCACCTATCCCTGGATCGGGTGGGCACTCGGCGGCATCGCCGTCGTGGTCATCGCGCTCAGCGTGCTGGTCGCCGTGCTCACCCACGCGAACATCGTCCTGTGGGTCCTCACCGGCGTGATGCTGTCCGTGCTGCTCGGGATGGTGCTCCTGTCCACGCTGGTGCGCCGCGCCATGTACGCCCAGATCGACGGCACCGCGGGTGCCGTCTACGCGGTGATCAGCCAGATCAAGCGCGGCTGGATCATCTCCGAGCAGCCCGTCGCCGCCAACAGGGAGCAGGACGTCATCTGGCGCCTCATCGGGCGCCCCGGCGTCGTGTTCATCTCCGAGGGTCCCTCCTCCCGCGTGCGGCCGCTCCTCGCCGCCGAGCGCAAGCGCGTCAACCGGGTCGCACAGAACGTGCCCGTCATCCTCATCCAGTCGGGTCACGAGGAGGGACAGGTCCCCCTGGGCAAGATCGAGCGCCAGTTGAAGAAGCAGAAGAACGTGCTCACCAAGGAGGAGGTCCCCGCCATCTCCCAGCGGCTCAACGCGCTGCAGTCCACGGGTCTGCCGATCCCCAAGGGGATCGACCCCACCAAGGCCCGCCCGAGCCGCCGGGCCATGCGGGGCCGCTGAGCACACCCCGACGCACCCACCTGTGGACGCCCGCCCCCTGCCCGGGGGCGGGCGTCCTCCGTCGGATCGTGAGACGAGCGCGCGCATATTATGCGCTCTAGTGCATACTCAATGGGTACACACCCTCCACGAGGAGCACCCCATGCGCAGACTTTCCTCCGTCCTGGCCCTGACGGCCGTCGCCACACTGGCGCTCGCCGGATGCAGCGACCCCGACACCTCGGGTGACCAGTCGGCCTCCGGCAGCGACCAGTCCGGCACCAGCGACGCCACGGCGGCGCCCGGCGTCACCCCCTTCGACACCTCCACGCTCTCCGCCGTCCCCGAGGTCGAGGCACTGGTGCCCCAGGCCGTGAAGGACCGCGGTGTCCTGCGCAACGGCGCCTCCACCGACTACGCCCCCGGGGAGTTCCGCGCCTCGGACGGTCAGACCCCCGTGGGGTACGACATCGACCTGGTCAAGGCCCTCGCCGCCGTCATGGGCCTCGAGGAGGGCACGACGACCCACGCCGAGTTCCCCACGATCATCCCGGCGCTCGGCACGAAGTTCGACGTCGGTGCCTCCTCCTTCACCATCACGAAGGAGCGCCTCGAGCAGGTCAACATGGTCTCCTACGTGGAGGTCGGTTCCTCCTACGCGGTGGCGGAGGGCAACCCCAAGGACTTCGATCCCACCGATCCCTGCGGCGCGATCATCGGTGTCCAGAACGGCACCTTCCAGCAGGACTACGTCCAGACCCTGTCCGAGCAGTGCACCAGCGACGGCAAGGACGCGATCACGGTCATGCCCCTGGACCTCCAGACCGATGTCTCCACCAAGGTGATCGGCGGACAGTACGACGCCACCTTCGCCGACTCCACCGTCATCGGCTACACCATCGAGCTCGCCAAGGGCCAGCTCGAGCAGGTCGGTGACGTCATCGAGTCCGCACCCCAGGGCATCGCGGTGGCCAAGGACGACACGGAGCTCGCGGACGCGGTCCAGGCCGCGCTCCAGTACCTCATGGACAACGGCCAGCTCAAGGAGATCCTGGGGGCCTACGGCGCCGAGGACGCAGCACTGTCCACTGCGGAGCTCAACCCCTCCGTCAGCGAGTGAGCCCGTGGGGGTGCCCGGTCAGTGGGCACCCCCACGACCCACTCCATCACGGACGTAGGCTCTTCCATGACCAAACCTTTACGTCGAATCAGCCTCGACCAGGAGTTGTTGACCATGCGCAGGACATTTGCAGGACTTGCCGCCACGGCCGCAGTGGCGCTGCTCATCAGCGGCTGCTCGGATCCCTCCGGCAGCAGCCAGAGCGCCTCGGGTGACTCCGCGTCCTCGGGCACGGACCAGGGCTCGGGAGCCGTCCCGGGGACCTTCGACGCCTCCACCCTGGAAGCCGTCCCCGAGATCGTCGCCCTGGTGCCCGATGCCGTCAAGGACCGCGACGAGCTGCGCAACGGCACCGACACCTCCTACGCACCCGCGGAGTTCCTCGCCGACGACGGTCAGACACCCATCGGCTACGACGTCGACATCGTCGACGCCCTCGCCCGCCTCATGGGTCTCTCCGGGGCGAAGTCCCAGACCGCCGAGTTCCCTGCGATCATCCCGGCCCTGGGGACCAAGTACGACGTGGGCGCCTCCTCCTACACGATCACCGATGAGCGCCTTCAGCAGGTCAACATGGTCTCCTACATCACCGTGGGTTCGTCCTACGCCGTGGCGGAGGGCAATCCCAAGGGCTTCGATCCCGCGGATCCCTGCGGCTCGACACTCGGCGTGCAGAACGGCACCACCCAGTTCGACTACGCCAACGACCTCGCCGAGAAGTGCAAGGCGGACGGCAAGGACGCGCTGACCGTGATGCCGCTGGACCTCCAGACGGACGTCTCCACGAAGGTGATCGGTGGACAGTACGACGCCACCCTGGCCGACACCACGGTCATCGGCTGGACGGTCAAGCAGTCCGGCGGCAAGCTGGAGCAGATCGGGGAGGACTTCGGTGCCGCTCCCCAGGGCATCGCGGTGGCCAAGGACGACACGGAGCTCGCGGGCGCGGTCCAGGCGGGGCTCCAGTACCTCATGGACAACGGCTACCTCGCGGACATCCTCGAACCCTACGGTGTCGCGGACGTCGCCCTGACGACGGCCGAGCTCAACCCTGCGGCCAGCGAGTGAGGTGACGGCATGGCACAGCACACCCTCGACGGCGTCGACCTGATCCGGGCCCGACCCGTCCCCCGCCCGGGGCGTCTCGCCTCGGCTGCCCTCGTCGCCCTGCTGGTCGCCATGGCGGTCCACGGACTGGTCACCAACCCGAACTACCAGTGGCCGGTGGTGTGGGAGTGGCTGTTCTCGCGCACGATCCTCATCGGCGTCCTCTACACGCTGCTCCTCACGGCCGCCGCCATGGTGCTGGGCACCGTCCTGGCACTGCTGGCCGCCGTGATGCGGCAGTCCCCGAACCCCGTGCTGCGTGGCGTCTCCTGGTTCTACATCTGGTTCTTCCGCGGGACACCCATCTACACGCAGCTGATCTTCTGGTCCCTGCTGCCCTCCCTCTACCCCCAGCTCAGCCTCGGCATCCCCTTCGGCCCGGAGTTCGTCGTCTTCGAGACGAACCGGGTCCTCACGACCCTGTGGATGGCCATCCTGGGTCTGGGCATGAACGAGGGCGCCTACCTCGCCGAGATCATCCGTGCAGGTCTCAATGCCGTCGACCGCGGCCAGTGGGAGGCGGCCACCGCCCTGGGCATGCGGCGGGGGCTCATCATGCGTCGCATCGTGCTCCCCCAGGCCATGAGGGTCATCGTGCCCCCGTTGGGCAACGAGACCATCTCCATGCTCAAGACCACGTCCCTGGTCTCCGCGATCCCCTTCACCCTGGAGCTGACCTTCGCGGCATCGACGAAGGGACAGAGCCTCTTCGCCCCGATCCCCCTGCTCATCGACGCCGCCATCTGGTACCTGGTCATCACCTCGATCCTCATGGTCATCCAGAGCCGCATCGAGCGCCACTTCGGTCGTGGCTTCGACGCGAGGTCCACCCAGGCACGCAGGTCCGACCCCGACTCTCCTGACGACGACAATCCTGTCCCCGACCTCGACCTGGAGGTGACCCCGTGAGCACCCCCACGACCACGACCACGAGCACGACGACCGCCATGGTGCAGGCGACCGGGATCCACAAGTTCTTCGACGATCTCCACGTCCTGCGTGGCATCGACCTGACGGTCATGCCGGGACAGGTCTGCGTCGTGCTGGGACCCTCCGGTTCCGGCAAGTCGACGCTGCTGCGCTGCATCAACCAGTTGGAGACGATCAGTGCGGGGCGTCTCTACGTCGAGGGTGAGCTGCTCGGCTACCGCGAGGTCGTCAAGGGCGACCAGAGCGTGCTGCACGAGCTCCCCGACAAGGAGGTCGCCCGCCAGCGGGCCCGCATCGGGATGGTGTTCCAGCGCTTCAACCTCTTCCCCCACATGACCGCCCTGGAGAACGTCATGGAGGCCCCCGTCCACGTGCTGGGGAGGAAGCGGTCACAGGCCCGCACGCGCGCCCTGGAGCTGCTGGCACGTGTCGGACTGGCGGACCGTGCCGACCACTACCCCTCGGAGCTCTCCGGTGGGCAGCAGCAGCGCGTCGCCATCGCCCGCGCCCTGGCCATGGACCCCGAGATCATGCTCTTCGACGAGCCGACCTCCGCCCTCGATCCCGAGCTGGTCGGCGAGGTCCTCCAGGTGATGAAGGACCTCGCCGCCTCGGGCATGACCATGGTCGTGGTCACCCACGAGGTCGGTTTCGCCCGCGAGGTCGGCGACAACGTCGTCTTCATGGACGAGGGCGTGATCGTCGAGATGGGCCCGCCCCAGCAGGTCATCGATGCCCCCCACGAGGCACGCACGCGGTCCTTCTTCTCCAAGGTCCTCTGAGGCGGGGAGGCCCTCACACCCGGCGGGCGGGCTCCAGGACCGAGGGCTCGGCCAGGTCGACCCCGGCGGGCACGTCCCACTCCCCCACGGGTCGATCGTTCCAGGTCAGGGCGTGGAAGTGGTCGCCCCTCCACTCCAGGACGGTGGTGTGGGTGTTGCCCATCGGATGGGCCTCCACGAGCTGCGCGGGCACATTGTCCGTGAGGTTCGGGGTGAGGGCGCGGATGATCGCGCCGTGCGCCACGATGACGCCGGTCGCGTCCCCGTCCTCCTCCGCGCCGGACACGTGGAGCACACGCGCGCGCACCTCCTCGACGACGGGCAGGGCGCGGCGCAACAGGAGGTGCCCGTCCTCCGCGCCGGGCATACGCACGTCGAGGTCTCCCGACGCCCATCGCGACATGGTGCGCAGGTAGCGCACCACCGAGGCGGGGTCGGCATTCATCTCGAGGTCACCGGCGCGGATCTCCCGGACGCCCGGGCGCACCAGGGGGCTCAGCCCGTAGCGCTCCAGCAGGGGACGTGCCGTCTGGCGGGTGCGCAGCAGGGGTGAGACGGCGACCACGCAGGGGGCGGGGGCGACCTCGTCCTCCCAACGCCTGGCGAGCGCCTGTGCCTGCGCCACCCCCGCCGGGTCCAGGGAGGCCCCCGGGCGTGAGGTGTCCAGCGCGCCACTCCTGTTGGACGACGTCTGACCGTGCCTGACCAGTACCAACCGCATGTGTTCCCTTCCTGCCCGGGTGACCCCGGGGCACGTCACTCCCAGAAGAGCCTGTCCATGACCTCGCGGGACCGGCGCGCCGCGCGCAACCAGTCCTCCTCCAACGCCGACTCCTCACCCGCCCGGTACCCGAGCAATCGCGCCAGCAGCACGAGCTCCCGGTGGACGCGGGGCAGGACGTCCAGCTTGACGCCCGAGGTCCGTCCCGTGGCGAGGACGTTGCCCGCGCGGATCCGGGATGCCAGGGACCATGCCTCCCGCAGGATGGCGGCGTCGTCCTCCTGGACGAGACCGGCGGCGACCTCCGCCTCCAGCGCCGCCAGGGTGTGCGTCGTGCGCAGTCCCTCGACCGCTCCCGCGTGACGCAGTTGGAGGAGCTGGACGACCCACTCGACGTCGGAGAGCCCTCCGGGGCCGAGCTTGACGTGGCGGTTCGGTTCGATGCCGCGCGGGAGCCGTTCGGTCTCCATGCGCGCCTTGAGGAGGCGGATGTCGCGCAGCTCCCCCGCAGTGGGTTCCGCGCCGTAGCGGATGGGGTCCACCACCCGGAAGAACTCCTCCAGGAGGTCCTCGGGCCCGGCGGCAGGGCGCGCACGCAGCAGCGCCTGGCGCTCCCACGTCGAGGCCCACCGTCCGTAGTACTCTCGGTAGGAGGCCACCGTGCGCGACATGGGGCCCGAGCGGCCCTCCGGGCGCAGGTCCATGTCCACGCCCAGGCTCATCTGGGCGGTCGTGGTCCCCAGGAGGGCCCGCACCCGGTTGGCGACGTGGGTGGCGGCCTCCGCCGCCCGCGCCTCCGGGACGCCCTCGAGGCCACGGTGGACCACCAGGATGTCGGCGTCCGAGGCGTAGGAGGACTCCTCACCCCCGTAGCGTCCCATCGCCACCAGGGCGATGTCCGTCTCCGTGGTGCCGTGCTCCTCGGCCCATTCACGCTGGGCGATGGTCAGGGCCCCGGAGAGGGCGGCGTCGGAGGACTGTGCGATACCGGGTCGGGTCGGGGCGATGCCGCACAGCGCGTCCGCGAGGCCCGCGCGCGTCACCTCCCGGGACCGCACGGCCCGCACCCGCAGGGCCGCCGTGCGGGCGTCGGGATGGCGACCCACGAGGGCGGCCACCTCGGAGCGGAGACGCTGGGGATCCATGGGTTCCAGCAGGTCGTCGTCATCCAGCCAGGAGATCGCCTCGGGTCTGTTGGACAGTGCGTCGGCGATCCACCTCGAGTTGGGCAGCATGCGGCACAGGCGCGCCGCCGCCACCCCGGAGTCCCGCAGCAGGGACAGGTACCAGTGGGAGTCGCCGATCTGTTCCGAGAGGGTCCGGAAGCTGGCCAGCCCCATGTCGGGGTCGGCACCGTCGGCGAGCCAGGAGATGATGACGGGCAGGAGGTGGCGCTGGATGGTCCCGCGCCGGGACGTCCCTGCGGTGAGGGCGGAGATGTGGGCCAGGGCCCCGCGCGGGTCGAGGTAGCCGATGGCAGCCAGACGGGCCCGGGCGGCGTCCTGGTCGAGCGCGGCCTCGTCGGGGCTCAGGCGTGCCGTCGCCGCGACGATGGGCTGGTAGTAGACGTCCTCGTGCAGGGTGCGCACACGGTGGCGCACACGGTCCAGCTCCGCGGTCAGGGCCTCTGCGGAGGGGAAGCGCGTGGCGTCCAGGGAACGTCCGATGGTGCGCAGCTCATGGGGGTCGGAGGGCACCAGGTGGGTGCGGCGCATGCGCAGGAGTTGGGTGCGGTGCTCCACGGCACGCAGGAAGCAGTAGCAGGTGGTGAGCTCCGCGCCCTGGGCGCGCCCGATGTAGCCCCCGGCCGTGAGGGCTGCGATGGCGGAGACGGTGTCACGCACCCGCAGGGACCCGTCGGTGCGGCCGTGGACGAGCTGCAGCAGCTGCACGGTGAACTCCACGTCGCGCAGGCCCCCGAGTCCGAGCTTGAGCTCACGGGCAGCCTCACGGCGCGGGATGTTGTCCTCGACGCGGGTGCGCATCGCCCGGGCGTTCTCGACGAACCCGTCGCGACCCGCGGCGCTCCACACGAAGGGCGCCACGGCCTCCTCGAAGGCGTGCCCGAGCGCCGCGTCCCCGGCGGCGGCCCGCGCCTTGAGGAGTGCCTGGAACTCCCAGGTCTGGGCCCACTTCGTGTAGTAGGCGACGTAGGAGTCCACCGTACGCACCAGGGCACCGTCGCGCCCCTCGGGGCGCAGCGCCGTGTCCACGCTCCACAGGGGCTGTTCGGCACCGGCACCGGAGCACCCCTGGGCGGCCAGTGCCGCCAGACGGGTCCCGATCTCGACGACCTCGCGTTCGTCCGCCCCCGAACCGGGGGCGGCCTCCGCGACGTGGACGACGTCGACGTCGGAGATGTAGTTGAGCTCCCGGGCCCCGGTCTTCCCCATGGCGATGACCGCCAGGCGCACCCGGCCCCCGGGGTCGATGTCTCGACGGGCCAGTGCCAGGGAGGCATCGAGGGCCGCGTCCGCCAGGTCCGAGAGGCGCCGCCCCACCTCGGGCATCAGGGCGACCGGATCCACCGACGTCGCGTCGTCGGCGACCAGCCGGAGCAGGACCTGACGATAGGCGCGACGCACCGCATCCGCGTCGGCGTCGGGAGCCGCGACGGGGGCGGGAGCCCCGGGATCCGCGCCGACGGCACCCATGAGCAGCTCGTGGACGGGCCCGTGGTCCTCCCACACGGCGGGGACCCGCTCGGGGTGGGTGACGAGCAGGTCCCCCAGGGCGCGGCTCACCCCCATGACCCCCAGCAGACGGTCCAGACGCTCACCGCCCCCGTCCAGGAGTCCCGCCACCAGCTCCGGTGCGGACTCGTGGAGGCGGACCGCCTGGAGGAGTGCCAGGTCGGGGTCCGCGCAGCGCGTGAGCACCCCCAGCCAACGACGCGGGTCACCGGGCAGGTCGCGCAGCAGGCCGATGGCCCGCTCGGGCTCGACGAATCCTCCCGAACGGAGGCCACTGGCGGTGGGACGGGACCCGTCGGACATCAGTTGACCTTGATGAACTGTCGGATCTCCTGCGGGGTGATCTGGTTGCGGTACTCCCGCCACTCGTTCTCCTTGTTGCGCAGCACGTAGTCGAAGACCTCCTCGCCCAGCGTGCGCGCCACCAGGTCGGACCCCCGCATGAGTCCCACGGCCGATTTCAGTGACGTCGGCAGGGACTCGATGCCGAGCACCTGGCGTTCGCGTTCGGACAGGTCCCAGACGTTGTCCTCCGCCTCCGGGACCAATTCGGTGCGCTGCTCGATGCCGTCCAGGCCCGCGGCGATGAGCACCGCGAGACCCAGGTAGGGGTTCGCCGCCGGGTCGATGCCGCGGTACTCGATGCGCGCCGACTGCTTCTTGGCGGGTTTGTAGAGCGGGACGCGGACCAGGGCCGAGCGGTTGTTGTGACCCCAGCACACGAAGCTGGGGGCCTCGCCACCTCCCCACAGGCGCTTGTAGGAGTTCACGTACTGGTTCGTCACCGCGCACACCTCGCGGGCGTGGGCGAGCAGACCCGCGATGAAGTGGCGGCCGGTGGCGGAGAGCTGGTACTCGCCCGACGGGTCGTAGAAGGCGTTGAGCTCGCCCTCGAAGAGGGAGATGTGGGTGTGCATCCCGGAGCCGGGCTGGTCGATGAAGGGCTTGGGCATGAAGGAGGCGACCATGTCCTCCCGCAGTGCGACCTCCTCGATCACCGTGCGTGCCGTCATGATGTTGTCGGCCGCAGCCACCGCGTCCACGGCGCGCAGGTCGATCTCGTTCTGGCCCGGCCCGCCCTCGTGGTGGGAGAACTCCACGGAGATGCCCATGTCCTCCAGCATCCGCACCGCGCGGCGCCGGAAGTCGTTGGAGTCCCCACGCGCCACGTGGTCGAAGTAGCCGGCGTTGTCGATGGGGACCAGGTGGTCGACCGTGACGGGCTTGCGGAGCAGGTAGAACTCGATCTCGGGATGGACCATGACGGTGAAGCCCATGTCCCGGGCACGTTCGACCGTGCGCTCGAGTGCCCCGCGCGGGTCCGAGCGGGCCTGGTTCCCGTCGGGGGTGAGCACGTCGCAGAACATCCTCGCCACCTGGTCGTCCGCCCCCCGCCAGGGGAGCACCTGGAAGGTGGAGGCGTCGGGCAGCAGGAGCATGTCGGACTCGTGCACGCGTGTGAGTCCCTCGATGGCCGAACCGTCGAAGCCGATGCCCTCACTGAAGGCGTCCTCCAGCTCGCCCGGATCGATGGCGACGGACTTCAACACCCCCGCCACGTCCGTGAACCAGAGTCTGATGAAGCGGATCCCCCGCTCGGCGATCTCCTGGAGCACACGCTCCTGCTGACGGTCCATGCCCTTGCCTCCTGTGTGCGTACGAGGGCGGCGCCCCGGGGAGTCCGACCCTTCCCCGGGCGCCACCGGTGTGTCAGGCCTTCGTTCCGCCGTCGTCCCCGACACCGAATCCCTTCGAGATCGAGTTGAGTGCGGCGGTGAGCTCGGTGGGGACGACCCAGATCTTGGACGCATTGCCCTGGGCGATCTGGGGCAGTGTCTGCAGGTACTGGTAGCTGAGCAGGTCGGGGGTGGGGTCGCCCTCGTGGATGGCGGTGAAGACGGTCTCGATGGCCTCGGCGTCGCCCTTGGCGCGGGTGACCGCCGCCTGGGCAGCGCCCTCGGCGCGCAGGATCTGGGACTGCTTCTCGCCCTCCGCCTGGAGGATCTGGGACTGGCGCACGCCTTCGGCCGTGAGGATCGTGGCACGCTTGTCGCGCTCGGCGCGCAGCTGCTGCTCCATGGCCTGCTGGATGGTGGGCGGCGGGTCGATGGCCTTGAGCTCGACGCGGTTGACGCGGATGCCCCAGCGCCCCGTGGCCTCGTCGAGGACCCCGCGCAGCTGACCGTTGATCTGGTCACGGCTGGTGAGGGTCTGCTCCAGGTCCATGGAGCCGATGACGTTCCTCAGTGTGGTCACCGTGAGCTGCTCGATGGCCTGGATGAAGTTGGCGATCTCGTAGGTCGCGTGCATGGGGTCGTTGACCTGGTAGTAGATCACCGAGTCGATGGACACCACGACGTTGTCAGCGGTGATGACGGGCTGGGGCGGGAAGCTGGTGACCTGCTCGCGCAGGTCCACACGGGAGGCGATGCGGTCGACGAAGGGGATCACCAGGTGCAGCCCGGCGAACATGACGGAGTGGAACTTCCCGAGGCGCTCGACGACGAGGGCTCGGGACTGTGGGACGACCTGGATGGCACGGGCGATGACGACGATGACGAAGAGGACGACGAGCGCCAGGATGACGGTGCCGACGATGGACTGCTCCATGCGGGACTCCTTCCGGGAGTGTCTGGGAACGGCGGGGGCAGGTTCTGCTCAGGTCAGGTCTGGTCGGGGGGCGGCTCCACGATCGTCTGCAGCGGGCCGACCACGGCGGTGGCCCCGTCGATGCGCACCACCCGCACATGGGTGCCCGCTGGCACCTCTGCGCGGTCCTCGGTGCGGGCACTCCAGGTCTCCCCCGCCAGGCGCACGCGCCCCTCCACGCCGGTGAGGCGGGTGAGTGCCACGGCCTCGCGACCGATGAGGCTCTGGGCGTTGGTGCGGATGTCGGGGGTGGCGCGCGCCAGGTGACGCCGCGCCCAGGGACGCACGAGCAGCAACAGGACCACGGCGGACACCGTGAAGACGGCCACCTGTCCGACCAGGGGAACCCCGAGGGCTGCGGCACCGGCGGCCAGGACGGCCGAGATGGCGAGCATGAGGAAGATCAGGTCCACGGTGACGACCTCGACGATGCCGAGGACCAGACCGGCGGCGAGCCACCAGACGAAAACCATCATTCCTCACTCCCCGGGCGCACTGCGCCCTCTCGGTGCCCACCCGGTCGGGTGGTCATCAGCCCGCAGCACCCCCACGGGTCCCCGAACCCCTGTTCTCGCGGCTCGGGGCATGGGCCCACCACCGCCCGTCCGTGCGTCCTGCGCTGAGCGGGAGGTGGAAGGCCCGCGAGAGGGTGACCCCCGTGATCGTGTCCTCCACAGGACCGGCCGCGAGAATGCGCCCCTCCGTCATGACGGCGGCGTGGGTGAAGCCCTCGGCGATCTCCTCGATCTGGTGCGTGACGAGGATGAGCTGTGGGGAGGCCGGGTCCGAGGTCAGCTCCTGCAGGGCCCCCACGAGCAGCTCACGTGCCCCCAGGTCGAGACCGGCGGTGGGCTCGTCGAGGATCAGCACCTCGGGGTCGGCCATGAGTGCGCGGGCCAGGAGGACGCGCTGGCGCTCCCCCTCCGACAGTGTCCCGAAACGCCGATCGGCCAGGGCCCCGATGCCGAAGACGGCCATGAGGTCCCCTGCGCGGTCCGTGTCGACCTCGTCGTAGGACTCGCGGAAGCTCACCGACTGACCCCAGGAAGCCGTGAGGACCACACTGCGCACGTGTTCGGACCCGGGAATCCTCTGGGCCACGCTCTGGGAGGAGAGACCGACGCGGGTGGCGAGCTCGCGGGGGTCCGTCGCCCCGATGCGTTCCCCCAGGACGGTGGCCGTCCCGGTGGTGGGGGTCTCCCGCCCGGCGACGACCCGCACGAGGGAGGTCTTCCCCGCGCCGTTGGGTCCGAGCACCACCCAGTGCTCCCCCACCCGGGTGGTCCACGAGACGGAGTTGAGGATGCGCGTCCCTCCGCGCACGAGTGTGACCTCCGAGAGGTCGACGACGGTCTCCATGTTCACAGCCTATCCGCCCCGGTGGGCCCCCACCTGCCGACACGAGCGCGGTCCGAGCACGCGCCCCGCCTCCTCCCGCCCGTCAGGAGGAGAGCAGTGACTCGTAGAGTTCGACGGTCTGGCGTCCGATCGTCTCCCAGGAGAAGTCCGTGCGCGCACGCTCCAGCCCGAGTTGGCCCATCCGGCGGGCGCCGTCGGGGTCGTCGATGACCTTCATGATCCTCTCGGCCATGTCGGCCTCGAACTGGCGGGGGTGGATGGGGGTGCCGGTGCCGTCCTGCTTCTGCTCGACGGGGACGAGGTATCCCGTCTCCCCGTCCACGATGACGTCGGGGATCCCTCCGGTGGCGGTGCCCACCACCGGCAGGCCCATGGCCATGGCCTCCAGGTTGACGATGCCCAGGGGCTCGTAGACGGATGGGGTGATGAACACGTCCGCCGCGGCCAGGATCGAGGTGATCTCCTCGTGCGGGAGCATCTCCTGGATGAGGACCACGCCGGTGCGGGTCTCCTGGAGGGTGCGGACCAGTCCGTCGACCTCGACGGCGATCTCCTTCGTGTCGGGCGCACCGGCGCAGAGGACCACCTGGACGTCCGGCGAGAGCCCGCGCACGGCGCGCAGGAAGTAGGGCAGCCCCTTCTGACGGGTGATACGGCCGACGAAGACGACGGTGGGACGGGAGGCGTCGATCCCGAACTTCTCCAGGGTCGCCTGCTGGAAGGACTTCTCCTCCGGGGTGGAGGGCACGTGCCACTCGTCGAGGTCGATGCCGTTGTGGATGACGTGGACCCGATCGGGGTCCACCGAGGGGTAGCACCGCAGGATGTCGTCGCGCATGCCGCGTGAGACCGCGACGACGGCGGCGGCGCCCTCGTACGCGGTCCTCTCCACGAAGGAGGAGAGTCGGTACCCGCCCCCCAGCTGCTCGGCCTTCCAGGGGCGCAGTGGTTCCAGGGAGTGCGCGGTGACGACGTGGGGGACGTCCTGGAGCAGGGAGGAGACGTGTCCGGCGAAGTTCGCGTACCAGGTGTGGGAATGGACGAGGTCGGCGCCCTCGGTCCCCACGACCATCTCCAGGTCGACACCCAGGGTCCGCAACGCGGCATTCGCACCCTCCAGCTCGGAGAGTTCGGAGTAGCCGGTCACACCCGGACCGGCACCCGCCGAGCCCGCGTCCCGGGGACCGTCGAAGGCGTGGACCCTCAGGTCCGCGACCAGTCCGCGCAGGACGCGTGCAAGCTCTGTGACATGGACCCCGGCACCGCCGTAGACGTGGGGCGGGTACTCACGGGTGAGCAGATCGACGCGCATGTGGTCCTCCTGGCTGACGTGATCGGGCGCACCACCGAGCCTAGCGGCTGGCCGCACGGGCCACGTCCGCTTGGCCGGTGTTGTGGAGGTGGCGGGGTGTCAACCGCCACGTCCCCGCAGGAGGACTCCCCGACCGAACGCGCCCGCGCACGCGCGGCGCATGCCTAGTCTGGAGCCATGGCGCACAATCATGTCCTTGCAATCGTCCTGGCCGGTGGTGAGGGGAAGCGGCTCATGCCCCTGACCGCGGACCGGGCCAAGCCCGCAGTGCCCTTCGGGGGACACTACCGACTCATCGACTTCGCCCTGTCGAACATGGTGAACTCCGGCTACATGAAGGTCGTGGTGCTCACCCAGTACAAGTCCCACTCCCTGGACCGCCACGTCACCAAGACCTGGTACATGTCCCCCCTCCTGGGCAACTTCATCGCCCCGGTGCCCGCCCAGCAACGCCGGGGACCCCACTGGTACCTGGGCAGTGCGGACGCCATCTACCAGTCCCTCAACATCGTCGACGACGAGAAGCCCGACTACATCGTCATCATCGGCGCGGACAACATCTACCGCATGGACTTCTCCCAGATGGTGGCCCACCACATCGCCTCGGGACTCCCGGCCACGGTGGCGGGCATCCGCCAGCCAGTGGAGCTCGCCCCGGCACTGGGCATCATCGACGGCAAGGACGGGGTGGTCCAGGACTTCCTGGAGAAGCCCAAGCACGCCCAGGGTCTGCCCGACGACCCGACCAAGGTGCTGGCCTCCATGGGCAACTACGTGTTCACCACGAAGGACCTCATCGCCGCACTGCGCGAGGACGCCTCCGATGACGACTCCCGCCACGACATGGGGGGCGACATCATCCCCTGGTTCGTCAAGCGGGGTGGCTGCGGGGTCTACGACTTCAAGGACAACGAGGTCCCCGGGTCCACGGAGCGTGACCGCAACTACTGGCGTGACGTCGGCACCCTGGACGCCTACTACGAGGCCAACATGGACCTCATCAGCGTCCACCCCGTCTTCAACCTCTACAACAGGGACTGGCCGACCATGACGCTGCTGGACGGCTCCCTCCCGCCCGCGAAGTTCGTCTACGGGGACGAGCACTCCCGCATGGGCCACGCGGTGGACTCCTTCGTCTCGCCCGGGGCCATCATCTCCGGGGGCGAGGTCTACCACTCGATCATGTCCCCGGGCACCTACGTGCACTCCTGGGCCCTGGTCACGGACTCGGTCGTCATGGACGACACGCGCATCGGGCGTCACGCCATCGTCTCGAAGTCGATCCTCGACAAGTCCGTGGTGGTGGAGGAGGGTGCCGTCGTGGGCGTCGACCTCGAGCACGACCGCGAACGCGGCTTCACCGTCACGGAGTCCGGCATCACCGTCGTCCCCAAGGGAATGGTCGTCTCCAAGTGACGCAGGCGCGCCCGGTCGCCGTCGCCGTGCTGGCGCCGGCCCCGATCGTGTGCCCCCCCGACCTCCCCGCGCGCCTCGGGATCCCCGGTGGTCAGGTGTCGCTCGTGCGCTCGCCCGCGCGTGGGGGCGGCCCGGCCTGGCACGTGCTGCACATCAGCGGCACCGCCGGGAGCACCTTCGATGGCGCACGCGCCCGCGAGGTGCTGCGACCCCTCGGTACCGACGTGGTGGTGGTCCCGGGGCCCTTGGTCGCAGCCGCTCCCGGACTGGTGGTCACCGACGTGGACTCGACGCTCATCACCCAGGAGGTCATCGAGGAGCTCGCCGGCCACGCCGGGACCCGGGAGCAGGTCGCGGAGGTCACCGCCCGGGCCATGGACGGAGAGCTCGACTTCGCGGAGTCCCTGCGCCTGCGCGTCGCGACGCTCGCCGGTGTGCCCGCCACGGTCTTCGGTGAGGTCCTCGCCGCCATCGTCCCGACGCCCGGCGCCGGTGACCTGGTGGAGACGGTGCACGCCAGCGGTGGGGCATTCGGGGTCGTCTCGGGAGGGTTCGAGGAGGTCGTGGCCCCCCTGTGCCGAGGCATGGGGATCGACCACTGGGTCGCCAACCACCTGGAGGTCCGCGACGGGTACCTCACGGGGCGCGTGAGCGGGGAGATCGTCACCTCCGCCACCAAGGTGTGGAAGCTGCGGGAGTGGGCGGCGGAGCACGACGTGCCCCTGGAGCTGACCGTGGCCATGGGCGACGGCGCCAATGACGTGCCCATGATGCACACGGCGGGTCTCGGCGTCGCGTTCTGCGCGAAGCCCACCGTGCGTGCCGCGGTCCCCGACACCATCTCCGTGCAGCGCCTGGACGCCCTGGCCGGGATCCTTGCGCTGCCCGGCACGCCGGGCCGGTCCGCGCACTGAGCCCCGACCCGTCCGGGGAGCCCCGTCACCGGGAGGGATGCAACGGCGCGTGCAGCAGCCGCAGCGTGCAGGCCCCCTCGTCCAGGTCCGCCCACTCCCCCTCGAATCCGAGGATGACGGCCGTCGCAGTCGGCACGCCCAGCCCGACCTCGTCGCGGTCCTCCCGTGTGGCGGCCAGCACGGTCGCGGCACTGGAGATCGTGGGCTCGTGGCCCACCAGGACGGCCGTGTCACCTGTGAGGGACCGCGCGATCTCCACGACCGCCTCGACCCCGGCCAGGTAGAGCGAGTCGTCCACCCACTGCCGCCGCAGGTCCACCGCGTCCGCGATCTGCTCGAGGGTCTCCCGGGCCCGCTCCGCGGGGGACACCACGGCCGTGTCGATCCGCGGCAGTACCTCCGCCAGTTCGAGTCCGAGACGCCGCGCCTGGTCGCGGCCCTCCGGGGTGAGGTGGCGGCCCCGGTCCCCCGACGTGGATGAACCCTGGGCCTTGGCGTGGCGGACGAGGACGAGCGTGCGCGTGGTCATGTCGCCTAGGGTAGTGGGGCACCGCACATGAGGAGGCACGATGGCACTGGCACACGGGCCCGAGGACCTGGTCTGCTCGGCCCGGGAGTGCGAGGAACCCGCCACCGTCGCCGTCCTGTGGTCCAACCCGAGGATCCACACGGGTCGCCACAAGACGTGGCTGTCCTGCGAGGCGCACCGGCAGTTCCTCGTCGACTACGTGGGTCGCCGGGACTTCCCGGTCGAGGTCGTCACCTTGGAGGAGCTCGCCGCCCGCGAGGGGGAGTGACCCTCACAGGGTCCGGTTGCGCGCCGCCAGCAGGTCGGGGTCCAGGGGCCTGTCGGCGAAGACGAGACGCGTGCAGGCCTCCCCGCCCGGCACCGGTGGCCGGTGCATCCGTACCCGCAGTGCCTCCCCCGTCACGCCCTGCCAGACCAGGTCCAGGCCGAGGCGTCGGCAGACCCGCTCGGAGGCGGGGTTGGTGGAGAGGACCGCGGCGGTGACCGCCAGGTCGGGCACCCGCTCGGCCAGCAGGTCCAGCACCGCCCGTGCGGCCTCGGTGGCGTAGCCGCGGCCCCAGACGTCGGGGCGCAGGCGCCACCCGATGTTCACCAGTGCGCCCGTGGGCACCAGGTCCTGTGGCGCCGTGGTGTCGGTGACGATCCGCATGGGGGTGTCGCCCTCGTGGGCGAGGACGAATGCCCCCGTGCTCCCGATGACCCGGCCTTTCCCCCGCCGGCGCACGGCGAACTGCCCGATCCCGAGTCGTCGGAACGACGCCCGGGAGGACGTGACGAAGGACCGCGACTGCCGGGGGTCCGACCATCTCCCCATGGGGAAGTGCCCCCATGTGGCCGGGTCGGTGTAGAGGGAATGGAGGGCCGGGGCGTCCTCCTCCACGAGGGGACGCAGCTCCAACCTCTCGGTGGTCAGGACGGGCATGCGCCCCAGCCTAGGCCGCGCGGCGGCGGCCCCGGGCCGACGCGACGTTCGCTGCGGCCCGGGGCCCGGGTCACAGCGGCGGGCTCAGGTGAGGGTGACGAGGTCCAGGTAGGAGGGGTCCCAGAGGTCCTCGTCCGCGTCCGGCAGGACCAGGACCCGGTCCGGCTCCAGGGCCTCCACGGCACCCGGGTCGTGGGTGACCAGGACGACGGCGCCCTCGTAGGTGCGCAGCGCGTTGAGGATCTCCTCACGTGAGGCGGGGTCGAGGTTGTTGGTCGGCTCGTCCAGGAGGAGGACGTTGGCGGCGGAGACCACCAGGGTCGCCAGGGCCAGTCGCGTCATCTCGCCTCCGGAGAGCACCGAGGCGGGCTTGTCGACGTCGTCCCCGGAGAAGAGGAACTGTCCGAGCACGTTGCGCACGTGCGTGGTGTCCAGACCGGGGGCGGCGTGGGCCATGTTCTCGTAGACGGTGGCCCCCAGGTCCAGGGTCTCGTGCTCCTGGGCGTAGTAGCCGAGCCTGAGCCCGTGACCGTCCACGACCCGGCCGGTGTCGGGCTGCTCGATACCGGCGAGGATGCGCAGCAGGGTCGTCTTGCCGGCACCGTTGAGTCCCAGGACCACGACCTTCGCCCCGCGGTCGATCGCCAGGTCGACACCCGTGAAGACCTCGAGTGACCCGTAGGACTTGGAGAGCCCCTCCGCCGAGAGCGGCACGCGGCCGCAGGGGGCGGGCTCGGGGAAGCGCAGGCGGGCGACCTTCTCCTGCTGGCGTTCCTCACCGACGGAGGAGAGCAGGTCCTCCGCCCGGCGCAGCATCTGCTGGGCGGCGACGGCCTTGGTCGCCTTCGCGCGCATCTTCTCACCCTGGGAACGCAGCTGTTCGGCCTTCTTCACGGCGTTGGCCCGCTCGCGCCGACGCCTGCGCTCGTCCTCCTCGCGCTGCTTGAGGTAGGCCGACCACCCCAGGTGGTAGATGTCCACCTCGGCGCGGTTGGCGTCGAGGTAGAAGACCTGGTTGACGGTCTCGTCGAGGAGTTTGACGTCGTGGCTGATCACCAGGAAGCCGCCGGGGAACCCGCGCAGCCAGTCACGCAACCAGATGATCGAGTCGTGGTCCAGGTGGTTGGTCGGCTCGTCGAGCAGCAGCACGTCGGCATCGGAGAAGAGGACCCGGGCCAGCTCCACGCGGCGCCGCTGGCCGCCGGAGAGGGTGTCCAGGGTCTGGTCGAGGACTCGGTCCTCCAGGCCCAGCGCGTGGGCGATCTGGGCGGCCTCGGCATTGGCGGCCCAGCCCCCGGCATTGGTGAACTGCTGGTCCAGGCGCACGTAGCGCTCCATGGCTTTGACCTGACGGTCCCCCTCCAGGGTGGACATGTCGTGCTCGGCCCGGCGGATCTTGGCGATGAGGGTGTCGATGCCACGCACGGAGATGATGCGGTCGCGGGCGAGCTGCGACTGGTCACCGACGTGGGTGTCCTGGGCGAGGTATCCCACGGTCCCGGTGCGGGTGATCGTGCCCGTGTGCTCGGCGGTGCCACGGTCGGCCTCCCCGGCCAGGAGGCGCATGGTCGTCGTCTTGCCGGCACCGTTGCGGCCCACCAAGCCGATGCGCATCCCCTTGTCGATGCGGAAGGAGACGTTGCGCACGAGCTCGCGGGCGCCGATGCGCAGCGAGAAGTCCTGGACGTTGATCACCCGCGGCAGTCTAGTCGGTGCCCCCCACGCCCTGTCCCGCCCGGGTTCCACCAGCCAGGAGCAGTGCGCGCCCCCGACGGTGCACAATGGGAGGCACCCCGGACCCATCCCCAGGAGGAAACGTGCCCGAACACGACGTCACCCGCCCGTTGCGGGCCTTCGACGTCATCGCCGTGCTCTTCGTCGCGTTCCTGCTCATCTCGAACATCGCTGCGACGAAGCTCATCGCCCTGGACTTCGGTGTGCTCCCCACGCCCCTGATCTTCGACGGGGGCGCGGTCCTGTTCCCCCTCACCTACGTCCTCGGTGATGTGCTCTCGGAGGTCTACGGCTTCCGCAGGGCGCGTCGCGTCATCGTCCTGGGCTTCGCGGTCTCGATCCTGGCGTCCCTGATCTTCTGGCTCGTCCAGATCGCTCCTCCCGGTCCCGGCTACGGGAACCAGGCGGCGTTCGAGGCCGTGCTGGGATTCGTCCCCCGCATCGTGGCGGCCTCCCTGGCGGGCTACCTCGTGGGGCAACTGCTCAACTCCTGGGTGTTGGTGTGGATCAAGCGGACCTGGGGTGAGGAACGTCTCTGGGTGCGACTGATCGGCTCCACCCTGGTCGGCGAGGCGGTGGACACCCTCGTCTTCTGCACGATCGCCTTCTACGGGGTGATCACCGGGGCCGACTTCCTCAACTACGTCCTCGTCGGCTACGTGTACAAGGTCTCCGTCGAGGTCCTCATGCTGCCCGTCACCTACCCGGTGATCGGGTGGGTCAAACGGATCGAGGGCCAGCACCACGACGGGGTCCGCGAGTCCGAGGGCGTCGCATGAGTACCGACGCCACGTGGCTGGCGGGAGCCGCGTCGCCCTCGTCCCCTGCCGCGCTGCCCGCGCACGAGGGCGGACCCGCCCTTCCCGGACCGGGTCCCGAAGCTGCCGGCTTCGCCGTCGATACCCGCCTGGACCACGGTGCCGGGCTGGGACGCACCGGCACCATCCACACCCCCCACGGTGACATCCGCACCCCCGCCTTCATCCCGGTGGGCACCAAGGCCGACGTCAAGGGCCTGGTCCCGGAGATGCTGCGCGACCTGGGGGCACAGGCCGTCCTCGCCAATGCCTACCACCTCTACCTCCAGCCGGGTGCTGACCTGGTCGACGAGGCCGGGGGTCTCGGGCGCTTCATGAACTGGCCCGGCCCCACCTACACCGACTCCGGCGGCTTCCAGGTCCTCTCCCTGGGGGCCGGTTTCAAGAAGGTGCTCTCCGAGGAGTTCTCCGGGTCGGGGGACACCACGGACCCGCAGCTGCGCATGCAGGCCGTCAAGGCCTCGCGCGCCGTCGTCGACGAGGACGGTGTCGACTTCCACAGCCACATCGACGGCACGGTGCACCGCTTCACTCCCGAGGTGTCGATGGGCATCCAACACCAGCTGGGCTCCGACATCATGTTCGCCTTCGACGAGCTCACCTCCCTGCTGCACCCCCGCGACTACCAGGAGGAGTCCCTGGCGCGGACCCACGCCTGGGCGGCACGCTGCCTGGCCGAGCACCGCCGCCTCACCGAGGCACGTGCCTCCCGTCCCGGCCAGCAGCTCTGGGGCGTGGTCCAGGGCGCCCAGTACGAGGACCTGCGCCGCGAGGCGGCACGTACCCTGGCCGACATGGAGGTCGGGGGACAGCGCTTCGACGGCTTCGGGGTGGGAGGTGCCCTGGAGAAGGAGAACCTCGGGCGCATCGTCTCCTGGGTCTGCGAGGAGCTCCCCGAGGACCGCCCCCGTCACCTCCTGGGGATCTCGGAGCCCGACGACTTCTTCGCGGCCGTGGAGGCAGGGGCTGACACCTTCGACTGCGTGACGCCCTCCCGGGTCGCCCGCAACGCCGCGATCTACGGCCCCGACGGCCGCTTCAACATCACCAACGCGCGGTTCAGGCGCGACCTGACGCCCTTGGTGGAGGGATGTGGCTGCTACACCTGCACCCACTACTCCCGCGCCTACGTGCGCCACCTCTTCAAGGCCAAGGAGATCCTCGCCGCCACCCTGGCCACCATCCACAACGAGTGGTTCACCGTGCACCTGGTGGACGGCATCCGCGCCTCCATCGAGCAGGGAACCTACCCGTCCTTCAAGGCTGACGTCCTCGGACGCTTCTATGCCTGACACCATCCGAGGAGCATCGACACCCATGCCGGACACGCACTCCCATTCCACGCCCGGACCGATCGACGCGGCCCGGCAGCCCCGCGCGCCCCTGGGTCCCGGCCAGTCACTGCCCGAGCACGCCCCACGCGAACGCGTCACCTACGACCCGGGCACCGACGCCACCTTCATCAACGTCACCGCCCAGTTCCCCGTCGAGGAGCTGCCGGTCTCCACCGTCGACTGGACGGAGTACCACGCCGAGCTCCTCGGGCTGCTCGTCCACCTGGTGGGCGGCCGCATCGGCGTCGTCGAGGTGATCGGGTGCCACCAGCTGCTCGGAGACGACTTCTGCCGCCGTGCCGTGACGGGCGCCGGGGCCGACCTCGTCCGCGTCCTCGAGGAGGGCCCGGTGACCCGACTCGCCTTCGCCACCGATCCCCGCGCGACGGTCTCCCCCGTCGCGGAGGTGGCACAGGGAGGGTCGGCGCGACCCGACCACCTGGACTCCCCAGAGGTCAGCGCGGACCTGGAGTACCACCCCAACGGGACCCTGCGCACACTCTTCCTCACCGTGCACTGACACCCGCGCAGGTCGTGCCCCCTCGGATACGCTCGGACCATGAGCTTCAACGAGGGTGTGCAGTCCGATCCGGGCCGGGTCCGTTCGAGGGGCGGGCGTCGCGCTGCGGGAGTGGGTGGCGGCTCCGTGGTGGCGCTGCTCGCGGTCTTCCTCATCGCGCAGTTCACCGGCGTCGACGTCTCGGGCCTGCTCGGTGACCAGGACTCCTCCGCGGACGGGACGACGACAGGGGGTGTCGACCTCTCCCACTGCCGCACGGGGGCGGACGCGAACGCCCACACCGAGTGCCGGATGGTGACCACCGCCGACTCCCTGGACGTCGTCTGGACGGCGGAACTGGCGGCCCAGGACTCCGGGGTCACCTACGAGCCCCCGGACTTCGTCGTCTTCCAGGACTCCGTGTCCACCGGGTGCGGGTCGGCGACCTCCGCGACCGGTCCCTTCTACTGCCCCGCTGACTCCACGGTCTACCTCGACCTCGGGTTCTTCCAGCAGATGGAGTCCGCCTTCGGGGCCTCCGACGCCCCGCTGGCCCAGGAGTACGTGGTCGCGCACGAGTGGGGACACCACATCCAGAACCTCATGGGGACCTTCTCCGCGCACGACTCCCAGGAGCAGGGTGACCAGGGCGCGGGCGTGCGCATGGAACTGCAGGCCGACTGCTACGCCGGCATCTGGATGAACCGGGCGTCGAGCACCGCGGACCCCGACTCCGGGGAGGTGTTCCTGCAGAGACCGGACCAGGACGAGATCGCCCAGGCCCTGCAGACGGCGGCTGCCATCGGTGACGACCGCATCCAGGAGCGCTACCAGGGCCGGTCGGACTCCGACACGTGGACTCACGGCTCCGCCGAGCAGCGCCAGCACTGGCTGACGACCGGCCTGGAGTCCGGCTCGATCACCCAGTGCGACACCTTCTCCGCCGACCGCGTCTGAGCGCGACCACCCCTCTACCTACGCTTGCGTAGGTGTAGGCTGGAAGGACCGGCCCGGAACCCGAGAGAGCGAGCAGCATGTCCACCAGCATCGTCGAGCAGGCCCACGCCCAGTACGCCCTCGGAGTGCCCTTCGAGGTCCCCGTGGCCGACACCCCGCTCTTCGAGTTGCTCGCCACCTCCGCCCGCCTCCACCCCGAGCGCATCGCCCTGGACTACCTGGGGGCGACCACCACCTACGCGGAGGTCCTCTACCAGGCCGAGCGCGGCGCGCAGGTGCTCCTCGACGCCGGTGTGCGCCGCGGCGACACTGTGGCCATCGCCCTGCCCAACTGCCCCCAGGCCTTCGTCGCCTTCTACGCCTGCCAGCGCATCGGGGCGGTGGCCTCCGAGCACAACCCCCTGGCCCCGGCCACCGAGATCGCCCGGCAGCTCGCCCGCAACCGTGCCCGGGTCGCGGTGGTGTGGGAGAAGAGTGCCGGGGCCTATCCCACGGACGGGTCCACCGAGCTGCGTCGGGTCCTCACCGTGGACATCTCCGCGGGTCTGCCCCGCACCCAGCGCCTGCTGCTGTCCCTGCCCATTGCCCCCGCCCGTGAGAAGCGACGCGAGATGCGCGCCACCGCCCCCGAGGGGACGCGCTCGTGGGACCGTTCGGTGGCCCGCGCGACCCGCGTCGCGGACACCGTCCCCCTGCCTGGGGTTGGGGACACCGCCGTGATCCTGCACACCGGCGGCACCAACGGCGTGCCGAAGTCGGTGCCCCTGACCCACCGCAACATCGCCACCAATGTCGACCAGTGCCTCTTCTGGGTGTGGATGCTGCACGAGGCGGGTGAGACGTTCTACAGTCTCCTCCCCTACTTCCACGCCTTCGGCCTGACCTTCTTCCTGTGCGCCGCCACCAAGCTCGCGGCCACGCAGGTGCTGCTCCCCAAGTTCGATGCCGGGATGGCCCTGGAGGCCCACCGACGTCGCCCCGTCACCTTCTTCGTCGGCGTCCCGCCCATGTTCGAGCGCATCCTGGACCGGGCGCTGGAGGAGGACACCGACCTCACGTCCATCCGCTACGGCGTGGCGGGTGCCATGCCCCTGTCGGGTGAGCTCGCCCGTCGTTGGGAGCAGGCGACCGGGGGCATCATCGTGGAGGGCTACGGACTCTCCGAGACCTCCCCGGTCATCTCGGGGGCGCCCCTGTCCCCCGCCCGGCGCCACGGCGTCCTCGGTCTTCCCTTCCCCTCGACCCAGCTGCGCCTGGTCGACCTGGAGGACCCCAGCCACGATGTCGAGGACGGCCAGCCCGGGGAGATCATCGTCAAGGGGCCCCAGGTGTTCTCCGGTTACCTCGGGATGCCCGAGGAGACGGAGCGCGTCTTCACCGAGGACGGGTGGTTCCGGACCGGGGACATCGGGGTCAACCACGAGGGCTACATCACCATGGCGGACCGGAAGAAGGAACTGATCCTCTCCGGCGGCTTCAACGTCTACCCCAGCCAGGTCGAGGACGCCATCCGCTCGATGCCGGGCGTGCGCGACGTCGCCGTGGTCGGTCTGCCCTCCGGGGAGGACCGGGAGGAGGTGACGGCAGCGCTCATCCTCGACGAGGGCGTCACCGGGATCACCCTGGAGGACGTCCGGGCCTGGGCGGAGAAGTCGCTGGCCCACTACGCGCTCCCCCGCCGCCTGGCGATCATCCCCGAGATCCCGCGCAACCAGCTCGGCAAGGTCATGCGACGCGCGGTGAAGGCACAGCTGCTCGACCCCGCCTCACGACTGTGGGACCAGACCTCCCACGCCGTCGGCGGCGCGATCGCACCGGTGATCGACCGCGTCGGCCCCCTCGCCCAGACCATCGGACAGGGAGTCGGCGAGGCGGTCGCGAGTGCCTCCGGGGCCGTCGTGAGTGCCTCCGGGGCGGTCGGGGAGGCCGTGGCCTCCGCATCGGAGGCCGTGCGGGACCGGGTGTCAGGTCCGTCCTCGTCGACGTCCCCTCACGAGGGCGCGACCGGCGCGCAGGACGCCTCCGGACACGAGGCCGCTGCCGGACACGTGGAGCCGGCGGCCATCGAGGACCCCACCGCACAGGACGCGGGGACGGAGGAGCCTGCCCGTCCGGACGGGTCGGCCACGGACGAGTCCTGACGGGCGCCGTCCGGCACCGTCGGGCTGTGGATGTTCCCAGCAGGGACACACAGCCACGCCGGCGGGGAGGTCCCCCGCTCTCCCACGCGGGGCGTCCCGGCACAGGCGCTGCACGCCAGAGCGGACTTCGAGCCCCGAACAGAGCGGACCTCAGTGCCCGAACTGAGCGGACCTCATGGCCGAAACTGAGCGGACCTCAGTGCCCGAACAGAGCGGACTTCGAGCCCCGAACAGAGCGGACTTCGGCGTGGGGCGAGGGGTCAGACGTTGAAGCCGATGGCACGCAGCTGCTCGCGGCCGTCGGGGGTGATGCGGTCCGGACCCCAGGCGGGCATCCACACCCAGTTCACCGTCACGGAGTTCGCGAGACCCTCCAGGACCATGTCCGTCTGGCGCTCGATGACGTCGGTGAGCGGGCAGGCCGCTGAGGTCAGCGTCATGTCCAACTGGACGTTGTCCTCGGCGTCGATGGTGATGCCGTAGAGCAGCCCGAGGTCCACGATGTTGATCCCCAGCTCGGGATCGATGACGTCCTTGAGTGCCTCGGCCACGTCCGCACCGGCCAGGGACCCGTTCTCGACGAGGTCGGGCCCGTCGGAGGGCTCAGGTGGTGCGGCGGGCGCGAAACGCTGCTCCACGGGTTCCGACTGTGCCATGGGGTTGCTCATCGGGTGCCTCCTGCGATGTCGGTTCCGAGCTTGGCCAGCGCGTCACGCAGGGCGTACCACCCCAGGAGTGCGCACTTGATGCGGTTGGGGAACTGCGAGGTGCCCTCCAGTGCGGCGGCGTCCCCGAGCAGGTCCAGGGTCTCCTCGGGCACCCCGTGCCCGCGAGAGTGCATCATCTGCTCCATCGCCGCGTACTGCTGGGCGACCTCCGAGGTCGGCTGCCCCTGGACGAGGTCGGTGAGCATCGACAGTGACGCCTGGGAGATGGAGCAGCCGTCCCCGTCCCAGACGAGGGAGGAGATCCGGCCCTCCCCGTCCAGGCAGACCCCCAGGGTGACCTCGTCACCGCAGGTGGGGTTGACCTGGTGGGAGGTCGCGCCGACGCCCTCGACCAGCACTCCCGCACCGTGGCGTTCGCGCGAGTGGTCGAGGATCACCTGCTGGTAGAGCTGCTCGAGGCTGGACATCAATTCCCTCCGAAGTAGGAACGCACGTGCGAGAGCGCGTCGACCAACCGGTCGACCTCCTCCAGCGTAGTCGTCGGCGCGGCGGAGGCGCGTGCCGAGGCACGCACACCGAAGAACGTGTGCAGTGGGATGGCGCAGTGGTGGCCGACGCGCACGGCCACGTCCTCCGCGTCCAGCACCTGGCCGACGTCGTGGGGGTGGACGCCCTCGACCGCGAAGGCGACGACGCCGATGCGCTCGACGGCCTCGGAGGGCCCCAGCACCCGCACCCCGGGTACGGAGGAGATCCCCTCGAGCATGGCGTGCGTGATGACGTCCTCATGGGCGGCGAGGCGGTCCATCCCGAGCTCGGAGAGGTAGTCGAGGGCCACCGACCACCCGGCGATCTGGGCAATGGGCTGGGAGCCCGCCTCGAAGCGCTCCGGTGGCGGCATGTACTCCGCGCCCTCCATGGAGACCGTGGCGATCATGGACCCACCGGTGAGCACCGGGGGCATCGCCTCCAACAGCTCCCGCCTGCCCCACAGCGCCCCCACGCCCGTCGGGCCGAGCATCTTGTGGGAGGAGAACACGGCGAAGTCCACACCGAGTCGGCCCACGTCGATGGGGAGGTGGGCACTGGACTGGCAGGTGTCGAGCAGGACCAGGGCACCCACGTTGCGCGCCGCCGCGACGATCGGCCCGACCGGTGAGATCGCGCCGGTCACGTTGGACACGTGGGTGAAGGCCACCACCTTCGTGTTCGGCGTGATCACCGACAGGGTGTCGAGGTCGATCCGCCCGTCAGGGGTCAGGTCCAGCCAGGCCAGCTCCGCGCCCGTGCGGGCGCACAGCTCCTGCCAGGGCACCAGGTTCGCGTGGTGCTCCGCGCGGGTGACGACGATGCGGTCACCCGCACCGATGCGCAGGCGCTCCGCACCGGCCCCCCCGCGTCCCGCGGAGGCGTTGCCGATGGCGTAGGCCACCAGGTTGATCCCCTCGGTCGCGTTCTTCGTCCACACGATCTCGTCGGGAGCCGCGCCGACGAAGGAGGCCAGGCGTGCACGGGCGTCCTCGTACACGGCGGTGGCCTCGTCCCCGAGCAGGTGGGTGCCCCTGTGGACCGCGGCGTTGTGCCGTTGGTAGAACTCGAGCTCCGCGGCGATGACGACCTCGGGCTTCTGCGAGGTGGCGGAGGAGTCGAGGTAGGCGATGGGCCCACCTCCACGTCCGGTGCGTCCCAGGATCGGGAAGTCCCGTCTGATGGCGTCCAGCTCCGCAGCGGTGAAGTCCCCTGCCGACCCGTGTGCCGTCATCGCCGTGCTCACAGCCCGAGGTACTTGTCGTAGCCCTCTTCCTCGAGCTGGTCAGCCAGCTCGGGACCGCCCTGCGCGGCGACGTGGCCGTCGACGAAGACGTGGACGTGGCTGGGGTGGATGTAGCGCAGGATGCGCGTGTAGTGGGTGATGAGCATGACGCCGCAGTCCGTCTGGTCGTGGACACGGTTCACGCCCTCCGACACGATGCGCAGTGCGTCGACGTCGAGGCCGGAGTCCGTCTCGTCCAGGATCGCGAAGGAGGGCTTGAGCAGCTCCATCTGCAGGATCTCCAGGCGCTTCTTCTCACCACCGGAGAAACCGACGTTGACGTCACGCTCGGCGAACTCGGGATCCATGCGGAGGTTCTCCATGGAGGAACGCACGTCCTTGACCCAGGAACGGATCTGGGGGGCGTGACCGTCCACGGCCGTCTTGGCGGTGCGCAGGAAGTTCGACACCGACACCCCGGCCACCTCCACCGGGTACTGCATGGCGAGGAACAGGCCGGCCTTCGCCCGCTCGTCGACCGTCATGTCCAGGACGTTGCGACCGTCGAGGAGGGCCTCGCCGCCGGTCACCTCGTAGGCGGGGTGCCCGGCCAGGGCGTAGGCCATGGTGGACTTGCCCGAGCCGTTGGGGCCCATGATGGCGTGGATCTCTCCGGAGTTGATCGTCAGGTTGACGCCCTTGAGGATCTCCTTCGGCCCGTCGGAGGTCTCGACACTGACGTGCAGGTCCTTGATGTTCAGGGTGGACATTGTGCTCTTTCTCTCCACACCGGCGTAGAGCCGGACTGGTCGTTCAGGGATGGCGCGCGGGGCGCCGGGGTTCAGCGGACTGCTGCGGCCTCGTGGTCACGGCGGGACTGCGCGGCGAGCTCGGTCTCGATGGCCTCCATGAGGTGCGACTCGACCTCGGGGACACCGATCTGCTCGATGAGCTCAGCGAAGAAGCCGCGCACGACGAGTCGACGCGCATCCGCCTCGGAGATCCCGCGGCTCATGAGGTAGAAGAGCTGCTCGTCGTCGAAACGACCGGTGGCCGAGGCGTGCCCGGCGCCCTTGATCTCCCCGTTCTCGATCTCCAGGTTGGGGACGGAGTCGGCCTTGGCACCCTCGCTGAGGACCAGGTTCCTGTTCAGCTCATAGGTGTCGGTGTTGTCGGCGTCCTGCCCGATCAGGCAGTCCCCGATCCACACCGAGTGGGCGTTCTTCCCCTCGAGCGCACCCTTGTAGGTCACGCGTGAGTAGCAGTCGGGCTTCGAGTGGTCGACGAAGACACGGTGCTCCAGGTGCTGCCCGGCGTCGACGAAGTAGAGGCCCAGCATGGTCAGCTGTCCGCCGGGTGCCCGGAAGTCGGTGTCGGCCGAGAGACGCACGAGGTCACCACCCAGGGAGACGACGATGTGGCGCAGCACGGCGTCGCGACCCAGCGACATGCGCTGGTTGGAGGCGTGGAGCGCGTCGTCGTCCCATTCCTGCAGGGAGACCACGGTGAGGTGGGCGCCGTCCCCGGCGGAGATCTCGACCGTCTGGTTGAGGGCTCCACCGCCGCGGTGACTGAGGATCACGGTGGCCTCGGAGAGCTCCCCCGCAGTGATCAGCAGGTGCTGGGCGCGCACGCCCTCCACCTCGTCGACGGTGAGGAAGACGGGGCGCTCCAGGACTGCCCGGTCGGGGACGGAGACGACCGTGGAGGTCCGGAAGCGGTCCCACGCCACGACCGCCGTGCGGTCCCCGGGCTCGAGGACCGTGCCGAGCCGGACGTCGTCACGCCCCACCTGCTCGACGGTGACGCCCTCGGGGGCGTCCACACGCACGGGTGCGTCGCCCTCGTCGTAGTCGGCGGGGTCGAAGAGACGCTCGATGCGACGGATGGGCGTGAAGCGCCAGTCCTCCTCGCGCCCACGGGGGACGGGGATGTCCTCGGGGTCGAAGGAGGTGGGTCGGTCCGCGCGGGAGGAGTGCGAGGTCGTCTCGACCGCACCGTGGGAATGGGGGCTTGCCATGGATTCGGCGATGCTCATGTCAGCCGACAGATCCTTCCATCTGGAGTTCGATGAGGCGGTTGAGCTCGAGGGCGTACTCCATGGGGAGTTCCTTCGCGATCGGCTCGACGAAACCGCGCACGATGGTCGCCATGGCCTCGTTCTCGTCGAGACCACGGCTCATCAGGTAGAACAACTGGTCCTCGGACACCTTGGAGACGGTGGCCTCGTGCCCCATCTCGACGTCGTCGGTGCGCACGTCGACATAGGGATAGGTGTCCGTGCGCGACATCCGGTCCACGAGCAGTGCGTCGCAGAGCACGTTGGACTTGGAGTGGCGGGCACGGGTGTTCACCTGGACCAGGCCTCGGTAGGAGGTGCGCCCACCACCGCGCGACACGGACTTCGAGACGATCGAGGACGAGGTGTGCGGAGCCATGTGCACCATCTTGGCGCCCGTGTCCTGGTGCTGGCCGGGGCCGGCGAAACCGATGGACAGGGTCTCCCCGCGGGCGTGGTCACCCATGAGGTAGCAGGCGGGGTACTTCATGGTGATGGCGGAGCCCATGTTGCCGTCGATCCACTCCATGGTGCCCCCCTCCTCCACGATGGAGCGCTGGGTCACCAGGTTGAGGACGTTGGTCGACCAGTTCTGGATCGTCGTGTAGCGCACGCGGGCGTCCTTGCGCACGAAGATCTCCACGACCGCCGCGTGCAGCGAGTTCGTGTCGTAGATCGGGGCGGTGCAGCCCTCGACGTAGTGGACGTAGGAACCCTCGTCGGCGACGATCAGCGTGCGCTCGAACTGGCCCATGGCCTCGGTGTTGATCCGGAAGTACGCCTGCAGGGGGATCTCGACGTGGACGCCCTTGGGGACGTAGACGAAGGAGCCACCCGACCAGGCCGCGGTGTTCAGCGCGGCGAACTTGTTGTCCCCGGCGGGCACGGACTTGCCGAAGTACTCCTCGAAGATCTCCGGGTACTCCTTGAGGCCGGTGTCGGTGTCGAGGAAGACGACACCCTGGCGCTCCAGGTCCTCCTGGATCTGCTGGTAGACGACCTCGGACTCGTACTGCGCGGCCACGCCGGCCACGAGGCGGTTCTTCTCGGCCTCCGGGATCCCCAGGCGGTCGTAGGTCTCACGGATGTCGGAGGGCAGGTCCTGCCAGTCCTTGACCTGGTGGTCGGTGGGGCTGACGTAGTACTTGAAGGCGTCGAAGTCGATGCCGGAGAGATCAGGACCCCAGGTCGGCATGGGCTTGCGCTCGAAGATCTCGAGCGCCTTCAGGCGACGGGCCAGCATCCACTCCGGCTCGTGCTTGCGCGCGGAGATCTGGCGGACGACGTCCTCGTTGATCCCCGTGGGGATGTCCCGCGAGTAGTCGTCGTTGTCGTGCCACCCGAACTCGTAGGCGCCGATCGACTCGATGATCTCGTCATCGGCTCGTCGACGGTCCTCCGTGGTGGGCACCGGCGGTGACTGGGTCATGGTTTCCTTTCCTCCGAACTCGGGCGCTCGGCGCGGGACACTACTTGCGCAGCGCGGCCCGCGCAGCCGGACGGATGACGGGCGCGCCCACAGGGATGTGGGTCGTGCACACGTGCTCCCCACCCGCGAGGGTGGCGAGCCTCTGGACGTGGACTCCGAGGAGTCTGGAGAAGGCCTGGGTCTCCGCATCGCACAACTGGGGGAAGTCCTCCGCGACCTGCTGCACGGGACAGTGTCCCTGGCACAGCTGGATCGCGATCTTCCCTCCCCCGATGTCGCGCACCGTGGCGGAGTACCCGTCCTGGGTGAGGGCATCTGCCAGGGCCTGGGCGCGGACCCGCAGGTCCGTCCCCGCCTCGCGCACGACAGGAGCATAGCGGCGTTCGATCTCACGGGAGCGCGCGGCCGCGAAGGACTCCACGGCTGCGCCTCCACCGACCTGACCGAGGTAGCCCAGCGCCTTGATGGCGAGTTCGGAGTACCCCTCCGGCAGCAGCTGGTGGGCTCCCTGCCCCGCGACGTAGTGGCGGGCGGGACGCCCGCGACCGCGTTTGCCGATCAGTCCCGGCTCGTGCTCGATGATCTCCCCGGACTCCTCCAGGGAGGTGATGTGGCGACGCACTGCCGCAGTCGTCAACCCGAGCTGCCGGGCGATGACGCTGGCAGTCACCGGCCCCTTCTCCACGATGAGGTCGAGCACCTGGGTACGGGTGCCGACATCGACGTTCTCCCCCATGGCACCCCCTCCGGTCTCGTCCGACTCGTTGTCAGCCAACAGTCTACGACCTTTTGGCAACAGCGGGCTTTCCGAAATGCAGAGGTGTCCCACCTCGCACTCCCGCAGGTGTGGGGATATCGCCGGACAGCTGGCTCAGCGCAGCCAGGGGGCGTCGAGGGGACGCAGGGGTTCCCAGTCCCGGGCACGCGCCGCGGCGGTCGCCAGGATCCCCGCGACCGCGGAGGGGTTGTGGAGGCGCCCCGCCAGGACTGCCTCCACCGCGCGGTCCAGGTCGACCCAGGTCTCCAACATGTCCGCCTCCTCCGCCTCGCGTGGGAAGGGTGTGGGGACGGCGTGCACGTCCCGGGCGAGGTAGATCCTGATCGACTCCGACGAACCCCCGGGGGAGGTGAAGTAGTCGACGAGGACGTCCCAACGCTCCGCCTCCAGGTCCGTCTCCTCGCGCAGCTCCCGCTGGGCGGCCACCAGGTGGTCCTCACCCGCGATGTCGAGCAGACCCGCCGGGATCTCCCACAGTTCCGCACCGACGGGGTGACGGTACTGGCGCTCCAGCAGCACCTCCTCGGCCCCCGGCTCCCCCCGCAGGGCCACGATGCCGACCGCTCCGGGGTGGGCGAGGTACTGGCGGACGACGGCGGGCTGTCCGTCGACCACCCGGACGACGTCCTCGTCGAGGCCGAAGACCCGTCCCTGCCAGATGTGCTCGTGGGAGAGGACCTCGCGTGGGGACCTGCGGTCCACGATCTCGGACGGGTCCACCTGCCTGCGTGTCATCATTCTGCGTCTGCCTCCGTGAAGCGGACCTCGGGTCCCTCCTCCTCCGCACCCTCGCCACGCAGGGCGAGACCCGCGGCGAGACGCTCGGCCTGGATGGCCAGGGCCGCCCCGACCAGACCCGCGAAGAGTGGGTGGGGCCGGGTGGGACGCGACTTGAACTCCGGGTGGGCCTGCGTGGCCACGTAGTAGGGGTGCAGGGAGCGGTCCAGCTCGACGAACTCGACGAGGCTCCCGTCGGGCGAGGTCCCACTCACGTGCATCCCGACGTCTTCCAGGGCGCCGGCATAGGCCTGGTTCACCTCGAAGCGGTGGCGGTGGCGCTCCGAGACCTCGGTGGTGCCGTAGGCCTCGGCCACGACTGATCCTTCGGTCAGGACCGCGGGGTAGGCGCCCAGACGCATGGTGCCGCCCAGGTCGCCCTTGCCGGCGATGATCTGGCGCTGGGAGTCCATCGTGGCGACGACCGGGTCTGAGGTGGTCGGGTTGAACTCGGTCGAGGAGGCGTCCGGGAGGCCGACCAGGTCCCGGGCGGCCTCGATGACCATGCACTGCAGGCCCAGGCAGATGCCCAGGGTGGGCACGCGGTTCTCCCGCGCCCAGCGCAGCGCACCGACCTTCCCCTCGATGCCACGCACCCCGAAGCCCCCGGGGACCAGGATGGCGTCAACCCCGCCCAGTGCCCGGCCCGCACCGTCCTGGGTCTCGCAGGTGTCGGCGGGCACCCACCGGATCTTCACCCGGGCGCGGTGGGCGAAGCCCCCGGCCTTGAGCGCCTCGGAGACGGAGAGGTAGGCATCGTGCAGGTCGATGTACTTGCCGACCAGCGCGACCTCGACCTCGCTGCGTGGCTCGCGCACGCGCTCCAGCAGTCCGTCCCAACGGGTCCAGTCGACGTCGTGGAAGGGGACGGAGAGTCGGCGCACCAGGAAGGCGTCCAGGCCCTCGGCGTGGAGCACACGGGGGATCTCGTAGATGGAGCTCGCGTCACGGCAGACGACGACGGCCTCCCGGTCGACGTCGCACATGAGGGCGACCTTCTTCTTGACCGGCTCGGGCACCTCGTGCTCACTGCGCAGCACCAGCGCATCGGGCTGGATGCCGATGGAACGCAGCGAGGCCACCGAGTGCTGCGTGGGCTTGGTCTTGAGCTCGCCCGCGGCAGCGAGGTAGGGCAGCAGGGAGACGTGCACGAAGCAGCAGTTCTCCCGTCCGATCTGCTGGCGGACCTGACGTGCCGCCTCCAGGAAGGGCGTGGACTCGATGTCGCCGACCGTACCGCCGATCTCGGTGATGATGACGTCGGGCGGGGTCGACCCGTCGGTGGGGTCCGCCTGGGCACGCATGCGCCGCATGATCTCGTTGGTGATGTGGGGAATCACCTGGACGGTGTCACCCAGGTACTCCCCGCGGCGCTCCTTGGCGAGGACGGTGGAGTAGACCTGCCCGGTGGTCGCATTGGCGGCCCCCGACAGGAAGACGTCGAGGAAACGCTCGTAGTGGCCGATGTCCAGGTCCGTCTCGGTGCCGTCCTCCGTGACGAAGACCTCACCGTGCTGGAAGGGGTTCATGGTGCCCGGGTCCACGTTGATGTAGGGATCGAGCTTCTGCATGACGACCTTCAGGCCGCGGGCCCTCAGGAGCATTCCGAGTGAGGAGGCGGTCAGTCCCTTGCCGAGGGAGGACACGACACCACCGGTGACGAAGATGTGCTTGGGGATCGACTGTTCCGCACCCGTGGTGCGCGAATCAAAGTTCACCATGGAACTTCACCCTATCAGCCCGGGACCCCGCCCCCGCCCCGCGTCCGGGCGCTGCACGCACGCGGGGCGCGCGCCCCACCGGAGCGGGGCGACCGGTCATTCGTCGCTGTCGGGGAAGGGGGGAAGCACGTCCTCGGCTCCTTCACCCACGCCGAAGGAGCGCTGCCCGGACCCCGCGTCGCGCAGCGCCAGGACCGCGGAGAGGCTGCCCATCCGGGTCCCGACGGGATCCACGGTGGTCACGGACACCCCCTGGGTGCGCACCTGGGAGAGCATCGAGTCAGGTCGGGAGGCGTCGCCGAGGACCACTCCCCCTGCGGGCGCGCTGGCCACTGCACGTGCCAGTCCGGCCCATGCGGAGACGGAAGGGTTCGCGGCACCGCTCTGGGTGGTGTCCCCGTCGGTGCTGGTCCCCGCGTCCCGCGGACCGACCACGACGATGGCCTGAGCCTTGCCCTGGGGATCCTGGTCGACGCTGAGGATCGGCGTGGTGGCGTCGGTGAGCATGTCGGAGAGCAGGTCCTGTTCCGAGCCCGTGGACGTCAGGACGTCGACGAGGGCGTAGCCGATGACGGCATCCGAGGTGGCATCCGTCGGCGGTGGTGAACTCAGGTGGGAGGCGATCGGTGTGGCCAGCGTGTCCCGGTACTGGGACATGTCCTGGGACTGCCAGTTCTCGGTCAGGGACACGGCGCCGACCAGGTCGGCGCCCGCGGCTGCGAGGTCCTCCCCCACGGACTTGACGTCGGCGGTGTCAGCGCCGGGAAGCGCCACGGTCACGGTCGCCACACCCTCCAGGGTGGAGGGGAGCACCCGGTCAGCCACCGCCTGGACCATGTCGTCCTGTGCAGCGAGATCACGCTTGGCGCTCGCGAGCTGCTCCGACTGGTCCTGGGTCCCTCCCCCGGAGTCGGAGGACGAGAACGCGTCACCCAGACGTGCCTGGAGTGGGCCGGCACCCAGGACGACACCGATGGCCAGGGCGGCGAAGACCGCGATCAATGACACCAGGTGGTAACGGAAGTTGACCATGGGTACCTCTCAGCCTGCGTTCCCGCCCGACGAGGAGCGGATCCAATTGACGAAGTCGGTGAACAGGGTGGTGACCGGAGTGAGCAGGTCGTGACCCCAGGGCGTGGACCAGAGGGCAGCCCCCAGTGCCGCGAGCAGCACGAGCGCCAACAGCACCAGCAAGCCGGTGCGCACGCGGGGACGATGGATGGCGGCCACCGCGTCGGCGGAGACCAGGCGGTCCTCCGCGCGCAGCCGGGTGAGGAACCCGGCGGCCATTCCTGCGCGGCCCCGGTCCAGGAAGTCGTCCAGCCCCCCGTGGGACCCGACGGTGACGATCACCGAGGCACCGGCGAGATGGGCGAGGAGGACTGCGGCGTCCTCCGAACTGCCGGAGGTCATGAAGGAGACATGGGCCAGACCCTTGCGGTCGAGACGGTCGCGCCCCCCCGCCGTGCCGTCATGGGCCTCGTGGAGGACGAGCTCCGCGCCTCCCGTGAGGGCCGCCTCCGAGACGGTGTCCAGGTCACCGACGACCAGGTCGGGCCTGGTGCGGTTCTCCGTGGCCACGTCCGCCCCGGCATCGACACCGATGACCACGGGGTCGACGTCGCGCATCCAGGACCGCAGGGCACGCAGTTGGCGGGGGGTGTCGGGATCCGCCATCACCACCACGACGGGGCGCCCCGCGATCCGTGTGCGCAGGTCGGGAAGTCCTTCGCCCTCGACGAGCGTGCCGGAGTCCCGCTCCAGGTACTCCCCCACCGCCACGGCGAACGCCTCGACCTGGGCGGAGACGCCCGTGCGGGCCTCCTCCACTGCACGGTGGTCGTCCTCGGCAGTACGACGTCGGCCCGTGGCGACCAACTCGCCCTTCCGGAACACCGTGCCACCGGACACCTCCACGGTGTCGCCCTCCCGCAGGGCCATGACATCCGCACCGAGATCGTCCACCAGGATGATCCCGGCGTCGAGCAGGACGCCGGGTCCCAGGTTGGGATAGCGCCCGGTGGTCGAGGGAGCGGCGTTCAGGACGGCTGAGGGGCGCGCGGCCACCAGCTGCTGGGCCGTCACGCGGTCCAGGTCGGGCTGGTCGATGACTGCGACCTCGCCGGCCTCCAACCGCGTGGCGAGCTTCCTCGCGCGTTCGTCGACGCGCACGCGGGCGCTGACGTCCGGTTCCGGTGGGGGTGGAGCCTGGGTGGGTCGGTCGGAGGAGGTCACGATTCCGATTGTTGCACGCCCGCACCGTCGAGGAGCTCGAGGGCGTGGCGGCGCGCCGCTTCGGAACCGGGGTCACCGCCCATCATGCGCGCGAGTTCGAGGACCCGGGACGCGTCCCGGACGGGACGCACCGTGGTGGTGGCCCCCTCCTTGTCCACCACCAGGTGGACATCCGCGAAGGCGGCCACCTGCGGCAGGTGGGTGACGACGACCACCTGGTGGGAGCGTGCCAGACGAGCCAGCCTCGACCCGACCTCGGTCGCGGTCCTCCCACCGATGCCCGCGTCGACCTCGTCGAAGACGAAGGTGCGCGAGTCCGCCCGGGCCCCGGTGACGACCTCCAGCGCGAGCATGACGCGGGAGAGCTCCCCGCCCGAGGCTCCCTGGCCGAGTGGCCGTTCAGGAGCATCGGGATGCGGACGCAGCAGGAACTCGACGTCCTCACGCCCGTGGGGTCCGGGTTTGTGCGCAGCGAGGCGGATCCCCAGGTGTGCGCCCCTCATGGCCAGGCCGCGCAGTTCGACGTCGACGGCACGGGAGAGCTCGCGGGCGAGTGCATCCCGGGAGGCCGTGAGCTGCGCACCTGCGGCGAGCACCCGTTCCTGGGCCTCGTGGAGCTGCTGTTCCAGGGCCTCGGGGTCCGCAGCCGGTGCCGTCAGTTCCTGGAGCCGGTCCCGGGCAGCAGCCTGCCAGGCGAGCAGCCCCGTGGCGTCGACCGCACGTCCGACCAGGAGCTCCTTGAGCGCGGCACGGCGTTCGTGCGCAGCGGCCAGACGTTCCGGATCCGTGGCGAGCCCGCCCTCGTAGGCCCCCAGGTCGTCACAGAGGGAGTCCAGCTCCAGCAGGCAGCTGCCGAGACGGGCCGCTGGTCCCCCGAGGTCCTGGTCGAAGCTGCTCCCGTCACGCAGGGCGTCCTGGGCGCCACGCACGAGATCGAGGGCACCGGGGGCGTCCTCCGCACCGAGCAGTGCTGAGCGGGCGCGTCCCACCGCGAGGCGCAGGTCCTCCACATTGGTCAGGCGTTCCGTCTCGGCGCGCAGTTCGTCGTCCTCGCCCTCGTGGACGTCGAGGGCAGCGATCGCCTGCGTGGCCTCCTCCAGGGAACGGATCTCCGCCTCGCGGACCTGTGCGGACTCCCTGGCGACGTCCCGCCGCCGCCTGGCCTCCACGGCGGCGTCCCAGGCACTCGAGTAGGAGTCCACGAGGGCGGTGTGGTCGGGCCCCCCGAAGGCGTCGAGGACCTCACGCTGGGCGGAGGAACGGCGCAGGCGCATCTGGTCGGACTGTCCGTGGATCGTGACGAGCTCCTCGCCCAGCTCCGCCAGGGTGGAGACCGGGACGGGCCTGCCGCCGAGACGGGCCCGGGACCGCCCGCGCTGGGCCACGGTGCGCGAGACGATGAGCTCCCCGTCCTCGACTTCGATGCCGAGTTCCTCCGCAGTGGAGGCCGCCGCACCTCCGACCTCGAACACGCCGTCGACCTCGGCGCGCTCGGCGCCCGTGCGCACCACGGCAGGGTCCGCCCGGCCACCGAGGAGGAGTTGGAGAGAGGTGAGCACCATGGTCTTGCCGGCGCCGGTCTCCCCGGTGAGGACGGTGAGGCCGTGGCCGAACTCCAGGTCCGCCGCCGCGATCACCCCCAGCGAGCGGATGCGCAGCGTCTCGATCATTCCGGGGACCCCGCGGTGCCGGCGGAGCGGCTGCGCCATCCACGTACGGGGAGGTCGAACTTGCGGACGAGGCGTGTCGCGAAGGGTGTGTCGTCGAGACGCGCGAGCCTGAGCGGGTGACGTCCCACCCGGGCGACGACGGAGGTGCCGTTCGGTGCGGTGGTCCGACGCAGGCCGTCGCACCAGACCTCGGGCGCCGTCCAGAGGTTGTCCAGGACCACGACCTCCAGCACCGAGGAGGGGCCCACCACCAGTGGGCGGGTGAAGAGTCCGTGGGCTGCCAGTGGCGCCATGACGATGGCCTCGGTGTCGGGCCAGACCACAGGTCCACCGGCGGAGAAGGAGTAGGCCGTCGAGCCGGTGGGGGTGGCGAGGATGATCCCGTCGGCGCCGTAGGTCGAGACGTCCTGGCCGTCGACGACGAGTGCGAGGTGGACGGGGTGGGCGACGTTGGTGTGCATGATGACGGCCTCGTTGAGTGCCCAGTCGCTGACCTCGGTCCCGTCCGGGAAGCGCATGGTGACGTCCAGGGTCATGCGGCTCTCGACGTGGAAGTCGTGGCGGGCGATGCGCTCGACGACGGCGGGGATGCCGTCGGCGGAGACCTCGGCGAGGAAGCCCATGTGTCCCATGTTGACGCCGAGGAGGGGCACGTCATGGCGGCGCGCGTGCTCCGCGGCGGCGAGGATGGTGCCATCCCCGCCCAGGGCGAGCACCAGGTCGATGCGACCGGCGTCGGCCTCGTCGAGGACGACTTCCAGGCCACGTGCCTCGATCTCGCGTCGGGCGACCTCTGCAGCGGCGATCGCCGCGGGTCGGTTGACGTGACGCACGAGCATGATGCGTTCGCTCATGGTGTGGCCTTCCTGGTGTCCGGTGCCGGGCCCCTGCGCACCGCGTCGACGATCCTCCCGTGCAGGTCCCCGGGGGCGATGCGGTCCGGATGGCCCGCCCTCATCGCCAGGAAGTACTCTACGTTGCCTGCCGGTCCGGGCAGGGGGGAGGCCTCCACGGCATGGATGTCCAATCCGAGGTCGAGGGCGGTGCGCGCCACCGTCTCGACGGTCTCGACGTGCTGGGCGGGGTCGCGCACGACGCCTCCGTGGCCGAGACGATCACGCCCGATCTCGAACTGCGGCTTGACCATCAGCAGGAAGTCCGCCTCCGGGCGGGCCACGCGTACCAGGGGCGGCAGCACCAGTGACAGCGAGATGAAGGACAGGTCCCCGACGACCAGCTCGGGGGCGGGGGCGACGTCCTGTGGTTCCAGGGTGCGCACATTGGTGCGGTCGTGCACCTCGACGCGTGGATCGGAACGCAGGCTCCACGCGAGCTGCCCGTAGCCGACGTCAACGGCCACCACGGTGGCCGCACCTCGCCGCAGGAGCACGTCCGTGAAACCGCCCGTGGAGGCGCCGGCATCCAGACAGCGCCTTCCCCGGATGAGGGGTGCGGAGTCGCCCAGTGCGTCCAGTGCGCCGGCGAGCTTCCGCGCACCGCGGGAGACGTACTCGTCCTCGGGCTGCTCCTCCAGGACGATCGCCTGGGCGGGGTCCATCTGACGGGCAGGCTTCGTGACGACTTCCCCGTCCAGTCGGACCCGCCCGGCCTCGATGAGCTCCCTGGCCTGCGTGCGGGAACGGGTGAGGCCGCGACGGACAAGCTCGGAGTCGATGCGCCGCAGCCTCACCTCAACTCCTCGCGGTCTCGAGGGCGGAGCGCAGGTCGGCCTCGACTGCGGCGAGCGTGCGCACCTGGAGGTCGAGGGGCAGTTCCTCGAAACCCTCCAGTCGCGCATCCACGGCCTGGAGCTGGGACGCGAGGGCCGAGGAGTCCGGAACGGGAAGGGGAGCTCCAGGTGTCACCGTTCCTCCCCGTCCTCACCCGGCCCGGCCACTTCCTCGGATCCTGAGGCATCGGTAGTCGCTTCCCCGTCCGTGTCGGCGAGGAGAGCCTCCAACTCCTCCTCACCCGGCAGGAATGCGGGCGTGTCCTCGGCATCGGCGAGCTCCTCGGCATCCGCGCCGAGCGCCAGGTCCGCATCGGTGAACGCCGAGCCTCCCTCCGCCGCCCCGGTGTCCGGCACGTCAGTCGATTCCTCGACAGGTCCGGGGTCAGGAGCCTCGACGATCCCCGCGGGATCGTCATTGTCGACAACGGCGATCTCCGGGCAGGCGACCTGGGTTCCTTCGTCGGCTGCGTCCCACGCGGCGGCGGCCAGCGCCCGGTAGGAGTCCAGGGTGACGGTGGTGGGACCCGAGAGCTCGACATCGTCGAGGCTCAGCGTCCCGCTGCGCAGGACCCGGGCCACCTGGGAGACCCCGCAGGTCCAGGAGTTGTCCAGGTGGTGCTTCGGCCGCGGGTGCTCCTCGACGAGGCCACGCAGGTCGCGGGCGAGGAAGGCCGGGCGTTGACCGCGACGGGCGGTGATCACGTCCCGCGCCTGGTGGACGCCGGTGAGCACGTGCATGGCGGGCATGCCTGCGATGACCGCCCCGGCCACGTCCGTCTCGAGCCGGTCGCCGACGGCGACCGGGTTCGTCGCCCCCACGAGCGCCGCAGCACGGGTGTAGATACCCGGTTCCGGCTTGCCGGCGGCGATGGGACGACGGTCGGTCGCGTTCTGCACGGCGCGCACGAGGGAGCCGTTCCCGAGAGCGAACCCACGTTCCGTCGGCAGGGTCGCGTCCAGGTTCGTCGCGAAGAACATCGCTCCCGCGTGGATCGCGTACACGGCCTCGCTCAGCTGGGCCCAACCGACGCCGGGGTCGAACCCCTGGACCACGGCCGCCGGGGACTCCTCCGCGGAGTCGACGACGGTGTAGCCGCCCGCGGTGACCGCGTCGCGCAGCCCTTCGCCGCCCACCACCAGGACCGGGGCCCCGTCCTCGATGTTCTCCTTCATGTAGGCGACGACGTCCATCGCGGAGGTCATGATCATCCCCGGATCGACCTGGAACCCGAGCTCGTTGAGCTGCTCCGCCACACTGCGCGGCGAGCGGGAGGCATTGTTGGTCAGGAATGCGGTCCTCATCCCGGCCGCGCGCGCAGCGACGACCGAGTCAGCGGCATGCTCCACGGGGTCCGCCCCGTGGTAGGCGACACCGTCGAGGTCCATGAGGACCCCGTCGAAGGTCTGGTCCAGCGGCGCGTCCGTACCGCGCAGGGGTGTGGGCCTGCGGTCGACATCGGCGTCCGCGATCAGTTCGACATCGAGGATCTCGGGGTCCTCGACCTCCTCGGGCATGGACGCCACGACCTCGTCTGCCTCGTCGTCCCGACCCAGCTCGCGCAGGCGGTCGGCCTTCACGCTCATGAGGCGCCTGACGAGCTCCGGGTCCACGTCCTCCGGCAGCGCGGCCAGTGCGTCGTCGACGAGGACGAGGCCGACCTCGTTCTGCCCGAGGTCCGCGCGTGCGCCGGAGGAGACGAGGACCAACTCCACCTGGTCGGCCAGATCCATGCCCTTGGTGTCAGTGGCGTCGATGATCTCCACGGCCTTCTCCGGGCGACCGAGGCCGCGCTCCGAGTCCGCCTCAACGGCGCGCAGGGAGTCGTCCCCCCGCATCCGCCGCACAGCCCGGACCTCACGCAGCGCCTCCTCGTACCGTCCGGAGGCGTAGGCCGTCAGCGCGGCAGCCTCCCGCACCATGTCGACGCGACCTGCGCGGTTGGACGCAGCCTGGGCATGCTGGTAGGCACGCTCAGGGTCGAGATCGATGAGCTGGCCGGCCATGACGAGGTGACGTGCGACGATGTCCCTGTTCGGGCCGGAGAGGGTGTTGAGCGCACGCAGGACGTCCTTGTCGAGTTCATCCGCCGACACGCCGGCAGGAATCGTCGGCTCGTCCGCATTCGGGGACACGTACTCATCCGTGCTGGAGTACCGCTCCTGACGGTCGTCCCGGCGTGCCCCTCCCCGCTGGCCCCCGCGCTCGTCCCGCCGGGGTCCTCCCCGGCGGTCCTCACGGTTGCCGGAGGAACGCCGATCACCACGGTCGTCCCTGCGGTACCCGCCGCGACGGTCGTCGCGGTCCCCGTAGGAACGGCGCTCACCGCGGTTGTCGTCACGCTTGCCGTAGGAACCCCGCTCGCCGCCGCGACGGCCATCGCGATCCCCGTAGGAACGACGCTCACCACGGTTGTCGTCACGCTTGCCGTAGGAGCGGCGGTCGTCACGGTCCCCGTAGGAACGACGCTCACCACGGTCGTCCCTGCTGTACCCGCCCCGGCGGTCGTCACGGTCCCCGTAGGAACGACGCTCACCACGGTTGTCGTCACGCTTGCCGTAGGAGCGACGGTCGTCACGGTCCCCGTAGGAGCGCCGTTCACCACGGTCGTCCCTGCGGTACCCACCGCGCCGGTCGTCACGGTCGCCGTAGGAACGACGCTCACCACGATTGTCGTCACGGTCCCCATAGGAACCGCGCTCGCCACGGTCGTCCCTGCGGTAACCACCGCGCCGGTCATCCCGATCACCGTAGGAACGACGCTCACCACGGTCGTCCTTGCTGTACCCGCCCCGGCGGTCGTCACGGTCCGCGTGGGAGCGATGCCCACCGCGGGTGTCGTCGCGCTTGCCGTACGAGCCACGCTCACTCCCACGGCGGTCGTCGCGGCCACCGTGCGAACCTCGCTCGCCTCCACGATCACGCCCCTGGGAGCCGGAGTCACGTCCCCGCCAGGACCTGTCCCCCGACTCCCGCCACTGATGACCTGAACCCGAGTCCCCGTGCCCGCCCCGAGAATCCCTGTCATCTGCCATGGTGTGCTCCAATTCCCGCGCCTACCGCGCATCCACCCCACCGGAAAGGCCCGGTGGTACATCACGCTGCGCACCCTGCCTGGGACACACACGCTCTACCGATGTTGTCTTGTCCGGACCATGATAGCCCGGCGCCGTCGCCGCACCCGTGAGGTGTGGTGTGGGCTGCGTCCGTGTGTTCGCGTCTGGGCGGCAGGCGCAGCTGGTGGGCACTGGCTTCTGGATGCTTGCTTGTGTGGGTGTGTGTCTGTGGGGGGCAGGTCGGGGACGGGGGCCCTCTGTGCCAACCTTGAGTAAGACACCCGGACAGTCCGGATCGGTGTCGTAGAGGGCGGGGAGGAGTTCCCCAGGATGAGTACGACGATGACGGCGCCCGCTGGGGCGGGGCAGGCTGTAGGCACTGACCCGCGCATACGGCGCCCACCCCGAGCGCTTCGTCCACCACCCGCCCGTCCCGCTGACACTGCCAGAGACGGCGTGGATCAACCAACCCCCCAAGGAGACGACCAACTCAACGATCCAGCACAGTCACTGACCCACCCAGGTTGACAGGTTCCGGAGTGCCAACACTCCAACGGTTGCGAGTGTGGCAAGTGTCCTCTTCGTGTTCATGTCGATCAATCCCTCTCATTCGAGACAATCACTCGGCCCCGTCGGGATGACTGGGACCCGCCCGTCCTTACGAGTGCACTTCCGGGATTCACGCCTCGTCACCGGGCACCTCGAGGATGCAGCTCACTTGCGTTCAAGGTGAACACTGATGTTTGTCCATGTCTTCGGGACGGTCTTCGATGAGATACTTCATCTCAGGGCTGGCCTCGGTGGGGACCGGGGGGTTATTGGGAGTCGAGCTATGCGCAGAACAATTCAGGCAGGGGACGTCAAGATGCGGGTTGGATGGCAGTCGTCATTGGTGTACTCGCTGGTCATGGTTCTCTGCGTCTCGGCTCCTCTGGTTGCACATGCGGACTCACTTGCTTCTTCCGACAGATCCGGTCTGGCGACTTCGGGAGCTGTAGCAGTCGAAGTGGCCTCCGGAGAGCCTTGGTACTGCAAGGCCTTCCCCTCTTGGCCGGGATGCAAGTGAGATGAAGCATGCGGATGCGTTCCACCAACGTCCTGTAGACGTGGGACTCGCGCGGCGAACGGCGATCGTCGTGTGTGCCGGTGTCGTTCTTGTCCTGCAAGTTCTCTCCGGCGCACTCTCCTCGGGCGTGGTCGGGAACTGGGTCTGGACAGTCCTCAGCTGCGTGGCGCTCGCCTTGGTCGGGTGGTTCCCTGCGGTGGGTGGGGCGATCTTCGCACTCATCATCTTCACAGGCATCTTGCTCCCCCCAGAGATCGTCGTCGTCTCGGTTCCGTTCATCGGCATCTATGTGGTTGCCGCCGATTGGATCTCCCGTCGTTGGTACATCGCCGCAGCGATCATGCTCGTCGCCCTTGAAGGCGCAGAGATCTTCCAGTCCGATGCCCCGACAGGTGACTTCCTCGGCCTGATCCTCGGCGTGGGCTTCGCAATCCTTGCGGGCGCCGGGTTGCGGTGGAACCACGTGCGCGTCGAGGCGTTGGAGGAGCAGAGGCAGCGGGCTGCGTCGGAGGCCGAGACCTCGGTGCGTCACAAGCTCGCTGCCACCCTCCACGACACGGTGGCCTCGGACCTGGTCAGGGTCATCGTCGCCAGCCAGTCCATCGCCCAACACACGCAGGAGCCCGATACCGCCGCGGAGCTGGAAGCCCTGGGCGACACGGCGCCGGGAGGCCATGTGGCACCTGCGCGTGCTCATGGATGAGGCCGGAGTCACGCGCAACGATCCCCAGGATCCCCTGGCCGAGGTCCTCGGGAAGTGCCGGACCATGCTCGCGGGTCGCCACATCACGGTGAATGCCGACGTGGCCGATGGCGTCGATGTCGCGTGCACGTCCGGACAGCGCTCCGTCCTCGCCCTCGCCCTGCGTGAAGGGGGGCCACCAACGTCCTCAAGTACGCGCCCTCCGGATCGACGGTGAACCTCACGGTGGAGACACTGCCCGGAGGTGGGATCTCCCTGGCGATGGCCAATGACGTCGACCCGGCAGCATGCGATGCGGACGGGGCACTGTCCGGTGGCTTCGGCCTGGTCTCCCTGGCGGAGAGGGCTGCCCGGGAGGGTGGGACCGCACGCTACGGCTGCGCCGGTGGCACGTGGCTGCTCACGGTGGAGCTGCCCGGACGTCCGATGGTGCAGGAGCCCACCGGGCGAGAGACCTCTGAGGCGGAGGGAGGTGTCGTCGCGCATGGACCCGCTGAGGTTGCTGCTGGCAGATGACGATCCGGCGCTGCGGGAGTCGCTCGCCTCGCTGCTGGGGAGCCGGGAGGACATCGACCTGGTCGACTCCGTCCCGGATGGCGCCGCGGCACTGGGTGTGCTGGAGGAGCGCTGCGTGGACGTCGCGCTGCTCGACGTCGACATGCCCGTCCTCGACGGCATCGACACCACACGCAGGATCGTGGCACGCCACCCCGACGTCACGGTCGTCATGCTCACCTCCTTCGCCCAGGACGACTTCCTGGATCGGGCGTTGGCGGCAGGGGCGAACGGGTTCCTCACCAAGGACCTCCCCATCGCCAGCCTCGCCCGCCTGCTGCACGCGGCAGTGGCCGGTGAGACCGTCATGGGTCCTCGCCCCACGGCCATGCTCGCGGAGTCCTACCGTTCACGGGTCATCCAACGCGAGGAGGACCCGGAGTTCGTCGCCGCCATCGACGCACTGCCCACGCAACTCCGGGAGGTGCTGGGTCTGCTCACCCGCGCGGCGTCCAATCGCACCATCGCGAAGACCCTGGGCCTGCGCGAGAAGACCGCCCAAGCCTACGTCTCGGACATCCTCCGGCGCACCGGCTGCCAGTCCCGCGCGGAGGTGGCCGTCCGGGCGCTGGCCATCGGAGCGGGCCCGGTGCGGCACACGGGTTGACGCCGCTCGGCGGGAGCCTCGTGGGAGCGTCCCCATGAGGGTCGTGCAGAGAGCGGGCACTGCGCGCGTCACAGTTCCGTCAGTGGATGTCGAGACACGTGTTGGACCTGCGCACTCGCGTGGACGTTGCCGTGAGCCGTTGGATCGGTCCTCTGTACTGGAGAAACATCCAGCTTCTCCTCGGGGAGTGAGGTTCGTATCCACGAAGGCACCAGAGGCTCCGAAGGGTCACAGCAGATGGGTGTCGGCACTGTGAGGATGACGTGGTGAGCGCCCCGACCACCGGGGCAGCCGGGACAGGACGCAGCGTCGGCGATGACCTGGTGCTGTCAAAGGTCTCGTTCTCCTACCGACGCCGCGGGCTCCGTGTCCTGGCGGATCTGTCTGTCGGGTTCCCGTGCGGGTCCACGGCGCTGCTCGGCGTGAACGGCGCGGGGAAGTCGACGCTCATGGGTGTCGCTGCGACCCTGCTGGTACCACAGTCGGGCGTGGTGTCCGTGGGTGGCGATCGTGCCCACGGTCACACGATGGCAGCGTACCGACGTCGGCTCGGTTGGATGCCGCAGGTGATCCGCCCGATCGGGCGGTTCAGTGCGCGTGAGTCGGTGGCCTATGCCGGATGGCTGGCAGGGATGGACAGGACGCAGGCGTGGGAGGATGCCCCGCGCGCCCTGGGCAGGGTGTCCCTCCAGGAGCAGGAGGGGACCAGGGCGTCCGAGCTGTCCGGTGGGCAACTGCGCAGACTCGGGATTGCCCAGGCCCTCATCCACGGCTCCGACTGGCTGCTGCTCGACGAGCCTGCGGCGGGTCTCGACCCGCTCCAGAGGTCCTCGGTCCGCGACCTCTTCCGGGAACTGCGCGATGAGGTCAATCTGGTGGTGTCCACCCACGTCACTGCGGACGTGATCGGAGGGGCCTTCGACCATGTGGTCGTGCTGCACCGGGGCGCGGTGCTGTGGCAGGGCAGTACGGAGGCGTTCGTCGACCTGGCTCCGCCTACAGGAGGACAGGGCGAGCGCGGTGACGTGGCCTTCACGCGTCTCCTGGAGGGATCGTGAGCAGGATCAGGGCGAGGTGGTGGGGGCCGGAGCGCAGGAGCATGGCCCTGGTGGGTGGCCCTCTCATCCTCCTCATGGTCATCCTGGATGTCCTGGTCCAGCCCCAGACGCTGCGCGCCGCCGCTGAGGGCTACTGGAACTCGGTTGCCGAGACCGCCAACTCGACGATCTGGCTGGTGTGCCCGCTGGCTGCGGCGGTCGCCGCATGGGACATCGCGACGCTGCGGGTGGCAGGTGTGCTCCGACATCCCTCCACGCGCCCTGCCACCGCGATCATGGGCCGCAGCCTCGTGTCGGCGTTGGTCAGTGGTCTGCTCGGTCTGGCCCTGTCCTGGGTCCTCGTCCTTCCCCGGGCAGTCGGGGGACCCACCGGGGTCGACCTCGTGATCCTGGCAGTGGCACCGCTCATCGTCGCCGCCTCCGTCCTGGTCGGGGGTGCTCTGTCGCTGGTCCTTCCGGCCCGACTCGCACCGCCGGTGGTCATGATCGGCACGTGGTGCTGGTTCGCGATGCCCCAGTCCTTCCAGCCCTTCTGGCTGCGACACCTCAACGGGTACGAGGGCGGGTGCTGCGACGCAGGTTCACAGGTCACCCTGCCAGCGGCGCTGGCTCCGGGCCTGGTCGCTGTGGGTCTGGGAGCTTGGGCCGTCACCCTCGCCGCGTCCCGGATCGCCCTGTGGCATCGGGCCCCGACCGTGGTGGCGGTGGGCGCCCTCGTCACAGGGGTGCTGTGTGCGGGGGTGGGTCTGGGAGTTGCTGTCGCGATGGTCCAGGACTACGGGAACTACCCGGTGGTCGCCCGGACGGGCGCAACTGTGTGCTCGACGGACAGCGAGGTCAGGGTGTGCGTGTGGCCGGAGCACGCACAAGACCTCCCCGCCATGCAGGAGGCGGTTCTGACCGCCAGGAACCGGCTCGCTGCGGTGGGCTACCGGGTTCCGGACACGGCCTCCGAGTCCTCCCGTGACGGGACCCTCTGGAGGATCGTCGCATCCGCCGGGGCGACGGAGGACAGGGACCTCGCCCTCAACTCGGCCGTGTCCGGTCTGGCGAACACCTGGGTGGGGGAGGGTCTGCTCCAGGACTGCGACAGCCCCGAGGTCCAGGATGCGTGGCCGGACCACTTCGTGGCCGCCGACTGGCTGGCGACCGCAGTCGGGCTCCCCACCGAGCCGACGGGAGAGGACCCCACCGTGTCGGCCGCTGCCCGCGCCCTGGCTGGCCTCCCGACCGACCAGCAGGCCACGTGGGTCGCCACTGCGATCACACGCATGCAGGCGGCATGCTCTGCTTCGGCCACGGTGTCCGGCGCGCCGTGACCCATTTGTGGTGGTGGCGCACCCGAGGAATGTGGCTGCAGCTGGTCCTGCTGACCGGTTGCTTCCTCCTGGTACTCGTCGTCCGCTCCGCGCGCGTGCAGGTACCGGGACTGTCTCCCATCGGGGCGAACCTGCCGATCGCCGCACTCGGGCCACTGCCCCTGGTCGAGGTGATGGCCACCCGCATGGGGGCGACCGCGCACCAGGAGGTGACGGCCGTGCGTCGCATGTGGCGCTACGACCTCACGGCGTTCGCACTCATCGCGGCGATCTCGGCCGCGGCAGGCGCCCTGATGATCCCTCTGGTCGGGGGCGTGGGTCTGGAGACGGCCAGGACCCTGGTCGGACTCGGAGCCCTGGGGGTCCTCGCCTCCCGCCTCGCCGGGCGCCGGGTGGGTGCCGTTGCGCCCGTCCTCCACCTCTTCATCAGTCTCGCGGCGGGAGGGCCGGAGAGCTGGTGGCAGTTCCCCCTGGCGGGAGCGCACTCGATCGGCGCGACCCTGCTGGTCGGGGCCCTGTGTCTCGCCCTCGCACTCTCGCACGTGTCGCAGCACGTGCGTGCTCACGGGGGTGACGCGTAGCGCCAGGAGCATCCGGCTCCGGGAACCGCCAGCACCACTCGGGCATGATGGACCCATGTCCGACGCCCCCACCGCAGACCTGCGGGTCACCGCTGCACTGACCGTGCCCGCGGCGGAGCTGTCGTGGCGGTTCTCGCGGTCCTCGGGTCCCGGAGGCCAGGGAGTCAACACCACCGACTCCCGCGTGGAACTCATCTGGGACATCGCGTCCTCCCATGTCCTCAGCGAGTCGCAGCGCTCACGCCTCCTGGAGCGCCTCGATGCCCGCCTGGTGAACGGGGTGGTCACCGTGGTGGCCTCCGAGCACCGCGCCCACCTCCACAACCGGGAGGCCGCGCGCGCCAGGCTCGCAGACCTCCTCGCCCAGGCCTTGGCTCCACCTCCCCGCAAGAGGCGTGCGACCAGACCGACACGAGGATCGAAGGAACGTCGGCTCGGAGCGAAGAAGCGCCGCGCCGACGTCAAGCGGATGAGACGTCGGCCCACCGACTGACTGTGCGGCCGGGCAGATCTCCTGTGTGTTCCCCTGCAGGACAGGTTCTCTGATCCTGGGTGGCTCCCGGCTGGGGTCGGGGCCATGTTCTGCGCGTCCCCGCTGACTCCACTCCCGACTCAGTCCAGCCCCTCGATGCTGTCGGCCAACTCGGTGACGGGACGGCACCCGTCCAGCTCGACGTCCGCGCCCCGACGCAGCAGGGGCTCGACCTCCGCGGTGTGGCGGCGGATCTCCGCGCGTTCATGCGGCGCGCGTCCGTAGGGATTGCCCGTGCGTGTCGCGACGCGCTCCAGCAGGACGTCGAGGGGTGCACTCAGCAGCACCACATGGTCGAACCGCGGGTAGAAGCGGCCCTGGTTCTCGACCGTCCCCGAGACGACGAGATCGTCGTGGTGAGTGAGGAGCTCACCCATCCGCGCCTCGTCCCAGAGGCCGTCGGGCAGCGTCCAGTCGTCATGGTCCGTGTCGACGGTGCAGCGCCCGCGGCGGGCGAGCTCCGCCAGGAGCGTCGACTTGCCGGCCCCCGACATGCCGGTCACGAGGATTCGCGCCATGGCAGGATCCTATGCGCCAGGATCCCGTGCGCCGACTTGAGTCCTCTGCGCGCACACTGGTAGGGTCACGACCATGTTCGGACTGCACTGATGAAGGGGGTGCCGACATGTTCCAGATCGTGAGTGCTGAGTATTCCCGACCTACGGGGATCACTGTCGTGCACCCCGCCAGGTGAGCGTCTCCCCGCATCCGGGTCGAGACCACCCCCACACCATCCTGTCTGTCCTTCATCCAGTGAGGTTCCATGTCCTTCCTGCGTCGACGCGCCGGCGCGTCCGCGTCCACCGCCGTCCCTGATCCCGAGGTCCGCGACTTCCTCCGCCAGCGTGCGGACGAGGTCGGGACCGACCTGCCCGACCTCGGGCTCACCCCCCGTCACTGGTGGGGCCCCTGGCGCGCCCCCCAGGGTCCCGCAGCGCCCCTCCCGGCCGCCAACGGGCCCTTCCTGTGGGCACTGGTGCGCGGCGTGTGGCCGGTGCTGCTGCTCGCGGTGGTCCTCACCACCGTCAACTACGTGACCTCCGCCCTGATCCCCTGGGCCATGGGCAGCCTGCTCGATGCCGGCCTCGACCTCGGCTTCGGGAGGCATCTGCTGGTTCCCTCACTGGTCTTCGTCGCGATGGTGGCGCTCATGGCGATCACCAACGGCATCAACCAGATGACCGAGATCGGCCTGTGGATGGGTTCCGCCATGGGTGCGGCGCGCAATGTCGGCCACCGCGTGGCCCGCTCGGGACGCGCGGTGAAGAAGGAGATGCCCGCCGGTGACGTCGTCACCGTCCTGATGACCGACGCGGACTACGTCGGGGGCGCGTTCGCGTGGTTCCCCGAGATCGTCGCCGCCATCGTCTCCACGGCGGTCGTCGCGGTCATCATGCTGCGCGTCTCGGTGCCGCTGGGGCTGCTGGTCCTCATCGGGCTGCCGATCGTCATCGCCCTGATGACGCTGCTCATCAAGCCCCTCCAGGCCAAGCAGGCGGTGGCGCGCGAGGAACAGGGCAAGCTCACCACCATCTCCACCGACGCGGTGGCGGGCCTGCGGGTCCTGCGTGGCATCGGCGGGGAGGACGTCTACAACGCGAACTACGTCACCCAGTCCGCGCGGGTGCGCGACGCCGGGATCCGCGTGGCCTCGAGCTCCGCGATGCTGTCCATGCTGCGCTCCTCCGCGCCCCTGGTATTCACGGCGCTGGTGGTCGGCTACGGCGCGCTGCTCACCTTCGACGGGCGCATCACGGTGGGCCAGTTGGTCGCCTTCTTCGGGTACACGTCCTTCCTGCGCAACCCGATCTCCGTGGCGTCGAACTCGATCCAGCAGTACACGCGCGCCTGGGTGGGCGTGAAGAAGATGACCCGCGTCCTCGGGATCGACCCGCTGGTCGACGACTCCCACGTCCCGGGGGCCTCCGCAGGCACCCCCGTGGACACCTCCGGCGACGAGGGCGGCGCGGTGGCCCGTCCGACGGGGCGGCCCGGCGACGGGGTCGACTGGTCCGACGCGACCCTGTTCGACCACCGCAGCGGTGTCGCCATCCACCCCCACCGCATGACGGCCCTGGTCAGCCAGGACCCGGACGTGACGGCGGCCATCGCGCGGCGTCTGGGACGGGTCGAGGACACGGAGGACCCCACCCTGGAGGTCGACGCCGACGGTACCGACCTGCGTGAGGTACCCGTGGACGAGGTCCGTCGCGCCGTCTTCCTCTCCGAGGCGGAGGCCCAGCTCTTCGCGGGCTCGCTGCGCGAGGAGGTCGACGGACCCGATGCCGAGCCACGGCGTGCCCGCGGTGTCACCGAGCTGATCCACCGCGAGGTCATCGAGGCCTCCACACGTCGCGAGGGCGTCCTCTTCCGGCCCGAGCACGGCGCGGACGACCCGCAGGTACGCCGGGCCCTGCACGTGGCCGACGCCCACGACGTCGTCTCCTCCCTGCAGGGGGGACTCGACGGGGAACTGGCGGAGAAGGGACGCAACCTCTCCGGGGGCCAGCGCCAGCGCGTGGCACTGGCACGCGCCGTACACTCCGAGGCACCCGTACTGGTGCTCGTGGAGCCCACCTCCGCGGTGGACTCCCACACGGAGGCACGCATCGCCCAGCGCCTGGCGAGCGAGCGTCGGGGACGCACGACCGTGGTCGTCTCCGCCTCGACGCTGGTCCTGGAGCACTGCGACGAGGTCGTCCTCGTCTCCCCCGAGGGGACGGAGATCACCCGGGGCACGCACGACTCGCTGCGCCGCGCAGCGGAGCAGGGTGATGGTCCGGCACTGGAGTACCGGGCCGTGGTCAACAGGGAAGCAGGTGAGCAGGAATGAAGCTGCCGATCGCCAACGGCGCCGTGGTGCGCCACCGCGTGGGTGGGCTGCTGGCTGCCCACCGCAGCGAGATCGCCGTCGTCCTGGTCCTCCAACTGGGGTCCGCGCTCGCCGCGATCGCCCTGCCCTGGGCCATGGGGCACGCGGTGGACCGCATCCAGCAGGGCACCAGCCTCGACTGGGTGCGCACCGTGATGCTCGCGGCCATCGGGGCCGTGGTGGTGGGGGCCGTGCTCAGCTACTTCGCCGAGTACCGGGCCCGCGTGCTGGGGGAGAAGGTCTTCGCGCAGCTGCGCGAGGACCTGGTCCGCACCGTCACCCACCTGCCGCTGTCCACCGTGGAGAGTGCGGGGACCGGTGACCTGGTGGGGCGCACCACCCACGACATCGATCGCGTGCAGTTCACCGTGCGCCAGGGGATCTCCTCCATGCTGGTCCTGGCCACCACCATCGTCGTCACCGTCGTGGCCGCTGTGGCGACCTCGCCCCTGCTCTCCCTGGTGCTCCTGCTGGAGGTGCCCGCGGTGTGGGTGCTCATGAAGTGGTACCTGCCGCGCACGATCCCCGCCTACCGGGCGAGTGCCGCGTCCTGGGCGGGCCTGTCCGGCACCGTCAACGAGACGATCGAACAGGCGGAGACCGTGGATGCCGCCCGCCTGGTCCCCCAGCGCATCACGCGCCTGGACACGGCCGTGGGTGAGGTGTGGCGCCTGGAGCGTTACGCCGCGTGGATGCGTGTCTTCCTCATCGCGGGCCTGGGCTTCGTCTCACTGATGCCCGTGCTCGGGATGGTCCTGGTCGGTGCATGGGCCGTGCCCGCAGGGGCCGTGACGCTGGGGCAGGTCACCACTGCCGCGCTGTACGCCTACCAGCTGCGCGGACCCGTGTGGGAGGCGACGTTCTGGATCGACCAGATCCAGTACACCCAGGCCTCCCTGTCGCGCATCTTCGGCGTCGACCTGGTGGAGCCGGACCGTGAGGCCAGCGGCGAGCTGCCCCACGACCGCCACATCAGCGCCCACGACGTCCACTACGCCTACCGGGCCGGGGAGGACGTCCTCCACGGTGTCGACCTGGACCTGCGTCCCGGGGAGACCCTGGCCATGGTGGGGCCCTCGGGCGCCGGCAAGTCCACCTTCGGGCGCATGCTCGCCGGCATCCACCCCCCGACCTCCGGGTCGGTGGCCGTGGGGGGCGTCGAGCTGGTCGACCTGGAGGAGGACGTCCTGCAGGGTCAGGTCGTCCTGGTCACCCAGGAGCACCACGTCTTCGTGGGCACCATCGCCGACAACCTGCGCCTGGCCCGCTCGGACGCCACCGATGCGCAGGTCCACTCCGCGCTCGCGGCCGTCGAGGCCGATGAGTGGGTGGACCGCCTGGGGGAGGGGATGGACACGCGGGTGGGTGCGGGTGGCCTGACCCTGAGCCCCGCCCAGGCCCAGCAGCTGGCGCTGGCCCGCATCGTCCTCATGGACCCGCACACGCTGGTCCTGGACGAGGCGACGTCACTGATGGACCCGACCGCGGCGCGTTCCCTGGAGCGCTCGTTGTCCAAGGTCCTCCAGGGACGCACGGTGGTCGCCATCGCGCACCGCCTCTACACGGCCCACGACGCGGACCGCGTGGCGGTCATGATGGACGGCAACATCGTGGAGCTGGGACCGCACGAGCAGCTGGTCGCAGCGGGCGGGGAGTACGCCTCCCTGTGGGAGTCCTGGCAGAAGGACTGACCCAGGAGTACCACCACCCACCCCCTCGCCGAAGTCCGCTCTGTTCCAGGCGCGAAGTCCGCTCTGTTCCAGGCGCGAAGTCCGCTCAGTTCTGGGGTCGAGGTCCGCTCCGGAACGGGGCGGGGGACCGTCCGGGACCGTGGCCCCGAGCCGCATCCGGCGCCGGGTCAGACTCCCGGCTCGGCGCCGGACGTCGGCAGGGGCCCCAGTGCCCGGTGTCCCAGCACCGAGCAGCTGAGCAGGTGGGCGGCGACCGTCAGGGGCACGCCCGCGAGGGCGACCCCGACCGCCGGGCCGTCACACTCAGTCAGCCCATGCCTGCCCAGAACCCGGCGGGCGTGCAGCCAGTAGGGGAGCACGACCAGCGGCGCAGTGGCGACCCCGGTGGTGTACCCGCGCGTGCCGATCGAGGCGGCCAGGTGACCCACGCCGTGCAGGCCGAAGGCCAGGACGGCGCCCCGGAAGAGAGGGGAGCGCCCTCGTGTGCGCAACCCCGCCAGCGAGGCGCCAGTCATGACGGCTCCCACGGAAGCGATGGCGAGGGCGACCTCGCGTTGCGACAACCCCCGGTCCCGGAACCCCTCCGGCAGGGGCACCCACTGCGGCATCCGGTCCATGACCCGCCGGGACTTGCGCGGCATCGTCGCCAGCTCCTCCAGGTCGTGCACGGTCCAGGCGACCAGCAGGGCCACACAGGCACGGTCGAGGTCATCCACGGTGCCTCCGCTCCCCTCGGTCGTCCTCGCCCGTCCCGGATCCCTCGCCCTGCCCCCTCCTCCCGACCCTCATGTCACGAGGGCGACCCCGCCGCCGATGCCCACCGACACCACCAACCAGACCACGGCCCACCACGGCGACCAGGACCGTGCCGAGCGAAAGGTCATCCTCGCCGCCAGCAGCGCGAGCCCGCCTGCGATCCCGATGAGCGCGCCCGCAGCAAGTGCGTACGACGGGGAGCTCGCAATGCCGCCGACGAACACCACCCCGATGAGGCCCAGGAACACTGCCGCGCCCCAGAGCAGGGCCTTCGTGCGGAAGCTCCAGTACCCGACGTCTGCCAGGACGGACCTCCTGCCGGAGCCCCCCGACCTCGCATCCCGGGACGCGGCACCGGTCACGTCTGCGCCCGCGGACGCCTTGTCGTCCCCGTCGGTGTCTGGGGTCCCGACCCCTCCACCCAGGCTCATCCCCGGTCCATCCCGATGAGGACCGCGGTACCGGCCACCAGCAGATCGACGCCGGCCGCGAAGGAGTCACCGGGAGCGCCCTCGTCGTCGACCGCCGGAGCACTCTCGATCCCGACCTCGCGGGCCGTGACGCGTTGCTGCTCGTGGAATGTGTGCCCGATGACGAAGTGTCCCAGTGTCTGCGCGACGACCGCCACCGTGCGCGCCGAGGCACCCGCGTCGCCCAGTGGCGCGTGCAGCGAGTCGGCCAGGGGGAGCTCGACGAGTCCCAGGGCCAGGGAGCTGGAGACCAACTCCGCGCCGTCACGGTGCGCCACCAGGGCGTCCCGCAGGTGGGTGGCCGCCGTCCGTACCGCGTCCTCCCAGCGGATTGACGAGGGCGGCCCCGCCTCGTCCCGAGGACCGTCGTGTCCGGGGGAGGCCTCGGCGGCGGGCAGGAGGATGCGGCGGGAGAGGGCGGCGAGGAGGCTCTGCTTGTCGGCGAAGTGCCAGTAGAGGGCGGAGGGTTGGAGGCCGAGTTCCTGGGCGATGCGGCGCATGGACAGGGAGGGGAGCCCCGCCCGGTCCAGCAGGTCCAGTGCCGTGTCCACGACATCGGAGGCCGAGCGTCGACCCCGGGACGGGGCCGTCTGCCCATGTCCGCCCCCGTCCGGGGCAGGGAGTGCCTGCCTGACCCCGGCCACAGGGGCGTTCCCGTCCCCGGTGGGGGCGCTGGTCGCCTGGGCGCGTGGCCCGCCGGTGGTGTGTCCGTGCTCCGGACGGGGGTGGACGGCATTCACACCGCCACTATAGTGAACACCGTTCACCTGAACGCCGTTCAGGTGAACGGTGTTCAGGGTCCTGTGGCACGTCCGCCATCGGACCGACAGTCGACTGAGGAGATCCCCATGTCCGCCACCACCGCCACCACCGGGTCCGCGGGACCGCGCGCCACCCGCCACGTCCGCGTCCTCGCTGACCTGGTCCCCGGAACCCGCACCCGTGACCTCGTCCTCGTCCTCGCGGCGACCGTGCTGCTCGTCATCGCCGGGCGCATCGCCATCCCCCTGCCCTTCACACCCGTGCCGATCTCCCTGGCCACGCTCGGCGTGGTGCTGACCGGTGCCGTGCTGGGCCCCGTGCGCGCCCTGGTCTCCAGTGGTCTCTACCTGGTGCTCGGCGTGCTCGGTGCCCCCGTCTTCGCCGACGGCGGGGCGGGCTGGGCATTCGCGTCCTTCGGCTACATCATCGGGTACGTGCTCGCCGCCGCCCTGGTCGGGTGGCTCGCCTCGCGTGGGTGGGACCGGTCCGTGTGGCGCATGGCGCTGGCCACGGTGCTCGGCACCGCTGTGGTCTACGCGGCGGGCCTGGCCTGGTTGGTGCCCTTCCTCGGGGTGGGTCTGCGCCAGGGCCTGGCCCTGGGCGTCGTCCCCTTCCTCATCGGTGACGCGCTCAAGACCCTCGTCGCTGCGACATGCCTGCCCCTGGCGTGGAAGATGGTGCAGCGCGGCTGACGTGGTCGGTTCGGCCGTGTCCGCAACTTCCGTGAGTCACGGCTCCAGCGCTGCACCGAGTCCCAAGGCGCGGAGGCGTGCTTCAGTGGTCCTGGGAGGCGTGCCTCGGCGGGGATGGGTGGTGGGGTCAGGACAGGCCCGCATCCGGGTGCTCGGGGATCCGCGGCACGACACCGGGGATGTGGCTGTGGGCCGTGAGCGGGTTCGTCGGGATCTCGAAGGCGTCCCCCAGGAAGGGGCGCACCAGGTCCGCCAGGTCCGAGGGCTCCCCGTCGGAGACGAACACGACGGAGGGGTGCAGCTTCGCTGACTCCACGAGGTCCAGGATCGGGCGGGCGTCGTCCCACTCCGACTCCACCCAGTACACGCTCCAGTCCGGACCGAGGGGCCCCCGCGCACTGACGACCATGCGTCGCACCCGGCACCCCGGGGGAAGTGCAGTGACGACGTCCTCGTCGAGGTCGATCATGACACCGGGCCCACCCACCGCAGTGAGCAGCTCCGTGGGCACGCCGCGTGGGTCCGGGGCGTCGACCCAGGAAGGGGGGTCGTCATAGGCGCGGGTCCGGTAGGCGTGCCCGAGGTGGCCGACGCGGTCCAGGAGCCTCCAGGAGGCCAGCTCCGGGCGGACGTCGAGGGCTTCGGGGACCTCCCAGCGGAACTGGCACACGGCGAGGAACCACTCCAGGTCCTCCACGGGATTGAGCAGGAGCCCCTCGCGCAGGTAGAGGGCTCGGTGCATGATCCGGTCCCGCACCGGGTCGGCGCCCGCCCGGCGTGCGGCGCGCAGGCGACGGTGGAACCGCTTCTGGGCCGAGGCGTAGTCGTCCCCGGAGTCCCACTGGTCCCCGGGCCAGTTGTGCAGGCGCACCACCTCCTCACGCAGCGAGAAGCGCTCGCCCACGTGCCCGCGGCGTTCGAGCAGTTCCTCCCAGTCCTCGACCATGTCCAGTGCACGCTGGAACTCGGCGGGGATGCGCAGCTGGGGGATGACGCCCAGATCCATGGCGGAGAGCTCGTCACGCCAGTCGCGGAACTGCGCCAGCGAGACGGGCTCCCCCTCGATTCGGCGCCAGTCCCTGTGGCGGCGCCGCTCCCGCATCGTGTCGTACCAGGTGTCCAGCGCGGCGGCGAGCTTCCGGCGCGGAGCGGATCGCGGACGCCCCTCGTACCGGGACTCCAGGAAGGCGACCGCACGGTGGAGGAGGTCACGCTCGGGGAGTTTCGGGCTCCTGCGCCGTACGAGGTCGAGAGGACTGAGGAACTGGCCGATCAGCCACGCGACATCGGGGGAGCGGGCGGCATCGCCCACCGCGCGCGCGTCGAGGAGGGCCTGCTGGTTGATGCCGGCCATGACAGGGATGCCCTCGAGCTCAGCTCGGGTGAGCTTGCGCCCATCGGGAGCCCGTCGGTCCTTCCCACGCAGGGCGAGGTCGGCCAACGCAGCACGTCGAGTCGCGCGTCGTCGGTCTTTCGCACCCATGACGTCATTGTGGTCCATCGGCATCGCGGTCGGCACACCATTGTGGCGTGCCGCCACGTCCGCCCGCGCCTGGCCGCTTGGGCCCGCCCGTCCCGTGGTGGTCCATCCATCCCGCCGGCATCGACGGCGGCGCCCCGGGAGCGTGGGGCAGGGAAGGTGGCACGGAGCACTCCCGGTTCCCCCCGGGAGCGCGGGTAGCATGGGCGCGTGAGCACCCCTGCCCCCCGCCCTGTCCTGGTCGTCGACTTCGGAGCCCAGTACGCGCAGCTCATTGCTCGTCGCGTGCGCGAAGCCTCCGTCTACTCCGAGATCGTCCCGCACACGATGCCCGTCGAGGAGATCCTGGCCAAGGATCCGGCCGCCGTCATCCTCTCCGGTGGCCCCTCCTCCGTCTACGCCGAGGGTGCCCCCGGCATGGACCCGGCGATCTTCTCCGCAGGGGTGCCGGTCCTCGGCATCTGCTACGGCTTCCAGGTCATGGCCCAGGCGCTGGGGGGCCGGGTGGGGCGCACGGGGACCCGCGAGTACGGGCACACCGAGGTCCGCATCGACGAGGGCGCCCACTCCCGCCTGCTCTCCGGAGGGCCCGCGGCCCAGACGGTGTGGATGAGCCACGGTGATGCGGTGGAGCAGGCCCCCGAGGGCTTCACGGTCACCGCCTCCACCGACCAGACCCCCGTCGCCGCCTTCGAGGACCCCTCCCGGAGCCTCTACGGGGTGCAGTGGCACCCGGAGGTCCACCACTCCGAGTTCGGGCAGCTGCTGCTGGAGACCTTCCTCCACCGGTGCGCCGGCATCGGGACGGACTGGACGCCCGGCTCCATCATCGATGACCAGGTCGCCCGCATCCGCGCCCAGGTGGGCGACGCCCGGGTCATCTGCGGGCTGTCCGGCGGGGTCGACTCCTCCGTCGCCGCCGCCCTCGTCCACCGGGCCGTCGGGGACCAGCTGACCTGTGTGTTCGTCGACCACGGGCTGCTGCGCTCCGGCGAGCGCGAGCAGGTCGAGCAGGACTACGCCACGACCATGGGCATCAGGGTCGTCACCGTCGACGAGTCCGAGCGCTTCCTCACGGCCCTGGCGGGAGTCTCCGATCCCGAGGGCAAGCGCAAGATCATCGGCCGCGAGTTCATCCGCTCCTTCGAGGACGCCCAGCGCGCCCTCGTCGCGGAGGCGGGCAGTGAGGGCGCGGAGGTCCGTTTCCTCGTCCAGGGAACTCTCTACCCCGACGTCGTCGAGTCCGGTGGCGGCGAGGGCGCGGCCAACATCAAGAGCCACCACAACGTGGGTGGACTGCCGGAGGACCTCGACTTCGAACTCGTGGAGCCCCTGCGTGCCCTGTTCAAGGACGAGGTCCGTGCCATCGGCCTGGAGTTGGGCGTGCCCGAGAAGATCGTGTGGCGCCAGCCCTTCCCGGGCCCGGGACTGGGCATCCGCATCATCGGCGAGGTCACACGTGAGCGCCTCGACATCCTGCGCGCCGCCGACCTCATCGCGCGCGAGGAACTGACCGCGGCGGGACTGGACCGCGAGATCTGGCAGTGCCCGGTGGTCCTGCTGGCCGACGTGCACTCCGTGGGCGTCCAGGGGGACGGGCGGACCTACGGGATGCCCGTGGTCCTGCGTCCCGTCTCCTCCGAGGACGCGATGACGGCGGACTGGTCACGCGTCCCCTTCGACGTCTTGGCGCGCATCTCGACGAGGATCACGAATGCCGTCCCCGAGGTCACACGCGTCGTGCTCGACGTGACCTCCAAGCCGCCGGCCACCATCGAATGGGAGTGACCCGCCGGTGAGTCGGCACAGGCCCCGCACCTGGCCCGCACTGCCACAGCGCCTGGCGGGCGGGGTGACGGACAACCACACCCACCTCCCCCTGCGCGAGGAGGAGATCCCGCGCGCGGACGGGGTGCGCATGTCGCTCACCGAGCAGCTGACCCGTGCCACCGAGGTGGGGGTGGACCGGATCATCACCTCCGCCTGCGAGGTGCCCGACTTCGACCCTGCCCTCGAGCTGGCGCGCGCCCACTCCGGAGTCCGAGTGGCACTGGCCGTCCACCCCAATGAGGCGGCGCTGCACGCCGGCATCACGACACCCTCGCCGGACGGCCTCGAACCCGAGCTGCGCGACCACCACGTGCCCCTCGTCGAGGCCCTGGAGATGGTGGCCTGCAGGTTGGCCGACCCCATGGTGGTGGCGGTGGGGGAGACGGGCCTGGACCACTTCCGCACGGCACCCGACGGATGGGACGCCCAGGAGGAGTCCTTCCGCGCCCACCTGGAGATGGCCCGTCTCCACGACCTGCCCCTCCAGGTCCACGACCGCGATGCCCACGACGACACCCTGGGCGTGCTCGCCCAGTCGGCGACACACGGCCAGCGCATCGTCTTCCACTGCTACTCCGGGGACCGGGCCATGGCCCACGTCCTCGCCGACAACAGGTGGTACGCCTCCTTCGCCGGCAACGTCACCTATCCCTCCAACGGTGCGTTGAGGGAGGCCCTGGAGGAGCTTCCCCGCGAGCTCGTGCTCGTGGAGACGGATGCTCCGTACCTCACACCCGTGCCGGAGCGCGGCAACCCGAATGCCTCCTACGTGATGGCACACACGGTGCGGGCGATCGCGGGGTCGTGGCAGGTCAGCGAGGACGAGGCCTGTCGACAGCTGGCCGAGAACTCGCGCCGTGTCTACGGGGAGTGGTGACAGGGGGAGGCACGGGCCAGGTGTGACGTGGGTCATCATCGCTCGCGTGACGGATCACGGTTCGGTTACGGTGGCGAGGTCATTCCGACGGGGGCCGCCTCCACCGCGAGCAGTTGAGCGCGAACCGGGGCCGTCACCGATGGATCAGATCGTCGCAAGGACCCCTGTGATCACGCTCCACCCCAGTCGTCGAACCGTCGTCTCCGTCGCTTCCGGCCTCTCCGCCGCGGTGCTCGCCGTGGCAGGCACCGGTGTCGCCCTGGCCCATCATGACGTCACCCTTGAGGTCGACGGCGTGGCCATGCCTGTCTCGGGCTTCAACTCGACGGTCTCCGACGTCCTCGGCTCAGCGGGAGTCGAGCTGGCCGCCCACGACCTGGTCGCTCCGGCCACGGACCAGGCAGTGTCGGACGGTCAGACGATCGTGGTGCGCACCGCCAAGCCCTACACCCTCACCGTCGACGGCAAGCTCGTCCAGGCCTGGTCCACGGGCGACTCCGCCCAGGACGTGCTGGCGGACTCTGCCGACTCCGGCAAGGTGGTGCTCGCCGCGGACCGCTCCTTCTCCCGTGAACCGCTGCCGGTCCTCGGGGCCGGCGGTACGGTGTCCGTCCTCGCGGACGGGGAGAAGTCCGAGGTCGAGGCCGGTGCCGACGACGACGCCGAGGAGATCCTCAAGGCGGCGGGCGTCGAGGTGTCACCCATCGACCGGGTCGCCCTCGAGAGCGATGACTCCGGTGTCACGCTGCGCGTCACCCGTGTGACCCGCGGGGAGCGCACCGTCGAGGAAGCCGTCGCCCACACCAGCGAGAAGCGTGATGACGCCTCGTTGGAGAAGGGCACGACCAAGGTCCTCCAGGAGGGCAAGGACGGCTCCGTGAGGACCACCTACTACGAGGAGACGCGCGACGGGAAGGCCGCCGTGTCGGTGAAGGTCGCCGAGAAGCGAACCGATCCGGTCACCGAGATCGTGGCGGTGGGCACCAAGGAGCCGGTCGTGCAGGCCGCGACGACGACCGCCCCCTCGTCCTCCTCGTCCTCATCCTCCTCTGCAGCGGCATCCTCGTCCGCGGGGACGGCCACCGGATCCGCTCCGGCGGGTGTCTGGGCCGCGCTCGCCCAGTGCGAGTCGGGCGGGAACCCGGCCACGAACACGGGCAACGGCTTCTACGGCCTCTACCAGTTCAGCCTCCCGACCTGGCAGGCGATGGGTGGCAGCGGGCTGCCCTCCGATGCCAGCGCCGCCGAGCAGACTGCCCGTGCCCAGGCCCTGCAGGCCCAGTCCGGGTGGGGACAGTGGCCCGGTTGCTCATCTCGTCTCGGCCTCCGCTGACTCCCGGAGCTGAGCCCGAGGGACCCGGTGCGACGAGCTGATCGTCCACCGGGTCCCTCGCTGTGTGGTGGGTCCGCTCACGATCCTGCAGGTTGTGACGTGGGTCCCTTCCCTGAAGGTCACGGAACGGTTACGGTCGGGGGTAGCCTGTTGAGACAACCGATCCGAGGAGTCCCGTCGAGTTGAGCACCGCCCACGGCACACATCCCTCCCGAGGCAGCCGACACCCCTCCCGCACGATCGTCCACGCGACGGCCTCCGTGGCCGCGGTGGGCCTCCTCGCCACCGCAGGACTCGGCGTGGCGGGTGCGCACTCGGAGCTGACCCTCGAAGTCGACGGTGTCTCGCGCCCGGTCTCGACCTGGCAGCCGACGGTGGGAGCTGCCCTGGAGCAACTGGGAGTCGAGTTGGGCCCCCATGACCTGGTGTCCCCGGGCGTGGACGAGGCCCTCGCTGACGGCTCCACCGTCGTCGTGCGCACCGCGCGGCCCGTGGACCTCGAGATCGACGGCGAGAGGACCACCGTGTGGTCCACCTCGACCTCGGCGGACGGCATCCTCGCAGTGGCGGACGCGATCGGTGGGACTGCGGTGATGGCAGCGGACCGCTCCACCTCGCGCGTGGCGTTGACCCCGCTGGTCTCGCGTGCCCGCACCGTCACGGTGTCCGTGGCCGGCACGGAGAAGCAGGTCACCGCCCTTCCGGGTGAGGACGTGCGCGCCGTGCTCGCCCATGCCGGCATCGACGTCTCACCCATCGACCAGGTCAGGGTCCGCTCCGAGGGTGGCAGCCTCGAGGTCTCCGTCACGAAGGTCCAGCGCGGCGTCGTGGCGCAGTCGACCGAGGTCGCCTACACCACCGAGGAACAGAGGACGGACGACCTCTTCGAGGGCGAGTCCGAGGTCGAGACCGTCGGAGCCGCCGGAACCGAGGTCTCCACCGCCTGGACGGAGAAGCACGACGGGAAGGTCGTCCATTCCTCCGCCCTGGGCCAACAGGTCACCTCCGAGCCCGTGACCCAGGTGGTGCGCATCGGCACGAAGAAGGTCACCCCGGAGGCCCTCGTGGCAGCGGGCATCGATCCCAAGGCGACCCCTGAGGCGCAGGTGGATGCCAACGGTGCGCGATCCGTGCGTTTCCGGGCGGCCCTGGGGTCGATCTCGACCCAGGCGGAGATCGCCGCCATCCGTGGCGAGACCACGACGTCGGCCTCCGGATCGGGATCCGCATCCGCCTCGACGGGTCTCGCCCCGCTCTCCGTCTACTCCGGTGAGGACCCCCGCGCGATCGCCCAGTCGATGGTCGCGGCACGCGGCTGGTCGGACACGGAGTTCCAGTGCCTCGTGAGCCTGTGGGACCGGGAGTCCGGGTGGAACCCCTACGCCGCGAACCCGTCCTCGGGCGCCTATGGGATCCCGCAGGCCCTGCCCGGATCGAAGATGGCCTCCGCAGGTGCCGACTGGCAGACCAATCCGGCCACGCAGATCACCTGGGGACTGGGCTACATCGCGGGACGCTACGGCACACCGTGCGGGGCCTGGGCCCACTCGAACTCCGTCGGCTGGTACTGACACGTCCCCTGCGGGGGCATGCCCCCGTCGCCCACGGCACACTGCGGCGGCCCTCTCCACCACCCCGACACCTGTCGGAGCCGCGCCTCCCTCGCTCAACTAGACTCACCCCGTGACCCGATCCAATCCGCCTGCCCGTAGACGCCCCCATCGCGGTGGGGAGCAGACGGAGCCGGAGCCTCCCGCACCCTCGGAGTCCGGACTGCTCGGTCCCGTCGAGGTGCGCGCCATCGCTGCCGCCCTCGGCATCCGCCCCACCAAGGTACTGGGCCAGAACTTCGTCCACGACGCCGGCACGGTGCGTCGCATCGTGCGCGCAGGAGACGTGGGTCCCGGTGACGAGGTGGTGGAGGTCGGTCCCGGACTCGGCTCGCTCACCCTCGCCCTCCTGGAGGCGGGTGCCCGGGTGCGCGCCGTCGAGATCGACCCCGTCCTGGCCCACGCACTGCCCGAGACGGTGCGCGCCCGGATGCCCGAGGCGGGCGGACGTCTCCACGTGGTGCGGGCGGACGCCCTGGAGATCCGGGGCGAGGGTGACCTCGGCCCCGACTGGCCGGCCCCCACACGCCTGGTCGCCAACCTGCCCTACAACGTCGCCGTGCCCGTGCTGCTGACCATGATGGAGCGTCTCCCCTCACTCACGGACGTCCTGGTCATGGTCCAGGCGGAGGTGGCGGACCGCCTGGCGGCCGGGCCCGGGTCGCGCACCTACGGGGTCCCCTCCGTCAAGGCTGCCTGGTACGGCACCGCGGAGCGGGTGGGGACCATCGGTCGCAGTGTCTTCTGGCCGGCACCCAATGTCGACTCAGCCCTCGTGCGCCTGACCCGCGGCCCTCGTCCACGTGGTGACGAGGCACTGCGCCTGGCCACCTTCGAGGTCGTCGACGTCGCCTTCGGGCAGCGGCGCAAGACGCTGCGTGCGGCCATGAGGTCCTGGGCGGGTTCCGCGGACGCCGCGGAACACCTGCTGCGCTCGGCGGGCATCGACCCCTCGGTGCGTGGGGAGACCCTGGGGATCGAGGAGTTCGTCCGACTGGGCGGAGCCCTCCTGGAGAGCCGGGCACAGGACGCCGCGTCAGGGGCCGTTGCCCCCACCGACCCCGCGGGGGACGCCCATGCGTGAGGCGACCGCCTCGGCACCGGGCAAGGTCAACCTGCTCCTGCGCGCCGGGCGCCCCGATCCCGACGGCTACCACCCGTTGGTCACCGTCTTCGAGTGCCTGGACCTCCGGGAGACCGTCAGCGTCCGCACCAGCCGCACCCCCGGGATCCGGGTGGACACCACCGTGCGCCGGCCCGACGGCAGCACCGACCGGCAGGCCACCGCAGCCCTCGGGGACCTCCCCGTCGAACGCCACCTGGCGGCCCGTGCCGCCCGTCTCCTGCAGCGCCTCGCAGCCACCGGCCCCTGGGCACAGACCGCTTCAGGGATCTCCATCGAGGTCGACAAGCGCGTACCGATCGCCGGGGGCATGGCCGGAGGCTCCGCCGACGCCGCCGCGACACTCGTCGCCTGCAACGATCTGTGGGGCCTGGGCCTGGACGACGCACACCTCCAGGCACTCGGGCGCACCCTCGGGGCCGATGTCCCCGCCTGCCTCGTCGGTGGCATCGCACTGGGCACCGGCCACGGGGACCACATGACGCTGCTGCGAGCGGGGGAGGACCCGGACCCGGCGGCCCACCACTGGGTGCTCGCACTCGCCGCGCACGGCCTGTCCACCCCTGAGGTCTTCGCCGGTCTCGACGCGGTCGGCGGCCCCCCGGGTGGTTGGCGGCCGCTGCCCGATGTCGAGGTGGACCTGGTCGCCCAGCTCACCGGTCCCGCCGACGACCTCGCGGGCGCCCTCGTCAATGACCTGACGGAAGCGGCACTGCAGGTCCGTCCCGGGCTCGCACGGACCATGGACGCGGCACGCGACGCCGGAGCTCTCGACGTCGTGCTCAGCGGCTCGGGGCCGACCGTGGCCGCCCTCGCGCGCGACGCCGGACACGCCCGCGCCCTGGCGGAGGCGTGGCGCGGGACACCGGGGGTCGCCGACGTCCTCACCACCCGCGGACCCGCCGCGGGTGGTGAGG
>NZ_LT700212.1:656636-658937 GCF_900155435.1 Actinomyces provencensis | reverse complement strand
GGCGCACCCGGGTCCCGGGGCGTCCTTCCAGAGGGGGTCCGGAAGGGGGTAGGCGGGGTCGGCCGGAGGGGTGGGGGCCTCGACCGGCGCATCGGGCGCCGCGGCGGCGGGGTCCTCCAGGCGAGTGGTGGGAGCCTCCACCTCCGCAGGTGTCGGGTCGTCCGGCTGGACGGGAGGGACGGGACCGGTGACGTCAGGCATTGAACTTGACCTCCGACTTCCTTCCGAAGATCCCCTGGGGGCGGAAGACCACCAGGAGCATGAGTGCGAGGCCGACCAGCATGTAGCGCACCTGGCCGGACTGGAGCGTGGTGATCGGCAGGACGCCCGAGTTCACACCCAGGGAGACGAAGCCGTCGGTGAGGGCGAGCAGCGACCAGAAGATCATGGATCCGATGATGGGCCCCATGACCGTGGCCGCACCGCCCAGCAGGAGGATCGCCCACAGGAAGAACGTCGTCTGCGTGCCGTAGTTGTCGGGTTGCAGGGACGTGGGCATGATCGCGAAGATCGTCCCCACCCCGGCCAGCACGCCGCCGATGACCAGGACCTGCATCTTGTAGGAGAAGACGTTCTTGCCCAGCGCCCGCACGGCGTCCTCGTTCTCCCGGATGCCCTTGACCACGCGACCCCACGGGCTGTTCATGAGGCGCCAGATGAACAGGGCCGCCAGCAGGACGACCGTCCATGCCACCAGGCGCACCCAGATGGCGTCCGCGTCGTAGCGGATGGTGCCCATGGTCCAGGAGAAGTCATCGGGCAGCGGGTTGGCCGCGAAGAAGTCCGCGCCGGAGCGGTTGATGCCCGTCGAGCCCCCGGTCCAGGGCTCCAGCTCGGGGGAGCGCACCACCAGTCGGACGATCTCGGCGGTGCCGATGGTGACGATGGAGAGGTAGTCGGCGCGCAGTCGCAGCGTCGGGATGCCCAGGAGCAGTGCGAGGATCGTCGATCCCATCACCGCGGCGAGCACACAGGCCCAGAAGGGCAGTCCGAACGCGGAGGCCGAGATGGCGAAGGCGTACCCGCCCACCGCCATGAAGCCGGCCTGGCCGAAGTTCAACAGGCCCGTGTAGCCGAAGTGGACGGCGAGTCCGAGCGTGGCCAGTGCATAGGCCGCGGTCTGCGGGGTGAAGAGTTCCCCCGCTGCCACGAGCAGGAAGTTCCAGTTTCCCATTTCCCAGGTCCTTCCCTCAGCCGATCCGTTGCTTGCGGCCCAGGATGCCCTGGGGTCGCACGAGCAGGATGACGATCATGACGATCATGGCGGCGACGATCTTCATCGAGCTCGGGATGAAGAAGGTCGACAACTCGATGAACCAACTCAGCAGGAGTGCCCCCACGAGCGCTCCGTAGGCCGACCCCAGACCACCCAGGGTCACCGCCGCGAAGATCAGCAGCAGGATCTGGGCCCCGGACTGGAAGCTCAGCGTCTGGTAGAAGGCGACGAGCACGCCGGACACCGCTGCCAGCGCGGCGCCCCCGACCCACACGACCCGGATCACGCGCTCCACGTGGATGCCGGTCGTGGCGGCGAGCAGCTTGTTGTCGGCCACCGCACGGATCGACTTGCCCAGGCGTGTCCACCCGAGGATCCACACGACGATCGCCAGCAGCACCACGCAGATCACCGATCCCCACACGTCCCAGTACCCCAGGGGGATGCCGAAGGGGGACAGGACCGCATCGAAGGACTGCGGCATGACCAGGCGGTTGGGACCGAAGAAGAACGCGAAGAGGTAGCGCAGGAACAGTGCGAGGCCGATGGAGACGATCATGATCTGGATCAGTCCGACCCGTCTCTTCCGCAGTGGGTGCCAGATGACGGCATTCTGGGCGAGGCCGAACCCGGCGCCCAGGACCAGCGAGAGCACCAGGGCGATCCAGCCGTTGAGGCCCAGCGTCGTCATCGCGAAGTAGGCCACGAAGCCACCGAAGGTCACGAGCTCGCCGTGGGCGAAGTTGTTCAGGCCGGTGGTGCCGTAGATCAGCGACACACCGATGGCAGCCAGTGCGAGGATCAGGCCGAACACGGTGCCGCGCACCATCTTCATGGCGAACTGGTGGCTGAACGAGCCCGTCGTCCCGTCCGGATCGCCGGTGACCGAGGTCCCGCTCGTGTCGGTCCCGGTGGTCGCCGCGGTCGTGGGCGAGGCGGGCGAGGACGGGGAGGCGGAGGAGGCCGTCGGGGAGGCGGCGCCCGCCTCGCCGAGCTTGAGGGCGGCGTAGGAGGTGCCCCCGGAGAGCTTCGAGTAGCTCAGGGGTGTGTCGGGTGGCGTGACACCGGAGGGGAGCCCCGAGGCA
>NZ_LT700212.1:638698-655599 GCF_900155435.1 Actinomyces provencensis | reverse complement strand
GGACCCGCCGCGGGCGCACACCTGGAACCCCACACGGGTGCCGGGTCGGGGCACCTGCCCCGGGAAGGGAAGTACTGATGGCGCACCTGCTGGGCACCCGGGCACTGGGGGCGTTGGCGGGATCCCGTCAACTGCTCTCCGACGTCACCGTGGGGGTGGAGGACGGGTCCCGGGTCGGGATCCTCGGACCCAACGGCGCGGGGAAGTCCACCCTGCTGCGCCTCGTCGCCGGCACCCAACAGCCCGACGACGGCAGCGTCATCCGCCGTGACGGGCTGCGCGTGGTGGTCCTGGACCAGGTGGACCGCCTCGACCCGGCCGCCACCGTCGTGGAGTCCGTGCACCCCGGCACGGAGGAACACGTGTGGGCCTCGGACGCCCGCATCCGCGACGTGCACGCCGGGCTGCTGGCGGACATCGACCTCGACGCCCGGGTGGGGACGCTCTCGGGTGGCCAGCGACGGCGCGTGGCCCTCGCGCGCGTCCTGAGCGCCGAGTCGGACGTGGTCGCCCTGGACGAGCCCACCAACCACCTCGACGTCGAGGGCGTGGCCTGGCTGGCCCAGCACCTCAGGGACCGCTTCGCCCGGCCCGGTGCGCGGGGCGCCCTGCTGGCCGTCACCCACGACCGCTGGTTCCTGGACGCGGTGTGCGAACACATCTGGGAGGTCGTGCCCGGCATCGACCCCGGCGGCGACCGCCCCCAGATCCCCGGCCACGTGGAGGTCTACGACGGCTCCTACGCCGCCTACACCCTGGCGCGCACCGAGCGACTGCGCCAGGCCGACGTCGCCGCGCAGAAGCGTGCGAACCTGCTCGTCAAGGAACTCGCCTGGCTGAGGCGCGGCGCGCCCGCGCGCACCTCGAAGCCGAAGTTCCACATCGATGTGGCCGAGGCGCTCATCGCCGACGTGCCACCGCCGCGCGACACCGTCGAGCTGGTGCGGATGGCCACGAGCCGGCTGGGCAAGCAGGTCCTGGACCTGGAGGACGTCACCCTGGACTTCACGCGGCCCGACGGCTCCGTCAACAGGGTCCTGGACCACGTCACCTGGCGGTTGGCACCGGGCGAGCGCGTCGGCGTGGTCGGGGTCAACGGCGCCGGCAAGACGACTCTGCTCAACCTGCTGCGCGGGGACCTGGAGCCCACCTCCGGGCGGGTGCGCCGAGGCAAGACGGTCCAGGTCGCGACCCTGTCCCAGGACACCCACGAACTCGACGCGCTCGGTGACATGCGTGTCGTCGAGGCGGTGGACGAGGTCGCCCACGTCGTGGTCGTCGGCGGCAAGGAGGTCACCGCCGCCCAGATGACGGAGCGCATGGGCTTCACGCGGGAGCGCGCCTGGACGCGCATCCCGGAGATCTCGGGTGGGGAGCGGCGCCGTCTCCAGCTCATGCGGCTGCTGATGTCGGAACCCAACGTCCTGCTCCTGGACGAGCCCACCAACGACCTCGACATCGACACCCTGGCCTCCATGGAGGACCTGCTCGACACGTTCCCCGGCACCCTCGTGGTCGTCTCCCACGACCGCTACCTCCTCGAGCGCGTCACCGACCACCAGGTCGCCCTGCTGGGCGACGGGACCGTGCGGGCGCTGCCCGGCGGCGTCGAGCAGTACCTGGAGCTGCGTGAGGAGGGTGGCGCGGGTCATGCCGGGGGCACCGGTCGTGGCGTGGGCTCCCGTGAGGGCGGGTCACCGGCGGGTCCGGGCGTCCCTGCGGCGGCCCCGTCGGAGCCCTCGGACTCCGCCGCGCGGCGTACCGCCAAGAAGGATGCTGACCGCATCGAACGCAAGCTGGGGAGACTGCGCGCGCGCAGGACCGAGCTCGAGGCGGGGTTGGCCCGGGCCTCGGAGGCCGTGGCCGAGGACCCCACCCAAGTGCAGGTCCTCACCGATCTCTCCGCCGAGCTGGCCCGGGTGGCGGACGAGGTCGACGAGGCCGAGACGGCCTGGCTGGAGGCTGCCGAGCAGCTCGACTGAGCGCGGCGGGGCCCGCCCCCCTCAGGCGGCGGAGCCGTGCCCGGGCCAGGCCCGGATCTTGGAGAGGACCCCCACGTCGGAGGCGTCCCAGACACGGCCGCCCACCAGTACGGCGGCCACCAGCAGGACGACCGACCAGACCACCGCCAGCGCACACGCCACGGCCAGGGGCACGGTGGACCCGAATTGTGCCCACAGCAGCACGGCTCCCGCAGGGGCCGCCGCCACGAAGGCGAGCACCCACTGCAGGGACTGGATGATCATCGTGGTGAGGAACTGACCCGTGCCCTTCGTGGACATCGGCGAGGCCCCCGGGGGTTGGACGGGGTAGACCCAGCGCGCCCCGATGACCATGGCGACCCCCGCGGCCGCGCTGAAGACCACGAGCACCCCGGCACCCAGCAGCCACGCCGCATCCGTGCTGATCGTGGAGAACGTCCCGAATGCCACGCAGGAGAGCACCAGCACCCCCAGGCACAGGGGCAGCGATCCGACCAGACGACCCAGGCGCTCCGATCGGCCCCGGATCCCACTGGCCACCAGCAACCAGAAGGCGGTGGAGTCGTACTGGAGCAGGGATCCGGCGACCTGCCCGATGATCAGCGGGAGCATGAGCATGAAGAACACGGACATGCCGATCCCGGGGCCGCCCTCGTCCCCGAAGGAGAAACGCGTCCAGAAGACGGCCATCGCGGGGAAGATCAGGGAGGACAGCAGCGAGGTGGACAGGCGCGGGTCGCGCAGCCAGTAGCGCTGGGTGCGCTCGGCCAGCGAGGCGGCGGGTGCGCCCAGACCGAGGCGCTGCCACCGCTCCACCCCGGCGAGGCCGTTGCGTGCCGCGCCGGTGGGACCCGACCCGTGGTCGTCCGCAGCAGCTGGGTGCGGGGCGTCCGAGGCAGCGGCGGGATCGACGAGGGCGCGCCCCTGTGCGACTGCCTCCACTGAGGCAGGGGAGAGCCGGTGGGCGGTGCCGCACATGGCGGCGGGCAGCACCCGCAGCCACAGCCACCACCCCAGGGCGAGGAAGGCCCCGGTGACGACGAGCCGGACCAGGGCCGTCCCCCAGGCCCCGGAGTGGACCGCGCCGGCCAGGGCCCAGGGCGCGCCGAAGGGTGACCAGGCGACGAGGTCGGCGACGGAGTGGACGTAGTCCGCGTCGAAGTTCTGGGTGAGGAGGTTGATCCAGATGCCCATCGGGGCGAGTACGGCGATGAAGAGGAGGGTGGCCAGGACGCTCATGAGGTCGCGCCGCCCCGCCGTCGAGGTCGCGCGGATGCCGAGCCACGTGGAGGCGACGCGGGCCCAGAGGAAGGAGGTGGCCAGCGCCAGGAGGGTTCCCACCAGGGCGACGAGGGCGGCCAGGGGATCGCCGCCCGCCAACCAGACCGCCACCGGCACGAGGGCGACCACCGTGGTGAAGGCACCGGAGATCCCCACCGGGGTGGCGGCCACCAGGCCGAGGGCGAACGAGCGGGTGGGCCCGACGTAGGGAGCGAAACGGCGCGGGTCCAGGGTGTTGTCCATCGAGGCGAAGACGACGGGCACCATGATCCAGCCGAGCACCAGCAGGGCTCCGAGCACCACGAGCAGGGGGGCGACGATGTCGAGGTGGCCCGACACGGTTGCGGCGATCGCCCCGAGGGCGATTCCGGCGACCACGCCCAGGCCGTAGAGGATGCCGAGGATGGACAGGACGAGGACCCAGACCTGGCGGGTCAGGGAGTTCCAGGTGACGCGGGCCTTGAGGCGGATCAGTTGTGCAACCACGTCAGCCCCTCGTCGGAGCGGCGACCGCCCACCAGCTGCGTGAAGCGGTCATCGAGGTCCATGCCGTCGGCGACCTGTGCGGTGGTCCCCGCCACCAGGACGCGACCGTGGTTGATCACCGCCACGTGCGTGCACAGCTTCTGGACGGTGGCCATGACGTGGCTGGAGAGGATGACGGTGCCGCCCCCGGCGACGAAGTCCTGGAGGATCTGGCGGATGTTGGCCGAGGAGACCGGGTCGACGGACTCGAAGGGCTCGTCGAGGACGACGACGGAGGGCCCGTGGATGAGGGCGGCACCCAGCGCCACCTTCTTCGTCATGCCGGCGGAGTAGTCGGCGATGAGCTTGCGCCCGGCGTCGGCCAGGTCCAGGACCTCCAGCAGTTCGCCCGCGCGGGTGCGGGCAGTGTCGCGGTCCAGGCCCCGCAACATGGCGACGTGGGTGAGGAAGTCGGGCCCGGAGAGCTTGTCGAGGAGACGCATCCCGTCGGGCATGACGCCCAGGCGTGCCTTGGCGCGGGCCGGGTCGCCCCAGATGTCGACGCCGTGGACGAAGGCCGTGCCACGGTCGGGGGTGAGGAGACCGGTGGCCATGGTGAGCATGGTCGTCTTTCCCGCACCGTTGGGACCCACGATCCCGTAGAAGGACCCGGTGGGGATGTCCAGGGAGAGGTCACCGACCGCCACGAGGTTCCCGTAGACCTTGACGAGTCCACGCAGTGCCAGGGCGGGAGCCGTCCCGGTGTGGACCGGGGCTTCAGGCACCGCTCCGGGGCTGTCCGTGGGCCGGGCGGCAGTCGGTTCCGCAGTGCCCGAGGGATCGGGCGAGGTCGGATCCGTCGAGGTCATGGGGCAGTCCCTTCGTCGAGTCAGTCTGTCTCGAACGGTAGCAGGAGGGGTCTCAGGAGGTCGCCCAGTGCCTGGGCGGCGCCCTCGTCGAGGGGGGCGAGGATCCGACGTTCGCACTCCAGCAGGGAGATCAGGGCGTCGTCCACGCGTTGCTTGCCCGAGGGGGTGAGGGTGACGAGGACGGCCCTGCGGTCCCCGGGTGCGGGGGAGCGGACGACGAGGCCGGCGCGCTCGAGGCGGTCGATGCGGTTGGTCATGGTGCCCGAGGAGACGAGGAGCTCGTTCATGAGGGCCCCGGGGGTCTGGGAGTAGGGCGCCCCTGCACGGCGGAGGGAGGAGAGGACGTCGAACTCCCACGGCTCCAGGGCCTGGTCGGAGAAGGACGAACGGCGCTCAAGGTCGAGGCGACGCGCGAGGCGCGTCACCCGTGAGAGCACCAGCATCGGTGAGGTGTCGAGGTCGGGGCGCTCCACCTGCCAGGCCGCCACGATGCGGTCCACCTCGTCCTGTCCGGGCGATTCCATGACACCAAGATACTCGATGTCGAGAGAGCTTCCCGGGAGGAGGGGCTCCGACATGTGGACATTTCCCAAGCATATTTGTCGGCGTGTCAACACATGCCTATCCTTTCGGTCAAGACACAGTCAAGTGTCTGAGCCTGCCGGACTGACCCCCAGGAGTTGACATGGCATCACACCGATCAATGCGCGGAACCCGCGCGACCTTCCTCTCGTACTGTGCCGTCGGAGCAGCGGCAGCCCTGGCGCTGAGCGCGTGCTCCGGTGGTTCCGACTCCGCGTCGGGAGCCTCCGGTGAGTCGGGTGCAGCTGGTGACGGTCTCGACCTCAAGGTCGGGTCGATCCTTCCCCAGACCGGCTCGCTCGCGACGCTTGGCCCGCCCGAGATCGCCGGTGTCGATCTCGCCATCAAGGACATCAACGATGCCGCCGCAGGGCTGACCGCCACCGTCACCCACACGGACTCCGGTGACACCACGACGAACATCGCCACCCAGTCGGCGACCTCGCTGATCTCCCAGGGTGTGTCCGGCATCGTCGGTGCAGCCTCCTCCGGTGTGTCGATGACGATCATCGACCAGATCACCTCCGCCGGCGTCGTGCAGATCTCCCCGGCGAACACCTCCCCGGACTTCACGGACTACGACGACAACGGGTTCTTCTGGCGCACCGCGCCGTCCGACGTGCTCCAGGGGCAGATCCTGGGCAACAAGATCATCGAGGACGGCAAGACGAACGTCGCGATCCTCTACATGAACGACCCCTACGGGATCGGTCTGGCGGACAATCTCAAGAAGACCCTGGACGCCGCCGGCGTCACGGTCGCCGCAGATGTCACCTACGATCCGGCTGCCTCGAACTTCACGTCCGAGATCGGCCAGGTCCTGGGGAGCGATCCCGATGCGCTGGTCGTCATCGGCTTCGAGGAGTCGAAGGTCATCTTCTCCAACATCGCGACCGCCGGCTACGACTTCGCGAACGTGTACGGCACTGACGGCAACTACGGGCTCATGCAGCCCGGGGACCAGCCCGACATTGCCGGTGCCCAGTTCACGGTGCCCGGCGTCAAGGCCCCGGAGGACTTCCAGGCCCAGCTCCAGGAGATGGTCAAGTCCCAGGGTTCCCCGGAGCTGACGACCTTCAGCTACGCGGCCGAGTCCTACGACGCCACGGTCCTCCTGGCGCTGGCAGCACTGCAGGGTGGGGCGACGGATGGCGCCACGATCCGGGACAACCTCCAGTCCGTCTCCGAGGACGGCACCAAGTGCACCACCTATGCCGACTGCGCGGATCTGATCGCTGCCGGGACGGACATCGACTACGACGGTCTGTCCGGTCCGATCACCTTCTCCGACAAGGGTGACGTCACCGAGGCGACGATCTCCATCTTCAAGTACTCCACCGGCAACGAGTCCGAGTGGGTCGATGGGGTGAGCGGCAAGCTCTCCTGAGCGAGCCCGTCACCGGACGGCAGGGGCCGGGACGACCGAGAGGTCGTCCCGGCCCCTCCGTCGTGCGTGGGGTCGAGCGTCGGTGTCGGTCGGTGCACTGGGTGCCGACGTCACGGGTGTCGCCGGGGGACCGGACCTGGGTGTTCCGGGCCGTGGGGGCGGGCGTGGGTGTCGGTCGGTGCACTGGGTGCCGACGTCACGGGTGTCGCGGGGGACCGGACCTGGGTGCTCCGGGCCGTGGGGGCGGGCGTGGGTGTCGGTCGGTGTGGGGGGTGTCGACGTCACGGGTGCTGTGGGGCCCGTCCCTGGCTGGTGTTCCGGGCCGTGAGGCCGATGGTGGGTGTTGCTGCCCGCAGTGCCTGTGGGTGCAGGCATGGTGACAGGTGTGTCCCTCCCGGTGAGGATGACCGGGCCCGTCCCACGCAGGCGGAACCCCGATCCGCGTGTGGCATCCGGATCGGGGTTCGTGTTCGCGGGGAGCAGTGGGAGCCGTCACGGGAGCTCACGGTCCGGCGCGGCCCCGGCCCGGGTCGGGACCGCAGAACGGAGGTACGGACCCCCGACCTGCGCGTCCGCCCGGGGGACCGCCTCAGTCGACTCCGGCCTCAGCCCGCGTGGTGGTCCTCGGCGAGTGTCCCCAGGTAGAGGTGGATGACCTTCGGGTCCTCCAACAGGTCCCGCCCCGTGCCGACGTAGGCGTCGCGGCCCATGTCGAGGACGTAGGCACGGTCGCAGATCTGGAGGCAGCGCCGGGCGTTCTGCTCGACCATCATCACCGACACGCCAGCGGCGTTGATGCGGGCGACGTTGATGAACGTCTCGTCCTGCCGCACGGGCGAGAGTCCCGCGGAGGGCTCGTCGAGCAGCAGCACGTGCGGGTCCATCATCAGGGCGCGCGACATGGCGACCATCTGGCGTTCGCCGCCCGAGAGCGACCCGGCCTTCTGGCCGAGGCGCTTCTTGAGCTCGGGGAAGAGGTCGATGACGAAGTCCAGGCGCGTGTCCAGGAGCTCCGGCTTCTGGTAGCAGCCCATCTCGAGGTTCTCCGCGATGGTCAGCGCCTCGAAGACGTTCTCCGTCTGGGGGACGAAGCCCACGCCCTTGGTCACGAGCTTGTTGGCGCGCAGCCCGGTGATGTCCTCCCCGTTGAGCACCACAGAGCCCGAGCGGATGGACACCAGGCCGAAGATGGCCTTGAGCAGGGTTGACTTCCCGGCACCGTTGGGGCCGATGATGCCCACCAGCTCGCCCTTGTCGACGAAGGAGTTGGTGCCGTTGAGGATGTCGACCCCGGGGACGTACCCCGCGACCAGGTCGATGGTCTCCAGGACGTGCTCACTCATGCTGGTCCCCTCCCGTCGGGTGGCTGGCGGCGTACTCGGCCCGGATGTCCTGGACCACCTCGTGGAGGTCGCGGTCCATGTTGGCGCCGAGATAGGCGTCCACGACCACCTGGTCCCGCATGACCTCCGCGGGCACACCCTCGGCGACGATGTGTCCCTCGGCCATCACCACCACCCAGTCGGCGATCGCCTGGACCATGTGCATGTCGTGCTCGACGAAGACGACGCTCATGCCCTCTTCCTTGAGCCGAACGATGTGTCCGAGCAGGGACTGGGTGAGCGCGGGGTTGACCCCGGCCATGGGCTCGTCGAGCATGACCAGCTGCGGTGCGGACATCAGTGCGCGCGCCATCTCCAGGAGCTTGCGTTGGCCACCTGACATGGACAATGCCATGTCGTTGCGCTTCTCGTAGAGCTTGAACTCGTTGAGCAGGTGCAGCGCGCGTTCCTCGATCTCTCGTTCCTGGGGACGCCACGAGGGGGGGACGAGGGCGGACCAGAAGTGTTCGCCCCTCTGGTCCCGTGCCCCGAGCTTCATCGAGTCCAGGACCGTGAGCCCACCGAATGCCTTCGTGAGCTGGAAGGTGCGGACCTGGCCCATGCGGGAGATCTTCCAGGCAGGGACCCCGGCGATGCCTGTGCCGTTGAACTCCCAGTACCCGCGGTCGGGCTTGTCGAATCCCGTGAGCAGGTTGAAGAAGGTCGTCTTGCCGGCGCCGTTGGGGCCGATCAGTGCGGTGATGGCGTGGCGGGGGACCTCAAGGTGCTCCACGTCGACGGCGGTGAGTCCGCCGAAGGTCTTGGTGACCGCGTCCGCCACGACGATGGGGTCGACCTTGGCGCACCCGGGTCCCGGGGCGTCCTTCCAGAGGGGGTCCGGAAGGGGGTAGGCGGGGTCGGCCGGAGGGGTGGGGGCCTCGACCGGCGCATCGGGCGCCGCGGCGGCGGGGTCCTCCAGGCGAGTGGTGGGAGCCTCCACCTCCGCAGGTGTCGGGTCGTCCGGCTGGACGGGAGGGACGGGACCGGTGACGTCAGGCATTGAACTTGACCTCCGACTTCCTTCCGAAGATCCCCTGGGGGCGGAAGACCACCAGGAGCATGAGTGCGAGGCCGACCAGCATGTAGCGCACCTGGCCGGACTGGAGCGTGGTGATCGGCAGGACGCCCGAGTTCACACCCAGGGAGACGAAGCCGTCGGTGAGGGCGAGCAGCGACCAGAAGATCATGGATCCGATGATGGGCCCCATGACCGTGGCCGCACCGCCCAGCAGGAGGATCGCCCACAGGAAGAACGTCGTCTGCGTGCCGTAGTTGTCGGGTTGCAGGGACGTGGGCATGATCGCGAAGATCGTCCCCACCCCGGCCAGCACGCCGCCGATGACCAGGACCTGCATCTTGTAGGAGAAGACGTTCTTGCCCAGCGCCCGCACGGCGTCCTCGTTCTCCCGGATGCCCTTGACCACGCGACCCCACGGGCTGTTCATGAGGCGCCAGATGAACAGGGCCGCCAGCAGGACGACCGTCCATGCCACCAGGCGCACCCAGATGGCGTCCGCGTCGTAGCGGATGGTGCCCATGGTCCAGGAGAAGTCATCGGGCAGCGGGTTGGCCGCGAAGAAGTCCGCGCCGGAGCGGTTGATGCCCGTCGAGCCCCCGGTCCAGGGCTCCAGCTCGGGGGAGCGCACCACCAGTCGGACGATCTCGGCGGTGCCGATGGTGACGATGGAGAGGTAGTCGGCGCGCAGTCGCAGCGTCGGGATGCCCAGGAGCAGTGCGAGGATCGTCGATCCCATCACCGCGGCGAGCACACAGGCCCAGAAGGGCAGTCCGAACGCGGAGGCCGAGATGGCGAAGGCGTACCCGCCCACCGCCATGAAGCCGGCCTGGCCGAAGTTCAACAGGCCCGTGTAGCCGAAGTGGACGGCGAGTCCGAGCGTGGCCAGTGCATAGGCCGCGGTCTGCGGGGTGAAGAGTTCCCCCGCTGCCACGAGCAGGAAGTTCCAGTTTCCCATTTCCCAGGTCCTTCCCTCAGCCGATCCGTTGCTTGCGGCCCAGGATGCCCTGGGGTCGCACGAGCAGGATGACGATCATGACGATCATGGCGGCGACGATCTTCATCGAGCTCGGGATGAAGAAGGTCGACAACTCGATGAACCAACTCAGCAGGAGTGCCCCCACGAGCGCTCCGTAGGCCGACCCCAGACCACCCAGGGTCACCGCCGCGAAGATCAGCAGCAGGATCTGGGCCCCGGACTGGAAGCTCAGCGTCTGGTAGAAGGCGACGAGCACGCCGGACACCGCTGCCAGCGCGGCGCCCCCGACCCACACGACCCGGATCACGCGCTCCACGTGGATGCCGGTCGTGGCGGCGAGCAGCTTGTTGTCGGCCACCGCACGGATCGACTTGCCCAGGCGTGTCCACCCGAGGATCCACACGACGATCGCCAGCAGCACCACGCAGATCACCGATCCCCACACGTCCCAGTACCCCAGGGGGATGCCGAAGGGGGACAGGACCGCATCGAAGGACTGCGGCATGACCAGGCGGTTGGGACCGAAGAAGAACGCGAAGAGGTAGCGCAGGAACAGTGCGAGGCCGATGGAGACGATCATGATCTGGATCAGTCCGACCCGTCTCTTCCGCAGTGGGTGCCAGATGACGGCATTCTGGGCGAGGCCGAACCCGGCGCCCAGGACCAGCGAGAGCACCAGGGCGATCCAGCCGTTGAGGCCCAGCGTCGTCATCGCGAAGTAGGCCACGAAGCCACCGAAGGTCACGAGCTCGCCGTGGGCGAAGTTGTTCAGGCCGGTGGTGCCGTAGATCAGCGACACACCGATGGCAGCCAGTGCGAGGATCAGGCCGAACACGGTGCCGCGCACCATCTTCATGGCGAACTGGTGGCTGAACGAGCCCGTCGTCCCGTCCGGATCGCCGGTGACCGAGGTCCCGCTCGTGTCGGTCCCGGTGGTCGCCGCGGTCGTGGGCGAGGCGGGCGAGGACGGGGAGGCGGAGGAGGCCGTCGGGGAGGCGGCGCCCGCCTCGCCGAGCTTGAGGGCGGCGTAGGAGGTGCCCCCGGAGAGCTTCGAGTAGCTCAGGGGTGTGTCGGGTGGCGTGACACCGGAGGGGAGCCCCGAGGCATCGACGGTGATCTCGTAGACGCCGGTCCCCGTGACGGGCACCTCTGCGACGCCGGAGTCGTCGGTGGTGGCGCTCGCGTCCGTGGAGTCCCCGGTGACCAGAACCGTCGCACCGACCACCGGCTGGTCGTCGTTGGTGACAGTCACCTTGATGATGTCGTCGGCCGCGTGGGCCGGCGTGCACAGGAGCAGTGCGGCCAGCGCGACGCCGAGGGCCGCGAGGAAGCGGCGCAGGCGTGGTTGCTGTCGGACGGTTGGTTCCATGGGCGACCTCCCGGTGTGAGGTGACGATTCGCGGAGTGGTCCCAGGACGCCGGTTGGTACCGGCGGGGTGCTCATTGAACACTAGTCATGGGAACACCAAGAACGCGTCAAGTTCATGAGCGACAGTAGCCGCTCCGGGTGGGGTCGCGTGTGATGACCGGATGGTGGACAGTCGTCGGGGACCCCGTCGCTGCCGCTCGGGGCCGGTCCCCGGACGTGTGAGGGAGCTCCTGGTAGCCCCGTCACGACGGGCGTGGTGGACGAGGTCGCGCAACGTGAGGCGTGGGCCGGGAACCTGGGGCCGAGGGTTGTGAGCCGGGGGCCGTGGGCAGGGGGCGGGGCTCCCTCAGGAACGCACCCGCAGCGTGGGGTCGGGGCGCAGGTTGCGGATCCCGTTCCACACCAGGTTCACCACGTGGGCGGCGACGACGTCCTTGGGCATGCGCCTCTCGTCCAACCACCACTGGCCGACCTGGGCGATGAGTCCGACCATCATCTGCGCGTACAGGGGTGCCCAGGTGGGGTCCATGTGGGAGTTCTCGAACTGGTCGGCCAGGAGGTGCTCGACCTGGACGGCGACGTCACCGATCACGGAGGAGAACGACCCGGACGTCCTGTCATCGGGCGCGTCGCGCACCAGGACCCGGAACCCGTCGGAGTTGCCCTCGATGTAGTCCAGCAGCGTCAGGGCGGCGTTCTCGAGGATCTCGCGGGGATGCTCGGAGGACTCCAGGGAGGCCTGGAGCTGGGTGACGAGACGCTGGACCTCCCTGTCCACCACGACCGCGTAGAGGCCTTCCTTGCCTCCGAAGTGCTCGTAGACCACGGGCTTGGAGACCCCGGCCTTCGAGGCGATCTCCTCCACGCTCGTCGAGTCGAACCCCTTGGAGGCGAACAGGGAGCGCCCCACTGTCACCAACTGCTCCCTGCGGGCGAACCCGCTCATCCGCGTGCGCTTCTCGGCCATGGCCCCACCGTAGTGGACCGGGATCGACGCCGGTCCCGTCAGGCGTGTCCAGTGTGGCAGAATCGGAGCGCCCTTCCGCCCTGGTGTAATGGCAGCACAGGGGTTTTTGGTGCCCTGGGTCCGGGTTCGAATCCTGGGGGCGGAGCCAGGGGTACGGATGCGGGTCCACCCGGCAGGCCGGGTGCTTCCCCTCCTGCCCATCCGGACGACCGTCCGGCCAGCACGCTCCGGACAGCCGGCCCCGCGCCGGTCAGTCCGCACCGAGGATCGGAGGACCCGTGTCCCAGCCCGTCGCCATCATCGTCCTGGCTGCCGGCCAGGGGACCCGGATGCGCTCCGACCTCCCCAAGGTCGTCCACCCCCTGGGCGGCCTCTCACTCGTCGGGCACGCCCTGCGCGCGGCCGAGGGTGTCCGTCCCCACCACCTCGTCGCCGTGGTGCGCCACCAGCGTGACATCGTCGCAGCGGAGATCGCGCGGGTCGCTCCCGGGACCCTCATCGCGGACCAGGACGAGGTGCCCGGCACGGGCAGGGCCGTGCAGTGCGGACTGGCGGCACTGGAGGAGGCGGTCGGGGACGTCTCCGGCACGCTGCTGGTCACCTACGGCGACGTGCCGCTGCTCGGGTCGGACACCCTGGCGGAGCTCGTCAGCGTCCATGAGGAGGCGGGCAATGCCGTCACGGTCCTCACCACGCGCGTCCCGGACCCGACGGGGTACGGGCGGATCATCCGCGACGGGGTCACGGGTGGGGTGAGCGCGATCGTCGAGCAGCGCGATGCCACGGCCGAACAGCGTGCCATCACGGAGATCAACGCGGGCATCTACGCCTTCGACGCCCGCTTCCTGGTCTCCGCCCTGGCCCGGGTCGGCACCGACAACGACCAGGGTGAGGTCTACCTCACCGACGTCCTCGCCGCTGCGGCACCCGCAGGACGCAGGGCCGGTGCCCTGGAACTCGCCGACGTCTGGCAGGCCCGGGGGTGCAACGACCGGGTCCAGCTGGCCGAGCTCGGGGCCGAGCTCAACCGGCGCACCTGTGAGGCCCACATGCGTGCCGGGGTCACCATCGTGGACCCCACGAGCACGTGGATCGAGGTCGACGTCGAGATCGGCCGGGACACGACGATCCACCCTGCGACGGTCCTGAGGGGGGCCACGACGATCGGTGAGTGGTGTGAGATCGGTCCCGGAACGACCCTGAGGGACGCGCGGGTTGGTGCCGGATGCACCCTGCCAGCGGTCTGGGGTGCGGATGTCGACATCCCAGCCGATACGATGGGGGCGCCGTTCAGCGTCCTCGGCGGGCAGTGACGGGTGCCTGACCGAGTCCCTCGGGCGCTGCGGCGGAGCGGAAGGACGACCGCATGAGCGGGTTGGTGACGAGCGGCGAGAAGCGACTGGTCCTGGTGTCGGGCAGGGCGCACCTCGACCTGGCGAACCAGGTGGGGGAGGAACTCGGCTGCGGGGTCTCCTCCACGACCGCGTACGACTTCGCCAACGGCGAGATCTACGTCCGCTTCAACGAGTCGGTGCGTGGGTCGGACGTCTTCGTCCTCCAGTCCCACACCTCACCCATCAACAAGTGGTTGATGGAGCAGCTCATCATGATCGATGCGGCCAAACGCGCCTCCGCGAAGCGGATCACTGCCGTCGCTCCCTTCTATCCCTACGCGCGCCAGGACAAGAAGCACCAGGGCCGTGAGCCGATCTCGGCGCGCCTGGTGGCCGACCTCTACAAGACGGCCGGTGCGGACCGCGTCATGAGCGTCGACCTGCACGCCTCCCAGGAGCAGGGCTTCTTCGACGGCCCCGTGGACCACCTCTGGGCCATGCCCGTCCTCGTCGACTACGTCCGCCGCCGCGTCGACCTCTCCAATGTCACCATCGTGTCACCCGACGCCGGACGCATCCGGGTCGCGGAGAAGTGGGCGGCCAAGCTCGGCAACTGCCCGCTGGCCTTCGTCCACAAGACCCGCGACACGACACGTCCCAACGTCGCCGTCGCCAACCGGGTCGTCGGTGACGTCGCCGGGCGCCAGTGCGTCCTGGTCGACGACCTCATCGACACCGGTGGCACCATCGCCGAGGCGGTCAAGGTCCTCTACAACGCGGGCGCCCAGTCCGTCATCGTGGCAGCCACGCACGGTGTCCTCTCGGACCCCGCTCCGCGTCGGCTCGCCGAGGTGGGTGCCACCGAGGTGGTCGTCACCGACACCCTTCCCATCACGCCGGAGAAGCGGTTCTCGAACCTCACCATCCTGCCGATCGCACCGCTCCTGGCACGTGCGATCAAGGAGGTCTTCGAGGACGGATCCGTCACATCCCTCTTCGACGGCGTCGCCTGAGCGTCCCTGCACGCTAGACTGTCGGGGTTGCTCCGGCGAGGGCGACGGCCCCGTGCCGTTGCCGTGATCGACAGGGCTCCCCGACCGCGGTCGGGGTCCTCCCTGCGCCGGAGCGGGACGACCACCGCAACTGTCGAGGAGAGACACCATGAGCGAGAACATCCTGACCGCCACCGTCCGCACCGAGTTCGGCAAGGGCTCCGCCCGCCGCGCCCGCCGCGCGGGCCTCGTCCCGTCCGTCGTCTACGGGCACGGTGCCGACCCCATTCACCTGGACCTGCCCGCCCACGAGCTGTTCCTGACGGTGCGCTCCAACAAGAACGCCGTCGTCACCCTGAAGGCCGACGGTGAGGAACAGCTCGCCCTGGTCAAGGACATCCAGCGCCACCCCGTCTCCCGCGCGATCCTCCACGTGGACCTGCTCGCCATCAAGGCCGGCGAGAAGGTCCAGGTGACCGTCCCGCTGCTGGTCGTCGGCGAGCCCACCCCGGGCACCGTCCACAACGTCGAGGAGTTCGAGATCCCGGTCCTGGCTCCCGTCACCTCGATCCCCGAGGGCATCGAGGTCGACATCACGGGCCTCGAGATCGGTGCGGTCCTGCGGGTCTCCGACCTGCCCGTGCCCGAGGGCGTCGAGATCGAGCTCGACCCCGAGCAGGACATCCTCTCCATCCAGGAGGTCCAGGAGGAGCCCGAGGAGCCGGCAGAGTCCGCCGTCGCCGCCGAGGGCGAGGCCCCCGCCGAGGGCGCGGAGCCTGCCGAGGAGGAGTGACCCTCCACCACGCACGTCGACGCGGGGCCGCACCGAGGGGTGCGGCCCCGCGTCGCGTCTCCGATAACATGGCGCCGTGCCCGATGCCCCACCGATCCGGACTGCTCCAGCCCTCCACGGGCACGTGCGGGAGCACGCCGGGCACCGACCGGGGTCACGGGCGCGCCGCCACCTGCCCGGCAGACCGGACCGGGAGGTCCTCGGGGCCGCCCTCGTCGCCGTGACCGCCCTGCTGGGTGCCCATCTGCTCACCCCCCGCGGGACCGTCGAGAACGACGTCTCCTACTACCAGCAGTGGGCGCAGTGGGCGTCAGCCAACGGGTTCGCGCAGGCCATGCGGGAGTACCCCACACCCGTGGCCCTGCTCCTGTGGCTCCCGAGCCTGGTCGCGTCCACGCCGGAGTCCTACCTCCGCCTGTTCGTGGCAGCTGGCGTCGCCGTCGCGGCGGGCACCACCGCCGCCCTGCTGGCCCTGCCGGGACGTGGTGTCGGGAACCGGGCCGCAGTGGTGTTCCTGCTCGCCCTGGGAGCCCTGGGGCCCATCACCTTCTACCGCTTCGACCTCCTGCCCGGAGCCCTCCTCGCCCTGGCCTGCGTGTGCCTGGCGCGCGGGGGACGCGGGTGGTCCGTGGCCGTCGCGCTGGGCACGGGCGTCAAGCTGTGGCCCGTGGTGACCTGGCCGCTGGTCCTGGGTCGACGCTCCACCCGCCGCGGAGAGGTCGTCGCATTCACGGCCACCGGCGCCGCCCTCGTCGCCGTCTCGGTGGCCGTGGCCGGGTGGGACCGACTGTTCTCGCCCCTGGAGTGGCAGTCGGGACGTGGCCTGCAGGTCGAGTCCGTCCTCGCGTCCTGGGTGCTGCTGGCGCGCACCGTCTCGCCCTCCACGTGGACGGCGGAACTGTCGCAGGCCAACTCCTGGGACTTCTCCGGGCCGGGGGTCTCCGCGACACTCACGCTGGGATCACTGGCGCAGCTGGTGCTGCTGGGGTGGGTCGTGGCCATCACGGTGCGCACGTGGCGCACGCACAGTGCCCACGCCCGGACCGTGGCCCTGGCGGCCTCCTCCGTGGTGGCCGTCCTGCTGGCCACCAACAAGGTCTTCTCCCCCCAGTACGTCATGTGGCTGGTCCCGGTGGCGGCAGCGGCGATCGCGCTGGGCGGACGCCGGGTGCCGGGCTGGTGGGCACCGACGCTGGTGCTCACCGCCTTCCTCACCCAGTTGTCGTACCCGACCACCTACGGTTGGCTCTACTCCGGCTCCACGGGGTGGACGTTCCTGCTGGGCACGGTCGTCATGCTCACCCGCAACGCGCTGGTCGTGGCGCTCGCGGTCTCCATGTGCCGCGCCGCCTGGACGGCCACGCGGCGCGGAGGCCCCGCCCTCGTCGATCCCCCTGACAGCGCGACGGGCTCCGGGGCCACGGCACCCGGGGACCCCGTCCCCGGGACTCCCGGCGCCGATCACCCCACCCCCACCGAACCCGAGGAGACACCATGAGCACCC
>NZ_LT700212.1:634262-636644 GCF_900155435.1 Actinomyces provencensis | reverse complement strand
CCACCACGCACGTCGACGCGGGGCCGCACCGAGGGGTGCGGCCCCGCGTCGCGTCTCCGATAACATGGCGCCGTGCCCGATGCCCCACCGATCCGGACTGCTCCAGCCCTCCACGGGCACGTGCGGGAGCACGCCGGGCACCGACCGGGGTCACGGGCGCGCCGCCACCTGCCCGGCAGACCGGACCGGGAGGTCCTCGGGGCCGCCCTCGTCGCCGTGACCGCCCTGCTGGGTGCCCATCTGCTCACCCCCCGCGGGACCGTCGAGAACGACGTCTCCTACTACCAGCAGTGGGCGCAGTGGGCGTCAGCCAACGGGTTCGCGCAGGCCATGCGGGAGTACCCCACACCCGTGGCCCTGCTCCTGTGGCTCCCGAGCCTGGTCGCGTCCACGCCGGAGTCCTACCTCCGCCTGTTCGTGGCAGCTGGCGTCGCCGTCGCGGCGGGCACCACCGCCGCCCTGCTGGCCCTGCCGGGACGTGGTGTCGGGAACCGGGCCGCAGTGGTGTTCCTGCTCGCCCTGGGAGCCCTGGGGCCCATCACCTTCTACCGCTTCGACCTCCTGCCCGGAGCCCTCCTCGCCCTGGCCTGCGTGTGCCTGGCGCGCGGGGGACGCGGGTGGTCCGTGGCCGTCGCGCTGGGCACGGGCGTCAAGCTGTGGCCCGTGGTGACCTGGCCGCTGGTCCTGGGTCGACGCTCCACCCGCCGCGGAGAGGTCGTCGCATTCACGGCCACCGGCGCCGCCCTCGTCGCCGTCTCGGTGGCCGTGGCCGGGTGGGACCGACTGTTCTCGCCCCTGGAGTGGCAGTCGGGACGTGGCCTGCAGGTCGAGTCCGTCCTCGCGTCCTGGGTGCTGCTGGCGCGCACCGTCTCGCCCTCCACGTGGACGGCGGAACTGTCGCAGGCCAACTCCTGGGACTTCTCCGGGCCGGGGGTCTCCGCGACACTCACGCTGGGATCACTGGCGCAGCTGGTGCTGCTGGGGTGGGTCGTGGCCATCACGGTGCGCACGTGGCGCACGCACAGTGCCCACGCCCGGACCGTGGCCCTGGCGGCCTCCTCCGTGGTGGCCGTCCTGCTGGCCACCAACAAGGTCTTCTCCCCCCAGTACGTCATGTGGCTGGTCCCGGTGGCGGCAGCGGCGATCGCGCTGGGCGGACGCCGGGTGCCGGGCTGGTGGGCACCGACGCTGGTGCTCACCGCCTTCCTCACCCAGTTGTCGTACCCGACCACCTACGGTTGGCTCTACTCCGGCTCCACGGGGTGGACGTTCCTGCTGGGCACGGTCGTCATGCTCACCCGCAACGCGCTGGTCGTGGCGCTCGCGGTCTCCATGTGCCGCGCCGCCTGGACGGCCACGCGGCGCGGAGGCCCCGCCCTCGTCGATCCCCCTGACAGCGCGACGGGCTCCGGGGCCACGGCACCCGGGGACCCCGTCCCCGGGACTCCCGGCGCCGATCACCCCACCCCCACCGAACCCGAGGAGACACCATGAGCACCCACGACCTCCACGTCATCATCCCGGCGGGCGGTGCGGGCACCAGGCTGTGGCCGCTCTCGCGGCGGTCGCGCCCGAAGTTCCTGCTCGACCTCACGGGTTCCGGTCGCACCCTGCTGCAGGCGACCGTGGACCGCCTCGAACCGCGGGCGGCGTCGGTCACCATCGTGACCGGGGCCGCCCACCGCGAGGCCGTGCTCGACCAGCTGCCGGAGTTCGGCGACCACCCCGACCGCCACCTGGTCACCGAGCCCTCCGGGCGCGACTCGATGCCGGCCATCGGCCTGGCCACCTACCTGGTGCGGCGCAGGTACGGCGCGGACGCGGTGGTCGGCTCCTTCGCCGCGGACCACCTGATCGCGCGCCCCGACCTCTTCCTGGAGGCGCTCGACCCCGCCGTGGCGGCGGCGCGCCAGGGGTACGTGACCACCATCGGGATCACCCCCACGGAACCCTCCACGGCCTACGGCTACATCCGCCCCGGTGCGGAGCTGGCCGTGGCGGGTGCGCGACTGGTGACCAGCTTCGTGGAGAAGCCCGATGCGGGGACGGCCCGACGCTACCTGGGGGAGGACTACCTCTGGAACGCGGGCATGTTCGTGATGCGCGCCGGCGTCCTGGCCGACCACCTCCGCCGCCTCCACCCCGACCTCGACGCCGGCCTGGAGCGCATCGCCGGAGCGTGGGGAGGCCGGGAGGAACGGGCCACCCTGGACAGCGTCTGGCCGACGCTGACCCGCATCGCCATCGACCACGCCGTGGCCGAGCCGGTCGCCGCGGAGGGTGGGGTGGCCGTGGTCCCCGCCGGTGCCGGGCTGGGGTGGACGGACCTCGGGGACTTCCGGGCGCTGGGCGAGGTCCGCGGGGACGCCGGGGACCTCGCCC
>NZ_LT700212.1:622327-633625 GCF_900155435.1 Actinomyces provencensis | reverse complement strand
GCGGGGACGCCGGGGACGCCGTGCGCGTGGACGCCCCCGCAACGGTGGTCTACACCGGGACCGGTCAGCGCGTGGTGCTGGTGGGGGTCGAGGACCTGGTCGTCGTGACGACGCCCGATGCCGTCCTCGTGACCCGGGACGCCGCAGCCCAGCAGGTCAAGCGCGCCGTGGACGAGCTCGCCGGGGAGGGGCGCACGGACCTCCTCTGAGCGGCGTCGATTCCCAAGGACTGGTTGCGATTGGGCAACGACGTGATGTGGGGCCCTGTCCACTGGTTAGGATTGTGTGACGTGCCGTCACAACGGCCGCCCCCATCGTCCCAGGAGGAAAGACGTGAAGAACACCCTCAAGTTCGGAGCCGCCACCGCGGTTGCCGCCCTCGCCCTCGCGGGTTGTGGTGCAGCGCCCGAGTCAGCATCCGGTGACCAGTCCGGCACTGACCAGTCCGGTGCGGCCGCCGGTTCCGTCAAGGCCTGCATGGTCTCCGACTCCGGTGGTTTCGACGACAAGTCCTTCAACCAGTCCGGTCACGAGGGCATGGACCGCGCGAAGACGGAGTTGGGCGTCGAGGTCGACTACGCCGAGTCCCAGCAGGACTCCGACTTCGTCCCCAACATCGAGAACATGGTCCAGGGTGGCTGTGACCTCATCGTGGGTGTCGGTTTCCTCATGGCCGACGCCATGAACGAGGCCGCCCTCAAGTACCCGGACGTCAAGTTCGCCCTGGTCGACTCGACCTTCGCGGACGCCCCGGAGAACTCCAAGGCACTGGTCTTCAACACCGCCGAGGCCGCCTACCTGGCGGGCTACGCCTCGGCGGGCATGACCACGACCGGCAAGGTCGGCACCTACCTGGGCATGCAGATCCCCTCCACCGCGGTCTTCGCCGACGGCTTCGCCGACGGCATCGCGAAGTACAACGAGGCCAACGGCACCTCCGTCCAGCTGCTCGGCTGGGACAAGGAGGCCCAGACGGGCATGGCCACCGGCGACTTCACCGACACCTCGAAGGGCAAGCAGTTCACCACCCAGCTGATCCAGCAGGGCGCGGACATCATCATGCCTGTCGCGGGTCCCGTCGGTGAGGGCACCCTGGCCGCCGCCAAGGAGGCCGGCAACGCCTCCGTCGTGTGGGTCGACGCCGACGGCTTCGAGACCCAGCCCGACTACGGCGACATCATCCTGACCTCCGTCATGAAGGAGATCGGCCAGGCCGTCTTCGACACCGTCAAGACCGTCCAGGACGACTCCTGGACCCACGACGACTACATCGGCACCATCGCCAACGGTGGCGTCGGCATCGCGCCGTTCCACGACTTCGACTCCAAGGTCCCCGACGAGCTGAAGTCCCAGATCTCCGACCTCGAGTCCCAGATCAAGGACGGCACCATCACGGTCGAGTCGGAGAACTCACCCAGCTGACAACCTGAGGTCTCGACCCCAGTGACGGGGGCGCAGGGCGGATGCCCTGCGCCCCCGTCGTTTCCGCGGTCAGCCTTCCCCGCCCCGCTGTGCGGCACGGAGCGGTGTGTGTCGGAGAGGGCCGCGCAAGCGAGTAGGTTGGGTGACGGAGTCACCTCCGGACCAGCCCGATTCCAGATAGACTCATCAGCCCGCCCGGACAGTGACGCCTCGGGCACACAATTCCGAAGGAACCGATGTGAAACTTGAACTGGAGGGGATCACCAAGGTTTTCGGGCCGCTCGTGGCCAACGACCACATCGACCTGGTCGTCGAACCCGGTGAGATCCACGCACTCCTCGGCGAGAACGGCGCGGGCAAGTCCACGCTGATGAACGTCCTCTACGGCCTCTACCAGCCCGATGACGGCCGCATCGTCATCGATGGCACGCCCGTCTCCTTCCAGGGACCCGGGGACGCGGTGGCCGCCGGCATCGGGATGGTCCACCAGCACTTCATGCTGGTCCCCGTCTTCACGGTCGCGGAGTCCGTCGCCCTGGGCTACGAGCCCGTCGGTGCCCTGGGGGTCATCGACAAGGACGCAGCCCGCGACAAGGTCCGTGAGCTCTCCACCCGCTTCGGTTTCGACATCGACCCGGATGCGGTCATCGAGGACCTCTCCGTCGGTGCCCAGCAGCGCGTGGAGATCATCAAGGCACTCTCGCGCGATGCGAAGGTGCTGATCCTCGACGAACCCACCGCGGTGCTCACGCCCCAGGAGACCGACGAACTCATCGGCATCATGGGGGAGCTGCGCGACGCCGGGACGTCCATCGTCTTCATCACCCACAAGCTGCGCGAGGTCCGTGCCATCGCCGACAGGATCACGGTCATCCGACGCGGCAAGGTGGTGGGCGAGGCCGAGCCGACCTCCACCGAGTCCGAGCTGGCCTCCCTCATGGTGGGGCGCGCGGTGGACCTCGGGGTCGACAAGGATCCCGCCCAGCCGGGCGACCCGGTGCTGAGCTTCCGGGAACTGTCGGTCCTGGACGAGACCGGGCACGTGGCCCTGGACCACATCGACCTCGACGTCCACGCCGGGGAGATCCTCTGCATCGCAGGTGTCCAGGGCAATGGTCAGACCGAACTGTGTGAGACGACGCTGGGTTCGATCAGGCCCGACGCCGGCACCATCTCCCTGGACGACACGGACATCGCCGGGCTGAGCATCCGCCAACGTCTGGAGGCGGGGCTCGGCTACGTCCCCGAGGACCGCTCCGAGGACGGCATGATCTCCACCTTCAGCATCGCGGAGAACATGGTCCTCGACCAGTACTACCACGAGCCCTTCGCCAAGGGGATCTCGATGGACCTGGGCCGGGTCCACGCCCATGCGGAGTCCCTGCGTGACGAGTTCGACGTGCGCGTGACCTCCGTGGACGACCCGATCTCCACCCTCTCGGGCGGCAACCAGCAGAAGACCATCCTGGCGCGAGAGCTCTCGCGCCCCCTGCGCGCCCTCGTCGCCTCCCAGCCCACCCGAGGCCTCGACGTCGGCTCCATCGAGTTCGTGCACACCCGGATCGTGGAGGAACGGGACAAGGGCACGGCGGTTCTCGTCGTCTCCACCGAGCTCGACGAGGTCACCGCCCTGGCGGATCGGATCGCAGTCATGTACCGCGGTCGCATCGTCGGGATCGTCGGCCCCGACACCCCCCGTGACGTGCTGGGCCTGATGATGGCAGGAGTCCCACTGGAGGACGCCCGAGCAGAGGCCCAGGCCCATCCCACCACCATTGAGGAGGCCGTAGAGTGAGCATCGTCCAGACCGAGCCTGCAGCACCCGAGGAACTGGAACCCAAGCGCAGCTCGAACTGGCTCACGCGGATTCTCCAGCAGTTCTTCAGCCCGTCCGTCGGCACCATCGCCATGGCCATCGCGGTGGCACTGGTCATCGGAGCCCTCATCGTCGCGATCTTCGACGAGGACGTCCAGAGCACTGCCGGGTACCTCTTCGCCCGACCCGGCGACTTCCTGGCAGCCTTCGCCAATGCCTTCGGTGGCTTCTTCACCTCCCTGGTGCGCGGCTCCGTCTTCGACTGGACGCAGTCGAGTGCGGCCGCCGCCTTCCGCCCACTGTCAGAGACGCTCACCCGCGCGGTCCCCCTGATCATCGCCGGCCTCGCCATCGCGGTGTCCTTCACGGCGGGCCTGTTCAACATCGGCGTCCAGGGCCAGCTGCTCATCGGAGCGGTCGTCGGGGGCTACATCGGGTTCCAGTTCCAGCTCCCCGTGGTCATCCACCTGCTGGTCGCGATCCTCGGTGCGGTCGTGGGCGGTGCCCTGTGGGGATTCATTCCCGGCATCCTGAAGGCCCGACTCGGCGCCAACGAGGTCATCGTCACCATCATGCTCAACTCCGTGGCGGCCTTCCTGGTGCAGTTCCTGCTGACGACCAGGACCTTCGTCGGCCCCGGTGGTTACCCCGGCAAGTCCCAGGCCGTGGCTGCGACCGCCAAGTACCCGCAGATCCTGGGGTCAGGCTTCCGCCTCCACCTCGGATTCGTCATCGCCATCGTCGCGGCGGTGTTCGTGTGGTGGCTGCTCAAGCGCTCCACCTTCGGTTTCGAATTGCGTGCGGCCGGTGCGAACGCGTCCGCCGCACGCACCGCCGGCATCAATGTCCCGCGCACCCTGATGCTCACCCTCGTGATCTCCGGTGCACTGGCCGGCCTGGCGGGCACGGCACCCGTCCTCGGCACCGAAGGTGCCATCACCAACGGGGTGGCCGGTTCCTACGGCTTCGATGCGATCACGGTGGCACTGCTGGGACGCAACAGCCCCCTCGGCGTCGTCCTGGCGGGTACCCTCTTCGGTGCCCTCAACGCGGGAGGCGCAGTGATGCAGTCCTCCGCGGGCATCCCCGTCGACATCGTCCAGATCACCCAGGCGATCATCGTGCTGCTCATCGCCGCCTCGGAGGCCATCCGCCACCGTCGCGCACGCCAGACACTGGCCGCTCGCAGCGCGGAGGCCACCACCACGGAAGGAGCGGCGGCATGAGCACCCACACGACAACGGCCGCACAACCGGTACGCGCCACCGCTGCCGAGCAGGGGATCATCGCACCCGTCCAGTGGCGCAACCCCGTGGTCTCGACCATCCTCACGGTCCTCACCCTCGTGTTGGCACTGCTCTCGACCGGTGACTCGAGGGTGTCCTTCGCCGGGGCGACCGGTTGGTTCGCCATGGGCGAGCTCACCGTTCCCGCGCTCCCCTTCGGTCTGTTCCTCACGCTCCTCGCCGGCGTCGCCACCGCCCTCATCTGGGCCCGTGCGCTCCAGCGCCGCCAGGCCTCGGGCTGGCTGATGGTCCTCGCCGGGGTCGCCTTCGTCCTCACCTTCCTGGTCTGGACCGTGGCCGACAAGCCCGACGCCGTCCTGCCAGTCGTCTCCCTGCTGGCAGGCGGCCTCATGTTCGCCACGCCCCTGGTGTTCGGCTCCCTGTCGGGTGTCGTGTGCGAGCGCTCCGGCATCATCAACATCGCCATCGAGGGTCAGCTGCTCGCCGGCGCCTTCCTGGGCGTCGTGGTGGCCTCCGCGGCGGGCAGCCCGTGGCTGGCCCTCCTCGGAGCGCCCATCGCAGGCATGCTCGTGGCCGTGCTCCTGGCGCTGTTCACCATCAAGTACCGTGCGGACCACATCGTCGTCGGTGTGGTGCTCAACATGCTGGTCCTGGGCATGACCTCCTTCCTCTTCTCGACCCTGCTCAAGCAGACGCCGTCCCTCAACCGGGGGACGCGCCTGCCGGTCATGGGGATTCCGGTGCTCAAGGACATCCCCGTCATCGGGCCGGTGCTCTTCAACCAGACGATCCTCGTCTACCTCATGTACGCCGCGGTCATCGTGCTCCAGTTCATGGTGTTCAACTCCCGGTGGGGCCTGCGCATGCGTGCCAGCGGTGAACACCCCCGGGCGGCCGACACCGTGGGAATCAAGGTCAACCGCATCCGCTGGCAGAACGTCATCCTCGGTGGCGCGCTGGCGGGCCTGGGCGGCGCCTTCTTCACCGTCGGCCAGGGTCTGGCCTTCACCAAGGACATGGCTGCCGGCAACGGCTTCATCGCCCTGGCCGCCATGATCCTGGGACGCTGGAACCCCAAGGGAGCCCTGGGCGCGGCACTCCTGTTCGGCTTCGCGACGAACCTGGGTGCCGTCATGCAGGCGGTGGGGGCGGACATCCCCTCCCAGTTCCTGCTGATGATCCCCTACATCGTCACGATCCTCGCCGTCGCGGGATTCGTGGGCGCCGTGCGGGCCCCGGCGGCCGAGGGCAAGGCATACCCGTGACCGGCATGCGGGTCCGCCCTCGTACCCCCCGCAGCGGGGGCGCACGAGGGCGGGGCGCCGCGCGCCATGCGGAAGGACGACGACCATGACGGACACGATGACCACCACCGACGCCGCGACCTGGGCGATGCTGCACGAGGAGGCGGTGTCCGCGATGGGGCGTGCCTACGCGCCCTACTCCGGCTACCCCGTCGGCGCTGCCGCCCTGGTGGACGACGGACGTGTGGTGACCGGCTGCAACGTGGAGAACGCCGCCTACGGCGTCGCGCTGTGCGCGGAGTGCGGCCTGGTCTCCGAGCTGGTCAACACCGGCGGCGGCCGGCTGGTCGCCTTCGCGTGCGTCAATGCCCGGGGTGAGGCGATCTCCCCGTGCGGGCGCTGCCGACAGGTGCTCATGGAGCACGGGGGCCCCGGGCTGCAACTGGCCATGCCCGGTGGCACCATGACGATGGAGGAGGTCCTCCCCGGTGCATTCGGACGCGGGGACCTCGACGAGGTCAGGGACGACATCCAGGAGGACATGTGACCACCGAACCCTTCGACGCGGTCGACGTCATCGCCGCCAAGCGTGACGGCCGTCGGCTCGAGGACGCCCAGATCGACTGGGTCATCGACGCCTACACCCGGGGCGTCGTCGCGGACGAGCAGATGTCCGCCCTGGCCATGGCCGTCTTCCTCAACGGCATGGACCGCGCCGAGATCAAGCGGTGGACGGACGCGATGATCGCCTCGGGGGAGCGCATGGACTTTTCCTCCCTGCCCCGGCCCACCGCGGACAAGCACTCCACCGGCGGTGTGGGTGACAAGATCACCCTGCCGCTGGCGCCACTGGTGGCGGTCTTCGACGTGGCGGTGCCCCAGCTGTCGGGGCGCGGGCTCGGCCACACCGGCGGGACGCTGGACAAGATGGAGTCCATCCCCGGATGGCAGGCCGCCCTGTCCAACGAACGCATCATGGAGATCCTCGGCACCGGACCCGGGGCCGTGATCTGCGCGGCGGGGACCGGTCTGGCCCCGGCGGACCGGAAGCTCTACGCGCTGCGCGACACGACCGCCACGGTGGAGTGCGTGCCGCTCATCGCCTCCTCGATCATGTCCAAGAAGATCGCGGAGGGCACGGGTGCCCTGGTCCTGGACGTCAAGGTCGGGTCGGGGGCCTTCATGAAGACCCAGGAACGTGCCGAGGAGCTCGCGCGCACCATGGTCGACCTGGGCACCGACGCCGGGGTCGACACCGTCGCACTGCTCACCGACATGTCCACGCCGCTGGGGCTCACCGTCGGCAACGCACTGGAGGTGCGCGAGTCGCTGGAGGTGCTGGCCGGTGGGGGACCCGCGGACGTCGTGGAGCTGACGCTGGCACTGGCCCGCGAGATGCTGCGCCAGGCGGGCCGCCCCGACGCCGACCCGGAGGCGGCACTCAAGGACGGTCGTGCCATGGACCGCTGGCGGGAGATGGTCCGCGCCCAGGGTGGGGACCCCGAGGCACCCCTGCCCGTGGCCGACCACCTGGAGACCGTCGTGGCCGAGGCCGATGGCTTCCTCACCCGCCTGGACGCCCTCTCTGTGGGCGTGGCCTCCTGGAGGCTGGGGGCGGGGCGCGCCCGCAAGGAGGACCCGGTGCAGGCGGAGGCCGGCATCGAGATCCTCGCCAAGCCCGGGGAGCGCGTCGTGCGCGGCCAGCCGCTGCTCACCCTGCACACCCAGACCCCTGAGCGCTTCGAGCGCGCCCGCCAGGCGCTCTCAGGTGCGATCGCCATCGGCCCCGACGCCCCGGACCTGCCCGGCTCCGTGGTGCTGGGGCGCATCGATCCCCGGTGAGCCCCGATCCGGAGCGGTGCACCGACCCGGGCCCGGGCGGCACGGGTACGGCCGGGTACCGTGACGCCGCCGACCCGGTGCCGGATGCCACCGCCGTGGAGGTCAGCACGCCGTCGGCGGATGCGCGACCCGGACGGGGCCGGAGGAGTCTGCCCTCCCAGGTCGATCCGACGACCTGCGGGATCGCGGCACTCGCCGCCGTCACCGCCCGGGCGGGGGTGCACCCGGCCTACCTCGACGCACCGAGGGTCCGACAGGCGCAGACCCAGCGCTCGCTGCACGCGCTCGCTGCCCGGACCGGTGCACCGTGGCCCCAGGCATGGGGTACGTCGCCCTGGGCACTGGCCCGTCTGGCGGGGCGCGCGACCGGTCACCGGTACGGCATCCTGCCCTGGGGGCCGTCGGCCCTCGTGGCCCTGGACGCTGCCCGCGCACGCGGGGAGGACTCCTTCCTCTACGTCGGTGGCGGCTCCGCGACGTCCGGCGGGACGGGGGAGGGCCACGGCCCCGTGCGCCGCACGCTCGAAGGGGCAGCACGGGCATTCGACCGATGGGGGATCGACATCTTCCCGCGCCACGTCGTCGCGCTGCTGGGGGACGACGGACCCGCGGGCTCCTGCACGGTCTTCGAACCCTCGTCGGGGCACGTCAGGGAGGTGCCGTGCGCCGTCCTGGAGGGCCCGTGGCCACTGCCGGGGCGGGAGTTCGGGCACTGGGCCAGACCCCTCCTGGCCGTGACGCCTGTGACCTGATCCCACACGGGGACCGGGTGCCGGGTGCGCCGACGCCTCCGCCCAGGTCCACGGTTGCAGGTCCCGGTGTCCGCCCCGGTCCCGGTGCCCTGTCCGACCGATCCACCGACCACATGCCCACCCGGGCACCACAATCCGCACCCGGAGCACAACCGGGAGAACACGAGGAGAGAACATGACCACCCGAACCGAACTCGCAGCGATGATCGACCACACCCTGCTCAAGCCCGAGGCGACGGACGCCGACGTCCGCGCCCTCGTCGCCGAGGCAGCCGAACTGGGGACCTACTCCGTGTGCGTCTCGCCGTCCGCGCTGCCCATCGAGGTCCCCGAGGGACTCCACGTCGCGTGCGTGTGCGGGTTCCCCTCGGGCGCGCACAAGCCGGAGGTCAAGGCCGCCGAGGCGGCCCGGGCCGCGACCGACGGGGCCGAGGAGGTCGACATGGTCATCAACCTGGGGCTGGCCAAGCAGGGCGACTGGACCGGCGTCGAGGAGGACATCCGGGCCGTGCGTGAGGCCTGCCCGGGAGCACTCCTCAAGGTCATCATCGAGTCCGCGGTGCTCACCGACGACGAGATCGTCGCCGCCTGCCGGGCCGCCGAGACCGCCGGTGCCGACTACGTGAAGACGTCGACCGGTTTCCACCCGGCCGGTGGGGCCTCCGTCCACGCCGTGGAGCTCATGCGCCGGACCGTGGGGGACCGCCTCGGCGTCAAGGCCTCCGGCGGGATCCGCACCGCCGAGGCCGCGGAGGCGATGGTCGCCGCCGGCGCCTCACGCCTGGGCCTGTCCGCCTCGCGGGCGATCCTGGAGTCCCTCCCCGCCTGACCGCGAAGTCCGCTCAGTTCGGGGCTCGAAGTCCGCTCTGTTCTGACCGCGAGGTCCGCTCAGTTCGGGGGTCGAAGTCCGCTCTGTTCTGACCACGAGGTCCGCCCTCGTCCCCGCCCCGGCCCACCGACCCCGTCGGTGGGCCGCCGTGCGCGCGGGGCCCGTCGTCCCTGCCCCGGGCGGTGGGGTGCCCCGCACCGTCCGGTGGGCCGACCCTCGGGAGTGGGGGAGACCCGACGAGGGCGACCCGGGCGCAGTCGCTCCTACAGGTCGGCCGTGCCGGTGGTCGGGGTCGGCTCCGGCGGCACCTGCCCCAGCCAGTAGTCACTCCCGTCCGCAGTGCGGTGCACCCGTCCGGAGTCGACGAGCAGCCTGCGCATGAGCACCGGGTCGTCCACGACACCGGCGAGACGCTCGGTGAGCCGGCGTTCGTCGACGTGCTCGCCCTCGTCGAGGACCGACGCCGCCACCAGGTCGAGCACGGGCCCACGCGCCCCGTGGCGCCGCGGGAGGTCTCGGAGGCGTCCGTCCCTGAAGAACCGACGGCGGGCGTCCACGTGTGCGGGGGAGTCGTGATCCACGGTCCCCAGCGTACGTGGGCGCCCGCTCGCCTCAGATCCCCAGCGCGGCCCTCATGTCGTCCTTGACGGCCTCCAGGCGCTGCGCCGCCGCGATCCGCGCAGCCGTCACGTCCCCGCCCCGGACGGGCACGATGACCTCGCAGTAGCACTTGAGCTTCGGCTCCGTCCCGGACGGACGCGCCACCACGCGGTCGTCGGCCGCGGTGCGGAAGGAGAGCCCGTCCGTCGGGGGCAACTCGGGGGAGCCGAGCGACAGGTCGATGGTCTCCACGACCTCCGACCCCGCCAGGGAGGGCACGCCGTGGGCACGCAGGTTCGCCATCCCGGTGGTGATCAGCGACAGGTCCTCCACCCGGATCGTGAGCGGGGAGGTGGCGTGGAGGCCGTACTCGACGGCCAGCTCGTCCAGGACACCCAGGAGGCTGTCCCCGGCCGACTTGCGCTGCCAGGCCAGGGTCGCCAGCTTCAGGCAGGCCGAGATGCCGTCCTTGTCCCGCACGAACCCCGGGTCGACGCAGTAGCCGAGGGCCTCCTCGTAGCCGAAGACCAGGCCGTCCACCCGCGAGATCCACTTGAACCCCGTCAGCGTGTTGCGGTGGCCCACCCCGTGGCTCGCGGCGATGCGGCCCAGCAGGCGTGAGGACACGATCGAGTTCGCGAGGATCGCCCCGCGGGCGCTGACACCCTCGCCGGAGCCCTCACCCTCGTGCTCGCGCGCCGCCTGCAGGCCCAGGACGTCACCGACCTCGTCACCGCTGAGCTGGCGCCACCCGCCCTCGACGGTCGGGTCGGGCACGGCCGCGGAGCACCGGTCCGCGTCGGGGTCGTTGGCGAGGATGATGTCGGCGTCCACGCGCCGTGCGAGGTCCATGGACAGGTCCAGGGCGCCGGGCTCCTCCGGGTTGGGGAAGCGGACGGTGGGGAAGTCCGGGTCGGGTTCCTGCTGCTCGGCGACCACGTGCACGTCCGCGAAGCCTGCGCGGTGGAGGGCCTCCAGTGCGGGCGCACCGCCGACCCCGTGCATCGAGGTCAGCACGATGCGCAGGTCCTTGTCCCCCGAGGGCACCAGGGAGACGGCGCGGTCGAGGTAGGCCTCGAGGATGTCCTCGCCGAGCACCTCCCAGCCGTCCTCGGCGCGGGGGACGGAGGCGACGGAGGGGACGGCGCGGATCGCCTCGAAGATCTCGCTGTCGAAGGGGGGCACGATCTGGGCTCCCTGACCGGAGTCGGTCACGACGCGTCCGCCCAGGTAGACCTTGTAGCCGTTGTCCTCGGGCGGGTTGTGCGAGGCGGTCACCATGACGGCGGCGTCGCAGTCCAGGTGTCGCAGCGCGAAGGCGGTGACCGGTGTGGGGAGTGCGCGGGGCAGCAGGAACGCGCGTCCGCCCGCGGCCACCGCCACGGCCGCCGTGTCCAGGGCGAACCGGTGGGAGTTGTGGCGGGGGGCGGAGCCGGTGACCACCGGGGAGCCGGCGCCGGCGCGGGCGTGGGGGGGCTTCCTTAGGCCCCCCCCCCCCCGGGGGGCCCCCGCCCGGGTCCTGCGGGGGGGGGGGCCGCCCCGGGGG
>NZ_LT700212.1:582176-621710 GCF_900155435.1 Actinomyces provencensis | reverse complement strand
GCCGTGTCCAGGGCGAACCGGTGGGAGTTGTGGCGGGCGTCGTAGCCGATGACCACGGTGAAGCCGTCGCCGACGTGGTCGTGGAGGACCTTCATGAGTCCCGCCGCCGCGCGGATGACCACGGCGCGGTTCATGCGGTGGGGGCCGCCGCCGAGGTGTCCGCGCAGCCCGGCGGTGCCGAACTCGAGCAGACCCGCGAAGCGGTCCGCCAGCTCCGCGGCCGCCGCGCCGTCACCGCCCTCCGCAGCACCCAGCAGTGCGCTCAGTTCCTCGGCAGTCACCCGGTCGGGATCGTCGTCGATCCACGTGCGCACGGCTTCCACGTCGTATGAGGTCATCGTTCCTCCGCTTCCATCCCCGGTCCTGGCGGCCGGTCGAATCCGGCCTCCCAGCCTAGCCTGCGCCACTGAGCGCCGTCAGCCCATCCTCGCCACGATGTCGGCCAGGAGCCGGGCGATGCGGGGTGCGGCCTCCCGGCCCGCCTCCAGGACCTCGGTGTGCGACAGGGGCGCGGGGGAGATGCCGGCGGCCAGGTTCGTCATCAGGGACAGCCCCAGGACCTCCATGCCCGCCTCGCGGGCCGCGATGGCCTCCAGGGTGGTGGACATCCCCACCAGGTCACCGCCGATGATGCCCGCCATGCGCACCTCGGCCGGGGTCTCGTAGTGGGGCCCGGGGAACTGGACGTAGACGCCCTCCGGCAGGGTCGCATCGACCTCGTGGGCGAGGTCGCGCAGGTGCTGGCTGTACAGGTCGGTGAGGTCGACGAAGGTCGCTCCCTCCAGCGGGGAGGTGGCGGTGAGGTTGATGTGGTCACGGATGAGGACCACCTGTCCGGGCACCCACTCCGGGTTGAGGCCCCCGCAGCCGTTGGTGAGGACCACCTGCGTGGCCCCCGTGGCCGCCGCCGTGCGCATGCCGTGGGCGACGGCGCGCACGCCGCGGCCCTCGTAGAGGTGGGTGCGGGACCCGAGGACGAGGGCGACCCGCTCGGACCCGGCGAGCCTGATGGAGCGCATGACGGGCACGTGCCCGGCGACGGCGGGGGCGTGGAAGCCCGGGACCTCGGCGGCGGGGATCTCGGAGACGGTCTCACCGATGAGGTCGGCCGCCTCGCCCCACCCGGAACCCAGGACGAGGGCGAGGTCGTGGTGGGCGATGCCGGAGCGTTCCGCAATGACGTCGGCGGCGCGACGTGCGTGGTCGGTGGGGGTCTCGAGGGGCGCGGAGGCGTGTCGTGGGCTGTGTTCCATGCCTCCACGCTAGCCGATGGGTGTGCCTCCTCGGCACTCCGGGGACTCCCCGGGGCGGGACCGCCCCGGGGCCGGGGCGGGCGGTGTCGGATGCGCCGTGGTAGGGAGCCACGGTGCGGGTCGCGGCCACGCCGGGGGCGGCGTTCTGCGAACATGGGGGCATGACGCAGGCAGCACCGCAGGGCACGCCGCAGGCCGAGTCCGTCTCACCCGTCCGCACCGGGTCGAGGGTCGTCATCATCGGGGGAGGCCCCGGCGGCTACGAGGCCGCGACGGTGGCGTCGCGCATGGGGGCGGACGTCTGGCTGGTCGAGCGGCGCGGGATGGGCGGGTCGGCGGTCCTCACCGATGTCGTCCCCTCCAAGACGCTCATCGCCACCTCGGAGTGGACGGCGCAGACGGAGTCGGCGGGCGAGCTCGGGATCCGCACCGGCGCCGTCGGGGTGGACATGGCGATGGTCAACACCCGGCTGCGCCTCCTGGCGGCCACGCAGTCCTCGGACATCCGCTCCGCCCTCGCCCAGACCGGTGTCCACCTCCTCGACGGCTCGGCACGGCTCCTGCCCGGCCCCACCGAGCACGGGCGTCGCCGGGTGCTGGTCGTGAGCGAACCGGGCGGCGCCGAGCGCGAACTCGAGGCCGAGATCGTCCTCCTGGCGACGGGGGCCCGCCCCCGTGAACTCCCCGATGCGCTCCCGGACGGGGAACGCATCCTCAACTGGACGCAGCTCTACGACCTCGACGAGGTCCCCGAGCACCTCGTCGTCGTCGGGTCGGGGGTGACGGGCGCCGAGTTCGCAGGAGCCTTCCTCACGCTCGGCTCCCGGGTGACGCTGGTGTCCTCCCGTGACCGGGTCCTGCCCGGCGAGGACGCCGATGCCGCGGAGATCGTCGAGGAGGTCTTCCGGCGCCGCGGCATGCGCATCGAGCGGCGCTCGCGGGCCGCGGGTGCCGTCAACACGGGCGAGGGCGTGGAGGTCACCCTGACCGACGGGCGCGTGGTGCGCGGATCCCACTGCCTGATGGCCGTCGGGGCCGTCCCCAACACCGAGGACCTCGGCCTCCCGGAGGCCGGGGTGGAGCTGACCGCCTCCGGCCACGTCCGCGTCGACCGTGTGTCCCGGACGACGGCCTTCCGTGTCTACGCAGCCGGGGACTGCACCGGCGTCCTCCCCCTCGCCTCGGTCGCCGCCCAACAGGGACGCATCGCCATGTGGCACGCCTTGGGGGACACCCTGGAGCCCCTGGACACCTCCGCGATCGCCCAGGCGGTCTTCACCTCCCCGGAGGTCGCCAACGTCGGCCTCTCGGAGGCCGCGGCCTCCCGGGCGGGGCGCGAGGTCCGCGTCGCCCAGCTGCCCCTGGCGCGCAACCCCCGCGCGAAGATGCAGGGCGTCTCCGACGGTTTCGTCAAGATCATCGCCTCGGAGGCGGGCGTGGTCCTCGGCGGTGTCGTCGTCGGCCCCCACGCCTCCGACCTCGTCTTCCCCCTGACGCTGGCGGTGCGTCAGCGGATGACCGTCGACGAGCTCTCCGCCGCCCCCACCGTCTACCCCTCGATCTCCGGCAGCATCGCCGAGGTCGCACGTATGCTGCACTGACGGGGCACCTGCCCCGCACCCGGAAGGACACCATGACCACCCTCGACCTGACCGATCCGGTCACCCTGACCGGGCAACTCGTCGACATCGCCTCCGTCTCGGGGGACGAGGCGCGCATCGCCGACGCGATCGAGGACGCGCTGGAGGGTCTCCCACACCTGGAGGTCCTGCGCGACGGGGACGCCGTGGTGGCTCGCACCCGTCTGGGCCGGGAGGCACGCATCGTGCTCGCCGGTCACCTCGACACCGTGCCCATCGTCGACAACGTGCCCTCCCGACGGGAGCTGCGCGAGGGCGTGGACACCCTGGTCGGGCGGGGCAGCGTCGACATGAAGGGTGGCGTGGCCGTCCTCGTGCACCTCGCGGCCGCCCTCGTCGATCCCCGCCACGACGTCACCTGGGTGTTCTACGACCACGAGGAGGTCGCCTCCTCACTCAACGGCCTGGGACGCCTGTGCAGCCACCACCCGGACTGGGTCGGCGGCGACCTCGCCCTCCTCGGCGAACCCACCGCCACCCAGGTCGAGGGCGGGTGCAACGGCACCCTGCGCGTCATCGCCCACTTCCCCGGCGTGGCCGCCCACTCCGCACGCGCCTGGCGCGGGGAGAACGCCATCCACAAGGCCGCCCCCGTCATCGAGCGCATCGCCTCCTTCGGCAACCCCGTCGTCACGGTCGACGGCCTCGACTACCGCGAGTCCCTGTCCGTGGTCCGCTTCGAGGGCGGGGGCGCCACCAACGTCATCCCCGACTCCGCCACGATGACCGTCAACTACCGGTTCGCCCCCTCGGTGCACGGGGACGAGGCGATGGAGGTGGTCTGCCGGGTCTTCGAGGGATCGGACGCCTCGCTGGAGATCGACGACCTCGCCGAGGGCGCCCGACCCGGACTCGACTCCCCCCTGGCCCAGGAGTTCATCAGGGCGGCCGGGGACGTCACCGTCGGCCCGAAGTACGGGTGGACCGACGTGGCGCGCTTCTCGGCCCTCGGGGTCCCGGCACTGAACTTCGGACCGGGGGACCCCCTCCTGGCCCACACCGTCGACGAGCACGTGCCCGTCGACCAGATCACCCGCTGCTCGGACGTCCTGCGACGTTGGCTGGGCGCGGGGGAAGAAGGAACACAGGCGTGACACCCACACCACCGAGGGTCCCCGGCAACGGCGGGACCCCGAACAACCACCGCAAGTCCTACCGCCGCGGCCCGGTCCTCCTGCGCGGCAAGCAGATCCCGAAGGAGACCTCCGACGCGCGCCTGCTGCGTCCCCAGCCCGAGGCCGACTGGCTCCACGAGGACCCCTGGCGCGTCCTGCGCATCCAGGCGGAGTTCGTCGAGGGGTTCGGCGCACTCGCCGAGATCGGCCCCGCCATCTCCGTGTTCGGCTCCGCGCGCACCCCGGAGGGGTCGAAGCGCTGGGAGGAGGGACGCCGCATCGGTGAGCTCGTCGCCGAGGCCGGCTACGCGGTCATCACCGGTGGTGGCCCCGGAGCCATGGAGGCTGCGAACAAGGGAGCCTGGGACGCGGGCGGAACCTCGGTCGGCCTCGGCATCGAGCTGCCCCATGAGCAGGGCATGAACCAATGGGTCAACCTGGGCATCAACTTCCGCTACTTCTTCGCGCGCAAGACGATGTTCGTCAAGTACTCCCACGGGTTCATCGTGCTCCCGGGGGGCTTCGGCACCATGGACGAGCTCTTCGAGGCGCTCACCCTGGTCCAGACCCACAAGATCGAGTCCTTCCCGATCGTGCTGCTCGGGACCGAGTACTGGGGAGGCCTCTTCGACTGGATCCGCTCGACCATGGTCGAGGGCGGGACGGTGTCCCCCGGCGACGACGGGCTCGTGACGATCGTCGACGACCCGGAGGAGGCCGTGGAGCTCGTGGTGACCCGGGCCCTCTGAGGAGCGTCCGACCGACTGCCCATCACGGTGTGCGGGGCGTGGGTGCGTGCGGTCGGGGTCGGGCCCGGGGCGGGTGTGCACGTACGAGGGCGGAGCGACGCTCGTCCGGTCGGTCGCTCCGCGGGTTCCGGGCGCGCGGCTCCCGGCCCCGGGATGTGCTCCGGGGACTGCTCGCGCGCAGGTCCCGGATCCGTGCACAGGTGCTGCGGCGCTGCCAGCGGGTAGAATGGGGTGGTCCCCTGCCGGACGAGAGGGACAGCCGCCCGGCAGCAGAGCACGATTGGCACTGAGGAGCGCGCACATGGCAGCGATGAAGCCGAGGACCGGTGACGGACCACTTGAGGCCACCAAGGAGGGACGCGGCATCGTGATGCGCATCCCGAGCGAGGGCGGCGGGCGCCTGGTCATCGAGCTGACCCCCGCCGAGGCGGGCGAACTCGCGGAGGCACTCTCCGCAGCGGTCTGAACCACACCGGATCCGCGCACGCGCTCCCCGGAGTGGCACACGCAGGAACCTGAACTGACTGATGAGGGGCCCCGGCACCGACTGGTGCCGGGGCCCCTCATCCCTCTGCTCCGTCCCGCAGCTCCGACAACGGTGCGGCGCCGGGGCTGTCGTACCGGCCCAGGCACGGGAGGAGCCGTACGAAGGACAGAACGTCCTGCCGGTACGGACAGGTGCGCCCACCGCATGACCGGTGGCGGCCACGTGGGCGAGGAACGGTTCGAGGACGCGGCCGTGGGCGAGGTCTGCGCCGCGCTGCCGGACCTCTCAGCGGCGCACGGCCACCGCAACCCCGTCGCCGACGGGGAGCAGCGCCGAGACGAACTCCTCGGTCTCGCCCAGCACGCGGGTGATCTCGCGCATGACCACCGTGTCGGCGTCACGCTGGGCGGGATCGGCCACACGGTCGTGCCACAGGGCGTGGACCACCACGGCGACACCACCCGGGCGCAGCACCCGCAGGGCGTGGTCCAGGTACTCCGGCGTCTCGGAGACGTCGGCGTCGATGACGACCATGTCGTACCCACCTGCGGCCATGCGCGGCAGGACGTCCAGGGCGCGGCCCGCGATCAGGCGCGTGCGGTGCCCGGGCACACCTGCCGCGTGGAAGGCACTGCGTGCGTGCTTCTGGAACTCGGACTCGGAATCGATGGTGGTGAGCACCCCGTCGGGGGACATGCCCTCCAGGAGCCACAGTCCGGAGATCCCTGCCCCGGTACCGATCTCCAGGACCGCGCGGGCGTCGGCCACCGCTGCCAGCATGCGCAGGGTTGCGCCCACTCCCGTGGTGACGGGCTCGGCCCCCAGTTCCACGGCGACCTCCCGGGCCGCCGCGACCGCCTCGCGCTCGGCGGCGTACTCCTCGGAGTACACCCAGGTCTGCGCCTTGTCGGTCGCCATGCCGTCTCCCGTCGTCGTCCTCGTGCCCAGCCTATCCCGGCGCGAGGTGGTGCCGTTCCCCTCACGGGACGGCACCGGGTACCTCCCGCTGCTCAGCGCCCTCCGACGGGGGAGACACCCAGGGGACGACCGGCCAGTCCGCGTGCACGCTGGCCCAGGGTCGACGCCAGGTCGCGGACCACGTCCGCGGCCGTGCCCTCGCCGAGCGCCACCGGGCGACCGGTGTCCCCACCCTCGCGCAGGGCGATGTCGAGGGGGACCTGCCCGAGCAGGGTGATGTCGTAGCCCAACTGGGCGGTCAGCCTGCTGGCCACCGAGGCACCGCCCCCGGAGCCGAAGACCTCCAGGTGGGAGCCGTCGGGCTGGACCAGGTAGGACATGTTCTCGACCACGCCGATGACGCGCTGGCGGGTCTGGCCGGCAATCGATCCTGCGCGCTCGGCGACCTCGGCGGCCGCCACCTGCGGGGTGGTGACCACCAGGATCTCCGAGTTCGGCAGGAGCTGGGCGATGGAGATGGCGACGTCGCCGGTGCCGGGGGGCATGTCGATGAGGAGGACGTCCAGGTCACCCCAGAAGACGTCGCCCAGGAACTGCTGGAGGGCCCGGTGCAGCATCGGCCCACGCCACACGACGGCCTGCCCGTCGGGGACGAACATCCCGATGGACATGACCTTGATGCCCTCCACACCCACCGGTGGGATGATCATGCCGTCGATGACCTGCGGCTCGTGCTCGACGCCGAGCATGCGCGGGATCGAGAAGCCGTAGATGTCGGCATCCATGACGCCGACCTTGAGCCCCTGCTCCGCCATCGCGGCGGCGAGGTTGGCGGTCATCGAGGACTTGCCGACCCCACCCTTGCCGGAGGTCACGGCGACGACGCGGGTGAGGGACCCGGGCTGGGCGAAGGGGATCTCGCGTTCGGCGCGCCCCCCGTTGAGCTTCTCGCGCAGCGCCTTCTTCTGGTCGTCGTCCATGACGCCCATGGACACGTCGACGGCGGCGACGCCGTCCAGCTTGCCGACGGCCTCCTTCACGTCCTTGGTGATGGTGGCGTGCAGGGGACACCCGGCGGTGGTGAGCAGGATGGTGACGGCGACCCGGTCCCCGTCCACGGCGACAGAGTCGACCATGTCGAGGTCGGTGATGGGACGACGGATCTCGGGGTCGATGACGGTCTCGAGGGCCGCCGTGACCTCAGCTTCGGTGACAGACATGGCACCCATGGTACGTGGGTGTCCGCAGTGCGGCCGAGTGACCTTTGCCCTTCCGCGAGGGCGGACGCACAAGCGTGCAGCAGCGCCGGGCGAGCCGGGGATTCCGGGCAGGGCCGTCCTCCCGGCTCAGTCCCCGGTCTTCCCGTCGCCGGTGTCCGACGGATCCCCCGCCTGGCTGTCGTCGCGCTGCGCGGGGCGTTCGCCGACCGCATGACTGCGGGAGCCGCCCTCGTCGACGGGTGTGCGGGAACCGCGCCCCTCCGGGTGGGGGTGCGAACGGGGATCGGGGACGCTGCCGCGCTCGCTGCGCAGGTCCTCGAGCATGTCGCGCAGCTCGGAGCGCACGAAGTCGCGTGTGGCCACGTCCTGGAGGGCCAGTCGCAGGCCGGCGATCTCGCGTGTGAGGTACTCGGTGTCGGTGAGGTTGCGCTCGGCGCGCTGGCGGTCCTGCTCGGCCTGGACGCGGTCGCGGTCGTCCTGGCGGTTCTGGGCGAGCAGGATCAGGGGCGCTGCGTAGGACGCCTGCAGGGAGAGCATCAGGGTCAGGGCGGTGAAGCCGAGCTCGGCCTTGTCGAACTGCAGGTTGTCCGGGGCCAGCGTGTTCCACAGGATCCAGAAGATCACGAAGAAGCTCAGGTAGACCAGGAACTGCGGGGTGCCGGAGAAGCGCGCGATGCGCTCCGCGCCGCGCCCCAGGACCTCGGACTCGAGGTTGATGCGGGGCATGTGCCGGTTGGAGTCACGTGGGGTGTCGAGCCGGTCAGCCATCGATGCTCCTCGCCATCATGCGGTCGGTGACGTCGTCGTCGAAGTCGCGCCAGTCCTCCGGCAGCAACTCGTCGAGCACGTCGTCGACCGAGACCGCACCCAGGAGGTGGTCGTCCTCGTCGATGACGGGCAGGATCGTCAGGTTGTAGGTCGCCAGCAGGCGGGTCACGGTCGCGACGTGGGCCTCCGGGGGGACGGCCTCGATGTCGGAGTCCATGATCGTCCCCAACAGGGTCTGGGGAGGTTCCCGCAGCGCGCGCTGGACGTGGACGACGCCCAGGTAGGGGCCCGTCGGTGTCTCCATCGGCGGCCTGGTGACGAAGACCATGGTGGCCAGGGAGGCGGGGATGTCCTCGCGGCGCACTGCGGCGAGCATCTGCGCCACCGTCGCATCGGGCCCGAGGATGACGGGCTCGGTGGTCATCAGGCCACCGGCGGTGGACTCCTCGTAGGTGAGCAGGCGGCGGACGTCCTCGGCCTCCTCGGGTTCCATGAGGGCCAGCAGGGACTGCGCCTTGGCGTCAGGCAGTTCGGAGACCAGGTCGGCGGCGTCATCGGGCTGCATGACGTCCAGGACGTCGGCGGCGCGGGCGGCGTCCAGGGCGGAGACGATCGCGACCCGGTCGTCGTCGCCGAGTTCCTCCAGGACGTCCGCCAGGCGCGGGTCGGGCAGCTCCATGGCCACGGCCAGCTGCCGGTCAGCGGGGAGGGTGTGGATGAAGTCCGCCAGGTCGACGGGCTTCATGTCCTCGGTGTGCTGGACCAACGCCGTGGCCGCCTGGGTGGAGTCGGTCTTGAGGAGTCCCGTGACCTCGCCCAGGTCCACCGTCATCGTCTCCCCGCCGCGGCGGAAGCCGAGCGAGTTCTGGCGCACGCGTTGCACGTGGAGCTTGGCGATCACCCAGTCGCGGGGGCGACGCTGCTCCATGGCGACGTCGAGGATCCGCACGGGCCCCGAGCCGTCGTTCATGGTGACGACGCGGTCGAAGAGCTGGGAGAGGACGAGGGTCTCGATGGGGCGCTGGGTGAAGCGGCGCATGTTGAGCAGTCCCGTGGTGATGACCGCACCCGGCTTGATGGCGGTGACACGGGTCAGGGGCAGGAAGACGCGCCTGCGCGGGCCCACCTCCACCACGAAACCGATGACGGCGGCCGTCAGGTCCAGCCTGATGATCGCCACGACGTCATGGATCTTGCCGACCTTCTCGCCCAGGGGGTCGAAGACGCCCGTCCCCGCCAACTTGGCGACGAAGATGCGCCTGCCACTGGTACCCACTCGGGTCGGTGCATTGATCACGGGAACAGCCTAGGCTGCTGGGAGAGCGGGCGGGGTACGGAGATCCCCGTCCCCGGAAGGAGCACGGCGCATGGACAACAGGCAGAATGCCCGACTCAGGGTTCCCACGATGCCCGAGGGCACCGAGGTCGCGTCCTATCGCACCTATCTCGAGGCGTCCAACGCCGTGGACTACCTCTCCGACAACGGTTTCGACGTCAAGAGCATCACGATCGTCGGTTCGGACCTGCACATGGTGGAGCGGGTGACGGGGCGCCTGACGATGGGCAAGGTCGCGGCCTCCGGCGCCGGTTCCGGCGCCCTGTGGGGCACCTTCATGGGGCTCATGATGTCCTTCGCGACGACATCGGGGCAGGCCGGGATGCCGTGGGTGTTCATCGGCATGGCGGGTGGTGCGATCTTCGGCGTGCTGATGTCGGCGATCCTCTACGCCATGACCGGTGGGCGACGTGACTTCACGTCCCAGTCCCAGGTGGTGGCCAGCCGGTACGCGGTCCTGGCCTCCGCCGACGTGGACGGGGCCTTCAAGCTCCTCCAGAAGACTCCGGGCAACCAGATGCGGCCCACGCCGCCGCGCAGGCGTCCCGTGCAGACCGGACCGAGTGAGTACGGGTCGAGGCCCGGGGAGAAGCCCAGGTTCGGTGTGCGTCTGAGCGAGGCGGAGAAGGAGCACGAGGAGGAGACCGGCGAGGCCCCCGGAACCGACCTGCGTGACCAGGAGCAGGGTGCGGGAGCGGGGGTGACGGGTCAGCCCGGTGGCTCCGGGCAGAACGGTGGACCCGGGGCGTCGGCGGAAGCGAGCAGCCCCCGGTCCGACGCCCCGATCACCGGGGCCGCAGCGCCCGCGCCGTCCACCGGTGGGACGTCCGGCCCTGCGGCCGGCGGCCCGCAGGACAGCACCGGCGACGAGGACGGCTCCCGCAGCTAGCGCGCCACCTCACCCCCGGAGCACACACGCCCCGGCGATGGTCCGGCCTGCGGCCGGGGCATCCGTCCGGCAGGATCTCTGGCATGTCCCCGGTCGCCTGCACCGGTTGCCTGCACCGAAGTGTGGTCTCGATGCAGGAGGCGCCCGTTTCGGCGACCGGAACGCATCGAGACCACACCTGGATGCAGGGCCCGCGCCGTTGCCTCGCCCTCAGCGGGCCTGGACCTCCGCGATCCACGCCTCGACACCGGCGATCGTGCGGGGGATGTCCTCCGAGATGCGGGTGACGGACCCGTCCTCGTTGACCTGGACGTCGTCCTCGATGCGCACCCCGATGCCGCGCAGTTCCTCGGGCAGTGCCAGGTCATCGGCGCGGAAGTAGAGCCCCGGCTCGATGGTGAAGGTCATGCCGGGCTCCAGCACGGCGCCCTGGTACATCTCGCGGCGCGCCTGGGCGCAGTCGTGGACGTCGAGGCCCAGGTGGTGGGAGGTGCCGTGCGGCATCCAGCGGCGGTGCTGCTGGCCACGCGGCGAGAGGGACTCCTCGGCGCTCACCGGGAGCACGCCCCACTCCTCCAGTCGGGTGGCGATGACCTTCATGGCGGCGTCGTGGACGTCGCTGAAACGGGTCCCGGGCTCATTGGCGCGGGCCAGGGCCGCTTCTGCGGCGTCGAGCACCGCCTGGTAGACCTTCGCCTGGGGCTCGGAGAAGTGACCGTTGACGGGCAGCGTCCGGGTGATGTCAGCCGTGTACAGCGAGTCGAGCTCGATACCGGCATCGACCAGCACCAGGTCGCCCTCGCGGACCTCGCCGTCATTGTCGATCCAGTGCAGGGTGTTGGCGTGGTCGCCGGAGGCCGCGATCGTGTCGTAGCCCAGGCCGTTGCCCTCCTCGCGGGCGACGGCCCCGAACGCGCCCTCGATGACGCGCTCGCCGCGGCGGTGGCCGACAGCGCGTGGGAGCGAGCGGATGATGTCGTCGAACCCGGCCTTCGTCGCCTCCACGGCGCGACGCAGCTGGGCCAGTTCATAGGGGTCCTTGCGCAGGCGGAGCTCGGAGAGGTGCTCCTCGAACTTCTCGTCCCCCTCGCGTGCGTCGCCGCCGAAGGGCAGTCCGGCCTGCTGGCGCACCTCGTTGACCATGGCCTCGACGTTCTGGTCCACGCCGGGCACGATGCGCAACTGGACGGCGCCTGCGTCCTTGGCCAGCGCGTCGCGCAGGGTGTCGATGTGGGCGCAGCGCAGTCCGGTCGCAGCCGAGACCTCGTCCAGGGAGGGGCGTGCCCCCACCCAGAACTCGCCGTAGCGGGAGTCCGCGTAGAACTCCTCCGAGGTCCTGGGGGCGCGGGGCCGGAAGTAGAGGACGGCCTCGTGGGTGCCCCCCTCGTGGGGCTCCAGCACGAGGACCGCGTCGGGTTCCTTCTCGGCGCCCAGCCCGGAGAGGTGGGCGAAGGCGGAGTGGGCGCGGAAACGGTAGTCGGTGTCGTTGGAGCGCACCTTGTACCCGCCGGCCGGGACCACCAGGCGCTCCCCCGGGAAGGGTTCGCCAGCGGCCTCCGCGCGTGCGGGGAGCCGGTCGGCGACCTCCCCGCGCGGAGGCAGGTCGGTGGAGCGCGGGGCCCAGTTGGAGCCGATGAATGTCCGGAACGCCTGGGAGTCGGGACGGCGGGAGCGGTTGTTGCCGCGGTCGGCCATGGACTGGGAGGGAGTGCCCTCTGGAGTGGTGTCGGGTTGCTTCGTCATGGCCCAATGATCCCACTCCTGTCCAACCGGGTCTCCGCGGGGAGGCGCAGGTGGGGGCCGACGAGGGCGGCTCCGATCACCTCCCGGGCCGGTGAGCACTGCTGCCCCGCGGACCTCGCCGGAGGCGCCCGGGCACGGAGCCCGTCACACCTTGTTGGGGTGCCCCGGTGGGGCCACTAGTGTGTGCTCCATGATCCGCATCGACCCCCACACACATTCGGCGTGCTCGGACGGCACGGACACGCCCTCGGAACTCATGTGGGCGGCCCTGCGGGCGGGGCTGGACGTGGTGGGGCTGACCGACCACGACACCATGGCGGGTTGGGACGAGGCCGCTACCCGGGTGGGGCCCACCGGTGTCGCGCTCATCCGCGGGACAGAGCTGTCCTGCTCCTCCCACGGCATCTCCGCGCACCTGCTCGCCTACCTCTTCGACCCCTCGGACGAGGCACTCACGGCGGCCATGGCGAGGACCCGGGAGTCGCGGGACTCCCGCGCCCGGCGCATGGTCGAGTTGATCGCCCGGGACTACCCGCTCACCTGGGAGATGGTCCAGCAGTTCGCGCCCTCGGACGGGGGGCCGGTCGGGCGCCCCCACATCGCGGACGCACTGGTGGCGCTCGGCGTGTTCCCGGACCGCTCCGCGGCCTTCGAGACCGTGCTGCACCCCTCGGGGCCCTACTACGTCCACCACTGGGCGCCGGATCCCGTGGATGCCGTCACGATGGTGCGCGCGGCGGGCGGGGTCCCCGTCCTCGCCCACCCCCGCGCCGGCAAGCGGGGCAGGGTGCTGTCGGAGGACGTCATCGCGGAGATGGCCGCAGCCGGTCTGTTCGGCCTGGAGCGCGACCACCGCGACCACACCGAGGAGGACCGCGAGGACGTGGACCGCCTGGCGCATCGCCTGGGTCTCCAGGTCACCGGTTCCTCGGACTACCATGGCACGGGCAAACCGAACCGGCTGGGCGAGAACCTCACCTCGGAGTACGTCTACCGGGCCGTGGAGGAACAGTCACAGCTGGAGGTCCTGCGTCCGTGAACGTCACCGGCGTCATCGACGTGGCCCTGTTGGCCACGACGTTCACCACACTCTTCGTCATCATGGACCCCCCGGGAACGATCCCGGTGTTCCTGGCACTCACCGGCAAGTACAGCCGCGCCGACCAACGCCGCGCGGCCGTCCAGGCCACGATCACCTCCTTCGGGGTGATCGTGCTCTTCGCGGTGCTGGGCCAGTACATCCTGACCTTCCTGCAGATCTCCATGGAGTCCCTGCAGCTGTCGGGCGGTGTGCTGCTGTTCCTGGTCGCCATGGAACTGCTCATGGGACACGACTCCGGGGAACCCGACACGGGCGACAAGAACGTCAACGTGGCCCTGGTGCCCCTGGGCACGCCGTTGCTGGCAGGGCCCGGTGCGATCGTGGCGGTGATGATCTCCGTCAACCAGGGGGGCAACACGGTCGCCGGATGGGTGGCCGTGGTGGCATCGGTGGTGCTCATGCACCTGGTCATCTGGGTGACCATGCGTTTCTCCGTGGAGCTCTCGCGTTTCCTGGGTCAGGGCGGCGTCATGATCCTCACCAAGATCTCCGGCCTGCTGCTGGCGGCCATCGCCACGCAGATGATCATGAACGCGGTCTTCTCCTTCATCCACGCGGCCCGCGACACCGGGGTGATCTGAGGGGAAGGGGGCCGTCTGCCGCGGGCTCCCCGTCGGGGCCGGGACGTACGAGGGCGGCTCCCGGAGTCCATCCGCTGCGGCGCTCCGGTGTCCGGCCCGAGCGGATCGCCCTGCCGGTCCGGCGCCCCACCAGCGCTACCCTGACGTCATGAGGCCCACCCTGACCCCGATGGACGTGCGGGGAGCGGACCGGGAAGAGGTCGTCGCCTTCCTCTCGCGCAACCACTTCCCCTTCCACGTCGTCCCCAGCTCCACACCCGAAAAGGTCAGGGCCCGCATCGAGGAGGGGGCATACGACGGTGCCGACACGGCCCCGTTCTGGGTGGACGATCCCCGGCTCGGGCGCCTCGGCATGGTCGTCCTGCTCGACCTCGACGACGACTCCCCCATGTTCGACATCCGGCTCGACGGGGCCCACCGCGCCAGGGGACTGGGCGTCCCGGTGCTCGAGGCGGTCACGGACCACGTGTTCACCACGATCCCCGGTGCCCGGCGCTTCGAGGGGCAGACCCGTGAGGACAACATCGCCATGCGCCGGGTGTTCACCCACTGCGGCTTCGTCAAGGAGGCGCACTACCGGCAGGGCTGGCCGGTGGAGGGCGGGGAGCCCCTGGCCTCCGTCGCCTACGCGATCCCCCGCAGCGACTGGGAGTCCGGGGTGAGCACACCCGTCCCCTTCGACGACCTCGGGTACTGATCGCACTGCCGTCCTGTCCGGGCGGGAGGGAAGCCGGACGGAAGAGGGGGCCCGGACGGTGTCCGGGCCCCCTCTCACATCCGACCGCGCGTCGCGGTCAGCGTGTCACTCGATCACGCCAGCGACTGAGTCCGGCGCCGGTGGGTGAGTGTCACACCCGTGGCCAGGAGAGCGGCCCCGAGTGCTGCCAGCGCCCAGAGGTCGCCCGCACCTGTCCTGGCCAGCCCGGTCCCGGGCTTCCCCTGCGCTGCGGGCTTGCCATCAGCTCCGGGCTTGCCGTCGGCGCCGGGCTTTCCGTCACTCCCCGGTTCCCCGGGTTCGCCCGGGTCCACGGGCTCCACCGGGGTGGTCGTCTCGACCGTGACCGGCAGTGAGACCGTCGTGCCTGACGGGTGGGCCACGATGGTGAGGGAGCCCGACAGCGTGGCAGGGGCCTCACCGGTGCCTGCGAGGACCGTGCCCAGTGCGGGGGACACGAGGCTGCGACCAGCGGCCACGGCGTCGGTGGACACCGCGTCCGTGGGAATCGTGACCGAGATGTCCGCCGTGCCGTCCGTGACCGGGAAGGTCCCGAGCTCCCGGTCACCCAGGGAGACCGTGACCTCGGTGTTCTCCGGTGAGCCCAGGGACGTCAGGTCCAGCGACCCACGCGAGCCCTCCGGGTTCTGGAGGGGCGATGCACCGATCGTGAAGGAGAACTCGTCGCCTGCCTTGACGGTGCCCAGCCCCGGGGCGGCGACGGAGCGACGTGCGAAGTCCGGCGACACCGGGGAGTTCGCCTGGAGGTACTCGATCCAGGCGTCCCGGTCGATGAGGCCGGAGTCGCGGGTGTCCGTGCCGTCGTTGAAGGCGCGGAAGTTGTCCCCACCCTGGGCCAGGAAGGAGAAGGTACCGATCCGGTACTCACCCTCCGGGTCGTAGGCGACACCGTCGATGGTGATGGACGTGATGTGCTCGCCCTCGGCTGCATCCGCGTCGATGGTGTAGGACACGTTCTTCGACAGTCCCAGCTGTAGGTAGGCCCGCGCCGGCACATCGCCCGCGGCATCGCGTTGCCACTGCTGTTCGAGCATCTCCTTGAACTGTGCGCCCGTCAGTGTGGTGGTCCACAGGTTGTTGACGAAGGGCAGCACCGCATTGGCCTCGGCATACGTGATCACACCGTCGTCACCGTGGAGCAACTCGGCCCGGAGTCCACCCGGGTTGACGACGCCGATGGTCGCCCCACCACGATCCGGGTCGGAGAGGGATTCGACCAGGGAGTCCGCCACGAGGTTGCCCAGCGTGGACTCCGATGCGCGGTCGTCACGGGCGCCACCCTGGTAGGTGCCGTCGACGAAGCTGCCGCCGGCGAAGGCCGTGGTGATGTCCGCGGTGACGGAACCGACCGGCACGTTGCCCTTCACCGCTGCCTCGGCGAGGGCGGCCCTCGGTGATCTCGTTGACCTCCGCCACGCGGGGGTAGGAGGCGATGAGCTTCGCGCTGGCGGTCTTCGTCCGGGGCACGTTGCGCTGCGTGTACGCGGTGACCGTGTCGGACTCCGTGTCATATGTCAGGTCCACGCGGCCGATGTTCTCCCCGTAGGAGCCGGTCTGGAGCACCGGACGGGTGCGGTCCGTGCCGGGCACCGGGGCGTCCCACGCGTACTGCTTGTGCGTGTGGCCCGTGAAGATCACGTCGACCTCGGGGGAGGTCTCGTTGACGATGTCGGCGAAGGCCCCGCCTTCGGCGATCTCCTGGTCGAGGGTCGCGCCGTCCGGCGTGCCGGATCCCGCGCCTTCGTGGTACTCGGCAACGATGACGTCTGCCTCACCGTTGGACTCGTCGCCGTCGGTGAGCTGCGCGGTCACGCGGTTCACGGCCTCGATCGGGTCGCCGAAGGTCAGCTCGGCGATGCCGCCCGGGCTCACCAGCGTGGGCGTCTCCTGGGTGATGGCGCCGATCACGGCAACTCTGACGCCTGCCACGTCGTGGATGGCGTACTCCTTGAGCGCCGGCATCGTGGTGCCCTTGAGGTAGACATTGGCGCCGAGGTAGTCGAACTGCGCCTTGTCGTTGCCGTCCTTGCCGTTGATGACGCGGTCCACCAGGTCCTGGTAGCCCTTGTCGAACTCGTGGTTGCCCACTGCGGAGGACTTGAGTTCCAGGGCATTGAGGACGTCGATGGTCGGCTGGTCGTCCTGCGAGGAGGAGGCGAACAGCGACGCGCCGATGTTGTCCCCCGCAGAGATGAAGAGGCTGGATCCGCCCTGGTGTCGGATGTCGGCGCGCTGCTCCTCGATGGTGCCCGCGAAGGCAACGGTGTTGGAGTCGATGCGGCCGTGGAAGTCATTGATGTTGAGGAGCCCCAGGGAGACCGTGTCCCGCGGGGTGTCAGAGAGTCCGACGATGACGGGATCGTGGTCGGACGAACGGTAGGCGTCGGGGGCGTGGAACAGGGTGCCGTGGTAGTTGTAGCGGCTGTACTCCAGGGCGATGGACTCCCCGGAGTTGATGTTCCACACGTCAGCGCCGGTCGCCCGGTCCAGGGCTGCCTCGTTCAGCAGCACGTGGTCCAGGGACCCGGAGAGCCCCGAGAAGCTGTAGGAGCTGTGGTCGACGCCGAAGTGCTGCTCGACGTCGGTGAATCCTGCGTCGTAGAGCTCCCGGAGGGGGTCCTCGTGGCCGTAGGAGTTGAAGTCGCCGACCAGTGCGACGGCCTCGCCCTCGTCGGTGACGGTGGGGAGCCAATCGCGCAGCGCCCTGGTCTCTGCGACACGCGTGGCGTTGGAGGCACCCTGACCGTCGCCGGAGTCGGCGTCACCCGGGAGGGGGCCCGCCGAGCCCTTCGACTTGAGGTGGTTGACGACCACGAAGAGGGAGTCGCCACCGCCCACGGGCTCGAAACGCTGTCCGATCGGCTCACGGGCGATGGCGAAGGGCTGACCTTCGGAGCTCTGCGTTCCGAGGGCACGTGCCTCGTCCACCGGGGTCACCTCGGCGGTCTGGTAGATGATCGCGTTGGTGATGACGTCCTGCTGGCTGGTCGGCGGGAGGTCGCGCGACGAGCGGACGTAGTCCCACTTGTCCGTCCCGGCAGCGGCATTGAGTGCCCCGACCAGGGTCGCCGTGGCCTCGTCGGGTGTCTCGCCGAGCTTGGCGGAGTTCTCGATCTCCATCAGGCCGACGACACTGGCGTCGAGCCCGTTGATGGCGGCGACGATCTTGGCCTGCTGGCGTGCGAGGTCGTCCGCGCCCCATGCTCCACGCGGATCGCAGCCACCGCTGACGGTCACGCCGTTGCCGTCGCGGTCCTTGTAGGCGACACAACCCGCTGTGTCGGCACCCAGCGTGGTGAAGTAGTTCAGCACGTTGAAGGAGGCGAGCGAGATGTCGCCGCCGACGGCCTCAGGCGCGGCGGTGCGGGTGTCGGCGAAGGTCGCAGGCGCGTTGTCGCTGGTGTCCGTGACCCGATGGGTCGGGTTGAACTTCCAGGTGCTGTTGCGGTAGTCGACGATCACCGGTGCGGTGAAGGTGACCGGGGCACCGACGCGGACCGGGTTCTCCAGGGAGATGTAGGGCGGTGTGAGGGCGGAGTTGGCCGCTGTCAGGAAGTTCGTGGTGGCACCGTCGTCGAGGACCACGCCGCGTGCGGCGTTGTCGGACGCGACGGCCGCGGCCTCGGCGCTGCCGGGCTCGGCGACGTCGGTGGGCTGGCGCAGCGGCTCGGTGCCTGAGGCGAGACCGACCTCACCGTACTGGTTGGTGGAGTAGGTGTTGGAGACGGTGAACTCGCCCTGGGGTGCGATGAGCATGGACTCCAGGGCCTCGCGGTCGGCGTCCGTGGTCGGCCACGCGGTCCGCAGCGGCTCCACCGTGCCGAGGGACTCCGACAGCTCGGTGACGGCAGCGGCGTTCGTGGGCGTGATCTGCGTCAGGTCGTAGTACTCACTGACCTTGCCGGAGACCTGCACGGAGTCCCCGATGCTGACCGTGGCGGCAGCAGCGGAGGAGAAGACGAAGACGGCGTCCGAGCTGTCCGGCGTCGTGTCGGCACCAGGGGTCTGGATGACGAAGCCGTTGAGCCCGCCGGTGGGGTAGACGGCGGTGACGACGCCCCGCGTGGTGACGGTCTGGCCCGCCAGCGGTGAGGCAGTGCCTGTGCCCTGGATGTCGGAGATCGCTGTGATGTCGGGTTTCGGCGTGGTGCCGGGATCCTCGTCCCCGCTCTGGCTCCCTTCTCCGTCGTCGGGATCCGTGGCCTGCGAGGACTGCGGAGTGGGGGCACCGACGGTGAAGTCGGCCGCGTTGTCAGTGGTGTTCGTCGCCGAGGCGTCCCGGGCGATCGACGTGGTGTTCGAGGGAGACGGGGCGGCAGCGCTGCCTGCATGGGCGGCGCCCGTCCCGAAACCGACGAGGTCGACAACGGCCTCATCGGACGCGCAGTCGGTCTTCTGGCAACTGAGCCTCGTGCTCGTGTTCACGAGGGCGACGTTGCCGTTGGTCCCGGACAGGTTGACGGAGCTGCTGCTGTCGTCGGGGGTGGGGAGTGCCTCGCCGACGCTGGCGTCCTGTGCCGCGCCCTGGACGAGGTAGTACCCGTCGGCGGCGATGGATCCTGAGAGCGTGATGACGCCGGACCAGTTGGTCCCGGCCGTCGATGCGTACTGCACCGACCAGCCTGTGAGGTCGACGGCCGCGTCGCTGGTGTTCCTCAGCTCGATGAAGTCGTTGGAGTAGGTGGCGCCGTTGTTGCCGCCACCGCCGTAGACCTCATTGATGACGACGGCTGCCTCGGGTGAGACAGCCGCTCGGGAAGGGGCGACGAGTGCCCCCGACATGAGAATCGCGGCAGCTCCCGCTGCCGCGACCACTCTGGAATGCCTGCGCATCTCAAGTGCCTTTCGTGGAGGGTGATGGGATGTGCCAGACGCTACGGCGCGGGGATAACCACTTCGTCGCGTCGACATGGAGGCGAAACCAACGGCCTCTGAACAGGAAGAATACGTCTGGCTCCGTTGCCGGACCGCTGCAGGGGTTCCGTTGGTCCCAGCCGGTCGCGCACGCCGGATCCTCTCTCGTCCAGTCGGTCAACCGGTCAGGCGAGCGTGGTCCGGGGAACACGGGTTCTGCAGGGGTTTCGTGTGCGTGCCCTGCTGGGTGCCGACCCGTGCCCCGCCGTGCACACAGTGTGGGACGGAGGCCGCCGGTTGGGGACCGACCGGCCCCGGGCGGGGAGTGGAAGCTGTTCTCGCGCTGCTGGCAGTGCTCTCCCTCCAGCACCATGCCAGCGGCAGGGCACGCAATGGCACCTGGGGGCAGGGCCGGTCCCTGCGGGCGCTCCTGCAGGAGTGACCGGCGTCCACAGGTCCGGCTCGTCCGCGACACCTGTCCGACCGTGTCACGCGGACCGCGGCCACCACAGCGCCACCGGCGCCTCCGCGCACCGACACAGGGTGTGTTACTGTATTAGTGCAGTGACACAGATAGGGGTGGCCGGTGGATGTCGACGACACGCGACCGATCTGGGTGCAGCTGGTGGGTGAGTTCCATCGCCGCATCTGCACGGGTGACTGGGCCCCGGGCACCCGGATCCCCAGCGTGCGGGAACTCGCCCTGGACCTGGGGGTCAACCCCAACACCGTCCAACGCGCGCTCGGGGAGCTCGACCGGGAGTCCCTCACCCTCACCGAGCGCACCGCGGGACGCTTCGTCACCCAGGACCGCAGCACCATCGACGCGGCCCGCGAGGCGCTCGCGGCGACCACCACCGACACCTACATCGACTCCGTCGCCGGGATCGGTCTCGGACTCGAGGACGCGACACGACTGCTCGCCCTCCGCTGGGCGGCCAAGGAGGAGAACCAGTGAACGCCATCGAGGTCCAGCACCTCACCAAGTCCTACCGGGGCAGACCGGCCCTGTCGGACCTCAGCCTCTCCCTGCCCGCCGGCCAGATCGTCGGGCTCATGGGGGACAACGGGTCGGGCAAGACCACCCTGCTCAAGATCCTCGCGGGGGTGCTGTCGGACTGGGAGGGTGAGGTCAGCGTGTGCGGGCACCGCCCCGGCCCGCAGTCCAAGGCGCAGGTGTCCTTCCTGCCCGATGCCTCCTTCCTGCCCGACCGCTACTCCTGCGCAGATGCCATCTCCCTCTACGCGGAGTTCTTCGAGGACTTCGACGCGACCAAGGCTGCCGAGATGGTCGTGTTCTTCGACCTCCCCTCCGACCGCTCCCTCAAGGAGCTGTCCAAGGGGATGCGCGAGAAGCTCCAGATCGCGCTCGCCATGGCGCGAAGGGCCCGCGTCTACCTCCTGGACGAACCGATCTCCGGGGTGGACCCCGCTGCCCGCGACGTCATCATGCGCGGCATCCTCACCAACTTCTCCGAGGACGCCCTGATGGTCGTCTCCACCCACCTCATCGCGGACATCGAACCGGTGGTCGACACCGCGGTGTTCCTGCGCGGGGGGCGCGTCCTGCTGCAGGGTGGAGCGGATGACCTGCGCTCGGAGCACCACATGGGCCTCGACGCCCTCTTCCGGAAGGTCTACGCATCATGATGACACAGCTGCTCCGCCACCAGTTCCGCTCGACCTGGAGGACGCTCGGCTCCGTCGTGGGGGTGATCGCGCTGGTCGCCCTCGTCTCCCTGGCCGCTGCCCTGCTGAGACTCCCCCTGCTCGGCCCCCTCGGGCAGGGAGTGGCCACCGCTGCGCTCATCGGGCTGGTACCGGTCGTCCTGGTGGTCCTGGCCGTCGACTACTGGCAGACGATGTACGGGCGCGAGGGGTACTTCACGATGTCCCTGCCGGTGCGGGGGCGCGAGCTCCTCGCCGCCAAGACCCTGCACGCGCTCCTCATCGGCCTCCTCACCACGCTGCTCGCCAGCGGTGGCGCGCTGCTGACCCTGGTGGCCAGGGCCCGTCTCGAGCGCGTTCCCGTCGGGGAAGCGCTCTCCGGCTGGTGGGACTCGATCGGCGCACTCCCGGGCGGCATGGTCTGGCTGGTCGTGGTGGGAGCCGTGCTCTACCTGGTGACCCTGGTGGTCCAGGTCGCCAGCGTCCTCTCGATCTCCGCGGAGGGGCGCTTCAACCATCTCGGCGTCGGGGCGCCCTTGATCGGCCTGGTGGTCCTCTACCTGGTCAACCAGGTGGTGTCACTGGTGGCGATGCTCTGGATCCCCGTCGGTGTCGTCCTGCAAGGACCGGACTCGGGTCAGTTGGTGGCGCGTGGCATGTGGGGCGGGTTCGTCGAGGCCGTGCGCACAGGAGCCGATCCTGACGTGGTCGGACTGGGCTCCCTGCCAGCCGGCGTGGTGGTGGCGGCCCTGCTGGCGTGGTGGGCAGTGCGCTCCATCGAGCGGCACACCTCGCTGCGCTGAAGTCCCGGCACTGGCCCGGCTGGCCTGGCCCGCTTGCGCTCGTCTGGCTGGGCTGGGTGCTCCCCTCGCCCGCCCGGCGCCACCGCCGCCCGGCTCCACCTCCGCGTGGGACCCGACGAGGGCGGGGCCGGTGAGCGGACGACGGACATGCCCCGAGGAGCGCACCGGCTGCCCTCCGGACCCTCGTCGTCCTCTCCCGTCCGGCGCCGCTCCGTCGCCCGTAAGCGCCAGGTCGGGCCCGCGCGGACAGGGCCCGATCAGGGGATCGTGCTGACCGCCATGGCGAACCACCCGAGTGACACCACTGCCAGCAGTGGCCAGACGGACCAGCGAGTGCGCCCTGCCGTGTGGGAGTCCCGGAAGCTGAGCGCCGACTGCACGAGGAATGTCAGTCCACCCAGGAACCAGAATGCGGGTCTGGTCCATGCGGTCAGGGTGGCGATGTCTCCCACGCGCGGGAGGAGGAGTTCGGCACCGATCACGACCACCAGGAGAGTGCAGAGGACGCCGAGCAGGAAGTACTCGATCCTCGTGCGGTTCAGTGAACGACGGGCATGGCCGGTCCTGGTCCCCGTGCCCCGCGTCCCGGATGCAGGTTCCGCGGGGGCGTCGTGGGATGGTCGGTGGGTCGCAGGTGTTGAGGGCGCTGTCTCCATGGCTGCCTCGCAATGGTCGTTTCCGGCCAGCGTAGCCGGAGCAAGCCGGTGGTGCAGGGCGCTGGCTGAGACCTTTGGTGCCAAGGCTCAGAGGCAATCGCTGGCAAGAGGGCACTCGGCGGCGGGCTCGCACCAGACGCGTGGGGGCCGGTCCGGCGAAGAGTGCTCCCATCGTCGAGCGTCTCGATGTCCGTGCGCTCCTCGGACGCGTCCCTCGCATCGGGGAGCGAGTTGAGGAGACTGGAGAAGGTCAACAGGACCATCAGGGCCCTGGAGGTCACGGTGGACGGGAGGACGAGGGCGCTGACGATCGTGGCCGTGCCGGTGCCGACGAGAGCACGGCTGCCCATGAGCTGGGTTCTCCTCCACACGTCCGGACTCCGATCGGCATGGGGCACCCGGAGGCCCAAGAAGCTGTTCGGCAGCGCAACAGAGGTTGCGTTGCCCAGGAGCGCAACCCCGATTCCTCCTCCGAGGAACATGACGGTGCCGAGACCGAGCCGAGACTGAGCCGAGCCGGAGAGCGTACGCGCTCTGGGCGCGGGAGACGGCAGTGGTGCCTGCAGCCGGGCCCCGGAGTGCCACACAGTTGAATGCCCAGAGGTGGACTTCCCACCGAACGGTGGGGGTATGAGGACACCGTTCGGCGGGAAGTCCACTGTTCGGCGAGATGTCCAGCGTTCGGGAGGTGTGGCCCAGACCCGCGGTGTGCATCTCCGGCAGGTGTCGCTCCAGTTGCCGGGCCGGTTGACGACCAAGTGGGGTCTCGGCGTTGCGAACGGCCCAGAACGGTGAGGATTCTCCGTCGAGACCCCACTTCGTCGCCAGGGACGGAGCGCGCGGTCACCAGAGGCGCGCCAGGCCGCCGTCCGGCAGAGATCTGCTGGGAACAACGACCGGGCCCGTCCAGCGTCTGGTCCAGGAGTGACCGTGTGGCCGAGGAATGACTGAGAGACGAGATCGGGGCCACGGCGTCTCCTCCGCGGTGCGGCAGGGGGCGAGCGGGAAACGGATCGGGGCCCCGGTCACCGTGTCTCCACGGCGACCGGGGCCCCGATCGATCAGTTGGCCACGGGGTGAGGCGTGCGGTGCCGGCGTCCGGCAGTCCGTCTCGGCCCTCACCCGGGGCAGGCAGCCTCAGTCCTGGGACTCCCCGCCACCGGCGCCGCCGCGACGACGGCGACGGCGCTTGCGCGGGGCAGACGAGTCATCCGCCGGTGTGCGCGGCTCGGGGTTGTGGTCACCGCGGCCCCGCCCTCGTGAGCCCCGGTCGGAACGGCCGCGCTGCCCGGCGGGCACGTCGTGCCCGCCGCCCCCGCGGCGACCCCGGTCCTGCTCGGAGGACCGTCCCCGGCCCTGGCCACCGCGCGGGGCGCCACGGCCCCCACGGGGACCACCGGTCTCGCCCAGGTCCTCGATGACCTCGGCGTCCAGGCCTGCCAGGGTGCGCTTGGAGCGCGGCAGGCGCCCGGTGACACCGGTGGGGATGTCGAGGTCGGTGAAGAGATGGGGGGAGGTGTGGTAGGTCTCCAGCGGATCCGGCACTCCCAGGCCCAAGGCCTTGGAGATCAGGCTCCAGCGCGGCACGTCGTCCCAGTCGACGAAGGTGATCGCCGTGCCGGAGTGCCCGGCGCGACCCGTGCGCCCGATGCGGTGGATGTAGATCTTCTCGTCCTCGGGGCACTGGTAGTTGATGACGTGGGTGACGTCGTCGACGTCGATGCCACGCGCCGCCACGTCCGTGGCGACCAGCACGTCGATCTTGCCCTTGCGGAAGGCGCGCATGGCCTGCTCGCGGGCTCCCTGACCGAGGTCCCCGTGCAGGGCGCCCACGGCGAAGCCGCGCTCGGCGAGGTCATCGGCCAGACGGGCCGCGGTGCGCTTGGTGCGGCAGAAGATGATGGTGCGTCCGCGGCCCTCGGCCTGCAGGATGCGTGCGACGACCTCGACCTTGTTCATCGCGTGGACACGGTAGATGACCTGCTTGGTCGACTTGACCGTTGCCCCCTGGTCGGTGGGGTCCTGGGCGCGGATGTGGGTGGGGTGGGACATGAACTTCCGCGCCAGCGCCACCACCGGGCCGGGCATGGTCGCGGAGAAGAGCATGGTGTGGCGGGTGACGGGCACGCGCGCCAGGAGGGTCTCCACATCGGGGAGGAAGCCGAGGTCCAGCATCTCGTCGGCCTCGTCCAGGACGACGGTCTGGACACCGTTGAGGTGCAGGAGCCCGCGGCGCAGGAGGTCGATGAGACGCCCAGGCGTGCCGACCACCACGTCGACGCCCTTGGCGAGCGTCTCGATCTGGGGCTCGAAGGCCACCCCGCCGTAGATGTCGATGATGCGGGTGGAGAGCTTGCCGGCAGCCTTGCGCAGGTCGGTGGCGACCTGCTTGGTCAGCTCACGCGTGGGGAGGATGACCAGCGCCTGGGGGCAGTTCGGGTTGAGGAGGTCTTCGTAGCCCTCCTCGTCGGGGGCGATGACGTCCTCCAGGAGGGGGATGCCGAAGCCCAGGGTCTTGCCGGTGCCCGTCTTCGCCTGGCCGATGATGTCGTGGCGGTCCAGGGCGACGGGCAGGGTGAGCGCCTGGATGGGGAACGGGTGGGTGATGCCCTCCTCCTCCAGCGCGTCGACGATGGGGTCGGAGACCCCGAAGTCGGCGAAGGTCTTCTGTTCGAGGTCGGCGGTGGAGCCGTCCTCGTCGGTGATGTCGGGGGTCGCCTCCGGCTCGGGGGCGACGGCGACGATGTCGCCCAGGCGCACGACGCCTGCCGAGTACTCGGCACGGTCGGCGCCGGTGGCGGCGCCGGTGGCGGTGTCGGTGGTGGTGCTCGCGTCGCCGTCCGGGCCCGCGGTGGTGGCCTCGGGCGCGGGCGCGCCTGTGGCGAGTGTGTCGTTCGTGGTCACGATCAGCCTTGTCTCCGGGGGTCACCCGGGTCGTCGTGGCAGCCGATCGCGCAGTTTCGGGGCGCCCAGTGGGGGCGCGGGTCACGGTTCGGTGAAGCGACCGGTCAGCCGTGGTCACCCCCATCCTAGGGTGTGCGGCTCCCGGCGGTGGGGAGGGGCCGCTCACAGGGGGAGTGGGAGCGCGGGTGCGTCGCCCTCGTCGGCGGGTGCACGTGGCGCGGCGGCGCGGCCCCGGCGCGGACGAGGGCGACCCCGTGGGACCGCCGGGGCGGACGGCGCGGCGAACGGCTGGGGGCGACGCGGATGGCCGGCGCGCCCCCGGGACGCGCCGTCGTGCCGCGCTGACTAGGCTGGGGGCATGGAGCGCACATACGAACCCGTGGATGCGGACACCGCCGAAGTTGTCGGTCTCATCGCCTATGCGGCATTGGCGGGCATGACCCGTCTGGCCAAGGACGGGGACCAGGCCCCCACCATCGGGGTACACATCGAGCATGCGCGCATGGCCGCGAAGGCCTTCCGCGTCTTCGAGCAGCTGGAGGTCTGGGCCGAGCACCGCGGCCTCGACCTGGCGGCCGCCGCGGGGGAGTACTCGGGCCTCTTCGACGACCTCGACGCGCGCACACGTCCCAGCACCTGGTGGGAGCGCTCCGTCAAGACCTACGTGACGCTGGGGATGTTCACCGATCTGCTGCACGAGGTCGCCGAGCTGCACGACCTCTTCCCCGACCAGGACGAGGCCTGGGACCTGGGACAGGGGGAATGGGAGCGGGCCAATCTGGCCCCGCGCACCGCCTCCGACGAGCAACTCGCCGCGCGGCTGTCGCTGTGGGCGCGACGCGTGGCGGGCGAGGTCCTCGGCCTGGTGCGCTCGACGTTGTTCACACACCCGTTGCTGGCCAAGGACCCCGATGCCTCCGATGCGATGGTCGCGTGGGTGACCAAACGCCACAAGGAGCGCATGGCGGAGATCAACCTCAAGGCGTGAGCCGGGCGGGGTCGACGGGACGGCCCGGGCGCCTGCCCCTGTCGGGACGGGCCCGGTGGTCCCCTGGGGATCAGCCCAGCGCGAAGCCGACCCGGCGCGGGGTGTCCGGGGCGACCAGGACGAAACCGATGGCCTCGGCGGGGACCAGCGCCTGCTGGCCCTTGGAGTCGACGAGCGTGAGCAGCCCACCCTCCTTGGTGGAGGCCTCCACGCGTGAGAAGAGCTCCTCCTCGGTGAGGTCGATGTCGAGCTGCAGTTCGCGGGCGGCGCCGCGGATGCCGATGGAGACGTTCATGGTGGCTCCTCTGGGGGAACGGATTGGTCTGCTCCCATGCTACGGGCCGCAGGTGCACATGCCGGGTGGGAGCATTCAGTCATGAGCGAAATCCGAGTGGAGGTGGCGGGGGTGGACCCCGACCTCGGTGTCCTGCCCCCGCCAGACGCCGAGCAGGCGGCCGTGTGCCAGCATGCCGCGCAGCACAGCGTGGTCGTGCGCGGGGCACCGGGGTCGGGCAGGACGACCTGTGCGCTCATGGTTGCCGCGCGGTGTCGCGCGCGTGGGGAGTCGGTGCTCGTGTGGGCGCCGGACCGCTCGCGGGTGGATGCCCTGGAGACCAGGGTCCAGGCCCTGCTGCCCGAGGCCGTGCGTCCCGTGCGCACCCCCGCTGCCTTCGCCTACCTGGTCGTCTCCACCTGGAGGATCGGGCGCGGGGACCCGCTCGGGCCCGTCGAACTGGTGACCGGCGCGCAGGAGGACCAGCTCATCGCGGACCTCCTGGACCGCGGCGGCATTGACTGGCCGGAGGCCATGCCCGCGGCGATGCGCGCCATGCCCGCCTTCCGCATGGAGGTCCGCAACCTCTTCGCCCGCGCCGGTGAGGCCGGGATCGACGGGGCGGCACTCGCGGAACTCGGCAGGCGCTTCGCCCACCCCGAGTGGGTCTCCGCGGGTGCGCTCCTGGCCATGTACGAGGGCGACCCCGGGTTCGCCGTCACCACACGTGGCGCCATGACGGTGGACACCTCACGTATCCAGCGCATTGCGGCGGATCTGGTGCTGCGCTGGGAGACGGAGGCACCCGCTCAGGTGGTCACCGCCGAGGCTCCGCTGCCCGATGTCGTGGTGGTGGACGACCTGCAGGACTGCACGGCATCGACGGTGGAGCTCCTGGCCGCCATGGCCGCACGCGGGGTGCGTGTCGTCGCGTTCGCAGATCCGGATGTGGCGGTGGCCGCCTACCGGGGTGGAGAGCCGCATCTGGACGGACGTCTCGCAGAGCGCCTGGGGGCTCCTGTGCTGGAACTGGGGGCCGTGCACCGGGGGACCGGGCTGTTGCGCGAGCTTGCCCGCGATGTCACTTCCAGGATCTCCACGACGGGATCCGTGCATCGTCGCCGTGTCGGGACACTCGGCGCGGGGCCGGGAGGCGACGCGGCGGAGGCGCGCGACGCCGCTCAGGCCGACGCCGGTCAGGACCCGGCTGGTGAGGCCGGCGGTGGGCACCGGGGGAGTGAGTCAGACCTCTGGGTCCACCTCGCGGCCTCCGAGGCCCAGATGGGGGCGATCACGGCCCATCACCTGCGGGCCCACCACCTCCACGAGGATGTGCCCTGGCAGGACCAGGTCGTCATCGTGCGCTCATCCGGCGATGTCGCCGAGGTCCGCCGCCAGCTGCGCCGCGGGGGCGTGCCCGTCGCGGGGCGGCGCCGGGCCCTCACCTTCTCCGCAGAACCGGTCACCCGCACGCTCCTGGAACTCGTGGCAGGCCAGGTCGGGCTCGCCCAGGAGGAGACGCACGGGCACGCCTCCGCGGCCCGTGCTGGCGGTGTGAGCGCCGATGCGGGTTCGCCGCACGGCCCTCGCCCGCCGCGCGCGGCAGGTGCCCAGGGAGATGCCGATGGACGCAGGGGCGACCTGGAACTGGGCAGCCGTCTGCTGGACTCACCCTTCGTGCGCGCCGATGCCCTGGATGTCCACCGCCTGCTGCGCTCCCTGAACTCCCAGGTTGTCGCCTCCGGGGAGGACGACGACGAGGAGGACGCACCCGATGTGGTGGAGGCACGCCATGATGTGCTCTCCCTCCTGGAGGATCCGGAGCTGGTGGAGACCTGCGCGGAAGAGGAACTGCGCGCCGCCCTCGTCCGGGCGGGGAGGATGTGGAAGGTCGGGCGCGGACCCGGGACAGGACGGCCCCGTGCGGCACTGTGGGCGCTGTGGGAGGCCTCAGGTCTCGCCGAGGAGTGGCGCGAGGGCGCCCTGGCACACGACTGGGACGCCGAGTGGTACGACGACCAACTCGATGCACTCCTCGCACTCTTCCGCGTGGCCGACGTGTGGGAGCAGCGCAATCCGGCGGGCAGTGCCCGGGAGTTCTGCCTGCAGCTCCTGGCCGATGACGTCCCCACCGACACGCTCACCCGCATGGGCATCCGGCCCCCCGGCGTCGATGTGCTCACCCCGGCCCAGGCCATGGGGCGCGAGTGGGAGGTCGTGGCCGTGCTGGGACTCCAGGACGGACGATGGCCGAACCTGCGTCTGCGTGACCGGGTGCTGCGCGCGGACCTGCTGGCCGACCTGGGAGCCGGCCGCGTCGGCACCGACAGTCAGGGCCAGGAGGTGCTCCTGGACGATCCCCGCTCGGCGCGTCGCGTGGTGCTCGACGATGAGACCCGGCTCCTGGCTGCATCGCTGACCCGTTCACGCCGGGTGCTCCACGTCGCGGCCGTGCGCACCGAACAACAGGCGCCCTCCCAGTTCCTGGACCTCGTGGCGCGTCACGCCCGTGTCGCCCTCGTCGAGGGGGAGATCCCCCTGGAGCGGATCCCGCCCACACTGGACCTGCCCGGGCAGGTCGGGCGGCTGCGCCACCTGGCCGCACAACCCGAGCACAGTGCGGCGCGCGAGGCGGCGACCACACTGCTGGCGCTGCTGGGGCGGGAGGGCGTGCGTCAGGCCGATCCCGCGGGGTGGACAGGTGCGGGAGGACTCTCCACGCAGGAGCCCGTCCTCGGGGAGGGACCGGTCTTCGTCTCGCCCTCCAAGGTCCAGTCCGCCCGGGAGTGCGCCCTCAAGTGGTTCCTGGCCTCGGCCGGTGGGTCGCCCGCCTCGGGTGGTGCCCAGCAGCTGGGGACCCTGGTCCACGCGATCGCCCAGCGTCATCCCCACGGTCCCCTCGACGTCATGCTCGAAGAACTTGACCAGGCGTGGGAGGGACTGGGCCATGACCCCTCAACCTGGGTGGGGCGCCGCGAGAAGGAGCATGCGGAGGCCGTCGTGCGGGCGCTGGCCACCTACCTGGAGGGGGTCCCCGGCGAGGTCGGGGCCGAGGTACCTGTGCGGGCAGCGGTCGGAGGCCTTGTCATCACCGGCTCCATCGACCGCCTGGAGACGGTGGATGGTGGGGTACGCATCGTGGACCTGAAGACCGGGAAACCCTCGGTCACGAAGGCGGGTGGTGAGGAACACCCCCAGCTGGCCACCTACCAGGTCGCCCTGCTCGCCCAGGGGCAGGCGGTGGCCGGGGCGCGCCTGGTGTTCCTGGGCAATGGGAAGGTCGAGGAGCGTCTCCAGACTCCCCTGGAGGGGGAACGCCTGGAACGGTGGAGGAGCGACCTGGAGGCCCTGGCCGGCACCATGCGTGCAGGCTCCTTCCGTGCCACGCCCTCAGAGGAGGCCTGCCGCTACTGCCCCTTCCGACGCAGCTGCCCCGCCATGGACCAGGGACGGAGAACCCTCGCATGACTGACGCACCGCGCCCCGGCACAGGGGACGCAGACACGCCTCGTCCAGAGGTGGGGGGTACGCACACAGTGCGCCCCGACGCCCTGGGCATCGCCCACCTCGTGGACGGCAACACTCCCACGCCTGAACAGATCCGGGTCATCGAGGCGGACCCCACCCGCCCCGTCCTGGTGGTCGCGGGCGCCGGATCAGGCAAGACCGAGACCATGTCCATGCGCGTCCTGTGGCTGGTCGCGCATGAAGGCATGGACCCGGAGTCCATCCTGGGACTGACCTTCACCCGCAAGGCCGCCGCCGAACTCGGCTCACGCCTGCGCGCCCGGCTGGGATCCCTGGCCGACTCCCTGCCAGGACTTGCGGAAGCGGGGGACCCCGTGTCCCTCACCTACAACTCCTTCGCGGAGCGCATCGTGTCCGAGCACGGCCTGCGCATCGGGGTGGATCCCGACTTCCGGATGCTCGGCCAGGCCGGGGCCGTCCAGATGATGACCGACATCGTGGAGTCCTGGCGAGGCGACCTGCCCGGGGACGCCGCACCCAGCACCGTGGTCCACCGCAGCCTCGCCCTGGCCGGGCACGTCGCGGAACACGACCTCACCCTGGACCAGGCGCGGGAGGAACTCACCTGGTTCGGGACCTCCCTGCGAGAGATCGGCAAGCCGACCTCGCACCTGGCGGGCGCGATCGCAGCCAATGACATGCGCCTGGCCCTGTTGGACCTGGTCGCGGAGTTCGACCGCCGCAAGCGGGCCGCGGGATTCCTGGACTTCTCCGACCAGCTCTCCCTGGCCACACGCATCGTCACCGAGGCCCCGGATGTGTGCGAAACGCTGCGACGCGACCACCGCGCCGTGCTCCTGGACGAGTTCCAGGACACCTCCGTCGTCCAGATGGAACTGCTCTCCCGTGTCTTCCACGACCACCCGGTCACGGCGGTCGGGGACCCGAACCAGGCGATCTACGGATGGCGAGGCGCCTCGGCTGCGTCCCTGGAGGGCTTCCTCTCCCGCTTCCAACCCACCGGGGAGCCCGACCCCGACCAGACATTGAGCCTGTCAACCTCGTGGCGCAATGACCGCCAGGTCCTCGACGTCGCCAACAAGGTGGCCGAACCCCTGCGTGCCCACTCCGTCCACGCCGTCTCCCCGGTGCTGCGGGCGCGTGACAAGGCAGGCGAGGGCTCCGTCGAGGTCGCCTACACCCTGGACCGGGGTGAACAGGTGGAGGTCGTGGCGGACTTCATCCAGGCCCACCGCGTTCCCCTCGGGTCGCGCATGGCCAGTGCCGCGGTCCTGTGCAGGCGCCGACGTGACTTCCAAGCCGTGGACGACGCCCTGCGGGCACGCGACATTCCCACCCAGGTCATCGGGTTGGGCGGGTTGCTCGACCAGCCCGCGGTCGCCGACCTGCGTGCCGCGCTGGAACTCGGCGTGGATGTCACGAACTCACCGTGGGTGGTCCGCCTGCTCGCCAACCTGGACCTCGGCTCCGCAGATCTGCGGGTCATGGGGGAGTGGTCGCGCAAGCTGGCGCGGCGTGGCAGCGAGGTGGAGCGCCCTGAGACCCTGCTGCTCGATGCCGTGGACTCCCCGCCCGAGCCCGGGTGGTCGCCGCGCCCCGGCGTGCCCGCCTTCACCGAGGCCGCCGCCCGGCGCGTCCGTGTCCTGGGGCGGCGCCTGCGCGCCGTACGCAGAGGTGGCGGACGCGGGGTCGTGGAGCAGGTGGAACGCGCGATCTCGATCATGGGCCTGGCCGAGGACGTCACCGCCGACCCACTGCTCAACACCGGACGGGAGTCCCTCGACGCCTTCGTCGACGTCGCCACCGACTTCGAGGCCTCAGCCCAGGGGGCGACCATGAGGGGTTTCCTCACCTGGCTGTCCGTGGCCGAGGAGGAGGAGTCCGGACTGGCGGGCCCCAGCGTCGAGCCCGACCCGGCTGCCGTGCAGATCATGACCATCCACGGCGCCAAGGGACTGGAGTGGGATACCGTGGCCGTCTTCGCCATGGATGACGGGATCTTCCCCAAGCACAGTGGCCGCGGTGGGCGGACCTGGCAGGAGGAACCCCAGCCCTCCAAGGGGTGGCTGGGCACGGTCGACGAGCTGCCCTACCCCGTGCGTCGCGACGCGGATTCGCTGCCTGCCTTCCTCCCCGACCTCAGTGAGGGACGGACTCCCCAGGCCGCCTTCAACAAGTGGGTGGGAGGCGCCTACGCCCAGGAGATGGGCGCCCACATGGAACGCGAGGAACGTCGCCTCGCCTACGTGGCCCTGACCCGGGCACGCCGGGACCTGCTGATGACGGGATCCTGGATCGACCATGCGAAGAGCCTGCGTCCGCCGTCGCGCTATCTCATGGAGCCCCTCATGGCGGGCCTCACCCGCAGTGATCCGGCCTGGGCGGTGGCGCCCCGACCCGATGAGGAGACCACGGCCGCCCTCGTAGGTGCCACGGAGCCCGCAGAGTTTCCTCGCAGGCCCGGACGGTCGCGGGAGCTCGTGAGTGCCTCCGCGCTGCGGGTGGCGGCGCGTGCCCTGGAGATGGAGGACCTGGGGCTGACCACGGACCAGGTGCTCGACTCCCTGGAAGAGGAGCCCCTGGCGCGCGATGTGCGGGCGCTGCTGGAGGAACGGGCCCTGCGCGAGGAGAGCCGCAGTGTGGTGGTGACGCCGGAGCGTCTGCCCGCCACCAGTGTGTCCAGGTTGTTGGAGGACCCCCAGGCATTCGCCCTGGACCTGCGCAGACCGCTGCCCGCGGAGCCCTCGGAGGCCTCGGCCCTGGGCACGATCTTCCACGCTTGGGCCGAGCGTCAGCTGCGTCAGACCAGCGGCGAACTCTGGGACGAGCCCGTGCCCGGTGAGGAGACCCTGTCGGAGCGCGAGCGGACCCGGCTGGCAGCGATGCAGGAGCACTTCCGGGGACTGTCACTGTTGGCCACCCACGTGCCGGTGGGCATCGAGGAGCCCTTTGCGGTCGAGATCGCGGGCGTGTCCGTCCAGGGCCGTATCGACGCGGTGTTCCGTGATGCCGGCGGACGCGACACGGTGGTGGACTGGAAGTCGGGTCGCGTGCCGTCTGAGGTCACGGAGCCTGCGGTGCTGCGCTACTACCTGACCCAGCTGCGCCTGTACCGGCTTGCGTGGGCGCGCCGCACCGGGGTGCCAGAGGAACAGGTCGCGGCGCGCGTCGCCTTCCTGGCGGGACCCACGGAGTTCTCCCTGGAGGATTTGGTGGGGATGCTCGGGGACGGGAACGGTGGCGTGCTGGACGACGCGGTCGGGGTGGCGCTGCGCCGGGCCTGAGGACAGAGAGTCGGGCCCGGGCTCAGGCGTCGATGCTCCCCTGGACGACGGTACGGACCGTGCCGCCCACCCACAGCCCTGTGTCCTCCTCGGTCAGGAGCACTCTCCCCGCCCGCCCGAGCTGCTTCCCCTGACGCACGGAGTAGGGAGTGCGGGCTCGACCCGTGTCCAGCATCCACTGCGCCGCAGCGGCATTGAAACTGCCGGTGACCGGGTCCTCCAACAGGGGGCCGCCCTCCTCGGAGAAGAAGGTCCTCACGACGAAGGAATCGGGGTCGCCCGAGGGGGTCGGGGCGAGGACGCCGATGGCCCGTGATCGACCGGGGGAGGCGGAGGGACGCAGGGATGCCACCACCTCGGGGTCGGGGAGCAGGATCCCCAGCCATCCGGGTCCGTTGTCGGCCCAGCGCGCCTCGACGATCAGGGAAGGCTCAAGTCCGAGGATCTCGGCGGCCTCCCCCAGGTCCTGCTCGGTCACCGGGCCGTCGCGCAGCAGATCGGGTGCCGCGAAGGAGAAGACGTCCCCCTGTTCGCGCACCTGGACCAACCCGATCCCGCACTCCTGGATGATCGTGCCCGGGCGACGGGAGACCCCACCGGAGCGTCGCCAGGCCGCAGCGGTCCCCAGGGTGGGGTGGCCGGCGAAGGGAAGTTCCATACGCCCGCTGAAGATGCGCACCCGGTAGTCGGCCTCCTCACTGGTCGGAGGCAGGACGAAGGTGCATTCGGAGAGGTTCGTCCAGGCGGACAGGGAACGCATGACCTCCGTGTCGAGGCCGCGCGCGTCCAGGACAACGGCCAGTGGGTTGCCCGAGAACGGCGTGGTGGCGAAGACGTCGACCTGGGTGAAGGGAAAGCTCATCAGATCCTCATTCGTCCATATGTTTGGCTCTTGTGACTGATCTGTGGGTGGTTGGGCGGGTCTGGACGGGTGCACGCCGTTCTCTCGTCTATGTTCCTGGCTTGTCGAGAGTCAGTAACGAAACAGGGAGAACGGCGTGCAGGAAACCACCCTATGGCGAGGGCTGCTGGGAGTCGAGAAGACCACGGTCGTCGAGCAGGTCGAGTATGACGCGGACGAGGGCATCGTGGTCGCGTCGGTGCGTGCGTCGGGGAAGCTGAGGCCTCGGTGCGGGAGGTGCGGCAGACGTGCTGCCCGTTACGACCTCGGTGAGGGGCTGCGGCGGTGGAGGGCGCTGGACCTGGGCCCTGTCCCGGTGTGGCTGGAAGCGGAGGCGCCGCGTGTGAAGTGTACTGAGCATGGGGTGATCGTCGCGCAGGTGCCGTGGGCGCGTCACGGTGCCGGACACACGAGGTTCTTCGACGATCAGGTCGCGTGGTTGGCGACAGTGTCCTCGAAGTCTGCCGTGAGGGAGTTGATGCGCATCGCGTGGCGCACGGTCGGAGCGATCGTTGCCCGCGTGTGGGACGACACCGCCGCCGAGACCGACCTGTTCGCCGGGCTCACCCGCATCGGGATCGATGAGATCAGCTACAAGAAGGGCCACAAGTACCTCACCGTCGTCGTCTGTCACGACACCGGCCGACTCGTGTGGGCAGCGCCTGGGCGGGACAAGAAGACGCTGCGAGCCTTCTTTGACGCCCTGGAGGCCTCCGGGGCGGGCAGGTGCGCCCAGGTCACGCATGTCAGTGCGGACGGGGCGGACTGGATCGGCGACGTCGTGGCGGAGAAGTGCCCTCATGCAGTGCGCTGCGCTGACCCGTTCCACGTCGTCAAGTGGGCCACCGACGCCCTGGATGAGGTGCGCCGGCAGGCATGGAACGATGCCCGCAAGGCCGCCCGGGGTGAGCCGCGCCGCAACGTCGGCAGACCTCGCAAAGACGCACCCGCCAGACCCGCCAACGACACAGCCCGCAGGTTGAAGAACTCACGCTACGCGCTGTGGAAGAACCCTGAGGATCTCACCGAGAGGCAGACCGAGAAGCTCGCCTGGATCGCGCAGACCGACCCCAGGTTGCACCGCGCCTACCTCCTCAAAGAAGGACTACGGGTCGTCTTCAAGCTGCCCTACGAGCAAGCCATCGACGCACTGGAGCGGTGGATCTCCTGGGCCAGGCGATGTCGTATCCCCGCCTTCGTGAAACTCCAACGCTCGATCGTGAAACACCGCGAGAGGATCCTCGCCGCGATCGAGCACGGACTCTCCAACGGGCGCATCGAGTCCGTCAACACCAAGATCCGACTCATCACCCGCGTCGCGTTCGGGTTCCGCTCACCCGACGCACTCATCGCCCTGGCCATGCTCACCCTCGGCGGCCACCGCCCCACCCTCCCCGGCCGACCATGACCCACGGAAGAGTCAGAAGCGCCATATGTTTCACGGTATTGACCCCTGCGGCGGAGGCCACGAACCAGAGGCCCACGGTCACCACCAGGCCCGAGACCACCAGCACGCGCGTGAACGATGCACCGTCGGCACCCATCCCGAGACCTGCGACCAGGCAACCCAGGGCGTGGAAGACGGCCACGGCGCATCCGGCGGCAAGGATCGGCCAGGCCGCACGGTGGGCTTCGCGCCAGGCCTGATCGGAGGCCAGGACCTCCCGGTTGTGCAGCCCCAGAGCGGATCCCTTGGGCAGGGTTCCTGCCCGCCCCTTGGCGGCAGACACCCCGAAGACCACCGCCATGGACACGAAGAGCAGGACGCCGATGACTCCGAGGGCGCTCATGCGTCCGCCCCGCCCTCGTGCGCGCCGGTCTGCCCGCCCGCGAGCACCCCTGCCACCGCGGCGTCCAACTCCGCCACCCATGCGGTGGCCGAGGTGTCGGAGGGCATGCGCCAGTCCCCGCGCGGGGACAGGGAGCCGCCCGCCACGACCTTCGGGCCGTTGGGGATGGCGGTGCGCTTGAACTGGTTGGAGAAGAAACGCCACAGAAACAGCCGCTCCCAGCGCACGATCTCCGACAGCGTGTAGGCTACGCGCTTGTCCTGGGGGAAGCCGGCCGGCCACTCGCCCGACTCCGCGTCCCCCCACGCCTTCTCCGCCAAGAAGGCGATCTTGGAGGGCCTGTAACCGCGGCGGAGCACGTGGAAGAGCGTGAAGTCCTGCAGGTTGTAGGGGCCGATGGAAGCCTCCGTGGACTGGGGAACCTCGCCGGGGCGGGTGGGCACCAGCTCCGGGGTGATCTCGGTGTCCAGGATCGAGAGGAGGATCTCGCCCACCCCCTCCTCGAACTGACCGGACGCCACGACCCATCGGATGAGGTGCTGGATCAGGGTCTTGGGCACCCCGGTGTTCACCGCGTAGTGGCTCATCTGGTCGCCCACCCCGTAGGTGCACCATCCCAGCGCCAACTCCGAGAGGTCCCCGGTGCCCAGGACGATGCCGCCCAGGTGGTTGGCCAGGCGGAAGAGGTAGTCGGTGCGCAGGCCCGCCTGGACGTTCTCGAAGGTGACGTCGTAGTCCTCCGCACCCGAGGCATAGGGGTGACGCAGGTCGGCGAGCATCTGGCGGGCCGCGGGGGTGATGTCGATCTCCTCGAAGGAGACCCCCAGACGTTCGCACAGCAGGGTGGCGTTGGTCTTCGTGTGGGCGGTCGTCGCGAAGCCCGGCAGCGTGTAGGCAAGCACGTCGGTACGAGGGCGCCCCAATCGGTCCATCGCCTTGGCGGCCACGATGAGTGCATGGGTGGAGTCCAGGCCCCCGGACACCCCGATGACGACCTTGGGCGTGCCGATGGCGCGCAGGCGCTGCTCCAACCCCGAGACCTGGATGTTGTAGGCCTCGTAGCAGTCCTGCGCCAGGCGCTGGGGATCATCGGGCACGAAGGGGAAGCGGTCGACGGCGCGCTCCAGGCCGAGGTCCGTGCGCGGGGGGTCCAGGCGGATCCCGATGTGTGGGAGGGCCGCCTTTCCCGAGGCGCTCAGGGTGTCGTCGGCGCGGGCGTTGTCCTCGAAGGAGCCCTGGCGCTGGCGTTCCTGGCGCAGTCGGTCCAGGTCCACGTCCGCCACGGTGACGCGACGCCCCGAGGGGAAGCGCTCACCCTCCGCCAGCAGGTCACCCATCTCGTAGACCAGGGTCTGGCCGTCCCAGGACAGGTCGGTGGTCGACTCGCCCGGTCCTGCCGCGCAGTACACGTAGGCGCAGTTCGTGCGGGCCGAGGCTGAGCGCACCAGCAGCCTGCGTTCCTCCGCACGCCCCACCATGACGGGGGAGGCCGACAGGTTCAGCACCACGCTGGCCCCTTCCAGGGCTGCCCGTGACGAGGGCGGGACGGGGACCCACATGTCCTCGCAGATCTCCGCGCTCACGCACAGCCCGGGCACGTCGAGGACGTCGACCAGGACCGTGCCGAAGGGGAGCTCGGCGGTCCCCTCAGGGAGCTGCTCACCCATCCAGGGGGCCGCCTCCATGACACCCGGTGCGGAGTCGGCCCCGGGCGCGAAGTGACGCTTCTCGTAGAACTCCCGGTAGTTGGGCAGGTACTGCTTCGGGGTGATCGCCAGGACACGCCCGCGGTGGATGAACACCGCGCAGTTGAAGAGCCGGTTCCCGTGGCGCAGCGGGGCGCCCACGACCACCAGGGTCAGGAGGTCCCGGGAGGCTTCCACCACTGTCCCCAGCGCGTCCAGGACACCGTCCAGCAGGACGTCCTGGAGGAGCAGGTCGTCGATCGCATAGCCGCTCATGCACAGCTCGGGGAACACAGCCACGGCCACCCCGCGCGCGGAGCATTCCCGGGCTGCGGTGACGACCTCCTCGGCGTTGCGTTCGGGCTGTGCCGCGTGGACGGGGAGCGTGACGGCGGCGACGCGGGCGAAACCCTGGTCGTAGAGCGAATGGAAGTTCACGGTGCTCCTTCGAAGTGGTGCCCCCATTGTGCCGTGTCGCGCGTCCCGGTGTGGGTGTGCCTCCGGTGCGCGGGTTCGGGGATGGATTCGCCGGATGTGGCGGTCGTGAGGATCCCGAACCCACATGTGGGTGACGTGTGGGTACCGGGAACGACGACGCCCGGGGTGGCCGCATGACCACACCCGGGCGTCGCCCTCGCCAGAGCGCAACTCAGACCAGCGTCAGCGCCTGCTTCGCGATGGCCAGTTCCTCGTTGGTGGGCACCACCATGACGCGCACAGAAGACCCGCGCTGGGTGATGGTGATGGGCTCGCGCACGTGGACGTTGTTGGCCTCCTCGTCGAGGATGACGCCGAACGGTGCCAGGTGCTCGCAGATCTCGCGACGCAAACCGATGTCGTTCTCGCCGATGCCGGCGGTGAAGGTCAACACGTCCACCCCGCCCATCTCAGCGGTGTAGGCACCGATGTACTTCACCAGGCGGTTGATGTAGACGTCCATGGCCAGGCGGGCCCTGGCACGGGTGTCGCGGTCGTGGGAGGCGATCATCTCCCAGATGACGCGCATGTCGGACTCGCCGGTGAGGCCCTTGAAGCCCGACTTCTTGTTGAAGAGCGTGTCGATCTCCTCGAAAGTCATGCCACCCACGCGTTGGAGGTGGAAGACGACTGCCGGGTCGATGTCGCCCGTGCGGGTGCCCATCATGAGGCCCTCCAAGGGGGTGAGTCCCATGGAGGTGTCCACCGCCTGGCTGCCCACGATGGCCGAGGCCGACGCGCCATTGCCCAGGTGCAGGACGATCTGCTTGAGGTCGCGGGCACCCAGGATGGAGGAGACCTTGGAGGAGACGAACTGGTGGGAGGTCCCGTGCGCGCCGTAGCGGCGGATCGAGTACTTCTCCGCCGTCTCGCGGTCAAGGGCGTAGGTCGAGGACTCAGGAGGCAGCTTCTGGAAGAAGGCCGTGTCGAAGACCGCGACGTGGGGGATGTCGGGGAGCAGCTCCTGGGCGACGTCGATGCCCTTGAGGTGGGCCGGGTTGTGCAGTGGCGCCAGGTCGGCCAGTTCCTTGATGAGCCCGTGGACGCGGGCGTCGATCAGCGCAGGGCCGTCGAAGTATCGCCCGCCCTGGACGATGCGGTGGCCCACAGCCACGATGTTTGCGTCGGCGAGGGCGGGGCCGACCTCCTCGAAGAGGCGCAGGACCTCGCGCAGTCCCGCGCCGTGGTCAGGGACCGGCTCGGTGGGGGCCACGACCTTCTTGG
>NZ_LT700212.1:580786-581941 GCF_900155435.1 Actinomyces provencensis | reverse complement strand
GGGGTGGGTGACCGAGGTGTGGGGCGGGAGTCGGTCGAGGGTCCGGTGACGCGGGCGACGCGAGTCCGGGGCACCGGGCGGGCGGGATCTGCGGCCCGCCCCGTGCCGTGCCTCAGCTCTGGGCCTGGACGGCGGTGATGGCGATGGTGTTGACGATGTCCTCGACCAGTGCGCCGCGTGACAGGTCATTGACCGGCTTGTTGAGACCCTGCAGGACCGGTCCCACGGCGACCGCGCCCGAGGAGCGCTGGACGGCCTTGTACCCGATGTTGCCGGCATTGAGGTCCGGGAACACGAAGACGGTGGCGCGCCCGGCGACGGTGGAGTCCGGTGCCTTCTTCGCGGCGACGGCTGCATCCACGGCCGCGTCGAACTGGATCGGGCCCTCGACGGCCAGCTCAGGAGCCTTCTCCCGTGCGAGGCGGGTGGCCTCGACAACGGCGTCGACATCGGCGCCGGAACCGGAGGTGCCGGTGGAGTAGGACAGCAGGGCGATCCGGGGATCGATGCCGAAACGGCGGGCCGTTGCCGCGGAGGAGATCGCGATGTCGGCCAGCTGCTCAGGGGTCGGATCGGGGTTGACGGCGCAGTCGCCGAAGGCCCAGACCCGGTCCTTCATGAGCATGAGGAACACCGAGGAGACGATGGAGACCCCGGGAGCCGTCTTGATGATCTGGAAGGAGGGGACGATCGTGTGGGCCGTGGTGTGGGCGGCACCGGAGACCATGCCGTCGGCATCCCCCATGTGCACCATCATGGTGGCGAAGTAGGAGACATCGGCGATCTTGGCGCGGGCCTGGTCCAGGGTGATGCCCTTCTTGGCGCGCAGACGGGCGAACTCAGCGGCGTACCTCTCGCGCAGCTCCGGATCCTCCACGGAGACCACGCGGGCGGCAGAGATGTCCAGGCCGAGTTCTGCGGCCCGGGCACGAACGGTGGTCTCTTCACCGATCAGGGTGATGTCGGCAATGCCGCGTGCCAGGACCTCCGCAGCGGCGCGCAGGACCCGGTCGTCCTCCGGCTCGGGCAGGACGATGCGGCGGCGGTCGGACGCCGCCCGTGCCACGAGGTCGGCCTGGAAGGCCAGGGGAGTGACGGCCGTGGGCTCGGGGGTGGCGAGGAGGGCGGTGACGCCCTCGTCGCCACCCCCGAGCC
>NZ_LT700212.1:397624-580546 GCF_900155435.1 Actinomyces provencensis | reverse complement strand
CACGAGGTCGGCCTGGAAGGCCAGGGGAGTGACGGCCGTGGGCTCGGGGGTGGCGAGGAGGGCGGTGACGCCCTCGTCGTCCAGGGGGAGGGGGATCGTGGCGACGCCCTCGACACCGACCTCGCCGGCGAGTGCTGCGGGCAGGGCGACGGCGGCGAGTGTCGCCCGGTGGGAGGCGGCGCGCCCGCGGGCGACCTCGACCTCGCGTTCCAGCAGGTCGGCGGGCACACCCTCGGTGTCCAGCGCCAGCACGATGCGCGCACCGGTGGAGGCGGCCACGTCCAGGTTCCACCCGAAGGTGTCGAAGGTGGAGACGGGGAGGTCCTCGGCCTGGTCGATCAGCACGGTGTCGGAGGTGTCGGCGCGCAGGGCGGCGACGACCCGCGCGAGGGCTGCGGTGGGAGTGGTGGTCACGGTGTCGACGTCGACACCCTCGAGTGCGTCGGTGCGGGCGAGCGAGCCGCGCGCGGAGAACGCAGTGGCGAGGTCGTCACCCACCTCCCTCGCGGTGGTCGCCGGGCTCGGCTGGATGACGATGAAGCGGGCAGTCACGGGTTTCTCCTCAAGCACGTGAGCGGCGGCAACCCGGTGGGGGCGCCACCGTCCATGCTATCCCCGACCGAAGTCCCGGATTCGGCCCCGGAGGAATGCGTGGATGTGCGGGTGGACACGATCCGCGCCGGGGAGTGGGGCGCAGGGCGGGCTCCGGTGGCGGGTACTGTGGTGCCGATGGAGGACAGGGACGATCTGGGCCGCTCGCTCGGACTTGCCGGTGTGGTGAGCCTGGTGGGCGTCGTCGCGTGCACGGTCGCGGTCGTGGTCCTCGTCCTGACTGACCACCCCCACCGCGCGGTGATCGTGGTGTCAGCTGCACTCTTCTCCCTTGCGGGTCTGCGTGCGGTGCTGCCGGGCAGGCCCTGGTACGCCAGTCGGCACCGGTGGTTGGACGTGGCCTTCTACGCCGGTCTCGGTGCGCTGGTCTGGTTCTTCTCCCCCTGGACCGCCACCATGGGCCTCCCCTGACCCTCCCCACGCCGAAGTCCGCTCTGTTCCAGGCTCGAAGTCCGCTCTGTTCTGGGCCTGAAGTCCGCTCAGTTCCGAGCGTGAAGTCCGCCCCTCGGTCGGTGTCCGGAGGTGGACCCCTGGCGGTCGGGGTCAGCCGACCCGTCACGGACACTGCCGGGTGTGGGGCAGGAGCCGGCCCCGCTCCTCTCAGGCCCGGGTGTCCTGGTCGGATTCCCTGTTCGGGCGCGCCCGGAGGAGGAGTCGCACGTCGTACCGGTGGGTGTCGGGGTCGTCGGAAGCAGCGTGTCCACGCGACGTCACGAGTGCGCGCCCGACGATCTCGTCGATGCGGCCGATGAGCTCCTCGGCTTCGTCATGGGTGAGCCGCAGGCCCAGATCGCTCTGGAGACCCGGCCACCCGGGTGCTCCATCGGCATCGACGGAGAACACCTGTGCGACGTCCGCGCTCATCACCGTGCTCAGTGCCGACAGCGCGGCAGGACCTCCGGGGATCGACCGCAACTCCTCACTGTCGACGTAGAGTCCCTGCCAGTCGGGCAGCTGCCACCACGTCTCGCGTGCATCGTGTGATCCCGGTGGCTCGACCTTCCGCACGATCCCCGCCCGGGCCAACTGACGCAGGTGGTAGGAGACGGAATTCGCGGGTTCCTCGACCTCCCGGGCGACGTCGGAGACACGCATGGACTCCCCCAGGGAGAGGAGGCGCACGATCTTGAGGCGGATGGGATGGGCGATGACCTTGAGGATCTCCAGGGTCCGCTCGGGTGGCAGGTGGGGTGGACTCCACCGGGAATCCTCCCCGGGGGAGTCATCGCTCGCCACACCCGGTGTGCCCGTCGGGGCCGCGCGGCCGGACACCGCCGTGTCCGGGTCCCGGCCAACACTGTCGCCCATGCGGCCTCCTCATGCCTGGGTGGGTCCGTCACCGTGTCGTGTCGGACGGCTGCTCCAGCCTATCCGCAGGCCGGGAGGCTCCCGTGCCGGGAACGGTGAACTCCTCACTCCCGGGTGCCGACGCGTTGTCCGGAGCCATTGCGTCCCGGGGTGCGCGAGCGTCCTCACCCGTCCGGGCCCCATCAGGAGTCGGGGAGACCACAGGTGTCGGGACCCCCTGCACGTCCGGGGTCGCCTCCGTCGGGTGGACTTCGTCGGGGAGGTCCCACCGGTCCGGGGTGGGCAGTGCGCGCAGCTCGCCGTTGGTGACGATGAAGGCCGCCGCCAGGAGGAACACGACGATGGTCGCGAGCATCGTGGGACCCGCACCGAACCACTGCAGTCCGAACCCGACCAACGCGGGTGTGACCGCGACCCCCGACTCGTTCGCCATCGAGATGGCCGCCATGGTGCGCCCCTGCTCGGAGGAGGGGATCATCCCCTGCGTGTACCCCATGATCCCGCCGTTGAGCGCGGGCAGCAGCAGACCCACAGCGGCGAAGCACACGAGGACGACCACCTGGGTACGGGTGACGGCGACCGGGACCATGATCGCCGCCGCGAGGAGGAAGAGGACCAGGGTGAGGCGCCCCGTGGGGACCCGCTCGATGAGGCGCGGAGCGACGAGGGCGCCCACGAGCATGCCGGCGGCCAGGGCGGAGTCGATGAGCCCGATCCGCCACGGGTCCACGCCCTGACCCTGCAGGATCAGGGTGAGCCCCGTGTAGAGCGCGCCGAAGCCCATGTTGATGCACACGATCGCGGGGACCAGATGACGCAGGAGGGCACTGCGGGCGAAGATCGAGAAGCCCGAGAACATGTCGCCCAGGTTCCGGCGCACCGATCCCGCCACGCGTCCGAGGCGGTGGGCGCCGGCGTCGTTCCCGCTCACCGCGTCCGTCCCGGTTGCCCTGCCGCAGTCGGTCTCCGTATCGTCCGCGGTCCGACCCGCTGCCCGGTCCCTCTCCGTCCACCCGCTTCCTCGCGGGGCCGCAGCGTGGGCGTCGGGCCTGAGGTCGGCGCGGATCAGACGGGTGGTGAGGACCTGCACCAGCGCGCCGACGGCGGCCGCCACGAAGGGCAGCGCGTAGGAGATCCCCATGAGCAGACCCGACAGGGGAGGCGCGGAGAGGCTGACTGCGGCATCGCGCCCCTGGTTCGCGGCGATCGCCCGCGGCAGGTCAGGACGGTCGACCACGGACTTCAGCGCCGCGTTCGACGCCGCACCGAAGAGCCCTGCGACGATCCCCGAGGCGACCCCGACGCCGATGAGGACGGGCAGGGTGAGCACCTGCGCCCACCAGGCCAGGGCCGCGACGGTGTACACGACGGCGCGCAGCAGACCCGACACCACGAGTGCGGTGCGTCGGTCGATGCGGTCGACGAGGACACCGCCGGGGAGGATGGTGACGACCCCGGCCACCATCGTCGCCGTGGCGACCACACCGGCCTGGGCGTAGGACCCCGTGACCGCGTAGGCGATGAGGGTCATCGCGAAGCTGCGGATGGAACTGCCGAACTGCCACGAGGTGTCCGCCAGCAGCCAGGCGAGGTAGTCGCGCTGGCGCAGCAGGGACCGAGGTCCGGAGGCGAGCGCGGAGGTGGTGTCCATGCCCTCAGCGTAGATACGCAAGATAGATTGCGCAACTGAATGTGCATAAATCTTCCCCTGCTCCGGACACCGGCCTGACGGCGAGCGAAGCCCCTCCCGGCGATGGCCACCTGTCCGTCCCCGTGGGTGTGCTCCGTCCGGTGGGGGACGGTAGTGCCGGGAAGATCTCCCTGCCTCGCGGTGCTGGGCTGTTCCGCGCCGCGCCGTGCCGTGCCTCGCCGTGCCGTGACCTGCGGGACGGGGACCTTCGGGCAGGCCCGGTTCAGCCCGCGGGCAGGACGTCGACGAGGGCGGCCAGGACCGTGGCCGGATCCCTCAGCGGGACCAGGTGGCGCGGGGTGGCCGCCTCTCGCAGGGTGAACCCGCGGTCACGCGCGAAGCGTTGCTGCACCTCGTGTTGGCGGGTGTGGCGGCGCGAGGTCGTCACGAGCTCGGAGTCCGGGGGCATCCAGGCGAGTCCGCGGGACTCCAGGGACGCCAACAGGTCAAGGGAGGTCCCGAAGAGCCGCATCTCCTGGGTGCGGGCGTGTGCCGACGCCCTCGCACCCCGGCCCAGGGAGAGCTCGAGCGCCTCCAAGGAGTCCGCTGCGAGCACGTCCGCGCCCCGACCCAGCCAGCCCAACGCGCTGGCGCGGTGGTGCTCCGGGCCGCACTCGTAGGAGGCGTCGACGAGGACGCTGCCCGCTGCGGAGCCCGGGTGGGCCACGCACCAGAGCCGCACCAGCGTTCCACCCCAGGAGTGCCCGACCAGTACCAGTGGTCCGGTGCCCAGGGTGTCGACCACCGCGTCGAGGTCGGCGACGAGTGAGGACAGTGGCCGGGGGTCGGGTGCGGGCGCGGAGGCGCCCGACCCGGCTCGGTCGGGGGCGATGATGCGCCAGGGATCCAGGCGTCGGTCGGCATCGATGAGGTCCAGGAGCGGGGACCACAGGGTGGAGTCGAGCCCGAGTCCCGCCTCCAGGAGGACCGTTCCCCCACGTGGACGCCCGGAATCACCTGTGCCCGCGCGGGCACGTCCGCATGGCGGGTGCGTCAGGGGATCGCTCCCGGTCGTGGTCCCGACCTCGGTCCCACCTCCGGTCCCGCCCTCGTCCGTGTCCCCACGGGGCCACGCGCGCTCGCGGCGCACGAGGACGTGGAGCGCGCGGGAGCCCCTGGGGACCTGGACCTCCTCGCGTGCCATGGGCCCAGAGTAGGAGGGCTCGTCGACCCGCGCGGCCCGGACCATGACAGATATCTCGACATCGAGTAATCTGGGCGCGGCGCCTCACGGACGAGGGCGTGCAGGTGGTCGGCGGCCCGGAGCTGCGGGCCAGCAACCGGGAGGAGCAGCATGTCGAAGATCAAGGTCCAGGGTCCGGTCGTCGAGCTCGACGGCGACGAGATGACGCGGATCATCTGGCAGTTCATCAAGGACCGCCTGATCCACCCCTACCTGGACATCGACCTGCTGTACTACGACCTCTCCATCCAGAACCGCGATGCCACCGACGACCAGGTGACCATCGACGCCGCCCACGCCATCCAGGAGCACGGCGTGGGTGTCAAGTGCGCGACCATCACTCCCGACGAGGCCCGCGTGAAGGAGTTCGGCCTCAAGAAGATGTGGAAGAGCCCCAACGGGACGATCCGCAACATCCTGGGCGGGGTGATCTTCCGTGAGCCGATCATCATCTCCAACATCCCGCGCCTGGTGCCCGGGTGGAACAAGCCGATCATCATCGGGCGCCACGCCTTCGGCGACCAGTACCGCGCCACCGATTTCCGCTTCGAGGGCGCAGGCACGCTCACCGTCCAGTTCACGCCCGAGGACGGCTCCGAACCCCTGAAGTTCGAGGTCTACCAGGCCCCCGGCGACGGCGTGGCGCAGGTGCAGTACAACCTCGACGCCTCGATCCGGGACTTCGCGCGGGCGTCCCTCAACTACGGCCTCAAGCGCAACTACCCGGTCTACCTCTCCACGAAGAACACGATCCTCAAGGCCTACGACGGGCGCTTCAAGGACATCTTCCAGGAGGTCTACGAGACCGAGTTCAAGGACCTCTTCGACGCCGCGGGCCTCACCTACGAGCACCGCCTCATCGACGACATGGTCGCCTCGGCCATGAAGTGGGAGGGCGGGTACGTCTGGGCCTGCAAGAACTACGACGGGGACGTCCAGTCCGACACCGTCGCACAGGGGTTCGGATCGCTCGGCCTCATGACCTCGGTGCTGTCCACCCCCGACGGGAAGGTCGTGGAGGCCGAGGCCGCCCACGGCACCGTCACCCGCCACTACCGCCAGCACCAGGCCGGCAAGCCCACCTCGACGAACCCGATCGCCTCCATCTTCGCGTGGACGCGCGGACTCCAGCACCGCGGCACCCTGGACGGCACACCGGAGGTCGTGGACTTCGCCCGGACCCTGGAGGACGTGGTCATCAAGACCGTGGAGTCGGGGAAGATGACCAAGGACCTCGCCCTGCTCATCGGGCCGGACCAGGAGTGGCTGACCACCGAGGAGTTCCTCTCCGCCCTGGACGAGAACCTCCAGGCGCGCCTGGCCTGACCCGCCCCGGCTCCCGCCGGTGTCCACCGCACGTTCCGGTTCCCGGGTTCCCGCCCCGGGTCGGGTGCTCAGTCCTGCCGGGGTCCCGCCAGGCCGGGCAGCAGCACGGGCAGCACACGTTCGAGCAGCTCGTCCCCGTCGCCGGCGGGGTCGATGAGCCGGTTGCGGGTCGAGCGCGCGCCGATCGCGATGACCAGGTCCACCATGTCGCGTGCCCCGATGCGCGGCTCGAGGCCCAGGGTGTCGAGGGCCTCGACGATGTAGGCGGCCATCCCGTCGCGGAAGTCGAGGAAGGACTCGCGCAGGTGGGCGGACTCCTCGGGGAAGCGCACCATGAGATTGGCCAGCGAGGACCACAGCAGGTAGAACTCGCGGTCGCGGGGGATGGCCGCGAGGAGGGCGTGGGAGAAGACGGTCAACTGGTCGACGTAGTCGGACCGGGTGTCCTCCGGGGACTCCGCGTGGAGCGCGTCCGGCCGGACGCCGGCGCCCGGCGCACCGGCACTGTTCCTGCCGGACGTCCCGAGGAGGGGGCGTGTCGTCTGGAGCAGGTTCTCCGCCACCCACGCCGCCGTGGCGGAACCGGTCGCGGTCGGGCGGGGCACCGCAGACGCGGGCCCCTCTCCCGTTGGCGTCGTCCCATGTGCCCCGGCCGTCGTGTCGACGAGGGCGGGGCCGCCCTCGTCGGAGGTGGGGGAGGAGTGCGGGGCGGGATCCGGGGCGGAGTCGATCTCCTCGCGCAGGCGGGTGCCGATGGCGGTGAGCACGGAGTCCCACTCGTGCTGGGCGACCTGCTGGACGAAGTGGTCCATGTCGGAGAAGTTCGAGTAGAACGCGCCGCGGGTGAAGCCCGCCTCGGCGGTGATGAGGCCGACGGAGGCTCCTCCCACGCCGTTCTCGGCGATGATGTGCCGTCCCGCCTCGAGCAGCCTGCGCTGGGTCTCCGCACGGCGCTCGGTGGTGGGCAGGTGGGCGAGTCTGCGCACCGCGGCACGTCGGGCCGAGACCCGTTGTGCGCTGCCGGCGTGTCGATGGGAGTCTGGGTCGGTGTCGCCCTCGTGGGTCGTGGGTCCACTGCCCATCGGTGACTCCTCCTCGTGCTCATGGACGACGTGCGCGCCCGTCCATTGTCCCCTGCCGATGCGGGTCGTGACGGGTGGCGGACCCGCTGCTGCGAGGGTCGGGTGACGTCGGATACATGAGTGTATCGACTGTGTTGCGCTCGAAGATACACCTATGTATCGTCGATGTCGACCAAGGAATACATATCTGTATCGAGGCTGCCCGGAGGCGTGTCCGGGCCCGGGTACTTCGTCCAGAAGGACATCGACGTGAAGAAGCTGACCGGCTCGACGCTGGCGAACATCATCGTGGTCATCGCCGTGGCAGTGATCCCGCTCATGTATGCGGGACTCCTGACCTCCGCCTACCAGAACCCCACCAACCGCGTCTACACGATCCAGGCGGCCGTGGTGAACGAGGACGTGGCCACGGACGTCGTCCTGGCCACGGGTTCAACGGAGCACTTCGCCCTCGGTGACGAGCTCGAGGATCGGCTCACCAGTCCGCAGGACGGCGAGGACGTCGGGTTCACCTGGCACTCGATGAGTGCTGAACAGGCCGCAGCGGACATGAAGGACGAGAAGATCCGGGCCGTCCTGACGATTCCCGCCGACTTCAGCGCCTCCACGACGAAGGTCGGGACCACGGATGCCGCCGCTGCCGCCCAGCAGACACTGGACCTGCGTACGGACGACGGCATCAACTACCTGGCCGGCACACTGGCCAGGACCGTTGCCGTCAACCTGGAGGACGAACTCACCGCCAAGGGTGCGGAGAAGTACACCGACAACATCCTCCTGTCGATCGGTACCATCAGGTCCGGCATGGAGGACGCCCAGTCCGGTGCCGAACAGCTCACCACCGGGGCGGACGCCCTGCAGTCCGGCCTCGACACGCTGGCGGAGGGGACCACGACCGCCGCCTCCGGAGCCGGCCAGCTGGCAGAGGGAGCCGGATCCGCCGCCACGGGCGCCACGCAGGCCGCGAGCGGCAGCTCCGCACTGGCCAGTGGCGTCTCACGCCTGGGTGCGGGCGCCTCCACGCTGTCCGGAGGGGTCGACCGCTACACCGCAGGTGTCGACCGGGCCGCCGCTGGTGCGAACTCCCTGGCCGGTGGTGTCACGACCTACACGAAGGGCGTCGACTCCGCTGCTGCCGGGGCGCAGCAACTGGCCGGTGGGGCGCAGGGACTGACGGCCCTGAACAGCGGCGTGGTGCAGTACACGGGTGGCGTGGACCAACTGCGCGTCAACGTCGTCAAGGATCAGGGATCGACACCCTCGCTGGTGACCGGTGTGAACGCCCTCGCGACCGGAACGCAGAAGCTGGCGGCCACGATCGACACCGCGGCGGCGGCGATCGGTGAACCCGGGGCACCAGCTGTGGATCCGAGCTCGATCAGCGGGTCGACCCCACTGACCACTGCCATGGCAACTCTCGTGGCGAGTGCAGGGAGTGCCGACCCCGCTTCCGGTCCGACTGGTCTGGTCAAGGGGGTCAGCGACTACACGGGAGGTACGACCGCCTATGTGGACGCGACGATCGGGGCCGTCAAGACCCAGATGGGCACAGCCTGTGCGGCCGAACCAAATGGTGAGACCTGTGCCCAGCTGGCGGCGGCGTACAAGGGCGGGCAGAGCCTGCTCGCCCAGGCGAACCCGCTCAAGCAGGCAGCAAGTGGGGTCGGACAGTTGGCCCGAGCCGTCGAGGACCAGGGGGTCACCCCGCTTGCAGCACAGATGCAGGCCGCGAATGACAGTTCCTCGGCCGAGAGCGTCCCCGCCCTCAATGCAGGGGCTCACACACTTGCAGAGCGCGTGGGCACTGCGACGGACGTCTACGACCCCTCCACCGGTGCGGGCCAGACCGTCGCCGGCGTGCTCAACACGCTGTCCTCCCAGTCCCCGGCACTGAGGACCGGCGCCTCGCAGGCCACCCGACTCATCGGTGGGACCGCGCAGCTGGACTCCGGTCTCTCGACGCTGTCCTCCAACTCCTCCACACTGCGCGCCGGCGTCGACCAGCTGAACTCCGGGGCCCAGCAGCTCTCCGGCACGTCCTCCTCCCTGCGCTCGGGTGCCTCCCAGCTCGCCTCCGGGGCCGCGGAGGCCGGCGACGGGGCCGACACCCTCACCGTCGGCCTGCGCGAGCTCAGTGACGGCACGACGACGCTCGCCTCGAAGACCGGCGAGCTCGCCACCGGCCTGGACACCCTGGACCGGGGCGCACAGAAGGCAGCCGAGGGCACCACCGCCCTCAGCACCGGGATCACCAAGCTCTCCGACGGGCTCAGCGACGGAGTCGACCGCATCCCCGACTACTCCGAGCGGGACTCCGCCCACATCGCCTCGGTGATCTCCAAGCCGGTCTCCGTGGACCCCGTGCGCGAGAACGCGGTGGCCAACAACGGTGCGGGCTTCACCCCGATGTTCATGTCGCTGGCGCTGTGGGTCGGTGGCATCGCGATCTTCCTCGTCCTGCCTGCGCTCGACCGCCGCCCCAGCCCCACCGAGCGGTGGTGGATGGCCCCGGTGCGTCCCGCGGTCACCGCCACCCTCATGGGTGTCGCCCAGGCAGTGCTCCTCATGGTCCTCACCAACTGGCTCGTGGGCCTGGAGGCCGTTGACGTCAGTGGTCTGATCCTGCTGGCCATCGCGAGCTCGTTGACCTTCGTGGCCCTCAACCAGATGCTCGTGGCGACGCTGGCCTACCGGGGCCGTTTCGTCTCCATCGTGTTCCTGTGCCTGCAGATCACCTCCATGGGAGCGACCTTCCCGATCGAGACGGCGCCGAAGTTCTTCCAGTGGATCCACCCGTGGCTGCCCATGTCCTACACGCAGCTCGCCTTCCGCGAGATGCTCGCGGGAGCAGGTGCCACCCACGCCGTGCGCAACTGCCTGCTGGTGCTGGCCCTGTACTTCGCGCTCGCGGTGGTCCTGACCTTCGTCGCTGCGCACCTGCGCTCCGGGGCCCGGCCCCTCCCGAGTGACAACGCCCTGCTGGGTGACTCACTGGCCGCAGCGGCCGAGGCGGACCGGGCGAGTGCCCGTGTGCGCGCCCAGATGGCACGCGAGGACCCGGGAGCAGCGGGGACGGGGGAGTCGGGTCCGACCCCGGCCTCCGCCTGAGGAGGACGAGGGCGTCCCGGGCGTGCCGTGACCTCCCCGGGCGCGGCGCCCCGGGGTGCCGCGGACATGTCCGGCAGGTTCGCTCACACCATCTCGGGGGGCCGCAGGTCAGCGCGGTCAGCGGTGACGGCGATCGCCGTGCGGTTGTCGACCCCGAGCTTGGTCTGGATCGAGGCGAGATGGGCCTTGACCGTCCCCTCGGAGATGAACAGGGCGGCAGCGACCTCCGCATTGGTGCGACCGAGGACGAGCTGGGCCGCCACGTCGCGCTCACGTGGGGACAGGGTGGCGACCAGTTCCCGTGCCCTGCGACGGAGCCCGGCGGAGACGTCGAGGCGGCGCTGGTCGAGCAGGCGGCGAGTGGATCGCGGTGAGAGGACTGCGTCGCCGGAGACCGCCGCACGTACCGCCTGGAGGATCTCCTCGGGGGCGGAGGACTTCAGGAGGAAGCCGGAGGCGCCGGCATCGAGGGCACGCACGACCGCGTCGTCGACGTCCCACGTGGTCAGGGCGACCACTTCGGGTGGGCGCGGGAGCGCCCGGATCCGGGTCGTGGCCGTGATGCCGTCGACGGAGGGCAGGCGCAGGTCCATGAGGACCACATCGGGGTGGTGGAGGCGGGCGGCCTCGACGGCTGCGCCGCCGTCCGTGGCCTCCGCGACGATCTCGACATCATCTGCGCCCTCCACCAGCCAGGACAGGGCCTGGCGGACCAAGGGGTCGTCGTCGACCAGGAGCACGCGGATGGGAGGTGTCACGCAGGAAGTCTAGAGGAGTGGGGCAGCGACCCGGCCCACCTCAGGGCCCGCGCCAGGGCAGGTCGACATGGACGTGGAACACGGTCCCGTCCCCGTCGACGCCGTGGAGCAGCGTGCCACCGAGCAACTCGACGCGTTCGGACAGACCGACGAGTCCCCTCAGCGGTCCCTGCACGGCGGTACCCGCCGTGGGCGGCATCGGGTTGGTCGCGTCGATGCTGATGCCGCCCGAGGGTGAACCCGCCACCGAGAGTGTGACCATCTGTCCCGGTGCGTGCTTGCGGGCGTTGGTGAGGATCTCCTGGATGATGCGGTGGACTGCCCTGGACAAGGTGGGATCGGCGTGGTCCGCGTCCTCGATGAAGATCGACGAGGCCACCACCTGGCCGGCCCGGACCGCCTCCTCGACCACCTGGGGGAGTCGCGACAGCGGAAGGGGTGGTGGTTCCGTGCCGAGGGGCTCGCGCAGGAGGTCGAGGAGGGAATGGAGGTCCTCCACGGCGGAGGCTGCCGATTCCCGGACGAGATGTGCGGACTGCTGCACCCTCGGGTCCCCGGTGTCCGAGGCCTTCGCGGCCCCCTCCAGGACCCCGGCGTGCAGGGCGATGATGGACAGCCGGTGGCCCATGACGTCGTGGACCTCCCGGGCGATGCGCTCGCGCTCGGCGCTGCGGGCGACCTCGTCGCCCAGGCGCGAGCTGATCCGGTGCTCCGCCTGGGCGCGATGGCTCGCCGCGTGGGAGAGCCTCATCGTGCGTACCAGCAGGCCCGAGCCCAGGCTGACGCCGATGCCGAGGGCAGCCAGCAGCGCGACCGCAGCGGCGGAGACCGGAGTGGTCACCTCTGGGGGGGTGTCGGCGGGAGCGAAGATGGTCCTGGTCAGTGAGGCGGAGTTGGGCGATGCCAGGGCGTCACGGATGACCACGATGCTCGACGTGAGGGCGGTGAGCCCGGCGGTCCACCACACAGCTGGCCCACGGCGTCTGCCGACCAGAGCCGCGAGCGCGACGAAGGCCAGGGTGTTGCCGATGGGCAGCACCAGGGGGACGAGGGCGGCACCGACGGCCAGGGCGAAGGGGTGGGTCCTGCGCCAGAAGAGCAGCACACATGCCCCCAGGACCACGGGCATTGCCACGAGGACGACGAGGACCGCCCACCCGGCCGAGCTGGAGGCTGCGTGACCTGCGGGGGAGAACGCCATGGAGACGAGGCTGCCGAGGCAGACGAGGAGTGCGTAGAGGAGTGAGCGCCACACCGGTGGCGCGTCCCCGTCGCCCACGACCTCACTTCTCCACATGTCCTGAATCGTAGGAGGTCCCGCCCTCGTCCCGGGGCAGCCGGACGGCCATGGGTCCGTGCCCGCCCCCCAGCTGATCGGAGGGGGTGGTACTGGCCGTGCGGCCGATGCGGAGGAGGCACCCGCACGGATGGGATGGGGGCATCCCTGAGACGAGGAGGACACCATGACCCATCCACTCAACCCGAACGATCCCGGTAGTGCCACCACACCGCCGGGCGCACCCGTGCCCCCGCAGGCCCCCACGCCCGCCGGAGCACCGATTCCCCAGGGGGCGCCGCCCTCGTCGGGCGCGGGGAGGACGCGCAACACCCTCGGTCTCGTGGCATTGGTGGTCGCGGTGCTCGGTACGGTCTTCGCCCTCGTCCACGGCGCGATGATCGTCGGCTGGATCCTGCTGCCCATCGCCTTCGTCCTGTCCGTCGTCGCCCTCGTGCAGCACGGCAGGTCCAAGGGGACGGCGGTGGCGGCACTCGTCGTGAGCATCGTCGGCACCGTCGTCGGGGTCGTGGCATTCATGGGAGCCGTCGGTGACGCGGTGGATGATGCGTTCAACACGCCCGTCTCGGGGGCGGCCCGATCGGAGGACACGGCCAGCCAGTCAGCTGCCGCACCGCAGGAGAGCACCGGGGCCGATGACTCCCCGCAGGCTGCCACGCCGCAGCCGTTCAACGCGAGCGGGCTCCTCGGGGGCAATGCCACCCCCAACTTCCCCGACGGTGAGGCAGGGAAGGTCTCGGTCGTGCAGGTCGGCTCCATGCTCAAGGACAAGGGCATACTGCTCTTCGCCTTCCGCAACAACACGGACGCTGCGATCTCCCACGTCGACTGGAGTGCGACCGCCCGCAGCGGCGGCTCGATCGTCGGCTCGGGTTCCAGCCAGGGCACCACACCCTCACAGGTCCGACCCGGCGAGGTCGGCCTCGCATACATCTTCTTCGACAGTGCGGCCACGATCCCCGACGATGCGGACTACGACTTCCAGGTCTCCACCTCCCCTGCCGACACGAGCTTCTTCAACACGGCAGACCTCGAGGTCACGGAGGCGAACGGGAGCAACGACGCGATCGTCGGGGGAGCGACCAATGCAACCGACGCGAATGCGACGGGCCCGTTCAGTGTGGACGTCTACTGCTTCGATGGTGACAACCTGATCGACCAGGCGACTGGCTTCAGCGCCCAGGACTCGGCTGCGCCCGGGGACGCGGTCTCCTTCTCGGTCGCACTCTACGGGCAGCAGTGCTCGACCTTCGCCCTGGGGGTGAGTGGCTACTTCCAGTAGGCAGCGGTCGATCTCCTGGCGGAGAGGCGCACGGGCTTCGCGACGCGGGTACCCGCACGGGTCCCGCGTCGCCCCCGTCGCACAGGTGCCCACGGCGTGACGCGTACGACAGACCTGAGGTGGTGTCCAGATCCCTCGCCCATCCGTGCAGGTGGCGGTGGACCTCTGTCCAGGAATCGGGTGGGTGGCGAGGGGCACAATAGACTGGGAGCAGGACCTCGACCACCCGGGAGACATCGATGCCGAACGCAACACCACAGGGAACTGCGGGGAGCCCCGCCCGCGTCCATGACGGGGAGGGCGTGCGTATCGGCGTCCTCACCTCCGGAGGCGACGCCCAGGGGATGAACGCCGCGGTGCGGGCCGTGGTGCGCACCGCGCTCGTCCACGGGGCCCGCCCCTTCGCCATCCTCGAGGGGTGGGCAGGAGCGGTCTCGGGCGGTGACGCGGTGCGCGAGATGAGCTGGTCCGACGCCTCGGGGATCCTCGCCGAGGGCGGGACCATCATCGGCACGGCCCGCTGCCCGGAGTTCCGGGACTACTCCGGTCGCCACGCGGCTGCGGCCCACCTCCTCGAGCACGGCATCGACCGTCTCGTCGTCATCGGCGGGGACGGGTCGCTCTCGGGCACCGAGGAGTTCCGTGGCGAGTGGGCCCAGCACGTCAGTGAACTCGTCAGCGAGGGTGCCATCACCCAGGAAGCGGCCGATGCGCACCCGGCGCTGCTGGTCGTGGGGCTGGTCGGCTCCATCGACAACGACCTGGTCGGTACCGACATGACGATCGGCGCGGACACGGCACTGCACCGCATCGTGGACGCGATGGACCAGATCTCCTCCACTGCGGCATCCCACCAGCGCACTTTCATCATCGAGGTCATGGGCCGCCACTGCGGCTACCTCCCCCTCATGGGTGCGGTCGCCGGAGGCGCCGACTACGTCTTCACACCGGAGAACCCCGCTGGTCCCGGCTGGGAGGACGACCTCTGCGAGAAGCTGCGCCTGGGTCGCGCAGCCGGGCGCAGGGACTCCATCGTGATCGTGGCCGAGGGCGCGGCGGACCGCGAGGGCAACCACCTCGACTCCCAGCAGATCGCGGACGCCATCAAGGACCGCACGGGTGAGGACCCGCGCATCACGATCCTCGGACACGTCCAACGCGGCGGATCCCCCTCCGCCTACGACCGGTGGATGTCGACCCTGCTCGGGTATGCCGCCGTTCAGGAGATCCTCGCGGCGACCCCCGAGGGCGAGCCGTCCATCCTGGGCGTCCGCCACAACCGGGTGACCCGCATCCCCCTCATGAAGGCCGTGCACGACACGCGGGCGGTGAAGAGCTTCGTGGCCTCGGGTGACTACGCGAGTGCACAGGCTGCCCGGGGAGCCAGCTTCACCCAGATGGTCTCCATCAACGAGATCCTCTCCGCCCCGCCCCAGCAGTCCGGCGAGGGCGGCGACGTCGAGGAGGGGGAACCGACGACGTCCCCCCGGGTCGCCATCCTCCACGCGGGCGGTCTCGCGCCGGGGATGAACACCGCGGCGCGCACGGCGGTGCGTCTGGGCATCGCCCGGGGATGGACCATGCTCGGTGTGGACGGCTCCTGGTCGGGCCTCATCGAGGACAAGGTCTCGACGTTGTCCTGGGCGGATGTCGAGGGATGGGCCTTCCACGGAGGGGCGGAGCTGGGCACCCGCCGTCCGGTTCCCGCCGTCGAGCAGTTCTACGCGATCGGACGCGCCATCGAGCGCAACTCCATCGACGCGCTCCTCGTCATCGGCGGCCTCAATGCCTACCTCGCCGTGCACGACATGGCCAAGGAACGTGACCGGTACCCGGCCTTCCGCATCCCCACGGTGCTCGTGCCGGCCTCCATCGACAACAACCTGCCCGGTTCCGAACTCTCCATCGGTGCGGACACCGCCCTGAACAACGCCGTGTGGGCACTGGACCGCATCAAGGAGTCCGCTGCTGCCTCCAAGCGCTGCTTCGTCGCAGAGGTCATGGGGCGGCGCTGCGGGTACCTGACCCTCATGTCGGGCATTGCCTCGGGGGCCGAGTACGCCTACCTGAACGAGGAGCCCTACACCCTGACCAAGGTCGACCAGGACGCGCGGCGGCTGCGGGCCTCCTTCGAGGCGGGCAGGCGCCTGTTCCTGGTGCTCATCAACGAGGAGGCCTCCCCGTACTACGACCGGGACTTCCTGGCCACGACCTTCGAGGCGGAGGGACAGGGACTCTTCGACGTGCGCAGCGCGGTGCTGGGCCACCTCCAGCAGGGAGGGGCGCCCTCGCCCTTCGACCGCCTGCTGGCCACCCGCCTGGTGCACTCCGCACTGGAGGTACTCGCGGACCAGTTCCGTGAGGGCTCCGACGACGCGGTCTACATCGGCACCGCCTCCAACACCACCGCCGCCCGGCCGGTGGAGCGCATGGAGGACGACCTCGACAAGATCAACCGCCGTCCCAGGGAACAGTGGTGGATGGACCTGCGCCCCGTCCTGGAGACCGTCTCCCTGCAGACCTCCGGCGGCATTCCCTCCCCGGTCCCGATCCTGGACTCGGTGGACAGCACCGACTGAACCCACCTCGTCCCCGCCCTCGTCCCCACGACGTCCCGCACCCACGGGCACCCCATCCACAGGAGCAGACATGAGCGACATCCCCACCCCCGTCGACCCGACGACCACCCCCGCCTGGCAGACGCTGGACCTGCGCGCCGACACCTTCGCACCGGACCTGCGTGCGTGGTTCGCGGCGGATCCGCACCGGGCCGCGCGCTGGACGCGCACCGTGGGTGACCTGCACGTGGATCTCTCCAAGAACCTCGTCGACGACACCGTGCTGGACGAGCTCCTCGCCCTGGCCGACCAGACCGGCGTGCTGGCCCACCGTGACCGCATGCTGCGCGGCGAACACATCAACGTCACCGAGGACCGGGCGGTGCTGCACACGGCGTTGCGCAGGCCCGAGGGCGAGCACCTGGAGGTCGACGGCCAGGAGGTCGTCGAGGACGTCCACGAGGTCCTCGCACGTGTCTACGACTTCGCCGACCGCGTGCGCTCCGGTGAGTGGACCGGGGTCACCGGGAAGCCCGTCGAGACCGTCGTCAACATCGGCATCGGCGGGTCCGACCTGGGCCCCGTCATGGCCTACGAGGCCCTCAAGCCCTACGTCAAGCAAGGACTGACCTGCCGCTTCATCTCCAACATCGACCCCACGGACGTCGGCGAGAAGACGAAGGACCTCGATCCGGAGACCACCCTCGTCATCGTCGCCTCCAAGACGTTCACCACGCTGGAGACCATCACCAACGCGCGTGTGGTGCGCGAGTGGTTCCTCTCGACCCTGCGCTCGCGGGGCATCCTCCACGAGGGCGACGCCGCGGCCGACGCCCTGGCGGTGTCCAAGCACTTCGTGGCCGTCTCCACCGCCCTGGACAAGGTGGCGGACTTCGGGATCGACCCCGACAACGCCTTCGGGTTCTGGAACTGGGTGGGTGGTCGCTACTCGGTCGACTCCGCCGTGGGGACGTCCCTGGCCGTGGCGATCGGACCGGACCGCTTCGAGGAGTTCCTCGAGGGCTTCCACGCCGTCGACGAGCACTTCGCCACGGCGAGCCCGCGCGACAACGTGCCCCTGCTCATGGGACTCCTCAATGTCTGGTACTCGAACTTCCTGGGTTCCGACACCCACGCCGTGCTGCCCTACTCCCAGTACCTGCACCGCTTCCCCGCCTACCTCCAGCAACTGACGATGGAGTCCAACGGGAAGTCGGTGCGGTGGGACGGCTCGGCGGTCGACTACGACACCGGCGAGGTCTTCTGGGGGGAGCCGGGCACGAACGGGCAGCACGCCTTCTACCAGCTCATCCACCAGGGGACGCGGATCGTGCCTGCCGACTTCATCGCCTTCGCCGAGCCGACCTGGGCGCTGCGCGACGGGGACGCCGACATGCACGAGCTGTTCCTGTCGAATTTCTTCGCCCAGACCAAGGCGCTGGCCTTCGGCAAGACGGCCGAGGAGGTGCGCGCCGAGGGCACGCCCGAGGCGATCGTGCCGGCACGGGTCTTCACCGGCAACCGTCCGACGACCTCGATCATGGCTCCGGCCCTCACGCCGTCGGTGCTGGGTCAGCTCATCGCGCTGTACGAGCACATCACCTTCGTCCAGGGTGCGGTGTGGGGGATCAACTCCTTCGACCAGTGGGGTGTCGAGCTGGGCAAGGCCCTGGCCCGTGGCCTCATGCCCGCCATCACGGGGGACACCGATGTGCTGGCGGAGCAGGACTCCTCCACCAGGGCCCTCATCGGCTACTACCACGCACACCGCTCCGTCCGCGACTGACCCCACCCCCGCCGAAGTCCGCTCTGTTCGGGGCTCGAAGTCCGCTCTGTTCGGGGCGTGAGGTCCGCTCTGCTCGGTGCCCGGGGTCGGCCCTGCTCCGGCCCCGTGGGCCGGGTTCACGCCGTGGAGTCGGGTGTGCCGTGTGCGGAGAGTCGTGAGTGAGAGGCCGTGGGTGAGGTCATCCGGCGGTGGCGCATCCGTGGTCGACCCCAGCGGCGTGTGGGGTCCTCGCGGCGCCTTGCTCCAACCGACGGGGCCCACGGTCCCACGTACGTGCCCGTGCCCGGTGGACCGTCAGCACACTGTTTTGTCCTGTCCTGTCCTGTCCGGGCAGGTCAGGGGTCAGTGAGTTTCCAATGAGCCGGCGCGTGGACGCCGCTGTCCTCCGCCGCGTCGGTCCCTATAGCTTGTCGGCATGGGATCCCGATGTCGAATGTGCAGCTGCTGAGCTGCTGAGCTGCTGAGCTGCTGAGCTGTCCCCGGTGTGGGGGGCGACGAGGGCGTCCACTGTTCGCGGGCCCGTGGGCCGGAGGACCCGGTCCGACGCCCCTGGACCCGGCCGTCCCCGGTCCGGCTCGAACGCAGGTCCGAGCACAGCTGTGACGGCCCCAGGGTCCGCCCCGACCCCAGAGCACTCCCGCGGTCACGGCCGATCCGCACGGTGTTCAGCTCCCGCTCCGGTCGGTTCACACGGTGTGATCCGCACGGGTCCTCCGTTCCCCGGTCCCGCCCTCGTCCCCGCAGCACCGCGACGGCAGGACCCGACCGCACCACGACTGTCCCCGCCCCAATCCAGTCGGGCTCGCCGGTCCGCCACCCATGGACCGCACGCCCGACCCGGGAGCCGCGAGACGTCGGCGGCCACGTCCCCGCGTCACTGTCGACCACCCCCACCAGATCCGTACCACGAGGAGACACCCATGGCCCGCATCCGCCCGCTGACAGCGCACGAACTCGACCCCGTCCAGGCCGAGGACTACGAGGAACTCGTCAGGCGCAACCATGTCACCCACATGCAGCGCACCCTGATCAGGGACCGCGCCACCTACCGCGCCTACGACGCCTGGCACCTGTCCTGGGACCGGCTCGTCCAGGTGGTGGGGGAGCGCGCCGCCACCGTCTTCGCCCACGCCATCTCCGAGACGAACGAGTGCCAGCTCTGCTCGCTGTACTTCGTCTCCGACCTCCGCGCGCTCGGAGTCGATCCCCATGACTATGTGCCCACGGAGGAGGAGAAGGTCCTCACGGAGCTCGGGCAGGCCATCGTGCGCGACCCGAACGCAGTGCCCGCCGAGCTCTTCGACCGGCTGCTCGCACGTCACAGCAGTGACGAGGTGGTGGTCATCGTCGGCTTCGCCGGCCAGATGATCGCCACCAACACCTTCAACTCCGTCCTCCAGGTGGACCTGGACGGTCGGCTGCTGCCGTTGCGGGATGCCGCCATCCTGTCCGCGCGGGCGGCGAGCGGCCCCGGGGCGTGGACGCCCGACGATCCGGGCGTGCCGGAGCCCGGACCTAGCGGCCCACACTCCGGTGCCGGGGCGAGCTGATCCAGTCCCGCTCCGTTCCCCCGACCTTCCGTCCCCCGACCCCTCGTCCTCCGTCCCCTGCACCCCACGCCTCGACCCACGTCCCCCTGCCCCAGCCCCCGCCTTCCCGGCACCCACCACCAGGAGAACCTGACATGAGCAATGACCTCGGATTCGGCACGCGCAGCATCCACGCCGGCTACACCCCGGCCGACCACAACTGGTCGGTCGTCCCACCCATCTACCAGACGGCAGCCTTCGACCTCGGCGACACCGACCGGGCGAGGCGCCTGTGGACGGGTGAGGAGGCTGCGGGGATCTACACCCGCGTCGGAAACCCGACAGTGGGTGTCCTGGAGGAGCGGATCGCCGCCCTGGAGGGTGGGAGTGCGGCGATCGGGCTGGCCTCGGGAATGTCCGCGATCTCCTACGTCGCACTCCTCCTGGGCGAGGGTGGGGGCACCATCATCTCCGGGTCCTCCCTCTACGGGGCGGCCCAGGAGGCGCTCAAGGACTTCCTGCCGAGGTTCGGGGTGAACACCCGCTTCGTGGCGGACCGCAACGATCCTGCTGCCTACGAGGCACTCATCGACGACGACACCCGCGCGGTCTTCATCGAGTCCATCTCCAACCCCAACGCCGAGCTCTACGACATCGATGCCATCGCCGAGGTCGCCCACCGCCACGGCGTCCCCGTCGTCGTCGACAACACGGTCGCCACGCCCTACCTGCTGCGTCCCTTCGAGCACGGTGCCGACATCGTCGTGTACTCGGCGACGAAGGGTCTCTCGGGCCACGGCAACGTGATCGCGGGCCTGGTCGTGGAGAACGGGACGTTCCAGTTCGGCCCGGAGCGTTTCGCCAACCTGCACGAGAAGTCCTGGAAGATCCGCGACATCCACGACCGTCCACGCACGGTGCTCGAGGCCGCTCCCACGGCGCCCATCACGACGGCCCTGCGTGCCTTCCACCTGGAGTTCATCGGCGCCAAGCTGGCGCCCTCAGAGGCCTACCTGGCTCTGCTCGGCCTGGCGACCATCAAGGAACGCCTCGATGTCCAGGTCCGCAACGCCCAGGCCCTGGCGGAGCATCTCCAGGGCCACGACCACGTCGAATGGGTGCGTTACCCGGGCCTGGCCTCCAGCGAGTTCCACGACCTCGCGCTCCGGGACTTCCCCCATGGCGCCGGGGGCATCCTCTCCTTCGGCTTCGGCGGGGACCACGACCAGCTGAGGACCTTCATCAGCGCCCTGGAGGTCTTCTCCTACCACGTCAACATCGGTGACGTGCGCAGCCTCATCGTGAACTCACCCAGGACCACGCACGCGGAGCTCGCCCCCGAGGTGCACGAGCTGGCGGGCATCCCACCCAACCTGGTGCGCATCTCGGCGGGACTTGAGGACACGCAGGACCTCGTCGATGACCTCGACCGGGCCTTCGCAGCCACCTTCGGCCACTGACGGGTCCCGCAGCGGGCACTCCCGGCGCGCCCGGGGGCGCCGGGGGTGGACAGGTCGGGGCGCGGACGAGGGCGGGCCCGCTCGGCTGTGTCGCGGTCGGGCGTCGGCCCCGACGAGGGCGGATCCGCGCCCTCCCCGGTCGGCATGGAACACGGGCCGGTGGGAACCGGTGCACGGCGCCGCGAAGCTGCACGGACTTCGCACCGAATCAGAGCGGACTTCGAGCCCCGAACTGAGCGGACTTCGAGCCCGGAACTGAGCGGACTTCGGGCTCAGGGGGTGGGGGCGTCGCCCGCCTCGTGGTCCCGCGCCGTGAGGTTCCGGGTCGCATCCAGGCGCGAGGCCGCGTTGAGCTCGTCCACCGCGAGGGAGACGGCCTCGTCAGCGGTGATCCACTCCTCCTGCACGGCCTCCTTCTCCCGGGCCCACTTGCGCAGGGAGCCGGGCGTCAGGGTCGTGTCCAGCCGGGTCCGTGCCGCCTCCACGTCGAATGTCGCGGAAGGCCAGGTGGGGTCGATCTCGGCCAGGGTACGGGTGAGGATCTCGGTGACGGCCAGACGGGAGTACCACTTGCGGTCGGCGGGGACGACGTACCAGGGAGCGATCTCGGTGGACGTGCGCGAGAGGACCTCCGCATAGGCTGCCTGGAAGTGTGCCCAGTCGTCACGGGTGTCCAGGTCGTTGGTGGAGAACTTCCAGTGCTTGTCCGAGCGGTCCAGACGCTCCCTCAGGCGCAGCCCCTGCTCCTCGTAGGAGACCATCAGGCACACCTTGACGATGCGTGTGCCGGCCCGGGTGGCCGCGACCTCCATCTCGTAGATGTCGTGGTAGCGACGGTTGAGTTCATCCGTGTCGACCACCCAGGACTCTCCGTGCTCGTCGCGACGCCCGGTCAATGACTGGGCGGTGGGCACCAGGAGGTCCTCGTAGTGGGAGCGGTCGAAGACCCCGATGTGCCCGGGGCGGGGCAGACGGGGACGGATCCTCCACAGGAAGTCGTGCTGGCGCTCCTCCTCGGTCGGTGCCTTGAACGCGGCGATCTCGACGCCCTGCGGGTCGACCTGTCCGACGACGTGGCGCACGATGCCGCCCTTGCCGGAGGTGTCCAGTCCCTGCAGGACCAGCAGCACGCTGTCCTGGGAACCTCCACGGGAGGAGGCGTAGAGACGCTCCTGGAGTTGGGAGAGGAACTCCGAGCGCGTGTCCGTCCACTTCTCCGCGGCCCGACGACCCCGGTCCCACCCCGGTGTGGAGTCCCGGGCGAGGTCCGCGAGGTCGAACTGGGGACCGACCCGCAGGAGCTCACGCGGATCGGAGGTCCACCCACCGGTCACGCCGTTGCCGGCGGAGGCGGCCCCCTTCCCGGACTTCGCCTTCTTGGACTTCGTCTTCCCCTTCTTCATGCTCCCCTTCTTCCCGGCCTCGACGGACAGCGCGTTCTCGCGTGCCGCGCGAGCCTCGGTGCCGGCCCTGCGCGCACGCTCGATGGCCGCTCTGCGGGCCTTCTCCTCCGCGGCGGCCTGCTTGCGCCGCTTCTTCTCGCCCATGTCACACCCTGTCCGCACCGCTGTCGGCGCCGCTCTCGTCAGTGGTCCTGCCTCCCGCCCGCCGGCGCCCTGTGGTGCGGCGGGCCGGAACTGCTCCCAACGGTAGTTCTATTGCGCAGGTCACGTCGGAGGAGTGCCCGGTCTGGGACTGCTGGCACTGTCTGTGGCCCCGACCACCGCCTACTCTGGAGGAGTCGTGTCCGGCGGATGGGCCGTCGGACGAGGAAGCGGCGCAGCCCATGCGTCGCAGGAACACCACACAAGGAGTTGCTCACATGGCAGATCCCCGTATCGTCACCGTCACCGGTGCCGCCGGCAACATCGGGTACGCCCTCCTCTTCCGCATCGCATCGGGCCAGCTCTTCGGCCCCGACGTCCCCGTCAAGCTGAACCTGCTGGAGATCCCCCAGGCCGTCAAGGCCGCGGAGGGCACCGCGATGGAGCTCGACGACTGCGCGTTCCCGCTGCTGGCCGGGGTCGACATCTACGACGATGCCACCAAGGCCTTCGAGGGAACCAACGTCGCCTACCTGGTCGGGGCCCGCCCCCGTTCCAAGGGCATGGAGCGCGCGGACCTCTTGGAGGCCAACGCCGGGATCTTCGGACCCCAGGGTGCCGCCATCAACGAGGGCGCAGCCGATGACGTGCGCGTCCTGGTGGTCGGCAACCCGGCCAACACCAACGCGGTCATCGCCCAGAACGCCGCCCCCGACGTCCCGGCCACCCGCTTCACCTCGATGATGCGCCTGGACCACAACCGCGCACTGTCCCAGCTGGCGCACAAGACCGGTTCCCACGTCGCCGACATCAAGGAGATCGTCGTGTGGGGCAACCACTCCGCCGACCAGTACCCCGATGTCTCCTACGCGACCGTCGCCGGCAAGCCCGCCGTGGACCTGGTCGACGAGAAGTGGCTGGCCGAGGAGTTCCGTCCGACCGTCGCCAAGCGTGGTGCGGCCATCATCGCCGCCCGTGGCGCCTCCTCCGCGGCCTCCGCCGCCAACGCCGCCATCGACCACGTGCACACGTGGATCTTCGGCACGCCCGAGGACGAGTTCGTCACCGCCGGCGTCTACTCCGACGGCACCCACTACGGCGTGCCCGCGGGCCTGTCCTTCGGCTTCCCCGTCAAGGCACAGGGCGGCGAGTACGTGGTCGTCGACGGCCTGGAGATCTCCGAGGGCACCCGCGCCGGGATCGACCACAACATCAAGGCGCTCCAGGAGGAGTACGAGGCCGTCAAGGAACTCGGCTTCATCAAGTGAGCCAGGGGCGCGGCCCCGTGGCATGAGCCGCGGGCGCGCATCGGCGGTCGTGATGCCGTGACGCCCCGCCACGGGGCGGACGAGGGCGGCACCGCCGGACCGGGGCCGGTCGGGGAGCGATCCCCGACCGGCCCCTCCTTCGTCCTCCCGGTCCCGACGCCCGGACCCGTGACACCGCGGGCCTCCCCGCGCGGCTAGCCTGTGGCCATGGCGAACCCCACCACGACCTCCACCAAACTGGTCGTCACACTGTCCTGTCCCGACCAACCCGGCATCGTGCACGCGGTGTCCGGGGTGATGACGGGCATCGACGGGAACATCATCCAGTCCCAGCAGTTCGGGGACCCCGACTCGGGCCTGTTCTTCATGAGGGTCGAGGTGGACTCACCCGTCGGTCGCGCCCCCGTCGAGGAGGGCATCGAAGAGGTCGCCGAGCACTTCGGCGCGACCTGGCACGTGGACGAGCTGGGTCGACCCCTGCGGACCGTCATCATGGTCTCGCGTGAGGGTCACTGCCTGACCGACCTGCTCTACCGCCAGCGCAGCCAGGGCCTGCCCATCGAGGTCGTCGCCGTTGTCGGCAACCATCCCGACCTGGCGCCCGTCGCCCAGTTCTACGGGGTGCCCTTCCTGCTGATCCCCGTCACCAAGGAGTCGAAGGCACGCGCCGAGGAGGAACTCCTGGACCTGGTGCGGGCGGAGAACGTCGAACTCCTGATCCTCGCCCGCTACATGCAGATCGTCTCCGAGCAGGTCTGCGAACGCATGTCGGGCCGCATCATCAACATCCACCACTCCTTCCTCCCCAGCTTCAAGGGCGCGCGCCCCTACGCACAGGCGCACAGCCGCGGCGTCAAGCTCATCGGCGCGACCGCCCACTACGTCACCCCCGACCTGGACGAGGGTCCGATCATCGAGCAGGACGTCACCCGCGTCACCCACGCGGACACGACCACCGACATGGTGGCCCTGGGTCAGGACGTCGAGCGGCGGGTGCTGGCGCAGGCCGTGCGCTGGCACTCCGAGCACCGCGTGCTCCTGGACGGGTCGCGGACCGTCGTCTTCTCGCGCTGAACTCCGCCCGCACGGCACTGCCCCTCCGGCCCCCGCACCCAGCACCGACCACCTCCAGGACCTCCCCACCGTCCCGGACGGGACCACCCGATGCAGGTCTCCCATGGCCCAGATGTTTCAAGTCCTGTAGTATCCGGTTCACCGGGAAGGACCAAGGTCCCGGGAGGGCGGATCGGAGGCGGAATGGACGTGGACACGGCTGCCGTGGGGTATGTCCCCGGCGGATTCGACATGTTGCACATCGGGCACCTCAACATCCTCAGGGCCGCACGCCGACGGTGTGGCCGCCTGGTGGTGGGGGTGGCGACGGACGAGGCCCTGCTCCGCATGAAGGGCAGGCTCCCGGTCATCCCCCAGCCCGAGCGCATGGAACTCATCGCGAGTCTGAGGTTCGTCGACGACGTCGTCACGGACTCCTCCCAGGACAAGCGCATCGCCTGGCACAGGCATCCCTTCGACGTCCTCTTCAAGGGCGATGACTGGAAGGGGACCCCCAAGGGCGACCGGCTCGAAGCCGAACTCGCGGAGGTCGGGGCGCGGGTCGACTACCTCCCCTACACGCCCTCCACCTCCTCCTCATTGCTGCGCAGCTTCCTCTCGCGCGCGGTCCCTCCCGACGAGGGCGTCGCCGCCCCGGCCGGTGTCGGGGTCGTGCGCGCGGGGGAGCTGGGACGATGAGGACGCGTCGGGGATCCGCTGCACCCGGCGCCCGGAGCGCACTCGACGCCGCGCAGAAACCGGGCGCGGGCGTCCCCGCCTACACGCGTTGGGTCAACCGGCGCGGTGCGCGCCTCGTGGCCGCCCTCGGTGCCACCAGGGGGTGGACACCCAACGCCGTGACGGGGATGTCAGCACTCGCCTCCGCCGTGGGGATGGTGCTGCTGGTCGCGGTCCCCCCCTCCCCCCTGCTCGGCGTCGGTGTCGCAGTGGCGCTGGCCACGGGATACCTGCTCGACTCCGCCGATGGCCAGCTGGCGCGACTGAGTGGGCAGTCCTCGAAAGCGGGGGAGTGGGTGGACCACGTCGTCGACGGTTTCCGCTCGCCTGCAATTCACCTCTGCGTCGCGGTGGCGGTGGTCCTGCACGTTCCCGATGCCCGGTGGCTGGCACCCGTGGCCCTGGTGTACGCACTGGTGACCAGCGGCCAGTTCCTCAGCCAGATCCTCGCCGAGGCCATGCTCAGGGGAGCCGGGGCCGCCCAGAGACGTGGTGGCGACCTGCGGTCCTGGGTACTGCTGCCCACTGATCCCGGTGTCCTGTGCTGGTCGTTCCTCCTGTGGGGGACGGGGGCGCCCTTCGCCGTCACCTACTCCTGCCTGGCGGCTGTGGCCGTGGTCCATGCCGCGTTCTCACTGCGCCGACGCCATCGTGACCTCCTCGCGATCGACGCATCCGCGTCCACGTCCGAGGCCGTGGCGGGGCCCGCGGCCACAGGTGCGGGAAGTCCTGGTGCGACGGAGCCGACAGCTCCGTCCCCGTCCTCCACGACTGCTGCCGACACGGGAACGGACCACGGCGCACGGCTGCTCGCCGTCCCGCCCCCGTCGGCGCCGCAGGGGGGTGACGGCCGTGCCTGACCTCAGCGTGGTGATGCCGGCGCGCAATGCCGCCGCGGACGTGGCCCACGCCGTCTCCTCCACACTGCGCGCCCTGCCCCGGGACGCGGAACTGGTCGTCCTGGACGACGGGTCCAGCGACACCACGTCCCAGGAGGTCCTCAAGGGGGCGGGAGGCGCGGATGCCCCCGATCCGCGTCTGCGTCTGCTGCGCCGCCCCCCGTCAGGTGGGATCACCCCGGCACTGACCACACTGCTGGCGGCGACCGACAGTCGCCTCGTGGCGCGCATGGACGCCGACGACGTGTGCCTGCCCTGGCGTTTCCGCACGACCCTGCGCCGGCTCGACCGTGGATGCGACCTGGTCTTCAGCCAGGTCGTGAACATCGTGGGACGCCGACCCGTTCCTGAGGTCCCCGTCGGGATCCCACCGAGGGCCTTCCCCCTGCACCTGCTGCTCACGAACCCCGTCTCCCACCCCACCGCCATTGCCCGGCGCGAGCTGATCGACCGGGTGGGAGGCTATCGGGCCGTCCCCGCAGAGGACTACGACCTGTGGCTGCGGTGCGCGACGGCGGGTGCCCGGATCCGCAGGGTCGGTGTGTGGGGACTCCTCTACAGGATCCACCCCGGCCAGATCACCGCCTCGGAGCAGTGGCGTCGCTCCTCCTGGGAGGACAGCCTCCAGGCGGAGGCCTTCGCGGACCTGTCGGAGGAGCTGGTGGGGGTGCGGTTGCCCCGGCTCGTGTCCCTCTCCCTCCTGCCCGGTCCGGCACGCGAGGAGGGACTGGAACGCTTCCGCGCCTCCGTGCTCCCCGCCATCGAGGCGCTCGGGGGGGTGCAGGCACGATTCCTCCGACGTCGACTGGATGCCCGGAGCGCCTGGGTCCGCTCCTGCCCGGTGCCGGCGACCGGGGCACAGCCGGGGGAGGGGACATGAGCGCGGCGGACGTCTTCCCCGAACCGACGGGGACCAGGACCCTCCTGCGCATCGTCCGGACGCGTCGCGTGTGGGTCCTCGTCGGCACCCTGGTCGGTGTGGTCGCTGCCGTCGGGATGCTCGTCCTCGTCCCCAGGACGGCCACGGTCAGTGCCCTGGTGAACATCACCGCCGTCACCACGGACCCCGCTCCCCAGGACCGCTCCGCCTCCAACCTGGTCGACATGTCCACCGAGGTGCAGATCGCCCGCTCCTCCCTGACCGCCTCACGTGCGGCGGAGATGCTCGGCCCGGGATGGATGGCCGCCGACCTGCGCGAGGGGACCGAGGTAACGGGTGATGCGGAGGGGACGATCGTGCGGATCTCCGTCTCCTCCACCAGCGAGGCGGAGGCACGGCGGGCTGCGGACGCCCTCGCCCGGGCCTACCTGGAGGTACGCACCTCCCTGGTCCGCGAGCGTGTGGAAGCGGTCGCGGAGTCCATCGACACCGAGCTCTCCGCACTGAGGGACCAACTCCGCGACGCCCTCGTCGAGGCGCAGTCGGCGACGGAGGGCAGCACGGAGCGCGCCGCAGCCCAGGCGCAGGAGGACACCCTGCGCACACGCATCCAGACCCTGTCGACCCGGCGTGCCTCCCTCTACGACATCACCTCCGATGCCGGGCAGGTCCTCACCCCGGCCGCCGACGCGACCGCCTGGTGGGCACCCTCGCGGAGCACGTTCCTCCTCGGTGGGGCGGCGGCAGGAGTGGTGCTCGGACTGGCGCTCGCCCTGCTTCGCCAGGGACTCGCGCGCCATCCCGCTGGTCCCGAGGAACTCTCCGAGGTCCTCGGCGTCCCCGTCTGGTCCCGCGATGCCGCGGGCGCGGGCGAGGGCACGGGTACGGAGGCGTGGGCGAGTGCCGCGCAGCTGGCCGCCTTCGCCTCCGAGGGCGCGGGTCCCTGCGGCCTGATGCTGGAGGGCTCCTCCCCGGATGCGGCCGATGTCGAGGGCGCCTTCGCTGCCACCCGTCGCCAGTCCGGGTCCGGGGGTCCCCGCGGTCCGCGCATGGCGGGGGTCGAGGTCATCGACCTCGACGCCACCCGGGCCGACGTCCTGCGGGCACTGTCGGGAGTCCATGTCGTGGTCCTCGCGCTGTCTCCGCGCTGGCGGACCCGGGACCTGCGCCGCCTGGTCGACGAAGTCGCTGCCACCGGTCGTGAGCTCGTGGGGGCAGTCGTGGTGGAAGAGGGGCGGAGACGATGAGACGGATCGCCGGCCAGCCCGCAGACCTCGCCGATGTGGACCCACTCCGTGCCATGGTCGCCGAGCTGGACCTCGCCAGTGGGGACCTGCGGATCGTCTCAGGTGGCCCCGGGGACCCACGCGCCCTCGTCCTCGTGCGCCGGGGGAGACGGGTGGTCGACCTGGTGGAGGTCGTGGGAGCCCACGACCTGCCCGCGCGCCTGCCCGGTACCTCCGTCGCCGACACCCCCGAGAGGGGGTGGCGCTCGGGGAGCGGTGCCGCCCTCTCCGCCAGCATCGTCATCTGCACCGTCGGTTCGAACCCGCTCCTGAGTGCAGCCGTCCGGGCGGCGCTGGCCCAGGAGCACGACGACTTCGAGGTGCTCGTCGTGGACAACGCCCCCGGCCGGGGCGGGACCCGACGGCTCCTGGAGGGCATCGAGGACCCGCGTGTGCGCATCGTCGAGGAGCCGCTCCCGGGACTGTCCCACGCCCGCAACAGGGGAGTGCTCCACGCGCGGGGACAGGTCATCGCCTTCACCGACGACGACGCGGTCACGGATGCGGGCTGGCTCCCGGAGATGCTCGACGTCCTGGCCTCCGACCCGGGAGGCGAGGTCGGTGGTGTCACGGGGATCGCCCTCCCGGCAGAACTGCGCCACCGCTCCCAGCGCTTCTTCGAGTCGCGGGGTGGCTTCCCCAAGGACCTGCGCCCGCTGGTGTGGTCGCTCGGGCACGTCTCCCCGCGCATCTCCGCGTTCGGGGAACGGGGCGAGGGCGGGCCCCTGCACCCACTGACCACGGCGCGGGTCGGGGCGGGCGTCTCGATGGCCTTCCGCCGTGAGGTGCTGGAGCTGGTCGGCCCCTTCGACCCGGCCCTGGGAGCGGGGACACCGACCCTGGGTGGGGAGGACATGGACATCTTCGCCCGGGTGCTGCGTGCCGGCCGGGCCATCGTCCACACCCCCGACGCCGTGCTCTTCCACAGTCATCGTCCGACCCTGGGCGAACTCCACCGCCAGATCCACGGCAACGGCACCGGCAGTGCTGCGCTCCTGGTGAAGACCCTGCTGGAGGACCCCCGGCGCGGCGTGGACGTCCTCGCCAGGGTACCGGCCGTCCTGCGACGCGCGGCGCCTGGCTCGGAGAGGGTGCGCGGCAGGGACGCCGACGTCCCGACCTCGCTGAGTGTGACCGAGCTGACCGGTCTCCTCACGGGCCCCCTGCTCTACCTCCGCTCGCGCCTGGCGGCCCGGGGTGCCGGGGAGGGGTCGTGACCACCCGGCCCCTCCTGGCCCGGGACGGGGGAAGGGGTGCACCCGCGGGCGGGACGAGGGCGGGAGGGGCAGTCGGGTCCGTCGACGGGACGCCGGTCGAGCACCTGCCCGCGTGGCCGCTCGTCGCCCCCTTCGCCGCCTACCTGCTGTGGTGGGTGCTGGGTGTGGGGGACATGGTCTGGATCCTCGCCGGCGGTGCTGCCGTCGTGCTCCTGGTCGGTGTGCGAGGGCTGCGCCTGCCACCGGGAATGCTCGTGTGGCTCTTCTTCCTCGCCTGGGTGCTCGTCTCCCTGGTGATGATCGACTCCACGGGTCGACTCATCGGTGCCGTCTACCGACTCCTCCTCTACGCAGCCGCGACTGCCCTGGGCATCTACGCCTACACGGCACGGTCGGCGCTCCCCCTGGTGAGGATCACGGGTGCGATGACCTGGTTCCTGGGGGGGATGACCGTCGGTGGGATCCTCGCGATGGTGCTCCCGGAGCTGGTCATCCGCACGCCCATGGCGTGGGTCGTCCCCCGGGGTCTGGCCGCGAACGACCTGGTCGGTGAGATGGTCGTGCGCCGGACCTCCCAGTGGAAGGCCGATGCGTGGGAGCCCCAGGCGGTGCGACCGGCCGCGCCCTTCCTGTACACGAACACGTGGGGCAACGTGTACTCCCTGGTCCTGCCCCTGGTCCTCCTCCACCTCTCCCTCGTGTGGCGCACGCGCTGGCGCTGGCCCACAGCCCTGGTCGCGGCGGCGTCGGTGGTACCGGCCGTGTCCACCCTCAACCGCGGCATGTTCATCGGTCTGGGCGTGGTGGGACTGTGGTGTGCGTTCCAGGCCCTGAGACGGGGTGCGGTGCTCCCGGTCCTGGCGGCAGGAGTGGCGCTGGTGGTCGCCGTGGGCGCATGGGCCGCCTCTCCCGCGGGACGTGCCTTCACCAACCGTGTGGAGACGACGGAGTCGACCACGGACCGGGCCGAGCTCTACCGGATGACCGTCGAGGGCGCTGCGACCTCGCCGCTGTTCGGGTTCGGGGCCCCGAGGCCCGCCCCCCAGCCCTGGCTGCCCTCGTTGGGGACCCAGGGACAGTTCTGGACCGTCCTCTTCTCACACGGTTTCATCGGGATCGCCCTGTTCATGGGGTACTTCCTGGTCCTGACGCCCATGGTGGTCAAGCGCATCGACACGGCCGGCGCGGTCCTGGGGGGCATCGTCCTGGCCACCCTGGTGGAGACGAGCTACTACGGGATGATGACCGGCATCATGGTCAGCGTCGTCGCGGCCTGCCTGCTCATGCGTCCCGACACGGTCGTCAGCACCCGGGCGGGTCCGCGAACTCCTGTTCCGCCAGCTTCCACGTCCCGTTCTCCAGGGCGAGGCGGAGAACGTTGAGCGTGCGCTGGGGTGCGTCAGGACTGCGCATGTCGGTCCCGGTGTCGTCGAGCACGCTGACACGTGAGGAGTCCACGCACACCTGCATCCTCACCCAGGTCCCGTCGGGGTCGGAGTCGAGGATCTCCGGGTCCTCCAGACTCGGCGCCCCGGACTGTGTCCACTCCTGGGACTCCCACTCCTGGCGCTGGTTCTCGAAGGCCTCCAGTGCGGCCCCCGTGAGCACCTGTGTCATGTCCGTCGCCTCCGCCGGGTCCACGAGGGCGGCGCCGACGGCCCCGAGTGCGTGTTCGGCGACCTCCTCGGCGTCCTGGGCGGCCAGCGGACCGGGCGCGTCGGTGCCACTGGGGGCAGGGGTCGGGGTCGACGCGGAGCCGGTGGGCGAAGGAGCGGGCCGTGCCGCACCCGACTGCGCCGCGGCGGACGGGGACGGGGAACCGCTGGCAGGGCCGTCGGCGTCGGAGGAGGAGGCGCGCTGGGAGAACGCCCAGTACGCGAGTGCTGCCAGGACGAGGACGGCCACCGCCAGGAGCGCGAGCAGTCGTCTCGGGGGGGACGTTCCTTCCTCGGACATCTCTCCTCCACGGGGGCGATGGTGTTGTGTGCGTCACACTACAGCACGCATCTCCGGGAGTCAGCGGTGAGCGCCCGGGAGGACGGACGTGCGGAGCTCGCCAGGGGAGGCGCCCTCAGTCTGGCGGGGTCGGCCTTCAGTGCCCTCATGGGCTTCCTGCTCACCGTCGTGGTCTCCCGGACCCTCGGGAGCAGCGGGGCGGGCGTGGTGCTCCAGGCCACGGGTGTCTTCTCGATGGTGATGGCTGTCGCGAAGCTCGGCCTCGACTCCACCGCCATCTACCTCCTCCCGCGTCTGCGCATCGATGCCCCCGGGCGCATCCGTCCCTCCCTGCTCTTCATGGCGCTGCTGGCGCTGGTGGCGGGCACCCTGCTCGGGTTGGTGGTGGCGGTCGGCGCCCCACTGCTCTGGTCGGGAACGGACGGCGAGGTCGCGGCCGCGGTGCGCACGGTCGCGGTCTTCATCCCGGCTGCGGCGCTCACGCTGGTGGCGACCTCTGCCCTGCGCACCCTGGGAGGGGTGCGCGAGTACGTCCTCGTCAACAATGTCGCACTGCCCGGGCTGCGCCCGCCCCTGGCCGCCGTCGCGGCAGTGGCGACGGGCTCGGCAGTGGTGGTGGCCCTGTCGTGGGCCCTGCCGTGGGTGCTCGGACTCCTGGTGTGCGTCGTCCTCCTGACGCGTCGGGTCTCCACGGTCGTCCCGGGCGGGGGCGATCGCGGCCTGGCCCGGGCCGACGAGAGACGGCGCATCGTCTCCTTCGCGGTGCCCCGGACACTGTCTGCCGGTCTGGAACAGGCACTGACCTGGATCGACGTGGTCATCGTCGGATGGATCGCCGGAGCGGGGGCCGCGGGGATCTACGGGGGGGCGAGCAGGTTCGTCCAGGCCGGGCTCCTCGTGGATGCCGCACTGCGTGTGGTCGTGTCACCACGCTTCTCGCAGCTCCTCCACACCGGGCAGTCTGAGCGCCTCCGCGACCTCCACACGACGGCGACCGTCTGGCTGGTCTTCTTCGCCACGCCCCTGCTCGTGGTCCTGGGTTCCTTCGCCCCGGTCGTGCTCCGACTCCTGGGGCCGGAGTTCGTCAGCGGGTGGCCCGTGCTCGCGATCCTGTGTGCGGGGGCGGCGGTCACCTTCCTGGCGGGCAATGTGCACTCCCTCCTCCTCATGGGTGGTCGGAGCGGGTGGGCGGCGGTGAACAAGGCCGTCGTCCTCACCCTCAACGTCGGGGGGAACCTCCTCCTGCTCCCCCGGTACGGCATCCTCGCGGCGGCCGTGGTGTGGGCGGTGTGCATGCTCGTGGACGCCGCCCTCGCCCTGGTCCAGGTGCGCGTGATCCTCGGGGTGCGCCCCCGCCTGGGTGCGGCCCTGGGCGTCCTGGGCATCGTGCTGGTCGCGGTCGGGGTGCCCTGCGGGGTCTCGCTGGGACTCCTGGGTCAGACGACCACCGGCCTGGTGGTCGCGACGCTCGCGGCTGCCGTGGTGCTCATGGTGGTCATGCGTGTCTTCCGACGCGCGCTGAGGTTGGACGGCCTCGCGGAGGTCCTGCGTCGTCGCAGGTGAGACCGGTCCTTGCGCGGGCGCAAGGGACGTTCGGCCCATCTCTGTTGACGAGTTGCGTGTTCCCTGTCACACTTCATTCAAACTTTCAATGGTCCAAATCTTGAAATAGATCACTACCTGTGACGGAGACACGACGATGCGGCGTCCTCATTCGGTACTCGGTGTCCTGGTGGCGGCTTTCGCCGTGGCCCTCACGGGAGTGCTCCTCCCGGCTTCCCCTGCCCGGTCGGTGACCGTGCGCGACGGTCTCAGTGAGGCGACGGCAGCGGCCTCCTGCTGGGAGATCAAGCAGGCGGATCCCTCCAGTGCGGACGGCGCCTACTGGTTGCTCACCCCCACGATGGATGCACCCGGCCGGTTCTTCTGCGACCAGACGACCGACGGGGGCGGATGGGTCCTCATCGGTCGCGGCAGGGAGACCTGGGACCGCTACCCGCAGGGGCTGGGCACCGCCAGCGACCTGTTGACCAGGAACCGCACACCCTCCGCCTTCCCCGCCGTCCAGTTGTCGGTGCCGACCATCGACGGACTGATCGGTGGGGGGAACGTGCGCGACCTGGAGGACGGTTTCCGTGTCGTGCGTGCCCGGAACGCCCAGGGGACCCAGTGGCAGCGCTTCGACGTCCGTCCCTCGAAGATGACGGGGTGGACCTGGGCACTGGGGGCGGCGTACCCGGTCGCGGCCTACAGGATCGACAACGGGACGTGGCGAACCGGGGGCAACCTCTCGTCCAGCTTCGGCGCGGACACCTCCTGGAACCGCATGGACACGACGATGACCTCCGGGAGGTCCTACCGCATCGGCTTCGGGTACGGTTCCTCCGCTGCGGGAGGGAGCACGGACTCCTCCTCCTTCCTCTGGTCGAACACCGGCCAGGGGCCCCTCCCCTTCGCCGAGGTCTACCTCCGCCCGAAGCTGTCCTCCGACGACCCGGCCTTCACGGGCATCCCGGACACCGGCACGGAGCAGAAGGCCCAGCGTGCGGTCGTGTCGAGCTTCGCATCGGCGACCTCGTGGGGACTGGGGGGCAACCTCAACGGGCGCACCGCGGAGGGAAACTCACAGGCCCAGGCATTCGCGCAGATCGGGGGTGTCGTCTACGTCGGCGGCAACTTCACGAACGTGCGTCGGGGTGCGCAGGCCAGTGGCTCGGACGTCATCCAGCAGGGAGCCCTCGCGGCCTTCAACGCCACCACGGGCGAGCCCGTGACGAGTTTCAGGCCCGCCTTCAACGACCAGGTGAAGGCTCTCCTCGCACTCCCCGACGGGACCTTGCTGGCCGGGGGTGACTTCACGAGCGCCAACGGGCAACCCCGCTCCGGGACCGTTCGGCTCGACGCCACCACCGGGCAGACCATCCAGTCCTGGGATCTCCAGATCGAGAACCGCATCTCCAACGGTGTGGTCCGTGTCCACAGCCTGGCGCTCACCCAGGGACACGTGTACCTGGGCGGTGCCTTCACCCATCTGAACGGCAAGGGTGTCACCAGCGTCTACGCCCGTGCAGCGGGCCGGGTCGCCCTGGACGGTACGCCTGACCGCTCGTGGAACCCGGAGTTCAACGGAACGGTCGTCGACGTCGACACGAGCGCGGACGGGGCGCGCTTCTACGCGGCCGGCTACTTCACGAAGTCCGTCCAGAACGATGCCATGAAGGCGACCGCGCTGACGACGCAGGCCGGAGCGGGGCTCTACGCCCCCTGGCTCTTCGTCGGGAGTGCGGGCGAGCGCTCGAACTACCAGCAGGCGATCGCGGACTCCGGGGAGCTCGTCTTCGTCGGCGGGTCCGAGCACTCCATGTTCGGCTTCGACAGGAACAGCTTCCAGCGAGTCTCCGGCTCCATCACCATGGGGATCGGCGGCGACCTCCAGGCCATCGCGACCAATGGCGACGTCGCCTACGGCGGCTGCCACTGCGGGGAGTACGTCTACCAGGACGCCTACACCTGGTCCAACGTGGGATCCGGGTGGAGTGAGGTCGACAAGATCCAGTGGATCGGCGCGTGGGACGCCCGCACCGGGAAGCAGCTGGAGGAGTTCACGGCCTTCCGCCTGGAGTCACCGGGCGCGGGTGCGTGGTCCCTGTTCCTCGCCCAGGACGGTGCCCTGTGGGCGGGAGGGGACTTCACGGGTTCCCGCACAGCCGCCACGAGGACCCAGTGGAACGGCGGCTGGGTACGTTTCCCGGCCCGCGACACGACTCCTCCGTCCACGCCCACGAACCTGCGCACCACCGCCTCGGGGAGCAGCGAGGTGACGCTGGCGTGGGGAGGCAGCGAGGGCGCGACGACGTACCAGGTGCTGCGTGACGACCGCACCGTGGCGACGACCACCTCCACGACGGTGACGGTCCCGCGCGGGGGGGACGGACGCTTCTTCGTCCGGGCCGTCGACGCGGAGGGCAACCGGTCCGCCTCCACCGCCGTCCACGTGCCACCCGATCCGGGTGACGTCGACCCCTCCAACCCCGTCCTCATCGAACGGGACTCGACCTGGTCGTATTCCTACGCCCAGGCGACCCCGGGAGCAGGGTGGACGGGCACAGGCTTCGACTCCTCCTCCTGGGACAGCGGTACGGCACCGATCGGCTACGGCGCGACAGGCCTGGGGACGGTACTGGCACCTCCCGCCGAGCGGCCCATCACGACCTACTTCCGTCACGGCTTCACCATCACCGATCCCTCGCAGGTGGACCACCTCACCCTCAGGTTCATCGCCGATGACGGAGTGGTCGTGCACGTCAACGGGCAGGAGGTCGGTCGCGCCCGGATGTCGCCCGGGGCCGTGGACTCGGAGACACGGGCGAATGCCGCGGTGTCGACGACCGCAGCCAACGCTGCTCCGGTCGAGGTCCAGGTCCCGGCCTCCGTGCTCGTCGCGGGTGAGAACGTCGTGGCCGCGGAGACACACCTCAACTACCGCACGACTCCGAACATGTCCTTCTGGGCGAGCCTGGAGTCGGTCCCGGCGGGACCGGGCTCCGGTGGCGACCCCGACCCGGGCGGTGACCCCGACCCGGGTGGCGACCCGGACCCCGGTGGCGACCCCGATCCGGGTGGCGACCCGGACCCCGGTGGCGACCCGGAGCCGGGCGAACCCCTCGAGGTCGTCGCCCCCGGCGACGAGTGGTCCTACCGCAACGACACCGCGGCACCGGACGTGTCCTGGAAGGACTCCGCGGACGTGGCCTCGTGGCTGACGGGCCCGGCGCCGCTGGGGTGGGGGCACGCGGGGGTCGTGACCTCACTCGACAAGCCGGCGGCGGAGCGTTCACAGACGATCTACTTCGTCCGCGACGTCGACCTCGGGGACATCTCGGACACCTCGCGGCTGAGCATCACCACACGGGCGGACGACGGGGTGATCGTCCACGTCAACGGCCAGGAAGTGGCCCGCACCCGGATCTCCGAGGGCACCGTCTCCCACACGACCTGGGCCAATGCCGCCGTCAACACGGCGACGGCCATCGCCACCCCCGTGGAGGTCGAGGTCCCGGGCAGCGTGCTCCGTGACGGTGTCAACCGCATCGCCGTGGAGACCCATCTGAACTACCGAGCCACGCCCAGTGTCACCTTCGACCTCGGCGCGATCCTTGAGAGGTGAGGAACCATGTCAGTGAACACGTCGGGGCCGGTGTCGGCACCCGGTGCGCACGGGGACGGACGTGACGAGGACGGGATCCTCGTCCGGTTCGCCCGGGAGATGTCCCATCCGGGTGTGGTGGTGACCTGGCTGAACCACTGGTCGATCCAGCACGCGGACTGGGAGGCCATGGGTCACATGCACCTGGTCGGGGTCGACGGCACCCTCCTGCAACTGGTGCTCCGACGCCACGGGCACATCGTGGGCCGCACGTCCGCGGACCTGGTGCTCCCGGTGCTCCTCTCGCGGGTGCTCCCGCCCCGGGCACGTGTGGTCCTGCTCGGCGCGGCTCCAGGTGTCGCCCGACAGGCAGCAGAGAGGCTCGCCCCCCGGGAGGTCCTGGCCCTGGACGGCTTCGAGGAGCTCTCCTCGGTGAGGGAGGATCCCTCGGTCCTGGTCGACTTCGACCCCGCCCTGGTCGTCGTGGGGCTGGGAGCCGGACTGCAGGAGGAGGTCGCAGCCGAGGTGCATGCGGTCCTGCCCCGTGCGACGGTGTGCACCGCCGGGGGATGGATCGACCAGTTCGCCCGCTCCGAGCAGTACTTCCCCGACTGGATCCACAGCCTGCGCCTCGGGTGGGCCTGGCGGATCGCCCATGAACCACGGCGCCTCCTGGGCCGCTACACCACCGACGCACTCGCGCTGGTGGGACGCACACGTGGTCTGGTCCAGCGTAAGGTGGCGCTGGGCGGGACATTCACGGAGCTGGGGTTCGACCGACGCGCCGCCCTCGCGGGTGGCGCCACATGACGTCCTGACCCGCCCGTCAGGACAGGCACCGCCTCCGGGTCTCCCGAAGGCGGTGCCGTGTGTGCGGTGCGAGCAGTCCCCCCGCAACCGGGGTGCCAGTGCTGCTCCCGCCGGGCCCGGGCACCCGTGGATCCCGTGCACCCGCCCGCACGCACGCCGTCCCCGGCCGGGAGAGGCCGGGGACGGGGGCTGTCGCTCAGTACGCTCCGTCCTTGGAGACGACGGCACGGAAGGTGCGCAGCAGGATCAGGAGGTCACGGCTCATCGTCCAGTTCTCCACGTAGTAGAGGTCGAGGCGCACGGTGTCCTCCCAGGAGAGGTTCGACCGTCCGCTCGTCTGCCAGAGACCCGTGATCCCCGGCCGGACGTGGAACCTGCGGTGGACCATGTCCTCGTACCCGGCGACCTCGCGGAGCAGCGGCGGCCGGGGACCCACGAGGCTCATGTGGCCCAACCAGACGTTGAAGAGCTGCGGGAGTTCGTCGAGGCTGAAGCGCCGCAGCACGTGTCCCGGGCGTGTGATCCGGGGGTCGTCACGCATCTTGAACATGACGGTGTTGCCGGCGTCCCGGGCCTGTTCCCGCTGCAGGGCGGCGAGGACGGCCTCCGCGTCGGGAACCATGGTGCGGAACTTGAACATCGGGAAGCGCCGGCCGTTGAGCCCCACCCGCTCCTGCCGGAAGACGACGGGTCCGCCGTCGCCGGACTTCACCACGACGGCAATCGCGATCCACACGGGGATGAGCAGGAGGATCCCCACGCTGGAGGCCAGGATGTCGAAGGTGCGCTTCAACGCGTACTTCGCCCCCGAGAAGGCGGGCGTGGCCACGTGGATCAGGGCGAGGTCGTCACCTGCGCTCAGCGCCATCCGTTCCCCACTCACTCCGCTGAGGGGTGGCACCACCACCAGGCGCATCCCGTGTGCGTCCAGGTCCCAGCGCAGGTCCCGCAACCATCCGGCGTCCACGCCGGCCTGTGTCATGGGGACGAGGAGGGTGTCGGCGTCGAGCTCGCGCATCGCGCGGATCACCGATGTGGTGTCGGAGGTCGACAGCGGGGACGGCCCGGAGTCGGGGCCGGCGGGCGCCGCGAGGGTGCCGACGAGGGCGAGACCGAGCTCGGGATGACGACGGATCTGCGTCCCGAGGAGCTCCGCCTGTGCACCTCCTGACAGGGTGACGGCCCTGCGGACCAGGTGCCCCGTGGCGCGCGCCCGTACCAGCACGCCATGGCAGACGACGCGACCCAGGAGGATCAACGCGAGGCCGACGGGAGGGACGACCAGGAAGATTCCGCGGTCCAGGGGGATGCGGAGGAGCAGGCTGATCATCGCGAGAGTGCCCAGGAAGAGGGCCGTCGCCCGTGCCGCGGTGTCGGCCTGGCGGGCCAGGGGACCCAGTGCCGCTTCCCCGTAGGTGCGCAGGAACAGCAGACTGAGGAGCCACAGGGCGATGATCCCCACCGACAAGAGCCCCTCCCCGGGAGGAGGCACGACGTCGATCGAGTGGGAGGCGTCGAAGCCGATGGCACCGACTGGAATGAGGTGTCCGATCCCGACCGCAGCCATGATTGCTGCGAGGTCGGCGAGTGAGACGAGAAGTATGAAGCGCGGCGTGGTCGGTCGCACGAGGTGACGCATGGTGGCGGGCAGTGAGCTCACTCGCTGGGCGCGCAGGATAGATGACATCCATGTCTCCGTCTCTATGCTGGTGTGTGACACATCCCGTGGATGTTTCATGATTTGCAACAAGGTTTGAAGTATACCCTGCCACGGTTTTCCGCGACACGCCCACGGATGCGGTGAACTGGGCGATTCTGCATGACCTCGTTGACATGCTGGCAGGGTGGCGGGCGGTGTCCAGCACGGGCTCGGGGTCCGATTTTGGGCGCAGGTCCCCGCCCTCATCCCCTGCACCCCAGCCCGCCCGAGGTGCGGGACACCCGGGACGGGGGAGTCCCGGCTGCGCTACTGTGACGGTGTCGTGACTGGCGAACAGGTGGGTGACCACCGGGGAGCGATCGATCGGATGCTGGGGCCGCCCGCCTGGGCCCCAGGATCAGCAGGGTGCCACTCCCTGCCGAACCTGATCTGGAGAACCCATGAGTGATTCCCTCAATGACCTGTCCCTGGCCGAGCTCGACCCGGAGATCCAGGCCGTCCTCGACAACGAGCTCGACCGCCAGCGCAACACGCTGGAGATGATCGCCTCGGAGAACTTCGTCCCCCGGGCCGTCCTGGAGGCGCAGGGCTCCGTCCTGACGAACAAGTACGCCGAGGGTTACCCCGGGCGTCGCTACTACGGTGGCTGCGAGTTCGTCGACGTCGCCGAGTCCCTGGCGATCGAGCGCGCCAAGGCCGTCTTCGGTGCCGACTACGTCAACGTTCAGCCCCACTCGGGCGCACAGGCCAACGCCGCGACGCTGATGGCACTGGCCGATGTCGGTGACACCGTGCTGGGCCTGTCCCTGGCACACGGGGGCCACCTCACCCACGGCATGCGGATCAACTTCTCCGGCAAGAACTACCACGCCACCGCCTACGGGGTGGACCGCGAGACCCAGCGCATCGAACCCGAGCAGGTCCGCGAGGTCGCGCTGCGCGAGCGCCCCAAGGTCCTCATCGCCGGATGGTCCGCCTACCCCCGCCACCTCGACTTCCAGGCCTTCCGCGACATCGCCGACGAGGTCGGGGCCGCGCTGTGGGTCGACATGGCCCATTTCGCCGGGCTCGTCGCCGCGGGACTGCACCCCAGCCCCCTGCCCTACGCCGATGTCGTGACCACCACCGTCCACAAGACCCTGGGTGGCCCGCGCTCCGGGATGATCCTCTCCACCCGCGGTGAGCAGTGGGGCAAGAAGCTCAACTCAGCGGTCTTCCCCGGCCAGCAGGGCGGGCCGCTCATGCACGTCGTGGCCGCCAAGGCGATCGCCATGAAGGTCGCCCAGACCCCCGAGTTCCGTGACCGTCAGGTCCGCACCCTCGAAGGTGCCCAGGCGCTGGCCGACCGTCTCGGCGCGCCCGACGCCGCAGCAGCCGGCATCAAGCTGGTCACCGGGGGGACCGACGTCCACCTGGTGCTCGTCGACCTCGTCGACTCCGCCCTGGACGGCAAGCAGGCCGAGGACCTCCTCCATGAGGTCGGCATCACCGTCAACCGCAACGCCGTCCCCTTCGACCCCCGCCCGCCGGCCGTCACCTCCGGACTGCGCATCGGTACCCCCGCGCTGGCCACCCGCGGCTTCGACGCCCAGGACTTCGGGGAGGTCGCCGACATCATCGCCACGGCCCTGGTCCAGGGTGCGACCGGGGCGAGCGTCGACGTCGACGGGTTGCGCGCCCGCGTGCGCACCCTCACCGACGCCCACCCGCTCTACGCCGGACTCCAACAGTGAGGGCTCCCTGGGAGGGGCCCGCGCGCGTCCTGGACGGGAAGGCGACGGCGGCCGCCATCAAGGACGAGCTGCGCGAACGGGTGGGGGCGCTCCGTGCCCGGGGCGTCGTCCCCGGTCTCGGCACCGTCCTGGTGGGTGAGGACCCCGGGTCCGTGACGTACGTGGCGGGCAAGCACCGTGACTGCGCGGAGGTCGGCATCGAGTCCATCCGGGTGGACCTGCCCGCGACGGCCACCCAGGCCGACGTCGAGGCCGCGGTCGACCGCCTCAACGCGGACCCCGCCTGCACCGGGTACATCGTCCAGCTGCCGCTGCCACGCGGCATCGACACGAACGCGGTGCTCGAGCGCATTGATCCCGCCAAGGACGCCGACGGTCTGCACCCGATGAACCTCGGGCGCCTGGTCCTGCGGGGCTCCGGTCCGATCGACTCGCCCCTGCCCTGCACGCCGCGCGCGGTCATCGAGCTCATCACGCGTCACGGCATCGACCTGGCCGGGGCCGATGTGTGCGTGGTGGGACGCGGGGTGACGGTGGGTCGTTCCATCGGCCTGCTTCTCACCCGCAAGGAGGTCAATGCGACCGTGACCCTGTGCCACACGGGCACCCGCGACCTGGCCGACAAGGCCCGCCGCGCGGATGTCGTCGTCGCCGCCACCGGTGCCGCGGGCCTGGTGACGCCCGACATGGTGCGTCCGGGTGCCGTGGTGCTGGACGTGGGCGTCTCACGCGTCGTCGACGAGGGCGGGCGTGCCCGTCTGCACGGCGACGTCGCCGACGGGGTCGACGGGGTCGCCTCCTGGCTGTCCCCGAACCCTGGGGGAGTGGGTCCCATGACCCGCGCCCTGCTCCTGATGAATGTCGTGGAGGCCGCCGAGCGGCTGGTCTGAGTCATGGGGGTGTGCCGGGTCCGGACGGACCCGGCACACCCTCCCTCGGTTTCGGGACACCGTTCCCGGCCCCGTCCCGGGTCCACCCCGGCGTCCTGTCGACGTAGTGGGGTCTCGACGTCCGGACAGGTCGGATCCGGGTCGTTCCGGGTACCGAGACCCCACGTCGTTGCCGTGGGGGTGGGAAGCCGGGCGATCCAGTTCCCGACGGACACAGTTGCCGACGGACGCAGGGCCTGACGGGACCGGGCCCGGGGCCATCAGTGTCCGCGATGATGCGCGCGCTGGCGCAGCTTGCGTGCCTCCCGACGGTGTTCCCCCTTCTCGTTCCGGGACTCCCGCTTGTCCCGGCGATGTCGGGCGCCCCGCTCGGACAGGGACTGTTTGAGGGACTCCCGTGCCGCTGTGGCGGGCCCTGCGCGGCGCGCCTTGCGCGCGGCCTCCCGGGCCCCACGTTTGGGGTTGGCAGCGGGGGTCGTCCGGACCCGGGAACCTGCCGCTGCAGGAGCAGCGGCCCTCGCGGCGTCGATGAGTTCTCCACCGGGGGCCAGGAACCAGGCGTGGAGCTCGGGATCGGTGGGGACGGCGCCGAACACGTGGCGCGCTGCGCGCACGGTGCCGCCCTCGTGGATCTCGAGGACACCGACGCACAGGCTGCCGTCGTGGAACAGTGTGAATGTGGTGGACATGCTGGGTCTCCTTCAGGCACGGATTCATGCCTGACGACCTCAGGACTCCACCTCGGTGGTGGTGACGGGAGCGCCGCGGTCCGGGGAGATGGGCTCCTCCTCGCGGTCGCACCGCCCGGACTTCCGGCCGGGCCGTGCGTTCGGGGCGTCAGCGCACACATGTTACGCCTGACCGGGAGCCGTGCGCGGGAGTCCGGTCCCACAGGGCCCTCGGACTTCCCGGGGAGCCCGGGCGGTCCGGCTCCGGACAGGTCCTGTTGCGATCCCGGACCCGTCCCGGGGCCGGGCACCGGCGTCAGTGCCGCAGCACCTCGTGGTCGCGGTGCGCGGGGCTGTCGAGCTGGAAGGTCGAGTGCCCGACCTCGACGGGGAAGTGGCTGGCGACGCACTCCTGGAGGGCGTGGACGATGTCGCGGCGACGTGCGCCCGTGGTCCCGTCCGGCACCGTGACGTGCGCGGTCAGCTGGACCACTCCGGTGGCGATGGTGGAGGCGTGGAGGTCGTGGACGTCCTCGACGTCGGGGACCCGGAGCATGTGGGCGCGGACCTCGGCGAGGTCGAGTGCGTCGGGTGTCTCCTCCATGAGGATCCTCACCGAGCGCCGGAGCAGGAGGACTGCGCGCGGCGCCATGACGGCGGCGATGAGCAGGGAGGCAACGGCGTCCGCGCGCTCCCAGCCGGTCCCGAGTGTGACCAGGGCCGCCACGATGACGGCCACCGAACCGAGGGCGTCGGTGCTGACCTCCAGGAAGGCCGCCCGCATGTTGAGCGACTCGCCCCTGCCGCCCGAGAGGATCAGCAGGGAGATGACATTGGCGACCAGGCCGATGGCACCGACCACCAGCATCGGGCCAGCATCCACCGGTGTCGGCTCGAGGAGGCGCTGAATGCCCTCCCAGGCGATGAAGAGGCAGATGATGGCGAGCATCCCGGCCTGGAGGGCGGCGGCGACCACCTCGGAGCGCGCCCAACCCCAGGTGTGGCGGTCGTCGCGTGGGCGCGTCATCAGGTGGGCGGCGACGAGGGCGACCACGAGTCCCGAGGAGTCCACGAACATGTGACCCGCGTCCGCCGCCAGTGCCAGGGATCCCGTGAGCACCGCACCGACGAACTCGGCGACCAGGACGGTGACGGTGACCCCCAGTGCCCAGGCGAGTCGCGACCGTGAGGTGGAGGCGTGGGAATGGGAATGGTCGTGACCGGACCGGTGGTGGTCGTGGACGCTCGTGCCAGCGGTGCCAGCAGCGGCACCGTCGGGAGTGGCCGTGGCCCCGGCGGAGCTTGCCCCCGCATCGGCGTGACCCACGTCGTCCTGCGAGATCCCGGAGTCCGGGGCGGCCGCTGTCGGAGTGGGGGCCCCGTCATCCTCCGCGGGCAGGTCACCGCAGCAGCTGTCGGGGTGGGCCGCCTGCTCACCGGTGGTCATGAGACTCCTTCCCAATACCCTGCGGGGGTATCGTGTCCGGTCCACGATAGCCCGGCCTCCCGCCCTCGTCGACCCCCCGCGGACCCCGCGCGGTGCCACGACGGGGACGTGCGCGCCGGTTCCATCGCCCACCTGCGGGCGCCCCCGGGCACAATGGGGGCATGACGACGATCTCCACGGTGAACCTGAACGGGATCCGGGCTGCCGCACGGCGGGGCCTGGGCGAATGGCTCGAGCGCGAGGACCCCGATGTCCTCCTCATGCAGGAGGTGCGTGCCGACGAGGGCACGACGCGGGCGCTCCTCGGCGACGCCTGGGACGTGGCTGTCGTGCCCTCGCGGATCAAGGGCCGCGCCGGGGTGGCCGTGGCGGTGCGCCGGGACGCCGGGGAGGTCGCGGACGTGCGCAGCGGCATCTCGACGTGGCGCGGTCAGCTCGACGACGCCGAGGTGGACTCCGACTCGGGTCGCTGGTTGGAGGCCGACCTCGACCTCGACACGCCCTTGACCGTGGTCTCCGCCTACTTCCACTCCGGCGAGGTCGGCACCCCGCGCCAAAACGCGAAGATGGCCCACCTGCCGCGCATCGGGACCCGCATGGCCCAGCTGCTCGCGGACGCCGAGGAGCCCGGCGGGCGCCAGGCCCTGGTGGCAGGGGACTTCAACGTCGTGCGCTCGCGGGCCGACATCAAGAACTGGACGCCCAACCACAACAAGCGTGCGGGTGTCCTCGACGAGGAGATCGCCTACCTGCAGTCCTGGGTGGGGGAGGGGTGGCACGACGTCACCCGCGACCTCGCCGGTGAGGTGCAGGGCCCCTACACCTGGTGGTCGTGGCGGGGGAAGGCCTTCGACAACGACGCGGGCTGGCGCATCGACTACCAGTACGCCACACCGGAGCTGGCGCGCCGGGCCACGGGGTTCCGCATCGACCGCGCGGGCAGCTACGACGCCCGTTTCTCCGACCATGCGCCGCTGAGCATCGACTACGACCTCTGAGGGCCCCCGCCGACGGCGCCGGGACCCGTGCTCTCGGTGGCGCCGGTGGCGTCCTCGGCGGTGCCGTTCCACCCGGCCTCCGCCCCCACCCGCTCCAGCCAGTCCCGGACGAGGGCGGCCACGAGCTCCGGACGCTCGATCTGCGCGTTGTGACCGGCCGTGTCGAGGACGGCGAAGGTGGCGTGAGGGTAGTGGTCGAGCAGGGCGAACTGGTCGAGATACCCCACGCTCGCGTCCTGCCGACCGGTGATGATGAGGGTCGGGACCTCGAGTGCCGGACCGTCCTCGGGGGACGCGGGCAGCTCGTAGGCGGCGGCGATGCGCGCCTGCGCGTCGGGGTCTCCACCCGCCAGTCCGGGTGCGATGTCGCGGAGGAAACGGGCGTGGGTGGGCTGGTCGCGGACGACGGCCAGCTCACCGAAGGCCTCAGCCGCTGCAGGCTCGGCATTGCGCAGTCCGTCCCAGAAGACGTCGTCGCTGCGGCGCACCTCGTGGCGGGGGATGTGGCGGTCCCGGGCGAGGACCTCCGTTCCGATGGGGCACACGAGGGCGAGCCCGAGGACCTGTCCCGCCCTGCGCCGGGCCAGTGCCCGGGCGATGTAGCCCCCGAAGGACTCACCGACCAGGGCGAAGGGTGTCTCTCCGATGACGTCCTCGACGTAGGTGTCCACGGCGTCCAGCACGTCCTGGGAGGATGAGCTCCCCACCCCCGGACTGGCCCCCATGCCAGGCAGGTCCGGGTAGAGACGGAGCAGGTCGACGTGGTGCGGGAGCACAGTCTCCAGGAAGCCGGACATGAGCCGGTGGTCGACACCGGCGCCGTGGAGGGCGAGCAGGGGACGGCCCTGGCCGTGGCGTTCGTCGTGGAGTCCCGGACGTGTAGTCATGCGCGGGACCCTACCCCTGCCGTCCCGGGTCCGGCCCCTTCCCCGCGTCGCGTCCCCGCAACCGGAGCGTCACCGTTCCGTGGCGGACTGCGTCCTGACCGGGGGCAGCGGCTCCGGTTGGACCTCGCCGGTGATCGCATTGTGCGGCCAGTCCAGTGTCCGGGGTGCGCTGAGCGTCACGTAGTTGGGCCGCTCGTGGTAGTGGACGGAGCGTGGGTCGGACACTGCCACCGGAGTGGGCGGGTTCGCCATCCAGGCGCTGCTGAGCAGGATCACACGCACCTGGAGGTTGATCCACAGGACGAGGGTGATCAGGGAAGTGGCCGTGGTGAGCAGGGGCCCCGACACGGATCCCACGGCGGAGGTGCCCAGGTAGCGCAGGACCTCCGAGGCGACGACGAACAGCGCGGCCCCGCTCACCAGGTCCCCCCGGACCACCCTGATGCCCGACACGACGCGGACCACCAGGACGATCACACCGGCGTTGACGAGCATCGACACCACGTAGGTGGCACCCATCAGCAGGACCTCGCCGATCCCCGGGCGCAGGCCGAGGGTCCGGAAGGTCCAGTCGCCGAAGACGTTGACCGCGATCCCCAGACCGGCCCCCGCCACGAGCGAGAACGCCAGGCCGAGGGCGCCCGCGACATTGCGTGCCGTGGCCACGACGATGTTCTCCGGCACTGCGACCAGACCGAACATGGCGCGGATCGAGGTGCCCAACGAGCCGACCGCCGAGATCGCCGACCAGGCCATGACCAGGAAGGCGACCACGGAGGTCACCGACCACACCCCGGACGTGGTCAACGACTCGGGATCCACCAGCCCGGAGCTCTCGGGTGTCGTCAGGAGTCCCGGGAAGACCGTGTTGACGGCGTCGACCACTGCGGACCGCATCTGGGCGTCCGAACCGAGCAGGGACATGAAGACCGTCCACCCGACGGTGAGCGCTGCGGTGAGGGAGAGCAGGACGGTCAGGGCCATCCCCGAACAGAGGAGACCACCGTTGCGTGCACCGTAGCGTGCCAGCATCCGCGCGGGCCGGGTGCGCTTCCACCACAGTGCCAGGGCCTGGATCCTGGGGAGCATGCCCGGCACGGAGAGGGACTGCCGCAGGCCGGGGACGTCGACCGGTGCCAGGACGGGGTGCGCCGTCGGTGCGGGTCCGGTCCCCGTGGGATCCGAGGGTGTGCGAGCCATTTCCCCAACATAGCGCGAGGGCGCGGAACCGGCCCGTCGCAGGCGCGGGCAGCGGTCAGGACACCTCGAAGTCGAAGAGGGCCATCGAGGAGTACATGCCCGTGGGATCCAAGCGGTCCAGCCTGAAACCCTGGACCATCCAGGAGGCCTCGAACCCGGCGGCGACGTCCAGGGCCAGGTCCATGGCGGGGTCCTCCACGTCCTGGGCGAGGGTGACGTGCGGGTGGTACGGGAAGCGCAGAGGTTGGTCGAGGGGACCTGTCCGGATGTCGTCGGCCAGCATGCGGCACTGGTCGTCGCCCTCGTCGACCCGCAGGAAGGCGACCTGGGAGGCCGGGCGGAAGGAGCCCACCCCCCGCAGGGTGATGCGGAAGGGCTGGTGCCGTTGGGCCACGGAGCGGAGGTGACGGATCACCTCCGTGCGGCGTGAGCTCGGGACGGGGATCGGGGGGAGCAGGGTGACGTGGGCGGGGACGAGGGAACCCTGGAGGTCGCCCAGTCCCAGGCGCAACTCGGTCAGTTGGGTGACCCAGGGTTCGGGGATCGCGATGACCACCCCCAGCCAGTCCTGGCCGGGAGACCGCTGGGGAAGGAACATGGGCCACCTGTGGGACGTCGGACGGGGACGGCCCCCTGCGGGAGCTCCCTCACGCCCGCGGGAACCCCCCAATAGTAGTGGCCCGGAGGGGTGGGCGGAGACGCAGGAGCAGTCGGCGTCCCGGAGTCGGCGCCCGGCCCGTGCGTGGCGGCGGCCGCGTTGACGGTGCGCGTGCGGTCCCGGATGTGCGCCGGTCGTTCGGCGTTTCGCCGAGGTCGTCTGCTCTAGGATTGTGGAGGCTCCGCACCGATGCAGGGACGGGGCTGCGCATCACGCATCAGTGGACCGGGGACGCACAGGCGCGCCGTACTGGTGTCCGGTGCCAAGGGGGTAGGTCCCCGTGGCAATCGACGAACGACAGAAGGACGTGTGATGACAGTGGCAGCCGAGTACCGCGACGCCTGGAGTGCCGAGTTCGGCACCGACCGCGTGGGTTCCCTCATGCGCGAGATCCTGGGTGAGGAGCCCGACGGTGTCTGGAGCGCACCCGGTCGGGCGAACCTCATCGGGGAGCACACCGACTACAACGGTGGCCTCGCCCTGCCCATCGCCCTGCCCCACCGGGCCTTCGCGGCGTTGCGCGTGCGTCCGGACCGTGTGCTGCGCCTGACCTCGGGCCAGGAGCGCGACGTCGTGGAGATCGACCTCGACCACCCCCGCCCCGCCGACGGGCCCGAGCGCATCCACGGCTGGACCTCCTACGTGGCGGGTGTGCTGTGGGCGCTGGAGTCGCGCGGGTACGGGCCCCTGCCCGGACTCGACGTGGTCGTGGACTCCGCGGTGCCCCTGGGCTCCGGGCTGTCCTCCTCCGCGGCGTTGGAGTGCTGCGTGGCCGTCGGGTTCGACGAGGTCGCCCACCTCGGGCTGGGTGGGGACGAGGAGGGGCGCATCGTCCTCCAGGGCGCGGCCATCGAGGCGGAGAACCGCTACGCGGGCGCCAACACCGGGGGGATGGACCAGGCGGCCTCCCTGCGGGCACGCGCCGGGCACGCCCTGCTCCTGGACTGCCGGACACAGGGGATCCGGCAGATCCCCTTCGACCTGGCGGCATCGGGACTGGAACTGCTCGTCGTCAACACGCGGGCCAAGCACTCCAACAATGACGGTCAGTACGCCCAGCGCAGGGCGGACTGCGAGGAGGCTGCGCGGATCCTCGGGGTGGACATGTTGGTCGAGGTGGCACCCCAGGACCTCGACGCAGCGCTCGCACGCCTCCCCGAGGAGAGGCTGCGCGAGCGTGTGCGCCATGTGGTCACGGAGATCGACCGCACGCGGCGCACAGCGGATCTCCTGGAGGGTCAGGAGCTCTCACGAGAGGTCTTCGAGCAGGTCGGACACCTGTTCAACGCCTCCCACAACTCCCTGCGTGACGACTACGAGGTGACCTGCCCCGAGCTGGACGTGGTGGTGGACACCGCCCGTGGGCTCGGTGCCCTCGGCGCACGCATGACCGGGGGCGGTTTCGGAGGATCCGCGATCGCCCTGGTGGACGCGGAGCGCGTCGGGGAGCTCGCGGACGGCATCGCCGCAGCGTTCGACGACCACGGGTTCCGCTCCCCGGAGTTCCTGGTGGCACTGCCCTCGGACCCGGCCCACCGCGCCTGACCCTCCCCCCCCTGGCGAAGTCCGCTCAGTTCTGACCTCGAAGTCCGCTCTGTTCTCCCACTGAGGTCCGCTCTGTTCTGACCTCGAAGTCCGCTCTGGTTGGGGCTCGAGGTCCGCCCTCGTTGCCGCGCGCAGTGTGCGTCGCACTCCCCACCCCGGGCGTGCCGGGTGCCTTGCGTCCACGGGGGCGACGCGGGCAGGTCCGCCTCTCGCCTGCACACTCCGGTCCAACCGCCGCGCTACGATCGGCGCGGCGATGGATCCCGCCTGGGCGTGAGCCCGAACCGCCCGGAACGGCTGATGGTTCCTGTCCGCGCAGGAGTGGTGGGCAGGTCGCGCCCACCGGGAAGGAGTCCGGGATGGTTCCGCATGAGGTTCCACAGCCCAGTGTCGAGCGCATGGTGCCCTTCGGGGGGCGTCCCCTGGTCGTCGGCATCGTCCCCGGCCAGGAACCCCTGGTCCTGGCCACCGCAGCATCGCTGGCGCAGTCCCTGGGGGGCGCACCACTCCAGCTCGCCTACTCGGACGTGACCAGGTATGTCGTCGAGGAGTTCGAGGACGGCTCGGTCCGTCACGCCCCGATGAGTCCCGACGCCATGGACGGGGACTGGACGGGGCTTCGCGACGAGTTGGAGCTGCAGGCCGGGCGCGTCCTGCAGGACCTGAAGCTCCCCTGGACCTTCCACTACCTCGCCGGTCGACCCGACCGTGCCCTCACCCACCTCGCCCGGGCAGTGGATGCCTGTCTCATCGTGGTCGGCGCGCGACGCAAGGGGGTGGGCGCCCAACTGCGTGAGATCGTCACGGGTTCGGTCGGCACACACCTGGCGCACCACCAGCACCGACCCGTCCTGACGGTCCCGCTCGACGTCGTGGACTGGAAGGACCTGGACGCACCGTGGAAGTGATGAGAGCTGAGGGCGGGCACCGCAGGTCCGGTACCGCGCCCTGGGCCGCCCTCGTGGCCGTGGGCGGTGCCCTGGGAACCCTGCTGCGAGCGGCACTCGAGGCAACCCATCCCGCTGCCCCGGGCGGCTTCCCGTGGACGACGTTCCTCATCAACGTGGTCGGGGCGTTCCTCCTGGGGGCCCTGCAGGAGTCCCTCGCCCTGTCGGGCCCCGATGGCGGGTGGCGCAAAGCGGTGAGGATCGGCGTCGGGACGGGCGTCATCGGAGGTTTCACCACCTACTCGACCTTCATCCTCGAGGGCGACCGCCTCCTCACCGGGCCGGGGACGGACACTGCGACGGGCATCGTCTACGTGCTGGGCAGCGTGGTCGCAGGTCTGCTCTCCGCGCTCCTCGGCGTCCACGCGGCGGGTGTCGCGATGAGGTCGCGAGGTGGCGCACGCTCGGCTCCCGCCCGGCGACCGACACAGGAACGGGAGGGGAGGCTTCCATGAGCCCTGCCATGTGGGTCGGGGTCGCCGTCATGGGCGGCCTGGGCGCATGCCTGCGCTTCCTCGTCGACTCCTGGGTCACCGCCAGGAACGCGTCCACGATTCCCCTGGGCACCGTGGTCGTCAACATCAGTGCCTGTTTCCTCATCGGCCTGCTCACCGGTGTCTCCACGCATGTCCCCGCGGTGGCCCAGCTGGCTCCGCTGCTGGGGACGGGGTTCCTCGGCGGCTACTCGACGTTCAGCACGGCCAGTGTGGAGGGTGCCCGCCTGATCCGCTCCGGGCGGTTGGTGGCGGGATGTGTCCACGCGGGTGGCATGCTGCTCCTCAGCCTGGCTGCCGGCCTGCTGGGGATCGTCCTGGGGGGTCTCTGATCCCGGCGCAGCCACGGTGCCGGGTCCACAGCGCCTCTTCACTCCTCTCTGCGGGCTCGGTCGCCTCGGACACCGAGGACCGGGTCACCTGCCCGTGCTCCGGAGGCGTGACGGCTGTGGGGCCCGCCCCCGACCGGGGCACCCGTGCCGCCGACGGTCCGGGTCACGGTGGTGGCGGACGATGACGGTCCCTGTGCGGCGCGTGCCCCCCCGGAGCGCCGACCTGCCCACGGGAGGTCATCGGACTCCGCGACGGTGATCCCACAGCCGAGAACGGCAGGTGGGTCATCCGCGCTGTGCAGATCGACGAGGGCGGGTCCCCCACCTGCCCGGGCCACACGTCGACGTCTCCGACCGCGGGGTCCACGCCGCCGTGGACCCCGACACCCGGGAGCGGGAAAGCGGACTTCGAGGGTGGAACAGAGCGGACTTCGTGGGCAGAACAGAGCGGACTTCGCCGATGGGGGGAGGGATGGTGATCACCGACCTGTGGGGTCGGGGACGTCGCATCCGGCGCGCCCGGGGCACTACTGTGGTCAGGTCCGCAGACAGGCACAGGAGGGAAGCATGGGTGTGAGGAAGCAGGCCCTCGGGGTTGCTGGAGGAGCAGGGCTGTTCACCGGCGGCGTCGCGATCGGGCGGTTGCTGCGTCTGGACAACCAGCGCGGAGACTACCGGCGCGCCTGGGAGGACCATGACCTGGCGACACTGGCCTGGCTCGACGAGCTCACGGCTGCGGATACCCCCCAGGACGAGCGTCCCTACACGATCGTCTCCCTCGGTGACTCCGCCACCCAGGGCATCGGAGCCTCACGGGTCCAGGAGAGCTATGTCGCCCGTCTGGCCTCGGCCGTCCAGGAGACCCTCGGTCGCGAGGTCGCCCTGCTGAACCTGTCCATGTCCGGGGCCACCACGGAGTCCGTGGTGCTCACCCAGCTCCCCCAGCTGCTCGGTCTGGACCTGCCCGGTCGCGGCATCGTCCCCGACCTGTTCACCCTCAACATCGGCGGCAACGACGTGATGGTCGCCGACATGTCGGAGGAGGCCTTCACCGAGCACGTGGAGGAGATCACCGCTGCCCTGCCCGCGGGCTCGCTGGTGGGCAACATCTCCTCCTTCGGCATCCTGCGCACCGAGACCCGTGCCGCCGACATGTCACGGATCCTGGGTGAGGTCGCCGCAGCCCACGGGCACCACGTCGTGGACCTGCGCGCGCTGAGCCAGGAGTTCTCCGTCGCCAAGTACACCTTCGGGTACCACGCGGCCGACCTGTTCCACCCCAACTCCGCCGCCTACTCCGATTGGGCCCAACGTTTCGCGGACCAGTGGACCGAGGCCAACGGACTGCCCCCGGTGCTCGTCTCCGAGGCCCCCGAGTGGCAGATGCGCTCGATCAGGGTGGGACAATCGGGGTCATGACCTCTGAGCACGGACCCTGGCTGGTCGTCGGCCTGGGCAACCCCGGGCCGGAGTACGCCCACACCCGCCACAACGTCGGCCACCTGACCGTCGACGTGCTCGCGGCACGCAGCTCCGCCCGCCTCACCGCACACCGCACCGGGACGCACGTGGCCGAGGTGCGTCTGGGCACCCTGCCCGGCGGCGCGCCCGGGCCGCGCGTGGTCCTGGCCACGTCGGACTCCTACATGAACACCTCCGGTGGGCCGGTCGGCCGCCTCGCCCGCTTCCTCGGTATCGGTGCCGACCACCTCCTGGTCCTCCACGACGACCTGGACCTGCCCGCCCACGAACTGCGCCTCAAGAGGGGCGGTGGGGAGGCCGGGCACAACGGCCTGAAGTCCGTCTCGCAGGTGTTGGGCACACGCGACTACTCCCGCCTGCGCATCGGCATCGGACGCCCACCGGGCCACCAGGACCCCGCCGCCTACGTCCTGGCCCCCATCACCCTGCGGGAGCGCCCCGAGTGGGACGTCACCTTCGAGCTCGCCGCCGACGTGGTCGAGGACGTGGTGCTGCGCGGCTTCACCGAGGCCCAGCAGACCCTCCACTCCCACCACGCGGAGTGATCCGCCGCCCCGGTCCCACCGGGCCCACACCCGGCCCCACCGGGCCCGCACCCACACCCGCACCCATCCCCATCCGGAAGGTCTGACACCGTGAAGCTCGACGGACTCCTGGGACTCGTCTCGCGTGACCCTGCGGTCGACGCGGTGACCGCCTCCATGGCTGCACGGGCCTCCGGGACCCTGGTCGCCCCGGCCGGCGTGCGACCTCCCGTCATCTCCCTGGCTGCCGACAAGCGGGGCATGTCCACGCTGGTCGTGGTGACCGCCTCGGGGCGCGACGCCGAGTCCATGGCCAATGCCCTGCGTGCCTGGACCGACGGCGTGGAGGTCTTCCCCGCCTGGGAGACCCTGCCCCACGAGAGGCTCTCCCCCCAGGCCGACACCATGGCACGACGGGTCGCCGTGCTGCGGCGCCTGGCCCATCCCGTGGCGGACGACCCCCACGCGGGTCCCATCCGCATCCTGGTGGTCCCCGTGCGCGCCCTGCTCCAACCGGTCATCCGCGGCCTGGGGGACCTGGAACCCGTGCGGGTCCGTGTCGGGGACGTCGTGGACCTGCCCGACCTCACCCAGCGCCTGGCCGACCTGGGCTACGAGCGTGTCGACATGGTCGAGGCGCGCGGCCAGATGTCTGTGCGCGGCGGCATCCTCGACGTGTTCCCGCCCCAGGAGGCCCACCCCGTCCGCCTGGAGCTGTGGGGGGACGAGGTCGACGAGGTGCGCTGGTTCTCCGTCTCCGACCAGCGCACCCTGGGTGAGGCCGCCGACGGACTGTGGGCCATCGCCTGTCGGGAACTCCTGCTCACCGCCACCGTGCGTTCCCGCGCCCGCGAGGCCGCCCACACCCTGCCCGGGGCGTCGGAGATCCTCGAACTCGCCTCGGAGGGCATCCCGAGCCCCGGCATCGAGTCACTGGCCCCGGTGCTCGTGGACGGCATGGACCGACTGGTCGACCTGGTGGCCGAGGACTCCGTGTTCGTCATGTCCGAGCCGGAGCGCATCCGGGCGCGCGCCGAGGACCTCGTGGCCACCACCGAGGAGTTCCTCCGCGCCGCCTGGTCCGCCGCAGCCGGTGGCGGGAAGGTGCCCGTCCAGGCGGGCACCGCCTCCTTCCTGCCCCTGGACGACGTCTGGGGCAGTGGGGCACGCAGGGGCTGGTGGCAGTTCACCACCCTGCCTCCCGCAGAACTCGCCGAGGCGCTCGCGGGCAGCGGGGACGAGGGCGACGCAGCCGTGCCGGCGCCGGGCCCGGCGGGCGGCGCGGGCACGGAGGGCACCTCCGACGAGGACGGCCCCGATCTGGACGCGACCGATCCGGTGGACACCGACACCGACACCGACCGGACCGATACCGACCGGGGCAACACGGCCCCGCCCTCGTCGATCGGGACGGGACGGCCCGCCGCACTGTCGGGGACCGCCCTGCCCGGCGGACTCCTGGCCCACGAACCCCGGGCGCTGGTCGTCTCCCCGTCCCTGGCCGTCGTCGGCGCCCGCGAGGTGAGGCCCTACCGTGGCGACTTCGCGCGCGCGGCGGAGGACCTGGGGAACCTGGTGCGTGCCGGCTGGCACCTGGTGATCACCACCGAGGGACCCGGACCCGGGCGGCGCATCGCCAGCATCCTCGCCGAGGCGGGGGTCGCGGCCCGCGTCGTCGACGACGTCGCCCACGAGCCGGATCCGGCCGTCGTCCACGTGACCACGGCCTCCGCCGGGGTCGGCTTCGTCATGGCAGGACAGCGTCTGGCGGTGCTCACCGAGGCCGACCTGACGGGCCGTGCCGGTGCCACCACCCGTGACATGCGGCGCATGCCGTCCAGGCGGCGCAAGGGCGTGGACCCCCTGACCCTGCACCCCGGGGACTTCGTCGTCCACGAGCAGCACGGCGTGGGGCGCTTCCTCGAGCTCGTCTCGCGCAGGGTCGGGCGCGGGGACGCTGCGGTGACACGGGACTACCTGCTCATCGAGTACGCGCCCTCGAAGAAGGGCCAACCCGGGGACCGGCTGTTCGTCCCCACCGACTCCCTGGACCAGGTCACCAAGTACACCGGCTCCGACCAGCCCTCCCTGTCACGCATGGGCGGGGCGGACTGGGCGAAGACCAAGCAGCGCGCCCGCAAGGCGGTCAAGGAGATCGCCAAGGAGCTGATCCGCCTCTACGCCGCGCGCCAGGCCACCCAGGGGCATGCCTTCTCCCCGGACACGCCCTGGCAGCGCGAGCTCGAGGACGCCTTCCCCTACGTGGAGACCCCCGACCAGCTCGTGACCATCGACGAGGTCAAGGCCGACATGGAGAAGCCCGTCCCCATGGACCGCCTCCTCACCGGTGACGTCGGCTACGGCAAGACGGAGATCGCGGTGCGTGCCGCCTTCAAGGCGGTCCAGGACGGGAAGCAGGTGGCCGTCCTCGTGCCGACGACCCTGCTGGTCCACCAGCACTACGAGACGTTCACCGAGCGTTACGCCGGTTTCCCCGTGGACGTGGCGACCCTGTCGCGCTTCTCCACCCACAAGGAGGCCGAGGAGGTCCGCCAGGGCCTGGCCTCGGGCAAGATCGACGTCGTCATCGGCACCCACTCCCTGCTGACGGGGACCGTGCGCTTCAAGGACCTGGGCCTGGTGGTCATCGACGAGGAGCAGCGTTTCGGCGTCGAGCACAAGGAGACCCTCAAGGCACTGCGCACCGACGTCGACGTGCTGTCGATGTCGGCCACGCCCATCCCGCGCACCCTGGAGATGGCGGTGTCGGGGATCCGTGAGATGTCGATCCTGCAGACACCACCCGAGGAACGCCAACCTGTCCTCACCTTCGTCGGGGCCTTCACCGATGCCCAGGTCAGTGCCGCCATCCGGCGTGAGCTGCTGCGCGACGGGCAGGTGTTCTACGTCCACAACCGCGTGGAGTCCATCAACTCCGTGGCCGCCCACGTCCAGGAGCTGGTGCCGGAGGCGCGCGTGCGCGTCGGCCACGGGAAGCTGGGGGAGCACGAGCTGGAGAACGTCATCGTGGACTTCTGGAACCACGAGTTCGACGTCCTCGTCTGCACGACCATCGTGGAGACGGGGCTCGACATCTCCAACGCCAACACCCTCATCGTCGATCGGGCCGACGTCTTCGGGCTCTCCCAGCTCCACCAGCTGCGCGGTCGCGTGGGACGCGGTCGCGAGCGGGCCTACGCCTACTTCTTCTACCCCGGGGACCGCACCCTCACCGAGACCGCCCACGAGCGCCTGCGCACCATCGCCCAGAACACGGACCTGGGGGCGGGGCTCGCCGTGGCGCAGAAGGACCTGGAGATCCGGGGCGCCGGCAACCTGCTGGGTGGCGCCCAGTCGGGGCAGGTCGAGGGCGTGGGCTTCGACATGTACGTGCGCATGGTGGCCGACGCCGTGGCCGAGTACCGCGGTGAGCGCCCGGCGGAGAAGGCGGACATCCACCTGGAGCTCTCGGTGGATGCCCACATCCCCGAGGACTACGTCACGGGGGAGCGCCTGCGACTGGAGGTCTACGCCAAGATCGCGGCCGTCACCACGCCCGAGCAGGAGGCCGACGTGCGCGAGGAGCTCGCCGACCGCTACGGTCCGATCCCGCGCGAGGTCGAACTGCTCTTCTCCCTGGCACGTCTGCGCGAGACCGTGCGCCGGGCGGGGATCGCGGAGATCGCCACGCAGGGCCGCTACCTGCGCATCGGCCCGGTGGAGCTGGCTGACTCCCAGGTGATCCGACTCAAGCGGCTCCACCCGGGTTCCGTCATCAAGGCGGCCGTGCGCCAGGTGCTGGTCCCGGTGCCCCAGACCGCCCGCGTGGGCGGGGTGCCGCTGACCGACGAGGCGCTGCTGGAGTGGGTCGAGACCCTCGTGACCAAGGTGCTGGTGCCGTTCTCGAAGTGAGACGGACCCGGTCGACGAGGGCGGCGCCCTCGCAGGGGTGCGGGGCCCGGCGTGCGGCGCGGGTCCGGGCGGCGCGCGGGTCCTTGCGGTGCGGGGATCCGGTCGGCCAGGTCCCGGGTGTCCGCACGTTGCTGTCGGTCGGGTGCCGTGCCCGCCCTGTCGTAGACTTGGGAGGCGGTCCGAGGGGACCGCACCGAGGGAGGTCGCACGTGTTCCACACTCGCAAGGGGAGGGTCCTCGCCGGACTGTCCTCACTCGCGCTGGTCGCCGGTCTCGGCGCATGCTCCGCCCAGCCGGGCGTCGCCCTGCAGGTGGGGGACACCACCTACACCGAGGCGGACGTCACGCAGTCGATCGACCAGTTCGACGCGATGTTCGGGCAGGAGCCGGGTCGCTCCGAGTTCGTCTCGGCCCTGGCCAGTGCCCACCACATCCAGGAGATGGGTGCCGACCACGGGATCGTCGTCGACGACGCCACCGTGGAGTCCCAGATCAAGGCCGCCGAGGAACAGCAGTCGATCACCACTGTGCCCGACGACCTCAACCACGCCCTCGTGGACCTGCTGAGGATGCAGATCACGGTCTCGGACCTGCAGTCCGCGGTGTCCGACACCTCCCAGTTGACCCAGGAGCTGGCGGAGAAGCAGGCCAGCGCCGATGTGCGGCTGAACCCGCGCTACGGGACGCTCGACCAGGACAACCAGATCGTCTCCTCGACGTTCGGCGATGTCGTGGGTTCCGGAACGGCGTCGGGATCCGACTCCTCCCAGAGCGGGAACTGACCGATCGGTCCTGCCACCATGACTCCCGGATGTGACCGATACCTCGCCGGAGGATCGGGCCGTGGCCCCCGAATGGGGACCATCGTCGCTCACCCGACGCGTGCGGGGCACCAGTGTGACGCCCCCGTGCGTCCACCCGTTCCAGGGGGTGCCCAACGGCGGCGCCCCGTACTACCGTTGACTGCGACAGCAGTCACGCAACCACATGAAGGAGAATGACGTGGCAAGGATTGAGGCAATCGGGGCTCGCGAGATCCTCGACTCCCGGGGCAACCCGACCGTCGAGGTCGAGGTCCTGCTCGAGGACGGCACCGTTTCGCGCGCATCCGTTCCCTCCGGAGCATCGACCGGCGCCTTCGAGGCCGTCGAGCGTCGTGACGGCGACAAGAGCCGCTACCAGGGCAAGGGCGTCCAGGACGCCGTGGAGGCCGTGACCGAGGTCATCGCCCCCGAGCTCATCGACGAGGATGCCACCGAGCAGCGTCACATCGACGAGGCCATGATCGACCTCGACGGCACCGACAACAAGGGCAAGCTGGGCGCCAACGCGATCCTGGGCGTGTCCCTGGCCGTCGCCAAGGCCGCCGCGGAGTCCGCCGGGCTCCCGCTCTACCGCTACCTGGGTGGCCCGAACGCACACGTGCTGCCGGTCCCGATGATGAACATCCTCAACGGTGGGTCCCACGCGGACTCCAACGTCGACATCCAGGAGTTCATGATCGCCCCCATCGGCGCACCGACCTTCCAGGAGGCACTGCGCTGGGGTGCGGAGACGTACCACACGCTGAAGTCCGTGCTCAAGGAGCGTGGGCTCTCCACCGGTCTGGGTGACGAGGGCGGCTTCGCGCCGAACCTGGCCTCCAACGCCGAGGCACTCGACCTCATCGTCGACGCCATCGAGAAGGCCGGCTACAAGCCCGGGCAGGACATCGCCCTGGCCCTGGATGTCGCCTCCTCGGAGTTCTTCAAGGACGGCCTGTACCAGTTCGAGGGCGAGGGTCGCTCCACGGACTACATGGTCTCCTACTACGAGAAGCTCATCTCGGACTACCCGCTGGTCTCCATCGAGGACCCGCTGTCCGAGGACGAGTGGGACGCGTGGAAGTCCCTGACCTCCGAGATCGGCTCCCGCGTGCAGCTGGTCGGCGACGACCTGTTCGTCACCAACCCGGCCCGCCTGCACAAGGGCATCGAGCTGGGCGTCGCGAACGCCCTGCTGGTCAAGGTGAACCAGATCGGTTCGCTGACCGAGACCCTCGACGCCGTCGAGGAGGCCACCCGCAACGGCTACCGCACGATGACCTCCCACCGCTCCGGCGAGACCGAGGACACGACGATCGCCGACCTGGCCGTGGCCACCAACGCCGGACAGATCAAGACCGGCGCCCCGGCCCGTTCCGAGCGCGTCGCCAAGTACAACCAGCTGCTGCGCATCGAGGAGGAGCTGGGCGACGCCGCTGTCTACGCCGGCCGCTCGTCCTTCCCCCGTGCCTCGTTCTGAGCCGCACCCCGCACTGAGCCGCACCCCCCTCCCCGCGAAGTCCGCTCCGTCGGGGGCACGAGGTCCGCTCAGTTGACGGCATGAAGTCCGTCCTCCTCCGGGAGGGCGGACTTCTGCGTGTCGGGGTGCGGCTGGTCGGGCCCGGACCCGGGGATGGTCGACGAGGGCGTCGCCGGGACGGCGGAGGCGTGCCTGTCGAGCGCGGTGTGGGCTCGCCGTTGTGCTGAGGACATGCCGCACGTCCTGTGGCGACAGACCCTGCGGGCGCGGCACCATGGGAGCATGCCTGACTCCCGATCCGTCCGACCTGCGCGGCCCAAGCCTCCCCGCCATCCCCACGCAGCGGGCACCGGCGCGCGCTCGGGCTCCTCCCGGGACCCGCAACGCACGAATGCCTCCGGGGACCGCAGGCGGGCCGCAGCCGCAGGGACCGGGGAAGCCCACGCGTCCGCATCCGACCCGGGTGCGCACGACGAGCCAACGCAGGTTGCCGACCCCGCTGCCATCTCCTCCCCTGTGAGTGGCTCCAGGTCGAATGCCCCGGAGCCCGGGCGTCCCGATCCGGCGGCGAAGCGGCGTCGCCCTCGTACGACCACGACGGCGAGCGCTCGCGCCACCGCCGCGCGACGACCCACCGACGGACGCCGTGGGTCCTCCTCTGCGGGCGAGCGGACGCCCCGGGAACGTCGCCCGCACTCCACCTTCAGCTTCGGCGGCCTGACGGTCTCGGTCCGTCTGCTCGGCATCGCCGTGGTCGGTGCGGTCCTGGCGGGCATGCTGGTGCCCTCCCTGTTCCAGTGGTGGCGCCAGGAACAGGACCTGCGCGACATCACGGCCCGGGTCGCCGCCGCCGAGCAGGACAACGCCGACATGCAGCACCAACTGGACCTGTGGAACGACCCCGACTACATCGCCTCCCAGGCGCGTTCCCGCCTCGGCTACGTGCTGCCCGGGGAGACCCAGTATGCTGTCGTGGACCCCGGAGCGGACCACGCGGACACCTCGCAGATCGACGCCGCCGAACCCCAGGGTCCAGCCCGTCCGTGGGTCCAGGTGCTGACCGCCTCGCTCACGGAGGCCGACGTCCCGAGGGAGTGACCCCACACCATGGCCCATGTGATCGACCCCGCCACCCCGACCGACATCGAGACCCTCCGCGGGCAACTCGGCCGCGTCCCCCGCGGTGTCGTCGGCATCGGTGCGCGCTGCGTGTGCGGACGCCCGACGGTGGTCGTCACCGCTCCGCGCCTGGAGGACGGCACCCCCTTCCCGACGACCTTCTACCTGACCTGCCCTCCTGCCGTGCGTGGGTGCTCGACGCTGGAGGCCGAGCACGTCATGGAGGACCTCAACACGTGGCTCCGGGAGGACGAGGGCGTCGCGGACGCCTACCGGGCGGCGCACGAGGACTACCTGGCACGGCGGCGCGAACTCGGGGAGGCGCCCGAGATCGAACGCGTCTCCGCGGGTGGCATGCCGACACGCGTGAAGTGCCTCCACGCCCTGCTCGGTCATGCCCTGGCGGCGGGCCCCGGCGTGAACCCGGTGGGGGACAGGACCCTCGCACTGCTCACGGCGCGCGGGTTGTGGGACGCGCAGCGCTGCTCCTGCTGACGGGCACCGGCGCCGGCGCCGGGGACGAGGTGCCCAGGGGTGCAGGGGCTCGGTGTGGGAGGATGTTCCGGTGACCCGTGTAGCTGCCATTGACTGTGGGACCAACTCCATCCGACTGCTCGTCGCTGATGCCGACTGGGAGGAGGGGCCCTCGGGGACGCGCGTCCCGCGCCTGCACGACCTCACCCGACAGATGCGCATCGTGCGCCTGGGACAGGGTGTGGACCGCACCGGCGTCCTGGATCCCGCGGCCATCGAGCGCACCCTCGAGGCGACCCGGGAGTACGCGGAGATGATCGACCGTCTGGGTGCCGACTCCATCCGTTTCGTCTCGACGTCCGCCACACGCGACGCCTCCAACCGCGAGGAGTTCGTCGAGGGGGTGCGTCGCGTGCTCGGTGTGGCCCCCGAGGTGGTGCCCGGTACGGAGGAGGCGGCCCTGTCCTTCAGGGGGGCCGTCAGCGGCGTCGACCCTGCCGCCCCGCGGCCACTGCTGGTGGTGGACATCGGAGGCGGTTCGACCGAGCTGGTGCTGGGCAGTGCCACCGTCGAACAGTCGGTCTCGATCGACATGGGCTCCGTGCGCGTGACCGAGAAGTTCCTCCAGGCCGGGGTGGACCGCCACTCGGAGGCGGCTGCGGTGTCCTGGATCGATGCCCAGCTCGACGCCGCCTCGGACCGGGTCGACCTGAGCCGGGTGGGGACCCTGGTGGGTGTGGCCGGAACGGTCACCACGATCACCGCCCAGGCGCTGGGTCTGACCAGCTACCAGCCCGAACGCATCGACGGCGCCGACCTGACGCTGGAGGAGATCGACGCGGCCGTGCGCTTCATGGTCGAGGAGCCCGTTCCCGTCAAGGCGGCCCTCGGCTTCATGCCGCAGGGACGTGAGGACGTCATCGCGGCCGGTGCGCTGATCTGGAGCCGTGTCGTCGCCCGCGTCGTGGAGCGCGCCGCGACCCGTGGGCACACCATCGACCACGTGCTCACCTCGGAGCATGACATCCTGGACGGGATCGCCCTGTCTCAGGTGTGAGTGGACAGGAGTCGCCCTCGTCCGCCCCCGGGGGCGCGTCCCGATGAGCCCCCTCGTCGACGAGGGCGGCCCCAGCCCCCATAGCCCAATCGGCAGAGGCAGCCGACTTAAAATCGGCTCAGTCCGGGTTCGAGTCCCGGTGGGGGCACCACGGGAGGGGACGGTTCCGGTCCGGGCGGTCGGGTGACATTCCGTAGGGGCACCGCACGTCTGGGAGGACCTGGACATGGCAGGAGTGGTGGCGTGGTGGGAGCGGCACCAGGTGCCCCTTCACATCGCCGCCCTCGTCCTGGGTGCCGTGGTCGGTCTGTCGTTCCCTGCGATCGCACACCCGGCGGAGATCGCCATCAACCCCGTCCTCGGTCTGCTGCTCTACGCGACGTTCCTGGGGGTGCCGTTCGCCCGGATCGGCCAGGCGTTCCGGGACTGGAGGTTCCTCGTCACGGTCCTCGCGCTGAACTTCCTGGTCGTGCCCGTCGTGGTCCGTCTCCTGACCGTGATCATCGCCCACGACCGCGCGCTGTTCATCGGGGCACTGTTCGTCCTCCTCTCGCCCTGCGTGGACTACGTCATCGTGTTCACCGGGATCGCGGGCGGCGCGAGGGATCGGCTGCTGGCGGCTGCACCGATGCTGATGCTCACCCAGATGCTCCTGCTGCCGGTCTACCTCTGGGTCTTCGTCGGCCCCAGTTTCGCCGCGAGTGTCGACCTCGCCCCGTTCGCCGAGGCGTTCCTGGTACTCATCGTGGTGCCACTGGTGGCTGCCGGGATCACCCAGTTCGCGGCGGCACGCACGCTCTGGGGGGTCCTGCTCCGCGACCGTGTCCTGGCGGCCATGGTGCCGCTGATGATGCTCACCCTCGCCGTCGTCGTCACCTCCCAGATCGCCCGGGTCGGGGCCAGCATCGGGTCGCTGCTGGCAGTCGTCCCGGTCTACGTGTTGTTCGCAGTGGTGATGGTCCCCATCGGTGTGGCCGCGGGCCGGATGGCGGGACTGGACCCCCGCAGTCGCCGGGCGATCGTCTTCAGTGGGGTGACCCGCAACTCGTTGGTGGTCCTCCCCCTCGCCCTCGCACTTCCCCCGGCGTTCGACCTCGCCCCACTCGTCGTCGTCACACAGACGCTGGTCGAGCTGGTCGTCATGGTGGTCCTGGTGCGACTCGTCCCGCGGCTGGTTCCCCTCCGGGACGCCGGGACCGTCGGGTGAGCCGGTGGGTCGGTGGGCCGGTGACCCGGTGGCCCCGGAGTGGCGAGCACCTTGAGGTTCTGCTCCTGTGAGGATTGCGTGCTGTGGGCCGAGGTACGCCTCCGGTCGCCCTCGTGCGTGGGGAACGACGAGGGCGACCCCCGCCCGCTGTCCCGAGGAGGAGTGCGCCGAGGGCGGAATCGATGAACAGCGCTGGCGCAGGAGACGAGGACATGACAGATTTGACGTGACTGACCAGCTACCCCACGGAGGAGACATGGCCAACCCGGTGTTCAACCGCCTCGAGTCGGAGTGGAAGGAGACCACCCCGGCGGGCTACCCGACGATGCCCGGCTACCAGCCCGGCTCCGCCGACACGGCGGACTCGACGCGGTTCCCCTACGCGGCAGCCGGAGCAGCCCAGGCTTCCCAGCGGCAGGTGCCCACCTACGACCAGCACGCGCTGGACGAGGCCGAGCGCGCCTATGCGGGGGCGTCGGCAGACGCCGTGGACCGCGGGCGCATGACCTACGACGACGTCATCATGAAGACGGGCCTGCTCTTCGGCGTCCTGCTGGTCGGGGCGGTCCTCGCCTGGATGGCGACCGTGGCCAACCCCGGTCTCGGAGTGCTGCTCATGGGTGCCGGCATGTTGGTGGGCTTCGTGCTCGCCATGGTCAACATCTTCTCCAAAACGATCCGCCCGGCTCTGATCATGGCCTACGCGGCGGCGCAGGGGCTGGCCATGGGTGGGCTCTCGGCCATCATGGAGGCCCAGTACGACGGCATCGTCGGCCAGGCAGTGCTGGCGACCGCCGCGGTCTTTGCCGTCACGCTGGCGCTCTTCGCCTCCGGGAGGGTCCGCAACTCCCCGAAGCTCGCGCGCTTCACGCTCATCGCCCTGATCGGCATCCTCGTCTACCGCGTCCTCAACTGGATCCTGGTTCTCACAGGTGTCTTCTCGACGGCGGGTGGCATGAACGACGCGACCTTCATGGGCTTCCAGCTCGGCACGGTCGTCGGCGTGGTTGCGGTCCTCATCGGTGCTGCCTGCCTGATCCAGGACTTCGACCAGGCCAAGGTGGGTGTCGAGATGGGGGCTCCGGCGAAGTTCGCCTGGTCCTGCGCGTTCGGCCTCATGGTCACCGTGGTGTGGATGTACGTGGAGATCCTGCAGCTGCTCGGCCGTATGAGGAACTGACCTGCCGCTCCCTCCCCTCGCGGGGCACGACTCCCCGCGCGTCCGGGCCAGGCCCCGGACAACACTGATTCCAACGACCCACCACCGTCCAGGAGAAGACATGGAGAACATCACCGTCACCGGAGACTTCGGCCGCAAGCCCACTCTCGATTTCTCGGGGGCCGAGCCCTCCGAGGACCTGCTCGTGGAGGTCCTCCACGAGGGCGACGGCCAGGAGGTCGAGCCCGGGGACCAGATCCAGTGCCACTACCTGGGTCAGGTGTGGAACGGGGGCGTCTTCGACAACTCCTACGACCGTGGTCAGGCGCTGGCCTTCCAGATCGGCGTCGGCATGGTGATCCGCGGCTGGGACGACGGACTGGTGGGGCAGAAGGTGGGTTCCCGAGTGCTGCTCTCGATCCCCTCCGAGTACGGCTACGGGGACCGCGGGGTGCCCCAGGCCGGCATCGGCGGCGGAGACACCCTGGTCTTCGTCACCGACATCCTCGGGGTGCACTGAGCCCTCGGGGTGCACCACCGGAGCTGCGCTCCGGGACAGCAACTCCCGCGACGTCCGCCGTGCCGGTGGGCCATTCCTGGCCTGCCTGCACGGCGGACGTCCGCGTACACGGGTGGTGACGGTTCCCGACGGTGGGAATCATCGGAAGAGGTCTGACCTGAGCGGACTTCGACCCTCCAACAGGGCGGACTTCGACCCTGGAACGGAGCGGACCTCGAGCCTGGAACAGAGCGGACTTCGACCCTGGAACGGAGCGGACCTCGACCCTCGAACAGAGCGGACTTCGCCGAAGGGGGGAGGGTCAGGCGGGGGTGCGGGGCGGGAGGACCGGGCAGGCGATGCCCGTGCGTGCGTGGCACTGGTAGCCGTTGGGATGCTTCCACAGGTAACCCTGGTGGTGGTCCTCGGCCTGCCAGAAGGGACCGGCCAGCTCGGCGGGCCCGACCTCGGTGGTGATGGGACCGAAACCTCGGGCGGCGATCTCCTCCGCGTAGGCGTCCCGGGTGGCCAGTGCGGTCCCGAGCTGCTCCGGGGTGGTCGTCCAGATGGCACTGCGGTACTGGCTGCCCACGTCATTGCCCTGCCGGTCGCCCTGGGTCGGGTCGTGGATCTCGAAGAACGTCGAGATGATGCGTGCGGCGTCCGTGACGCCGGTGTCGTAGACGACGCGAACGGTCTCGGCATGTCCGGTCGTGCCGGTGCAGACCTGCTCGTAGGTCGGGTGGGGCGTGGTCCCGCCCATGTAGCCCGTGGCCGTGGCCACCACGCCCTCGGTCTCCCAGAAGACCTTCTCCACCCCCCAGAAGCACCCTGCTGCCAGGAAGACCACCTCGTGTCCCTCGTCGGCAGGGAGGTCCAGAGGGGTCCCCAGCACGACATGGACGCCCGGCCGGGGCGCATGGGGGTGGATGACGTCGTGGAACGTGAACATGGTGGTCCTCCCGATTCGTCGACTGACCCCATTGCAGCACGGTCGGGGCACAGGCGCATTCCGGGTCCCCGCCGGCCTGGACCACGGTCGTGTGAGGTCCGACCGGAGGCACGCATGTACCCTGACCGGAGGCCGATCGGAAGGACTGCTTGATGAATCCACGGGTGCCCCACGCTGGCCGGGGCCGCTTCGGCGAACTCTTCGACCGTCTCTCAGCTTCCCGGAGTGAGGACCACGACGACTTCCGCGCGGAGGAGGCCGTCCGTTTCCTGGACCAGAGCCCCATGCGGGCCCAGGCCGATGCGGCCTCGCTCGTCTCCTGGCCCCTGCGTGTGGCCTCGGCATGGTCCTGGCGGATCCTCATGGTCGTGGCGGCCGCGGCTGTCGCGTGCTGGGGTGCCATGCAGTTGTCCGTCGTGGTCCTGCCGGTGGCGATCGCCCTGCTCCTCACGGTGCTCCTGGAGCCATTGGTCGCCTTCCTCGTGCGTCGTGTCCACCTCTCCCGCACGGTGGCCGCCGCCGTCGGTCTGCTCATCGCCCTGGCAGTCGTGGTGGGGCTGGTCTCCCAGGCCGCGGCCTCACTGTTCCGTCAGTTCCCCGATCTGCTGGCGAAGGCGACCGATGGCCTGGAGAAGGCCTTCGACTGGCTGAAGACGGGCCCGCTGGCCCTGGACACCTCCGCCGTGGACCAGGCCCTGGACGGTCTGCAGGACGAGATCACCAAGTTCCTCCAGTCGAACTCCTCGCTGTTGGCCTCCGGGGCCCTCAGCGTGACGTCCTCACTCATCTCGATCGTCACCGGCTCCCTGATCATGCTCTTCTGCCTCTTCTTCTTCCTCAAGGAGGGGCGCCGCATTTGGCTGTGGGTGGTGCGGCTCATGCCGGCCCCGGCGCGCGGCCCCGCCCACGAGTCCGCGATCCGTGGCTGGGTGACACTGGGCGGCTACGTGCGCACCCAGATCAAGGTTGCGGCCATCGACGCGGCAGGCATCGGTCTGGGGGCCTTCGCCCTCGGTGTCCCCATGGCACTCCCGATCACGATCCTGGTGTTCTTCGGCTCCTTCATCCCGATCGTCGGCGCATTCGTGTCGGGTTCGGTGGCCGTGCTCGTCGCCCTCGTGGACCAGGGGCCGACCAAGGGCATCATCATGCTGGTCATCATCCTGGCGGTGCAGCAGCTCGAGGGCAATGTGCTCCAGCCGTGGCTGATGTCCAACGCCGTCTCCCTGCACCCGGTGGCCGTGCTGCTGGTGGTCGCGGGAGCTGGTTCGGTGGCCGGCATCGTCGGTGCGGTCTTCGGTGTGCCGATCGCGGCGTTCCTCAACGCCACGTTCCTCTACCTGCACGGATATGACGGAATCCCGGGGTTGGCCACCAAGGCCGATCGCCCCGGCGGGCCTCCGGGAATGCTCGACTCCATGGTCGCCGCCTCCTACACGACGCCTGCCGGTCCCGAGAAGCAGGTGGGCAGGGACGAGGGCGGTCCCGGAGCCGAAGGAGCACAGGGGCGCGCACCGACAGGCACGGACGCGGAGCGCGGCCGTCCGGAGCCCGTGCTGGGCACGCCGGACGTCCCACCACCGGGGGCGGGTGAGGTGGAGTCCGAGCCCGAGGGGAAGGACTGAGGCAGATCCGAGGGGGTCCACGAGGCCTCGACGGGGGCGGTCGTGGCGCGCGTCAGGATCCGGCGCCACGCGGACGGACCCACGTCATCGCGTGGGGAGCCGGGCACACCCCGGGGGCATGCACCGTCGACGGGGACGCGGTCGGGGGGTGGTGCCGTGTGGCACCACCCCCCGACTCCGGCCCAGCGCCGTGCTCCAAGTTGGTCCGGAGCTCCTCCGGTGGTCCGGAGGGTGTGTCGCTCAGGCCCCGTAGGGCACGCAGTCGAGGATCTCGACCTCGATCGTGCGACCGTTGGGCGCGACGTAGCTGATCGTGTCGCCGATCTTGGCACCGTTGACGGCGGCTCCCAGCGGCGCGCCCGTGGAGAACACCTGCACTCCCAGGTCCCCTCCCGCATCACGGGATCCGAGCAGGAACTTCTGCTCCCTGCCGGCCACGAGAGCCGTGACGACCATGCCGGGTTCGACCACGCCGTCATTGGCCGGGGTCTCACCGACCTCGGAGTTCTTGAGCAGGTCCTCCAGGGCGAGGATGCGGGTCTCGTTCATCGACTGTTCATTGCGAGCGGCGTGGTACCCGCCGTTCTCACGCAGGTCGCCCTCCTGGCGCGCAGCATCGATGAGGTGCGCGATCTCGGGGCGGCGCTTCGTGGTGCGTTCCTCCAGCTCGGCCGAGAGCGTGTCGTACTGCGCCTGGGTCAGCCACTTGGTTTCCGCCATGTGAACCTCCAAAAAAGTGACCGGCACCGAGGCGGTGCCGGCGTGATGATGTCGGGCCAGTCTACCAAGACTGTGCGGGAAGGGCCCGGAGTCGGACAAGTTGCCCCGGTCGCCCGGCACGTGGAGCCCGCACACGCGTCGTGGCGCATGGGGGTCCCGCACCCGCGCCGTGCCCCCTCGTGGTCCTGCGGTACCGCCGGCCGTCACGGACCACGGGGTGGTCCGAGGTGTGCGTCCGGCGGCATCGAGGGGTCTGCCCCCGGGGGGACTTCAGCCGAGCACTGCCAGGAAGACGGCCACGCAGTGGCACGCCCAGGCGAGCACGGTGCAGAGGTGGAAGATCTCGTGGAACCCGAACCAGGTGGGGGAGGGGTCGGGCTTCTTGCGTGCATAGACGACGGCACCGGCCGTGTAGAGCACGCCGCCCGCGATCACCAGCCAGACGACGGCCGGACCACCAGCTGCCCACAGTTCGGGCAGGAACCAGACGGCCACCCATCCGAGCACCACGTAGACCAGGGTCGAGAGCCACCGGGGGGCGGTGGGCCAGAAGATGTTGAGCAGGATCCCCGCGACGGCCCCGGACCAGATGATGAGCAGCAGGTTGCGCTGGTCGGGTTCCCCCAGCAGGGACACGGCCAGCGGGGTGTAGGTGCCGGCGATGAGCAGGAAGATGTTGCAGTGGTCGAAGCGGCGCCACATGTGCTCCCACCGGGGGGCCCAGTAGAAGCGGTGGTAGACCGCGGAGACCCCGAAGAGCACGAGGGAGGAGGCCATGTAGACCGCGGACGCCCACTTGGTGGCCTCCGTGGGGGCCAGGGCGAGCAGCACGACGGAGGCGGCCAGGGACAACGGGGCGGCCACGAGGTGGAGCCATCCGCGCAGGCGCGGCTTGATGGCCACTACCTGGTCGGGGACCCAGCTCGTGGGCTTCAGGGACGCGATCCTCATGGGTGACCTTCCTGGTCGGAACTGCTCCTTACGTTACCGTAGGTTACTCCTGCGTATCCTGGTGTCAAGGTCCCCCGGCCTGCTGCCCGCGTGCCCGTGCGGCTGTGTCGCCAGCGGCCGCAGGAGCAGCGGGGCCACACCCCGCGTCCGATCCCGGGTCATCCGTGTCGGACGTGCGACCCACGCGGGGCCGTCTCGCGGTCGCCCTCGTGCCGTGACGGTCACAGCTGCCCGCCCGGGCGACTAATCTGGGGGCCGAGGCCCTGTGCAGCCCTGTCGGGGCCGGTGGCCGACCAGAGGTGCGATGGGGAGGACTTGGATGGCTCACTGGAACCTCCTCTACGACCTGTACGAGAGGCGTGTGCGTTCCGAGCTGCCCGCCGGGGCCATCCCCAGGCACGTCGGCGTGATCCTGGACGGCAACAGGCGGTGGGCACGCTCCATCGGCACGACCGCCTCCCACGGACACCGCGCGGGGGCGGGCAAGATCGCCGAGTTCCTCGGCTGGGCGGACGAGGTCGGGGTCGGGATCGTCACCCTGTGGATGCTCTCCACGGACAACCTGGACCGCGACGACGCGGAGCTGGACGAGCTCTTCGCGATCATCGTGGCGGCGGTGCGCTCCCTGGCCGATGAGGGGCGGTGGCACCTGCGCATCGTCGGGGACCTCTCCCTGCTGCCCGAGGACGTGACCGAGGACCTGCGCCGGGCCGAGCAGGACACCTCGGCGGTGGAGGGCGTCGTCGTCAACATCGCCGTGGGCTACGGCGGGCGCCACGAGATCGCCGACGCCGTGCGTTCCCTGTTGCGCGAGGCCTGCGAGGAGGGCCGGACACTGGACGAGGTCGCCCAGAGCCTCACGGACGCCGACATCACCGACCACCTCTACACCAAGGGGCAGCCGGATCCGGACCTGGTGATCCGCACCTCGGGGGAGCAACGTCTCTCCGGGTTCATGATCTGGCAGTCGGTGCACACGGAGTTCTACTTCTGCGAGGCGTACTGGCCCGATTTCCGTCGCGTGGACTTCCTGCGCGCCCTGCGCAGCTATGCCCAGCGTGAGCGCCGCATGGGGCGCTGAGCGCTCCCGCACAACGTGGGGCACCGTGCGCCCCGGACGTGGAACTGCCCGGCACCGGCGTGATCTCCCCGCCGGTACCGGGCAGCACCCGAGCCCGTGGAGCGCTCAGATGATCCCGGCCACCTCCGAGAGCCACGGCGGGTTGGCCCCGGCGCGTGAGACCGTGATGTCGGAGATGTGGGAGGCGCGGTCCAGGATCGCCCCGACCTTCGCCTCGTCCAGCGTGCGCAGCGCCGGGCGCGACATGGCCCCGACCAGGCCGAGTGACCACAGGGCGTCGATGATGCCACCCATGAAGGAGTCCCCCGCTCCCACGGAGTCGATGACCTTCACGTCCGCGGGGACGGCCGCCCGCCGGATCCCGGTGGAGGTGTGGACCAGACCACCCTCCTTGCCACGCGTGACGATGACCATGGCGGGTCCCATCGTCAGCCAGTCGCCCATGACGTCCTCGACGGCCCGACCGCCGGTCAGCCAGTCGATGTCCTCGTCGGAGACCTTGACGACGTCGGAGACGGCGACGAACTTGTTGACGATCTCCAGGGACTTCTCGGGGTCACCCATGATGGCGGGTCGGGCATTGGGGTCGTAGGTGATGATCGCGTGCTGGCGGGCGGCCACGAGCGCATCGAGCACGACGGGGCCACCGGGTTCGATGACGGCGGCGATGGAGCCGGCGTGGACGACGCGCGCCGTCTTGGCGACCCTCATGGGTGCCTTCGGTGCCCACTCCAGGTCGAAGGTGTAGCTGGCCTTGCCGTCCTCGTCGAGGGTGGCAGTGGCGGTGGGGGTGTGGGTGGCGCCGTAGGACTCGGGAGTGATCAGGACGTGGGAGGCACCGAAGTGCTCGGCGAGGGCCTGCCCGCGCGGATCGTCGGCGATCCACGTCTGCAGGGCGACGTTGCGTCCGAGCCGGCCCAGGGTCATGGCGACGTTGGCCGGGGAGCCCCCGGGGATCTCCGTGGCGGCGGCGGGGTTGCCGGCGGGGGTGACGATGTCCATGAGGGCCTCGCCGATGGCGAGGACATGGGGGTCGGTGGCGAGGTCCATGGGTGTCTTCCTGTTCGATGCGTTGATCGGTACTGCCCGGAGGCCACCTCGGCGCGGCCCTCCTGTGACCCAAGACTAGCCTCCGGACACGCCCCGGGATGGGGCATCGGACCCATGCGTGACCACCCCCGCACCTGCGCCGACAGGCGGACGGTCTACTCCGAGGGGGTCTGCGAGGGCGACTCCACCCGCTGGGCCCGGTCGAGCCTCGCCTGGGCGTCCTCCAGGATGGAGCGACACCGGGCCGCCAGCGCCTCGCCGCGCTCCCACAGACCGAGTGTGGCCTCCAGGGGGGCACGTCCGCCTTCGAGCCGGGCGACGATGTCGACCAGTTCGTCACGTGCCTGCTCGTAGCCGAGTGAGGCGGGATCGGGGAGGTTCTGGCTGGTGTCCTGGTCATTCATGCGTGGTCTCCTGGTTCGGGGTGGGTGTCGGGGCTGTCGGTCCCGGGGCGGTCGGGCGGTCCCCGTCGACGAGGGCGTCCCCGTCGCGCGTGGCACCCGGACCTGATGTGGTCCTCTCCTCCCCGGGGGTCGCCCCGATCACCTGGGCGACGAGGCGGCCGTGGGCGAGGATGCCCTCGAGCAGGTCACCCTTGCGCACGTCGGTGGCGGAACGGACCAACGCACCGGAGGGAGTGCGCAGCATCGCGTAGCCACGCTCGAGGGTGGCCTGGGGGGAGATCGCCGTCAGGGTCGCCTGGGCTCGCGCGAGGTCGGTGCGCTCCTCGCCCAGTCGACGTGCCAGGGACTGGCCGAGGCGCATGGCCAGGGAGTCCACCACGGCGAGGTGCTGGTCGATGACGGCGGTCGGGCGCTGTAGGACGGGGCGCCCTTCCAGCAGGGCCAGGTGGGAGCGCTCCGTCATGAGCCGGTTGCCGACGGCGGCCCGCATGCGGGACACCGCGTGCGCCAGCCCCTCCAGTTCCCGGGCCCGGTCGGGCACGATGCGGCGCGCCGCATCGGTGGGGGTCGAGGCGCGGTAGTCGGCGACGAGGTCGAGCAGGGGGGCGTCGCCCTCGTGCCCGATGGCGGAGACGAGCGGGGTGCGCACGGCGGCCGCGGCACGCACGAGCACCTCCTCGGAGAAGGGGAGGAGGTCCTCCACGGATCCGCCGCCGCGCGCGACGACGATGACGTCGACCTCGGGCAGGGAGTCCAGGTCCAACATCGCGGCGCTGACCTCCCGCACCGCGTACTGGCCCTGGACCGCGACCTCGCGGACCTCGAAGCGGATGCCGGGCCAACGGGCGGAGGCGTTGACGATGACGTCGTCCTTGGCCTTCGCGTTGCGCCCGCACACCAGGCCCACGACGCGGGGCAGGAAGGGGAGGGGGACCTTGCGGTCGGAGGAGAAGAGCCCTTCGGCGTCCAGGGTGCGTCGCAGCTGCTCGATGCGGGCGAGCAGGTCGCCGAGCCCCTGGAGGTGGACCTCGGCGGCACGCAGGTTCAGGGTGCCGCGCCGCTCCCAGAAGACGGGCTTGACCCGGGTGACCACGCGGGCGCCCTCGTCGAAGCCGGGGCCGGCGTGGTCGAGCACGTCGGGGAAGGCCGAGACCGTCATGGAGGTGTCGGTCTCCACGTCGCGGAGCACGAAGAAGGCCATGCGGGTGCCGGGGCGGGGCTTGTACTCCACGACCTGGCCCTCCACCCACAGGGGGGACATCCGGTCGACGTAGATCTTGATGTTCTCCGTCAGCCGGCGCAGCGGCCAGGGGTTGTCCCGGGTCGTCTCGGCGGCCCGGGCGGCCGGTGCGGGGGTGGCCCGGCCCTGCGCCGGGTCCGGGCCGCCGAGACGNCCACAGGGGGGACATCCGGTCGACGTAGATCTTGATGTTCTCCGTCAGCCGGCGCAGCGGCCAGGGGTTGTCCCGGGTCGTCTCGGCGGCCCGGGCGGCCGGTGCGGGGGTGGCCCGGCCCTGCGCCGGGTCCGGGCGCTGGTCGGGGGTCAGGGGTGCGGGCACCCCCTCAGGATGCCATCCCTGGGCGGGGGCGTCATCCCGGGGTGGGGCCGTGGAAACCGTCCACACGCCGGTGGGAGGCCGTCAGCCCGGCGAGCACTCGTGGCGCACCGTGACCGGGGCCTCCCACATGTGACCCGTACGGATGCGGACAGCTCGTGCCGGACGCGGCCCGGAACGCCGTGCCGGCCCGCCGCGACGAGGTGGTGACCACGGACACGGACGTCGTGGTGCCGGGAGCCGCGCGCAGCACCTACGTGGCCTGCCCCACGCGCCCGGACGCCGCCACCCGGATAGATTGGTCGCATGACGACCCAGACCCAGCCCGCCACCGGCGCATCGGCGGACACCACTCCGGAGACGCCGACCCCGACGGGCGGAACCGTGCTCCTGGCAGCCCCACGTGGTTACTGCGCAGGTGTCGACCGCGCTGTCGACGTCGTGGAGAAGACACTCGACCTGTACGGTCCGCCGGTCTACGTGCGCAAGGAGATCGTCCACAACAAGTACGTCGTGGAGACCCTGACCCGACGTGGCGCGGTCTTCGTGCAGGACACCGACGAGGTGCCCGAGGGCGCGCGTGTGGTGTTCTCCGCCCACGGGGTGTCCCCGCAGGTGCGTGCCGCGGCAGACGCCCGCCACCTCGCCACCATTGACGCCACCTGCCCGCTGGTCACGAAGGTCCACCGCGAGGCCGTCCGCTTCGCCAAGGACGACTACGACATCATCCTGGTCGGTCACGAGGGCCACGAGGAGGTCGAGGGGACCTTCGGGGAGGCACCCAGCCACATCCAGGTCGTCGGATCCCCCGACGAGGTCGCGAACGTGGTCGTGCGCGACCCCTCCCGTGTCGTGTGGATCTCCCAGACCACGCTGTCCGTGGACGAGACGCGCGAGACGGTGGACCGTCTGCGGGAGCGGTTCCCCCAGCTCATCGACCCGCCCTCGGACGACATCTGCTACGCGACACAGAACCGCCAGGTCTCGGTGAAGACGATCGCCCCACGCGTCGACGTGATGATCGTGGTGGGTTCCGCCAACTCCTCGAACTCGGTGCGCCTGGTGGAGGTCGCCCTGGAGGAGGGGGCGGGCTCCGCCCACCGCATCGACAAGGCCGATGAGTTGGATCCGGCCTGGTTCCGGGGTGCCTCCACCGTCGGTCTCACCTCGGGGGCATCGGTGCCGGAGATCCTCGTGCGTGACGTCATCGACTGGTTGGGGGAGCACGGCTTCCCCACGGTGGAGGAGGTCCGCACCGAGACCGAGACGATCACCTTCGCCCTTCCCCGCAACCTGCGCTCCGAACTCACTGCCGGAGGACTGGCCGATCCGCGTCCCCACGCCCCGCGTCGCGTGAGCTCCGACCACACCAGCTGAGCCCCGGGCACGTGGCGGAGTCACTGCGCGGCGGGACTCCCGCTGCTCGGATGTCCGCGGGGTGGGGCTTCTGCGGGTCGGACACCCGTGGGTCGGGCGTCCGCCTGGGGATCGCCCAGGTGTCGGCACCTCCCCAGGGCCCATCGTGCGCAGTGACCACCACCGGTGCCCGTGGCGCCCAGTGCACAGTGCCCGGTGCCCAGTGCCCGGGCGAGTGTCTGGGTGGGCGCCCTCGTGTCGCAGCGGGTGGTCCGGAAGGGCAGGGGCGCTCCGGTGGGGCCGTGCCCGTCACCGTGTCTCGGGGGCGGGTGCGTGGGGGAGCTCGCACCTGCGCGGCGGAGAGGGCGGCATACCCTGTCAGTGCGGTGGGGAATCGAGAATCGGGAATGTGCGGGGATGGCGGGTCCGGAGGTGCGTGAATGAACCTGGTGTCGATGCACTTGGTGTGGGCGTGTGCGGCACTGACTGTGCTGGCGTGCGTGGGAAGCGCCGTGTTGGTGGGCAGGCAGAGGGGGAGGCTGCACCGAGGCGCTGCGGTGGTCTCCGTGCTGGTGGCCGCCACGCTGCTCCTGGGGACCCTGGCGGGGTCCGCGAATGTTCGCATGGGATGGTTCAAGTCCGCTGGCGATGTGTGGCGCGCAGTGTCGGGAGGCGATGACTCCCAGTCGGCGGTGGTGCCGCTGCCAGCTCCCGAGAGCTCAGCTCCGACGGCCGCGGCGGGCAGTGGGGCAGGCGAGGATGTCCCCCTCCCGTCCTCTCTCGCAGCGCATCCCGGGGACCCCGCCTGGACCACCACCTTCTCCCGCGTGGAGGACGAAGGCGTGTGGCGTGCCCAGGTGTCCGGGCCCGCTTCGGGCCTCCAGCGTTCGGTGACGGTGTGGACGCCGCCCGGGTACTCCCCGACCTCGAGCACGACCTATGACGTGGTCGTCTTCCTGCACGGGTTCCCGGGATCCGACACCGGTGTCGTGAAGGCCATGGGTGTGGAGGAGACCTTCACGAAGATGTCGCAGAGCGGCGAGATGCCCCCGGCGATCTTCGTGGTCGCGGACCTCTCCATGAGCGGCGCGCAGCCCAACTGCGTCGACATCAAGGGGCAGCCTGCGGTGGAGACCTTCCTCACGCAGGACCTCGTCCAGTCGATCCGCACGAACTTCCCCAACACCTCCGGCATGCGCAGCGGATGGTTGCTCTCGGGCATCTCGGCTGGTGCCTACTGCGCCCCGGTGCTCTATCTGCGTCACCAGGACCAGTTCTGGGGTGCGGTCGGCATGTCGGGATATGACGATCCCGAGCTCGGGTCGTTGTCGGTGGCAGAGGAGTCCGTGCGGAGGTCCTACACGATCTCCCGCATGCTCCAGGATCGTAACCGCACGCCTGCGCGCCTGTGGCTGGCGGGCACCACCAATGACCCGGATTCGACGGCCATGTTGGACAAGGTCAGCCAGGCTGCGGGAGCCGAGGACGACATCGTCACCTACGTCGACGCCACGGGGGGACATTCGTGGACGACGTGGGCCCAGCAGTTCCCCCTGGGGCTGGCCTGGTGGTCCCAGGGCGGATCAACCGGCAAGACGGTGGCAGGCCCCCTCCAGTCCGGCGCGGGCCGGTCCGGGGACGACGCCCCTGGTCAGTCCAACTCCTTCCTCTCCGGTGTCGCCCACGCCTTCGCCATCGACGGGTGGGGGACGCAGGTGGGCAGCGTCCTCCTGGCTCTCGGGCTCCTGGCGGGGTTGGTCCTGGCGGGGCCGCGCACGGTGTGGCTGGGGCGGATGCGGCCCCTCGGCTTCCTCCTCCGCCTCATGGGGGTGGTGCTGGTGAGCGCCGCCGTGTGCGTGAGTGTGATGGTGCTGGCCAATGGGCCCCAGGGGTTCTTCTCCTCGTGGACGGATCTGGTCGAGAACTGGGGCATGTTCTTCTGAGTGTGGCGGGGTGGGGGCGCCCTCGTCGGCATTGACGAGGGCGGCTGCCGCGCCCGCGCTGTGGGAGCGGAGGAGCGGAGCCGGGGGTGGGCCCGCCTACAATGGCCGGGTGTCTCTCACCATCGGAATCGCCGGGCTGCCCAATGTCGGCAAGTCGACCCTGTTCAACGCTCTGACGCGGGCCACGGTGCTCGCCGCGAACTACCCCTTCGCCACGATCGAGCCCAACGTGGGCATCGTGCCCCTGCCGGACCCCCGGCTCGACGTGCTGGCGAAGATGTTCGACTCCGAGAGGGTCGTGCCCGCCACCGTCTCCTTCGTGGACATCGCAGGCATCGTGCGCGGAGCCTCCGAGGGTGAGGGCCTGGGCAACCAGTTCCTGGCCAACATCCGCGAGGCCGACGCCATGTGCCAGGTGACCCGTGCCTTCCAGGACCCCGATGTGGTCCACGTGGACGGCAAGGTGGATCCCGCCAGCGACATCGAGACCATCACCACCGAGCTGGCACTGGCCGACATCCAGACCCTGGAGAAGCAGATCCCGCGCCTGGAGAAAGAGGTGCGCGGGAAGAAGACCGAGGTCGTCGTCCTGGAGACCGCGCGTGCCGCGCTGGCCCTCCTGGAGCAGGGCAAGGTCCTCTCCGGACCGGAGGGCGCGAAGCTGGACCAGGACGCGCTGCGTTCCTTCCAGCTCATGACGTCGAAGCCCTTCATCTACGTCTTCAACATGGACGAGGCGGGGATGGCGGACGAGGCCCTGCAGGCGCAGCTGCGTGAGCTCGTGGCGCCGGCCGAGGCGATCTTCCTGGACGCGGAGTTCGAGGCGGAGCTGGTGGAGCTGGATCCCGAGGACGCCCAGGAGATGCTCGAGGACTCGGGTCAGAGCGAGTCGGGCATGGACAAGCTGGCGCGCGTGGGCTTCTCGACCCTGGGCCTGCAGACCTTCCTCACGGCCGGGCCGAAGGAGTCGCGCGCCTGGACCATCCACCGCGGCGACACCGCACCCGAGGCCGCCGGCGTCATCCACACCGACTTCCAGAAGGGCTTCATCAAGGCCGAGATCGTCAGCTACGACGACCTGGTCGAGTACGGGTCCATGGCGGAGGCCCGCGCCCACGGACGCGTGCGCATGGAGGGCAAGGACTACGTGATGCAGGACGGGGACATCGTGGAGTTCCGCTTCAACGTCTGAGCCAGCGGGTCGTGTATGGGATTCTGGTTCGGGAGCCCGGGCTCCCCAGCTGACGTGGGCGGGAGCCCACGGAACCGGGTACGTCCGGGGGATCCTCCGTAGGATTGCGCCATGACGACCCCCATCGATGACTACCTCGCGGGTCTTGGCGAGGCGGACCGGGAAGCGCTCGAGCAGCTGCGTTCCACGATCCTCGTGGTGATCCCGGGAGCCACCGAACGTCTCGCCTACAACCTGCCGGCCTTCAGGGTCGCAGGAAAGGTGTTGGCGAGATTCGCCGCCTACAAGGACCACCTCAGCTACTTCCCGCACTCGGGAACGGTGCTCGCCGGAATCGAGCCCGGTCTCCTGGAAGGTCTCGACCACGCCTCGAAGGGGACGCTCCGTTTCGGGGTCGACACCCCGTTGGCCCCGGAACTGGTGGAAGCACTGATCCGGGCGAAAGCTCGGGAAGTCGGCCTCGACCTGGCTCCCTCGACGAGCTGAGCTCCCGGTCCACACAGCACCTGGGGTGCCTCACGAGAACAACCTCATCCCGCGCCGGCGAACAGGGGGATGTCACTTCTCTCGGTCGAGCCGTTCGCTGTGACCATCGGGATGGCGGCGAGCGGCTCGGCGTGGATGCCTCCGCGGAGGTGGGAACCACCGGTGATGGGACCGATGCGGGGTTCTCCGGGTGCCTCCAACACACAACTTGCACGAGCCACCCAGACTGCGGTCGGTCGCCTCGGACATCAACGCAGGTCAGCCACTAGTCCTCCATTCGTCACGGTCACACTCATCGGAGATGTGTGTTGGGATTCCTCTTCCGTGCCTCCGGCGGACGTGCAGGGGCTGCCACCTCGCACTCGCCCTTGTCAGGGGTGCGACACGCGCGGGCGCCCATCTCCTGGTCGGTATGCCGGTCGGATCCGGTGTGGCGGTGCACTCGACCTGGTCCCGAGCGTGACCGGCGTCGGTGCTGTCGATCGGGCCCGCCGAGAGCTTCGATGGCAGCCGATGGAGAACCTCCGGTTGGCAGTGTCGGGCTGTTGCCGGAAGGTTGCGCGGACGATCGCCACAAGGTAGCGCAGCATGGAGCCAAACGGTAGTGCAGAACGTTGCCAAACGGTAGGCTGGTGGAATGGAGTACATGTCCCGGACGCTGGACCTCGAGCTGGATGACCTTCTCCGAGGTGCTCCTGCCATCGCGATCGACGGCCCCAAGGGTGTGGGCAAGACCGGCACCGCAGCTCGTCGGGCGAGGCAGGTGTGGCTCCTGGACGATCCAGCCCAGCGCGAGCGCCTCCGCGCAGACTTCTCCTTGGACACCATCGCCCTGAACGGGCCCGTCCTCTTCGACGAGTGGCAGCAGCTGCCGCAGGTGTGGGACTCCGTTCGGCGTGCTGTGGACCGTGGTGCCGCCCCGGGACGGTTCCTCCTGACAGGTTCGGCCACACCCATTGACGCATCGGGCACGCACAGCGGCGCGGGGCGCATCCTGTCACTCAGGATGCGCCCGATGGGGTTGCACGAGCGTGGCATGACGCGTCCGACGGTCTCGCTCGGAGCGCTCCTCGACGGCGTTGGCGCAGACCTCGGCGGGACGACGGACCTCACTGTCCCGGACTACGTCCAGGCGATCATGGACAGCGGCTTTCCCGGCGCGCTCGGACTGTCGCAACGAATGCGTCGGAGCTTCCTGGACTCCTACCTCTCCCGCGTCATCGACCGTGACCTTCCGGACCTGGGATATGAAGTCCGTCGCCCTGAGACGCTGCGGCGATGGCTGGCTGCCTATGCTGCGGCATCGTCGCAGACCACGGCCTATTCGCGCCTCCTGGACGCTGCAACGGGAGGAGACGGTGCACAACCTGCCAAGACGACGACCATCGTCTACCGTGACCACCTCAGTCGACTGCGGTTGCTCGACCCCGTCCCTGGATGGATGCCGGCGAACAGCCCATTCACGACGTTGCGGCAGGCACCCAAGCACCAGCTCGCTGATCCCGCGCTGGCGGTGAGGCTCCTGCGACTGACCGAGCCCGGCCTGATGGCGCCTGGGGGCGCGGGGGTGCTCGGGCACCTCTTCGAGTCCCTGGTGACGCTCGGGGTGCGCGTGATGGCACAGGCCGCGGACGCCACGGTGAGCCACCTGCGGACCAAGGCGGGAGGACACGAAGTGGATCTCATCGTCGAATCCGCCGACGGCGGAGTGCTCGGTATCGAAGTCAAGCTGGCTCCCGTCATCGAGGCCGCCGACGTACGCCATCTGCTCTGGTTGCGAGATCGGATGCCGGAGAAGGTGGTCGACCTGCTCGTCGTCACCACGGGTCAGGCCGCATACCGGCGGCGGGACGGGGTCGCGGTGGTTCCCCTCGCTCTGCTTGGTCCCTGATCCTCACTCCCACCCCGCCCTCTTGCACACCTCGGGGAGCGCAGCCGTCGCGATCCGCCCATCCGGCACTCCACCAGCAGGGTGGTCCCCGCAGCGACCGTCTGGCCGACCGACTAGTGTCGGCCGCGATGAGTGATGACCAGCCCACACGGGTGCCCCCACGACCTCGACGTCCCTCCCCGTGCGGTGGGCGCCGCCCGAGCCGCGCCGACCTCGCCCGTTTCGCCACGGATGACCCCGATGCGATCGACGACGTCCTGCCGGCTCCCGGCATCCCCCTGCGACTGCTGATCGTGGGCATCAACCCCGGCCTGTGGACCGCCGCGGTCAACGCACCCTTCGCCCGACCCGGCAACCGCTTCTGGCCCTCCCTGTTCCGGGCGGGCCTGACCGACGATCTGGTTGACGCCTCGGCCGGACTCAGTGACGAGGACGAGCAACAGCTGCTCAGACGGGGGATCGGTCTGACGAACCTGGTCGGTCGGGCCACCGTGCGTGCTGACGAGCTGAGCCGCGGGGAACTCCGGGCCGGTGGTCAGAGGCTGGTCGATCGACTCCCGGAGCTCGGACCGAAGATGGTGGCCATCGCCGGCATCACGGCGTTCCGTGCGGCCTTCGGAGTGGCGAAGGCGAAGCTCGGTCGGCAGGAACCAGCGACGATCGCGGGTTGGCCCGACTCGGTCGGCCTGTGGGTGGTGCCCCAGCCCAGTGGGCTCAACGCGCACGAGAACATCGACTCCCTGGCGGCCCGGTGGCGCGAGGTGTGGGGCGACTGCGGGCCTGCCGACACGCCCTGAGTCCACGCTCGACTGTGGGCCCGTGGAAGAGGTCATGCGCACGGTGGGTTCGGGAGAGTGGGAAGGGCCACGAGGGCGTGGAGGAGCGGGACGACCACCGCACCGGTGTCTGACCCCGTGGCGTTCCGGTTGGAGATCGTCTCCGACTGGCAGAATCACCGCATGGACCCCTACGGAGTTCCCTCCCGCAGCCCCGTACCGCCCACCGGGTGGGACCTCGCGCCGCTCCGGGTCGACGCGGCCAGTCCACAGGTCGGCGCCGCCGAGGCGCGGCTCCGGACCGAGGAACCGCTGGTGTGCGACCTCCTCACCCGTGGCCTTCCACAGCTGCCCGCGAAGCCGCTGCGCTCCGTGGTGACGGTCGGGGACATCGGTGGCGCGGGTGTGGCACTCCTCCTCGGTGTCCTGGCACTGGGCAGTACCGCGATGGGAGGCAGCCCCAGGGCAGCGGTGGTCGGTGGCCTGCTGGTGCTCGCGGCGGTCTTCCTCGTCGTGCGGGCGCTCCGGGAACGCTCGCGCGCAGCTGCGATGGAAGGCAGTGGGCCGGGGTCCCCCCTGGAGCGGGTGGCCCTGTACGAGCAGCTCCGTGGCCTGGCTGCGGCCAACGGTCTGGCCTGGCAGCCGGTCGCGGAACCCCGCCATGCGGGAGGCCTCCTCATGCAACCGGGCTCCCAGACCCTGTGCGTGACGGGCGGTGTGAGGGGCGCCAGCACCTTCGAGATCGGCCTCCTCACCGGAGGCGCCGCCGGGCACGCGCCCCACCTCTACGCGGTCGCGACCGCAGCGCCCCGGAGCACCCTCCCGCAACCCACGCCCCCGGACGCCCTCGCGCGCTCCCTGCCCGCGCCCGCACGGACCGAGGTGGTCGGGAACCAGGCGGCCGTCCTCCTCGATGTGCCCGCAGATCCCACCCAACTCCAGTCGGCTGTCCCGCTCCTGGCGCAGTGGATCGACGCCGTCACCCAGGGAGGAGCACTCCGATGACCTGGCCGACCCCGCCCGGCACTTCCGGCACGGTCTTCGCACCACTGGGCACGGTCCCCTCCCCGCAGCGCCTGCGCGCGGTGGCCGAGGACCTGCGGGTCTCCCATCCCGCCGTGCACGCCGCCCTCACACTGGACGCCCCGCGACGGGTGGGCAGCACGGTCGTCCTCGACGACCTCCCCCGGAACCGGAACCCGACCACGATGGGCATCGTCTGCACGGCACTGGGAGCCGGGTTCATCTGGGTGGGGATCGTCAGCGGCGGATCCAGCCCGGTGGCCTGGCTGCTGGGCGTGGTGTTCCTGCTGATCGGGCTCACCTTCGTCGGGATCCTCGTCCTCGGGCTCCTCCGGGTCCGCACGCACGACCAGGGTGCGAAGGCGGCGGAGCTGGCCGGTTTCGCCCTCGTCGACCAGATGTCGGGACTCGCCGCTGCCAACGGGTGGACCTTCGAGGTGTCCCGGACACCGCCGCGCCCGAGTGCCGCCCTGCCGGTGCCCGGGACGACCCTGTACTGCTGCGTGCAGGGGCCCGGTGCCGGACGACCCGGTCCGGCCTTCGTGCTCGGCGGTGCGACCGTGTCCAGCGTCGACCACTCCGGCCTCGCCGGCGTCCCCGGAGGCAGCCGCGCGACCGTCGTGAGCAGCGTCCGCCGCACACTCCTGATGGTCCACGTGCCCGAGATCTCCGGGCGGGTGCTCCTGGACTCCCTGGACAACAACGGGGGAGTGGGGCACAGCAACCTCACCACGCCACCGCCCGGCCACCGGGAGATCCTCGTGCCCCGTCACGCCAACAGGTTCCGCCTCCACGCCGATCCCGCGTCGCAGGAGGTGGCGCGCCAGTTGGTCACCCCCGAGCTCCTCGACCTCCTCGTCGGACTGGGTGGAGGGTTCGACCTGGAGCTGGCCGACAGTGACGTCGTCGTCACCTGCGACCGCGCCCTGACCTCCACCAGCGCCCCCGACGTCGTACCGCGCCTCATGGCCGTGCGCGACTTCCTCGCCGCAGGACCGCGACACACCACCGCGCAGGACTTCGCACCACCTGCCGGGGGCTGAGGCGTGGAGAGGCCGGAGGCCCACCGCTTCTGACGGATACGGAACCCGGGCACATCCACCACAGGGTCACGGTGGCTGGGCCGGACCGGGCTGCGTTCAGCCGATGAGGGGAAGCAGCTCGCGCAGGTCGGTGATGACGCGCGGGCGCGTCCCCCGCAGGTCGGGCAGCGTCGTCCCGGCCTCCACGAGCAATGCTGCGGGGAGGTCGGCTGCCTCGGCAGCCTCGACGTCGATGACACGGTCCCCCACGGCCAGCACCTCCGTCGCGAGGAGGTCATGGCGACGCAGGAGAACGAGGTTCATCTCGGGACTCGGTTTGCGCGCCCACCCGTCAGAGGTGCTGACCAGGTCGTCGACCTCGACGTGCAGGGCTGCCAACAGGGCTTCGGCACTGGTCCGGTCCCGGTGGGTGGCCACCAGGTTCAACCCGCCTGCGCGGTGGACGGCCGCCATGAGCTCGCGCGCGCCGTCCATCAGGGGCGCGGGGCGGGTGTGCCAGCGCTGCTTGAGGTCCGAGTACGCCCGGTGGAACGACACCGGATCGACCTCGTAGCGGGTGGAGAGGATGTCGATCGCATGGGCGATGGAACGGGTCCGCAGTTCGCGGACCTCGGCGAGGTGCGAGGACGTGACGCCTCCCGGCCACACCACACCCGCCAGGGCCCGGTCCACCTCGGGATAGGTGTCCACCAGGGTCCCACCCATGTCCCAGATCACAGTATGCACGCGGGTAGTCTCCCAGATCAGCGGGGGCTCCGGGGTGGGTCGAGGGTCCCCTGCCCCGTGCCCGCCCCCTGCGGGCGCTCCCTGCGAGCCGCCAGCCGCAGCGCGCCACCACCGAGGAGGGCCAAGACCAGGGAGCCGGAGAGGATGGCGATCTTGGCCCCCGCCGTGTGGGTGCCGTCGGGGAAGGAGAGCCCGCAATCAGCAGGGACACCGTGAACCCGATCCCCGTGAGCAGGCCGACGGGCACCAGGTCGCGCAGTCCGAGCCCACCCGGAATCCGCAGGGGCGTCAGCCGTGTGACGAGGGCGGTCGTCCCCATCACGCCGATGAACTTGCCCAGGACCAGACCGAGGAGGACCGCGAGGAAGACCGGTTGCCCCACGACTCCCAGGGGTCCCGCGCCCTGCGTGTCGTCGAGCAGTGGCACCCCGGCGGCGAAGAATGCGAACACCGGCAGGACGAACCCCGCGGAGACGGGGGCGAGAGCTCTGCCCAGCACGTCGGAGCGGGACTCCTGACCTCCGCGGAGGGCGACCACGGGGACGGAGAGTCCCAGCAGGACACCTGCGATCGTGGAATGGATGCCCGAGGCGTGCATCGTGGCCCAGGTCAGTACCGCCAGAGGGACCAGCAGGGTCGGATGCAGCCTGCGGGCTCGCACCAGGAGCGCCAAGACCGCGACACAGGTCAGGGAGCAGGTCAGGGCCAGCCAGTCGAGCCCCGCCGTGTAGAAGACGGCGATGACGATGATCGCCAGGAGGTCGTCGACGACGGCCAGGGTGAGCAGGAAGGTGCGCAGGGCACCCGGGAGACCCCTCCCGAACAGGGCGAGGACCCCCAGTGCGAAGGCGATGTCCGTGGCGGTGGGGATCGCCCACCCGTGGAGTGCACCGGGTTCACCCAGGACCCACACGGTCAGGCAGAAGATCACGGCGGGCACCGCCATGCCACCGACTGCCGCAAGGACGGGGACCGCGGCCGCGCGGAGGTCGCCCGGTCCACTGGGAGAGCTGTCCGTTGGACGTGACGGGGACCGCGGCCGCGCGGAGGTCGCGCAGGGCACCGACGACGAACTCCTGCTTCAGTTCGATCCCCACGACGAAGAAGAACACCGCCAGCAGGCCGTCGGAGGCCCAGGTTGACAGGGGCAGGGAGAGACCGAGCGACGCAGGCCCGAGGACGGTCGTGGAGATCGCCGAGTAGCTGGCGCGCCACGGTGAGTTCGCCCAGAGGAGGGCCAGTGCTGCGGCCGCCAGCAACAACCCACCGCCGGTGGTCTCGCGGGCGAGCCAGGCACACAGGCGCGTGGGCGACGTCGGGTGGGGCAGGACTGCTGCGGGTGGGGTGGTCATGGTCCTCCTGGTCCTCCCCGTCGAACGCGCGCCGACGGGATCGCCGACCAGACTTCCCGGCACACCTGCGAGCACCCTACATCCGCTCCTCCCGGGGGTCCGGACCCCCCGCGTGGTCCCACGCCGGTGTGGCGGGTCACGGCGCAGCGCCGGCCGCCCCAGACTGGTGGGCGGGAGCAGTGGGCGTGGGAGGGGAGGGCAGGTCATGGGCAGTCACGGGCAGTCCGGAGGACAGGTGGACCGGACCGAGCTCCTCGCCGCCTACGATGCGCAGTTGCGCACCACCTCCGAGATGATCGGGGCCACCGACGTCGCCGGGCTGGGGCCGCTGTGGATGGGCACATTCCCCGGCGGCAGGGGTTTCGTCTCCTACCGGGACCTCGACGGTGCGGACCCACGCGGGATCCACAGCCTGGTGGTGGGCGCCCTCGACCACTTCCGGGAGACCTCCCGAGTCACCGAGGTCGAGTGGAAGACACGCTCCCACGACTCGGCGGACGGGCTGCGGGAGGCCCTGCTCGAGGAGGGCTTCGACGAGGGCGACCCGGAGTCCGTCATGGTCGGTGAGGCGGCCTCCCTGGTGGTCGACGTCGACCTCCCGGAGGGGGTCTCCCTGAGGCGCGTGACCACAGGACCCGACATCCGTGCCGCCGCGGACGTGCTGGAGGTCGTCTTCGGGGACGACTCGTGGGCGGGGATGGTGCCCGAGCTGGGCGCGCGCATCACCGGCGGGGACCCTGACGTGGAGCTGTGGGTGGCCGAGATCGGAGACGACATCATCGGTTCCGGACGCCTGGAGTGCATCCCCGACACACAGTTCGCGGGGATCTGGGGTGGTGGGATGCTGCCGGGATGGCGGGGGCGTGGCATCTACCGGGCACTGACCGCCCAGCGGGCCCGCTCCGCGCTGGCGCGGGGCCGTCGGTGGATCCACTCCGACTCCACGCCCATGTCGCGGCCGATCCTGGAGCGCTCGGGCATGGTGCGGGTCACCGGCACGACACCGTGGACCTGGCTGTCGCCCGCCGCAGCAGGGCGTCAGTCCAGCTCGAAGACCTGACCCGTGTCCACACCCTCCACAGACCTGCGGAATGCCATCCCGACGACGTGTGGCTCCACGGGCACGAAGCCGGGGAAGGAGTCGAAGAACTCCGGTGCGCTGGCCAGGACGGTGGGACTGACGGCGTTGATCCGGATGCCGCGCGGCATCTCCGGGGCGGCCGCCATGACGAAGGACTCGAGCGCGCCGTTGGCCATGGAGGCCGCGGATCCAGCTGCGATGGCGTGGCGCGCGAGCACGCCCGAGGTCAGCGTGAAGGAGCCGCCGTCGCGCACGTGGGCGGTGCCGATGCGCACCACGTCGATCTGGCCGAGGACCTTCCCCGTGAAGGCCGAGGTGTAGTCCTCACGGGTGAGTTCTCCCAGGGGGCCGAAGGGCACTGATCCGGCTGCGACGACCACGGCGTCGAACTGGCCGGTGGCGTCGAAGAGCTCACGGATGGACTGCTGGGACGTGATGTCCACACCCGGTTCCGTCGAGCGACCCACCACCACGACCTCGTGGTCGACCCCGAGGACCTCGCGCGCCGCGGAGCCGACGTACCCACTGCCACCGATCAGGAGAATTCTCATCCTGTGTCCCCCTCGTCCGTCCCGAGTCGCGTCCTGGCTCCATCCCACCAGTTCATGGGGGCTCGCGCCAGTGCGGGGTCGGGGCAGCAGGGGAGCGCGCGGCGCAGGACGCCCGGGCCGACCGCAGGGACCGCGGGCCACTGACCTGGGGGAGTGAGTCGTGGGTGCGGGACCGGTCAGGTGATCCCGGCGAGCTCCCGGGTGAAGGAGGCCCGGACGTCCTCGTTGAAGGCCACGAACTCGACGAGCTCGATGTCGGGCCACCTGTCCGTCAGGTCGAGCTGCCCGCAGGACGCGCCTGCCGGTCCCGAGGGTCCCTCCAGCAGGGCGCGCCGCGCCGCGCTCGCGGACTCCTCCGGCGACCAGCCGTAGACCCCGGCGCCGATGGCGGGGAAGGCCACGGATCGGGCTCCGATCCGTTGCGCCAACTGCAGGGACTCGGAGTAGCAGCTCCGGAGCACCTCCGGATCGTCCTGACCGGCATGGCGGTTCGGGCCCACCGTGTGGATCACCCACTGGGCCGGGAGGTCGAACGCCGGCGTCGCCACCGCCTGACCCGGGGGCAGCCCCTCGGGCAGGACCGTGGCGCGCAGGTGCCGACATGCCACCAGGAGCTGGGGCCCGGCAGCCCTGTGGATCGCGCCGTCCACCCCGCCACCTCCCAGGAGGGTGGAGTTCGCGGCATTGGCGATGGCGTCGACGTGGCGCCGCGTGATGTCGCCCGTGATCACCTCGATGCGCATGCCATCGATGCTAGGTGCAGGCGTCCCGTCGGAACAGTGGCGAACGTCCCCGCGCCACCCAGGAAGGTTTGCCTTACCTTGGATGTGTACCCGTCCGGACCAGGAGGCCTCATGGACACCGCGTCGACGCCCGCAGCTGCGGGTGGTCCCACACACAGCATCGGAACCGAGTCGGGACCCCGGCCTGTCGGGAAGCGGGTCCCGAAGGGCGCCACCGTCGTCTCCGTCAGGAAACTCAGCGGGGACATGGTCCGCCTCCACGCCCGGGTCCAGGAGCCCGAGTTGCTCCCTGAACTTGGGTTCTCGGACTCCTACGTCAAGGTGCTGCTCACACCGGCCGCTGCCGGATACACGTGGCCCTTCGATCCCGAGGAGATCAGGGTAACGCGCCCTCGTGAGCAGTGGCCCCTGACCCGTACCTACACCATCCGCGCCTACGATCCCGCCACCGCTCTCATGACCCTCGATCTCGTGGTCCACGAGGGCGGGGGCGCCGCCCAGCCCTGGATCCACTCCCTGCACCCCGACGAGGTGTTCGGCTTCCTGGGCCCCGGGGGCAAGTGGCGTCCCGACCCGGGTCTGGAGCACTTCCTCCTCATCGGGGACTCCTCGGCGCTGCCGGCCATCGCCGCCGCCATGGAGGTCCTGCCCCGGGGAGCACGTGCCGAGGTGTTCCTGGAGGTCGCGGGGGAGGGCTCCGAGGTCCGTCTCCCCGAGGTCGAGGGCGTGGAGGTCACCTGGGTCCACACCGGCACCAGCCTGCCCGGATCACGCCTGGTCCAGGCCGTCACGCGCGCGCGCCCGGAGGTCGAGGACACGGGTGTGTTCCTGCACGGCAATGCGGAGATGGTGCGCGACCTGCGTCGGCACCTGCTGGGGGAGCGGGGCCTGGAGCGGTCCGCGCTGTCGGCCTCGGGTTACTGGCGCCACGGGTGCACCGATGAGCAGTGGCGCGCCCAGAAGAGGGAGTTCAACGAGGAGATGGACCGGGAGCTGGTCCGGCAGGCACCCATGGCCTGAGCTGTGGGGGCGTCGGGTGCCGCGCTCGGTCAGGCCATGGGGTCGACGTGGACGACGAGGACGAGGGAGTGCTCCTCGCCGGGCTCCAGGGTGACGGCGTCCTCGCCGACGTTCGCTGCCTCCACACACACGAAGTCCTGCCAGTCGTTCGCTCCGACGTCGGGCAGGGCGGCAGCACCGGCGACCCACGGGTTCCACACGACGGTGTCGGCGGATCCGTCCTTGTCGATGGTGATGTCGCGTCGACGGCGCGGGTCGTGGAGGACGACGGTGGAGTCCGACCGGTAGATCCGGTCCGTCTCGCCCACGAAGGTGACCTCACCGACCTGACTGCGTCGTTGACCGCCACGGACCTTGTCCAGGTAGTCCGCGCCCTCCAGCCCGTCCAGGGTCACGTCCTTGACGTCGCCGACCGCGAAGTAGGTGTGCAGGGCCTCCTCGAAGCTGTAGGAGTGGTCGCCGGTGTTGGTGATGGTGAGGCTGACGACGAGGTCATCCGTGATGGCCACCCTCAGGAGCGCCCGGAGGGAATGGGGGAAGGTGCCCGGATCGTCGGCGGGATCGTGCTCGAGGAGGAAGGACGCCTGGGGCTCGTGGCCCGAGCCCAGACCGAGAGGCGTCCACACGGATGTGCGGGCGAAGCCGTGGGAGGGTGTGAGGTCCCGTGAGCGGCCGCGTCCGAACCAGGGCAGGCACACGGGGATGCCTCCACGCACGGGGACGGAACCGTCCAGGAGGGCCGAGGGTGACGTCCACAGGACGGGGGACTCCCCGCTCGGGGCCCACTCGAGCACCTGGGCGCCGAAGGGGAGCACCTGGGCACTTCCACCGGGTCCGTCCAGGAGAATGCGGTCGTCGAGGATCGTCATGGGTCAAGGCTAGACGCACCTGCCCCGCCCCGGGATGCCCCAAAGTGTGACCGGGATCCCATCGGCGCCCCATGTGCGGGCACCGTCGGGGCCCGGAACCTCCCTGCCTCGCACGCGGAGCTCGTTCCCGCACACGGAAACCATCCTCGGTCGGGCAGGACGGTGCGTGGACCGGGACAGGGGCACCTCCTCGGGGGCGATGGCGAAGGATGGGGCACCGCCCTCGTCGACGAGGAGAAGGGGGAGAGGGGCAGGGCACGGATGTCTCACTCGCCACGAAGGGGCCGGTAGATTTCATCCCAGTGACCCCAGTGCCGTAAGGTCAAGAAACGGTATTCTGACCGCGTCGTCGGGAACTTGGTGAACCGAGGTCGGGTCTGGCACCCGCTCCGGGAGATCGGTCCCCGGTGATGACACCGAACACCGGGGCTTCCCGAACACCTCATCGGTGGGCGAGGGGCCCGGGCGTTCCCTCTGAAAGTAAGATCCCGATGTACCGATACCTGTTCCGGCGCCTGTTGAACTACGTGGTGCTGCTCTTCATCGCGGTGACGATCGCATACTTCCTGGCCGGTTCGTCCATGGAGCCGAAGGCCACCTTCGACTGGACGAACCCGAACCTCAACAAGGCCGCCGTCATCGCCCAGCTCACCGACTACAACCTGAACACCGATGTGCCGCTCCTGGAGCGCTACAAGATCTGGTTCACGGGTGTCTTCACCAGCTGGGACTGGGGGATGACGCCCAAGGGTGAGGCCGTCAACACGATCCTGGCGACACGCATCTGGGTGTCGGTCCGGCTGATCTCGATCGCCTCCTTCGTCGGCATCCTCGGCGGCGTGGCACTGGGTGCCTGGACGGCGACCCGTCAGTACAAGGCGTCGGACCGTTTCGTCTCGATCGTCTCCCTGATCATCATCTCGACCCCGACCATCGTGATCGCGACGGTCCTGCAGATCCTGGCCACGCGGTTCAACCAGTCGACGGGACTCAACTGGTTCGAGTTCATCGGTGAGACCGGACGCATGGGGACCTACCCCGGTGCAGAGCTGGTGGACAGGCTCCAGCACCTGCTGTTGCCCACCATCTCCATGTCCCTGGGCGGTATCGCCACCTACTCGCGCTACCAGCGCAACCTCATGCTCGACACCCTCGGCGCGGACTACGTGCGCACGGCGCGCGCCAAGGGTCTGACCAAGGGGAAGGCCATGCGGCGTCACGCACTGCGCACGGCACTGGTGCCGATGGCCACCTACTTCGCCTTCGTCATCGCCGGGCTCTTCACGGGTGCCGCCATCACCGAGCAGGTCTACAGCTGGCACGGCATGGGCATCTACTCCGTCACGTCCATCACCGGGCAGGACATCAACGGCACGGTCGCTGTGGTCGCATTCTCCGCGGCCTGCACCTTCTTCGGGTTGATGCTCTCCGACGTATTCACCGTCGCGGTCGACCCGCGCGTGCGTGTGAGCTGAGAGGGAGGACCACATCATGGCGGACACCCACACACCCAGTACCGGCGTCAATGTCGCCGCAACTGACCCAATGGCACCCCACGACCCGGCCGTCGCGCCCCAGCGACTCAACCGGCGCCAACTCGTCTCACGCAGGTTCCTGCGCAACCGCTCCGCCGTGGTCGGCCTGGTCGGTTTCGTCCTGGTGGTCCTCTTCGCGCTCTTCGGGAACGTGATCGGCAAGTGGGACTACACGCAGGTCGACTCCCACGCCTTCCTGCAGGCACCCTCGGCCGAACACTGGTTCGGGACCTCCCAGAACGGGCGCGACATCTACGCCATGACGGTGGAGGGCCTGCGCAAGTCCCTGGTCATCGGGCTGGCCGTCGCGGCCATCCAGACCGTGGTCGCAGCCCTGGTCGGCTCGGCCGCCGCCTACTTCGGCAAGGTCGTCGACAAGGCGATCCTGTGGGTCATCGACCTCATGCTGGTGATCCCCTCCTTCCTGCTCATCGCCATCATCACCCAGCGTTTCAGCGGGTCCAGGGGATCCACGGCGATGTTCATCTTCCTGCTGTCGGCCTTCGGATGGATGCTGACGGCGCGCGTGATCCGCTCCATGACGCTGTCGGTGATCAGCCTCGACTACGTGCGGGCCGCGAAGTACATGTCGGTCCCGTCGTGGACGATCATCGTCCGCCACATCATCCCCAACGTCTCCTCCTACCTGATCATCGATGCGACGCTCGGCGTGGTCGCCGCGGTCATGTCGGAGACCGTGCTGTCCTACTTCGGTTTCGGTGTGCAGTCCCCGGAGACATCACTGGGCACGCTGCTGGCCGCCGGCCAGACGATGGCGACCTCCTTCCCCTGGGCCTTCCTGGCGCCCGCCACGGTCCTGACCCTCATGCTGGTCTTCATCAACTTCATGGGTGACGGACTGCGCGACGCGCTGGATCCCTCCTCCAACTCGGGAGGCCGGGCATGAACCACCTCCCCATGACCAATCCCGGCGGCCCCGCCCTCGTGCACCACATGGCTGCCAAGCCCGCGTCGACCACAGGAGGCGACCGGTGAGCGCCGATCCCACGACCACCGCATCCACCACTCCCGCCCCGTCACGGGGGCGCCACCAGCGTGACGACTCGGACCTGCCCACCCGCACACCCGGTGTGCCGGTCCTGGAGGTCGAGGACCTCCAGGTCACCTTCCCGTCCGAGGACGGCGACGTGCATGCGGTGCGAGGCGTCTCCTTCACACTCGGTGCAGGTGAGGTGCTCGGCATCGTCGGCGAGTCGGGGTCGGGCAAGTCCGTGACCTCCATGTCGGTGATGGGACTGCTGGACGACTCCGCGAAGGTGGAGGGATCCGTCAAGCTGCACGGCGTGGAACTGCTGGGGCGCTCCGACGGGTACATGTCCCGGATCCGTGGCCGCAAGGTGGCGATGGTGTTCCAGGACCCGCTCTCCGCACTGACCCCCGTCTACACGATCGGTGACCAGCTGGTGGAGGCACTGCGCGTCCACACCAGGTACTCCGACCAGGAGGCGAGTTCGCGCGCGATCGAGCTGCTGCGCAAGGTCGGCATCCCCAATCCGGAGGTCCGTTTCAAGTCCTTCCCGCACGAGTTCTCCGGTGGCATGCGCCAACGCGCAATGATCGCGATGGCCATCGCCAACGACCCGGACCTCATCATCTGCGACGAGCCGACGACCGCCCTGGACGTCACCATCCAGGCCCAGATCCTGGAGCTGCTCAAGACCGCCCAGGAGGAGACGGGCGCCGCCGTCATCATGATCACCCACGACCTCGGCGTCGTGGCGGGCCTGGCCGACAAGGTCGCCGTCATGTATGCCGGGCGCGTGGTGGAACGTGGCAGCGTCGAGGACATCTTCTACGGCTCCCGCATGCCCTACACCATCGGTCTGCTCGGTGCGCTCCCCCGACCCGACCAGACCTCCGAGGACGCCCTCGCCACCCTGGAGGGCAACCCGCCCTCCATGCTGGCCCTCCCCACCGGCTGCCCCTTCGCCCCGCGCTGTCCGATGGCGGTGGACGCCTGCCGGGCTGCCGAGCCCGCCCTGGTGCCCACCGACTCCTACCACGACACGAGTGAGAACCCCACCGAGGTCACCGACGTGGAGGAACCCCACTTCGCCGCATGTGTGCGATCCGGGGACATCGCGCGCGAACACCTGAGTTTCGCGGACATGTACCCGATCCCCGCCCACATCGACCGGATGGTGGGGCGCAGGAACCGCGAGGACCGCGAGGTCGTCCTCTCCGTCGAGGACCTCGTGAAGACGTTCCCTCTGACCAAGGGCGCGGTGTTCAAGCGCCGCGTGGGCACCGTCCACGCCGTCGACGGCATCTCCTTCGAGATCCGGGCCGGGGAGACCCTGGGGCTTGTGGGGGAGTCCGGATCGGGCAAGACCACCACCCTGCTGGAGATCCTCGAGCTCAAGGCCCCCGAGAACGGTCGCGTTGTCGTCCTGGGCAGGGACACCGGTTCCATGAGCCGACGCGACCGGGTGGAGACCCGTCGTGACCTGCAGGTCGTCTTCCAGGACCCGATGGCCTCCCTGGACCCGCGCATGCCGATCTTCGACATCATCGCCGAGCCCCTCAAGTACAACGGCTACTCGAGGAAGCAGGTCGACGAGCGCGTGCGTGAGCTCATCGAGCTGGTCGGTCTGGAGGCGGCCCACCTCAACCGCTACCCCCGCCACTTCTCCGGTGGCCAGCGCCAGCGCGTCGGCATCGCCCGCGCCCTGGCCCTGGAGCCCAAGCTGCTGGTGCTCGACGAACCGGTCTCCGCGCTGGACGTCTCGATCCAGGCAGGCGTCATCAACCTGCTCGATGAACTCAAGACGAAGCTGGGACTGTCCTACCTGTTCGTGGCCCACGACCTGTCCGTCATCCGCCACATCGCGGACCGGGTGGCGGTCATGTACCTGGGCAAGTTGGTCGAGATCGGTGACGTGGAGGAGGTCTTCGACCACCCCAGCCACCCCTACACCCAGGCACTGCTCTCCGCGATCCCCATCCCGGATCCGGCCAAGGAGCGTGCGCGCAGGCGCATCCTCCTCCAGGGTGATCTCCCCTCCCCGGCGAACCCGCCCTCGGGGTGCCGCTTCCGCACACGCTGCCCGAAGTTCCTCACCCTGAGTCCGGCGGAGCAGCAGAAGTGCATCGACGAGGACCCGGAGCTGAAGGTGCGCTCGGACCAGGCAGCCAACCTGGTGGCCTGCCACTATGCCGAGTCACTGCACGTCTTCTGATCTTCTCGGACGGGAACTGCGGCCCCGGTGACCCACGTCACGGTTCGGTGACGGCTTGTTGCGATTCGGTCGCGAAGAGTCGGCGGTACCGGATCGGGTGGCGAAACGGGTGACTGCTTGACCTATCCTTGAACAACGGGTCCGCCTGAGGCCATCGGCCGAGGCACGGATCCACCGAACCAATCCCATGGAGGTATCACAATGCGGCACACTTCTCGTGCCCTTGCAGCCGTCGGCGCCGTTGCGGCGCTGGCGCTCACCGGCTGTGCCGGCGGATCCAGCCAGTCCGGGCAGTCCGGTCAGTCGGGTTCCGCATCGGAACTGGCACTGTCCGATCTCAACATCCAGCCGCGCGATGCCCTGCAGCAGGGAGGCGACCTGCGGCTGACGATCACGTCGATGCCGACCAACTGGAACTACCTCCAGCAGGAGGGCACCTCGGTCGACCTGAACCGCATCAACGGCTTCATCGAGCCTGCGAACCTGATCTACAACGCGGACGGCACCTACGAGCCGAACCCCGAGTACATCGAGAAGATCGATGCGCAGGATCCCACCGACGGCAAGGGCCAGGTCATCACGCTGACTCTCAACCCCGATTCCAAGTGGAACTCCGGGCGCGCGATCGACTGGGAGGACTACCAGTCCAACTGGAAGGCCTGCAACGGCGAGGACGCGGACTTCTACTGCGGCTCCACCGACGGCTGGAACCAGATCGCCTCCATCGAGAAGGGTGACGAGGACAACCAGGTGGTCATCACCTTCAAGTCCTCCTACCCGGACTGGTCGGGCGTCATCTCCGGTGTCTTCCCCAAGGAGTCCATGAAGGACGCCAAGACCTTCAACGAGGGCTGGAAGGACTACAACAACGACTGGGGTGCTGGTCCCTACATCATCGATTCCGTCGACACGGCCCAGCAGGTCGTGAAGCTGGTCCCGAACCCCGACTGGTGGGGCGACAAGCCCATGCTGGACACCGTGAGCTTCCGCGCCATGGACGCGGCCGCTGCGGCTTCCGCCTTCGCGAACTCCGAGGTCGATGAGCTCAACGGCATCATCAACGGCGACCAGTACCAGCAGGCCAGCACCCGTTCTGACGCTGAGATCCGCCGCGCCGGTGGTCTGCAGTGGCGTCACTTCACCGTGAACTCCGAGTCCGGTGTCCTCCAGGACGTCAAGGTCCGTCAGGCCATCAACAAGGGCATCGACCGCGAGTCCATCGCCAACTCCGACCTGGCCGGGATCCCCGACCTGGTCCCCTCCGAGCTGATGATGGGCAACCACTTCTTCATGCCCGGCCAGGACGGCTACCAGGACAACTCCGGCGACTACGCCTACAACCCCGAGACGGCCGGTTCCGACCTGGACGCCCTGGGCTGGACGCTCAACGAGACCTCCGGGTACCGGGAGAAGGACGGCAAGACGCTGGAGTTCGACTACGCCATGATGCCTGACGTCCCCACCTCCAAGAACGAGGGTGAGCTGCTCCAGGCGCAGATGAAGGAGATCGGCGTCAAGGTCAACATCAACAATGTCGACTCCGATGCCTTCTTCTCCGACACCGTCCCGGGCGGCAAGTTCGGCGTGACCACGTTCACCTGGCAGGGCACGCCCTACCCGATGGCGAACGTCGGCCAGATCTACGGCTGCGACAACTCCCTGGCCCAGAACGGTGGCATGAACTACTCCCGCTACTGCGACGAGACCGTCAAGGAGCTCATCCCCCAGATCGACACCGAGCCCGACCACGACAAGCGCGTGGAGCTCACCAACCAGGCCGACAAGGCGATCTGGGACGCCGTCATGACGATCCCGATCTACCGTCGCCTCGAAATGACCGCTGTCCCGTCGAACCTCGCCAACTACGGCGCCTTCGGCATGCAGACGGTCCGCGCGGAGGACATCGGCTTCACCAAGTGAGCCACGTCCTCTGATGTGATCTCGCATCAGGCAGGGGCCCCGGGGAGCTAGCTCCCCGGGGCCCCTCCCTTTCTCCCCCGCGAAGTCCGCTCTGTTCGGACCATGAGGTCCGCTCTGCTCGGACCATGAGGTCCGCTCTGTTCGGACCATGAGGTCCGCTCTGTTCTGACGGCGAAGTCCGCTCTTCCCCGCCCTGCCCTGATGGAGTTGAGGCATTGAGTCGCGTGCCTCGTCCGACCCGCGAGGCAGGCCTTCTCCGCGTGTTCAGGTGCGACCTCGGCGAGTCCTTCCATCGGTGGCCGTCAGCGGGATGCCGGGTCACACACCCGGTTGGTGGTGAGGTACCGGGTCCACCATGAGACCCACGGGCATACCCCGGTGTCTGACCCTGGATCGTGGATCCTGGAGCTGGCCGTGGATCTCGTGGCGGCGTTGCCCCGCGTTTTCAGTGACCCGTGCCAGTTCGGTGGGCACGTCAGACTGAATCTCAGTGCGCTGGCGCGCGCACGTTCGACGCTCGCCGAGCGATCCTCGGCGTCCTCGCAGGTCACGGCGGTTGGCGATGAAGGCGGGTGTTCCCGGGCTCCGGTGGCTCCACCAGATTCAGTGATGGGTGCCGGTCCTGCGGGCACAGGTCCCTGAATCTCAGTGCGCTGGCGCGCGCACGTTCGACGCTCGCCGAGCGATCCTCGGCGTCCTCGCAGGTCACGGGGGTTGGCGATGAAGGCGGGTGTTCCCGGGCTCCGGTGGCTCTTCCAGATTCAGTGATGGGTGCCGGTCCCGCGGGCACAGGTCCCTGAATCTCAGCGCGCGCACGAGACACGTCCGGGTCCCGGGTCGGTGTGCGTTCCAGTCGTCCCCGTCCGGTCCCCGTCCCCGCTCAGGAGAAGGACAGCACCGCGAGCACGAACACCGCGCCCACGACCAGGGCCGGCAGCGGCGTCCACTTCACCCGGACCTCCGGGGGGAACCCGGCATCCAGGCGATCGGGGATCGGAGAGGCCGCCAGCAGCTCGGAGACCTTCTCCTGCTGGGCGGTGGACAGGCGCGGACGCTGTTCGGGATGAAGGGCGAGCTCACGCTCCTCCAGCACCAGCCGGGCCGCGCCCTCGGGCTGCGCGTCGACCTCGTGGTGCACGGTCTCCGTGTCGTCCAGGTCCGGCAGGTCCGGAGCGGCGTTGCGCCTGCGTGACGCCGAGAAGCCGCCGCGCTCAGGAGGAGCTGCACTGACGAACTCATGTCCGTCGGCCACGAGGCGCAGTCCGAGCCGGGTGCGCGCATCCTCGAGGTGACCCCACGGGATCCACACCTCCCGGAAGTGGTTGCGCACCACGACACCGGCGGGCGCGGTGACCAGTCGCGGCCACCACCACAACCATGCGCAGAGCGCCACGACGGCCAGCGGTAGGGGCAGGCCGACGAGGGCGGACCTCCAGCCCTCCTGGACCAGCACCGTGATCTCGAGGAGCAGGGCCAGTCCGGCCACGACCAGGGTGCCGATGCGTCCCCAGCGGGAGCGGAAGGTGATGGTGCGCTTCATCGGAGCAAGTGTAGGTGGCGATCACTGGCGACGGGGTGTGGGTTGGACGCCCGGGATGCGGGTCGTGGGCGCCTCCGGCGGTCGAGCCCACCGGTGGTTGGTGTGTGGACTGTGGGTGCCTCCGGCGGTCGAATCCACAGGTGGCTGGCCTGGGGGTTCGGGAGCAGCGACGGCGTGTGCGTCGGACGCCCTCGTGGGCGCGTGGTGGTCGCTCCCAGCTCCCGAGCCCACACACGGATCAGCCGACACCCACCGACGCCGTGCTCCAGGTCGTGCCCGTCCGAGCGCGCCCGCCCTCGTCAATGCGGGAGGGGATGCGCCACGACACGGCGCCTCCCGGACCCCGGACGGCCGCGACGGGGGCTGCCCGGACCTCGGCGTGTCAGATCTCGCACGCCCCCCACTGTCAGTCCCACCCCGGGAACGGATACGCTTGTGCCCTGAATGTGCGCGCGTCCCGCCCACGGCCCGACGCCGCCGCCCGCCACCTCCTGGTGGATGGTCGCCCCCCGAGTGATCACCCGCGGTGCGCGGGCCCGCCCAATCCCGAGGAGTCCTTCATGTCGGTGCGCCCTGATCTGCGCAATGTTGCCATCGTCGCCCATGTCGACCATGGCAAGACGACGCTGGTGGACGCCATGCTGTGGCAGTCCGGTGCCTTCTCCGAGCGTGACACGGTCGAGAAGACCGGCGAGCGTGTCATGGACTCCGGCGATCTGGAGCGTGAGAAGGGCATCACCATCCTCGCCAAGAACACTGCGGTCCACTACCGCGGTCCCTCCGCCCAGAAGCTGGGCCTGGAGGGTGGCGTGGTGATCAACGTCATCGACACCCCCGGGCACGCTGACTTCGGTGGCGAGGTGGAGCGCGGCCTGTCCATGGTCGACGGCGTGGTCCTGATGGTCGACGCCTCCGAGGGGCCCCTGCCCCAGACCCGTTTCGTGCTCCGCAAGGCCCTGCAGGCCAAGCTGCCCGTCGTGGTCGTCGTCAACAAGGTCGACCGCCCCGACTCCCGCATCGAGGAGGTCGTCTCCGAGACCACCGACCTGCTGCTCTCCCTGGGCGAGGACCTCATGAACGAGGGCGTCGAGACCGACGTCGACTCGCTCCTCGACGTCCCGATCATCTATGCCTCCGCGAAGGCCGGGAAGTCCTCCCTGACGAACCCCGGCAACGGGAACCTCCCGACCGAGGACCTGGAGCCGCTCTTCGAGACGATCCTCAAGCGGATCCCCGGACCCTCCTACGAGGAGGGCGCGCCGCTGCAGGCACACGTCACGAACCTCGACGCCTCCCCGTTCCTCGGACGCCTCGCGCTGCTGCGGATCCACAACGGGACACTCCGCAAGGGTGAGAACGTGGGCCTGGCCCGCCATGACGGCACGATCAAGCCCGTGCGCGTCACCGAGCTGCTGCGCACCGAGGGCCTGGAGCGTGTCCCCACCGACTCGGCTGACCCGGGCGACATCGTCGCAGCGGCCGGCATCGAGGACATCACCATCGGTGAGTCCCTGGTGGACCTCGACGACCCGCGTCCCCTGCCCCTCATCACCGTGGACGACCCGGCGATCTCCCTGACCATCGGCATCAACACCTCGCCCATGGCGGGTCGCGTCAAGGGTGCGAAGGTCACGGCCCGCCAGGTCAAGGACCGCCTCGACCGCGAACTGATAGGCAACGTCTCCATCCGTGTGCTGGCCACCGAGCGTCCCGACGCCTGGGAGGTCCAGGGCCGCGGCGAGCTGGCACTGGCCATCCTCGTCGAGCAGATGCGCCGCGAGGGCTTCGAGCTGACCGTCGGCAAGCCGCAGGTGGTCACCAAGGAGATCGACGGCAAGACCTGCGAGCCGATGGAGCGCATGACCATCGACATCCCCGAGGAGCACCTCGGCGCGATCACGCAGCTCATGGCCCAGCGCAAGGGCCGCATGGAGTCCATGGCGAACCACGGATCGGGTTGGATCCGCCTGGAGTTCATCGTGCCCGCCCGCGGACTCATCGGGTTCCGCACCCGGTTCCTCACCGAGACGCGCGGCACCGGTATCGCCTCCTCCATCGCCGAGGGCTACGAGCCGTGGTTGGGCACCATCGAGCAGCGCCTCACCGGCTCGCTGGTCTCCGACCGCGCCGGTCAGGCCACCCCCTACGCGATGATCAACCTGCAGGAGCGTGGCACGTTCATCGTCGAGCCCGGCTCGGAGGTCTACGAGGGCCAGGTCGTGGGCGAGAACCCGCGCGGCGAGGACATGGACGTCAACATCACGCGTGAGAAGAAGCAGACGAACACCCGCTCGGCCACGGCCGACGTGTACGAGTCGCTGACGCCCTCACGCAAGCTGACCCTGGAGGAGTCCCTGGAGTTCGCCGCCAATGACGAGTGCGTCGAGGTGACGCCCGAGTCCGTGCGCGTGCGCAAGGTGACCCTGGACTCCCAGGAGCGCTTCAAGATCGCCGCCCGCGAGCGTCGCATGCAGCGCTGACACCGCACTTCAGGCCCGCCTCACGCCGAGGTCCGCTCAGTTCTCGGTGTGAGGTCCGCTCAGTTCCGTCATCGAAGTCCGCTCCCGTCCCGGTTCAGTTCATGTGAGCCGTGGACGAGGGCGGACTTCGTCTGCAGAGCAGAGCGGACTTCGAGTGCACGACGGAGCGGACCTCGAGGTCCGAACAGTGCGGACTTCGAGGGTGGAACAGAGCGGACTGATATGGGGGTGTGTGCTGTCAAGTGGGCATGGTGAGGCGCCGCCCGGCACTGGTTGTGGGGCGGCGCCTCGGTCGTCGGGGTGGGGCCTTGTGGGGGTGGGGTGTGTCCGTTGGTGGACGGTGTGGTCACTCTGATATTCGCGGGTTGGTGCCGCATGACGGTGTTCCGGCGGAAGAGGGGTTCACTGCGGTCTTCGAGACGGGCGTGCCCGGGTGGGTGCCCATGTCCGCATCGGTGGTTTCCCTCTCCGACACACTGCCCCACTCCCTCAGGGGCCGGCCTCGACGAGACTGTGGGGCTCAGGCGTCCATGGTGACCAGCACCTGACACCATCCGGCCAGTTCACGCGCGATGGCGCAGTTGGCGACCGTGGGAGTCTTCTTGCGGGCCTTGAATCCCAGCCATCGCTTGTGGAGTCGACGGTTGCCGCGCCCGGCGTGGTCTGCGACTGCTCGGGGGGCCTTGTCCCAGCGTGCCTGCAAGGTGGCAGATGGATGGTAGGTGGGCAGGTGGTGCCAGGCGGCCTCCACCAGGAGCCTGCGCGCATGCGCGTTCCCGGTGCGGGTGAGGCCGCCTTGGTGGCGGGTGGACCCCGAGGAGTGCTCACTGGGGACCAACCCCAGGTAGGAGCCGATGCTGGTGGGGGTGAAACGCTGCCAGTCACCCACCTCCACAGCCAGGCCCACCGCTGTGAGGGTGGAGATGCCGCGCAGGCAGGACAGTCGCTTCACCGCTCCAGCGAAGGAGGACTCCTCAGCCAGGCGGGCGATGCCCTCATCGAGGCGCCCCCTCCTGGCCTCCAGAGCACAGACCGTCTCCCAGGACTCATCAAAGGTCTGCAAGGTCGCCCACCCCGCCCCAGCCAGTCCCTCCCGGCGGATCGTGCCCAGCCACGCCCGGTGAGCCACACCCCACGTGGTCTTGCCCTCATAGAGGAAACCCCGACGCAGGAGCAGCTTGGAGAGACGATGACGAGCGGCCATGAGTTCACGGCGCACGTCATCACGAGCACGCACCAGGTCCCGGGCGGACTCCTCCTCCACGGTGGGGACACGCACTCCCACCACTTGGCCCGCCGCGAGCATCTGGGCCAGGTGGAGGGCATCACGACGGTCCGTCTTGATGCGGTCTCCACTGGCACGCAACAGTTTCGAGGGGGCCGCCACCACACACTCAATGCCCTCCCCCTCCAGGGTCCGTGCCAGGTGGAAACCGGTCGGCCCGGCCTCATAGGCCACCCGCACCCCCCGGGCGTCACCCACACGCGCAATGAAGTCGAGGACCTCCCCGTCCCCACCCCCCAACGCAGCCTCCCGGATCACACCCGAGAGGGGATCAATCGCTGCTGCTCGAACACTGCGAGCGTGAACATCCAACCCAATACACGTAGCATCTGACAACACCTGGGGCCTCCCCTGAATCGCATGTCGGCACCCCCACCCACGGGCGAGGGCGATCCACGAAACCGTGGCACTGCACCCCAACCAGGGCACTGAACCACGTTGCACAGGGAAGGCCCCAGGCCACAAGACCCAACCTCAGACCACCCCCACCCCCATATCGTCTTCGCGGGAGAGGGGTCAGCGGACGGGCGGTGGGACCCTCTTTCCGGTGACCATGGTCGAGGCCTCGACACGGATGTCGCCGCGCCGGGTGCGCACCGTGACGTGATCGGCGGCGACCTCCAGCAGATCGCCCAGGGCGTCGTGGAGCCCGTCGGCCAGCCGGTAGCGCACGACCACGCGGGTGCCCGGCTCCCAGGAGAGCCACGGGAGTGGCGGCAGCGCCCGGGGGAGATGGACGTCCCCGTCCGCTGGCGCGCCGAAGTTCCCGGAGTCATCCGGGTCCACCGAGGTCCCGGTCACCTCCACACCCCCAACCCCACCGGACCCTGCACCTTCCGGGGTGCTGCCGGTGTTCAACTCCTCACGCCCGTGTGCATGAGGACCTCCTGCTGTCGTGGGCGTCGCCATGTGGGCGATAATAGGTGCAGTTGATCCCGCGCCGTGCATGCTCCGACGCGGGATGCCACCGCCCGGCAGGGCGGACCGGCGCCAGCACCGGCAGCCACCGGTGCGCATGCACCGACTGACAGGAGGAGACCCATGACCTACGTCATCGCGCAGCCCTGCGTGGACGTCAAGGACCGCGCATGCGTCGACGAGTGCCCCGTGGACTGCATCTACGAGGGCAAGCGATCGCTGTACATCCACCCCGAGGAGTGCGTGGACTGCGGGGCGTGCGAGCCGGTGTGCCCCACCGAGGCCATCTTCTACGAGGACGACGTCCCCTCGGAGTGGTCCGACTACTACCGCGCCAATGTGGAGTTCTTCAAGGACCTGGGCTCTCCCGGTGGTGCCCAGCGCGCCGGCGTCCAGGACTTCGACGACCCGATGATCGCCGCCCTGCCGCCCCAGAACCAGGAGTACCTGGACTCCATCGGCGGCTGACGCCGAGCCGCCCGGATCGGCCCCGGCCCTCTACCCCGCACGGTCAGATCCGTGGGGAGGGGGTCGCCCTCGTCCGTGGCGGCACCGCCCCGATCCACGGCGGCAGTGCCCAGCCCTGCCCCGCCCCGCTCCTGTTCCGGTGGCACGCCGCCGTCGGACATCCCTGACACCTGACCCCCAGGAGGGACCGTGGCTGACCTGCCGCGCACGCTCGGACTGCCGGACTTCCCGTGGGACCTGTTGGTCCCCGCCAAACGACTCGCGTCGTCCCACGAGGACGGCATCTGCGATCTCTCGGTGGGCACCCCCGTGGACCCGACCCCGGAGTTCATCCGCGCGGCACTCGCCGAGGCCTCCGACGCCCCGGGCTACCCGACGGTGATCGGCACCGAGGAGGTGCGCCGGGCGATCCTCCGGTGGAGCGCCTCGCGCGGGATGGTCGACGTGGGCATGGACGGCGTCATCCCGACGATCGGCTCCAAGGAGGCCGTCGCCTGGCTGCCGACCCTCCTGGGCGTGCGCCCCGGCGACACCGTGCTGGTCCCCGAGGTCGCCTATCCCACCTACGACGTCGGTGCGCGTCTGGCGGGCGGCACCCCGGTGCCCGTGGACCCCACCCGCCCCGACACCTGGCCCGATGCCACGCTGGTGTGGCTGAACTCCCCGGGCAACCCCGACGGCCACGTCCTCACCCGCGGACAGCTGCGCACCGCACTCGCCTGGGCGCGCGAGCACGGAGCCGTCCTGGCCTCCGACGAGTGCTATGCGGCCCTCCCCTGGGAGGTGCCCTTCGTCGACGAGGGCGTCCCCAGCCTGCTCGACGAGGACGTCTGCGAGGGCGACCCACGCGGCATCCTCGTGCTCTACTCCCTGTCGAAGCAGTCCAACATGGCCGGCTACCGGGCGGCCCTGCTGCTGGGTGACCCCGACTTGGTCCGACCGGTCGTCCAGGTCCGCAAGCACTCGGGCATGATGGTCCCCGCCCCCGTCCAGCACGCGATGGCGGCCGCACTGGTCGACACCGAGCACGTGGACGCCCAGAGGCGCCGCTACCGACGCCGTCGCGAGCTGCTCCTGGCGGCGATCGCCGCAGCCGGTCTGGAGCAGGACCCGCAGTCGGTGGCGGGGCTGTACCTGTGGGTCCGCGATCCTGCTGCCACCGCCCCCGACTCCTGGGCGCTGGTCGACCGGTTCGCCCGACTCGGCATCCTGGTGGCCCCCGGCGACTTCTACGGGGAGGCAGGCCGCGGTCGCGTCCGCATCGCCCTGACGGCCACGGACGAACGCATCGGAACGGCCGCGGAACGCCTCTCCCTGGCGGCCCGAGAATCTTGAGCACGAGAGACCTGCCGGTACTACAGTTGGGACGAGAGTCCCACTCTCGAAGCGGAGAGTGAACCACCCACCAGGAGGTCGACACCCGATGAGCCCCAAGTCCACGACCAGCGCCGACGCGAAGGACTCCCCCTCCACGGACGAGGCAACCACATCCGCGACCTCCACGACCGGCGCATCCGGGACTGCCCCGGACGGACTGTTGGTCGTCGGGGACGCGAAGGTGGAGCTGCCCCGCGTCCGCGCCACCGTCGGGACCGACGGCGTGCGCATCGGCAAGGTCATGGCCCAGGCCGATGTCGTCACCCTGGACCCCGGCTACACGAACACCGGGTCCTGCGAGTCGGCGATCACGTACATCGACGGCGATGCCGGGATCCTGCGCTACCGGGGCTACCCCATCGACCAGTTGGCGAAGAACTCCAGCTTCCTGGAGGTTGCCTACCTGCTGATCTACGGGGAGCTGCCCGATGCCGCGACCCTGGAGAGCTTCATCCGCAGCATCCAGCGTCACCGCCTCCTCCACGAGGACTTCAAGGCCTTCTTCACGGCCTTCCCCCACAACGGTCACCCCATGGCGATCCTGCAGGCGGGCGTGGCCGGTCTGGCGACCTACTACGAGGACACGCTGGACCCTCGGGACCCGGACCAGCTCAACGAGGCCCTGGTGCTCCTCATCGCGAAACTGCCCACGATGATCAGCTACATCGCGAAGAGGGCCGCGGGTCTGCCACTGCTGTACCCGGACTCCCAGCGGGGCTTCACCGAGGACTTCATCCGCATGACCTTCGGCATGCCCTACCAGGCCTACGACATCGACCCGGCNGGCACGCCGCCGTCGGACATCCCTGACACCTGACCCCCAGGAGGGACCGTGGCTGACCTGCCGCGCACGCTCGGACTGCCGGACTTCCCGTGGGACCTGTTGGTCCCCGCCAAACGACTCGCGTCGTCCCACGAGGACGGCATCTGCGATCTCTCGGTGGGCACCCCCGTGGACCCGACCCCGGAGTTCATCCGCGCGGCACTCGCCGAGGCCTCCGACGCCCCGGGCTACCCGACGGTGATCGGCACCGAGGAGGTGCGCCGGGCGATCCTCCGGTGGAGCGCCTCGCGCGGGATGGTCGACGTGGGCATGGACGGCGTCATCCCGACGATCGGCTCCAAGGAGGCCGTCGCCTGGCTGCCGACCCTCCTGGGCGTGCGCCCCGGCGACACCGTGCTGGTCCCCGAGGTCGCCTATCCCACCTACGACGTCGGTGCGCGTCTGGCGGGCGGCACCCCGGTGCCCGTGGACCCCACCCGCCCCGACACCTGGCCCGATGCCACGCTGGTGTGGCTGAACTCCCCGGGCAACCCCGACGGCCACGTCCTCACCCGCGGACAGCTGCGCACCGCACTCGCCTGGGCGCGCGAGCACGGAGCCGTCCTGGCCTCCGACGAGTGCTATGCGGCCCTCCCCTGGGAGGTGCCCTTCGTCGACGAGGGCGTCCCCAGCCTGCTCGACGAGGACGTCTGCGAGGGCGACCCACGCGGCATCCTCGTGCTCTACTCCCTGTCGAAGCAGTCCAACATGGCCGGCTACCGGGCGGCCCTGCTGCTGGGTGACCCCGACTTGGTCCGACCGGTCGTCCAGGTCCGCAAGCACTCGGGCATGATGGTCCCCGCCCCCGTCCAGCACGCGATGGCGGCCGCACTGGTCGACACCGAGCACGTGGACGCCCAGAGGCGCCGCTACCGACGCCGTCGCGAGCTGCTCCTGGCGGCGATCGCCGCAGCCGGTCTGGAGCAGGACCCGCAGTCGGTGGCGGGGCTGTACCTGTGGGTCCGCGATCCTGCTGCCACCGCCCCCGACTCCTGGGCGCTGGTCGACCGGTTCGCCCGACTCGGCATCCTGGTGGCCCCCGGCGACTTCTACGGGGAGGCAGGCCGCGGTCGCGTCCGCATCGCCCTGACGGCCACGGACGAACGCATCGGAACGGCCGCGGAACGCCTCTCCCTGGCGGCCCGAGAATCTTGAGCACGAGAGACCTGCCGGTACTACAGTTGGGACGAGAGTCCCACTCTCGAAGCGGAGAGTGAACCACCCACCAGGAGGTCGACACCCGATGAGCCCCAAGTCCACGACCAGCGCCGACGCGAAGGACTCCCCCTCCACGGACGAGGCAACCACATCCGCGACCTCCACGACCGGCGCATCCGGGACTGCCCCGGACGGACTGTTGGTCGTCGGGGACGCGAAGGTGGAGCTGCCCCGCGTCCGCGCCACCGTCGGGACCGACGGCGTGCGCATCGGCAAGGTCATGGCCCAGGCCGATGTCGTCACCCTGGACCCCGGCTACACGAACACCGGGTCCTGCGAGTCGGCGATCACGTACATCGACGGCGATGCCGGGATCCTGCGCTACCGGGGCTACCCCATCGACCAGTTGGCGAAGAACTCCAGCTTCCTGGAGGTTGCCTACCTGCTGATCTACGGGGAGCTGCCCGATGCCGCGACCCTGGAGAGCTTCATCCGCAGCATCCAGCGTCACCGCCTCCTCCACGAGGACTTCAAGGCCTTCTTCACGGCCTTCCCCCACAACGGTCACCCCATGGCGATCCTGCAGGCGGGCGTGGCCGGTCTGGCGACCTACTACGAGGACACGCTGGACCCTCGGGACCCGGACCAGCTCAACGAGGCCCTGGTGCTCCTCATCGCGAAACTGCCCACGATGATCAGCTACATCGCGAAGAGGGCCGCGGGTCTGCCACTGCTGTACCCGGACTCCCAGCGGGGCTTCACCGAGGACTTCATCCGCATGACCTTCGGCATGCCCTACCAGGCCTACGACATCGACCCGGCGCTGGTGCGCGCCCTCGACATGCTGCTGATCCTGCACGCCGACCACGAGCAGAACTGCTCGACGTCCACGGTCCGCCTCGTCGGGTCCTCGCAGGCGAACCTCTATGCCTCGGTGGCGGCCGGGGTCGGTGCCCTGGCGGGCCCGCTCCACGGCGGTGCCAACGAGGCCGTGCTGCGGATGCTCCACGAGATCAACGACTCGGGTGCCTCGGTGCAGTCCTTCGTGGACCGGGTGAAGAACAAGGAGTCGGGTGCCCGCCTCATGGGCTTCGGGCACCGCGTCTACAAGAACTACGACCCGCGCGCAGCCATCGTCAAGGACACCGCCCACGACGTCCTGGACCGCCTGGGCAGGCGTGACAACCTCCTCGACATCGCGATGCAGCTGGAGGAGATCGCCCTCAACGACGACTACTTCAAGGAGCGCAAGCTCTACCCGAACGTCGACTTCTACACGGGCCTGATCTACTCGGCCATGGGCTTCCCGCCCAAGATGTTCACCCCGTTGTTCGCACTCGGGCGCCTGCCCGGCTGGATCGCGCAGTACCGCGAGATGACGCAGGACCCGGCCACGAAGATCGGGCGCCCGCGTCAGGTCTACATCGGCGAGGTCGAGCGCGACTACGTCCCGCTGCGCCAGCGCAACCCGCGATTCGCGGAGGGCTGAGGCGGGCCGGGGGACCTTCTGGGCCGCGTTGACCGCGTACGAGGGCGGCTCCGCTCGCGCCCGCAGAGCACGAGGGCGGACCTCGTCTGTCACATGGCGTGCGAGGAAGGCCCTCACCCGGCGATGCGTGTGCGAGGGCGACCGCTGGCTCACGAGTCTGAGCTGACTCGGACCACGCGGGAGGGGCGGGCACGTCGATGACGTGCCCGCCCCCTGTGTGTGGTGTGTGGGTGTTGGCCCCGGGGTCAGTTGGTGGCGTGGAGGGCGTCGTTGAGTTCGATGCCGTGCCCGCCACGGGCCAGGGCCTCGACCCGACCGGAGACGGAGTTGCGTCGGAAGAGCACATTGGAGGCACCCGCCAGGTCGCGCGCGGAGACGGTGCGCGGCTCGGCGAAGAGCCCGTTCTCACCGGGGACGACACCGCCGCCGGGGAGGACGGCGACCTTGGTGCCTGCGGTGAGGTAGAGGCCGGCCTCCACCACGCAGTCGTTGCCCAGGGGGATGCCGAGACCGGAGTTGGCCCCGAGCAGGCAACGCTCACCCAGTCGCACGCGCTGGCGTCCGCCACCGGAGAGGACACCCATGGTCGAGGCGCCGCCGCCCACGTCGGAGCCGTCCCCCACCACGACGCCCTGGGAAATGCGACCCTCCACCATGGAGCGTCCCAGTGTGCCGGCATTGAAGTTCACGAAGGCCGCGTGCATGACGGTCGTGCCCTCGGCGAGGTGGGCGCCCAGGCGAACCTTGGCACCGTCAGCGATGCGCACCCCGGTGGGGATCACGTAGTTCACCATCGGGGGGAACTTGTCGACGCCGATGACGGTGACCGGATGGCCCAGGTGGAGGCGCAGACGCATGCGCGTGTCCTCGAAGTCCTCCACGGCGCACGGTCCTGCCGAGGTCCACACGACATTGGGCAGGCGGGAGAAGATGCCGTCCAAGTTGACCGTGTTGGGCAGCACCAGCCGGTGGGAAAGCAGGTGGAGGCGCAGGTAGGCGTCCGCCGTGGACTGTGGTTGGTCCTCCAGATCGGCCTGGCAGGTCACCACTGAGGTGCGGATTGCGCGTGCGTGGTCCTGGCGCTCCAGTTGGGTGAGCTTCTCCAGGAGTTCAGCGTCCTTGCCCTGCGAGTACTCCCCGAGATGGGGGTCCGGGTACCAGACGTCGAGCGTCTGGCCGCTGGTCGTCACCGTCGCGAGGCCGATGCCCCAAGCCTTTGTCGTATCCATGAGAACACTTTATGACGGGGGTCGCGCCTCGGCCCGGCGGGTCCCACACAATGGGGTCCTCTGACGGCGGTGATGGGAGCCTGCCAGCTCATTCGAGCGGCGCGCGGCCTCGTGTCCTCCTGTCGTACTTCGACTCCCTGTACGCCGCCACGGCTTCTCGGCTGGAGCGGTAGCGGCCGTCAGGACCGATGACAGCCGCAAGACGCCCCCGGGCGGCGGCCTGCTTGAGGGCGACGAGACTGAACTCCTCGTCGGCGAGCGCCTCGAGAGGAACGAACTTCGCCGGTCCCGCGATCTTCGGTATCAGGTGATGCATGTTGTCGATCACGGAACGGCAGATGATCTCGGCCAGCGGACCGTCGTCGCCCTTGTCAGACTTGTCGAGGGCGCTGAGGTACTTCTGACGTTGCTCCTTCCTGATGATCGCAGGCGGCCATCTCAAGCGGATCAGGAGCAGGTTCAACAGGAGTCGGCCAGTCCTCCCATTGCCGTCGATGAATGGGTGAATGCGCTCAAAGCTGCTGTGGAGTGCTGCCAGGGCTTCGGGGACTGCGGCAACTGTGATCGCTCCCGTCCTGATTCCGCTGTGAAGGGCATTGGCCTCATCAACCCACGTGCTGATCTCTGCGGGCACGAGAGGATAGGTGGGTGGCCTCATCCCGCCGGAGAAGATCTGGATCTCGTGTTGACGCCAGCTGCCAGGCGACTCCGTAGGACTCGCATCCGGATGCGGCGAGACCTCCCACACCTTGCTCATGACCAAGGTGTGAATGCGTCGGATCTCTGACATGACCACCAGATCATCGTGCGCCCACTCCTCCGGCTGCACGGCCTGCTGGTAGACCCAGCGCGCTGCCTCGGCATAGCCGAGAACCTCCATGTAGTCCTTGAGTTCTTTCGAGCCGACAGCGCGGCCTTGCGTGAGGAGCTTCTCCACTTCGCTCTGCAGGAGCGTATTGCCCTCGACTGCGGTGGAGTGGTGTGCCTCCAAGTGCCAGAGATCATCCCACAACTGTCGTGCCTCGTAGGGCTTGGGTAGGCCACCGTAGTTGTCCAGCTCAGTAACGGCTGCGGCAAATCGCTCATACACGGCGTCCCGGCGCGGCCTCCCGCGCCCGGGTCTCGTGGCATCCTGTCCCATCGTCAAATCTCCCTGCTCAGGCGGGCAACAGTCAGAGACTACAAGTTTGTCGTCGCTCGAGGTCTGTTAATCAACAATGACAAGAGCGAGCTCCTGTGGCGGCGTGTCGGGCCAATGAACCTGACGTCAGTTCCCGTGCCCGTCCTTGGGTCGACCACGAACTGGCTGAGACGGAAGATGGGACCGCTCTCAGCCCGGCGCGCCCGCGGTTCCTCAACGCGCAGCAGCGGCCCGCCGGTGGTCCCACAGGTCCGGCCAGAACACCCCGACCTCGGTGAGCATCGAACGCAGCAGCGGCAGGGACAGTCCGACCACCGAGTGGTAGTCCCCCTCAATGCCGGTGACGAAGGGCCCGCCCAGGCCGTCGACGGTGAAGGATCCCGCGACCTTGAGGGGCTCACCGGAGTCCACGTAGGCGTCGATCTCCGCGTCCGACATCTCCCCGAAGTGGACGATCGTGGAGGCCGAGGCTCCGACCTCCCCGGTGAGTGACCACGGGCCGGTGCCAGCGCCAGCACCAGTGCCTGTGTCGGCGCCGCCCACCTCCCCCGTGCCCGCACGTTCCAGGACGACCGCGAAGTGGCCGGTCCACAGGACAGCCGAGCGGTTGCGCATCTCCCGGATGCGTTCGCGTGCGACTTCGGGGCGGTGTGGCTTGCCGAGCATCCGCCCGTCGAGCTCCAGCATGGAGTCGCAGCCCACGACCACCAGACGCTCGACGCGCGGTCCGGTGGATGCCCCGGTGGGGGAGGTGGCGGGAGCTACGAGCGCGCCGAGCGACGCCCCGAGAGGACGGGTCGGCTCGCTGTCTGCCTGCGTGGGCAGCTCGAGGCGCCCGTCCTCCAGTCCCTCCGCCACGGCCCGGCACTTGGCGGTGGCCAGGGCGAGCACCTCGTCGGCAGGGGTGGTGGTGCCACCGCTGAATGCCCGGCCACCCGGCAGGGCGGCCAGCACAGCGAGCTCGTCGACATGGGAGACGATGACCTCCGGCGTGATCCCGGCGGCGACCAGGGTGGCCCTGCGCGCCGGGGACTTCGAGGCCAGGACCAGGCGCGTGGCGACGCCCCGACTCACGACAGCACGGCCTCGCGCAGGGTGGCCATGGGCAGGCTGCCCAGCCTGAGCGCTTTGGAGTGGAAGGCCTTCGCCGTCGCCTCCTGGCCGTGCCCGGGGGCCCAGTCCAGGTAGTCAGCGCGCAGTTGCTCCCAGAGCCGCTGGCCGACCTTGTAGGACGGTGCCTGTCCGGGCCACCCCAGGTACCGGTTGAGCTCGAAGTCCAGGAACCCGTCGGCCATGGCGACGTTGTCCTTGAGGAAGGACCACGCGAAGTCGCGGTCCCACACCCCGCCACCCCCGGGGCGCTCCTTGCCCAGGTGCACGCCGATGTCCAGGGCGACCCGTGCCGCACGCAGCCGCATGGAGTCCAGCAGACCCATGCGGTTGGCGGGCTCGTCCTGGTAGCCGAGCTCGGCCATGAGACCCTCGGCGTAGAGCGCCCAGCCCTCGCCGTGCCCCGAGTTCCACGAGGCCAGGCGCCGGTAGAGGTTCAGGGTCCCCGACTCCGCAATGGCCTGGGAGATCTGCAGGTGGTGACCGGGGACGCCCTCGTGGAAGACGGTGGTGCGCTCCTGCCACGTGTGGAAGGTCGTCTCCCCCTCGGGCACCGCCCACCACATGCGGCCCGGGCGTGAGAAGTCCTGGGAGGGCCCCGTGTAGTAGATGCCGCCGTCCTGGGAGGGCGCGATCATGCATTCGATGCGCCGCGCGGGGGCGGGGATGTCGAACTGGGTGCCATCGAGATCGGCGATGGCGTGGTCCGCGATGCCCTGCATCCACTCGCGCAGTTCCCCGGTGCCGTGGAGCTGCAGGGGGGGTTCGTCATTGAGGCGGTCCAGTGCCTCGCGCACGCTGGTGCCCGCGCCGTAGAGCTCGGTTGCGATGGCACGCTGCTGGGCGTCGATCTCGGCGAGCTGGGAGAGACCCCACTCATAGGTCTCGTCCAGGCCGACGACGGCCCCGATGGAGGCACGCGAGAAACGAGCGTAGCGCTCGCGGCCGATGCCGTCGCGGGTGGGCGCAGCGTCCAGGAGCTCCGCTGCGAGCATGTCGGCCAGCTTCCCGTAGGCGGTGGCGGCCTCGGCGGCGCCCGCGCGCAGGTCGCGCTCCAGTGCGGCATCCCCGTTGACGAGGGCGACCCCCTCCTCCGCCAGTTCGGCGAAGTAGTTGCCACTGTCTGCCAGGCCGCGCGACTGCTCGATGCCGATCCCGATCTGGCGGCGCGCGGCGATGCGGCCGTGGGAGGCGGCCAGACGCAGGGACTCCTGGTAGCCGGACAGGGCGGCGGGCACAGCGTGCAGGCGGCGGGCGACCTGGCCCCAGTCCTGCGCGGACTCCTTCTCCATGAGGTCGAAGCTCATGCGGATGTCCTGGATGGGGGAGGCGATGTTGTTGACGCTGCCCAGCCACTCGTCCGCCTCCTCCAGGTCGATCTCGGCGCCGAGGCTCTCGGTGATCGCGGAGGCGGTGATGCGGTCGACGTCGTCGGCAGGCGCGATCCGCTGCGCGTCCGTGACGAGGGCGCGGGCGAGGTCGAGCATCTCCTCCTGGCCGGCGGGGGAGTAGTCGGGCAGCGTTCCGGGATCTCCCGGCAGCCCCCAGTCCGTCGCGGCCAGTGGGTTGAGGCGGGCGACGTCGCGGACGTAGGAGTCGGCTCGCGCGTCGAGGTCGGAGGGGGTGCGGGAGATCTGTTCAGTCACGGGACCAGCCTAGATGCGTGTGGGAGCGGATGTACCGACGGGCGAGGGGCTGCGCAGGCTTTGCCCGCACGGTGGTGCCCACACGGCCTTGCCCCGACGGCCCCCTGCTCCCGTGGGCCTAGTCTGGTGCGGTGCGCCTCGGTCTGCTGGGTCTCGTGCTCATCCTGCTGGGCGGTCTCGCATGGACGACGGGCCTCCTGCCCACTCCCGAACTCCTTGGACTCGGGGAACGGGTCTGGCCGGTCCTGCTCTTCGCCCTCGCCGTCACCGTGGTGGCCGAGCTGGCCTCCAATGCCGGTGTCTTCGTGCAGGTCGCCTCCCGCGTGGCTCTCCTGGCGCGCGGGCGCACCGTTGTCCTGTGGCTGTTGGTGGTGGGGCTGGCGATCCTGTCGACGGCCTTCCTCTCCCTCGACACGACAGCGGTCCTCCTCACGCCCGTGGTCGTCCTCCTTGCCGTGCAGGCACGGGTGCGACCCCGCCCCTTCGCACTGACCACCGTGTGGCTGGCGAACACGGCTTCGCTGTGGTTGCCGGTCTCCAACCTGACGAACCTCCTGGCCATGCACCGACTCGGGGAGGGGGGCGTGCGCGGTTTCGTCGAAGTCATGTGGGTGCCCGCCCTCGTCGCCACGGTGGTGCCGGTGGTGCTCCTCTTCCTCCTCTTCCGTGGTCAGGTCTCAGGGGAGTTCGCGCCGAAGCCGCCTCCCGTGGCACCCGACCCCCTGCTGTTCCGCATCTGTGGGGCAACCATTGCGCTGCTCCTGCCGATGCTGGTCCTCATGGGTGGGGAACCGTGGATCCCCGCATGTGTGGCTGCGGTGGTGATCGTCGGGGTCTTCGCCTGGAGGCGTCCCAGTGCGCTGCGGTGGGGCGTCCTCCCCGTGCCCCTGATGCTCTTCGCGTCGGGTCTGTTCCTGGTCGTCGAGACGGCACACTCCTTGGGAACCACCACACCGCTGGGCGTGCTTGCCGGCGAGGGCGAGGGCCCAGTCGCGCTGCTGCGTCTGTCAGCGGTGGGGGCGCTGGGTGCCAATGGTGTGAACAACCTCCCCGCCTACCTCGCGCTCGAACCCCTGGCGGACTCACCTCTGCGTCTGGCCGCACTGCTCATCGGTGTCAACGCCGGTCCTCTGGTCACTCCCTGGGGGTCACTCGCGACGCTGTTGTGGCACCAGCGTCTCCAGGCAATGGGTGCGTCGATCTCCTGGCGGGCATTCATGCTCCTGGGCGTCGTGGCGGCCCCTCTCACGGTCGGTCTCGGAGCCGCCGGTCTCTGGCTCGCATCTCGGTGAAGGGTGGTTGACACCAGATCAGGATTCTTGTGTCCCCGCCATGAACATTGCCGATGCTGTCCGCTTCCGGTTGCGGGGGGCACTACTGTTGACAGGTGACGATCGACACAATCCATGTGGAAGATCACGTGAGTGACCACATCATCGACGCACCAGGAGGTGTGTGCCCAGTGACTCCGACCGACCCGTCGGGCCCGGTCCGCGGGGGTGCGGGACTGCCCGTCGTACCGGCAGAGGAGTCGGCTCCGCCCTCGCCGGAGGTGCCGTCGGCAGTGCCACCGGCAGCCGGACGATGGGTGTGGGCCCGCGAAGCACTCAGGGAGCAGAGAGTGTCTTCGGCAGGCCGGGAGACGAAGCGCCTGCCCCGTCAGACAGGATCCGCGGGCATCGACCACGAGGGAGTCGAACCGGAGTCGTCCCACGGGGCGAGAGGTCCGGTGGCAGACGGGGCCGGGAGCTCGCATGTCCGGGGTGGACACACCGCTCAGGGGCCCGAGGCAGGTCCGGGGACGGATGTCCGGCAGCGGAACGGACAGGAACCTCCCACGGGTTCCGGGGCGATCGCACCGGACGGGCGACACCTCGAAGCAGAGCCGTACGAGGTGCCCGAGGGTGCCCACGGGCAGGAAGGCCCCCGGTCACCTGAGTCGCCTGACCGGAGCGCCATCTCCCCCGACATCGACGTGAGGGTCGCCGGCTACCAGGATCTCCTCCTGGGGGGGCGCCCCTGCCTGACGGCACGGGAGTTGGCGGAGCGCACCGGCACACCACTGGGCCGCGTCGACGAGTTCTGGCTGGCGATGGGCTTCCGCACCGTCGGTCCCGACGAGCCTGCCTTCACGGTGAGTGATCTGGATGCCTACGGAGCTTGGAGCACACTGATCGACTCCGGCGCGATCGACCTGGCAACGGGGCGCTCACTGCTGCGCGCCCAGTCCCACATCTCCGACCGGCTGGCACTGTGGCAGGTGGAGGCACTGGTCGAGGATGTGGCGCGCAGGCAGGACCTGGACGACACCCAGGCGCGCCGGCATGTGCTGGAGAGCATGGGCGACCGCGTCGACTTCCTCGAACACGCTCTCGTCTACTCGTGGCGGCGCCAACTCGAGTCGCTGATCACCAGGGTGGACCACGAGGTGACACAGCGCGGACCGGACTCCGGGAAGCGGCGGTTCCCATTGACCCGCTCGCTCGGCTTCGTCGACATGGTCTCCTACACCTCGTCCTCGACCATCCTCGGCGGCAAGCTGGTGGGGTTGATCGAGCGTTTCGAGGACGCCTCACGCACCGCTGTCACCGCTGCCGGAGGCAGAGTCGTGAAGATGATCGGGGACGCCGTCCTCTTCATCGCGGACGACCTGACGACCGGGCTGCGTGTGGTCACCTCCCTCATCGAGGCCCTGGGAGCCGACGACCAGATCCTGCCGGTGCGAGCCTCCTTCGTGCGTGGCGACGTCTTCTCCCGTTCGGGGGACGTCTTCGGGCCCCCGGTGAACCTCGCGTCTCGCCTTGTGGACATCGCGCCGGAGGGTCGCATCCTCACCGACGCCACCACTGCTGCGGCGATCGCCGGCGGCAAGGGCGGCTCCGGCTACCACCTGGAGGACTTCCCGAGCGCAGAACTGCGCGGGTTCGGCACGGTTTCGCCCTACCTCCTCGCTCGGGATCTCGACTGAGGATGTTCGGCCTGTCGAAGGAGTCTGGGTCGAAATGCCCACCGACCGGGTGTTTCACCGACTGAAGTACCCTTTACTAGGTCAAGGAATGTGAAAGAAAAGCCCTTCCGGGTCTACCATGAGCTCGTGACTACTGTTCTGCTCGTCGAAGACGATCCCGCGATCTCCGAACCGCTCGCCCGCGCTCTCGGCCGTGAGGGCTACGAGGTGAGGGCCAGTGGCACCGGCCGTGGCGCACTCAGCGAGTTGGAGGGAGCCGACCTGGTCGTCCTCGACCTCGGCCTGCCTGACATCGACGGTCTGGACGTTGCGCGCGAGATCCGCAACCAGGGCAAGACCATCCCCATCCTCATCCTCACCGCCCGCACCGACGAGGTCGACATGGTCGTCGGTCTGGACGCGGGCGCGGATGACTACGTGACGAAGCCCTTCCGGTTGGCGGAACTGCTGGCACGTGTGCGCGCCCTCCTGCGCCGCACGGGCACCGAGGCCGGCGAGGGGGACCTCGTCGCCCAGGACGTGCGCGTCGACGTGGCGGCCCACCGCGCGTTCGTCGGTGAGCGTGAACTGCAGCTCACCGCCAAGGAGTTCGACCTGCTGCGCGTCCTGGTGCGTGAGGCGGGCAATGTGGTCGAGCGCGACGCGCTCATGCGTGAGGTGTGGGGCTCCGATCCCTCGGGTTCCACCAAGACCCTGGACATGCACGTGTCATGGTTGCGGCGCAAGCTGGGTGACGACGCGGCGGACCCGCGCTACATCACGACCGTGCGCGGCATGGGATTCAGGTTCGAGACCGGCAAGGACTGACACCCCCCGTCCCCGTGGTGTCACCGCACCCGATCGGGTCGCCGGGGCAGGCGGTCAGCTCCCTGTGGGGGTCGTGACCGGATCGGTCGGGGCGGAGAAGCGGGAGGAGGTCGACAGTGCGCAGGCGAGCTGTCCAGATGATCCTGACGGCCGTCACCGTGGTCGCCCTGCTCATGGGCATCCCCGGCGCCGTCATGGGGTCGACCATGGTGTGGAACTCCGAGCAGCGAGCCCTCGACACCCGGGCACTCTCGCTCGCGCGAGCGGTCGACCGCAGGGTGGCGGAGGGCCAGGAAGTGCCCCACAGCCTCGTGGAGGCCTGGGCCATCCCGCTGTCCTCCGACCAGGTGGAGGCGTGGACCCGGGTCTCCCTGGACGGGGGGGATGCGATCGTCGTGGGTGATCGGATCGACGGCCCCGTCCTCACAGGGGTGGTCACGACCGCCCTGGGGACGACCGTGCGCATGGAGATCCCCGCAACCCAGGCCATGCGCAAGGCCGGGCTGGTCGTCGGCGCGTTCCTGGGAGGCATGGTCGCCTCACTGGTGGTGGGCTGGGCGATGGCGAACAGGCTCTCGCGGAGGTTGTCCGCGCCGCTCATCTACCTGGCCGCCCAGGCCGAGCAGATCGGGTCGGGTCAGGTGCGTGCCCGCGTCAAGCCCTCCGGCATCGAGGAGATCGACCTGGTCCAGGACGAACTGGCGCGGACGGGGGAGCGCATGGCCGGCAGGTTGGCCGCCGAGCGCCAGTTCGCCGCGGACGCCTCCCACCAGCTGCGCACCCCCCTCACGGCGCTGTCCATGCGTCTGGAGGAGATCGAGATGATCTCCACCCAGGAGGAGGTCCAGCAGGAGGCCCAGCGCAGCCTGGAGCAGGTCGAGCGTCTCACGGGAGTGGTCTCCGAACTGCTCGACCCCTCCGCCCGCTCGGGGGGCCTGACCGAGGCGATCCACGTCGTCGAGGTCTTCATCACCGAGCGCGAGGAGTGGGAGGAGCAGTTCGAGAAGGCGGGACGTGAGCTGGTCTTCACCGACGAGGCCGAGCAGCCCGTCCTGGCCGACGGTGCGAAGCTCGCCCAGGTCCTGGCGACCCTCATCGAGAATTCCTTGCGCTACGGCGCGGGCACCACGCGGGTCGTGGCCCGGCGCTCCACGAACAAGCGGGGCGTGATGATCGACGTCTCCGACGAGGGGGACGGGGTGGACGAGGACCTGGCCCCCGACATCTTCGAGTACGGCGTCTCCGGCCACGGGTCGACCGGCATCGGACTGGCACTGGCGCGCGACCTCATGCAGGGCATGGGCGGGCGTCTCGAGCTCACCCAGCAGCGCCCACCCGTGTTCACCGCCTCCCTGGCTGCGATCCCGACGTCCCTGGATCCCGACCGGGTCATGCCGGAGGGGCCCCTGGTCTCCATGGGACGCCGCTCCCGCCGCTTCTGACCGCGAAGTCCGCTCAGTTCGACCCTCGAAGTCCGCTCAGTTCTGACCGTGAAGTCCGCTCAGTTCGACCCTCGAAGTCCGTCCCCGCGCCCCCGTCGCCCGGTGAAGACGAAGGCCCGGTAGCCGAGGTAACGCAGGATGGTCCCGAGCACCAGGCCCACCACATTGGCGGAGATGTTGTCGGCCAGCACCGATGTGAACCCCAGCAGGTGGTGTGAGATCCACAGGCATGCCAGTGGCGGCAGCATTCCCGCGACATTGACGAGGACGAACCCACCCAGCTCGCGGGAGGGGCTGTCGGTGGCGCGCGCGGAGAAGGTCCAGTGGCGGTTCACCACCCAGGAGAAGAGCGTCGCGACGGCGACGGACGCGATCTTGGCCGCCATGACGTGGCGGCCCTAGTGTCGCGTGTCGTTAGTTCCTCAATGGTTGGGTGTTTGAGAGAATTTGGTCATGGCGAATTCTCCGGCTCCGGCGTTGGTGCTTCTCGATGGCGATCGGGATGAGTTGGCGTCGTGGACGCGTTCCACGACAATTCGTGCCGGTCTGGCGTTGAGGGCTCGGATCGTGTTGCTCGCTGCGGATGGTGTCGCGAACGCGCGGATCGCTACCGAGGTGGGAACAACGACGACCTCGGTGTGGAAGTGGCGGAACCGGTATGTCGATGCTGGGCTCGCGGGGCTGGCCGATGCGCCGCGTTCTGGCAGGCCGAAGCACGTCGATGACGAACGAATCATCACCGCGACGCTTCAGGCGCCGCCGAAGAAGTACGGGGTGACGCACTGGTCCTCGCGGCTGCTGGCGACTCATCTGAAGATCGGGAACGCGACGGTCGCGCGGGCGTGGCGGAAGTATGGCGTGCAGCCCTGGCGGTCTGAGACGTTCAAGTTCTCCACCGACCCTGAGTTGGCCGGCAAGGTCACCGATGTCGTCGGCCTGTACTTGGCGCCGCCGGAGAACGCGATCGTGTTGTGTGTGGACGAGAAGAGCCAGATCCAGGCGTTGGATCGCACCGCCCCGATGCTGCCGATGCGCATCGGTGACGCGGAGAAACGCACCCATGACTACAAGCGGCATGGCACGACGACCTTGTTCGCGGCGTTGGAGATCGCGACAGGACAGGTCACCGGTGCGGTCAAGCCCAAGCACCGCAGGCAGGAGTTCCTCGCATTCCTGCGCCAACTCGATCGGGCCTACCCAGACCAGGAACTTCACCTGGTGATGGACAACTACGCCACCCACAAGACCCCCGAGGTCAAGGCGTGGCTGGAGAAGCACCCGCGCTTCCACGTGCATTTCACCCCAACGTCAGGGTCGTGGCTGAACCTCGTCGAGGTCTGGTTCGGGATCATCGATCGCCAAGCCATCCGCCGCGGCATCTTCACCAGCGTGAAAGACCTCAACGCGAAGATCCGCCAATTCATCACCGGCTGGAACAACCGCAAACACGCCTTCGTCTGGACCAAGACCGCCGACGAGATCCTCAAGAAAGCGAACCGTCAACCAACTTCAGAAACACGACACTAGGTGGCGGCCCGCACGATGTTGAACACGGCGAGGTCCACCACCCAGTTCATCCCACCGACGAGGAGGAACCGGAGGATCTCCGTCACCCGGGCCCGACGGGCAGGTGACATGGTGCGCACGCCCGGAAGTCGGTCGAGCAGCGGGGGACGTGGATCCACCCGGGCATGGTATCCCGCACGACTGGGCGGTGTTCCACCCGGGGCCGGGGGCGGGGTGGGTTTCCGTGGGCTGGTCCCGCTGGGCCGGGGCGGCATCCTTCGCGGTAGGTTGGGCGCGTGTCGGACACCAGAGGAACCCAAGCACCCGTGGTCGCCGTCGTGGGCGGGGGCCAGCTGGCCAGGATGATGCAGGAGAGTGCCATTGCGCTGGGGGTGCACCTCAGGGCACTCGTGGAGGCGCGGGACGGTTCGACCGGACAGGTGGTCGTGGACTCGAGCGTCGGGGAGGCCTCCGACGCCCCGGCCGTGGTGGACCTGTGCCGGGGCGCCGACGTCCTCACCTTCGAACACGAGCACGTCCCCCAGTCGGTCCTGGCGTCCCTGCCCCCGGACCTGCCCGTCAACCCCCCGGCCTCCGCGCTGCTCTACGCCCAGGACAAGCTCGCCATGCGCGAACGGCTGTCCGCCCTCGGCATTCCCTGCCCCCGGTGGGCGCGACTCGACACCCCCGCAGACCTGCACCGCTTCGGCGACGAGGTCGGTTGGCCCGTCATCGTCAAGACCCCCGTGGGTGGTTACGACGGCCACGGCGTGCGCGTGGTCCGCACCGCCTCGGACGTCGACGACTGGTTCGCCCACGGTGGCCCCCTGCTGGCGGAGGAGAAGGTCCCCTTCACCGGCGAGCTCGCCGCCCTGCTCGCCCGCCGCCCCTCCGGCGAGGTCCGCTCCTGGCCCGTCGCACGCACCATCCAGCGCCACGGCGTCTGCGCCGAGGTCGAGGCCCCCGCCCCGGGGCTCGCCCCGGGCGTCGCCGAGGAGGCCCGCGTGATCGGGGAGACCATCGCACGCGAGCTCGGGGTCACCGGAGTTCTGGCCGTCGAGATGTTCCTCGTGGAGGGACCCGGGGACGAGGGCGGCCAACGCATCCTCGTCAACGAGTTGGCCATGCGGCCCCACAACTCCGGGCACTGGACCATCGACGGCGCCGTCACCAGCCAGTTCGAGCAGCACCTGCGCGCCGTCCTCGACCTCCCGCTGGGTGACCCGAGTCCCCGGGCCCCGTGGTCCGTGATGGTCAACCTGCTGGGCAGCGAGCTGCCCGACCCGGCCTTGGGGCTGGGTGGTGCATTTGCCGCCTCACCCGACGCGCGTGTGCACCTCTACGGCAAGTCGGTCCGGCCGGGACGCAAGCTCGGCCATGTCACCGTGTGCGGTGATGACCTGGCCGCCGCGCGCGCCCAGGCTGAGGCGGCGGTGACGGCACTCCGCGGGGAGTGAGCTGGCGTCACCGGTGGCGGTCGCGTGCGCACTCGGCTGAACACACCAAGGTCGCGCAGACGACGGCGCCTGTCACCACGCTCGTTCCGCCGTGCGCGAGAGCGGGCCTGAGAACGGAGGACGCACCTGAGGCAATGTCGGGTCCCACGATCAGCTCCGCGACCAGTGCTCCCACGAGGATGACGGCCGCAGTGGTCCCCGTGACGAGTCCGGTCCGGGGCCACGAAGCACCCAGGAATGCGCCCGTCGTCGCCGCCAGTGAACTGGCGAGCATGCCCGCGTAGAGCTCGAACCGACCGGTGCTGTAGAACCAGTTGTAGGACCCCAGGCTGGCCCATGTGTAGAGGAGCAGGCCCAGTGGGACGCCGACCACGACGGCGAGCGGCCAGGACGTCCGCCTCCGTGATGCGGTGCGTCCGGGATGCGGTGCGTCTGGCAGTGGTACGTGAAGTCTTCGTGGGCATCATGACCCCCTCATCTCCATTGGTGGCGGACCTCCGCCTGCCCTGCACCGGCTGTGGATGTCCGGGGGCAGGAGTCGACTGCACCGTTGCCATGTCCGTCGCTGTGTCAACTCAGACCATCGAGGGCTCCGTGGGCTGCGGGCACGTTTGCCCCGGTGGACTCCGGAGACTTCCGGAGTCCACCGGCAGGAGAAGTACAGGTGGCGATGCCAGCGTCGGTCGGGACGGGCGGCAGGGGGCGTGCCATTCGACAGCCATCTGGGGGACAATGACGAGGGGCCGGGAATCTTGACTGACCGGCCCGGTTGGCGACGGGCCCAGGCCCGGGGAGGAACCCGTGGAGGACACAGCGATGGACCACACAGCGACACCCCCGCCGGTGGGGGACTCCCCCCTCCTCACCCCGACCGGTGAGCGCCCCGTGGTCGGCGTGGTCATGGGGTCGGACTCCGACTGGCCGACCATGCGCCCCGCCGTCGAGGCCCTCGCCGAGTTCGGGATCGACGCGGAGGTCGGCGTCATCTCGGCCCACCGCATGCCCGAGGACATGGTCACCTACGGGCGCTCGGCATCCGCGCGCGGGCTGCGGGTCCTCATCGCGGGCGCCGGGGGAGCGGCCCACCTGCCCGGCATGCTCGCCGCACTGACGGAACTGCCCGTGGTGGGGGTTCCCGTGCCGCTCAAGCACTTCGACGGCGTCGACTCGTTGCTCTCCATCGTCCAGATGCCCGCCGGTGTGCCGGTGGCCACCGTCTCGGTGGGGGGCGCACGCAATGCGGGCCTGCTCGCCGTGCGCATCCTCGCCGCGGGTGCGGACGAGGGCGCCGCCGCCCTGCGCTCACGGATGCGTGGGTTCCAGGCCGACCTCAGGGGAATGGCGATGGACAAGGGCGCAGCACTGGCCCGACGGGTGGAGGACGCCTCGCGCGCGGGAGGAGAGCCCGGCGCCTGACGCTGCGCCCCGGGGTCGGGCCCGCAAGCTCCGGCGACGGTCCGGCGACTCCGTACGCCGCAGACCGGCTCCGTGTCCGCAGGTACCGGGTCCGTCCTGCGACCCCGTCCGTCCGGACCTCTCCCCGTCCCCACCGCGACGTGCCCCGACGCCCACCCGACGGGCTATAGACTGGGGCCATGAGCATTCTCGTGAGCGGAGGCGCCGGCTACATCGGCGCACATGTCGTCCGGGTCCTCCAGCAACGCGGTGAGAAGGTCGTCGTCGCCGACGACCTCTCCTACGGGAAGGCATCGCGCATCGGGGACGCGAAGCTGGTCCAGGTCGACGTGTCCTCGGACGGGGCACGGCAGGTCCTCTCGGACACGATGGTCGACGAGGACGTCGCCGCCGTCATCCACTTCGCGGCCCGCAAGCAGGTCGGCGAGTCGGTGGAACGTCCCGCCTGGTACTACCAGCAGAACATCGGCGGCCTGGCCAACATGCTGCTGGCCATGGAGGACGCGGGTGTCGACCAGATGATCTTCTCCTCCTCGGCGGCCGTCTACGGCATGCCCCCGGTCGACGTCGTGTCCGAGGACGTGGAGAAGCACCCGATCAACCCCTACGGGGAGACGAAGCTGATCGGTGAGTGGATGATGGCCGACTGCGAACGCGCCTGGGGCCTGAAGTGGATCGGGCTGCGCTACTTCAACGTCGCGGGCGCCGGGTGGACCGACCTGGCCGACCCGGCCGTCCTCAACCTGGTCCCGATGCTGCTGGACCGCCTGGCGCGGGGGGACTCCGTGAAGATCTTCGGCACGGACTACCCGACACCGGACGGGACCTGCATCCGCGACTACATCCACGTCCTGGACCTCGCCGAGGCCCACGTGCACGCCCTGGACAAGCTCACGGGCAGTGCGCCCGGGCACCACGTCTTCAACGTCGGGACCGGCATCGGCACCTCGGTCCGCCAGATCATCGACGGTCTGCGCCGGGTCTCCGGCTGGGACTTCCCCGTCGAGGAGTTGCCCCGGCGTGCAGGTGACCCACCGGAGCTCATCGGGGACCCCCACAGGATCGCCGTCGACCTGGACTGGAAGGCGAACCTCGGTGTCGAGGAGATCCTCGAGTCCGCGTGGGAGGCCTGGCAGGCGGGTCCGCGCCACATCGACACCCCCACCGCCTGAGGGCTCGTCCCGACACGGGCACCAGTGGCTCGGGGACACCTGTCCCCGGCGCAGACCGGTGCTCGGTCAGAAACTCTGCTCCATGTCCGCCGGAGTCAGTGTCCCCTCGCGGACCTTCTGGAAGAAGTCGGGTGCCGTCTGGTCCTCGAGCAGGACCACGGAGCCGGCGGCCGTCCCGTACCCGAGGGACTCGATCGGCGGGGCACCGGTCAGTGAGGCGCCTCCGGCACTGCGGAACGCCAGGACGAGACGGGCGATGTCGATGACGTCCGAGTCCTCATCGACCGTCAGGGCGCCGGAGCCCGCCCGTTCCAGGCGGAACGCGGAGACGGGGTTGAGCAGCACGGAAGGCGACATCGCCGTGGAGACCGTCTTCTCCACCACCTGGCGTTGGCGTTGGGCCCGTCCGATGTCACCCAGGGGATCCGAGTAGCGCATGCGGGAGAAGGCCAGAGCGGTCGTGCCGTCGGCCTCGTGGCACCCCGACTGCCACACCAGGCCCGAGTAGGCATCGTTGACGTCCATGTCGAGGCAGAGTTCGACACCTCCGATGGCATCGACGATGTTGCCGACACCGCCCATGCCGATCTCGACGAAGTGGTCGACGTGCAGACCGGTCAGGGTCTCGACCGTCTCGACCAGCAGGGGCGCGCCACCGAAGGAGTAGGAGGCATTCAGCTTGTTCCACCCGTAACCGGGGATGTCGACATAGGTGTCACGCGGCAGGGACGTCGCGGAGGCCTGGCCGTTGGGCGCGACGTTGACGAGCATGATCGAGTCGGCGCGCTGGCCCTCGGTCCCGTCCTGGACGGCACCGTCGGCGCGGGAGTCGGAACCGGCCAGCAGGTAGGTGGTCCCGGGAGTGCCGGTACCGGAGGAGAGGGCATCGGTCCGGCCCAGGTTCCGGTTGGCGTCCCAGAGGAGGAACGCCGGCCACGCCAGGACCACGAGCAGGAGCAGGACCAGGAGACGCGGCCACCGCCGGCGCCTCCGCCGCCGCGGTCGCGCATCCCGCGGCGGAGTGGGGACGCCCGGACGGGTCACGGGGGTGGCGGGGCGCCAACCACTGGCCGCCTGACGGGGCGGGGTGGACTGCGTGAAAGCGCGGGGGGCAGCGGCCGCCGGTGCGCGTGGCGATGACGAGTGGGCGGATGCGCCGTGGCGGTCCTGACCGGTGGGAGCAGCCCAGGTGCCCTGCGCGTTCCGCGCGGGCGGGATGGAGGGAGGCATGGCGCGAGGGCCACCGGTGCTGCGCGGGGACTGGGTGCTCCCCGCCCCGGGGGTGTCACCGTCCGTGGGCATGCCCCTGGGTGGGAACGAGGGCGGCTGCCCGGAACCCGGCTCCGGGGCCCCACCACGCCTGACCTGCCACTGGCGGGCCGCATCCGGATCAGCGGTGCGGTCGGGGACCGCTTGGTCGGAGAACCCGCGCCTGCTCACCGACTCGCGCCTGACCGCCGCGCCCTCCTCGGACGCCGTCGTCCCGGACTCGGGGCCAATCGTCCTTGCTCCGGACTCGTCGGGACGCTCCCTCGACTCACCCGGGCGGAACGAGGGCGGCTGGCCCACCATCAGGACACCGGAACCCACACATCAGCGGGATCCACCGCCCGACCGGAGGCCTTGTCGTCGGCCGGGGGGCACTGCTCCTCGACGACCGACGGCTCCGGGGACGCCCCCTGGTCGGGTGTGACCGTCTCGGCAGGTGCCGGTTCAGTGGTGGACTGGTCCTCGGAGCCGGTCGCGCCGCTCTGGGCAGTGCTCGGCTCAGGGACGGTCCTCTCCGCACCGGTGCCATCGGTGTAGGTGATGCCCACGGGCAGGGCCCCGTCCGCTGCCAGGGCCGCCCAGAGGTCGGACGCCATCGGCTCGGTGGCGACCACACGGTTGGGGTCCCATGACGCGGCGCCCACCGGCATGGTGACGAACTGGATGTTCTCCTTGTCGATGTCGGCCACGGAGAGCAACAGGCCCGCATCGTTGTTGAGCCCGGAGAGGTTGGTCGAGGGCTGGACGGACTCCAGGGTCTGCTTGACGAAGCTGAGCAGGGCCGGCAGGTCGGTCACGAAGTTCTTCGAGAGCGCCTCCCGGAAGATCGCGGCCACTAGCTGCTGCTGGCGACCGATCCGGGAGATGTCCGACCCGTCGCCCAGCTCGTAGCGGGCGCGCGCGTAGGCGAGTGCCTGCGTCCCGTCGAGGCGTTGGCAACCGGCGGGAAGGTCGAGCTGCGCATAGGAGTCGGACACCGGCTCGTCCAGGTTGAACCAGACACCACCCAGGGCATTGATCATGCCCTGGAAGCCCTTGAAGTCGACCACGGCGAAGGCGTCGACAGTGAGCCCCGTGAGCTTCTCCGTGGTCGCCTTGGTGCAGGCGATGCCGGAGGCGACGTCGTACCCGTAGTTCGCCCCGATGGTGATCGCGGAGTTGAACTGACCGGTGGTGGCTCCCGAGACGCTGCCATCGGTCCGGGTGCAGGCGGGGATGTCGGTGATGAGGTCACGCGGGATGGACACGATCTGCACCCGTGAGCGGTCGGCGGAGACGTGCATGAGCATCGTGGTGTCGCCACGGATGCCCTCCACGTCACTGGTGGAGCCGTAGGCATCGGAGCCCTGGTCCTCACGCGAGTCGATGCCCACGATGAGGATGTTGAGGGCGTGTCCGGCGAAGGAGTCGGCCGGAGCCTCTTCCTCCTCCGTGGTGTCCTCGGAGCCGCTCTGCGCACCCAGTCCGGTGATGTCGATGGCGTTGCTGGAGATGGAGCCGGCGAGGTCCCGATAGACGAACCAGCCCGTCGAGCCGACGAAGAGCATCACGGAGAGCAGGGCAGCGAGGACGCCCCGCGCCGCGCCGAACCGGTAGGGATTCGTCGCTGCGTGGAGGACCGGGGCGAATGTGCCCCCGTTGTGTTCACTCATTGGGCTTGATCCTAGCGCCCGGTGCGGCATGTCTCCTGTCCGGTCACCCACAGCGCGCCTGTGGCTCAGCTGTGCGGGGCTCCCGGCGCGGTGGTGTCGCCCTCGTCCCCGGTGTCGAGGGGGCCGCGGGTGTCGTCCACGCCCGGGGTCCCCTCGCCCCCGAGGGACGGCGACGGCCGAGGTGGACCGGGCAGGCGCACCGTCTCCAGGGCGATGGCCCGGGCCAGGCCCGTCAGGCGTGCCTCATTGGCGGAGTCCCGCCTGTAGGCGGTCGCCACCTGTGCGAAGAAGGCCAGCACCAGGACATAGACCAACAGGTTGATCCCGCGGTCCACACCGAGCTGCCATGCGACGCGGTTGAGCAGACCCGGGAAGAGCACGGCGAACATGGCGAAGACGATCATGAGGATCATGCCGAGGCGCCGTAGCGCCAGGTGCCCCTGGGAGCGCACGGGGCGCATGAGGAACCACGCCACCACCAGCAGGCCCGCCAGGAGGACGATCTTGATCAGCCAGTAGCTGTCCATGTCAGCGCAGCACCAGCTCGACGAGGATGTTCACGGAGTTCAGGAGGGACTGCCCCTTCGATCGCGAGTAGTCGGTGTAGCGGATGTGGACGGGCATCTCCCTCCAGGTCATTCCCGTGGCCGCGAGCTGGTGGACGATCTGGGTGGCGTGCGCCATGCGGTTCTGGTCCAGGTGGATCCCGGACAGGGCATCGCGCCGGATGAGGCGCAACCCGTTGTGGGCATCCGTCAGTTTCATCCCGGTGCGCATCCGCGTCACCAGTGCCGCTGTGCGCAGGATGACGCGTCGGAGTCGGCCGACCTCGGTGGGGCCCTCGAGGAATCGCGATCCGAAGACGATGGCCAGGTCGTCGGCGCGCGCAGCGGCCACCATGGCCTCGGCATCCGTGGTGCGGTGCTGGCCGTCGGCGTCGAAGGTGAGGACGTAGCGGGCGTCGGTGTGGCGCAGGACGTAGTCGAAACCGGTCTGGAGCGCCGCGCCCTGCCCGAGGTTGAGGGGGTGGGTGGCCACGGCCGCGCCTGCGGCGAGCGCCAGGTCCCCGGACCCGTCCGCAGACCCGTCGTCCACACACAGGACGTGGGGGAAGGACCCGAGCAACTCGGTGAGGACGTCGGCGATGACGGTGGCCTCATTGTGCAGGGGCACCACCACCCACACGTCGTCACTGCTCGACATGGGCACCATTGTGGCATCACGCGCGCCGCGCACACGACCGAGACGGTGTGGGGCGGTGCCGGGATCGTAGGATTGCGGGAGCCGTGTGGATCGGAGGGCACATGCCACGGATTTCTGACTCGGCCGATGTCGCCGCCGGTGCGACCATCGGCGAGGGATCACAGGTCTGGCACCTCGCCCAGGTCCGCGAGGACGCGGTGCTGGGCCGGGGATGCGTCATCGGGCGGGGTGCCTACATCGGCACCGGGGTGAGGATGGGTGACCACTGCAAGGTGCAGAACTACGCCCTGGTCTACGAACCCGCCCGCCTGGGCGACGGCGTCTTCATCGGCCCCGCGGTGGTCCTCACCAATGACCACTCGCCCCGCGCCGTCAACCCCGACGGATCGCTCAAGTCCACCCAGGACTGGGAGCCCGTCGGTGTCACCATCGACGAGGGCGCCGCGATCGGAGCCAGGTCCGTGTGCGTGGCCCCGGTCCACGTCGGAGCTTGGGCCAGCGTCGCCGCAGGTGCCGTCGTCACCCGCGACGTCCCCGCATTCGCCCTCGTCGCCGGGGTCCCTGCGCGCCGCATCGGGTGGGTGGGGCGCGCAGGTGTCCGCCTGGAACCCGTCGAGGGGGAGCCCGACCTGCTGCGCTGTCCGCGCACCGGCGCCCTGTACCGCCTGAGCACACCCGACCACCTTGAGGAAGTCGATCCCGCATGACCCGTGAACTGATCCCCGCCGCCCACCCACTCATCGGAGAGGAGGAGGTGGCCGCGGTCTCCGCCGTTCTGCGCTCGGGCATGGTGGCCCAGGGCCCGCAGGTGGCAGCCTTCGAGGAGGAGTTCTCCGCGGCACTGGTCGACGGGGCCGAGGCAGTCGCCGTCAACTCCGGGACCTCCGCGCTGCACCTCGGGTTGCTGGCTTCGGGCATCGGGGTGGGGGACGAGGTGATCGTCCCCTCCTTCACCTTCGCCGCCACCGCGAACTCGGTGGCCATCACCGGGGCCAGCCCCGTCTTCGCCGACATCGATCCTGAGACCTTCTGCCTGGACCCGGACGCCGTCGAGGCGGCCATCACCCCGCGCACCCGCGCCGTCATGCCGGTGCACCTCTACGGGCACCCAGCTGCCATGGACCGGATCCTGGCAGTGGCCGAGCGCCACGGCCTGGCCGTCTTCGAGGACGCCGCCCAGGCACACGGCGCCGCCCTGGGGGGGACCAGGGTCGGCACCTTCGGCACCTTCGGGGCCTTCAGCCTCTACCCGACGAAGAACATGACCTCGGGTGAGGGCGGCATGGTCACCACCCGCATCCCGGAGGTGGCACGTCGGGTGCGGCTGCTGCGCAACCAGGGGATGGAGCGTCGCTACGCGAATGAACTGGTGGGACTGAACAACCGGATGACCGACATCCACGCCGCCATCGGACGGGTGCAGCTGGGCAAGGTTGCGGGGTGGACCGAGCAGCGCCGTGCCAATGCCGCCTTCCTGGACGCGCACCTGCAGGGTGTCGTGGTGCCGCCGGTGGCCGCGGGCGCCGAGCACGTCTACCACCAGTACACGATCCGCGTGCAGGGAGGCGAGCGGGACCGCTTCCAGCAGGCCCTGCGGGAGGAGTGGCAGATCGGGTCGGGCGTGTACTACCCCATCCCCAACCACCGCCTGCCCTCCCTGGAGCACTTCGCCCCCGGCCTGGACCTGCCCGAGACCGAGCGCGCCGCCCGCGAGGTCCTCTCCCTGCCCGTCCACCCTGCGCTCAGCAGCGCGGATCTGGAGCGCATCGTCGAGGGCGTCAATGCGTGTGCGAAGGCGGGTGCCTGAGATGGCGGACATCCGGGTGGGGGTCCTGGGCATCGGATCCATGGGACGCCACCACGTGCGCAACGTCCGTGCCACCGAGGGACTGGAACTGGCGGCGGTGGCGGATCCCGGGGGTGACCACTTCGGGGTGGCCGGTGACCTGGAGGTCCTGGCCGACGTGGAGGCGCTCATCGCTGCCGGGATCGATGCGGCCATCGTCGCGGTGCCCACCTCGTTCCACGAGGAGGCCGCCCTGGCGCTCGCGGGAGCGGGTGTGCACACCCTGGTGGAGAAGCCCCTGGCCATCGACGTGGCCACGGGGGAGCGCGTGGCTGCGGCCTTCGAACGGGCCGGCCTCGTGGGTGCCGTGGGATACGTGGAGCGCTGCAACCCGGCCCTGCTGGACATGCGCAGGCGGATCGCGGCCGGACAGCTCGGCGCCATCCACCAGATCGTCACCCGCCGTCAGTCACCCTTCCCGGCCCGCATCTCCGACGTGGGCGTGGTCAAGGACCTGGCGACCCACGACATCGACCTGACGGCGTGGGTGTCAGGATCCACCTACGCCTCGGTCTACGCCCAGACCGCGTACCGGTCGGGCCGCGCGCACGAGGACATGCTGGTCGCATCGGGACGCCTGGCCAACGGGGTCCTGGTCAACCACCTCGTCAACTGGCTGACCCCCTTCAAGGACCGCACGACCATCGTCACCGGTGAGCACGGCGCCCTGGTCGCGGACACCGCGATGGGGGACCTCACCTTCTTCGAGAACGGTCGCCTGCCCGTCCAGTGGGACCAGATCGCGGCATTCCGCGGAGTGTCGGAGGGGACGATGACCCGCTACGCCCTGGTCAAGCGTGAGCCGATCGCCGTGGAGCTGGAGCACTTCAGGGACGCGATCCTGGGGGTCGGGGCGGACCACGTGACCATGGCCGAGGCCGTGTCGACCCTGCGCGTGGTGGAGGCGGTGCTCGAATCGGCCCGGACGGGTGAGGTCATGCGGATGTGAGTCCCCACCCCCGCGCACGTCCGGCACGGTGCGGCGGTGCGACCGACTCCGGGAGGCCTGACAGCACAGGGGTTGGGCATCCGAGAGCTCCGGTGTTCCCGGTGCCGTCGTGGTGCACACTTGGACCACAGTCCAGCAGAACGGGAGGCAGAGTGTCCCAGCGCCCTCGTGTCGTCATCGCCACGCGGATCTACGCCCCCGAGGTCGCGGCCGCCGCCTTCCGGCTCACGGCAGTGGCGAGGTCGCTGGGGAGGGCCGGTGCCCAGGTCCGCGTGCTCACGTCACGACCTGCCGGCACCCGATCCGTCGAGGAGGAGTCAGGGCTGCGGGTCCTGCGGGCACGCACCCTGCGCGGCAGGGACGGCTACCTGCGCGGGTACGCGCAGTACCTGTCCTTCGACCTCCCCCTCTTCTTCCGGCTCCTGGAGATGCACCCGCGGCCCGATGTCATCGTCGCCGAGCCGCCGCCCACCACCGGGGCCGTGGTGCGCGTCGTCGCCGCGCTGCGGCACGTGCCCTATGTCCACTACGCCGCCGACGTCTGGTCGGACGCCGCGGTGTCCATGGATGTGCCCCGTCCGGTCGTGGCCGGTCTGCGCATGGTCGAGCGCTTCGTCCTGCGAGGTGCCTCCCGCGTCATCGCCGTCAGTGACGGGGTCGCCCAGCGGGTCCGGGAGCTCGGTGCGCGCGATGTGCGGGTGGTGCCCAACGGCATCGACACGGAGGTCTTCGCACCGCAGGGGGGCACCCACCGGGAGGACCCCGCGACCTCCCCCGACACCCCACCGCCCCCGGGATCCTCGGAGCAGATGCCCGAGCACTTCCTCGTCTACGCCGGCACCGCCTCGGAGTGGCAGGGAGCGGGGGTCTTCGTCGACGCATTCCGCGAACTTGGGGCCACCCACCCGCACCTGCACCTGGTGTTCATGGGCCAGGGGACAGCTCTTCCCTCGATCTGGGACCGTGCCGGGGGCGACCCCCGGATCCACTTCATCGGTCAGCGGCCGGCGGTGGAAGCCGCGCGGTGGCAGGCGGCGGCCGAGGTCGCCCTCGTGTCCGTCGTCCCGGGCAAGGGGTACGACTTCGCCTACCCCACCAAGGTGCTGGCCGCGCTGGCCTGCGGGACACCGGTGGTCTTCGCCGGGGTCGGACCTGTCGTGGAGGACATCACCGGTGCCGACCTCGGTGCCGTGGCCGACCATGAGCCGGGCGCGGTGGCCGAGGCGATCCGGGACGTGCTGGATCGTCCCCGGGACCGCGGGCACCTGCGCGCCTGGGTCCTGGAGCACCGCTCGTTGGACACCACCGGGCGCAGGGCGGCCGAGATCGTGCTGGGTGCCCTCACGGGGTCACGCTGACACGTGCCCCGGGGCGCTCAGAGGTCCTGCCGGAGTGCCTGCACGACGCGGTCGGCGGCGTGTCCGTCCCCGTAGGGGGTGGCCTCCGTGTCCTGTGGCCGCGGTCGTGAGGCGGCAGCGACGAGGGCGGGGCCGGGTTCCGCCAGGACGTTCCATCCCAGCCCAACGGTCTCCACCCACTCGGTGGAGGGTCGTACCGTGGTCGTGGGGATCCGCAGCAGGAAGGCCTCCTTCTGCAGTCCACCCGAGTCGGTGATGACGCCACGGGAACGCATGACGGAGGCCACCAGCTCGCGGTAGCCCACCGGGGGATGGGAGAGGACCGCCCCTCCTCCCAGTTCGAGGCCGAACTCGGAGCAGCGGGCCACCAGACGTGGATGGGCCAGGAGCACCACGGGATGGCCCACCCGGCGCAGGGACTCCAGCACGGCCGCCAGACGCCGGGGGTCGTCCGTGTTCTCCGCCCGGTGGATGGTGGCAACGGTGTAGGAGCCGTCCTCCAGGCCGAGTTCCGCAGCGATCGGGGAGGGGGTGCCCAGCTCCAGGATCCGGTCACGCACCGCCATGAGCACGTCCGTCATGACGTCGCCCACCACGACGGTCCTGCCCGACAGGCCCTCGTCGGCCAGGTGTGCGGCCGCGACCGAGGTGGGTGCCAGCAGCAGGTCGGCCGCGTGGTCGGTGAGGACACGGTTCACCTCCTCGGGCATGCGTCGCTCGAAGGAACGCAGCCCCGCCTCCAGGTGCGCGAGCGGCAGGTGGAGCTTGGCGGCACACACAGCCGCCGCCAGCGTGGAGTTGGTGTCCCCGTAGACCAGTACCCAGTCGGGTTCCAGCCCCGGAAGGACATCGTCCAGGGCCGCCATCATGGCGCCCGTCTGGTGCCCGTGGGAGCCCGAACCGACTCCCAGGTGGATGTCGGGGGAGGGGATGTCGAGTTCGTCGAAGAAGACGTCGGAGAGCATGGGGTCGTAGTGCTGTCCCGTGTGGATGATGACGTGGTCGAGGTCGGCACGGGCGAAGGCGTGGGAGATGGGGGCGAGCTTGACGAACTGCGGGCGGGCACCCACGACCGAGACGATGCGCATGACGGTAGTCTACGGACAGGCGAACGAGGCCCGGAGCGGGCGCGACGAGGGGGAACTGTGTCCTCACACGGTGTTGCGCGCAGGGTCCCCGTGACCATCCCGCTCGGTGGGAGGGCGCTGGCCCTCGTCCACGTCCTGGCCAACCGTGGGCACACGCGGGCCGCTCGTACCCTGGCGCAGATCCTCACCGGGGGCACCCGCGGGCTCACCGCGGCCCGGGCCGCCGTGCTGCGCGAGACCCTCGACCTGGGGCACCGGGGGCTCCCCCGGACGTCGACGGTTGCGGGAGGTGGCTGGGCCGCTGCGCTGGGGGCGCTCCTGTCCGAACTGGACAACGGACTCGCGGCGTCGGGTGGCGCTGCCTCCGCGCCGGACCTGGTGGGTGCGACGGTGGAGGCCCTCACCCTCGCCTTCCACCCCCGCCTCCAGCAGGGGAGACGGACCTCGCCCCTCGTCGCCGATCCGCAGGGGTTCGGAGCGCTCCTGGAGGGGCATGCGGTCCTGGACCTCCTGCGGGCACGCACCACGCCCCAGGGGACGGGCACCGACACCGACATCGACACCGACGCTGTCCGTGGGCCGTCCCGGCCCGCGGAGGTCACCACGGACGGTGTCCCGGGCCGTTCACACGCCCACTCCCGCACGCCCACCGCGGACGCACCCCTGCGCCTCCTGGTGCTCACCGACACCAACCTCACGTTCATGCCGGGGCTCCTGCGGCACTGGGAGGCCCGGGAGGACGTCGACCTGCGGGTGCGTGACCTGCGGGCGGAGGGCGCCGACGCGAGGTGGTGGTCCCTGCGGGCCACGGTCGGGGACCGGCTGACAGGCACCGTGCCCGCAGCGCCGCAGTCCCTGGGCGACGACCTCCGCCGGGCGGAGGTCGTGTGGGTCGAGTGGGGCGGGGCGCTGGCCGCACGGCTCTCCGCCGCAGACCTTCCCGACACGCGAGTCATCGTGCGACTGCACCGCTACGAGGCCTTCACCATGTACCCGCAGGTGACCCACTGGGAGGGCGTCGACGACCTGGTGGTCGTCTCGGGAGCCATCGGGCGGCTGCTCGAGTCCTCCGTGCCGGACATCGGGCGCCGCACCAGGGTCCATGTCATCGGCAATGTCGTCGACCTGCACCGCAACGTCCTCCCCAAGCGTCCCGCGGCCGCCCGCACCCTGGCCCTCATCGGCTGGGACCGGCCCATGAAGGACCCCGACTGGGCGTTGGACGTGCTGGAGTGCCTGCTGGCCCAGGACCCCTCCTGGCGGCTGCTGCTGGTGGGTGCGGCCCCCACGGGTGGGGACGGTGCCGCGGAACGCACCTGGGTGCAGGCCCTGACCATGCGGGTGGCGGGGTTCGGGGACTCAGTGGTCTCCCTGGGGCAACGTGGCGACATCCCCGAGGTCCTGCGCGACGTCTCGGTGGTCCTCTCCTCCTCGCTGGTGGAGAGCGCCCACCTGGCCCTGCAGGAGGGGGTGGCCTCCGGCTGCCTGCCGGTGGTGCGCGACTGGCCGGGGATCGCGGCCTTCGGTGGGCCCTCGGACATCTATCCCCGGGACTGGGTGGTCACGACCCCCGAGCAGGCGGCCCGGCGCATCCTCGAGGCCGCACACGCCCCGGAGGTCGGCCGGTTCGGACCGGCCGACAGCACGTGGGCACGGACCGCCTCACGGTGGGTCCTGGAGCACCTGGACGCCTCCACCACGCTGCCCCTGGTCGACGACCTCATCGGAGGTGGAGGGTCGTGACCGGTCCCCGGGCCCCCCGCTCCGGCGCAGCCGCCCCGCAGGTCGAGGTCGTCATCCCCGTCCACCGTGTGGAACGTCCCATCGAGCGCGCCGTCGCCTCCGTGCTGGATCCGGCACGCGGGGTGCATCCCATCGTCGTGTGCCACAACATGCCCGCAGCCGCCCTGGGTGAGCGACTGACCCGGTTCGGGGAGGCGGTGCGGGTCCTGGAACTCCACGACGGTGTCCCCTCCCCGGCAGGCCCGTTGAACATGGGACTCGACGCCGCCCGTGCGCCCTGGGTGACGTGCATGGGGTCCGACGACCACGAGGAGCCGGGCGCCACGGGCGCCTGGACCGAGCACCTGCGCGCCCGCCCCGTCGATGCGCTCATCCTGCCCGTGCGCCGCGCGGCAACCGGGCGCGTCGACATCCCCCCGGTGCGACCCGGGAGGCTGCGTGACCTGGACCCGGTGCGCGACCGCCTCTGTCACCGCACCGGCCCACTGGCCCTGGTGCGCACCCAGCTGCTGCGCTCCCGCGGGATCCGCATGACCGAGGGCCTGCGCACGGGGGAGGACCTGGCCTGGTCCACCCACGTGTGGATGGCTGCCCGCCGCATCGACCTGCTGGAGCCGGGCTCCCCGTGCTACGTCGAGGACCAGTCGGGTCCCCGCGTCACCGCCACACCCTTCCCCCTCGTCGAGCTCCTGGAACCCGCACGCAGGCTGGCAGGTGAGGCCTGGGTGCACGACCTCACCCCCGCCCGGCGCCACGCCCTGGCGGTGAGGGTGGTGCGCGAGTCGCTCCTGCGTGCACTCCGCACCCGTGCCACCGACATCGACGAGGGCGGGGCGCAGCGCGCCCACGAGGTCGCCACGGCCTGGCGGGCGTTGGATCCCGGTGTGGCCAGGCCCCTGTCCCTGAGCGAGACCCGCGCCCTGGGGGTGCTGCTGCGCACACCCGACGTGGTCGCCGTCTCCCGTGCCGCACAGGCCCTGGACTCCGGGAACCGCCTGGCCAGGATCCTCCCGCCCTCGCCCATGGGACTGTGTGACCCGGAGGCCCGGCTCCGGCACCTCGCCTCCCGACTGCTGCGACCGGGCCCCTGGCGTGGGTGACGGTAGATTGGTGCGGTGCGGGAGCGGACCCGCCGTGTGGGGGAGGGGACGACGTGCGCAGACTCACTGAGGCACTCAGGCGCCTGATCCCCCTCCTTCCCGAGGGCGCGTCGGGGTTCCTGCGCCTCTACATGGTCCTCACCTCCGCGCTGGCCCTCCTCGACATCGCCGCCCTGGGGCTGCTGGCCGCCATCCTCACCCCGATGATGCGCGCCGAGCCCACGAACCTGCCGGTGGTCGGCACCGTCACACCTGACACGTATCCGTGGGTGCTGGGAGCGGTGTGCCTGCTCATGGTGCTCAAGGCCGTCCTCGCGCTGGTCATCCAGTGGGTGGCCACCCGCCGCTTCGCGGCATACGAGCTGGGCGTCGGGGATGCCCTCTTCGACGCCTACATCCGCGCGCCCTGGACCGACCGGCTCTCCCGGTCCACAGCCGAGATCGTGCGCCTGGCCGACGTGGGCATCGCGAACACGGTCTCGGGTGTCCTGCTGCCGGCCATCACCCTGCCCCAACTGGCGGTGACCTTCCTGGCGGTGCTGCTGGTCCTGGTCGTCGCCCAACCCGTCACCGCGCTGATCACGCTGGTCTACCTGGGGCTGGTGGCGGCCTTCATGTACTTCGGGATCTCCCGCCAGGCCGTCGTGGCCGGGCGGGTGAACCTGCGCTACTCCCTGCGCATCACCGCACTGATGACGGAGATGGTCGCCGCCCTCAAGGAGATCACGCTGCGCGACCGCTTCGACGACGTCGCACGCGTGGTCCACGCGACGCGCGAGCGTTCCACCCGCGCCCGCGCCAACACCCAGTTCCTGGGGGCCGTGCCCCAGCGCGTGGTCGAGGCGGCGCTGATCGGTGGGTTCGTCCTGGTGGGTGGGGTCGCCTACCTGCAGGACGGGGCCGCGGCCGCCTCCGCCTCGATCGCCCTCTTCGCGGTCGCCGGGTTCCGGATGGTGCCCTCCATCGTCTCCTTCCAGGGCGTGATGACCACCACCGCCAACTCACTGCCCCACCTGGAGGCGGTGCTGCGCGACATTGCCTCGGCCCGCGGCTATGAGGAGCACGCAGAGGTCGTCGGGCACTCCCCGCTGCCCGAGGACCCCCGTGCGCTGCGCCTGGAGGGCGTCACCTTCACCTATCCGGGGGCACCCGCCCCCGCCGTCCGGGCCGTGGACCTGGAGGTCACCATGGGCAGCTCCCTGGGGATCGTGGGGGCCTCCGGATCGGGGAAGTCCACGTTGGTGGACCTGGTGCTGGGACTGTTGGTGCCCCAGTCCGGCCGGATCTCCATCGACGACCATCCCCTGACCGATGTGCTGGCCGCGTGGCGCTCGCGGGTGGGCTACGTGCCCCAGGAGGCCTCCCTCTTCGATGCGACCATCGCCCAGAACATCGCCCTGACCTGGGGCGATGACCTGGACGAGGAACGTGTGTGGCAGGCCGTGGAACAGGCGCAGTTGGCGGACCTGGTGCGGGAGCGCCCCGGGGGGATCCACGCGAGGATCGGGGAGCGGGGCATCGCCCTGTCCGGTGGGGAGCGTCAACGCCTGGGCATCGCGCGAGCCCTGTACGCCGACCCCCTGGTCCTGGTGCTCGACGAGGCGACGAGCGCCCTGGACACTGCCACGGAGGACGCCGTCACCCGGGCTATCCATGCACTCCACGGGCGCGTCACCGTCGTCTCGGTGGCCCACCGCCTGTCCACCATCCGCACCGCCGACACCGTGTGCTTCATGCGCGCCGGGCGGATGACCGCGCGAGGCTCCTTCGAGGAACTCGTGGCCAGCGAGCCCGAGTTCGCCCTCCAGGCCCACCTGGCGGGACTGGTCTGAGGCGTGCCCGCTCCGGGCTCCCGGTCCGGGGGCCTGCACCTGCACCGATAGGATGTGATCCATGGCGCGGCGCCCACGACTGCTCATCCTGTCGTTCTCACCCATCGCTCAGGACGCACGTGTCCTCAAGCAGGTCGCACTCTTCGCCGGGCACACGGAACTCACCACCTGTGGGTTCGGTCCGGCCCCGGCGGGGGCCGACCACCACCTGGAGATCACCCACCGTTCCCTGCCGGGACGCAGCTGGGATGCCCTGCTGCAGCTGCGTGCCTACCGCGCGGGCTACTGGTTGCTGCCCGACGTGCGCGCAGCACACCGCGCCCTGCGCGGGCGGGCCTTCGACGCGGTCCTGGCCGACGACATCGACACACTGCCCCTGGCCCTCTCCCTGGGGGCGGGTGGCGGTGTCCATTCCGACCTGCACGAGTACTTCCCCCGACTCCAGGAGGAGCACGGGCCCTGGAGGCGTCGGATCGGCCCCTGGTACACGTGGCTGTGCCGCACCCACCTGCCCCGAGCGGCCTCGGTGACCACCGTCGGGCGGGCGATCGCCGCGGAGTACACCCGACAGTTCGGCGTGGAGGTCGGGGTGGTCACCAATGCGACGCCCCTGGCGGACCTCCACCCCACCCCGGTGCACGACCCCGTGCGCGTGGTCCACTCCGGGACCAGTCACCGTGAACGCAACCTCATGGCCCTGGTCGAGGGGGTGCTGGCGGTTCCCGGGTACACCCTGGACCTCTTCCTCACCCCGACCGACCCCGTGCACCTGGCGGAGCTGCGAGCGCGGGCGGAGGGTGAGCCCCGACTGACGGTCCACGATCCTGTCGCCTACGAGGACCTGGTGCGCACCCTCAACCAGTTCGATCTGGGGGTGCACCTGTTGCCTCCCCGCAACTTCAACTTCGCCAACGCCCTGCCCAACAAGATCTTCGACTTCGCCCAGGCCCGCATCGGTGCAATCGTCGGCCCGAGCCCCGAGATGGCGGCCGTGGTGCGTGACAACGACTTCGGGGAGGTCGCTCCCGGCTACGGGTCACAGGACCTGGCGGAAGTCCTCGCCCGTCTCACCCCCGGACGCATCCGGGAGATGAAGCACCACGCGGACGAACACACGGTGGAGCTCTCCGCGGGCGCGCAGGTGGTCGGATGGGACCGGGCGGTCGGGGAACTCCTGGAGCGGGCACGAGGCCTGGACGGGGCGGGCCGGGCATGAGCGGCCCCCCGCGCCCCCGCGTCGTGGTGGTCACGACGTGGCTGCCGACCCGGCGCAATCCTGTCTCCGGCATCTTCGTCCAGCGTGACATCCGCGCACTGGCCACGGTGGCCGATGTCCGGGTCGTCCACCTGGTGCCGCCGGCCACCCTGGAGGGTCCGGGACGGGACCGTATCGGGGACGTGCCGGTACTGCGCATCCCCCTGGCTCCCTCACACCCACTCTCGGTGCTCAGGGCTCTGGGCCCACTGCGCGCCGCCCTGCGGGGTGCCGATCTGGTCCACTCCGTGGCCGTGTCCTCCCTGGTCCCGTTGGCGCTCCTGCGGGTGCGTGTCCCCTGGGTGCACACCGAGCACTGGTCGGCCTTCGCGCAGCGGACCGGCGGGGCCCGTGCCCTGGTCCTGCGGGGAATCGCCCGGGCCGAGCGTCTCCCGGACGTCGTCGCGACCGTCTCCCCGGACCTGGCGGGGAGGCTGGGGGAACTCGCAGGGCGCCGGGTGGAGGTGGTGCCCAACATCGTGGAGGCCCCACCTCCCACCCCGCGTCGCACACGTGCTGCGGGTGAGGAACTCCGACTGGTCGGAGTCGGAGGGTTGATCGAACGCAAACGTCCGCTGCTGGCCGTGCGCACGGCGGCGGCGCTGGCCACCCGCGGGACACCCGTGCACCTGACCTGGGTCGGTGAGGGGCCACTGGAGGACCAGGTGCGCCGGGAGGCCCGCTCCCTCGGTGTCCCCCTGACCCTGACGGGTGCGGTGGCGCCCGAACTCGTCCCGCAGTCCCTGGCCAGCGCCGACGTCTTCCTGGTGCCCAGCCGTGCGGAGACCTTCTTCCTGGGAGCGGCCGAGGCACTGGCAGCAGGGCGCCCCGTGGTCGTCGGGGACAGCGCGGGCCCGCGTTCCTTCGTCGCCCGACCCTGGGGACGGCTGGTCGACTCCGAGGACCCCCAGGACTGGGCGCGCGCGGTGGAACAGGTCTGGGAGGACACGGCAGGCATTGACGCCCGGCAGATCGCCCACTCGGTCCAGCACTTCAGCGCGCACGCCCTGGCAGGGGCCTACCTCGAGCTGTACTCCCTGGCGCGCGCCGAGCACCGCGGCGCACGGGGGGACCACCCCGGATCCTCGGATCCGGCGCGCGCGGACCACCGCGGCCGTGGCGGGACCCGCACGTGCGGGCCCCGGGCGCTCGGCACCCGGATGGAAGGATGAGTCCGTGCACGTGCTCATGCTCCCCTCGTGGTACCCCCGCTCCGCCGGGGACCTCAGTGGCTCCTTCTTCCGGGAGCAGGCGGAGGTGCTGGCGACCAGCGGGCACCGTGTGGGCGTCCTGGCCCCCCGTGTCACCTCCCTCACCGATCTGCGCCAGCGACCCCCACACCCCGGCGTGCGCTGGAGTGCCGAGGGTGGGGTCCGGGTGGGGAGACTGGACCTGGTCCAGGTGGCGCCCCGTGCGCGCACCCTGGAGGCGTGGCTGGTCGCCGGCCGGTGGGGGGCCGTCCAGCAGGCCATGTCCGACTACGTCCGCCACCGGGGACGCCCCGACGTGCTGCACGCCCACTCCCTCTACCCCGGCGGGTACGTGGCGGAGGCACTGTCACGCCGGTGGGGGATCCCCTGGGTCCTCACCGAGCACCGCAGCCTCGACCACCTGCGTGTACTCACCCCGTGGGGGGCGAGCCGTGAGGCCCGCGTCGTCTCCCACGCGGCCGTTCGCTGCGGCGTCTCCGCGGGCCACGCCCGCCACCTGGCGCGGCGCTTCGGACCTGGAGGTGGCACCTGGGAGGTCCTGCACAACCTGGTGCCGGAGACCCCGCTCGCTGCGCGGGACCGGCTTCCCGGTGACGGTCCGCGCATCGGGCACCTCTCGTCCCTGGTGCCCGTCAAGCGCCCGGACCTGGTGGTGGAGGTCTTCACCGCGCTGAGCCGCGCCGTCCCCGGCGCCCGACTGACGCTGGCCGGCCCCCTGGAGGGTGTGGACGGGGAACGCACACGCACCCTGGTCGGGGAGAGCCCGGCACGCGGCTCCATCGACCTCGTGGGAGCCCTGGCCCGCGATCGCGTGCCGAGCTTCCTGGCCGGACTGGACGCGCTGCTGGTGCCCTCCGACTCCGAGACATTCGGTGTGGTCATGGCCGAGGCGCTGGTCCAGGGGACCCCTGTGGTGGCCACACCCACCTGGGGCGCCCTGGACGTGGTGGGCGAGGGCGACGGGAAGGTCGTGGGTGGAGGGACAGCATCCCCGGTCCAGGCGCTCGCGGGCGCCCTGGTCGAGGTCCTGGGGGAGGGGGGAGACCTCCCGATGTCGCGCGGAGCCCGCCGGGAGCGCTGCCTGCGCCGCTTCGGACCCCCGGCATTCGTCGCACGCTGTGAGCAGGTCTGGGAGGAGGCGCTGCGATGACCACTCCGGGACGGAGCAGTGGGGGCGGGGAGGACGACATCGAAGCCGGTGGGGGAGGGACGAACACGGGGGGTCCCGACGTCGTCTACCACGTGCCCTACCCGCTGGACCCGACCGCGACCTCAGCCTCGGGCATCCGACCCGTGCGCATGCGCGAGGCCTTCACCCGCATCGGGTGCCGCGTGTGGGAGGTGTCGGGGGATGCACAGTCACGGCGACGCGGGGTGCGCGCGGTGCGCGACCACCTGCGTCGCGGAGGTGGGATCGACCTGGCGTACTCGGAGTCCGCAACTCTGCCGACCCTGCTGACCGGGGTCCGCCACCTGCCCACCCACCCCTTCCTGGACCTGGGGTTCCTGCACGGGCTGGGGCGCCGGGGTGTGCCTGTGGGGCTGTTCTACCGCGACGTGTACTGGCGCTTCCCCGAGTACCGGCAGCGGGTCGGGGCCCTCGTGGCGGCCGGGACCGTCCCCCTGTACGAGGTCGACCTGTGGGCCTACCGCCACAGCCTCACCCGCCTCTACCTGCCCTCGGCGCAGATGGCGGCACACGTCCCGGGCATCCCCGTCCCCCTCACCCGGGCGCTGCCACCCGGGTGCGAGATCGTCGCCAGGGATCACCATGCACGCCCCGGGGCCCTCTCACTCTTCTACGTCGGGGGCCTCAACGACCACTACCGGATGCACCGCTGCGTGGAGGCAGTGGCACGCACGGAGGGGGCGTCGATGGTGTTGTGCACGCGCAAGGACGGCTGGGAGGCCCTGAGCGGGGAGTACCAGCCGCTCCTGGGTGGGCACACTCAGGTGGCGCACCTCTCCGGGGCGGAGCTCGAGCCCCTCTACGCGGGTGCGGACGTGGCGGTGCTGGCGGTGGAACCACAGCCCTACCGGGAGTTCGCCGTCCCCTTCAAGCTCTTCGAGTACATCGGCCACGGGATCCCCGTCATCGCCAGCCTCGGCACGCTGGCCGGGGACATGGTCCAGGAACACGGGATCGGGTGGACCGTCCCCTACGAGGTCGACGCCCTCTCGGCGTTGCTGGGACGGCTGCGCGACCATCCCGAGGAGGTGGCCGACGTCGCGGCCCACGTGCGAGGCGTGGCGCCCCAGCACACCTGGGAGGCGCGGGCCCGCCAGGTGGTCTCCGACCTCATGGGCGCCTGAGCAACAGGGGTGGGGGATACTGGGAGACGCCCACCGGGGACCCGGTGGTGGAGGAACAGGGAGAGACCGGGCATGCGCATCGCCGTCGTGGCACTGGGGAAGATCGGACTGCCACTGGCCGTCCAGTACGCGCGCAGCGGACACGAGGTGATCGGCGTCGACACGAACGCCACCACGGTCGCCCTCGTCAATGAGGCGAAGGAGCCCTTCCCCGGCGAGGCCCACCTGCAGGAGTACCTGGAGGAGTTGGTCCCCACCGGGCGCCTGCGTGCGACCACGGACTACGCGGAGGCCGTTCCCGGTGCCGACGCGGTCGTGCTGGTGGTGCCGCTGTTCGTGGATGCCGAGTCCAGGCCCGACTTCGGGTGGATGGATGCGGCGACCACCTCCCTGGCCCACAACCTCACGCCCGGAACCCTCGTCTCCTACGAGACGACCCTGCCGGTGGGCACCACTCGGGGGCGTTGGAAGCCGATGATCGAGGAGATCTCCGGCCTGCGGGAAGGGGAGGACTTCCACCTGGTGTTCTCCCCGGAGAGGGTGCTCACCGGCCGCGTGTTCTCCGACCTGCAGCGTTACCCGAAGCTCGTCGGAGGACTGGACGAGGAGGGGACCCGGGCCGGCATCGACTTCTACCGAAGCGTGCTCCAGTTCGACGAGCGCCCGGACCTGGACCGGCCCAACGGTGTCTGGGACATGGGTTCAGCGGAGGCGGCCGAGATGGCGAAGCTGGCCGAGACCACCTACCGGGACGTGAACATCGGGTTGGCGAACCAGTTCGCGGTGTACGCGGACCGGGCGGGTATCGACGTGGAGCGCGTCATCCGGGCCTGCAACTCCCAGCCCTACAGCCACATCCACCAGCCCGGGATCGCCGTGGGTGGGCACTGCATCCCGGTCTACCCGAGGCTGTACCTGTCCACCGACCCTGATGCCTCCATCGTGCGCACTGCGCGCACCTTCAATGCGGGTATGCCCGCGTACGTCGTGGCCCGGGTGGCGGAGGTGCTCGGCGACCTGGGTGGGTTGCGGGTCGTCGTGCTGGGTGCGTCCTACCGCAGGGGGGTGAAGGAGACCGCGTTCTCCGGGGTCTTCGCCACGGTCGACGCGCTGCGGGAGCGGGGAGCACATGTGCTGGTGCACGACCCCATGTACACCGACGAGGAGCTGGAGGGCTTCGGTTGGGCGCCGTACCACCTGGGGGAGCCCGTGGATGCGGCGGTGGTGCAGGCGGACCACGCGCAGTACCGGGAGCTGACCCCGGGTGACCTGCCGGGTGTGCGCCTGCTCTTCGACGGACGGCGTGTGACGGATCCGGCGCTGTGGTGTGGGACTCCTCGCATGGTCGTGGGGAGTGTGCGGAACACCACGCCGATGCTCAAGGTGAACTGAGTCAACTTTCTGGGTTGACGGAGGTCTGACCAGCCGCGATGGGGAGTGGCGACCGTTCCTCGCGGCTCATCGCGCGGCTGGATCCCCGCCGCCGGGGACCGAGGGCTGGGCACCCACGTGCCGGACACCGTAGAGTCACCTGCCGTTCACCTGTGGGTGTGCTGTTATTCTCACACGTGGCTTCCGTCGAGGAAGCTGTTCCGTTTCCTCCCGAGGGGGGATGGAAGCCAACATGTGTCAACCAGTGACTTGCCTGATGTGCTCGGTCGCATTCCCGCGACCTCATCGACAGGGTGGGAGGGGTAGTTCAGGATGGTTCTCACCGCAACTCAGTTTGAGGTCCTCGCGTCAACGACTGGCCCCCACGGGGGTGCGCCATGCCTGTCGGCGGATGTGGACCGGGCGATGGCAGACCTGGAGACGATGGGCCTTCTGGCGGACGACGTGCCCACCCCGGAGGGCTGGAAGCTCCTGGAACCTCATCGGGTGCACAACGCGGTGATCATGGCTGCAGGAGTGTCCTCCCGGTTCGTCCCGTTCTCCTACGAGCTTCCCAAGGGCCTGCTCCCCGTCAGGGGCGAGGTCCAGATTGAGCGCCAGATCCGCCAGCTGCGCGAGGCCGGGATCATGGACATCACGGTGGTGGTTGGATACCTGGCAGACAGGTTCCGTTACTTGGCTGACGAGTTCGGGGTTCGGATCGTCGAGAACCCCGACTACAAGGTCCGGAACAACAACTCGACGTTGTGGCACGTGCGTGAGCTACTCGGCAACACCTACATCTGTTCGTCGGACAACTACTTCACGGACAATCCCTTCACGACCTTCGTGCGAGGCGCCTACTATGCCTCGCAGTACGTCGAGGGGCCCACCGACGAATGGTGTCTCACCATCTCGTCGGACGACATGATCGAGGGGGTGAGGGTCGGGGGATCCGACTCATGGATCATGCTCGGGCACGTTTTCTTCGACGAGGCATTCTCCGAGCACTTCAGAAGCATCCTGGAGCAGGAGTACTTCCGACCCGAGACGGCCGGGAAGCTGTGGGAGGCGATCTTTGCGGAGCATCTCCCAGAGTTGAGGATGTCGGTGCGTCGCTTCCCCTCCGGTGTCATCCACGAGTTCGACTCCGTGGATGAGGTGGAGGCCTTCGATCCCGCCTTCCTCGACACCGTCCCCTCGACGATCATCGACAACATCGTCGGTGTCCTCGGATGTGCGCGTCGAGAGGTCCATGACTTCTCGGCCCTGTCCGAGGGGTTGACGAACCTTTCCTTCCACTTCTCCGTCGGCGATCACGAGTACGTGTACCGTCATCCCGGCCTGGGAACGGACAAGATGATCGACCGGGCAAATGAGACCAAGGCCCTGCTCCTGGCTCGCGAGTTGGGCCTTGACCACACGTTCATCCACGAGGACGAGAAGACCGGATGGAAGCTCTCGCACTTCATCCCCAATGCCCACAGCGTCGACCCGTCGGATCCCTCGGAACTCCAAGGGGCCATGGAGCTGGCACGGCGCCTCCACGAGAGCGGGGCCGTCCTTGAACGTTCCTTCGACTTCTACGTCGAGGGGCAGAAGTACGAGGCACTGATGGGGCCGGGTGACTTGGAGGCTGTTCCCGGCTACACGGAGTTGAGGGAGAAGGTCCGCACCATCAAGGAATACGCGGTGGCGGATGCCTTCCCGGTCTGCCTCAACCACAATGACTTCTTCCCCTTGAACATCCTCGTGGACGAGGACGGGGGGCTGACACTCATCGACTGGGAGTACGCAGGGATGTCTGACATCACCAGTGACCTGGCCACGTTCACCGTGTGCGCACAACTGGGGGACGACACAGCTGAGGAGGCGCTGGGGCACTACTTGGGACGCACACCGTGTTCCGCGGACGTTCGGCATTTCTGGGCCTATGTCGCTCTGGCGGGGTGGTGCTGGTATGTGTGGGCACTGGCCAAGGAGGCCGAGGGCGATGACATCGGTGAGTGGAGGGAGATCTATCACCGGTACGCTGCCTCGAACGTCGACAGGGTCCTCGCTTGGTACCGGGCCACGTCCGATTCGGGGGATGACACGGCTCAACGTTCCGTGGAGCTTCGGAGCGCGTGAAGGACGCCTTCGTCCACCGTGGGGGTGGCGGCCGGGCCGGCGCCCCTGCGCGCGAACGCTTGGCATAATGGTGGGAGGCCGACGATCGTCGTCGGCGTGGTTGGTCGCTCGGAGGGTGTGTGGCAATGAAGGGGATCATTCTGGCGGGTGGATCCGGGAGTCGTCTGAACCCGATCACGCTGGGCACCTCCAAGCAGTTGGTGCCGGTCTACGACAAGCCGATGATCTACTACCCGCTGACCACCCTCATGCTGGCGGGAATTCGCGATGTCCTGGTCATCACCACACCGCAGGACGCTCCGTCCTTCCACCGGCTGCTCGGCGACGGTTCCCAGCTGGGTGTCAACATCTCTTACGCCGTCCAGCACGTACCCAACGGGTTGGCGCAGGCGTTCGTGCTGGGTGCCGATCACATCGGTGGCGACTCGGTGGGGCTGGTCCTGGGCGACAACATCTTCTATGGGCACGGCATGGGTACCAAGCTGCGCCGACACGTGGACCCGGAAGGCGGCGCGGTCTTCGCCTATCACGTGTCCAACCCCCGCGAGTACGGGGTCGTGGAGTTCGACGAGGACTTCCGCGCGCTCTCCATCGAGGAGAAGCCGACCAAGCCGAAGTCGAACTATGCGGTCCCAGGCCTCTACTTCTATGACAATGACGTCGTGGCGATCGCCAAGGATCTCAAGCCGTCGGCGCGCGGGGAGTACGAGATCACGGATGTCAATCGCGTCTATCTCAGGGCGGGTCTGTTGAACGTCGAGGTCTTGCCCCGTGGAACGGCGTGGCTGGACACAGGGACCTTCGACTCGCTGGCCGATGCCACGAGCTTCGTCCGCACGGTCGAGTCGCGTCAGGCCATGAAGATCGGGTGCCCGGAAGAAGTTGCGTGGAGGATGGGGTTCATCGACGATGACGGACTGCGCGAGCGGGCCACGCCATTGTTGAAGTCGGGCTACGGACGTTACCTGCTGGATCTCCTCGACGGGGAGAAATGAGCGGGGGTGCGGAGACCACCCGCGGGTCCCGAGCGGGGCGCGGGTATCCGGCGTGTGGGTCCCCACGCCTCCTGATCATCATCCCCGCCTGGAACGAGGCCGAGGTGCTGGGGGGCGTCCTTGTCGATGTGCTCGAGCGAAGGCCGCCGAATGCTGACGTCCTCGTGGTCTCGGACGGTTCGACGGATGCCACGGCGGACATCGCCCGGCGCGCAGGGGTCAGGGTCCTCGACCTACCGATCAACTTGGGGGTCGGTGGCGCGATGCGGGCCGGTTACCTCTACGCGCTCCGACACGGATACCGGTTTGCGGTCCAGTTGGATGCCGACGGCCAGCACGATCCCGGAGAAATCCCCTCACTGCTTGAGACCCAACGCAAGAACGGTGCCGATGTCGTCATAGGTGCCCGTTTCGCGGGGAAGGGCGATTACAGGGTCCGGGGGCCCCGACGGTGGGCGATGTCGTTGTTGTCCCACACGCTGTCGCGGGTGTGTCACACGAAGCTCACCGACACGACGTCGGGATTCAAGCTGAGTGGCCCCCGCGCTGTCGCCCTGTTCGCCCGAGACTACCCTGCGGAGTATCTGGGTGACACCGTCGAGGCGCTCGTCATCGCAGCCCGGGCCGACCTCAAGGTCGCACAGGTGGGAGTCGTCATGCGACCCCGGGCCGGGGGCACCCCCTCGCACAACCCACTGTCCTCTGGGTTCTTTCTCCTGCGCGCGTTCCTGGCTTTGGCGGTGTCCCTCAGTCGTCCGAGGCCCGCTCCCGCGAACGCTCGTGAGGTGGTCGCATGAACGCCTACAGTCTCGGACTGGTCTTCTCCCTGTTGGTCCTCGTTGTGATATTCCTTCGCCTGCGCAACTCGAGGATGCAGGAGAGGTACGCCACGTGGTGGCTCGTGATCGCTTTCTTCCTCATTCTCATCAGTGCCTTCCCCGGTGTGCTCAAGTGGCTGTCGGATCTTATCGGGATCGTCGTGCCCTTGAACCTGGCATTCTTCCTGGCAGGGGTTGTCATCCTCCTGATGTCACTGCAGTTCAGTGTCGACCTGTCCCACGCGGCCGAGAATCGGCGACGTCTCGCGGAGGAGGTGGCGATCCTGCGGGCCGATGTCGAGGAGCTCCAGGGACGCCTCCGGGCCGAGGATCCCGACGACAATGCGGGGACCGGGGACTGAAGGGGGCAGCGCTGGGGAATGGTCCGATGCCCCCGGGCGCCCCGAGCCGTCGTGGCGTCGGGGGCACGTTCCTGTCCGCTCTGTGGTCGCGCCTTGTCGGGCCCGTGGAGTGCGGCCCAACATGTGGTTGCGCGTCTGCGCCGCTACGCCCAGACCATCGCTGTACAGTTCCATGAGCAGGCGTATGGAGTCGTAGAGAGTCACGTCCCGACAGGGGTCGACGCAGACACTACCGAGGAGTTGGTCCGATGAAGTTCGGAGTTCTGAGTGGTCTCCTGTGGGGCCTCGACACGGTGGTGCTCGGCATCGCGCTGGGTATGGGCCTCTTCGCGGATTCCCCCGACTCCGCGCTGGTTGGGGCTTTGCTCCACGATGCAGCCTGCATGATCATCCTGTTCGTCTACATGGCGGCACGGGGACGGCTTCGTGACACCGCCACCGCACTGCGCACGCGCAGCGGCAAGGTGGTGATGGTCGGTGCTCTCCTCGGTGGTCCCATCGGCATGACGGGCTACCTCGTGGCCATCGACAACATTGGTCCCGGATACACGGCGATTCTCTCCTCCTTCTACCCTGCGGTGGGCACCGTGCTTGCGGTGGTCTTCCTCAAGGAACGGATGCGAATGCGTCAAGTGATCGCGCTCGCCGTTGCACTCGTTGCGATCATGGTCATGGGGTGGAGTTCCACCGGGGTTGCTGACGGTGGAAATGCGCTGGTCGGTGTTGTTGCCGCCGTCGTCTGCATGGTCGGGTGGGGATCCGAGGCCGTACTGCTCGCATGGGGAATGCGGGATGACGCAGTCGACAATGAAACCGCCCTTCAGATCCGTGAGACGACTTCGGCGTTGGTCTATGGCCTCCTCGTCGTTCCCGTGGCGGGTGCCCTGGGAACGGCGTGGGACTTCACTTTCACGGCTCCCACGGCGGTCATCGCCCTGGCTGCAGTAGCAGGCACCCTGTCCTACCTCTTCTACTACAAGGCGATCGACCAGATCGGTGCCGCACGGGGAATGGCGGTCAACATCTCGTACTCTGCTTGGGCTGTCGTGTTCGGGATCGTGTTCCTGGGAGAGATTCCGGGTGTCCTCCAGGTCGTCTGCTGCGTCGCGATCATCTGTGGGACTGTCCTCTCCGCGTCAGCCGACTGGAAGGAACTCCGGTTCTGGGGTGGACGGGCCCGAGCGGCCGACCAGGACTCCATACCTGCGTGAACGGGTCGGTGGTCTGCAGGAGCGGCAAGGTGCGGGCGGCGATTTGAGATGTACTGGGCGCAACGGAAAGAGGATGAAGTGGGCACGAGTGGAAGCGGCGACACGGACACTCTTCGGCAGGTTCAGCGGGCGCTCACTCACCTTCTGGCCGAGTTCGACAGGGTGTGTAACGAACTCGACCTCGCCTACGTCGCTTATGGGGGCACCGCGATCGGAGCCGTGCGTCATCACGGGTTCATCCCATGGGACGACGATGCAGACGTGTGCATGCCAAGGGCGGACTACGAGCGATTCCTCGCAGAGGCACCTGCAATACTGTCGGACGGCATTTCGGTGATCAATTCCAGGAACACATCTGGCTATCCGAACATGTTCTCAAAGCTCGCCCTTCCGGGAACGTTGTTCATCTCGGTCCCTATGAGGGACAACCCATTCAGGATGCCGATCGCGCTTGACATCTTCCCTCTCGACACGATGCCACAGGACCCGCGACAGTATCGACGGCAGGTCCGCGCCACATGGTTCTGGGGACGCCTGTTGTATCTCCAGGGAACGGGGCGTCCCTACCTTGAGATCGACGGAGCCAAGAAGCATGCAGTGCTCGCCGCGACCCAACTCGTCCACTTAGCCCTAGCTCTTCTCAGGGTTCGCCCCGAGATGATCCAAGGTAGGTGGGAACGCGCTGCGCGCCGTTTTGAGGGTTCCCATGGTTCTCGGATGACCGATTACACCGATCGAGACCCGATGGCTTGGGCCGTGACGCCTGACGACCTCTTTCCCCCTCTCGAGGTACCGTTCGAGGACATCACCGTGAAGATTCCCCGTGAGTACGACGCGGTGTTGACCCGTGGCTACGGTGACTACATGGAACTCCCGCCGGTTGACAAGCGCAAGACCCATGAACCTGTTCGTGTTGATCTGGGCGACTTCGGCTCCAGATCTGCCTCCTGATGTCGAACCCCCGCATCCTGCACTTCAGACCGCCCTTGGCGGCGTGCTGACGGCGTCGGAGTGGCATGCGGGTCGGCTAACATGAAGGTCATGATTTCTCACAAGGGGCGGCTCGAGACGCGCCGACTCGGTCGCTCCGGGACGATCCTTCTGACGGTCCTCGGAGCCGTGGCGGTACTCATCGGCTTCGCATCTTGGGCGGTCTCCTCGCCCGTCGCGGGTTCCCCCGACGATGACTACCACTTGGGGAGCATCTGGTGCCCCCGACCGATCGAGGACTCAGGATGTGAGTTCCGGGAGACGAACGGGACGATCACCGCGGTCAAGGTGCCTGATTCCATCCTGAACGCGCAGGACTGTTTCGCCTTCAAGCCCGAGCAGAATGCATCCTGCGCCTTGTCACGGTCGGATGACCGTTCCGGCTTCACGGAGCGATTCGATGCAGGTGCCTATCCGTGGGGCTACTACCAGTTGCACCACCTCTTCGTTGGTCCCGACGTGCACCGGTCGGTCGTCACCATGAGATTGGTCAACATCGTCCTTGGGATTGGGGGACTCATCGGAGTCGCGCTCGTGGCCCCACGAGGGATGAAGGACAAGGTCATCATGGCGGCGATGGTTGCATGGGTTCCGATGGGCGTCTACTTCATCGCATCCAACAACCCGAGTTCGTGGGCGATCAGCGGATGCCTCATCTACGCAACGGGGATGCTCTCGGCACTCGAAGCAGAAGGCCCCCGGCGGTGGGGGCTCCTCGCGTTGTCGGCGTACGGGGCCGTGCTTGCCGCCACGAGCCGGGCAGACTCCGCGTTCTTCCTGGCGGTGATCACACTGGCAGTATGGTTCTTCACTAGGTTCACGCGCGCCAGGATCCCCGCACTGGTCATCTCCCTATGCGCCGCCGCCGTCGGACTTCTGATCATGGTGAACAGCGGTCAGGCAGGCAACCTCAAGGGCGACGGCGGTTGGCCCGTCACCGAGGGATCCGTGCGATTCATCCTCTCCAAGAACTTGCAACAGGTGCCGGAGTTCATCGCCAGTATGTGGGGGCTGACCTGGGGTCCCGGCTGGTTCGATGTCCCGTTGCGCGGGTGGTCGACCCTCACGATGGTCTTCCTTGCGGGCGGACTCGTCATGGCCGGCGCCGCACACGTGGACCTGCGGAAGTTCCTCGCCAGTGGTGTGATCCTGGGCGCCCTTGTGGGGGTCCCCGTTGTGAGCCTCACATTGCGGCACGTGCAGCCCGTCATCTACTACCAGGGCCGGTATATGCTGCCCCTCCTCGCCGTTCTCTTCTTCTTCTGGCTCCAGCGCGGTCGCTGGGCCCCGATGCGCACACCCGGGCAGATGGCACTGCTGGTCGTGGTCGTCGCGGTGGCGAATGGATCAGCATTGCGCCGCATCCTGCTGCGCTACACGGTCGGACTGGATAGCTCGTTCTCCGTTGAGGGGTTGGAGGACCCGCAGTGGTGGCCCTGGTCCGTCGGGCCTTCGGTCGTGTGGATCACCGGTGCGTTTGCAATGGCAGTGGGACTGGCACTGCTGTTGTTCGTGGCGACCCGGCAGGAGGAGGACATCAGTCACGGTCGGAGCCTTGTCGACAGGTGATGGATCGTCGCCTCGCCTCTCGCCACGGATTCCTGTTGACGGTCGGGGAGCAACCCCGCGAGGGCGTCGGCGCCCGGTAGGAAGGTTTGACCCATGAAAATCGCTTTTGTCGTCAACAGCTATCCTCCCCGTCTGGGAGGACTTGAACAGCACTTGGAGAACCTCGCGCACGGGCTTGCGCAGGACGGGCACGAGGTCCTGGTGCTCACCATCTCCGAGCACACAGGTGTTCGCAGCGATGGGAAGGTCCGAGTTCTCACCGGCAGGTCCAACTTCCCCATTGCGGGTGTGATCAGTTTCCCGAGGCTGGGGAGCCGCCGACGCATCGCTCGCTTCCTCAGTGATGAACACGTGGACGTGGTGTCGACCCACACGCGGTTCTTCCCGATGAGCTTCGTCGGTCTTCAGGCGGCGCACTCCGTCGGCGTCCCTGTTGTCCACACGGAGCACGGAAGCGGTTTTGTGGCCTCGCCCTCCCCCGTGATCTCGCTGGGCAGTCGCTTCGTCGACCTGACACTCGGGCGCTACGTGCTGAGCCATGCGGACACGGTGCTGGCAGTCTCGGACGAGGCTGCCGCCTTTGCCTCCCGTCTGGGGCATGTCCCCGCGTCGGTGTTCCACAATGCGATCACTCCCGCCACTCACGCCGGGCCGGTCCGTGACCGGCCGCAGCACTTGGTCTTCGTAGGACGGCTGGTCCCTGGCAAGGGATGGGAGACCTTCCTGGACGCGGTGGCGCGTTTGCACCAAGCGGATTCCCGGGTCGACGCCGAGATCCTCGGAACGGGTGCAGACATCTCCCGGGTTCGTGAGCGCGTGTCCGAACTCGGGTTGACGGGCGTGGTCCAGGTCCGCGGCAGGGTCAGTCCTCCCAAGGTACGTGAAGCGCTGGCCGGGGCCACCCTGCTCAACCCCACGGTGCTGTCGGAGGGTTTCCAGACGACTTTGCTGGAGGCATTGGCCGAACGGGGGCGCGTCGTCACCTATCCCGTGCCAGGTGCCGATCTGCTGCGCAAGCAGGGGCAGCCTGTGTCGGTGACGTCTGAGCGCAAGGAAAGTGAACTTCAGTCGCTCCTGCAGGCGAGTCTCCGTGCTCCACTCCCGCTCGCGCCCGAAGCTTTGATCCAGCAGTGGACGTGGCCCGAACGGGTCAAGGAGTACGAGACGATCATCCAGGAGACGATCAACAACTGTGGGACCAATGGGATGGCATGACATGAACGTTCATGCACAGCAGGTCCCCCACGTGGCGGCAGTCGTCGTCACCTACCATCCGGCAGCCGCCTGCAGGGACTTGCTCATGACGCTGGCACAGCAGTGCGGACATGTCATCGTGGTGGACAACGGATCGACGCCGCAAGAGACCGCGCTCCTGAGGAACTGGTGCAGGGACTTGGGTGCCCTTCTCATTGAGCTCCGCCACAACACCGGAATCGCGGCCGCCCAGAATGCCGGAATCGAAAGGGCGCGGGAGTTGGGTGCGCGCCGGGTCCTTCTTTCGGATGACGACTCCCGGCCTTCTGAACTGATGGTGAGACAACTGGAGGATGTCCTTGCCACCTGGAAGGGGAGAGAGCCTCTGGCAGCGGTGGGTCCTTTGGTGGGGGAGGAGAAGCCTGGAGGCGATCAACTCGTCTACGTGTCGCGTACTTGGGGTCCCAGACGCGCCACCAGTGCCGAGCTGGGACACGGACCGTTGCCTGTCGCCTTCCTGATCGCCTCGGGCTGCCTGATCGACATCGAAGCCCTGGACTCCATCGGTTCCATGGATGAGCGGCTCTTCATCGACCATGTGGACCTCGAATGGGGCCTGCGGGCGCGGAGGCAAGGATTCGTGTTGCTGGTCGTGCCCGAGGCACGTATGCGACACAGCCTCGGCGATGAGACGGCGCACGTGATGGGCAGGAGACAGCCAGTCCATGTCCATCAGCCGGTTCGCAACTACTACTTGGTACGCAACACGATCCTCCTGATCGGGTCGGGAGTTCTGGGACCCAAATGGTCGATCGGCTATGTCGTCTGGTTGATCAAGTACGTGGCGTTCAACGCGCTCCTGGCAAATCAACGTTGGCGTCGGACGCGGATGATCCTCCGGGGCTTCCGGGATGGGCTGCGCGGGCGCAGTGGCCCGATTCCCCACCAGTGAGAGCCGCTTGATCGGCCCCGCCACAGCCGGGCCGATCAGACTTGGTGAACGGCTCAGGAGACAACTGCATCCCGGATGGCTTGGAGGTAGGTCCGACCGAATCGAGTGGTCGGCTCCAGGACTGCGCCTTCCGCCCACTCGTTCCAGGCGTTGACGAACAGCAACCTGGACTCAGGGGGACGGACCATCAGAGAATCGACTTGGGACCCGATCCATCGGCGGAAGGTGTACGGGTTCGCGCCGTACCAAACATCGGGTTTCCACTGGCGCCGAGCGGTGTTGTCGAAGTTGACCATGACACCCGGATAGGTCTTGTCGTCCATCTCGCGAGCTTTGGTCACAGAGGCACGCACAGTCGCTTCGTAGCTCATGAAGTTTCCCCGCCAACGGCGGTCGAAACCGGCCTTCTTCACCGGTCCGGTGATCCAGGGGAGGTTGTGTGGGGGGAACTCCAAGGTACCGTCGACTGCAGTGGCGGCAGAGGGATCGATGGCATCGAAGTCCTGTGACACTGACACCGAGAGAAGGATGAGCTCTCCCACACCCGCGGCACGTGCACGCTTGCGCCACTCCCGGGAGACAGCGGCGAAATCGTGCATCTGTCCCGGACGGTAGACGGCGAGGACCGCGCGACCACCGATCCGGATGTACCGGGGGTCGAGGAGGAATTCCATGACGTCGTCGATGAAGTCCTCGGCCGGCACCTTGTCGTAGTCCTGGCCAATGAGGACGTCCTCCGAACGCCCGTCCCAGCGGCGCGTCCAGTTCTCGTTGGCCCACATCAAGCAGAACGGCGCATCCATCTCAGACTTGTGGAGCTTCTCAACAGGGAGACTCAGGACGCGTTCTCCCGAGAACCAATAGTAGTAGTACATGAACCCGGCAATACCGTGCGCGCGCGCCAGATCCATCTGGCGTTCACGCACATCATCCAGGCGCAGGTCATAGAAACCCAACTCGGTGGGAATCTTGGGTTGGTAGTGACCGCGGTACATGGGAACTGCCGCTGCGACGTTTGTCCACTCGGTGAAACCAGTCCCCCACCACACGTCATTGTGAGCAGAGGGGTGGAATTGTGGGAGATAAAAGGGGAGAACCGTTGCGCGGGCAGTTCGCTCCCCCCCGACGTCGTAGCGCTGCAAGGAGAAAGGGGCCCGTGACGACAGCCCGACCTCGATGCGATCGCTGGTCTCGATGTTCAGGCCAGCTTCGCGGGTGAGTATTCCGATGATGCGCTCGACCGCATGTGCAGTGGTCCCGTCGATCTGTCCTGCCTCCTCGTCGAAGTCCTCGGAGAGGAGGTTCAGTGCGCGCAGGCCTTGGAGGACGAACCCCCTGCACCAGTACATCGATCCCGCAGGGAACTCCAATGCTGAAGTCTCGACGTCGAGCTCCAGTCTGCGCAACAGTTCATTCACGATCCTGCGGTCACCGCCCCAGAACTGCGGACCAGCGACATTGCCCGGAGCTGTGACGACACCGAGATGCGCGTCATTTGCAAACGACGTCAGGATGTCCGCAATGGCCTCCGGCGAGGGCAGGAGCGCCCCCAGCAGTTCAGAGCGCCACTGAGCGCCAGTCCCTGACAGCTCGGCGTGCTCTTCACGCCAAGGACTCTTCTTGGTGTGAACCTTGAGGATGAGGTCGTAGGGGTTCAGGAGGCCCGCATTGACCAGGTGGATCATCGGAAGGATGTCCCGACCATGGTTCTCGCAATCGAGGACGACGCCGTGGTGCATCTGCCCAAGTTCGGCGGGGAGGTCGATTGGGGTCCCGGACACGTTGGTGACGAAGAGATCGAAGGGGACCGGGATCAGCTTGAGATGCTCGAGGATCTCGTCGAGGAGGTCAGGATAGAAGCAGTTCAGCACGACCCCGACGCGCGCCGGGTCATCGAAGTGGAGACGCGGATCGATCCTCCACCGGTCGGGGAATCCGGAGCCCTGCCTCCCGCCCTGCCGCTCGACGAAGTTCAGGAAGTCCGCCGGGTGCTGGGCGCGGGCGCCATGGAGCGAGCCCGTGGTCAGCAGGTTTACCCCGGCCTGACGGGCACGGAACCCCAGGTGGTTGAGGCGGCGAACCGCACCTGCCTTGGTGAACTGACGCATTGCTCTTCCTACCATTCCTCAACATCTGTGTGGTACGTGGTCTTGATGAAGGAGCGCACCTCCGGTGCGGCCTCTGCCGTCGACGGATCCGTGAGCATCGTTCGCTTGACGAATGGCACGCCAGCCTCGACCAACTCCTTCCAGCCGGCGATCGTCGGATTGTCATCCGGAACACCGATGTCGGGCCCACTGATGTACTCCTGCACGGAGTAGGCCTCCTGGAAGGCGAATCGCGAGAGGCCGAGCTCGTACTTCAGCACCACCGAGGACTTGTCGGGCTGCACACGCACCGAGTTGAAGAAGTGCCTCCAGGCGTCATCGTCCAAGATTCCGCCCCGGAAGGCCAAGAAGTAACTCTGCATGTGTCTGACGAACTGGAAGGAAGAGGTCAGGGCCCTGATGTTGGGACCGGGATGCGTGGCCCAGTCGAGGATCGGACGGATGTCGGAGAAGGGCCCGACGAGTGAGTCATTGGTCAGAAGGACCACCTCACTGCGTCGGATCTGGGGGATCATGCCCAGGGCGGTAGCCCATGAACCGAAGTCGTACCCGACATTCGGACGGCGGATGATGATGGTGGACTCGGGCAAACCGTGGGGGAAGCGGAGGTGCTCACTGCTCTCACAGGCGGAGACAATCACGGGTGTGAACTCGTTGTCAGCCAGCTGGCGGGTGTACTCGGAGATGGAACGAGGCTGTGTGGGACCGGCGGAGTACTGCGCGATGAGCGCGACCTTCGTGGGGGTGTCCTGCGGAACAACACCGCGCTCGAGACGCACGCGACCCCGGCTCGCATCAGCCACCAGTGGACCGCGCTTCGGTCGACGAGTCATCGAATGGGAGCCTTGATGAGCCTGATGGGGGCCGTGATGCGCCATGAGGTCGAGTGCCTGAGTACATCCAGCTGTGCCCATGCCCCTTCCAGGACGGCGGACTTCCTCTCAAGTTCGTCCTCGAGCTCCGTCACACGATGCCCAAGGACGGAGAGCTCACGTTGGGACTGGCGCAGGGCAGCGCGCAGACGAAGGACTTCTTCTTCAGGGTCGCTCAACTTGATCACTCCTGTTCCATCTGGATGGGCGTGGGTGAGTCACTCCACTCGCCGAGAGGGAGTTGCACCAGACCGGGCTCGTCGACCACCTTGTCCCCGCGAACCAGGAGGTCAGTCCTCCTGTCCGAGTAATCGAAGGTTCTCCCCTGGGAATCGAGGAGAGCAGTCGTGAGGAGGAAATGGGCTGGGAGGAGGCGCACCGGGCGCATCGTGTAGTCGACGTAGCTGCTCCCCATCGGGAGAGAGTACAGACGATCCGCGTGGCGGGAGTTCGGCCCCGCGACGGTGGTCCCGTCATCGGTCGTGAATGCCAGTCCGAGCTCCACGTTCTCAAGAGGTCGTCGGGCAAGAATGTGGACCCTGATCGTTCCGTCCTGCCCGCTGGTGAGGAAGGGAACCGCGCGTCTCTGCTCATCGAGATACTCGACCTGTGTCATGCGGCACTCCCCGGTCCCCCGGTTCTCGGAAGAGTCGCCTTCCTCAGGAAGGTCGGCAGAACCGAGCTCGGCTGAACGTTTCGAACGCTCGAGCGCATTGACATGGGCGAGGTAGGCGGAGACGACCTCGTCAGCATCCCCGACGCTGCGGACACGCCCGTGATCGAGCCAGACGACCTCATCACACATGTCCTGGGCCAGACTCAGGGAGTGGGTGACCAGGACGATCGTAGTGCCCGACCTTCGGAGGTCTCGCATCAGGTCGAAGCACTTGCGTTGGAACTCCTCGTCTCCCACGGCGATGATCTCGTCGACGATGAGAATCTTGGGGTGGATCGCCACCGCGACGGCGAACCCGAGACGAACCGTCATGCCCGAGGAGTAGACCTTGACCGGTTCGTCGATGAAGTTGCCGATGTCGGCATAGTCGATGATCCAGTCGAGAGACTCTTCGATCTCCTTGTGGCTGCGACCGAGGATCGCTCCATTTAGGTAGATGTTCTCGCGACCGGTCAGCTCGCCGTGGAATCCGGCTCCTAGCTCGAGGAGCGCATCCACCTTCCCGGAGACGCTCACCTCCCCGGAGGTGGGGCGGTAGACCCCCGCCAGGATCTTGAGCATCGTGGACTTGCCGGAGCCGTTGTGGCCGATCAGCCCGAAGGTCGTGCCCTTGCGCACGTCGAATGAGACGTGGTCCAGAGCGCGGAAGGTGTTCTTGTGACGGGAGCGGCCCCGGACAAACCGCTCCTTCAGCGTGCTCCGCTGGTCGTTGTGGACCGTGAACGACTTGGAGACGTCTCTGACTCGGATGGCGAACTCCGTGGAGTCCTCGCTGTCTCGCACGCCGATCAGATCCTCTCTCCCAGATCGGAACCCCACCTGCGGAAGACCCATACCGCACCGAGCAAGGCGACGACGGTCCAAGCGACAGAGGCACCCCACACCTGGGGTGTTCCGGGAGTCAGGTCATAGACCAGTGAACGGAAGAGAGTGATGAACTCTGCCATCGGCATCGCCTCGATGAGTGCTCGCGCCGGTAGCCCGAAGAGCTGCTCTGGGACCAAGTTCGCCTGGTAGATGATTGGGGTCGCGTAGAACATCAGCTGGAGGAACACCCCGATCAGGTGGGCGAGATCGCGTACGTAGACATTCCAGACGGCGAGCATCACGGACATCGCACCCGTGAACACGGTCAGCAGCAAGAGGAAGAAGGGGAGGAGCAGCCAGGTCCACGAGATGTTTGTGAGGAGAGCCATGACCATCAGGAGGAGGCCGACCTCGATCAAGGACTGAACACCCACGGCGAGGCTGGCGCCGAGTATTGGTGCATACGCGGGGAAGTAGACCTTCTGGAGAATCCCGCCTGAACTCAACAGGCCGTTGATGCCGGCGTTGATCGAGTTCTGGAAGAAACCCCAGACGGTGAGTCCAGCGAACAGCCAGACGGCGAAAATCCCGATGCCTTGGTGCCGGGAGGCGATGCCGGGAGGCGCCATCGAGAAAAGACCACCGAAGATGAGTGTGTAGATTCCCAGCGTGGCCAAAGGGACGACCAAGGACCACAACCATCCCAACGCCGTGCCGTTGAACTTGGCTTTGAGGTCTCGCTGCCCGAAGGCATTGATCAAATTCCACTCCTGCCAGAAAGCCCTGACAGGGCGGACACCGCTGTTGGCGGGTCCGGTCATGAAACCACTTACCTCTCGTTGCGGTGACGCGGTGGCTGTTCGATGTCGTGCGGGGCTGGCGAGGGTCCGCACGTCGAGGTTCAGTTCCTCGTCTTCATTGTGGGTGGCTGCACGCCATGCTAACGCATCGGGGACTGGGGCCCGGGCTCAGCCTGCGGACGGGAACCAGTCCTTGAAGTACCGCCAGAAGTTGCGGTTTCCGTAGGTCGAGCAGGTGTCACCCTCCCCATACATGTTCGCCAGTGCGGCGGCGTTGGGTTGGTAGGGCGTGTAGTTGTACAGAGCTGCAGTGGCGCGGTTCTGGATCGTCACCTCTGAGGAACCGCATGAGGCAGTGGTGAAGTACGGGATGTTCGTCGTCTGCCCGGCCCTGTACCGGAATGACGCTGGTTCCTCACCGTACTGTCGAAGACGCGCCGCTGCCTGGTAGACCTGTGCGGGGAAGCTCGCGTAGGACGCGTTCGCAAGTTGGAAGCCCATGGCCTGGGCATATCGCTTCGATGTCAGTGACGAACCGGTCGCAGTGACGAGACCCTGTTCCTTCTGGAGCATGACGAGCAGGGTTTGGGGGTTCACGTCGCACAGCGTTGCCGATCTCCAGATCACGGACGCCCCCGACTCCTGGGAGGCAGCCTCGTAGGGGCTGCAGTACTTGGCGGTCATCCGGGTCGTCGACACCGTGAAGTCCTTGAGGCAACGGATCCCGGAAGGCGCAGAAGCGCAATGCGGGTTCTTCATGTCGAGGAAGGCCTGGACCTCAGCCTGGGTCATGGAGCTCGAGTCGAACATCACCTCGTCCGAGATGATGTTGCCAGGGTCAAAGGACGCGGGAGTCGTGGTGTTGGTCTTGAGGGTGGTGGTGGTGCACCCCATGGAAGTGTCGGTCCCACCCTTCTGGTTCAGTGCTGTGGCGCAGATGGTGTGGGTGCCGGGGGTGGTGGTGAGTTTGGTGCTGAATCCGGCCTTGTCGTGGGAGAGGTTGAAGGCGGCCTTGACGTCGGGTCGGGCGAGGTCGGTGGTGATGGTGGTGGGTGTGCCGTCAAGGGTGATGCGGACCTTGATGGGGGAGGTGACGTCGGTGTCGTAGGCCCATCCGGAGACGTAGATGGCCTGTTCACCCGTATCGGGTGTGGAGGCTTCGATACGCCCCACCGGGTTGGCTTTGGTCGTGGTGTTGGTCTTGAGGGTGGTGGTGGTGCACCCCATGGAAGTGTCGGTCCCACCCTTCTGGTTCAGTGCTGTGGCGCAGATGGTGTGGGTGCCGGGGGTGGTGGTGAGTTTGGTGCTGAATCCGGCCTTGTCGTGGGAGAGGTTGAAGGCGGCCTTGACGTCGGGTCGGGCGAGGTCGGTGGTGATGGTGGTGGGTGTGCCGTCAAGGGTGATGCGGACCTTGATGGGGGAGGTGACGTCGGTGTCGTAGGCCCATCCGGAGACGTAGATGGCCTGTTCACCCGTATCGGGTGTGGAGGCTTCGATACGCCCCACCGGGTTGGCTCCTGCCGGAGCGGCCGTCGCGGTGGCGATTCCTCTGATCGTAGGCAGCTGTGCATAGCCCGAGTTGCCCGGGCAGGATGTCGGGAATGTGTCACGGTGGCCTGAGATCCGATTGACCGTGACGGTTCGCCCGGCTACGAGGGTGCCGTTGGAGAGGGTCGGTGTGAAGCGGCCAGTTCCGTCGGGTGAGACGCCCGCTCTGCCCAGGAACCAACCTGCGAGCTTCCCGACGGTGTCGATCGTTGCACTCGAAGGAGTGACGGAGGAGTAGTCGCCCATCATGGAGATGCCCATGGTGCCGGTGTTGAAGCCCCGGTCGTGTGCGCCGATCACCATCTGCGCCGCTGGTGCGGACAAGGAGCCGGAACGGCCTTCGAAGGCTCGTCCCCACTTGTCGACCAAGAAGTTGTAGCCGATGTCGCCCCAGCCGTTCGTGACAGCGTGGTAGTAGTAGATTCCGCGTACCACAGATGCGGACTGGTCCATCGAGTAGTTGTTGGTTCCGGCTGTGTGGTGCACCACGACGAATGACGCCGAAGCGAGTTCAGGATCCCAGTTCCTCAGTGACTCATTGGCCCCCCAGTCGGACCGGGACGAAACAGAGACTGGGAGTCCATTGCCGGTCGTCGAGGAGGGGAAGACAGAACTCAGTGGAGTGGTGCCAAGGGAGCTCCCTGCCTCACCGCCTGTCCCGGAGGCAGGAACGCCCCCTGATTGCGGCGTCACAGCAGCCCCTGATTGGGGCGTCACAGTAGACATGTCCACCGTGGGAGTCGTGGAATCAGGTTCGTTGTCACTGAGGGCGCTGGCGGGGGCTGGCACCTCGCTGATGGTCGACGGGTCGAGGTCCTCGGTCCTGTCCGGGGAATCCGGGATCATCGTGACGGCGAGGTTCGAAGGCAGGTCCGAGACCTCTCCGGTCACTCTCACCTGAATGCCGTCCGAACCGCCGGTGACGAAGGGTTCAGTTCCCACCACTCCCTTCCCGTCGTCCCGGGCAGACGCCTCGGCCTCGGCTTCGAACCACTCGGACCACTCCCCATCCTCACGCACGCGGAGGAAGATGGACGTGCCCTCGGGCAGGTCCTCAGGGGAGTCCCAGGTGAAGCCTGTGACGAAGAATGCTGGTACCTCAAGTGGCTCTGTGAGCACGGCTGCGTCCGCCGAGGGATCGAGCGCCTCCGGGGATGCCCCCAACATGGAAACGGCAGCCCTGGTCGTCCTCCGTACGGAGCTTCCTCCGTCGCCGACCGTTGTCCCTGTCAGTGCTGAGGTCGCCACGGGGGTCGGTTCTTGTTCCTCCGTGGTCAGCTGGAGCACTTGGGCCGGTGCATGGCCTGCGGGCTCCGGCGAGGCGACATCGGTGTCCAGGGATGCGAGACCGGACAGAACCAGCGTCAGGACGGTTCCGGCTGCGATTGGAGAGAATGCGGACATGTGTTGCTCCAGTGATGTGCGGGGAGATTGGGGTGCGATCGGAAGGACTTGCACGGACTGAGATGGTCGCTTCGGCTTCGACGATACAGGAATGCGGCATAATGGCACAGACCGACAACGAGATGATTGGGGTTCAGTGATGAAGGTTGCCGTCACGGGAGGTGCCGGTTTCATTGGTGCGAACTTTGTCCACATGCTGCTCGAAGAGCACCCCGATGTGAGCGTCGTCGTCCTCGACAAGTTCACATACGCTGGCAACCGTGGCTCCTTGTCGGACTTGCCCCAGGACCGGGCTGAACGACTGGAGATCGTTGAGGGAGATGTGGCTGACGGGGACATCGTGGACGCCGTCGTTGCTTCTGTCGATGCTGTGGTGCACTTCGCAGCCGAGTCGCACAATGACAACTCGCTGACCAATCCCTTCCCCTTCATCCACTCGAACCTCGTCGGTACCTTCACCCTGCTCGAAGCCGTGAGGCGTCATCACACCCGGTACCACCACATCTCCACCGATGAGGTCTACGGCGATCTCGCCTTGGATGATCCCTCGAAGTTCGAACCTGAGACGCCATACAACCCGTCCTCGCCCTACTCGGCCTCGAAGGCGGGATCGGACCTCCTCGTGCGCGCATGGGTGCGTTCCTTCGGCATTGAAGCGACCATCTCGAACTGCTCGAACAACTACGGTCCCTACCAGCACATCGAGAAGTTCATCCCGCGGATGATCACCAATCGTTTCCGGGGGATCCGGCCGCGGCTCTACGGTGACGGGCTCAATGTCCGCGACTGGATCCATGTGCGTGACCACAACTCGGCGGTGTGGGACATCCTCACGAAGGGGAGAATCGGGGAGACTTACCTGATCGGTGCTGACGGTGAGACCTCCAACCTTGCGGTCGTGGAGGCACTCAACGAACTGATGGGATACCCCGCGGACGACTTCGATCACGTCACCGACCGTGCGGGCCATGATCGGCGCTATGCCATCGATGCCTCGAAGCTCCGTGCGGAGCTCGGATGGGAGCCTCACTTCACTGACTTCCGTTCCGGTCTGCAACACACCATTGACTGGTACCGGGACCACGAATCATGGTGGGCCCCGTTGAAGGCGCAGGTCGAGGCCAAGTATGCAGCGAAGGGGCAGTAGCGGGACTCCACCTGTCGGCGCGTTGGTGAGTGCTCCTCCCAAGGTGGACGTCCTCATGGCCACCTACAACGGAAGGCGCTGGATCGAGCAGCAGGTGGATTCGATCCTGTGTCAGCAGGGCATCGACGTGACTCTTGTCGTCTCCGACGATGGTTCCCACGACGGTACACGCGAATACCTGGAGCGACGTTCGGCAGTGGAGCCCCGACTCGTGGTGTTACCCCCTCGAGCAGGAGCATCGGGCGTCACTGCCAACTTCATGTACCTGCTGATGTCACATCCCCAGACCGATGACCGCTTCGTCGCACTCAGCGACCAGGACGATGTCTGGTTCCCCGGCAAGCTGCGGACCCAGCTTGAGTTGATGCGCTCAACCGGCGCAGTGGCCACCTCCTCCGATGTGGTCAGCTTCGCTGCATCGGGTGCTCGACGCCTGATCGTCAAGAGCGGACCGCAACGCCGTTGGGACTACATCTTTGAGGCTGCCGGCCCAGGTTCCACATACGTCTTTTCACCGGAGATGCACGCCAGGTTGCTCCCAGCCCTGTCGATGTTGGATCTGAGCGAGATCGGTGTCCATGACTGGTTCCTCTATGCGTTGGTTCGCGCCCTGGGCGGTCAGTGGACCATCGGGAGTGAGCCCACAGTCGCCTACCGCCAACACCAGGGCAACGTTCAGGGCGAGAATCACGGGCTCCATGCCCTCACTTCTCGACTGAAGCGTCTACGGTCCGGCTTCTACCGCAATCAGTTCATCCTGGTTGCGCAGGCGTGCCTGCTGGTGGGAAGTGGTTCACACGATCACTCCTGGACAGTTGATCTCGAAGATCTGATTAGTGACCTGGAGCACAAGAACATGTGGTCCCGGATTCGAATTGCCAAGCGGTACCGGGAGATCAGGCGGAATCGGCGGGAGGGGCTTGAGCTCGCCCTGGCCTGCCTCCTGCACCTGTGGTGAGTGTCCTCCCGTTTCTGCAGAGGAGTTTGCCATCACATCGGAGCGGGAGGTCGACTTCCTCAGAAGCGGTGCGAGTAACATTCCATCGATGGAACAACTGTGCGTCTTCACGCCGACCTACAACCGCGCACACACGCTTAGGGCTCTCTTCGAGAGTCTGAAGGCTCAGTCCTCTGGTGACTTCTACTGGTTGGTCGTGGATGACGGATCAACGGACGCAACCGCCGACTTGGTACGGACCATGCAGTCCGAGAGCCCGTTCCGCATCGAGTATGCGAAGCAGCCGAATGGTGGCAAGCAGCGCGCTCACAACAGGGGAGTCGAGCTTTGCGAGTCCGAGCTCTTTGTCTGCGTTGACTCGGACGACACCTTGGTGCCTGATGCCGTCGCCCAGATCCTCTCCACCTGGTTGGACTGTCGGGACGATGCGCGCGTGGCGGGAGTCGTGGGCCTGTGCGGGAGAACTGCCGAGACCCCACTGGGAAGCGTCATGCCGCCTCACGTCTCTTACTCCACCTTGTGGGACCTCTACTATGTCCACGGTCACAAGGGGGACACCGTTTGTGCACACCGCGTTGACGTCCTGAGGCGATTCCCCTTCAAGGTGGCATCGGGGGAGAAGTTCATGGCCGAGCCGTACGTCTACCACCAGATCGATCAGGAGTACGTGCTCCGTCTGATCAATCGTGTGCTGTTGGTCCGTGAGTATCTTCCTGACGGGTACACCCAGAACGTCCGCAAGGTGACGAAGGCCAATCCATTGGGGTACATGATGCTCAAGCGCATGTACATCGGGTACTCCAAGACGTTCCGATTGAAGTTCGTGAACTCGGTGCTCTACCTCGTGGGGTGTCGGCTGAGTGGTACTCCTCATGGCGTCCGGTCCGCTCCGTGTCCACTCATTGCGGCACTGGCTTTGCTGCCCGCGTTCGTCCTGACGAAGACCGTCTACCGCTGAGGCGGGACAAGGAATAGGAGCACGACATGCAACGTATACAACTCGCAGAGATGAAGGCTCTGGAACTCGACATCCTCAGGGAAATCGATTCATTCTGTCGCGACAGGGGACTGACTTACTACCTGACGGCCGGGACCCTCTTGGGAGCTGTGCGGCACAAGGGTTTCATCCCGTGGGACGATGACATCGACCTCACGATGCCACGTGCGGACTACGAAGAGCTGTTCCGCACCTTCAATGCCTCGCACGAAGACTCGAACTTCAGGCTCGTGTCCTACCGGGACCGCTCCTCGATCTATCCGTTCTTCAAGATCGTCGACAGCCGCACCCTCGTCGTTGAGAAGTACGTCGATCCCCGCTTCAGCAGTGGGGTCTGGGTCGACATCTTCCCTCTGGAGGGGCTCCCCGACACCGATGAGGTCTTCCGGAAGGCCGAAAGGGTCAAGCGAATGTATGACGTGATCGTCGCCAATCCTGACGTCGCGACATCGCCTACCAGAAAGGCGATCAAGAAGGTGGTCACGCCGATCGCCCGTCGTCGCGACATCTTCGCGGTGGCAGCGAAGCTCGACCGGCGCGCTTCAGCCCTACCCATCCGGCCAGGCCGGGACGTGGGGTACATCATCTGGAGTTATGGACCGTGCGAGCGAATGCCATACTCCTTCCTTGAGTCGACAGAGCTGGAGTTTGAAGGATCGACGTTCACGGCGCCGCGAGACTACGACGCATATCTGACGTCGATCTACGGCGACTACATGACTCCGCCTCCGGAGAGGGACAGGCTTCCCCACTACTGTGAGGCCTATTGGAGGGACGGGGTGATGCATGGCTGACGCGTTGCCGGACCCCGCAGATTCCGGGAAGCCGGTGCCCGAAGGCCTGTCGATTCGGGCGAACATGCTCTGGAACTCCGCCGGTTCCATGACCTACCTGGTGTTCCAGTGGCTGATGACCGTTCTGGTGGTCAAGCTCTCCGATGACTATGAGGCAGCGGGCGTTCTGGCTCTTGCAATGGCTGTTTTCAACATCTTCCAGCCCTTGGCCATCTACCGGATGTATACCTACCAGGTCTCCGACATTCGAAGGGAGAACTCGGTCGGGGAGTACGTGGCTTTTCGGTTGGCAACTGCTGGTGCCGCACTGGTGGGATGTGTGGTCTATGCCGCAATCACTGCCCCACAGGCCATCTTGGCGATCACGCTTTATGCGATCGTCAAGATACTCTCGCTCGTGATCGACGTGCTCCACGGTTGCGACCAGCTGAACGGTCGAATGGACTACATCGGTCAGTCGCTGATGATCCAGGGTGTCTTCACTTTCGCTGCCTTCGTGGGGATCTTCGGTACGACATCGAGTCTGGAACTTGCATTCGTGGGGATGGCCGTGGTCACAGTTGCGATCGGGTTCCTCTTCGACCTGCCGAGGACGCGTCAGTTCGGTCCGATCAGAGTGCGCATCACGAGGGTGAAGATGCTGCACCTTCTCGCGTACTGCTTGCCCATCGTCATTGCGGCGATTGCAGTCGCGACGGCCCCCTCGGTCCCACGCCAGTATCTGGCCCACCTCGAGGGCGCGAGCGCTCTCGGGATCTACGCTTCTGTCGCGGCTCCGATCGCTGTCATCCAGATGGGCGCCAGCTACATCTACAACCCCCTCCTGAGCGTGTTCTCCGCAGCTTTTCTTGAGCGCCGGATCTCTGATCTGGTGCGAGCCTTCAGGAAGGTCGTTCTCGGAATAATGGCAATCGGGGTGCTCGCGGCAGCGTTCTTCCAGCTTGCCGGTCCAACCCTCCTCCCCCTCATCTTCGACGAGAGCATTCGGGAGTACACGTACCTCCTCCTCCCCATCATCGTGAACACCGTGGTGTCCGCCTACGTATGGTTCTTCAGCGATCTTCTGGTCGCACTGCGCGAGTTCAAGGCAAGTTTCATTGGGAACGTTGTGTCGGTCCTCGTCGCGTTGCCGGCCAGCTACTTCTTTGTCCGTGAGTGGACGATGAACGGGGTCAGTTTCACTGGCATCCTTGCTTCCGGGGTTGGCGCTGCGATCATGCTTGGGCACCTGATGATCTTGTTCAGGAGGCTCGGCACCGAGCAAGAGTGAGGAGCGGAGCTCACGAGGACAGGTCCGGCCCACTGAGGTAGCATCTTTCACCGATGCCTGCCTCAGACATCTCCACGACTTCAGTCGTGCACTCTTCTCCGGCTCTGCCCCGCCCCAAGGCTGGGGTGCGGGGTGCTGGTTCGAACCACAGGGCAGACATTCAGGGACTACGAGCCCTGTGCATGGTGCAGGTCCTCCTGTTCCATGCGTGGAACGTCGGTTCGCCCATCGGGGTGGACGCCTTCATCATGATCTCCGCTTTCCTGATGACCTCGTCCTTCGTCCGACGCTCGGAGGCCGGGGCCATGCCCTTCTTCGTTGAGCGGTGGGCCACGACGTTCAAGCGACTCCTTCCGCCTCTTGCGATCGTCGTACTGTCGACGGTGGGGGCGAGTCTCGTGGTCCTTCCGGCCTCACGGTGGCGGGAGATTCTGGTTCAGGCGTTCGCGTCGATGACCTACTGGCAGAATTGGCGGCTCGTCACGGTGTCCGCCGACTACTTTGCAGGTGACCACGCGGCAGCTAGTCCCCTCCAACATCTGTGGTGGTCGATGTCGATGCAGGGGCAGGTGTTCCTGGTGTGGCCAGTTCTCCTGACCCTGTGCGTGATGGGGGCTCGTGCACTTCACACGAAGGTTCGACCGGTCGCGTTCTTCGCGTTCACTAGCCTCACTGTTGCCTCGCTCCTGTGGTTGCTGGGGGCGGCCCCCACTGATGGATCTGCCTATTTCGACACCCGGGCGCGGATTTGGGAGTTCTCCCTCGGATCGGCCCTTGCAGTCGCAGCACCCTGGATCCGGGTGGCGCCGAGGTACGCGCGTCTGCTGAGCTGGACGGGACTGGCTGTTCTCCTCCTCTTCGGCCTGGTGTCGATCGGGACCTATCCCGGTCCGATGGCCGCGATACCGATCCTGGCGACGAGCGCGATCCTCCTTTTCCCATCCGAACAGAGTGAGACGGGAGTGGGGCGCATCCTCTCCCTCCGCCCATTGACGGGGCTGGGAGGCATTTCATATGCGGTGTACCTCAGCCACTGGCCGCTGTTCGTCATCTATCTGGGAGCAACCGGTCAGTCACGGTTGGGGGTGTGGGAAGGGGCGCTTCTGATCGTGGCGTCGGTCGGGGCAGCTTGGCTCTTCACAAGACTGGTCGAGGACCCAATCCGCACCTCGCCCCGGATCAATGCGACCATCTGGACAAAGGGTGTGACAGTCCTCGTGAGTCTGGCGCTCGGCACGGCACCAGTAGGCGTGGGGTTGGTCCTGCTGGACCGGGCGTCCGCACAGCAGTCAGAGGACCAGCTTGCCGTGGAAGACGCAGAACATCCCGGAGCGTCCGTACTCCTCGGAGAGGCTCGGGCTGACTTCACTGAGCCTGCTGTCCCCGGTCCCTTGGCGCTGGATGCGGAATGGGCTGGCTTCACCGAGCGCTGTGAGGGGACGGGTGGCGACCGCTTTGATGACGTCGACCACAACTACTACTGCCGTCAGTTCGGAGACGATGCAGATGCTGCAGCCCGTGTACTCATCGGAGGAGACTCTCACACCTTTCAGCTGATTGTCGGCCAGATCGAGCCGTTGCTCGAAGATCAGAACTGGATGGCGCAGTCTGTGTTCGGAGCCGCCTGCTCATGGGGTCTTCCTGAGGCCTACGAGGGGCGGTGCGCAGAACGCAACGAGTCTCTCCTTGGCTATGTGGACGAGTTTGATCCCGACTATGTCGCGCTGATGGTCACCTCCGCGGCGGCAGACTCCCCCGATGAGACACTTCGGCCTGGAGTTCGTGGTCTGATCGAGGAACTCACCTCCAGGGGGATCACGGTCCTCGGCGTCCGTGACAATCCTCGCTCACAGGAGGATCTCTATGAATGCTCGTCGGAGAGGCCCAGTGATTCGCCCTATGGCGGTTGTCTGTTGCTGCAGTCGCAGTACCTCCCCAGCTCGGGGCCAGCTGCGGAGTTGGAGGGCATCGAGGGGTTCAAGCTCATCGACATGAGTGACGCCTACTGCGTCGACGGAGTGTGTCCGACCATCATCGGCAACGTCCATGTCTACCTCGACAACAGCCACGTTGGGGCGACCTATTCGGCGACTGTCGCACCGTACTTCTCTTCGAGGGTCTTGGCAGCCCTGGAACTGCCGCAATAGCCTTCGAAGGCTCCGCCGCGCCGCTCGGATCGCTTCTCGATCGGAAGGCGCGCGTCACACGCGCATAGCCCTTTCGCGCGCTGCGATCCTGTTGAGGTCCCTAGCTGTGGCACTGCCGCCGTCCACCAGCACCACGGAGTGACCCGCTGCCCAATGGGCGAGGACGGTGAGAGTGTCCTCGATGGGGTCGAGCGAGGTCAGCAGGACCCGCCGGGGGCCACGATCGACGTTGCCCGCGATGAGTTGGGCGACACGGCGGTCGAGGTCCCGCCGGAGGAGCGGTGTCTCGGACCCCCTGGTTGCCGCCCGCTCGCACACGACGGTCCGGGGGGAGACCATCGGGGAGACCTCCAATGCATCGGACTGTGCCGCCAACTCCGCCAGTGCGTCCAGGGCCCCCTCCGGCAACGTCCCCGTCCAGGACACGGCCAGGGGTCCCATCGCCTGGACCAGCACCCACGGGGTTCCCTGTGCCAGCGCATCGCCAGCTTCCTCGGCAGAGTCCACCACCCACACGTCGGGGTCGACCTGGTCGGTGCCGGGGAGGGCAGGGCCCAGGGTGCGCCAACCCGACAGCCATGCCGCGCAGGTCCAGATGACCCCCTGCCAACTGGATCCCAGGTCCATGCGCAGCAGACCGACAGGTTCCTCGACTGGCTCAGCCCGCTCGCCGCCCGCAACGGGTGGGGCGGAGGGGGCAGCGGGGACGCCCCCGAAGAGGTCACCCGCCAGGTCCCCGGCCAAGAGGTTGGCGGTCTTGGCCAGCCAACGTGCGGCCACCCCGCCCCCCAACTCCGTGCGGGACTCCCCGTACCAGGTGAGGACGGGACCCGGTCGGGCAGCGAGCGAGGCGATCAACTCCGGTAGTTCCATGACGTCACGCTAGACCACGTGCGCCCGTCCGAGAACCCGCGCAGGTGATGCGAATCACCAGTGTCACCGACCCGTGTCCGGGCCCAACGTCCCACGTTGCAGCCGGTTCCCCATGCCATCGGGGGGCAACCTGATTGGAACAGGTTTCCGGGCGTGGCGTGCGGGGGTGTCCTCGCAGGGGCCCTGCACGGGCGTCCAATTACATCCATCCGGCTTGACTCAGGCGTATGACACGCGTGTAATTCACATACCGTGTTGTAGAGGCGAGGAGACGGCACCGTGTGGAACATCTTGGGCGACGGGCCCTTGACGTGGTCCGAGGCGTCGGACGCCGACAGCTTCGCCCGAACCGACGGTCCGCTGGCCTGGCAGCAGCACGCCCTGTGCGCCCAGACCGACCCGGAGGCGTTCTTCCCGGAGAAGGGCGGGTCCACCCGCGAGGCCAAGGCCGTGTGCGAGTCCTGCACCGTGCGTGCCGAATGTCTGGAGTACGCCCTCGCCAATGACGAGCGTTTCGGCATCTGGGGTGGGCTGTCGGAGCGTGAGCGTCGACGTTACAAGCGCCTGGCGGTGTGAGCACGGCACGCAGCGGGGTCGTCGCGCTGGTCGTCACCCGCGGGGACACCCAGTTCCTCGGCACCACCCTGGGCGCGCTGTCCTCCCAGACCCTGGCCCCGGATCGTGTTCTCGTCATCGACGTGGGTGGGACCACACCCGTGCGTGCGGTGCTCCCGGAGTCCGCTCCCCCCACGGCACTGGTCGTGCGTGCTCCGGGTGCCCGGACCCTGGGCGAGGCCGTGCGTCGCGCCGCGAGGACCCCTGACTCGGGTCCGGCCCTGGAGGCGGCGCGCTGGTGGTGGATCCTCCATGACGACTCGGCTCCCGAGCCCACCTGCCTGCGGGAGCTCTGGGAGGTCGCGGACGAGGGACGCACCACTGCCGTCATCGGCCCCAAACAGGTCTCCTGGGACGGCGACCAGGTCCTTGAGGTCGGCATCGACGCCACGCGCGCGGGGCGCCGCTTGGAGGCCATCGCCCCGGGTGAGATCGACCAGGGGCAGTACGACGACCGCTCCGACGTCCTGGCGGTGGGGACGGCAGGGATGCTGGTCGACCGTGAGGTCTGGGAGGACCTGGGGGGAACCGATCCCCTCCTCGGCCCCTTCGGGGACGGGTTGGAGTTCGGTCGTCGCGTACGCCGGGCCGGCTACCGGGTCGTCCTGGCACCCAGGGCGCGCATCCGCCACGCCCGCCGCTCCCTGGAGCCCTGTCCACCCACCGGCCGTCCACACGCCCGGGACGCCTCCTTCCGTGCACGCCGCGCAGCACAGCTGGTCAACTGGTTCCTGGCCGTTCCCTGGTGGCAGGTACCGCTCTTGGTGGCGGCCCTGACCCTGTGGAGCCCCCTGCGGTCGGTCGGCAGACTGCTCACCGGAGCCTCCCAGTTGGCTCCTGCCGAGGTCGGGGCCTGGTGGGACCTGGTGCGCCACACCCCGCGACTGGTGCGCTCCCGTCTCCGCAATGCCCGCCAGGCGACCCTGCCGCGGTCCGTGCTGCGCCCCCTGGAGGCGACACCGCGCGCCCTGGCCGAGGAGCGTCGGCTGGTGCACCGCATCCGGCGCGCGGGCCTGGCGGCAGCACCGGTGGACCCCCTGGTCGTGTCCTCCCTGCGTCGGCACGGTCGGCGCACTCGAGGCGCCGTGACGGCCCTGCTCCTGTGCACCACACTCGCATCGCTCATCGTGGGGGCGCGGTACCTGTCGGGTGTGCGGGGAGCAGCATGGGCCGGGGCTCCCACCCGGTGGGGTGACCTCTGGAGTGCCACCTGGTCCGCCTGGATCCCCGGAGGGGACGGGACACCCGGGCCCGCGGATCCCCTCCTGATCCCCCTGTCCCTGCTCAGTGCCCCCTTCACCCTCCTCGGCGTCAGTGCGGGCACGACCTGGACCTGGCTGCTGGTACTGGCCCTCCCCCTCGCCGCCTGGTCGGCCTGGCTGCTGGGTGGTGCCCTGACCACGTCGGTGCCCGCGCGAGTGGCGGGAGCCCTGGCGTGGGCGGCGCTGCCGGCGCTGACGGTCTCCGCCTCCCAGGGCCGACTCGGTGCGGTGCTGGTCCACGTGCTGCTCCCGGTGCTCGCCTGGAGCTGGTTGCGTCTGCTGGTGCCCGTGCCCCTCCTGGTGGCAGCCGGGGCGGAAGGAGACGTGACGGCATCGACGGCGCGTCATCGCTCGGGCGCGATCGGCGTCGGTGCCCTGGCACTGGCGGGCGCCGCATGCGCGGCACCGTGGCTGCTGCTGCCTGCGGTGCTCCTCGCAGCGCTCGCGCTGGCACTCCGGCGCCGACGTGCGCTGGGCGTGGCCATGGCCGTGGTACCCGCTCTGGTGCTGGTGGCGCCGACGGTGGTCCACCAACTGCGCCAGGCCGGAGGCTGGGCAGCGCTGCTGACCACGGGTGGTCCTGCCCTGGCCGTGGACCCGGCCGCGTCCTGGCAGGTCCTGCTCGGCATCCCCTCGGCCGTGACCTGGCACCCCTGGGTGTGGCTGCTCGGCCTCCCCGGCGCCCTGCTGCTGGTCATCGCGGTGGCGGGCGGCCTGCGTGACGTCCCGGGGGTCTGGATGGTGCGTGGCGCCCTCGCCGTGGCCGTGGGTGCCATGGTCGTCGCCCTGGCCCTGGGGCACGTCGACGTCGCCTTCACGCCCTCCTCGGAGGCGGCCGTGGTCGGCGCGACGGGGACCACCTCAGGTGTCGCCCACGCCTGGGCCGCACCGGCACTGTCACTGGCCGGACTCGCCCTGCTCATCGCCTGTCTGCGTGCCTCGGCCTCCCCCCTGCCCTGGGACGACCCGCGCCACCGACCCACACGGGTCCTCGCCACGGTCGTGGGCATCTGCGCGGTTGCGACCCTGGGGGCCTGGGCGCTGCCCGGCCCACTGCAGGCGGACACGTGGGACCACGTGAGCCCGTCGGACGGCCCGGACGTGCCCGCGGTGAGCCTGCAGGCGCAGCTCTCGCCCAGGGCGGGCCGTGTCCTCGTCCTCACCCGCGACCAGCTCGGCGTCCACGCCGAGGTCCTGCGCGGCCCCGGGGTGTCGGTCACGGACGCCTCGGCGGGCTCGCGCCTGTCGGAGCTGCACGCGCTGCGCGCGGGTGGGCAGGACCCCGCGGACGAGGACCTCGCCCGGGCCGCGGTCACCCTGGTCGAGTACCCGGACGACTCCTCCGTGCGCGTGCTGGCCGAACACGCCATCGACACCGTCCTCCTGCCCGATGTCTCCTCCGAGGACGGCAAGCGCATGGCCGACGCCCTGGGCCGGGCTCCCGGTGTCGAGAAGGTCGGCACCACCGACGTCGGGGACCTGTGGAGGGTGCGCCCCGACGACATCGTCCCCGCACGCCTCACCGTGGAGGGAACCGACTCGGAGACGCTCGTCGACACCGGGTGGTTGCGCACCGACGTCACCCTGGACGAGGGCGTCTCGGGCACCCTGGTCCTGGCGGAACGCGCGGACCCCGGCTGGCGTGCCACCCTCGACGGTGTGCCACTGCAGGCAGCCCAGCCGGCATCGGGGACCTGGCGACAGGCATTCGCACTTCCTGCGAGCGGTCACCTGGTCGTGGAGTTCAGCCCCTGGTGGCTGCTCGGCTGGCGCATCGCATCAGGAGTGGTGCTGGTCGGCGCGGCCGCTGCCGCACTCCCACTGAGGAGACACCGATGACGCGTCCCTCGCGTTCACGGCTCCTCGGGGTCCTGGTGTCCGTGGCGATGGTGGCCTCCCTGGCGGCCGTCGGCACCGCCGACCTGTGGATCCCGGGCACCGGCGACCAGGACCCCGACCTGCCTTCGTACTCGGTCGCGCCCTCGTCCATGACACTGGCCTGCGCTCCCGGCACGGAGGACCCCTACGACGCGGGTGCCACCGTTGCCGCGGGGGCGGGGTGGTCCTCACGCGGCAGCGTCACCACGGGCGCAACGCCCTCCCTCACCGTGTCGACCAGGGGAGCCTCGACAGCGGTGCCTTCCGGCGTGATGGTGGTCGGGCAGGGGGGTGGCGAGTTGAGGGGTCTGTCGCTGCTGCCCTGCACCGCCCCCACCAGCGACCAGTGGATCGCCTCGGGCTCCACGGTGGTGGGTGAGGACCTGCTCCTGCTCCTCTCCAATCCGTCCACGGTGGCCTCCCAGGTCAGCATCACCTCCTACGGGGCTTCCGGGAAGTCGCCGGACGCCCCCCAGTCCGTCAATGTCCCCGCCGGTCAGGTCGTCGTCCTGGCCCCGGCCACGTGGTTCCCCGATGAGGAACGCCCGGCTTTCCACGTCGTGGCCGACGGGCCCGGCGTCTCCGCATGGGTCCAGACCTCGGGCCTGGACGGTGAGGTGCCCACCGGTGTGGGTGCTGCACCCGCGACCACTGCGGGAACGGACCTCGTGCTGCCCGGTGTGAGCGCCGGGAGTGGCGCATCCGTGCGCCTGGTCGCACCGGGGGACAAGGCTGCGACGGTGTCCCTGGGCGTTTCCGACGACTCGGGTGTCACGCCCCTGGCGGGGGCCGAGGACCTCGAGGTCGACCCCGGCGTGCCCCTGGACGTGGACCTCAGTGGTGTCGCCGCCGATCCGGTCTCCCTTGTGGTCAGTTCCGACGTGCCTGTCGTGGCGACGGCCGATGTGCGTGGGACGGGCTCCCGGTGGCCCGACTCCGACCAGCAGTGGGGTTCCCGGACCCTGGTGGTTCCGAGCACTGTCACCACGGGAGTGGACCTGCCCGGTGCGGGGGATCTCTCGGGTCTGGTCGAGGAACAGCTCGGGGCCGACGTGCTGCGAGCCACCTCGGTCGGGACACCCAGCGGGGGAGGAGACGTCAAGGCACAGCTGGTGCTGAGCGCGCCCGCCGACCAGGGGGCCACCGTCCGGATCGGCGGGGCAGGGGGCGACCCCGCCCAGTCCGGTGGCGGTGCCCAGTCGGGTGGGTCCGGTGGCCCGGGCGGCACCAGCGTGGAGGTTCCCGCAGGCGGAAGCGTCACGGTCGACCTGCCCGGGGCAGCGGGCGCGCTGAGCGCCGACCACCCGGTGCACGTCGCACTCGTCGTCACGGCCGGGACGCCGACCGGGGACCAGGTGGCCGTGTGGCCGCTGGGCACCACCGGCATCGACTCGCTGGACGTGGCGGTGGACGTCGGCCCGTAGGGGGTCCGTGCTCCGTGCCCGGGTGGTGCCCGGACACCCACAGGTGGGTGCCTCCCGACGTGCCTCAGGCAGCCCCGTGGTCGAGGTCCTCGGGGGAGACCGCCACCACCCGGGAGATGCGGTCGATGAGGAGCGCGCGCACCAGGTCCTCCAACTCACTGCCGCGGGCGGCGCGCTGTTCGACGGGGAGACGGTAGACGACGATCCGGTCGGCGAGCCCGCGCCGACGGTCCGAGGGGAACAGGCGCGCCAGGACCGTGGAGTGGTCCTCCCAGTCCGCCGGGTCCGAGGGGGGCACGTCCTCGATGGCGAACTCGATGGTGGAGACGATGGGCCAGCGGCGGATGAAGTCCTCCACCATGTCGGCCACGAGCTCGTCGAACCTCTCCCGGCGCGTGCGCCATGCGGGTGTGCCGGGGAAGAGCATGGGTCCGCGCGGACCACGACCGTGGCGGTCGCGTCGGGGTCGGGCGTGGAATGACACGGATCCAGCCTACCCGTGTCGGATGCCTCTGCCTCCGAGAGGTGTGTGGCCCACCGGAGAGTCCGTCAGGCCCGCAGTGCCCGGATGACGCCGACGAGGGCACGCCCGGTCGCGTAGGCGAAGGGCACTCCCACGGCGAGGGCGACGACCGGGTTCGGTGCGAAGTGCAGGCGGTCACCACGGCGCACGTATGCCCCTACGGGAACGCAGACCCCGCCGGCCCCTGCGCCAATGCGTCCCTCGTCATCGCCGGAACCGAAGCCGCCGGTGACGAGCGCGACCGGGACGAGCTCCTGACCGTCGACCGTGCGTGCCTCCCCGTAGGCGGCGTTGACGCCGATGGAGGCGGAGAGCTCGCGAAGGTGCAATGTGATGTCGGGCATGTGCACAGCGTACAGAGCTCGAACGCACGCAGTGGGCGATGCGGGGCTTCTGCGTGCCTGCGGCCGTTGCGTGGCGATGAGCCGTATGGTGTGACCGTGATAGCGGCACGGCATTGCTCGAAACCGGGATGCGGCAGACCCGCGGTGGCCACCCTGACCTATGACTACGCGGACTCGACCGCGGTCCTGGGTCCCCTGGCGACCGCTGCCGAGCCCCATGCCTACGATCTCTGCGACATCCATGCCGAGCACCTCACAGCCCCCGTGGGATGGCAGGTGGTGCGCCTGCAGACCAGTTTCGATCCGGCCCCGCCCTCGCCTGATGATCTCCTGGCACTGGTGGACGCCGTGCGCGAGGCCGCCCGCAACGAACCTCCCCGCTCCACCCACAGCGCCCCGCGCCGGACACCCGACCGCGGCCCCTTCGCGACTGCCGTGGCCGAGGCCTCGGAGGAGTCCCCGCTGGACCCGGAGTCGCCGTACGCGCGCAGGCGCGCCCAGTTCCGGGTCATCGCCGACCCCGAGGACTGAGCCGGTCCCCCGGACCGGCTCTGCGGCCCCCTCCGACCACGGCATGCGGCCGCGCGCACGAGCACGGCGCCCACCCCGCGACACGGATCCAGGCGGCCGGCGCGAGTCCTCGGGCCGTGTCCGGACCCTGCCCGACTCAGATCCCGAACGGGGGCCGGTCCGCGATGCGGCGACGCTCCTCCGCCAGCGCGTCGCGGGTGAGGGCGCGCCGGTACTCGCGGTCCCGCAGCACCACGAGGACGGCCGCGATGAAGCGCTCGGGGTTCGTCCCCGGCGGCGGTGGCGGGGCGACGCGCATGGCCAGACGCTGGGCGAGGGCGGCGCCGGCCCGGTCCCGTACCTGCGGCCGCACCTGTGAGGTCCCGCGCAGGAGACCGAGCGCCTCGGCCTGGAGGCCCGCCGGCAGGGGGAGGACCTGGGCCGAGGACGCCCACCCACCCAGCTCCGGGGGCATGAGGAGCGGCGCGTTCCAGGCGGGTTCGGGCAGGCGCACCACCATCGTTCCCGCAGCCAGGTCCCCCAGACGCTTGGAGCGTGGCGTGATCGTCGCCGAGAGGACCGCGATGGCTCCCAGGGTGAGCCACAGCTCCAGGATGCCCGCCAGTGCGCGGACCAGGCTGTGACGGGCCGTGACCACCCCGCCGTCGTCGCGCACCACCTGCAGGCCCCAGGCCCACTTGCCGAGCGAGCGCCCCCGTGTGGCGACCTCAACGGACATGGGCAGGATGACCGTGACCAGGACGATCGAGCCGATGAGCAGGACCCTCACGGTCGAGCCCGAGGGGTTCTGCACGATGCGGGAGGCCACGAGGACCGCCACCGCGTAGCCCAGCAGCATGCAGGCACCGTCGACGAGGCCGGCAGCGACGCGGAGCAGGGGAGAGGCGGGGCGGACCTCCAGCTCGACGGCCTCCCCGGTGACGATCGACTCCTCGCGGATGCGCCGGACGGGGACGACCTGGGTGCTCATGTGTGACACGCTAGCCGACGTGGACATCGATGCGCTGAGGGCTGCACGGGCCGGATCCTGGGACCGGCTGCACGAGCTCGCCCGCAGACGCCGCATGGCGGGCGCCGAGATCGACGAGCTGTCCGTGCTCTACCGACAGGGAGCAGCGGACCTCGCATCCGTGCGGGCGCAGAACCCGGACCCGGACCTCATCCGGGCACTCTCTCGCGATCTCGCGGCCGCGCGCGCCCGGTTGACCGGAGCCCCGGGGGCCTCCACCGCATCGCTGTCCCGCTGGTTCAGGGTCTCCCTGCCGGCAGCACTCTTCGTGACCCGCTGGTGGATCATCGGCGTCACCGCAGCCTTCCTGCTGGTGGCCTCCCTGCAGGCCTGGTGGTTGCTGCGTGACCCCACGCTGTTCGCGGCACTCGGGTCGCCCTCGGAACTGGAGACCTACGCCCAGCGGGACTTCGTCGCCTACTACAGCCAGGACACGGCCTCGGAGTTCGGGGCCTCCGTGTGGTTCAACAACGCCTTCATCGCCCTGCAGTGCATCGGCGGGGGGATCACCGGCGTGTTCCCCGTCTACGTCCTCTTCCAGAATGCCCAGAGCCTGGGGACCTCGGCGGCCGTCGTCATCGAGTACGCGGGACCGGGCCAGTTCTTCGGGTTCATCCTGCCCCACGGGATCCCCGAGCTCACCGCCATCTTCATCGCGGGGGCGGCTGGCTTGAGGGTTTTCTGGTCGATGCTGGTGCCCGGGGCGAGGACACGGCTGCAGGCGGTGGCAGCGACCGGGCGGGCAATGGTCACGATCGCGCTGGGTCTGGTGATCCTGCTCTTCGTCTCGGGTGTCCTGGAGGGCTTCGTGACGCCCTCGGGCCTGCCGGTGTGGCTGAAGATCGCACTGGGCGCGTCGGTGACTGCTGCGGTGTGGGTCTACGTCCTGGTCGTCGGGGGCCGCGCCGCGCGGGCCGGGTACTCCGGGGACCTGGAGTCCGACGCCGGGTACGCCGTGCCCGTGGCCGACTGAGGTCACCACGTCCACCGTGGCGCGCCCGGGGCCACCGCGCTGCGCCCGGTCAGGCTCCGTGTCCCGGGCGCGCCGCGCGCGTGGCGGTGACGCCGTGGTGGGCGGCGGCGATCCGGCGGCGCAGCAGTGCCCCGTAGATGTCGGGTGAACCGACCAGGTCCGCGACGCCCAGGGCTGTGAAGGCGCACAGTGCCACGGGGAGGATGTGCTGGACGTTGCCGACCATCTCCACGGTGAGCATGATCGTCGTCACGGGGCTCTTCACGCTGCCCGCCAGCGCTCCGGCCATTGCGGCCACCGCGGCGACCGGGACGGCTCCTGCCGGCAGGAGATCGGCCCGGGCCAACAGACCCGCACCCACTGCGCCGGAGAGGGCGCCGACAGTGAGGATCGGCATGAAGATGCCCCCGGGTACCCCCGAGGAGAAACTCGTCATGGTGAACAGCGCCTTGCCGACCCACAGCAGTGCGAGGACCCCCAGGCCGGTACCGGCCCGCTGTGCCAGGGCGATGAGGTTCTCCCCACCTCCCAGCAGGTCCGGGACGGTCATCTGGACCACGATGGCGATCCCCAGCGCCACGCCGAGACGTGCCGGCACCGGGACGCGGGCGTAGAGGTCCTGGAAGCCGAGGAGACCCCGGGTCATCGCGACACCGGTGAGGCCGGAGACCACTCCGATGGCCACCATCCATGGGTAGTCGCCGATGGGCAGGGGCTGCAGGGTGGAGAACGCGAGGATCGGCGTCAGTCCGAACACGGCGCTGGCCAGCCCCCCGGCCAGGAAGGCCCCTGCCGCGGCCGCCAGCATGACGGGCCGGGAGAAGGACCGGTGCAGGCCCTCCAGGGCGAAGAACAGACCCGACAGCGGTGCGGAGAAGGCCGCCGCCAGTCCCGCCGCACCGCCCGCGGTGACCAGGTAGTCGGTCGTCACCTCGTCCGCCCGCATGGAGGAGGCCACGAGCTTGCCGCCGGAGGCACCGATGTGGATGCTGGGGCCCTCGCGTCCCAGGGACAGGCCGAAGACCCCCGCCAGTGCCCCGGCCAGGAAGCGCACGACCAGGACGCGCAGGGGACGCAGCCCCAGACGCCCCTGGATCACGCCCTTGACCTGCGGGATCCCGGACCCGCCGGCGTCCGGTTCCCACCTCAGCAGGACCGTGAGGGCCGCGACGGCCAGGCCCGCCGCGACCACCCACGCCGCGGTGACGCGCCAGTCCTCACGCAGGATTGGGGCGATTCTGCGCGCCAGGTCCAGGCACGCCTCCAAGAGCGCCCGGAAGAGGATCGCGAGGACGCCGGAGACGAGGCCGACCAGCAGGGCCCTGGCCGCGATCCGCCACGGGTGAATTCCGAGCACTTCGTTCACCCGTCCACTATGGACCACCCCGTCCACCGGGCGCGATCAGCGCCCGGAGGCGCCGATCACAGTCGCCCCTGCTTCTTGAGGGCGATGTAGGTGTCAGACAGGCGTGCGGCCAGGAGACCCGCATCCACGTCCAGCACCAGGGCGCCGGCGCGCTCCGCGTCGCGTGCCCCCACCCGTGACTCGTTCAGGGTCGAACCGGCGGCGGCCGAGGCGTACACCGCCTCCGCGTCCCCGCGCCCGGCGGCCAGGCGTGCCAGCTCGGGGTCGGTGGCCGACGCGACGACCACGAGGTGCGAGGAGGACAGTTCCGAGACCGCCTGGAGGAAGTCGGGATCAGCACCCACAGGTGGCACCTCGGTGACCAGGACGACGAGCGCTCGGTGGTGGACCGTGCGACGCACCTCTGCCGTCACCAGCTCCCAGTCGACGGGCTGGAGATCGGGGACCACATCGGTCAGGGAGTCCGCGATCTGGCGCATCAGTCCCGCCCCGCGCACACCCGAGATCCGGGCCCGGACCTGACGGTCGATCGCCACGAGGTGCACGTTGTCGCCGGCCCGGTCCGCCAGGGCGGCCAGCAGCAATGCCGCCTCGATGCCCGCGTCCAACCGGGGTGCGACGCCCAGGTCCAGCAGGTCCACCGGCGCGGCTGAAGGGTCGTGGCCGCCCTCGTCGATGTCGGAAGCGAGCGGGAGGCGGAGGGCGGGGGAGGAACCCGCCGGGATGGGTGGCAGCGCCGAAGCGCTGACGTGGGCGCCGGGCGCACCCAGCAGCAGGGCCGAGGCGCGGCCGGTGTCCAGGACGAGGACCACGTGCCGGTCACGTTCCGGGCGCCACGTGCGCACCACCAGGTCGCGGGAGCGTGCGGAGGCCCGCCAGTCGATGTCGCGGGGATCGTCGCCGCGCACGTACTCGCGCAGGGAGTCGAACTCGGTGCCCGGGCCACGCAGGATCGTCGCGGTGGAGCCCTCCAGTTCGTGCAGGCGCGCCAGTCGCGAGGGCAGGAGGCGCCGGGAGCGGAACTCCGGCAGCACCGCCAGGGTCGCGGGCACGGCCACGGACACCTGGCGTGCGGCCAGCCCGAGTGGCCCCCACACGCGGATCGTCACGTAGTCCGCCCGGCGCTTGCCGCGACGCTCCGGGGAGAGGCGCGTCACGACACCCACCGAGCCGCCACCGGGCAGGGCCACGCGGTGGCGCGAGGGCGTGGGGTGCAGCGAGGGGACCCAGGCGTCACGCACCTCGACGTGGGCGCCGCGCCGGGTCGGGTTGGACACGGTGACCTCGGACTGAGTGGTCTCGTCGGCGCGGATGGGGCCCGACACGCGACGCTCGATGCGGAACTCGCGCGGGGAGAGCGCCACGATCGCGTCGATGAGGCACACCACGGCGACCAGCCCCACCCAGCCCCACACCATGGAGCGGGTGGGGACCAGCNTCCACCAGGGCCTGGTCGGATGCCGGGGGTGGTCCCCACAGCAGCGTCTGGGCCCGTCCGGGCGTGATCCCGGCCCGGACCAGGGCGGTGTGCAGTTCCTCGGGTGGGCCTGTGGGCGGGACCCCGAGCCTGCGGGCGAGTCGCCGGGCCGACTCCGCCCTGAGTGCCCGGGCCGCGTGGGCACGGTCCCCGTTGCGTCGCAACAGACGGCCCCGTCCCACCACGGTCTCGGCGGCCGGGACGTGACTGGGGAGTTCCTCGGGTACCAGGCGACCGAGGCGGCGCCCTCGTCCCAGGGCTGCTGCCAGGCCCGCGGCACACAGCACGAGCAAGGCCGGGACCATCCACGCCGGGGCCACCGGGGGCGAGTCCTCCATGGTGTCGGAGAAGTCGGCCAAGTACCACACGACCCGGGGCGTGCGGGCGATGGCGTTGATGGCCAGGGCGGCATTGCCGAACTCCGCGACCGTGCCGTTGCGCACCAGGCGGGAGTCGGGGATGACGGCCTGGAAGCCACTCGCAGTGCTCCGCTCGGCGTAGCCCACCATGCCGTCGCCCAGGTCGTAGCAGCCCTGCCAGTCCTGTCCGGGGAGCACCCCGTAGGCCCCGCGGGTGATGCCGCCCGCCCGCAGCGGGGCGTCCAGCGCGCAGGAGGCACCAGCCGCCACCTGGGTGCCCGGGGCCGGCTGGGCACCCGAGACCTCTGGTTCCAGACCCGGCAGGACGTCCCCGTAGGACTGCTCGGTGCCGATGTAGACCAGACGGTCGGCCCCGGCCAGGGCCTGGGCGACCTCGTCACTGGCGCGACCGGGGAAGGCGACCACCAGGGTGGTGTCCGGGTCCTCGGCGAGACGCGCGGCCTCGCGCGCCCCGGAGGCCGCGACCACGTCGATGCCGTTGGCGCGCATCACCTGGACCAGCGCGCGCGCCCCGGAGTCGGTGGTGTTCGTGGTGGACAGGGCGCGGGGGTCCTCCTCGGTGCCCGGAAGCAGGGTCCCCGCCAGCAGGCAGGCCAGGAGCACCACGGCGATGACCATGAGGGGGCGCGCCGCGCGCAGGCGGTGGCGTGAGGTGGGGGTGACGACTCCCGCGACTGCCGTGCTCATCGCCGGGACCCGCCCGCCGGTCGGGGGAGTTGGGGGGAGCGCCGGGGTCGGGAGGGCGTCCCGGGATCGTCGGAGGGTGCCGGATGCCCGAGGGAGTCGGCCAGGACGAGGACACGGGCGTGGTCCCCACCGGTGGCATGGGCGGTCCCGTAGCGCACCGCATCGAAGAGGTCGGACGCCCAGGAGAGCTCACCGGAGACCTGCGGGTATCG
>NZ_LT700212.1:382167-396947 GCF_900155435.1 Actinomyces provencensis | reverse complement strand
GGACCACGTGCCGGTCACGTTCCGGGCGCCACGTGCGCACCACCAGGTCGCGGGAGCGTGCGGAGGCCCGCCAGTCGATGTCGCGGGGATCGTCGCCGCGCACGTACTCGCGCAGGGAGTCGAACTCGGTGCCCGGGCCACGCAGGATCGTCGCGGTGGAGCCCTCCAGTTCGTGCAGGCGCGCCAGTCGCGAGGGCAGGAGGCGCCGGGAGCGGAACTCCGGCAGCACCGCCAGGGTCGCGGGCACGGCCACGGACACCTGGCGTGCGGCCAGCCCGAGTGGCCCCCACACGCGGATCGTCACGTAGTCCGCCCGGCGCTTGCCGCGACGCTCCGGGGAGAGGCGCGTCACGACACCCACCGAGCCGCCACCGGGCAGGGCCACGCGGTGGCGCGAGGGCGTGGGGTGCAGCGAGGGGACCCAGGCGTCACGCACCTCGACGTGGGCGCCGCGCCGGGTCGGGTTGGACACGGTGACCTCGGACTGAGTGGTCTCGTCGGCGCGGATGGGGCCCGACACGCGACGCTCGATGCGGAACTCGCGCGGGGAGAGCGCCACGATCGCGTCGATGAGGCACACCACGGCGACCAGCCCCACCCAGCCCCACACCATGGAGCGGGTGGGGACCAGCACCACGGCCACCACGCCCAGGGCGACCAATGCGGCCGCCCGACCCGAGACCGCCATCAGCGCGGGACCGGGACGGAGGCCAGCAGGCCCTCGATGACGCCGCGCGCCGTGATCCCCTCCAGGTCGGCCTCGGCGCGCATGGAGACACGGTGGGCCAGGGTGGACACGGCCATCGCCTTGACGTCATCAGGGGTGACGAAGGAGCGCCCCTGCAGGAACGCCCACACCCGCGAGGTGCGCAGCAGCGCGGTGGCACCGCGTGGGGAGACCCCCAGGCGCAACGAGGGCGAGACCCGCGTGGCCTGCACGAGGTCCACGATGTAGCCGATCACCGCAGGCTCGACGACCACCTGGGCGGCGTGGTCCCGGGCAGCACGGATGTCGGCGGGTCCCGCCACGGCGTGGACCCCGGCACCGGCCAGCTCCAGGGGGTCGAAGCCGGCCAGGTGGCGTGAGACGACCTCGATCTCGGCAGCCCGGTCGGGCAGGGGGAGGTCCAGCTTGAGCAGGAAGCGGTCCAGCTGGGCCTCGGGCAGGGGGTAGGTGCCCTCGTACTCGACGGGGTTCTGGGTGGCGATGACCATGAACGGGTCGTCCAGGGGGTGGCTCTGGCCGTCCACCGTCACCTGGTGCTCCTCCATGGCTTCCAGCAGGGCCGACTGCGTCTTGGGGGGCGTGCGGTTGATCTCGTCGGCCAGCAGGAGGTTCGTGAAGACGGGGCCCTCGCGGAACTCGAAGGTGGAGGTGCCCGCATCCCACACCAGGGAGCCGGTGATGTCGGCGGGCATGAGGTCCGGGGTGAACTGCACGCGCGCCATGCGCATGTCCAGGGCCGTCGCCATGGTGCGCACCAGGAGGGTCTTGGCCACCCCGGGCACCCCCTCCAGCAGGGCGTGTCCACCGGCCACCAGGGCGATGATCAGACCGGTGACGGCACCGTCCTGGCCGACCACGGCCTTGGCGATCTCCGCGCGCAGCGCCACCAGGGCGTCGCGGGTCCGCCGTGCGTCGCCCTGGAGGGCGGGCTGCGGTGCACCGCCGGGCGGCGTGGTCGGATGTGCGGCCGACGGTGCGGCGGCTCGGGTGGCAGCAGGGGGTTCGGCGGGGCCGGTGGGTCCCGGAGCCTCCGTGGGTCCGGTGGGGTGCTGCGGGTCAGTCATGGCGGATGTCCTCCTCCAGTCGGGTGAGCTCATCGGCCAGGTCCACCAGGGCCTGGTCGGATGCCGGGGGTGGTCCCCACAGCAGCGTCTGGGCCCGTCCGGGCGTGATCCCGGCCCGGACCAGGGCGGTGTGCAGTTCCTCGGGTGGGCCTGTGGGCGGGACCCCGAGCCTGCGGGCGAGTCGCCGGGCCGACTCCGCCCTGAGTGCCCGGGCCGCGTGGGCACGGTCCCCGTTGCGTCGCAACAGACGGCCCCGTCCCACCACGGTCTCGGCGGCCGGGACGTGACTGGGGAGTTCCTCGGGTACCAGGCGACCGAGGCGGCGCCCTCGTCCCAGGGCTGCTGCCAGGCCCGCGGCACACAGCACGAGCAAGGCCGGGACCATCCACGCCGGGGCCACCGGGGGCGAGTCCTCCATGGTGTCGGAGAAGTCGGCCAAGTACCACACGACCCGGGGCGTGCGGGCGATGGCGTTGATGGCCAGGGCGGCATTGCCGAACTCCGCGACCGTGCCGTTGCGCACCAGGCGGGAGTCGGGGATGACGGCCTGGAAGCCACTCGCAGTGCTCCGCTCGGCGTAGCCCACCATGCCGTCGCCCAGGTCGTAGCAGCCCTGCCAGTCCTGTCCGGGGAGCACCCCGTAGGCCCCGCGGGTGATGCCGCCCGCCCGCAGCGGGGCGTCCAGCGCGCAGGAGGCACCAGCCGCCACCTGGGTGCCCGGGGCCGGCTGGGCACCCGAGACCTCTGGTTCCAGACCCGGCAGGACGTCCCCGTAGGACTGCTCGGTGCCGATGTAGACCAGACGGTCGGCCCCGGCCAGGGCCTGGGCGACCTCGTCACTGGCGCGACCGGGGAAGGCGACCACCAGGGTGGTGTCCGGGTCCTCGGCGAGACGCGCGGCCTCGCGCGCCCCGGAGGCCGCGACCACGTCGATGCCGTTGGCGCGCATCACCTGGACCAGCGCGCGCGCCCCGGAGTCGGTGGTGTTCGTGGTGGACAGGGCGCGGGGGTCCTCCTCGGTGCCCGGAAGCAGGGTCCCCGCCAGCAGGCAGGCCAGGAGCACCACGGCGATGACCATGAGGGGGCGCGCCGCGCGCAGGCGGTGGCGTGAGGTGGGGGTGACGACTCCCGCGACTGCCGTGCTCATCGCCGGGACCCGCCCGCCGGTCGGGGGAGTTGGGGGGAGCGCCGGGGTCGGGAGGGCGTCCCGGGATCGTCGGAGGGTGCCGGATGCCCGAGGGAGTCGGCCAGGACGAGGACACGGGCGTGGTCCCCACCGGTGGCATGGGCGGTCCCGTAGCGCACCGCATCGAAGAGGTCGGACGCCCAGGAGAGCTCACCGGAGACCTGCGGGTATCGTGCGGACGCGTGGGAGGCCGCCTCCCGGGCGGTGAGGCCCGGCGTGTCACGGACCACCCCGGACTCGGCCAGGACCAGCACCAGGACCCGGAAGCCCCACACGAGGGCCAGGTCGAGGTCGCCCTCGCGTGCGGCCCTGTCGGCCCGCTCGCGCGCCTCCTCCAGGGAGTGCTCCTCCCCGTCGAACACGGCGGAGGAGGATCCGCGGTGGGTCAGCCTCACGGGGTTGCGGATGACGAGGACCACGACGATGACCAACGCGATCGCGAAGAGCACCAGGAGCACCGCCGCCACGGGAGGCCGGGCGGAACCACCGCCCAGTGCGTCGGAGACCGCCTGGAGGATCCACCGGATCGCCCTCGTCAATGGGGAGAGCTCGTGTCCGTACTCCGCGCGCGAGAGCTCATCGGTGACCCACCCCCGGGCGGTGTCACCGTCAGGGGTCAGGGGGGCGTCGGTGGGGAGCATCGGCCTTCCAGCTCAGCCTTCCTGTGCTGCCCGGGCCAGGACCGGTGCCAGGTTCTCGCGGCGCATCCTCTCGTCCACGTACATGAGGGTCTCGAAGGCGGCGGCGATGGGGACGACCAGGCCGGACGCGGTGCCGGTGAGGAAGGCGGTGATCGCCACACCCACGGCCGGGGAGGTGATGAACATGAAGAGCGAACCGAGGATGCCCACGGCGCCGCCGATGATGCCGGAGGCCACCGCCGTGATGAGTCCGATCAGCAGGAGCCGCCCGCAGATCCTCCAGAACCCTCCACGGGTGAGGGCCCAGGACCGCTTGAGGGCGGCGATGGGGCCGAGGTCCTCCAGCACGACGGTCATGGGGGCGAACAGGAGGCGGACGGTGAGGAAGAGCATCGCAGCCAGTGCGACGGGAATGCCGAGGAGGAGCGGCAGGACGGCCACCGCGCCGGGATCGGAGTTGGAGGAGAAGGCGATGACCAGTGGGATCGCGAAGAGCGCCAGGACCACCACGACGGCCACCGTCTGGATGATGCCCATGAGGATGGAGGTCCCGATGAGGGGCCACAGCCGCGGGCGCACACGCGACCACGCGTCGCCCAGGGCCGTGACCCGGCCCAGCACCGCGTCGGAGACGGTGAGGGCGAGGATGCCGGAGAGGATCGCCGTCGCGAGCATGGTGAGGGCGGAGGTGCCGAGGTTCGACACCAGCAGGGAGGACAGCCCGGAGGCCGTGCTGGTGAGGTCGTCGTCGAGGGCGGCCTGGGGATCGTCGATGATCGAGTAGAAGGAGCTGGAGAACGCCGCCTGGACGGCCGCACTGATGAGGGACAGGACCGCCAGGAGGGCGACGGAGAAGCCGAACATCACGGCCGGGTTGGACCGGATCGCGCGGAAGGTCCCGTCGAAGAGGTCCCCCAGTTGCAGCGGGCGCAGAGGGATGACACCGGGCTGGGGCGAGGGCGCCCAGGAGGCCGCGTAGGGCGGGAACTGGCCGGGCTGGGAAGGTCGGCCCGGCTGACCGGGGCCGCCGGTGGGGCCCGCGCCGGCACCGTCGGCGCCTCCGTGGCCAGGGGTTCCCGAGGCTCCCGGGGTGCCGCCCTGTGCCTGACCCGGCGCACCCCACGCGGGCGTGCCCTGTGCCTGACCCGGTGCACCCCACGCGGGGGGGCCGCCCTGTGCCTGACCCGGTGCACCCCACCCGGAGGACCCCGGATCAGGGGTCTCACCCCAGGCGGAGGTGGACGGGTCGGGTGTGGAACCCCAGGCGTCGGCTGCGGGGGGAGTGGCCGGCCAGCCCTCGCTGCTCGTCGGTGGCGCCTCGTTCCAGGCGTCAACGGCCGGTGGCGTCACGGGGGCATCGGGTGAGGCACCAGCAGCGGGGTCCTGCGGAGCCGTCGGTGCCTGCTCGCCGTCCGCCGCCCCCAGGCGTGTCTCCGGCTGTGACGGTTGGGGATCCTGCCAGCTCGATGAGGGCGGGGCCCATGACCTCGGTTCGGGGGGCTCGGACCTGTCAGGACCGGGTGTGTTCGGCGTGCTCATCGCTGCCTCCTGGGTCCGGGGCGCGCCTGGGGCGCGCGGTCGGGACCATCGTGCCACGTCCCACCAGCGGGTGCGCCTCTGGGCGGAGTCGCGGATGCCCGCGGGGTGGAGGCGGTGTTCGGCCGGAACTGCCCCGCGCAGCCGAGGGCGGGGCGAGGTGGCCTCCCGGCACGGGGTCGTGGCGGGGCGTGACAGCTGGGAGCGGCGTGGTCCTGACCCGTGCCGTGATTCCGGCGCGCAGCGCGGCTCGACCACGGACTCCGTGCAGGACCGGGACCACCGGGGCCGGCACCCGCCTGGGACCTGTCAACGACCACGCCCGAACTCCGGGACACCACCGGGGCGCCACTGGGACACTGTCGGGAGGGCGGACCTCGGTGCGAGAACAGAGCGGACCTCGTGCCCCGAACTGAGCGGACTTCGGGGTCCGAACAGAGCGGACTTCGAGGGGATGGGCAGGCGAGTCGGGTGCATCGGCGCGCGCATCGTGACACGATCGTGACATGAGTTCGCGCATCCTCGTCGTCGATGACGACGTCGCCCTGGCCGAGATGATCGGCATCGTCCTGGAGGCGGAGGGTTTCGACGTCTCCGACGTCTACGACGGTTCCGAGGCCCTCGACGTCTTCCACACCGTGGCCCCCGACCTGATCCTCCTGGACCTCATGCTCCCCGGGATGGACGGGATCGAGATCTGCCGCCTCATCCGGCGTGAGTCCGATGTCCCGATCGTCATGCTCACGGCACGCTCCGACACCGCCGATGTCGTCTCCGGTCTTGAGGCCGGGGCGGACGACTACGTGCCCAAGCCCTTCAAGCCCAAGGAGCTCGTCGCCCGGGTGAAGGCCCGGCTGCGGGGACACGAGGACTCGGGCGAGGAACACCTCGTCATCGGGGACGTCACCGTGGACGTCTCGGGCCACGTGGTGCGCCGGGGCGGGGAGGAGATCGCGCTCACCCCCCTGGAGTTCGACCTGCTGGTCGCCCTGGGGCGCTCCCCCTGGAAGGTGTTCACCAGGGAGGAACTCCTGGAGAAGGTCTGGGGCTACCGCCACGCCGCCGACACCCGGCTGGTCAACGTCCACGTCCAGCGTCTGCGCTCCAAGATCGAACGCGACCCCGAGCGCCCCGAGACCATCGTGACCGTCCGAGGGGTCGGATACCGTGCCGGAACAGGAGCCTGAGGACACCGCGGGCCTGCCCACCGACTCCTCCGAGCCGTCGTCAGGACCCACGCAGGACGACCGCAGCGCTCCGTCCGCTCCCCCCACCGCCCCCGGGTCCGGGGAGGACACCGCGCTCCCCTCCTCCCTGCCACCTGCGGGGTCGGGGCCGCCCTCGTCGGGCGGGCGTCCGCCCGCGTCGACGACCTCCGCAGCCCACCACTCCACGTCACACCCCACCCCGACACCTCCACCCACCGCCCAGGCGCAGCCAGACCACCGGGGACTGCGGAAGCTGCTCTCCCGCACCGGGGGATGGCTGGAGTCCATCGCCCCCGTGCGTGCCGCCCGCTCGTCCCTGTCCGTGCGCATCGCCGTCGCCATGACGGGGGCGGCCGCCGTCCTCCTGGTCGTCTTCGCCCTGGTCACCTCCCTGCAGCTGCGCGACTCCGTCTTCGCCAGCCGTCGGGACGCCGTCCTGGAGGACGCCTCGGTCCGCTTCTCGAGTGCCCAGTCCGTCTTCGACCAGTCCACGGCCTCCACCCCCGACCAGGTCCAGGAGGCGGCCCGCCAGATGGTGGAGAACATCCGTGGGTCCGCGGCGGGTGCGGGCGCCGTGTCCGTCATGCTGCTGCGCGCCCCCCAGGCCACCGACACCTTCCGCATCAACGAGATCGTGGACTCCGGGATGCTCGACGTCGTGGACGCACCCCTGCGGGAGGACGTCCAGGCCGGCACCCAGGCCTACTGGCAGTCCGTGTCGGTCCCGGATGCGGACGGGCAGGGCAGCGATCCCGGGATCGTCGTCGGGATGCTGGTCAACCTGCCTCGCGCCGGCGCCCACGAGATGTACATCGTCTACTCCCTGCAGTCCGAGCAGACACTCATCGACATGGTCATGCGGGTCCTGGGCGTGGGCGCGATCCCGATCATCGTCGCCCTGCCCCTGGGCACGTTCTGGGTGCTCTTCCACCTCCTGCGCCCCGTGCGACGCACGGCCGCGGCCGCGACGCGCCTGGCCGACGGCGACCTCGGCGCCCGTGTGGAGGTCGAGGGCACCGATGAGATGGCCCGACTGGGAGGCGCCTTCAACGACATGGCGTCCTCCCTGCAGGAGCAGATCCAGGAGTACGACGAACTCTCCCGGCTGCAGCAGCGCTTCGTCTCCGATGTCTCCCACGAGTTGCGCACGCCCCTGACCACCATCCGCATGGCGGAGGAGATGATCTGGCAGGACCGGGACCAGTTCGAACCCGCCACCAAACGCTCCGCCGAGCTGCTCCACGACCAGGTCGGCCGCTTCGAGTCCATGCTGGCGGACCTGCTGGAGATCTCCCGCTACGACGCCCAGTCGGCGCTGCTGGACCCCGACACCGTCGACCTGCGCACCGTGGTCGCCAAGGTCGTCGAGGCGAACTCGGAGCTGGCGACCCGCCTGGGCGTGGAGGTCCGGGTGGACGCACCACCGGAGCGCGCCGCCGCAGAGGTGGACGTGCGCCGCATCGAGCGGGTCCTGCGCAACCTGCTGGTGAATGCGATCGAGCACGCCGAGGGACGCCCGGTCGTCGTCTCCATCGGTGCCTCCGGCACGGACGTCGCCGTGCGCGTGCGTGACCACGGGGTCGGCATGAGTCCCCACACCGTCGCCCACGTCTTCGACCGCTTCTTCCGTGCGGACCCGGCGCGCACCCGCACCACCGGCGGCACAGGTCTGGGCCTGTCCATCGCCGCGGAGGACGTGGCACTGCACCACGGTGTCCTGGAGGCCTGGGGGGTGCTCGGGGAGGGGTCCTCCTTCCTCGTGATCCTCCCGCGGGCAGTCGGGAACGAGGTCGCCTCCCGTCCGCTCGACCTGTGGAGCGCCCCGGGCGCGGGGGAGGAGCAGTCATGAGGACCGACATGCCCGTCACGACGGATTGCGAGGAGGGGCACCCGGGAGGTCCCCGCACCGGGCGTCCGCGCTCGCGGGGGCGCGCCCTCTTGGCGACCTGCGCCGCCCTCGTCGCCGTGCTGCTGGGCGCCTGCACCTCCCTGCCCAATGCGGGGGCGCCCCAGCCCTTCGACGTCTCCGTGCCCGACAACGATCCCCTGGACCTGGCGGCGCGCGCCCCGACGAGGGGGGCCGACCCGGCGTCCCTCATCTCCGGCTTCCTGCTCGCCTGCGCGGCCGGCCAGACGGACGACTTCGCCACCGCGCGACTCTTCCTGGCCAGCGACGTCGCCGCCCGCTGGGACCCGTCGGCGGAGGTGCAGGTCTACTCCACGGACTCCACACCTGAGATCTCGGCCTCCTCGGACACGGACGAGGTCACCGTGAGCGCGCCCGCTGTCGCCACGGTCGCGGAGGACGGGGAGATGACACTGCCCGACTCGGGCGCGCAGGTCACGCGACGGTTCCACCTCATCCAGGAGTCGGGGGAGTGGCGCATCTCCGCGCTCGACGACGGGGTCGTCATCTCGGAGTCCTCCTTCACCGCCGCCTACCAGCTCGCCAACCTCTACTTCCCCTCCCAGGACGGCCAGGTCCTGGTGGCGGACCCGAGGTGGTACCCGAGCAAACGCCTGCCCACCCACCTGCTCACCGGGCTCATCGCCGGTCCGGCGACGTCCGTGGCACCGGCCGTCCTCTCGGCGATGCCCGTCGACGCCAGCTTGCCCTCCCAGGGGATCGACATCTCCGACCAGACCGCGCACGTCGACCTGGAGGGCACCTCGCCCGTCTCGGAGCAGGACCAACGCCTCCTCGCCTGGCAGGTGTCGGCCACACTCACCCAGACCTCGGCCGTCAGCTCCGTGGAGTTGGATGTCTCGGGAACGCGCATCGGCACGGACGACCTGCCCGCGGGACCCGTCTACCGCATGGAGTCCGCGATCGTGTCCGGGGACGACGGCTTCTCCACGCTGACCGGCAACGTCCTCAGCCCCCTGGTGGGGAGTTCCCAACTCGGAGCCGGTGCGAGGCACCCGGCGATCGCACCGGCGGGCACCGCCACCGTGGCGTGGGTGGCGGGCAACGGGGTGAGCGCCAGGCGGCTCGCGGACGGGCAGCAGTCCAGCCAGGACCTCGCCTCACCGACCTGGCCCTCCGTCGACCGGCTCGGGTGGGTGTGGGCGGCCTCGACCGGACAGGAGGGCGCGGACTGGACGGTGCTCTCCGCCGACGGGCAGGTGACCACGCTCGCCTCCCCGTTCACCGACTCCTCGACGCCGACGGCACTGCGGGTCTCCCCGGACGGGGCGCGTGTCGTCATCGTGCGCAGGATCGGGTCCGGACAGAGTGTGTGGGTGGCCCCGGTCATCCGTGACACCCGGGGTGTGCCCACGGGCGTCGGCGCTGCCGTCGCCGTGGCGGGACTGGACGAGGGCGTCGCCGACGTCTCCTGGGCGGGCAGCTCCACCCTGGTGGCACTGCACCGTGTCCAGGGCGGTACCGAACTGATGATCGTTCCCCTGGGAGGCAGGATCTCCACGATCTCGGCACCCTCGACCGCGGAGCACGTCACTGCCGGCACCACCCCGACCACGGTGTACGTCCAGACCTCGGACGGGTCCGTGCTCAGTCGTTCCGGTTCGGTCTGGCAGCCGGTGGTGGCCGAGATCAGCGAGATCGAGTTCCCCGGCTGAGGGGCGGGGCCCCGGATCGCGCTGCCCCGCGCGCGGGTCCGGTCGGTACAGGGGGATGGGGGTTGCCCCTGCGGTGCTGGGGTGCCCGGGGCCCGCGTCCTGCGGGCACCACGGGCGGACCTCCGGCAGTGCGCCGGCACCTGTGGCCGCGGTTCCGTCCACAGGCCGCACGGGACCCCTCGGGATCTCCACAGGTCCCGCCACCGTCCCTCGCGTGACCCGCGAGCAGCGGGTGCACTGTCCCCATGGATGGAGACACGGGAGTCCGACCAGCTCAGGGGCCGCCCTCGTCGCCGCGACGGGACGAGGGCGGGACACCGCGCCGCGAGGAGGAGCGCAGGCCCGGACGCGTCCGGCTCCGCACGCGGGCCGGACCCCTCCCGCACGCCGCACCGCCGGGGGAGCACCAGCGGGGAGTCCTGGCCACACTGGGCGCCGCACTGCTGGAGGTGGTCCTGCCCGTGCAGTGTGTGGGGTGCGGGCAGTGGGACACCTTGCTGTGCCCGGGTTGCGCCGCACTGGCGGAGGGCCCGCCCGGATGGGAGGTGGTGGACGGGCCGACACGCACTGCTGACCTGGGCCTGTGGAGCCTGGGGGAGTACGCGGGGAGGCTGCGTGGCATCGTCCTGGCGGCCAAGCACCGCCCGGCCGTCGACCTGTCGGAGTTCCTGGGCGCGGCCGGACGGACGCTGGGGCGGGGGATCGTGGCCACCGGTGTCCTGACCGGGGTGCGCGAGGTGTGGGTCGTGCCCGCACCGTCGGGGTGGCGCAGGCGATACCGGGACCAGATGGTCGCACCCGTCATCGCCGACGGCGTGGCCCGGGAGGTGGCGGAGGGTGCGGGGACCACCACCCGGGTGGTGGAGCCGGCGGGGCTGCGGCCCTTCACGGGGTCCCAGTCGGGGCGCAGCGGGGGAGAACGTCGCTCGGGGCGCCTGGACTCGATGGTCGCCCGTCTCGAGGTGCCCGCAGGAGTCGGCGTCGTGCTGGCCGATGACGTGGTGACCACGGGCGCGACCCTGCGGGAACTCGCCCGGGTGTGCGGTCCGGGGACGGTCGCCGCGGCGGCGCTGTGCCGGGTCGGCGGCCACAGCGGGGGTGGGTCCGGGAGCAGTCCGGACCGCGGACCGTATGACCTCGGTCACTCCGACGACGTATGATGGGGCATCGAGATCAGGTCAGCCCGCTGGCAGTGAAACACCACGCGAGCTGCACCGACCCAGGGGGTGATAGCCACGCGCACCGCCCGGGGCGTCGAAGCGCCCGGGCATTGACCACGCGGGGAGTACCCCGCCGAGTTCCCCTGGAGGACACATGGACATCACCGTCGTCGCACGCAATGCCGAGATCCACCCGAACTTCCGCGACTACGTCGAGGAGAAGGTCGCCAAGGTCACCCAGTTCTACCCGCGGGCACAGCGGGTGGACGTCGAGCTGACCCATGAGCGCAATCCCCGGCAGGCGGAGAACGCCGAGCGCATCGAGCTGACCGTCTACGGCAAGGGACCGATCATCCGGGCCGAGGCGACCTCGGCAGACCGCTACGCCGCCGTCGACATCGCCGCCGGCAAGCTCTACGAGCGATTGCGTCGAGCACGCGATCGTGCCAAGAGCCACCGTCGCCGCTACCCCGTCGATGTCCCCGGGGGCGTGGAGGTCCCCGTCACGGAGACCGTGGAGGAGGAGGTCGTCCAGGAGGCGCCACTGCGTCCCGCGACCGACCTCAAGCCGGGCGAGGCCCGTGAGGAGCAGCTCGGCGACTCCCCCGTCATCGTGCGTCAGAAGGTCCACGAGGCCCGCCCGATGGGGGTCGACGAGGCCCTGGACCAGATGGAACTGGTCGGGCACCCGTTCTTCCTCTTCGTCGACAAGGACACCCAGCAGCCCTGTGTCGTCTACCGGCGCCACGGATGGACCTACGGTGTGATCCGGCTGAACTCGCAGGTCGCCGTCTGATCTCCGGTGAGGGGCCCGGTACCCGGTGAGGGGTGCCGGGCCCCTCGGCCTGCCGCCAGGAGGGGGCGGGACGGGTGCGGGCGGTGTGGGGGGCGGCGCGCGGGTGCGGACTTCCGTAGACTGTTCCCTGCGCGTGCCCGGGTGCACGCGTCCGGGGGTGCATCCCCGGTCCAGACGTCAGGAGCACCGGTGTCACTCATCGACAAGATCCTCCGTGCAGGCGAGGGCCGCACGCTCAGAAAGCTCGACCGCATCGCCGACCAGGTCGACGCCCTCGGGGAGGACTTCGAGAAGCTCTCCGACGAGGAACTGCGTGCCAAGACCGATGAGTTCCGCCAGCGCCTGGACGAGGGCGAGACCCTCGACGACCTGCAGGTCGAGGCCTTCGCCACCGTCCGCGAGGCCGCGTGGCGCACGCTGCGCCAGCGCCCCTTCCACGTCCAGGTCATGGGTGGTGCGGCCCTGCACCTGGGCAACATCGCCGAGATGAAGACCGGTGAGGGCAAGACCCTGGTCGCCACCATGCCCTCCTACCTGCGGGCGCTCAGCGGCAAGGGTGTGCACGTGGTCACCGTCAACGACTACCTGGCCAAGTACCAGTCCGACCTGATGGGTCGCGTCTACGAGTTCCTCGGGATGACCGTCGGGTGCGTGCTCACCGGGCAGGAGCCCGCGGAACGCCGCCGCCAGTACGAGGCCGACATCACCTACGGCACGAACAACGAGTTCGGCTTCGACTACCTGCGCGACAACATGGCCCAGCGGGTGGAGGACATGGTCCAGCGCGGCCACAACTACGTCATCGTCGACGAGGTCGACTCCATCCTCATCGACGAGGCCCGCACGCCGCTGATCATCTCCGGACCCGCCACCGGTGACGTCAACCGCTGGTACACGGAGTTCGCGCGCATCGCGCGCCTCCTGGAACGCGACGTCGACTACGAGGTCGACGAGAAGAAGAAGACGATCGGCGTCCTGGAGCCCGGTATCGACAAGGTCGAGGACCAGCTCGGCGTCGAGAACCTCTACGAGGCCGCCAACACCCCCCTCATCGGCTTCCTCAACAACTCCATCCGTGCCAAGGAGCTGTTCCACCGCGACAAGGACTACATCGTCGACAGGGGCGAGGTCCTCATCGTCGACGAGCACACGGGCCGTGTGCTGCCGGGGCGCCGCTACAACGAGGGCATGCACCAGGCCATCGAGGCGAAGGAAGGGGTGGAGATCAAGGCGGAGAACCAGACGCTGGCCACCATCACCCTCCAGAACTACTTCCGCCTCTACCCGGAGGGGTCGCGTGCCGGCATGACCGGTACCGCCGAGACCGAGGCTGCGGAGTTCGCCTCGACCTACAAGATCGGCGTCATCCCGATCCCCACGAACCGTCCCATGGTGCGCATCGACCAGGCCGACCTCGTCTATCCGACCGAGAACGGCAAGTTCAACGCGATCATCGAGGACATCGTCGAGCGCCACGACCAGGGCCAGCCGGTCCTGGTGGGCACGACCTCGGTGGAGAAGTCCGAACTCGTGGCCCAGCTGCTGCGTGAACGACACGTCCCCCACCAGGTCCTCAACGCCAAGCAGCACGCCCGCGAGGCCCAGGTCGTGGCGATGGCCGGACGCAAGGGTGCGGTCACGGTCGCCACGAACATGGCCGGCCGTGGTACCGACATCATGCTGGGCGGCAACTCCGAGTTCATCGCCCAGGCGAACCTGGCGGCCCGGGGCCTGGACGCCAAGGAGAACCCCGAGGAGTACCGGGAGGCATGGCCCGAGGCGCTGGCCGAGGCCGAGGCGGCCGTCGAGGCCGAGCGCGAGGAGGTGCGTGAGGCCGGCGGGCTCTACGTGCTGGGCACCGAACGCCACGAGTCCCGCCGCATCGACAACCAGCTGCGTGGCCGCTCCGGCCGTCAGGGGGACCCGGGCGAGTCCCGCTTCTACCTGTCCATGGAGGACGACCTCATGCGGTTGTTCAACTCGGGCATGGCCCAGCGCATCATGGCCTCGGGTGCCTACCCGGAGGACATGCCCCTGGAGTCCAAGGTCGTCTCCCGTTCCATCGCCTCCGCCCAGCACCAGGTGGAGGCCCGCAACTTCGAGATCCGCAAGAACGTCCTCAAGTACGACGACGTCATGACCGGTCAGCGCGAGCTGGTCTACGCCCAGCGCCGCCAGGTGCTGGAGGGGGTCGACCTCAAGGACCAGATGACCTGGTTCATGGAGGGTCTCGTCTCCTCCCTCGTCAACCAGTACACGAAGGACTCCTCGGCGCTCGAGTGGGACCTTGCCGAGTTGTGGGGCGCGCTGCGCAGCTACTACCCGCCCTCGGTCACCGCGGAGGAACTGGAGGAGGCCCACGGCGGCCACGGTTCGCTCACGCGTGAGGACCTCGTCTTCGAGCTCACCGGCGACATCAAGGCCGTCTACGCGGAGAGTGAGTTGGCACTCGATGCCAACCCGCTCGCCCAGCAGCAGTTGGGCGAGGAGCCCATGCGCACCCTGGAGCGCCGGGTCCTCATCGCCACCGTCGACCGGCTCTGGCGCGAGCACCTCTACGAGATGGACTACCTCAAGGAGGGCATCGGCCTGCGTGCGATGGGCCAGCGCGACCCGCTCGTCGAGTACAAGGACGAGGGCGCCCAGATGTTCCAGTCCATGATGGAGCGCATCCGCGAGGAGTCCGTCCAGCAGGTCTTCGCCTACTCCCGCCAGTTCGCCCTCGCCCTGGAGAAGGCCGGGGAGCTCCAGGGCGCCTCCGCCACCGTCGACGCCGCACAGCGGGTCGGGGCGGGTGCGGCCGGGCAGGGAACGGGCCAGGGGCAGCCGGAGCAGGACACGCACGAGGGCGACGACCCGGCCGCCCAGTCCTCACCGGAG
>NZ_LT700212.1:380161-381843 GCF_900155435.1 Actinomyces provencensis | reverse complement strand
CCCGCCCGACATTGCCCATGACGGAGGCGGCACGCGCCAGGGCGGCGGACTCGTGCTGTCGCTGCTCCGCGGCCTCCTTCGCGGCGGCCTCCTTCTCGGCCGCCTCCCGTGAGGACTGGGCGGCCCGGTCGTCGCCCTCGTGCGTGTCCTGCTCCGGCTGCCCCTGGCCCGTTCCCTGCCCGGCCGCACCCGCCCCGACCCGCTGTGCGGCCGGGCAGGGAACGGGCCAGGGGCAGCCGGAGCAGGACACGCACGAGGGCGACGACCGGGCCGCCCAGTCCTCACGGGAGGCGGCCGAGAAGGAGGCCGCCGCGAAGGAGGCCGCGGAGCAGCGACAGCACGAGTCCGCCGCCCTGGCGCGTGCCGCCTCCGTCATGGGCAATGTCGGGCGGGAGAAGCGCCCGACACGACTGAACTACACCAGCTCCGACGGTGAGGGTACGGGATCCACCGCTTCCTCCGGCGGGTCGTCCCCGGCATCGGGTTCCGGGTCCAACCGGGCCCAGCGCCGTGCTGCCGCCAAGAAGTCGAAGAAGCGTCGCTGAACCCGGGAGTGACCGGACACCGGATCCCCGGTACGGGTCTGCGCACGCCGACCCCGCCCTCGTCGGTCCCGGGGGCGGAGCGCCGCGCGTCGGTCCCGTGACCGCGACCGTCAGGCCACGTCCAGGGCGGTGGTGAGCCAGCGTCCCCGGAACTCCTCCAGGCGCACGGCCACGGCGCGGGTGCGCGGCCCGGCCTGCACGGCCACCGAGACCTCCACGGCCCCCGGGCGCAGGGAGCAGGCGCGAGCCGAGAGCACCCGGCACGACCCCGCCCGCACGCGCGTGTCCCTGCCGGCCGGGAGCATCGTGCCCAGCAGGTCGAAGAGGTCCGGGACCACCCAGCGGCGCAGCTGCTCCAGGGGGCGCAGACCGCAGAGGATCTCCACGACGCCGCGAGCCAGGCCCGCGGCCCAGGCCTCCGGGTCGGGGGGAGGGGTCGCCGCGAGGGGGCGCACGGGGTCGGGGCGCAGGCGTTCCTCGAGGTCACTGAGGTCGCGGGGCCGGACGTCGCGGCGCATGTCCCACCGGATGCACGGGTCGCCGTTGCGGACCGACGGTGCGGCCCGACGTGCGGTGCCGGCGGCGCTCATGGTCGGCTCCCGGGGATCCGGAGGTGGGTGCCCGGATGGATGAGGCCCGGGTCGGTGCCGATGATCTCCGCGTTGTCGGCGTGGATGCGGGGCCACAGGGCAGCGATCCGCTCGTCGTCCGCGTCCGCTCCCAGGTGCTGGGCGGCGATCGTCCACAGGCTCTCCCCGGGGACGACGACGTGGACCGCGGCGGTGGCTGTGTCTCCGGGCGTGGGGGAGTGGGTGCCGGGATCGCCCACCGTCGTCCCGGTGCCGCCGGAGGACACCTGCGCCCCGGGGCCCGCGTCCGCCCGCAGTCCCGCGAGGACCGGGTCCGGCGCTCCGACCCCGGTGTGCCCGATCTCGGGACTGCGACTGAGGGTTCTTCCCGTGCCCGTCGGTCCCTGCCCCTGTGGCGACACGCCCGGCGTGGGGTCCGAGGTCCGGGCCGCGCCGTGTGGGGAGCCGGGGGTCCAGGACGGGTCTGCGTCGCTGGGGGTGCTGCGTGCCGGACCCGGTGCCGGGGAGGTGCTCCCCGTGCTCGGCGTGGGCGTGCCCGCCCCCGTCC
>NZ_LT700212.1:377817-379626 GCF_900155435.1 Actinomyces provencensis | reverse complement strand
CCCGCCCGACATTGCCCATGACGGAGGCGGCACGCGCCAGGGCGGCGGACTCGTGCTGTCGCTGCTCCGCGGCCTCCTTCGCGGCGGCCTCCTTCTCGGCCGCCTCCCGTGAGGACTGGGCGGCCCGGTCGTCGCCCTCGTGCGTGTCCTGCTCCGGCTGCCCCTGGCCCGTTCCCTGCCCGGCCGCACCCGCCCCGACCCGCTGTGCGGCCGGGCAGGGAACGGGCCAGGGGCAGCCGGAGCAGGACACGCACGAGGGCGACGACCGGGCCGCCCAGTCCTCACGGGAGGCGGCCGAGAAGGAGGCCGCCGCGAAGGAGGCCGCGGAGCAGCGACAGCACGAGTCCGCCGCCCTGGCGCGTGCCGCCTCCGTCATGGGCAATGTCGGGCGGGAGAAGCGCCCGACACGACTGAACTACACCAGCTCCGACGGTGAGGGTACGGGATCCACCGCTTCCTCCGGCGGGTCGTCCCCGGCATCGGGTTCCGGGTCCAACCGGGCCCAGCGCCGTGCTGCCGCCAAGAAGTCGAAGAAGCGTCGCTGAACCCGGGAGTGACCGGACACCGGATCCCCGGTACGGGTCTGCGCACGCCGACCCCGCCCTCGTCGGTCCCGGGGGCGGAGCGCCGCGCGTCGGTCCCGTGACCGCGACCGTCAGGCCACGTCCAGGGCGGTGGTGAGCCAGCGTCCCCGGAACTCCTCCAGGCGCACGGCCACGGCGCGGGTGCGCGGCCCGGCCTGCACGGCCACCGAGACCTCCACGGCCCCCGGGCGCAGGGAGCAGGCGCGAGCCGAGAGCACCCGGCACGACCCCGCCCGCACGCGCGTGTCCCTGCCGGCCGGGAGCATCGTGCCCAGCAGGTCGAAGAGGTCCGGGACCACCCAGCGGCGCAGCTGCTCCAGGGGGCGCAGACCGCAGAGGATCTCCACGACGCCGCGAGCCAGGCCCGCGGCCCAGGCCTCCGGGTCGGGGGGAGGGGTCGCCGCGAGGGGGCGCACGGGGTCGGGGCGCAGGCGTTCCTCGAGGTCACTGAGGTCGCGGGGCCGGACGTCGCGGCGCATGTCCCACCGGATGCACGGGTCGCCGTTGCGGACCGACGGTGCGGCCCGACGTGCGGTGCCGGCGGCGCTCATGGTCGGCTCCCGGGGATCCGGAGGTGGGTGCCCGGATGGATGAGGCCCGGGTCGGTGCCGATGATCTCCGCGTTGTCGGCGTGGATGCGGGGCCACAGGGCAGCGATCCGCTCGTCGTCCGCGTCCGCTCCCAGGTGCTGGGCGGCGATCGTCCACAGGCTCTCCCCGGGGACGACGACGTGGACCGCGGCGGTGGCTGTGTCTCCGGGCGTGGGGGAGTGGGTGCCGGGATCGCCCACCGTCGTCCCGGTGCCGCCGGAGGACACCTGCGCCCCGGGGCCCGCGTCCGCCCGCAGTCCCGCGAGGACCGGGTCCGGCGCTCCGACCCCGGTGTGCCCGATCTCGGGACTGCGACTGAGGGTTCTTCCCGTGCCCGTCGGTCCCTGCCCCTGTGGCGACACGCCCGGCGTGGGGTCCGAGGTCCGGGCCGCGCCGTGTGGGGAGCCGGGGGTCCAGGACGGGTCTGCGTCGCTGGGGGTGCTGCGTGCCGGACCCGGTGCCGGGGAGGTGCTCCCCGTGCTCGGCGTGGGCGTGCCCGCCCCCGTCCCGGGTCCCCCCGGTGCGCCCCACGTGAGGTCATCGGGTGGGGGAGGGACGGGGTCCTGACCGGGAGCGGCATCCGGCGCCGCGGGTGCCGACACTGCCGGCGCGCCGGGCAGGTTCGTGGGCGGGGC
>NZ_LT700212.1:303832-376508 GCF_900155435.1 Actinomyces provencensis | reverse complement strand
GGCCCCCTCGGCGAGGCGCTCCAGGTGGGCCGTGTTGTGGACGGGAGAGGGGTAGAAGAGACAGACGGGGGGACGTGTTGCCGGGGGGTGTCGGGCGCGGGCCGCGCGTCGGGTCGGGATCCGGGGAGGGCGCCGGGGGGAGGACGCCGGGGAGACGCGGTGGGACACCGGCAGCGGGTCCTGCGGATCGGCCCTCCGACGCGGACCCCGACCTCGGTGGGGATCCGGGTCCGGAGGGGGACTCCGGTACCGGTGCGGAGGCGGTTCCCGGAGGGATCCTCGCGGTGTGGGGAACCTCGGGGGCGCCCGGGCGCTCCACCGTCGCACTCAACGTTGCCTCCGTCCTCTCGCGGGACCGGCAGGTGGTCCTCCTGGATGCGGACACCGCTGCACCCTCCGTCGCGCACATCCTGGGTCTGCCGGTCGACGCTCCCGGGCTCGCGGCGCTCTCACGCTTCGCCGCCCGCGGAGCGCTGGGGGAGGAAGAGGTGCGACGCGCACTCGTCCCCGTCACGGACGGTCTGTCGGTGCTCACCGGCCTGGCAGTGCCCCAGCGCTGGAACGAGGTCTCGCCCGAGGCCCTGCGCTCCGTCCTCGAGGTGGTCTCCACCGTGTGTGATCTCGTCGTGGTGGACGTTGCCGCAGGCTCCCTGGACCCGGTTCCCGCGCGCCCCCGGCACCGGGGTGGGCGCGACGAGGTCGTCTCCACGGTCCTGCGCGCCGCAGGTTCCACGCTCTCGGTGTGCCGCGGTGACCCGGTGGGGATCAACCGTCTCGCCCTCGCGCACCAGTGGTGGGAGGAACTCGGGGCGGAGGCCGAGCCGAGCGTCGTGGTCAACGGCGTGTCGACGCATGCTTCAGGTCGAAGACCGTCGAGCGCCGTCTCCCACGCGGTCTCAGCAGTCGTCCCCGGCCGCCTCGTCCACCTGGTGCCCAGGGACGACGCCGTCTCGGCAGCCCTGCTCCGGGCAGGCCCGGTGGTCGACCTGGCTCCTGCCTGCGAGGCCTCCCGAGCGCTGGAGGAACTCGCGGAGGCGGTGGGGGGACGGGACGGGACGACACCCCGGAGGCGTCGGCGTCGTCGCTGGGGGCGGCGTCGACCCTGAACCGTCGAGGTCGGGGGACCGGGTCGGTGTGGGACACTGACCGCATGCGCGTGTACATCCCGGCCACCAGCTCCGACCTCGCCGACGACAGGCCCCCGGTCACATCCGCCTTCACGGCCGTGGTGCCCCCGGAGGCCACGGGCGAGGACGCTGACGTGCTGGAGGACTCCGCCCAGACGGAGGCGGCGCTGGTCTCCCTCATGCGTCTGCGCGAGGCCGAGGGCGTGGAGGCCCGACGCCGCATCGTCCTGGCCGCGGATGCCGACCCCGGCACGGTCGCGGTGATGGATCCGGCGGATGCCACCTCACGGATCGCCGAGGTGGCTGCGGGCCAGCTCTCCTGGAGCGATGTCACCGCGATCCTCGTGGACGGACCGGACGCGGAGGACGCGGTCGGTGCCGTCCTGGCGGCCGCGGACCAGGAGGAGGCGGACCGAGCGGTGGCCGCGCTGTGGGAGCACTCACTGGAGTGGTTCGACATCTCCGAGCGGGACCTGCTGCTGGCAGGACCCCAGCCATCCGGTGGGGCGTCCTCGTCCGCGGGGACTGACCCAGCCGAGGAGAACTGACGCGGGTCCCCGGGGGAGCCTGGATCCCTGGCCGCTGAGGGACCGGCGTGCTGGTGAGGTACCGGGTTCGTGTTGAAGTACCGGGGTGTGGGCGTGGATCTCAGCCACAACTGTGGATCTCAACCGGAGTCGTGGATCCCGTCGCTCTGCGCTCCGTCGTCGTGGGGCGAGCAGGACCGTCCCCACAACCGGAGAAGGGCGGACCAGCGGCGGTCGTGCACGGTCCGCACTCCGCGCTGGGAACAGAGCGGACTTCGCGGTCCGAACAGAGCGGACTTCGAGGGTGGAACAGAGCGGACTTCGCGGTGGGGTGGGGAGGGGCGTCAGGCGCGGACGGACAGGGTGGACCCCGAGCGCGGGTTCCACCGGACGTTGACCTGGTCGGGGATCCGGCGGGCCATCTCCTCGACGTGGCTGATGACCCCGATCGTGCGCCCCGAGTCCCGCAGGGCGGCGAGCTGGGACATGACGACGTCCAGCTTCTCGGAGTCGAGGGAGCCGAACCCCTCGTCGATGAACATCGTGCGCAACTCGATGCCCCCCGCCTCCGCGGTCACCACGTCCGCGAGCCCCAGGGCCAGGGCCAGCGAGGTGAAGAAGGTCTCCCCACCCGAGAGCGTGCGCGGGGCGCGGGCCTCGTCGGTGTCGTGGTCGAGCACCTCCAGCCCCAGTCCCGACTTGCGGGCCCGGGTGTCGTCGTTGAGGGTGCGGCGCAGCTCGTAGCGACCCTCCGAGACGGCCGAGAGCCGCGGGTTGGCGGCAGCCAGGACGTCGTCGAAGCGCGACATGAGCACCCACGAGCCCAGGGGCGTCTGGCTGAGGTTCTCCGGGGTGCTCGCAGTGGCCAGCGCGGCCAGGCGCCGCACCGGCTCCTGTGCGCCGCGCACCCGGACCAGGTCCTCCACCAGTTCCCCGAGACGGCGACGCGCCCCACGCAGGTGCTCGAGGCGGGAGTCGCAGTGACCCGCGTGGCGCAGCGCCTCGTCATGGGCACGCGCCGCCGCCTCCGCCGCGGTCCGGGCGGGCACCGGGTCCGGGCGCTCCAGACCNGCTGGACGAACCGCGCGAGGAGAAGGGTGGCACCGCGCGGCAGGAGGGTGGCGGTGGCGAGGTGGGCCGCGAGCATGCACACCAGGTTCCAGGTGAGCAGCAGCGCGGTCCCGGCGCCCAGCAGCACGGCCAGGAGGAGGACGGGGTCCCCCAGGACGACCTCGGTCCCCAGGTGGAGGGGGACCAGGACCAGGGCGGCGACCGTCGGGGCACCCAACGCCCACAGGAGGCGGGACGCCGCGACCGCACCCGGTGGGGGTTCCGGAGTCGCAGCGACGGGGTTCGGCGACACCGACGTGGGCGGCGAGGGACCGCACTGAGGGGGATCTTCGTGGAGCAACACCAGGGACCTCCATGTCTCGGTAGCGAACAGTTGATGGCAGTTCGTACTGACTGAGCATGGTACAGCTCTGTCCTGACGTCAAGGGGTCGTGGACGGTGGTGGACTGTGTGAGACTTCGACGATGGACCTGGAGCTGTTCCTGGCGGATCTGGCCGGGCGCTTCGACGCCCACCGGCGCCTCGAGGCGGATGCCGTCGTGGGGGAGTTGACGGACGCCGAGCGCGCAGGTGTCACCCTCGCCGCCCGGATGGTCGCCATGCGGGGTCGTGACCTGTCAGTGCTGGTCAGAGGAGGAGAACGGCTCGCGGGTGAGGTGGTCGACGTCGCGGACACATGGGTCCTCCTGCGCACGCCGGGAGGCGACTCACTGGTCCCGACCGGAGCGGTGGTCGCTGCCTGGCCGATGGGGGGCGCCGTAGCCGGGGGCCTGGGTCTGGGCGACACCGTGGGGGTGGACCACGTCCTGCGGGAGGCTGCTGACCAGGGACTGCTCGTGGTCATCGACCACGATGCCGGACTGCACCAGGGGGCCGTGGAGGCCGTGCTCGCCGATCATTTCGACCTGGACACGGACGTGGCGGGGGTGGGCGGCACCGTGCGGGGTCCGGCCGGGGGCCCGCCCACGGTGGTGTCGCTGTCGCTGACGGGTATCCGCAGGATCCGGCTGCTGGGCACCCTCGGCTGAGACGTGGGCCCCGGGGGTTCGTCCACGCGCGGTGTGCGCGGGGCCCCGGGGCCCACGGTCGGCCCTCAGACCAGTTCGAGGGTGGTCAGGCAGGTCGGGTCCTCGTCCCCCGACGTCGAGATCCCGGTGGTGGCAGAGCGGCCGTCGCTGCTGATGGTCAGCGTCGCCTCGATCCCGCGGGGCAGCCAGAGCCCGACGAACCCGTTGTCGAAGGTGCTCATGTCCTCCTCCACCAGGACACGGCCGGTGCTGTCATCGGTCACCGTGACGTGGACGGGTGTGTTGGCGAGCTCCCCCCGGCAGGTCGTGAGGCTGTGGAAGAAGCACTCATGCGTCCCGGAGACGTAGGGGGCGACCGAGAGGTAGAAGGCATCCGTCGGCATGGGCAGGGGTGCCTCCTGCCCCTGGCCGTCACTGAGCAGGAGCTGGCCTGGGCGCACCGAGGCGATGAGGTCCGAGGGGCGTTCCGCCACCGGCTGCGCATCGAGGGTGTCGATGACCTGCCGCGCGTCCGCGCCGGCCAGGCCGTGTGCGGCGAGGAGGGCATCCGCCGATGCGGACTGTCCATCGCCCCGGGACGCATCGGGGTCGACCGTCCCGGACTGGGGGGCACCGGTCGCTGACGGGCCCGCCCCCGACCCGGAGGGCGTCTCCTCCGTCCCTCCCTCCGAGCAGCCGGCCAGGGCCACGGAGGTGGTCAGGAGGGCGGCGAGGGCGAGCCTCCCGACCCGTCCCCGTCGGCGTCGGGCAGTTGTGGTGGTGTGGTGGACGGTCATCTGGGGTCTCTCCGGTGGGGTCGGTCGTGTGTGGTGTGTGGCCGCGTGGTGTGCGGCCACCGTGGGGGGTGCGGGTCACAGGGCATCGAGCAGGTCGCGCATCTGCTGGATCTCCGCGGTCTGGTCGTCGATGATGCGTTGCGCCAGGGCGACGGCCTCGGGGTTGCGGCCATCGGCGACCTCCGTACGGGCCATCTCGACGGCACCCTCGTGGTGGGTGATCATCTGCTCGAGGAACAACGTGGACGCCTCGGCACCGGTGGCCTTCTCGAGGTCGCGCATGTCGTCGTCGCCCATCATGCCGTCGCCGTGACCCGAGTGGTCCATGTGGGAGTCGTCCCCCTCCACGCCCCAGGCGTCGAGCCACGCCTGCAGCTGGGTGATCTCGGGGCCCTGTGCGGCCTTGATCTCCTCGGCCAGCCCGGTGACCCGGGCGTCGACGCCCTCCTTGGCGAGGATGAGGTCGGACATCTCCACGGCCTGCTCGTGGTGGGGGACCATCATCGCCGCGAACATGGAGTCGGCCTCGTTGAAGTCGGTCGCCACCGTGGAGGACCCGGTGGCTCCCGAGCTCTGGTCGGGTCCGAACCGGGTGGGGTCGGACCGGTCCTGCTCCCCGGGACCGGAGGTGCATCCGGCCAGGACGAGTGCGGCGGTGGCGACGAGGGCGGCGACCCGGGCTGGACCGGGTCGGTGGACGGTGTGGGGCTTCATGGGAACTCCTCCGGAGTCGGGTGTGGGAACGTGTTCGGTGCGCGGGTGCGCGGGTGCGCGGGTGCGCGGGTGCGTGGGTGCAAGGGCACCGGGAAGCAGCCGGGACGGGCGGCGTGTGCGTAACCGGGTGCCGACGCGACATGCGGCAGGGGTCGTACCCGTGCCCGCTGGGGGTGTGTCACCGCGCCGGGCAGGACCGGGCACGGGGAGCAGGGTCGGGCGCGTCGCGCGCGCCCCGCCCTCGTACCCGTCCCCGTTGCGCCACTGTGCGCCGCGGGGCTCACCTCACGTCCGGCACACGCCGATCTGGAGGAGGGAAGGTGCCCGCGGGCACGGAAGTCGTGCGGGAACGGACCGGGGGAGGTCCCGCAGCCGCAGGAGGGGGGCGCCCAACTCGCCTGGACGCGGGGGGACGAGGGCGACCAGTGTGATGAGCAGGACCAGGGTGCAGGTCATGAGCGCCCCGGAATGCGTGCCACCCACGCAGCTGGGGCAGGGCGTGTCCGCCCGGTCACCGCTCGCCGTGCCGACTGCCGGAGCGTGGCCCGGGTCGGGGAGGACACCGTTGGTGCTGGCGGCCACGGGATGCACCCCCGCCTGCCCCGAGGTGTCCACCGTCGAGTGGGTCGTCGCCGGGACCGGGGCGGGATGCGTCTGCGCGGTTGCACCGGTGAGGTCGACCGCGTGCATGACCACGAGTCCGAGGACGACGGCAGCCACCAGGACCGCTGCGAGGACGGGTGAGCGGAGGGCCGGCCAACAGGGCCGCCCTCGTCGGGGAGTCCGTCCTCGAGTCATCGCCGTCCAGCCTAGGGCAGCGGCTCGAGGAGCTCCTGGGGCCATGGTCGCGTCGACGTCATCGACGCGCGACCCGTCGGTCAGTCGGCGGAGTGGGCACGGGTGCGCTCCCGGGCCAGCGCGTACTGGTCCTCGATGTACTTCTCGAGGGCGGAGGCCTCGACACGCCACACCTTCTTGCCCCCGACCTGGATCGCAGGGAGCTCGCCGGAGGTGACCAGGGCACGTGCCGCGGACATGGTGAGGTTGAGCGTCTTCGCGACGTCGGCGAGGGTGAGGAAACGCGGAGCCATGTCGTCATGATGTCATTCGGTGGCAGTCCGTGTCATCCGTGGCCCATCGATTGTGGACGGGCGCGATCCGCGTCGGGATGTCCGTCCACCGGTGTGCGGGAGTGGTTCCCATTCCGTCCCCGATTGTGCATGATGTGCCTGTGGTCACAGTGAAGCGATCGGTGGTCGCGCGGAAGCGGCCGGGGGTCTGGAGGGACCCACGGTTCGTGGTGGGCGTCGTCCTCATCGTGGTCTCCGTCCTGGTCTGCACTCTCCTGGTCACCCGGGCGCGGGGTGGGAGCCAGCACTACGAGGTGACCCGGCAGGTGGCGGTCGGGGAGACCCTCGACGGGACGAACACCCGGGCCGCCGAGGCACGCATCTCCTCAGGGGCCTATCTCCCCTACGGCGAGCTCCCGGAGGGAGCGGTGGCGACACGCTCGATGGATGTCGGCGAACTGCTCGCGCGCGCCGCGGTCTCGGCCCGCGCGGACGTGGACTTCCGTCGACTCATGGTCAGTGTCTCCTCCGGGCTGCCCGACTCCGCGTCTCCGGGAACGGTCCTGGAGCTGTGGTTCGTGCCGACTTCGCGCGTCGGGGGCGAGCGCGAGGCGCCCCGCCTGGTCGCCTCCGACGTGACCCTGGTCCGGGTCGCGGAGGCCACGGGAGGCATCGTCTCCCAGGGCGGCACCAGGATCGAGGTGCGCCTCGCCGTCGGGGACCTCCCCGCCGTCCTGGAGGCGACGGGCGGGGACGGGGTCGTGACCGCGGTCCCCGTGGGCGGATGAGCAGGCGGCAGGGGGTGGCCATCCTCGCCCCGGGGGATCTGGAGGGTGCGCTGGTCCAGGCCATCGACGCCGAGTCGGAGACCCTCGTCGTGGTGCGACGGTGCGCCGACCTCGCCGAGGTGCGTGCTGCTGCCGGTGCCGGGCTGGCGCGGGTGGGGGTCATCGACGGTGAGGACCCCGATCTGGATGCCGTGGTGGTGGAGGACCTGCACGGGGCGGGGATGGCACTGGTCGTGCTCGTGGACGGGGGTCGCGGCGACGGGGGGACGGGCGGGCGCGGGGACAGCCTGCGTGCGATCGGTGCCGATGCGGTGGTCGACGCACGCAGTCCCGAACGACTGGTGGCGGCCCTGCTGACGCTCGCCGGGGAACCGGGGGACGTGTTGCCGGGGGGTGTCGGGCGCGGGCCGCGCGTCGGGTCGGGATCCGGGGAGGGCGCCGGGGGGAGGACGCCGGGGAGACGCGGTGGGACACCGGCAGCGGGTCCTGCGGATCGGCCCTCCGACGCGGACCCCGACCTCGGTGGGGATCCGGGTCCGGAGGGGGACTCCGGTACCGGTGCGGAGGCGGTTCCCGGAGGGATCCTCGCGGTGTGGGGAACCTCGGGGGCGCCCGGGCGCTCCACCGTCGCACTCAACGTTGCCTCCGTCCTCTCGCGGGACCGGCAGGTGGTCCTCCTGGATGCGGACACCGCTGCACCCTCCGTCGCGCACATCCTGGGTCTGCCGGTCGACGCTCCCGGGCTCGCGGCGCTCTCACGCTTCGCCGCCCGCGGAGCGCTGGGGGAGGAAGAGGTGCGACGCGCACTCGTCCCCGTCACGGACGGTCTGTCGGTGCTCACCGGCCTGGCAGTGCCCCAGCGCTGGAACGAGGTCTCGCCCGAGGCCCTGCGCTCCGTCCTCGAGGTGGTCTCCACCGTGTGTGATCTCGTCGTGGTGGACGTTGCCGCAGGCTCCCTGGACCCGGTTCCCGCGCGCCCCCGGCACCGGGGTGGGCGCGACGAGGTCGTCTCCACGGTCCTGCGCGCCGCAGGTTCCACGCTCTCGGTGTGCCGCGGTGACCCGGTGGGGATCAACCGTCTCGCCCTCGCGCACCAGTGGTGGGAGGAACTCGGGGCGGAGGCCGAGCCGAGCGTCGTGGTCAACGGCGTGTCGACGCATGCTTCAGGTCGAAGACCGTCGAGCGCCGTCTCCCACGCGGTCTCAGCAGTCGTCCCCGGCCGCCTCGTCCACCTGGTGCCCAGGGACGACGCCGTCTCGGCAGCCCTGCTCCGGGCAGGCCCGGTGGTCGACCTGGCTCCTGCCTGCGAGGCCTCCCGAGCGCTGGAGGAACTCGCGGAGGCGGTGGGGGGACGGGACGGGACGACACCCCGGAGGCGTCGGCGTCGTCGCTGGGGGCGGCGTCGACCCTGAACCGTCGAGGTCGGGGGACCGGGTCGGTGTGGGACACTGACCGCATGCGCGTGTACATCCCGGCCACCAGCTCCGACCTCGCCGACGACAGGCCCCCGGTCACATCCGCCTTCACGGCCGTGGTGCCCCCGGAGGCCACGGGCGAGGACGCTGACGTGCTGGAGGACTCCGCCCAGACGGAGGCGGCGCTGGTCTCCCTCATGCGTCTGCGCGAGGCCGAGGGCGTGGAGGCCCGACGCCGCATCGTCCTGGCCGCGGATGCCGACCCCGGCACGGTCGCGGTGATGGATCCGGCGGATGCCACCTCACGGATCGCCGAGGTGGCTGCGGGCCAGCTCTCCTGGAGCGATGTCACCGCGATCCTCGTGGACGGACCGGACGCGGAGGACGCGGTCGGTGCCGTCCTGGCGGCCGCNCTGGGCGAGTGCATCACGGGTGGAGGCCAGTCCCTGCTCGTGGGTGGTGACCGCCTCGCGCAGCTCGGCGGTGGCAGGCGCCCCGAGCAGGGAGGCACCGGCCACCTGTGCGCCCTCCTCGCCCGTCGGGAACCCGGCCTCCGCGAGGTCGTGGTCACGCCGGAGGAGGGCCTCCTGGTGGGCGCGGGCAGCAGCCTCCCGGGCCGCCAGTGTGTCCAGCGCCTGCTCGGCAGCCCGGAGGGCGGCGGAGAGACGCGCGTCCAGTGCTCCGAGGGAGCCCTCGGAGCCGGCCCTGTCCCTGCAGCGCGTGCGATCGGCGTCCAACGAGTGCTGCCGGGCGGTGGCGTCCGCCCGGGCCGCGGCCAGCTGCGTCGCGCGCTCCCCGATCTCGCCGGTGAGTTCCCGGTGACGGGAGCTGAGCTCCTCCACGCGCGCGGTGGCCTCCTCGGCCAGGTCCACGTCTCCCCGGGCCGTGAGGGTGTCCGCTGCGACGGCGTCGACCTCGGAGCGGATCGCAGCGAGGTCCCCGTCGGCCAGCGCACGCCGGTTCTCCAGGGCGGCTTCGAGGCGCACGTGCTGCTCGCGTGCGGAGGCGAGTGCCCGGTCGGCCGCGCGTTGGACCTCGGAGAGGCGCTCGACCTCCTCCAGCGTGACGGCACCTCCCTCAGGGACTGGCGCGGGCCGAGGGTGTTCCGGGGACCCGCACACGGGGCAGGGCTCCCCCTCCGTGAGTCCGGCGGCCAGGGTCCCGGCGGTTCCGTGGAGCCAGCGGATGTGGGCCTCGTGGGCACGGTCCGCAGCCATGCGGGCCCGGTCGCCGGCGGCCTCCTCGGTGGCAGTGGCCTCCGCGAGGTCCGTCGCGAGGCGCTCGGCCTCCTCGGCGGCGGCCAGGCGCGCGGCGAGGGTGCGGGCCCTCTCCTCCAGGGCGGGCAGTCGTCCGGCGCCGCGGCGTGCCTCCTCGGCGGCGGCGCGTGCGGCAGTGATGCGCTCGGGCAGGGCCGCGGCCTCCTCCCGTGACTCGACCAGGTCCGCCTCGGCCTCCCGCAGGCGCCTGTCCTCCTCGTCCAGGTCTGCCTGGCGCAGGGGGAGCCCCGCCTCCAGGGCCAGCAGGTCGACGAGGGCGCCCCGGCGTGCGGTGAGGTCCTCGCGCTGGTGGCGCAGGTGCACGGCGAGCTGGTCCGTGTCGGAGGGATCGGCGTCCTCGGGCAGCACATCCACCTGCGTGGCGTGGGCGAGGGCGTCGTCGAGAGCCTGCTCTGCGGTGGTGAGCGTGGCGGCGCTGCGTCGTGCCGCCTCCAGTGCGGAGGCGACGAGGGCGGCCCGGTTGGCCGCGTCCAGGCGCTCACGCTGGCGGGCGATCCCGGGTTCCTCGGCGAGGAGGTCGGCGAGGCGTCCCTCGAGCCCTGCGCGTTCGACGACCAGGGCGTCGAGCTCCTCCACCGTGGTGAGTGCGGCTGCGGCCCGTGCGGACGCAGCGGCGGTCACGTCGGCGCGCTGCGCGGCCGCCCGGCTGCGTGCCCGGGCCCGGGCGACGAGGGCGTCCGCAGCGGGGAGCAGCTCCGCGCAGTCGCCCTGGACCAGGTCGCGCAGACGGTCAGGGTCCGGGGCCGGGGAGGCGGCCGGCGCGGTCACGTCCGAGGGGGCTCCGGCTCCGCCGGCCGCGCCGGCCGTGCCGTCCGTGCCGCCCGCGCCGTCCGTGCCGGCCGTGCCGCCCGCGCCGTCCGTGCCGGCCGTGCCGGTCCCGCCGTGCGTGTCGGTCCCGCCCTCGGTCCCGGTACCGGTGGCGTCGGTGGAGGCGCCCTCGTCGGGGAGGGTGAAGGCGGCCGCGGCCTCACGCAGCGCCCGCTCCGCAGCGACCACTGCGGCACCGGCTCCCCGAGCCCTCTCCTGGAGTCCCTCCTGGACGCGTTGGAAGACGGCGGCGTCGAAGATGTCCCGGAGGATGCCCTGGCGTTCCTCCGAGGAGGAGGTGAGGAAGCGGGAGAACTTCCCCTGGGGCAGGACGACGGTCTGGAGGAACTGGTCCTTGGTCAAACCGATGAGGTGGGTGATCTCGGCATCGGCCTCACCGATGCTGCGCGAGATCCCCTCGACCGGCACCGGCTCCCCGTCGGTCCCCTCGGCGAGGCGCTCCAGGTGGACCGTGGTGTTGACGGGGGTACGACGTCCCTCCCGGTGGAAGCTCGGGGTGCGGGTGACGCGGTAGGTGCCGGTGGGTACCTCGAAGTCGAGCTCGACGCTGCTGGGGTCGCGCGGCCCGGCGTAGGCGGAGCGGAGCCGGTCCTTGGAGGAGTCCTTCTGACGGGCCACGTCCCCGTAGAGGGCGAAGACGACGGCGTCGATGACGGTGGACTTCCCCGCCCCCGTGGGACCTTCCAGCAGGAACAGGCCGGAGTCCTCGAAGCGGGTGAAGTCGATGGTCTCCCGCCCCGCGAAGGGGCCGATCCCGGTGAAGGTGAGTGTCCTCAGCCTCATGCCCCCACCTCCCGGGAGACCTCGGTCCAGACGTCGTCGAGCACCTTCGTCTCCTCCTCGTCGAGCGGGCGCCCACCCACCTCGGTGAAGAAGTCGCGTGCCACCTCCCGGGGGCTCCGCCCCACGGCACCCGCCACGGCCACGGCGGTGTCGGGGAGGTGACCGGGCTGGTGGAGGACCACGAGCGCGTGGGTGAAGCGGGCACGCAGGCGGGCCACCATCTCGGGGGGACGCGCGTCATCGGTGACCGTGACCGAGAGGTAGTCCTCCGCCACCTCGTCGAAGGCGGGGGAGAGGAGCTGCTCCATGGGGCCCGCCACCACGGACAGCCGCCGGGCCGTGGGGACCGGGACGACCTCCGTGTCCCGCAGCGCCCCGCCCCCGATGTCGAGCAGGGTGACGGACTTCGCGGCACCGGCCTCGGAGAAGGAGTAGGCGATGGGGGAGCCGGAGTACCGGATGGGCACACGGGCGCCGGCGACGTCCTGGGGGCGGTGCAGGTGGCCGGCGGCGACGTAGTCGAGGCCGTGCCCGAGCGGTTCGACGCCGGGGTCGGCCCCCAGCGTGTCGAAGAGGAGGGCAGGGACGGAGGGGACGCCACCGACCTGGATGTCGCGCTCCGAGTCCGAGGGCGTGGCCCCGGTGACGAAGGTGTGGACCATGGCGATGGCCGCCGACTCCTCCCCGCGCCCGCGTCGGCGCACGAGGTCGGTGCGCACCCGGCGCAGGGCTGCGGCCATGACAGCCTCGTGGCTGCGGGGCAGGGGCGTCGGGTCCGGGGCGTCGGCCCCCTCCGCGAGCGCGTCGCGCACCAGGTCCGGTTCCAGGTAGGGGATCGGGTAGACGAGGGCGACCTCGCCGTCCGCGCCGTGCACCTCCACGCCACGGCCGATGTCGAGCGGGTCGGAGAGGATCGTCAGGCTCGCACGCAGAAGCTCGGAGGTGAACCCCAGTCGCGTGGCGGAGTCGTGGTTGCCGGGGACCAGGACCACCCGTGTCACCGCGCAGAGTCGGGCCAGGGCCTGCGACATCTGGTTGAGGGAGCCCACCGGGGGGACCGCCCGGTCGAACACGTCGCCCGAGACCAGGACGGCGTCCACGCCGCGCTCCTCGACGAGGCCCCCCAACCAGTCGAGGAAGGCGGCGGTGGCCCCACCCAGGTCGGCGCCGTGCAGGCTGCGTCCCAGGTGCCAGTCCGAGGTGTGGAGGATCAGCATGTGGCCAGTGTGCTCCCGGGCTCGGGCATCTGGGTCCTGACGGACCACGGGTGTGGACGGGTGGCGTGGGGACTCAGGGTCGGTGGATGCCCTGCGCCTCCCGGTCCGTGCCCCCGTCCTCGTCGGTGCCCTGGTCCTCGAACCACTCGACCTCTTCGCCGGGTGGCTCCTCGGGCCAGTCCAGGGCGTCCAGGACCGGCTGGTGGAGGAGACCGTTGGTGGCCAGGCCATTGCCGCCCCAGGGACCCTCCTGACCCGTCAGGGAGGAGAATCGTCCCCCTGCCTCGGTGACGACGGGCACCAGCGCGGCCATGTCGTGGACCTCGAGCTCCGGTTCGCAGGCGACGTCCACCGCGCCCTCTGCCACCAGCATGTAGCTCCAGAAGTCGCCGTAGGCCCGGGTGCGCCAGAAGGAGGACTGCATCTCCAGGAACTGCCCGCCGCGGCCGTGGTGGAGCCAGCCGTCCAGGGAGGAGTAGGACAGGGACGCCTCGCCCACGGTGGCCACGGAGGAGACCTGCAGCCGCTTGGCGCGCATGAGGGACGTGCCCGTCCAGGCGCCCTGGCCCTGGGCCGCCCACCAGCGCCGTTTCAGTGCCGGGGCGGAGACCACGCCCATGACGACCTCGCCGTCCTCCACGAGTCCGATCAGCGTCGCCCACACCGGTACGCCGCGCACGAAGTTCTTCGTCCCGTCGATGGGGTCGAGGACCCACTGGCGCGTGGAGTGGCCGCTCGCGCCGCGCTCCTCGCCCAGGACTGCGTCACGGCTGCGCGTGTGGGAGAGCTGGGAACGGATGAGGTCCTCCGCCGCACGGTCCGCATCCGTCACCGGCGTCATGTCCGGCTTGGACTCCACGACGAGGTCCTGGGCGCCGAATCGGGAGAGGGTAAGGGCGTCGACCTGGTCGGCCAGGACGTGGGCGAGGCGCAGGTCGTCGTTGTAGCGTCGGCTCTGGGGCATGCCACCACCGTAGCGCGTGGGGTGGCCCCCGGACACGGTGCCCCACTGCCCGTGGGACAGGTCCCGTGGGGCCGTCGGGTGGAGGGGCAGCCCAGTGCAGGCGCGGGAGCGCACCCCTGTCGTAGTGTGGGCCCATGCCCAAGCCCTTCCTCATGCTCACCTCGCGCGATGACGAGGTCGTCGCCGCCGACGAGCTCGAGGCGCTGCCACGCATCGGGGGCCTCGCCCCCGACGAGGTCGTGAGGGTGCGCCTGGAACGTGAGCCCTTCCCCGACATCGATCCTGCTGACTGGTCCGGGGTCATCCTGTGCGGGTCACCCTTCGACGCCGGCGCCCCCGAGGACGCCAAGTCCCCCCTGCAGCGTGGCATCGAGGCCCACCTCGCGAGCTTCTTCGACCTCGCGCTCGACCGGGGGATCCCCTACCTGGGCGTCTGCTACGGACTGGGGACCCTGACCCGCCACCTCGGGGGCACCCTGGACACCGACCACGCCGAGGAGATCTCAGGGCCCGAACTGCGTCTCACACCGGCCGGGCACGACGACCTCCTCCTGCAGGGTGTCCCCGACGTCTTCCACGGGTACGTCGGCCACCACGAGGCGGCCTCCGGGATCGCTCCCGGCGCGACGCTCCTGGTGACCACGGAGGCCACCCCCGTCCAGATGGTGCGGGTGGGGGAGCGGGCGTGGGCCACGCAGTTCCACCCCGAACTGGACCTGGCGGGCATCCTCGTGCGCATCAACGAGTACGCGGACCGCGGCTACTACCCACCCTCGGAGCGCTCCCGCATCGAGGAGGGCGTGCGCTCGGTGGACGTCAGTCCCGCGCATCTGGTCCTGTCCAACTTCGTGCGCGAGTTCCGCAGGTCCTGAGACCTCCTGCGGGAGCCCGCTCAGCGCGCCGCCCGGACCGCCGCCTCCGCCACGGCGAGTCCCTCCAGGAGGCGCCGCACGGACGCCACGCGGGACGCCCTGCGCACAGCCTCCTCCGCGTCGACGGGCTCGAAGGGGGTGCGTCCCTGCGCCCAGGCATCGAGTGCGCAGGAGGGCTCACCGGCCAGGTGGGTGCACATGGGCAGGCACCACGTGGCGGCCTCGGCGACATCGGGGAAGACGGCGAGGACGTCGGAGGGCTGGACGTGTCCCAGACCGAAGGAACGCACGCCGGGTGTGTCCACCACCCAGCCACCACCGGGCAGCTCGAAGGCCTCCGCGGAGGTCGAGGTGTGGCGCCCGCGGCCGGTCACCGCGTTGACGACACCGGTGGCACGGTCGGCCCCGGGGACGAGCTCGTTGATCAGGGTCGACTTCCCCACCCCTGAGTGCCCGACCATGACGGAGAAACGGCCCCGCAGGATCCCGGCGAGTTCCTCCACACCGGTGCCCTCCCCGTCGTGCCAGGACGTGGCCACGACGCGCAGGTCGAAGTCGCGGTACTGCGCGGTGAAGGGGGTGGGATCCGCCAGGTCGGCCTTGGTGAGGCACAGGACCGGCTCCAGGCCCGCCTCGTAGGCGGCCACCAGGCAGCGGTCCACCATGCCGGTGCGCGGGGGCGGGTCGGCCAGTGCGACGACGATGACCATGACCTCGGCGTTGGCGACGATCACCTTCTCCCCGCGTTCCCCCGGTGCGTCCTCCAGGGAGCGGCGCAGGACCGTGGTGCGTTCCTCGACGCGCACGATGCGGGCCAGGGTGTCGGGGCGGCCCGAGAGGTCCCCGGTGAGTCGCACCCGGTCGCCCATGACGACCGATCCGCGTCCGAGCTCCCGGGAGCGCACGGCCTGCAGGCGCACGTCGCCCCCGGTGACGACGCCGTAGCGCCCCCGGTCGATGGACACGACGCGGCCCAGGGGGCGTTCCGACCAGTCGGGACGGACCTTCGTCCGGGGACGGGACCCACGCCCGGGTCGGACCCTCACGCGCGGGTCGTCGGTGCCCGTGTCGCGGCTCACGGCCGCTTCCCCGTGCGGCCGGCGCCCCGAGTGCCTCCGGGGTCCCCGGTGCCGCCACGACCCCGGTCACCGCCGGAGAGCATCGAGGTCCACAGGCGGGGGGAGCCGGGCAGGGTCTTCGACGTCGTGGCCACGTCCTGCACCTCCACGCCCGGCACCGCCAGTCCGACGACGGCGGCGAAGGTGGCCATGCGGTGGTCGCCGTAGGTGCGCAGGCGCGCGGCGTGCAGCGGGACGGGGTGGATCTCGAGTCCGTCGGGCAGCTCGCGCACCTGACCGCCCAGTCGGGTGATCTCGGTGGCGAGGGCGGCCAGACGGTCCGTCTCGTGCCCGCGCAGGTGGGCGATGCCGGTGATCCTGCTCGGTGTGGTGGCCAGGACGGCGAGTGCAGCCACTGTGGGCGTGAGCTCGCCGACGTCGGAGAGGTCGGCGTCGATGCCGAGCAGTCCCTCGCGTCCGGGTCCGTCCACCCGCAGGCCGCCCTCGTCGAGGACCACGTCGGCACCCATGCGGGGGAGCAGGTGGCGCCAGGCGTCGCCCGCCTGGGTGGTGTGGGTCGGCCAGTGCGCCACCCGCACGGTCCCTCCGCACACGAGGGCGGCGGCGAGGAAGGGACCGGCATTGGACAGGTCGGGGTCGATGGTGACCTCCCCACCTCGGGGGCGCCCCGGGGAGACGGTCCAGGAGTGGGAGGCCCCGCCCTCGTCGAGGAGGGTGTCCACGCGCACGCCGCGGGCGCGCAGGGCCGCCACCGTCATGGCGACGTGGGGCAGGGAGACCACCCGGCCCCGGGCGCGCACCGTCACCGGACCATCCATGAGGGGCGCCGAGAGCAGGAGCGCGGAGACGAACTGGGAGGAGGCGGAGGCATCGACCTCGACCTCGCGGGGAGCTCCGGGCAGGGGCAGGGCACCCGCACCCGAGACCTGGAAGGGAAGGAAGCCGGGTTCACCCAGGGAGGTGACACGCGCCCCCCAGGTCTCCAGCGCCGCCAGCACCGGGCGGACGGGACGCACCTGGGCGGCCTCGTCCCCGATGAAGGTCGTGGTCCCCTCGGCCAGTGCCGCCAGGGGAGGGAGGAAACGCAGGACGGTGCCCGCCAGGCCGCAGTTGAGGGTCGCCCCGCCGCGGGGTCGTCCGAGCGGGGTGACGAGGAGGTCACCGGTGGGGGCCTCCCGGGAGAAGTCGGCTCCCAGGGCCTCCAGGGCCTCCGTCATCAGGCGGGTGTCGCGGGAGTCGAGGGCCCCGCGGACCCGGCCCGGTGTGTCAGCCGTCGCCGCCAGAAGCAGGGCGCGATTGGTCTCCGACTTGGACCCGGGGACCTGGACGTGGGCCGAGAGCGGACCGCGTGATGTGGGCGCCGGCCACCACTGGGTGTCGCCGGGGGCGGCGGATGCGCCGGGAAGGTCGGTGGGGGGAGGAACAGGGGTCATCCCTGGTACACCCGCTGGGCGTCCTCCCAGGCCTGGGCCTTGACCTGCTTGAGCTCGCTGCGCTGCTGGCAGTGGTTGCGCAGGCTCCAGGCGGCGGAGGGGCGGCCCTGGCGGTCCGTGCTGGCGATGACCAGCCCGCCGAAGAGGGCCAGGGAACGGGTGAGTCCGCGACGCAGGAGGCGTCGCTCGTCGGAGGTGGAGGCGGTCCAGACGGGGTTGTTGACCACGGCCAGGGGCACGGCCACCGTGGCCAGCACGGCCGCTGAGGTGCGCACCCCCTTGCCCAGGGCCAGGGAGACACCGGCCAGGGTGGTGACAGCACCCACGACGCGGGTGGCCAGGCGCAGCTGGGAGTCGTCGACCTCGACGCCGGCACGCTCCAGCAGGGGGGTCACGACGTGGGCGCGCTCGACATGGGGGTCCGGGTCACGCACGGCGGAGATCCCGTCGGCGATGAAGGGGGCAGCGAGCAGGGGCCGGGCAACCATCCGCAAGATGTTCATGCCCCCATTGTCCGACGTGTGGGGCCCCGGGGCGAGCCGATGGAACAATTCGGGACGCGTCGACGTTCCAGAGAGCATGGAACCCCACCCCAGGAATGCCGGGGGTGCCGCCCTCGACCCCGGTCCCGGGAGTTCAGGACCGCACCCCGCGACGTCGACCGGCCCCACCTCCGCCATCCGGGCGCATGCCGACAACGCGCACCCGTCCGCCAGACCGGTGCCCGCCGCGCCCACTCCCATCCTCCTGCGAGCCGCATGTGTCCTCGCGGCGCTAGCCTTGGGGGCAATGGACACTGCCGCAGCTGACCGCTCCGACCTCGACACGCGCTTCGAGGCCGAGGCGCTGCCCCTGCTCGACCAGCTCTACGGGGCGGCACTGGGCATGACGCGCAATCCCACCGATGCCGAGGACCTGGTCCAGGAGACCTTCGCCAAGGCCTATGCGAAGTTCGGCCAGTACAGGCCGGGCACCAACATCAAGGCCTGGCTCTACCGGATCCTCACCAACACCTACATCACGCAGTACCGCAAGGTGCAGCGTTCCCCCAAGCGGGCCGGCACCGACACCGTGGAGGACTGGCAGTTGGCCGACGCCGCCTCCCACGACTCCCGCGGGCTGCGTTCCGCCGAGGCGGAGGCACTGGACCGCATGCCCTCCTCCCAGGTGCGACAGGCCATGGAGGAACTCTCCGAGGAGTACCGCATGGCCGTGTACCTGGCGGATGTGGAGGGCTTCAGCTACAAGGAGATCGCCGAGATCCTGGACGTGCCCATCGGCACCGTCATGAGTCGCCTGCACCGGGGGCGTCGGATCCTGCGCGAGAAGCTCGCCGACTACGCGGCCGAGTACGGGATCGGGGGAGTGAAGTGAGCTGCTCGGAGGACCCCACCTGTCAGGAACTGCTCGACCACATCTACGAACTGGTGGACGCGGACGAGGACGCCATCGATGAGCGCTCGCGGGCGCTGCTGGCGGCGCATGCCGCGGTGTGCCCGTCCTGTCGTGACGCGGTGGATGCGGAGAGGCACGTGCGCGAGCTGCTGCGGCGTTGCTGTGGTGAGAGTGTGCACGCTCCTGCCGCACTCCGTGTGCGCGTGGTCTCGATGACGACCCGGGTGCGCCGCACGCAGTGACGTGCCCCGGACACGGGCGTGAGCTGCGTCGCGGGGCGCCCGTGAGGTTTGTCGCCCGGTGGACAGGTGTGGGAGACTGTCCGGGTTGAGTCCACGAGCGAAGGAGGGGTCATGTCGAAGAAGGGTCGTAAGCGTCGTGACCGTCGCAAGCACGGAGCGAACCACGGCAAGCGTCCAAACGCCTGACACGTGGGAGGGGACCGCAAGGTCCTGACAGCTTGTGGAGTGCCCGGCAGCCAGGCTGCCGGGCACTTCTGTCTCCCGTGCCGACTCAACGCCCAGCCCGGGCCCTCCCCGCCCACTTCCACAGCTCCACGAGGACAAACACCGCCACCGCCACCGCTGCCGGCAGGACCCACCCCAACCAGTTCACGGGTGCGGAGTGGAACAGCACATGCATGAAGGGCGCGTGGACGAAGAGCACCTGCAGGGCCAGCAGTGACACGACGCTGATCCACACGACGCGGTTGGTGCCCACGACCTCACGGCGCAGGGACGTCGTGTGGAGGAAACGGCAGTTGAACAGGTAGGCCAACTGGGCGAAGGCCAGCGTGTTGACGGCAACCGTCTGGGAGACGCGGATGTCCCCGGTCCCGTCGCGGGTGACGAGGAACGTGGCCAGCGTGGCCGCACCGATCAGCACCGACACGAAGGCGATCTGGCGCAGGGAGCGCGCTCCCAGCAGTGGGGCGCGTCCCGGCCTCGGCGGGCGGGCCATGAGGCCGGGCTCGGGGCCCTCGTAGGCGAGCGTCACCGACAGAGTGATCGCGGTGACCATGTTGATCCACAGCACCTGCACCGGGTCCAGGGGCAGGGCCCATCCGGCCAGGACGGCCACCAGCAGCACCAGGGCCTGGGCGCCGTTGGAGGGGAGCAGGAAGACGACGGCCTTGACGATGTTGTCGTAGATGCGTCGCCCCTCCTCCACGGCCAGCTCGATGGTGGAGAAGTTGTCGTCGGCCAGCACGATGTCGGCGGCGTCCTTGGTGGCCTCCGTGCCCTTGATCCCCATCGCGACCCCGACATCGGCGCGCGTGAGGGCGGGGGCGTCATTCACGCCGTCCCCGGTCATCGCCACCACCTGGCCGCGCGCCTGGAGTGCGCGCACGATCCGGATCTTGTGCTCGGGGCTGGTGCGGGCGTACACGTGGACGCCGGGGGCCTTCTTCTCCAGTCGGGACTGGGGCATGGCCTCGATCTCGGTCCCGGTGAGGACCGGCGCATCGGGGGAGTCGATGATCCCCATTTCCCGGGCGATCGCACGGGCGGTGCCCGCGTGGTCCCCGGTGATCATGGACACGGCGATCCCCGCGCGGTGGCACGTGGCGATCGCCTCGATCGCCTCGGGACGGGGCGGGTCGACGATGCCGGTCAGCCCCAGCAGCACCATCCCCTCCGCGACGGAGTCCTGGTCGAGGTCCTCGGACCCGCCGGGAGCGCGGGACAGGTGGGCCGCGGCCAGGACGCGCAGGCCCTGCGCACCGAGGTCATCGATGGCCTCCTCCCAGTGTGCGCGGTCCAGCGGCTCGGGCTGACCATCGGCTCCCAGCTGCTGCGAGCAGCGTTCCAGGACGCGGTCGGGCGCTCCCTTGACCAGCACCTCCGTGCCGCCCTCGTGGGCGCCTCCGCTCCCGGTGGGGGTGCGGACGAGGACGGCCATGTACTTGTGCTCGGAGTCGAAGGGCAGGACATCCAGACGTTCGTAGCCCTCCGTGTCGATGCCCGCCTTGAGCCCCAGGACGGTGAGCGCGCCCTCGGTGGGTTCGCCGACCAACTGCCATTCCCCGTCGGGCCCCGGGGCGCCGTCGCCGTCGCTGTCCTCATCGCCCTCGTTGTCGCCGTTGCCGTTGCGGGTGAGGGTCGCGTCGTTGCACACCGCCATGGTCTCCACGAGGGCGAACAGGTCGGGGTGGGAGTCCAGGTCCGCGGGCTCGCCACCGGCCAGCACCGCGCCCTCGGGGGTGTACCCCATGCCCGTGACCTCGTAGGAGGACCCGGCCGTGACCACCTCTCGGACGGACATCTCGTTCAGCGTCAGCGTCCCGGTCTTGTCGGAGCAGATGGTGCTCACCGCGCCGAGTGTCTCCACCGACGGCAGGCGACGGGTGATGGCGCGGCGTCGGGCCAGCTGCTGGACGCCCAGGGCCAGGGAGATGGTGATGATGGCGGGGAGACCCTCGGGCACGGCCGCCACGGCGAAACCGATGGCGGCCGAGATCAGCTCCGCGGGCGGGAACTCGTGGACCAGGCGGCCGATGACGAGCATGAACCCCGCCAGGGCGAGGATCGCCAGGGACAGGATCCGGCCGAAGCGGGTCAGCTGGCGGGTCAGCGGTGTGTCCAGGGCGTCATCGCCCGCCTCGGAGACCATGCCGCGGATACGACCGATCTCCGTGTGTGCGCCGGTCCCGGTCACCACACCGGTGGCCTGTCCACCCGAGACGATGGTGCCGGAGAAGGCCATGGAGGTGCGGTCCCCGACGCCGGCATCGGGCTCGGCGGGGGCAGCGTCCTTGGAGGAGGGCACGGACTCCCCGGTCAGGGCGGACTCCTCGATGCGCAACTGGGAGGAGGTGAGCAGACGCAGGTCGGCGGGCACGCGGTCCCCCGCGCCCAGGGCCACCACGTCACCGGGAACCAGTTCCACGGCGTCCACGTCGCTCCACTCGCCGTCGCGGCGGACCCGGGCACGCGCCGTCATCATGGAGCGGATGGCGTCCAGGGAGTCCAGGGCCTGGCCCTCCTGCACGAATCCGATGACCGCATTGACCAGCGCGACGGCGAAGACGACGCCTGCGTCGACCCATTCGCCCATGATGGCCTTGAGGACCGCGGCAGTCAGCAGGATGTAGATGAGGATGTCGTTGAAGTGCGAGAGGAAGCGCATCACGGGATTGGGCGCGGGAGGCGTGGGCAGCTCATTGGGGCCAGCTTCCTGCGCCCTCGCCGCTGCGGCGTCGGAGGAGAGCCCCTCCTCCGAGGTGTCGAGTTCCCGCAACACCTCATCCGTGGGACGTGACCACACCCCGCCGCCGTCGGAAGGGCTGTCGGGCCTGGAGTCGTGCTGCGCGGTGCTGGAACTCGTCATGGTCCCATGGTCGGTCGGTGGGGGGGAGGCACTGCAAGTGGTGCCCACGTCGGCGCGTGTCGCGCACCGGTCCGGCGTCGCGTGCCCTCCGACGCCCGGGCCTCACTCGCGCGGGCCGGTCCCCAACCACTCGTGCCAGCCCTGGTGCAGGACCAGCCACGCGATGAGGGCGTACCCGGCCTGTCCCGGCAGCGTGGCTCCGCCGACCGTGCGCGCGGTGGAGGCCGTCATGTCCTCCGTCCACTGCTCGTGCCCGACCAGGGGTGCCAGCACGTCGACGAAGGGGATGTGGCGACGCTCGCACACCTCCGCGCAGGCACGCGACAGGGAGCGGAGGTGGTTGCGGTCGGCCCCGGCCAGGGGTGGGGGACCCACCACCATCGTGGGGATCCGGAGGTTCGCCGCGCGGTCGACGATGTTGGCCATGTTGAGGCGGGTCCGTGGGGTGGAGATCCCGGCGGGCACGTCGGCCGCCCCCACGCCCACGACCAGGCGGTTGTCCCCACCCTGTGCCAGACGGGCCGTGACCTCCGACTCCCAGCGGCCCGCCAGGGCACCCGTGTCCTCCCCGGGGACGGCCAGCGGCATGACGACGGGGGGCTCGGGGAACTGCGTGCGCGCCACCGCCCGGCCGACCCAGCCCAGACCACGGGGGTCTCCCACACCGGCGACCATCTCGTCACCGACGATGCAGATCCGCATGTGGCGCTCCTCCCCAGGTCCGGTGGTCGCACGTGCCCGGGACGCTCCTGTCACGCCCGGCCCCACGACGGGGCGCCGTGGGGCGCGCAGGCCCGGGGCGGGCGCTGGTGCGCCCTCGTCCCCTTCCTGTTCCCACACCCACAGGGTAGTGGGACATCAGCGGGAGAATGCCTCCTCCAGCAGTGCGACGTGCTGTTGCTTGTGCAGCGAGGCCCGTCCTGCTGCGGGTGAGGCGCTCGCGGGACGGGAGACGACCCGCACCCCCACACCCAGTTCGGGGACCAGGTTGAGGGCCAGGAACGGCCAGGGCCCCTGGTTGCGGGGCTCGTCCTGGACCCAGACCACCTCGGCACCGGGGTAGGTGGCGAGCTGGGCGGCGACCTCCTCGGTGGGCAGGGGGTACAGCTGCTCCACGCGGACGAGGGCGGTCCTCCAGTCCTCCCGGGCGGAACGTTCCTTGAGCAGGTCGTAGTAGAGGCGGCCCGAGCACAGCACCAGACGGTCGACCGCCTCCGGATGGGCCAGGACCTGCGGCTCGTGGTCGGGGATGACGGGCTGGAACGCGCCGGTGGTGAAGTCCTCCACCGAGGAGGTCGCCGCGGAGAGCCGCAGCAACTGCTTGGGGGTGAACACGACCAGGGGACGGCGCGGGCGGTGGTAGGCCTGGGAGCGCAGCATGTGGAAGTGGTTGGCGGGGGTGGAGGGTTGGACCACCCACATGTTGTTCTCCGCGGCCAGGGACAGGTAGCGCTCGATACGCGCCGAGGAGTGGTCCGGCCCCTGACCCTCGTAGCCGTGGGGGAGGAGCAGGACCACGGAGGAGCGCTGACCCCACTTCTGCTCCGCTGAGCTCACGAACTCGTCCACCACCGTCTGGGCGCCGTTGGCGAAGTCGCCGAACTGGGCCTCCCAGAGGACCAGCGCATCGGGGCGCTCCACGGAGTAGCCGTACTCGAAGGCCATCACGGCGTACTCGGACAACGGGGAGTCGTAGATGTCGAACGTGGCCTGGTCCGCGGTGAGGAACCGCAGCGGCGTGAACTCCCGGCCGTCGTCGTGGTCGTGGAGGACGGCGTGGCGCTGGACGAAGGTGGCACGGCGCGCGTCCTGACCACTCATGCGCACCGGCGTGCCCTCCATGAGCAGGGTGCCCAGTGCCAGCAGCTCGCCGAAGCCCCAGTCGATGGGGGTGCGCCCGTGCGCCATCTTCCACCGGCGCTCGCACAGCTGGGCCATCTTGGGGTGGGGGGTGAAGCCCTTGGGGAACGCGCGGTAGGCGTCGCCGATGCGGTGGATGGAGGCCTCCGTGGTGGCGGACTCCCAGCCGATCATCATGCCCTGGCCGGGCAGCTGCGACTCCGGGACCTCCCAGTCCGGCGCCCCGGGCTCCGGGATCTCGGAGGGTGAGGGCTTCCACCCGTGCTCGCGGGTCTCGGCGAGGATCTTGCCCAGCTCGTCCTCGTACTCCTTGATGGAGGCCTGCGCCTGCTCATCCGTCAGCTGTCCGCGTCCGATGAGGTTGCGGGTGTAGACGGCGCGGGTGGAGGGGATGTGGCCGATGAGTCCGTACATGACCGGCTGGGTCATCGAGGGGTCGTCGCCCTCGTTGTGCCCGCGTCGGCGGTAGCAGACCATGTCGATGATGACGTCCTTGTGGAACTCCTCGCGGTAGTGTGCCGCCAGGGTCGCCACCCGGACCACTGACTCCGGGTCGTCGCCGTTGACGTGGAGGATCGGCACCTGCAGGCCCTTGGCGAGGTCGGTCGGGTAGCGCGTGGAGCGTCCGGAGGTCGGGCCGGTGGTGAAGCCGATCTGGTTGTTGACGATGACGTGGATCGTGCCGCCGGTGCGGAAGCCCGCCAGCTGGCTCATGTTCAGCGTCTCCTGGACCACGCCCTGGCCGATGAAGGCGGCGTCGCCGTGGATGAGGATGGGGACCACCGGCAGGTCCGGGTCGCCCAGTTCGTCCTGCTTGGCGCGCACGATGCCCTCCAGCACGCCGTCGGCGGCTTCGAGGTGGGAGGGGTTGGCCGCGAGGTAGACCTTGGTGGCCAGGCCGTCGTCGACGGAGTACACGCCCTCGGTGCCGAGGTGGTACTTGACGTCCCCCGAGCCCTGCACGGTGCGCGGGTCCTGGTTGCCCTCGAACTCGGAGAAGATCTGCCCGTAGGACTTCCCGGCGATGTTGGCCAGCACGTTGAGGCGTCCACGGTGGGCCATCGCGATGGCGACCTCGTGGGTGCCGCGCCTGGCGGCGTCGGCCAGGATCGTGTCGAGCAGGGGGATCAGTGACTCCCCGCCCTCCAGGGAGAAGCGCTTCTGGCCGACGTACTTCGTCTGGAGGAACTCCTCGAAGGCCTCGGCGTGGTTGAGGGTGGAGAGGATGTGGCGCTGTTCCTCCGGAGTGGGGGCCGAGTACTGCCGCTCGATGCGCTTCTGGACCCACTTGCGCTGGATCGGGTCCTGGATGTGCATGTACTCGATGCCCACGGACCGGGTGTAGGTGTCGCGGAGACGGGCCAGGATGTCGCGCAGCAGCATCTGGTCCTCCCCGCCCAGCCCCCCGGTGGGGAAGGCGCGGTCGAGGTCCCACACGGACAGGCCGTAGCTGGTGATGTCGAGGTCGGGGTGGCGGCGCACCCGGTAGGCCAGCGGATCGGTGTCGGCCGCCAGGTGCCCGCGTGAGCGGTAGGCGTGGATCAGCTCGGCGATGCGGGCGGGCTTGCCCTTCTCCCGCTCGATGTCGTACTCGTGGTCCGCCTCCCAGTGGTACGGGGGGTGGGGGACGTGCTGGGCGTCGAAGACCCGGTCGTAGAAACCGTCCTGCCCGGCCAGCTTGTGGGAGACCAGTCGCAGGAACTCACCCGAGGCCGCCCCCTGGATGACGCGGTGGTCGTAGGTGGAGGACATGTACATCGTCTTGCCGATGCCCAGCAGCGCCAGCTTGCGCGGCGAGACCCCCGCGTACTCCGCGGGGAAGTCGGTGGCCCCCACCCCGACGATCAGTCCCTGCCCGCTCATCAGGCGCGGGACGGAGGTCGTGGTGCCCAGGGTGCCGGGATTGGTCAGGGAGACCGTCGCCCCGGCGTAGTCCTCCGCGGTGAGGCTCCCGGAGCGTGCGCGGCGCACGATGTCCTCGTAGGCGGCCACGAACTCCATGAAGGTCAGGGTGTCGGCCTCATGGATGACGGGGACGATGAGGTTGCGTGTGCCGTCGGGGCGGGCGACGTCGATGGCCAGTCCGAAGCCGACGTGGGCCATGTGCTCCACGGCGGGCTTGGAGTCCTTGGGTGAGTAGCGCACGTTCATCGCGGGCATCTCGCACAGGGCCTCGACGACCGCGTAGCCGATGAGGTGGGTGAAGGACACCTTGCCGCCGACCGTGCGGGCCAGGTGCGCATTGAGCAGGACGCGGTTCTCGATGAGGAGCTTGGCCGGGATCTGTCGCGACGAGGTCGCCGTGGGGACCCCCAGGGAGGTCTCCATGTTCTTCGCGGTGGCGCGTGCGATCCCCTTGAGCACCTCCGTGGTGTCCTCGGTGGGGGCGTCGGCGTTGAGGGCGGCCGCCGCACGTGCGTGCTGGAGGCGGGTGTAGGGAGAGGTGGCCTCACTCATCTGCGAGGGCGGCGCCGGGGGCAGGTCGGAGCGGGTGACGGAGACGGTGTTGCGGGGCATCTCCTGGACGGCCTGCTTCTGTGCGAAGGCCTCCTCCGCGGCGACGGTCGCCCGGGCCAGGTCGGGGTCGGCGCCGCGGGGCGCGGTCCGCCGGGCCGGGGTGGGGGACGACGAGGGCGACGCAGGGGCGGGCGGGGCGGGGGGCGCGGGCGGTGCGGAGTGACGCAGCTGGGGTGGCACCCCCGGGTCCTCGGCGCCGGTGCCGGGTCCGTCGTCCCCGACGGGTGCGGGTGCGGGTGCACCGGTGTTCCCGCGCCCCTCGGGCGGGGTCGAGACCGGTTCGGGTGCCGGCAGTGCCGCCGCGAAGTAGTCCCGCCAGGACTGGTCGACCGAGGAGGGATCGCGCCGGTACTGGGCGAGCATCTCGTCGATGTACCACTGGTCCGCCGGCGTCCCGCCCTGTGTGGGTTGCCCGCTGGTCGATCGATCCACTGTCGTCGCTCCCGTTCGTCGCGCGTCTTGGCCCAAGGACGCCCACCAGCATATGACGAAAGTCCCCACGTTATCTTGACGTGGAGACAATTTTGCCGTCCCTGTCCCCGGGGTTGCCACACACTGGGGGAGACGCTGGGCCGGGGCGTGCCCGACCCGACCCGCGCGCGGGGTGTCGGGGCCGCAGGGGCTCCCACTAGGATGCTGAGCATCATGGACAGTGACAGTTGCGGCCGACCACTCCCGACCCACACGCCAGACGCCGACCCCAGCGCGGGTGAAGCTGCGTGATCATCGACATCCTCATGCTCCTGCTGGGCATCGTGCTCACGGCGGGGACCTTCATCTTCGTCTCCTCCGAGTTCTCACTGGTAGCCCTGGACCAGGCCTCGGTGGAGCGGCGTGCCGTCCAGGGGGACAGGCGTGCCGCCCAGGTCCTGCGTGCCACCAAGGAGCTCTCGACCCAGCTCTCCGGCGCCCAGGTGGGCATCACACTGACGACCATCCTGCTCGGCTACACCACGCAGACGACCATCGCGAAGCTGCTCACTGCTCTGCTGGGCAACGCCGGGGTGGCCCAGGCCCTGGCGACCACGATCGCCGTGATTGTCGCCGCGATCCTCATCAACGCCTTCTCCATGCTCTTCGGGGAGCTGGTGCCGAAGAACTTGGCCCTGGCACACCCGCTGAAGACGGCGGGCATGGTGGTCCCCTTCCAGATGATCTTCACGAAGATCTTCCGACCGCTCATCATGGTCCTCAACGGGGCCGCCAACTGGGTCCTGCACCGACTCGGCATCGAGCCCCAGGAGGAGATCTCCTCGGCGCGATCGGCCTCGGAACTGGCCGCCCTGGTGCGCCACAGCGCGGAGGAGGGAACGTTGGACACCTCCACGGCCAGCCTCTTCACGAAGTCCATCCGCATCGGGGAGCTCTCCGCGGTGGATGTCATGACCGATCGTGGGCTGGTGCGCTTCCTCGACCAGGACGCGATGGCCTCCGACGTCGTGGCGCTCGCGCGGGAGACCGGGCACTCCCGCTTCCCGGTCATCGGTGACGACAATGACGATGTGGTCGGTCTGGTGTCCCTGCGCCGGGCGGTGGCCGTGCCCTGGGAGCGTCGCACCGAGGTCTCGGTCATGTCCTCCTCGCTGCTCGCCCCCGCGCCTCGGGTCCCCGAGACCGTCGAGCTGGCGCCTCTGCTGGTCCAGCTGCGTGATGAGGGCCTCCAGATGGCCGTCGTGGTGGACGAGTACGGCGGCGTCGCTGGGATCGTCACCCTCGAGGACGTCGTGGAGGAGATCGTGGGGGAGGTCTCCGATGAACACGACCACCGCCGTCTCGGGATCCGTTCCCAGCCTGACGGTTCCTTCCTGGTCCCCGGGCGGCTGCGCCCCGACGAACTGGCCGAGCGCACGGGCGTCGTCGTCCCCGATGACGGTCCCTACGAGACCCTGGCGGGTCTGGTCATGACCGAGTTGGGCCGTGTGCCCCAGGTCGGGGATCGGGTGGAGGTCGCGGGCGCCCATCTGGAGGTCACGCAGATGCAGGGGCGCCGTGTCACCCAGGTGTCCGTCATCCCACCCCCGCCCCACCACGATGCGGAGGTGTCGCTGTGAATCCCGTCGTCGGTGTCCTCGTGACCGTGTTCCTCCTGGGGGTCAACGCCTTCTTCGTCACGGGGGAGTTCGCGACCACGTCCTCGCGCCGTTCCCAGATCGAACCACTCTACGAACAGGGCAAACGGGGCTCTGCCAAGGCGATGTACGCCCTGCAGCACGTCTCCCTGATGCTGGCGATCTGCCAGTTGGGAATCACCGTGGCCTCCACCTCGCTGGGCGTGGTGGCCGAACCCGCCATCGCGCACCTCGTCGAGGGCCCGCTGGTGTCCCTGGGGATGCCGGCGGCCTCCTCACACGTCGTGGGGTTCGTCGCGGCCCTCGTCATCGTGCTGTTCCTCCACGTGGTCTTCGGGGAGATGGTGCCCAAGAACATCGCGATCGCCAACCCCCACCGCGCCCTGCTGGTGCTCGCACCCCCGCTGGTCGCCTTCGGCCACGTCCTGCGTCCGGTCATCGAGGCCATGGACCACACCGCGAACTGGTTCCTCAAGGTCCGGGGGATCACGCCACGCGCCGAGATCTCCGCAGCCTTCACCGCGGAGGAGGTCGCCTCCATCGTCGAGCTCTCCCAGCAGGAGGGCAAGATCCACGACGACCTGGGCCTGCTCACCGGCACCCTGGAGTTCTCCGAGGAGAACGCGGGGAACGCGATGGTCCCCCTCGACGACCTCGTGGTCCTGCCCCACGACTGCACACCGGCGATGGTCGAGCGCGAGGTCGCCCAGACCGGGTTCTCCCGTTACCCCGTCGTCGGGGAGGACGGGGCGATCATCGGATACCTGCACCTCAAGGACGTGCTCTACGCGGAGGGACCCGAGAGGGACGACCCCGTCACCCCGTGGCGCATCCGCAGGATGGAGTCCGTCCGTGCCACCGACGAGGTCGAGGACGCACTGCGCCACATGCAGCGCACCGGCACGCACTGCGCCGAGGTGGTCGACGACCACGGGGACGTCCAGGGCGTGCTCTTCCTGGAGGACATCCTGGAGGAGCTGGTGGGGGAGGTACGGGACTCCCTGCAGCGGGAGCAGGGGGCCTGAGGACCGGAACTGTGTCCCGTCTCACTGTGACCTTCGCATTCCGGGACCGTGGACCCGTGTGCGGGCGCCCGTTCCCGTTATAGGTTTGTGATCGTTGTGGTCGGTCCCGTCCGACCCGTTGATCGTGGAGGTCGTCCGTGACGCGTGAAGTGGTGAGCCCGTTCCCGAGCCGCCGTGAACTCCACGGCACCGGTGGACTCCCCGCTCCGCACACCGGAGACACCCCCCGCACAACGACCACCCTGCCAGCGGCAGCCGCCTGTCCCTTCCCCTCCCGTCGCTCCCTCCACCACGCCCCCGACCCGTCCGCGTCGCCCTCGTCCACGGGCATGCCGGTGGAGGAGCGGACCGCGCCGGTGCGTGGGCGCGGCAACGTCGGGCGTGCCTCCATGCTCGTCGCACTGGGTGCGATGACCGTCGCGGTCCCCCTCTCCGGGTTCGTGGGTCCCGACTCCTCCGTGGACCTCCCCGCCCGCAGTCTCGGCGCCCCCACGGGAGGCACCTCCTGGGCCGAGGGCGGTGACCCCGGGATCGCCGAGGCCGACTCGGTGGGACAGACGGTGGCAGCTGCCTCCCGCAGCCGTGTGCGCGCCCCCCTGGAGGTGCCGAAGTGCGCTGCGGCGGACAATGCCTCCGACGGCACCCGCCAGGTCGTGGTGGCCTCCGATGACCTCGTCTACCCCCTGACCGCGGGTTCCTACCAGCTGACCTCCGGGTTCGGCATGCGCATCTCCCCGATCTCGGGTCAGGCCCTGCTGCACGCCGGTGTCGACATGTCCGCCGCCCTGGGCACCCCGATCCATTCGGTGGCTGATGGAACGGTGGTCGAGATCAGCTCCGACTACAGGTCCGGGACCTACGTGCGCATCGAGCACAAGGCTGCCGACGGCAGCGTGTTCTACTCGGCCTATGCCCACCAGTACATGCAGGACATCCTGGTGAAGGTGGGTGACCGCGTCAGCGTGGGCCAGCAGATCGGTGCGGTGGGGTCCAACGGCTGGTCCACGGGTTCGCACCTGCACTTCGAGATCCACGACTCCACCGACACCCCGATCGAGCCGACGTCCTGGATGGCGGGTCACGGAGCGGTGTTCATCGGGGACGACTGCTCGTGATCCCCGTCGGTTCCCGCCGCCGGCCACTGCTCCTCGCCCACCGAGGTGGCGGGGAGGAGGCTCCGGAGAACTCCGTGGAGGCCTTCGCCCACGCGCGTTCCCTGGGTGTGCGCGACATCGAGACGGATGCCCACGTCACCGCCGACGGGAAGGTCGTCCTCATCCACGACGACGTCGTCGACCGCCTCTTCGACGCGACGGGACCGGTCGCCCTGCTCCCGTGGCGCGACCTCGCGCAGCTGCGCAGCCCGCAGGGAGGGCGCATCCCCCTGCTCTCCGACGTGCTCGAGGAGTTCCCGGACCTCGCCTTCAACATCGACGCCAAGACCGACGCCGTCGTCGGCCCGCTGCTCGACGTGCTGGAGGAGCACGCAGCCTTCGACCGGGTGCTCCTCGCCTCCTTCTCGGAGCGCCGGCTCAACCGCATCCGACGCAGTGGGCACGGGGGCGTCACGACCTCCCTGGGTGCCACCGCTGTCGCCCGGCTGCTGGCTGCCGCCGGGACCGGGACGAACCCGACCAGCTGGCACGTGCCCGGTCCCCGTCAGGGGGTGCGCGCCGTCCAGGTGCCGACCTCGTACGGTCCCGTGCCCGTGGTCACGCAGCGCCTCGTCGCCACCGCGCACGCCGCCGGGATCGCCGTGCACGTGTGGACGATCAACGACGAGGACGAGATGGTGCGTCTCCTCGACCTCGGTGTCGACGGGATCGTCACCGACCGCCCCACGCTGCTGCGCGACGTCCTCAGGCGGCGCGGCCAGTGGGAGGACACACCGGAACCGGGTCGCCAGGCACCGTCCGGGTCCTGACCCGGAGGACGGCCCGTGACCCCGGACACCGGGAGGTGGACCCGTCCCGTGCGGACCGTCGGGGCCACGACCTCCGTCAGTCCTCGTGGGAGTCGTCGAGCACCGTGCCGATGAGTTCCTCGAGGACGTCCTCCAGGGCGACCACGCCCAGCGGCGCGGCAGGATCCCCCACCAGTGCGAGGTGGGCCTTCGCGCGCTGCATGACCCGCAGCGCGGCGCGCAGCGAGTCCTCGGCAGCGACCTGCGGCAGCGGGCGGATCCCGTGGGCACGCAGGCGCTTCCCCCGGCTCCCGGGGTCCTCGACGGGCAGATCCTTGATGTGGAGGTAGCCACAGGGGGCTCCGGTCGTGTCCCTGACGGGAAGGCGGGAGAAGCCGTGTCGTGCGGCGACGGCGGCCGCTTCCGCGACCGTGAGGGAGTCGTCCAGGGTGGCGACCCGGTCCATGGGGATGAGCACCGAACCCACATCGCGCTCCGTGAAGGTCAGCGCACCCAGGACGAGGCGTTCGTCCTCGGGGTCGATGAGACCACTGCGGCGTGACTCCGCCACCAGCTCGGCCACCTCGTCCCCGGTGAAGGCGGAGGCGACCTCGTCGCGTGGCGTCACGCGGATCAGTCGCAGCACGAGGTTCGCCAGGCCGTTGAGGACCCACAGGAGGGGCAGGAGCAGCCCGACGAGGGCGACGAGGACGGGGGAGCACGACAGTGCCAGGCGTTCGGGACCGGCGATGGCGACGTTCTTGGGCACCATCTCACCCAGCACGACGTGCAGGTATGTCACCAGGGAGAGGGCGATGACCAGGGCGATGGGGTGCAACCAGGAGTCGGGGACACCCACGGCGTGCAGGGGGACCTCGATGGTGGCGGCGACCGTCGGCTCCGCGACGGCACCCAGGGCCAGGGAGCACACGGTGATCCCCAACTGGGCGCCGGCCATCATCAGTGAGACGTGCTCCATGGCGAAGAGGGTGATGCGCGCCCGTCGCGACCCCGCACGTGCCAGCGGTTCGACCCGTGTGCGTCGTGCGGAGATCAACGCGAACTCGGCGCCCACGAAGAAGGCGTTCGCCGCGAGCAGGACCACGGTGAGCAGGACGGATGCGGCGGGGCTCATGGCCCGGACCCCGCGGAGCCGTCGGCACGGGCTCCGCCGTCGCCGTCCGTGCCGTCGCCGGGGAGGTCCTCGACGAGGACGCTCGTCACCCGGTGGCCGCTCACGGAGAGGACCTCCACGTGCAGGTCGTGCGCCCCGGGAGGGCTGGTGACCAGGACCACCTCGTCGCCCTCCTCCGCGAGGCGCCCCAGCCGGGCCGAGACCAGACCGCCCAGCGTCCCGGCGTCGGGGGAGTCGGGCAGGGTGACACCGATGAGGTCGGGCAGCTCGTCGAGCCGGGTGAGGCCGGGCAGGACGGTGCCGCCGGGAGGGGGTGGCGGACCGGGTGGGCGCTCGGCCGGATCGTGCTCGTCGTAGAGCTCGCCGACGAGTTCCTCCACGACGTCCTCCAGGGTGACCAGACCTGCCAGGGCCCCGAACTCGTCGATGAGGAGGGCCATCTGGAGGCCACCGTGCCGCAGGCGCTCCAGGAGGTCGTCGATGTGGACGGAATCCGGGACCAGGGTGGCGGGAGCCGAGAGCGCGTCCACCGTGGTGTCGCCCCAGAGCTCGACGGGGAGGGAGAGGGAGGAGCGGATGTGGGCGATGCCCACGGGCATCTGGCGCAGGATCCCGCCCTCCTCGGAGACGCTGACGACGGGGAAACGGGAGTGTCCCGTGCGCCGGGAACGACGGACCATGTCGGAGACCGTCGAGGTGGGGGAGAGGGTGACCATCGAGGACGCCGGGACCATGACGTCGCGGGCACGTCGGTCCCCGAAGGTCAGCGTCCTCCCCACCAGGTCCGCGGTGTCGGCGGCAAGGGTGCCGCGCAGTGCCGAATGGCGCACCAGGGAGGTGAGCTCCTCCGCGGACCGTGCCGAGGCGAGTTCCTCCTGGGGCGTGATGCCGACGATGCGCAGGAGGGCATTGGCCGTGCCGTTCGAGAGGCGGATCGGCCAGGCCACGGCCCGCGTGAAGCCACGCTGGAAGCCCTGCACGGCCCGGGCGGTGGCCAGGGGGCGCGAGATGGCCAGGTTCTTCGGCACCAGCTCTCCGAAGACCATGGTGATGACGGTCGCGGTGAGCAGTGCGATCGTCACGGAGACGGTGGTGATCCCCGCATCGGGCACACCCAGGTCGGCGAGGGCGGGGCGGATGAGTCTGGCCAGCGAGGGTTCGGCCAGGAAGCCGAGGGCCAGGTTCGTCACGGTGATGCCCACCTGGGCCCCGGAGAGCTGGGTCGAGAGGTGACGCAGCGCCTCCAGCACTCCGCGCGCACGACGGTCACCGTCGTCCGCCGCGGATTCGACCGAGGCACGATTGACCGTGATCAGGGAGAACTCGGCGGCAACGAATGCGCCGCCGGCGGCCACGACGACCATGGAGAGCAGGAGCAGGAGGACCTCGGTCATCCGGTCACCCGCCCGGGTGTGTCACAGGGGTGGGGGGCTGGCCCCCGGGGACTGTCTCCCGAGCCGCTGTCGCCCATCATCTCCGTCCGTCAGGTGCGCTCCGGCGGTTCCGCCGGGCGGGGGTGGTGCCGGTGCGCGTGTCGCACCGGTGCGGACACGGTAGCAACTGGGGAGGCGTCGCGCACGGGAGGGATCCGCGCACCGGGGACGGGGACAACCCGGTCCCGACGGGAGGAGAGGTGTCGCGACACCGGATGGACGGTGTCGCGACACATCGCACGGTGCCCCGAACAGGATTCGAACCTGCGGCCTTTCGCTCCGGAGGCGAACGCTCTATCCGCTGAGCTATCGGGGCCGACGTCGCAACATGTTACCAGCCCCGCGGCAATGCCCCTGCACTGCCGTGCGTGAGATGATGGGTGGTGCTCCGCACCCCACCGAGGAAGGTCACACGTGCGCGTCCACATCGCCTCCGACCACGCCGGCTTCGAGCTCAAGTCCCTGCTGGTCCCCCACCTGGTCTCCGCCGGCTTCGAGGTCGTCGACCACGGTCCCGAGACCTTCGACCCCCTCGACAACTACCCGCCCATGTGCCTGGACTGCGCGGAGGCCGTGGCAGGGGACCCGGGGTCGCTGGGCATCGTCATCGGTGGGTCGGGCAACGGCGAGCAGATCGCCGCGAACAAGGTGCAGGGGATCCGCGCCGCGCTGGCGTGGAGCGAGGAGACCGCCGTCCTGGCCCGGCAGCACAACGACGCCGATGTCGTGTCCATCGGTGCGCGCATGCACACACCCGAGGAGGCCACACTCATCGTCGACGCCTTCCTCTCCACCCCCTTCAGTGCGGACCAGCGTCACCGTCACCGCATCGACCAGCTGACCACGTACGAGCAGAGCGGACTCATCGACCGCAACTGAGCCCGCGCCCGCCACGGCGGCTCCCGGGCAGGAGCTGCGCCGCCGGGCGGTGGGAGGTGTCCCGGGGCCGGACGCGACCGCTCCGTGTCCCCGCTGGCCCGGGCCGTACCGCGCCGACTACCCTCGTCCCGTGACCCCTGAAGAACTCGCAGCCCTCATCCGCACCACGTTGCTCGAGGCATCCGCCTCGGGCACGCTCGCCCTGGATGCCGCCGACGTCCCCGACCCCGTGCGGGTGGAGCGCCCCAAGAACCGTGACCACGGGGACTGGGCGACCAATGTCGCCCTCCAGCTGGCCCGTCGGGCAGGAGTTGCGCCCCGCGAGTTCGCCGAGGTCCTGGCCACCACGCTGCGCGACGCGGAGGGGATCGAGGAGGTCGCGGTCGCGGGCCCCGGCTTCATCAACATCACCCTCGGTGCGGCCTCCGCCGGGCAGCTGGCGGCGACGATCGTCGAGGCGGGGGAGTCCTTCGGCACGAACACGTCCCTCTCGGGCACACACATCAACCTGGAGTACGTCTCCGCCAACCCCACCGGACCCGTCCACCTGGGGGGAGCCCGCTGGGCGGCCGTCGGCGACTCCCTGGCCAGGCTGATGCAGGCCTCCGGCGGCCAGGTCACGCGCGAGTACTACTTCAACGACCACGGCTCCCAGATCGACCGCTTCGCCCGCTCCCTGTACGCCCGCGCCATGGGCCACGAGGCCCCCGAGGACGGCTACGGCGGCCAGTACATCGCCGAGATCGCCGACCAGGTCCGCCACGACGCCCTGGCCGCCGGTGAACCCGATCCGGTCACCCTGCCCGAGGAGGACGCGGTCGAGGCGTTCCGCGCCCGAGGTGTGGACCTGATGTTCGACGAGATCAAGCAACGCCTGCACAGCTTCCGCTCCGACTTCGACGTGTTCTTCCACGAGGACTCCCTGCACTCCTCCGGCGCCGTCGCCCGGGCCATCGAGGTCCTGCGCGAGCGCGGCGAGGTCTTCGACGAGGACGGCGCCGTGTGGCTGCGCACCACCGACTACGGCGACGACAAGGACCGTGTCCTCATCAAGTCCGACGGCCAGGCCGCCTACTTCGCCGGCGACGTCGCCTACTACCTCGACAAGCGCCGCCGCGGCGCCGATGTCGCGATCTACCTCCTGGGTGCGGACCACCACGGCTACATCGGGCGCATGATGGCGATGTGTGAGGCCTTCGGGGACACCCCCGGTGTCAACATGCAGATCCTCATCGGTCAGATGGTGAACCTGGTCAGGGACGGCCAGCCCGTGCGCATGTCCAAGCGGGCCGGCACCATCGTCACCCTCGACGACCTGGTCGACGCCGTGGGAGTGGACGCCGCGCGCTACGCGCTGGTGCGCGTGTCCATGGACTCCAACCTCGACATCGACCTGGACCTGCTGACCTCGCACTCCAACGAGAACCCCGTCTACTACGTCCAGTACGCCCACGCCCGCACCCGCAACGTGGCGCGCAACGCCGCCGAACACGGGGTGGACCGGGAAGCGGGATTCGACCCCGCAGCCCTGGACCACCCGGCCGACGGCGACCTGCTGGGTGTCCTCGCCCAGTTCCCCGCCCAGGTCGCCCAGGCGGCCGAGCTGCGCGAACCCCACCGCGTGGCGCGCTACCTGGAGCAGCTGGCGGCCGCCTACCACGCCTGGTACGGCCAGTGCCGCGTCACCCCGCGTGGTGAGGAACCCGTCACCCCCGGTCACGTCGCGCGCCTGTGGCTCAACGATGCCGTCACGCAGGTCCTGCGCAACGGCCTGGGCCTGTTGGGCGTCGAGGCACCCGAGAGGATGTGACCGGTGGACGCCCGCCCCACTCCCCACGGCACCCCCACTTCCGCCAGTCCTGCGCAGGCGGGGAGCATTCCGACCCCTCCGGCCGAACACGCAGGGGGGACCGCACCCATTGACGGGGGCGGCGCCGCCCCCGTCGGGGACGGGGAGGCGCCCGCCGGCAGCCTCGTGTGCCCCGAGCCCACCGAGCGTCCCGACCTGTGGCCGTGGACGACGCGTCGGCGCGGGGACGGGGCGCTCGAGGTCGGGGGAGTGACACTGGTCGACGTGGCCCGTGACTTCGCGACCCCCCTCTACGTCCTGGACCGGGCCGACCTGCGTGGACGGGCCCGCGTGTGGACGAGTGCCATGGCGGAGGAGTTCTGGGACGGCTACGGCATGTCCGGTGGCGATGCGTTCTACGCCGCCAAGGCCTTCCTGTGTGCGGACGTCGTGGACGTGGTGACCGCGGAAGGCATGGGGATCGACACCGCCTCCCTGGGGGAGCTCGCCATCACACTGCGTGCGGGGGCGGATCCCACCCGAGTGGGACTGCACGGCAACAACAAGCTCGACGCCGAGATCGAACTGGCCCTGGGCGCGGGCGAGGGCAGGGGCATCGAGCGGATCTTCATCGACTCCCTCCACGAGGTGGCCCAGGTGGAACGGGTCGCGGCGGGGCTCGGGGTCACGGCCCGGGTCATGGTCCGTCTCAAGACGGGCATCCACGCCGGGGGCAACGAGTACATCGCGACCTCGCACGAGGACCAGAAGTTCGGGGTCTCCGTGGCCGACGGCTCCGCGATGGAGGTGGTGCGCGCGATCACCGCGAGTCCGCACCTGGAGCTGCTCGGCTTCCACAACCACATCGGCAGCCAGATCGAGGGGACAGAGGCGTTCGTGGCCGCGGCCCGCATCGTCATGGACTTCCGTGCCCGGGTCTCACGGGAGCTCGGGGTGTCGACCCGCGAGGTGGACCTGGGGGGTGGCGTGGGGATCGCCTACACCGGGGCCGATCCCGTGCCGACCTCTCCCGCGGAGGTGGCCCGCAGCGTCGCCGCGACCGTGCGCAAGGCCGCCGAGGAGACCGGCACCTCCGTGCCACACGTCTCGGTGGAACCCGGACGCAGTGTGGCGGGACCCACCACGGTGACCGTGTACCGGGTGGGGGCGGTCAAGGACGTGACTCTGCAGGGCGGGGCCGTGCGCCGCTACGTCGCCGTCGACGGTGGCATGTCCGACAACATCCGCCCGGCACTCTACGGCGCCGCGTACACCGCCACCCTGGCGAACCGCGCCCCCCACGGTCCTTGGCAGCGCTCGCGGGTGGTGGGCAAGCACTGCGAGTCGGGCGACATCGTCGTCCACGACGTGGACCTCCCCGACGACGTGACGGCCGGGGACCTGCTGGTGGTGCCCGCGACGGGTGCCTACGGGTGGTCGATGGCCTCCAACTACAACGTGCTCACCAAGCCGGGGGTGCTGGCGGTCGAGGACGGGAGTGCCCGCTGGATCCTGCGACCCCAGACCCTGGCCGACCTCATGGCACTGGACCCCGGCCTGGACGCGGACTGAGCGAACCGGGTGTGCGGGCCCGGCGTGGCCCGCTCCCGGTCCGTGCGGACCGGGGCCGCCCTCGTCCCTGGTCATGGCGCGCCCAAGTCAACCTGTGCTCACTCTCCTCACATCCTCTGCGTGAGGGATGCCGCAGTCCACGGACTGGACCACGTGCACTCCGGGTGAACCTGAAGGTAAAGTCATGGCCATGTCAGAGGAAAAAGTCCAAGGTGCCCCCTCCGGGCCGCTCGTCGTCGTGGAGCACGTCTACAAGCACTTCGGTGACTTCGAGGCCCTCCACGACATCAACCTGACGGTCGACAAGGGCGAGGTCGTGCTCCTGGTCGGACCTTCCGGCTCAGGCAAGTCCACCCTCTGCCGGACCATCAACCGTCTGGAGACGGTGACCTCGGGCGAGATCTACATCGACGGGGTCCCCCTGCCGAAGGAGGGCAAGAAGCTCGCGGCCCTGCGTGCGGACGTCGGGATGGTCTTCCAGTCCTTCAACCTCTTCTCCCACAAGACGATCCTCGAGAACGTCACCCTGGCCCCGGTGAAGGTCAAGAAGGTCCTTAAGGCCGAGGCCACCGAACGGGCACGCCAGCTCCTGGACCGCGTCGGAGTCGGTGCCCAGGCGGAGAAGTACCCCGCCCAGCTCTCCGGCGGCCAGCAGCAGCGTGTCGCCATCGCCCGGGCGTTGGCCATGCAGCCCAAGGTCATGCTCTTCGACGAGCCCACCTCCGCCCTGGACCCCGAGATGATCAACGAGGTCCTCGACGTCATGGTGCAGCTCGCGAAGGACGGCATGACGATGATCGTCGTCACCCACGAGATGGGCTTCGCCCGCAAGGCCGCAGACCGGGTGGCCTTCATGTCCGACGGCCAGATCATCGAGCAGGCCCCGCCCGAGAAGTTCTTCTCCCATCCGGAGACGGACCGCGCGAAGGACTTCCTCTCCAAGATCCTCTCCCACTGAACCGTCGGGGTGCCCACGCACCCCGGACCCAGCAAGACAGAACACCCAACGTCACCGGACACGGGTCCGGTGCCGACGAAAGGACCTCCCATGCGCACGAAGGGTTTACTCGCTCTGGCGGCAGCCGCCGCCACAGCGCTCTCCCTGGCCGCCTGCTCCTCCGGCTCGAGCGAGTCCGGCTCGGCAGGGACCAGTGGTTCCCTGGAGTTCCCGGTCGCCACCAGCGTGGATCTGACCGACTCCCCGACCTTCGACGCCATGCAGTCCAATGGCAAGGTCCGCGTCGGCGTGAAGGAGGACCAGCCCGGTCTGGGGTACCTGGACGCCGTCACGGGTGAGCGCTCCGGTTTCGACATCGAAATCGCCACCTGGATCGCCGCCGAGCTCGGGTTCTCACCCGACCAGATCGAGTTCCAGAAGATCCCCTCCGCCAACCGCGAGCAGGCCATCATCAACGGGGACATCGACTACTACGTCGGCACCTACTCCATCACCGACAAGCGCAAGGAACAGGTCGGCTTCGCCGGTCCGTACTTCATCACCGGGCAGGGCCTGCTGGTCACGGCGGACAACACCGACATCACCTCCGACCAGGACCTGGCCGGCAAGACGGTCTGCTCGGCGACGGGTTCCACCCCGATCCAGAACATCAAGGACAACTACCCCGACACCAAGACCACGGAGTTCGACAACTACTCCCAGTGCGTCGAAGCCCTCAAGGACGGCACCGTGGACGCGGTGACCACCGACCAGGCCATCCTCATCGGCTACGCCGCACAGGAGCCCGACGCCCTCAAGGTCGTCGGCGAGCCCTTCAGTGTGGAGAAGTACGGGGTCGGCCTCCCCAAGGACGATGCGGCCCTGCGCCACTTCATCAACAACGTCTTCACGGACGGTGGGGACACCTGGACCAAGATCTACGACGAGACCCTCGGTGCCTCCGGCACGAAGGTCGAGCAGCCGGCCGTCGACGACTACGAGTGACCGGACTTGGGGGCGGGGCCCCGGCCCCGCCCCCACCTCACACCCACACCGCGGAACGACCGTGACCCTGCCAGAAAGGGACCGCGGAGCCGACCATCGGAAGGAGGCGCTGTGAACGTCCTGTTCAACAACGCCGACCTGTTCATCACCGGATTCAGGAACACCCTGATCCTCTTCGCCGGGGGCGGCGTGATCGCTCTGGTCCTCGGATCCATCACAGGGGCCATGAGGGTGTCGCCCGTTCCTGTCATGCGGGCAGTGGGGACGCTCTACGTCAACCTCGTCCGCAACACTCCGCTGACACTCCTCTTCTTCTTCTTCGCCTTCGGGTACCCGAAGCTCTTCCCGACGGGGACCTGGGGATCCGGGCTCTCCTTCATGCAGTTGGCCATCATCGCGCTGGGTCTCTACACGGCCACCTACATCGCAGAGGTCATCCGCTCGGGTATCAACACGATCCCCGCGGGCCAGATGGAGGCGGGACGTGCCCTCGGCTTCACCTTCACCCAGTCCATGGAGCTCATCGTCCTGCCGCAGGCGGGGCGGGCGGTCGTCCCCCCGATGATGAGCGTCCTCATCGCACTGCTGAAGAACACCACGGTTGCCGCTGGCTTCTCGGTCTTCGAGGCCGGGGCGATCCGTGCCTACCTCTCCGAGCGGTCCGAGCCACTCATGGCCGGCCTGCTGTGGGTGGCAGCGATCTTCGTGGTCCTGGTCCTCCTGCTCGCGACATTCCAGCGCTTCCTCGAGAACCGACTGAAGGTGGTCCGATGAGCTCCCAGCACATCTACGACGTCCCCGGTCCGGTGGCGCGGCGACGCTACGCCCTCATGGCCGTGGCCACGGTCATCGTGGTGGGCGCGATCCTCGCGTTCATCATCTACCGCTTCTCCGTGACCGGGCAGTTCTCGGCCCGGAAGTGGTCGGCTTTCACCTACCCGCAGGTGTGGAGCCAGATCGGCCTGCGCACCCTCAACACCCTCAAGGCTTTCGGGCTCTCCGCCGTCCTCGCCCTGGTCGTGGGACTGCTCCTCGCGGTGGGGAGGCTCTCCGACCACCAGTGGGTCAAGGTCCCCGTCGTCTGGTTCCTGGAGATCTTCCGTGCGATCCCCGTCCTGATCCTCATGATGCTCATGTACTACGGGATGCCCACCCTGGGACTGAAGTTCACGACCTTCACATCAGTGGTCACCGCGTTGACCCTGTACAACGGCACGATCCTGGCCGAGGCGATCCGTTCCGGAATCCTGGCCCTCCCGCGGGGCCAGTGGGAGGCGGCCGCGGCCCTGGGCCTGCGCAAGACCTCGGTCATGACCATGATCCTGTTGCCCCAGGCGATCCGCGCAATGCTCCCGGTGATCATCGCGCAGCTGGTCGTGATCCTCAAGGACACGGCGCTCGGCTTCATCATCACCTACCCCGAGCTCCTCGACTACGCCAAGTTCATCGGCACCCAGGCCCAGTTCGACTCACCGCTGATCCCGGCCGCCATGGTGGTCGGTGCCATCTACGTCGGCATGTGCCTCACCGTTGCCGGTCTGGCGAAGATCGCCGAGGAGTCCATCTCCGGCACCAAGGGGCCGGACGGCAAGAAGCACGGGTGGCGCAACACCAACCTGCAGATCGCCCGCACCCGTGTGCGCCGCCAACGCCGCGACGGCACGATCAGCCAGCCCGGGGTGACCATGGCCCCGGCGCCGGCTGCGCGGTCGGCACTGGCACGGACCGGGACACCGGGTTCGCAGCCTGCTGCGCCCGCGACGGGCCCGTACGTGCCCCCCACCCGGCACGGCACCTCCGGGGGTCCGGCAACTGCCCCCGCCTGAGGCCGCAGCCCGGGCCCGCCCCGCCCTCGTCCCCTGCCCCCATCCCCTGGACGCACTCCGTGCCCCGGCGGTTGGGGGTGGGGCGTCGTAGGGTTCTGGTATGCAGGAACACACCACCTCCCGGGTCCCGCAGGTCCCCGACGCTCCCCAGGTCCGGCTCGGCGACGGGGTCTCCGTCCCCCAGGTCGGGTTCGGGACGTTCCAGATCCCACCCGCCGACACCCAGCGTGCGGTGGAGGAGGCCCTGGAGATCGGGTACCGGCACATCGACACGGCCGCCGCGTACTGCAACGAGGCAGGTGTGGGCGCCGCCATCCGCGCGAGTGGCCTGCCCGAGCAGGACGTGTTCGTCACGACGAAGCTCCGCAATGCGGACCAGGGGGCCGAGCGCGCGCGGGAGGCCTTCGAGACCTCGAGACGGGCACTGGGACGCGAGGTGATCGATCTCTACCTCATCCACTGGCCACTCCCCTCGGAGGACCTCTACGTCGACACCTGGCGGGTGCTGGCGGACCTGGCCGACCAGGGCGCGGTGCGCGCCATCGGTGTGTCCAACTTCCTCCCCGAGCACCTGGAGCGCCTGGTCGTCGAGACCGGGGTGACCCCGGCCGTCGACCAGGTGGAGGTCCACCCCGCGTTCTCCCAGCCCGAGGTCCGACGTGCCTGCCTGCGCCGCGGCGTCGCGGTCGAGGCCTACTCGCCGTTGGGACAGGGTGCGGACCTGCGCGACCCGGTCGTGGTCGGCATCGCCCGTCGTCTGGGCGTCACCGCCGCCCAGGTCGTGCTCCGCTGGCACGTCCAGTCCGGACGGATCGTCATCCCGAAGTCCGTCCATCCCGAGCGCATGCGCGAGAACCTCGCCGTCTCCGGGTTCGACCTGTCGCCGGAGGACATCGCCGCCATCGACGCACTGGACGACCCGGAGGGACGCATCGGCGGGGACCCGGCGACCTTCGCCTTCCCCCAGACACCGGAGGACGCGGCGGCGCGCGGAGAGGGACTGGACTGAGGCGGCCGTGGTGCGCGCACTGACGGTACCGGACAGGGGGCCGGCGGCGGTCTCCGTCGCGTTGGGAGTCGTCGCTGTCCTCTGCGTCGCCTGCACCCCCTCGACGGCCACCGTGAGCGGGCAGGGGGCGTCGCCCTCGTCGACCTCCTCGCAGTCGGGCTCCAGGGACACGACCCGGCCCGCCTCCGGCGCGGGCGCAGGGATCTCCGCCACCCCGGACCCGGGGACCCCCCAGGGCGGTGACCCGCTGCGCGGATGGTCCCTGGAGCAACAGGTCGGGCAGCTGTTCATGGTCGGTGTGGACGTGCACCGGCAGCAGGACGCGAGCTGGGCCGCCGTACGCGACCGGCACGTGGGCAATGTGTTCCTCGCGGGCCGCAGCGAGGCCGCGCCCGACCGGGTGCTCGCCCTGGTGCGTTCCTTCACGGACCTGGTCGGCCAGGACACGACGCACTCCACGGCCATGCTCGTGGCGACCGACCAGGAGGGGGGAGCGGTGCAGGTGCTGCAGGGACCGGGGTTCTCCCGCATGCACTCGGCCCTGGACCAGTCCGCGATGTCGGAGGCAGATCTGGAGTCGTCGGCCACCGGGTGGGGGAGGCAGCTCGCGTCAGTCGGCGTCAACCTCAACCTGGCTCCCGTGATGGACCTGGTCGACGGCGACCCCGCGGAGAACCCGCCGATCGGGAAGTGGGGACGGGAGTACGGCTCCAGTGCGGACCAGGTGGTCGCACACGCCAACGCCTTCTCCCGCGGGATGCGCAGTGCCGGTGTCGCGGTGGCAGTCAAGCACTTCCCCGGACTGGGACGCGTCACGGGCAACACGGACACCACCGCCGGGGTCACGGACACGCTGACCTCCCGGGACGACGCCTCGGTGGGCGTCTTCGCCCGCGGCATCGAGGACGGAGCCGAGATGGTCATGATGTCGACTGCCGTCTACGAGCGCATCGACCCGGACGCGCCGGCCGCCTTCTCGTCCGTGGTGGTCGATGACGTGCTGCGCGGGGACCTGGGATTCGACGGCGTGGTCATCACGGACGACGTCTCCGCAGCCGCCCAGGTCCAGGCGTGGACGCCGGGGGAGCGAGCGGTGAAGGCCATCGGTGCCGGCTGTGACATCGTGCTGGTCTCCGCCTCGCCCGAGCAGGCTGCGGAGATGGTGGATGCCGTTGTGGCGCGGGCCCGTCAGGACCCGGCGTTCGCCGAGAAGGTCCGTGCGGCCGCGACCCGCGTCCTGTCGCTCAAGTCATCCCTGCCGACCGCACCCTGAACGGGACGTCCCCGCGAGTGGCAACGGCCCCCACCCCCGGGGTGGGGACAGGGGCCGCCGTGCCGGCGCCGAGCGGGTGTCGGGTGCCGTTCCTCCGTGGTGGCCTGCTCAGAGCCTGCTCCCGATGAGCTCGGAGAGCTCCACCAGCCGGTTGGAGAACCCCCATTCGTTGTCGTACCAGCCCAGGACCTTCACGTGGTTGCCGATGACCTCGGTCAGGGGCGCGTCGAAGATCACCGAGCGCGGGTTGCCGACGATGTCGGAGGAGACGATCGGGGCCTCGGAGTGGGCGAGGTAGCGGGACAGCTCCGGGGAGTCGGCCGCCGCGCGGAACGCCTGGTTGACCTCCTCGACGGTGGTCGGTCGGGAGAGGACTGCCGTCAGGTCGGTGATCGAGCCCACGGGCACCGGCACCCGCAGGGCGAAGCCGGTGAGCTTCCCGTCCAGCTCGGGGATGATCCTCCCGATGGTGCGGGCAGCGCCCGAGGAGGTCGGGATCGTCGACAGGGCTGCGGCACGGGCCCGCCGCAGGTCCTTGTGGGGGGCGTCGTGGAGCTTCTGGTCACTCGTGTAGGCGTGGACCGTGGTCATGAGTCCGCTCTCGATGCCGAAGGCGTCGTTGAGGACCTTGGCCATGGGCGCCAGGCAGTTCGTGGTGCAGGAGCCGTTGGAGAAGACATCGGTGGCCGCCACGTCGAGGGTGTCGGTGTTGACGCCCAGCACGAGGGCGGGGACATCCCCCGTGGCGGGCGCGGAGACGATCACCTTGCGTGCCCCGCCCCGGAGGTGGGCGCGCGCGGAGACGGCGTCGGTGAAGTGGCCGGTCGACTCGATGACGACGTCCGCCCCGACCTCGCTCCAGGGGATCTCGGCGGGGTCACGCTGCGAGAACACCGTGATCCCGTGGCCCCGGACCGTGAGGTGGTCGCCGTCGGCGGAGACGCCGTCGAGGTGGCCGGAGATGGAGTCCCACTCCAGCAGGTCGGCGAGGGTGGCGACGTCGGTGAGGTCGTTGACCGCCACGACCTCGACGTCTGCGTCATTGGCGAGGGCGGCGCGCAGGAAGGTGCGTCCGATGCGTCCGAAACCGTTGATCCCGATCCGTGTGGTCATGGTTGCTCCTCATGTGGGTGGTGGGTGGGGGCGTCGGGTGGTCCCGACCGTGGGGGCCGCGCCGCCGACTCCAGGAGCGCGACCATGCCGCGCACGGCGGAGTCCATGGGTTCCTGTGACCCGCGTGCACGGGAGAGGACGTAGCCGCCCTGGATGACGGCCGACAGGGTGTCCGCGAGTTGGTGGGCGTCGAGGTCATCGGGTAGCTCGCCGCGTCGGATGGCAGCCGTGATGAGTCGTGTCCACCGCTCGGCCATGGTGTCGAAGGCGTCGGAGACGATGCCGAGCATCTCGGCGTCCTCGACCACCTTCGGGTCCTGCGTCATGCGCCCGACCCGGCAGCCGCGTGTGCCCGGGCGTGGGCGCAGGAGGCGCTTCTCGATGTCGACGAGGGCGGGGCCGTCGCCCTCCGGCTCGGGGTTGTCGGCCAGTGCTGCTGCCACATTGGCCCGCATGGCCTCCGCGGCGAGCTCGTGCTTGCCGGAGAAGTGGTGGTAGAGCGAGCCCTGACCGACTCCGGCGGCGGACATGACGTCGCGGGGGCTGGTCGCGGCGTACCCCCTCTCCCAGAGGAGATCAGCCATTGCCTCGATGAGGCGGTGGCGGGAGTCCTGCTGTCCTTCGGTCATGTGGACACTGTACCTACTGGTATGTACAGGCGCAAGGAGGCCCGTGTCCTGTGAGGAGTCCAGCTCCCCGGTGTGCTCCGTGTCCTGCGCGGTGTCCGGCTCTCCGGTGTGCTCCGTGTCCTGCGCAGGGTCGGGGCCCTGCGAGGAGCTGGGCTCCCGTGAGGAGGGCGAGCAGTGTGGCACGGGCTCCCCGGCGCGCTGACGGAAGTACCCGCACACGGGTCGGTGTCGCTATCCTCAGGGTGTGGGACCTTGCTGTGGTGCGACCGGTCCCACACCAGATGCGCCGGGTCGGCACGGATGACGCCCGGTACCAGGACCACGGACCCCACCGGAAGCAGGTGGGAGCCGGTGTCCACGAGGAGAGGGGACCGGAGCTGAGCGAGCACGCCGATCTGGGCGAGGACGCGGACGATCGGTCCCGTCCCCGGACCCCTGGGCAGGACCGGGCCTTCCGGGGCAGGTGCACCGGGCGGACAGGACCGGGTCCTCGTCCCGCCGGACGCCGGGCGCACACGGTCGTGACACCGGAGCACCTGCGATGAGCCGACAGTCCACGACCGGCACGGCGCAGGCCGAGGTCGAGGCCGGGCGCAGGCGCGAGCGGCGCATCGTCCGTTCCCGCAACTACTTCCACTTCATCCTCTTCGCGGGACCGAACATCGCCCTGATCCTGATGTTCATCTACTACCCGCTCGTCATGAACCTGCGCTACTCCGTGCTGGACTGGCGCCTCGGCTCCACGACGGCGCGCACCGTGGGGTTGGCGAACTACAAGGAGTTCTTCACCTCGCCCCACGGTCTCGAGGTCTGGCGTGTGACCATCGTCTTCACGGTCGCCACCGTCGCGGGGGCCATGCTGCTGGGTCTCCTGATGGCCCTGGTGCTCAACCAGCGCCTGCCCGGTCGGACCCTGGCCAGGACCGCGATCTTCTCGCCCTACGTCCTCTCGGGCGTCGGCATCGGAATGGTCTGGAACTTCATCTTCGATCCCCGCCTGGGTGTCCTCCGGTACGTGTTCCAGTACTTCGGGCGCACCTCGCCGGAGTGGTTCAACGACCCGGGCCTGTCGCTGCTGATGGTGATCATCGTCTACATCTGGAAGAACCTCGGCTACGCGGCCGTCATCTTCATCGCGGGCCTCCAGTCGATCCCGACGGACCTCCTGGAGGCTGCCGAGATCGACGGTGCGGGATCGGTGCGCAAGTTCTTCAGCGTGGTCCTGCCCCTGTTGAGTCCCACAGTGTTCTTCCTGACCATCACCATGGTCCTCAACTCGATGCAGGCCTTCGACATCCTCCGTGTCATGACCCCCTCGGGCAACGGCACCAACACGATCATCTTCGAGATCTACCTGCAGTCCTTCGGGGCGTACCAGCGGGCCGGCTACGCGGCGGCCGTCTCGGTGATCCTGTTCATCACCCTCTTCGCCGTCACGGCCGTCCAGATGCGCTACGTGGAGAGGAAGGTGCACTACCAGTGAGCACCACCACCAACGCCGTCGTCGGGGCCGGTTCCGGCCCGGATGACGGTCCGGGCGCGGGCACGGCACCCGAGGTCCTCCGACCGAGGAAGGTGGCCCGAGACCCCTCCGACTGGAGCCGGGCATTCTCACGCCGGAACCTCGCAGCCACCCTCTTCGCCGGCTACGTCCCGATGATCCTGGCACTCGTGATCATCGCACTGCCACTGCTGTGGATGGTGATCTCCTCCTTCAAGCCGGCCTCGGAGATCGTCACCGTGAACCCCACGTTCCTGCCGACGGATCCGACCACCGCGAACTATGCGAAGGTCGCCGAACGGGTGCCGCTGGCGAGCGCCTTCCGCAACTCCCTCATCGTCACGGTGGTGGGGGCGACCATCAAGGTCTTCCTCGCCATCACCACTGCCTACGCCCTGGTGTTCATCAGGATCCCGGGACGCAACCTGATCTTCCTGGGGATCCTCGTGGCGCTCATGGTCCCGCCGGAGGCCGCGATGCTGCCGAACTACATCACGATCTCCACACTGGGCGGGCGCAACACCCTGTGGGGGATCATCCTGCCGACCCTGGGCACTGCCTTCGGCACTTTCCTCCTGCGTCAGCAGTTCCTCACCCTTCCCCCGAGCCTCCTGGAGGCGGCGGAACTGGACGGTGCGGGGCACTGGCGGCGCCTGTGGCAGATCGTCGTGCCGGTCACGATCCCCACCATCGCGACGGTCTCCCTGGTCACGGTCGTCAGCGAGTGGAACTCATTCCTGTGGCCGCTGATCATCACCGACAGGCCGGAGAGCATGACCCTGCCCGTCGCACTCAACCTCCTGCAGTCCCTGGAGTCCAACACCGGCAACTACGGCGTCCTCATGGCAGGTGCGGTCCTGGTCATCGCCCCCGTCCTCGTCGTCTTCGCGGCCCTGCAGCGCTACATCGTCGCCGGGCTCACACAGGGCGCCGTCAAGCAATGACCTCCCCAGAAGAGTTGTCCACCCACACCGAAAGGTTCACGACATGAGAGCACGAAGGACAGCACGACCGATGGCCGCAGTGGCGGCCGCAGGAGTTGCGGCCCTGGCGCTGGGAGCCTGTGGTGGCCCCACCGTCGACGGGGGCGGTGCGGCCTCCGGGGAATCCGGTTCCACCGAGGCCGTGGACTGGGACTCGGTCGAACCCGCGAAGGAGATCACCTTCTGGACGAACCACCCCGGAGGTTCCCTCGACGTGGAGAAGGAGCTGGTCGCCAAGTTCGAGCAGGAGAGTGGTATCAAGGTCGATCTCGTGACCGCCGGGGCCAACTACGCGGAGGTCTCCCAGCGATTCCAGACGGCCCAGACCAGTGGTGACCAGGGGGATCTCGTCGTCCTCTCCGACGCCAACTGGTTCAACGCCTACCTCGCCGGTTCCATCACCCCCGTCGACGAGCTCCTCGGTGCCGTCGACGTCGATCCGGGCTCCTACGTCGATGCCCTCTACGAGGACTACCTCTACGACGGCAGCCACTTCGCACTGCCCTATGCGCGATCGACCCCGTTGTTCTACTTCAACAAGGAGCACTACAAGGACGCCGGGCTCCCCGAGGAGGCGCCGACGACCTGGGACCAGGTCAAGGAGTACTCCCTCAAGCTCAAGGAGGCCGGGCACGCCACGGCCTTCGGTTTCCCGCCCGAGGCCGAGTACCCGGCCTGGACCATGGCCAACCTGGTGTGGTCCTACGGTGGGGCATGGAGCAACGAGTGGGACTTCTCCGCGGCCCACAGCGAGGACACCATCAAGGCGCTGACCTTCGCCCAGGACGCGGTGAAGGACGGCTGGGCCGCAGTGGTCTCCACCGCACCCCAGACGGACTTCGCGGCCGGCGGTGCGAGCCAGGTCATCGCCTCCACCGGTGCCCTCAGCGACACGCTGGACACGGCGAGCTTCGATGTCGGGGTCGGGTTCCTCCCCACGGGTCCCTCTGGTGAGGACAATGTCGTTCCGACGGGCGGTGCGGGCATCGCGATCGCGTCGAAGTCCTCGCCGGAACGACAGAAGGCCGCAGCCATGCTGGCCACCTTCCTCACGAATGCCACTTCGACGGCGACCTTCTCCGGCGCCACCGGCTACCTGCCGGTCCAGAAGGACGTCGACATGTCCTCCGTCTACTCCGAGCAGCCCGAGTTCGAGGTCGCGGTCGACCAGCTGGAACGTGCACGGGTCCAGGACTTCGGCCGAGTGCTGCTGCCCGGTGGCGACCTCGCCCTGTCGGGCGGTCTGACGAGGATCCTCACCCAGAATGCCGACCCCGCCTCCACCATGGAGGGTGTCGCCGACGAGATGCAGACCCTCTACGACCGGGACCTCAAGAGCGTGCTGGAGAAGTAGTCGTCCCGACGGGATCCGCAGGGTTCTCCCCGGAGTCCGTCATGGTCTGTTCCTGACCCCGCCTCCGCACCACCACGGTGCGGTGGCGGTGTCAGGTGTCCGTGGTGGCGGTGAGGCGTTGCCCTCGTGGGCGTCGTCCTCGCCGCTGCGCACCTGCTGCTCAGCGCCGCGTGCGCGGCTTCGCCCGGGAGGTCGGTTCCGCGCCCAGGGGATCCGCCGGCCAGGGGTGGCGGGGGTAGCGCCCGCGCAGCTGGGCGCGCACCTGCGCGTACGGCCCCGCCCAGAAGGATGCAAGGTCGGAGGTCACCGCGACCGGCCGGCCTGCCGGGTCCAGCAGGTGCAGCACCACCGGCACGCGCCCGCCGGCCACGCGCGGGGTGTCCACCCACCCGAACGCCTCCTGCACGCGCAGCGAGAGCACCGGGCGACCGCTGGACCAGTCCAGGGTGCGGGTTCCTCCGGTGGGCACCTGCATGCGCTCCGGTGCGAGCTCGTCCAGGCGGGCGGCCTCGGGCCAGGGCAGGAGCGTACGCAGCCCTCCCAGGGTGTCGACACCGCGCAGGGCACCTCCCCGGGACAGGCGGAGGAGGTCCGCGCCCAACCAGGTGTCGAGGTGCTCGGTCAGGGCCTCGTCGGAGACATCGGGCCAGGGCGCCCCGAGGGCCTCGTGCAGGACTGCCAGGCGCTCGCGGAGCGACCGCGCCGCATCGCTCCAGGGCAGCAGGTCGAGACCTTCCCGGCGCAGCGCATCGGCGAGGACCTGCGTCCCGGCGGCTCTGGGCACACGAGGGAGCTCACGTTCCTTCAGCTCGATCGCCCCGAGCAGCGTGACGGTGCGGGCCCGTATCCTTCCTCCCCGCAGCTCCGCCCGTGTCTCCTCGTGGACGAGGGCGGCCCCGGCGTGCTCGGCGTCCTCGGCAGCGATGGGGACCGCCGCGCGGATGACCCCGTCGGCCCGCCCCGCGCCGCGTTGGACCTGGGCCAGCGCGAGCCATTCCTGGCCGGTCAGGGGACTCCCCGGGGGCAGGGCGGCGCCGAGGCCGTCGGCCAGGAGGTAGCGGTCCGTGCCCGGGCGGCGTCTCGCGATCCAGCCCGGTTGGGCGAGGGCGACGACCAGGGCCAGGGCGTCCTCGTCGCCGAGGTGGCAGTCGATGGGGTCGTCGTCCGCGCGTCCGTCGTCCCTCCCGCGGGCGCCAGTGCCCGGGAGACCGTGGAGGAGCCGGGTCAGGCGTCCGGCCTGGTCGTGCACCCGGTGGCGCAGGGTGGCGTCCCCGTCCCCCCGCTTGAGAGCACGCGAGAGGGAGGCGAGGTCCGCACCCGGCACCCGGGCGTCCTCCCCCAGGAGAGCCACGAAACGCCCCGCGCGCTTCGCCCCGATCCGTGGAGCCGCATCGACGAGTGCGCGGGCGAGGGGCGGGTCCAGTGGGAGGGCCGCGAGTTCGCGTCCCAACGGAGTCGCGCGGCCGCCCTCGTCGATGGCGCCGAGGCCGTGCAGGCGCTCCGCGGCGGCGGAGAGTGCACCCGCGGGGGGAACCCCGAGGAGCGGCAGGCCGGACATGCCCGGGTTGCCCCACACCGCGCACTGGAGGAGTGCGTCGGTGAGATCGGCCGTGGCGATCTCGGGCAGTGACTGTGCCGGGCGCCGCGCCCAGTCGGCCTCGAAGGTGCAGCGGACGGCCGTGCCGGGTCCCAGGCGAGCGGCGCGCCCGGCACGCTGCTCGCAGCGGGCACGGGATGCCTGGACGGTGACCAGCATGGGGACACCGCGGGCGACATCCGTGCGGGGTTCACGCGACAGGCAGGCATCCACCACGACCCGCACACCGGGCACCGTCAGCGACGACTCGGCCACTGCCGTGGAGAGCACGACCCGGCGGCGGGGGCCGGGTCCGGAGAGGACCCGGTCCTGTTCGGCGGCGCTCAGTGAGCCGTGGAGGGTGAGGACCTCGGCCGTGGTGGCGGAGAGGGAGCGGCGGACCTGGTCGACCTCCCGGGCGCCCGGGAGGAAGACCAGGACGTCGCCGGTGGTGGAGTCCAGCGTGCGCTCGATGGTGCGTGCGACGTGCCCGAGGAACTCCCGGCGCACGATGACGCCGCCCGTGGCGGGGGAGACGCCCAGGGGTTCGGCGCCGCGCGGGGGAGTGGCCCAGCGCATCTCGAGGGGGTGGAGGCGGGCGGGGACGTCGACGAGTGCGGGGGTGGTGCCGATGGCGGTGCCGATGAGGGTGCTGGTGCGCGCGGCCTCCAGGGTCGCCGAGGTGACCGCCAGCACGAGGTCCTCCCGAAGGGCCGTGCGCACGTCGAGCAGCAGGGCGAGGGCGAGGTCGGTGTCGACCTGGCGTTCGTGGAACTCGTCGAGGACGACGGCACCGACGCCCGGGAGGTCGGGGTCGCGTTGGAGGCGGCGCAGGAGGACACCGGGGGTGACCATCTCGATGCGGGTGGCAGGGGAGGTGCGGGAGTCCCCGCGCACGGAGTAGCCGACGGTGGCGCCGACCGGTTCGTGGAGCAGCGCGGCGATGCGCCGGGCTGCGGCGCGCACGGCGACGCGGCGTGGCTGGGTGACCAGGACGCGGGTGGTGGGCAGCGCGACCGCGAGGGCCGGGGGGAGCAGGGTCGTCTTGACGGTGCCCGGGGGCGCGGTGAGGACGAGGGCGGCTCCGGGGCCGGCTGCGGACGTGATGCGGTCGAGCACCGCGACCACGGGCAGGTCCGGCGGGTGCCGGAGGAGGCGTACGAGGGCGTCACCGGTCGGACTGCCGACACAGTGGTCCGGTTCCTGGTCGACGCGGCGGGGCATGGGACCAGTATCCCAGCCGGGGTGGCGCACCCGAAGCGGCAGCGGGGTGCCGCAGGGTGTTCTGCCTGCATTGCCCGGTCCGTCCCCTGCGGTTGCCCAGTCGGCCACCTGTGGTTGTCCGGTCCTTCGATGCGGTCACCCGGGCGCGGGTGGACCCGTGTCCCGACCACGGAGGAGGACTCGTTCCGCGACCGTCGCGCCTGCGTTGGTCGCACGCCGGGTCGGCCCACGTGCTCTCGTCCCGTCCCTGCTGCGCGTGCCCGTCCGGAGCACATGTCTGTGCACGTCCGCCGCCGGTCGGGCTGGTCTCCACCGCACGAACGGATCAATCCATGCCGGGGGGCGCACCCACGGCAGTCCTTCCCTCATCTCGATCCTCCATCCGGACCTGTCGAGGCTGCGGTGGTGGAACCAACAGAGGAGGACGCCGTTGGACGTGTCGGTCGGCCCGCCGTCGGCGTGCTCGTGGACATGGTGGACCTCGCACCAGGTCGAGGGCACGTGACAGCCGGGGATCACGCACTCCCCATCCCGCAGTGCGATCGCACGCCGCTGGTGAGAGGTGAAGATGCGCTGCGGGCTGGTGAGCCCGAGGATGGCGCCACCTCCACCCAGGAGAACCTTCTGCACGGCTCCCGAACAGCCCGTGTGGCGTGCGACATGGGAGCCGACCGCCGAGCGGGTGGGATCGTCGGCTCCCTGGAGGAAGGCGACACCGGAGGGATCCGAGAGTTGGTCGACGCTGGCAGTGACGACCAGCGTCGGTGCCGACCCACCCAGGCGCGGCGCGTCTTCGTGCGACGCGGCGATGGTGAGGACACCGGCGAGGGCATCGTGACGACGCTGGGCGGGAGTGCGGTGGTCCCGGGGTGCTTCCTCGTCCAGGACGTGTCCGTGCGCGGTCGTGGCGCCGGATGGGTTCGTCCCACCGGGGGAGATCGCGTCGCTGGTAGAGGTCGCGACCTGACCCTGCACGGGGGAGGGGCCGCCGCTGGCAGGACCGGTGTCCGCGTCCACCCGGGGATTGAGGTAGGCATCGACGAGGCGCTGGAGTTGCGCTGCGACCTCGGGCAGGAGCTCCGCCCTGAGGGGGACCGTTCCACCGCGCTCGCGTCCCAGTGTCAGCCCGCGCCTCCCCAGCCCTGACTTCTCGTCGGGCAGGGCGCCGTCGGGGTCCAGGGCCAGGCCCCAGGCGTTCGCCATCACCGCGATGTCGTCAGCGGGCAGAGCAGGAGGCCGGGAGTCCCCGTCGGGTGGGTCCTGTGCCGTGTCGTGCGGTACGGCGGCGTCCTGGCCAGTGACGTCCTGACCCGTCGCGCAGGAGACCAGGGCGACCTCGGCCGCCGCAACGTCGGCGCGAGTGGCGCCGTGGTCCAGGGCGGGCCCCAGTGCCTGGACGATGACCTCGGCCGCATCCATCGACAGGACGCCTGTCTCCACGCCGCGGCGCAGCAGCGGGAATCGTGCGGGGAGGAGTTCCCCCGACAGGGACGTGGCGACCCGGAAGGGGGCGGCTGCGCGGATCCGCTTCCGTGCCGTGGCCCCCGAGACACGGGTGACGCGCTCCACGAGCTCACCGGGGGTGCGGCACCCCCGACGGGCCGAGAGCTTTTCCTCGCCGAGGGAGGGCCGTGACCTCTCCGCGACCTCGCCCGCACCCAGGACACGCAGGCCGTCGACGAGCCGACCCACTGCCTCGGCGTCGGCCAGCAGGGTCAGCAGATCGTCGTCGTCGAGCACCTCGGGCACGACGCCGTCGCGCGCCGCCTCCTGGAGGCGGCGCAATGCGGTGAGCAGCTCCTCCTGGGCTGCGCCCGCTCCGGGTGCCGTCGTTGCGTCCATGACTCATCGTGACAGGGACCATGTGCATCTGGGATCGGGCCCACCAGCGGGGGTCACGCCTGTGGACAGGATGACGGGCACCCGGAGTGATTCCGCGTCACGGGACCCGGCCTCCCCTGACGGTCCGCGGCACGTACGCTGAGGTCCATGAGTGAGGCACCGGCGCGTCTCCACCTTCATCGCTCGACCGACGTCCGGGACCTGCCCGGCGCCAGCAGGGAGATCGCTGGGTTCACACCGCTTCCTCCACCGGAGGAGTTGGCCCCTCTCATGTTGGCGGCGTACCGAGGGACGCCCGATGACGAGGGCGAGAACCTGCAGGACACCATCGACATCCTGCGCGCCACGATGCGCGGACGGTACGGGGAGTGGATGCCGGAGGCATCGTTCCTGGCCATCGACGAGAACGCCCTCCCGACGGGCGCCATTCTGACCGCGCAGGAGGATGACGGCACCCCATTCGTCGCCTTCGTGTTCGTTGACCCTGACCACTGCGGCCGAGGCACGGCCTCAGGGCTCATCGCCCGGACATGCCGGGCCCTCTCCGCTTCCGGACACCAGTCGATCCGCCTGTGGGTGGGCGCTTCCAACCAGCGGGCGGTGCGTCTGTACCGTCATCTCGGGTTCGTCGACGTCATCGATTGATCGACCCGGGCCATGTGACACGCATGGACGGAACGAGCGCAGGGGCACACAGCCGGTCAGGCGGACCGTGCCCCCTACGTCCGCATCCGCACGGCGGACGGTGTGTGGCTCGCCGCCCGCGCGGACACACTCTCGGGTGCAGGTGCAGGTGCAGGTGCAGGTGCAGGTGCGGGAGTGCGGGTTGGGGTCGTCGTCACCCCCGGCGGGGCGCGGCCCCCGGAGCTCCTCGACCCCGCCGCCTTGGTGTACTTCGACCACTACGTGCCCCGTCTGGGGCGGGAGGTCGGCCCGCACGGGTGGTACTCGGGGACCGGTCCCGCAGCGGTCTCCCCCGAGGAAGAGGGGCGGTGAGGGGAGCGCGGGAGCGCAGCGGTGCGCCCTCGTGGACGGTTGACGAGGGCGCCGCCGCCCTCGTGGCCGGGGCGGTAGGGTCAGGACATGACGATGACGCCTGAGGAGCTGCTCGCCGGCCCGCGTGGGCGGCGGCTGTGCCTGGAGTGGGCGCGCAGGTGCGAGGAACTCTCCCGGGGCGTCGAGGACGAACACCCGCTGATCACGGCCTTGGTGGCGACCGACCGAGCGGCTGATCCGGGGACCGCCGCGATGCTCGTCGCAGTCGAGCGCCGGTGGTGGCTCCCGGGTCCCCTTGCGAGGGTGCAAGCACGCAGGGCGGCACACCGGGCGGCGGACACGTGTCCGCCCTCGTCGACGGAGTTGGCCGAGGTCCTGGAGCGCGTCTCCCTGCAGGAACCGGACTCGGTGCAGACGCTGCGTGCTCTCGCAGACACAACGGCCTTCGCCACGTACTGGCAGCCCCCGGATGGGCAGGACCTGTCCGCCGCGCTCCCCGAGCTGCGCGGACCACTGCTGCGCGTGGCCGAGACGATCCTCTCCTCCCCGGCCGCCGCGTGGTGGGACTCCGGCATCGACCGGGACGCGCAGTGGGCCCAGACCTTCGTCGAGATCGGGGAGCGGCCCCTGTTCCCGGAGAGGGACGTCCGCGAGGTCCTGGACGAGTGGCGGGCGGGTGTCGAGCCGAGTGAGCAATGGTTCCGGACGTGGTACGACGAGCATCCGGGAGAGGACATCGGCGGGTCCTGGTGGTCCATCGCGGGCTTCGAGCTGACGAGCACGACGCGCGCGGTCCCGGGGGGCTCTCCGTTCGGGCTCTGGTGCGTCGAGGACTCGATGGATCCGGACCCCGTGCTCACACAGCCCGTCGCGATCCCCGCGGGCGCCCGGGTCCTGGAGATCCACGGCGAGGCCGACTGGGTCGACCTGTGCCGGAGCCACCCCCTGGACGTCACGTGGTCCAGGCGCTGCTGCTGGAGTCAGTTCACCGACTGGGTCGGGCACTGGGTGATCCCTGACTGGCGTGCGGTGGGACTGGAGTGGGACGCGGTCCACCTGACGGTGTCCGCCTGGCTGTCGTCGGCGGGGAGGGCGCTCGACCTGGGAGAAGACCGCGCGAGCGTCATCGCGGGCTGGGACCCGGACCGGACCTTCTGGCTGTGTGACGTCGGGCCCGAGGATGAGGTCGTGGAGTGGCGGCGGGAGCAGTCCGGGCACTCCGGTGGTGCGGAGGCCTGGCACAGGGGGACGTGAGCGGGGGACCGGCGCGCGGGGGTCGGGCGATGGTGGTGCCGTCGGGGGGTGGACGGGATCCATGACCTCAGGGACCGACCCGGGTCACGGTGGCCGCCCTCGTCGATGACGAGGGCGGACTTCGACCCCCGAACTGAGCGGACTTCGACCCCCGAACTGAGCGGACTTCGGCGGTTGTGGGGTGGAGGTGCGTCGACCGCCTCGCTCAGGCCAGGCCGGAGACCTTGAGGAACTCCTCGCGCCGGGCCGCCTGCTCGACCGGGTCGGGCACCGGCAGGGAGGCGATGAGGCGCTGCGTGTAGGGGTCGTGCGGTTCGGTGAGCACCTGCCGGGTGATCCCCTTCTCCACGATCCGCCCCTTGTAGAGCACCGCCACCTCGTGGGCCACCAGGTCCACGACGGCCAGGTCGTGGGTGATGAACAGGCAGGCGAAGTGCAGCTCCTCCTGGAGCTCGCGGAAGAGGCGCAGCACACGCGCCTGCACCGAGACGTCCAGGGCGGAGGTCGGTTCGTCGGCGATGAGCAGCTTCGGGTCCAGGGCCAGGGCCCGGGCGAGGGAGGCGCGCTGACGCTGGCCGCCGGAGAGCTCGTGGGGGTAGCGGTCCCCGAAGGAGGCCTTGAGCTGGACGGCCTCCAGCAACTCGTCCACCCGTGCCCGCGCCTCCAGGGAGTTCGCGAACACCTTGTGCACGACCAACGGCTCCGCGATGCACTGGGCGATCGTCAGGTGCGGGTTGAAGCTGGTCCCCGGGTCCTGGAAGACGAAGCCGATGTCGCGGCGCAGGGGGCGGAACTGTCGCTCCTTGAAGTCGCGCATCTCGTGGCCCATGACCCGCAGGGACCCCGAGTGGATGCGTTGGAGACCCGCGATGGCCCGCCCGGTGGTGGTCTTGCCGGAACCGGACTCGCCCACCAGCCCCAGCACCTCCCCGGGCCGGATCTCGAAGTCGATGCCGTCCACCGCCCGGAACGCGGGCTTGCCCATCCGCCCCGGGAACTCGATGGACATCTCGCGCGCCAAGACCAGTGGTTCACCCGATGCCTCGGGCGGCAGCTGACGGGGCGCCTCCTGGCCGATCCGGGGAACGGCGGCCAGCAGGGTCTGTGTCCAGGGTTCGCGCGGGTGGGCGAAGAGCTCACGCACCGGGGCCTGCTCGATGATGCGGCCGTGGTGCATGACCGCGACCTCGTCCGCCAGGTCCGCCACGACCCCCATGTTGTGGGTGATCAGCAGCACGGTGGCGCCGAACTCGTCGCGGCAGCGGCGCAGCAGGTCCAGGATCTCCGCCTGGACGGTGACGTCCAGGGCCGTGGTCGGCTCGTCGGCGATGATCAGCCCGGGGTTCAGCGCCAACGCCATGGCGATGACGATGCGCTGCTTCTGCCCGCCCGAGAACTGGTGCGGGTAGTAGTCCACACGTTCACGGGCGTCGGGGATGCCCACCAGTTCCAGGTACTCGATGGCACGTGCCTTGGCGGCCCGGCGGGAGTACTTGCCGTGGGCGCGCAGTCCCTCCGCGATCTGCCAGCCGATCGTGTGGACGGGGTTGAGCACGGAGGACGGCTCCTGGAAGACCATCGCCGCGTCCGCCCCGCGGATCTCCCGCAGCTGGTGGGCGGACATGGTGACCACGTCACGCATGGTGCCGTCCGCGCGGTGCTGCAGCAGGATGGCGCCCTCCGCGGTGGCGGTCTCGGGCAGCAGGCCCAGGATCGACTTCGACGTCACCGTCTTGCCGGAACCCGACTCACCGACGATCGCCAGGATGGACCCCCGGGCGATGTCCAGGGTGACGTCGGAGACGGCCTCGACACTGCCGGCGTCCACCGCGAAGTGCACGTCGAGGTCGCGGATGGAGACCACGGGTGCGCCCGATGTCGTCTCCCCGCCCCGGGACTGCTCGGAGGGGCGTGACTCCTTGTTCTCACTCATCGTCCTGGTCCTTCCGCAGGTCCGCTGTCCCGGCCTCGTCGATCCCCTGGACCGACAGGGGGTCGCCCTCGTCGGGGATCCAGTCCTCCGCGATCGGCACGCCCGGCGCGACGGGCACCCCGGACTCGTCGAGGTCGGTCCCGGTCGCGACCGCGCCGCGCACGTCGGAGCGCACTGCCCGGCGCCGGGTCCGCAGGCGCGGGTCGGAGAGGTCGTTGAGGGACTCGCCCACCAGCGTCAGGCCGAGGACCACGAGCACGATGGCCAGGCCCGGCCACACCGAGGTCCACCAGATGCCCGCCGCGACGTCCGAGATGGACTTGTTGAGGTCGAAGCCCCATTCGGCGGCCTCGGTCGGTTCGATGCCGAAGCCCAGGAAGCCGAGGCCAGCCAGGGTGAGGATCGACTCCGAGGCGTTGAGGGTGAGGATCAGGGGCAGGGTGCGCGTCGAGTTCTTCAGCACGTGGCGCACCATGATGCGGGTGTTCGAGGCCCCGATGACGCGGGCCGACTCCACGAAGGCCTCGGCCTTGACGCGCAGCACCTCGGCGCGCACGACACGGAAGTACTCCGGGATGAAGACGACGGTGATCGAGAACGCCGCGGCCAGGATGCCGCTCCACAGGCCCGACTGCCCGCCGCTGATGACGATCGACATGACGATGGCCAGCAGCAGGGAGGGGAAGGCGTAGATCGCGTCGGTGACGACGACCAGGACTCGGTCCATCCAGCCGCCGAAGTAGCCCGAGACCAGACCCAGTGTGACGCCGACGAAGAGGGAGAGGACGATGCCGGCGAGCACCATGTACAGCGCCGTGCGCGACCCCCAGATGACGCGCGAGAGGACGTCGTAGCCGGACACCGTGGTACCCAGCAGGTGGGCTGCGGATGGCGGCTGCTGCGCGCCGAAGTGTCCGCCGGCGTCGCTGAGCTGGGCGTAGCCGTAGGGCGCGAGCAGCGGCGCGAACGCAGCGGTGAGCACGAAGACGGCAAGGATGACCAGGCCCGTGACGAGCATGCCGCGTTGCAGCCCCACGGACTGGGCGACCTGGTCGTGGAAGGGTACCCGGTTCCACAGGTTGCGCCGGAAGGGGCGCTGCGTGGGGGCCGTGGGGGCCGTGGGGGAGGGGGTGGACGAGGGCGACGCGTTGTCCGCGCGGCCGGTCTGTGCGGGCGTCATCAGTACCTCACTCGCGGGTCGATCAGGGCGGCGATGATGTCGACGAGGAAGTTGGTGATCGCGACGACGACGGCGAGGAGGGCCACGATCCCCTGGACGGCGACGAAGTCGCGTGCCGTCAGGTACTTCGCGAGTTGGAATCCGAGGCCCTTCCACTCGAAGGTCGTCTCCGTGAGCACCGCGCCCGACAGCAGCATCGCGATCTGCATGCCGACGACGGTGATGATGGGGATGAGGGCCGGTTTGTAGGCGTGCTTGCGGACCAGGCGGTACTCCGAGACCCCGCGGGAGCGGGCCGCGTCGACGTAGTCGGCGTGGAGGGTGGAGATCATGTTCGTGCGCACCAGGCGCAGGAAGACACCGGCGGTCATCAGTCCGAGCGTCAGCCCGGGGAGCACCGCGTGGGCGAGGACGTCCCCCAGGGCAGCCGTGTCGCCGGACTTGATCGCGTCGATGAGGTAGATGCCGGTGCCCCCGTCCATGGTGGAGAGGCGGAGCTCGGTGCGCGTGGCCGCGCGTCCGCTGACCGGGAGGATCTTCCACCAGACGCCGAAGAGCAGCTTGAGCAGGAGGCCGGAGAAGAACACCGGGGTGGCGTAGCACAGGATCGCGAAGACACGCAGGACGGCGTCGCCCCAATGGTCGCGCACGTAGGCGGCGACCATGCCCAGCGGGATGCCGACGACGAAGGCCACGAGGAGGGCGTACAGGCTCAGTTCCAGGGTGGCCGTGCCGTAGGTGGTGATGATCTCGGTGACCGGGCGGTTGTCGGAGAGGGAGGTCCCGAAGTCCCCGCGCAGGAGGTCCGCGAGGTAGTCGCCGTACTGGACGATGACGGGACGGTCGTAGCCGGCGGCGTGGATGCGTTCCGCGAGCTGGTCGGCGGGGAGACGCCCGCCCAGGGAGGCGGTGATGGGGTCACCGATGGTGTGCATGAGGAAGAACACCAGGGTGATGAGGATGAAGACGGTGGGGATGATCAGCAGGAAGCGGGTGACGATGTAGCGCCACAGTGCTCCGGACCCTTTCCTGGCGCGGGTGGCCGTCGAGGACGCTTTCGCGGTGGGAGTGCCGCCCCCCGGCGACGGGGAGTTCGGATCGGCCACGACGTCGGTGGCCATCGCTGGTTGTGCTGGTCTGTCAGGGCTGGACATGTCCCGGGGTCCTCACATGGTGTCGACGAGGGAGAGGCGGGAGGTGGGGGCGGACCGGTCCGCCCCCACCTCCCGGGAACTCACTTCGAGATCGTCGCGTAGTAGAACTTGAAGGAGGCGTCCAGGTTGACGCCCTGGACGTCCTTCCCGGTCACGGCGACCTGGGACCCCTGCAGGAAGGGCACGGTGGAGAGGTCCTTGGCGACCTCGTCCTGGATCTGGCCGATGAGGTCGGCGCGCTTGTCCGCATCGCCCTCCACCAGCTGGGCCTTGATCAGCTCGTCGACGTCCGTGTTCGAGTAGTGGTTCTTGAGGAACCCACCGTCGAGGAAGAACGGGGTCAGGTAGTTGTCCGCGTCCGAGTAGTCCGGGAACCAGCCGAGCTGGTAGGCGGGGTAGACGTCGGCGGTGCGGTCCTTGGCGTACTGGACCCACTCGGTGGACTGCAGGTTGACGGTGAACAGGCCCGAGTCCTCCAGCTGGGACTTGATCAGCGCGTACTCGTCACCGGAGGAGGGACCGTAGTGCTCGGGCGTGTACTGGAGATTCAGCTCGACAGGCGTCGTGACCCCTGCGTCCTCCAGGGTGCTCTTCGCCTTGTCGGCGTCGGGTCCGCCGTTGCCGTCACCGTAGAGGCCCTTGAGGGACTCGTTGGCGCCGGTCAGGCCTTCGGGGACGTAGGAGTAGAGGGGAGTGTAGGTGCCCTTGAAGACCTGGTCGGCCAGCTGGTCGCGGTCGATGAGGTCGGCCACCGCCTGGCGCACGGCCAGGGCCTTGGCCTCGTCGGCGTCCGCAGTGGTCGCGCCGTAGGGCTGGGTGTCGAAGTTGAAGACGATGTAGCGGATCTCGCCACCGGGGCCGGTGAGGACCTTGACCGCGTCATTGGTCTTGAGGTCGGAGACGTCGGTCGCGCTGAGCGAGCGGTACGCGACGTCGATGTCACCCTCCTGGACGGCGAGCTTCAGGTTGGAGGAGTCCGCGTAGTAGGACACGGTCACCGAGTCGTTGGACGCGGGCTCCCGGTCCCCGCCATAGCTGGGGTTGGGCTCATAGGCGATGGTCTGGTTGTCCTGGTAGGCCGTGATCACGTACTGGCCACCGAAGGCGTTCGCGGAGACGATGTCCGCAGCCGGGGTCAGGGCGTCGGGGGAGAAGACCTCCTCGTCGACGATCGGGCCGGCGGGGGAGGACAGGACCTGCGGGAAGGTCTGGTCGTTCTCGCTCTTGAGGTGGAAGACGACGGTCGTGTCGTCGGGCGCCTCCACCGAGTCGAGGTTCGCCAGCAGCGAGGAGGGGCCGTTGTCATCGGCGATCTTGAGCTGACGGTCGAAGGTGAACTTGACGTCCGAGGAGGTGAGGTCGTGGCCGTTGGCCCACTTGAGTCCCGGCTTGAGCTTGACGGTGTACTCGGTGGGGGCGGTGAACTCCGCGCTCTCGGCGATGTCCGGGGCCACGTCGGAGGAACCCTGGGGGGCATCGAGCAGGAAGGGGAAGACCTGGATCTGGACGGCGAAGGAGCCGTTGTCGTAGGAGCCGGCGGGATCGAGGCTGGTCACGGAGTCGGTGGTGCCGATGACGATGTCACCACCGCCACCAGCGGCCGATCCGGACTCTCCGGAGGCTCCGGACTCGGTGGACGAGCCGGACGAGCACCCTGCGAGGAGTGCGAGGGCGGACAGGCCGGCGATCGCGCCGACCGCCGCACGGGACTTGGGGATGGACATGCACACGCTCCTTGATGGGACGGGACTTCGTGTGCGGTGGGCTGGCCCACACGCATGTGGGTCATGATCGCTTCAAGAGTCGGCAAGACTGTGATTTGGTCACCATACGAGATGGTGTGCTGCGTCACCCGCACCCCTCCTCCAGCGCCGAAGTCCGCTCACTTCTGGGGTCGAAGTCCGCTCAGTTCGGGCCACGAAGTCCGCTCAGTTCGGAGCGAGAGGTCCGCTCACCTGCATCGTTCACCTGCACGGTTCGACGAGGGCGGCCGATTGCGCCCGGGACGACGGTGCGGAATCCGAGGCGAGAAGTGAGCGGACTTCGAGCCCTCAACGGAGCGGACTTCGAGCCCAGAACAGAGCGGACTTCGAGCCGAGAACAGAGCGGACTTCGAGCCCAGAACAGAGCGGACTTCGAGCCGAGAACAGAGCGGACTTCGGCGGGGTGGGGTGGGGTCAGCGGGGGGAGGGGCTGGGTGAACCGGTCACCGTGTAGGTCAGGGTGTGGGACTGCCCCGGCTCCAGCTCGACGAGTCCCATGCCGGAGTTGAAGGCGTCGGGCGCGCAGGTCATGGGCTCCACCGCCACGCCGCGACGGCCCACGAGCTCCCCGGAGTAGACCTGCACCCAGGGCGCGTCCGAGGTGATCCCCACGGCCGCACCGGTCGAGGGGTCCCGCAGCGTGACCGTCCACCCACCCTCGGGCAGGCCGGTGAATGCGTGGTCCACCGAGCGGTCCCCGAGCACCACCGGTGTGCGCAGGTCCAGACCCAGGCTGGCGACGTCGCGCAGCGCCACCGGGGCCAGGACCTCGTCCACCTCAAGCACCTGCCCGGCGGGCACCGTGAGTTCGCACCCGTCCACCACTGCCCGGTCGAGGGTGAGGAAGGGGTGGGAGGAGGACCCGTAGGGTGCGGTCGACGTGCCCACATTCGTGGCCGTGATGTCGACACGCAGTCCGGTGGCGGCATCCAGTGAGTACGAGACACGTGCCCGCAGGGGCCAGGGATAGCCGTAGCGCGGGGCGACGAAGGCCTCCAGCACCACGTGGTCCGCGCCCGTCCCCACGACCTCCCACTCCGCCCATCCCATGAGTCCGTGCAGGGCCGCGCCCGTCGCGTGCTCGTTGACGGGGACCTCCAGGTGTTCCCCCTGCCACGTGTAGCGGCCCTCGGTGATCCTGTTCGGCCAGGGGAGCAGCACCTTCCCCTTCCACGCCGGCGGGACCTCGTCCACGGAGTGGGGGAGGACCAGGTCGTGTCCCCCCAGGGTCAGGCCGGCCAGTCCCGCGCCGACGGTGACCACGCGGGCGCGGTAGTCACCCGCCGTGATCGCCACCTCTGATCCGGACATGTGGTCCGCCATCCCGGTCCCCTCCCATGTGCAGTGCGACACCGTCGCCGCCCCGGCCATCGTAGTGATCTTCGCTGCAGTGAACCGCTCCGACGGGGGACTTTGCCGAAGCCATACGTGCCCATGTGATGGACCATACTGGCATCTCGTCGCCCGGGCGTGGCAAGGTCGGAGGCATGAGAGCCCGTCGACCCACGTTGCTGATCTCGAACATCGTGCCCCGGCACGAGGCGGACCCCCTCTACGAGGCCTTCTCCGCCATGCTGTGGGACTCGCTGACCCGTGCCTCCACGCCGCACTGGAACGTCATGCGCGAGTGGGCACAGCTCGATGGTCCCGAGGGAGCCGTCTCCCGTGCGCGCCACGCCGACGCCATCCTCATCATGGGAGGCGACGACGTCGACCCCCGCTGGTACGGCGGCACCCCCGACTACCCCCACGAGGGTGCCCACTGGCCTCGCGCGGATGCCGGTCAGATGGCCCTGGTGCGCCTCGCGGTGGAGGAGAACATCCCCCTGCTGGGCATCTGCCGGGGCATGCAGGTCATCAATGTCGCCATGGGGGGCACCCTGGTCCAGGACATGAACCAGCCGGGGCACCGCAGCGCGACGCTCATGCAGGACCACCACTTCGCGCGTCACGGTGTCGACATCGACCCGTCCTCGCACCTGGCCGCGGCCCTGGGCGAACTGGTCGACCTGGAGGTCCACTCCGCCCACCACCAGTGCGTGGAACAGGTGGGGGACGGCCTGGAGGTCGTCGCCCACGCGCCCGATGGTGTCATCGAGGCCGTCGAGCACCGTTCCGCACCCGTGATCGGTGTCCAGTGGCACCCGGAGGACCCGGAGGCCGACCACCGCGCGCTCGACGCGCTGCTCACCCACCTCGACGAGGCGCGTGCCCTGCAGGCGGCCCCCCGCCTGGCACACAGCGCCGCCTGAGTCCCCACACCACCCCAGCCCCGGGCCCGTCCGCCACAGGAGCGGATGCGGGAGTCGCCCTCGTACCCGCGCGGCGTAGCATCGGTGCGGACGCCCACCACGGAGGCGTCCCACCGACCACAGGAGGACACCGCCCATGACAGCGACCAGCGATCCGGGACACACCCCAGCAGCGATCACGGAGGCGGTGGTCGACCACCTGCGCACCACCGATCCATGGGACCGGGCGCTGCGTCTGGCCATGAACGCCGTGACCACTTCCGGTGTCGACGCCTCCGCGCTGTCCCGCGAACGCGTCGTGGGCACCCCCACGGTCATGTCGGAGCGCCTCGACGACTGGAAGGTGACCGCCCAGAAGAAGTCCGGCCGCTGCTGGCTCTTCTCCTCCCTCAACCTGCTGCGTGCCAGTGCCCGGGCCGACCTGGGGGTCAAGGACTTCGAGTTCTCCCAGAACCATGCGATGTTCTGGGACAAGTTCGAGCGCGCCAACTTCTTCCTCCAGGACGTCGTCGCGACCGCCGGGGAACCCCTGGACTCCCGCCTCGTGCAGTTCATGCTGGCCGAGGTGCTCGGGGACGGCGGGCAGTGGGACATGGCCGTGTCCGTCTACCTCAAGCACGGGGTCGTGCCGAAGGAGGCCATGCCGGAGACCGAGCCCTCCTCCAACACGCACCGCATGAACACCCAGCTCCAGGTCCTCCTGCGCCGCAGCGCCCTGGAGGTGCGTGACCTGGTGAACGGGGGAGCCACGCAGGAGGACGTCCGCGTCGCCACCGACCAGGTCCTGGCCGAGGTCTGGCGCATCCTGGTCATCTGCCTGGGCGAGCCGCCCGCCACCTTCGACTGGGAGTGGCGCGACGACGAGGGCGTCTTCCACCGCGAGGGCACGCTGACCCCACTGGAGTTCCTGGACCGCCACGTCGACCTCGACCTCACGCAGTACGTGTGCCTGGTCGACGATCCCCGACCCGCCCACCCCAAGGGGCGTGCGCTCACCGTCGAACACCTGGGCAATGTCGTGGGCGGGCAGCCCATCCGCTACGTCAACGCCCCCATGGACACCATCAAGCGACTGGCTGCCGACGCCCTGACCTCGGGGGAGCCCGTCTGGTTCGGGGCGGATGTCTCGAAGCAGGCCGACCGCACCACCGGGCTGCTCGTCGGGGAGCTGCACGACTACTCCGGCTTGTTCGGTGTCGACCTGGCGACCACCAAGGAACAGCGCGTCATCTCCGGTGAGTCCGCGATGAACCACGCCATGCTCTTCACCGGTGTCGACCTGGTGGACGGGACCCCGCGGCGGTGGCGTGTGGAGAACTCCTGGGGGGAGGAGCCCGGGGACAAGGGCTTCTTCACCATGGACGACGCCTGGTTCAGCGAGTACGTCTTCGAGGTGGTCGTGCGCGTGGACGCCCTGCCCGAGGACCTGCGCCCGGCCCTCACCGAGGAACCCCTGGCACTGCCGGCCTGGGACCCCATGGGGACACTGGCCTGAGGTGGGATGAGCGAGTACCAGGATTTTCCGGCCGCGGGGGGACCCGTGGGCGCGCCTCGACGCGACGAACCGCGCGGACCAGCCCCCGTGCTGACGCTCCTGGCGCTCATGTGGGCGGTGTTCGCCTGCGAGGTGTTCCTGCCCGGGGACTGGGTGTCCCACGGTCTGGTCGCCCGTGACCCGCACGCGTGGTACGGCGTGGTGACGGCACCGCTGCTGCACGCCAGCCTCTCCCACATCGTCGGCAACTCCGTGCCGATGCTGGTGCTGGGGATCCTGGTGTGCGTGCACGGGCACCGTGCCTTCTGGCAGGTCATTGCCTGGTCCGCGGTACTCGGTGCCGCTGTGGCCTGGCTGCTCACCCCGGCCGGCACCGTGATCGTCGGCGCCTCGGGTCTGGTCTTCGGACTCTTCGCGTACCTGGTGGTCCGCGCCTTCGTCCCCGGCACCGGGAGCTGGACCAGGCGCCTGGCCGACGTGGCGGTCGCCGCGGTGGTGGTCTCCGTCTACGGGGGCGTGATGGTGGCCGGGATCGTCAATGCCGGGCCGTCGGTCTCGTGGCAGATGCACCTGGGGGGTGCCCTGGGTGGGTCACTGGCCGCGCTGACCGGGGCGGGGAACGAGCGCGCGCGCTGATCCCTTGCTCACACGGGGACACGCGGTGGGCCTCCCGGGCCCGTGGTTCCGCGGGTTCCGGGGCGCCGTGCGCCGGGCCGGCCGGGCACGGCCCCCCGATCGGGGCGCTCCCACAGGCGCGCAGCCCCTCTTGTCTGCGATCCTGAGCGGGTGACCTCTCCCGATCCCCAGCCCGGTGCCACCGACCCCCGGGCGACACCTGCGTCAGACTCCCCCTCCAGCGCCGCGTCCGCCTCCGGCGTGCCCGCGTCCGCTTCCCGCCCGGTGCCCGGGGCGCGCGGCGACGCTGCCACTGCTCCCGCCGCCTCGCCGTGGTCCGCCTTCATCGTCGTCCTAGCCGCCGGCTTCATGACCCTGCTGGACGTCTCGATCGTCAACGTCGCACTGCCCTCCATCGAGTCCGGCCTGGGGGCGGGGCCCTCCCAGATCCAGTGGATCGTGGCGGGCTACTCCCTGGCCTTCGGGCTCTCACTGGTGCCGGCGGGTCGCATCGGCGACCTCGTGGGCAGGCGGACCATGTTCCTCGTGGGGCTCACGGGGTTCGTCCTGGCCTCCGCGGCCTGCGGTCTCGCCACGGACGCCGGCGCTCTGGCCCTCACCCGCATCGTCCAGGGGCTCTTCGCCGGCATCCTCAACCCACAGGTCATCGCGCTCATCCAGGAACTGTTCCGCGGCCCCGCCCGGGCGCGCGCCTTCGGCTTCTTCGGCATGACCGTCGGGGTCTCGACGGCCGTCGGTCCGGCGCTGGGTGGTCTGCTCGTCTCGGCTCTCGGGCCCGAGTACGGCTGGCGCTCCGTCTTCCTCATCAACGTGCCCATCGGGATGGTGGTCATCCCCCTGGCTTGGCGGCGTCTGCGCGGCGTGGACGAGGCGTCGCGTGCGGCGCGTGCCGAGCGCGCCGCGGCCCGTCCCGACTCCGCGCCGTCGCACGGACTGGGTCTCGACGGGGTGGGTCTTCTCCTGATCGCCGCGATCGTGCTGGCCCTCATGTGGCCCTTCATCAGCGCGTCCGAGAACGAACGCGGGCTGGCGGGAGCTCCGTGGTGGACGGTCGGGGTCGCCGCACTGCTGTTGGTGCTGCTGACCGTCTGGGAACGCCAGCAGGACAGTCGTGGTGAGTCCGCAGTCCTTCCCGGCGCCCTGGTGCGCAACCCGGGCTTCGTGCTCGGAGCGGGCCTCGGGTCGGCCTATTTCGCGGGCTTCACCGGGATCTTCATCGTCACGACCCTCTACTTCCAGCAGGGTGCCGGGATGCCCGCCTGGGAGGCGGGACTCGCGCAGATCCCCTTCGCCCTCGCATCAGCCGTCACCTCGGCGCGGTCGGGCCGCCTGGTCAACCGCATGGGGCGCAGGTTGGTCGTGCTCGGCCTCGCCACCATGCTGGTGGCCATCGGGGCGATCATCGCGGTCGTCGAGCTCCTGTCCACCCAGCACTGGGCGGTCTGGCTGGTCTCCGGCCTCCTCGCCCTGGCCGGTGCCGGTTCGGGGCTGGTCATCTCACCGAACCAGGCGCTCACCCTGGCCGACGTGCCCCGTGACCTGTCGGGCACGGCCTCCGGACTCCTCCAGACCCTCCAGCGTCTCGGCGCGACGGTGGGTCTGGCACTGATGACCTCGGTCTTCTTCACGGTGATCGGCGCGGCTCCGGTCGGTGACCTCGCCGTGCACTCGCGCGCGATGGGTGTGTCCATGGCGGTCACCGTGGTCCTGCTGCTGGTCTCCCTGACGGTCGCGCTGGTCGACGCACGCCGTCGCACCCCCTCGGCAGCCTGAGGGCGCCGCCCTCGTCGGTGCCGACACGGAGACAGAGGTTCCCCCCGCCCGGCCTCGCGGCGCGGACGGGGGGAACGGTGCGGAGCACCCCGGTCAGGTCTGACCGGGAGTGGTCAGGGCAGCGGGATGTTGCGCAGGTTGGAGCGCGCCATGGAGACGACCTCGCCGAGGCCTCCGCCCAGGACCTCCTTACTCATGGCCCGGGCGAAGCCGGTGACCTGGTCGGCGGTGATCGACGGGGGCAGGGACAGGGCGCGCGGATCGGTCATGCACTCGATGAGTCCCGGGCCGGGGCGGTTGAGCTCGCGGCGCAGCACGTCCTCCACGTCGCCCGGTTCCTCGATGCGGACCGAGGGGATGCCCAGCGCGTTGCCGAGGGCGGAGTAGTCGACGTCCTCGGACTCGGTGCCGAAGGAGGGGAGGCCGTTGACCAGCATCTCCAGCTTCACCATGCCCAGGGAGGCGTTGTTGAACACGACGACCTTGACGTTGAGGTTGTAGTTCTTCACGGTGATGAGCTCGCCCAGGAGCATCGAGAGGCCGCCGTCCCCCGACATCGTGATGACGGGACGGTCCGGCTCTGCCGCGGCGAGGCCGATGGCCTGGGGCAGGGCGTTGGCCATGGATCCGTGGAGGAAGGAACCGACGATGCGGCGCTTGCCGTTCATGCGCAGGTAGCGTGCGGCCCAGACATTGCCCATGCCGGTGTCGACGGTGAAGGCGGCGTCCTCGGGGGCTACCGCGGAGAGGATGTCCGCGACAAACTCCGGGTGCAGGGGCTTCATGCTCGCCGCCGACTTGCCCTTGTAGGCGCCGACGACGTTCTTCATGGAGCGCTCGAACTTCTTCACCATCTGGTCGAGGAAGGTGCGGGAGCGCCCCTCGTCGATCAGGGGGAGGAGGGCCTTGGCGGTCTCCTTGACGTCACCGACCACGGCGACGTCCAGGCGCGTGCGGCGCCCGAGGATCTCGGGGCGGATGTCGACCTGGGCGGTGCGCACACCCTCGGGGAGGAACTGGTCGTAGGGGAAGTCGGTGCCCAGGAGGACCAGCAGGTCGGAGTCGTACATCGCCTGGTGGGCGGAGCCGTAGCCGAGCAGCCCGGACATGCCGATGTCGAAGGGGTTGTCCCACTGGATCCACTCCTTGCCGCGCAGGGAGTGCCCGACGGGGGCCGCGATGCGGTCCGCCAGGGCGATGACCTCGTCATGGGCGCCCTTGGTGCCCGCACCGGCGAAGATCGTCACCTTCTTGGCGGAGTTGATGGCGTCGGCCAACTCGTGGAGGGACTTCTGGGAGGGCAGGACGACCGGGGCCTCGGGGCGGACGATCTCGATGGGGTAGGTCGTCTCGAGGGTGGAGGCGGAGGTGTCGCCGGGCAGGGAGATCACCGAGACGCCGGGGCCACCCCAGGCGTGCTGGACGGCGGAGGCGAAGACCCGAGGGAACTGCGCCGGGTTCGTGACCATCTCGTTGTAGACCGAGCACTCGTTGAAGATGCGGTCGGGATGCGTCTCCTGGAAGTAGTGCGTGCCGATCTGCACCGAGGGGATGTGGGAGGCGATGGCCAGCACGGGGACGCGGTTGCGGTTGGCGTCGTAGAGACCATTGATGAGGTGGAGGTTCCCCGGGCCGCAGGACCCTGCGCACACGGCGAGCTCGCCGGTGGCCTCCGCCTCGGCGCCGGCGGCGAAGGCCGCGGACTCCTCGTGGCGGACGTGGATCCACTGGATGCCCTTGCCGTCCTTGTTGGAACGGCGCACCGCGTCGACGATCGGGTTCAGGGAGTCGCCGACGATGCCGTAGATGCGCCTCACTCCGAGGGCGAGGAGCTGGTTGACGAGGTGGTCGGCGACCGTGTCGCCACTGACCTGCACGGGGGCCATGATGGTCCTTTCCTGGACGGGAGCTTCCGGGGCCCGCCCCGTGCGCCGTCCGCCGCAGCGGTCCGGAACACGGCGCCGTAGCCCTGACACCATGGTAAGCGCCGGGGGTGGGGCGGGCCCAAGGTCCCGTGGCGTCTGATGCGGCACAGGAGGGTGACGCGGGGGACAGATCCGCGGTGTGGTCGCGCAGCCCGACGCAGGTGGCCGCGCGCGCCCGGGCGGACGCCGCGGTGGCAGCATGGGGCCATGGCAATCCTTCCCATCCGCATCACCGGGGACCCCGTCCTGCACCGTCGTGCCAGCGAGGTCACGGAGTTCGACTCCTCGCTGGACGCCCTCGTCCACGACATGCGCGACACCATGGCCGCCGCCCCCGGGGTCGGCCTGGCCGGGCCACAGGTGGGGGAGGGACTGCGGGTCTTCGTGTGGGGGTACCGGGGTGGGTCCGCGTTCGATGCCCGCTACGACGCAGGGTCCGGGGCGGTGGACCTGCACGAGGACGGGGTCGGCAGGTCCGGCGTCGTGGTGAACCCCCAACTGCTGGTCACCCCGGTGCCCGTGCGGGCGCCCGATCCGGAGTGCGAGTCGGAAGGGTGCCTGTCGGTGCCCGGCCACCAGTTCCCCCTCGTGCGCGCGGGGCACGCGGTGCTCACCGGGGTGGACGTCCACGGTGGTCCGGTGCGGGTGGAGGCCTGGGGGTGGCTGGCGCGCATCTTCCAGCACGAGTTCGACCACCTCGACGGGACGCTCTACGTCGACCGACTGGCACAGCCCTGGGCGGAGCAGGCCCAGGAGGTCGTGGCCGAGGCGGGGTGGGGCGTGCCGGGGAACAGCTGGCTGCCCGCCGCAGGGGAGCACGCCCCGACCGACCGGGGGTGACGAGGGCGGCCCGACGTGTAGTGCCGATCCTGCAGGGGGGTGGCGGCCGTGACCCCGGAGCCTTCCGGGACGACGGAGCAGGGGACGGCCTCCCGGGCTGCCCACCGGGGCGGACCCCATGGGTACGACAGGGCGGACTTCGAGGCCCCAACTGAGCGGACTTCGAGGTGGGAAGTGAGCGGACTTCGACCCGAGAAGTGAGCGGACTTCGCCGGGGGAGGGGTCAGTGGACGGTGAGTCCGAAGGAGCGGAAGCGCTCGCGGACCTCGTCGACCTGCTCCATCGAGGGCGGCTGCGTGTCCGCCAACTGGTAGTCCATGTGCAGGGAGGCCCACTTGTCGCGCCCCATCTGGTGGAAGGGGAGGACCTCCAGTCGCGACATCGAGCCCCAGCGCTGGGCGATGCGGGCCACCGCGTCGATGTTGCCGGGTGCGTCGGTGAGACCCGGCACCAGGACGAAGCGCACCCAGATCTCGATGCCGCGGGCGTCGAGCCTGTCGCCGAAGTCGACGGTGGGCTGCAGGTCCCGGCCCGTGACCTTCCGGTACGTCCCGGGGATGCCGGACTTGACGTCGAGGAGGACCAGGTCGGTGTCCTCCAGCATCTGGTCGGTGGCGGCGGCCCCCAGGAACCCGGAGGTGTCGAGTGCGGTGTGGACGCCCATCTCCTTCGCGCCGCGCAGGAGGCGACCGGCGAAGGCGGGCTGCATGAGGACCTCACCGCCGGAGAGGGTGATGCCACCACCCGTGTTGCGGAAGATCCTGCGGTAGCGCCTGATGCGCCGCAGCAGCTCGTCGACCTCGACGGGCTCCCCGTTGCGCATCGCCATGGTGTCGGGGTTGTGGCAGTAGAGGCACCGCAGGGGACACCCCGCCAGGAAGACCGTCATCCGGGTGCCCGGGCCGTCCACGGCAGTGACCAGTTCCCAGGAGTGGACGGAACCCAGCGTGCCCTCACGCATGCGCGCGAGTCGGTCCGAGCGTTCCAGGTCCGTGAGCTCCGCCAGGCCGGCGGTCCCCGCACCGGACACACGGGCGGCCGGGGCCAGGAAGTCCTGGTCACCGAGCATCTCGGGTGAGCCGAGTGGGACGACGGGCATCGGGGGACCTTTCGGAGGTGTGGGGGCAGAAGGCCGGTGGGGCAGCGGGGGGTGGGGCCGGGCAGGTGGGGAAGGCGACGGCCGGTCGGGAACCCGCGGACGGGGCCCGACCGGCCGCTCACCGGAGAGACCGGGGGCTCTGCCCTCAGGCGCTGTGGTGGAACGTGCGGGAGAGGACGTCCAGCTGCTGCTCACGCGTCAGCTTGACGAAGTTCACCGCGTAGCCGG
>NZ_LT700212.1:269225-303644 GCF_900155435.1 Actinomyces provencensis | reverse complement strand
CGGGGTGGGGCGTGCCGGGGAACAGCTGGCTGCCCGCCGCAGGGGAGCACGCCCCGACCGACCGGGGGTGACGAGGGCGGCCCGACGTGTAGTGCCGATCCTGCAGGGGGGTGGCGGCCGTGACCCCGGAGCCTTCCGGGACGACGGAGCAGGGGACGGCCTCCCGGGCTGCCCACCGGGGCGGACCCCATGGGTACGACAGGGCGGACTTCGAGGCCCCAACTGAGCGGACTTCGAGGTGGGAAGTGAGCGGACTTCGACCCGAGAAGTGAGCGGACTTCGCCGGGGGAGGGGTCAGTGGACGGTGAGTCCGAAGGAGCGGAAGCGCTCGCGGACCTCGTCGACCTGCTCCATCGAGGGCGGCTGCGTGTCCGCCAACTGGTAGTCCATGTGCAGGGAGGCCCACTTGTCGCGCCCCATCTGGTGGAAGGGGAGGACCTCCAGTCGCGACATCGAGCCCCAGCGCTGGGCGATGCGGGCCACCGCGTCGATGTTGCCGGGTGCGTCGGTGAGACCCGGCACCAGGACGAAGCGCACCCAGATCTCGATGCCGCGGGCGTCGAGCCTGTCGCCGAAGTCGACGGTGGGCTGCAGGTCCCGGCCCGTGACCTTCCGGTACGTCCCGGGGATGCCGGACTTGACGTCGAGGAGGACCAGGTCGGTGTCCTCCAGCATCTGGTCGGTGGCGGCGGCCCCCAGGAACCCGGAGGTGTCGAGTGCGGTGTGGACGCCCATCTCCTTCGCGCCGCGCAGGAGGCGACCGGCGAAGGCGGGCTGCATGAGGACCTCACCGCCGGAGAGGGTGATGCCACCACCCGTGTTGCGGAAGATCCTGCGGTAGCGCCTGATGCGCCGCAGCAGCTCGTCGACCTCGACGGGCTCCCCGTTGCGCATCGCCATGGTGTCGGGGTTGTGGCAGTAGAGGCACCGCAGGGGACACCCCGCCAGGAAGACCGTCATCCGGGTGCCCGGGCCGTCCACGGCAGTGACCAGTTCCCAGGAGTGGACGGAACCCAGCGTGCCCTCACGCATGCGCGCGAGTCGGTCCGAGCGTTCCAGGTCCGTGAGCTCCGCCAGGCCGGCGGTCCCCGCACCGGACACACGGGCGGCCGGGGCCAGGAAGTCCTGGTCACCGAGCATCTCGGGTGAGCCGAGTGGGACGACGGGCATCGGGGGACCTTTCGGAGGTGTGGGGGCAGAAGGCCGGTGGGGCAGCGGGGGGTGGGGCCGGGCAGGTGGGGAAGGCGACGGCCGGTCGGGAACCCGCGGACGGGGCCCGACCGGCCGCTCACCGGAGAGACCGGGGGCTCTGCCCTCAGGCGCTGTGGTGGAACGTGCGGGAGAGGACGTCCAGCTGCTGCTCACGCGTCAGCTTGACGAAGTTCACCGCGTAGCCGGAGACGCGGACCGTCAGGTTCGGGTACTTCTCCGGGTGGTCGATCGCGTCCTCCAGGGTGGAACGGTCGAGCACGTTGATGTTCGCGTGGTAGAGGCCCTGGACGCCTCCGTGCTCCCCGCGGGACTCCTTCATGTCGGCGAGACGCTCGTCGAAGGTCTTGGTGGCCATTGTCGGCTCCTTCAGTGGTTGTGTGTCCGGTGATTGTGTCGGGGTTGGAACTGCTCCCCGTGGCCCGCTCCGGTCAGGGGCGGGCCACGGGATGTCCGGTGCTCAGTCCTCGGGGACGAAGCCGGCGTCGAGGATGCCGACCAGGTTCTTGATCTGCTCGTCCTTGGTGCGGCCCAGGCCGGAGGGCGTGATGGTGTTCGTCAGCGAGATGCCGTCGAGCGCGTCGTTGTAGTCGAGCTTGCCCACCGACAGCATGGAGGCGACCATGCCGTGGGTGTCCAGGCCGTTCTCCGGGTTGGCGCCCGGCGCGAAGGGGGTGCCCTTCTCGTGCCCCGAGGGGAACGCGCCGGTGGCCTTGCCGTAGACCACGTTGGAGGTGATCGTCAGCACCGACTGCGTCGGGATGGCGTCACGGTAGAGCGGGATCTCGCGGATCTTGCTCATCACCGTGTGCACCACGGTCGCGGCGATGTCGTCGGCGCGGTCGTCGTCGTTGCCGTACTTCGGGAACTCGCCCTCGGTGACGTAGTCGACGACCAGGCCGGTCTCGTCACGCACGGGGGTGACCTTCGCGTACTTGATGGCTGACAGGGAGTCGGCGACGATCGACAGGCCGGCGATGCCGCAGCCCATGGTCCGCACGATGTCGGAGTCGTGCAGCGCCATCTCGACGGCCTCGTAGGCGTAGCGGTCGTGGCAGTAGTGGATGATGTTGAGGGCCTCGACGTAGGTGCCGACCACCCAGTCCAGCATGTCCTCGTACTTGGCCCACACGTCGTCGAAGTCGAGCGGTCCGTCACCCTCGACCGGGGCGTGGCCGGGGACGACCTGCTTGCCGCTCATCTCGTCGCGTCCGCCGTTGATCGCGTAGAGCAGCGACTTGGCGGCGTTGACGCGGGCGCCGAAGAACTGCATCTGCTTGCCCACGCGCATGGGGGACACACAGCAGGCGATGGCCGCGTCGTCGCCCCAGTGGCTGCGGATCTGGTCGTCGGACTCGTACTGGATGGAGGAGGTCTCGATGGAGATCGCCGCGCAGAAGTCCTTGTAGCCCTGGGGCAGTGACTCGTCCCAGAAGATCGTGATGTTCGGCTCGGGGGCCGAGCCCAGGTTGCGCAGCGTCTGGAGCAGGCGGAAGGAGGTCTTGGTGACCAGGGTGCGTCCGTCGTCGCCGAAACCGGCGTCCGACCAGGTGGCCCAGTAGGGGTCACCGGAGAAGATCTGGTCGTAGTCGATGGTGCGCAGGAAGCGCACGATGCGCAGCTTCATGACCAGGGAGTCGATGTACTCCTGGGCCCGCTCCTCAGTGATGACGCCGTCGACCAGGTCGCGCTGGATGTAGGTGTCGAGGAAGGCGGACAGGCGCCCGATCGACATGGCCGCGCCGTCCTGGGACTTCACGGAGGCGAGGTAGCCGAAGTACGTCCACTGCACGGCCTCCTGGGCCGTCGCCGCGGGCCGGGAGAGGTCGAAGCCGTAGGCAGCTCCCATGTTCTTGAGCTTCTGGAGCGCCTTGATCTGCTCGGAGTGCTCCTCGCGGTAGCGGGCCCAGTGCTCGGAGAAGGGCTGGGCGGCGACCTTGTCCTTGTCGACCTTCTTGGCGGCGATCAGTGCGTCGACCCCGTAGAGGGCCACGCGGCGGTAGTCGCCGATGATGCGGCCGCGGCCGTAGGCGTCGGGCAGGCCGGTGATGATGTGGGAGGAGCGGGCTGCGCGGATGCGCGGGGTGTAGATGTCGAAGACCGCGTCATTGTGGGTCTTGCGGTACTTCGTGAAGATCTTCTTGACCTCGGGGTCGGGCTCCTTGCCGGCCTCCTTGATGGCGGTCTCGACCATGCGCCACCCGCCGTTGGGCATCATCGCCCGCTTGAGGGGGACGTCCGTCTGCAGTCCGACGATCACGTTGTCGTCCTCGCAGATGTACCCGGGGCCGAACGCGTCGACGTCGGCGGGGGTGTGGGTGTCCACGTCGTAGACGCGGCGCTTGCGCTCCTCGGAGAGGTACTTCTTCTCCAGGTGGTCCCACACCCTCAGGGTCTTCTCGGTGGGCCCGGAGAGGAATGACGCGTCACCCGTGTACGGGGTGTAGTTGCGCTGGATGAAGTCTCGGACGTCGATGCCCTCGGCCCACGGGCCGGTGGTGAATCCGCGCCACGGATCCGCCGTCGCCTCTGCCGGAGCGGTCATCTGGGTGGTCATGATCCCTCTTCTCAGTATCTCCGGACCCCCGATCGGGGGTCCGTTGAGGGGGCCCGGTGGCCTCCCCATTGGTGCCGGGTGGGCATCTGTCATCCATTGTCCGTCGCGGGTGCGGATCCGGCCAGATCCCGACGAGGGCGGACCTATGGCCTATCTCTCAATGGTAGACGTTTGATATGCGGGTCACACGGGACATGGGTACAAGGTCCCGACGGAGGGGGTCGACCGTCCCGCCTGCGTCCCCGGGACAGGTCGTCGTGGGCCCGCTCTCCCCGATGTCCGACCGGGTCGTCAGGTGTGCCGCCCGGTGTCGGTGCCCTGCCGACGAGGGCGGGTGGCCCGGACCCTAGGATGACCGGGTGGAAGCTTTCGTCCCGGTCCTGGTGGTCCTCGCCGTCTTCGTGGTGTCCGCTTTGCTCGACCCCCGCAAGTTGCGCACCGGCGTCTACCTGCTCACGGGTCTGACGATGCTCGCCCTCCTCGCATTCGGTGGTGTGCTCCAAGGTCTGGACACGGCACTCCCTGACACACAGGCCGATGGCTGGGTCCTCCTCGGAGTTCTCATCGTGGTGGGCGTGTCGGTGGTCGCTCTCGGTGTGCTCCTGGTCCTCAACGGGCTCACCGTGGTGCGCAGGGAGGGCCGCTCCCCGGCACACATGCTGTCGCTCGTCCTGGGTGTGGCCATCCTGGGCTACGTGGCCGTGGGGGTGGTCTCACTGTTGGCTGAGCAAATGGGGGTGCTGGTCTACCTGATGCTGCTGGCACTGCCCATCGGGTGGTGCGGCTACGGGCTCATCGCCTACCTCCTGTGGTCCTGGCTCTACGGGATCCTGACCCGTCGGTTCGGGCCCCCGGTCGACGCGGTCGTCGTGCTGGGTGCGGGGTTGCGGGACGGAGAGGTGACGCCCCTGCTGCGCAGCCGCATCGACCGCGGCATCGAGTGGAGGGACCGCCCGCTCCAGGAGGGTGCCCGCCCCGTCCTCGTCATGTCGGGAGGGCAGGGAGCCGACGAGCCGCTCCCCGAGGCCGATGCCATGGCCGCCTACGCCCGCTCACGGGGGTTGGACGAGGGCGACATGCTCCTCGAGCGCGTCTCGACGACCACCCGTGAGAACCTCGTGTGCTCCGCACGCCTGCTCGCCTCGCGCGGGGAGGTGCACCGTGTGGCCGTGGTGACCAACTCCTTCCACGCCTTCCGTGCCGCCCTCCTCATGCGCGCCATCGGTCTGCCCGGATACGCGGTCGGGTCGACGACGGCCCGGTACTACTGGCCCACGGCGGTCCTGCGGGAGTACCTGGCGATCATGCGCGACAACCTGCGACTCAACATCGTCGGGCTGGTCCTCTCGCTGGCGCCGCTCGTGACCGGCGTGGTCGTCAGCCTGACGCACTGAGTGCTGCCGGCACCCGTGGCGGGCCCACGGTGGGTGCCCGCGCGGGAGGGACCGGTGTGGGGGAGGGGACGGAAGGACACTGGCGGGTGACCCGGCCGGTCGGGACGCCCCCGTGCGCCGCTGCGGTGTCGCGGACGGCCACAGGGCGGACCGGCCCGCCCGGCCCGGGACCGCGCCCTAGACTCGTCGTCATCATGCGCCCCCGGCGGCGCCCCCGGAACCCTGGAGGAGACCCACGTGGCGGAAACGGAACGCACCCTGGACATCGCGGTGCTCGGGGCGGGGACCGTCGGCTCCCAGGTGATCCGGATCCTGCAGGAGCAGGGTGAGGACCTCGCGGCCCGGGCCGGGGCGCGACTGCAGGTCGTCAAGGTGCTCGTGCGCAACCCCGACGCGCCCCGCGACGTGCCCCTCGACCCCGGCCTGCTCACCACCGACGCCGCCGAGGCGATCGACGGGCGTGACCTGGTCATCGAGCTGATCGGGGGCATCGAGCCCGCGCGCACGTACGTGCTGCGCGCCCTGCGGCAGGGCATCTCGGTGGTCACGGGCAACAAGGCCCTCCTGGCGGCCCACGGCCCGGAGCTCTACGAGGCCGCTGCCGCCTCCGATGCCGACCTCTACTACGAGGCCGCCGTCGCCGGTGCCGTCCCGGTGGTCTACGGCCTGCGCGAGTCCCTGGCCGGGGACCGCGTCACCCGGGTCCTGGGCATCGTCAACGGCACCACCAACTTCATCCTCGACGCCATGGCCACGGAGGGAGCCAGCTACGCGGATGCGCTCGCCCGGGCCCAGGAGCTGGGCTTCGCCGAGGCCGACCCCACCGCCGACGTCGAGGGCCTGGACGCGGCCGCGAAGTGCGCGATCCTGGCGTCGCTGGCCTTCCACACACGTGTCGGCATCGACGACGTCGCGGTGGAGGGCATCACCTCCCTCACCGCGGAGGACATGAGGGAGGCCGCCTTCTTCAGCCGGGCCGTCAAGCTGCTGGCCATCGCCGAGCGGCGCATCGGGGAGGACGGGCACGAGGGCGTCGCGGTGCGTGTCCACCCCGCCCTCGTCCCCCTCGACCACCCCCTGGCCTCCGTCAACGGGGCCTTCAACGCCGTGGTCGTGGAGGGTGAGGCGGCCGGGCGCCTGATGTTCTACGGGCAGGGCGCCGGTGGGGCCCCCACCGCCTCCGCCGTGCTCTCCGACGTGGTGGCCGCGGCCTCCCACCGGGTCCACGGCGGCCACGCCCCCCGTGAGTCCGTCTACGCCCACCTGCCGATCCTCGACCCGGGGTCGGCGCGCACGCGCTACCAGATGCGTCTGCGCGTCGAGGACCGCCTCGGGGTCCTCTCCGAGGTGGCGAACATCTTCGCCCGCCACGGCGTGTCCATCCAGTCCGTCCACCAGCGTGACGGGCAGGGCATCGGCCAGGCGGTCATCGTCATCGCCACCCACGTGGCACGCGAGGCGGACCTGCAGGCCGTCGCGCACGCACTCTCCCAGTCCCCGGCCGTCCGTGAGGTGGCCTCGACGATCCGTATGGAAGGCGACTGAACATGGCCCACCAGTGGCAGGGACTCCTGCGCGAGTACTCCGAGCGGCTCCCCCTGGAGCCCACCGACCCGGTGGTCACGCTCCTCGAGGGCGGCACCCCCCTCGTCGAGGCTCCCGCGATCTCGCGCCGTGTCGGTGCCGAGGTGTGGGTCAAGGTCGAGGGCGCCAATCCCACCGGCTCCTTCAAGGACCGCGGCATGACCATGGCGGTCTCCAAGATCGCAGCGACCGACACCCGCATGATCGCCTGCGCCTCCACGGGCAACACCTCCGCCTCGGCGGCCGCCTACGCGGTGGCGGCCGGTCTGGAGTGCGCGGTGATCCTGCCCGCCGGGAAGATCGCGGCCGGCAAGATCGCCCAGGCCGTCATGCACGGGGCGCACCTCATCCAGGTCGACGGCAACTTCGACGACTCCCTGAGGGTCGTGCGCAAGCTGACCGAGGCCTACCCCGTCGCCCTGGTGAACTCGGTGAACCCCTACCGTCTGCAGGGCCAGAAGACGGCGTCCTTCGAGATCGTCGACGCCCTGGGCGACGCCCCCGACATCCACGTCCTGCCCGTGGGCAACGCCGGCAACATCTCCGCCTACTGGATGGGCTACAACGAGTACGCGGGACGCAGCGTGGCCACCACCATGGGGGACTCCTGGCAGCGCCTGGACCCGGTCGCCACGAAGGTCCCGCGCATGTGGGGCGTCCAGGCCGCCGGTGCGGCCCCCTTCGTCGCCGGCCACCCCATCGACGCCCCCGAGACGCTCGCCACCGCGATCCGGATCGGCTTCCCGGCGTCCTGGGACTACGCCGTGGCCGCGCGGGACGACTCCGGTGGCCGGATCACCGCAGTCAGTGACCAGCAGATCCTCGCCGCCCAACAGCTCCTGGCCGGTGAGGTCGGCGTGTTCGTCGAGCCCGCCTCCGCTGCCTCCGTCGCCGGTCTGCTCCAGGCCGCCGAGGCGGGCGAGGTGCCCGGAGGTGCGACCATCGTGTGCACGGTGACCGGCAACGGCCTCAAGGACACGAAGACCGCGCTGGGCGGGCTGCCCGGCGGCGGCGAGGTGGAGGCCACCGTCGTGAGCCCCGACATCGTCGAGGTCGCCGCCGCCCTCGGTCTGCACTGAGGGAACCCCTCGACCAGGCGGGGCGCCCACCGTTCCCGCACCATCCACGTCCGGAGGATTGCCGCGTGCAATTGCGAGATGACTTCGTGGCCGTGTCCGTCCCGGCCACCAGCGCGAACCTGGGCCCCGGCTTCGACTCCGTGGGACTCGCCCTGGGTCTCCACGACGACGTGTCCGTGCACGCCACGACGGGTCGGACCTCCGTGGTCGTGGAGGGCGAGGGAGCCGGTCACGTCCCCGAGGACGAGGACAACCTGGTCGTGCGCTCGCTCAGGCTCGGCCTGGACCGGGTGGGGGCGCCCCAGGTGGGCATCCGCATGCACTGCACGAACCGCATCCCCCACGGCCGCGGGCTGGGCTCGTCGGCCTCCGCGATCATCGCGGGACTGGCCCTGGCCCGTGCACTGGTGGGGGACCCCGAGGTCCTGGGTGCCGACGAGCTGCTCGAGATCGGCACGGACGTGGAGGGCCATCCCGACAACGTGGCTCCTGCGGTCCTGGGTGGTGCGACCGTGGCCTGGTGCGAACGGGGACGGTCCGGGGCACTGCGCCTGGACCCGCCCGCCATCATCTCCCCGGTGGCGTTCGTCCCCGACTTCGAGTTGGCGACCTCCGCGGCGCGTGCGGCGCTGCCCTCGCGGGTGGACCACCACGACGCGGCCTACAACGCCTCACGTGCTGCGCTCCTGGCGGCACTGCTGGCCGGAGCGGGGACCGGCGCGGGGAGCCTCTCCCTGGGTGCCGGGTCGGGTGCGGAGGGGACAGGCACCGGGGCCGGGTCACCCGCCCTCCCGGACGCGCACGCACTGCTCATGGAGGCCACCCGCGACCGGCTCCACCAGGAGTACCGACGCAGTGCCATGCCGCAGTCCCTCGCGCTGGTCGACTGGCTGCGCGACGCCGGTCTCGCCGCCGTCGTCTCGGGTGCCGGGCCGACCGTGCTGAGCCTGGAGACCGTCCCGGAGACGGTGCTGGTCCAGGCCCGCCAGGCAGGATGGGCGGTCCACCGCCTGGACGTCGACCCCCACGGTGTGCGCCAGACGCGGGGCAGGTTGGCGGGCTCCCGCGGCTGACACGTCCAGGCACCCGCGGTGCGGCGACGGGTGTCGCAGTGGGCGCGTGGAGGACGTCGACCCGTCACCTCTGCCCGGCCCCGGGGTGTGATGTTGTGCTCACCGGGTCCACCCGGAGGCACAGGGGATGACACGTGAGCACTCCGGGTTGCTACTATTGGTCCAACGGCCGCCTCGCGGCCCTGCCGATCCTTCCGGCAATCCCTCCCCCCGCGCGACAGCGTTTCCGTCGCGCACCCCCATTCCTGCGTCACGCAGTGGGGACATCACATGCCCGAACGGGCAACCTAGTGAGGATCATCAGTGAGCATGGATCACACCTCTGGTGCCGACTCCACCCCCCTCTCCGCCATGAAGCTGGCGGAACTGCAGGCCGTTGCCTCGCAGATGGGGTTGAAGGGCACCTCCAAGATGCGCAAGTCCGACCTCGTCGGGGCCATCTCCTCGGCACGCTCGGACTCCCAGGGAGCTCCCGCTCCCGCCCCTGCTGCTGCCCAGTCGGCGTCCGCACCCAGCGGCGCCGGGTCGTCGACGAGCACGGGTGGCGACGGGGCCGCCCCGCAGCGTCGCGCCCCGCGCCGTCGCCGTGCGGCGACGACGGGCACCATCGACCCCGAGGAGATCGTCCTCGACCTCCCCGCCGCATCCCGCGGCACCTCCGGCTCCGAGGAGCCCGCCGCCGATCCCACCGCCTCGACGGTCCCCGCCCGCGGTCGCGGGCGTGGGCGCGCTGCCCGCAACGTGGACACCCACGAGGAGACCACCGAGCAGTCCGGGTCGACGCCCGCCCTGGACGTGCGTGCGGCCGTCGCCCAGGAGCTCGACGCCGAGCGCCACTCCGACGTGCCCTCGCGGCACCAGCGCGCGGAGCGTCCCGAACGCGCCGAGCGCCAGGAGCGTTCCGCCGTCGAGTCCCGCCACGAGCGTGACCGCGACCGTGGCCAGCGCACCCGCCGCGAGGACGGGGACGGGTCCCGTCACGAGGAGCACCCCCGTGACCTCGACCAGATCGAGCTGCCCGAAGGTGACGGCGCCGGTCAGCGCCCGCGCAACCGGCGGGAGCGCAACTCGCGTCGCCGCGGACGCGACCGTGACCGGGGCGGGGACCGCAATGACCGCCGCGACCAGCAGGGCAACCGCCAGGAGCGCCAGCGCGACGCCGAGCCGGAGGTCCGCGAGGACGACGTCCTGGCCCCCATCGCCGGCATCGTCGACATCCAGGACAACCACGCCTTCGTGCGGACCTCCGGCTACCTGCCCGGTCCGAACGACGTGTACGTGACCCTGGGCAATGCGCGGCGCTGGGGCCTGCGCTCCGGTGACGCGGTCTCCGGGGCCGTGCGCCAGCCGCGCGAGAACGAGCGCCAGCGCCAGAAGTTCAACGCCCTGGTCCGCGTCGACACCGTCAACGGGATGTCCATCGAGGACGCCCAGCGCCGCCGGGAGTTCGGCAAGCTGACCCCGCTCTACCCGACCGAGCAGCTGCGCATGGAGACCTCCCCGAAGGCCTTCACCCCCCGCGTCATCGACCTGGTCGCCCCGATCGGCAAGGGCCAGCGTGGTCTCATCGTCTCCCCGCCGAAGGCCGGCAAGACGATGGTCATCCAGCAGATCGCCAAGGCCATCGAGATCAACAACCCCGAGGTCCACCTCATGGTCGTCCTCGTCGACGAGCGCCCCGAGGAGGTCACGGACATGCGCTCGATCGTCAAGGGCGAGGTCATCGCCTCGACCTTCGACCGCCCCGCCGCCGACCACACCGTCGTCGCGGAGCTCGCCATCGAGCGTGCCAAGCGCCTGGTGGAGCTCGGCCAGGACGTCGTGGTGCTCCTCGACTCCCTGACGCGTCTCTCGCGCGCCTACAACCTGGCGGCCCCGGCCTCGGGTCGCATCCTGTCGGGTGGTGTGGACGCCGGCGCGCTCTACCCGCCCAAGAAGTTCTTCGGCGCGGCCCGCAACCTCAAGGAGGGCGGCTCCCTGACGATCATCGCCTCGGCGCTGGTGGAGACCGGCTCGAAGATGGACGAGGTGATCTTCGAGGAGTTCAAGGGCACCGGCAACATGGAGCTGCGCCTCTCGCGCCAGCTCGCGGAGCGCCGCATCTTCCCGGCCATCGACGTCAACGCCTCCGGCACGCGTCGCGAGGAGATGCTCTTCAAGCCCGAGGAGCTGCGGATCATGTGGAAGCTGCGCCGCGTGCTCGGCACCCTCGACCAGCAGAGCGCCCTCGAGCTCATCCTCGGCAAGCTCAAGGAGACGCAGTCCAACGCCGAGTTCCTCATGCTCGTCCAGAAGACGACCCCGAACGCGGACTGACCCCGCGCGTACGAGGGCGACGCCCCCGGGTGGCCGATCGGCTCCCCGGGGGCGTCGTGCGTGGGGGGTGGGTCCGGTGGGCGCCACCCGTCGGCACGCGGGCCCCGGGCGTGTCCGGGCCGGGCGCGTGCGGGCAGGGTGCCCGCCGGCCGCCCCGTCAGACGTCCAGGAACTCGCCCAGCGGTGTGGCCGCCAGGTCGAGGGCGCGGGCGACGGCCGCGTTGACCAGGTGGCCGTCCCAGGTGTTGACGCCCCGGGCGAGCGGTGCGGAGGTCTCCACCGCCCCGGTGATCCCCCGGTCCGCCAGGTGCAGGACGTGGCGCATGGTCGCCGAGGTCAGGGCGGCGGTGGCAGTGCGCGGGACGGCCCCGGGCATGTTGGCCACGCAGTAGTAGGTGGCGTCGTGCACCGGGAAGGTGGGGGCGTCGTGCGTGGTGGGTCGCGATCCCTCGAAACAGCCCCCCTGGTCGATGGCGATGTCGACGAGGACCGAGCCGGGCCGCATGGTGGCGACCATCTCGTCCGTGACCAGCTTCGGCGCCCGGGCACCGGGGACGAGCACCGATCCGATGACCACGTCGGCGTCCGCGACGGCCCGGGCGATGGTCGGCCTGGAGGAGACGAGCGTGGTGACCGCCCCGGGGTGTCGGGCCTCCACGGCCCGCAACCGGGCGGCGTCGATGTCCAGGACGGTGACGTCGGCGCGGGCGCCGACCGCCATGGCGACCGCGTTCTCCCCGGCGGTGCCCGCACCGATGACGACGACACGTCCACGCGGGGTCCCGGGCACACCCGACAGGAGCAGCCCGGCCCCGCCCTCGTCCTTCATGAGGTGGTAGGCGGCGACGGTCAGCGACAACCTGCCGGCGATCTCCGACATCGGGATGAGGAGGGGCAGGGACCCGTCCGTCTCCCGCACCGTCTCGTAGGCGATCGCGCGGGTCCCGGCAGCCAGGAGGGCATCGGTGAGGGGACGGTCGGCGGCCAGGTGGAGGTACGTGAAGAGGGTGAGGTCGGGACGCAGGAGGGGGTACTCCGAGGCGACGGGCTCCTTGACCTTGAGGACCAGGTCGGCCCCCGCCCAGGTCTCCTCCGCCGTGGGCACCGGGGTGGCGCCGACGGCGGCGAAGTCCTCGTCGGAGATGCCGGAGCCGACTCCCGCGCCCTGCTGGACCAGGACCTCGTGACCACGGGCGGTGAGCTCGTGGACCATCTCGGGAGTGGCCGCGACGCGGAACTCGTTGTTCTTGACCTCGGTGGGGACGGCGATGCGCATGCGGGGGACCTCCGGTGTCCTGGGCCGGCCCGGGCGTCCCGGCCGGGTGGCCACTGTACCGTGGCGGACCTCTGGCGCGTCCGGTCCCCGGGGTCACGGTTCGGACCGTGTGCCCGGCGCCCGCGACGGGTCGCGTCGGTGTCGGGCAGGTCACTGCGCCACGGGCGCAACCGCATGGACCCCGGACCCGCCGCGTGGCAGAATGCCACACGGTCCCGGTTCACCCCCGAGCACCACGCGTGGGCACCTGCCCCGGGGGACCCGGCATCCTCGAATCCTTAAGGAGACACCATGAAGAAGGGGATCCACCCCGAGTACGTCGACACCCTCGTCACGTGCACCTGCGGCAACCAGTTCCACACCCGCTCGACCATCAAGTCGGGCGTCATGCGCGTCGACGTCTGCTCGGCGTGCCACCCGTTCTACACGGGCAAGCAGAAGCTCATGGACACCGGCGGTCGCGTCGCTCGCTTCGAGGCGCGCTACGGCAAGCGCGTCAAGCCGTCCAAGTAGCCACACCACCCGGCGCCGGTGACCCCCGAGGTCACCGGCGCCGACGTGTACGCCCACCGGATCCCGGACCACCCAGGAGGACACACCATGGCGTCGAGGGACGAGTTCGCAGCCGTCGCCCCCCTGCTCGAGGAGTACGGGCAGGTCGAGGCGGCGCTGGCCGCACCCGACGTCCACCGCGACCGGGCACGCGCGCGCAGACTGGGGCGCCGCTTCGCCGAACTCGGACGGGTGGTCGCCGCACACCGCCGGCTGGCCGCTGCCGAGGGCGACCTCGTCGCAGCCCGCGAGCTGGCCGCCGAGGACCCCTCCTTCGCCGAGGAGGTCCCGGCCCTGGAGGCGGAGGTGACGGCGGCACACGACGCACTGGTCCAGATCCTCGTCCCCCGGGACCCCGACGACGCCTCCGACGTCATCCTCGAGGTCAAGGCGGGGGAGGGCGGGGAGGAGTCCGCCCTCTTCGCCGCCGACCTGGCCCGCATGTACCAGCGCTACGCGGAGTCCATGGGCTGGACGGTCACCGAACTCTCCTCCACCCCCACGGAGCTCGGCGGGTCCAAGGACGTCACACTGGCCATCCGTTCCCGGGGCAACCCGGCCCCGGAGGAGGGCGTGTGGGCCCACCTCAAGTACGAGGGCGGCGTCCACCGCGTCCAGCGCATCCCCGTCACGGAGTCCCAGGGTCGCATCCACACCTCCGCGGTGGGGGTCTTCGTCATGCCCGAGGTGGAGGACGACGAGGAGGTCCGCATCGACCCGGGCGACCTGCGCATCGACGTCTACCGCTCCTCCGGGCCCGGGGGCCAGTCCGTGAACACGACTGACTCCGCCGTGCGCATCACCCACCTGCCCACCGGGATCGTCGTGTCCATGCAGAACGAGAAGTCCCAGCTGCAGAACAAGGACGCCGCCCTGCGGGTGCTCGCCTCCCGCCTCGCGGCGGAGGCCCGGGCCAGGCGGGAGGCGGAGGCCTCCGCGCAGAGACTGTCCCAGGTGCGCACCGTGGACCGCTCCGAGCGCATCCGCACCTACAACTACCCCGAGAACCGCGTGGCCGACCACCGGACCGGGTTCAAGGCCCACAACCTCGACCAGGTCCTCGACGGGGCACTCGGGCCCGTCATCGCCTCCGCCGTGGAGGCCGACGAGGCGGCCCGGCTGGCACGGGCCTCGCAGCGATGAACACCACGGTCCCGCCCGGCACCCCCGACCACGCCGGGGGAGCCCGCACGGAGGGGGACCGGACCGGGTGGGGCCATTCCGACGGGGGCGACGCCGCGCCGGGGGGACCGCGTCGGTCCAGCGGCTACCGCCAGGGCGAGCTCCTGGCGTGGGCGCGCATGCGCCTGCGGGGGTGTGAGGGCGCGGACCCCGCCCAGGAGGCGCGCATCCTCCTGGAGTGGGCGCTCGGCGTCGACTCCCTGTGGGCGGCTCCCGACCCGGTCGGGGCCCGGGCAGCTGAGCGATTCCGCACCGGGGTGGCCCGCAGGCGCCACCACACGCCCCTCCAGCACATCGTGGGGCGGATGTGGTTCCGGGGACTGACACTCCGCGCACGGCCCGGGGTGTTCGTGGTGCGCCCGGAGACCGAGTCGGTGGCGGGGGAGGCCATCGAGGCAGCGCGCGCGGTCCGCGGACACGAACCCGTCGTCGTGGACCTCTGCACGGGGTCCGGCGCGATCGCACTGGCCGTGGCCACCGAGGTGCCCGCTGCCCGGGTGGTCGCCGTCGAGCTGGCGCCCGAGGCCCTGGCCCTCGCGCGCGAGAACATCGCGGCCCTGGCGCCCGGGGCGGTGGAGCTGGTGGCGGGGGACGCCACCTCGGCCCTGGCGGACATGGACGGCACCGTCGACGTGGTCGTGTCCAACCCTCCCTACGTGCCCTCCGCGGAGGTGCCCACCCAGGAGGAGGCCCTCGCCGATCCCGAGACGGCGCTGTACGGGGGCGGGGAGGACGGGATGGTCGTGCCCCGCGGCATCGTCAACCGTGCGGCCGCCCTGCTGCGACCCGGGGGGGTGGTCGTGGTGGAGCACGCCGAGTCCCAGTCCTCGCAGATGCGCGCGGTCGCCACGGCCGCGGGCCTGGTGGGTGCCGAGACCCTGGTGGACCTCTCGGGCCGGGACCGGATGCTGCGTGCCCGGGCCGCCCTCGTCGGGCTGCCCCCGACGGAGCCCGCCGACGACGACCCCTCCACACCCGGTGCGCGGACGGCACCGTCCACGTCGACACCACGGGCGCACCAGCGGGCCCACCGGCAGGCGGTCCCGGCCACGTGTGAGAATGGGGGTGTGAGTGCCCCACGCAACATCGACTGCACGCACGGGCTCCCTGCCCGTGACCTCGCCACCGTCGTCGCCGACGTCCGCGCCGGCCGCCTGGTGGTCCTGCCCACCGACACCGTCTACGGGATCGGTGCCGACGCCCATGACCCGGCCGCCGTGGCGGCCGTGCTCGCCGCGAAGGGGAGGGGACGGCAGATGCCGCCCCCCGTCCTCGTGGCCGACACGGACACGGTCGACCACCTCTGCGTGGACGTGCCCGACACTGCGCGGCGCCTGGCTGCGGCACACTGGCCCGGCGGGCTGACACTCATCCTCACGGCGCGCCCGGACCTCGGCTGGGACCTGGGTGAGACCGGGGGCACCCTGGCCCTGCGCATGCCCGACCACCCGGTGGTCCTGGAGCTCCTGCGGGCCACGGGTCCCCTGGCAGTGACCTCCGCGAACCTGACCGGACGGTCCCCCGCCACCGATGTCGCGGCCGCCCGGGACGCCTTCGGTGACCTCGTCGCCGACTACCTCGACGGTGGGCCCACACCGGGCTCCACGCCCTCGACCATCATCGACCTCGCCCACGGGCGTCCTCGCGCGATCCGCCTGGGGACGATCCCCCTGGCCGTCCTCTCCGCGGACGCGGGGGAGGAGATCCTCCCCCCGGCCTGAGTCGGCCCCGCCCTCGTCCCTCCTCGCACCTCCGCTCCCGACCACGCCGGGACACACCACCCGAACCGACCGAACCCCGGGAGCGCACCCCACCCATGAAGGTCTACCTGCTGCTGATGCTGGTGGCGATGGGCGCCACCGCCCTGCTGACGCCACTGGTGCGCTGGGTGTCCCTGCGCTGGGGGATCGTCCCGGAGCTGCGCTCGCGCGACATCCAGGCGGCCCCGGTGCCACGCATGGGCGGTGTGGCGATGACGGCGGGCCTCCTCATCGCGCTCCTCCTGGGCAGTCGCATCCCCTACATGGCCCCCGTCTTCGCCACCTCGGTGCCCTGGGCGGTCATGGGGGGTGCCGCCGCCATGTGCGTGCTGGGGGTGGTCGACGACCTCCTGGAGCTGGACTGGTACACGAAGCTGGCCGGCCAGATGCTCATCGTCGGGCTCATGGCGGCCAACGGTGTGCAGCTGGTGAGCTTCCCGGTCTTCGGGCTGACGATCGGTTCCTCGCGTCTGTCGCTGTTCGTCACCGTCATCGTGGTGGTGGCCATCATCAATGCCGTGAACTTCATCGACGGACTGGACGGCCTGGCCGCCGGAGTGGTGGGCATCGGCGCCGTGGCCTTCTTCGCCTACTCCTACCTGCTCACACGACTCATGGGCGCGGCCTCCTACGCGACGACCGCCTCCGTGGTGGTGGTCACCCTGGCGGGTGTCTGCGCGGGCTTCCTGTGGTTCAACTTCCACCCCGCCTCGATCATGATGGGAGGCGGTGCCGAGACCCTGGGCCTGGTCCTGGCAGCTGCCGGCATCATCGTCACCGGGCAGATCGACCCGGCGGTGCTGGGCAGCCAGCAGGTCCTGGCGGGCCTGCTGCCCATCCTGCTGCCACTGGCGGTCATCGTCGTGCCCCTGGGGGACCTGGTGGTCACGAGCGTGCGGCGCATGGCCCAGCGCAGGAGTCCCTTCCACGCCGACCGGACCCACTTCCACGACCGACTCCTGGCCCGCGGACACACGCACCGCGGCGTCGTCGTCATCCTGTACCTGTGGACGGCGGTGGTGGCGCTGTCAGCGGTCGCCCTGCTCGTCTTCCCCCTGGGGCGGGTGCTCTCCCTCGCGCTCCCGGTGGCCGGCGTGGTGATGGTGCTGACCGCCTCGGAGTTCCCCGGCAGGAGCAGGGCGGCCCATGCCGGACCGCCTCCCCCGGCACCCGTTCGACCAGGAGGCGACCATGACTGACGCGCACGGGGCCGACCCCGTCGTCCTGCACGGGTCCGTGCACCGGGCCGTCGCGGGCCTGCGACGCACCCTGGTGCTGGCCGGCCTCGTGGCCGTGGGCCTCGAACTGCTCTGGGGGGCGCTCGCCCCGGGTCGGCCGTGGGTCTCCGCCCTGGTGGCCGTGGCAGCCACCGCGGCACTGGTGTCCATGACGTGGCTGACCGTGTCCCGGGCCGCGGCGGGTCCCGAGACCCTGCTCGTGTGGGTCGCCGGGGGGTACGTGGCCAAGGTGGCCGTCGTCGCCGCAGCCCTGCTGGGGGCCCGTGCGGCCGACGTGGACGTCCGTCCGGTGGGGATCTGCGTGGTGGTCGTGGTCGTCGTCACGCTGGGGTGCGAGGTCTGGGCGTTCCTGCGTGCCCGCGTGCCCGCTGTCGTGCCCCTGCAGCGGGGCGGCGAGACCTCGGGGGACGAGGGCGGCGCCTGAGCCCGACAGCAGGTGGCACGATGTCCACCACGGTCCGGATTGGCTGTTAGCATGGGGTCGCCCCACGGGGCACCGAACGTGGGACGACGCCAGTCAACGACGCCAGACAGACGACATCGGGAGGACACCCTGTCCACACTCACCAGTGCGGGAGAGACCACAGGCGTCCGCACCCACTCGAAACCGCGTTGGTACTGGATCACCGTCGGGATCCTCCTCGTCGTCATCGCCGCCACCTTCTGGCCCGCGATGACCGAGGGTGCCCACCGCCCCAGCGTCAACGACTTCTTCCCCACCCCCATCTTCGGGGACGGCACCTTCTTCTCCTTCAACAGGATCACCCTGGCGAGGGTGCTCGTGGGCGTCGTCGTCTGCCTGCTGCTCGGCATCGCGGCCTCGCGTCTGCGTCTGGTCCCCACCCGCGGACAGCAGGTCCTGGAGCTCCTCGCGGAGTTCGTGCGACGCAGCATCTGCATCGACATGCTGGGGGAGGCCCGCGGCAGACGCTACGCCCCGCTGATCGGGGTCATCTTCATCGGTGTCCTCGGGATGAACCTCACGGGCACCCTGCCGGGCATCAACATCGCGGCCTCCTCAGTGATGGCTGTGCCCCTGGTCTTCGCCGTCCTCGCCTACGTCGGCTTCATCACCGCTGGCGTGAAGGCCCACGGCGCGGGGAAGTTCCTGGTCTCCCAGCTCTTCCCCCCGGGCGTGCCCAAGGCCATCTACCTGCTGATCACCCCGATCGAGTTCTTCTCGACCTTCATCGTGCGTCCGGCAACCCTGGCGATCCGACTCCTGGCGAACATGGTGTCGGGTCACTTCCTGCTGGCCATGACCTACTTCGGGACCTCCGCAATGCTCGCCGCCTCCTCAGGCATGAAGGGCATTGCCGTCCTCACCGGTGCGGCAGCAGTGGTGGTGACCCTCTTCGAGATCTTCATTGCCGCCCTGCAGGCCTACATCTTCGCGGTGCTCACCACCGTGTACATCAAGATGTCGGTCGAGAGCCACTGATCGACCACCCACTGACGTCGGTTCCGACGCCACAAGAAAAGGAAAGACACACATGACTGGTTCCATCGCCACCATCGGGTACGGCCTCGCGACGCTCGGCCCCGGCATCGGTATCGGCATCCTGGTGGGCAAGACCCAGGAGGCCACGGCCCGCCAGCCCGAGGTCTCCTCCAGGCTCTTCACGAACATGATCATCGGTGCAGCCCTCGTCGAGGCGCTCGGTCTGATCGGGTTCGTCCTCACCTTCATCGTGTGATCATGACCTCTCTCGTTGCACAGGCCGCGGCGGAGGGATCCGTCGACGGCATCCAGGTGGTCCTGCCCCCTCTGGGCGAGATCTTCTACGCGGCCCTCATCCTGCTGGCGATCCTCCTGGTCGTCGGCAAGTTCGCCCTGCCCCGCATCTACGCCCTGCTCGACGAGCGCGAGGCGAAGATCGAGGAAGGCCTCGGAGCCGCGGAGAAGGCCCAGGAGGACCGTTCCCTGGCCGCGCGTGAGCGCGAGGAGATGATGCGGCAGGCGAATGCCGAGGCGCAGAACACGCGTGAGCGTGCCACCGAGGACGCCAGACGCATCCTGGCGGACGCCCGTGAGGAGGCCCGCACGGAGTCGCAGCGCATCCTCGAGGGTGCCCAGCGCCAGATCGCCGCCGAGCGTCAGGCCGCGGAGATCTCGCTGCGTGCGGACGTCGGTCTGCTTGCCACCGAGTTGGCCGAGAAGATCGTCGGTGAGCAGCTCAAGGACACGGCCCTCTCCGCCCGTGTCGTGGACCGCTTCCTCGACGAGCTCGAGCAGGACTCCGCCTCCGTCCCCGGTGGGGTCGAGCGCTGATGCGCGCCGCCAGCGAGGCCACACTGACCCACGCGCGGGAGGTCCTGCGCGATGCCCTCGTCGCGGGGTCCACCCCGGCGATGAGGGTGGCGGAGGACCTCTTCGGTCTCTCCGACATCGCGCGCACCGACGTGCGTCTGCGTGGGGCGTTCACGGACCCGGCACGTGAGGTGGCCGACCGTGTCGCCCTGGCGCACGACCTGCTCGCCCCCCACGTGAGGCCGGAGACCCTCGAGGTCGTCGATGCCCTGGTGTCGGGACACTGGTCGGATCCCATGGACCTCCACGACGCACTCGAGGTCCTGGGCATCTGGGCCACCCTGGACGACGCCGTGGACCACGACACCATCGCCACCGTCGAGGAGGAGCTCTTCCAGGTCCGGGAGTTCCTCGGCAGGAACCGCGAGCTGCGCAACGACTTCTCCGACCTCGGCCGGGGCACGCGCCACGACCGGGCGAACCTGGCCCAGGAGATCTTCGGCCCCCACGTCTCGGTGTGGACCATGCGACTGCTGCGTCGCGCGGTGGGTCGGACCTCGCACGGACGCCTGCTGGCCACCCTGCGCCGCCTGGAGGAGCACGCCGCGGAGGTCCGGCAGCGGCGCCTCGTCAGTGTCGTCGCCGCAGCCCCGATGACCACCGCGCAGGTCGAGCGCCTCAGGCGCATCGTCTCGAGGCGTTTCGGCTCCGACGTCACCGTCAACGTGGCGATCGACCCGTCACTGGTGGGAGGATTCCGCCTCCTCACCGGGGACACCGCAGTCGACTCCTCGGTCTCGACCCAGGTCGACGGCCTGAAGCTGGCACTGGCCCGCTGACCCCCACACCACTCCGACCACAGAAGACAGAAGGAATGCCCAATGGCTGAACTCACCATCAGTCCCGAGGAGATCCGCGCAGCACTGGACTCCTTCGTGGACTCCTACGCGCCCTCGGCGGTGGCGGCCGAGGAGGTCGGCCACGTGACCGAGACCGCGGACGGCATCGCCCGTGTGGACGGCCTCCCCGGCGCCATGGCCAACGAGCTCCTGCGCTTCGCCGACGGCACTCTCGGCCTGGCCATGAACCTCGAGGTCCGTGAGATCGGCGCCGTCGTCCTCGGTGACTTCAGTGGCATCGAGGAGGGGCAGCTGGTCCACCGCACCGGCGAGGTCCTCTCCGTGCCGGTGGGTGACGGCTACCTCGGGCGCACCGTGGACCCCCTGGGTCGTCCCATCGACGGGCTCGGGGAGATCACCGACATCGCGGGGCGCCGCGCACTGGAACTCCAGGCACCGGGTGTCATGATGCGCAAGTCGGTGAACGAGCCGCTGCAGACGGGCCTCAAGGCGATCGACTCGATGATCCCGATCGGTCGCGGCCAGCGCCAGCTGATCATCGGTGACCGGCAGACGGGCAAGACCGCCATCGCCATCGACACGATCCTCAACCAGCGCGAGAACTGGAAGTCGGGCGATCCCTCCCGCCAGGTGCGCTGCGTGTACGTGGCCATCGGCCAGAAGGGCTCGACCATCGCCTCGGTGCGCTCCACGCTGGAGGACGCCGGTGCCATGGAGTACACGACGATCATCGCCTCCCCGGCCTCCGACCCGGCCGGCTTCAAGTACATGGCCCCCTACACGGGCTCCGCGATCGGCCAGCACTGGATGTACGAGGGCAAGCACGTCCTCATCGTCTTCGACGACCTCTCGAAGCAGGCGGAGGCCTACCGGGCCGTCTCCCTGCTGCTGCGTCGTCCGCCGGGGCGCGAGGCGTACCCCGGTGACGTGTTCTACCTGCACTCCCGGCTCCTGGAACGCTGCGCGAAGCTCTCCGACGAGCTGGGCGGTGGCTCGATGACCGGCCTGCCGATCATCGAGACCAAGGCCAATGACGTCTCGGCCTACATCCCGACCAATGTCATCTCCATCACCGACGGACAGATCTTCCTGCAGTCGGACCTCTTCAACGCCGACCAGCGTCCGGCCGTCGACGTGGGCATCTCGGTGTCCCGCGTCGGTGGCGACGCGCAGATCAAGGCCATGAAGAAGGTGGCGGGCACGCTCAAGCTGACCCTGGCCCAGTACCGGTCCATGGCGGCATTCGCGATGTTCGCCTCCGACCTGGACGCCACCACCCGCCAGCAGCTCACCCGTGGTGAGCGGCTCATGGAGCTGCTCAAGCAGCCCCAGAACTCGCCCTACCGGGTCGAGGACCAGGTCGCCTCCATCTGGACGGGCACGAATGGTTTCCTCGATGACATCGAGGTCTCGGACGTGCTGGACTTCGAGCACCAGCTGCTCGACCACCTGCGCGCCCATTCCGGGGTGCTGGGGACCATCGCCTCCACCGGACTGCTGGAGCCCGACACCGAGGAGGAGCTGCGCCGCGCGGTCACCGCCTTCCACGACCAGTGGGTGGGGGGACGCGCAGGCGGCGCCGCACCCGCGGAGGGTGACGTCGAGGCCGAGCACTCCCGCGAAGAGATCGTGCGCGAACGGCCGACCCCCGGGAAGAGGGCCTGACCCGTGGCCGGTCAGCAGAGGGTCTACAAGCAGCGCATCGCCTCCACGCAGACCTTGGGGAAGGTCTTCCGCGCCATGGAGATGATCGCCGCCTCCCGGATCGGTGCGGCGCGTCGTGCCGCGACCGAGCTGGGTCCCTACGAGCGTGCGCTCACCCAGGCGGTGGCGGCGGTCGCGGTGCACACCGATCTCGGGCATCCGCTCACGGACGAGCGTCACGACACCCCGCGCGTGGCCGTCCTCGTCATCGCGTCGGACCGCGGGATGGCGGGGGCCTACTCCGCCACGGTGCTGCGCGAGACCGAGAAGCTGCTGGAGCGCCTGCGCGAGGAGGGCAAGGATCCCGTGCTCTACACCTCGGGGAGGCGCGCCCAGCAGTACTTCCGCTTCCGCGGGGTCCCGATCGAGCGCTCCTGGGAGGGTGAGTCGGACTCCCCGAGCCCGGAGATGGTCCGTTCCATCTCCAAGGAGCTGCTGGACAGGTTCCTCGACCCGGGTCTCCTCACGGGGGTGTGCCAGGTGCACCTGGTCTACACGCGTTTCCGGACCATGATGAGCCAGGTCCCGGCCGTGCGTCAGATGCTGCCGCTCACCGTCGTCGACGCCCCGGAGTCGGACGAGGAACGCGAGGGCGAACTGGGCCAGGTGGACCATCCCGACCAGGCCTTCCCGGAGTACGAGTTCATCCCCTCGGCACAGGGTGTGCTGGACGCCTTGCTCCCCCTCTACGTGGAGAGCCGCATCCGCAACGTCCTGCTGCAGTCCGCGGCCTCGGAGCTGGCCTCGCGCCAGCGTGCCATGCACACGGCGACGGACAATGCCGAGGACCTCATCACCAAGTACACGCGTCTGGCGAATTCGGCCCGCCAGGCGGAGATCACGCAGGAGATCAGCGAGATCGTGGGCGGGGCCGACGCACTCGTCAAGGGCTGAGCCCGAGGCAGACGGAGAAGGAAACAATGACCAGGACATCAACCGCTGGTGAGGGCCGCGTCGCGCGGGTGGTCGGACCCGTCGTCGACGTCGAGTTCCCGCCGGACCGGATCCCCCCGCTCTACAACGCACTGCTCGTGGAGGTCGACCTCTCGGGGCAGGGCGAGGGTGAGGAGTCCTTCACCATGACACTGGAGGTCGCCCAGCACCTGGGCGACAACCTCGTGCGCACCATCGCGCTCAAGCCCACCGATGGCCTCGTGCGGGGCACCCGCGTCCTGGACACGGGCGGACCGATCTCCGTGCCGGTCGGTGACGTGACCAAGGGCCACGTGTTCAACGTGACCGGCGACGTGCTCAACCTCAGGCCCGGGGAGGAACTCGACGTCAAGGTGCGCTGGCCGATCCACCGCCAGCCCCCCGCCTTCGACCAGCTCGAGTCCCGCACCAAGATGTTCGAGACGGGCATCAAGGTCATCGATCTGCTCACGCCCTACGTCCAGGGCGGCAAGATCGGACTCTTCGGCGGTGCCGGCGTGGGCAAGACGGTGCTGATCCAGGAGATGATCCAGCGCGTCGCCCAGGACCACGGCGGTGTCTCCGTCTTCGCCGGTGTGGGGGAGCGCACCCGTGAGGGCAATGACCTCATCCACGAGATGGAGGAGGCGGGTGTGTTCGACAAGACCGCACTCGTCTTCGGCCAGATGGACGAGCCGCCGGGGACGCGTCTGCGCATCGCGCTGACGGGCCTGACCATGGCGGAGTACTTCCGCGATGTCCAGCACCAGGACGTGCTGCTCTTCATCGACAACATCTTCCGCTTCACCCAGGCGGGCTCCGAGGTGTCCACCCTGCTGGGACGCATGCCCTCCGCCGTCGGGTACCAGCCGAACCTGGCCGACGAGATGGGCGCCCTCCAGGAGCGCATCACCTCTGCGGGTGGGCACTCCATCACCTCCCTGCAGGCGATCTACGTCCCGGCCGACGACTACACCGACCCCGCACCCGCGACCACCTTCGCCCACCTGGACGCCACCACGGAGCTCTCCCGCGAGATCGCCTCGCGCGGCCTGTACCCCGCGGTGGACCCGCTGACTTCGACGAGCCGCATCCTGGACCCGAAGCTGGTGGGGACCGAGCACTACGAGGTCGCCACGCGCGTCAAGGCCATCCTCCAGAAGAACAAGGAACTCCAGGACATCATCGCGATCCTGGGCGTCGACGAGTTGTCCGAGGAGGACAAGGTCACCGTCGCCCGGGCACGCAGGATCCAGCAGTTCCTCTCGCAGAACACCTACATGGCCACGAAGTTCACCGGCGTCGAGGGTTCGACCGTCCCGCTCTCGGAGACCATCGAGGCCTTCCGGCGCATCTGCGAGGGCGACTACGACCAGGTCCCCGAACAGGCCTTCTTCAACATCGGGGGCATCGAGGACCTCGAACGCCGGTGGCACGAGATGCAGAAGGACGCCTGATGGCCGGCGGGATCCTCCAGGTCGAGGTCGTCTCCCGGGAGGGGAGGCTCTGGCACGGACGTGGCACGGCCGTGCGCGTCCCGGCCAGTGACGGTGCCCTGGGCATCCTGCCGCGCCGTCAGCCCCTGCTCGCCACCCTCACCGCAGGTGAGGTGGTCGTCGACGCCGAGGACGGACAGCCCGTCACCTTCCAGGTGGACTCGGGATTCGTCTCGGTGGACTCCGACTTCGTCACCGTCGTCGCGGACCACGGTAGTGTGGCCTGATCAGGGACTCCGGCGACGCTCACCGGAGCTCCACCTGCCGGACCCGCGGACGCGGGTCGGCCACCGGGGGAGGTGAGGGCCGTGGGGACATTCCTGGGAGTGCTGGTCTGGGTGCTCCTCGTCGTCGTGGTCGTCTCCGTCGCGGTCTGGCTGTACTTCAACGTGCGCGCCCGGCGCCTGGACACCCACGTCGGGTCCTTCCGCTGCTGGGCCCGGCCGGATCCCCAGTCGGGCTGGACCTCGGGGATCGCCCACTACGGGGTGGAGACCCTGTCCTGGTACCGACTGGTGGGGTTCTCCACCCACCCGGTGTTCACACTTCCCCGCCGTGGCCTGGAGGTGTCGGCCCCGTTCACCCGCGCGGTCGACGGTTCCATCCTCGAGGTCCGCGTCAGTGCGGGGGACCAGCGCTGGGAGTTCGCCATCGCACCCTCCACCTACACCGGTCTCGTCTCCTGGGTGGAGTCCGGTCCCCCGCGCCATCTCTGAGGTGTGCCCACGCCCGGCGCGCCCCGTGGACGGCGATGCGTGGCAGGGCTGTTAGGCTCGCGGCCGTGCGTGTCGTCATCGCCTCCTGCTCCGTGGACTACTCCGGTCGTCTCTCCGCCCATCTCGACCTCGCCAAACGGGTCCTCATGCTCAAGGCCGACGGGTCCGTCCTCATCCACTCCGACGGGGGGTCCTACAAGCCGCTGAACTGGATGAGCGCTCCCTGCACACTCCACGTGTCCGAACCCGATGCCGATGGGCAGGCCGATGGTGTCACCGAGGTGTGGACGGTCCGTGCCGCCAAGGGGGAGGACCAGTTGGTCATCCGCGTCCACGAGGTCGTCGCCGACGTCCTGGAGGACCTCGGCGTGGATCCGGGACTGGTCAAGGACGGTGTCGAGGCCCACCTCCAGCAGCTCCTGGCAGCACAGGTTCCCGAGGTGCTCGGGAGCGGGTGGACCCACGTGCGCCGGGAGTTCCCGACTCCCATCGGGCCCGTGGACCTGCTCGTCCACGACCCACGGGGCCGTCCGGTCGCCATCGAGGTCAAGCGCCGTGGAGGGGTCGACGGGGTGGAACAGCTCACCCGGTACCTCTCACTGCTGTCACGCGACCCTCTCCTCGCCGAGATCAGGGGGGTCTTCGCCGCCCAGGAGATCACGCGCCAGGCGCGCACGCTGGCGGAGGACCGGGGCATCGAGTGCCTGCTCCTGGACTATGACGCGATGAGGGGACTGGACGACCGGGACTCCCGTCTGTTCTGACCCGTGTGCACACCGGTGGACGGGAGTGCACAATTGGGGACGTGATTGAGCAACCCACGGTCCTGCGGGGCCGCACCGTCCTGGAGGAGGAGATCCTGGAGGACGGTGCGATCGTCCTCGACGGCGCACGCATCCATGCCGTCGGTCCCGCGGAGCGGATGGGGGCGGGGGACCGTGAACTGGCCGCGACCGTGCGCGCCACGCCCCGCTCGGACCTGACGTTCCTGCCCGGATTCGTGGACGTGCACTGCCACGGCGGGGGCGGGGCCTCCTTCCCGGATGCGACCACCCGTGAGGAGGTCCTCACCGCCGTGCGTGAGCACCGCCGCCACGGGACGACCTCGCTGGTCGCCTCCTGTGTCACCGCTGCCCCCGAGGTCCTGCTGCGCAGCGCGGACCTCCTGGCCACCCTCGCGGACGAGGGCGAACTCGCCGGGATCCACTTCGAGGGTCCCTTCGTCTCCTCGGCCCGCTGCGGCGCCCAGGACCCGGCCCACATCATCGAACCCGACCCGGCACTCACACTGGAACTCATGCGGGCCTCCCGGGGGCACGCGGTCACCATGACGCTGGCACCGGAGAAGGCCCGTGCCTACGGTCCCGGATCGGTGGCCGAGGTGCTCATCGGCAACGGGGCACTCCCGTCATGGGGTCACACCGACTCGGACCCCGTCCACGCGCGGGCGGCCCTGGACTACTCCCGCGCGGAGCTCGGTGCCGCACCCGGCGCCCGCTCCGAGCGGGCGACGGTCACCCACCTCTTCAACGGGATGAGGCCCCTGCACCACCGGGATCCCGGCCCCATCGCGGAGTTCCTCTCCGCGGCGGCGCGCCGGGGCGCGATCGTGGAGCTGATCTGCGACGGGGTGCACCTCGATCCCTCGGTGGTGCGTGACGTCCTCGAGATCGTGGGACGTGACCAGTGCGTGCTCATCACCGACGCCATGGCCGCCGCGGGGATGGCGGACGGTGAGTACCAGTTGGGTCCCCAGGCGGTGACGGTCCATGACGGTGTCGCGCGTCTGAGTGGTGGCACCGCGATCGCAGGAGGCACGTCGCACCTCCTGGACTGCGTGCGGGTGGCCGTCTCCCGCGCCGGGATCCCACTGGTGGACGCCGTGTACATGGCCAGCCGTCAGGGTGCCCGGGTGCTGGGGGACGAACGCATCGGTCGCCTCGCCCCCGGGTGCCGGGGCGATGTCGTCGCGGTGGACGCGGACCTCCGCCCCGTCACGGTCTGGCGCGCCGGGGAGGTCGTGGACTGATGCCACGCTCCAGGCGCTCCCGCAAGCGGCCCTGGGGGGAGCCTCATCCCGAGCTCGATGCGGACCGGCTCCACTCGGTGCCCCGCAGTGAGCCGGGTCCGGACGGACGGGTGTTCCACGTCCAGCACCTGCGTGCCGCGACCAAGGAGTACCTGTGCCCCGGGTGCCTGCACACGGTCGGGGTGGGGATGGCCCACGTGGTCGTCTGGCCCGAGGAGGGTCCCTTCGGTGCGCCGGAGGGTCCGGAGGCGCGTCGGCACTGGCACGCCGCGTGCTGGCGGAGACGCCTGAGGCCGTCGTGACCACTGTCGGGGCAGGTGACGTGCGCCCTGTGTGCACAGGCCGACGAATTGCCCGTATCGTGGGGAGGATGGGAATGGTCTTCGAATCGGAGGGATGTCAGACGTGGCACGCGTGAGGCAGTTCGCGGCGGCGCTGGTCGCCGCCATCCTGGCGCTGGTCGCCGCAGTGGTCGGTGTCCTGGCCCTGACCGTGTGGAAGCCGGCCGACCAGGTCGTGGCCTCCACGACACCGGACCGTCCCTATGTCATGACCCGCGACAAGGTCCTGCCGCTGCTCGCCAAGGACGTGACGGTCACCGTCAGCGCACCGGGCGACGAGGAGGTCTCCCTGGTGCTGGGCACGACGGGCGACCTCCTGGGGTGGATCGGGGACTCCCCCTACACCGAGGTCGTCGGGGTCGAGTCGGGCATGGAGACCCTCAAGACCGTCGACCACCCCGGTTCGGGTGAGGACGCCCAGTCGGGGGAGGACGCCCAGTCGGGGGAGGACGCCCAGTCGGGCGAGGACGCCCAGTCGGGTGAGGAGGCCCAGTCCGGGGTGACCCCTGCGGGCAATGACATGTGGCTGCAGGAGGCCACCGGCCGGGGTTCTACCTCCCTCACCCTCACCGATGTCGGCACCGGGCGATCCGTCCTCGCAGCCGTGGACGGCAGCGCGAACGCCCCGACCCTCACCCTCACCTGGGCCGTGCACCAGACGAACGCCACCGCAGTGGTCGCTTTCGCCGTCGCCGCGCTGCTCGCCGTCATCGCCGCACTGTTCCTCGTCTCCGAGCTGCGCATCCTGCGTCACCGCAGACGCCGGGCGCTCAAGTTGGCCGAGCGGGCGGGAGCGGACGCCGCGGACACGCAGGTCATCCCACTGGACCAGGTGCGGGCCCTGGCCGAGCAGGACGGCGGCACCGCCGCCCCTGCTGACGCGGAGGACGCTCCGGCACAGGCGGGCGCACCCGCCCCGGACTCCACGTCGGCCGAGGGGTCCGTGCCGACCGAGGAACCCGGGAGCGCTGAGGAGTCCGGGGAGTCCCGGGACAGCGGGTCGGCCACCGGGGACGCCTCCGACGCCCGGGTGGGCGAGGATCCGACCGGTGGTCCGCAGGCAGGGACCCCGGATCCCGGGCAGCCCGAGGTCGAGAGGAAGCCACTGCTCGGTCGGCACGGCGACGTCGACGCGACGCCCGACGTGGACCCGCCCGTGAGGACCTCCGGGGACTCGGGGATCATCGACGTCTCCGCCATCAGGGCGGGTGTGGCGTTCCCCAGCAGACGTCTCCTGCGGGAGGCACGCGAGAAGGGGGAACACACCGTCGTCGTCGACGGGCACGAGTTCGACACAGGTCTGATCCCCAGGGTCACCAGGACGACTCCGTCGGAGGAGGGGGGCACGGAGGACACCGCGCCCGACACCACGGACACCTCCACGGAGCACGAGGGCTCCTGGTCGTCCCTGGTCTCCGGGTGGATCCACAGCGGGAAGGGGCACGACGATGAGACACACTCATGAACTCGCCGCGCTGACGGCGCTGGCACTGACGATCCCACTGGCGAGCTGCGCCCAGGGGGACATCGTCGTCGAGTCGGGCGCCCAGTCCGGGGCACAGTCGGGCGCCCAGAGCGGAGCGCCCAACCTCGACGCCGACCGGGTCGACTCCCTCCTGGACGACATCAGCTCCACGATTGCCGCCGGCGACGCGGAGAAGGACGTCGACCTGCTGCGCCCCCGGGTGACGGATCCGGCGCTGCGGATGCGCAAGGCGCAGTACGCCCTGTCCGAGGCGGACGGCTCGGAGGTGCCCGCACTGGACTTCACCGCCCAGTCCCTCACGGTCACGAACGCCTCCTCCTGGCCGCGCGCCGTCGTCGACGTCTCCGAGGCGGGCGACGGTGGGCTGCCCTACGTCTTCCTCATCGCCCAGGAAGGTGCCCGCGACCCCTACAAGTTGCAGAGCTGGGTGCGTCTCCTGGGGGGCACGTCGATCACGACGCTCTCCATCGACCAGGGGGCGCCCTACCTCGGCGCGGATGCCACCGGGTTCACCATGTCACCCGCTGACGCGGTCTCCGGGTACGTGGACATGCTCAATGCGGGTGATACCGGCAACGACTCCTTCACCAGCGACGAGTTCGCCTCCGTCTACCTCGACGACGTCAAGAGCCTCAACGACTCGGTGCGGGCGGCCGGCAACGTCAAGGCGGAGGCGGAGACCGGGGACTTCCCCGTCTCCGGTGTCGTCCTGGCCGACGGTTCCGCACTCGTCTCGGGGGCCTTCACCTACTCCCACGTCTACGACCGCACGGTCGCGAGATCGACGATGAAGCTCGGTGGGAGGGCCGCGGCCCTCAACCAGGGAGATGACTCGGTCATCGGCACCCTCACGGTGGAGTACCTCGTCACGGCCCTGTTCCGCATCCCCGCCGAGGGGACGCAGGGCAAGGCCAGCCTCGTGGGCGTGGAACGCGCCATCGAGTCGACCAGCAGGGACGACTCGGCCAAACCTGAAGGAGAATGAGCAACGTGAGTGATCCAAGTGGGACCAGGGATGCCACCAGCGGGACCGGGGCGGCTGCGGGTCCGGCGCGCACGGAGGACTCCATGGCGCATGTCGACTCCCACGGGGCGGTCGACCTCTCGGCCGTGGGTCACGCGGCGGCCGCTCCCCACCAGGAGGCCCCCGACGGCGGGCCGGTGACCGCCGGACTCGACGTGCCCCTCATCACCGAGGTGACAGAGGCGGACTTCGAGTCCGTCATGGCGAACTCGCGGACCGTGCCCGTGGTCGTCATCCTGTGGTCCTCCCACTCCCTGGAGTCCAAGGCCGCCCTCTCCGTCATGGAGGACGTCGCCCGTGAGTCCGCCGGGAGCTTCCAACTGGCCGAGATCGATGCGGACGTGAGCCCCGCGATCGCCCAGGCCTTCCAGGTGCAGTCCCTGCCCGCCGTCGTGGCGCTCGTGGGCGGACGCCCCGTGCCCCTCTTCCAGGGCAGCCCCGTGAAGGAGCAGGTGACCCCCGTCATCCAGCAGTTGCTCCAGGCCGCCTCGCAGATGGGAGTGACGGGGCGCGTCCAAGTGAGTGCGGAGGAGACGGAGACCCCGACCCCCTCGGAGCACCTGCCGGCCCTCGCCGCCGAGCAGGCGGGCGACCTGGCCGGCGCCGTCACCGCCTGGGAGAAGGTCGTGGACCACAACCCGCGTGACGAGGTCGCGAAGTCGGAGTTGGCCCGGGTCCGCGTCGCCCAGCGCCTGGCGGGGGAGTCCGACAGCACGGACCCGGCCGCACGCGCCGACGCCCTCTTCGAGGCGGGTGACCACCGCGGCGCCTTCGACCTGCTCCTCGACATCATTGCCGACCCGGCCGACGACGACCGGCGAGAGGCCGCCCGCGTGCGACTCCTCGACCTGTTCCGAGTGGCCGGTGGCACCGACGAGGACGTCAAGGCCGCCCGTCGGCGCCTCTCCACGCTGCTCCTCGTCTGACCACCGGGGCGCCTCCCGCCGGACCCTGGGGGCACGCCCCTGGCAGCGCAGTGACCCCGGACGCGGAGGGGGCCGCCCTCGTGCATCCCGGTGGATGCGACGGGACGGCCCCCTCCGCGTCCCCGTCTACTCGTCGGAGCCAGGCTCGGTGCTGGGCGCCAGCCAGACGGCCCCCAGGGGTGGGATGCGCAGTTCGACGGAGGCAGGACGGCCGTTCCAGGGCAGGTCCTCGGCGACGAGGGGTCCGAGGTTGCTCACACCGGAGCCTCCGAAGTCCTCGTCATCGGTGTTGAGGACCTCGTGCCAGGTCCCCGCGAAGGGGAGCCCGACGCGGTACCCCTCGTGCGGGTTGCCCGCGAAGTTCGACACGCACACCAGCACCCGCTGGGAGCCGTCCGCGGCCGGTCCCTTGCGCAGGTAGGAGATGACGTTGTGGTCGCCGTCGGAGGCGTCGATCCACTCGAACCCCGTGTAGTCGTCGTCCCAGAGGGCAGGCTCGGAGCGGTAGACCTCGTTGAGGCGCGCGACGAGTTTCTGGACCCCGGCGTGGCTCTCCTGGTCCAGCAGCCACCAGTCCAGGGAGTAGGTCTCGTTCCACTCCTGCTGCTGACCGAACTCCTGGCCCATGAAGAGCAACTGCTTGCCCGGGTGTGACCACTGGTAGGCGTAGAGGTCACGCAGGCCCGCCAGCTTCTGCCAGTCGTCGCCGGGCATCTTGGAGTACAGCGAGCCCTTGCCGTGGACGACCTCGTCGTGGGAGAGGGGCAGGACGAAGTTCTCCGAGAACGCGTAGACCAGGGAGAAGGTGAGCTCCCCGTGGTGCCAGCGCCGGTTGACCGGGTCCTCCCGCATGTAGCGCAGGGTGTCGTTCATCCAGCCCATGTTCCACTTCATGCCGAACCCGAGGCCGCCCCCCGACGTCGGGGCCGTGACGCCGGGCCACGCCGTCGACTCCTCGGCGATCATGACGATGCCCGGGTCCCGGCGGTAGGCCGTGGCGTTGGCCTCCTGGATGAACTGGATGGCCTCCAGGTGCTCGCGGCCCCCGTACTGGTTGGGGCGCCACTGCCCGTCCTTGCGGGAGTAGTCGAGGTAGAGCATGGAGGCCACGGCGTCCACACGCAGTCCGTCGACGTGGAACTCCTCCAGCCAGTACAGGGCGTTGGCGACGAGGAAGTTGCGCACCTCGCGCCGACCGAAGTTGAAGACGTAGGTGCCCCAGTCGGGGTGCTCCCCGCGCAGCGGGTCGGGGTCCTCGTAGAGGGGGGTGCCGTCGAAGCGGGCGAGGGCCCAGTCGTCCTTGGGGAAGTGGGCGGGGACCCAGTCCAGGATGACGCCGATGCCCGCCTGGTGCAGGCGGTCCACCAGGTAACGGAAGTCGTCAGGAGTGCCGTAGCGGGCCGTGGGGGCGTAGTAGGAGGTGACCTGGTAGCCCCAGGAGCCCCCGAAGGGGTGCTCGGCCACCGGCATGAACTCCACGTGGGTGAACCCGGTCTCCTGCAGGTAGGGGATCAGCTCGTCGGCGAGACCCCGGTAGCCCAGCCCCTGCTTCCAGGACCCGATGTGCACCTCGTAGGCGGACACGGGCTCGCGGTGGGGGGTGTGCCCGGGACGGGCGTCCATCCACTCGCCGTCCTCCCACTGGTGGAACCGGTCGGTGACGACCGAGGCGGTGGCCGGGGGGATCTCGGTGGCGCGCGCCAGCGGATCGGCCTTCTGGAACCAGTTCCCTCCCGGGCCCTGGATCTCGTACTTGTAGCGGGCCCCCACGCCGACTCCCGGCACGAAGATCTCCCACACCCCGGAGACCCCCAGGGTGCGCATGGCCGTCGCCGTGCCGTCCCAGTAGTTGAAGTCCCCGACCACGCGCACCGCGCGGGCATTGGGGGCCCAGACGGCGAATGCCACGCCCTCGACCTCGCCCATCTCCCCCGAGTAGTGCTTGAGGTGGGAGCCCAGGACCTCCCAGAGCTCCTCGTGACGGCCCTCGGAGATCAGGTAGGTGTCCATCTCGCCCAGTGTGGGCAGGAAGCGGTACGGATCGTCGACGAGGGTCTTCTGGTCACCGTAGGTGACCTCCACGCGGTAGTCGGGGATGTGGTCCAGGGGCAGGACCGCCACCCACACCCCGGAACGCTCATGGGTGGCGGGATAGGTGCCGTGGGCGGTGACGACGTCGACCGCATCGGCCAGCTTGTGGACCGTCCGGATGGTCACCGACCCCTGCCCCAGGTGCGCGCCGAGCACCGAGTGCGGCAGGTAGTGGTTGCCCTGGGCGACTGCGTCGAGGATGTCCGGTTCGACGGGGACAGGTGTGAGTTCCATGACCCAATCCTCCCACGTGAGCGGGCTCCGGGAGCGCCTTCCGGGCAGGTGCGTGGGCACGGCCCGGATCCCGGTCCTGCGGGGGGCGTCCGCTCCCCGTCAGTTCCCCTCCGCTGCGAGGTCCCGCAGCGCATCGAGGGGGATCGAGATCCACGAGGGGCGCAGTCGGTGCTCGTAGACGAGCTCGTAGGCCGCCTTCTCCACCATGAGGGCCCGGACCAGGACGTCGTTGACCCCACCCAGCCCGTGCCCGTCGGTGTAGCCGTCGAGGAATGCCGACTGGGCCGCATCGCACCAGGGTCGCCCATCCGTGGGGCCGCCGCTGCCGGGCGCGGGTGCGTCCGGTGCCAGGGGCGGGAACTCGGCGGTGGTGGCCGCATTGGGATGGCGTGGCGCCGACGAGGGATCCCTCCCGGCCTGCGCGCGGGCGTAGTCGAAGGAGCGCAGCATCCCTGCGACGTCGCGGAGGGCCAGGTCGTGGCGCCGTCGTTCCTCCAGGGGACGCAGGGGTTCCCCCTCGAAGTCGAGGACGAACCAGCCCTCGCTCCCCAGCAGGGTCTGGCCGAGGTGGTAGTCGCCGTGGATCCGGATGGGCGGGGGGAGCTCCCCGAGGTCGGCCACGCGGGCGACCGTGTCACTGAGGCGGTCGACGAGGTCGTCGGCGAGCTCGGGGACCTCGGCCGCCGCTGCGCGGAGGTTGCCGGTGATGCGGTCGGCGAGGGCGCTGCCCGACCCCGGGACACCGCGTCCGAAGATCTCGGCCAGGTGGTCGTGCATGCGTGCGGTCACCGCGCCGAGTTCCCGGGCCTGACCCGTCGGGTCCTCGGCGCCGGTCGCCAGGGAGACGAAGAACTGGAAGCCGTCGCGGGCGTCCTCGACCAGGCGCGCCAGGATCCCCGACACCGCCGGTCCGCCCCGACGTTCCTCGCTGGAGGGGTCGTCGGGCACCCGGACCTCCGTGTGCGCCAGGGGAGCGGGGACATTGCCCCACCCGGAGCGGGCCAGTGCCAGGGGGACCTCAAGGTCGGGGTGTGTGCCGGGAGCGATGACGCGGAAGACCTTGAGCACACCGCGAGGTGCAGGACCCGGCAGCAGGACGGAGGAGTTCGACTGCTCACCCGTGAGCAGG
>NZ_LT700212.1:249994-269011 GCF_900155435.1 Actinomyces provencensis | reverse complement strand
CCTGGAAGTCGCCCACACCGTCCCCGTCCGAGTCGGCGAAGGAGTGCAGGAGCACCTCGTAGAAGACGGCGCGTCGGTACCACTGGGGGTCGTCCGAGACCGGGGGGAGCGGGCGTGCACCCGTCGTGGGCGTGGAGGGCGGCGGTGGGGGCGGGGTCGCACGGACCAGGGGGATCGCACCGGTCACGGACGGGTCACCCACGGGCCCCGGGGCCGGGTTGGGGGGAACGCCCGGTGGTGTGCCCAGGGGTGCGCCGCTCTGTGCGAAGGGATCGGTCATGTGGTGTCGTCCTGCGGTCTCAGTGGGCGGAGGGGGAGTGGTGCGAGGGCGGGTCCACCGCCATGACGTGCGCGAGGCGTGTCCAGGGACCCAGGTGCACGAAGTTGGAGGGACCCCAGGTGTAGGAGGTGCCGTCGAGCTCGTCGACGACCTGGAGGCGCGGACCACCCGGTGCGCTGTCGACGGAGTCCGCGCCGAGCGCGGACAGGTCGAGCTCGACACTTCCCTCCACGTCGTGGTGGGGGTCGAGCGAGACCACGACGATGACGGTGTCGGAGTGGCCGGAGTCGGTGAAGCGGGCGGGCACGTGCTTGGAGAAGCACAACAGGTCCGGGTGGGACGTCGGGTGGACCGTCAGCTGGTGGAGCTGCTGGAGGGCGGGATGGCGCGAACGGGCGCCGTTGAGCAGTGTGAGCAGCTGCGGGATGCCGGTCGCATCGGCCGCCTCCCAGTCCCGCGGCCGGTACTCGTACTTCTCGTTGTCGATCTGCTCCTCGAAACCGGGGCGCTGCACGTTCTCGACGAACTCGTACCCGGAGTAGATCCCCCAGTTCGGTGAGCCCATGGCCGCCAGGACGGCGCGGATCGCGAAGATCGCGGTGCCCCCCGTCGTCATCTGGGGCGTGAGGATGTCGTGGGTGGTGGGCCAGAAGGTCGGGCGCAGGACGTGGGCGGTTCCGGCGGAGAGCTCACGGAGGTAGTCCTCGATCTCCTCCTTCCCGGTGCGCCAGGCGAAGTACGTGTAGGACTGGTCGAAACCGACCATCCCGAGTGTGCGCATCATGGCGGGACGGGTGAAGGCCTCCGCGAGGAAGAGCACGTCGGGGTGGTCCGCGTGCATCTCGCGCAGGAGGCGCTGCCAGAAGTTGACGGGCTTGGTGTGGGGATTGTCGACGCGGAAGATCCTCACCCCGTGGGAGATCCAGAGCTCCAGGAGGTCGCGGATGGCGCGGTGGATCCCCTCCGGGTCGTTGTCGAAGTTGAGGGGGTAGATGTCCTGGTACTTCTTGGGTGGGTTCTCCGCATACGCGATGGAGCCGTCCGCGCGCGTCGTGAACCACTCGGGGTGCTCCTTGACCCACGGGTGGTCCGGTGAGCACTGCAGGGCGAAGTCGAGGGCCACCTCCATGTCCAGGTCCGCTGCGGCCGCGACGAAGGCGTCGAAGTCCTCGAAGGTGCCCAGGTCCGGGTGGATGGCGTCGTGTCCCCCCTCGGGGGAGCCGATGCCGTAGGGGGAACCCGGGTCCTCCGCGGTGGCTTCGAGGGTGTTGTTGCGCCCCTTGCGGAAGGTCGTGCCGATGGGGTGGACGGGGGTGAGGTAGACGACGTCGAAGCCCATGGAGGCGATGCGCGGCAGGTCCTGGGCGGCCGTGCGCAGGGTGCCCGAGACCCAGGTCCCGTCCGGGTTCTGGAACGCACCGGCGGAGCGGGCGAAGATCTCGTACCAGGAGCCGTGCACGGCCCGGGGCCTCGAGACCAGGAGCGGCTGGGACTCCGTGTGCCCGAGCAGGTCACGCAGGGGGTGGGTGCGGAAGACCGCGCGCACCCGCGAGGAGATGCCTGCGGAGAGGCGCTGCTGCGCCGAGCGGGAGGTGTCACGCATCTGGGCGGCGGCGGCCGTGAGCACCTCGACGTCCTGCGGCGGAGGGGGGGTCTGGGCGGGGTTCGTGTGCGCCTCNTGGGATGGCGTGGCGCCGACGAGGGATCCCTCCCGGCCTGCGCGCGGGCGTAGTCGAAGGAGCGCAGCATCCCTGCGACGTCGCGGAGGGCCAGGTCGTGGCGCCGTCGTTCCTCCAGGGGACGCAGGGGTTCCCCCTCGAAGTCGAGGACGAACCAGCCCTCGCTCCCCAGCAGGGTCTGGCCGAGGTGGTAGTCGCCGTGGATCCGGATGGGCGGGGGGAGCTCCCCGAGGTCGGCCACGCGGGCGACCGTGTCACTGAGGCGGTCGACGAGGTCGTCGGCGAGCTCGGGGACCTCGGCCGCCGCTGCGCGGAGGTTGCCGGTGATGCGGTCGGCGAGGGCGCTGCCCGACCCCGGGACACCGCGTCCGAAGATCTCGGCCAGGTGGTCGTGCATGCGTGCGGTCACCGCGCCGAGTTCCCGGGCCTGACCCGTCGGGTCCTCGGCGCCGGTCGCCAGGGAGACGAAGAACTGGAAGCCGTCGCGGGCGTCCTCGACCAGGCGCGCCAGGATCCCCGACACCGCCGGTCCGCCCCGACGTTCCTCGCTGGAGGGGTCGTCGGGCACCCGGACCTCCGTGTGCGCCAGGGGAGCGGGGACATTGCCCCACCCGGAGCGGGCCAGTGCCAGGGGGACCTCAAGGTCGGGGTGTGTGCCGGGAGCGATGACGCGGAAGACCTTGAGCACACCGCGAGGTGCAGGACCCGGCAGCAGGACGGAGGAGTTCGACTGCTCACCCGTGAGCAGGTGGGCGCGTCCGGCCTGCTCCAGGATCCCGGGGGTCAGGGTGTCCGGGTCACCCAGGTCGCACTGGGCACGTCGCGCCCACGCGCGCAGGAACGCCGGGTGCTGTGGCCCGTCGACCAGCCAGGCCCCGGCCACCCGGTCGATGACGCCGGCGGCGCCCACGGGGCGGGTGCCGGTGAGGACCAGTGGGACCTGGAGGACCGCGGTCCCCACCCTCAGCAGCGAGATCCACACGGGTTCCAGCGGCTGGGACCCGTCCCAGACGGCCGGTGCGGAGTCCTGGGAGAGGTCGATGTTCTCCAGGAGCTCGAGTTCCGAGGTGTCATCGCCGGGGAACCACCTCCGGGTCCGCAGCCAGGGCTCGATGACGTCGAGCAGGTCGACGTCGGGGGGCCAGGACGCACTCATGATTCCTCCTTGGGCAGGGACACGGACAGCCAGTAGAAGCCGTGGCGCGCACAGGTGATGTCGACGGCCTCGTCCTCACCGACAGGGGGGAAGGGATTGCCGGAGCCCATGTCGGCGAGCCGCCACCCCGACATGCCCGGCAGGTGGATGGTGGCCGAACGAGGGGTGGTCGAGAGGTTGTTGACGCACAGGATCGTCTCGGCCTCGTCGCGGCGCAGGAAGGCGAGCACGGCGTCGTCGGAGGTGGGCAGCAGGCTCATCGAGCCGATGCCGAAGGCCGGGTGGGCACGGCGTGTCAGGAGCATCGCCCGCGTCCAGTTGAGCATGGAGGTCGCCCTCGTGCGGTGCTCGGCGACATTGACGGCGCGCTGGTCGTAGAAGGGGGCCGAGACCAGGGGCAGGTAGAACGCATCCGGGTCGGCACTGGAGAATCCCGCCCCGGGGGAGTCGTCCCACTGCATGGGTGTGCGCACGCCGTTGCGGTCGGGCAGGTCGATGTCGTCCCCCATCCCGATCTCGTCCCCGTAGTAGAGGAAGGGCGAACCCGGCAGCGACAGCAGCAGGGCGACCGCCAGCTCCACCTCGCGGCGCGACCCCCGCAGCAGGGGCATCAGACGGCGGCGGATGCCGACGTTGGCGCGCATGCGCGGCTCCGGGGCGTACCAGTGGTACATCCGCTGGCGCTCCTCCTCGGAGACCATCTCCAGGGTGAGCTCGTCGTGGTTGCGCAGGAAGGTGCCCCACTGTCCGCCCTTGGGCAGGGGCGGGGTCGCGGCGAGGACCTCGCGGAGGCCGTAGCTGGACTCCTCCCTCAGGGCCGCGAAGATGCGCGGCATGATCGGGAAGTGGAAGCAGATGTGGCACTCGGGGGCGTCGTCCGTGCCGAAGTACGCGACGACCTCATGGGGAGGCTGGTTGGCCTCCGCGATCATCACCGTGCCGGGGAACTCGTGGTCCACCATCTCGCGCAGGCTCGCCACGTAGCGGTGCGTGGGCTCGAGGTTCTCGCAGATCGTCCCGTCCTCCTCGAAGAGGTAGGGGATCGCGTCGAGGCGGAAGCCGTCGACCCCGGTCGCGCACCAGAAGCGCACGACGTCGCGCATGGCCTCACGCACCGCAGGGTTCTCGAAGTTGAGGTCGGGCTGGTGGCTGAAGAAGCGGTGCCAGTAGAACTGTCGGCGCACAGGGTCCCAGGACCAGTTCGAGTCCTCGGTGTCGACGAAGATCACGCGGGCATCGAGGTACTCCGAGGGGCGGTCGCGCCAGACGTAGAAGTCTCCGTAGGGACCCGAGGGGTCCCGCCGGGAGGCCTGGAACCACGGGTGCTGGTCGGAGGTGTGGTTGAGGACCATGTCCACCACGATGCGGATGCCGCGGGAGTGGGCCTCGATGACCAGCAGACGGAAGTCCTCCATGGTGCCGTAGCGGGGGTCGACGCCCGTGTAGTCGGCGATGTCGTACCCGCCGTCCGCCATGGGGGAGGGGAAGAAGGGCGGCACCCACACGGCGTCGATGCCGAGCCACTGGAGGTAGTCGAGGCGGGAGATGAGGCCCTGGAAGTCGCCCACACCGTCCCCGTCCGAGTCGGCGAAGGAGTGCAGGAGCACCTCGTAGAAGACGGCGCGTCGGTACCACTGGGGGTCGTCCGAGACCGGGGGGAGCGGGCGTGCACCCGTCGTGGGCGTGGAGGGCGGCGGTGGGGGCGGGGTCGCACGGACCAGGGGGATCGCACCGGTCACGGACGGGTCACCCACGGGCCCCGGGGCCGGGTTGGGGGGAACGCCCGGTGGTGTGCCCAGGGGTGCGCCGCTCTGTGCGAAGGGATCGGTCATGTGGTGTCGTCCTGCGGTCTCAGTGGGCGGAGGGGGAGTGGTGCGAGGGCGGGTCCACCGCCATGACGTGCGCGAGGCGTGTCCAGGGACCCAGGTGCACGAAGTTGGAGGGACCCCAGGTGTAGGAGGTGCCGTCGAGCTCGTCGACGACCTGGAGGCGCGGACCACCCGGTGCGCTGTCGACGGAGTCCGCGCCNGTGGACGGGGGTGAGGTAGACGACGTCGAAGCCCATGGAGGCGATGCGCGGCAGGTCCTGGGCGGCCGTGCGCAGGGTGCCCGAGACCCAGGTCCCGTCCGGGTTCTGGAACGCACCGGCGGAGCGGGCGAAGATCTCGTACCAGGAGCCGTGCACGGCCCGGGGCCTCGAGACCAGGAGCGGCTGGGACTCCGTGTGCCCGAGCAGGTCACGCAGGGGGTGGGTGCGGAAGACCGCGCGCACCCGCGAGGAGATGCCTGCGGAGAGGCGCTGCTGCGCCGAGCGGGAGGTGTCACGCATCTGGGCGGCGGCGGCCGTGAGCACCTCGACGTCCTGCGGCGGAGGGGGGGTCTGGGCGGGGTTCGTGTGCGCCTCGCCGCGGGCCGCGCGCTCCAGGATCCGGGCGCCCTCCTCGAGGGCGAGGTCGACGTCGATGCGGGCGTCGACCTTGATGGTGGCGTCGTGGCGCCAGGTGGCGTAGGGGTCTGACCAGGTGTCGATGCGGAAGGACCACTCCCCGGTCCCGTCGGCCATGACCCAGGCCTCCATGCGGTCCAGGCCCGGCGCGATCCCCACCATGGGGGTGCGGGAGTGCTCACTGCCGTCGGGTCGCAGGAGCACGGCCTCCGCGCCGAAGGCATCGTGTCCCTCGCGGAATGCGGTGGCGCGGACCGGGAAGGGCTCTCCCTGTGTGGCCTTGGCGGGCAGACGTCCGCCCTCGACGACCGGGAAGAGTTCGAGCGCCGGGATCCGGGGGAGGTCGGGGTGGTCGCAGGGGGAGGAGGTGCGGGGCTGTGCTGGTCTCGTCTGGCTCACGGAACCCACAGTAGTGGCCGTGGCGGACTCGTGTGCCCCGGCGCACACTCTCCCCGAGGTGTCCGCTGGCGCCGTTGCGACGGGGCGATCCGTCCCGGGGTGTCCGCCAGTCGGACACGCCGGATGTCAACCGCCGCTCGGGCGGATGCGGCCCGTGCGATCGGTGACATCCGGGGGTGCCGGATCCGGACGCCCTCCCCATCGGCGGATGCGGCGGATACACTGCAGCGCATGAGAGCCATTCGACGTTTCACCGTCCGTACAGTCCTTCCCGAGGCGCTGTCCCCCTTGGACACCCTCGCCAGGAACCTGCGTTGGTGCTGGCACGCACCCACCGCGGAGTTCTTCGCCTCCCTCGATCCCCAGGCATGGGAGCGTGTCCACGGCGATCCGATCGCGCTGCTCGGCCAGATCGGCACCGAGCGCTTCCGACAGCTCGCGGCCGACTCCTCCGTGGTCGACCGTGCCGCTGAGCTCGCCGACGACCTCGCCCGTTACATGAGCGAGCCCCGCTGGTACCAGTCCGACTTCCACGCCGAGGGCAAGCCGGAGGCCATCGCCTACTTCTCCGCGGAGTTCGGCATCACCGCCGTGTTGCCGCAGTACTCCGGCGGACTCGGCATCCTCGCCGGCGACCACCTCAAGAGCGCGTCCGACCTCGGCGTGCCGATCGTCGGTGTCGGTCTTCTCTACGAGTCCGGATACTTCCGTCAGTCGCTGACCCGCGACGGGTACCAGCGTGAGACCTACCCGCTCATCGACCCGAACAACCTCCCGTTGACCCTCCTGCGCGAGCAGGACGGCACGCCCGCACGCATCGCGGTGCCCCTGCCCGGTGAGCGCACCCTCAACGCCCAGGTCTGGGTAGCCCAGGTCGGGCGTGTCCCACTGCTCCTCATGGATTCCAACGTCCCGGAGAACGACCCGGTGTCCCGCACCGTGACCGACCGGCTCTACGGCGGCTCCCAGGAACACCGCCTGGAGCAGGAGCTCCTGCTGGGCGTCGGTGGTGTCAAGGCGCTGCGCCTGTACTCGCGACTGACCGGAGCTCCCTCGCCCACCGTCTACCACTGCAACGAGGGCCACGCCGGCTTCCTCGCGGTGGAGCGTCTGCGTGAGCTGATGGAGGGCGGGGAACACCTCGGTCTGGCCGCGGCCATCGAGGCGGTGCGTTCGGGGACCCTGTTCACCACGCACACTCCGGTCCCCGCCGGTATCGACCGCTTCAACCGTGGGCTCGTCTCACGCTACCTGGACGCGATCCCCCTCCCGGGGGCCTCCACGGAGGACATCGTGGCTCTGGGCAACGAGTCCTACCCCGGTGGCAACCCCGACGTCTTCAACATGGCGGTCCTGGGCCTGCGCATGGCGCGCCGCGCCAATGGGGTGGCCAAGCTCCACGGAAAGGTCTCGCGACGCATGTTCTCGGCCCTGTGGGCCGGGTTCGACGTCGAGGAGGTCCCGATCACCTCCGTGACGAACGGTGTGCACGGCCCGACGTGGCGCGCGCCCTCGTTCCAGGCCAAGGCCGAGGAGTACCTCACGCCTGAGGAGATCGCCTCGGGGGAGGGATGGCTCAAGCCCGAGGACAAGGGGGGCATCCCCGACGAGGTCCTCTGGGCCCAGCGCCACGAGCTGCGTGAGCGCCTGGTCCACTCCGCGCGTCGCCGTGTCCACGATTCCTGGATTGAGCGCGGGGCCTCCCCGGCAGAGCTCGGTTGGATCGACGGCGTGCTCGACCCGGACGTGCTCACGATCGGTTTCGCGCGACGGGTGCCCACCTACAAGCGCCTCACCCTCATGCTCAACGACCCCGAACGGCTCACGCGTCTGCTGACCGACCCCGAGCGCCCGATCCAGATCGTGGTGGCCGGCAAGTCCCACCCGGACGACGAGCTGGGTGTGAGTCTGATCCAGCGCCTCGTCCAGTTCGCCGACAACGCGAAGGTCCGTGACCGCATCGTCTTCCTGCCCAACTACGACATCGCGATGGCCCAGACCCTGATGCCGGGCTGCGACGTGTGGCTGAACAACCCGCTGCGCCCCCTGGAGGCCTCGGGCACCTCCGGCATGAAGTGCGCCCTCAACGGGGCGCTCAACCTGTCGGTGCTCGACGGCTGGTGGGACGAGATGTACGACGGGGCCAACGGGTGGGCGATTCCCACCGCCGACGGCGTGGAGGACCCGGAGCGGCGTGACCGCATCGAGGCCGCCGCCCTCTACGACCTCATCGAGAACACGGTCGCGCCGCGCTTCTACGGACGCGACGAGCACGGGGTGCCCAGGCGCTGGATGGAGATGATGCGACACACGCTGGCGACGCTGGGCCCGAAGGTCCAGGCGACCCGCATGGTCCGCGACTACGTCGAGCAGCTCTACACCCCCGTCGCCCGTGCCTCCGCAACGATCGACGTGCCCGGCCACGAGGCCGCCCGTGCCCTCGCCGAGTGGAAGTGGAAGGTGCGTTCCCACTGGGGTGAGGTCCACGTCGACTACGTCGAGGTCCACACCCCCGACGTCGCGCAGATCGGCGACGAGGTGCAGGTCAGGGCTCAGGTCCACCTCGGGGCCCTGCGGCCCGAGGACGTCCGCGTCCAGGTGCTGGCCGGACCGGTGGGATCCGACGACGAGATCCACGACTTCGTCACCGCCGAGTTGTCCCCGGTGGGGGACCTCGGGGACGGGCGCTGGGAGTTCCGGGGCACCGAGGAGCTCAACGCCGCCGGGTCCTTCGGCTACGCCGTGCGCGTCGTGCCCTGGAACCCGCTGATGGCGGGGGTCACCGAGCTGGGCCTCGTCTCCGTGGCCGAGCCCTCCTCCGTCGTCTCCGAGAAGCACACGACCTTCGGGGAGTGATCTCCCGGTAGGACCACGAGGGGCCCGGACGACTGCCGTCGTCCGGGCCCCTTGCCGTGCGTGACCGCGGGGGCTAGGCACTGACCCCGAAGACGTGGCCGATGCCATAGGTCAGCGCCAGCGCGGCGGCACCACCCAGCACCAGGCGGAGCACCGCGCGGGTGCGGGGTGCCTCGCCGAGCCAGGCGCTCACCCAACCGGTGACGGCCAACGCCACCAGCACTGCGAACATGGTGGCGGGGATGCGGACCTGGGGCCCGAAGGCGAGCATGGTGAGGAAGGGCAGGGCGGAGCCGGCCACGAAGGCGACGAGCGAGCTCAGCGCCGCGGCCCACGGACTGGTGAGGTCGTTGGGATCGATGTTGTGCTCCGCCGTGAGGTGGGCGCCGACGGCATCGCGCTCGGAGAGTTCCTGGGCGACGGTCCTGGCAGTGGCGGAGCTCAGGCCCTTCTGTTCCCAGATGCGGGTGAGACGGTTCTCCTCGCCCTGGGGATCGCGGGCGAGGTCGGCACGCTTCTCGATGACGAGCTGGCGTTCGGTGTCACGCTGGGTGGAGACCGAGACGTACTCGCCCACGGACATCGACAGTGCCGCGGAGGCGATTCCCGCGGTGCCCGCGATGGCGATGGCGGAGGTGTTGGTGGGGTCCGCGGCCGCGACACCGACCAGCAGGCCCGAGATGGAGACGATCCCGTCATTGGCGCCCAGCACCCCGGCGCGCAGCCAGTTGAGGCGCTGGGTGATGGAACCGCCGCCGAAGGGTTCGCCCTCCTCGTGCCGCGCGGCCTCCGAACCCTCCGGAAGCTGACCGGCCCGTCGGGTGCGCGTATTGCGTCGCCGGTCCGCCTGGAGTCGACCGACGAGGGAGGGAAGCAGTGACGTGATGGCCATGACTGAACGTTATCGCTGGTCAGACGGCGTGTTCCAGCAAGGGAAGGCACTCCTGTGGCACCTGAGGGGCACCTTCACACAGGCCCCTGACCAGCTGCGCGTGGGCCGAAGGTCCCACTCCGACGGTGCGGCGACGGACATCCGTGCGTGACCGTCCGGTCAAGTGCGGGCAGTCGTGCAGTGCCCGCCGACCGGGCGCGGATACGGGTCCGCCCTCGTACGCGCGGGGCGACGAGGGCGGAGGCGACACCCGCCGACGAGGGCGGGGTCCGGTTGAGGGCGTCAGTCAGTAGATCATGTGCATGGCCTCGCGCACCTCGTGGAGGGTGCGGTCGGCGCGCTCATTGGCCTTCTCGTTGCCGGCGTGGAGCACGTCGAGCAGGTAGGCCTCGTCACCGGCCAGCTCCGCGCGACGCGCCCGGATGGGGGCCAGCATCTCGTTGAGGGCCTCGGTGACGACGGCCTTGAGGGTGCCCGCCCCCTTGTCCCCGATGCGCTCGGCGATCGCCTCGGGGGCCTCGCCCGTGGCGAGGGACGCCATGAGCAGCAGGTTGGAGACCTCGGGACGGTGCTCGGGATCGTAGGTGATGACCCTGTCCGCGTCCGTCTTCGCCTTGCGCAGGGCCTTCGCGGTCTCGTCGGCGGTCATCGCGAGCTCGATCGTGTTGCCGCGCGACTTCGACATCTTCACCCCGTCGGTCCCCAGCACGTGGGTGGCGGCGGAGAGCAGGGCATCGGGGCGCGGGAAGACGGGGTGGTCCTGCTCGGCGCGTCCGTAGCGACGGTCGAAGCGCTGGGCGATGAGGCGGGTCTGCTCCAGGTGGGGGAGCTGGTCCTGGCCGACCGGCACCAGGTTGGCCTTGCAGAAGAGGATGTCGGCGGCCTGGTGGACCGGGTAAGTGAGCAGCAGGCCCGACATCGCGCGACCGTCGGTGGCCTCCAGCTCGGCCTTCACGGTGGGGTTGCGGTGGAGTTCGGACTCCGTCACCAGTGACAGGAAGGGAAGCATGAGCTGGTTGAGTGCGGGGACCGAGGAGTGCGTGAAGATCGTCGTGCGCTCGGGGTCCAGACCGGCCGCCAGGTAGTCGGTGACCAGGCCCAGGACCCGCTCGCGCAGGGGGCCGACCACGTCGCGGTCGGTGATGACCTGGTAGTCCGCGATGACCACCCACGTGTCCACCCCGCGGTCCTGGAGGACCACCCTGTTGCGCAGGGTCCCGAAGTAGTGCCCCAGGTGGAGGCGACCCGTCGGCCGGTCGCCCGTGAGGACACGGAAACGGGACGGGTCCTCAGCGATGGCGAGGTCGATCTGCTCGGATCGCGCACGGGTGCGCTGGAGGGACGCCTCATTCGTGGAGTTGGCAAGCTGGTCTTCGCTGGTCGTGGTCACCCGAGGATTCTAGCCCGCCTGCCCACGGGGACGTCCGGGCGCCCGCACCCGCACGCACACGGCCGGTGTCGGTCGGGGGCGGGAGGGGGCGTGCCCCGGGGGTCAGTCGGGCTGCACGCGTGCGTCGGTGGGGGTGGGGGGTTCCACGGAGAGCAGGACGAGCATCGAGAGGGGCTCCACCCGCATCGTCGAACCCGTGCCCACCCGCTCCAGCCGGGAGGGCAGCGTCCCGATGTCGCGGGAGACGTCGATGCCCCCGTCGGAGGGATCCGACCAGGACGTGTCCATGACGACCAACCAGTCGAGACCGTGCCCGTGGGCCAGCGTGACCTTCCGGGTGGAGGAGGTGCCGTTGACGACCACGAGGGCGTCCCGGTCCCCGTGCGCCAACCCGGAGCGCAGCATCTGGAAGACCCGGTTCTCCTCGCGCGACCACCCGCCCTGTGGCATGCCGGTCCCCTTGCGGGTGTACCAGCCGACGTCGGCGATCGTGTCGCCCGGGACGGGGACGCCGGTGGCGAAGGTCTCGGGGCGCAGCACCGGGTGGCACCGTCGCAGGGAGAGCAGCCACCGTGTGGTGGCCACCTGGTCGAGCTGGTCGCGGGAGAGGTCCCAGTCCAACCACGAGATCGGCCCGTCCTGGCAGTAGGCGTTGTTGTTGCCGTACTGGGTGCGCTGGAACTCGTCACCCGCGGTGATCATCGGGGTGCCCGCGGAGACGAGCATGGTGGTCAGCAGGTTGCGCTGGCTGCGCTGGCGTGCGGGGAAGATGTCCTCCACGATCCCGGCCGCGTCACGCGCGTCCGAGTCGAGCAGGGAGGACGCCACCGCGCCCTCGAGGCCGTGGTTCCAGGAGAGGTTGTTGGAGGAGCCGTCCCGGTTGCCCTCCAGGTTGGCCATGTTGTGCTTGTGGTCGTAGGCGGTGAGGTCCGCCAGGGTGAACCCGTCGTGGGCCGTGACGAAGTTGACCGAGGCCCGGGGTCCGCGCAACCTGCCCGGGCCGTGGGTGAAGACGTCCGCGGAGCCCGACAGCCGCGTGGCCAGTTCATTGGGACCCGAGGCCCAGCGCCCGGTGACGAGGTTGCGGAGGTCGGAGAGCCAGAATCCGCGCGCGGAGTCACGGAAGCGGTCGTTCCACTCCGAGAAGGGGGCGGGGAAGTTGCCCGTCTGCCACCCTCCCGGCCCGACGTCCCAGGGTTCGGCGATGAGCTTGTCCAGGCTGAGGTCCTCGTCGGTGGCCATGGCCACGAGCAGGGGGTGCAGGGGGGTGAACCCGGTGGAGAAACGGCCCAGGGTGGCGGCCAGGTCGAAGCGGAAGCCGTCGACGCCCATCTCGCCCGACCAGTAGCGCAGGGAGTCCAGGACCATCTGCATGCTGCGCGGGTGGTCGAAGTCCACGGTGTTGCCGGTCCCCGTCCAGTCGACCATCTGCATGGGGCGCGAGGGCGTGTGGCGGTAGTACAGCGTGGAGTCGAGACCACGCCAGGACAGGGAGGGACCTGAGTCGTTGCCCTCGCAGGTGTGGTTGTAGACCACGTCGAGGAGGACCTCGATGCCCGCCAGGTGGAGGATCGAGACCATGCCGCGGAACTCGTCCACCACGGCCTGCGCGCCCCGGGCACGGGCCGCGGCGGTGGCGTAGGAGGGCTCAGGGGTGAAGAAGTTCAGGGTGGAGTAGCCCCAGTAGTTCGTCAGGCCGCGCTCGGAGAGGAAGGACTCGTCCAGCTTGGCGTGCACCGGCAGCAGTTCCACCGCGGTGACACCCAGGGAGTGGAGGTGGTCGATGGAGCGGGGGTGGGCCAGTCCCGCGTAGGTCCCGCGCAGTTCGGCGGGGACACCGGGCAGGTTCTTGGTGAAGCCCTTGACGTGGAGTTCGTAGATGACGCTGCGGTTCCACGGGATCCGTGGTTTCTCGGCGACGTCGAAGTGGTGTCCGACCACCACCGACGTCGGCACGTGGCCCGCGGAGTCGAGGTCGGACTTCACCAGCGGGTAGGTCGTGGGGTAGAGGTCGTCGTCGACCTGGTGGGCGTGGACCTCGGGACCCAGGTCGAGGCTGCCCTCCAACCCCCGCGTGTAGGGGTCGATGAGGAGCTTGGCGGGATTGTGGAAGAGGCCCCCGTCGGGATCCCAGGGTCCGTGGACGCGGAAACCGTAGTGCAGGCCCTCGCCCATGGCGTCCAGGTGCCCGTGCCACACACCCGTGTCCGGCCCCCGCAGGGACCAGCGTCGTTCGAAGCGGGGGCCGCCCTCGTTGATGACGCAGAAGTCGACGCGGGTGGCGTGCTCGGCGACCACCGCGATGTCGATCCCGGACCCCGCCACGTGCACACCCAGGCGCTGCGGCGTGGGGTTGGGGGCGGGCACGGTGGGTGCGGGGCCGGTGGGGTCCGCAGTCCGGTCGTCGCTGCGTGTTCCCATGGCTCCTCGAAGGTCGGTGGTGCGTGTCCGGGCGGTGCGCCCGAGGGCGAGTCTACTTGGCACGTCGTGGGGCAGGACGTGATGCGGACGACCGGATCCTGTCGGGGGCTCCCGGGTCGGTGTGTGGCACGCTGGGGTCATGAGAATCGTGGTGTGTGTGAAGCACGTCCCCGACGCCCAGTCCGACCGCCGTTTCGAGGACGGACACATGGTGCGCGGCGAGGACGACGTGCTCAATGAACTGGACGAGAACGCGATCGAGGCCGCGGTGTCCCTGGTGGAGGGGAGCGGCGGCGAGGTGGTCGCGGTGACGATGGGCCCCGAGGACGCCCGGGACGCGGTGCTGCGCGCCCTGCAGATGGGTGCCGACCGCGGGGTGCTGGTCAGCGACGAACGCCTCGCCGGTTCCGACGCCATCGGGACGGCTGCCGTCCTGGCCGCCGCCATCCGCAGGATCGGCGCTGACGGGCCCGTCGACCTGGTGCTCACCGGGATGGCGAGCCTGGACGGCATGACCTCCATGATGCCCGCCGCACTCGCCGCCCAGCTGCACCTGCCCTTCCTGGGACTGGCCCATGCGATGGAGGTCCGTGACGGCGCCACCGTGCCCGTCGTGCGCATCGAGCGCTCCGCCGACGGCTTCGACGACGTCCTGGAGGCGGCCGTCCCCGTCGTCGTCTCCGTCACCGACCAGATCAACGAGCCGCGCTACCCGAGTTTCAAGACCATGAAGGCCGCCCGCTCCAAGCCACTGGAGGAGTGGACGCTGGAGGACCTCTCCGACTTCGAGGAGGGCGACGAACTCGACCAGCCCCTCTCCGCCATCCAGGTGATGGATGCGTCGGCGCGCACGCGCAGCAGCGAGGGCGTCCTGGTCACCGACTCCGGTGACGCCGGCGAGCGCCTGGCCCGCTACCTGCTCGACGAGGTGAAGTGACGATGACACAGCTCCTGCACGCCCCCGTCCTGGTGGTCACCGACCACACCGGCGACGAGGCCTCCGGGTACACCCTGACCCCGGCCTCCTCCCAGCTGCTCACCCTCGCCCGGTCCCTCACCGACGCCGAGGTCGTCGCCGTGGCGCTGAACCCCGCCCCCGACCTGGCGGCGCTGGGCGCCCAGGGTGTCCGACGCGTCCTGGTCCCCGACCTCGGTGACCACTCCCCACGGGTCTCGGCCGTCGTGGCCGATGCCGTGCGCGCGTGTCTCGGACACGTGCCCGGCGCCGGGGCCACCCTGTGCGTGTCCAACTACCGCGGCCGTGAGGTCGCCGCCCGCCTCGCCGCCCAGCTCAGCTCCGGTGCAGCCGTGGACGTGACCTCCGTGGAGGTCGCCGACGGTGAGCTCCAGGCCCGCAAGTCCGCGCTGGCCGGGTCGTGGACCACGAAGTTCCACGTCACCCGCGGCATGCCCGTGATCGCGGTGCGCCCCTCCAGCGTGGAGGCCCAGGACGTGGCGGAGCCGACCCGACCGGAGGCCGTGCCGGTCCCGGTGGAGTACTCACCCGAGGCGCTCGCGGTCCGCGTGGTCTCCTCCGTGGAGCAGACCGGGACCGGGCGCGTGTCCCTGGGCGACGCCCAGACCGTGGTGGTCGGTGGGCGTGGGACGGAGGGCGACTTCTCCCTGGTCGAGGAGCTCGCGGACCTGCTCGGCGGTGCCGTGGGTGCCACCCGTGTGGCCTCCGACGAGGGCTGGGTGCCCCGCGCCATCCAGATCGGCCAGACCGGCGTCTCGGTGGCCCCCAAGCTCTACATCGGGCTGGGTGTGTCGGGGGCCGTCCACCACACGGTGGGCATGCAGTCCGCGCAGCACATCGTCGCCGTCAACGACGACCCGGACGCCCCGATCTTCGAGATCGCGGACTTCGGCGTGGTCGGGGACCTCTTCGAGGTGGTGCCGCGGGCGATCGAGGCCCTGCGCGCTGCCGGCGTGGGGAACTGAGCAGCGGGGGATGGACACACCGTGAGCTGCCTGCCCCACCAGCACTACCTGGACCACGCCGCGACCTCCCCCGTGCGCGAGTCGGCCCTGGAGGCCTGGGTCGCGACCACGCGCGCCCTGCGCGACGTGCCCGGCAATCCAGCCGCGCTGCACGCGGGGGGGCGGGCCGCGCGCCTGCTGCTGGAGGAGGCACGCGAACGCATCGGGGCGGCCCTGGGCGCCGAGCGCGCCGAGGTGGTCCTCACCTCCGGGGCGACGGAGGCCGATGCGCTGGCCGTCGCCGGGGGCGCGAGGGGTTCACGAGGGCGGGACCCACGACGTACCCATGTGCTGGTCTCCCGCATCGAGCACGACGCGGTGGGTGCCCAGAGGGGCGGACTCGAGGCCCAGGGGTTCCACTGGGACCTGCTGCCGCTCGGACCCGACGGAGTGAGCGTCGTGGACCCGGGGGAGCTGGACGGGGCGGAACCGGGGCTGGCGTTGGCCTCCCTGGCGCTCGTGTGCTCCGAGGTCGGGACCGTGCAACCCGTGGCCGCCCTCGTCGACGCCCTGGCCGCACGCGGGGGCACGACCGGGCATCCCGGCGCCGACGCGTCCCGTGCCCTGGTGCACACCGACGCCGCACAGGCCGTGGGCACCCTGGACGTGGACTTCCACGCCCTGGGGGTCGACCTGATGTCGGTGGGCGGGCACAAGCTCGGGGCTCCCGTGGGCACGGGCGCGCTGCTGGTGCGCCGCGGGGTGCCCCTGCAGGGAGACCGCCCCGGGGGTGGTCAGGAGCGCGGAGTGCGCTCGGGCACCGTCGACGTGGCGGGCGCCGTGGCCCTGGCCGCTGCCCTGGACGAGGTCGTCGCGCAACGCGGGCGCACCCGGGAGTGGATGCGCGTCCTCACCGAGCGCGTGCTGGCCGGGTTGCCGGAGGGCGTGCGCCCGACGATCGGGCCCGACACGGTGACCGCACCCTCGATCCTGCACCTCAGCCTCGACACCGCCCATCCCGAGGCGGTGCTCATGGCCATGGATGCCGCAGGTGTCATGGTCTCCGCGGGCTCCGCCTGCCACGCCGGGGTCACGCGTCCCTCGACAGTGGTCCTGGCCATGGGGCGCAGCGAGTGCGAGGCGCTGGGCGTCCTGCGCGTGTCCGTCGGGGACTCCACGACCACCGATGACGTCGACGCCCTGCTCGCGGCCCTGCCTGCTGCGCTGGCGGCCGGGCAGGCCCTGGACGGGCGCGACCACACCCGGGCGGAGGTCCGGGCATGAGGGTCCTGGCGGCACTCTCGGGAGGGGTGGACTCCGCGGTGGCGGCAGCGCGGGCGGTCGCCGAGGGCCACGAGGTGGTCGGCGTCCACATGGCGCTGTCGTCGGAGCCCCAGGCCTGCCGCATCGGGTCACGGGGGTGCTGCTCGGTGGAGGACGCCGGGGACGCCGCCCGGGCCGCTGAGGTCATGGGCATCCCCTTCTACGTGTGGGACCTGGCCGAGGAGTTCGAGGAGACGGTCATCACCGACTTCGTCGAGCAGTACCGCGCCGGGCACACCCCCAACCCCTGCGTGCGCTGCAACGAGTTCGTGAAGTTCCGGGAGCTCGCGGAGCGCGCCCGGGCGCTGGGCTTCGACGCGGTGTGCACCGGGCACTACGCGCGCATCGTCACCGGCCCCGCAGGCCCCGAACTGCACCGCGCGGTGGACGAGGCCAAGGACCAGTCCTACGTCTTGGCCGTCATGGGTCGCGAGGAGCTCTCCCGCGTCCTGCTGCCCCTGGGGGATGCGCCCTCGAAGGCCTGGGTCCGCGCAGAGGCGGAGCGCCTGGGTCTGGGTGTGTCCGCGAAGCCCGACTCCTACGACATCTGCTTCATCCCCGACGGGGACACCCGTGGTTTCCTGCGCCGCCACCTCGGCGAGGCCCCGGGCGCGGTCGTGGACACCGAGGGCCGGGTGGTCGGCGAGCACAGTGGGTACTGGAACTTCACCGTCGGCCAGCGCCGGGGCCTCCACCTGGGGGACCCGGCCCCCGACGGGCAGCCCCGCTACGTGCTGGAGACGAGGCCCGGGACCAACACGGTGGTGGTCGGTGCTGCGACGCTGCTGAGCGTGGACACGATCACCTGCGCCGCACCGGTCCTGGTGGCCGGGGACGACGCACTGGAAGTCGATGCCGCGGCGACCGCGGCCTTCGGGGTGGAGATGGCGGGGCGCAGGCTGTGCGAGGTGCCCCAGGGGGTACTCACCGCGCAGGTGCGTGCCCACGGCACGCCGTCGGTGGTGACAGGGGTGCGCCACGGGGCGGCCGGTCTGGAGGTCGACCTCGCGGCGCCCGTGCGCGGGGTGGCCGCCGGACAGTCCCTGGTGCTCTACCGCGGCACGCGCGTGCTGGCCGAGGCGACGATCACCGCGGCCCGGCGCCGGGATGTGCACTCGGGGCACGACACGCAGTGGTTCGGGGCGGGAAGCGCTGCGACTGCACACGCCGTCGCCCACCGGGACTGAGGTCACGACCCCGGGCCGCCCTCCTCCTGCCTGTGACGCGTCCCTCGCGGTGGAGGGCATCGTGCCCCGGGTGTGGATGGCGGCCGGGCGTCCGGATCGGGGATGATTCCCGGGTGCTGACCCTCCCGGAGAACATCGCGGCGCAGTCCGCCGCCGCCCGCCACAAGACCCTCGGCGCCCTGCGCCCCGCCAACTACCTCGTCGCCGCCATGATGGCGGGGGTCTTCATCGGCCTGGCGGACATCTTCATGCTCACTGCCGGTGGCCCGCTGCGCCTGGAGGGCTCCGCCTGGTCGCCCCTGGTGGAGGGCGGGGTGTTCGGCATCGGGTTGATCCTCGTCGTCTTCGCCGGGGGTGAGCTCGCGACCTCGGCGATGATGATCCTGCCCATCGGCCTGCGGGAGCGGGCCGTGGAGTGGGGCCCGGCGGGTCGGGCCTTCGCCCTCATGCTCCTGGGCAACCTGGCCGGGGCGGTCGTCCTCGCCCTGCTGGTGCGCGGGGGCGGCATCATGGCCGACGGCACAGTGCCCGGCGAGGCGTTGGCCGCGGTGGTCGCCGCCAAGGCCCACAAGACCACCGTCGAACTGTTCTTCCGCGCGGTCCTGTGCAATGTGCTGGTGTGCCTGGCGATGTGGTCGGTGACGCGCACCAGCAACGACGTGGCGAAGATGGTGCTCATGGCCTGGTGCATGGCTGCCTTCGTCGCCTCGGGCATGGAGCACGTCGTGGCGAACATGACCACCTTCGCCCTGGGGCTCGTCCACGGGGTGCCCGGTGCCACGCTCGCGGAGGCCGGGCGCAACCTGGGCACGGTGCTGGTGGGCAATGTCGTGGGCGGGGCACTGTTCGTGGGCGCGGCCATGTGGACGGCCTCGCGCACGGAGGTCGACGAGGGCGACCCCGCCGGTGCGGATGCCGGCACCGGCGCTGCTGTCGGCACTGTCCTGGACTGAACGCAGGGGCGGGGCGGGGGGCCGTCCCGGCCCCCCGGGGGGCGCCGGGCTCAGGGGGGGGGCGCGACCCGGTACTGCCCCATGGGGTCCCCCGGCCCCCCCCCGGAGGGCCTGG
>NZ_LT700212.1:223431-249655 GCF_900155435.1 Actinomyces provencensis | reverse complement strand
CCCCGCCGGTGCGGATGCCGGCACCGGCGCTGCTGTCGGCACTGTCCTGGACTGAACGCAGGGGCGGGGCGGGGTGCCGTCCCGGCCCACCGGGGTGCGCCGGGCTCAGTGGGGGAGCGCGACCCGGTACTGCTCGATGTGCTCCCCGGGCTCCCACCCGAAGGTCATGACGGCCGGGACCGAGCCTGCGGTCAGGGCATCGAGCACCTTGCGCTCATGGGGCGGGACCAGTTCGGGCAGGTGCCCGAGCGCGAACCAGGCGAGGCCGTCGTCCTTGTCGGGTTCCATGATCCGGGGCTCACCACTCCAGTGGCGGCAGGAGAAGAACCAGTCGACACGCTGCTCGAGGGGATCGGTGCCGCCGTTGGTGCGGTGCATGCCGGTGAGCGGGTGGAGGCCGGCGGGGGAGATCCCCACGCCGAGTTCCTCGCGGCCCTCGCGGATCGCGGTCTGGATGACTGACTCATTCGCCTCCACGTGGCCGGCGATGCCCGCAGCCCAGTGGTCGTCCATGTACCCGGTGTGCCGACGCAGCTGGAGGAGCACCTCGGTCCGGGGTCCGGCTTCCCTGAGCAGGAAGACATAAGCGGCTGGGACCAGTGAGAATGAGTGGATCACGCGTCCATGGTAGGACTCGCTAGGATGGGTCCTCGCGCGCGGGTGGCGGAATTGGCAGACGCGCTGGATTTAGGTTCCAGTGTCTTTGACGTGGGGGTTCGAGTCCCCTCCCGCGCACCGGGGTTCCGGCGTCATGGGGACTCTGTCCTCCCGGGCGCCGCTGTTCCCGCGATCGTCGAATCGGACGTTGCCGGGGCGGGTCCGTGGACACCGGAGGTCGGGGCGCGCAGCGCCGCCACCGAGGTGCGCACGGCGGCCAGCAGGGGAGCGCCGAGCACCATGCCGAGGATCCCCGCGTAGACGCCTCCGATGAGCGTGGCCAGCAGCACCATGACCGGGTGCATCCGCAGGGTCGAGCCGAGCGCCCAGGAGCTGACCGCACTCTGGATCGTCCCGTTGGAGACGAGCAGGCTCGCCGCGACGATGAGTGCGGCAACGGGGCCACCCGACCCGAAGGCGATGAGGATCGCGAAGACGCCGGTGATCCACGCGCCTGCGAAGGGGATGAAGGAGAGGAAGAAGTACAGGATCAGGATCGGGACCACCAGCGGGATCCGCAGGAGCAGCAGTGGCACCGCGAAGATCGGACCCGTCAGGAGCGCCGTGAGTGCGGTCCCCCTGAAGTAGCCGCGCAGCGATGAGCGCACGTGCCCGTCGACCTGCGCGACGACCTGCGGGTCCTGGCCCGTCGCGCGTCCCAGCCATGCGGGGAACAGGTGTCCGTCCTTGAGGAAGAAGAAGAGGAAGAAGAGTCCGAAGAAGGAGCCGATCCCCAGGGACACCAGGCCGTAGACGGTGCGGGCCAGGGCTCCCAGCACCCCCATCCCTGCCTGGGGCGCGGCCTCGTGGAGGGTGGCACGCAGCTGTGCCAGCGAGGCGGCCTCGAGGTCCAGGGACCGTGCCCACACCTCGACCCTCCCCCAACCGGTTCCGAGCTGGTGGGAGATCTGGGGGAGCTGAGCGACGAAACCCCATGCGACGATCGCGACGAGCCCGACGAGGGCGACGACGGTCACCAGCAGTCCCACAGCGGCCGCCAGGGCCCGCGGGACGCGGAGTCGGACCAGCCAGGAGATGAGGGGCTCGAGGACCGCTCCGAAGATGACGGCCACCACCAGCGGGATGAGGATCCCGCTCAGGCTGGAGACCACTGCCGCTGCGACCACGACGAGGAGGATGACGCCCAGGGCTGACCAGCTGGCGTTGCCGGCCGTGGTGAGCCGCTCCCGTCGTCGGAAAGGATTGCTTCGGCCTGTGTCCATCGTTTCCTCCACATCCGGGACACCCGGTGCCCGGGTCCCGCGGCTGGCGGGCGCCGGATGCGTCGGCCGCCGCCGAGTGTAGGGCAGACGCTGTCCGGGAAGGTGAGGTGCTCGACAGTGTCACCGAGGGGGCGCGCGGAATGATCGGACCACGTAGTCTCGATGTGCGGGCCCGCTGGGCGGAGCGGGCCCGCGCCCCGTCTCCTCGACCGCCGTCTCCGGGGACGCGACGGGACCCGACACATCTCCCGGGCGTGTCTATCGGACGCCCTGCATAGGTATACACTGGCATTCGTGCGACAACGGTGTCGATCGCGATGCTTCGAGCGCACTGACTCCCCTGACCGCCGCCTCGGTCGGGGGAGTCATCCATTCCTGACGCCTTCGCCCTGCCTGCTGCCCGCGACCGGGCGCCCCCGGGGTGGGAGGATTGGCGCATGAGCACACTGACAGCGGGCCAGACCGCCCCCGACTTCACCCTCAACACCACCCAGGGCACCGTGACCCTCTCCGACCTGGTGGCCAGGTCGGACAAGGGAGTCATCGTCTACTTCTACCCGAAGGCGTCAACGCCGGGGTGCACCACGGAGGCCTGCGACTTCCGCGACAGCCTCAACACCCTCAAGGCGTCCGGGTACACGGTCATCGGCATCAGCCCCGACGAACTGCCCGCTCTGGAGCACTTCACCGAGCAGCAGGGACTGAACTTCCCGCTGGCCTCCGACCCCTCCCACGAGGTCCTGGAACAGTGGGGCGCCTGGGGGGAGAAGAAGAACTACGGACGCACCTACGAAGGTGTCATCCGCTCCACGGTCGTCGTGGCCCCCGACGGAACCGTGGCCCTGGCGCAGTACAACGTCAAGGCCACCGGGCACGTCCTGCGTCTGCGCAGGGACCTCGGCCTCGACGCCTGACAGGTGACGCCCGGAGGCCGAACGACCCCGTCACCCCGGAAGCATCCGGGTCGACGGGGCCGTTGAGTCCGACTCAGCGTGAGGCGGTGACGATCTCCGGGTCGTAGAGGGGGCGGTCGCTGGGGTGACGGGACTGCGCGGAGGCGAACGCCTCCGCCGCACCGACCACGTCGTGCAGGTCACGACCCTCGAGCATCCACTGCGCGGGGGTCATTCCCTTGAGGGAGTCATTGGGCACCTGGAACCACTCGGCGGCCACGAGTTGGTCGACCCTGTCGGTGAGACGCCCCAGGACCTGGGACATCTGGGGGACCACCGAGTGGTCGTCGAGCAATTGCCAGGTGGGGTAGAACCATGTGGTGGACGGGGACTGGACGGCGAGCATCCGGTTCTCACGCACGGCCTTGTTGATGCCCTGGCGTGAGATCCCGAGCCACGCCACCACGTCTGCGGTCGCGCAGACCGGCCCGATGACCTCCTGCAACTGAGGTCGGGGGTCGGTCATGGCACGGACGAGATGGGACGCCTGGTCAATGATGTCATCGGTGACGACGGAGTGACGTCGGGATGTCAGCTGACGTTCAATGGCGTCGAGAAGTTCCTGTTCGTGTCGCGTCAGGCGGCGCATCAAGCCTCCGGCTGTGAGGAGTGGTCTGGAAGCGGCCCCGTCGGAGCCGCGAGTCCATTCCCGCCGCCTTCGGCAATGGGTGCGCCATGAGGGAATTGAACCCCCAACCCGCTGATTAAGAGTCAGCTGCTCTGCCAATTGAGCTAATGGCGCTGGGTCCCACACCCGCGAACGGGCCCGGAACTGTGCGCCATGAGGGAATTGAACCCCCAACCCGCTGATTAAGAGTCAGCTGCTCTGCCAATTGAGCTAATGGCGCGTGTCCTGCGACGGGAGTCAACTGTACTCCGGGCGCGAGCCCGTGGCAAAAGGGTGTCGTGGGCTGTGCGCCACACCCCGGCCGGCACCTTGCGAGGTCCGCCACCCTCCCGGGCCCCGCCCGCGCCCCCTGTGGGCCATCACCACCCCGGTGACCGGGGCCCGGGAGGGTGGCGGACNTAAGAGTCAGCTGCTCTGCCAATTGAGCTAATGGCGCTGGGTCCCACACCCGCGAACGGGCCCGGAACTGTGCGCCATGAGGGAATTGAACCCCCAACCCGCTGATTAAGAGTCAGCTGCTCTGCCAATTGAGCTAATGGCGCGTGTCCTGCGACGGGAGTCAACTGTACTCCGGGCGCGAGCCCGTGGCAAAAGGGTGTCGTGGGCTGTGCGCCACACCCCGGCCGGCACCTTGCGAGGTCCGCCACCCTCCCGGGCCCCGCCCGCGCCCCCTGTGGGCCATCACCACCCCGGTGACCGGGGCCCGGCCGACGGTGGTGACCGGGGCCGGCCCGTCACGGAAGGGTGGTGCCGGGCGGACTACAGTTGGTCGGATCACGGGTTGGAGGGACGCAATGGCACACAGGTCAACAGGGGCGCGTGTCCCCGACGAGGGCGACGAGCGTGGGTCCCACGCCACGGTGGGGTCCTCCTCCGTGACCCAGGACTACCTCAAGGTCGTCTACGCCGCCGAGGAGTGGGGGAACGAGGGCATCTCCATCACGGACCTCGCGGCACGCATGGGTGTGGTCGCCTCCACAGCCTCGGAGACCGTGCGACGCCTCACCGACCAGGGCCTGGTCACCCACGAGCCGTACCAGAAGGTGCACCTCAGTCCGCAGGGCCGTGCGGCGGCCGTGGCCATGGTGCGACGCCACCGCCTGCTGGAGACCTACCTCCACGAGAGGCTCGACTTCGACTGGGACGAGGTCCACCGGGAGGCGGAGATCCTCGAGCACGCGGTCTCCGACACCCTCCTGGAACACCTCGACCGCTCACTCGGCTACCCCCTGCGTGATCCCCACGGGGACCCGATCCCGGCGGCGGACGGGACCTGGTTCGCCCCACCCATGCATGCCGTGGACGCCCTGGGGGAGGGTGGCAGCGCCACGGTCGTGCGCATCTCGGACTCCAGCTCCGACATGCTCCACCACCTGGAGACCTGCGGGGTGGTCCTGGACGCGACGCTCCAGGTCGTGCGGCGCAGCGGTGCGATCGGGACCACACGGGTGCGTGTCACGCCACCCCCCTCGTGGACGCCACGGGCGCAGACCCCTGCCGCCACACCGGGCAGGGATGGGGAGACGCCCTCGTACGAGGTGGACCTGGGGACGGTGGCCACCGCGGCCGTCTTCGTCGCCGACGAGGCCGGGGCCGAGCCGACCCGGTCGGCCCGGCACGCGACCGACCAGGACGAGCCGGACCGGCAGCCCTCAGTCGAGTGCGGCTGAGCCCAGCTGGGCAGGCACCTGTTCCCCGTGCCCGGCGGCGCGCAGGGCCGAGCGCAGCGCCTCGGCCGCGCGGTCGAGTTCCTCGTCGGGGGCGGGATGGGCATTGGCGAAGGCGATGTCCGCCTCCGAGCGCATGGGCACGACGTGCAGGTGCGTGTGGGGGACCTCGAACCCGGCGATGACCAGCCCGGAGCGGGGTACCCCGAAGGCGGCCTCCTGGGCCAGTCCGATGGTCCGGGCCACCACCATGAGGTGGGTGGCGACCTCCTCGGGCGCATCCGTCCACTTCGCCCACGGGTGGCGCGGCACGACGAGGACGTGGCCGGGTGCCATCGGCTCGATGGTGGAGAAGGCGACGCAGACCTCGTCGGCCCACTCGAAGCGGCCGGGGAACTCACCGGAGATGATCTTCTCGAAGACGGTGCTCATGGCTCCATTGTCCCCCGCAGCCAGAGGCTCCGCAGCCGTCCGGCGCCTGACCGGGCCCGGGGCCGGGGGCAGTGGGTGCGGTAGCCTTGGCGCTGACTTTGGACGAGACGGAGGGACACACCGATGGCCGCAGGTGACAGCGTGGAACCGGAGCACCGCTACTCCGCGGAGCTGGCGGGAGCCGTCGAGTCCAAGTGGCAGGGCCTGTGGGAGGAACGCGGCACCTTCGATGCCGACAACCCGGTGGGGGACCTGGCAGGACCCCTGGCGGACCGTCCCCCCTTCTTCGTCATGGACATGTTCCCCTACCCCTCGGGCAAGGGACTCCACGTCGGCCACCCTCTGGGCTACATCGCCACCGACACCGTGGCGCGCTACCACCGGATGAAGGGCGACAACGTCCTCTACACGATGGGTTTCGACGCCTTCGGCCTGCCCGCGGAGCAGTACGCGGTCCAGACCGGCCAGCACCCGCGCATCACCACCGAGCAGAACATCGCCACCATGCGCCGCCAGCTGCGCAGCCTGGGCCTGTCCCACGACCTGCGCCGTTCCTTCGCCACCACCGATGACGACTACGTACGCTGGACGCAGTGGATCTTCCTGCAGATCTTCAACTCCTGGTACGACGACGACGCCCCCAACGCCGAGGGCGGCACGGGACGCGCCCGTCCCATCGCCGAACTGGAGGAGCAGTTCGCCAACGGCACCCGACCCACGCCCGACGGACGCGCCTGGGCCGACCTGGACGCCGCCGCCCGCGAAGGAGTGCTGGGGGAGTACCGCCTCGCCTACATCTCCGAGGCCCCGGTGAACTGGTGCCCGGGGTTGGGCACCGTCCTGGCGAACGAGGAGGTCACCTCCGAGGGACGCTCCGAACGCGGGGACTTCCCCGTCTTCCACAAGAAGCTGCGCCAGTGGATGATGCGCATCACCGCCTACGGCGACCGGCTCACCAAGGACCTCGCGAAGATCGACTGGCCCGACAAGGTGCGCTCCATGCAGAGCCACTGGATCGGGGAGTCCCACGGAGCCACCGTCGTCTTCCGCGTCCCCGGCGTCACGCAGTTCACCGAGGAGGAGCCCTCGCGAGCCGCGGACGGGGGTGAGGCCCGCCTGGAGGTCTTCACCACCCGACCCGACACCCTCTTCGGGGCGACCTTCATGGTCGTGGCACCGGAACACCCCCTGCTCGGTGCCGAGCACGCCGACGAGGCCGGGCTCTCGGTCCCGCCGTCGTGGCCCGAGGGGACCCGCCCGGCCTGGACCGGCGGCTTCGCGACGCCGGCGGAGGCGGTGGCCGCCTACCGCGCGCACGCCGCAGCCCGCACCGAGGAGGAGCGCACGGCCGAGGCCGGTGGGAAGACCGGCGTCTTCACCGGTCTGTACGGGACGAACCCCGTGAACGGGACCTCCGTGCCGATCTTCGTGGCCGACTACGTGCTCATGGGCTACGGCACGGGCGCGATCATGGCCGTCCCCGCACACGACGACCGTGACTTCGCCTTCGCCCGCACGTTCGACCTGGACATCGTCACCACCATCACCCCCGAGGAGGGCTTCGACACCGAGGCCGCCGCGTGGACCGGTGACGGCGTCCTCGTGAACTCCCACAACGAGGAGATCGACCTGGACGGCCTGGACAAGGCCCACGCGATCGCAGCCATGACCGAGTGGCTGGAGAGCCGTGGTCTGGGGCACGCCACCACGACCTACCGCCTGCGCGACTGGCTCTTCTCCCGCCAGCGCTACTGGGGGGAGCCCTTCCCCGTCGTCTACGACGAGGAGGGCGTGGTCCACGCCCTGCCCGACGACATGCTGCCCGTCACCCTGCCCGAGGTGGACGACTTCTCCCCGCGCACCTTCGCACCCGACGACGCCGACTCCCAGCCGGAGGCGCCACTGGGACGCGCCAAGGAGTGGCTGCGCCCGGTGCTGGACCTGGGCGAGGGGCTGCGCACCTACCACCGTGACACGAACACGATGCCCAACTGGGCGGGGTCGTGCTGGTACGAGATCCGCTACGTCGACCCCCACAACGACCTGGCGCTCGCGGACCCGGTCAACGAGGCGTACTGGATGGGCCCGCGCAGAAACGGCGCCACCGGTGGCGTGGACCTGTACGTGGGCGGTGTCGAGCACGCGGTCCTCCACCTGCTCTACTCCCGTTTCTGGCAGAAGGTGCTCTTCGACCTGGGGTTCGTCTCCACCTCGGAGCCCTTCCACAAGCTCTTCAACCAGGGCTACATCCAGGCCTACGCCTACCGCGACGACCGGGGGGCCTACGTGCCCGCCGAGGAGGTCCAGGGCGACGAGGAGCACGGCTTCACCTGGAAGGGCGAGCACGTCACCCGCGAGTACGGGAAGATGGGCAAGTCCCTGAAGAACATCGTCACCCCCGACGCGATGTCGAAGGCCTACGGTGCCGACACCCTGCGGGTCTACGAGATGTCGATGGGGCCACTGGACCTCTCCCGCCCCTGGGACACGCGCGCCGTCGTCGGGTCCCAGCGCTTCCTGCAGCGCCTGTGGCGCAACGTCCTGGACGAGGAGACCGGCGAGGTCACCGTCGTCGACACCCCGGCCGACCAGGGCACACGGCGCCTGCTGGCCCGCACCGTCGACGAGGTCACCACCGAGTTCGAGCACATGCGCGTCAACACCGCCATCGCCCGGCTCATCGTGCTGAACAACCACCTCACGGGCCTCTCCGCGGTCCCACGCGAGGTCGTGGAGCCCCTGGTGCTCATGGTCTCCCCGGTGGCGCCCCACATCGCCGAGGAGCTCTGGCAGCGACTGGGCCACGAGGAGTCCCTGTCGCGTGAGCCCTTCCCGGTGGTCTCCGACCCCTCGCTGCTCGTCGACGACACGGTCACCGCGATCGTCCAGGTCAACGGCAAGGTGCGCGCCCGCCTCGAGGTGCCCACCGACATCGACGAGGGCGACCTGCGCGAGCAGGCCCTGGCCACGGAGCCCATCCAGCGTCTCCTGCAGGGCCGCGAACCCCTCAAGGTCATCGTGCGCGCTCCCCGTCTCGTGAACGTGGTGCCGCCGCGGGACTGAGTCCCGGGGGCAGGGGGCCGGGTTCCGGGCGGGGACCCGGACCGGGAACCGGGTGGGCGCCCGGTCCGGAGGGGTTGATCTCACACCGCCAGCGGGTGCTCCGGTTGTGCCGGGTGACGGGCGTCCACCTAGCATGGGTGGAGCAGGCGCGTCCCCATCCGCGTCGGTCAGGAGCCTGAGGTGGACATTCCCGGATGGCGCATCCGCCTGGACGGGTCGGTCGTCGAGGTCGGAAGCCGCGGTGGGGTCGCGCTCTCGTGGCGCGTGCCCTCCCCACGGGGTTCGGACACGGAGGTCCTGGACGGCTACCGCGGGGCGGAGGAACGACGCGGCGGCGACGGCGCACGTCAGGCACTGCTCGCTCCCTGGTCCAACCGGATCCGTGGCGCCCGCTACTCCTGGGGAGGACGGGACTGGGACCTCGGCCCCGCCGCCGACGGCACGCGCGAGGCACTCCACGGACTCGCCCTGGAGGCCGGCTTCGAGTTGGTCGAACAGACGGACGCCTGCCTGCGCCTGCGCACCACCGTGTCCCACCCCGAGTACCCCGTGCCGGTCCGCCTGCAGGCCACCTACGAGCTCGGCCACACCCGCCGCGGGGACGGTACCGACGAGTGGTCCCTGCACCTGACCCTGGAGGCCCGCAACCTCGGCCACGTCGATGCCCCGGTGGGGCTGGGTTGGCACCCGTACGTGCGTTGGATGGGCGGGCGCGAGGGCGCCCGGGTGCACGTTCCCGCCCACCTGCACGTGGACACCGACGAGGCGCTCATCCCACTGCCCGGGGACGCCGCCTTCTCCGAGGTCGGGGGCGGATCCGTCGAGATCGCCTCCCCGGCCGGCCTCGACGACGCCTGGACGGGTCTGTCCACCCGCGACGGCATCGTGTCGGTCGTGCTGGACCACGCCGACGGCGCCCGCACGGTCCTGGAGGCGGAAGTCGACCCAGAGCCGGACCGACCCGGCACCGGGATCGTCCAGCTCTTCACCGGCGAGCCACTCGTGCACCGGCCAGGTCGTTCCCTGGCCATGGAGTACTGCCAGTTCATGACCGACGCCGTCAACCGGCCCGAGCTCCACGACGCCCTGCGCCTGGCACCCGGGGAGGCCCGGACCCTGCGCGCCCGACTCGTCCAGACACTCTGATGCCGGAGGGGGACGCTGTCCGCCGTCTGGCGGTCACCTTCGAGGACCTCTTCGTCGGGCGCCGGTGCCGGGTGACTTCGCCGCAGGGACGCTTCGCCTCCTCCGCGGCGATCGTCGACGGATGGACGATGGCCTCGGCCACCTCGGTGGGCAAGCACCTCTTCCTGGAGTTCGCCCCGTCGTCCGGCCCCGTGGCCGAACCCCTCTGGATCCACGTCCACCTGGGACTCTACGGGTCGTGGCGCTTCCAGGGGGACGGGACCTTCACGGCGCCCCCCTCCATCGGGGCCCCCAGGACGGGGCCCTCCGGGCGCACGAGCGGCCGAGACCACCCCGGACTCACCATCTCGGCCGACAGTGGCGGGGAGGACGTCGACACCGAGGAGGAGGAGTGGCAGGCCCCCGACCCCGTCGGCCAGGTGCGGGTGCGCATCGCCACCCGTCACGGCGTCGCCGACCTGTCGGGTCCCACACGCTGCGACCTCATCTCCGGACCCGAGCGCCGGGCCGCCCTGGCGCGCCTCGGTCCCGACCCCATGGCGCCCGGTGCCCGTGAGGACCCGGTCGCCCGGAAGCGGTTCGTGCTCTCCGTGCGTGCCCACCGACGCGCTGTGGGGGAGTTGGTCATGGACCAGTCGGTGATCGCCGGGGTCGGCAACATCTACCGTGCGGAAGGGCTGTTCCTGGAGGGCATCTCACCCTTCCGACCGGGTACGCGGGTCTCCGAGGCCCGCCTGGGCCGCCTGTGGGTCCGCTTCTGCGATCTCATGGCCCACGGGGTTGCCGTCGGGCGCATCGAGACGGTGGATCCCACGGATGCCCCCCAGCCCCCACTGCCCGGGGACCCGGAGGCCTCGCGGTGGTACGTCTACCACCGCACCGGGCGGCCCTGCCTGCGTTGCGGGGGAGTGGTGCAGGAACAGCTCATGCAGGGACGCAGACTCTTCTGGTGCCCGCGCTGCCAGCACTGACCAGCGTGGTCAGGACTCGGGGCCGCCCTCGTCCCCGTCGCTGACCTGCTCGAACCCGAGGAGTTCGTAGAGCCTCCCGGCGGGCAGGCTGTTGGGGTCCAGCCGCAGTGCCACGGTCTCGTGCCCCCAGGAGCGGGCGCGACGCGCGAGCTCGGAGACGAGCACCTTCGCGATGCCGCGTCTGCGGTGGTCGGGGTCCACCATGAGGTCGATGACGAAGGGGCCGGCAGGTGCGTCGTCCACGGGAGCGTCGGTGACACACAGGAGGGCGCCGACCAGCTTCCCGTCGATCCAGGCGCCGATGAAGGAGTCGTCCAGCGGGGTGCCGAAGGCGCCGTCGAAGGACATGCGCATCTCGTCGGTCGCCTCCCAGAGGTTCTCGGCGATCTCCGGGCGGTCGTAGGCGACGAGGTGCAGGGCCGCGAGGGCCGGGATGTCGTAGGTCGTCAGCGTGGCGACCTCGAGGTCGTCGGGGCGGTCGACATCGGCCACCGCGTCCAACTGGGCTTGCAGTGTCCGCTGGTCCATGGCTCCAGCGTAGGTGAAAGGCGCCGACCGGGCAGGGGATCCGGCAGGGCATCGGGCCCGGACAGGGCGGACCTCGACCCCGGAACTGGGCGGACCTCGACCCCCGAAGTGAGCGGACTTCGACCCCCGAAGTGAGCGGACTTCGACCCCCGAAGTGAGCGGACTTCGGCGAGGGGGAGGTCAGATGTAGAGGGAGGGGTCCACGAACAGGTTGGGGTCGACGATGAGGTCCGCGTCGGGGGCGTAGAGCCTCGGGTTCGGGCGCGTGCGTGCAGGCACGCCGATGGCCACGGATCCCTCCGGCACGTCCCGTGTCACCACGGAGTTCGCCCCGACCTTGGAGTCGTTGCCGACATGGATGGGGCCCAGCACCTTCGCACCTGCCCCGATCATCACGTGGGACCCGATGGTGGGATGACGCTTGCCGGGGGTCATGGACACCCCGCCCAGTGTGACGCCGTGGAAGAGGACGACGTCCTCGCCGACCTCTGCGGTCTGCCCGATGACGACCCCCATCGCATGGTCGATGAAGAGCCTGCGGCCCAGCAGGGCGCCGGGGTGGATGTCGACCCCGGTGAGCACGCGCGCGCCCGCCGAGACCATCCGCGCGGGCAAGCGGTGGCCGCGCACCCACAGCGAGTGCGCGACGCGGTGGCCCCACAGGGCGTGGACCCCGGGGTAGGTCAGGGCGACCTCCACCAGGGACTCGGCTGCGGGATCACGCCGTCTGGCGGTCTCGAGGTCCTCCCTGAACAGACGGAGGGCACGGCGGGGATCGGGCAGCACGGGGTCTGCCTCCTTCGGGATCGGTGGCGTGGGGTGGTGTGACGGGCGGGGGACCGACGAGGGCGGGACGGAGCTGCACCCGGGTGGGGGAGTGGGCACGGGCCCGAGGAGGACCCGCGCCCACTCCCACACCGCGGAGGGCTGCGCACCCGGTGGGACGACTCAGTCGCGCAGGTCCTCGAACAGCTTCGTGGAAAGGTAGCGCTCGCCCGTGTCGGGCAGGATCACGACGATCGTCTTCCCGGCGTTCTCGGGACGGGCGGCGACCTGGGCAGCTGCGGCCAGGGCGGCACCGGAGGAGATGCCCACGAGCAGTCCCTCCTCGGCCGCGGCCCGACGGGCGAAGGCGATGGCCTCAGGAGTGGCCACGGAGATGACCTCGTCGACGACCTCGGGATCGTAGGTCGCCGCGACGAAGTTCGGTCCGATTCCCTGGATGCCGTGGGGGGCGGCGGAGCCACCGGTGAGGAGGGGCGACTCCTCCGGCTGCACCGCCACGACCTTGAGTTCGGGCTTCTGCTCCTTGAGGTAGGCACCCGCGCCCGAGGCCGTCCCGCCCGTGCCCACGCCCGAGACCAGGATGTCGACGGCCCCGTCGGTGTCGGCCCAGATCTCCGGTCCGGTCGTGCGGTAGTGGATCTGCGGGTTGGCGGGGTTGGTGAACTGGGAGGCGATGATGGACCCGGGGCGCTCGTCACGGATCTTCTCCGCCGCCGCAACGGCTCCGGCGATGCCGGCCTTGGGATCGGTGAGGACCAACTCGGCGCCGAAGACGCGCATGAGGAGGCGACGTTCGACGGACATCGAGGAGGGCATCGTGATGACCACCTTGTAGCCGCGCGCAGCTCCCACCATCGACAGGGCGACCCCGGTGTTGCCGGAGGTGGCCTCGATGATGGTGCCGTGGGGCTTGAGGTCACCGGAGGCCTCGGCCGCGTCGATGATCGAGGCCGCGATGCGGTCCTTGACGGAGGCGGCGGGGTTCGTGGCCTCGACCTTGCCCAGGACTGTGGCTGCGGGATCGGTGATGCGGTTGACGCGCACCAGTGGGGTGCGGCCGATCAGTTCGGTGACGTCTGAGGCGATGTGGGACATGGATGCTCCTGGTTCGTGGGTAGGGGTGACTCAGTGGGGTGACACAGTGGATGCGGACCGGCCGCGGTGTGACGGGGAGAGGGCGGGCGACGGTGCCTGGGGCGCCTTGCGGGGGTCGACCGCCCTACAGACACGACGCGCAGCAGCACACGGGGGTGCTGGCGCAGAGGAGGGTGACGACCACGGGGGACCCGGCGATGGGAGCCCCGGAAGCTGCGTTCGCTGTCGTCACGCTCCCCAGCCTAGGTGCGCGGGGTCGCCCCGTCCACCTCACGGGTGACCCTGCCCATGCTCCGGAACGTCGCGACGCCGCGGGTCAGCGTCGAGAGCCGGTCCGACATGGCCGTGACCCCGTCCTCGTCGACGGCCACCCGCAGCACCACCTCCTGGCCCCACGCGAGGTCGACCACCTGGACGCCGGCGGCCCTCAGGTCGGCCTCGACCCGGCCCGCCTCCCCGGGCGGGAGGGTCGTGGCGAGGAGCTGCAGTTCCACCGTGTGGGCCAGTGGTGCCCGGGCGAGCGCCTCCGAGACGGCTCCGGAGTAGGCGCGGACCAGACCGCCCGTGCCGAGCAGGACGCCCCCGAACCAACGGGTGACCACGGCCGTGACGTTGTGGACGCCCGAGGCCCGTATCGCCTCCAACATGGGCGCCCCCGCCGTCCCCGAGGGTTCGCCGTCGTCACTGGAGTGCTGGAGGGGGTTGCGCCCCACCTCCTCGATGAGGAACGCGGAACAGTGGTGGCGGGCCTGGGGGGCGGCGGAGCGGACCTCGCCGATGAGGGCCCGCGCGGCGGCCTCGTCGTCCGTGCGTGCCAGGGTGGTGACGAAACGGGAGCGGCGCACCTCGGTCTCGTGGGTGAGGCGCGTCCCGGCGCGCAGGGTGAGCATGCCCCCATCCTCTCACGCGGGCGGCCCCGCTCCGCTGGGACCGGTCAGTCCCGGTCGCCCGGCCGGTCCCGGTCGCCCGGCCCGGTACAGCTCACTCGGCCCCGGGGAACCAGTCGGCGAGCCCGTCATCGGCACCCACCCAGGCGAGTGCGTCGCGGAGCTCCTCCTCGCTCATGAGGATCTCGGCGAAGCTGCGTTCCACGGCCTCCCGGACCCCGGGGTCCCCCACCCCGGTGACGATGAGATGTGTGCGCGGGTCCTCCTCCCAGTCCCCCGCGGTGCCCACGGAGACCGTGGAGCCGTTGACCTCCCACGTGCAGACCGTGCGCGGACGCGAGGGCAACCAGAAGCAGCCGCGGGCGCAGGTGCCGGCGGGCGCGAGTTCGCCGACCCGATCGGCCAGACGGCCCGGGTGGAAGGGGCGCTCGGAGTGCAGGTCCAGGGTCCACACGCCGTGTGTCGTGGGGCCGCCCCAGGCCGCGGTCGACGCCGGGTGGACGCGACCGATTGCCTCGTCCACGTCGTGGGTCCCTCCCAGGAGCAGATCGGGGGTGAGGTCGTCGAGGTGGTCCACGCGCAGCGTGTCGAAGGGGCGCAGGTGCTCCACGAGGTCCGAGCCGAGCGTGTCCTCACCCAGGGCGAGGACGACATCTGCGTAGCCCAGGGACATCATCAGCACCTCACCGGTGCAGCGTTCGTCCTCCTCGAACAGCGCCAGCCCCCGTTCCGCGAGGGGGACGTGGTCGAGCAGGTCACGTGCTGCGGTGGAGAGGTCGACGGCGTGCACGCTGGCGGTGAGGCGGCAGTCGTGAAGGACCTCGCCCGGGGACATGAGGTCGTCGAGGGCCGGGAGGACGTTGAGGGGCTCCACGGCCACGGGCAGCGCCAGGAGCAGCGCCCCGTCGCCCCGGTCGGCCAGCTCCGCGAGTGCGGGCACGACGGCCTCGCGCAGTGAGCAGGTCAGGCACGGGTGTGCCAGCGGCACCTCGCGCTCCCATCCGCTCCCGTCCGGACGGGCGAGGTGCAGCAGCACCGAGGCGTCACGGAGGTCGCAGACCAGGACGTCCGTCCCGTCCCCCGCGCACAGTGAGGTGACGTCGCGCAGGAGGGGATCGGTGGTGGACAGGACGGAGATCGACAACAAGACGGGGCCTTCCATCGGCAGCACGGTGTGTTCGCCCACAGTCGCAATGACTTGCGCGAATGAGAATCATTCCTATTATGGACGCATGAGCAACCACTGCCAAGTCACCGGGGCGCGTCCCTCCTTCGGGAACAGCGTCTCCCACTCCCACCGCCGCACCCGCAGACGATGGGACGTCAACGTCCAGAAGAAGCGCTACTTCGTGCCCTCGCTCGGACGCACCATCACCCTGACGGTCAACCCGCGGGGCATCCGCACCATCGACAAGCTGGGCATCGAGGCCGTCGTGGCTGACATGCGCCAGCGGGGGGAGAGGTTCTGATGGCACAGAAGTCAGCAGTCCTGCGGCCCGTCATCACGCTCCAGTCCACGGCCGGCACCGGTTTCCGCTACGTGACACGCAAGAACCGCCGCAACGACCCCGACCGCATGCGCATCCGCAAGTACGACCCCGTGGCCCGTCGCCACGTCGAGTTCGTGGAGGTGCGCTGATGGCGAAGACCTCGAAGATCGTGCGCAACGAGCAGCGCCGCCTCGTCGTCGACAGGTACGCGGAGCGCCGCGCCACCCTCAAGAGGGACTCGGTGAACCCGCACCTGGCTGCCGAGCAGCGCGAGGCCGCCATGCGTGGGCTCCATGCCCTTCGCGACGCCTCGCCGACCCGCTTGCGTGGACGCGGGATCTCGGACGGTCGGCCGCGGGGATACCTGCGCAAGTTCGGGCTCTCGCGCGTGCAGTTCCGGGAGATGGCGCTGCGCGGCGAGCTGCCGGGCATCACCAAGTCCTCCTGGTGATGAGGCCCGGCCCGGCCGGAGTCCGTGCACCGAACCACAGGGGCCGGGACGCGTCGTCCGCTGCTCCTCCCATCCCACTCCACTCCTCCCCGAAGGACAGATCATGAGACCAGGCATCCACCCCGACTACCACCCGGTGGTCTTCCGCGACAGGGCCGCCGACTTCGCGTTCCTCACCCGCTCCACGAAGGACTCCGAGCGCACCATCGAGTGGGAGGACGGGAACACCTACCCCGTCATCGACATCGAGATCTCCTCCGCCTCGCACCCGTTCTGGACGGGTCGCTCCCGCCTGGTCGACACCGCTGGTCGCGTGGAGAAGTTCTACGCGCGTTACGGACGATCCGGAGGACGCGCGGACGAGGGCGACTCCGCTGCTGCCCGGGACGAGGAGGCCACACGATGAAGGTCAGGGCCTCCATCCGTTCCCTGGCCAGACAGCCCGGATCAGTGGTGGTCCGTCGCCGCGGCCACACCTACGTCATCAACAAGAAGAACCCCCGCCTCAAGGCCCGCCAGGGCTGAGGGTCGGACCACGACGGTGGACCCCGTGGAGGTGCCCCAGCGGGAGGTGCACCCGGCAGCGGTCCGGGCTGCGACCGGCCACCGAGGGGCTGCGAACTGCGTGGTAGACTGCTGTGGTTGCCGGGGCGCGAGCGATCTCACAGGGTCGCACCGCCACGTGGCTGGCCCAGTGACCAGCAGACGTGGCAGAGTTGTACACCGGTAAGTCGACACGTCCACACACATTCTGAGGAGCGGTAGGGCCATGGCAGTTCCCAAGCGCAAGATGTCCCGAGCAAACACCCGCACTCGCCGAGCCGCATGGAAGGCCGATCTCAACGAGCTGAACACCGTCAAGGTTGCCGGCCGTGAGATCCGCGTGCCCCGCCGCCTGGCGAAGGCGTACAAGAACGGCCTGCTGAGCGTCGAGGACTGATTCGGCACACACGGCTTCGGAGGGCCCGGCACCACAACTGGTGCCGGGCCCTCCGCCCTCCGCGGGGTGGGGTGCCACGGGGGCCGCTAGTGTGGTGACAACGGCGTCCCCGACCTCCCGCGACACCGGGAGGCGGCCCGGGGCGTGAGATCCTGGATGACGAGGGGCAGGACATGGCCGAGGACTACACAGTCGCCGATTCCCAACCGCAGCACCGCTACGAGATCCGCGACCTCGACGGCGAGCTCGCCGGATTCGCCCACTACGGCCGCCAGGTGGTGGGGGACAGGGAGGTGACGACGCTGGACCGCACCGTCGTCTACCCCGACTTCCAGGGACAGGGGATCGGGGGTCTGCTCGCCCGTGCGGCCCTCGACGACGTGCGCTCCCGGGACGGTCTGGTCGAACCGGTGTGTCCCTTCATCGAGGGGTGGATCGACAAGCACCCCGACTTCCACGACCTCCTCGTGCCCCGCGACTGAGCCCGGGGCCCGGGCATCCGTGCCCGGGCCCACGCGGGGTCCCGGTCGGGGTGCGGGTGCGCCGGGGGCACGGTGACGTGGGACCCCTTGGTGCCCGATGCCGACGTTCCGGACCGGGCCCCATCTCCCTCCCGGTCCGCGCCGGGACCGCACCGTCGTCCCCGACCCGTCCGGATCGGCGACCTACCATGCCTGTGCGGGGCCCGGAGCGGGTTCCGCAGGAACGAGGAGCGATTGATGAAGACCCTGTACTCGCAGTTCACCGCCAAGCCGGGATGTGCCGATGAGGTGGCGGAGCTCCTGCTGGGGCTCACTGCCGACGTGCGCCGGGAGCCCGGGAACACGGCCTTCGACCCCTACCGGGAGTCCGACGACCCCGACAGGTTCTACGTCTTCGAGGCCTACGTCGACGACGAGGCCTTCAGGGCCCACCTGGGCATGCCCTACGGCCGCCCCTTCAACGACCGGCTCAACGACCTCATCATCGAGCCGCACTCGATGCTGACCTTCCTCGACCCCTTGGAGTGAGCCCGTCCCGGCGGGGTGCGACCGGGTGGGCATCCGGGGTGCCGGACACGCGTGTCGGAGTCTGACGGGCGGGGTCCCGGCACGGAGAATGGGCCCCGTGGAGGACGTCGGCAACCGGGGACAGGTGGATCGGGCGCGAGGCGCGCTGTGGGGACTGGCCCTGGGCGATGCGCTGGGGATGCCGACGCAGACGCTCACCCGGGCCCAGATCAGGGCCGTGTACGGACCGGTCGACTCCCTGAGGGATGCCGTCCCGGACCAACCCGTCTCCCACGGCATGCCCGCCGGCTCCGTCACCGACGACACCGAGCAGGCGCTGCTCATCGGGAGGCTCCTCGTGGAGGGCGGGGGAGTGGTCGCCCCCGGCAGGCTCGCCGACGCCCTCGTCGAATGGGAACGCGACATGCGCGCCCGCAACGCGGACGACCTGCTCGGGCCCTCCACCCGGCGCGCCGTCGACGCGATCCTGGCAGGGGCGGACCCCCGCACCTCGGGCCGCGGGGGCCACACGAACGGTGCTGCCATGCGCATCGCGCCCGTCGGCATCGCCTGCCCGCCGGAGCCGGTCGCGGACCTCGTCGAGGTGGTGCACGAGGTCAGTCTCCCCACGCATGACACGCACGTGGCCCTGGCGGGGGCCGCAGCGGTCGCCGCCGCGGTCTCGGGCGGGGTGGAGGGCTGGGAGTTCCCGCGCTCCCTCGACGCGGCACTCGCCGCCGCGCGCGTGGCCGAGGGACTCGGGGCGCCCTTCGACTCGCCCTCCCTGCCCCTGCGCCTGGTGTGGGCACTGGGACGGGCCCGAGGGCTCGGGGACCGGGAGTTCGAGGACTTCGTGGCCGAGGACGTCGGTACCTCGGTGCGCAGCGAGGAGTCCGTGGTGGCGGCGCTCGTGGTGGCGGACCGCTTCCGTGGGGACCTGTGGGGTGCGCTGTGCCTGGCGGCCCGCCTGGGGGACGACACGGACACGATCGGGGCCATGTGTGGCGCGGTCCTGGGGGCCCACACCGGGACGGCGGGCATCCCCGAGGGGCCGCGCGAGCAGGTCGGGAGGGTGTCGGGGATCGACCCGGCCGCCCTCGTCGACGCGCTGCTGGAGCTGAGACGGCACCACGGCGGTGCCGGGACGGGAGGACATCGTGGCTGACACGACGGGGCGGACGGACGTCCGGGTGGCGGGGTACCTCCTGCCCGCGGGCGCGACGGACGCCCATTCCCACGTCATCGGACCGGTCTCCCGCTACCCGTTCGCGGCGGGACGCTCCTACACACCCGCCGAGGCGCACCTCGGGGACTACCGGCGCATGCTCGCCTCCCTGGGTCTCACGCGCAGCGTCATCGTCCAGCCGAGCTTCTACGGCACGGACAATTCCTGCACCCTCGACGCGGTCGCAGCCCTGGGCACCGAACGCGCCCGGGCGGTCGTCATGGCCGAGGACCTCTCCGGACCGGTCCTGGAGGACCTCCACCGGCGCGGCGCGCGCGGGGTCCGTTTCATCACCATGGTGCACGGGGGGCAGTCGATCGACGCGCTGCGCAGGCTCGCCGACGAGGTCGCCCCGGTGGGCTGGCACATCCAGATGTGGGCGGCGCCCGCCACCTGGCGTTCCCTGGCCGACACCCTCACCGACCTGCCCGTACCCGTGGTCATCGACCACCTCGCCCAGATCGTGCCCGCCGAGGCCGGCTCCGGGGACGACACCCGGGCGCTGCTGGACCTGCTCGACTCCGGGCGCGTGTACACGAAGCTGTGCTCCTACCGCTCCTCGCGGCAGGGCCCGCCCTACGGGGACGTGCGGGGACTGGTCGAGACCCTCGTGGAGCGGCGGCCCGACCGGCTCGTCTGGGGGGTCGACTGGCCGCACACGATGATCGACCGGGTGCCCGACGACCACCTCCTGGAACGCATCCTCGTGGAGTGGGTCGGCGACCACGACGTCCTCGACCGGATCCTGGTGCGCACCCCCGAGGAGCTCTACGGGTTCGGGGACGCGCATGCCTGAGGAGCGCGTGGGCGCCGGCCGGGGCGAGGGTCTGCACATCGAGGTCGACGACCTCACCCGCCCGCAGGTCCGGGCGCTCCTGGCGGAACACCTGGCGGAGATGCGGGCCCAGAGTCCGCCCGAGTCCGTGCACGCCCTCGACCTCGGGGAACTCTCCGGGCCCGGGATCACCGTGTGGTCGTGCTGGTCGGGGGACGCACTGCTCGGGGTCCTGGCCCTCAAGGAGCTCCACGGTCCTGCGGATGCCACGGCCACGGCGGGGGAACTCAAGGCCATGCGGGTCGCGCGCCACGCCCGGGGGCGGGGTGTGGCCCGCGCACTGCTCGAAGAGGTGCTCGGGGAGGCCCGGCGCCGCGGGATGGCGCGCGTGCTCCTGGAGACGGGCGCGGAGGACCACTTCGCCCCCGCACGACGGCTCTACCTGCGCCGCGGGTTCCGGGTGCGGGGACCCTTCGGGGACTACTCCGAGGACCCGTTGAGCGTCTACATGGAGCTGGCACCGGTGTCGGAGCCCGGAGAGGGATCCGGGGGACAGTGACCCGGCGGCGCGGACCCGCCGGGGCTGACCCGGGACATCGCCCCGGGAGGAACCGGTGACGCCGTGCCGGTCCCGGCGTCGACGGGTCCCACCGATGCGCGGCGCCGGACCCTTGCGGGTGCGCCCGGGGGCGTGTTGACTTCAGGACATGGACCCCCATGACCCCGGTCACACCCGACCAGCAGACGCGTGGACCGCGGGCGAGGTCTCCGTCGGTGTGATCTCCGGACTCCTGGACGTCCTCCGTGACCGCTCCGAGGACTTCCTGGTCGAGGCCGGCGTCGAGCAGGTCCACAAGTTGAGGGTCGCGGTCCGTCGCCTCCGCGCCCTCGCCGCCTTCGTGGAGCCGGTCTTCGACCCGCACCTGCGACGCGCACGACGCGGACTGCGCGGGCCGGGACGTGAACTGGGCGCGCTGCGTGACGTCGACGTGCTCCTCGGTCGTCTGGACGGGGGATCCGTTCCCCTCCCCGCGCACGACCTCGGCCGGACGCGTCACGCACTGGCGCTCAGACGGGCGGAACTCACCCGATCGGCGCTGTCGGTGGTGGCCTCGCGTTCCTGGGAGCACAGGCTCGGCGACGTGCACGAGGCAATCGCCCACGACCACATGGACCGGGCGGAGGCGTCCCTGCCCGCCGGGTCGGCCATGGCCGCGCGCCTCCAGGAGTGGTGGGGCAACCTCGAGCCGGAGTGGGAGGGACTCGCCGGGATGTCGCCGCCCCGACGGCACCGGGTGAGGATCAGGACGAAGCGCCTCCGTTATGCACTGGAGGCGGTCGGGGAGCACCTCCCGATGACGGACGGGGCCCTGCGGGAACGTCTGGGCGACCTCGAGGACCTCCAGGACACCCTCGGCGCCCTCAACGACCGTCGGGTCGCACCGGGACTCCTCTCCTCCGTGGGGATCGAGGTGCCGGGCGGGCCGCCCGAGGACACCGGTGCGGAGGACACCCGTGGAGAGAGCGCCGATGACGACGAACTGGCCCACGCGCTGGCGGCCTGCACGAGACTGCTCGCGCACGGACCCGTTTGGATTGACGGGTCCACCAGGACCACCGGCCCCGCCGGGTCGACGGGGACCGGCGCGCCATGAGCGGGGAGATCGCCCTGACCGGGGGCAACACGGGCACCGTCGTCCGTGTCGGCGACACGGTGCGCCGGGAGACCGGGCCCTGGACCCCGGCGGTGCACCGTCTGCTGCAGGTGTACGCCTCGGCCGGGATCGAGGGCACCCCCCGGGTGCGGGGCACCGACGATCGTGGGCGTGAGGTGCTGAGCTTCATCCCGGGGCGGACCATGGTCGACCTCCCGTCCGGGGAGCAGTGGAACCGCGATCTCCTCATCTCGGCCGGCTCCCTCCTCCGGCGCCTCCACGACGCCAGTACCGCGCTGGTGGGCGCGCCGCTGCAGTGGCGCCAGCCGGACCACCCGCCCTGTGAGGTGATCTGTCACAACGATGTCGCTCCCTACAACCTCGTCGTCCGGGACGGCCGCCTCGTGGGAGTGATCGACGTGGACATGGCCTCTCCCGGCTCCAGGCTCTGGGATCTCGCCCACCTGGCGTATCGCCTGGCGCCGTTCGCCGAGGACGCCTCCGACTTCGACCCGACTGCCCACGGGAGCCCGTCCGCGCGGGTCGAACTCCTGGTCGGGGCCTACGGCGGGTCGTGGTCGCGGGCCGAGGTGACGGAAGTGGCCGTGGCCAGGCTGGAGGAGTTGGCGGTCTTCACCGAACGCCGGGCCGCGGAGACCGGGCGCGGGGAGTTCCTCGACCACGCCGCCATGTACCGCCGGGACGCCCGGCGGTTGTCCGGATCCCTGTAGGGGCGCCGCTCGGGGACGGTGGACCTGACGCCTGCCACGGGCCGTCCGGGTGGAGGTCGCCCACGGGCCCCCGGGGGAGCGCGCAGGCACCCGAGGCTTCGGGGTCCCGACCACGATGGTGCACACTGGCCCTCGTGGACGATCGGACGAGGGCGACCCGGGGCGGCAGGTTCACGCCTGCCGCACTGATGACGGCCCTGGTGTTCCTGGTGGCGCTCAACCTGCGTCCGGCGGTGACGGCGCTGGGACCCCTCCTGCCGCAGATCGGTGTCGAGGAGGGCCTGGACAAGGGGGCCCAGGGGCTCCTCGGCGCCGTCCCCGTGATGGCGTTCGCCCTCGTCTCCCCGCTCGTGCACCGGGCCTCCCGGCGCCTGGGTCCTGAGAGGGTGGTGCTGGCTGCGTTGCTGGTGCTCGTGGCCGGGACCCTGGTGCGGTCCTGGGCAGGCGGCGCAGGGCTGTGGATCGGCACGGTCGTGGTGGGGGTGTCGATCGCGGTCGGCAACGTCCTCGTCCCCGCCCTCGTCAAGCGGGACTACGCGGACAAGGTGTCCTGGGCGACGAGCATCTACTCCACGTGCATCACCGTGGGGTCGGCGCTCGCCGCGGCCACCGCCGTGCCGCTGGCAGGGGTCTGGGGATGGCGCGGTTCCCTCGCCTTCTGGGCGGTGCCAGCCCTGGTGACCGCGGTGCTGTGGGTGCCGCGGGTGCGTGCCTCCGCCCCCATCCCGGCCCCGGCACCGTCGACGGCGGGAGCCGTCCGAGGCGGGCGGAGGTCCCCCTCCGTGTGGCGTCGCCCGAGCGCCTGGATGGTGACGGTGTTCATGGGGCTGCAGTCCACCTGCTTCTACACGATGGTCACGTGGCTCCCGACCATCCTCATCGCCGGTGGCGCCACCCCGGAGACCGCCGGGGTCCACATGTTCGTCTTCCAGCTGGTCGGGATCCCCGCCGGTCTCGCGCTCCCGCTGCTCATGAGGCGCCCGGACTCACAGGTCGGCGCCGCGGTGGCGTCGAGTGTGCCGATGCTCGTCGGTGTGCTCGGTCTCCTCGTCCTCCCGGCGTCGGGTGCGCTGTGGTCCGCGGTGGCCGGGGTGGGGGCGGGCGCGTCACTGGTGATGGCCATGACCCTCATCGGCCTGCGCAGCCGCACCCACCAGGAGACCACCCAGCTGTCGGGAATGGCGCAGTCCGTCGGCTACCTCCTCGCGGCAGGAGGCCCGGTGCTCGTCGGCCGCCTCGCCCAGACCAGTGGGGGATGGACCGTGCCCCTGGTGGCGTTGGTGGTGGTCGCCGCGCTCCAGGTCGTGGTGGCCGTGCTCGCCGGGCGTGTGCCCGGGGCGGGCAGGCTGCGCCCCCACCTCCCCGACGAGGGCGTCGTCAGCGGTTCCTCGCTGGAGGACGGTCCGGAGGAGGACTGAGCGAGGGGAAGACCTGCCGGAAGGGACCCTGCCGGAGAAGAGGACCTGCCGGAAGAGGACCTGCCGGGAATGCGCCCCTCAGCGCCCCGGACAGGGACGCGGTGCATCCCCCCCGGCAGGGTGGCCGGAGCGCGCTGGGACATTCGGTGTGCCCCCGACAGGACTCGAACCTGCAACCGTCGGATTACACGTTTACCGACCTCGGGTGCACCTGGGCGGTGGCGGCATGAGCGGCGCGGTGAGGGTAGCGGTGTGGCTGGACGCTGACGAGGCTGCGGCGATGGTGGCGCTGGCGGAGCGGGCAGCGGCGGACCTGGACACTCCACCGGCGGAGTGGAAGGGTTTGACGGCTCTCAGGGTGGCCATTCAGCGCGGGGAGGTCTCCGAATGAGCGGCTACGTGAAGGTGTCGACCGTCCTGTCCGAGGANGCAACCGTCGGATTACACGTTTACCGACCTCGGGTGCACCTGGGCGGTGGCGGCATGAGCGGCGCGGTGAGGGTAGCGGTGTGGCTGGACGCTGACGAGGCTGCGGCGATGGTGGCGCTGGCGGAGCGGGCAGCGGCGGACCTGGACACTCCACCGGCGGAGTGGAAGGGTTTGACGGCTCTCAGGGTGGCCATTCAGCGCGGGGAGGTCTCCGAATGAGCGGCTACGTGAAGGTGTCGACCGTCCTGTCCGAGGATGAGGCACGCGCCCTGCTCGACCTGGTTGCGGACGTCTCGCGCGACTACTCGGACGCGGCGGCGGTCGACCGGATCGGAGCTGCGGGGCAGCTTCGGGTCGCCCTGGAGGCCGCTTTGGGCGTTGATCGCCACAGAGCATAAGACTCTGGCATGACCAACACTCAGACACCGATCCCGCCCGCCTGGGTCGAGCCGCTCCTGGAGTGGCGGCGCTCCCTGGTCGCTGCGGGCCGATCCCACCAGACCGTCCGCCTGCGCACGGGCTGGCTGCGCCGCTTCGCCCGCGCCGTCGACGTCGACCCATGGACCGTGGACGACGAGGACATCATCCGCTGGTCAGCGTCGCACGAGTGGGCCCAGGACACACGCCGGAGCGCCCACCAGTCCGTGGCAGGCTTCTACGCCTGGGCACGCACCGCCGGGCACGTCGACCGCGTCCCACTCATCCCCCAGGTGCGACAGTCCCCGCCCTCGCCACACCCCGCCGACGACCGATCGGTGGAGATCGCCCTGGCGTCGCGAGATCCCCGCGTCGTGCTCATGGTGCGCCTCGGGTGCGAGGCCGGACTACGCCGGGGCGAGGTCGCCCGCGTGCACTCCAGGGACCTCGTCAGCGACCTGACAGGCCGAACGCTCATCGTGCACGGCAAAGGCGGGCGGAGCCGCCTCGTGCCCCTCTCCGACTCCCTGGCGGACGCCCTGGAGGCCGAGGGAGCCGGATGGACGTTCCCCGGCCAGGACCACGGGCACCTGTCCCCAGCATGGGTCGGGACCCTCGTCGGGCGCGCCCTGCCCCAGGGCGTCACCATGCACGCCCTGCGCCACCGCTTCGCCTCCAGGGCCTACAGCGCCACGCACGACCTGGTCGGCGTCCAGACCGTCCTTGGCCACTCGTCGCCCTCGACCACGCTGCGGTATGTGGCCGTGCCAGACGCCTCGCTGCGGGCCGTCGTCAACGCCGCTGCGTGACGCAGATCGGCCCCCGGGGGTTGTCCCTCGGGGGCCTTTCCACGCGGTCAGGCGCTCGCGCTGCAGCGCCGGCGTCGACCAGGTGCCGGCTCATCCTCGTTTGGCGCGATTCCGCCGATCTGAAACACTGACAATCGGTCGAGATTCGAGCATGTGGCGCAGGGTCTCGTCACCCTGGCGGCGATCCTCCTGCTCCTGGACCATGGAGTCGCGGAGCTCTCCGACCTGGTGCCCGATCCCTCGGACCTCGCGGACCAGGCCGTCAATCTTGTCGGCCACGCTGGAACCGTGGTCGGGCTGGAGCTGCTGGGTGTCACCGTGGACCTGCCGGGTTTTGACCAGGGTCGCCAGGCTGGTGACGGTGGCGGCCACGCCTCCGAGGCCCCCGAGTGCCACCAGGGCATCAAGGGCCTCGGAGCCGGTCACTGGTCGGCCCCTGCGGCGTGCCTGCCTTGGGTGGGGGTGGTGAGGGCACGCAGTGCGTCCCACACGGGGCGCAGGGCGGTGTAGACGACCTGGCAGACGCCGATAGCGGCCATGATGGCGGCTGCCCACACCTGCCATGTCTCGGGGCGGTAGGTGGCCACCAGGCCGAGGAAGACCAGCCAGGCGGCCACGCTGTACGCGATGAGTTGCTTGGTGCGGGTGGGCCACGGGGCGCGGGTGATGACGGCGACCAGGGCGGGGGTGACGGCCCCGGCCACAGCGGCGATGGTGATCGGCTCCATGTCAGCCCTCGGTGGCTGCGTCGGCGAACACCGCGCGGACGGCGTCCTCGGTGGCGGCGCGCACCTGGTCGGGGGTGAGGCCGGTCGCTCCCTGGGCGGTCAGGGCGTCAACGAGGGGGCCGGTGAGGGCG
>NZ_LT700212.1:120506-223330 GCF_900155435.1 Actinomyces provencensis | reverse complement strand
AGCGGGCGTGGCAACTCGACGACCTCGAAGCGGTCGCCCGAGTGCTTGGCGTCAGCCCTGCCGATCTGCTGCAACCCACGGGCCGTGAGTGCCCCCGACAGGACTCGAACCTGCAACCGTCGGATTAGAAGGCCGGTGCTCTATCCATTGAGCTACGGAGGCGGCGTGCCCTCACGGGCACCGGACAAGGATATCGCCCGCGACGCGGAGCGAGAACTCCCCGGGACCTGCGACTGCCGCTGAGCGTTCCCCGGCCGCCGCAGACCAGTCGGCGCACAGGTCCACGCTCGGCGTGCGACGCGCACCGCGGGGACACCCCGTCCGTGGTCCCCCGCATCGGCGCTGGTGGGGTGGGCACGCGATCCGCACTGCCCACACGGCGAGCCGGGACCGGGTGCGTTCACACTGTCCCGGAATGCGGACAGGTGTCGACGGACAGGGGTTTCGCTGAGACCCTGTCGCTCATGACCAACCGCGCGCTGCCCATCTCCCGCTCCGGCGGCGGCACGCGTGCGCGAATGTGCAACTGAGACAATCCCCGACCTGACCGTCACTGCCGCGACCCACCGACTGTGTCCGCGGCCCGCACCATCGGATGTCCCATGACCACCTGCACGTCCCCACATGCCGCCCCGCGCGTCCTGCGCGCCCTCCTCCCGTGCCCCTCCCGCACCCGGGCGGGTCTGCGATGAGCGACCCCAACTGTTCCCACGACCGTGGTGCCGTCACACTCTCCTTCGAGGTGATGCCCCCGCGGCGCCCCCATCTCGCCCCGCGCTTCTGGGCAACCGTGGACGCCCTGATCGGCGCCCACCCCGACTTCGTCTCGGTGACCTACGGCGCCGCCGGCCAGGACCGCAGCAGTGCGCGCAGCGTCGTGGACCGTCTGGTACGTGACACACCGGTGCAGCCGATCGCCCACCTGACCTGCGTGGGCAACTCCGTCGCCGAGGTCTCCCAGGTCGTCACCGACTACCTGGACACCGGGGTGCGGACCTTCCTGGCCCTCCGGGGGGACCCGCCCGCGGAGGACCCCAGCTGGACACCTGCGCCCGGAGGTGTCTCCTCCGCGACCCAGCTGGTCACCCTGATCCGTGCCCTGGAGACACGGCGTTGCGAGGCGCACCCGGGTGCAGCCCTGCGAGCGGCCTTCAAACCGCTGACCATTGCCGTTGCCGCCTTCCCGGGTGGGAACCCCGCGGCTGGCACCACCCCCGAACAGGAGGTCGAGCGCCTCCTGGTCAAACAGGCAGCGGGAGCCGACTTCGCGATCACCCAGCTCTTCTGGGACGCGGACACCTATGTCTCCTTCGTCGAGCGCGCCCGGGCGTGCGGCATCACCATGCCGGTGCTCGCCGGGCTGCTGCCCCCCACGGACCCGGCGCGGCTCCGGCGGGTCACGGACCTCACCGGCATCGAGGCCCCCCGGGGGATCCTCGACGGGCTCTCCGCCCAGGACGATCCGGTGCTGCGTCACCGTTTCGGGATCCACGAGGGCGCCCGCATCGCGCGGGAGGTCCTCGCTGCGGGTGCCCCGGGCGTGCACCTCTACACGTTCAACCGCTCCGCCCCCGCCCTCGACCTGCTCCAGGAGGCCGGACTTCTCGATCCCGTGACCTGAGGGCGCGGTGTCGCCCTCGTCCCTGTTCCCCTGCCCCCTTCCCGGCACCCATCCACACTTCCGCACCGAACCCCACCCCCGGAGGACCCACCATGACCGCCAGCTTCCCCACTGCCACGATCCTCGGCTACCCCAGGATCGGTCGGAACCGCGAGCTCAAGAAGGCCGTCGAGTCCTTATGGGCCGGACGCTCCGACGCCGCTGCACTGGCCGCCACCGAGCGCGACCTGCGCCACTCCACCCACGAACGCCTCATCGAGCTGGGCCTGGGAAGCGAGGACGCCTCCATTCCCGAGGCCGCCTCCCTCTACGACCAGGTGCTCGACGCGACCACCCTGTTGGGGGCCGTTCCCGACCGCTTCGCCGGGCGTGAGGGTCTCGACCTCTACTTCGCCCTGGCCCGCGGTGACGCAGCGGTGCCGCCGCTGGAGATGACGAAGTGGTTCGACACCAACTACCACTACTTGGTCCCCGAGATCGGGCCGGACACCCCGCTGACGCTCGCGGACCGGACCGTCGTCGAGCGCTTCACCGAGGCTCGCGGCTGGGGTGTGACCGTGCGACCCGTGCTCGTCGGTCCGGTCACCTGGCTGGCCCTGGCCAAACCGTCGGAGGACGCCCCCGAGGGGTGGTCGCCGCTGTCGCGCCTGGACGAGGTCGTGGACGTCTACGCCCAGGTCCTCGCAGAGCTGGCGGCAGCGGGAGCCCCCTGGGTGCAGCTCGACGAACCCGCGTTGGTCAGTGACAACCTGCCCGAGGCGCGCGCGGCACTGATCGAGGCGGCGTCCCGCGCCCACACCGCGCTGGCCGCCCGGGAGGAACGGCCCGCACTCCTCGTCACGACGCCCTTCGGGGACGGACGCGCGGCACTGGGGGCGCTGGTTGCCTCCGGTGTGGAGGCCGTGCACCTGGACCTGGTCCGTGGTGGCGCACCCGAGCCGGGGGACGTCGACCTGTCGGGGACGGTGCTGGTCGCCGGGGCAGTCGAGGGTCGAAACATCTGGCGGGCGGACCTGGGAGCGGTGGTGGGGGTGCTCGACTCCCTGCGCGAGCTGGAGCCCGCCGGTCTCGCCGTGGCCACCTCCACCTCACTGCAGCACGTGCCCCATGACACCGCCCTGGAGAAATGGGAGGACCCGGCCCTGGACGCAGCCCTGCACGAGTGGCTCGCCTTCGCCGACCAGAAGGTCTCGGAGGTCGTGACGCTGGCGAAGGGGGTCGACGGCGGGTGGCCGGGCATCGACCGCGAGGTCGCCGCCGCCCGCGACGCCCTGGCGGCGCGCGCCGTGGCCCCGGGGGTGTCCGTGGCACAGGTGCGCGACCGGGTCGCGGGACTCACGCAGGCCGACCGCACCCGTGTCGGGTACGCGGTGCGCGAAGCCGCACAGACCGCGCGCCTGGGTCTGCCGGAGCTGCCCACGACGACCATCGGGTCCTTCCCCCAGACCCCTGACATCCGACGTGCCCGAGCTGCCCACAACCGCGGGGAGCTGGATGACGCCGGGTACACGGCGCGCATGCAGCAGGAGATCGCCAGTGTGATCAGCCTGCAGGAGGAGATCGGCCTGGACGTCCTGGTCCACGGTGAGCCCGAGCGCAATGACATGGTGCAGTACTTCGCGGAGCTGCTGGACGGCTTCGCGGTGACACGCAACGGCTGGGTCCAGTCCTACGGGTCGCGCTGCACCCGGCCCTCGATCCTGTGGGGCGACGTCACGCGCTCCCGGGAGCTCACCGTCCCCTGGACGACCTACGCCCAGTCCCTGACCCCGCGCCCCGTCAAGGGCATGCTCACGGGGCCGGTCACGATCATCGCGTGGTCCTTCGTGCGCAACGACGTGCCCCTGGGGCAGGTGGCCGACCAGATCGCGCTGGCCCTGCGTGACGAGGTCAGTGACCTGGAGGCGGCGGGCACGGCCGTCATCCAGGTCGACGAACCCGCCCTGCGTGAGCTGCTGCCCCTGGACGCCTCCCGCCACGAGGAGTACCTGGCGTGGTCAGTGGGCGCCTTCCGGGCCGCCACCTCCGGCGTCCTGCCGACGACACAGATCCACACCCATCTGTGCTACTCGGAGTTCGGCCAGATCATCGATGCGATCGACGCACTCGACGCGGACGTCACCTCAATCGAGGCGGCGCGCTCCCGCATGGAGGTCCTGCCCGAGCTCAGGGCGCACGGTTTCGAGCGGGGTGTGGGGCCGGGCGTGTGGGACATCCATTCCCCGCGCGTGCCGTCGGTGGAGGAGCTGGAGGAGCTGATCACCGAGGCGACGCGGTCCATCGATCCCCGTCACCTGTGGGTGAACCCTGACTGCGGCCTCAAGACACGCGACTACCCCGAGACGGTGGCCACCCTGCGCAACCTGGTCCAGGCTGCCGGTGACGTCCGCGCCCGCCTGCAGGAGCCCACGCCCGTGAGCTGAGTGTGGAGCAGCGCCCGTGATGGGGCCCGACCGCCCGGGAACGGTGGTCGGGCCCCTGTCATGCGTGGAGGGCGCGCCCGCACGAGGTCGTGGCCCGCACGCCGTCAGTGACGCCGCGCCGGGCCGCCGGGGCGGCAGTGCCACCGGGCGGCCGGGCTGTCGGTCCGGGCCGTCGGTCCGTGCCGTCGGGCCCGGGGGACATCGCGGGGTGCGGTGCTGAGGGACCGACGGCTCCCGGGCACCGGGACTCCCGGACCCCCACGGCGTCCCTGCGAGCTCCGCGTTCACATTCGCCCAGAATGTGGACACTGCATTGACCCCCGGTGCCCTGACGAGCAGCATTGGGTTCGTGAGCACATTCCCGCAGCAGACGAGCCCCCTCATGGGTGGCACCTGTGCGCGAATGTGTCGGTGATTGACGCCTCCAACCCAGTCAATCACCTGCCGCCCCTTGACCCCACCCTGAGCGTGGGAGTGCGGCACCAAAAAGTCGGATACTCACATGGCACTCGTGTACACGCCCGCCCGTCCCGCGCAGACCTCCACCGCCTCCTCCTCCTTCGAGGACTTCCTGGACGTCCTGGACAACCTGACGCTCGGCCAGAACGTCGTCATCGACGTCGACCAGCGCACCGTCCGCATCCAGCAGCGCAAGGTCGACCTGACCCGCCAGGAGTTCGAACTGCTGGCACACCTGACCCGCAACTCGGACCGCACCGTCACCCGTGACGAGCTCTTCGAGACGGTGTGGTCGAACCGGGGCCTCGACGCCGAGTCCCGGACCGTCGACGCCCACATCCGTCGCCTGCGTCGCAAGCTGGAGGTCGCAGACCTGATCTCGACGGTGCGCGGCGAGGGGTACCGGTTCAACTCCACCCCCGGTGTGCGCGTCCTCCAGACGCGGCGCCACGCCCTGGCCGCCTGAGCAAGATCCATCCGGGACACGGCAACACGTACCTGTTGCCCATGCTGAGTGGGGACCGGACGCCTCAGACCAACAGCCGGAACAGCTCGGAGTCCGTCCCGATCTCCTCGACGTGCAGGGGAGAGGACTCCATCCGGCGGCGGAGCCCGTCGATGTCCTCGCGGTGGGAGAGGTCGATTCCCACCAGGGCCGGCCCGGTGTCACGGTTGTTCTTCTTCGTGTACTCGAAATGCACGATGTCGTCGCCGGGGCCGAGCACCTCGCCGAGGAACATCCGCAGTGCTCCCGGCTGCTGGGGGAAGGTCACCAGGAAGTAGTGCCGCAACCCCTCGTGGCGCAGGGATCGTTCCATCACCTCGGCATACCTGGTCAGGTCGTTGTTACCACCTGACACGAGGCAGACGACGGCTCCGGGGCCGCCCTCGTCACCGTCCCCGCCGAAGAGCTGCCGGGCGGCTGTGGAGGCGAGTGCCCCGGCGGGCTCGGCGATGACCCCGTCGGACTGGTAGAGGTCGAGCATCTCTGTGCACACCGCGCCCTCGGGCACGGTCACGATGTCGTCCACCAGTTCGCGCACCACCTCGAAGGCCAGGTCGCCGGCGCGCCCCACCGCGGTGCCGTCCACGAAGGAGTCGACCCGGTCGAGTCCCACCGGGTGGCCGGCCTCCAGGGCGGCCTGCATGCAGGCGGCGCCGACGGGCTCCACCCCGATCACCCGGATCTCGGGTCGCGCGTGCCTGAGCCAGGTGAGGATGCCGGCCAGCAGTCCGCCACCGCCCACGGGCACGAGCACGCAGGAGGTGTCGGGGGGCATCTGCTCGGCGAGCTCCACGGCGATGGTCCCCTGGCCGGCGATGGTCATCGGGTCGTCGTAGGGGTGGACGTAGACGCGCCCCGAGGCCCGCGCCGCCTCTTGGGCCAGGGAGTTCGCACGGTCGAATGTGCCGTCCACGATGACCTGCTCGACCCACGCTCCGCCGATGGCCTCGATGCGCTGGCGCTTCTGTCGAGGGGTGTTGGACGGCAGGTAGATCGTCCCGCGCACCTCCAGGTGGGAGCACGCATAGGCCACTCCCTGGGCGTGGTTGCCGGCAGAGGCGCACACGACGCCGCGCTCGCGCTCGGCGGGGGTGAGCATCGACATGCGCGCGTAGGCACCACGCACCTTGAACGAGCGGCACTTCTGGAGGTCCTCGCGCTTGAGGTACACGTCCCGGCGAAGCTGGTCCGAGAGGCGCACGGAACGCTCCAGCGCGGTACGGCGCACGACTCCGCGCAGGGCGCGGGCGGCGACCTCGACGTCGGAGGTGGTCACCGGCAGCGATGCGGAGGCTCCGGCCGAGCCTGGTGCCGTCGTGGGGGATCCGTCCGTGTGGGACCCGGCCGTGGGGGGCTTGGGAGATGTGTTCGGCGGGGGAGTGGCCGACAGGGGAGCGGCCTGGCTGGTGGACATGCGCGGGGCCTCCTGGAGGATGGTGCGGCTGGCGGTCAGTCTAGTGGGGCACGACCCGGGCGGGCCCCTGCGACCACCGCACTACACTGGGGCCGTGAGCAAGAACTTGAAGAATCCACTGGTGTGGATCGACTGTGAGATGACCGGCCTGGACGTGGCGGAGGACGCGCTGATCGAAGTGTCGGTGGTGGTCACCGACGGCGACCTCCGCATCGTCGATCCCGGCATCGACGTCCTCATCACCCCGCCCCAGGCAGCACTGGACCACATGGGGGACTTCGTGCGCGAGATGCACACCAGGTCCGGACTGCTCGACGAGCTGCCCGGCGGCCTGACCATGGACGAGGCGCAGCGTCAGGTGCTCGACTACATCAAGCGTTTCGTACCCGAGCAGGGCAAGGCGCTGCTGGCCGGCAATTCGGTGGGCACCGACAAGGCGTTCCTCGTGGCCAACATGCCCGAGGTCATCGACCACCTGCACTACCGGCTCATCGACGTCTCCTCCGTCAAGGAACTCGCGCGGCGCTGGTACCGCCCGACCTTCGAGGAGGCCCCGGTCAAGCACGGTGGTCACCGCGCACTCGCCGACATCCTGGAGTCCATCCAGGAGCTGGAGTACTACCGCCGCGTCCTCTTCCCCGCCGAACCCGGACCGACGAGGGCGGACGCACGTCGCGTGCGCGACGAGGTGCTGGCCGAGCGCATCACGGCCGTCGGCACGGACGAGGCTGTTGCCGAGGGCGCTGCCGCAGGTGTGACAGCTTCCGAGTGATCCGTTGACGCATCTCTCGTGGGGCGGGTGTCCGGGAGTCCGGGCACCCGCCCTCGTGCGTGTGCGTAGGTGCGTGATGCCCAGGTGAGTGGTCCGTTCCCATCCCGGTGACCGTGATGCGCCGGCCCAGATGGGCGGGTGACGCCGGTGGGTAGGCTTGTGGTCATGCAGCTCATCGAGTGCCCATCGGTCGACCTGGGTGGTGTCGAGGGAGTGGCGATGTCCCACATTGCCGAGAACATGGAGCCTGCGCGCTTCCGCGTGGACCTGGCGGTGCTGGAGGCCGGATCTGCCCTCCCGACACATCGCGCGGGCCAGCGGCAGGTGTTCGCGGTCGTCGCGGGACGGGGACTGGTCTCCGGTGAGGACGGCGTGGAGCAGGAGATCACGCCCGGGCGGGCCGCTGTCTGGGAGCGCGGGGAGCGCCACTCCAGTCGGGCGGTCGAGCGGATGACGGTCCTGATCGTCCAGTCGAGCGTGGCCGACTGACCCAGTACCGGTGCGTGGTCCAGAATCGGCGCATGATCCGGCGTGATCCGCCGTGATCCGGGGTGATCCGGGGTGGCCGCCTGGTCCGGCGCAGGCACGAGGGCAGGGCGCGGCGGCCCTTCTCCGCTGGTGAGACACGGATGGATTCGTCGTCCCCGAACTGCTACCGGCACATCTGCCGGTGATCGTGTGTACGGACGCGGTTGTTTCAGGGGGCGCCCGGGCCGGGTTGGAAGGGCTCGCCCTCGTTGCCACCTGCCCCGCTGCCGCCACCGGTTCCGACATGCGTTCCGGCATGGGGCGTGGTGGGCTGCCGGTGCCGTGAGTGCCCGGCAGGGGGACCGTGGTCGGGGCGCACACCGGAACGTTCCCCGCGGTGTCGTCGCCACTGGCGGTGCCGGGACCCGGGGGCCAGGCGAGGGCGGCCCTCGGGGTCGATCCAGGGCGGTGCCGTCACCTGCGGGACACCACGGTCCATGGTGATCTGCCATCCGGCCTCATCGAGGGTGCGGTGGTGGTACCAGCACAGGAGGACCCCGTTGTCGGTGTGGGTGGGCCCGCCCTCGTGATGGGGGAGCACATGGTGGATCTCGCACCAGGTGGCGGGCACATCGCATCCGGGGATCACACACGCCCCGTCGCGGAGGGTGATGGCCCGCCTCTGGTGGGAGGTGAATACGCGATGGGGGGAGGAGAGACCCCGGATGCGGCCCTCCTCGTCGAGGATGAGGACCTGGGTGGCCCCCGAGCAGGAGACGTGCCGGGCCACGCCCGTGCCGACGAGCGTGTCCAGCGGGCTGCCACCCTGGATGAAGGCCGCGCCCCGGGGGTCGTTGAGCTCCTCCGCATCCACCGTGATGACGAGGGTGGGAGCTGCCCCGCCCAGACGGGGTGCGTCCTCGTGCGCGGCAGCGACCGTGAGAATCCCGGCGAGGGCGTCGTGGCGGCGTTGGGCCTGGGTCCGTCCCAAGCGGTCCAGGGGGGTATCCGCCCGCCGGGGCGCTGTGCCGGCTCCAGGATCCCTCGCAGCCGCGGAGGCGTCATCCGTGCCGCACACCCCGATGCCGTGCGGAGTGGTGGAGTCCGGCGGGGCGGCGTCGACGCGAGGGTTGAGGTAGGCGTCGAAGAGACGCTGGAGTTGGGCTGCGACCTCCGGGAGGAGTTCACCTCTCACACTCACGGTCCCCCTGTACTGGCGCCCCAGGGTGATGCCCCGCCGCCGCAGGGCCAGGTCCTCATCGGGAGCAGCGCCATCAGGGTCCAGGAATGCCTGCCACACCTGAGCCATGACGGCCACGTCATCGGCCCGTGCGCCCCCGCCGGGTGAAGCGCTGCTCCCCACGTTGGTGGTCCCGCTGTCGTCGGTCTCTCCTGAGCGCTCCGGATCGAGGGCCGGGTCGACCCCGTCGGGGGCGATGGAGGCAGCGGCGACGAGTTCTCCCTCGGCCACCGCCACCAGCCGCGGGTCCGCCCCGTGGGACAGGGGCGGGGTCAGCGACCGGGTGACTGCGCGTGTGGCGTCGAGTCCCAACTCGCCACGTTCCAGGGCCTGCGCCACGTGGGGGAACAGGGCAGGTACGGACTCTCCCGACAAGGACCAGGACGGCATCAGTGGCTCCGCCAGTCGGATCCGCTCCGCGGCTGTGCCACGGGAGACGTGGGTGATGCGCGTGATGAGCTCCGCAGCGTTTCGGCACCCGTACCGGGCACACAGGCGCTCGGCCCCCAGCGAGGCGCGCGAGCGGCGCGCGACCTCGCCCGCGAGCAACACACGGGCGGCATCGACCACGCGACCCGCCTCCTCTGCTCCGCGCAGGAGGTCGATGAGAGCGCCATCGTCGAGGCCGGCCAGGTCCAGGGCTCGGACCCCCACGAGGGCATCCACCGCCCCCGCGGGGCTGCCGCCCTCGCTCTGTGACCCCAGCTGTTTGCTCATGCCCCCAGTGTGACAAGCACCATGTGCATCTGCGCTGAGAGTTCCGCCCAGGTTGGGGAGGAGGGACCTGTCCTGTGGACAACGGACCCGGGCTGGGCAACTCCACGCCGCCTCCGCCAGCCGGACACACGTTCGGCACCGGTCGCCCACACGGCGTGCCCACCCCGTGGGAGCATGGGATGGTCAGGGAGTTCGGGCCGGGGGAGCCGATCACATGGATGGCGGGGTCAGTCAGCGCACTGTCACGGAGGCGACGGCTGCGCGCAAGGCAGCTGCGCTGGTCGTGCTCTGGATCCCCGTCCTCATACTGGGCGCGTACGTGGTGGTCATGGCTGAGCGTCTCCCAGCTGTCGTCGCCACCCACTGGGGGCAGGGTGTGGACCCGAACGGTTTCATGACCGGCCGTGGGAACGTCGTCTCTTCACTGATCCCCGCCGTCGTCGGCGCTCTGATGGGTACGGTTGGCGTCCTCAGGACGCCGAGGGGCACGCTCGTCCCCACCGCGGCGCTCCTGCTCGCGGGAGGTGCGCTCGCCTGCGTGCCGAGCGTGGTGCTCGTGCTGACCACTCGGGCCACGCTCGCTGCGGGGGATCCCACCCACGCCGACCTCGATGGTTGGATGCCGCTCGTGTTCGCCGCCATGCTGTGGGGGCTCCTGCCCCTCCGCCTGCTCCACCTGCGCATCTCGGCGGGACACTGAGCACCGGGGGTGGGCCGGGCATCCGGCCTACGCTGGGCGGATCACTCCCGTCCTCTTCCTGGTCCTCGTCCTCGTGGGGGTCGCTGCCGGGCTGGTCGGCTACCTCGCAGGTCTTGCCTCCCTGGTCAGCTATCCGGCTCTGCTGGCTGTCGGACTGCCACCGGTGACGGCCAATGTCACCAACACGCTCGCGCTGGTCGGCTCGGGACTGGGCACGACCGCCCGTCCGGCAGGGAGTTCCTCGCCCGCGGGCGGCGCGCGACCCTGGTCGAGGTGGGAGTCGCCCTGGTCGGTGGACTGGCGGGCGGGTGGCTGCTGGTGGAGACCGGGAAGTCGAGCTTCTCCTCGGTCGTGCCGTGGATGGTCCTGGCGGCGGCGCTCCTGCTGTTGGTGAGTCCGCACCTGCACGGTCTCACTGCTCCCGGGGCGGTCCCTCGCCCCGTCTTCCTGCTGGCGCTACTGCTGACCTGCGTCTACGGGGGCTACTTCGGGGCGGGTGCCGGCGTGATCCACCTGGCGGTCGCCGTGCTCCTGTCGGGCGCGGACTTCACCTCATCCGTCCTCGTGAAGTCGATCCTCCTGGCCGTCTCCAACCTCGCAGCCGCCGTGTTCTTCGTCCTCACCACCCCGGTGGGCTGGTGGGCTGCCCTGGCACTGGGACTCGGCTGCGCCGTGGGCGGCTACCTGGGCCCGGCTGTCCAGAAGGTCATCCCCGAGGCGGCGCTGCGCAGGACGGTGGTCGTCGCCGGGGTCGGACTGGCCGTCTGGCTGTGGGTGAACCGCTGAGCGCAGGATGGAGTTCTGCGGTGCTCACGGCTCGCAGCTGGAGTTCCATGGGGATGACGTCCACGCGGGGAGAGGCGACGGCTTCCCTGAAGCCTGCTCGACGGTAGGTGCGCAGCGCAGGTTCGTTCCCGCGGATGACGTTGAGGCGGACGCGGGTGGCACCCTGACGTCCGGCCTGCAGGAGCGCCCGGTCGATCAACACATGCGCCAGCCCCTCGCCGCGTCTGTGCGGGTCGATGATGACGCGCCCCAGCTTGACGGTGGTGCCGACCATCGTGAGGTCGACGTGACCGAGGGGAGGCATGCCGACCTCGTCGACCAGGACCCACGCCCCGAAGCCGGGGACGTCGTCCATGGCGAGGAGGTCGTCGACGCGCAGGGGCCAGCGCACCTGCGCCCCCGTGAAGAGGTAGAGGGCATCCGCGTCCACCACCCAACCCACGACCGCGTCCGCATCGGCGGGGGAGCGTCGGCGCAATTCGGGCATGGGGACTCCTCCTGGAGGTGACGGGCGGGCCGGGGCCATCTGTGGGAATGCTATCCGCTCTCCACGTCCCCATCCTCCGCCGGTGAGTTGTCCACAGCTGGGGAAGTCTCCTCCGCTCTGTCCACAGTCGCGATCACTGCCGGTGGCGTGACCGCAGCACGAGGGCAACCCTGTGCGCACCGACATCCGTCGGCCGAGCAAGGAGGACACCATGACGGGCAACACCAGCATCACCCTGAGGGGCCGGATCGGCACCGACCTGAGGAGGTTCGACACGCGCAACCGTCAGGTCATCGTCCGATTCCGCCTCGCGGTCTCGCAGTACCGGATCCGCGACAACGGGACGTTCGAGGAGCGTGACGCGCAGTGGTACACCGTGCGGGCCTGGGACCGGCTGGCCCAGAACGCACTGGCCTCACTCGCCAAGGGTGACCCGGTCATCGTGGTCGGGCGCCCCACCGTCAACGCCTGGAAGGACGAACACGGGGAGGCCCGTGGCGAACTGGTCATCACCGCGCAGAGCATCGGACACGACTTGAACCTGGGCCAGACCCGGTTCGCACGGACCGGCGCACTCTCGAGCACGCGTCCCACCGACCCGGTTGCCCAGGACCCCGGCTCCGAGGGTGCGACACCTGCGGGAGAGGGCGTCGCCCCCGACGCCGGGAGCGCTCCCGTGGTGAGTTCCGGGGACGACGAGGGTGTCGGACCGGGTCTGGAGGGTCCCGACAGTGGCCTCCCCGCGCGGCAGTCGAGCTGGGGACAGGACGGGGCCGACGAGGGCGACCACAGCGGGGTCGGTCCGGACGGTGTGCTCAATGACGACGTGGAGGCACCCGGAAGTGCGAGCGGGGTGTCAGACGAGGAGGAGGAACGCTCGGTCTACGCCTGAGCGACACTGCGCTCCCCGGGGCTCCCGTCCGGCCCCGGATCCGCAGGATTGACGCCGGGAGCCCCACGGTGCGGCCCACTCACGGGGAGAGGGACGGAGCCTGCGGGTGGCGGTCCGGCGAGCTTCCCGGCCATGGAGGTGGCGAGGAACTCGGCCGTCGCGGTGGCGTCATCGGTGCCGGTGCCGGTGCCGATGACAGCGGTGGTGTCGGCGGTGGAGGCGCGTTCGAGGACCACGGCTGCCACGGCGAAGTCACCGTCGTGGGAGAGGGAGACGTGCCAGCGCACGTCCGTGGTGGTGCCGGGTCCGGTGGTGCCGCGGGCGGCGTCCCGAGGGATGCCCCCACCCCGGTCACCCTCACCCAGGGTGCGTGCCACCTCCCGGGCGACGCGCCCGTGCAGGACCAGGGAGGGTCGGCCCCAGTGGTCCTGGACGACCTCGATCTCCGACCACACGAGGTCCTCGGGGGTGATCGGGGGTGGGGTGCCCGCCAGGGCCGCGGACCAGGCCTTGACGAAGGCCTCCTTCGCGGCCCAGCGTGCGCCGACGTGGGGAGCCAGGGCCGTGGGGTCACCGGGGCCCCCGCCCTCGGCGCGGGCACGGGACTCCACCACGCGACGCTCGCGCGCCGTGAGCACCGAGGTGACGAAGGTCGAGCCCGGCAGCCCCACCTGCTCGGCGAGAGCAGGCAGGGCCACCAGGTCGACTCCGATGCCGAGGATCATCCCGGCATCATCCCAGGACCGCGCCGCGCCGGTCCCGGGCGGTCCCCGCGGATCCGGTGGAGCCGGTGCCGGTGCCGGGGCCGGGCGCCCCGGGGAGGCGACCCTGCGCCCCGGGGAAACGACCCCCCGCCCCTTGGCTCCCGTGCGCCTCCGATCACGTCATTCCGCCACCTGACCGCTCGGCACGGCGTAGAAGCCGTCGGCCCCCAGTCGTGCCTGCGGATCCAGCAGGATCGCGGCCTCGACCTCGTGGGGGTCCACACCCTCGGACTCCGCGGGCAGACGCCGCGACTCGACGGGCTCGAAGAGCGGGGCATGACCCAGCATGCCCGACTCGCGGTGGCGGGTGCCCGCACGCAGGCGTTCGTCCGACCGCTCGCGCCACGCGGCCAGGTCCGCCAGCCCCTGCTCCGGGTCGTCGGCGGCGGCCACCACCAGCGCCTCGAAGGCACCGGGGTGGACCACTGCCACCAGGGACGAGACGTGGCCGAAGCCCAACGAGGTGGCCACCGCCGCCCGGATCGGGCCACGCGAGCCCAGGTCCAGCGGGGAGCGGACCCACACCAGGCCCGGATTGACGGCCATCTCCTCGTCCACGCAGTCCAGGGAGGCGTTGGCCGGGACCACACCGGTCTGGAAGAGCTGCGTGATGCCGGCGACCTGGAAGACACAGGCACCGCCCTTCGCGTGCCCCGTCAGCGACTTCTGGGAGATGACGAACAGCGGGTTGCCCTCACTCCGCCCCAGCGCGCGGCCGAGACGTGTGTGCAGGTCGGACTCGTTGGGGTCATTGGCGTTCGTGGAGGTGTCGTGCTTCGACACCACCGACACGTCGTCGATGGCCACGCCCAGCTGCGCCAGGCGCCGTGCGAGCGTCGAGTCCTTCCCCCCACGGGCGCAGGCGAGCGCACCGATGCCGGGCGCCGGGATGGAGGTGTGGGCCCCGTCGGCGTGGGTCTCGGCGAAGGCCACGACGCCGAGCACCGGCAGGCCCATGGACTTCGCGATGTCCGCCCGGGTCAGCAGCACGGTGCCACCACCCTGGGACTCGACGAATCCTCCGCGTCGACGGTCGTTGGCCCGCGAGAAGAAGCGCTCCGGGATTCCCTGCTCCAGCATCGCGTCGGTGGCCGCAGTGGCGTTCATCGACCCGAAGCCCTCGATCGACTCCACCTGGATGTCATCGGTGGCACCGGCCACCACGAAGTCCGCCTTGTGGCAGGCGATCTTGTCCAGGCTCTCCTCGATCGACACGGCCGCGGTCGCGCAGGCGCCCACGGGGTTGATCATCGACCCGTAGCCCCCGATGTAGGACTGCATCGTGTGGGCGGCGACCACATTGGGCAGGGTCTCCTGCAGGATGTCCTGCGGGTAGTCCTCACCCAGGAACCGGTCCACGAACAACTTGCGCATGGAGGTCATCCCGCCGAAGCCCGTGCCCTGGGTGGAGGCCACCTCGGAGGGGTGCACCGCCGCCAGGAGCTCCGCGGGCGTGAAGCCCGCCGACACGAAGGCGTCGACCGCGGTGACGAGGTTCCACACGGCGATCCGGTCGATGGAGTCGATCATCGAGGCCGGGATCCCCCAGCGCGAGGGATCGAAGTCCGTGGGGAACTGTCCGCCGACGCGTCGGGTCAGTGTCGCGCGCCTGGGAACGCGGGCCTCCCCGCCCTTGAGACGGGTGACGGTCCACTCGCCCGTGGCCGGGTCGCGGTCGATCCGGGTGAAGCGGGGATCGGCATCCAGGTGGCTGCGTGCCTCCACCTCGCTCTCCACCGGGAAGGTGATGTCCCGGTCGAGGAAGACCGAAGCCGCCTCCGGGCTGTACCCGTCGTGGAGGGGACCGTCATCGGTGAAGGAACGGATGCCCGAGCGTGCCACGACCTCGTCGCGGTAGCGTTCGAAGATCGCCGACTCCTCGACCAGCTGGTCATCGGTGTCGTACCAGCCACCGACCGGCGAGTCACGCCAGGTCAGCAGGCCCGTCATCCACGCCAGCTCCAGGACGCCGGCAGGGGTGAGGTCCACCGTGCCGTCGGAGTGGATGCCGAGCTCGGCCTCCAGTCGGGTGCGGGAGGAGCCCCAGGGGCCGACCTCGCCGAGTCCGACGATGACGACCGTGTCGTGCAGGTCGGCGTGCACGGGTCCCCACTGCGCGGGATCGACGTGGTGCACCCGGGTGCGGGTGGGGGAGGGCAGGGCGGAGACGACCGCCGGCGGGGCGCTCTCCCCGGCGGTGGCCTCCGCGACGGTGGCCTCCGCCTCCGCCTGGGCTTCCGCGCGCAGGGCCCGCAGGTCCAGCTCGCCGCCCAGTCCGCCCGTGAGGTCGGCCTCCACCGGCGCCTGCGCCGCGCTCGCCCGCACCTCGGGCGTGCACAGCTCCAGGAGCTTCCCGGCCATCTCGCCGGTCGACCAGGTGTGCACCCCGGCACGCTCCACGGCGCCGACCAGGGGATCGTTGCCCCCCATCAGCCCCGTGCCACGCACCCACCCGATGCGCGGGTGGGCCAGGGAGACACGGTCGGACCACACGTGCTCGGCCCGCCACCGGGTCGTGATCGCGTCGAAGGAGGACTTCGCCTCCGCGTATGCCCCGTCTCCGCCGAACATCCCCCGGTTCGGGGAGCCCGGAAGGACGACGTGGAGGCGGTGGTCCACTGCCGTGTCCGAGCCGATGGCGGCGAGTCCGGCGATGGTGCGCTCCACGCTCCACAGGAGCAGTCGGAACTGGTTCTCCGGGGCCGGCCCCGCATCGGCCAGAGTGCCCGACACGCGAGGGGCCGCGAAGGGGAAGAACAGGGTGGGGACCAGCGCGGGCTTGACCTCCACGGCCGAGCCCCCCACGGTCTTCGTCTGGGTGCTGCCCACCCAGTCGACCAGGGCGTCGACGTCACGGTAGCTCGACAGGTTCGCCGGCAGCAGCCACAGTCGGGCGCCCGGTGCCGCATGGTCGCGGTAGAGCTGCTTGGCGAATGCCAGACGACGTGCGTCCACCTTCGAGGCGGTCGCGACCACGGTCGCACCCCCTGCCAGGAGTCCGGCCACGACACCTCCCGCGATGGAGTCCGGCGTCATGCCCGTCACCACCGCGACCTCGCGGGCCCATCGCCCGGCGGGGTCCGCGGTGTCGGGAGTGCGCCCGGCCTCGTGCGCGATGTCGGAGAACCGTGCCTCCAGGTCCTCCAGACCCTCGAGCCTGGCGCGGGTCGCCCACCACTGGGCCTGGTCCGCCACGGCGCGACCGGCCCCGGTGAAGACGGCCGTGTCCGCCACCTCCTCCCCGACCCAGAGGCGCGCCAGGTCCTCGCGCGCACTCGCCCACCGGTCGTCGATGAGCACTGCGCGGTGTGCGTCGAAGTGTGGGGCGACCAGGTCCTGCCAGCCCTGCCCCAGCTCCGCCGCAACGGCGTCGACGAGGGCGCTCCCGTCGTCGTCCGTGTCCGAGGGCACGGCGGGCGCGTCCAGACCCAACTGGTGCAGGACCTGGCGTGCCGCGGTGGCCAGCACCCCGTCGGATCCGGTCACCGTCTCAGCGAAGGCATCCAGGGCTGCGGAGTCCACGACCCCGCCACCTGCGGTGCCCCCTCCCGCGGAGGGGAGGGACACCTGGGTGCCGTGGGCTGCGGCGACGGCCTGGACGGCCGCGTCGATCAGGGAGTCCACGCCGGCCGCGGAGGACGGAGCCTCCGAACCCAGCGTCGCGAGGTCGCCCTCGCGGGTGGAGGATCCCTCGCGGGTGCCCAGGAGGATCTCGCCGGTGACGTGGGCGGCCCAACCGGCTCCCAGTTGCCACGTACCCGTGACCCGTTCGGTGATGTGGGAGGCCTTGACGCCGAGCGCTCCGAAGAGTTTCCGCGTGCGCTCGCGGATGGCCTCGCCCAGCACCGGTCCGAAGGGCTGGTAGTTGTGGGCCAGGCGGTCCACGGTCTGGCTGAGCGTGGCGACGTCCGCCTCCGCCGCGCCGTCGATCGAGGCCAGGTTGAGCTCGGCGGAGAGATCCATGAGCAGCTGGTTGCGGCGTGAGGAGACGCCGTTGGTCAGTGACTCCGTGGTGTCACGGTCCAGGACCTGGTCGGGCCGTACGCGGGCTGCGTGGGCCAGGAGGACGTGGATCGCGTCGGAGGCGTGGAAGGGCAGGTCGGCGACGTCGGCACCCGAGGGGCCCGATCCGACCGGTCCGGCGGGCGCGGAGGCGGGTGCCGCTGCGGGTGTCACAGTGGCGGGAGTCGGTGCGGCGGCCGGGGCAGGAGTCTCCGTGGTGGCTGGTTCGGCGACCTGCTCCTCGTCCTCGGGGGACTCGGCCACGGCGACGTCCGTGTGGTAGACGCGTGCCTCGTCTCGTTGGACATTGCGCACGGTGACGTGCCTGCCCGCGAAGGTCGGCTGGCGCAGCGTGCGGTCCGCCAGGTTCGCGAGCGTCGGGGCAGCACCGAGGCCCACCTCGACGATCTCCTCGACCGCCACACCGCCCTGCTCGGGGGCGGAGAGGAGCACGGCCTGGGTCTCGATCCACCGGACCGGGGAGGCGAACTGCCAGGAGAGCAGCTCGATCAGGAGCAACCGCGTGAGCTCCGAGGGGTTCGCCGCAGCTGCCTCCCAGGCCTCGTCGGACGTGGCCAGGGGTTCCAGCGCCTCGGAGGGCACCACGTCGAGGACCGCGCGGACGAAGTCACGGCTGAGCTCGAAGGGGCGTGCCACCAGGTTGGGCACGTAGCGCCCGACCATCGTGGCCGGGTCGATGTCGTGGGGGACGCGCTCCTCGAGCTTCTCGCGGAACTCGGGCACACCCCGGCGCAGCACGGTGGAGTGGAAGGGCACGTCGATGCCGGGGACGAACATGAAGGGGTTGCGTCCCCCGGCCGCCTCGGCACGCTCCCGCGCGTCGGCCGCCAGGGCGTCGAGCCCGGCGATGGTCCCGGCCACCGCGTACTGCTGTCCCGCGAGGTTGAAGTTGACGATCTCCAGGAACTCCCCGGACTCGCGCGCCACTCCGGCGACGTAGTCGACGACCTCGGCGTCACCGACGCCGAACTGGTTGGGGCGCAGGGCACCCATGCGGTAGTTCGAGCGGCCCTCGGAGTCACGTTCCACCAGGCCGTGCATCGTGCGACCCCTGTGGAAGACCAGCTCGATGACGGTTTCCAGGGGGAACACCTGGGCGTACGCCGACAGGGCGTCGTACTCTCCCAGGGAGTGCCCCGCGAAGCAGGCTCCGTCCACGGCGGCACCTGCCTCACGCAGACGCTCGGTCTGGGCGAAGGCCAGGGTGGCCAGTGCCACCTGGGTGAACTGGGTGAGGTTGAGGACTCCCTCGGGATGGCGGTAGGTGACGCCACGCGCGGTGATCTCCACCGGGTTGTCGCGCACGATCGCGAGGATCGAGAATCCGAGGGCGTCCCGGGTGTGGCGGTCCGCCCGTGCCCAGATGTCGTCCACGGCCGGGGACTTGGCCCGCTCGTCCAGACCCATTCCCCTGGCCTGGATGCCCTGGCCGGGGTACACGTAGGCCGTGCGCGGGGGCAGTGTCGTGGCGGTCGCCCGCGAGACGATCTCGTGGTCGACGCGGCAGGTGACCTCCAGGGCCAGTCCGCCGCCGGCCACCCGGCCGACGCGTTCGACGCTGATCTCCACCTCGTCGTCCAGGTCGACGGTGCCGAACATGTTGTAGGTCCACCCGCGCAGCACCGGGTGGCGCTCACCCTCCAGCGAGGCGCACACCACGTGCTGGGCCGTGGCCGAGAGCCACATGCCGTGCACGAGGGGAGCCTCCATCCCGGCCACCTTCGCTGCGGCGGTGGAGGTGTGGATCGGGTTGAAGTCCCCCGACACGATCGCGAAGGGCGTCATGTCGTGGGGGGCGGTGACCCGCACTCGGCGCAGCAGGGATCGCGGCGTGTCGCGCACCTCGCGCGGTGCCCCACCGGCGACCGGCGGCTCGACGGGCGGGGTGTCCCCGGTGGCGCGGCCGCGGATCGCGAAACGTTCCTGCGTGGAGCCCACCTGTTCCCCACCGGCGAACAGGCCCAGCGCCACGGTGACGATGCGTCCCGAGGAGGACTCCGCCACCTCGGCCACTCGGGAGACGACCTCGATCTCGTGGACACCGCGCGCCAGCAGGACCTGGGGCGTCTCGGCGAGTTCGATGACGTGGTCGAGGTGGACGGCATTGAGCAGGCCCTCGATGACGGGGTAGTCGTCGTGGACGGCGGAGCCGAGTGCTGCGTAGATCGCGGGCCAGGCCGGACCCAGCAGGGCGTCGGGCACCCAGTCGGCGGGGGCCAGGTCGGTGGGCAGCGCGTCCGCGGTGACCCCGGCGTGGTCCGTGCCCAGGTGGTCGGCGAGGGTGAAGACGTAGTGGGCCTCACCGAACTCGGAGTCCTCGGAGGCGACCATGGTCGGCAGGGCCTCGATGCGGTCTCCGTTGACACTGGTGGACCCGACGCCGGCGGTCCCGGCGAGCAGGGCGTACATGTGCTCGGGCAGGCGGGCCTCGTCGATGACGGGGACCGCGCCGCCCGAGGTGCTCGCCGGCAGGGAGAGCGGGAAGACGAGTCGGCGCACCGCGTGGTTCGAGCCTCCTGCGGAGTCGTCGTCCCAGAGGGTGTCGAGATGGATGACCAGGTCAGCGCCGGGCGTGCCGTCCTCCCCGGCATGGTCGAGGACCTCCACGCGCTCACGCGGGAGGATCGCAGCGGGGTTCGTGATGAGGTGTCCCGTCCACATGACGTGGGGCACCGTGCGCAGGAACTCCTCCACCGAGGCGGCAGGCTGGTCGTTGCCCAGGCGCGAGAAGGCGGGTGACGAGGGCGTCCCTGCCCGCTCCAGGCGCTCCACCGCGGCGCGCTCGAAGCGACCGAGCAGCTCACCGACGGGCTCGTCGACCCGGTCGATGCCGGCCACGGACACCGGTCCGGGGATGATGCGCACCGAGTCGGCGGGATAGCGGGCGTCCTGTGCCTGCCAGAGCCCGTCCTGGCCCCACCAGCGCAGCAGGTCGTCGTCCAGCACCGGCACGAAGGGCATGGGCTTGGGGTAGGAACGGCACAGGGTCGGGAACCAGGCGGCGTCGATGGGGGTGACCTCGGTGGTCTCCGCGCCCGGATAGGCGGCGATGAGGCGCTCAGCGGCTGCGGGGGCGTCCTCGACGTCGGCGAGATCGGGGAAGAGGGTGGGGACGTCGCCGTGGTCCACCGGGGACAGGCGTGCCTCGACGCGCTGGAGCAGGTCCTGGTAGCGCATGGTCCAGGTCGGGTCCACCCAGGGGTGGGACAGCTCGGCGAAGTGGCGCACCCACTGGGCGTAGGTCATGGACTCGAGGTCGCCGAAGTAGGGCTTGGAGGTCCGGGAGAGGGCCTCGATGATCTCGACCCTGCGGGCGCGCACGGCGGCGGCGTCGCCCCCGATCTCGGCGATGAGGCGAGCTGCGGCTGCTGCGGAGTTGTCGACCTCGTGCATGTCGGCACGCAGGTGGGACAGTCCCGACGTCACCCCGCCACGTGTCGTGCCCGGGGCGATCCAGCCGCCCCGGTCATCGACGCCCACGCCGGGGGTTCCGACCAGGACCTGCTTGACCTCAGGGGTGGTGCGGGCCTCCTTCACCGTCATGGCGGCGGTGCCCACCAGGACGCCGTCGACGGGCATGGCGGGGCGGTCGTGGCGCAGGGACCACTCACCCGAGAGGTAGTCGGCTGCGCGCTCGGGCGTGCCGATGCCACCTCCGACGCACAGGACCATGTTGGGCGTGGCACGCACCGTGGCATAGGTCGCCAGGAGGAGCTCGTCGAGCACCTCCCAGGAGTGGTGACCACCGGAGTGGCCGTCCTCGACGTGGATGATCACGGAGGTGTCGGGCACCGAGCGCGCGATGTCCACGGTGCGCAGGATCTGGTCGACGGTACCGGGCTTGAAGGCCACGTAGGGGAAACCGTCCGCCTGCAGCTGTGCGATGAGGTCCCCGGCCTCGTCCAGGTCGGGGATGCCCGCGGAGACGACCACGCCGTCCAGGGGCGCACCGGAGGCCCGCGAGCGCGGGACGATGCGCTGGACCCCGAACTGGAGGTTCCACAGGTAGCGGTCCATGAACATGGAGTTGAACTCGGCGGTGCGACCCGGTTCCAGCATGTCGCGCAGGCCCGCGAGGTTGCCCGCGTAGACCTCCTCGGTGACCTGCCCGCCACCGGCCAGCTCGGACCAGTGGCCGGCATTGGCGGCGGCTGCCACGATCTCGGGGTCCACGGTGGTGGGGGTCATGCCCGCCAGGAGCACGGGGGAACGTCCGGTGAGGCGGGAGAAGGCCGTGTCGACCACGGTCGAGCCGTCGGGCAGGGTGATCAGGTGGGGTGCCAGGCCCGTCCAGTCGGAGGGGGCGGGGGGACGGAATCCGGGGGTCGAGAGCCGGTCCCGGTCCTCCTGGGTGCCCGCCGAGGTGACGCCGACACCGCTGCCCTCCAGGACGAGGCGCGTCATGCGGGTCAGGGTCGAGCCGGGGCCGACGTCGATGAGCCAGTGGGCGCCGTGTGAGACGGCGTCGCGGACCTGGGCGGGCCAGTCCACCTGGTCGGTGAGGACCCCGCGGGCCAGGCGTTCCGCCCAGGTGACGTCGAGGCTGCAGGCCTGCGCCCAGGAGAGGGTCCGGGAGACGGCGCCCTCCAGCAGCTCGGAGTGGAAGGGGGCGTCGACGGGGAGGAACTCGCACACGGGGGACAGGGGTGCGCCACCACGACGGTGGGCGGCATGGTCGGCCCGGTCGCGTGTGGCGACCTCCTCGATCGCGGCCACGACCAGTGCCAGGTCCTCGGGGAAGCCGGAGACGACGTGGGTCTGGCGGTCATTGCGCACCCCGATGGAGACGGGGTGGGACAGTCCGTCGTGGCCCTCCACGACCGCGCGGAGGATCTCCTCGGGCAGGCGCCGCACGGAGACCATGGCGGTGGCCCCACCGACCGGGTGGATCCCGAGGCGGCGCGTCTCGCGCGTGGTGGCCGCCCCGATGAGGCGTGCCAGCGCGACGACGGCGTCGATGCCGGCGCCGTCCCCCGCCTGCCACACCCGCTGGAGGTCGACGCCGAGCACACCCTGGGAGTGTCCCTCCACGGCGACGGGGGCGTGGGTACGGGTGTCGAGGCCGTCCAGCGCCAGGGACAGGAGGGTCGCGTACTGGGCCAGGAGGATGCCGGGCACCGAGTGGGCCGGCGAGCGGTCGCTGGCCGTGTCGGCACTGCGGTGGCGGGGGAAGTCCTCCTCAGGAGCTGCGCCGGGACCGGCGGTGGCGTCCTCGGCCCCGGGCAGGCCCAGGTCCAGGGAGGCCACACCGAGGGTGGCCAGCTCCATGCGCACCGGTGAGAGCAGTCGGTCCGACGCAGCCAGTGCTGCCGCCAGGGGGGAGGCGAGGGTCGCGTCGGTGGCGGCCTCGTCGAGGGAGGCCCGCCACGGTGTCGCCTGCCCGGCGAAGAGCAGTGCGTAGGGGGTGTGTGCCAGCTCGGTGAGGAACGCGGGGGAGGTGGTCATGGAAGGGGCTCGTTTCTGCAGGGTGTCGGGGTCGTGGAGTTCGGGACGGGCGTTCACAGTGGCCCGTTGTCATGACGCTTGAGGTGGGGGTACGTCTGGTCCTTCGAGTCCAGGAGTTCCAGGGAGTCGATGAGGACCTGGCGCGTGTGCGAGGGGGTGATGATGCCGTCCAGTTCCCCGGTGCGCACCGAGAGGTCGGGGTTCACGCTGTTGGCCCGGTACTCCTCCACCAGGCGTGCGCGCTCGGCCTCGACGTCCCCGCCCGCCTCGGCCGTCCGGGTGAGGTCGCGGCGGTGCATGATCGAGACCGCGCCCTCGGCACCCATGACCGCGATCTCGGCGTCGGGCCAGGCGAAGGCCAGGTCCGCACCGATGGACTTCGAGCCCATGACGATGAATGCGCCGCCGTAGGCCTTGCGCAGGATCACCGTCACCATGGGCACGGTGGCATTGGCGTAGGCACTGATGAGCTTGGCGCCGCGGCGGATGATGCCTGCCTGCTCCTGCTCGGTCCCGGGTCGGTAGCCGGGGACGTCCACGAGGGTGACGATGGGGAGGCCGAAGGCGTCGCAGAAACGCACGAAGCGGGCGGCCTTCTCCGAGGCGTCCACGTCCAGGGTGCCCGCGTCCACCATCGGCTGGTTGGCGACCACTCCGACGGAGCGTCCCTCCAGGCAGGCGAGTCCGATGACGATGCGTGGTGCGAAGAGCTGCTGGATCTCCACGAACTCCCCGTGGTCGACGAGGTGCTGGATCACCTCGACGACGTCGTAGGGACGCCGGGCCGAGGTCGGCACCAGGTCGCCCACCGCCTGGGAGGCCGCGAGGTCCTGCGCATTGGCCTCGTAGTCGTAGCGCGGCGCGGAGGTGTCACAGGAGGAGGGCAGGTAGTCCAGGAGCGAACGGACGTAGTCGATGGCCTCCTGCTCGGTCTCGGCCAGGTAGTGCGCCACACCGGAGTGGAAGTTGTGCATCGCGGCACCGCCGAGGTCCTCGAAGGACACCTCCTCACCGGTGGTGGCGCGCACGACATCGGGTCCGGTGACGAACATGTGGGAGTGCTCGCGCGTCATGATGATGAAGTCGGTGAGGGCCGGGGAGTAGACGGCGCCGCCCGCGCAGGGCCCCAGGATCAGGGAGATCTGCGGGATGAGTCCGCTGGCCTGGCAGGACTTGCGGAAGATGCGGCCGTACTGGGACAGGGCGACCACACCTTCCTGGATGCGTGCGCCCCCGGAGTCGAGCATGCCGACCACGGGGATCCTCAGACGGATGGCCGTGTCGTAGAGGGCGATGATCTTGTCGCCCTCGACGCGCCCCAGGGTGCCACCACGGTTGGAGAAGTCCTGGGCGTAGACCGCGACCATGCGGCCCTGGACCTTCCCGAACCCGGTGTGCACGGCCGCTCCCGTGCGCCCCTGGCGGACGTCACCGCCCACGAACTGGCCGACCTCGGTCCAGATGCCGTCGTCGAAGAAGACCTCCATGCGCTCCTTCGCCGTCAGCTTGCCCTTGGGGTGCTGACGAGTCGCCGCGTGCTCCTCCGCCTCGGCGCTGACCTGTGCGCACAGGGCGGCGTAGTCCTCGCGGTCGCGGGTGTCGGTGGTGTCCAGGGTCTGGGGGACGGTGCTCATGCCTGCTCCTTCTCGATGCGCAGCAAGGGGTCGCCTGCGGAGACGCTGGTGCCCTGGGGGGAGAGGACCTCGGTGACGGTGCCGGGGAAGGGTGCCTGGATGTACTTCTCCATCTTCATCGCCTCCAGGACGGCCACGAGGTCGCCCTCGTCGACGCGCGTCCCGACCTCGACGGGAACCTGGACGACGATGCCCTGCATGGGGGACGTCAGCGTGCCGTCTCCGCGCACTGACTCGCGCGGTCCGGACGGGGTGCGCTCCTGGCGCTGGGAACGCAGGGGCTGGGCGGGGCGGGTCTGCATGCCTGGGGCGAGCAGCCCACTGGGCACGGTCAGGGTCATGCGCCGGCCGTCCAGCTCGATGACGTAGGTCTGGCGCGGTGTCGGTGCCACGGGGACGGCGCCCGGGGTGGCACCCTCCTCCGGGGAGTAGTCGTGGGACGGGAGGAAGGACTCCTCGAGCCACTTGGTGGAGACCGTGAAGCCGTCGGCACCGATGAAGGCAGGATCGCCGAGGACGTCGAGGTAGAGGGGCACGGGCGTGGCCACGCCCTCGACGGCGAACTCACCGAGCGCGCGACGCGAGCGGGCCAGGGCCTCCTCGCGGTCGCAGCCGGAGACGATGATCTTCGCGATCATGGAGTCGAAGGAACCCTGGACCTCGTCACCCTCCGCGAGGCCGAGCTCGAGGCGCACCCCGGGGCCCGAGGGCCAACGGACGCGTTCGACCCGACCGGGCACGGGCATGAGGTCCTGGGCGGGGTCCTCGCAGGTGATCCGGAACTCGAAGGAGTGCCCGCGCTCCGGTGCGGGTGGGGACAGCGGCAGGCCTTCCGCGATCCGGATCTGCTCGCGCACGAGGTCGACTCCGGCGACCTCCTCCGAGACGGGGTGCTCCACCTGCAGACGGGGGTTGACCTCGAGGAACCAGACCGACCCGTCGGGTTCGAGGAGGAACTCGCACGTCCCCACCCCGACATAGCCCACCGCCTCGAAGAGGCGACGCGAGGAGTCGACCAGCAGGTCGTGGACCCCGTCGGGCAGGTAGGGGGCGGGGGCCTCCTCGATGAGCTTCTGGTTGCGGCGCTGCACGGAGCAGTCACGGGTGGAGACCACGCGGAAGTTCCCCAGGGCATCACGTGCGCACTGGGTCTCGACGTGGCGGGCGACCTGGACGAAGCGCTCCACGAAGTACTGACCGAGGTCGTCGGCGGCCTCCTGGGGTGCGTTGCCCGCCGGGCGGGTGGGTGCCCCGTCCGCGTGTCCCTCCCCGGTGCCGCTGCCGGTGTCGGCGCCCGCGGTGTGGCGTGCGAAGAAACGGTCGAGGTCGCCGGAGTCGCGGAGCACGGAGATGCCGCGCCCACCGCCGCCGTCGGCCCTCTTGAGGACCACGGGGTAGCCGTGGGCCGAGACGAAGCCCTCGACCGCCGCACGCGAGCGCACCGGCTCCGACACCCCGGGGACGGGTCGCACACCACAGGACTCGGCGACCAGACGGGCGCGGATCTTGTCCCCCAGGGCCTCGATGACGTCCCCCGAGGGACCGATCCACGCGATGCCGGCGTCCTCGACGGCGCGGGCGAAGTCGGCGTTCTCGGAGAGGAAGCCGTATCCGGGGTGGACGGCGTCCGCACCTGTCTCGAAGGCGACGGTGAGGATGGCCTCGGCATTGAGGTAGGTCTCCTCCGCGGTGGTCCCGTCGAGGCCCCAGGCCTCGTCGGCCTCGTGGGCGAAGGGTGCTGCGATGTCCTGGTCGGCGTAGACCGCGACGGTCCCGATCTGCATGTCGATCGCGGTGCGGACGACCCGCAGGGCGATCTCGCCCCGGTTGGCGACCAGGATCCGGTTGATGGTGCGCAAGTGGTGACCTCGTTCAGACGGTGGTGGATGGACGGGTGGACGGAAGGTGGTGGGCGGGCGGGGCGGGAGCCACGCCTGCGGTGGCGGTGCGGNGGGGCCGACCGACCGGTGCCGTGGTCCGGGCTGTCGTTCCGCGGCGCGCCTCTCAGGTGGGGGCGACCATCTCCACGTCGCCGGTGGTCACGGCGACCGTGGCACCCCCGGGTGGTCGGACGAGCAGCGCCCCGTCGGGACCGATTGCGGTGGCGGTCCCCGTGAGGAGAGACGGGCTGGTCGGTGGACTGCCCGGGGTGGCGCGGCCGACCCCTGCGCTGCGCGGGGTGGACCTGCCGGCGTCGTCCGGCCTGCGCACCGACACCTGTCGGCCCACCGTCACACAGGACTCGCTGATCTCCGCGTGGACCCCTGCCGCCACGGCGTCGCCGTCATGGTCCACGAGGGCCTCGGCCCGCACGGCCAGGGCGTCGACCCAGTCGCACAGGAGTGAGTCGACGACCCGGGCCGGGTCGTTTCCGGCGTCCTCGTCCCCTTCCAGGGAGAGGGACGTCGCGACGGGGGTGGGGCGTTCGGCCGAGGTCATGGCGACGTTGACACCCAGTCCGATGACCATCCACAGGTCGGTCCCCGTGGGTTCGAGGAGCTCCGCGAGGAGGCCCGCCACTTTCCGGGTGCCGTCGACGACGACGTCGTTGGGCCACTTGACCCCCACGGCACGGCCCAGGGGCGTGAGACGGCGTGCCACGGCGTCGCGGGCAGCCAGTGCGGCGGCGAGGGCGAACCAGGGCAGGGCGCTGCGCAGCCCGGGCGTCGCGGGTACGCGCAGCAGGACCGATGCCGTGAGGGAACGTCCCGCCGGGGACTCCCAGTGCCTCCCGAGGCGTCCACGGCCGGCGGTCTGGTGGTCGGCGACGACCAGTGTCTGGTGGGGCGTGTCGATGCGGGCGTCCCGGTGCAGGTCGCGGGCCAGCTCATTGGTGGACTCGGCGGCGGCGACATGGACGAGGAGGGGGACGTGGGAGGCGGCGACGAGCGCCTCGGACGCGGAGCCGGTCCTTCCCGCCGGATCGCGTCCCGGGGCGTGGGAGGCGGGGGTGGACGAGGCCCGTCCGTCCATTCGTTCAAAGTTTGAAGTAGTGTGCATGCCTGAGGTCCCTCCTCCTTCCTTCTGATCGGTGGCCCGCGGGTCACGTGGGGTGTCCGGCGGGCGGGTCCGTCCCGGTTCCGTCGGGGCCGTCCCGGCGGGCGTCGGGCGGTCGGACAGGTTCACGACTTGCAGCAGTTCCTCGGAGTATAACCAGCGTCGGCACCCCGGACGGCGCATCCAGCGCAGGGCATGTCACCGTGTCGCGCCCGTGGACCCACCGCTCGCCCCGGACGGTCCGCACCGCTCCGGTCTGCGAAGACATCGCCCGGGACGCGGCCGGACGGGCGGAACCGTGCAGGTCACGGATTGATCACGAAGACCCGTGTCGCGCCGCGCGGAACGCTCCTGCAGGTGTCACGGGACAGGCGGGCAGGGGTTCCGAGTGATCTGCGTCATGGTGCCCACGATGTGGCACCCGGCGCGTCGTCCCCCGGCAGTCCTCCCGTCCACGGTGTGCGACGTGCGCCCCGCGTGAGTGGGCGTCCACACGTTCGCCCGGGGCGGATGGCTGGGCCCGCGGCAGTGGCCTAGCATTGTCGCGATGCCGGGTCCCCTGCGCGGCGTGCGCCCGGACCCGCCCCTACCAGGTCCCCTCGAGACGGATACGGAGAACCGTGGCTGAGTACATCTACCAAATGAGCCGGGCCCGCAAGGCCCACGGCGACAAGGTCATCCTCGACGACGTCAGCATGTCCTTCCTGCCGGGAGCCAAGATCGGCATGGTCGGGCCCAACGGCGCCGGCAAGTCCTCGATCCTCAAGATCATGGCGGGCCTGGACGAACCCTCCAACGGAGAGGCACGTCTCTCGCCCGGCTACACCGTGGGCATCCTGGAACAGGAGCCCAGGCTCGACGACACGAAGACCGTCATCGAGAACGTCCGCCTCGGTGCCTCGGACACCTTCGGGAAGCTCGACCGCTTCAACCGGATCTCCGAGGAGATGGCAGACCCGGACGCCGACTTCGATGCGCTCATGGAGGAGATGGGGCGCCTCCAGACGGAGATCGACGCCCTCGGTGCCTGGGACATCGACTCCCAGCTCGAACAGGCGATGGACGCCCTGCGCTGTCCACCGGCCGACCAGCCCGTCTCCGTCCTCTCCGGTGGTGAGCGTCGCCGCGTGGCGCTGTGCCGTCTGCTCATCGAGGCCCCCGACCTGCTCCTGCTGGACGAGCCCACCAACCACCTCGACGCCGAGTCGGTGGAGTGGCTGGAGAAGCACCTGCACTCCTACGCCGGTGCCGTCATCGCGGTCACCCACGACCGCTACTTCCTCGACCACGTGGCCGGGTGGATCGCCGAGGTCGACCGCGGGCGCCTCTACCCCTACGAGGGCAACTACTCGACCTACCTCGAGACCAAGGAGAAACGCCTCCAGATCCAGGGCCAGAAGGACGCCAAGCTCGCCAAGCGCCTCAAGGAGGAGCTGGACTGGGTGCGGTCCAACCCGAAGGGCCGTCAGGCGAAGTCCAAGGCACGCCTGGAGCGCTACGAGGAGATGGCCGCCGAGGCCGAGCGCACCCGCAAGCTCGACTTCGACGAGATCCAGATCCCGCCGGGGCCACGTCTGGGCTCCATCGTCCTGGAGGCGAAGGGCCTCCGGAAGGGCTTCGGCGACCGCACCCTCATCGACGGCCTGTCCTTCACGCTGCCGCGCAACGGCATCGTCGGGGTCATCGGTCCCAACGGTGTCGGCAAGACGACGTTGTTCAAGACGATCGTCGGCCTCGAACCCCTGGACGGTGGCGAGCTCACCATCGGTGAGACGGTGAAGATCTCCTACGTCGACCAGAACCGCGCCGGCATCGACCCCGACAAGTCCCTGTGGGAGGTCGTCTCCGACGGGCTGGACTTCATCCAGGTCGGCAACGTCGAGATGCCCTCGCGCGCCTACGTCTCCGCCTTCGGTTTCAAGGGACCCGACCAGCAGAAGCCGGCCGGGGTCCTCTCCGGTGGGGAGCGCAACAGGCTGAACCTCGCCCTCACCCTCAAGCAAGGCGGGAACCTGCTCCTGCTGGACGAGCCCACGAACGACCTGGACGTGGAGACGCTGGGCTCACTGGAGAACGCCCTGCTCCAGTTCCCCGGCTGCGCCGTCGTCGTCACCCACGACCGCTGGTTCCTGGACCGCGTGGCCACGCACATCCTGGCCTGGGAGGGGACGGACGAGGACCCCGCGCAGTGGTACTGGTTCGAGGGCAACTTCGAGGCCTACGAGAAGAACAAGGTCCAGCGCCTGGGCATCGACGCCGCGACCCCGCACCGCGTCACCCACCGCAAGCTCACACGCAGCTGAGAGGCGACATCCCGGCGGTCCGCCGCCCGACGCAGTGGACCGGAGGACGCCCAGGGGCGGCACACCACCGGTGTGCCGCCCCTGGGCGTCCGGGCGTCGGGGACACGCCGAGGCACACCGAGCCCACCACGCTCCGCCACACGGGGGCGTGGTCGTGTCGGGCCGGAGTGCGGGTGGGCATCGTGTCCCGGGCACGCCCCGGCACGGGGACGCCGCTGACCTGCGGGGTCAGGCAACCCGGGTCTGCACCCGGCGCGCGAGGGCGCGGGCCAGTGCGCCGTGGAGGACGACGACGATGCAGGCGGTGGCCACCAGGGCGGAACGGTCCGTGGCCGTCATGGCCCCGGCCTGGACCGCAGCCTGGGTCACCGCTGCCACCAGGCCCAGCCCGATTCCCGTGTACAGGCCGATCTGGGCCGCCTCGGCAGGTGCGAACCCGTCGACCCGCCACGAGTACAGCGCCACGGGGAGGACCCGGACCACCAGGTTCGCCCCCAGGAAGGCGAGGGCGATCCAGGGGCTGCGGGCCAGGCCAGCCAGGTCGATGTTCATGCCCGCCAGGACCAGGAACACGGGGATGAAGATCCCGAACGCCACTGCGTGCAGCTGGACGGCGAGGTCGGAGTGCTCGTCGGGGAACGCCTCGCGGACGACGACACCCGCGAGGAAGGCAGCCATGATCGAGTCCAGGCCGAGTGCCCCGGTGAGCAGGAGGAGCCCGAGCAGCACCACCATGACGAGGCGCACGTCGGTCTGCGTGCTGGAACGCGACCCCTCCCGGATCGCCTCCACCAACCACCCCATCCGCCTGCGGATCAGGTCGGGCACGGTGAAGAGCACGGCGACGAGGCAGAGGAAGGCGAGGAGGACCAGCGAGGAGGCCAGGCTGCCGCGCACCCCGAGGAGCACGGCCAGTGCGACGGGGGCGCCCATCTGTCCCGCCGTGCCGTGACGCAGGACGGCATCGCCCAGACGGGTGCCGGCCCCCAGTCCTCGCGACTTCAACATGGGTGTCACGGTGCCCAGCGCAGTGGCGACCAGCGCAATGGCGGTGGCGGTGGCCCCGGTGGAGTTGCTGAACACGCTGAGGGCCTGCCCCAGCAGGAGGGCGAGACCCAGGCAGACGAGCCAGAGCAGGGCCGCGCGCCGGCCGCGGGGACCGAAGTGGTTGCGCGGCTCGATCTCGTACCCGGCCAGCAGGAACATCAGTCCGGTCCCGATGTTCCCCATGATGGTGATCGACTCACCGGGGGTGATCCAGTCCAACGCGAACGGCCCGACCACGGACCCGAAGGCGATGAGGACCACGCCGTCGGGGAGGAACTGGCGGGGCACGAACCGCGTGACGACGGCGGAGACGGCCGCCGCGCAGAAGATGATGAACAGGTCCCCGAGTGCGGCATTCATGACGTGCCCCGTCCCCTTCCGCCTGTGTCGTCCCACGGGACGCATCCAGTATGGTCCTCCCGGGGGGGACGACCCTTCAGGCGACCGCCCACCGTCGGGACGCTCGAGGAACGGACGGCGACGCACCCGGACGCGCGCTGGCGCGCGGGAGGCCGGTTCGGGAGGGAGGTGGGAGACGTGGACGACGTCCTCGTCGAGCGTGTCCTGAGGGCCGTGGAGTGCGTGCCGGCCTCCCGCCTGGTGACCTACGGCGACATCGCGACGCTGGTCGGAACGGGGCCGCGTCAGGTGGGCGCCGTCATGGCGCTCTGGGGTGGGGGAGTCGCGTGGTGGCGCGTGGTCAGCGCCCGGGGTGCGCTCCCCGGCCACCTCCTCGTGCGGGCGCGTGCACACTGGGTCGAGGAGGGGGTCGCCCTGCCGGGCGAGGAGGGTCGGGCCGCCCTCGTCCACCATCGCATGGACCCCGCGGACCTGCGCGAGGCGTACCGGGCGGCCACCGCGGACCTGCCTCCGGAGCCGTCCCCTCCCGTGGCCTGAGGACCCGACCGGGCGCGGCCTCAGGCCCCCAGCTCGGCGTCGATCTCCCGGGCAGCGGCCTGGACGGTGGAGTCCTCCGCCCCGAAGCCCCAGCGTCCCGAGCCCTCGTGTCCCTCCAGGGGGACGCGCAGCATGCCCTGCTGCGTCGCCTCGGCGACCAGTCGGCCCTCGCGTGTGAAGACCCGGGCGGTGGTGAGCACACGTCCGTTGTTGACCGCCGAGCAGGTGCCGTCGAAGAGCAACCACTCGTTGACGTCGACGTCGCGGTGGAACCACATGGCGTGGTCCAGGGAGGCGGCCGACATGCCCGGCGTCATCCATGACAGTCCGGTGGCCCGCATGGCCGGCTCGAACATCACCTGGTCGATGACGTAGGCGAGCAGGGCGCGGTGCACGGGTTGGGGGGTGGCTGCCGGGATCGGGCTGCGGGGGGCCATCCACAGCTGCTGGCGGTTGGAGGGTGTGCGGTCGGCGCGCGTGTAGAGGGCGTCCTGGACGTGGCGGACGTCGAAGGCAGTCGTCCTGCCCAGGAAGCGGCCGACGGGATGGTCCATCGCGCGGAAGATCTCGAGGGCGGACCGCAGGTGCTCCGGTCCCGGAACCTCGGGGGCCGGGACCTCGAAGGCCAGTCCGTCCTCGGGACGCTGGAAGGAGCAGACCATGGCGAGGATCTCCCGTTCGTCCTGCCGACAGGTGATGCGGCGACTCGAGAAGGACCGCCCGTCACGCAGACGTTCGACGTCCAGGTCGAAGGACATCTCAGGATCCCCACCACGCAGGAAGTAGGCGTGCAGGGAGTGGGGGAGCCTCTCGGCGTCCTCGAGGGTAGCGGAGGCCGCGAGGAGGGCCTGGGCGATGACCTGTCCGCCGTAGACACGACGGATCTGGGGGAGTGAACGGGCGAGGAAGGAGTCGTCCCCGGTCTCCTGCAACTGGAGGATCCGGAGGACGGAGGCAACGGGTTCCTCACTCGTGAGGAGGATGTCGAGCGGTCGGGTCATGGGCCCATTGTGCAGGCACTGCCCACCGATGTGGTACGTGACGGGCGCGGTGGACGCCGGGTTGACCACCCGGGGGAGGGTGTGGCCACACGTGTCGGAATGCACCGACCGACCTGCTGACCCAGGAGGTGGCCGCCCGTAGGATGAGGGAACCAGCGAAACCTGATGAAGGGGGCACGGTGGACGCCTCGGCACCTGCTGTGAGCGACATGGACCTGCTGCGACGCCTGGCGGACGCCAATGGCGTGGCCACCGGCACCTGGGACTGGTACGGCACCTGGAGGGAGGCCTCGGGCCCCTCACTGCTGCGCGTGCTGGGCGCGCTCGGGCTGCCGGTCGGCCCGGACTCCGACGTCGACGACCTCCGGAGCGCCATGACGGCCACGGAGGAAGCTCCCTGGAGGACGACCGTTCCCCCCTGCACGGTCGTGCGCCGGGGCTCCACACGCGAGATCCCCGTCCACGTCCCCGACGGCTCCTGGGTCACCGTCTCCTACGTGCTGGAGGGCGGCGGCCGCGGCGACCTGGCACAACTGGACCGCTACGTCCCGCCCCGCACCATCGACGGCCGTCCCGTGGGCCGGGCCACCTTCGAGGTGCCCGACGACCTGCCGCTGGGCTGGCACCGCCTGGTGGTGACGATCGAGGGCGGGGCCGTGCACTCGGGTGCCCTCGTCATCGTCCCCGACAGGTTGGAACCCCCCGCACTCGCGGACGGGAAACGGCACTGGGGTGTCTCCGCCCAGGCCTACTCGGTGCGCTCCCGCGCCTCCTGGGGCATCGGCGACGCCCTGGACCTGGCGGACCTCGCGGCCGTGTGCGCGGACCGTGGGGCGGACTTCCTGCTCATCAACCCCGTGCACGCCTCCTCCCCGGTGGCGCCCATGGAACCCTCCCCCTACCTGCCGGTCACCAGGCGCTGGGTGAACCCCGTCTACGTCCGCCCCCAGGCCATCCCCGAGTACGCGGGCCTCCCGGAGAGGTTGCGGGGCAAGGTCGAGGAGCTCAGGCTCGCCGCCGTGGGTATGGACGAGGGCGGTTCACTCATCGACCGGGACCGGGTGTGGGAGGCCAAGCGCAAGGCACTCGAGGTCATCCACGACGTCCCGCGCAGCTACCACCGTGAGGCCGCCCTGCGCACCTTCACCCGGGAGGGCGGGGAGGACCTCGCGAACTTCTCCCTGTGGTGCGCGCTGGTCGAGCGCAATGAGGACCTCATGCTGCCTGAGGACCTGTCGTGCGCGGGCAGTGCGCGCGTCGACCAGGCCCGTATCGACCTGGCGGGACGCATCGACTTCTGGACCTGGTGCCAGTGGGTGGCCGACGAACAGCTGGAGGAGGCCCACAGGGTCTCCACCCGCCAGGGCATGGGCATCGGCGTCATGGCGGACCTGGCGGTGGGTGTGCACCCGCACGGGTCGGAGACCTGGTCCGAGCCGGACATGTTCGCACGCGGCATGACGGTGGGCGCTCCGCCTGACATGTACTCCCAGCAGGGCCAGGACTGGTCGCAGCCACCGTGGTCGCCGCGTGCCCTGGAGCGCAGTGCCTACCGGCCGTTGCGCGACATGCTGCGCGCAGTCCTCGCCCACGCGGGCGCGGTGCGGGTGGACCACATCCTGGGCCTGTTCCGCTTGTGGTGGATCCCGGCTGGTGCCGAGGCCTCGCAGGGTGTCTACGTGCAGTTCGACCACGAGGCGATGGTGGGTGTGCTGCTCCTGGAGGCACAGCGTGCCGGCGCCGTCGTCATCGGGGAGGACCTGGGGACGGTGGAGCCCTGGGTGCGGGACTACCTCTCCTCCCGCGGGATCCTGGGGACCTCGGTGCTCTGGTTCGAGAAGGAGCCCTCGGGGTGGCCGCTGCGGGCGGAGCAGTACAGGCGCGAGGTCCTGGCCACCGTCAACACCCACGACCTGCCCCCCACGGCCGGGTACCTCGAAGGCATCCAGACGACCCTGCGCGACCGGCTGGGGCTGCTGGTGGAGGACGTCGAGACGGTGCGCGGTGCCGACCGTGTCGAGCTGGAGCAGATGATGGCCCGGCTGCGGGAGTACGGCCTGCTCACCACCTCGGACCCCTCGGTCCGGGAGGTGGTCGAGGCACTGCACCGCTATGTCGCGCGCACGCCCTCCCGCCTGGTGGCCGCCTCGCTGGTGGACGCGGTGGGGGACCGCAGGCCCCAGAACCTGCCCGGCACCAACCGCGAGTACCCGAACTGGTGCGTGCCCCTGTGCGATGCGGAGGGCTCCGAGGTCCACGAGGAGGACCTGCCCGGGGACGTGCGCTTCGACGCGCTGCTGGACATCATGGAGCAGGACGTGCGCTGAGCGGGGGCGCCCTCGTCAGTGGTGGGTGTTCAGCTGACGTCGAGCAGTGCCCGGCCCCTCGCGGTGCGCTCCCCGACGGCGGTCCGGACCGTGATGCGTGGGTTGTCGAGGTTCATGACGACGACCGGGACGACGGTGTCCAGGCCGTGCGCACGGACGGCGGCGGGATCCCAGGTGATGACCGGTTCCCCCGCGTCGACGGTGTCGTTCTCGGCGTGCAGCAGGGTGAAGCCCTCGCCGTCCAGCCCGACCGTGTCGAGGCCGAGGTGGACGAGCACGCCGGGACCGGACTCGCTGACGATGACGAAGGCGTGGGGGTGCAGCTTGAGGATGCGCCCGGCAATGGGCGCGACGGCGTCCTGGGGGCCGTCCTCGTCGGGCACGAGGGCGATCCCGGGACCGACCAGACCCTGTGAGAAGACCGGGTCGGCCACGTCCTCCATGGCCGCGACCCTGCCCGTGACGGGCGCGAGGACCTCGAAGGTCACCTGAGGTCTTCGATGTCGGAGACGATGGTGTCGGCCTGGGGGCCCATCACCACCTGGATGGAGTTGCCGACCTTGACGACGCCGAATGCCCCGGCCTCCTTGAGGGCCGAGTCGTCGACCAGGGAGTCGTCCTCGACGTCGACGCGGATGCGCGTGATGCAGGCCTCGATGTCGTCGATGTTGTCCCAGCCGCCCAGCGCCTTGAGGATCGTTTCCGCCTGGCTCATGATGTGCTCCTCGCAGATGTGACCGCCGTCCCATTCGGGCGGTGATGAGGCGAGGCTAGCACGCGGACCGGGGTCTCCGGTCGTGGGCCGGAGAGGTGTGCGGGAGCGCCTCCGCAGGAGTGTGGCGGGGGGCAGTGGGGAGTGACGGGAGCATTGCCTTCGTGCAAGTCCTGTAGGAGAATCGGGCTGTGATGCACAGGGGTTGTGCACGTCACAGCCACGCCATGCGGGTACCTCTGCTCCCGGAGGTCGGCGGGCGATCCCATACACAGATGCGGCCCCCGCAGCTGGTGGTGCGGCCGCAGGAGAGAGGCTCCCGTGGCGCGACAGAACGCGACACAGAAGAAGAGGCGATCGGCGGCCTTCTCGTGGGCACAGCGGCTGGGTCGTTCCCTGATGCTCCCCATCGCCACCCTGCCGGCAGCCGGACTGCTGCTGCGCTTCGGGCAGCCGGACATGCTCGGGCGTGTCAACGAGGACGGGACGGTCTCCGGTCTCGCCGCCCACGTGGGCACCTGGCTCGACCCCGTCTCCCAGGTCCTCAGCGCCGCCGGTGGTGCGGTCTTCGACAACCTCCCGATCATCTTCGCCGTCGGTGTCGCCATCGGCATGGCGAAGCGCTCCGACGGGTCCACGGGCATCGCGGGGCTCTTCGGGTACCTGGTCTTCGCAGGGGTCCTCAACGTCATGGCGCAGTGGACCGGTGCGGGGGATCCCAAGACCATCAACTACGGGGTCCTCGGGGGCATCCTCATCGGCATCATCGCCGCGAAGTCCTGGGAGAAGCACTACCGCCAGAAGCTCCCCGACGTCCTGGCGTTCTTCGGTGGCAGACGCTTCGTGCCCATGGTCGTCTCCGTCTACGCCACGGCCCTGGCGATCGTCATGGGGTTCCTCTACCCGGCGTTCAACTGGCTCATCAACGAGAAGCTCGGTGGGTTCCTCATGGCCGAGGGCAACAATGTCTTCGGTGGGTTCGTCTTCGGCACGGCCAATCGTCTCCTCGTCCCCTTCGGCCTGCACCACCTGCTCAACTCGATCCCCTGGTTCCAGCTGGGGACGTGCACCTCCTCGCAGAACCCGGACCAGACACTCCACGGCGACCTCACCTGCTTCCTCAACGGGACGCCGGAGACCTCCGGCTGGACCGGTTCCTACATGACCGGGTTCTTCCCGATCATGATGTTCGGCCTGGTCGGTGCCGCCCTCGCCTTCGCCCACACGGCATTCCCGGAGCGGAAGAAGGCCACGACCGCACTCATGGTCTCGGTTGCCGCCACGGCGTTCCTCACCGGGATCACCGAGCCCCTGGAGTACTCCTTCGCCTATGTCGCCTTCCCGCTCTACGCGATCCACGCGGTCCTCACGGGTCTGTCCCTGGCGGTGGTCAACTTCCTCGGGGCGAAGATGGGCTTCAACTTCTCGGCCGGCTTCACCGACTTCGCGATCAACGCGACGAAGTCGGCCGACTACTCGGGAGGCTGGCTGAGGGGACCGGTGACGATCATCCTGGTCGGACTGGTCTTCATGGCCGTCTACTACTTCCTGTTCCGTTTCCTCATCGTCAGGTTCCACTTCGCCACCCCCGGGCGTGAGGTGGAGGAAAGCGCGGATGCCTTCGCCGCCGGTCAGGCCGCGGCCCAGGCCCGCACCGGGAAGGCCGCAGCGGCCGAAGAGTCGGGCGGAGCACAGGGCTCGACGACCGCGACCGGCGGGACGGGTGCGGCACCGGGTACGGATCCCGGTGCTGCCCCCGGTGCTGCGGGGGCACCCCGACACGCTGCCGACGAGGGGGACGACATCCCGCCCCTCATCGACCAGGACTGAACTCCGGGGCACGCCTCCCACCCGTCCCGGGGCACGCCTCCCACCCCTCCCGGGCGAGTCCCCGCCAGCATGCGGCGCACGTCCCGGGCCCGGTGGGGCGTGCTCCGGGCACCTCGTGGGCTGGCATACGCTGTGTCCCATGTCCGAACAGTTCGTCCCCAAAGTGCTCGACGGCGCCCTCGTCCGCCTGGAGCCACTCGCCACCGACCACGTCCCGGGCCTCGAGAGGGCGGCCGAGGGTGCCCGGGCAACCCCGTCGCTCGCCACCGTCCCCACCCCGGAGGGGGTGGAGGACTACGTGCACCACAACCTCGAGCGCCAGGCCGGCGGCGCCTACCTGCCCTTCGCCCAGGTCGAGGTCGCCACGGGCCGGGTCCTGGGCCACACCGCCTTCCTGACGCCGCGCACCTGGCCGGACGGGCGCCTGCTGGCCGTCGAGGTCGGCAGCTCCTGGCTGGCCCCCGACATGCGTGGGACGGCCGTCAACTCCGCCTCCAAGATGCTGCTGCTCAGCCACGCATTCGAGGACTGGCAGGTGGTGCGCGTCGACATCAAGACCGATGTGCGCAACTCCGCGGCACGGGCCGGGATCAGGGCCGTCGGGGCGCGTTTCGAGGGCATCCTGCGCAACTGGCAGCCCTCACTCGCCGATGGTGAGGCAGGGCGCCCCCGGGACACGGCGATGTTCTCCATCACGGCGACCGAGTGGCCGGACGTGCGTCAGCACCTCCAGGAGCGCATCGCGACCAAGCTCGCCGCCCGGGGCTGACACCACCCGGGCACCCGCGCACCCGCACCCGTCCACCCTCCCACCATTCTGGCGTCGCCCGGGTCCTCCCGGCGTGGGGAGGCGGAGGACAGCCGGGCCTTCCCGGCGCGGGGGCACGGAGAGGGGGGCGGGCACCGTGTGGTGCCCGCCCCCCCTCAGTTCCGACCCGGGGGCTGTCGCCNCGAGGGCATCCTGCGCAACTGGCAGCCCTCACTCGCCGATGGTGAGGCAGGGCGCCCCCGGGACACGGCGATGTTCTCCATCACGGCGACCGAGTGGCCGGACGTGCGTCAGCACCTCCAGGAGCGCATCGCGACCAAGCTCGCCGCCCGGGGCTGACACCACCCGGGCACCCGCGCACCCGCACCCGTCCACCCTCCCACCATTCTGGCGTCGCCCGGGTCCTCCCGGCGTGGGGAGGCGGAGGACAGCCGGGCCTTCCCGGCGCGGGGGCACGGAGAGGGGGGCGGGCACCGTGTGGTGCCCGCCCCCCCTCAGTTCCGACCCGGGAGCTGTCGCCCGGTCCTCCGTCTCAGGCGTCGGCGGCCTGGGCGGAGAGCATGCGCTCCACCACCGAGATCCGCTCACGCAGGATGCGCACGAGTGCTGCGGAGGCCTCCGGGTGGGCGTCGATCCAGGCCTGCCCGTCCGCGACCAGGTCCACGCCCTCCACGTAGCCGGCGAGGGCCTGGGGGAACATGAGGGTCACCAGGTCCTCCGCCGTGTGGAAGGTGTTGTCCGCCCACACCTGCTCCAGCGAGGCGAAGTAGTCCGCGACGAAGGGAACGTAGAGCTCCGGGGTGGTGTGGGCCTGGGTCCAGAAGCCCGAGACCATCGCCCAACGGGTGTCGTTCGCGATCGACTGGTCGCGCAGGATCGACTCCCACACGGCCGCCTTGACCGCGGCGTCGGGACGCGCGGCACGGGCGGCAGCAGCGTTCTGCCTGCCGGTCATCGTCTGGTCGGTGGCCTCCTGGACCACGATGTCGGCCTCGTCGGCGACGCCCCCGCGCACGAGCGCGATGAGGAGGTCCCAGCGCAGGTCGACGTCCATGTCCAGGCCCTCGAGCGTGTCGGAACCGTCGAACAGGGCCCGGACCGCGGCGAACTGCTCGGGCGTGACCGCGTTGCGGGCGGCGGCGCGCACCAGCATCTGCTGCTGGTCGGAGCCGGCAGCGGCCGCGCGTGCCAGCAGGAGCAGACGGTCACCGACCGAGACCTGCGCCTCGGGCCGGGCGGCCGGGGAGACGTAGCTGCGGACCGTCTCGTCGATGTGGCGCAGGCTGAGCTGCAGCATCGACATGTTGCGTTCCTCGGGCAGGGCCGCGATGGCCAGGTCGAGGAACTCCCGCGGTGCCATCTCGGCGTCGCGCACCATGTCCCATGCGCAGCCCAGGATGATGTTGCGGGTCAGGGAGTCGGAGAACTTCGTGATGTTCGCCGTCGCGAAGGCGAGCGACTCCGGGTCGAGGCGGACCTTGGCGTAGGCCAGGTCGCCGTCATTGACCAGGATCAGGTCGGGGCGCTGGATCCCGACGGCGGAGGGGACGTCGGTGCTCGCGCCGTCCACGTCGAGTTCCTCGCGGAAGACCCGCACGACGGAGTCGCCCTCGTCGGCCGCCCCGCCCTCGCCCGTGCTGGCGGGGAGTGAGTACCCGGCCACGGCGAGGCGGTGAGGACGCAGGGAGGAGCCGGGGGTGAAGGGGGACTGCTCCACGGCCAGGCGCGTGATGCGTCCGTCCTCACCGACCTCGATGGTCGGGCGCAGCAGGGTGACGCCGGCCTCCTCCAACCAGACCTTCGACCAGCGGGCGAGGTCGCGTCCGGAGGCCTTCTCCAGCTCGCCGAGCAGGTCGTCGAGGGTGGCATTGGCGTAGGAGTGGGCCGTGAGGTACTCATGCAGGCCGGTGAAGAACTGCTCGCGTCCCACGTAGCTGACCAGCTGGCGCAGCACGGAGGCGCCCTTGGCGTAGGTGATGCCGTCGAAGTTGACCTCGACGTCGGCCAGGTCACGGATCTCGGCCTTGATGGGGTGGGTCGTGGGCATCTGGTCCTGGCGCAGGCCCCAGTCCTTGCGCAGCAGGAAGCCGATCCACGCATCGGTCCACTCGGTGCCCTCGGCGAGGGCGAGGTGGGACATGAACTCGGCGAAGGACTCGTTCAGCCACAGGTCGTTCCACCACTCCATGGTGACCAGGTCGCCGAACCACATGTGGGCGAGCTCGTGGAGGATCGTGTTGGCGCGCGTCTCCAGCTGGGCCGAGGTCGGGCGGGTGCGGAAGATGTACTGGTCGCGGAAGGTCACGCAGCCCGCGTTCTCCATGGCGCCGGCGTTGTACTCGGGCACGAAGATCTGGTCGTACTTGGTGAAGGGGTAGGGGATGTCGTAGCGCTCCTCGTAGAAGGCGAAGCCCTTGCGGGTCGTGTCGATGATCGCCCCGGCGTCCAGGTGCTCCAGGAGGGAGGCGCGGCACCACACGCCCAGCGGGATCTCGCGCCCGTCGGAGGAGGTCAGCGAGTCGGTGACCCCCTGGTAGGGCCCGGCGACGATGGCGGTGATGTAGGTGGAGATCCGCTCCGTCTCCGGGAATGCGTAGCGCCAGCCCTCCTCGCCCTTCTCGGGCTCGGGGGTGGGGGCGTTGGAGAACACGGTCCAGCCCTCGGGCACGGTGACCGTGAAGGTGAAGGTGGCCTTGAGGTCGGGCTGCTCGAAGGTGGCGTAGACGCGACGGGCGTCGGGCACCTCGAACTGGGAGTAGCAGTAGGCCTGGCCGTCGGCCGGGTCCACGAAGCGGTGCAGTCCCTCGCCGGTGTGCATGTACTGGCACTTCGCGTCCACGACCAGGGTGTTGTGGGCCGCCAGTCCGGACAACGTGATGCGGGAGTCCTGGTGGGCGGAGGTGTCGACGGGCTCGCCGTTCAGGGTGATGGAGTTGATGTAGTTCGACACCAGGTCGACGAAGGTGGAGGCGCCCTCGGTCGCGTCGAAGGTGATCGTGGTGCGGGAACGGAAGTCCCGGTCACCCCCGGTCAGGTCCAGATCCACGTCGTAGTGGGAGACGGAGACGACCTCGGCGCGCTGAGCGGCCTCGTCGCGGGTGAGGTTCAGACCCGGCATGGGCACGACCTTTCTGGGTTGCGGGATGGGACATCGCGCGCCCGCGAGGGCACGCCCAACTCCACATCCTCCCACGGGCCCGCCGCGAACGCACACATGACGTGCCCTAGCATGGGCGCAGGTCGCGCCCGCACGGGGCGTGCAGGGAGGGGGCCCGGGTTGTCGCACGGGGACGCGGGGTCGCGAGCGAGCTCGGTGGGGGCCCGGGTCGGCGCAGGGACGAGGGCGGCCGCAGCCGTGATCGCCGGCGTGCTCGCCCTGGCGGCACTGGTCGGGTGCTCCGTGGACGAGCGTCCGGCGGACCAGCGCCCCCACGTGGCACTCACGCCTGTACCCGACCCGACGACCTCGCAGCTGCCGCCGGTACCGGCGGATCCCCGCAGCGTGGACCAGGGCTCCCAGTCCGGCTGACCCCCCTGTGTCGAAGACGATATGGGGGTGGGGGTGGTCTGAGGTTGGGTCTTGTGGCCTGGGGCCTTCCCTGTGCAACGTGGTTCAGTGCCCTGGTTGGGGTGCAGTGCCACGGTTTCGTGGATCGCCCTCGCCCGTGGGTGGGGGTGCCGACATGCGATTCAGGGGAGGCCCCAGGTGTTGTCAGATGCTACGTGTATTGGGTTGGATGTTCACGCTCGCAGTGTTCGAGCAGCAGCGATTGATCCCCTCTCGGGTGTGATCCGGGAGGCTGCGTTGGGGGGTGGGGACGGGGAGGTCCTCGACTTCATTGCGCGTGTGGGTGACGCCCGGGGGGTGCGGGTGGCCTATGAGGCCGGGCCGACCGGTTTCCACCTGGCACGGACCCTGGAGGGGGAGGGCATTGAGTGTGTGGTGGCGGCCCCCTCGAAACTGTTGCGTGCCAGTGGAGACCGCATCAAGACGGACCGTCGTGATGCCCTCCACCTGGCCCAGATGCTCGCGGCGGGCCAAGTGGTGGGAGTGCGTGTCCCCACCGTGGAGGAGGAGTCCGCCCGGGACCTGGTGCGTGCTCGTGATGACGTGCGCCGTGAACTCATGGNACCGTGAAGTCCGCTCTGTTCGGACCGTGAAGTCCGCTCTGTTCCCACCGTGAGGTCCGCTCAGTTCCCACCGTGAGGTCCGCTCTGCCGAAGGCTCGAAGACCGCCCTCCACGCGAGGAGCATTGCAGGAGAGCGGACTTCGAGGTCAGAACAGAGCGGACTTCGAGGTCAGAAGTGAGCGGACTTCACCAGATGCGCACCCGCTGGGTCGGGTCCAGCCACATGGCGTCCCCGGGCTTCACGTCGTAGGTGTCGGCGAAGGCATCCAGGTTGCGCAGCACCCCGTTGCAGCGGAACTCCGAGGGGGAGTGCGGGTCGATGGCCAGCAACTGGATGGCGAACTCGTCGCGCGACTTGGACCTCCACGCCCTCGCCCAGGCGGCGAAGAAGCGCTGGGGGCCGGTGAGCCCGTCGATGACGGGCGCATCGGTGGCCTTGTCGATCCCGCGGTCCGCCAGGGAGGCCACCCACGCCTTCCACGCGATCGTCAGACCACCCAGGTCACCGATGTTCTCCCCGATCGTCAGCGCACCGTTGACGTGGTAGTTCTCGGGGCGCCCCGCCAGTGCCAGTGGGGTGAAGGCGTCGTACTGGGCGATCAGCGCCTTGGTGCGCGCCTCGAACTCCGTGCGGTCCGAGTCCGTCCACCAGTTGTGCAGGTTCCCGTCCTGGTCGAACTGGCTGCCCTGGTCGTCGAACCCGTGTCCGATCTCGTGACCGATGACGGCACCGATGGCGCCGAAGTTGACGGCGTCGTCCGCCTCGGGGTCGAAGAAGGGGGGCTGGAGGATGGCGGCGGGGAAGACGATCTCGTTCATCGTCGGGTTGTAGTAGGCGTTGACCGTCTGGGGGGTCATCAGCCACTCGTCGCGGTCCACCGGGCGGGTGAGCTTGCCCAGCTCCCAGTCCAGTTCGAAGGCCTCGGCAGCGCGGACGTTGTCGACCAGCGTCGCCTCGGGCGAGAGCTCGAGCCCGGAGTAGTCGCGCCACTTCGGGGGGTAGGCGATCTTCGGGTTGAAGGTGGAGAGCTTGTCCAGGGCGCGTGCCTTGGTGGCCTCACCCATCCAGTCCAGACCCTTGATGGAGACCCGGTAGGCCTCCAGCAGGCGCCCCACGAGGTCCTCCATGCGCTCCTTGTAGGCGGGGGGGAAGTGACGGGCCACGTAGAGGCGTCCCAGCGCCTCTCCGAGGGTGCCCTCGACCAGGCCGAGGCCTCGCTTCCAACGGGGGCGCAGCTCCTCGGTCCCGGCCAGGGTGCGGGAGTAGAAGTCGAAGTTCTCCTCGACGAAGGCCCGCGACAGCAGGGGGGACCGTGCGTCGACCACCTTGCGCAGCAGCCACAGCTTGAGCACGTCCAGGTCGGTGCCGGCCCACAGGGCAGCACCCGCGGCCAGGAAGTCGGGCTGGTCGACATTGAGGGTGTCCAGTGTCCGGGGGTCCAGGCCGAGCTCTCGGGCCCAGGCGTCCCACGCGAAGCCGGGGTTCTGGGAGGCGACCTCCGCCCAGGTTCGCGGGTTGTTGGCCAGCTGCGGGTCGCGGTTCTTCACGGAGTCCCAGTGGTGGGAGGCCAACTGGGTCTCGAAGTCCATGACCTTGCGGGCGGCCGCGGCAGCGTCGGGCCCGTCGACGACGCCCGCCAGGGTCAGTGCGCGCCCGACGTGGGCGACGTAGGCGGCGCGCGTGTCGGCGTACTTGTCCTCACGGTAGTAGGACTCGTCGGGCAGGCCGAGCCCCGCCTGCGTCAGGTAGGTGATGTAGCGGGTCGTGTCGTTGATGTCGTTGTTGACGTAGGGCGCGAAGAAGAGCGAGACCGAGGAACGCATGAGGCGTCCACCGACGGCCGCCAGCTCGTCGGCGCTGGAGGCGGCCCCGATGGCGTCGAACTCCGGGATCAGGGGAGCCGCGCCCTGGGCCTCGATGCCGTCCTCGTCCATGAACTGGCCGTAGATCGTGGCGATGCGGGAGGCATCCGGGTCGTCGATCGCGCCCGCCGCGGCATCGTCGACGATGGCGCGCCCGCGCTCCTCGGAGAGGTCCCGCAGGGCGTAGAACGCTCCGTCGATGGGGCGGTCGGCGGGAATGCGGTGTTCCTTGAGCCAAGTGCCGTTGATGTGTCGGAAGTAGTCGTCCTGGGCGCGCACGGAGGTGTCCATGAGCGCGGGTTCCAGGACGTGGGCGAGGGTCTTCTCTGTCATGGCGCCAGCCTAGGCGCTGGGTCCCGTTGTGTGCCCAGGAGATCGACGAGGGCGACGCAGAGCCGGGTGATCGGGGTTCCCAGAAGATTCCCAGCCGTATCCAAGGATGCTCCAAAGGACGTTCCATAGTCTCGGTGACGAGTCATGGGAGTGTTCACCTGAGGGTGTTCCGACTCGAACTGTGTTGATGGGATGCTCGGGGCCCGCCGGAGACGGCGGGCCCCGAGCTGTGTCCGAGGTGCTGTCTCCCGGGCGCTCCCCAAGAGCCCATGTCGCGAAGCTCCTCGACACGTGTCCGGCAGCACTTCGACGCCGGTGTGGATCTGGTCGATACTGGACGGCGGCACAGGCGCGACGCCACCTCGGGTGCGTGTGCGCCCGGTCAGCGAGCGCGGTGGGCCACTGCCGCTTCGCGCCAGCCCGCACGCAGCGTCCGCCCGAGAGACCCAGGAGCACAGTGAGAAACGTCTGGCGCGTGTTCACCCGTGACCTGCGGCGCCTGGTCGCGGTACCACAGGCATGGATCATCATCCTGGGCATCATCGTGACACCCGCCCTGTACGCCTGGGTCAATGTCATCGCCTTCTGGGACCCCTACTCCAACACCTCCCACATCGATGTCGCGGTGGTGAACCAGGACACGGGTGCACACTCGGATCTGGCCGGTGATCTGGACGTCGGCTCACAGGTGGTCGCCCAGTTGAAGGAGAACAACCAGCTGGGGTGGCGCTTCACCGATCTGGACGACGCCATGGAACGAGTCCACAGAGGCGACTCCTACGCCGCCATCGTCATTCCCCCGGACTTCAGCCAGAACCTCCTGTCCATCACCACCGCGAACTTCACCCAGCCGCAGCTGCAGTACTTCGTCAACGAGAAGGCGAATGCCGTCGCTCCGAAGATGACGGATGTCGGAGCCACGACGCTGGACCGGCGCATCACCGACACCTTCACCTCCACCGTCGCCGAGAAGGCAGCCGAGGCGATCCGTGCCGCCGGGACGGACACCGAGACGCAGCTGGGTGAGGCACGTGACTCCACGATCTCCGCGCTCGACGATGCCACGGCCAAGGTGGGGGGTGCTGCGGACTCGGTCACGTCCCTGAAGACCACGCTGGAGGGCACCCACCACACGATCGCGACCGCCCAGCAGTCGCTGGTTGACGCCGACCAGGCCCTGGCCGACACCGAGCAGGCGATGTCCACGGGGCAGACGCTGGCGGCTTCCGCCCAGTCCAGCCTGACCACCTTCACCCAGAGTGCGGCCTCCTCCTACGTCCAGGGCGCGACCCTGCTGGCCGGGGTCTCCACCCAGGCCCAGTCCTCCCTGAAGACCCTGGGTGGGACGGTCACGGAGGTCAACGGGCACGTCGGCACCGCCCTGGACGCGGTGGACCAGGCGGTCACCGCCAATGGGCAGGCCATCTCCGACCTCCGGCAGGTCCTGGGCAATGCGCAGTTGGATCCGCAGATCGCCGACAGGCTCGCCGTCGTGCTCCACCAGCTCGAGGACCACAACACCGCCGACCAGCAGGTCGTCACGAACCTGCAGACGCTGAACACGGACCTGGACTCCTCGGTCAACTCGATCGGCACGGCGGCCACCGCGATCGACTCCTCCATCCAGGACGCCGCCACCGCCTCGGGCCAGATGCAGACGCTCCTGACCCAGACGATCCCGAGCCTCAATGCCGGGATGTCCGCCGTCTCGGCCAGCGCAGGGGGCCTCTCCACCGCGATCACCTCCTTGCGCACCCAGCTCGGTCAGGCCCAGCAGCTCCTCACCGACCTCGACGGGCAGGTCACCTCCACGGTCAGTGCGCTCGGTGGTCTCTCCGACACGCTGGGCGGCGTCGAGCAGGGCATCTCGACCATTCGCACTGACGTCGTGGCACTGAGCTCCGCCGCGGCCTGGAAGGACCTGGGGACGCTGACAGGTCTGGACCCCCAGCAGATTGCCCAGTTCATGGCCTCACCCGTTCAGGTGAGCGAGCAAGTCCTCTTCCCGGTCGCCGCCTACGGCTCCGGCATGGCGGCTCTCTTCACGAACCTCTCCCTGTGGATCGGCAGCTTCATGCTGGTCGTCGTCCTCAAGCTGGAGGTCGACCGCGAGGGGGTCCAACACCTGACCGTGCGCCAGGGATACATGGCCAGGTGGCTGCTGCTGGCCTGCCTGGCGACGCTTCAGGGACTGCTGGTGACGGTGGGGAACCTGGTGATCGGGGTGCAACACGTCAATCCGGTGGCCTTCGTCGCCACCGGCATGTTGATCGCGCCCGCCTATCTCAGCATCATCTACGCCCTGTCCGTGTCCTTCAGTCACATCGGCAAAGGCCTGTGCATCGTGCTGGTGATCATGCAGATCCCTGGTGCCTCAGGCCTCTACCCGATCGAGATGATGCCCGGCTTCTTCCGCCACCTCTATCCGTTCTTCCCTTTCACTTACGGCATCGATGCGATGCGCGAGGTGATCTCCGGGTTCTACGACGCTCACTACTGGAAGTGCCTGGGCATCCTGGGGATCTTCATTGCGTTGGCATTCCTGCTGGGTCTGGTCCTGCGCCGCTCGCTGGGCAATGTGACGCGCATGTTCAACCGGCGCATAGCCGACACGGGCCTGCTGGTCGCCGAGGAGGTGCACCTCCCTGGCACCTACCCCCTTCCCCAGGTCCTGCGGGCACTCGCCAACCGCGAGGAGTTCAGCGCATCCGTCCACCGCCGTGCCCACGCCTTCCGCCGCCGCTACCCCCGCCTGCTGCGGGGGGCACTGGTCGCGGGGATCGCGGTGCCGCTGGTGCTCCTGGCCGTCCCCTCCCACGACCCGAGCGTCAAGGCGCTGCTGCTGGGACTGTGGGTGGCGTGGTTCCTGATCATGTTCGCCTTCCTGGTGGCCACGGAGTACGTGCGTGAGTCCGTGCACGACGGCCTGGCACTGAGCGCCATGGACGAGGTCGACCTGCGTCGTGCCGTCGTGGCCGGGTATCGGCCCGCCGAGTCCGCACCCGGGAACGGGGCCGGGTCCGCACCCGGTGGCAGGGGGATCGACGAGGGCGACGCCACCAGGCCGCCGGCCGGGTCCCACGAGGCGGAGGACGTCTCGACCACGGAGCGGCGTCCCGAGGAGTCGGGGGTGAGCGGAGCTGACGATGCCGGTGGATCCACACCCCAGGACGGGACCGAGGCGCGCACTGCATCCGCCCAGGCGCAGGGTCAGCCCCCCAAGAAACCAGCAGACGGGGCCGGGGGGCGCCCTCGTCAGGAGGCTGAGGAGCGGGAGGCAGCAGGAGGCACCGCGGGTGACGACGTCGCCCCGGCACCGGGAGGCCCCGAGTCGGGGGCACAGGGGAGCAGGAAGCGGGACGGCGACGGCGAGCCGATGCAGGAAGGCGGACCGGCATGAGAGGCATCTGGATGCTCATGCGACGCGACCTGCGCCGGGCCACCAGCAACACCATGGCCGTCATTGTCATGGTGGGCGTCTGCATCCTGCCCTCGCTGTTCACCTGGTTCAACGTGATCGCCAGCTGGGACCCGTTCTCCAATGTCAAGAACCTGACCGTCGCGGTGGCGAACACGGATGAGGGGTACCAGTCCGACCTGATCCCCCTGCGCCTGAACATCGGGGACCAGGTGGTGGCGCAGCTGCGCACCACCCAGGACTTCAACTGGGTGGTGACCTCGCAGGAGGAGGCCATCGACGGCACGAAGTCGGGGGAGTACTACGCCGCGATCGTGTTGCCGCCCTCGTTCAGCAAGGACATGCTGACCTTCTATGACACCGATGCCCAGCGCACGGACATCGCGTACTACACGAATGAGAAGAAGAACGCGCTGGCGCCGAAGCTCACCGGGCAGGGGGCGGACCGTGTCTCCTCAGGGATCAACACGGTGTTCACGCAGACCCTCGGTGAGGTCGGCGTCAGCATCCTCTCCTCCCTGTCGCAGTACCTGGACAGCGCGGACACCCAGGCCCTGTTCACCCGCCTGGAGTCCCACATCGGGGAGGCTGCCACACAGTTGCGTGCGGCTGCCACCACCACCGACACCTTCACGACGCTCATCACCTCCAGCCAGGGGCTGGTGCGCAGTTCGGCGGCGCTGATCACGGCCACGGGACAGACGATGGACGATGCCTCGGGTGCCATCGGCGGCGGGGTGGCCGCCGCAGGCTCCCTGCAGACAACGATCGAGACGGCGACCCAGGGCCTCTCCTCGGCGCTGGAGCTGAGTTCACGGGGGTACGCGGACGTGAGGAGTGGCATCGACGCCGTGTTCAACGCGGCCGATGACCAGTCACACAGCCAGGTCGGGGTCCTCCAGGGCATGGCCCAACAGGTCCAGGCCCAGATCGATGACTACACGACGCTGCGCACGCAGTTGCAGACCGACATCGCCCCGCTGCTGCCCGACGGAGCACTGGACCCCGTGCTGGAGGCGCTGGACGCAGCGATCACCCACCTGGGGGCCCTCAAGGATGCGCTCGACCTGGCGGCCAGCCACATGAGTTCCGGCAATGCCAATGCACAGGCCTCCCACCAGGAGCTCTCCGACATCATCGACCAGGCACAGGCGGCGGTCGATGCGCTCAAGGCCGAGTACGACACGGACCTGAAGTCGCAGCTCGACCAGCTCTCCGGCGAGCTCGCCACAGCTCTGCAGGCCGCCGGAACGGTGGGGGATGACCTGGATGCGGCCGGAGCGGGACTGAGTGGAGCCTCGGGCACTCTGCTCGACCAGCTGGACCATGCGCAGGCCACCACTTCCGAGGTCTCGGCGTCCCTGACGCAGGCGGCGGACACCTTCGACCATCTGCGTGAGGCGCTGGAGACGGCGCGGACCACAGGGGACCTCTCGGCGCTCAAGGGGGTCCTCAGCCAGGACCCGTCCAGCGTTGCGGCCTCACTGGCTGCGCCCGTCGCGGTCAACCGGGTGGCAGTGTTCCCGGTGGCGAACTTCGGCTCCGCAATGGCGCCGCTCTACACGATGCTGGCCCTGTGGGTGGGTGCGCTCCTCATCGTGGTGTCGGTGCAGGTCGGGGTGCACCGTGACGCCCTGGCCGGAGTGGGCCCGCTTGCGGGGCGGCACGCACCGGGCGTCCACCAGGAGCTCGCACAGGTGCCGGGGATCGCCGGGGTGCCGGAGCTGCGCGCCCACCAGAAGTACCTGGGCCGCTACGGGATCTTCGCCCTGATCGGCCTGGTCCAGTCGACCCTGGTGTGCGGGGGGAGCCTGATCTTCGTCCACGTCCAGTCCGTCCACCCGTGGCTCTACATGCTCTGCGGCTGGGTGACCTCGCTGGTGTTCACCCTGACCGTCTACACCGCCGTCGTGGCCTTCGGCAATGCGGGCAAGGCGCTGTGCGTGCTGCTGCTGGTGGTCCAGATCTCGGCGTCCGGGGGCGCCTACCCGCTGCAGCTGCTGCCCCAGTGGTTCCAGCACCTCAGCGTCTTCCTGCCCGCCACCTACGCGGTCGACGCCTTCCGCGCGGCCATCGCGGGCACCTACGACGGTGACTACTGGATCGCGCTGGGCACCCTGGCACTGTTCATCCTGCCTGCGCTGCTGCTCGGTCTGGTGCTGCGCCGGCCACTGATCTCCTTCAACCGGAACCTCACCGAAGCCCTCGAGTCCACGAAGCTCATGTGACAGGGTTGACACGGAGAACCGTGGCGCTCAATCGGTGGAGGAAGGGGTGGCCCATGTGGAGCGAGGAGACGGCGGCGAACTTCGAAGCGCTGGAGGACCACGATCTCGTCTACATCGTGCACTTGTGGGTCAGACCCGATCCCTCGACGCTGCCGGAGTCGCCGTACGAGTACGCCTTGAACCTGGACACGAGGATTCTCCACGACTGCCGTGACGTGGTCGAGGCACTGGACTGGGCCCGCGAGAACAGTCGGGGTGGTCCCTTCCAACTGTTCATCGCCCCTGTCGAGCACGACGGTGAGGACGTGTGGCCGACGACCCTGCTGCCCCTGTGGGGGAGCAATCCGACGGTGCCGGAAGCGGACGGGGAGCCGGACCCGGGCCCGGACCCGGCTCAGGTGGTCATCATGGGGCAGGACAGCGACCCGGATGCCCACAGCACCTGAGCATGCTGAGCGCCGACCCGAGCGGTCCCTCCCGCGTTGACGGGGTCCTTCAGCTCAGCGTGCAGCACCTGGCGAAGCAGGTCGCAGAGAGCACGCTCGGGGTCGGCAAGGACTTCAGCGGTCAGGGTCTCCGGTCGGCAGAGGAACCTGTCTCCTCCGTGAGGTTGGCGGTGATCCACGTCTGCATGGCCGCTCGGATGCGTTCGGCGTTCCTCGGCCCGCCATAGGTGGCTGCGAAGCGAGGGTCCGCGACGTACATCTCGGAGAGGCTGATGTAGGCGTCTGTGTCGGGCTCACGTCCTCCCCAGTACTCGGTGATCCACCTGTGGTGGGCCGCGACCAGGGCCTGGAACCGAGGGCTCGCCGGATCCTCCTTGTCTTCGGCCGCGGCGCGCAGTGCTGCGTTGATGTCGAGGCTCTTCTGGTCCTCGTCTCGCCGCTGTTCCTCGGTCATCTCCACACGTCGCTTGGCTGTGCGCTCCCAGGCCTGGTCGCCCCAGCGTGTGCGTATCTCGGATTCGTACTGGCTCTGGTCGAAGCCTGCGAAGACTTCTTGGATGGTCATGGTCTGGCCCTTCCTCACCGAGTCGAGCGTGTGCTCGACGACGGCGATCTGCTGGACGGTGCGGTCTCGTCGCTCCTCCAAGAGCGCGAGATGAGATTCGAGCGCTGCGGACAACGACGTGTCGTTGTCGAGGGTGAGCTGGATGGTGGCAAGCGGGAGCCCGAGCGCACGCAGCGACAGGATTCGATAGAGGCGCGAGATCTCGGCGTCCCCGTAGAAGCGGTATCCATTGCTCGCCACCCGTGATGGGCGGAGGAGTCCGATCTGCTCATAGTGCCGAAGCGTTCGGCTGGTGAGTCCTGTCGCCCGCGAGAGATCCCTGATCGGCCACTCCGTCATGGGTCATCCCCTCTCAGACCTGAGACGGATCGAGGGCAGCGTCCTCGTGCCGCTCGAAGTCACCCGCGATCTGATCGGAGGCCCACGCCCGCGCTGCCTCCTGGTCCGCCATACGCGGGGCGGTCAGCGTGACCGTGTTCCCATCTCCGTCGGTGATTCTCACGTCAGTCGTGAACCACGGAGTGTCGAAAGGTCCGGTCATCTCACCTCCGGCGGAGCGCACACGTTGCGCGACGTCGGCGAGGTCGATGTTCCCGGCCGAGAACGATGCGGAAACGGTTCCGCGAACGGCTCTGCCCTGGACCATCAGGATGTCCTGGTACTTCTCACGACGCAGGTGCACGAGCGCAGGCACGCCGTCCGGCCCGGGGATCGTCGCCAGGGTCACGAAGCCCGCGGCAGCATACAAGGCCTGCGCGGCCACGAGGTCGCTGACCACGTAGTTCACGAACATCGGCATCGGGTAGATCGACCGGTCGATGACCGGCCCGTTCTTCTCTGTCATGACCATCATCATTCCGGTTGACGTTACGGCAGAGTCAAGTCCGTGTCGCCGCCTTCTTGACGCGGAGGGGCCCGCAATGGATCGGGTTCGATCGTTCATGGAGCGAGGTGCGCGCGCGGTGTCGTCGAGGCGGCACAACGCGCCGACACCCCTCCGGGCACGACAGGTGTTCAACCACCATGAGGCACGTCCCCGGGGTGCGGACCCGGGCGGTCACCGATAGCCTCGGGTCTTCCCACCAGACGGCGCGAGGAGACGACACCGATGACGGCACTGGTCGATGGAATCAACCGGTGGAGGCTCGTCATCTGGACGGGTGCGGTCGGCTTTCTCCTGATTGCGGCGCTCAGTGGCCTTCTGGGTGTTCCGGAGTCCGTGCGCACGCTCCTCGCAGGAGGGAGCTACGCGGTGCTCGCGCTGGCGGCGGTGACGGTGGTGGTCTCGGTTGCCGCAACCCACTCAGAGGAGGACCTGCCTCCTCAGCCCGTGTTCCCGCCGGTGCAGGGAAGATGGTGGGCCGTCAACAGCCCGTCCAGCCGGGTGCCCAGCCACGGGACCAGGCTCTACGGACAGACCTTTGCCATCGACCTGGTGTATGACCCCAAGGACGCGACTCCCCGGCCCAGCGGCGGGATGGTTGCCGCGAACCGTTTCCCCAGCTTCGGGCAACCCGTCCTGGCCATGGCCGACGGGGAGGTCGTCACGGTCTCCGACTGGCGACGCGACCACAGGAGCCGGACCTCGTGGTGGGCGCTGGCCTACTTCTTCACCGTCGAGGGAATCGCGCGCAGCATCGGTGGACCGTCCTGGGTGGTGGGGAACCACGTGGTGGTGCGCGATGTGCAGGGGAGCTTCGCCCTGGTCGCGCACCTGCGTCGCGGTTCGGCGCGCGTGCGAGTGGGAGACCGGGTGCGCGCGGGGGAGATCATCGGTGAGTGTGGGAACTCGGGCAACAGCACGGAACCTCATGTCCACATGCAGCTCATGGATCGGCGATCACTGTGGATCGCGCAGGGACTTCCGTTCAGTTTCGCGGGTGTCGGCCCCGTCACCGTCGAAGCGCACGAGGAGAGGGGCGGGGCGACGACGGAGGGCGGGTTCGAGGGCGTGCCCGCCAACGGTGAGCACCTCGACGTGTGATCGGCGGTGGTGACGGAGATCGGCAGCACCTGCCCCGGAGTGGACAGTCGGGCGGGACGTTGATCTCCTCATGGAGCGCCTGGTGAGGAGTCCTTTTCTCAGAGCATCGGTCCTGGCGAAGGTGCCGGATGTCCATGCAGCTCGACTCTGGGCCAGCTGCTGGAGGAGGCACGGCGTGCAGCAGGGCCGTAGCGGATCTGAAGGCCCCTCCTCCGGCCTTGTCGAGCCTGCCAATCAGCACTGACGAGGGCGAACCCACGGCGCGGCCGGACCGGAGATGCCGATGGGCAGTGTGACAATCGGACACATGACATCAGTAGTGGGCAAGGACGCGCAGCGCGCAGAGCTTCATCGAATGATCTGGCGCATCGCCAACGACCTCCGCGGTTCCGTGGACGGGTGGGACTTCAAGTCCTACGTGTTGGGGATGTTGTTCTACCGGTTCATATCGGAGAACCTGACGGGCTACCTCAATGCGCAGGAACATGAGGCGGGGGACCCCGACTTCGACTACGCGATCCTCCCGGATGCACAGGCACAGTACGGGCGCGACGACATCGTCGCGGAGAAGGGCTTCTACATCCTGCCCTCCGACCTGTTCGCGAACGTCCGTGCCCGGGCCCATACCAACACCAACCTCAACGAGACCCTGTCGAACGTCTTCGGGAACATCGAGGCCTCAGCGATTGGCACAGCGTCCGAGCGGGACTTCAAGGGCCTGTTCGACGACTTTGACGTCAACTCCAATAAGCTGGGCGCTTCGGTCATCGACCGGAACAGGCGATTGGCCAACCTCATGGACGCGATCGGTGACCTGAAGCTGGGGGAGTTCGCGGACGCCAGCATCGACACTTTCGGTGATGCGTATGAGTACCTGATGACCATGTACGCCTCCAGCGCAGGCAAGTCCGGGGGTGAGTTCTTCACCCCCCAGGAGGTCTCTGACCTGCTGGCCCGCATCACGGTGGTCGGCAAGACCTCGGTGAACAAGGTCTACGAAACTTCCCGAGCGGATTGGATACATTTTCGCGGCGGCTACGCGCTTGCGGCGTGAGTGGTGCAAATTGAGGGTGCGCGGTGCAAGTTTGAGGAGCAGTCTGTGTCTGACAAGAGAATGAAACGAGTCGACGAGGAGTTCATGCGAAAACTGGCTGAAAGTGCTTACGCAACACACCTCCGCTTCGCGCCAAGTGCGGCGAGAGAGGCTTGGAAAGTTTACGTCGATTCAGTTACTCGCCGGGATCTTAACAGTATGAAAGAGGCCCAGGAGCAAGCAGAGGTCTCCGCACGTGAGAGTCTCTCCGAGCTATGCTCGGCTTTGAAGAGCGTTAGCCCTTCGGCAGCACTCGAACTGTTGTGGGGCGAACACAATGATCGACTTGACGAATACCTCATCCCAAAAGGGGGTGAGACATTCTCTCTCGCGCAGGGCGCATGGCTGATCGGTGTTTTCGCTTGCGGGGAGGACTCCAGTAAATACGGGGCGCATAAAGTCTTCAATAAATATGTACGCTGGGCTGCTTCGTACCTAATCAAGTTACACATCAACGATTTGCTGATTGAAGACGAGGTAGACAGAAATATTGCTCGTGTAACGAGTCAGCTGGAGATCAGTCGTTTTGTGGAGCCAGAAACGCGGATGATGTGGATTACGGATGAGATCGCACTTCAGATAGGTCGATGGGTCGACGCGAGCATAGATCAAATCGACTCTCGCACCACCCCAAGCTTTGCCACCGTGGAGCAAATTAGCGAAAACATCTCAAGAGCAACAAATAACCTTAATGATGCCTACAGGAACAAATATCGGGTAATCCCAGAATCATTTAGCGCGACCCTTCTGGATGGTGTTCCAGTTGAGATGATTGACGCACTCACAGCGCCACACCGTCAGGTGACAGAGACTGACGTTGAAAACGCACTCAAAAGCGATGCCATGACTACAACTCCGTTTGTGCGAGTTGAGGGCACGACTCGGGTTCTCGGGCGATCCGCCTGGCTTATGAAACGTGATGATGCGCTCTTCCGACTCGTAATGCAGGCAAGCCCACGGGATAAAGAAGGAAAAGTATTCGAGGACGTTACTGCATCTCTGTTGCAAGCTTGGGGGCCTAGCGATATCTCATGGCAATCATCGGTTGATCTACCTAGCCCAGGCATGCCCAAGACCGCTGACGATATTGATGTTCTTGGATTCTCTGACGATGTTGCTTTCATTGGAGAGTGCAAAGCGAACCGTCTCCCTGAGAAAAACTCAAGCGTCGGTTCAACCTTGGAGACTGTGGTTCTAAACAAGGCAATTTCACAACTTGAGAAAAGGGTCGATCATTGGCGAAGTGGCTGGAGACCACAGCTAGCTGACCATTTTTTCCCTGATGATGTAATGGGCTTTGCCGTAACGTTCTCGAGCTACGGTGGCATGCTATGGAATCCAGATAGACTTCACCGTGACGACTCTTCCGTTCAATACGGTGTATTTCCGTTGTATTCACTCGTGCTGGCGGTAAGCATGCTTGTGCGACCATCTGATTTGAGAAGATATTTGAGTTTCCGGCTGAACGCGATGGTAAACGGAGTAACAAACTCTGATGAGCTTGAGCACCTGCTCGGATTTGTCTCCGCGTCAAACAGCCCGGGAGTTACACTGGATAGCGAAGCTAAGGGGCTTCTTCGCCAGTACGAATTGAGTGATCAAGGTGTCTTGATTGATCCACGGAAATACCGTAGGGACGCTAACTGGAAGCATCAGTTCTTATCTGAACTGTGGGAACACACTACTCCCGTGACCCCATCGTTGAACTGAGCTAGAAGAGTCTCTGAACATAAAGGTGATCGCGCCGTCGGCAGTGACTTCGGCGTGGTCGGTGAGTGTGTGCCAGAGGTAGGGCGTGAACTCGATTGCGTGTGCGTCTAGCTCGGAGACGTTGAGTTTGTAGGCTCTTCGTAATCAAGGGTGTAGGTGGGGTCTGAAGCCGCCGGCTTCGAGCAGACTCCGTGAGATGTATAGCGGGAACAGAACGAGTTCTGATGGTTCAGAATTGCCTGTCGATATTTCGCGATCGTAATCCGGACACGCTTTGGTGATAACGCCAAAATGTGTGAGCGGGCCCGTAGAATTACGCTATGGGAAAGATTGAGGTGACGGTGGAAGAATGGGATATTCTTCTTGACCACAAGAGACACGGGCCGACGGTCTTGATGCGTGAGAAGGCTGAGGCAATGCTCATGCTCGCCGAAGGTGCAGGCATTGATTTCGTTGCTCGCATTGTCGGACGTCAGCCCTCCACGGTCAATCAGTGGAAGAGGGACTTTGGGGAGTGTCGGTTGGCGTCCATCCATGACTTCAAGTTGGGGAACCTGAATGCTTCCAAGCTGACTGTCTCCCAACGGGAGGAAGTCATGGAGGTCCTGTCCCAACCACCCTCCCCGGACTTGGTGCCGAGTGGGTTTTGGACGGTGCCTGCACTGAGCGCGTGGGTCAGTGACCGCTTCGAGGTGACCTACGACAGTGACACGTCCTTGGTGTTCCTCCTCCACCAAGCAGGCTTGTCCTTCCATGGTGTGGAAGCGTTCGACAAGCGCCGGGCCAGCGACGATGTGATTGAGGTGCGCATGGGGGAGATCCAGGCGGAGCTCGCTGAGGACCTCGCCGACCCTGAGGTGATTGTGGTGGCAGCAGATGAGGTCCGCCTTGAGCACGAGGCGATCACGCGGCGGGCATGGTACAAGCGGGGTGAGAAGACGAAGCTGAAGGTCGACCGTCAGCGTCAGGCCCAGTCCTACATCGGGTTCCTCGACCAGAAGACGGGTAGCGTGCACCTGGAAGCAGTCGAGTGGCAAAACAGTGACACCATCATCACTGCGCTCACCAGTTTCGCACTCCACCACAAGGGCCACAAGATCACCATCGTGTGGGACAATGCAGGCTGGCACAAGTCGAAGAAACTCCGCCATGAACTCGCCACCAACCAGACGCTGGCCGGTATTCACTTGATCAACATGCCGCCCTACGCTCCCGACCACAATCCCATCGAACACGTCTGGGCAGAAGCCAAGGCCCAGATCTCCAACCTCCAACGCGACACGTTCGAACAGACCCGCCACGCGTTCGAAACATTCATCACCGGAAACACATTCCCCTACAAACTGTAAGAACTCGTTCTGTTCACGCTATAGTTCGTCAGGTTCCGGAAGCCCAGGGCGGAGCCGCGGAGGTGTTCGAGGCGCCCGTTGATCGCCTCCGTGGGACCGTTGCTGGTGCCGGGCCGGTCGAAGAACGCGAGCACGTCGATGGCGCGTTGCTTCAGTGTCCGGCCGAGCTTGCGCAGTTCGACAAGTCCGGCTGGGATGCCGCTTGTGAGGGAGTCGATGAGTTGCTGCATGACGAACTTCCCGAGTCCCCGGTCAGGTTCCCGGTAGGCGGTGACCATCCGCTGATAGATGCCCCAGGTCGCCTCGACCTCGACATGCTGCTCGTCGGCGAACAGCTCCTCGAGGCGGGTCTGCTGCTTCTCGGTGAGCAGCCCGGCTCCGGTGTGGAGGGTGCGGCGGGCCTTGTAGAGCGGATCCTCCTTCCTTCCGCGGCGCCCGAATGCGTCACGCTGGACGCGGCGGCGGCACTCGTCGAGCGCGTCGCCAGCCAATCTCACGACGTGGAACGGGTCCATCACCGCGACCGCGTCGGGGAGTTCCTCGACGGCAGCGGTCTTGAACCCGGTGAACCCGTCCATCGCGACAACCTCGACACCATCGCGCCAGGCCTGGGGACGGGCGGCGAGCCAGGTCTTGAACACGCTCTTGGAACGCCCCTCGACCATGTCCAGCAACCGTGACGGTCCGGTCTTGTCCCGCACCGGGGTGAGGTCGATGATCACGGTCACGTACTTGTCGCCGCGGCGGGTGTGGCGCCAGACGTGCTCGTCGACGCCGATCACCGCGACGCCGTCGAACCGGGCTGGGTCATCGATCAGTGCCCGCTTGCCCTCGGCGAGGACCGCGGTGTTCGCCGTGTGCCAGGACACCCCCAAGCCCGCGGCTACACGCGAGACCGTGAGATGGTCGACCACGATGCCCTCCAGCGCCCACCGCATCCCGCGACGAGACAGCTTCGCTCGCGCGGGCGCCGCCGCGGTGAGGTCTTCCCGCCAGGAACGCCCGCAGCCGGAACACTTGTATCGGCGGATCCGGACCAGCAGCGTCGTCGGGCGGTGTCCGAACGGCTCGTGCGCGAGCAACCGCGTATCAGTCCCGCGAGAAAGCCCCTGGCTGCCACAACCCCGACACCACGGATCCGGCTCCGCAACCCGGCACTCGATCACCGCCCGGTCCGACTCAAGACACTGCCCCACCGCGACGAGACCGAGCTCGTCCAGTCGGCAGAACACGGTCAGATCAGGGGTCGCAAAGGTAGCGTGGAGCACGTCGAGGTCTTCCGGCAGATGGTCAGTGTGAGAACTTCCATCATCGGGAGACCTCGACCCTCACCCCCGCAACGACGCGCTCAACCACCTACCCCCTCAACTGCGAAGAGCCAGATATTCGTTCCCGCTCCGTGAGAACTGACGGCTCGATGGCCGCGCTTGACTCTAGTGTCGCGTGTCGTTAGTTCCTCAATGGTTGGGTGTTTGAGAGAATTTGGTCATGGCGAATTCTCCGGCTCCGGCGTTGGTGCTTCTCGATGGCGATCGGGATGAGTTGGCGTCGTGGACGCGTTCCACGACAATTCGTGCCGGTCTGGCGTTGAGGGCTCGGATCGTGTTGCTCGCTGCGGATGGTGTCGCGAACGCGCGGATCGCTACCGAGGTGGGAACAACGACGACCTCGGTGTGGAAGTGGCGGAACCGGTATGTCGATGCTGGGCTCGCGGGGCTGGCCGATGCGCCGCGTTCTGGCAGGCCGAAGCACGTCGATGACGAACGAATCATCACCGCGACGCTTCAGGCGCCGCCGAAGAAGTACGGGGTGACGCACTGGTCCTCGCGGCTGCTGGCGACTCATCTGAAGATCGGGAACGCGACGGTCGCGCGGGCGTGGCGGAAGTATGGCGTGCAGCCCTGGCGGTCTGAGACGTTCAAGTTCTCCACCGACCCTGAGTTGGCCGGCAAGGTCACCGATGTCGTCGGCCTGTACTTGGCGCCGCCGGAGAACGCGATCGTGTTGTGTGTGGACGAGAAGAGCCAGATCCAGGCGTTGGATCGCACCGCCCCGATGCTGCCGATGCGCATCGGTGACGCGGAGAAACGCACCCATGACTACAAGCGGCATGGCACGACGACCTTGTTCGCGGCGTTGGAGATCGCGACAGGACAGGTCACCGGTGCGGTCAAGCCCAAGCACCGCAGGCAGGAGTTCCTCGCATTCCTGCGCCAACTCGATCGGGCCTACCCAGACCAGGAACTTCACCTGGTGATGGACAACTACGCCACCCACAAGACCCCCGAGGTCAAGGCGTGGCTGGAGAAGCACCCGCGCTTCCACGTGCATTTCACCCCAACGTCAGGGTCGTGGCTGAACCTCGTCGAGGTCTGGTTCGGGATCATCGATCGCCAAGCCATCCGCCGCGGCATCTTCACCAGCGTGAAAGACCTCAACGCGAAGATCCGCCAATTCATCACCGGCTGGAACAACCGCAAACACGCCTTCGTCTGGACCAAGACCGCCGACGAGATCCTCAAGAAAGCGAACCGTCAACCAACTTCAGAAACACGACACTAGNCGCCGCGTCGACGCCAGGGCGCGACGCACACGGATCGACTGGGCGGCCGAGATCGACGAGCTCCTCACTGTCGACTACGCGGACGCCGAACGCGTCGTGCTCGTGATGGACAATCTGAACACGCACACCCTCGGCTCGCTCTACGAAGCATTCGAGCCCGTCAAAGCCCGCGCCCTCGCCGAGAGGCTGGAGATCCACTACACGCCCAAGCACGGCTCCTGGCTGAACATCGCCGAGATCGAACTCTCCCGGCTGTCCCGGCAATGCCTCGACCGCCGCATCGACGACCTCGACGTCCTGAACACCGAGCTTGCTTCCTGGCAGTCCGCGACCAACGATGATCAGCGGCAAGTCGACTGGCAGTTCACCGCGGACGACGCCCGCATCAAACTCCGTCACCTATACCCAAATACTTAGCCGCGACGATCTACTACGCTACTGCGGGTAGCGTAAATACGCCAAAAGGGAGGTTATCCCATGAATGGGCAGCTTGAAGGTCATAAGCGGTGGACGGTCCCGCTGAGTCTCGCGTTGTCATTCCTCGCCAACGACGGTGAGGAGCTCCTGACCATCGTCCCATCGTTACCGGAGACCCTGGACAGAGTGTCTGAGCGAACGGCGGGCAGAGTCCCGATTCCCGGGCTGCTGCGAGACATCGACCAGACCCACATCAACGTGGGTGTCGCCATGATGGGTGCCCTGTGTGCCGCTGCCGTGGCGGACGGCGTGCGCAGCCGGGGCAGGGGCGCGCTGTACCAGGACTTCCAGTGGGTTTTCGGGCTGCACGGCCTCAGCCACATCGGCGCCTCGCTCGTCACCAAGGGCTACACGACAGGAGTGCTGAGTTCGCCCACCGTCGTGCTCCCGCAATTCGCCTACGTGATGCGCGCCCTGGATCAGGCACAGGTTCCCCATCGAATCCATCCTGTCCGTGCGATCAGCCGGGTGGCTGGCTGGTTGGCCGTGTCCCACCTGACCGGCTACATCGTCTCCCGGGGTAGGCGGACGGCCCGATGACCGACACGGATCGCGCCTGGGCCTGGACCGCGCTGCTGCTCGGCATCCACCAGAGCGAGGAAGTGGCGCTGTCCATCGCCGCATGGCTCTCCGACGTCGGCACCACCGGGATCGGCTGGTTCGACGAGCACATCCGCACCAACCCGCTGGCCGGAACCAATCCTGCAGCTCGTGCGGGGGTCGTCGCCGGGCAGGGCGTGGCGCTGTGGGTGGTGTATCGACTGACCCGCGACAGTCGCACCCTCACCAGGTGGGTCACCAGTGCTCTGGTGCTCAGTTGGGCGGCAGCCTTCTGCATGCATCTGGGCATGTCAGCCCGCACCCGCTCGTTCATGCCGGGCACGGCGACGTCGATCATCCCCGGAATCCCCGGGGCCATCTGGGTGTTGCGCAGGATCCGTGAGTTGACGGCGTGAGACCCCGGGTACTGGTGCAACGATGCAATGTCCGGCTCGCTCCACTCCCGGCGTGAGGCAATGAGTGGGGGAGACCGGTCTGTCGCCGCCACCGCACCGATCCGACTTCGCGTCGGGTCGCTGCGTCGGCACAGCCCAGGGTTGGGCTTCCTCAGCGCCCGTTCTGGTTGGCCATCGCGTCCAGGACCGGGCGCAGCGCCATCCACCACTGCTCGAGGTGTCGGGGGCGGTGAAGGTCCTCGAGGGCGTGGCCATGGAGCTCGAGGACTGCGCTTTCCCGACGCTGTGCGGGGTGGAGATCGGCGACGGGGCCAACCACATCTTCGACGGCGACACAGATGATTATAGGGGTGCGTTGCTGCCTAGTCGAGCAGGTGACTAGTAGCGTGTCGTTCCTAATGGTTTGGTAATTGGTGGGTTGGCTTGTCCTGATCGATACTTGATTGGGAGGAGTGGACTGTCATGCCCAGACCGAAGGATCACGTCGTCGTGCTGTCCGGCGCTGACCGTATGAAGCTGACGAGGGTGATTACGCGTGGCTCGCATCCGGCTCGGACGATCATGCGGGCGAGAGTGCTGCTGGAGCTGGACGAGAGCACGGGCGTGGTGCCGCCCAGGCGGGTCGTTGCCGAGCACGCGGGCGTGTCGGAGCAGACCGTCTACGTGATCGCGAAGCGGTTCACCGAGTCTCACGGGAACGTGGATGACGTGATCGGGCGCCGGAAGCGGACCACGCCACCGGTGCCGGCGAAGGTGACCGGAGATGTTGAGGCGCGGGTGATCGCGTTGGCGTGCACGAAACCCCCGGCGGGGTTCGACCGGTGGTCGTTGCGGCTGCTGGAGAAACATGTGCTGCTCACCGATGGGCTGCCGCCGCTGGATCACTCCACGATCGGTCGGACCCTGAAAAAAGGGGGCTTCGTCCTCACTTGAAGAAGTGCTGGACGATCCCGCCGCACGCCAGCGGTGAGTTTGTCGCCCGGATGGAAGACGTCCTCGAGGTCTACCACCGCCCCTTCGATCCCGCAGTGCCGGTCGTGTGCATGGATGAGAAGCCGTATCAGCTGCTCGGCCATGCCCGTGATCCGATACTCGCGGCGCCGGGCCATGACCTCAAGGAGGACTCGGAGTATGTCCGGCACGGGACCTGCTCGATCTTCGTCTGGGCCGAACCTCTCGCCGGGCGCCGCCGCGTCGACGCCAGGGCGCGACGCACACGGATCGACTGGGCGGCCGAGATCGACGAGCTCCTCACTGTCGACTACGCGGACGCCGAACGCGTCGTGCTCGTGATGGACAATCTGAACACGCACACCCTCGGCTCGCTCTACGAAGCATTCGAGCCCGTCAAAGCCCGCGCCCTCGCCGAGAGGCTGGAGATCCACTACACGCCCAAGCACGGCTCCTGGCTGAACATCGCCGAGATCGAACTCTCCCGGCTGTCCCGGCAATGCCTCGACCGCCGCATCGACGACCTCGACGTCCTGAACACCGAGCTTGCTTCCTGGCAGTCCGCGACCAACGATGATCAGCGGCAAGTCGACTGGCAGTTCACCGCGGACGACGCCCGCATCAAACTCCGTCACCTATACCCAAATACTTAGCCGCGACGATCTACTAGGAGTTTCTACTCCTGTTCGATACCAGTGCCGAGCCTGAGGGAGCAAGAGGCTGTTTCTGCACGTCTTCGATCGTTTGGTGAAATCACGAGTGATCTCTCGGCGGGACTTCCTGCTGAAATTGCGGCTCGCCGACAGCAGTACGAGTACTACCGCGACCGTCTGCTGACCTTCNTGTCCAATTGTTCGTGATCTCGAATGGCACGCTGACGAAGTACTACTCGAACACGACGCGGAAGCGACACGTCGAATCTGACGAGGGACGCAGCGGCGCACGCCGCGTGACCTCGACCAGCTTCGAGTTCACCAGCTGGTGGACGGATGCCGCGAACCACCGCATCGCCGACCTCACCGACTTCACCCGCACCTTCTTCGCCAAGCACGCACTGCTCAGCATTCTCACGCGATTCTGCGTGCTGGATGCGGAGGACAACCTGCTGGTCATGCGGCCCTACCAGATCGCCGCGGTCGAGCGGATCCTGGGCAGGATCGAGGTGTCGACCACCTACAAGCAGCTGGGTACCACCAAGGCTGGCGGATACATCTGGCACACGACCGGATCAGGGAAGACGCTGACTTCGTTCAAGGCCGCGCAGCTGGCCACGGAGATCGACGGCGTCGACAAGGTCCTGTTCGTCGTGGACCGCAAGGACCTCGACTACCAGACGATGCGCGAGTACGACCGGTTCCAGAGGGGAGCCGCCAACTCGAACGGCTCCACCCGCGAACTGCGCCGACAACTGGGGGATCCCCGAGCACGGATCATCATCACGACCATCCAGAAGCTGTCCCGGTTCGTGGCCACGACCGAGGGACACCCGGTGTTCGACCAACACGTCGTCCTAGTCTTCGATGAGTGTCACCGATCCCAGTTCGGCGACATGCATGCACTGGTGACCAGGGCTTTCAAGCGCTACCACCTGTTCGGCTTCACGGGTACGCCGATCTTCACCGACAATGCGGGCAGTGGTGGGCCGGGCACACTGCACACCACCGAACAGGTCTTCGGGGAGCGGCTGCACACCTACACGATCGTCGACGCGATCTCCGACCACAACGTGCTGCCCTTCCGCATCGACTACTTCGACACCGTGCATGCCCGCGGGGGAGTCATCGACAAGAAGGTCAGTGCCATCGACTCCGAGGCTGCACTGCTGGACTCGCGGCGACTCCACGAAGTGGTCGGCTACATCCTGGAGCACTTCGACCAGAAGACGAAGCGTCAGACGTCCTACGAGCTCAAGGAGCAACGCGTCCGGGGATTCAACTCACTGTTCGCGACCGCCTCGATCGAGGCTGCGAAACGCTACTACCAAGTGTTCCGAGAAATGCAGGAAGGGAGGCCCTCTGACAAGCGTCTGCGCGTCGCCCTCGTCTATTCCTTTGCTCCCAACGAGGACCAGCCGGACGGGTTGCTGGCGGAGGAGGACTTCGAGACCGGGCATCTGGACCAGTCGTCGCGGGACTTCCTGGACGGTGCCATCGCGGACTACAACGCGACGTTCGCCACGAACTATGACTCCTCCGCCAACCAGTTCCAGAACTACTACAAGGACGTGTGCGCCAGGCTGCGCAATCGTGACCTGGACCTGGTCATCGTCGTCAACATGCTGCTCACGGGGTTCGACGCGACGACCCTGAACACCCTGTGGATTGACAAGAATGTCAGGGCACACGGGTTGATCCAGGCGTTCTCGCGGACGAATCGGATCCTCAACTCGGTGAAGACCTACGGCAACATCGTCTGCTTCCGGAACTTGGAGGAGGCGACCAATGACGCTCTGGCCTTGTTCGGGAACCGCGAGGCCCAGGGCGTGGCCGTGCTCAAGCCCTACGCGCACTACCGCAAGGAGTACGGGCGCGTCGTCGAGGAGATGTTGACCGGCTTCCCACTCGGTCGGGAGATCATCGGCGAGGCGGCCCAGCGGCAGTTCATCGGACTCTTCGGCGACCTGCTGCGGCTGCGCAACATCCTCACGTCCTTCGACGACTTCGCCGAGGACGATCCGCTGGGTGAGCGGCAACGCCAGGACTACACGAGCCTGTACCTGGACCTGCATGCCCACTACCGGGAGCGTGCGACGGGCGAGCGGGAACCGATCAACGACGACATCGTCTTCGAGATTGAGCTGGTCAAGCAGGTCGAGGTCAACGTCGACTACATCCTCATGCTGGTACGCCGCTACATGGAGGAGCACGGTGGCAGGGGAGCGGACGAGGGCGAACTGCGGGTCAAGATCGACCGCGCCGTGGAGTCCAGCCCGACACTGCGCAACAAGAAGGACCTGATCGACGAGTTCGTGGAGTCGCTGAGCGTCAACACCGACGTGGACGCGGAGTGGGAGCGGTTCGTCGCCCAGAAGAAGCACGCCGAACTGGTGGAGATCATCAAAGACCTGGCGCTGCGCCCGAAGCCCACCGAGAGCTTCATGGAGGGGGCCTTCCGGGACGGGGCCGTACCTGTGTCCGGTACCGCCATCACGAAGATCCTGCCGCCCACCCCGCGGTTCCGGAAGGACGGCGCACACGCCGCCACGAAGCGGCGAGTCGTCGAGCGGCTGCTGGAGTTCTTCGAGAGGTACCGGGACCTGGGGTGACCGTGGATCCTCACACGGAGAGCTTGACCCGAGCGTCTAATGCGCTCAACGCTGATAAGTGCTGGATCGTTCCCAGGCGGCTGCTCGAGAGCCTTCGTGACGCAGATGACACGGGAGCGGCCGAGCGCAGGATGTAGACGAACACTACGCGCGTCTGCGTGTCTCGCTGGTTGTATGTCCATGATCCAAAGGGCGCATCCCGAAGCGGTCTCCGAACTTGTCGCGGCTGTGCGTTGGTACGATGCGCAGGAAGCCGAGATCGGCTTCGCTCTCATCGACCGGGAGCGACAGACCCAGCGGAGCATCGCGAACTGGTCGCATGCAGGACTGTCCTTCACGGGCTCATCCGAATCCAGGGTGTAGTCGGTTTCAGCCTCAAAGGTCGGCTTTCCGCCAAGGACATTTTGTGTCATCGGTGACGCGTGAGAGTCTCCACTCGTTCTGACCATCATCTTGAGGGCGTGTCACTTGGATGCCGTGGTACGAATGCTCTTCAGGGGCTGACGCGCGACAAGTACATCCACCGACTACAGTCGCCTCCATGCCGCGGATCGGCGACACCTGCACCTTATCGCGCGCGGCCCCGCCCTCGTGAGGCTGGTACCCACCGCGAACTCCACCCGCGACGCTCCTAGGATCGGGGCGTGACCCGAGCCGAAGCACCCACCTCACCCAGAGCACCAGTCCCGGCCGTCAGCGACCGGCTCATCCACCGGCACGGCCCCACCGCCATCGAGGTTCGCGGCGCCCGGGTCAACAACCTGCGCAGCGTCGACGTCGACATCCCCCTGGGGGAGCTGGTCGGCATCACCGGCCTGTCCGGATCGGGCAAGTCCTCCCTGGCCCTGGGCACCCTCTACGCCGAAGGGTCGCGGCGCTACCTGGACGCGCTGTCCACCTACACGCGCCGCCGCATCTCCCAGGCCGCCAAGCCCGACGTCGACCGCATCACCTTCCTTCCCAGTGCCGTCGCGCTGCGCCAGCGCCCACCCAAGCCCGGCCCCCGCTCCACCGTCGGCACCCTCTCCCAGTGTCTGAACGTCCTGCGCCTCATGTTCTCCCGCCTGGGCTCGCACGTGTGCCCCAACGGACACCGCCTCCCGCCCTCGTTGATGGCCTCCGTCCAGGAGCGTCGCACCTGCCCGGAGTGCGGAGTCACCTTCGACCAACCCAGTGCCGAGTCCTTCGCCTTCACCAGTCTCGGCGCCTGCCCCACCTGCCACGGACTGGGGGAGGTCCGCCAGGTCGACGCCGACGCCCTGGTCCCCGACCCTTCACTCACCCTGGACCAGGGGGCGGTCGCACCCTGGCGGGGCCCGGTGCGCGGCGCCATGCCCCTGGTCGCCCGCGAACTCGGCGTGCGCACCGACGTCGCCTGGAGCGAGCTGAGCGCCACGGAACGCGAGACCGTCCTGCACGGCCCGGCCACGCGCCGACGCGTGATCATCGGGTTCAAGGGCGACCAGGAGATCCCCCTCAACGTCACCTTCGAAAACGCCTTCACCACCGTGGAGAAGCTCGCCAGCCGCGAGGACCAGGACGGCCAGGCGGGCCCCAGCCGCTTCGGACGCTACTTCACGCGTCTGACCTGCCCCACCTGCCACGGTTCACGTCTGGCACCCCAGGTGCTCCTCTCTCGTCTCGCCGAGCGGGACATCGCCCAGGTCGCCAGCCTTCCACTCAGCGCCCTGGGCGACTTCGCCCGACGAACCCAGGACTGGGTGCCCGCCGACATGCGCGACCTCGCGACCCGCCTGGTTGCCGAGCTGCACCAGGCACTCGACCCCTTGCTCGGGCTGGGGCTCGGCTACCTCTCACTCGAGCGCGCCGGGGACACACTGTCCACCGGCGAGCGCCAACGCATCCAGCTGGCACGCACCGTCCTGGAGCGCGCCACCGGAATGCTCTTCGTCCTCGATGAGCCCTCCATCGGTCTGCACCCCTCCAATGTCGCAGGCCTGGTCGACGTCATGGGCGACCTCGTGGAGGCTGGCAACACCGTGGTCGTCGTCGACCATGACGTCATGGTGCTGAGGGCCGCCGACCACCTCATCGAGATGGGCCCGGGTGCCGGTAGCCTCGGCGGACGCGTCATCGCCCAGGGCAACCCTCAGCAGATCGAGGGCGATCCTCACTCCCTGATCGCCCCCTACCTCGACGGCTCCGCCCCTGCGCGCGTGCGCCCCCTGCGCCCACTCACCCCACCCGCGCGCGAGGGCGACCCCGAGGCGTGGTTCGGCGTGCAGATCTCCGACCTCTTCAACCTCCACGACGTCACCGCCCGGTTCCCCACCCACGCGATGACGGCGGTCACCGGGGTGTCCGGGGCCGGGAAGACAGCCATCGTGCTGGACAGCCTGGTTCCTGCTCTCACCGCGGGCATCGCCGGGCACCGCCTTCCCACGCATGTGCGTGAGGTCCATCCCGGAGCGATCCGCCGCGTTGTCGAGGTGGATGCGACCCCCATCGGGCAGAACGCCCGATCCACGCCCGCCACCTACTCCGGGCTGTTCAACCCCATCCGAGCCCTCTTCGCCGCCACGCCTGAGGCGCTGGCGCGCGGATGGAAGACCGGGCACTTCTCCTACAACACGACGGTGGGGCGTTGCCCCACGTGCCAGGGCCTGGGCGAACTCAGCCTGGACGTCCAGTACCTGCCCGACGTGCCCGTGCGCTGCCCGGACTGCGGGGGGAGACGCTACTCGAAGGAGACCCTGGAGGTCACCTGGCAGGGACGCACCATCGCCGACGTCCTGGCCCTGGACATCGAGGAAGCGCGCGAGGTCTTCGCCGACCAGCCCCAGGTCCTGCGCATCCTCGACTCCCTGCACGAGGTCGGACTCGGCTACCTGACACTCGGGGAGCCCACCCCCGCACTCTCGGGCGGTGAGGCCCAGCGCCTGCGCCTGGCCAGTGAGCTGCGCCGCGGCCAGTCGGGCACGCTCTTCGTCTTCGACGAGCCCTCCATCGGGCTGCACCCCCGCGACGTCGCGACCCTGTTGGGGGTGCTGGACAGGTTGGTGGTCGCGGGAGCCTCGGTCCTCGTCATCGAACACGACCTGGACATGGTGGCCAACGCCGACTGGATCCTCGACGTCGGGCCGGGCGGGGGAGACCAGGGCGGCCACATCGTCGCGCAGGGCACCCCCGACCAGATCCTCCACGACCCGGCCTCGGTGACCGGGCCGTGGCTGGCCGCCCACCTGGATGGGCCCGCGGCCTGAACCTGTGGCCTGCCCGTATACGATGGCGGGATGCCTGACTCCTCCCTCGATCTCCGACAGTTCATGCCCGGCCTGGCCTGCCCGGAAGTTGCGTCCCCGACCGCCTCGGAGGCCGAGCCCCCGATCCCCGGCACGCTCCCAGCCCAGGAACCCGATGCGAGGACCCGGGCCTGGTGCGAGGCGGTCTTCACCGGTTTCAACGAATCAGACCCCTCGGATGTCGCCATCCGCCGTGTCGCCGCAGCTGCGAAGCACACCGGTTCACTGCTGACCGAGGTCAGCGCCGACACTCCCAGCCCCGATCCGGACCTCGCGCAGCGTCCGGTGGGGACCTTCGCCGTCTTCGACGGTGAGGTCAACCTGGGCGCTGGCCGGATGGTCCCGGCAGCCCAGATCACCAGCGTCACCGTGCGTCCCACCCACAAGCGTCGCGGCATCCTGCGCTCCATGATGACCCACAACCTCGCCCAGCTTGCCGAGCGCCACGTCCCCCTGGCACTCCTCACCGCCACCAACGCCGTGCTCTACGGGCGCTACGGGTTCCAGACGGTGCTGCGCGAGTCCCAGGTGTCCGTGGCTTCCGGGCCCGGGTTCGCCCTGCGCACAGGGATGACGGGCCGGGTGGAGGCCGTGACCCTCGCATGGCTCCTCCCGCGGATGCCGGAGGTCTTCGCGTTGTACCACCAGCGCATGCGTGGTTCGACCACGCGTTTCGAGGGCTACTACGAGGACCTCTACCTCGATGCGCGCTCGGAGAAGGTCGACGGCAAGTACGTGGCCGCGGTCCACATCGATGACAACGGAGAGCTGGACGGATACGTCACCTTCGAGTTCCAGGAGCCCTCGAGGCTGAAGGTGCGTGAACTCGTCGCTGCCACCCCCGGCGCTGAGCTCGCGCTGTGGGATCACCTCAATCGGGTGGAACTGGTCAAGGAGATCACGGCCGGGACACTCCCGGAGGACTCCCTGCTGCCCCTGGCCTTGCTCGACGAGCGGGCCCTGCGCACGAATGCCGTCTCCGACGCCCTCTGGGCGCGCATCCTCGACCCCGTGCAGGTCCTGGAGGAACGGGCATACTCAGTGGCTGCACGCCGGGCGCACCTGCAGGCCGAGTTCCTCGTCGAGGACGACCTCGGGCACGCTTCGGGCGCCTACCGCGTGGCGCTGTCCCCGCAGGGCCCGCAGGTCCACCGCCTCGCCGAGGCAGGTCCTGGCGCGCCCGATCCCGACTTCGCTGCATTTCCCCGGGTGTCTGTCCAGGCGCTCGCAGCCCTCGTCTTCGGTTCCGCAACGACCACGCAGCTGGCCGCAGCACAGATGATCACGGGTGCGGAGGACCCCGTTCGGGAGACCATGGACGCACTCTTCGCCCCCGTGGGTCGCGCCGGGTTCCTCTCCCACTTCTGAGCTCCTGGCACGGGTGCCATCGCCGGTGGTGCGCAATCCGGCGATGGCCCGTCGCTGCCCGGGCAAGGGGCGCCAGAGCACCCGGCTTGCCGCACCGCACGCAATCCGCGTCGCCCTCGTCGGCCACGTCGGCTCGTGCGCAGCCCGCCCCCGCCGGGCTCAGGCCCTGGCCGGCAGCCCGCGGTCCTCGGGGGAGTAACGGATCCCCTTGTACTCGGGGTGCAGGAGGTTCTGCGGGGTGAGGATCGCGTCGATCTGGGCTTCGTCCAGCAACTTGCGCTCCAGGAGGATCTGCCGCACGGACTTGCCGGTGCGCGCCGCCTCGCGGCCGACCTCGTCCCCCATGTGGTGGCCGATGAGGTCATTGAACAGGGTGACGATGCCGATGGAGTTCAGGACCATCTCCCGGCAGCGCTCCTCATTGGCGGTGATGCCGACGATGCACTTCTCACGCAGGGTCCTCAGGGCGTTGGTCAGCAGGGTCAGCGACTCGAACATGGCCTGGGCCAGGCCCGGCTCCATGACGTTGAGCTGGAGCTGGCCGGCCTCCGCCGCCATCTCCAGCGTCACGTCATTGCCCATGACGGTGAAGCAGACCTGGTTGACGACCTCGGGGATCACGGGGTTGACCTTGGCGGGCATGATCGAGGACCCGGCCTGCATCTCGGGCAGGTTGATCTCCTTCAGACCTGCGCGCGGCCCAGAGGACAGCAGTCGCAGGTCGTTGCACATCTTGGAGACCTTGATCGCCAGACGCTTCACCGCGGAGTGGGCGGCGATGTAGGCGCCGTTGTCGGAGGTCGCCTCCACCAGGTCCACCGCGGAGACCACGGGCAGGCCGGAGACCTCGGCCAGCATCTCGCATGCCGTGTGGGCGTATCCGTCGGGGGTGTTCAGTCGTGTGCCGATGGCGGTGGCACCCAGGTTCATCTCCAGCAGCAGGGCCTGGGCATTCTCCAGTCGATTGATTTCCTCCAGGATGTTGGTGGCGAAGCCGTGGAACTCCTGACCCAGACTCATCGGCACGGCGTCCTGGAGTTGGGTACGTCCCATCTTCAGAACCCCTTCGAACTGGTCGCCCTTCTCGTGCAACGCCGCGCCCAGATCCCTCACCTGCGCCGCAAGTGTCCGGATCTTGGCGTGCACCGCCAGGCGGAACCCCGTGGGATAGGCGTCATTGGTGGACTGCGACTTGTTGACGTGGTCATTGGGGTTGATCAGGTCGTAGCGTCCCTTCTCGAATCCCGCCAGCTCCAGGGCGAGGTTTGCCACGACCTCGTTGGTGTTCATGTTCACCGAGGTCCCGGCACCTCCCTGGAACACGTCGATGGGGAACTGGTCCAGGCAGCGGTCCTCCTCCAGGATCGCGTCGCAGGCCGCCACGATCGCATCGGCGATGTCCCACTGGAGGACGCCGAGTTCCTTGTTGGCCAGTGCAGCGGCCTTCTTCACCATGACCATCCCGCGCACGAACTCCGGTTCCTGGGAGATCGTGCGCCCCGAGATCTGGAAGTTCTCCATCGCGCGCACCGTGTGCACGCCGTAGTAGGCATCCACGGGCACCTCGCGTCGTCCCAGCAGGTCTTCCTCGATGCGGGTGTCCATGATGTGTGTCCTTGTCCTGGGTCACGGGTGGGTGCAGGGGTGGGCAGGTCCGTACCCTCGCGGGGACGAGGGCGGCGTCGACACCTCAGCAACGGTCCCAAGCATCGTAGAGCGCCTGGAGGCGATCCGCGGTGAACCCGTCGGTGAGTGCCACGACCAGCAGCAACCGGGCCTTCCATGCGGGCAGGCGGCCCGCCATGACCACGCCCCTGGACAGCAGGTCCATCTCAGAGCCGGGATAGGCATAGGTCTGTGTGCCCGTTCCTCCCTCCGGGCAGCGGGTACTCACCACGACGGGGCACCCGCGCGCCACCAGGTCCCCCAGCACCTGGGCTGCCGGGGCCGAGACATGCCCCAGACCCACCGCGGAGACCACCAGAGCCTCACATCCTGCCTCGTGCAGGACACGGAAGGCGCGACCGTCCTCGTCAATGCCCACACCCGCCTGCACCACCCAGGGGAGGCGGGTGGGGACGGGGAGTGGGTCTGGGTGCGGGTGTGGCCGGATGGCGCAGAGGTGGAGGACGCCCTCGCGGAACTCAGCGGCGATCGGAGCGCCCAGCGACCGGAAGGAGTCCGTCGACCTGGAATGTGTCTTCGTCACGTGGTCCGCCCAGTGGACTGTGTCGTCGAGGACCACCAGGACGCCCTGCCCCCGGGCGCGCGGATCGGTGGCGACGGTCGTGGCCTGCAACAGGTTGGCCGGGCCGTCCGCACCGGGCTGGGTGGCACCCCTCATGGCGCCGGTCAACACCAGCGGCTCCTCGTGATCCCACAGGAGGTCCAGCAGGAAGGCCGTCTCCTCCAGGGTGTCGGTGCCGTGGGTGAGGACGACCCCCGCGCACCCGTCGGACACCCGTCCCCGGGCCCACTCCAGTGCCGGCAGGACGTCGGCGATCGTGATCGAGGGTGACCCGACACTGCACAGGGCGGCGGTCTCGACGCGGGCCCAGTGGGAGAGCTCGGGCACCGAGGCAACCAGGTCCGAGGTGTCCATCCGGGGGACCAGACCGGCAGAGCGCTCCCCGGAGGGTCAGTGGTGGGGGCCGTGGTGTGCCCGTGGACATGTGCGTCGCCCACCCGGTCTGTGACAACCGCCTGAGCCATGGCAATGGTGCCCCCCATGGAACCCACCGCAATGCGGGGCAGGGATGCGGTGGCAGTGTTCCCACGGGTGCGGTCACCGGGGTGCACCGGGAGGGCGGCTCCCGGCTCGCGGGCCGGGGGAAGTCCATCCGTGTCGAGTTCCTCCAAAGGGCAGTGGCGCGGTCGGGCGCGTCAGGAAGCGGACAGTGAGAAGCCGCCGTCACTGGTCAGGACCTGTCCGACCACCCAGGAGCCCGCGTCGGTGGCCAGCCAGGAGATGAGGTGGGCGGGATCGGCAGGTTCCCCGAAGCGCCCGAAGGGTGTGGCGGCCAGCAGCTCCTGCACGCGTTCCTCTCCACGGTCGGTGGTGTCGGGGTCCAGGTACCCGGTGTTGACGGGACCCGGGTTGATGGTGTTCAGGACGATGCCGAGGCCCAGCAGCTCCGCGGCGACCGTGGGGGTGACACCGGCGAGCGCCGCCTTGGAGGTGGCGTAGGCGACCTCACCGCGCATGGGGGAGTGGACCTGCCCGGACGTCATCCAGAAGACCTTGGCCCGGGGACGCGCGGGCTCTCCCGGGTGGCGCCAGTGTGCACCCGACCCGATCGCTTCACCCGGCAGGGCTGGTCGGGTGCGCGATCCTGCGACTCGGCGAGCGAAGTCGGCGGTGAGGAGCAGGGTCGCGCGCGCATTGACGTCCCAGTGGGCGTCGAGGCGGGCGGCGTCCATGTCCAGGATCGATCCGTCGGAACCGCTGCGCGCTTGGTTGCACACCAGGACCTCCAGGGAACCCGTGAGAGCGCTCGCCTCCTCCAGGAGTGGTCCGATGGTCTCCGCATCGCTGAGATCCGCATGCCTGTGGCCCAGCTGCGCGCCGGGAGCGAGGTGCGTACGCAGCTCCTCCACCAGGCAGTCGATGTCATCCCCGCCCCATGGCTGGGCGCGGTCATGGGGCGCGTAGTGGTGGAGGAAGACACTGGCCCCCAGGTCGGCCAGCGCGCAGGCGACGCCGAAACCGATGCCACGGCGCCTCGAGACGCCGGTGACCAAGGCGGCGCGACCACTGAGGGGACCGGGCACGGGCGGGGAAGTGGGGGTGGGCAGGGAAGTGGGGGTGGGCGGGAGAGGGCAGCTGGTTTCGGACACGATTCAGTCCTCCTCATCAGGGAGAGTGGGACCCCTGCGGGCCTGGATCTCGATCTGCTCGGAGTCGAGCAGACCCAGGGCGTACTGGAGGGTGCGCGAGGAGTAGGCGCGGCTGGCGCGAGCCCGCTCCAGTGCGCTGCGTTGGGCCTGGATGGCGACCATGCGCAGTTCACGGTACTGGGAGAAGAGGTCGGGGGTCGTCGTGGCCGCCGCCTGGCGCGAACGTCGCATCCGGTCCACGTCCGTGCGGGCCCGGCTGAGGGTCTCCTGGTCGAAGGCGGTGCCGTCGGCGCGGCGCAGCTGCGGGTCGTCCAGTGCTGCCAGGGCCGCAGTGTCCAGTGACGTCCGCAGCTTCAGGCGGTCACTGTCCTGACCGCCGGTGTCCCCCGCCAGTCCCAGCCCCTTCGCCACCATTGGCAGCGTGGCTCCCTGGACCAGCAGGGTGCCTGCGGCCACCAGGAAGGCCACCAGGACCAGCAGGGAACGCTGGGGGATGGAGGTGGGCAGGGACTGTGCCGCAGCCAGGGTCACCACACCGCGCATCCCCGCCCACACCAGGAGGATGCCCTCGCGCGGACCCAACGGTGCGGAGGTGAAGTGGTCGATGTCCGCGGAGTGCTGGGAGAGTCTGCGCTGCCAGCGTGCCAGCGTGCCAGGCGCTCGCGGGAGGGCGTGGGGCGGGGTGCCACTGCGCGTCGGACCCGGCGCCGGACCTTCCACGCCAAAGGCTCGGGGCAGGGCACGCAGGTCCAGCAGCGTGGGCCCGGTCCGCGCGGGGGAAGCGGCTTCGGCGCGGACAGGGGAATCGGCGACGGCCGGGGAGGAGACAAGCGGCGTGTGAGGAATGACGTCGCCGGGACCTGCATCAGCCCGGGCCGAGGGGGTGGAGTTCGCGGTGTGCGGAGCGTGGGTGGGGGTGTCCGCCACGACGGGTCCACACGTCCCCCCGGCTCCGCCACGGCGTGGCCGGGCGTAATGGGACCGCAGGTCACGGTAGGCGTCGCGCAGTGCCTGCCCCCGTCTCACCCGGCGGTTCAGCCACACCAGCAACGGCGCCACGAAGAGTGCGCGCAGGACCAGGATCACCACCACGGCGACCACCGCGATGCCCAGGGCCAGCCACAGGCTCTCGTGCTGCTCACGCACCTGGGTGACGAGTCCGAAGAGTTCCAGGCCCATGACCAGGAGCACCCCGCCCTCCAGCAGCAGCTCCACGGTGCGCCAGTTCGACGCCTCCGACCGACGGTCCAGAGGGCTGAGGTGGGTCACCGCACCGTGACCGGTGACCAGACCCGCCGTGGCCACGGCCACCAGGCCGGAGGCGTCCAGGGCCTCGGTGGGCAGGAACGCCAGGAAGGGTGTCGCGAAGGACACGGCAGTGGAGAGCACCGGACTGTCCACCCAACGGCGCAGCGCGAGCCCGGCCCGGGCGACCACGACACCGATGATGACGGCCACGACAACGGAACGCAGGAAGGAGGTCCCGACCTCCCACAGGGGTACCGACACAGCGGTGGCGGCGACGGCGGACCGCATGAGGACCAGGGAGGTGGCGTCGTTGAGCAGGCTCTCACCCTCCAGCACCGTGACGATGCGGGGCGAGACCCCCAGGCGACGCACGATGGAGGTGGCCACCGCGTCGGTGGGGCTGAGGATGGCACCCAGGGCGACGCCCACGGACAGGCTGATGCCCGGCACCAGTGCATGCAGGACGACACCCAGCACCAGGGAACTGATGACGACCAGGAAGACCGACAGCCCGCCGATGGCGCGGAAGTCACGGCGGAAGTCCATGGCCGGAAGGCTGACGGCCGTGGCGTAGAGCAGGGGAGGGAGAACACCTGCCAGGATCCACTGGGGTTCCACCGTGATGGCCGGGATGGCGGGTACGAAGGACACCCCGACCCCCAGCAGGACCAGCAGCAGTGGGGTCGCCACCCCGACCTTCGGTGCCAGACGGTTGACCAGGACGATGACGAGGACTGCCAGGACCATCACCAGGGCGATGCCGGTGACCTCCATCTCGCCTGTGCCCACGACGGTCCTCTTCCCTCACTCCAGTGTTTCCACCGTAGCGTGCCGCGCAGATGGGCAGGGGTCGCCCTCGTGGGTGCGTCCCCGCCGGGACGGCCCGGGGCAACCGCAGGCGGCGGTGGCGGGACGCGCCCCGACGGAGGTGGCGTCAGTAGCCGAAGACCACCCGGCCCAGTGTCATCACGAAGGTCGTGATGAGGAGAGCCCCGATGATGTTGAGGACCAGACCGGCCTTGATCCTGTCGGCGATGCGCACGTAGCCCGAGGAGTAGGCGATCGCATTGGGTGGGGTGCCGGCGGGCATCATGAAGCCGTAGGTGGAGGCCAGCGCCACGGGAATCACCAGCAACAGCACGTTGATGCCGGTCCCCGCCGCCAGACCACCCATGATCGGCAGGAAGGCAGCGGCGGTGGCCGTGTTGGACGTGAACTCGGTGAGGATCACGATGAGCACCGTGATGAGGAGGACCAGGACGACTGGGGGAAGGTCGGCCAGGGAGCGGGTGTTCTCACCGATCCACAGTGAGAACCCGGTCTTGGTGAACATCGCGGACAGGGACAGCCCGCCTCCGAAGGGCAACAGCACGTCCCAGGGGATGTGCTTGGCGGTCGCCCAGTCCAGCAGCGGGATACCCAGGACGGGGCGCACCGGGGTGAGGAAGAGGACCAGGGTGATGATCATCGCGATGAGTTCGTCGGAGAACGTGTCGGGGAAGACTGTGGGGAGGATGACCCAGGACAGGGCGGCCAGCACGAAGACGACGGAGACCATCTTCTCCCCGCGCGACATGGGCCCCATCGCCTGGAGCTCGTGCCTGATCATGTCGCGTCCCCCGGGGATCTCGGAGATCTCGGCCTTGAAGAGGACGTTGACGATCAACCACCATCCGATGAACAGGAAGCTCCATCCCAGGGGCACCCCGAAGAGCATCCACTGGGCGAAGGTGATCCGGATGCCTTCCTGCTCGGCCAGCTAGGCGCGCAGCAGGGTGGCCGGGGGTGTGGAGATGATGGTGGACACCGAGGCGATGGACGCCGAGTACGTCACCCCCAGGGCCAGGGACTTCCCGAAGTTGGACTTCAGCATGTCGGAGGCGGAGGCGCCCTCGTAGACCAGGGACAGGACGGACAAGGCGATGGGGACCATCATGACGGCGGTCGCCGTGTTCGACACCCACATCGTCATCACGCCGGTGGCAACCATGAGGCCCAGGACGAGTCGCTTGGGGGTGGTGCCCACGGTCAGCACCGTGACCAGTGCGATGCGACGGTGCAGGTTCCATCGCTGGATGGCCAGCGCCAGGAAGAAGCCTCCCATGAACATGAAGATCGTGCCGTTGGCATGGGGGCGGCAGTGGTCCCGAAGTCGGAGACCTGGGTGAAGGGGAAGGCGACCAGGGGCACCAGGGCGGTGGCCGCCAGGGGGATGGCCTCGGTGACCCACCACCTGCCCATGAGGGTGTCCACTGCGGCGGTGACGGCCAGTCCGTGGGCGGTGAACTCGGCTCCCTCGGGGGCTGCGTCGATGACGGCCTGGGGGACCTGGTCGGGCATCACCCAGTAGACGAGGGCGGCCAGGAGGAAGCCGAGGCCGATGCCGATGACGCGGCGGTGGAGTCTTCGGGGCTCGACGGGTGTGGCGTCGAGTCCGGGTGCGTGGGATGTGCTGGGACGGATTTCCGGTGTGCTCATGCGGCGTGTTCCGATCGGGGGCGCGGGACGGACGGGCGGTTCGGTGGGCGGCGCACCGGCAACGGTGGCGGGGCCGACCCGTTTCTGACACCAACCGTTGCGGGGAAGTCTGTGTCGGCTTTCACACAAGATGTGTCGAAATCGAGATAATCGACTCCGAGAGATCGGTGTCGGGTGGTCTCTCCCGCGCAGTGTCGACAGGGTGGGGGTGGCGAGGGCGGCGCTGTCTCAGGCGTCGGTGCCGTCGGGTTCGTCCGGACTCGTGTCCGTCGGCGGCGCCCCGAAGTCCCCCCGCCGCTGACGACCCCACCAGATGACCAGCAAAGGACCCAGGGTGACCAGGGCGGTGGATTCTGCAACACCTGCTTTGTCAAAAGGGGCCCTTCCTCAGGGACGTGGAGGTCACCGCCGTCATGTCCCCAGGCAGCAATGTGTCGGTGTGGGCGCGTCCTCGACAGAGGGGCAGGCAGGGCCGGTGACCTGCGATCCCCCCGTTCCTCGTGGGGAGGGTGAGGGCTGCCGCCCGTCATCTGCGAGCGTGCACAGATGTGCAGACCGTCTGGACGATTTGTAGGAGGGGTCTGTTTAGGCTGAACATGGACGTGTTGCCGGAGGTTGACGTGCCTCGTGAGGGGCGTGGCGCGGTGATCGGTCAGGGGCAGCGACGCCCGGTGGCGCAGGCGCCATCGCAGTGGGAGGGAAGGAACACGTGGTGAAGACGATCCAGACGGACGTCGTGGTCATCGGTGGCGGCTCGACCGGCGCCGGTGTGGTCCGCGATGCAGCAATGAGGGGATACCGCACGGTCCTGGTGGACCGCGCCGACCTCGGTCAGGGCACGACGGGGCGCTTCCACGGCCTGCTCCACTCCGGGGGACGCTACGTGGTCTCCGACCCGGAGTCGGCCACGGAGTGCGCGCAGGAGAACGCGATCCTGCGACGGATCCAGGCGGCGGCGGTCGAGGACACCGGCGGCATGTTCGTCACCACCCCCGTCGACTCCGAGGAGTTCGCCGACGGGTACGTGGCAGCCTGCCGGGCTGCGAAGGTCCCCGTCGAGGAGATCTCGGTGGCCGAGGCCCTGCGTCGCGAGCCGCGCCTGCACCCGGCCACGAAGCGTGCCTTCGCGGTCCAGGACGGCTCGGTGGACGGTTGGCAACTCGTGTGGGGCGCCGTCCGCTCCGCCGAGGCCTACGGGGCGAAGATCCTCACCTACCACCGCGTCACCCAGATCGAGCACGGTGACGGCCAGGTCCGCGCCGTGGTCGCCCACGACGAGCGCTCGGGGGAGGACGTCCGCATCGAGTGCTCCTTCGTCCTCAACTGCGGCGGTCCCTGGGCCGGGAAGATCGCGGCCATGGCCGAGTGCCACGGGGTCGACGTGGTCCCCGGGGCCGGCATCATGATCGCCATGAACCACCGGCTCACCCAGTCCGTGCTCAACCGGTGCATCTACCCCGCCGACGGCGACATCCTGGTCCCCGTGCACCCCGTGTGCATCATCGGCACGACCGACCAGAAGACGGACGATCCCGACCACCTGCCGATCCCGCGCGAGCAGGTCCAGCAGATGTTCGACTCGGGGGAGCACATGATCCCCGGGTTCCGCCACGCCCGCGCCCTGCACGCCTGGGCCGGTGCCCGTCCCCTGGTGCGGGACAGCAGGGTGTCGGCCACCGACACCCGGCACATGGCGCGCGGCATGAGCGTCGTCAACCACCTGGAGCGTGACGGCGTCAAGGGCCTGCTGACCATCGCCGGCGGCAAGCTCACCACCTACCGCCTCATGGCCGAGCGCATCGTGGACCAGATGTGCGAACAGATGGGCGAACAGCGCGAGTGCCACACCGCCGACGAGGCCGTTCCCGGGTCCGAGGACCACCGCCTCTACACCCTCGGTCACCGGCTCCACGACGTCGAGACCGAGACGAAGGCCCCCGGTGGCCAGCAGATCATCTGCGAGTGCGAACTCGTCACCCGCTCCATGCTGGAGAAGGTGATGGACGGACTGGGGGAGTTCACCCTCGACGACGTGCGTCGCCAGGTGCGCCTCGGCATGGGGCCGTGCCAGGGCGGGTTCTGCGCCTCCCGCGCCACCGGTATCGCCCATGAGCGCGGCGACATCGACGCCGCGCGGGCCACGGGCCTGCTGCGACTGTTCATGAAGAACCGTTGGATCGGGCTGTGGCCCATCCTCTTCGGTGAGCAGGCACGACAGTGTGCCCTGGACAACTGGATCTACGAGGGCACGCTCGACCTCGAGCACCTGCCCGAGCCCTCCGAGGAGGTCGTGCGATGAGTGACGTCGTGGTCATCGGAGCCGGGCTGGCCGGCCTGGCCGCCACTGTGAGGCTCCAGGAGCAGGGACGTGAGGTCACCCTGGTGACCAAGGGGATCGGCGGCCTGCAGCTGGGCCAGGGCACGGTCGACGTGCTCGGGTACACGCCCGAGGCAGTGACCGAACCCCTCGCCGCGGTGGACACCCACCGATCCGGGCACCCGGACCATCCCTACGCCCACTTCCCGGGCTCCGAGGTCGGAGCCGCCCTGGAGTGGTTGGAGGGCACCGTGGGTTCCGGGCTGCTGGTCGGTGACGGACGGCGCAACTTCCGTCTCCCCACCGCGGTCGGCGCGCTGCGCCCCACGGCCCTCGCCCAGCCCTCCATGGTCGCGGGCGAGCCCGCGGACGGTCGGAGCTACGTGCTCGTGGGCCTGCGCCGACTCAAGGACTTCTACCCGGACCTGGTGGCCGCGAACCTCGCGCGCCAGACGACGCCCTCGGGTGAGCCCATCCGTGCGCGCGCCGTCCACGTGGACCTGGAGGTCCGCGAGGGCGAGGCCGACACCAGTGGCCTCAACTTCGCCCGCGCCCTCGACCGCCCCGAGGTCCGCCAGCAGCTGTGTGCGCTGGTGGCACCCCTGCTGGAGGACGGCGAGACCGTCGGTTTCCCGGCAGTGCTCGGTGTCGAGGACACGGACGCCTGGCGTGACATCGCCGCACGCCTCGGGCACGACGTCTTCGAGGTGCCACTGCCCCCGCCCTCCGTGCCGGGCATGCGCCTCAACGAACGCCTCACCCGCCTGGTCAAGTCGCGCTCGCGCCTCATCGTGGGGTCGAGGGTGCTGGGGTACGAGGCCGAGGACGGACACGTCGTGTCGGTGACCATCAAGTCCGCCGGTCACCACCGCCAGCTGCGCGCGGACGAGTTCGTCCTGGCCACCGGCGGCTTCGAGTCCGGCGCGCTGGCCATGGACTCCTACGGCACGGTCACCGAGACCACCTTCGGCCTCCCACTGGTGGGCACCGGCGGTGAGCTGGTGCACGCCGACTACTGGGGCACCGAACAGCCCCTCTTCCGGGTGGGCGTGGCGGTCGACGAGGCCATGCGACCCCTCGACGAGGACGGGACCCCCGTCCTCGACAACCTGCACGCCGTGGGTGGACTGCTCGCCGGTGCCACGCGGTGGCGTGAGAAGTCCGGCGATGCCATCGCCCTGGTCAGCGCCCTGCGGGCAGCCGATTCGATCCTCGGGAGCAAGTGATGAGCAACGAGACGATCCTCGACCTGGAGTCCTTCGGGCTGCGTTCCAGCCTGGACGCCTGTGTCAAGTGCACGATCTGCGAGACCCAGTGCCCGGTCGCCCGGGTCACGCCCCTCTTCCCGGGCCCGAAGTTCGTCGGTCCGCAGGGGGAGCGCTTCCGCGACGGCAAGCTCTCCGTGGACCACTCCATCGACTACTGCTCCTCGTGCGGCACCTGCACGCTGGTGTGCCCGCAGGGCGTCAAGGTCGCGGAGATCAACCACCATGCGCGTACCGCCATGAAGGAGCAGGAGGGCATCCCCCTGCGGGACAGGTTGATCTCCCGCACCACCCTCATGGGCATGGTGATGACACCCTTCGCCCCCGTCGCCAACTGGGCGCTCGACCAGAAGCCGATCCGCTACGCGGTGGAGAAGGTCATCGGTATCCACCGCAACGCGCCCATGCCCAAGGCCCAGCCCCACACCTTCGACCACTGGTTCAAGCACCACACGCCCCAGCCGGAGTCGGGCACCAAGGGACAGGTCATCTTCTTCCACGGATGTGCGGGGGAGTACTTCGAGGTCGAGACCTCGATCCACTCCGTGCAGATCCTCGAGCACCTCGGCTACGAGGTGCTGGTGCCCAAGCACGGGTGCTGCGGTCTGGCCCTGCAGTCCAACGGTCTCTACGACGACTCCCGCAAGTACGTCTCGAAGCTCACCGAGCAGTTGCGCAGCGTCAACCGGGACGCCCCGATCATCAGCGCCTCCGGGTCCTGCGCCGGCATGCTCAAGCACGAGGCCGAGGAGATCCTCCAGATGGACACCCCGGAACTGCACGACGTGTCCACCCGCATGTGGGACATCTGCGAGTTCCTCCTGGACCTCCACGACAAGGGCGAGCTGGACGAGGACTTCGAGCGCTTCGACGTGACGATCCCGTACCACGCCCCCTGCCAGCTCAAGAGCACGGGCATCGGCATGCCGGCCATCCACCTCATGGAGCTGATCCCCGGTGTGAAGGTCGTCGAGTCCGACCAGCCCTGCTGCGGCATCGCCGGCACCTACGGCCTGAAGAAGGAGAAGTACGACGTCGCCCAGGCGGTGGGCAAGCCGGTCTTCGACTTCATCGAGCGGGTCAACCCGGAACTGGCGGCCTGTGACACCGAGACCTGCCGCTGGCAGCTGCGGACCTCCACCGGTGCCAATGTCGTCCACCCGATCTGGCTGCTGCACAAGGCCTACGGTCTGAGCTGAGCTGAGCCACTGTGTCCCCGGGCGGCACACGCCCGGGGAGTACGGCGAACGGCCCGCCCCCGCAGATCTGCGGGGGCGGGCCGTCGGCCTGTCCCGGGACCCCGCCCGCACGAGCGGCGCGGAACCCGGTGGAACGGTCTGCTCAGTGGTGGCTGCGCGGGGTCTCCGTGCTCCACACCACGGCGCGGTGACGCTTGGGCACCGCGCTGGCCGCCTGGTCGTTGCGGGAGTTGCGACCCCTGGAACGACCCGAGGAGTTCTTCGCCGACCCGGAGCCGCGGGTGGCGGATGCGTCCCCGTGCTGGTGCTGGCCCGAGCGACGCGAGCCGCGGCCGCCCTCGTCCGCGCCGGTCGCGGGGGAACGGGTGGCGGAGGAGTGGGAGGACGTCGAGGGGGAGGAGCCTGAGCGGGACCCCTGCGACGGGGCCGGGCCGCGCCCGGAGGCGCTCCCGCCCTGACCGCCCTGACCACCGCGGCGGCCGCGTGAGCGTCCGCTGCCGGTGGAGCCGCCGGAGGTGCGACCACCGGCGGGGTGGCGACGTGAACCCGTGGAGGAACCCGCGGAACCCTCGGGCTGTGCCGCCGGGCGGGGCGCCACGCGGGCCGCGCGCTCGCCGACCAGCTCGGCGACCTCGGGGGAGTGCGCGTCCACGCGCTCGGGGGTGACGTGGATCTTCGCCTTGCGCAGGACCTGCGCCAGGTCCCGGCGCTCCTCGGGCAGGCAGATCGTCACGACGTCGCCGGAGTGCCCGGCGCGGGCGGTGCGCCCGGAGCGGTGCAGGTACTCCTTGTGCTCACGCGGCGGGTCGGCGTGGATGACCAGCTCGACATCGGCCACGTCCACCCCGCGTGCCGCCACGTCGGTGGCCGCCAGGACCCGGACCTCGCCGGAGTCGAAGGCCGCGAGGTTGCGGTCGCGTGCGTTCTGGGAGAGGTTCCCCTGCAGGTCCACGGCCGGGATGCCGGCGGCGGAGAGCTGGCGGGCGGTGCGCTTGGCGCGGTGCTTGGTGCGGAAGAACAGGATGCGACGCCCGGTGCCGGAGGCCAGGGCCTCGATGAGGTCCTTCTTGCGGTCGGCGTCGGCCACCTCGAAGACGTGGTGCGTCATCTGCTCGACGGGGGACTCGGCGGGGTCCACCGAGTGGAGGACCGGGTCGTGCAGGAACTGCCTGACCAGACGGTCCACGCCGTTGTCGAGGGTGGCGGAGAAGAGCATGCGCTGGCCGACCTTGGGGGTGGCGCGCAGGATGCGGGTGACGGCGGGCAGGAATCCCATGTCGGCCATGAGGTCGGCCTCGTCGATGACGGTGACCGCGATGCCGGACAGGGAGACCAGACCCTGGCCCATCAGGTCCTCCAGGCGCCCGGGGCAGGCCACGACGATGGCGGCGCCACGGGAGAGCGCCATCTCCTGGCGGGTCTGCTTGACGCCGCCGAAGACGGTCGTGACCCGCAGGCCGTAGGCGCGGCCCAGGGGCTCGATGACCTCGGCGATCTGGGAGGCCAGTTCACGGGTGGGGGCGAGCACGAGGGCGCGCGGACGGTGGGGGGTGTTGGTGCGGCCGACCTCGGCGAGGCGGGCGACCAGCGGGATCGCGAAGGCGAGGGTCTTGCCCGACCCGGTGCGCCCGCGTCCCAGCACGTCGCGCCCGGACAGCGTGTCGGGCAGCGTGTCGGTCTGGATGGGGAAGGCCGTGGCCTTGCCCTGTCCCTCGAGGACCGTGACCAGTTCGGCGGGGACGCCGAGGGAGGCGAAGGTCGGGGAGGAGGTGGTGGCCGCGGACGCGTCGGAGCGCGCCTGTGCGGCGAGGATGGTGGAAGTCATGGACTCTCTTCGACGGACCTGCCGGCCCGGGGTACGAGGACTGTTGGCGAAGGCGCCCGGTGGCGCATCCGTTCGCCGTGCGAAGGCATCCCCGCCGCCTGGTGGTCGGGCGGGGCCGGGTTCAGTGATCGACCCGGGAAAGCGTTCAACGACGCGGGCGGTGTGCAGGACCGCCACTGACGAGGCTAGCACGATCAGCCGTCGGCACTGCTGAGACGTGGTTCACCCGTGCCCAACGGTGCTCTGGAACGGTGTGTGCGGGGCGCGCGGGGCGTGGTGTCCCTATGCTGCTCCGGTGCCCGAGAACCGACTGGACCCCGACTCCCGGGTCAGCGCACCCCAGCTGCCCCGCCCTCGTCACCGCCGCGTCCCCACCCGGGGGCTGTCGTGATCGGCGGTGTCCTGGCGGGGATCTCCGCCGGGCTCGTGCTGCCCGTCCAGACGACGATCAACACGCGTCTGGGGCGCCGGGCCGGCTCCGTCTTCCTGGCCTCCCTGATCTCGTTCTCGGTGGGCACCCTGGTGCTGGTGCTGGCCCTGGGGGCCACCCGTCCGGGCATCGACTGGGGGGTCCTGCCGGGCCAGCCGTGGTGGATCTGGGTGGGTGGTCTGTGCGGGGTCGCCTTCCTCACCTTCAACATCGTCCTCATGCGGGCACTCGGCGCCTCCTCCGCAGTGGTCCTGCCCATTGTCGGGCAGGTGATCGGCGGGGTGCTCATCGACACAACGGGCGCCTTCGGTGCCACGCGGGTCGCGCTGGGTCCGGCGAGGAGCGCCGGTGCACTCCTGGTGGTCCTCGGTGCTGCGATGGCCAACATGCGCCCTCGGCGCGGGCGTCCCCAGGACATCGACGAGGGCGCCCCGGGCGCGCTCCGTGTGGTCGCCCTGGGTGGGGCCGCCGTCCTGACCGGCACCCTCTCCGCCACACAGGCAACTGTCAACGGGCGTCTCGGGGTCGTCGCCGGGTCCCCGCTCTTCGCCGCGACGGTCTCCTTCGTGGTGGGGACCCTGGCGCTGGCACTCATCGTGGCATCCCTCCGGGTGCGTCCCGTGCTGCGGCAGATCGCCTCCGCCGAGCCCTGGTGGATCTGGAGCGGCGGAGCCCTCGGTGCGGGCTTCGTGCTGGCGAACTCCGCGATCGCCCCGCTGCTGGGGACCGGGTTGACGGTGTCGGTGGTCCTGCTCGGCCAGATCGTCTCCGGGCTGGTGGTCGACCACGTGGGTCTGCTGGGTGCGCCCCGGCGCCCGGTCGGTGCGCTGCGGGTGCTCGGGGCCCTCACGGTCCTGGCCGGGGTGGTGCTGGTCCGCCTCGTGTGAGTGCAACCGGTCGGGGAGCCGGTGCTGACGAAGTGGGGTCTCGGCGTCCGATGGGGGCGTTGCGGCACCGGAATCCACGTCGAGACCCCACCTCGTCACCGTCCCCTCTCCCGATCAGCCTCACCGAGGGGCGCACCGGCAGCTCCGGGACGGTGCACAGGTCGGGGTCTCAGGCCTGCGCCAGGACCGGGGCCAGGGTCTGGGCCAGGGGAGTGGTCGGGCGACCGATGAGCTCCGAGAGGGTGCCGGGTGTGTCCGCGAGCTCCCCCAGGGAGATGGCCTGATCGGTGCCCACGACGAACTGCGCCCCGCCCTCCGGGACGCCGGCGTCGAGGAGGAGGCGCAGGTGCTCCCCGGGGGTGACGTCGTGGACGTGGACCTCGCGACCCGAGAGTTCGGAGACGATCCGCGCGAACTCCTTGAGGTCCCAGGCGTGGTCACCGGAGAGCTCGTAGGTGCCCGGGCGAGGCTGGGGAGAGGTGAGGACTGCAGCTGCTGCAGCCGCATAGTCCGCCCGAGCCGCGGAGGCCACACGACCGCTGCCGGCACTGGTGAGGACCTCGCCCGTCCCTGCGGCCTGCTGGGCGGTGGGGACGTAGTTCTCGGAGTACCACCCGTTGCGCAGCAGTGCGACCTCGAAGGGTGCCTCGGCCAGGAGGGCCTCTGTGGCGCGGTGCTCGGGGGAGACGGGTCCGGTGGCGATGTCGGCGTGCAGGACGCTGGTGTAGGCGAGGAAGGGGACGCGGGCCGCGGTGGCGGCCTCGATGACGGCCCGGTGCTGCGGGATCCGGTGCCCGACCGCATTGCCGGAGACCAGGAGCAGGCGGTCCACGCCCTCCAGTGCCGGGGCCAGCGTCGCGGGCCGGTCGTAGTCGAAGTGGCGCGCCTCGACACCTCGGGCGGCCAGCGGTGCTGCCTTCCCCGTGTCGCGGACGAGGGCGATGACGTCTGTGACGGGAACGCGCTCCAGGAGCGCGTCGATCGTGAGGGAACCGAGGTGGCCGGTGGCGCCGGTGACGGCAATGGTCATGGTGTGTCCTTCCGCTGGGGACCGGGTCGTGGTGGCACCCCGGTGTATACTTACTTTTCGTAAGTACACGCCCAGTATGGGCACGTCGGGCAACGACGTCAACAGGGAGGGGACAGGCCATGGAGGATGCACGCCACCGGGTGGCGCCCGCCTTCGACGTCTTCGACGAGCGATGCCCCTCCCGGGGCGCCCTCCTCGACGTCACCGGACGCTGGGGGGCACTCACGCTGCTCGCACTGGCTCGTGGGGCCACGCGTTTCGGGGAGATCCACCGGATGATCGGTGGCTCCAACGAACGCATGCTCGCCCGGACCCTCCGCTCCCTCGAGACCGACGGACTGGTCAGCCGTGGTTCGGTGGCACCGGGTCGCAGCGCCGGATATTCGCTCACCGGAGCGGGGTGTGAGGTCGCCGCCCGGGTGGAGGGCCTCGTCGACGCGCTCTACGGGGCGCTCGCGGTCGGCCTCCAGCAGGACTGAGGCGGGGAGGTCGCGGACGACCGGTGTCCGCGCATCCCGGCGCTGCGCCGGAATCCTCCGGCACGACGCCCACCCCACGGCCCCCGGACCCGCCGCCGACCGCCCGAGCGGCGGTGACCGATGACCTGGGGGCCCGGTTCGGGCTACCCTGCCGTCCGCAGGCGCGCAGAGGGTGCACCGGGGCGGAGGACACATGGACATCGACATGAGCGAGGTCCCCACCAGGGTCCCCCGGGCACCTGCCCGGATCCGAGAGGGTGGAGGAAGCCGTCTCGGCCGCGGTCTCCCACGCCCTGCCCCACACCGAGGGCGCGGTGGCCGACTACATCCCCACCCTCGCCGAGGCGGATCCCGGTGTCCTGGGGGTCGCCCTCGCCGAGGTCGGTGGAGAGGTCCACGAACGGGGGGACTCCCGCCTCGAGTTCTCCATCCAGTCCATCTCCAAGGCATTCGTGTACGCCCTCGTCTGCCAGGAACTCGGCCACCGCGCGGTCCACGACCGGGTGGGGGTGAACAACACCGGTCTCCCCTTCAACTCCGTCATGGCCCTCGAACTCAACGACGGACACCCCATGAACCCGATGGTCAACGCGGGTGCCCTCGTGACGACGTCCCTGGTGCCCGGGGCGACCCCCGCCAGACAGTGGGACCGCATCCGGCGCTGCCTGGGGGCCTTCTGCGGACGGGAACTGGAGGTCTACGAGGAGACCTACCGGGCGGAGTCGCGCACCAATGGTCGCAACCGCGCCATCGCCCAGCTGCTGGCCTCCTACGGCCGGCTCGACGGGGACGCGGAGGCGGTCGTCGACGTCTACACGCGCCAGTGCTCCCTGGCGGTGACCACCCGGGACCTCGCGGTCATGGGGGCGACCCTGGCCGACGGCGGCGTGAACCCGGTGACCGGGCAGCAGGTCGTCCCCGCCTCCGTGTGCCGTGACACGCTCGCCGTCCTGGCCTCCACCGGTCTGTACGAGCGCTCGGGGGAGTGGCTCTTCGAGATCGGCCTTCCCGGCAAGTCAGGGGTGTCAGGGGGCATCCTCACGGTCTCGCCCGGCAAGGCGGGGATCGCAGCCTTCTCCCCACGCCTGGACGCCGCGGGCAACTCGGTGCGCGCACAGCGCGTCACCGCGCACCTGTCACGCTCCCTCGGCCTCGACGTCTTCGCATCCACTGCCGCCACCACCACGGAGGACCACACCCATGACCAGTCCTGACACCCGCACCTACGTCCCCGGGGGGGGAAGGCCTCCTGGGTCCCCATGATCGGGCTCTTCCTCACCCAGGTGCTCATGTCCTTCAACGTCGCGGCGCTCCCGGTCTCCATGGGCGGCATGGTCGAGGACTTCGACGTCCCCTCCACGACGGTCAGCACCGCCATCGTGACCTACGGACTGGTCGTGGCAGCCCTGGTGATGGTCGGGGCGAAGCTGGGACGGCGTGTGGGATGGTCGCGGATCTTCCGCACCGTGATCGTCGTCTTCGGCATCTCCTCCGCCATGATGGTCACGGCCCCCTCCGTCGGGTGGGTGATCGCCGCACAGGGGCTCGCGGGCGCCAGCGCAGCCGTCATCGTCCCCTCCCTGGTGCCCCTCATCGCCGAGAACTACCACGGTGACCAGCAGGCCACCGCCATCGGCTCCCTGGGCTCCGCGCGCGCCATCTCCGGTGTGTCCGCCTTCTTCATCGGAGGTGCCCTGGGCACCCTGGTCGGGTGGCGCCCCGTGTTCGGGGTGACGCTGGCCCTCGCCGTGGCGGTCTTCCTCCTCTCCTTCCGCCTCCGCGGGGACGAGGGCGACCCCGAGGTCTCGATCGACGTCCTCGGCGCCCTGTTCATCGGCTGCGCGATCGTGTCCCTGACCCTCGGGTTCAACAACCTCAACGGCTGGGGTGTCCTGCGTGCTTGTGGCACCGCCCCCTTCGACATCCTGGGAGTGTCCACGGCGCCGCTCCTGGTCCTCATCGGTGTGGTCCTCGCCCAGGCGTTCCTGGTGTGGACGCGACACCGCGAGGCGCAGGGCCGGCCCGCACTGGTCAGCCTCTCGGTGGTGGGGTCCGCCCAGGAACGTGCGGCAGTGGTCGCCATGTTCGTCGTGGTCAGCCTCGAGGCCGCGCTGAACTTCACGGTGCCCCTCTACATCCAGATCGTCCAGGGGCGCACCCCCTTCGCGACCTCGGTGGCGATGATGCCCTTCAACCTCACGGTCTTCATCACCGCGCTCCTGGTCGTCCGGCTCTACAGGCGGTTCACCCCCCCGCCAGATCGGGGTCGTGGGCTTCGTCCTCACGACCTCCGCCCTGGCCTGGCTCTCCTTCGTGGTGACGAACAACTGGCAGACGGTCCCGACGATCCTGGGACTCGTGGTCTTCGGGATCGGACAGGGTGCCCTCGTCACCCTGGTCTTCAACGTGCTGGTGACCGCCTCGCCGAAGGAACTCGCCGGGGACGTAGGGTCGGTGCGCGGGACCACCCAGAACCTCGCCTCCGCGGTGGGGACCGCGGTGGCCGGTGCCCTGCTCGTCTCGCTGCTGACGCTCGGCCTCGGACGCGCCCTGGTCGAGCGTGAGTACGTGCCCGAGGAGATCGCCGGGCACACCTCGCTCCAGGACCCCAACTTCATCCCCAACGACCAGCTGCGCGCCTCCCTCGAGGAGACCGGGGCCAGTGCCGAACAGGTGGAGGAGTTCGTCTCGCTCAACACGGACGCCCGTCTGCGGGCGCTCCAGCTGGGACTCCTGATCCTCTCCGGTGTCAGCGCCCTGGCAATCCTCCCGGCGACCCGCCTGCCCGACTACCGGCCCGGGGAGATCCCCAATCCCTCACCGGAGGTCGAGGGATGACGGAGACCCGCGGACCGGCGACCTGGTTCGACCGCGCAGGAGCCTGGGCGTGGCGCTTCGTCGGCATCTGCACCACGCTGGTCATCGTGGCACTGGGTGCCTCACGCCTGCGCGTCGTGCTGGTCGCAGTGTTCCTGGGCCTGGTGATCACCGCAGTGATGCGTCCCCTCGTCACCGTCCTGCGTCGACGCCTCCCCGCCCCGCTGGCGGTGCTCCTGAGCCTGCTCGGCGGCCCCGTCCTCGTCCTGGCGCTCCTCGGGATCGCCGTGCTCGGGATCTCCTCCCAGTGGGACCTCGTCGTGAAGGGGACCGGTGAGGGCATCGCCGACATCGTCCGGGCCCTGAGGGACGGGGGGCTCCCCATCACCGTCACCGAGCAGGACGTCGAGGGGTGGACCGTGGCGGCGCTGGCCTGGCTGCGGGCCAACTCGTGGGGTCTCGCCGGGTTCGCCGCCACCCAGGTCGGGACTGTCGCGGTGGTCGGGATGGTCATCGCCTTCGGTGTCTTCACCTCCGTGTGCCTGCTGGTGGGTGGCAACGGGATGTGGGAGTGGTTCCTCGACCAGGTTCCCGCGCACGTGCGCTTCTCCTGGGACGAAGCGGGGCGTGCGGCCTGGTCCTTCTTCGGTGGGTACACGCGGGGTGCCTTCTCGATCGCGGCCATGGTCGGCATCATCGCCTGGGTGGTGCTCCTGTTCCTCGGTGTGCCCTTGGCCGCCCCGCTCGCGATCCTCGTGTTCATCGGCTCCTTCATCCCGCTCATCGGCGCACCGGCCGCCATGTCCCTGGCGATCCTCGTGGCCCTCGCGACGAACGGGTTCTGGAGCGCGGTCATCGTCGGCGTGGCGATTGCCCTGGTCGGCCAGTTGGAGGGCAACATCCTGGAGCCCCTGGTCATGGGGCGTCACGCCCACCTCCACCCCTTCGTGGTGGGTGCCGCCGTCACCGTCGGGACCGTCCTCGGAGGGCTCATCGGGGCCCTGGTCGCCGTGCCGGTGCTCGGTGTGGCCTGGTACGTCTTCGTGGCCCTGCGCGACCACCCCCGCACCGGAGCGATCGCACCGACCGGGCCGACGGCGGAGGTCGGGGGACCGGAGTCGGCGGACACGGGGACGGCCGGCGGTGTGCCCGGGGGCACAGCCACGCACCCCTGACCCCGCGAACGGGGCAGTCCGACCGGTGCACGCCGGTCCCCGGCCCCGGACGACACCGGCTGCGCCCTCGTCACACGGGCCCAGCACTCGGCACACCTCCGCACGGTCCCGCCACCCACCGCTACCGTCGACCCATGACCGCACGCCCCGACAAGCACGACCCCGACTCGTTGCGCACCGCCACCCGCGCCGTCCACGTCGGCAACGACATCGACCGAGGTTCGGGTGCCATCCGGACCCCGCTGGTCATGGCGAATGCCTACGCGCTGCCGGAGGACCCCTCCGACATTGACTGGTCGGGCACGGACGAGTTGATCTACACCCGCAACTCCGGGGTCAACCAGCTCGGCCTCCAGGCCCGCCTGGCCGCCCTGGAGGGAGGGGAGGAGGCGGTCGTCCTCGCCTCCGGGGTGGCCGCCCTGCACGCCGTGTTCTTCACCCTGCTGCGCTCGGGGGACCACGTGGTGGTCGCCGACGTCACCTACGAGGCGACCTGGCGCCTGCTCTCCGTGCTCCTCCCGGAGAAGTACGGCATCGAGGCGACCTTCGTGGACGCATCCGACCCCGACGCCATCGCGGCGGCGATCCGCCCCACCACCCGACTGGTCCACGTGGAGACCATCGGCAACCCCACCACGCGTGTCAGCGACGTCGCGGCCGCCGCCCGCATCGCGCACGACGCCGGGGCGCTGCTCAGCGTGGACTCCACCTTCACCCCACCCCCGCTCTACCGGCCCCTGGAGGACGGGGCGGACCTGGTGGTCCACTCCCTGACCAAGTACATCAACGGCCACGGCGACTCCCTGGGTGGGGCCGTCATCGGCAGCCACGAGCTCATCCACCGCATCAAGTCCGAGGCGATGGTCGACGTGGGCGGGGCGATCTCCCCCTTCAACGCCTGGCTCATCACCCGCGGCTCCGTCACCCTGCCCCTGCGCCTGGCGCGCCACCTCACCTCCGCACAGCAGGTCGCGGAGTTCCTGGAGTCCCAGGACCGGGTGGCCCTCGTCGAGTACCCCGGGCTGGCCTCCCACCCCCAGCACGACCTGGCCCGACGTCAGTTCGGGGACCGCGGCTACGGCGGCGTCCTCGCCCTCGCACTCGATGCCACACCCGAGGAGCACAACCGCTTCGTCGCGAACCTGCGGGTCATCACGTCCGCGGTCTCCCTGGGCCACGACGAGTCCCTCATCGTGTACACGGGGACCGACGGCCCACGTGTGGCGACGTATCCGGAACCGTTCCGCAGACTGGGACACCTGCGCCTCTCCATCGGCCTGGAGGACCCCGAGGACCTGGTGGAGGACCTCGCCGCGGCCCTGTCCGAGACCTTCCCCCGGTCATGACCTGCCCACCCACCCCTGACTGCGCGATACTGGGGGCATGAGGACACGAGAGGTGCGCAGGGCCGTCGTCACAGGAGCATCGACCGGGATCGGGGAGGCCACCGTGCGTCTCCTGCGCGAACGGGGGTGGGACGTCACCGCCGTGGCGCGGCGCGTCATGCGCCTGAAGAAGCTCGCCGAGGAGACGGGGTGCACCTACTTCGCCGCTGACCTCACCGATGACGAACAGGTGCAGGCCATGGCCGCCTACGTCGACACGCTGGGCCCCGTGGACGCCGTGGTCAACGACGCGGGCGGTGCGCTGGGTGTGGAGAGCGTGGCCGATGCGGACATCGAGCACTGGACCCAGATGTACGACCGCAATGTCATCACCGCCCTGCAGGTCACCCAGGCATTCCTGCCGACGATGCGTCAGCGCGGGGGCGACCTCGTCTTCGTGACCTCCACCGCCGCACATGACACCTATCCCGGGGGCGCGGGCTACGTGGCCGCCAAGCACGCCGAGCGGATCATCCCCAACACACTCCGCCAGGAGCTGGTGGGGGAGCCCGTGCGCATCATCGAGATCGCGCCCGGCATGGTCCGCACCCCGGAGTTCTCCCTCAACCGTCTGGGGTCGCGTGAGGCCGCGGACAAGGTCTACGAGGGCGTCGCCGAGCCCCTGGTCGCCGAGGACATCGCCGATGCCATCGTCTGGACGCTGACCCGTCCCCACCACGTGAACATCGACTCCCTCGTCATCCGCCCGATCGCCCAGGCGACGAACACACTGGTGGCGCGCACGGGCGACTGACACCGCACGCCCCTCAGAGCCCCTCCTCCAGGGGACGCCCGCGGTCGTCGACCCCCAGGCGTGCGTAGGCCCGCGGGACCGTCACCATGAACCAGACTCCTCCCAGGAGCGACAGGATTCCCGTCACCCACGCCGAGGAGGCCACTCCGAAGGCGTGGACGAGGGCGGCCACGGCGAAGGGCCCCACGGTGGAGCCGATCTGGCTGATCGACTGCCACAGGCCCAGGAACTGGGACCGGTTGACGTCGGGGGAGAGATCCGCACCCATCGTCATGACGATCCCCGACCCGAACCCGTTGCCGAAGCCGATGATGCAGGCGGTGACGACGAATCCCACCGGGGAGGTCCACAGGGCCATGGCGATGAAGCCGAGCCCCATGATCGCCAACGTCGGCAGGAGGTCGCTGCGGCGACCGAACCGGTCCGAGATGCGCCCCGCCGGGTAGAACATCAGGGAGTCGAGCACCGCTGAGGCGGCGAAGGTCGCCGAGATCGTGTGGTCCGCAATCCCCAGCTGATGGCCCCACAGGGGGATGATGACGGCGCGGTTGGCCCGCACCAGTCCCAGGATGATGATGCCGACGGAGAGCAGGGCGGTGGCCCCCGTGTCGGCGCGCTCGCGCAGGGGCGGGCGGCGCAGGTCGTCGGCGTGGGGGTGGGTGGGGTCGGAACCGGTGGAGGAGTTCGGGCCCAGCTCCTCCCACTCCTCGTCCTCCCACTCCTCCTCCTCGACGAGCTCCGGGACGGTGACCCCGGGGGCGGGGTCCGGGAGGACGAACCCGAGCACGAAACCCAGGGCGACCAGGGTGGTGACGATCTGGAGCCAGAAGGAGCCGGGCAGGTCCCACAGCGCGATGGCCACGGAACCGACTGCGGGGCCGATGAGCTGGCCCAGCCGGAGCATCCCGCCCAGCATGGACATGGCGCGTGCGCGGTAGCCGACCGGCACGGACTCGGCGACGTAGGACTGCCGGGCCAGGGACCAGATGTTCGCCGAGACCGCCAGTGCCACGATGCCGAGGAGGTAGGCGATCTGACCCCACCGTTGCCTGGGATGGGCCAGTGCGACCAGGGTGACCGCCAGCGAGACGACCGCGAGCAGGGTGCCGGTGATGAAGGCGGGACGGTCACCCCACCGGGTGATGCGCCGCCCCACCCAGGGACCGGTGAGGACCCCGACGAGGCCGGAGATGCCGGCGATCGTGGAGGCCGCGGACTGCGAGTAGCCGAGCGAGAGCGCGGCCAGCACCATGACGGGTGCCAGGGCACCCGATCCCGTCGACCAGATGAGGCTGGGGACGTAGACGGGCAGGGCCAGTCGTGTGAGGGGGGAGTGCGCGCGGGGCTCGTGATCGGGATGGGGGTCTCTCACCTGATCCATTGTGGGGTCTGGGCAGGCGGGGCGCACCGCCGGGTCACCNGACGCCCACCGGTGGGAGGGACACGGGGGACGACGAGGGCGCCGCACGTGGCACGGGGCGGGCCGAGGGCCGGAGTTCCGCCCACGGCGAGGAGTGACGGTCCCCTCAGCGCGACGGGCACGCGATCGGCTACCATGGGCGCCGACGTCGATCCGGCCCGCAGGTGGTGACACCGCGCGGGGCATCACCGGGGAGTCTCCGGAAGAACGGGACGGCCGGTCACCGGCCGACCCCACTAGACCCGGACGGGTGGGCCCGAGACAGCCCCAACGAAGCGGGTGCGTGCGAGCGTGCCAAGCGGGGTGGTACCGCGGTTCCCGGCGTCGCCGGGCGTCGTCCCTGGACTGTGCAGCACTGGAGACGACACCGAGGACACCATGACCAAGCACGGGTTCTACCCCCGCCACCGGGACACCGAGGTCGAGGCGAACGCGTCCTTCCCCCGCATGGAGGAGGACACGCTGGCGTACTGGAAGGCGGACGACACCTTCCGCAAGTCCGTCGAGGAGCGCCCCACCGGGCGCGACGGCGACAACGAGTTCGTCTTCTACGACGGCCCGCCCTTCGCCAACGGCCTGCCCCACTACGGCCACCTGCTCACGGGCTACATCAAGGACCTGGTCGGGCGTTACCAGACCATGCGCGGCCACCACGTCGAGCGGCGGTTCGGGTGGGACACCCACGGACTGCCCGCCGAGCTGGAGGCCCAGCGCCTCCTCGGCATCGACGACGTCTCCGAGATCACGCGTCCGGGCGGCATCGGGATCGAGAAGTTCAACGAGGAGTGCCGCGCCTCCGTCCTCCGGTACACGGGCGAGTGGCAGGACTACGTCACGCGCCAGGCGCGCTGGGTCGACTTCGAGCACGACTACAAGACCCTGGACCTGCCCTACATGGAGTCCGTCCTGTGGGCCTTCAAGACCCTCTACGACAAGGGCCTGGCCTACAAGGGCTACCGCGTGCTGCCCTACTGCTGGCACGACCGCACCCCGCTGTCCAACCACGAACTCAAGATGGACGACGACATCTACCAGGACCGCACGGACCAGACGGTCACCGTCGGCCTGCGCCTGGAGACCGGTGAACTCGCACTGATCTGGACGACGACACCGTGGACACTGCCCTCCAACCTGGCCATCGCGGTGGGTCCCGACATCGACTACGTCACGGTGCGCCCCGCGGAGGGCGCCCTCGCGGGCGAGCGCGTGGTCCTGGCCCGGGCCCTGCTGGGCTCCTACGCCAAGGAACTGGGGGAGGACCCCGAGGTCGTCGACGAGTTCCCCGGCTCCGCACTGGTGGGTCGCCGGTACGCGCCGATCTTCGACTACTTCGACACCCCCGAACGTCGTGCCGAGGGCGCGGCCCCGGGACCCGACGCCTGGACCGTCATCGCCGGCGACTTCGTCACCACCGAGGACGGCACGGGCCTGGTCCACATCGCCCCCGCCTTCGGTGAGGACGACATGTACGCCTGCCAGGCCGTGGGGATCCAGCCCGTCGTCCCCGTGGACGAGGCCGGCTGCTTCACCTCCGAGGTCAGTGACTACGAGGGCGTCCAGGTCTTCGACGCCAACCGCCTGGTCATCGCGGACCTGCGGGAGGGGACGGGGAACCTGGCACGCAGGGACCCGGCCCACCGGGCCGTCCTCGTGCGCCAGGCCTCCTACACCCACTCCTACCCGCACTGCTGGAGGTGCCGCAAGCCACTGATCTACAAGGCTGTGAGCTCCTGGTTCGTGCGCGTCACCGCGTTCCGGGACCGCATGGTGGAGCTCAACCAGCAGATCACCTGGGTGCCGGAGCACATCAAGGACGGCATCTTCGGGAACTGGTTGGCGGGGGCGCGCGACTGGTCGATCTCCCGCAACCGCTTCTGGGGAGCGCCCATCCCCGTGTGGGTCTCGGACGACCCCGCACACCCCCGTGTCGACGTCTACGGGTCCATCGCCGACCTGGAGCGTGACTTCGGGGTCGAGGTCACGGACCTGCACCGTCCCTTCATCGACACCCTGACGCGTCCGAACCCGGACGACCCGACGGGCAGGTCCACGATGCGCCGCATCAGTGACGTCTTCGACTGCTGGTTCGAGTCGGGGTCCATGCCCTTCGCCCAGGTGCACTACCCCTTCGAGAACCAGGGGTGGTTCGAGGACCACTACCCGGGGGACTTCATCGTGGAGTACATCGGTCAGACGCGCGGGTGGTTCTACACCCTCCACGTCCTGGCCACGGCCCTCTTCGACCGTCCGGCCTTCACGCACTGCGTCTCCCACGGGATCGTGCTGGGTGACGACGGGCGCAAGATGAGCAAGTCCCTGCGCAACTTCCCCGACGTCAACAAGGTCTTCGACCAGTACGGCTCGGACGCCATGCGCTGGTTCCTCATGAGCTCCCCGGTCGTGCGCGGAGGCAACCTGATCGTCACGGAGGAGGCCATCCGCGACACGGTGCGCCAGGTCCTGCTGCCCCTGTGGAACGCGTACTACTTCTTTGCCCTCTACTCGGGGGCGGCCGACGGTGGTCGCGGGTACCTGGCCCAGCGCCTGGACCTGGAGGACCCGGAGCTCGTGGCGTCCCTGGACGTCATGGACCGCTACCTCCTGGCCCACACCCGCTCCCTCGCGGACACGGTGGGGGCACAGATGGAGGCCTATGACATCGTCGCGGCCTGCGAGGAGGTGCGCCAGTACCTCGACATGCTCACCAACTGGTACGTGCGCACCCAGCGCCAGCGTTTCTGGGACGAGGACGCGCGTGCCTTCGACACCCTGTGGACCGCACTGGTCACCCTGTGCGAGGTCGCGGCCCCCCTGCTGCCCCTGGTCACGGAGGAGATGTGGCGTGGCCTGACCGGTGGGGAGTCCGTGCACCTGGCGCTCTGGCCCGGGCTGCCCGCCACCGTGGAGGACCCGGCACTGGTCGCCTCCATGGACGAGGCCCGCGACGTGGTCTCCGCCGCCCACTCCCTGCGCAAGGTCAACGCCCTGCGGGTGCGCCAGCCCCTGGCCCGCCTCGAGGTCGTCTCCCCGCGGGCGCGTGCCCTGGAGCCCTTCACGGGCCTCATCGCTTCCGAGGTCAATGTCAAGGAGGTGCTGCTCGCCACCCCGGAGGAGTCCGGGCTGGCGGTCCACACCGCCCTGACGCTGAACCCACGGGCCTTCGACCCCACGGTGCGTCGCGCGACCTCGGCCCTGTTCAAGGCGCAGAAATCCGGGGCCTGGGAGCTCTCCGGGGACGGCACCTCGGTGACCTTCCCCGGTGTCGAGGTCGAGGGTGCACCCGTGGTGCTCACCGGTGACCAGTTCGAGGCGACGACCAAGGTGGACGCCGCCGAGGGCCAGGTCGCCTCGGTGCTGGCATCGGGGGCCTTCGTGGTCCTCGACACCGTGCTCACCCCCGAGCTGGAGGCGGAGGGCTACGCCCGTGACGTGGTGCGCGCCGTCCAGGACGAGCGCAAGGCGGCGGGACTGCACATCTCGGACCGCATCGACCTGTCCCTGGGTGTCCCGGCCGAGCACCTGGAGGACGTGGAGTCCTTCGCGGACATGATCGCCCACGAGACCCTCGCGCTCTCCCTCGCGGTCACGCCCGCCGGGGCGCTCGAGATCGGTGTCGCCCGCGTGGCGCACCAGGACTGAGACGCATCCGGCCCGCGGTCACCCCGTCCCCCGGGGTCGGCCGCGGGCCGTCGTGTCTCCCACACCCCGGGCCGGGTCCGGCGGCGCCGGTCCACGGTGGTGCGTCCACCGCGGCGGGCACACAGCCCGGCGGGCTCACCAACCGGTGGCGGACCCCACTGCGTCGCCCCCGGGCCCGGCGGGTCCCCCGTGCCGCCGGGTGTGGCGTGAACGCAGGATGAGCGTGAGCAGGACGGCCAGGGAGATGACGACGACGCCGACGTGCACCACGAGGATGTCGACGCCGTCCCAGGTGGCGTGCAGGAGGACGGCCAGGACGAAGCAGCCCACGAAGTCCCGCACCGCGTGGCGCACCGGGGGAGTTGCCCCGACACGCCACAGGGCCCACACCGTCATGCCCGTCCAGGCGACGTGGCCGGCAGGGGAGAGCAGACCGCGCAGCAGCAGTGTCCCGTCGACCTCGGCCATGTCCCCCTTGCTCTCGATGAGGGCGACCAGGCCGTAGCCCATGGTCTCCAGCACCGCGAAGCCGGCGCCTGAGGCGATGCCGATGACGATCCCCATGCCGCGGGTGCGCCTGCGCGCGACGAGCAGCACGATGAGCGGGACGATCAGCTTGGCCGCCTCCTCGATGACCCCGATGCCGAGCATGCCCAGCCACGGCAGTTCCTTCAACGTGCGGTACTCGAGGAGACCGGCAGTGGTCGTACCGATCACCCCACCGGCGATCGCGGTGAAGGCCACCGTCGCACCGTTGCCGACCGCGGGCCGGTCGATCGCGTAGGCGAACATGAGCACCGACAGCGGCACCGTCACGGCCCCGACGAGGAGCAGTGTGGGGAAGAGGTTGATGTTGTCCGTGGAGACCATGACCTCCAGGACCACGACGTAGGCGAGCACACCCACGACGAGCACCAGGGGTGAGCCGAATCGCGCGTACCAGGGCAGGGACGGGGCAGGGGCACCTGCCGGGACTTGGGAGGTCTGGGTCATGGTCGACTCCTCGCGGGCGGGACACTGTGGGACGGGACGGGACGGGAGGGGCACCGTCGGAGCGGTCACGACCCTGGCGCCAGCATATTCACGCCGGGCCCGACTCCGGGAGTCCCCCGCCCCCAGCACCTACACTGGTGAGCCGCGTGCACCGGCATCCGGCCGGTCGCGCCCTGGAGGCCCCACATGAGTGATCACCCCGCATTCTTCGGCGACGCCGAGGGTCCCGCCGAGGACTCCGCCGCCGGGCGGACCCCGGCCAACCGCTTCGAGCAGGCGGCAGCCCAAGCCGCTGAGGCGAGCGCCTCGGGTGGCGGCGCGGGTGGGGGAGGCGTGCCCGCGGACCTCATCCCCTACCTCGACGAGGCCGATGCCCCCGACGAGGACGAGCAGGAGGCCNCGACGAGCTCCGGGACGGTGACCCCGGGGGCGGGGTCCGGGAGGACGAACCCGAGCACGAAACCCAGGGCGACCAGGGTGGTGACGATCTGGAGCCAGAAGGAGCCGGGCAGGTCCCACAGCGCGATGGCCACGGAACCGACTGCGGGGCCGATGAGCTGGCCCAGCCGGAGCATCCCGCCCAGCATGGACATGGCGCGTGCGCGGTAGCCGACCGGCACGGACTCGGCGACGTAGGACTGCCGGGCCAGGGACCAGATGTTCGCCGAGACCGCCAGTGCCACGATGCCGAGGAGGTAGGCGATCTGACCCCACCGTTGCCTGGGATGGGCCAGTGCGACCAGGGTGACCGCCAGCGAGACGACCGCGAGCAGGGTGCCGGTGATGAAGGCGGGACGGTCACCCCACCGGGTGATGCGCCGCCCCACCCAGGGACCGGTGAGGACCCCGACGAGGCCGGAGATGCCGGCGATCGTGGAGGCCGCGGACTGCGAGTAGCCGAGCGAGAGCGCGGCCAGCACCATGACGGGTGCCAGGGCACCCGATCCCGTCGACCAGATGAGGCTGGGGACGTAGACGGGCAGGGCCAGTCGTGTGAGGGGGGAGTGCGCGCGGGGCTCGTGATCGGGATGGGGGTCTCTCACCTGATCCATTGTGGGGTCTGGGCAGGCGGGGCGCACCGCCGGGTCACCGCAGTGGGTCCCCGCCGGGTCCGGTGCACCGAGCCGGTGTCGGTGCCCCTCCGGGTCCTGCTCCCGGGGAACGTCCAGGAGGTCCGGGACGGTCTCAGGTCAGTGACGATTGCGGCAACACCTTGCCAGGAGTGACACGGACCACCCACGCTGGAGGCATGAGACACAGCGAGGTCCGGGCGGCCCCCATTCGGTCAACTCCGTCAGTTCCCCTCCCCACCGTGGGGAGGGACGGGCGCCGGAGCGCGCGGGTCGCTGGCCTGCGTCTCCCTCTCGTCGTCCTCCTGCTCGTCACGGCACTGGCCGGCTGCTCGGCGGGCCGCTCCGGCTCCGACTCCGGGAGCGCGGGCTCCCTCCCGGCTGTCGAGCAACAGGCGGACGGCTCGGACGGCTCGGTCGCCGAGATCGGCTCCTCCGCCGAGGAGGCCGCGGACCAGGCCGCTGCGGACAGCCGGGGCACGGGTGAGGTCACCCAGCAGGTCGTGGTCACGGGGGAGGCCTCGGTGCGCGCCTCCGACCCTGTCGCGGCACTGGCGGAACTGACGGCGACCGTGGGCGACCTGGGTGGCAGCGTCGCCTCGTCGACGACGGACACCGACGGGAACAGTCCCTCGGCGTGGGCGACCGTGCGGGTGCCGGCCGCGAGGTACCAGGAGCTCCTCGACTCCCTCCCGGAACTCGGTACGGTGATCTCGACCTCGACCTCGACGGAGGACGTGGGCCAGCAGGTGGCGGACCTGGACGCGCGCATCGAGGCCCTGGGGGCCTCCGTGTCGCGACTGAGGACGCTCATCGACGAGGCCTCCTCGACGAAGGACCTCCTGGAGGCGGAGTCCCAGCTGACCTCCCGGCAGGCGGAACTGGACTCCCTCAGGGCGCAGCGGACGTACCTGGCGGACCAAGTGACGCTGTCCACGCTGTCGGTGAGCCTCCTCGCCGAGCGCGTGGTCGACGACCCGGGCGCCTCCGTGTGGCAGAGGTCGTGGGAAGCATTCCTCGGGGCCCTGCGGGGCATCGGCGTCGGGTTGGTGTGGGCGTTGCCCTGGCTGGTCGTGACTGCGGTGGTGCTCGGCGCGGTGGTGCTCGGAATCCGGCTGGCCGCCCGTCGTCGCGTCGACGAGGGGACCCCTCCCGGACCCGGTGCGGAACCGGCTCCCGCCCCGGTGGCGGACTCCGGCGGGGGAGAGACGCCCACCGGTGGGAGGGACACGGGGGACGACGAGGGCGCCGCACGTGGCACGGGGCGGGCCGAGGGCCGGAGTTCCGCCCACGGCGAGGAGTGACGGTCCCCTCAGCGCGACGGGCACGCGATCGGCTACCATGGGCGCCGACGTCGATCCGGCCCGCAGGTGGTGACACCGCGCGGGGCATCACCGGGGAGTCTCCGGAAGAACGGGACGGCCGGTCACCGGCCGACCCCACTAGACCCGGACGGGTGGGCCCGAGACAGCCCCAACGAAGCGGGTGCGTGCGAGCGTGCCAAGCGGGGTGGTACCGCGGTTCCCGGCGTCGCCGGGCGTCGTCCCTGGACTGTGCAGCACTGGAGACGACACCGAGGACACCATGACCAAGCACGGGTTCTACCCCCGCCACCGGGACACCGAGGTCGAGGCGAACGCGTCCTTCCCCCGCATGGAGGAGGACACGCTGGCGTACTGGAAGGCGGACGACACCTTCCGCAAGTCCGTCGAGGAGCGCCCCACCGGGCGCGACGGCGACAACGAGTTCGTCTTCTACGACGGCCCGCCCTTCGCCAACGGCCTGCCCCACTACGGCCACCTGCTCACGGGCTACATCAAGGACCTGGTCGGGCGTTACCAGACCATGCGCGGCCACCACGTCGAGCGGCGGTTCGGGTGGGACACCCACGGACTGCCCGCCGAGCTGGAGGCCCAGCGCCTCCTCGGCATCGACGACGTCTCCGAGATCACGCGTCCGGGCGGCATCGGGATCGAGAAGTTCAACGAGGAGTGCCGCGCCTCCGTCCTCCGGTACACGGGCGAGTGGCAGGACTACGTCACGCGCCAGGCGCGCTGGGTCGACTTCGAGCACGACTACAAGACCCTGGACCTGCCCTACATGGAGTCCGTCCTGTGGGCCTTCAAGACCCTCTACGACAAGGGCCTGGCCTACAAGGGCTACCGCGTGCTGCCCTACTGCTGGCACGACCGCACCCCGCTGTCCAACCACGAACTCAAGATGGACGACGACATCTACCAGGACCGCACGGACCAGACGGTCACCGTCGGCCTGCGCCTGGAGACCGGTGAACTCGCACTGATCTGGACGACGACACCGTGGACACTGCCCTCCAACCTGGCCATCGCGGTGGGTCCCGACATCGACTACGTCACGGTGC
>NZ_LT700212.1:114568-120466 GCF_900155435.1 Actinomyces provencensis | reverse complement strand
GGCGGCAGCCCAAGCCGCTGAGGCGAGCGCCTCGGGTGGCGGCGCGGGTGGGGGAGGCGTGCCCGCGGACCTCATCCCCTACCTCGACGAGGCCGATGCCCCCGACGAGGACGAGCAGGAGGCCGAGGACGCGGCGCAGAGCGCTGCCGCCGCCGAGGAGGCCGAGCGCACCGAGGCCCTGCGACAACTGGTCGCGCACTCCCTGCTGCTGGGGCCCGACCCGTCGATCCTCGCCGAGATCGAGGGTGAGGACCCGGGGGAGGACATCTGGGGGGAGGAGGACGGGGGAGCCGACGACGCGGGTGCGGGGAAGGCCTCCCACGACGCCGCCCTGGATGCCGCAGAACGTCAGGTGGCCCTGGACGAGCGGGTCGCGGAGATCTACCGCGACATCGTGGCACGTGCCCCCGAGCACAAGGTCCAGCCCTCCACCTCGCGCGTCGAGGCGGTCCTGGACATCCTGGGAGACCCCCAGGACGTCTACCCCTCGGTGCACATCACCGGCACCAACGGCAAGACCTCGACGGCCCGCATGGTGGACTCGCTCCTCTCCGCGCTCGGCATGAAGGTCGGACGCTTCACCTCCCCCCACCTCCAGGACGTGCGCGAGCGCATCTCCCTGGAGGGTGAGCCGATCAGTCGGGAGGGTTTCATCGCCGCCTGGGAGGACGTCGCGCCCTACATCGACATGGTCGACCGGCGTTCCCTCGACGGCGGCGGCCCCCGGCTCTCCTTCTTCGAGGTCTTCACCGTCATGGCCTTCGCGGCCTTCGCGGACCACCCCGTCGACGCAGCGGTGGTCGAGGTCGGCATGGGTGGGTTGTGGGACGCCACCAACGTCATGGACGGGGACGTCGCGGTCATCATGCCCATCGACCTGGACCACCAGAAGTGGCTCGGGGCCTCCGTGGAGGAGATCGCCCGGGAGAAGGCGGGCATCATCAAGCCCCACCAGACCGTCGTCATCGCCCACCAGCCCGACTCCGCCCTGGAGGTGCTCCTGGAGCGCGCCCGGGAGGTGGACGCGGTGGTGCGTCTGGAGGGCGTCGACTTCGAGGTCCTCGGCCGCCAGCTGGGGGTGGGTGGGCAGATGGTCACCATCCGCACCCCGGCAGCCGTCTACGAGGACGTCTTCGTGCCGCTGCTGGGTGAGCACCAGGCCCACAACGCGGCAGCCGCCCTCGTCGCCGCCGAGGCGTTACGCGGAGGCAACGAGTTGGACGGGCGCGTGGTGGAGGAGGGCTTCATGAAGGCCACCTCCCCGGGGCGCCTCCAGGTGGTGCGCACCTCCCCGACGGTGGTCGTCGACGCTGCGCACAACCCCGCAGGTGCGCGCACACTGCGCGACGCCCTGGAGGAGGCCTTCGCCTTCACCCACGTCGTCGGTGTCTTCTCCGCCATGGCGGACAAGGACGTGGAGGGCATGCTCTCGGAGCTCGAACCGGTGCTCGACCACCTGGTCGTCACGGCCATGGAGTCCGAGAGGGCGATGGACGTCGAGGACCTGCGCCGGATCGCGGAGGACGTCTTCGGACCCGACCGCGTGGACGTGCGTGAGGTCCTCGCCGACGCCGTGGACCGGGCCGTGGAGGTCACCGAGGAGACCCTGGACCCCTCGGCCACCACGGGCATCGTGGTCTTCGGGTCCATCGTCCTGGCCGGGGAGGCCACCACCCTCTTCGGTCCGCGCCGCTGAGCGGTGCGCGCACGAGGGGGGCCACCCCCGTGCGCGACGGCTGCGACGTGCAGGGACGGTTCCGATTGGGGGGCGACAGATGGGCCCGGGGGTGGCACCATTGGGGGTGTCACCCGCGGTCCCCACTGGTTGCAAGGAGGCACCCATGAAGAAGCTGGTCAATGACGTCCACGAGGTCGTTCGAGAGTCCCTGGAGGGTTTCGCCCTCGTCCACGCCGACCTCGTCGACGTCCACTTCGACCCCGACTACGTCACCCGCCACCAGCCCAAGGCACCGGGCAAGGTCGGCATCGTCTCGGGCGGGGGCTCGGGCCACGAGCCCCTCCACGCCGGGTTCGTGGGAACGGGCATGCTCGACGCGGCGGTCCCGGGTCCCGTCTTCACCTCCCCGACCCCCGACCCGATCCTGGAGGCCACGAAGGCCTCCGACCACGGTGCGGGCGTGCTCCACATCGTCAAGAACTACACCGGCGACGTCCTGAACTTCGAGACCGCCGCGGAGATGGCCGAGCTGGAGGACATCGAGGTCACCAGTGTGGTCGTCGACGACGACGTCGCCGTGGAGGACTCCCTGTACACGGCGGGCAGGCGCGGGGTGGCCGGGACGGTCCTGGTGGAGAAGATCGCGGGGGCCGCGGCCGAGCGCGGCGACGACCTCGCCACCGTCACCCGGATCGCCACCACCGTCAACGAGCAGATGCGCTCCATGGGACTGGCGCTGGGTCCCTGCACCGTCCCCCACGCCGGCAAGCCCTCCTTCGACCTGGGCGAGGACGAGATCGAGCTCGGCATCGGCATCCACGGCGAGCCCGGTTACCGCCGTGGTCACATGGAGCCCGCCGACACGCTCACGGAGGAGCTCTACACGAAGGTCCGCGACGACCTGGCACTGACCACGGGGGACCGTGTCGTCACCCTGGTCAACGGCATGGGCGGAACCCCCCAGTCGGAGCTCTACATCGTCCACCGTCGCCTCGCCCAACTCCTGGACGCGGACGGCGTGACGATCGAGCGCTCCCTGGTGGGCGACTACGTGACGAGCCTGGAGATGCCCGGCGTCTCCGTCACGCTCCTGCGGGTCTCCGACGACCTGCTCGACCTGTTCGACGCGCCGGTGGACACCCCGGCCTGGAAGTGAGGACACACATGGCCATCGACGCATCTTGGGCCCTTCGGTGGGTCGGCGCGAGTCAGGAGGTGCTCGCGGAGAACCGTGAGCACCTCATCGACCTCGATCGTCAGATCGGGGACGGCGACCACGGGGAGAACATGGACCGCGGCTTCACCGCCGTGGCGAAGACGCTCGCCGACCAACCCCCCGAGGACGTCCCCGGGGTGCTCAAGGTCGTGGCCAAGACGCTGATGTCCACCGTCGGGGGAGCCGCCGGTCCCCTCTACGGGACCGCCTTCCTGAGAGCGGCGAAGGCGGCTCCCGAGGGGGACCTCGACTCCCAGGACGTCGTGGCACTCCTCGCGGGGGCCCTGGAGGGCATCCAGGCGCGGGGCAAGGCGGAGCCGGGGGACAAGACGATGGTGGATGCCTGGGCGGCGGCGGTGGCCGCGGCCCGCGCCGCCGCCGACGAGGGGCGTTCCCCCGAGGAGGTGCTCGACGCCGCCGCGAGGGGCGCCGCCGAGGGGGCTGCCGCCACCGAGCCATTGCAGGCCCGCAAGGGCCGGGCCTCCTACCTGGGTGAGCGCTCCGTCGGGCACCTCGATCCCGGCGCGGTGTCGTCCTCGTTGATCCTCACCGAGGCCGCGCGGGCGGCCGGCGCATGAGCGCCCGCGTCGGGCTGGTCATCGTCTCCCACTCCGACCTGCTGGCCCGCGGTGTCGTGGAGGTCGCCTCACAGATGGCCCCCGACGTCGACCTCGTGGCGGCAGGGGGCACCGACGACCTCTCGTTGGGCACGTCCTTCGACCGTGTCGAGGCTGCCGTCGAGGAGGTCCTCTCCGGGGTGGGGGAGGGCGAGGGAGCGGGAGCCGTGGTCCTCACCGACCTCGGTTCCGCCACACTCACCGCGGAGTCCGTCGTCGAGTTCGCCGACGAGCCCGGGCGACTCGTGCTCGCCGATGCGCCCCTGGTCGAGGGTGCGGTGGCCGCGGCGGTCCGTGCACAGCTGGGGGACACCGTCGACGAGGTCGCCGCCGCCGCCCGCGGCGCAGGGAGGGTTCCGGGCACACCGGACTCCGCGTCCGGCAGCGACGCGCCGGACACGGCACCTCCCGCCATCCCCGTGGTGCGCGCCGACGTCACGGCCCCCTCCGTCCCGGAGGAGGAGCTCACCGCCGACGCCACGGTCCGCGACCCGGCAGGCCTGCACGCCCGCCCCGCGGCCCAGCTCGCGCGCCTCGCGGGCGGATTCGACGCGGAGGTCACCGTCAACGGGGCCGATGCCGGATCCGTCCTGGAGGTGATGGCCCTGGGGGTCCGCCACGGCGACAGGGTGCACCTCACGTCCACCGGTCCCGAGGCCCGCGAGGCCCTCTCCGCCCTGGTCGACCTCCTGGAGTCCGCCGACTGAGCAGCGCGCGACCTGCCGGGTCAGGGTGCTGGAGCGGGTGTCCTGGGACCTATGCTGGTGCCCAGAACGACGAAGTCCACGTGAAGAAAGGTTCCTCATGCCCACACCAGAACTGCTCGATCCCGAGCTGGAGCACAGCCTGGTCATCATCAAGCCCGACGGCTACGCCCGCGGCCTGACCGGGGAGGTCCTGCGCCGCATCGAGGCGAAGGGGTACGCCCTCAAGGGGCTCAAGATCAAGATCGCCTCCCGCGAACTGCTCGAGCAGCACTACGTCGAGCACAAGGACCGCCACTTCTTCCCCGACCTCGTGGACTTCATGTCCTCGGGCCCCCTGGTCGCGGTGGTCGTGGAGGGCATCCGGGTCATCGAAGGCGTCCGCAACCTCATGGGTGCCACCAACCCCACCCTCGCCGCCCCGGGCACCATCCGCGGGGACCTCGGGCGTGACTGGGGCACCGCCGTGGTGCAGAACATCGTGCACGGCTCCGACTCGACCACCTCGGCCGACCGTGAGATCGCACTGTGGTTCCCGGAGCTGGTCTTCCGGGACTGACCACACCCCCGGGGGTGCCGCCACACTGACCGGTGCGGAGCCGCAATGGCGCGGAATCCGCACCGGTCACCCTATTGTGGGGACGTGCACCTCAAGACCCTGACCCTGCGCGGTTTCAAGTCGTTCGCCTCCACGACGACCCTGCGCCTGGAGTCGGGGATCACCTGCGTCGTCGGACCCAACGGGTCGGGGAAGTCCAATGTCGTGGACGCCCTGGCCTGGGTGATGGGGGAGCAGGGTGCCAAGACGCTGCGCGGCGGCCAGATGGCTGATGTCATCTTCGCGGGCACCTCTGCCCGTCCTGCCCTGGGGCGCGCCCAGGTGGAGCTCACCATCGACAACACCGACGGTGCCCTCCCCATTGACTACTCCGAGGTGACGATCTCGCGCACCCTGTTCCGCGGCGGCGGTTCGGAGTACTCCATCAACGGTGCCCCCGCCCGCCTCCTGGACATCCAGGAGCTCCTCTCCGACACCGGCATGGGACGCCAGATGCACGTCATCGTCGGGCAGGGGCAGCTCGACGCGATCCTCTCCTCCACACCTGAGGAGAGACGCGGCTTCATCGAGGAGGCCGCCGGCGTGCTCAAGCACCGCCGTCGCAAGGACCGCGCACTGCGCAAGCTCGCCGACATGGACCAGAACCTGGTCCGCGTGCTCGACCTGACCAATGAGATCCACCGACAACTCAAGCCCCTGGCCCGGCAGGCCCGTGCCGCGCGTCGGGCCTCCGCCATCCAGGCACGGCTGCGCGACGCGCGTGCGCGTCTGCTCGCCGATGACCTCCAGGGCATGCAGGACCGGCTGGCCGCCCAGGAGGACAGCGACCGCGCCCTCGCCCGGCGCCTCGAGTCACTCACCGCGGAGCTCGCCCGTGAGCGTGGGGCCCTGGAGGCGGTCGGCGAGCAGGAGCGTGCCTCGAACCCCCGTCTGGAGTCCGCCACCTCGGCCTGGCGTGAGCTGACGACGCTGCACGAACGCCTCGCCGCCACCGCCATGCTCGCCGCCGAACGGGTCTCGGCCCTCTCCGTGCCGCCCGCCCCACCGCAGGGCGAGGACCCGGACGACCTGGAGCGCCGGGCGCAGGAGGCCACCGCCGAGGACACGGAGCTCCTCACGCAGGT
>NZ_LT700212.1:110792-114428 GCF_900155435.1 Actinomyces provencensis | reverse complement strand
GCGCGTGCGCATGCTGCTGGCGGACCCGGGGGCGGAGGAGGGCTCCGGGGCGACGGGACACACCTCCCCGCCCCGCGCGACGTTGCCCCACGGGGCCCGTTGGGCCCTCGACGTCATCACGCCCCGCAGCGAGGCGGCGCTGCCGCTGGAGGAGATGCTGGACGGGGCGGTCGTCTGCGCCGATCTCGACCAGGTCCCGGCCCTGCTGGGGCTCCCGGGGGTCCGGGTGGTGGCCACCGGTGCCGGGGACGTCCTGCGCGACGGCGCCGTGGTGGGTGCGGGCGCCGGGGGGACCTCGGTGCTCACCCTCCACGCCCAGCACGAGGAGGCGGTCTCCGGGGCGCGCGCCGCACTCGGGCGTGAACACGCGGCGGAGGCCGCCCTCGTCGACGCCACCGCGGACCTGGACGCCGCGGTGCACGCCACCAACGAGGCGCTGCGCTCCCTGCGCGCCCAGGACGCGGAGCGTGCACGTGCCACCGAGGCCGCGGCCCGTGCCGCCTCCGCCGCCAGTGCCGCCGCCGCGGAGACGGAGCGTTCGCTGGCCGGGGTCCGCAGGGCGCAGGAACAGGTCGAATGGGCTCAGCAGCAGGTGCTGGAGGCGGAGGAACGCCTGGGTGCCTCCACCGGCATCGTGCCGGACGAGGACCTCTCCCGGGCCCAGCACCACGCCGAGGAGTGCGCTGCCCGGGCGCGCGCCGCCAGGGAGGAGGAGACCACGCGTCGCCTCGCCCTGCGCACGACGGAGGAACGTTCCCGCCAGGCCCAGGGCCGGGCGCGCGCACTGCGCCAGGGGGCGGCCCGCGCACGTGAGGAGCTCGTGCGCCGGGAGCGTTCCGAGGCGCTGCGACTGTCCCGTCTGGAGCGCACACGGGAGGTCGCGGGACTGGCGCAGCGGTGGGTCGCCGCCGCCGCAGGTGCCCTGGCACGTGCCGATCAGGAGCGCACCGCCGCCGAGGAGGCGCGAGAGCAGACCTCCCGACGCGTCCACGAGGTGCGCGGGCGCATCGACACCCTCACCCGGGAGCTGACCGAGGTCACCGGGGTGGGGCACCGCGACGAGATCGCGCGCGCCGAGCTCGACCTGCGCATGGAACAGCTCCGTGCCCGCATCGTGGAGGAGGTCGGCCTCGAACCGGACCAGCTCATCGAGGAGTACGGCCCCCACAACCTCGTCCCCGTCCTCGACCCCGGGGACGGCACGACCCACGGGGTCGAGGCGGACGCGGAGGCGGACGGGTCGGAGGGTGCCGGGCCCGTGCTGGTCCCCTTCGTGCGGGAGGAGCAGGAGCGACTCCTGGAACGCGCGCGACGCGAACTCGAGCGTCTGGGGCGGGTCAACCCCCTGGCCCTGGAGGAGCACGAGGCCCTCTCGCGACGCCACGAGTTCCTCGTCAGCCAGGTCCAGGACCTCAAGTCCTCCAAGGCGGACCTGCTCCACATCATCGACGACGTCGACACCCTGGTCGAGGAGGCATTCGCGAAGGCCTTCCAGGACACCCAGCGCGAGTTCGCCCACACCTTCGAGGTGCTCTTCCCCGGCGGCGAGGGCAACCTGGTCCTCACCGAGCCCGAGGACATGCTCTCCACCGGCATCGAGATCGAGGCCCGCCCCGCGGGCAAACGCGTCAAGAGGCTCTCCCTGCTCTCCGGTGGTGAGCGTTCCCTGGCGGCACTGGCGTTCCTGGTGGCGATCTTCAAGGCGCGTCCCTCGCCCTTCTACGTCATGGACGAGGTCGAGGCCGCCCTGGACGACGTCAACCTCTCGCGCCTGTTGGAGATCTTCCGCGAGCTCCAGCAGAGCAGCCAGTTGATCGTCATCACGCACCAGAAACGCACGATGGAGATCGCCGACGCCCTCTACGGGGTCACGATGCGTGACGGAGTGACCCGCGTCGTCTCCCAGAGGCTCTCCGGAGCACCCGCCACGGCAGGGAGGCACTGAGCGGGGCCACGTGTCGGAATCACCCTCCCCGTCGGCGGGGCTCCGATACATTGTCCCCTGTCGGAACGTCCGGACACAGGGGCGACGCGAGGCGCCGCCCCGGGGAGTGGGGCAGGGATGTCGGAATCGACGGCCAGCGAGATCGTCCGAGGGGTCGGGGGACCGGGCAACATCGTCTCCCTCACGCACTGTGCGACGAGGCTCAGGTTCCAGTTGCGCGACGCCAGCGGGATCGACCAGTCCCAGATCGAGGCGATCCCGGGTGTCATGGGGGCAGTTCCCCAGACCGGCGACCGCTTCCAGGTCGTCATCGGGGGCGGTGTCCAGAACGTCTTCAACGACATCCAGGCACTGCCGGAGATGTCCCGGGGTGCGAGCGCGGCGGACGTGGCCGCGGCGACCAAGGCCGCGGAGCGGGCCAAGGGCCCGCGTGGCAAGGTCGCCTGGCTCGACTCCCTCTTCGAGTTCCTCTCCGACTCCTTCCGGCCCATCCTCGGCGCACTGCTCGGCGCCTCGCTGTTCATCACCTTCATGGCGCTCATGGGCACCATCGGCGTCATCCCGAACTGGGCGGACCCCCGCACGGAGCTGAGCCCGTCGTGGCAGTTCGTCAACCTGGCGTGGAAGTCCGTCTTCGTCTTCCTGCCCCTCATGGTCGCCTACAACGCGTCCAAGAAGCTCGACGTGGACCCCTGGATCGGCTTCGCCGTCATGGCGGTCGTCATGCTGCCGGGATTCACCCAGATGGGGGAGCAGGCCGAGACGCTGACCCTGTGGGGCTCGGAGATCCATGTGGTGCGTGTCCTCGGGCTGCCCCTGACGATCTTCGACTACTCCTCCCAGGTGTTCCCGCCACTGCTCATGGCTGCGGTCCTGGGGCCCCTCTACAAGCTCCTGCGCAGGGTGATCCCTGAGAACGTCCAGCTGATCTTCGTGCCCTTCCTCTCGATGCTGGTCATGATCCCGCTGATGGCCTTCCTCATCGGTCCCATCGGCGTCTACGTCGGTGCCGGTCTGGCCAACCTGCTCAGTGCCATCAACAACTTCTCCCCGTTCATCTTCGCGATCGTCATCCCCCTGCTCTACCCCTTCATGGTGCCGCTGGGCCTGCACTGGCCGATCAACGCCATCATGCTGCTCAACATCCAGAACCTCGGCTACGACTACATCCAGGGGCCCATGGGCGCCTGGAACTTCGCCTGCTTCGGGGCCACTGCGGGTGTCCTCGTCATCGCGGCACGGGCCAAGGACACACAGATGCGCCAGACCGCGACCGGTGCCCTGGCCGCCGGCCTCCTCGGGGGCATCTCGGAACCCTCCCTCTACGGCATCCACCTGCGCTACAAGCGGATCTACCCCCGCATGCTGGTGGGCTGCCTCACCGGCGGTGTCATCATCGGTGTGGGCTCCATGGTCCTGGGTCTGCCCCACGGCATCACGACGCACGCGTTCGTCTTCACCTCGCTGCTGACGATCCCCGCCTTCAACAACATCCCCCTCTACGCGACCGCGGTGGCGGCCGCCTTCTTCACCTCGATGGTGCTCGTGATCATCTCCGACTACCGCACCCCCGAGCAGAAGGCCGAGTTCGAGGCGGCGAAGGCGGCCCGGGCCGCCGCTGCCTCACCGGTGGCCGTCGCACCCGTCCCCGCCGACGAGGACGGCGCTGCCGCCCCCGCGACCTCGGGCGC
>NZ_LT700212.1:105609-110779 GCF_900155435.1 Actinomyces provencensis | reverse complement strand
CCCAGGTGGAGCTCACCATCGACAACACCGACGGTGCCCTCCCCATTGACTACTCCGAGGTGACGATCTCGCGCACCCTGTTCCGCGGCGGCGGTTCGGAGTACTCCATCAACGGTGCCCCCGCCCGCCTCCTGGACATCCAGGAGCTCCTCTCCGACACCGGCATGGGACGCCAGATGCACGTCATCGTCGGGCAGGGGCAGCTCGACGCGATCCTCTCCTCCACACCTGAGGAGAGACGCGGCTTCATCGAGGAGGCCGCCGGCGTGCTCAAGCACCGCCGTCGCAAGGACCGCGCACTGCGCAAGCTCGCCGACATGGACCAGAACCTGGTCCGCGTGCTCGACCTGACCAATGAGATCCACCGACAACTCAAGCCCCTGGCCCGGCAGGCCCGTGCCGCGCGTCGGGCCTCCGCCATCCAGGCACGGCTGCGCGACGCGCGTGCGCGTCTGCTCGCCGATGACCTCCAGGGCATGCAGGACCGGCTGGCCGCCCAGGAGGACAGCGACCGCGCCCTCGCCCGGCGCCTCGAGTCACTCACCGCGGAGCTCGCCCGTGAGCGTGGGGCCCTGGAGGCGGTCGGCGAGCAGGAGCGTGCCTCGAACCCCCGTCTGGAGTCCGCCACCTCGGCCTGGCGTGAGCTGACGACGCTGCACGAACGCCTCGCCGCCACCGCCATGCTCGCCGCCGAACGGGTCTCGGCCCTCTCCGTGCCGCCCGCCCCACCGCAGGGCGAGGACCCGGACGACCTGGAGCGCCGGGCGCAGGAGGCCACCGCCGAGGACACGGAGCTCCTCACGCAGGTGGAGGCCGCGCGCGGCGCCCTGGAGGGGGCGAGCACGTCCCGGGAGGAGGCGGAGTCCGCCGAGGAGAGCGCCGCCCGTGAACTCGCCCGGGTCAACCGGGTGCTCGCCGACCACCGGGAGAAGGTCGCCCGGCTCACCGGCGACGTGTCCTCGGCGCGGTCGCGCCTGGAGGCCGCCCGTGCCGAGGCCGGCCGGGCCACGGAGCTCCACGAGGCCGCACGTGCCCGGCAGGAGGAGGCCGAGCGCAGGTCCGCGGGGACGCCGGCGCCCCCTGAGGACGGGCAGGATCCCGCTGCGACGGCCCACACCCGCGCAGCTGCCGCCCGCGACGCGGCGCGGGCACGGGTGGACGCACTCCTCGCGGAGGAGCGGGAGGCGCGCGCGCAGCGGGCGCGCTGGGAGGCCCGGCGTGACACCCTGGCGGAGTCCCTCACCCCGGAGGACGCCACCGCGGACCTCGTCCACCAGCCCGGGATCCTCGGGGAGGTCCCCTCCTTCCTCCGCGTCGAGCAGGGCTGGGAGGACGCGGTCTCCGCCCTGCTCGCCCCCTTCGCCGACGCCGCCGTGGCGGATGCGCTGGGTACTGCCGTCGACCGGCTGCGGGACGCACGCGCACGAGGGGCGGGGCGCGTGCGCATGCTGCTGGCGGACCCGGGGGCGGAGGAGGGCTCCGGGGCGACGGGACACACCTCCCCGCCCCGCGCGACGTTGCCCCACGGGGCCCGTTGGGCCCTCGACGTCATCACGCCCCGCAGCGAGGCGGCGCTGCCGCTGGAGGAGATGCTGGACGGGGCGGTCGTCTGCGCCGATCTCGACCAGGTCCCGGCCCTGCTGGGGCTCCCGGGGGTCCGGGTGGTGGCCACCGGTGCCGGGGACGTCCTGCGCGACGGCGCCGTGGTGGGTGCGGGCGCCGGGGGGACCTCGGTGCTCACCCTCCACGCCCAGCACGAGGAGGCGGTCTCCGGGGCGCGCGCCGCACTCGGGCGTGAACACGCGGCGGAGGCCGCCCTCGTCGACGCCACCGCGGACCTGGACGCCGCGGTGCACGCCACCAACGAGGCGCTGCGCTCCCTGCGCGCCCAGGACGCGGAGCGTGCACGTGCCACCGAGGCCGCGGCCCGTGCCGCCTCCGCCGCCAGTGCCGCCGCCGCGGAGACGGAGCGTTCGCTGGCCGGGGTCCGCAGGGCGCAGGAACAGGTCGAATGGGCTCAGCAGCAGGTGCTGGAGGCGGAGGAACGCCTGGGTGCCTCCACCGGCATCGTGCCGGACGAGGACCTCTCCCGGGCCCAGCACCACGCCGAGGAGTGCGCTGCCCGGGCGCGCGCCGCCAGGGAGGAGGAGACCACGCGTCGCCTCGCCCTGCGCACGACGGAGGAACGTTCCCGCCAGGCCCAGGGCCGGGCGCGCGCACTGCGCCAGGGGGCGGCCCGCGCACGTGAGGAGCTCGTGCGCCGGGAGCGTTCCGAGGCGCTGCGACTGTCCCGTCTGGAGCGCACACGGGAGGTCGCGGGACTGGCGCAGCGGTGGGTCGCCGCCGCCGCAGGTGCCCTGGCACGTGCCGATCAGGAGCGCACCGCCGCCGAGGAGGCGCGAGAGCAGACCTCCCGACGCGTCCACGAGGTGCGCGGGCGCATCGACACCCTCACCCGGGAGCTGACCGAGGTCACCGGGGTGGGGCACCGCGACGAGATCGCGCGCGCCGAGCTCGACCTGCGCATGGAACAGCTCCGTGCCCGCATCGTGGAGGAGGTCGGCCTCGAACCGGACCAGCTCATCGAGGAGTACGGCCCCCACAACCTCGTCCCCGTCCTCGACCCCGGGGACGGCACGACCCACGGGGTCGAGGCGGACGCGGAGGCGGACGGGTCGGAGGGTGCCGGGCCCGTGCTGGTCCCCTTCGTGCGGGAGGAGCAGGAGCGACTCCTGGAACGCGCGCGACGCGAACTCGAGCGTCTGGGGCGGGTCAACCCCCTGGCCCTGGAGGAGCACGAGGCCCTCTCGCGACGCCACGAGTTCCTCGTCAGCCAGGTCCAGGACCTCAAGTCCTCCAAGGCGGACCTGCTCCACATCATCGACGACGTCGACACCCTGGTCGAGGAGGCATTCGCGAAGGCCTTCCAGGACACCCAGCGCGAGTTCGCCCACACCTTCGAGGTGCTCTTCCCCGGCGGCGAGGGCAACCTGGTCCTCACCGAGCCCGAGGACATGCTCTCCACCGGCATCGAGATCGAGGCCCGCCCCGCGGGCAAACGCGTCAAGAGGCTCTCCCTGCTCTCCGGTGGTGAGCGTTCCCTGGCGGCACTGGCGTTCCTGGTGGCGATCTTCAAGGCGCGTCCCTCGCCCTTCTACGTCATGGACGAGGTCGAGGCCGCCCTGGACGACGTCAACCTCTCGCGCCTGTTGGAGATCTTCCGCGAGCTCCAGCAGAGCAGCCAGTTGATCGTCATCACGCACCAGAAACGCACGATGGAGATCGCCGACGCCCTCTACGGGGTCACGATGCGTGACGGAGTGACCCGCGTCGTCTCCCAGAGGCTCTCCGGAGCACCCGCCACGGCAGGGAGGCACTGAGCGGGGCCACGTGTCGGAATCACCCTCCCCGTCGGCGGGGCTCCGATACATTGTCCCCTGTCGGAACGTCCGGACACAGGGGCGACGCGAGGCGCCGCCCCGGGGAGTGGGGCAGGGATGTCGGAATCGACGGCCAGCGAGATCGTCCGAGGGGTCGGGGGACCGGGCAACATCGTCTCCCTCACGCACTGTGCGACGAGGCTCAGGTTCCAGTTGCGCGACGCCAGCGGGATCGACCAGTCCCAGATCGAGGCGATCCCGGGTGTCATGGGGGCAGTTCCCCAGACCGGCGACCGCTTCCAGGTCGTCATCGGGGGCGGTGTCCAGAACGTCTTCAACGACATCCAGGCACTGCCGGAGATGTCCCGGGGTGCGAGCGCGGCGGACGTGGCCGCGGCGACCAAGGCCGCGGAGCGGGCCAAGGGCCCGCGTGGCAAGGTCGCCTGGCTCGACTCCCTCTTCGAGTTCCTCTCCGACTCCTTCCGGCCCATCCTCGGCGCACTGCTCGGCGCCTCGCTGTTCATCACCTTCATGGCGCTCATGGGCACCATCGGCGTCATCCCGAACTGGGCGGACCCCCGCACGGAGCTGNGGCCCGGGTGCCGCGATCGAGCCGAGCGGGGACACGGTGCACGCGCCCGCGGCCGGCAAGGTCGTCGTCGCCCAGGCCACCGGTCACGCCTTCGGCCTCAAGCTGGACTCCGGCATCGAGCTGCTCATCCACGTCGGCATCGACACCGTGAACCTGGACGGCAAGGGCTTCGACGTCCACGTGTCCGCCGGGCAGGTCGTGGCCGAGGGTGACCCACTGGTGACCTTCGACCGCGCCGTCATCGAGGCGGCCGGGTACTCCCTGGTCACGCCGGTCATCGTCACGAACCACCGCAGGTTCGCCTCCGTCACCGAGGTGGCCGAGGGGACCGTGGCCGTGGGCGACGCGCTGTTGGAGGTCACCGCCAAGGAGTGACACCCGGTGGGCCACACGGCCGTGAGGCGCGTCATGATTGCAGAACGGACACGTGTGGGGTGTGGCCTCGACGGCCGGGGCGGCCGCATGGGAACGTGGGGACATGTTCGAAGGAGTCGCCGTCATCGTCCTGACCGTCGTCGTCGTGCTCGTCGTGGCCGTCGGCGTCATCATCGCGCTCGCGGTCACCCGGCGGCCCGCCGACCAGTGGAAGTCGCACCTGCGCAACCAGCCCGCCTCGTGGACGGAGCTGGAGGACGAGGGTGTGGTCCTCGACGACGTCGATCCCCAGGAGGTGTCCCTGGAGGACATGCTGGCGGCCGGCGCCCAGAACGGTTCCGCCTACATCGAGCCCGAGGAGATCCCCGGGTACGAGCACCTCGAGAGCGCCGCGGAGCGCATCGAGCGCCTCCAGGCCGCGCGTGGCTCGGAGCGGGCGGGTGAGCGGCCCGACGCCGGGGGTGCTGCGGACTCCGGACGCTGAGGTCGGGTCCGTCCCGCAGGACCTCCCAGCACCACCCACGACCCCCCTACCGGGAGGTGGAGGCAGACGCCCGTGGTGGGGGATGATGGGGTCATGGATGCACTGCTGAACTTCCTCCAGACGCCCGTCGGCATCGCGGTCGCGGTCCTCGCGGTCGTGCTGCTCGTCTCCGTGGTCGTGTGGGCCCTGCGTCGCCCTCGTCCCCCCCGGGTGGAGCCACCCGTCGAGCGCGAGGTGCCCCCCGCGGTCCGCCCGCCCGAGGAGGAGGCGCCCGCGGTGGGTTCCCCGACGGGGGGCGCGGGGGTCGCGGGCGCCTCCTCCTCGGGCGGGCGGACCGCG
>NZ_LT700212.1:80180-105508 GCF_900155435.1 Actinomyces provencensis | reverse complement strand
CGAGCCCGAGGAGATCCCCGGGTACGAGCACCTCGAGAGCGCCGCGGAGCGCATCGAGCGCCTCCAGGCCGCGCGTGGCTCGGAGCGGGCGGGTGAGCGGCCCGACGCCGGGGGTGCTGCGGACTCCGGACGCTGAGGTCGGGTCCGTCCCGCAGGACCTCCCAGCACCACCCACGACCCCCCTACCGGGAGGTGGAGGCAGACGCCCGTGGTGGGGGATGATGGGGTCATGGATGCACTGCTGAACTTCCTCCAGACGCCCGTCGGCATCGCGGTCGCGGTCCTCGCGGTCGTGCTGCTCGTCTCCGTGGTCGTGTGGGCCCTGCGTCGCCCTCGTCCCCCCCGGGTGGAGCCACCCGTCGAGCGCGAGGTGCCCCCCGCGGTCCGCCCGCCCGAGGAGGAGGCGCCCGCGACCCCCGCGCCCCCCGTCGGGGAACCCACCGCGGTGCCGGTGCCCACCGAGACCGTCGAGGTCCCCGAGTCGGTGCCCTCCCGACTCGGGCGTCTCCGTGCCCGGCTCGCCCGCTCCGGCGCCATCGGCACCGCCCTCCTCGGTGTCCTCTCGCGCGGCGACCTGACGGCGGAGGACTGGGAGGAGATCGAGGACACGCTGCTCATGGCGGACCTCGGACTGCCCGCCACCGAGCACCTCATGGCCGCCCTGCGCACCGAGGTCAAGGTGCAGGGCACGCAGGACCCGGACCAGGTGCGCGAGATCCTCGCCCGGGAGCTCCTCGACCTCGTCGACCCCGGCATGGACCGCTCACTGCACCTGGACCGTGCCACCGACGACAGCGGCGCGCTCCTGCCCGCGACGGTCCTCATGGTCGGCGTCAACGGCACCGGCAAGACGACCACCGTGGGCAAGCTCGCGCGACTCCTCGTGGCCGAGGGGGACACCGTGCTCCTGGGTGCCGCCGACACCTTCCGCGCCGCTGCCGCCGACCAGCTCGTCACCTGGGGCGACCGGGTCGGGGTGGACGTCGTGCGTTCCGAGCGTGACGGGGCCGATCCCGCGTCGGTGGCCTTCGACGCGGTGCGTGAGGGGACGGAGAGGGGGGTCGACGTGGTGATGGTCGACACGGCGGGTCGCCTGCAGACGAAGTCGACACTCATGGACGAGCTCGGCAAGGTGAAGAGGGTCATGGAACGTCGTGCCCCCGTCAACGAGGTCCTGCTGGTGCTGGACGCCACGACGGGGCAGAACGGGATGCGCCAGGCGCAGGTCTTCGCCGAGGTCGTGGACGTCACGGGCATCGTGCTCACCAAGTTGGACGGCTCCGCCAAGGGAGGCATCGTCGTCTCCGTCCAGAGGGAACTGGGAGTCCCTGTCAAGTTCGTGGGTCTGGGTGAAGGTGCCGATGACCTCGCCCCCTTCGATGCCCAGGATTTCGTCAATGCCATCGTCGGAAAGTAAAGGGTGTCTCGTCCACATCGTGGATGAGTAAAGATTAGGCAAATCATTCTGGGTATCTTCAGGGAGTCAGTTTTCCGACCCGGAAGGCACTCCCGTGGACACACTCGACACAGGCGCAACCGCCTGGATGCTCACCTCGGCATCGCTGGTCCTCCTGATGACCCCAGCGCTTGCCCTGTTCTACGGCGGCATGAGCCGCACGAAGTCCGTCCTCAACATGATGATGATGTCCTTCGGCGTCCTGGCCGTCGTCGCTGTCGTCTACCCCCTGTGGGGATGGTCGATGAGTTACGGCGGTTCCGATGTCGCCGGCATCTTCGCCAACCCCTTCGAGCAGTTCGGTCTGCTCGGCTCCTTCGATGGTTCCGCCCTGGACGCCAACGGCGTGCCGAACTGGGTGGGCGTCGCCTTCCAGATGACGTTTGCCATCATCACCGTCGCCCTGATCTCGGGCTCCCTGGCCGAGCGCGTCAAGTTCGGCTCGTGGCTGGTCTTCGTCGCCCTGTGGGTGACCTTCGCCTACTTCCCGATGGCCCACATGGTGTGGGGTGGTGGTCTGCTCTCCGCCGACGGCCCGATCGCGACCCTCACCGGTGTGGCACCCATCGACTTCGCCGGTGGCACCGTGGTCCACATCAACGCCGGCGTCGCAGGTCTGGTGCTCGCCCTGATCATCGGCAAGCGCCCCGGTTTCGGCACCGAGGCCATGCGCCCCCACAACCTGCCCTTCGTCATGATGGGCGCCGCCTTCCTGCTCTTCGGCTGGTACGGCTTCAACGCCGGCTCGGCCTTCACCGCGGACGCCCTGGCCGGCATGGCCTGGGTCAACACCACGGTCGCCGCCGGAGCAGCGGTCCTGGGCTGGATGCTCACCGAGCGCGTGCGTGACGGCCACGCCACGTCGCTGGGTGCGGCCTCCGGCATCGTCGCGGGCCTGGTCGGCATCACCCCGGCAGCGGGCGCCCTCAACCCGATCGGGGCCACCATCCTGGGCCTCATCGTGGGTGCCCTGTGCGCCCTGGCCGTCGGCCTGAAGTTCAAGCTCGGCTACGACGACTCCCTGGACGTCGTCGGTGTCCACCTGGTCGGTGGCCTCACCGGCACGGTCCTCATCGGCTTCCTCGCCACTGACGGCGGCCTGTTCTACGGTGGCGGAATCGGACTGCTCATCACCCAGATCCTCATTGCCGTGATCGCCGTCGTCTTCTCGGGCGTGATCACTGGCATCATTGGATACGCACTGAAGGCCACGATGGGGTGGAGGATCAGCCCCGAGGCCGAGACCCGCGGCATCGACCTCTCAGAGCACTCAGAGACCGCTTACGAGAACCCGACCGCCGCGGCGCGTCTGTCCTGAAGGGAACCGACATGAAGCTCATCACCGCGATCATCCAGCCCTACCGTCTCGACCCCGTCCGCGAGGCCCTCGAGGCCATCGGCCTCACCGGGGCGACCATCTCCGAGGCATCGGGGACGGGCCGCCAGAAGGGGCACACCGAGGTCTACCGCGGTGCGGAGTACGCCGTCACCGTCGTCCCGAAGATCCGCCTCGAGACCCTGGTCCGTGACGACGAGGTCCCCGCCGCGGTCGAGGCCATCTCCGGTGCTGCCCGTACGGGTAACATCGGGGACGGCAAGATCTGGGTCAGCCCCGTCGACGACGTCATCCGTGTCCGCACCGGCGAGTCCGGCCCCTCAGCTCTGTGAGGTCGTGAACACACCAGTGACACCAACGCTCGGTCAGGCCCTGCTCGACCTGGAACCCCCCCGCCCCGTCGAGGACGGGAACTGGGTCCCGGGTCCGGGCAGGGCCTACCGGCGCGCGGTCCAGCAGTCGGTCACCGACCACCTGCAGTCCGTGTGGAGGGACGCCACCCAGGACCTCGACATCGGTCCCGTGGCACTGGCGATCGTCGGCTCCTTCGCCCGGGGCGAGGGCGGACCGACCTCCGACATCGACGTCGTCGTCCTCCACGACCTGCCCCGACGTCTGCAGGGACGCATCGACGAACTCGTCCAACACCTGCTCTACCCCCTGTGGGACTCGGGCGTCGCAGTCGACCACTCGGTGCGCACCCCCGAGCAGTGCCGGGAGGTCGCGCGCACGGACCTGCCCGCCCTCACCGGCCTGCTGGACCTCCACCACGTGGCCGGCAGCCGGGAGCTCACCGAGGCGGTGCGCACCGCAGTCGGCGCCGACCTGCGCAAGGCGGCACCCACCCGTGTCGACGAACTCCTCTCCGGTGCGCGGGAGCGCTGGGAGCACGACGGCGACATCGACCTGGTCAACGAACCCGACCTCAAGTCCTGCAAGGGGGGTCTGCGCGACCTCAACCTCATGCGGGCCCTGGCGGCCACCTGGCTCACCGACTACCCCCACGACCGTGTCGAGGACGCCGCCGCCCTGCTCTGCGACGTGCAGGACGCCCTGCAGCGCGTCACGAGACGCCACACCGCCAAGCTCCTGCGCGCCCACCAGTCCGACGTGGCCCAGGACCTCGGCCTCACGGGCGGGGACGCGGAGACCGACCTCATGCGACTGGTGAGCGCTGCAGGGGCCTCGATCTCGGAGGCCACCGACGGCGTCGTCCAGCGGGCCCTCGGCGCGCGGGAGGCGTGGGGCCCGGGAGGGCTCAGGCGCAGGATCCTCAGCCCGCGGTCCCCGCGTGGTCGCAGGAAGGTCGCCCACCTCGACGAGCTCGGCTTCGGCATCGCCGTGTCGGACTCCTCCCTCGTCTTCACGGAGGCCGAGGCCTCGCGTGACCCCTCCGCGGTGCTGGAGCTGGCGGGTGCGGCTGCGCGCACGGGCATGCTGCCCTCCGCCGCCACACTGGAGGACATCCGTGCCGCCGTCGGTGCGGGCCTGATGTCGGGGGAGTCCGTGTGGACGTCGCGGCGAGCCCACCTCTTCGTCGACTTCATCGGCACGGGTCGGGGCGTCATCCCCGCGTGGTTCGCCCTGGACGCGACGGGCCTGCCCAGCGCGTGGATCCCCGAGTGGGAGGCACTGCGCTCGCGCCCCCAGCGTGCCGAGTTCCACCGCTGGACGGTGGACCGCCACTGCGTGGGCACCGTGGCCGAGATGGGGGAGATGCTCGCCGGCAACGCCGACTGGCTCCCGCCCTTCGACCGCTCCGTCATCGACCGCACGACAGCACTGCTCACGGCCCTGCTGCACGACATCGGCAAGCGTCCCCCCGGGGGAGGCATCGACCACCCCCACGAGGGTGCAGAACTGGTCCCGACGGTCCTCGACCGCATGGGCTTCCCCGAACTCGTGGGGACCGTGACCTCACTGGTGGAGAACCACCTCGTCCTCGCCCAGGCCGCCACCTCGCGCGACCCCGCTGACCCGGCCACGATCGACCTCGTCCTGGACGCTTCCGGCCACGACCCCCAGCGCCTGGCCACCCTCATCGCCCTCACCCGGGCGGACTCGGTGGCGGCGGGTGACAAGGCGTGGAACCCCTGGCGGGCGAGCCTGGTCAACGGACTGGCGCGCGCCTGCTGGGAGGTCCTCACCGACTGAGCGGGGCGGTGGACCCGGGTGGGACCTGGTCCGCCCCCATCCCCTCCGTGCGCCCCGGCCCGGCGGGGACGCCCCGGCGGGGACGCCCCAGCGGGGTGCGCTAGTCTGGTGGGCAGTCAGTCCAGCCCTCCTCGCCCGGAAGTGGGATGCACGTGTTCGGGAACCTCTCCGACCGATTGGGTCAGTCCTTCAAGCAGCTGCGGGGTCGCGGCGTCCTCACCGAGGCCGATGTCGACCGGACGATCTCCGAGATCCGCCGTGCCCTCCTCGATGCCGACGTGGCCCTGCCCGTCGTGCGCGAGTTCACCTCGAAGGTGCGGGAGAAGGCCCGCGGCGCCGCGCGTGCCCAGGGCCTCAACCCCGGCCAGCAGGTGGTGCGTGTCGTCCACGACGAGCTCGTGGAGATCCTGGGGGGCGAGACCCGGGAGCTGCACTTCGCGGCCACCGGGCCGACCGTCTTCATGCTCGCCGGCCTCCAGGGCGCGGGCAAGACGACCCTGGCGGGCAAGCTCGGCAAGTGGCTGCGTGAGGAGGGCAAGTCGGTCCTCCTCGTGGCCTCCGACCTCCAGCGCCCCAATGCCGTCCAGCAGCTGCAGGTCGTGGGGGAGAGGGCCGGCGTCCCCGTCTGGGCTCCCGAACCCGGCAACGGCGTGGGCGACCCGGTGGAGGTCGCCCGCACCGGTGTGGAGCACGCCCGGCACTCCGGCATCGACGTGGTCATCGTCGACACCGCCGGACGTCTCGGTGTCGACCGGGAGATGATGGACCAGGCGATCGCGATCCGTGACGCCGTCCACCCCGACGAGACGATGTTCGTCCTGGACGCCATGGTCGGTCAGGACGCCGTCCAGACCGCCACCGCCTTCCGCGACGGTGTGGGGTTCACCGGTGTCGTGCTCTCCAAGCTCGACGGTGACGCCCGCGGTGGCGCCGCCCTGTCGGTGCGTGGCGTGACCGGGGCCCCCATCCTCTTCGCCTCCACCGGCGAGGGCCTCGACGACTTCGAGCGCTTCCACGCGGACCGCATGGCGGGGCGCATCCTCGACATGGGTGACGTGCTCACGCTCATCGAGCAGGCCGAGAAACGCATGGACCAGGAGGAGACCGAGAAGGTCGCCGCCCGGGCCATGTCCGGGGAGCTCACCCTCGACGACTTCCTCTCCCAGCTCCAGCAGATCCGCAAGCTGGGCTCCATGAAGAAGATCCTCGGCATGGTCCCCGGCATGGCACAGATGCGTGACCAGCTGGAGAACTTCGACGAACGCGAGGTCAACCGCGTCGAGGCGATCGTGCGCTCCATGACACCCGCCGAGCGTGCCGACGTCAAGATCCTCAACGGGTCGCGGCGCTCCCGCATCGCCCGCGGCTCCGGGACGACGGTCTCCGAGGTGAACGCGCTGGTCAAGCGCTTCGACGCGGCCAAGGCCATGATGAGCCAGATGGGCCAGGGCGGTGGGATGCCGGGGATGGGCTCGATGCCGGGGCAGGGCGGTCGCGCCAAGCAGCGGGCGCAGGCAAAGAAGGCCGCCGCCCAGAAGGCGCGTGTGAAGAAGAAGGCGCGTTCCGGCAATCCCGCCAAGCGCCGCCAGCAGGAACTCGAGGCGCTCCTGCCCAAGGACCAGCGCGGCGGCGCCCCGCAGGCACCGGTGGCGGGCTCCTCCTTCGGGCTGGGCGAGCCGGAGCCGGCCCCCGTCCAGGCGCGCCCCACCATGGACGACCTCCCCGACGACATCAGGCGGATGCTCCAGGGGCGATGAGGTGATCTTCTCCGGGTGGATGCTGTGGCGTGACGACGTCGCCGTCCCCGGCCCCGCCCGGGCCGACGGGGTCGGCTCCCGTCCCCCCACGGACACCACCGGTGGAGCAGCAGCGCCCGCGACGTGGGTCCAGGGCACCTGGGAGGTCCGTGACGGGCGCGTGGAACGCCTCCACGGGCCCGCGGCCGGCATCCGGGCGGACCTCACCGGGTGGGCGCTGCCCGGTCTGGTCGACGTCCACTGCCACATCGGGATCGGGTCCTCGGGTCCGGCCGGGCCGGAGGAACAGGAACGCCAGGCCGTGGCCGACAGGGACTCCGGGGTCCTGGCCGTGCGTGACTGCGGGGTGCCGGTGGACAACTCCTGGGTGCAGGACCGCGGCGACCTGCCTCTCCTCGTCCGTGCGGGCCGTCACGTCGCCCGGCCCAGACGCTACATCCGGGACCTGGCGGTGGAGGTGAAGGACCCCGGTCTGCTGCCCGCGGAGCTCGCCCGGCAGGCGCGGGCGGGGGACGGGTGGGTGAAGATCGTCGCCGACTGGATCGACCGTTCGGGTGGTGCGGACTCCGACCTGGAGCCCCTGTGGCCCCGGGACGTCCTCGTCGACGCGGTTGCCGCGGCGCACGCCGAGGGAGCGCGGGTGGCGGCCCACTGCTTCTCCCACACCGCCGTGGACGACCTCATCGAGGCCGGGGTCGACGACATCGAGCACGGCACCGGCATGGATGACGACCAGCTCGCCGAGGCCGCGGCGCGGGGTGTCACCGTCACGCCGACCCTCCTGCAGGTCGAGCTCTTCGCCGACTTCGCGGACCGTGCCGGTCACCGGTACCCACGCTACGGTGCCACCATGCGCGCCATGCACCGTGGGCGCCGTGACCACGCGGAACGGCTCTTCGCCTCCGGTGTGCACGTGCTGCCCGGCACCGACTCCGGTGGCTACCAGGAGCACGGGACCATTGCGTCGGAGTTCGCCCTCTGGCGAGCGGTCGGTGTGGAACCCGCCCGCATCCTGGACCTGGCCACCTGGCGGGCACGCGACACGCTGGGACTGGAGTCGCTCCTCCCCGGGGCGTGTGCGGACCTGGTGGTCCTCGGGGAGGACCCCCGCCAGGACCTCTCCACGTTGGCGCACCCGCGTGCCGTGGTCCTGCGGGGTGTCCGGGTGGCGGCTGGCGCGGAGCACTGAGGGGCGGGAGGACCTCTCCCCGTGCGTGTCCTCCCCGTGTTCAGGCGTGCACCGTCACGGGCATCCTCCTGTGGGCGACGTGCTTGACGTTGAGCAGGTGGCGGGCCGTGACGTTGTCGGACACGGAGGTGTGGCCGAAGGCACCGCACCCGAGGGTCAGTGAGGGCGTCAACGCGTTGTAGATCCCCCCGATGGCTCCCAGCGCCGCGGGTGCGTTGACGAGGATCCGCACGGCCGGCACACGGGCACTGAACAGGTCCACGACCTCGGGGTCCTCGGTGTGGACGACCGCGGTGTGCCCCATCCCGTCGAGCTCGACCATGCGTCCGGCCGCCTCGATGCCCGCAGAGGTGGTGGGCACGCGGATGACGGCGAGGACCGGGCAGAGCTTCTCGCGTGAGAGCGGGTGCTCCCGCCCGACCGCGGGGACGAGGGAGGCGAGCACCGTCGTGGAGGGGGCGACACCCAGACCGGCCCGTCGGGCCAGCTCGGGGGCGGACTGTCCCACGACGTCCGGGCGGAGTCGGGCCTCCTCGACCCCGGGTGCCCCGGAGTGTGTCCCGAAGAGCAGCTCCTCCAGGGCCCGCGTCTCCGCACAGTCGGTGAGGTGCACGCCGAGGGCCAGGAAGGCGGACACGGCGCGTTCCCAGACGGCCTCGTCGATGATGACGGCCTGCTCGGAGGCGCAGATCATCCCGTTGTCGAAGGTCTTGGAGGCCACGATGTCGCCCACCGCGCGCTCGACGTCGGCGGAGGCGTGGACGTAGGCGGGGACGTTGCCGGCGCCCACCCCGATGGCGGGGTGCCCACTCGAGTAGGCGGCGTGCACCATGGCATTCCCGCCGGTGGCCAGGACCATGGAGATCTCCGGGGAGGCGAGGAGTTCACGGGTGGTCGCCATGTCCGGCTCCTCCACCCACTGGATGCAGTCCCGTGGCGCTCCCGCGGCCACGGCGGCGTCGCGCACGGTGCGTGCGGCCTCCGCTGAGCAGCGCTGGGCGGAGGGGTGGAAGGCGAAGACCACGGGGTTGCGGGTCTTCAGGCACAGCAGCGACTTGAAGACGGCGGTCGAGGTCGGGTTCGTCACCGGTGTGAGGGCGAGGACCACACCGACCGGCTCGGCGATGTGGGTGAGGCCGCGCTGCTCGTCGACCTCGATGACGCCGACGGTGGGTTGGGACAGGAGGTCCTCGGCGACGGTCGTCGCGGCGAAGAGGTTCTTGGCCTCCTTGTCCGTGACGTTGCCGCGCCGGGTCTCCTCGACGGCGACGGAGGCCAGGGAGTGGGCTGCATCCGCTGCGGCCCGGGCTGCTGCGCGCACGATGGCATCGGTCTGTGCCTGGTCCAGTGACTCCCAGGCACGCGCGGCACGGCGGGCGCGCAGGAGAAGATCCCCGACGGTGCCGTGAGTGGGGGGATCGGGGTGGTCGGTGCGGTCCGGGCGGCCGGGTCGGCTGTGTTCTTCCCTCTGCTCCCGGGGGTCGCTCGGGTCCCGACGGGAACGGTTCGCGGGGTCTGGGTCCGGGTCTGTGGCTGGGTCTGGGTGGAGGTGTTCACGGTCCGTACTCCTCGTCGACGAGTGTGGTGCTTGACACTCTTGAGAATATGCGCAACCGGTGTGAACGCATGTGCAGAAGGTCCCGGTTCCGGCCGCTCCAGGTCACAGGATGGTCACGACGGCGCGGGGGGCCGACGCGTGCTCCGGGTGCCGAATGGGGTGAGCCTCGAGGTGTCGGGGAGGCGCACCCCGGGTCAGTGCGCGTCCTCGTCGAGTTCCCGGAGGATCCCGCGGGCGGTGGCGGCGTCGAGCTGTCGGGCGGAGGCCACGATCCCGGGGCGGAGGCCCTCGGGCAGGTCGGTGCCGAGCGGGAGGTTGAGGACGCGTCCACCGGCGACACGCACCAGGTGGATGCCGGCTGCCACGTCCCACGGCTTGAAGGAGGTGCCGATCATCGCCCCGCACCACCCGGCGGCCACCATGGCGAGGTCCAGGGCGCAGGCGCCCGGACGTCGGATCGCCTGGTAGGCCCCCGCGAGGCGCGTCTCGTGGTCGAGGCTGCGCGCGGGGTGCCCGGTGAGTGCGGCTCGGTTCGGGTAGTAGGACATGAGGAGGGCGTGGTCCTCCCGGGCGGGTCCGTCGGCCCTCAGGTCGATCCTCCCCCCGGGACCCTCCAACCAGCACCGGTCGGCATCCGCCACGAACACCTCGTGGCTCATCGGCACCGAGACGGCAGCGGCGACGACGGCGTCGTCCAGTTCGACGCCGATGGAGGTGTTGAAGTAGGACAACCCGGCCGCGAAGTTCGCCGTCCCGTCGATCGGGTCGACGATCCAGCGCACCCGGTCGCCCAGGGCGGCGCACCGACGCAGTGCCCCCTGGACCTCGGGTGAGGTGGGCACGTGGAAGTGCTCGGTGAACTCCGCGCTCAGCTTCTGGGGCTCCGCGGGCAGGAGGTGCTCCCCCGTCTCCTCACCGAGCACCCGGGACCCGGGGACCATGCGTGCGAGGAGTGCGTGGAGGGCACCCTCCACACGGCGGTCGTGGAGCGTGACGGGGTCGTGCACATCGGCCTTGGTCTCGAAGTCGGTCACCGTCCGGGCGACCGAGCGCAGGTAGGGGGCGACGGCCAGGGCCGCCTCCCGGGCCATGGTCGAGAGGTCGTGCGCCGTGGTCAGGTCGTCAGTGGTCGTCCCGGGATCCGTCATGCCCCCATTCTCCATGTCCGCGTCAAGGCAGCGTGTCAGGGTGTCCACGTGAGCGATCGCACGTGCCGGGAAGGGATGGTGCGCGTCGCCGGCTTGGGAGTCTGGCCCGTGCGTGGCACAATGGACCGCTGTACCCGGTCCGGGCGGACCCTCTCACCTCCCGTCACCGTGTCCAGGAGCAATCATCACGCCGTGTCCCACCGGCGCGGTGGGCGGTCCACCCCGATTCGAAACAGGAGTGACCACACCAGTGGCAGTTCGCATCCGTTTGAAGCGCATCGGCAAGATCCATGCGCCCGTCTATCGTGTCGTCGTCGTCGATTCACGCAAGAAGCGTGACGGCCGGGTCATCGAGGAGGTCGGTCTCTACGACCCGACCCGCGAGCCCTCGGTCATCAAGATCGATTCCGACCGCGCACAGCACTGGCTCTCGGTGGGCGCACAGCCCTCCGACCAGGTCCGCAACCTGCTGGTCCTGACCGGTGACATCGCCAAGTTCCACGGCAAGGCCGACGCGGTCTCCCGCGTGAAGGTCTCCGAGGCCGACAAGGCTGCAGAGGCCGAGGAGGCCGTCAAGGCCGCCGAGTCCGCTGCCGAGAAGCGCAAGGCCGCCGCCTCCGCCGAGAAGGCGAAGGCTGCTGAGGCCGCCGCCGCCGAGGCCGAGTCCGCGGAGACGGCGGAGTCGGCTGACTCCGGCGAGGACGCCTGACCGTGCTCGCCGACGCGTTGGACCACCTGGTCAGCGGGATCGTCGACCACCCCGATGACGTGCGCGTCTCGTCGCGGTCGATGCGTCGCGGGCAGCTGCTCGAGGTCCGGGTCAACCCCGAGGACCTCGGGCGTGTCATCGGACGCAACGGGCGCACGGCCCGTGCACTGCGCACGGTGATGGGGGCGCTCTCGGCGCGCGAGCCCGTCCGGGTCGACGTGGTCGACACGGATCGGCAGTGACACGGTCCTGAGGGACTGACAGGGAGGGGCCCGGGTGAAGACCCGGGCCCCTCCCGCATGTCCGGACGACTCCGACGGTTACCATGGGTGGTCGGTCGTTCCGGGTGAGACGAGGGGGAGCAATGCAGTTGACTGCGGCGGTCGTGGGTGCACCCCACGGGCTCAAGGGCGAGGTCTACCTCGACATCCGCACGGACGACCCGGACCGCCTCGCGCCGGGTCACGTGCTCGACACCGACTCCCGTGAGGTCCCCCACCTCACGGTGGAGTCCCTGCGCGCGCACAAGGGACGGGTCATGGCCACCTTCGCCGAGGTCACCGACCGCTCCGACGCGGAGGCGGTGCGTGGCACCCTCCTCCTCGTCGAGGAGGAGCCCGAGGAGGATGCCTGGTACCCCCACGAACTGGTCGGGCTCGACGCCCGCACGCCGGCGGGCGAGGACCTGGGTGAGGTCGTGGCCCTCCAGGCCGGCGTCGCCCAGGACCTGCTGGTCGTGCGCCACGCGGGCAGGCGCGTCATGGTCCCCTTCGTCCACGCGATCGTCCCCGTCGTCGACGTCGAGGGCGGGTTCGTGACGATCGACGCCCCCCGGGGTCTCTTCGACGAGTCGGAGGCGATCGACGCCGGTGACCGCGGTGGCGTGCCACGCCCCGGGGGCGAGGGCTGATGCGCATCGACCTGGTCACGATCTTCCCCGACTACTTCGCAGCCCTCGACCTCTCCCTCATGGGCCGTGCCCAGGAGGCGGGGCTGCTCGGGGTCGGTGTCCACGACCTGCGCGAGTGGACGGATGACCGGCACCGCACGGTCGACGACACCCCCTACGGCGGGGGAGCCGGGATGGTGATGCGCGCCGACGTGTGGGGACGCGCCCTGGACGACGTCCTCGCCCTTCCCCTCCCCGAGGACCCGACCACGGGGACGCCCTCGTCGACGCGCACCCCGGGGGGCGACCACCACGCGCGGCGCGTCCTCGCCGTCCCCACCCCGTCGGGGGCCCCACTGACCCAACGCGTGGCGGAGGACCTGGCCCGCGCCGACCAGATCGTCATCGCCTGCGGGCGCTACGAGGGCATCGACCAGCGCGTCGCCGACCACTACCGCGACGAGGAGCAGGAGGTCGTGGAGTACTCCATTGGGGACTACGTCCTCAACGGCGGCGAGGTCGCAGCCCTGGTGCTGGTGGAGGCCGTCGGGCGTCTCCTCGACGGGGTCGTGGGCAATCCCGACTCCCTGGTGGAGGAGTCCTACTCCGAGGAGGGTCTCCTGGAGTACCCCGCCTACACCCGCCCCCGTTCCTGGCGGGGCATGGACGTCCCCGAGGTGCTGCTGGGGGGCAACCACGCCGCCATCGCGCGGTGGCGCAGGGACTGTTCCCTGGTGCGCACCGCCCACCGGCGTCCCGACCTCGTCGCGCGACTGGAACCGGGGCGTCTGGACATCCACGACCGTGAGGTCCTCGCCAGCGCCGGCCGGGTCCTGGTTCCCAGGCGTGCCGACATCACGATCCGCCATGCCCGCGAGGACGAGGCCGCGCAGGTCGCGGTGCTCGCCCGGGAGACCTTTCCCCTGGCCTGCCCGGACTTCCTCACCGAGGAGGACATCCAGGCGTTCATGGACACCCACCTCACCGAGGCGGAGTTCTCCCGCATGCTGGCCGACGCCGACGACCACCGCATCCTCGTCGCGCAGGTGCGCGGCGGCGACGAACCCCTCATCGGCTACACGCTGACGGTCCTGGCCGGCCCCGACGGGATGCCCGCGGAGATGGTGCGCCGCGGACGCGTGGAACTCGGCGCCGCCTACCTCTCCAAGTGCTACGTCTCCCCGGACTGGCACGGGTCAGGGGTCTCCGGGGCGCTGCTGGAGCGCGCGGTGGCCGATGTCGCCGCCCGGGGACGCAACTCCCAGGTGGCACTCGGCACCAACATCGCGAACAAGCGGGCGCGCAACTTCTACCGGCGTCACGGCTTCTCCCTGGCAGGTCGGCGCACCTTCATGGTGGGTGAGGTCGCCAACATCGACGACGTCCTGGTGCGCAACGTCACTGCCCACGCCGGGTGAGGTGGGCGTCTCCCCCTTGGGGGCGGGGGCCGGCATGTGGCAGACTGGGACGTCGGGTCGACCGGACGGTTCCTGCCGCAGGGGGACGTCGAGGAGTCGCACCCACACAGGTACAGCAGGCACGGACCTGCCGATCTGGCGCGACTGACCTGCGGCAGGTGCGTCGAGGAGAGAACATGCAGAAGCTGGACGTCGTCGACGAGGCCTCGCTGCGCGAGGGCATCCCCGCCTTCCGCGCCGGTGACACCGTCAAGGTGCACGTGCACATCGTCGAGGGGAACCGTTCCCGCATCCAGGTCTTCCAGGGCGTCGTGATCGCGCGTCGCGGACACGGCGTGTCCTCGACCTTCACCGTGCGCAAGGTGTCCTTCGGCGTGGGCGTGGAGCGCACCTTCCCGGTGCACGCCCCCACGATCGACCACATCGAGGTCGTCACCCGTGGGTCCGTGCGTCGCGCGAAGCTCTACTACCTGCGCGACCGCCACGGCAAGGCCGCGAAGATCAAGGAGCACCGCGACTTCTCCGCCGCGGAGTGAGGCGGAGGTCGGGCCCGGCACCCATGGGTGCCGGGCCCGACCCCTATTCTGGGCACGTGGACGGGAAGAGGGACGGGGACATGGGCGATCGCCAGGAGGATCCTGCGGGGACACGGCCGGTCCCGCCCGCCTCCCACGTGGCCCGCAGCGGGGCCCCCACGCGTCGCAGGTCCCGCGCCCCGCGCAGGTCCGCGGACGCGCCGGGAGGGTTCCTCCCCTGGCTGCGTGAGATCGGACTGGTGCTCCTCCTCGCCGTGGTCCTGTCCTCCCTGTTGCGCGCCTTCGTTGTCCAGGTCTTCTGGATCCCCTCTCCCTCCATGCACGACACCCTGGTCGAGGACGACCGGATCGCCGTCTCCCGCGTGTCCGCCTGGACGGGTGACATCCGGCGCGGCGACGTGGTGGTCTTCAACGACTCCCTGGGCTGGCTCCCAAGTGCCAACTCCGGCGGCGTGGGTGGGGCGCTCCGTTCCGTGGGGGAGTTCATCGGCTTCCTGCCCGCCGACGGGGAGCAGACCCTGGTCAAGCGCGTCATCGGTGTCGGCGGCGACCACGTCACCTGCTGCACGGCCGCCGGGCGCATCCAGGTCAACGGCACCGCCATCGACGAGACCTACCTCGCCGCGGGGCAGGCACCCTCGACGATCACCTTCGACGTGCAGGTTCCCGAGGGGCACCTGTGGGTCATGGGGGACAACCGGGGGAACTCCGCGGACTCCCGCTACCACATGACCGGCGGACAGTCGCCCTTCGTGGACCTCGACGACGTCGTGGGGCGGGCCCGATGGGTGATCTGGCCCGTCTCCCACTGGCGCGCCCTGGAGGGGCGCGAGGTCTTCGAGGCGGTACCGCAGCCGTGACGGGCGGGACGACCCGGGACATGGCGACAGGGGGGACTGCGCGTCCGCGCCCCCGCCCGGTCCGCGGCGCCGGTGCTCGCACACCGCGCACGGCCTCGCGTGGGGTGGAGCTGGAGCTGTGTGCCCAGAACGGTCTGGTCGCCGGCATGGACGAGGTCGGCCGCGGTGCCCTGGCGGGACCGGTGGCGGTCGGGGTGGCAGTGGTGGACGCCTCCTGCGGGGAACCTCCCGAGGGACTCACGGACTCCAAGTGCCTGACCCCGCGTCGGCGCGAGGCCCTGTGCGGCCCCGTCGAGGAATGGGTCCTGGCCAGTGCCGTGGGTTGGGCGGGTGCCGATGAGGTCGACCGTTTCGGCATCATCGTCGCGCTGCGCCTGGCGGGTCTGCGTGCACTGGAGGAGGTCCGCTCCTCAGCGGTCGAGCCCGGCATCGTCCTGCTGGACGGTTCCCACGACTGGCTGACCCCGCCCGAGGACACGCTCTTCCCCGCGGAGGGAGCCTGGGACGCCGACGCCGACGCCGACGCGGACGGGTACGAGGGCGCAGCAGCGGCACCGGCTGCTGGCCTGCCCGCTGGGCTGTCCGTTGGAGCGATGGGCCCCGGTGTCCCCGTCGTGACCCGGGTGCGCGCGGACCTCGAGTGCGCGGTCGTCTCCGCGGCCTCGGTCCTCGCCAAGGTGCGACGTGATGCCCGCATGTGTGCCCTGCCCGACCCCGGCTACGACTGGGTGCACAACAAGGGCTACGCCTCCCCCTCCCATGTGGAGGCCCTGGGCAGGTTGGGTCCGTGTGAGCTCCACCGCAGGTCCTGGCACCTCCCCGGCGTCGTCCCCGCCGGTGCAGCCCGGCCCTCCACGTCCCCGATGAGGCCGGCAGCCGGGGGAGAGGGCATGATGGGACTGTGAGCAGTGAGGACATCGAAGGTTACGAGAACGCCCTGGAACTTGAGCTCTTCCGCGAGTACCGGGACGTGGTGGGGTTGTTCAGCTACGTCGTGGAGACGGAGCGGCGTTTCTACCTGTGCAACAAGGTCGACGTCCAGGCCCGACCCGTCGGTCAGGACGTCTTCTTCGAACTGACCCTCACGGACGCCTGGGTCTGGGACATCTACCGGTCCTCGCGTTTCGTGAAGTCCGTCCGTGTCATCACCTACAAGGACGTCAACGTCGAGGAGCTCTCCAAACCGGAGCTCGACATCCCCTGATCCTGTCCACAGGGCCGGGCCCCCGCTCCGCCCTGTCCACAGCCCGCCCGGGTGCACGACGCGTCCGGGGCCCCCACCTGCCATGGTGCCGGTGGAGGTGGTCACATGCGCACCGGACACCGTGCGGAACTGGGACGGGCAGGGGAGGACCTGGCGGTCCGCCTGCTGGAGGACGAGGGGTTGCTGGTCCTGGACCGCAACTGGCGCGACGGGCGCCGCGGCGAGCTGGACATCGTCGCCTGGGACGAGGGCGGGGCCGCCCTCGTCTTCGTGGAGGTGCGCACCCGTACCGGCGCGGCCCGGGGCACGGCCCTGGAGTCCGTGGACGCGCGCAAGGTGTCGCGCCTGAGACGCCTGGCAGCCGCGTGGCTGGCCTGCCATGACGTGCACGGGCGCGTGCGCCTCGACGTCGTCGCGGTGACCGTCGGGGCCCCGCCGCCCCGGTCCCGTTCCCACTCGTCCCCACGGTCCCCGGCCGTCCCGGTCTCCCTGGCCGGGGCCCGGGTGGAGTGGGTGCAGGGGGTGTCGGGGTGAGTGCCGACGCGAACACCAATGCCGTCGCCGCCGTCCTGGCCGTGGGCCTGGTCGGACTCGAGGGGCACCTCGTGGAGGTGGAGACCCATGTCGGCCGCGGCCTCGTCTCCTTCGCCCTGGTCGGACTGCCCGATGCCTCCGTGCGGGAGTCACGGGAGCGGGTACGGGCCGCCCTCCAGTCCTGCGGTCTGGAGTCCCTGGACCGGCGCACCACGGTGAGCCTCTCACCGGCCGACCTGCCCAAGACGGGCAGCGGCTTCGACCTGGCGATCGCCGTCTCGATCGCCGTGGCCACGGGCAAGGTGTCACCGACACTCACCGAGTCCACCGTCTTCCTCGCCGAGCTCGGACTGGACGGCAGCCTGCGCGCGGTGCCCGGTGTGCTGCCCGCCCTCGTCTCGGCGAGTCGCTGCGGGATCCGCCGAGCGGTGGTGGCGGCATCCTCCGGCCACGAGGCGGGCCTGGTGCCCGGTATGGAGGTGCTGGCCCTGGACCACCTCGCCGATGTCATCGACCTCGGAGGGGGAGCCGCCCGCCGGGCCTTCACCCTGGGGGCCGCTGCCCCGGCACCCCGGCACGGCCCCGCCCCCACGGTGGGATCCACGGTCGCACCCGACCTGGCGGACGTGCGCGGGCAGCCACTGGCCCGGCGCGCGGCGGAGGTGGCGGCGGCCGGCGGGCACCACCTCTTCCTGGTGGGGGAACCCGGATCGGGCAAGACGATGCTCGCCACGCGACTCACCTCGCTGTTGCCGCCCCTGGACGACGAGACGGCACTGACGGTGACGGCACTGCACTCGGTGGCGGGAGTCCTGCCCCCGGGGGAGGGACTGGTCCGCACGCCACCCTTCCAGTCCCCCCACCACTCCGCGACCATGCCGGCACTCATCGGTGGGGGCTCCGGCATGCCCCGGCCGGGGGCCGTGTCGCTCGCCCACGGTGGTGTCCTCCTGCTGGACGAGGCCGCAGAATTCTCACCCGCCGTCCTCGACGCCCTGCGACAACCGCTGGAGGAGGGGATCGTGCGGATCCACCGGGCACGGGCCACGGCGCGCTACCCGGCCTCCTTCCAACTCGTCATGGCCACCAATCCCTGTCCCTGCGGGCTCTCCGGCTCCCGCAGCCTGGAGTGCAGCTGCACCTCGGTGCAGAAGCGCCGCTACGTGTCGCGACTGTCAGGTCCGCTCCTGGACCGCATCGACATCCGGGTGTCCATGAACACCCCGAGCCGCTCCGACCTGCGCCTGGACACCACGGAGGGATCGGCGGAGGTCGCTGCCCGCGTGCGGGTCGCACGGGAGAGGGCCCGTCGACGATGGGCGCAGTGGGGGTGGGCGAGCAACTCCCGGGTGCCGGGGCCCTGGCTGCGGGAGCACTCGGGACTGGAACCCTCCCTCCTGGCGTCCCTGGACCGCTCCGTGGACCGCGGGGTGCTCTCCCTGCGAGGGGCGGACCGCGTCCTGCGACTGGCCTGGACGGTCGCGGACCTGGCCGGGCACGACCGACCCGAGGACACCGATGTGCACCACGCACTGACCCTGAGGAGGGAGAACGACGATGCTTCCCCATGAGGCGCACGANCGGATCGGGCAAGACGATGCTCGCCACGCGACTCACCTCGCTGTTGCCGCCCCTGGACGACGAGACGGCACTGACGGTGACGGCACTGCACTCGGTGGCGGGAGTCCTGCCCCCGGGGGAGGGACTGGTCCGCACGCCACCCTTCCAGTCCCCCCACCACTCCGCGACCATGCCGGCACTCATCGGTGGGGGCTCCGGCATGCCCCGGCCGGGGGCCGTGTCGCTCGCCCACGGTGGTGTCCTCCTGCTGGACGAGGCCGCAGAATTCTCACCCGCCGTCCTCGACGCCCTGCGACAACCGCTGGAGGAGGGGATCGTGCGGATCCACCGGGCACGGGCCACGGCGCGCTACCCGGCCTCCTTCCAACTCGTCATGGCCACCAATCCCTGTCCCTGCGGGCTCTCCGGCTCCCGCAGCCTGGAGTGCAGCTGCACCTCGGTGCAGAAGCGCCGCTACGTGTCGCGACTGTCAGGTCCGCTCCTGGACCGCATCGACATCCGGGTGTCCATGAACACCCCGAGCCGCTCCGACCTGCGCCTGGACACCACGGAGGGATCGGCGGAGGTCGCTGCCCGCGTGCGGGTCGCACGGGAGAGGGCCCGTCGACGATGGGCGCAGTGGGGGTGGGCGAGCAACTCCCGGGTGCCGGGGCCCTGGCTGCGGGAGCACTCGGGACTGGAACCCTCCCTCCTGGCGTCCCTGGACCGCTCCGTGGACCGCGGGGTGCTCTCCCTGCGAGGGGCGGACCGCGTCCTGCGACTGGCCTGGACGGTCGCGGACCTGGCCGGGCACGACCGACCCGAGGACACCGATGTGCACCACGCACTGACCCTGAGGAGGGAGAACGACGATGCTTCCCCATGAGGCGCACGACCCACGCATCGCGGCGGCCTGGTGGTGCGCCGTGGTGGAACCCGGCGACCTCCACGCCACGGCGCTGCGCCGGGCCCTGGGGGAGGAGGAGGCCGTGGCATGGGCGCTCGCCCCGCAGCCCGGACCCCTGCCCGCTGACGTCGAGCGCGACCCACGGGGGCGGCCACGGGGGTGGGAGGACGCCTGGCAACGGTGGCACGCCCGAGCCGTCGTCGCCGACCCCGGGCACGACCTCGCCGAGATGGACTCCCTGGGCGGACACCTGCTCCTCCCCGGGGAGCGGGGCTGGCCCCCGGGCCTCGACGACCTCGGGGCAGGTGCTCCGCACGCGTTGTGGGTGCTGGGCGGGACCACGCCCGCCACCGCCGTGGCCGTGGTGGGGGCACGGGCCTCCACGGCATACGGCAACCGGGTGGCCGCGGACCTCGGCCTCGAGCTCGCCGAGACGGGCATCGACATCGTCTCCGGGGGCGCGTTCGGCATCGACGCCTCCGCGCACCGCGGCGCGCTGGCCGCCCACGGTGGGCGGACCACGGCTGTCATGGCCGGAGGTCTCGGGCACCTGTACCCCAGCGCCCACGTCGACCTCCTCCAGGAGATCGCGCGGCGCGGCGCCGTCATCTCGGAGGTGCCCCCCTCCTGGAGACCCGCGAAGTGGCGCTTCCTCGGGCGCAACCGTGTCATCGCGGCGCTCGCGGCCGCCACGGTGGTGGTCGAGGCCTCCTCGCGTTCCGGTGCCCTGTCGACGGCACGGCGTGCTCAGGACATGGCCCGTCACGTCGGCGCGGTTCCGGGACCCGTCTCCTCCTCGTCCTCACGTGGGTGCCACGTCCTCATCCGGGAGGGCGCGACCCTGGTGCAGGGCAGTCGGGACGTGCTCGAGATGGTGAGCTCACTGGCACTCCTCGCCCCCGGACCGGCACCCGGCGCACCGGTGGCCCCGGACTCCGGCACGGATGCGCTCCCACCGGCCCAGCGCAGGGTCTGGGAGGCGTTGCCGAAGAGGTCGGGTACGTCCCTGCAACCACTCGTGCGGGCGGCGGGGTTGTCGGAGGCGGAAGTCCTCGGCGCCCTGGCCCGCCTCGAACTGGAGGGTCTCGTGGTCGCCCACCAACTCGGCTGGGCCCGCGCCCGTCCCCGCGAGTGACGACCGTTCCCGCTCCGCTGTCCCGGACCCCGTCGGCACCGGGGGAAGGGTTCCGAGGGGACGGGGGCGGACCTCTGGCCCCGGACAGAGCGGACTTCGAGGTGCGAACAGAGCGGACTTCGAGGTCCCAAGTGAGCGGACTTCGAGGGGATGGGGTGGGTGGGGTCCCTACGATGTGCACATGACCGACTCCCCCGTGCTCGAACTGTGGGTCGCGCACCTGCGCGACGGGAGGGGACTCTCGGCGAACACGGTGCGCGCCTACACCACCGACCTGGAGTCCCTCCTCGACCACCTCGGGCTGCCCGCGGGCGGGACCGACCCCCGGCACCTGTCACGGGTCCTCACGACCCGCGCACTGCGGGGGTGGTTGGCGGCACTGGCGGAGGGAGGGGCCTCACGCTCGNGCGGCTGCGGGTCGGTGCGGGTGTGTCCATGCCCCGAGGGTGCGGCCCGGGAGGGCCGTGTGCCAGCGCGGTCTGCCGCACCTGTGGACGGATGAGGGGCGCCGGCGCCGGTTGTGGACAGACTCTGCCGGAGGGGTCCCGGAGCGGAGGGACCTCGGGTGCGCCCTCGTCGCCGTCCCTGTGGGAGGGGCGTCACAGGAGGCGGGCGGGGGTGCGGGAGACAGGTGGACTACACTTGACGAGGCACCTGCCTGCGGGCGGGTGACTACGCGTGTCATTTCCGCACCCGAGCCGGTCCCCACGGGACCGGTCCGACGGGACGGGGCACGGCCACCGAGGTCCCTCCGGGGCGGTGGTCGGTCATGGCACCAGGACCCGACGCGATCCCGCGATCCGGGTGACAACCGAAACAGGGCACCCCTGTGCCCACGAACTGCGCGTACGCGCAGCGAAAGGACGATCAATGGCCGTCGTCACCATGCGCCAGCTCCTGGAGGCCGGTGTCCACTTCGGGCACCAGACCCGCCGGTGGAACCCGAAGATGAAGCGTTTCATCCTCACCGAGCGCAACGGCATCTACATCATCGACCTGCAGCAGACGCTGGCCGACATCGACATCGCCTACGACTTCATCAAGCAGACCGTCGCCCACGGCGGCACGGTGCTCTTCGTCGGCACGAAGAAGCAGGCGCAGGAGGCCATCGAGGAGCAGGCCAACCGCGTCGGCATGCCCTACGTGAACCACCGCTGGTTGGGTGGCATGCTCACCAACTTCTCCACCGTCTCCAAGCGTCTCCAGCGCCTCAAGGAGCTCGAGCAGGTCGACTTCGACGATGTCGCCTCCTCCGGGCACACCAAGAAGGAACTGCTGATGATGCGCCGCGAGAAGGACAAGCTCGGACGCACCCTGGGCGGCATCCGCGACATGGCCAAGGTTCCCTCGGCCGTGTGGATCGTGGACCCCAAGAAGGAGCACCTCGCAGTCTCCGAGGCCCGCAAGCTCAACATCCCGATCGTCGCGATCCTCGACACCAATGCGGATCCCGACGAGGTCGACTACCGCATCCCCGGCAACGATGACGCCATCCGCGCCGTCGCGCTGCTGACGCGCGTGGTCGCCGACGCCGTGGCCGACGGACTGATCTCCCGTTCTGCCGCCCACAAGTCCACGGGCGAGGAGGCGGCCCCCACCGCCGCGGAGCCCCTGGCCGAGTGGGAGCGCGAGCTGCTGGAGAAGGCTGACGAGCCCGNGGTGCCGGGGCCCTGGCTGCGGGAGCACTCGGGACTGGAACCCTCCCTCCTGGCGTCCCTGGACCGCTCCGTGGACCGCGGGGTGCTCTCCCTGCGAGGGGCGGACCGCGTCCTGCGACTGGCCTGGACGGTCGCGGACCTGGCCGGGCACGACCGACCCGAGGACACCGATGTGCACCACGCACTGACCCTGAGGAGGGAGAACGACGATGCTTCCCCATGAGGCGCACGACCCACGCATCGCGGCGGCCTGGTGGTGCGCCGTGGTGGAACCCGGCGACCTCCACGCCACGGCGCTGCGCCGGGCCCTGGGGGAGGAGGAGGCCGTGGCATGGGCGCTCGCCCCGCAGCCCGGACCCCTGCCCGCTGACGTCGAGCGCGACCCACGGGGGCGGCCACGGGGGTGGGAGGACGCCTGGCAACGGTGGCACGCCCGAGCCGTCGTCGCCGACCCCGGGCACGACCTCGCCGAGATGGACTCCCTGGGCGGACACCTGCTCCTCCCCGGGGAGCGGGGCTGGCCCCCGGGCCTCGACGACCTCGGGGCAGGTGCTCCGCACGCGTTGTGGGTGCTGGGCGGGACCACGCCCGCCACCGCCGTGGCCGTGGTGGGGGCACGGGCCTCCACGGCATACGGCAACCGGGTGGCCGCGGACCTCGGCCTCGAGCTCGCCGAGACGGGCATCGACATCGTCTCCGGGGGCGCGTTCGGCATCGACGCCTCCGCGCACCGCGGCGCGCTGGCCGCCCACGGTGGGCGGACCACGGCTGTCATGGCCGGAGGTCTCGGGCACCTGTACCCCAGCGCCCACGTCGACCTCCTCCAGGAGATCGCGCGGCGCGGCGCCGTCATCTCGGAGGTGCCCCCCTCCTGGAGACCCGCGAAGTGGCGCTTCCTCGGGCGCAACCGTGTCATCGCGGCGCTCGCGGCCGCCACGGTGGTGGTCGAGGCCTCCTCGCGTTCCGGTGCCCTGTCGACGGCACGGCGTGCTCAGGACATGGCCCGTCACGTCGGCGCGGTTCCGGGACCCGTCTCCTCCTCGTCCTCACGTGGGTGCCACGTCCTCATCCGGGAGGGCGCGACCCTGGTGCAGGGCAGTCGGGACGTGCTCGAGATGGTGAGCTCACTGGCACTCCTCGCCCCCGGACCGGCACCCGGCGCACCGGTGGCCCCGGACTCCGGCACGGATGCGCTCCCACCGGCCCAGCGCAGGGTCTGGGAGGCGTTGCCGAAGAGGTCGGGTACGTCCCTGCAACCACTCGTGCGGGCGGCGGGGTTGTCGGAGGCGGAAGTCCTCGGCGCCCTGGCCCGCCTCGAACTGGAGGGTCTCGTGGTCGCCCACCAACTCGGCTGGGCCCGCGCCCGTCCCCGCGAGTGACGACCGTTCCCGCTCCGCTGTCCCGGACCCCGTCGGCACCGGGGGAAGGGTTCCGAGGGGACGGGGGCGGACCTCTGGCCCCGGACAGAGCGGACTTCGAGGTGCGAACAGAGCGGACTTCGAGGTCCCAAGTGAGCGGACTTCGAGGGGATGGGGTGGGTGGGGTCCCTACGATGTGCACATGACCGACTCCCCCGTGCTCGAACTGTGGGTCGCGCACCTGCGCGACGGGAGGGGACTCTCGGCGAACACGGTGCGCGCCTACACCACCGACCTGGAGTCCCTCCTCGACCACCTCGGGCTGCCCGCGGGCGGGACCGACCCCCGGCACCTGTCACGGGTCCTCACGACCCGCGCACTGCGGGGGTGGTTGGCGGCACTGGCGGAGGGAGGGGCCTCACGCTCGACGCTCGCACGACACACCGCCTCGGTGCGCAACTTCACCGAGTGGGCCCACGCCAGGGGCCTCCTCGACTCCGACCCCGCCCTCCAGCTGCTCTCGCCGCGTCCCGACCAACGCCTGCCCGAGGTGCTGGGACGCGGGGACGTCTCCCACCTCCTGGACCGCGCACGCGAGGAGGCGGGGGACGGCGCACCCCTGGCGCTGCGGGACTGGTCCGTGCTCGAGATGCTCTACGCGACCGGCATCAGGGTTGCCGAGCTCTGCTCCCTGGACCTGGCCTCCGTGATGGGGGAGACCCAGTCCCTGCGGGTGGTGGGCAAGGGTGACAAGGAACGCGTCGTGCCCTTCGGCGATCCCGCGGCCGCTGCCCTGGAGGAGTGGCTCGGTCGGGGTCGCCCCGCCCTCGTCGCCGCCGCGACGGGCAGCGCGCTCTACCTGGGTGCGCGCGGGGGACGCCTCGACCAACGTGTCGTGCGCGGGGTCCTGCACCGCCTCACCGCCCGCGCAGGTGTCCACGACCTCGCCCCCCACGGCCTGCGCCACACGGCCGCGACCCACATGCTCGAGGGCGGTGCCGACCTGCGTTCCGTCCAGGAACTGCTGGGCCACGCCTCCCTGCGCACGACCCAGCGCTACACCCACGTGGACTCCGACCGGCTCTCCGCCGTCTACCGACAGGCCCACCCCCGCGCCTGAGGACGCCGGGAACCCGGGGCTGCGGGAGCTCAACCGTCCCAGGGCTTGAGCACCACCGGTCCCACCAGCATCCGCAGGGGATTGACGTACTCCTCCGGGCCCGTGCGCACCCCCCAGTGCAGGGCTCCGGGGGAGTGCCCCTGCTCCACGGTGGCGATGACCTGCCCGCGCACCACGGCGTCGCCCGCCGCGACCACGGGCGCCACCGGCTCGAAGGCCGACCTGAACGCCCCGTGCTGCAGGGAGACGACACCCCGGTCCACCACGGTCCCGGCGAACACGACGACACCGTCGGCGGGGGCACGCACCTGGGAGCCGACCCCGACGTCCAGGTCGACGCCGCGGTGACCCGCGAGCCACGGCCGCCCGGGTGGGTCGAAGTCCCGCGCCACGGCGACCGGGGACCCGGTGGGCCAGTCCCAGGGGGGTCCGTCAGCACTCGGTGACACCGTGGCCGGGGACGGGGAGGCCTCCCCGGGGGCCGCCAGCCACGGGAGGGTCAGGGCGAGCAGTGCACCCGCGACGAGGGCGGTGCGGCTGCGGGTCGGTGCGGGTGTGTCCATGCCCCGAGGGTGCGGCCCGGGAGGGCCGTGTGCCAGCGCGGTCTGCCGCACCTGTGGACGGATGAGGGGCGCCGGCGCCGGTTGTGGACAGACTCTGCCGGAGGGGTCCCGGAGCGGAGGGACCTCGGGTGCGCCCTCGTCGCCGTCCCTGTGGGAGGGGCGTCACAGGAGGCGGGCGGGGGTGCGGGAGACAGGTGGACTACACTTGACGAGGCACCTGCCTGCGGGCGGGTGACTACGCGTGTCATTTCCGCACCCGAGCCGGTCCCCACGGGACCG
>NZ_LT700212.1:3696-80009 GCF_900155435.1 Actinomyces provencensis | reverse complement strand
CCCCCGCCGAGGCACCTGCGGCCGAGGCCACTGCCGCGACCACCCAGGACTGAAACCTCTTCACGGAAGGAGAGACATCAATGGCGAACTTCACCGCTGCTGACGTCAAGGCGCTGCGCGAGCAGACCGGCGCCGGGATGATGGATGTCAAGAAGGCACTGACCGAGGCCGAGGGCAATCCCGAGAAGGCTCTCGAGATCATCCGCCTCAAGGGGCTGAAGTCCCTGTCCAAGCGCGAGGACCGCGTGGCCTCCGCCGGACTGGTCGCCGCCAAGGTCGTCGATGACGGCAAGGTCGGCGTGCTGGTCGAGGTCAACTCGGAGACGGACTTCGTCGCGAAGAACCAGAAGTTCATCGACTTCGCGCACTCCGTCCTCGATGCCGCCGTCGCCTCGGGCGCCACCGACCTGGAGTCCCTGCTCGCCGCCCCCCTGGGCGAGGGCACGGTCCAGGACGCCGTCAACGCCATGGGCGCGGTCATCGGGGAGAAGATCGAGGTCACCCGCCTGGTGCGTGTCGAGGGCGAGCACGTCGACCTCTACCTGCACCAGACGAGCCCCGACCTGCCCCCGCAGGTCGGCGTCTTCGTCGTCACCGATGCCGCGGGTGCCTCCGTCGCCCACGACATCGCGATGCACATCGCGGCGTTCCAGCCCCTCTACCTCGACAGGGACCACGTCCCCGCCGATGTGCTGGACAAGGAGCGCGCCACCCTGGAGAAGCTGACCCTCCAGGAGGGCAAGCCCGAGAAGATCGTCCCGAAGATCGTCGAGGGGCGCCTCAACGCGTTCTTCAAGGACAACGCCCTGGTCGACCAGGACTTCGCCCGTGACCCGTCCAAGACGGTGGGCAAGGTCCTCAAGGAGGCCGGCGCCTCCGTCACGGAGTTCGTCCGCGTCCACGTCGGGTCCTGAACCGACGGTGATGGCCCCGCCCCCGGGCGGGGCCATCACCGCACCACGGTCCCGACCTGACCAGCCACCCACCACCCCCGCACCGAAGGAGTCCACAGATGAACGACCAGGGACGCCGCCGTGTCCTCCTGAAGCTCTCCGGTGAGGCCTTCGGTGGTGGCAGCATCGGGTTGGACCCGACGGTGGTGCGCGGTATCGCCGAGCAGATCGCGGTCGCCGTGCGGGCAGGTGTCGAGGTGGCCGTCGTGGTGGGTGGGGGCAACTTCTTCCGCGGCGCGGAGCTGTCACGCTCGGGCATGGACCGTGCGCGCGCCGACTACATGGGCATGCTGGGCACCGTGATGAACGCACTGGCCCTGCAGGACTTCATCGAGCAGTCGGGCGTGCCCTCCCGCGTGCAGAGCGCCATCGCGATGCAACAGGTCGCCGAGCCCTACATCCCCCTGCGCGCCATCCGGCACATGGAGAAGGGACGCGTGGTCGTCTTCGGTGCGGGAGCCGGCATGCCCTACTTCTCCACCGACACCGTCTCCGCCCAGCGCGCCCTGGAGACCCACTGCGACGAACTCCTCGTCGCCAAGAACGGGGTGGACGGCGTCTACGACGACGACCCGAACACCAACCCCTCGGCCACCCGCTTCGAGTTCCTCACCTATGCCGAGGCCCTGGGCCAAGGACTGCGCGTGGTCGATGCCGCGGCATTCGCGCTGGGACAGGAGAACGGCCTGACCATGCGTGTCTTCGGCATGACCGAGCCGGGGAACGTCACGAAGGCACTGCTCGGCGACTCAGTCGGTACGCTGGTGAGCGCCGAACCCGCACAGACGAAGGAGCAACCGTGATCGACGACATCCTGCTCGACGCAGAGGACAAGATGGACCGGGCGGTCGAGGTCGCCCGCAGCGAGTTCGGGAACATCCGCACCGGGCGTGCCAATGCCGGCATGTTCCAGCACATCCCCGTCGACTACTACGGGGCGCCCACGCCCATGCAGCAGCTGGCCTCCTTCCAGATCCCCGAGGCCCGGACCGTGCTGATCTCGCCCTTCGACCGCACGGCCACGCAGGAGATCCTGCGCGCCCTGCGCGAGTCCGACCTGGGTGTCAACCCCACCGATGACGGCAACGTCATCCGTGTCGTGCTGCCGGCACTCACCGAGGAGCGCCGCCGCGAGTACGTCAAGCAGGCCAAGACCAAGGCCGAGGACGCGCGCGTCTCCGTGCGCGGGATCCGTCGCAAGTCCAAGGACCAGCTCGACCGCCTCAAGAAGGACGGCGAGGTCGGCGAGGACGAGGTCGACCGCGCGGAGAAGTCCCTGGAGTCCCTCACCAAGGCCCACGTCGAGCAGGTGGACGAGCTGCTCACCACCAAGGAGAGCGAGCTCCTGACGATCTGATGGCGACCGAGCCGACCCGGTCCCGCCTCGATCGCATCCTGCGACCCGGGCCGACACAGGACCACGCCCCCCTGCCCGCCTCGGGCCGGGCGGGGCGCAACCTTCCCGCCGCGGTCACGACAGCGGTGGTGCTCCTCGGCGCGCTCGCAGGGGGACTGGTCTACTGGACCCCGGGCTTCGTCGCCCTGGTCGTCATCCTGTGCCTCATGGCCACGTGGGAACTCGGTGGGGCCTTCGCCCGCACGGGTACCTCGGTGACGATGCCGCCCCTGTACGTCGGCACGGTGGGGATCCTCGTCAGCGCCTGGACGATGGGACCCGAGGCGATGCTGGTCGCGCTCTTCCTCACGGTCTTCGTCATCATCGCGTGGCGGCTGATGGAGGGCCGCGGCGCCTCCACCATCACCGACGTCATCACCTCGGTGTTCTGTGCCGTCTACGTGCCCTTCCTCGCGGCCTTCGTGCTGCTGATGCGCTCGGAGTCGGGGAGCGCGGCCGTCGTCGGTGTCTACGTGGCCGTCACCGTCTCCAACGACATCGGCGGATGGGCGGCGGGTGTCCTCTTCGGGAAGCACCCGATGTCGCCGAGGATCTCCCCGCACAAGTCCTGGGAGGGTTTCGCCGGATCCGTCCTCATGTGCTGCGCGGTGGGGGTGGCCGGTGTGCTGCTCCTGGGCGGGCAGTGGTGGTGGGGCCTGGTGGCGGGGGTCGCGGCGTCCGTGGTCGGCACCGTCGGTGACCTCACGGAGTCCGCGATCAAGCGTGAGACCGGACTCAAGGACATGTCGAACCTGCTGCCGGGCCACGGAGGCGTCCTCGACCGCATGGACTCCCTGCTCATGACGGCGCCGGTCCTCTACCTGGTCCTCCGGGCCGCACTGGGATGGTGACACACATGACGACTCCGGACATGCGCGGCAGGCGCCGCGAGATCCGCCCCACCGACCAACCGCCCGAAGGGGCGTCCAGCCCCGATGCGCGACCGGTCATCTCCTTCGCGGCCAGGCGCCGGGGGAAGGCGCCCTCGCACCTGGTGGACCGGGACCTCGTGGGGCGCAAGGTGGCACTGCGGGAACTGGGTCTTCCCGCCTTCCGCGCCGACCAGCTCTCCCGGCACTACTTCGAGCACTTCACGGCCGACCCGGGGGACATGAGCGACCTCCCCGCCTCCATGGCCCCGGTGGTCCGGGAGACCCTCCTGCCGTCCCTGACCCGTGAGATCACCTCCCTCCGGGCCGATGGTGGCGAGACCGTCAAGCAGCTGTGGGAGCTCTTCGACGGGGCCCGCGTCGAGTCGGTGCTCATGCGCTACCCCGGGCGGACCACCCTGTGCATCTCCTCCCAGGCCGGGTGCGGCATGGCCTGCCCCTTCTGCGCGACCGGGCAGATGGGACTGACCCGCAACCTCTCCACCGCGGAGATCATCGAGCAGGTGCGCCTGGCGCACCGGGCCTGCGCCGAGGGCGCGCTCGCCGGGGGACCGACCCGCCTGAGCAACGTGGTCTTCATGGGCATGGGAGAGCCGATGGCGAACTACCGCAGCGTCGTCCAGGCACTCCACCGACTGGTGGACCCCGTGCCGGAGGGCTTCGGGATGTCGGCGCGCAACATCACGGTGTCCACCGTCGGCCTGGTGCCCGCCATCGACAAGCTGGCCGCGGAGGGGATGCCCGTGACTCTCGCCGTGTCGCTGCACGCCCCCGATGACGACCTGCGTGACGAGCTCATCCCCATCAACTCCCGCTGGAAGGTGGGGGAGCTGCTGGACGCCGCGCGGCGCTACTTCGTGGCGTCGGGACGCCGGGTGTCCATCGAGTACGCGCTCATCCGGGACATGAACGACCAGGCGTGGCGCGCCCAGCTCCTGGCCGATGAACTCAACCGACGTGGGCACGGGTGGGCACACGTCAACCCGATCCCCCTGAACCCGACTCCGGGCTCCATCTGGACGGCGTCCACGCGACGCGCGCAGAATGAGTTCGTGGAGACCCTGCGGGCGAGCGGTATCGTGACCACGATCCGTGACACACGCGGGTCGGACATCGACGGCGCCTGCGGCCAGCTGGCCACTGCCGTCCAGAAGCGTGAGAGCAGGAAGCCCGTCGCCATCCCGGCCACGAGGCCCGACACCGAGGAGGCACGATGACGGACGCGTTCCCCCGCGTCAGCATCTTCCGCAAGGGGTACGACCCCGAGTCGGTGGATGCGTTCTTCGAGGACGCACGACGTGCCTACGAGGGCGGGGTGCCGGCCGAGCAGTTCAGCGCCGAACAGGTCCGTCAGGCGACCTTCGCGCTGCGACGCAACGGCTACCGCATCGACGCGGTGGACTCCGCCATGAACCGCCTGGAGGCCGCCTTCGTCCAGCGTGACCGCGCCGACCACGTCGCCGTCAACGGTGAGAACGCGTGGTTCGAACGTGTCGCGGACCGCGCGACCACCCTCTACCCCCGCCTCCTGCGCCCGCGCGGGGACCGTTTCGCCCATCCCGACCGCGGTCGCGGATACGACGTCGACGACGTCGACGACCTGCTGGACCGCCTCGCGGACTACTTCGACGACCGCGGTGACATCGGCGTGGAGGACATCCGCCACGCCGTCTTCCCACCCGCGAAGGGCCGCAAGGCCTACGCGGAGGGACCTGTCGACGCCTACCTGGGCCGTGCCGTGGAGATCCTGCTGGCGGTCAGCTGAGCGTGGCACCCCTCTCCTCCGCACCCGCCGCCGTCACACCCGCAGTGCCTGGCGCCTCCGCGCCCCGCGACGTCGTCCTCCTGGGGTCCACGGGCTCGATCGGGACGCAGGCCCTCGAGGTCATCGATTCCCACCCCGGGCGTTTCCGCGTGCGGGCCCTGGCTGCGGGTGGAGCACACCCGGAGCTCCTGGCCGACCAGGTGGCCGCCCATGACGTGGCGGTGGTCGCCCTCGCCAGTGGCTCCGTCGCGCACTTCCTCGAGGTGCTCGCACACCGCCATCCCGGCCTCGCCCGCACTCCCGAGGTGCTCTCCGGCGCGGACGCCGCCACGCAGGTGGCAGGTGCCTTCCCGGACTCGGTGGTCCTCAACGGCATCACCGGTGGCGTGGGACTGGGCCCCACCCTGGCGGCCCTCGCCTCCGGGGCGACCCTGGCCCTGGCGAACAAGGAGTCCCTCGTGGTGGGAGGGGCCCTCGTCCGGCGCGCACTGGTGCGTCCCGGACAGGTGGTGCCCGTCGACTCCGAGCACTCCGCCATCGCGCAGTCCCTGGCAGCGGGCGTCCACGAGCGAGGGTTGACCTCGCCCGTGCTCAGTGGCCGCTCCGAGGTGGCCGACCTGGTGCTCACGGCTTCCGGTGGTCCCTTCCGGGGGCGCACGAGGGCGGAGCTCGCGGAGGTGACGCCCGAGCAGGCCCTGGCCCACCCCACCTGGTCGATGGGACCGGTGGTGACCGTCAACTCCTCCACCCTGGTCAACAAGGGCCTGGAACTCATCGAGGCCCATCTCCTCTTCGACGTCGACCCGGCGCACATCCTCACCACCGTCCATCCCCAGTCGATCGTCCACTCGATGGTGACCTTGCACGACGGGGCGACCGTCGTCCAGGCCTCACCCCCCGACATGCGACTGCCCATCGCCCTGGGTCTGACCTGGCCGGAGCGCTTGGAACACGTCGAGCAGCCGCTCAGGTGGGACGCCGCGCAGGCCTGGACCTTCGAGCCCGTCGACGACGTGACCTTCCCGGCCGTCTCCCTGGCACGCCAGGCGGTGGCGGCCTCGTCCACCCACCCCGCGGTGCTCAACGCCGCCAATGAGGTCCTCGTCGACGCGTTCCTGCGCGGCGAGCTGCCCTGGCTGGGCATCGTGGACACCCTCACCGAGGTCGTCGGCGCCCACGAGGGCATCGTGGATCCCACCCTGGAGGACGTGCTCGCCGTGGAGGAGTGGGCCCGGGCGCGGGCCCGTGAGGCCGTGGAGGTCCAGCGGTGAGCTTCGCCCTGGGCGTGCTCGTGGCCGTCGTGGGACTGGTCGTCTCGGTGGCCCTCCACGAGATCGGGCACATGGTCCCTGCCAAGCGCTTCGGTGTGCTGGTGCCCATGTACTCCGTCGGGTTCGGTCCCGTCCTGTGGCAGCGGACGTGGCGGGGGACCACCTACGCCCTGCGCGCCGTCCTGCTGGGCGGCTACGTGCACATCGTCGGCATGTTCGCCCCGGCCCGTCCCGGCACGCGCACCACCAACCGCCGCGGCCGCCCGACGCTGGCGCAGGAGGCCCGTCTCGCCAGCGCCGAGGAGGTCCCCGAGGGCCAGGAGGCCCACGCCTTCCACCGCCTCTCCGCCCCGCGCAAGGCAGTCGTCATGGCGAGCGGCCCCGCGATGAACCTGCTGATCTGCGTCCTCCTGCTCGCGGTGGCCATGATGGGCATCGGTCTGGCGACACCCTCCACGACCCTGCAGCAGGTCACGACGACCGTGACGACGTCCGCCGGCGACGTGGAGGGGCCCGCCGAGGCGGCCGGGATCGAGGCCGGGGACAGGATCCTCTCCTGGGACGGGACGGCGACCCCCTCGTGGCAGGACCTGCGTGACGCCATCGGTGCGTCCGACGGCTCGGCGGTGCCCGTGGTCGTCGAGCGTGCGGGTTCGGAGGTCGACCTCACGGTCACGCCTGTGCGGAACGCGCAGGGGGAGTGGGCCGCCGGCATCGTCGCAGGAGTGGAGTACGTGAGGACGGGCCCGGGGGCAGTGGTCTCCACGACCTGGCAGATGTTCACCGGTACGGCATCGGTGGTCGTGCGCCTGCCCCAGGCCGTGTGGGACGTGGGACGGTCCCTGTTCACCTCCCAGGAGCGTGACCCCAACGGTGTCGTCTCCGTGGTGGGGGTGGGACGGGTGGCCGGGGAGATCACCCAGGCCGGGGACGCGGCCGGTGCCTCCGGGACCCGCCAGACCGCGGTGGCACTGCTGGCGCTCCTGGCGTCCCTCAACATGGCGCTCTTCGTCTTCAACCTCATCCCCCTGCCCCCGCTGGACGGTGGGCACGTCGCCGGCGCCGTCTACGAGGGAGTGCGCCGCACCTGGGCACGCCTGCGCGGTGCCCCGGACCCGGGGCCGGCGGACACGGCCCGGATGATGCCGCTCACCTATGCGGTGGGGGGACTGCTGGTGGCGATGACGGTCCTGCTGGTGGCCGCCGACATCGTCGACCCCGTCCGCCTCTTCTGACCGTGAAGTCCGCTCTGTTCTGACCGTGAGGTCCGCTCTGTTCTGACCTCGAAGTCCGCTCTGTTCGGGCACTGAGGTCCGCTCTGTCCTGACCGCGAGGTCCGCCCTCGCTCCCGCCTCAGTGCGGACGGTAGGCCGTCACGAGGACGGACACGGTGACCTCCTCGGGCAGGTCGGGGTCCTCACCGAGGCGCGAGGCATCGAGGTGGCGGGCGCTGGGGGTCATGGCCACGAGGTCGACGGCCCCGTCGTGGGACAGCGGAGTGCGGTACTCCACCGAGTGCGTCGCCACCTCGTCGAAGTGGGGTGCCAGCGAGCGTGACAGGCGCTGTTCCTTCTCCGGGTCGACGTCCACCATGCCGACCACCTCGGAGCGCAGTTCCGCCAGGTGGCCCACCGTCGGGCGCACGACGACCAGTCGCCCGTCCCCGCGCAGGACCCGGTGGAACTCTCCGGGATTGCGCGGCGCGAACACGTCCATCACCACCGCGCAGCAGTCGTCGACCAGGGGGAAGTCCCGGAAGACGTCCCAGGTCGCTGCGGCCAGACGCGGGTGGGCCCGCACGGCTGCCCGCAGCGCCCGGGTCGAGGTGTCCAGCCCCAGACCGTGCGTGGTGGGCAGGGCGTCGAGGGCCCGCGCCGCGTACCGTCCGGTCCCGCACCCGACGTCCAGCAGCAGTCCCGCTCCCACCTGTCCTCCGACGAGGTCCGCCACGGCGTCACTGATGGGGTCGTACGCGCCGGTGGAGAGGAAGCGCTCGCGGGCCCGGACCATGTCGGCGTCGTCCCCGCTGGTCGCCCGGCTCCCGCCGAGCAGGCTGACGTACCCCTGGCGGGCGATGTCGAAGGTGTGGCCGGCCGGGCAGCGCAGGGCGGTGCCCGAGACCGACAGCGTGCCTGCGCAGAGGGGACACCTCAGGGCGTCGAGGACCTGCAGGAGGGCGGGTGGGGCCGCGTGGGGCATGGGACTCCGATGGGTGGGGGGACGAGGGCGGGACCGCCCCGAGTCTAGGTCGGCCTAGAGTGGAAGTCCGACCGCTCGACCCCGAAGGAGCACCATGGCGGACCACGCGCACGTCCACCCGGGCTGGATGGACCACGCGATCTGGTGGCAGGTCATGCCACTGACCTTCACCGGGGCGCCCCGCGCCCTCGATCCCCACGCCCCGGTCGCCCACCGGCTGGGGCGCGTCGAGGCCTGGCTCGACCACGCCGTGGCGCTCGGCGTCAACGGCCTCCAACTGGGCCCGGTGTTCCGTTCCGCCACCCACGGCTACGACACCCTCGACCACTTCCACCTCGATCCGCGCCTGGGCGACGACGCGGACTTCGACCACCTCGTCGCCGAGTGCCACCGCCGGGGGCTGCGGGTCATGTGCGACGGGGTGTTCAACCACGTCTCCCGCGAACACCCCCTGGTCCGGCGAGCACTCGCCGAGGGGCACGACTCGCCGACTGCGGCGCTGTTCGACTTCCGACAGGCCCAGGACGGGAACTGGTACCCCCAGGTCTTCGAGGGTCACCCCGGCCTCGTGGAGCTCAACCACTCCGACCCNCGGACCAGCGACCCACCGGGTCACGGGCCGCAGGTCCGCGGGTCCCCGGCGCAGGGGATCACGCACCGGCCCGGTCCACCGCGCAGGATCCAGGCGGGGGAGGGACCCTCAGACCACCCGCGCCGGCGATCCGGCCGCCCTCCGTCCCACCACTGGGACCCTCGACGGCGCCCGTGTCGGACAGGGCGTCCACACCCTCTGCCGCACCCGTGGGTGATCCGGGGGTCCCGCCCTCGTCCGCGGCCCCCACCGCACCCCNGGTCCCCGAGGGCCAGGAGGCCCACGCCTTCCACCGCCTCTCCGCCCCGCGCAAGGCAGTCGTCATGGCGAGCGGCCCCGCGATGAACCTGCTGATCTGCGTCCTCCTGCTCGCGGTGGCCATGATGGGCATCGGTCTGGCGACACCCTCCACGACCCTGCAGCAGGTCACGACGACCGTGACGACGTCCGCCGGCGACGTGGAGGGGCCCGCCGAGGCGGCCGGGATCGAGGCCGGGGACAGGATCCTCTCCTGGGACGGGACGGCGACCCCCTCGTGGCAGGACCTGCGTGACGCCATCGGTGCGTCCGACGGCTCGGCGGTGCCCGTGGTCGTCGAGCGTGCGGGTTCGGAGGTCGACCTCACGGTCACGCCTGTGCGGAACGCGCAGGGGGAGTGGGCCGCCGGCATCGTCGCAGGAGTGGAGTACGTGAGGACGGGCCCGGGGGCAGTGGTCTCCACGACCTGGCAGATGTTCACCGGTACGGCATCGGTGGTCGTGCGCCTGCCCCAGGCCGTGTGGGACGTGGGACGGTCCCTGTTCACCTCCCAGGAGCGTGACCCCAACGGTGTCGTCTCCGTGGTGGGGGTGGGACGGGTGGCCGGGGAGATCACCCAGGCCGGGGACGCGGCCGGTGCCTCCGGGACCCGCCAGACCGCGGTGGCACTGCTGGCGCTCCTGGCGTCCCTCAACATGGCGCTCTTCGTCTTCAACCTCATCCCCCTGCCCCCGCTGGACGGTGGGCACGTCGCCGGCGCCGTCTACGAGGGAGTGCGCCGCACCTGGGCACGCCTGCGCGGTGCCCCGGACCCGGGGCCGGCGGACACGGCCCGGATGATGCCGCTCACCTATGCGGTGGGGGGACTGCTGGTGGCGATGACGGTCCTGCTGGTGGCCGCCGACATCGTCGACCCCGTCCGCCTCTTCTGACCGTGAAGTCCGCTCTGTTCTGACCGTGAGGTCCGCTCTGTTCTGACCTCGAAGTCCGCTCTGTTCGGGCACTGAGGTCCGCTCTGTCCTGACCGCGAGGTCCGCCCTCGCTCCCGCCTCAGTGCGGACGGTAGGCCGTCACGAGGACGGACACGGTGACCTCCTCGGGCAGGTCGGGGTCCTCACCGAGGCGCGAGGCATCGAGGTGGCGGGCGCTGGGGGTCATGGCCACGAGGTCGACGGCCCCGTCGTGGGACAGCGGAGTGCGGTACTCCACCGAGTGCGTCGCCACCTCGTCGAAGTGGGGTGCCAGCGAGCGTGACAGGCGCTGTTCCTTCTCCGGGTCGACGTCCACCATGCCGACCACCTCGGAGCGCAGTTCCGCCAGGTGGCCCACCGTCGGGCGCACGACGACCAGTCGCCCGTCCCCGCGCAGGACCCGGTGGAACTCTCCGGGATTGCGCGGCGCGAACACGTCCATCACCACCGCGCAGCAGTCGTCGACCAGGGGGAAGTCCCGGAAGACGTCCCAGGTCGCTGCGGCCAGACGCGGGTGGGCCCGCACGGCTGCCCGCAGCGCCCGGGTCGAGGTGTCCAGCCCCAGACCGTGCGTGGTGGGCAGGGCGTCGAGGGCCCGCGCCGCGTACCGTCCGGTCCCGCACCCGACGTCCAGCAGCAGTCCCGCTCCCACCTGTCCTCCGACGAGGTCCGCCACGGCGTCACTGATGGGGTCGTACGCGCCGGTGGAGAGGAAGCGCTCGCGGGCCCGGACCATGTCGGCGTCGTCCCCGCTGGTCGCCCGGCTCCCGCCGAGCAGGCTGACGTACCCCTGGCGGGCGATGTCGAAGGTGTGGCCGGCCGGGCAGCGCAGGGCGGTGCCCGAGACCGACAGCGTGCCTGCGCAGAGGGGACACCTCAGGGCGTCGAGGACCTGCAGGAGGGCGGGTGGGGCCGCGTGGGGCATGGGACTCCGATGGGTGGGGGGACGAGGGCGGGACCGCCCCGAGTCTAGGTCGGCCTAGAGTGGAAGTCCGACCGCTCGACCCCGAAGGAGCACCATGGCGGACCACGCGCACGTCCACCCGGGCTGGATGGACCACGCGATCTGGTGGCAGGTCATGCCACTGACCTTCACCGGGGCGCCCCGCGCCCTCGATCCCCACGCCCCGGTCGCCCACCGGCTGGGGCGCGTCGAGGCCTGGCTCGACCACGCCGTGGCGCTCGGCGTCAACGGCCTCCAACTGGGCCCGGTGTTCCGTTCCGCCACCCACGGCTACGACACCCTCGACCACTTCCACCTCGATCCGCGCCTGGGCGACGACGCGGACTTCGACCACCTCGTCGCCGAGTGCCACCGCCGGGGGCTGCGGGTCATGTGCGACGGGGTGTTCAACCACGTCTCCCGCGAACACCCCCTGGTCCGGCGAGCACTCGCCGAGGGGCACGACTCGCCGACTGCGGCGCTGTTCGACTTCCGACAGGCCCAGGACGGGAACTGGTACCCCCAGGTCTTCGAGGGTCACCCCGGCCTCGTGGAGCTCAACCACTCCGACCCTGAGGTCGTCGCCCTGGTCACCTCGGTGCTGGAGCACTGGTGCGACCGGGGGGTCGACGCCTGGCGCATGGATGCGGCCTACGCGGTCCCGCCCTCGTTCTGGGCGCAGGTCCTGCCCCCGGTGCGCGAGGCACACCCCGACCTCCTCACGGTCGGCGAGGTCATCCACGGGGACTACCCCGCCGTCGTGGAGGAGTCCACACTGGACTCGGTCACCCAGTACGAGCTGTGGAAGGCCATCTGGAGTTCCCTCGACTCCGGCAACCTCTTCGAGCTCGACTGGTCCCTGCAACGTCACAACGGGTTCCTGGACACCTTCGTCCCCACCACGTTCGTCGGCAACCACGACGTCACCCGCATCGCGACGAAGGTCGGGGTCGAGGGCGCCGCTGTGGCGGTCACGATCCTCATGGGCGTGGGCGGCATGCCGGTCGTCTACCACGGGGACGAGTTCGCCATGACCGGGCTCAAGGAGGACCGGCCCGGCGGCGATGACGCCGTGCGCCCCGAGTTCCCCGCACACCCCACCCCGCCCACCGGTGGGGCCGCGCGGATGATGCGCCTCCACCAGGACCTCATCGGCCTGCGACGACGTCATCCCTGGCTGGTGGAGGCCCGCACGACCTCCCGCGAGCTCACCAATGAGCACGCGGAGTGGGACCTGCGCGGCCCGGAGGAGGGACAGCACCTGGTCCTCGAGGTCGACCTGCGGGGGGCGTCGGCGCGCGCGCGGATCCTGGACGGGAGCCGGGTCCTCCTCGACACGCAGTCCTGAGGCTTCCGGGGCCCGAGGCTGCCCGGCGCTGGCGCTGGGGCTGGGGATGGCGCCCGGGTCAGGGCTCCGGCGAGAGCAGCACCGACGAGGGCGACCCACCCGGGGAGCCTGCGCAGGAGAGTGGTGTGGATCACCGCTAGGGTCGAGACATGACGACGACTGCCGCCAGCCCCGGGCCCGAGGAACCCTCCGGCCCCCGCACCCTCCTGCACGTCATGCAGTTCCCGGCCCTCGTGGTCCTGCCCCTGTTCGGCTCCTTCGGGCGCGAGTGGCTCGGGTCGAGTGGGTGGGTCTCGGTCCTGTACCTGTTCTACGCCGCAGTCCCGATGTTCCTCCTGCAGCTCGTGGTCCTCGTCCTCACGATGCTGCGGGCCCGCCGGGTCGGACGCCAACAGGTGGGACCGCTCACCGCGTGGCCCATGGCCCTCTACGTCGTGGGTGCGGTGCTCGGACCTCTCGCCGTCGCCGACGCCACGGACCAACCCGGGACCGTCCCCTCCGTCCTCGAGAACTCGTTCGGTCTCTCTCCCCAGGTGTCGACGGTCCTCTTCGTCCTGGGCAGTGCGGCGACGGTGATCGGGGGAGTCGCCATGCTGGTCACCGCGTCCATGGACCTGCGCGCCGCACCGCGTCGGGGCGGCGCGGCGCAGGCCGTCGATCGTGTGGCCCAACCCGGCGGACCTGTCGGGCACTCGGGGCCGCTCTCGGGTCCCCTGGACGTCGCGAGCGGCGCATCCGGGTCCATCGAGCGTGCCGACGTCCCCACCGGGACCATCGATCGCGCCGATCCCGCAGGGAACACCCGGGCGGCGACACCTACCGGGCCCCCGGACCCCGGGCCCCCGGACCCCGGGGCGCAGGCACCCGTGGCGCAACCACTGCGTGCCCAGCCCCTCCAGGCCCGGCCCCTCCAGGCGCAACCCCTCCAGGCGAGGCCCACACAGCCCTCGACCCCGGCCGGACCCGACACGGGGCCCGGTCCCGCGCCCGGTACGGGAGCCGGGGCCGGGACACGGCGTCCCGAGCCGCACCGTCCGGACCAGCGACCCACCGGGTCACGGGCCGCAGGTCCGCGGGTCCCCGGCGCAGGGGATCACGCACCGGCCCGGTCCACCGCGCAGGATCCAGGCGGGGGAGGGACCCTCAGACCACCCGCGCCGGCGATCCGGCCGCCCTCCGTCCCACCACTGGGACCCTCGACGGCGCCCGTGTCGGACAGGGCGTCCACACCCTCTGCCGCACCCGTGGGTGATCCGGGGGTCCCGCCCTCGTCCGCGGCCCCCACCGCACCCCTGGCCCCGCAGCCCCCGGCGGCCCAGGTCCCACCGGTCGGTCCCCTCAGCCCGGCCGGGCCCGCCGCCACGCAGGGGTCCGTGGCCCCTGCACCCTCCGACGCGCTCAACGACGTCGACACGTCGAATGACGCCGACGCCACTGGATCCCACCCCGCGCCCCCCGGGGAAGGTGAGCGATAATGTGGGGGTGACTGACACGATCGCTCTCGGAATGCCCACCGTCAAGGAACCGCCGTTCCCCCGCAGGACCACGCGCCGGATCATGGTCGGTGACGTCCCCGTCGGCGGCGGCGCCCCGATCTCCGTGCAGTCGATGACCACCACGAAGACCCATGACATCGGCGCCACCCTCCAGCAGATCGCGGAGCTCACCGCGGCCGGCTGCGACATCGTGCGCGTCGCCTGCCCCACCGACAAGGACGCCGAGGCGCTGCCGGTCATCGCCCGGAAGTCGACGATCCCCGTCATCGCGGACATCCACTTCCAGCCCAAGTACGTCTTCGCGGCCATCGAGGCCGGCTGCGGTGCCGTGCGCGTCAACCCGGGCAACATCCGCAAGTTCGACGACCAGATCGAGGCGATCACGAAGTCCGCCCGCGAACATGGGACCTCACTGCGCATCGGTGTCAACGCCGGCTCCCTGGACCGACGCATGTACGAGAAGTTCGGCGGCGCCACGGCCGAGGCGCTCGCGGAGTCCGCCATCTGGGAGGCCTCACTCTTCGAGCAGTACGACTTCCACGACTTCAAGATCTCGGTCAAGCACCACGACCCCGTCACGATGATCAAGGCCTACGAGATCCTCTCCGAGCGTGGCGACTGGCCGCTGCACCTCGGCGTCACCGAGGCCGGCCCCACCTTCCAGGGCACCATCAAGTCCGCCACCGCCTTCGGGGCGCTCCTGCGCGAGGGGATCGGCGACACGATCCGCGTGTCCCTGTCCGCCCCGCCCGTGGAGGAGGTCAAGGTCGGCATCCAGATCCTGCAGTCCATGGGCCTGCGTGACCGGACCCTCGAGATCGTCTCCTGCCCCTCCTGCGGTCGCGCCCAGGTGGACGTCTACACCCTCGCCGAGAACGTCACCGAGGGCCTGAAGGACCTCACCGTCCCGCTGCGCGTGGCCGTCATGGGCTGCGTCGTCAACGGTCCCGGGGAGGCCCGCGAGGCCGACCTCGGCGTGGCGTCGGGCAACGGGAAGGGCCAGATCTTCATCCACGGCGAGGTCGTCGAGACCGTGCCGGAGGACCAGATCGTCGAGACCCTCATCAAGCGGGCCAACATGCTCGCCGAGGAGATGGGGCTGGAGGAGGGCGACGGCGCCGTCGAGGTCATCCCCGCCGCCCGCTGAGCCACCCCGACCGGCCACTTCCCGCCGCACATCCACGAGGGCGGCCCCTACCGACCCAACCGCTGATCCCACAGGAGGAATGCGCATGCGCACCAGGACCGCACTGCTGACCGTTCTCGGCGCCGCGGGTGCCCTGGCCGTGGCCACCGGCTGGCCGACCCGTCAGGGACTGACGCGGTCCGAGGCGGCGGTGTCGCTGCCCGGTGACCTGTTGCTGCCGACCGCCCCGGTCGTGGCGGACCGCGCGATCACCATCCATGCCCCGGCCGACCAGGTGTGGCCGTGGCTGACCCAGATCGGGCAGGACCGCGCCGGGTTCTACTCCTGGACCGCGATCGAGAACGCCATCGGGTGCGAGGTCACCGACGTCCACGAGCTGCGTCCCGAGTGGTCGGAGCGTGCAGTGGGGGACGAGGTCCCACTCGCCCCGGGCATGGCGATGCGCGTCGCGATCAGCTCACCGGGCCACGCCCTCGTGCTCACGACCGAGGGTGGACGGGTGCCGGAGGAGGCCGAGGGTTCCCCCACCATGCAGTTCGACCTGACATGGGCCTTCGTCCTCGTCGACGAGGGCGCCTCCACCGTCCTGCACGCCCGGGAGCGCTACCTGCCCCACACCCGTGCCGCGGACGCCTCCTGCCGGGCCACCCTGGCCGCCTCCGCGGTGATGACGCACCGCATGCTGCACACCGTCAAGGCGCTGGCCGAGTCCCACTGACCCCCCATCCCCGCGAAGTCCGCTCACTTCTGACCCCGAAGTCCGCTCACTTCTGACCTCGAAGTCCGCTCACGTGCGCAGCTGCACGCGCGGGGGCGGACCTCGACGGTGGAACAGAGCGGACCTCACGCCTCGAACAGAGCGGACCTCGGTGCCCGAACAGAGCGGACCTCGGCGAGGGGGGTGTTCGCACCGTCCTGACCGGTCGACTATCGTTGACGACGTGCTGAGAACCCTGTCCACGTACTTCGTGCGCACCCTGCGCGACGACCCCGCCGACGCGGAGGTCCAGTCCCACAAGCTCCTCGTCCGTGCCGGCTACATCCGGCGCACTGCCCCCGGCATCTACACCTGGCTCCCGCTGGGCCTGCGCGTCATGCGCAAGGTGGAGGCCGTGGTGCGCGAGGAGATGGACCGCATGGGGGGCCAGGAGGTCCTCTTCCCGGCCCTGCTGCCCGCCGAGCCCTACAAGGCGACCGAGCGCTGGGACGAGTACGGACCGACGCTGTTCAAGCTGAAGGACCGCAGGGAGGGCGACTACCTGCTCGCCCCGACGCACGAGGAGATGTTCACCCTCCTGGTCAAGGACCTGTACTCCTCCTACAAGGACCTGCCGCTCACCCTGTACCAGATCCAGACGAAGTACCGCGACGAGGCCCGTCCGCGCGCCGGTCTCATCCGTGGGCGCGAGTTCGTCATGAAGGACGCCTACAGCTTCGACCTGGACGAGGAGGGGCTGGACGCCTCGTACCTGGCCGAGCGCGCCACCTACCAGGCGATCTTCACCCGCCTCGGGCTGGAGTACGTCATCGTCTCCGCCATGTCCGGCCCCATGGGTGGCTCCCGCTCGGAGGAGTTCCTCCACCCGAGCCCCATCGGTGAGGACACCTTCGTGCGCTCCCCGGGCGGCTACGCCGCCAACGCCGAGGCCGTCACCACCCCGGCCCCCGAGGCACTCCCCACCGAGGGTCTGCCCGAGGCCGTCGTGCTGGACACCCCGGACTCCACGACCATCGCCGCCCTGGTCGAGCGTGCCAACGCGCTCCACCCCCGCGCCGACCGCCCGTGGCAGGCCTCGGACACCCTGAAGAACGTCGTCGTGGCGCTGACCCATCCCCACGGGGAGCGCGAGCTGTTGGTCGTCGGCCTGCCCGGCGACCGCGAGGTCGACATGAAGCGCCTCGAGGCCTCCGTCTCACCCGCCGAGGTCGAGATGGCCACACCTGAGGACCTGGCCGCGCACCCCGAACTGGTGCCCGGCTACATCGGCCCCCGCGTCATCGGCCCCAACTCGCCCCAGCGCGTCGTGGACGAGGACGGCATCGCCACCGGCTCCGTGCGTTACCTCCTCGACCCCCGCGTCGTCGACGGGACCTCCTGGATCACCGGCGCCGACGAGGTCGACCGCCACGTCTTCGGCCTCGTCAAGGGTCGCGACTTCGGGGCCGACGGCACCATCGAGGCCGCCGAGGTCCGCGAGGGCGACCCCGCCCCCGACGGCTCCGGGCCCCTCCACCTGGAGCGCGGCATCGAGATCGGCCACATCTTCCAGCTGGGTCGCAAGTACGCCCAGGCCCTGGGCCTGACCGTGCTCGACGAGAACGGCAAGTCCCGCGTCGTCACCATGGGCTCCTACGGCATCGGCGTCTCCCGCGTGCTGGCGGCCCTGGCGGAGTCCACCTGCGACGAGCAGGGACTCGCCTGGCCTGCGCAGGTGGCACCCTTCGACGTGCACGTGGTCGCCATCGGCAAGGACGCGGACGTGCTCGACACGGCCCGGGAGCTCTCCGAGCAGCTCGACGCCGCGGGACTGGACGTCATCCACGACGACCGGCGCAAGGTGTCCGCCGGCGTGAAGTTCGCGGACGCTGAGCTCATCGGCATCCCGATCACCCTGGTGGTCGGACGGGGACTGGCCAACGGCGTCGTCGAGGTGCGCACCCGCGCCACCGGGGAGCGCCGCGAGGTCCCGGTGGCCGAGGCCGTGGGGACCGTCACCGCCCTGCACCGCTCCCTGCTCGGACAGGAGGCCTGAGGGACATGGCGATCCGCGACATCCGCATCATCGGCGACCCGGTCCTGCGCACGCCCTGCGACCCGATCACCGAGGTCGACGACCACGTGCGCTCCCTGGTCGAGGACCTCCTCGAGACCGTCGACATGGACGGGCGCGCGGGACTGGCCGCCAACCAGATCGGGGTGAGCCTCCAGGCGTTCTCCTGGAACATCGAGGGGGACCTGGGCTACGTGCTCAACCCCCGCGTGGTGGCGCTCTCCGCCGACGAGTTCCAGGACGGTGAGGAGGGGTGCCTGTCGGTTCCCGACCTCTGGTACCCCACCGAACGCGCCTGGTACGCGCGCGTGGAGGGCACCGACCTGGACGGCCGCGACGTCGTCGTGGAGGGGGACGGCCTCATGGGCCGCTGCCTCCAGCACGAGACCGACCACCTCAAGGGCATGATCTACATCGACCGGCTCGACCGGGCCACCCGGAAGAAGGCGCTGCGCGACATCCGCAAGGCGGGCTTCTGAGCAGGGCCGCGCCGTGGGCCGGACTGGTGTCCGGCGGGTCGGCGCGGCATACTGGTGACGACACCACGACACATGGTGACGGGTTCGCGGAGGACGTAGGGGAAGACGCTCCTCAACCGAACCGGAGGTCACGATGAGAGGGACATACACCCGTGGTGTGCTTTTCGTGCACTCGACGCCCCCTGCCCTCTGCCCGCACATCGAGTGGGCCGTGGGCACGGCGCTGGGGCAGGAGGTCCACCTGCAGTGGACCGACCAACCCGCCGCGCCCGGAATGGTGCGCTCGGAATTCTCCTGGGTGGGCACCGCGGGGTCGGGCGCACGCCTGGCCTCGGCCCTGCGCGGGTGGGAGCACCTGCGCTACGAGGTGACCGAGGAGGCCACCGCACAGTCCGACGGTGGACGCTGGTCCCACACCCCAGCGCTCGGGATCTTCCACTCGCAGATGGACACCGCCGGGAACACCGTCGTCCCCGAGGACCGGGTGCGCGCTGCCCTGGAGAACGCCACGGACGAGACCTCCCTGCGTGAGATGCTCGACCTCGCGCTCGGTCAGGCCTGGGACGAGGAGCTGGAGCCCTTCCGCTACGCCGGTGCGGGCGCCCCCGTGCGCTGGCTGCACCGGGTCGGCTGAGCGGCGACGTCCCCCGGACGGGGGCGACGTCGTGTCATCGGGCCGTCCGTGTGGCGGGCGGAGCGGACACCCACAGCTCCATGTGGTCCTCGGTGACGCCCGGGACCTCCCCGTGGTTGACGAAGCCTGCGGCGGCGAACGCCCGCTGCGAGGCGATGTTGCGGACGTGGACCTCGGCGACCAACTCGCGGTGCCCCTCGTCGGAGGCCAGGTGCACGAGCAGTGCTCGCGCCAGGCCCTGTCGTCGGTGTCCGGGAGAGGTCTGGAGCGCTTCGATGAAGTCCTCCAGGGGGTGCCGCTCGTCCTGGTGGGCGAGGCGGGCCGCGCTGACCGGGACGCCCGCGACCGAAGCGACGACCACCTCTGCCGAGGCGTCCGTGAGGTAACCGTCGAGCCACCGGCCGTACCCGTCCAGGAAGGCCTGCTCGTCATCGGGATCCCCGATCGTCCCGCCGGTGATGTCTGGCATGTCCTGCAGGTACAGTGCCAGGACCTGCTGCCTGTCCCGGACGGGCAGGGCAGCCCACTCCGACGCCCCGAAGTGCTGGATCTCCACCGGACCAACCTACCGCCGATGTCCCGCCGCCGACTGCCCGGGTCCGCCCGGCACCGGGCCCGCTACCCTTGCCCCATGGGCACCATCGCGGAACTCCTCGGCTTCGACCTCTCCGATCCCACCCCTCCCGGGAACGGGGAGGGGAACGCTGCCCCCGTCGACGAGGGCGGGGCTGCCGCACTCCCGGAAGCGGGCGCGGAGGAGGGCGCGTCGGGACCGGACGCGTCCGCGACACCCACCTGCGACGAGGTCGTCCTGGAGGCCGTGCTCGCGGAGACCTCCCTGGAGCCCGCCGACGCCCGCGAGGACCTGACACTCACCGGTGACCTCGACCTGGACACCATCGGGCGTTACGCCGTCACCACCTCCGTCGAACGTGGACTGGGCGTCCAGTTCAAGGATGCGGACATCGACGCCCTGGAGACCCTCGGGGACCTGCTCGCCCTGTCCCGGAGCGCCGCCGCGTCCTGAGCACTCCCACCCGGGCACCGCTTCCCGGGTGCTGCCCCGGACGCCGCCCCCGCCCACTCTGGAGTCACCGTCCCGGGACGTTGATCCCACGATCACGCGGTGGGCCGGGGGAGAGCGAGGTGTCCGGGCTGGTGACAGCCTGTCCGGCGGGTCCACGCGGATCCCTCCCGCTACGGTGGGAGGGAAGGAGGCAACCATGGAGATCCACGGACGTCGTGAGGTCGCACGGCGCAGAGTCCTCGTGCCGACATGGGTCGCCAAGACCGTCATGTCGCTCACCGGTCTGGTCATGGCGGCCTTCGTCGTGGTCCACATGCTCGGCAACCTCAAGGTCCTCGTCGACCCCGAGGGGATGGACGCCTACGCGGCCTGGCTGCGTGAGGCCTTCGAGCCCGTCCTTCCCCGTGAGGGGCTGCTGTGGATCTTCCGCATCGCCCTCGCCGTCTGCCTCGTCCTGCACGTGGCCTTCGCACTGGTCCTGTGGCGGCGGGGACGGGCGACGCGCACCCGTGGGGCGAGCAGGCTCGCCCCACGGGGCGTGTCGGCCCGGTGGATGCTCCCCACGGGCGTGCTGCTCCTCCTCTTCGTGGTGGTGCACATCCTCGACCTCACCGTGGGCCGCTGGGTCGAGGCCCCGGGCTTCCGGCACCCCGATCCCTCCTTCCACGCCGCCGCGAACGTGGCCGCCTCCCTCGGGCGGCCCCTCATGGCGGCCTTCTACCTGCTCGTGCTCCTGGCGCTCACGCTCCACCTCGCCCACGGCATCCAGTTGGCGTGGCAGGACCTCGGCGGGAGCGGTCCGCGAGGACGGGCCGTGGCGAAGGTCGTGGCCCACGCGGTGGCGATCGTGGTGCTGGTCGGGGACGGCGCGGTCGTCATCGCCGCGTGGACGGGAGTGCTGTGATGGACCTGCGCGACATCTGGGACCGCCTGGGCATCCGCCAGGGCGAGGACACCGACCCCACCTCCGGTGGACGCGGGAGGAGCGGGAACCGCGGGGGCGGACAGGCCCTGAGCTCACCCCCGGGCGTGGTCCTGTCCGAGGGGAACCCGCTGGACGCCCACCAGCCCGATGCCGCACCCCAGGAGATGTGGGAGCGCTTCGTCGCCGATGCGCGCCTGGTCAGCCCCTCCAACCGGCGCAGACTCACCGTGGTCGTGGTCGGCACCGGCTTGGCGGGGGCCGGGGCGGCCGCCTCCCTGGCGGAGCTCGGGTTCCACGTGGAGGCGATCACCGCCCACGACACCCCCCGGCGCGCCCACTCAGTGGCCGCCCAGGGCGGGATCAACGCCGCCCGCGCCCGGCGCGTCGACGGCGACCAGCTGGCCCGCTTCGTGCGAGACACCGTCAAGGGTGGGGACTTCCGGGCGCGGGAGTCCGAGGCCTGGCGTCTCGGCGAGGAGTCCACCCGCGTCATCGACCACCTCAACGCACTGGGGGTCCCCTTCGCCCGTGAGTACGGCGGCTCCCTGTCCACCCGCTCCTTCGGGGGAGTGCAGGTCTCGCGCACCTACTACTCGCGCGGCCAGACCGGCCAGCAACTCCAGGTGGCGGCCTCCTCCGCCCTCATGCGCCAGGTCGCCGCCGGGCACGTCGCCCTGTGGGTGCGCCACGAGGTCCTCGACGTCCTGGTCAGGGACGGACGCGCCTGCGGGGTCGTCACCCGTGACCTCACCACCGGGGAGATCCGGGTCCACCGGGCCCATGCGGTCGTGTTGGCGACGGGCGGCTACGGCAACGTCTACTTCCACTCCACACTGGCCAAGAACTCCAACGCCACGGCGATCTGGCGTGCCCACCGGGCGGGGGCCGCCTTCGCCTCGCCCTCGTTCATCCAGTTCCACCCGACCGCCCTGCCGGTCTCCACACCCTGGCAGTCCAAGACGACCCTGATGTCGGAGTCCCTGCGCAACGACGGGCGCATCTGGGTGCCCCGCGAACCCGGCGACGACCGGCCGCCCTCGCAGATCCCCGAGGACGAGCGCGACTACTACCTGGAGCGGAAGTACCCCGCCTTCGGGAACCTCACCCCGCGCGACATCGCCTCACGGGCGGCGCGTGCGGAGATCGACTCCGGCCACGGCGTCGGGCCCCTGCACAACTCCGTCTACCTCGACTTCCGCGACGCCCTGGCGCGGCTCGGGCGCGACACGATCGCGGAGCGCTACGGGAACCTCTTCACCATGTACCGCGACGCCACCGGTGAGGACCCCTACACGCGCCCCATGCGCATCGCCCCGGGCGCGCACTTCACCATGGGTGGCCTGTGGGTCGACTACCGCCTGATGTCCACCCTCCCCGGCCTCTTCGTGGCGGGGGAGGCCAACGCCGCCTACCACGGTGCCAACCGGCTCGGCGCGAACTCGCTGCTCGCCGCCTGCGTGGACGGGTCCTTCACCGTCCCGCGCACCGTGCCCGACTACCTGGCGGGGCTGCTCGGGCAGGACCTCGTCGACGAGGGCGACCCCGTGGTGACCTCCGCGCTGGAGCGCGTGGCGGCGCGGGAGGCCGCACTGCTCGCGGTGCACGGGGGGACACCCGCCAAGGAGTTCCACCGGCGGCTGGGGGAGATCATGTACCGCGACTGCGGGGTGGTGCGGGACCGGGCGGGCGTGGAGCGCGGGATCTCGGAGATCGCGGACCTGCGCCGGGAGTTCCACTGCGACGTGCGCGTGAGCGGCGTCGAGGGGGAGTACAACCAGGACCTGGTGGAGGCCGGGAGGGTCGCCGACTACCTCGAGCTGGCGGAGCTCATGTGCGTGGACGCCTGGCACCGCGAGGAGTCCTGCGGGGCGCACTTCCGCGCCGAGCACCAGGACGACGGGGAGGCACGCCGTGACGACGCGCACTGGATGCTGACCTCGGCCTGGACGACCTCGGGCTGGGAGGACGGTGCCGGACCGGGGGAGAGCACCCTCCCGCACTGCACCCACCACGCGGAGTTCCTCACCTTCCGCAGCGTGGGGATCGCCACGAGGAGCTACGCATGAGACTCGAGCTGGAGGTGTGGCGCCAGGCCGGTCCGGACACGGCCGGTGCCTTCGTCACCTACGACGTCCCCGACTGTGATCCGCGCATGTCTGTGCTCGAGCTGCTCGACCACCTCAACGAGCAGCTCACCGGCCGCGGCGAGGCGCCGGTCGCCTTCGAGTCCGACTGCCGGGAGGGCATCTGCGGGGCCTGCGGGCTGACCGTGGACGGTCGTCCCCACGGATGGGCCGACAACCTCCCTGCCTGCCACCAGCGGGTGGGGGACCGCGGTGAGGGCACGCGGGTCCGCCTGGAACCGCTGCGCAGCGGTGTCTTCCCCGTCCTGCGGGACCTGGTGGTGGACCGCGGTGTCCTCGACGACGTGACCCTGCGAGGGGGCTTCGCCTCCGTGGACACCGGACTCGCGCCGGACGCGGACGCGGTGCCCGTCGCGCACACCACCGCGGAGGAGGCACTCGACCTGGCGGCCTGCATCGGGTGCGGGGCCTGCGTGGCCGCGTGCCCCAACGGGTCGGCGGCGCTCTACGCGGGCGCCCGCATCGCGCACCTGGCGGCACTGCCGATCCCCGCCCTGGAGCGCGCCGACCGTGCCCGGGCCATCTCGCGCGTCCTGGACGAGGAGTTCGGACCCTGCTCGGGGTACGGGGAGTGCGCGCGGGTGTGTCCCGCCGACATCCCCCTGGGGGCGGTCGCCGCCGTGGGCAGGGAGCGCTGGGGCGCAGCCCTGCACCCCAAGCGCACCTGACCCCCCTCGGCGAAGTCCGCTCTGTTCGGGCACCGAGGTCCGCTCTGTTCTGGGCTCGAAGTCCGCTCTGTTCGGGCACTGAGGTCCGTCCTGTCCGCAGTGTCCACTGGTGGTCCGCCCTCGTCAAAGCGGCGACCCCGCGTACCGGGGAGGGTGCGCGGGGTCGGCGGAGGTGGGGCTGGGCAAGCAACCGGAGGGGGAGTGCTGGTCACTCCTCCCCGGCGTGGTCCTCCTCGGCGATGGAGTAGTTGAACAGCTCGTAGCGGTCGATGGCCTGCTTGACCAGCGAGCGGTCCACGGCGCCCTGGTCGGCCAGCGCCTGCAGGGTGCGCACCACCATCGACTCCGCGTCGATGTGGAAGTAGCGTCGGGCGGCCCGCCTCGTGTCGGAGACGCCGAAGCCGTCCGCACCCAGCGTGTAGTAGTAGCCGGGGACCCACTGGCGGATCTGGTCCTGGACGAGGGCGTCGTAGTCGGAGGTCGACACGAAGGGCCCCTCCGAGCCCGCCAGCTTGCGCGTCAGGTAGGCGATGTGCGGCTCCTCCTCCGGGTGGAGGAAGTTGTGCTCGTCAGCCGCCTGACCGTCGCGACGCAACTCGTTCCACGAGGTCACTGACCACACGGCCGCGTCGACACCCCAGTCCTCGGCGAGCAGGCGCCGTGCCTCACGCGCCCACGGCACCCCCACGCCCGAGGCGAGCAACTGCGCCTTGGGGCCGCCCTCGCCGGCGTGGTCGTCCACCTTGTAGATCCCCTTGAGCAGGCCCTCCACGTCCAGCCCCTCCGGCTCGGCGGGCTGGTGGATCGGCTCGTTGTAGACCGTCAGGTAGTACAGGACGTTCGGGTCGCGCGGGTCGTCCTCCCCGTACATGCGCTGGATGCCGTCCCAGACGATGTGGCGGACCTCGTAGGCGTAGGCCGGGTCGTAGATGACGAAGCCGTGGTTCGGTGCCGCCAGGATCGGGGACTGACCGTCCAGGTGCTGGAGACCCTCACCCGTCAGGGTCGTGCGCCCCGCGGTCGCACCGATGACGAAGCCACGGGCCAGCTGGTCCGCCGCTGCCCAGAACTGGTCACCGGTGCGCTGGAACCCGAACATCGAGTAGAAGATGTAGAAGGGGATCATCGGCAGGTCGTGGGTGGCGTACGCCGTGCCCACCACCTGCATGGCTGCTGCGGACCCGGCCTCGGTGATGCCCGTGTGCAGGATCTGGCCCTGCTCGGACTCCTTGTAGGAGAGCATCATGTCGGCGTCGACCGCGGTGTAGTTCTGGCCGTGGGTGTTGAAGATCTTCGCGGTGGGGAAGATCGCGTCCAGACCGAAGGTGCGTGCCTCGTCGGGGATGATCGGCACGATGTACTTGCCGATGTTCTTGTCCTTGATGAGGTCCTTCATCAGGCGGACCAGCGCCATGGTGGTGGCGACCTCCAGTGGCCCCGACCCCTTGGAGAGGTGCTCGAAGGGCTTGAGGGCAGGCGCGGGCAGGCGCGGATCACGTGCGTCGCGGCGCTCGGGGACCCATCCACCGAGCTTCTCGCGGCGCTCCTTCATGTAGACCAGGGCCGGGTGGTCGGCGGGGGGCATGTAGTAGGGGGGCATGTAGGGGTCGCGCTCCAGCTCCTCGTCGGAGATCGGGATGCGCAACCGGTCGCGCAGCTGCTTGGCGTCCTCCAGGGTCAGCTTCTTCATCTGGTGGGTCGAGTTGCGGCCCGCGAAGTGCGTGCCCAGGGCGTAGCCCTTGATCGTGTGTGCGAGGACCACGGTCGGCTGCCCGGTGTGCTCCATGGCTGCCTTGTAGGCCGCGTAGACCTTGCGGTAGTCGTGGCCGCCGCGCTGGAGGGCCCAGATCTGGTCATCCGTCCAGTTCTCCACCAGGGCCTTCGTGCGGGGGTCCCGGGCGAAGAAGTGCTCGCGGATGTAGCCGCCGTCATTGGCGCGGAAGGTCTGGTAGTCGCCGTCGAGGGTCTCGTTCATCAGGTTGACGAGCGAGTTGTCCTTGTCCGAGGCCAGCAGCTGGTCCCAGCCGCGTCCCCAGATCACCTTGATGACGTTCCAGCCGGCGCCCTTGAAGAAGGCCTCCAGCTCCTGGATGATCTTGCCGTTGCCGCGCACCGGGCCGTCGAGGCGCTGCAGGTTGCAGTTGACGACGAAGGTCAGGTTGTCCAGTCCCTGCTGGGAGGCCAGCTGGAGCATGCCGCGCGCCTCGGGCTCGTCCATCTCGCCGTCGCCCAGGAAGGCCCAGGTGTGCTGCTGGGAGGTGTCCTCCAGACCGCGCAGCATCAGGTACCGGTCGAACCAGGCCTGGTAGATCGCCTCCGCGGGACCCAGACCCAGGGACACCGTCGGGTACTCCCAGAAGTCGCGCATCTGGCGCGGGTGGGGGTAGGAGGGCAGCCCGTGCTCGACGGAGACCTGCTGGCGGAACCCGTCCATCTCCTCCGCGGTCAGACGGCCCTCGAGGAAGGCACGCGCGTAGGGGCCGGGGGAGGCGTGACCCTGGAAGAAGACGTGGTCGCCGCCTCCGGGGTGGTCCTTGCCGCGGAAGAAGTGGTTGAGTCCGACCTCGTAGAGGGTGGCCACCGATGCGTAGGAGGAGATGTGTCCGCCGACCTTCACACCGGGGCGCTGGGCACGTGTCACCTGCACGGCGGCGTTCCAGCGGATCCAGCGACGGTACTCACGCTCGATGGCCTCGTCGCCGGGGAAGTAGGGCTCCTGGTCGACGGGGATCGTGTTGACGTAGGGAGTCGTGTACTCCTGGGGCAGCTGGACGTGGCGCCTGCGGGCCTCGGCGAGCATGTGCAGCAGGATGTAGCGGGCTCTCGGCCCGCCCTTCTCGTCGATGAGCCCCGACAGGGATTCGACCCATTCCGCCGTCTCCTCCGGGTCGTTGTCCGGGACCTGGCTCAGCAGTCCGTTGACGACCGGGTGGTTCTCACTCGACTGACTCACTGATTCCCTCTTCCTCGTGGTGGACGCTCGTCGCACGCCCTCGTGCCTGACGTCACCATTGTCGCCTCTCCCATGCGCCCGTGCGAGTGCATCCGGGACTTCAGGCCCATGAGAAACGCCTCAATTGGGCGGGCCGGACGGGTGGGTCGGTCACAGGTGCCGGCCGGCACCGGGCCGTGGGGCCCCGGCGTGTCGGCACATGTGGTCAGGGACGCGTGGTGCTCTACGATGGACGGGTGAGTTCTGTCAGCGCGCGGTTGACGCGCATCGTGGAAGGTGGTCGTTGGTCGTGGCGCTGAGCCTCGGTTTCACTCAGGGGCAGGTGATCCAGGAGTTCTGCCCCGACGACGACATTGACGAGTCGCTGCGTGCACTCGTCGCCTCCGAGACCGGTCACCCCGTGGTCGACGAGGACTATGGCGACGTCGTGGACGGGACGGTCGTGTGGTGGAGGGCCGAGGACGCGGAGGAGGAGGATCTCGCCGATCTCCTCGTCGACGCGTTGTCCAACCTCGATGACGGCGGCCTGATCTGGGTCTTCATCCCCAAGCCCTCCCGTCCGGGCGCCATTCCCGTGGCTGACGTGGAGGATGCGGCGAAGGTCGCGGGCCTGCACTCGACGTCGGCGGCCTCGGTGGGGCAGGACTGGGCGGGCATCCGCCTCATGGCCCGTCCCCGCACGCGCTGAGGACGCACCGGCGCTCTTCTCCCGCGGAGTTCCCCCAGTGACGAGGGCGGCGCCGCCCTCGTACGCGGAGGGGAGTGCGTGCGGCTGGCACGGACGGGCCTGTGGCCTGCGGACCCTGTCGGCCTCTATGCTGTGGGGGTTGTGTCCTGCGCGGGCACGCAGGGCCTGTAGCTCAGTTGGTCAGAGCGCTGCGCTTACACCGCAGAGGTCGTCGGTTCGAGGCCGGCCGGGCCCACCACACGGTGCAGTGGTCTCAGCGGTCCGCCAGCCTGATGGCCACCTCGGTCCTCCACGTCGTGGGGTCAGGATCGTCCTCCGGTCCGTCGAGCAGGTGCTCGACACGTCCACCGAAGGCCTCCCCTCTCCCGTCGTCGTGGACATCCATCCGGAGTCCCCGGTCGGCGATCCACCCGATCAGCGTCGCATTGCCCCGGATGCCGTTCCCGGCACCCGTGAAGACCAGTGCCGCGTACCGGCCCGCTGGCAGGGTGTCGACGAGGACGCGCCCGTCGCCCCTCGTAGCGGCGGACACGGGGAGACCGACGGTGATGTCGAGTTCGCGGGCCATGTCGATGACGTGGTACCGGACGAGGGGGACGCCCGCGGGTTCGATCCCACGCACCGCCAGCCACGCCGCCACTTCGTCGACCAGCACGGGGATCACGTCCTCGAGGTCGTCCATGGTGACGCGGAGGCGGATACCTGCGTGGCTCTGCTCGCGGCGCCGCTCAGTCCTGGGTTCCGGGAACTCCATGGTGCACCTCCTGCGGGCGGACGGGTTGGCGGAGGATGGTCCGCATCCTCTCCGGGGCGACCCTCCGCGCGTCGCTGAGGTAGATCTCGTGGTGGCTGCCGACCATGCGCAGTCCGTTGTCGGGGATGAACCCGTGGTGCATCCGTTCCAGGGTGGGCCCTTCGTCGTCGAAGGGGCCGATGTGGAGGCTTTGGACGCAGCGTCCCTCCGAGAGCTCCCGGACACGGAGTTCGTCGAGGCGGGGAAGGTCCTTCCTGTCCCGGGTCCGGGTGATGGCGGAATCGACCATGGCGTGGTCGATCCATTCCGGGACCATCAGCATCATCGTCCAGTCCCACAGGGACTTGTCGCGGGCGACGGTGAAGGAGTCCGTGTCCTCCGCCCACCACAGTCCCTCCAACGGAGGGACGACGTAGTCGCGGCCGAGCTCCTGCTTGCTGGCGAACTTGAGTGCGTACGCCACGGGGTAGAGGGCAGCGAGGGCGTCGGCGTAGGCCGGTGAGGTGTTGGGGTCGCCGTGACCGTCCACCATGAGGTAGCGCATGTCCGGGACGTCGATGATGCGGAGGACGCCGCGCTGTGCCCGGTAGCCGTCGAGCGTCCTCCTGAAGTCGGTCTTCTCAGTCATGGTCACCCGGGTCCCGCGTCGATCCTGCGAGGTCGGGGGCGGGTCGACCTCTTCGCCGTGGTCTCGGTGCCCTCCGCGCGGGGGCGCCCGATGAGCCCTGCCTCCGTCTCCACCAGGTCCCGGCGACGACGGCGAGCAGGAGGACGAGCAGGTTCACGAACATGACGGGGAACCCGTTCCTGAGCACTCCGGAGTGGTCCAGGAGCAAGGCGAACGTCGCGGAGACAACCACAGCTCCGGCCACCTGGCATGTGATCCGCACCCGCTCCGTCACGGTTGCCCTCCCTCGGTGAGCCGCATCCCCTGGCATTGTGGCATGCCTCACGACAGCCTGCCAGCCGCAGCATGTGGCGCTCCGCCGACTCAGGAGGCCGCAGGGACAGTGGCGGTGGTACGTGCGGGACGGGTCAGGAGGACGAGGCCGACCACGATGACGGCGATGCCAGTGACGGCGGTCGGCGTCAGCTGCTCGTGGAGCACCAGGACCCCCAGGAGGGTCGCGCCGAGCGGTTCGGCGAGGGAGAGGGTCGCGACCGTCGTGGGTGCCAGTCTCCGCAGACCCCATCCGAACAGGAGATAGGCGGTGGCCGTGGTGACCAGCCCGAGCCACAGGGCCAGTGCGATGCCCGCAGGCGTGGTCAACCACCGGGTCCCGGTCGCCAGGAGCACGGGGAGGCTGAGGAGCCCGGCCACACCGAAGAGGGTGCCCATGGCAAGGGTCGGGGCCCAGGAGCGGTCCAGCAGGAGCTTGCTGGCGACGGTGAGCAGCGCGTAGGCGGCACCCGCACCGACCGAAGCCAGGACTCCCACGGGAGTGAGGGGAGTGTCCTCCCGTCCCTGTCCGATCAGGCCCGAGACGAGCAGGACCCCGACCAGTGCGATCGCCGTCGCGAGCAGCCACCGTCGACTCGGGAGATGACGCCGGACGAGTGCATCGAGGACGCCCGTGGTCACGGGTGAGGATCCGAGCGTGATGACGGTGCCGACGGCCACTCCGTTCATCCGTGTGCCCGCGAAGAAGAAGGGCTGGTAGGCCAGGGCGCCGAGGACCCCGAGGGCCACCACGACCCCTGTGGGCAGGCCCTGCGGGCGAGGAGGGGTGTCGCCTCCGCGGTGTGCTGCACTGCGTGCGTCGTGCAGTGCCACGAGGCCGAGCACGGTGCCACCGACCAGCAGGCGCGACGCGCCCACGGAGAGGGCGGACGCGTCCACGCCGGAGAGGGCCTGGGCCGTGCCGGTGGTGGAGAAGCACAGCGCAGCCAGGAGGACGGCCACGATCGGGAGCACGGAGTGATCGTCGCACGCCCCCCTCCCTCGGCGGCGACGCGCCCTCCTGGTGGACGGGGTGGGTGTCAGCCGGGTGGCCGCGGTGCCCCGGGCGCAGGAGTCAGAAGAGGGCCACCCGCTGCGCCGGTGGGAAGATCTCGTCGAGCCGGGCGAGGACGTCGTCGGACAGGGAGACCACCGATGCGGCGTTCTGACGGACCTGGTCGGGGCGGGTGGCACCGGCGATGACGCTGGGGATCGTGGGGTGCGACGCCAGCCAGGAGAAGGCGAGTCGGAGGGGTGTCATCCCGGCCTGCTGCGCGAGGTCACGGAACCCGTCGAGTGCGTCCCAGGGTGCCGTCTCCAGCAGGTTCCTCTTGGACACGTCGAGGCGGGATCCGCTGGGTGGTTCGGTGTCGCGGGAGTACTTGCCCGTCAGGAGACCGTTGGCGAGGGGGAAGTAGGGCAGGACCCCGAGGCCGAACTCGTGGGCGGCAGTGAGGACCTCGAGCTCGGCACGGCGGTCGATCAGGTTGTAGTGGTTCTGGGCGGAGACGAACCGGTGCGTGCCGAGTTCTCGGGCCACGTACTCGGCCTGGGCGATCTGCCACCCGGAGCGGTTGGAGTGTCCGATGTGGCGGACCTTCCCTGCGCGCACGACGTCGTCGAGGGCGGCCAGTGTCTCCTCGATGGGAGTGGAGGGGTCCGGGGTGTGGAACTGGTAGAGGTCGATGTGGTCAGTTCACAGGCGCCGCAGGGAGGCCTCCACCGCACGCACGACGTACGAGCGCGATCCACGTGCCCCGAAGTCCGGGCCGTCGGCACCGTGGAGGTCCATGCCGAACTTGGTCGCGATGACGGCCTCGTCACGGTGGCCTGACAGCGCGCGTCCCAGCAACTCCTCCGACAGGCCCGGACGTGCGCCGTAGCAGTCCGCGGTGTCGAAGAAGGTGATGCCGCAGTCCAGTGCGGCACCCACGACCGCCGCCGCGCCCTCAGGGGTGCTGGTCGCGGTGCCGGTGCGCCCGAGGTTGTTGCACCCCAGACCCACGACGGAGACGACCAGACCGGAGCGGCCGACATGGCGGAGATCAGGGGCAGGGGAGTTGGTGTCCACGCTTCCAGCGTACAAGTCGGGGCCCGTCCGGGCGGGCCAGGGGTGCCGCCGGGGCATCAGCGGTGAGGTCCGGCCCCGGTGCCCCGGGCCAGGATCTCGACGTGGGGGAGGAGGAACCAGGCATCGGGTTCCTCCTCCCACCGGCGCCATGCCCGGGCGATGTCGGCGACGTCCTCGTGGGAGGCGCCGACCCCGAGTGCCTGCTCGGTGAATGCACGCCCCGAGATGCGGTCCGCCTGGCTGCGGCCCCACCACCTGCAGGCCGCGGCGTCCGCGTACGTCCAGGAGGAACTCGTGATCCGGACCTTGCTGAGGCCCGCGGCCCGGGCCCAGGCCCGCATGTGACGCCCGGCGTCCGGTTCCCCGCCGTTTCCGTCGGGTCCGTCCGTGGACCCCGTCCACAGGGACGCGGTGCCGCAGGAGGTCGGTCAGTCGCTCGTCGGGGACCGTGGACGGCGGACGGGAACGGCACCGGACGTTCACCCGGTGTTCGCCGCAGCCGCACCGCGGCGACAACATCGGGGCGTAGCTTCACCGCTGGGTCCCGCGGACGGTCGACATCCCCGATCCGACGGGGACCACTGGCGAGGGCGGGAACAGGCCACCACGGCCGACAGCCCCACCGGCGAGCCCACGGCACGCGCGGAGTCCTGAGGAAGGACACAACTCATGCCAACGCAGGTGCGCACCCGTGTGCGCAGATCCCTCACCATCGGCGCGGTCACCTCGGTGCTCGCCCTGGGCGCCCTCCCCGCGCTCGCGGCGGACGGGGGCACCACTGCTCCCGATCCCGTGGACCTCATGGGTGAGTTCAACAACTACTGGACGCCACTCACCTACGACGCCACCTCCGACGAGACCAAGGCGGCGACCGCCTTCCGTGGGACCGTGCTCCCCGCCGGGGAGGAGATCCTCGAGCAGAACGACTCGACCCTGGTGGCCGTCAACCACGCCGGTGCAGCGGACCAGACCCAGGCCCACCGCGCCCTCGTCGACGCCGACTACGACTGGAAGCAGACGCTCCCGGACGCCCTCGGGCCCGTGCTGGGCACCTACTTCGCCGAGGGGGTCGCCGACGGCGAACTCCCGTTGACCACGGACGCGATCACCACGGCGGGCGCAGGGGCCAACACCGGCACCGCCAAGCCATTCTTCAACTTCCCGCGGCCCTTCCTGGACGACCGCACCTCCGGGGGCGAGTCCGATCTGCGCAGCCTCAGGGCCAACCTCGGGATCGCCGAGATCCCGGACTGGAAGGATCCGGCCACCGGCCGCACCCACACGGCTGGCTACGCGTCCCTGCTGGCCGGGTTCTCGCAGGCCTTCCCCTCGGGCCACACCACCTACGCCTACACCGTGGGCCTCGAGCTCGCGACCCTCCTGCCGCAGCTGGGCACCGAGATCGTCACCCGCTCCTCGGAGGCCGGCAACAACCGCATCGTGCTGGGTGTGCACTACCCGCTCGACGTCATGGGCGGACGCATCGTGGGCCACTCGCAGGTGGCGGCGAAGCTCTCCGACCCCTCCTACGTCTCCGGCACGGTCCTTCCCGCCCAGAGCGAGCTCGCCGACTACCTCGCCTCGCGCTGCGCCGCCGACGGCCACGGCGAGACCCTCGAGGAGTGCATCGACGAGGTCGGGGCCGCGGACGAGGGCGGCTACACGAACGCCTTCACGGACGCCGTCTCCCAGGCTCCCGTCACCGACCGGGCCTCCGCCCTCACCGCCTACCGGGCACGGATGACCTACGGCTTCTCCCAGGTCGGCTCCGTCGGCCGGGCGGCAGTGGTGCCCGAGGACGCCGAGAGCCTGCTGGTGACCGCCTTCCCGACCCTGTCCGCCGACCAGCGCCGCGCGGTGCTCGCCGCGACCGAGATCGACTCCGGGTACCCGCTGGACTCCTCCTCCCTGGGCTGGCAGCGCATCGACCTTCCTGCCGCCCTGAGCGCGAAGGTCACCCTGGACGCGGACGGCACGGTCGTCTCGGTGGAGACCGGGCAGGCCACCGCCTCGGTCGTCACCGATGAGCCCACGACCGATCCCACGGGTGAACCCACCACCGATCCCAGCACGGATCCCGTCCCCGACCCCTCCGACCAGGGAACAGTCCCCACGGACGACCCCACCACCGATCCGGTGGACAACGCCACCTCGCCTGCCGCCGCGGACACCGCGACCGCGTCCGTGAGTGCGGCGGGTCCTGCGGGTCTGGCCCACACGGGCTCCGACGCCGCAGGTGTCGGTGTCCTTGCGACGCTGCTGGCCGTGTGCGGCATCGCGGCGGCCGCCGTCGCCAGACGCCGCATGCGCGACTGAGGGCCGGTCAGCGGACGGGGCCGGGCCCCTGCCGACAGGCGCCGCTGGGCCCCTGCCGGCGGGCGCCGCTGGGTTCCGGTCGGCAAGCACCGGGGGCCCCGGTCAGCACGTGCCGCTGACAACCGGCCAGGAGAGGGGGGTCCGGGCGCCGTGCCCGGACCCCTCCCTCGACTCCTGCGCTCCACGTGCGGCTTCTCACACAGGGCCGGTCCTCGTGGGACGAACAGCGTGGACGGACAATGGCAGGAACGGAAGGACACACATGGACGCCCAGCAGCAGAGCGACCGGGGACCGGGGCGCGTGGCACCGACCACGTTCGCCGAGAACGAGACGATCCGCACCCAACTCGCCCACCGCACGATCCGTGCGTTCACCCCCGACCCCGTGGGGGAGGAGGTCGTCCGCAGCCTGTTGGACGTCGCCCGGCACGCCCCCACAAGCAGCTTCTACCAGCAGACGACCGTCCTGTGGGTCAGGGATCCCGGCCTGCGGCACGAGGTGTACCGGTCCTCCGGACAGCCCTACGTGGACGGGACCCGGGGCGAGCTGCTGGTGTTCGTCGTGGACCTGCACCGCAACGCCTGCATCCGGGAGGAGGCGGGTGAGGACCTCGAACCACTCGGACGCACGACCCTGTTCCTCGAGGGCGTCGAGGACACGGTCATCGCGGCCCAGAACACCGTCGTGGCCGCCGAGAGCCTCGGCCTGGGCACCGTCTACCTGGGGAGCATCGGCGGCGACCCGCGGCGTGTCATCCGCGCGCTGCGGCTCCCACGGCACACCTTCCCCCTCCTCGGTCTCCTGGTCGGGCACCCCGACCAGGAGCCCCAGTTCAAGCCCCGTCTCCCCGCCGACCTGACCACGGCGGTCGACACCTATCCTGAGGTCGAGGACTGGGGTGCCGCCCTGGCCGCGTACGACGCGACCGTGCAGACCTACTACGACCTCCGCGACGCGAACCGCAGGGTGGACTCCTTCACCCGCCAGATCCGCACCAAGCCCGGGACCGGACGCGCAGAACAGGCCCCCGTCGTCGAGGTGCTGCACGAGCAGGGACTGGCGCTGGGCTGAGGACGGGTCCCGGAGCCACACGTCCAGGACCCGGGGCCGATGAAACGCTGATATCGCTCGGATATCAGGAGAAGTGTGCGGCCCCCGCGCCCCCACCGTCGCGTCCGATTCCCGCCAGCCGAACGGGCGGCACCATGGCAGGCTGTGGCCCATGGACTTCGACTCCCGCTACGCCGCAGTCGCGTCCCGTGACCGACGGTTCGACGGACGCTTCGTCACCGCGGTGCGCTCGACGGGGATCTACTGCCGCCCGAGCTGCCCGGCCCGCACGCCGAAGCCCGGCAACGTCGAGTTCTTCGCCACCAGCGCGGCAACCCAGGCCGCAGGGTACCGGGCCTGCCGGAGATGCCTGCCCGAGGCCCTGCCCGGCAGCCCCGAGTGGGACCTGCGCGAGGACCTGGCGGCCCGCGCGATGCGACTGATCAGCCAGGGAGTCGTCGACCGCGAAGGCGTCGGCGGTCTCGCGTCCCGGCTCGGGCACTCCACCCGTCACCTGACGCGCGTGCTCACCGACGAGCTCGGTGCAGGTCCGCTCGCCCTGGCGCGCTCACAGCGCGCCCACACCGCCCGGCAGCTCCTGTGCACCACGACACTGCCGGTCTCCGAGGTGGCCTTCTCCGCGGGGTTCTCCAGCATCCGCCAGTTCAATGACACCGTCCGCGAGGTCTTCGGCCTCACCCCCACCCAGCTGCGCGGGCGCGCCCGACGCGCGGAGGCGGTCGCCCAGGTACCCGGGGCGATCACGCTGCGCCTGGCACACCGTGAGCCGCTGGACCTGCGTGGTCTGTTCGACTGGTATGCCGCGCGCGCCGTCCGGGGCATCGAGGACGCAGGAGTCGGACACCTCTCACGGACGCTGAGGACGTCGCGCGGCGCCGCCCTCGTCGAACTGTGGGGGGAGGGCAGGGAGGTCCTGGCACGACTCCACCTGCAGGATCCCTCCGAGCTCCCCGAAGTGCTCGGACGGGTTCGGCGAGCACTCGACCTCGATGCGGACCCCGTCTCCGTCGACACCGCCCTGTCCCGTGACGACCGGCTCGCCCCACACGTCGACGAAGTGCCGGGGATCCGCATCCCCGGTGAGTTCGACCTCGCAGAGGCTCTGGCGCGTGCCGTGATCGGACAGCAGGTGGGGGTGGAACCCGCCCGCAGGGACTTCGCCCGGGTGGCGCGTCTGCTGGCGGATCCCCTCCCCCCGGGGTTCGCACCCGCGGGGCGGAAGGACGCCACGCCCCATCTCCTGTTCCCCACCGCATCCGTCCTGGCCGAGCGCGCCGTCGCGGCTGTACCCGGGCCGCGACGCCGGGGGGCCACGATCGCGGCGGCCTGTGCGGCGGTCGCGGAGGGGCGCCTCGCCATCGACCCCTCCTGGAGACGTGAGGACGCGGTGGCGGCCCTGTGTGCGGTGCCGGGGATCGGCCCGTGGACCGCGGACCACGTGACGATGCGCGTGACGGGGAACCCGGACGTCCTGGTCCGTGGCGACGCCGCGCAGCGGAGGGGTGCGAGCAGGCTCGGGTTGGGCACCACAGCTGCGGAACTGGAAGGGGAGGGGCGTGCATTCGCGCCCTGGAGGAGCTACCTCGGCATGCACCTGTGGCGTGCCTCGATCGGAAGGGACACACCATGACGGACGTCGGACGCCCTGCTGCGGAGGCGGGACACCTCGCCGGGCTGCTGCTCGTGACGACTCTCGGGACACCCGACGGGCCCTTCACCGTGGTGGAGGAGACGGACGGAACCGTGTGGGCCTCCGGATGGAGCGCGGATGTCGGGGACCTCCTTCACCGCGCACACATCGCCCCCGGGACACCGCTGGCGCCCTCCCGGGGAACCTCGGCTGCGGTACGCGCGGTCCTCTCCCTCTACGAGGGCGACGCCGCACCCCTGGCCGGTGTCCCGGTCCGCCGGTCCGGCACCGCGTTCCAACAGGAGGTGTGGAGGGGACTGCGGGACATCCCGGTGGGGACGACACTCTCCTACGGCCGGCTCGGGGAGTGCATCGGCCGCCCTAGTGCGGTTCGCGCCGTCGGCCTGGCCTGCGGGCGCAACGCCGTGGCCCCCTTCGTGCCCTGCCACCGCGTGGTGGGGGCCGACGGTTCACTGACCGGTTACGCGTGGGGGCTCGAGATCAAGCGCCACCTCCTGACCCTCGAGGGCGCGCTGCGTCCCTGAGGGAGCGGCACCCTGCCGGTACGGAACCGTCCGTCCCGGCAGGGGTCACGCCCTGGAGGGGTTGACGGGCGTTCCCCGACGACGGGGGAGCGGTCTCAGGGACGGACGAGGACGACCGAGGCCTCGTCGGTGTGGGTGAGGAAGGTCAGGGACTCCTGGAGGTAGAGCTCGACGTCCTCACCCGTGTGGGCGGTGTAGCCGATCGAGACATCCTGTCCCAGGACCATCTCGTAGTCGCCGCCGCGGGTGCTCAACAGGCAGCCACCCGACAGGGCCGGCGCCCAGACGACCTGTTCGACGAGCTGCTCCAGCTGCGTGCGGATGGGGTAGCCGTGGTCGCGGGTCTCCGAGGCCTCGGTGTGGACGTCGGCGTCGAGGACGAGGGCGTAGGGGCCCTCCACCCCAGCCAACCGCAGCTCGGTGAGGGCATGGGCGACCACCTCGGGGAGCTCCCGCGCATCGGCGGGCAGGGTGATCGGCTCATTGCTCGAGGCCGGGGCGATGCCCCGGACCTGCGCGGCGGCGTACCCCTGGAAGACGGCGGCGTCCTCGGCCCTGGCCAGTGCGGTGGCGGCGTCCTTGACGGGCTGCCAGTCGGAGTCCTGCGCGCCCCGGAGGACGTCGTCGACGGCGGCACGCGAGACCGAGAAGGGGACGCGCAGCTCGACCAGTGGGGCGACCTCCCGCAGACGCGAGCGGATGCCCGGCCGGGGCGGGTCGATGGTGCTCAGGTGGCCGGTGTTGGCGGCGGCCGCCTCCAGGCCGAGAGGGCCCGTGACGTCGACGACGCGACGTGCGGCGGAGTTGCGACGGAAGGTGCGCCGCGCCTCCTCGGCGATCTCGCCCCAGGCGGCGTCACTGACGGGCGCGAGCCAACGGTGCAGGTTGGAGGTCCCGACCGTGGTCGCCGTCGCGGCGACTGTGGGCCCTTCGTTCGGTGAGCTCATGATGTGGTTCCTCTCAGGCTGCCGATCGACAGCGATTCCGTGGTGCTGGTGTCGGGTTCGGTGTCCGGTCGTCCTGCTGCGGGTCGTCCCTGTGCGGGCACGTCGTCCGGGAGCGACTCCAGCAGGTCCAGTGAGGGCACGAAGAACAGGGAGCCGGTCAGGGCCGTGGACACGTCGAGGATGTGGTCGTAGTTGCCCGGTGGGTTGCCGATGAACATGTTGTCGAGCATCTGCTCGGTGACGGAGGGATCCGCGGCGTAGGCGATGTAGTACGTGCCGAACTCCCCACGACCCGGGTCGCCGAAGGCCATGTTGTCACGCAGGATGTCGTGCTCGGTGCCGTCCTCGTCGACGATGGTGTTGAGGGAGACGTGGGAGTTGGTCGGCATGACCTCCTCGTCGAGCTCGACGTCGTCGAGCTTCGTGCGACCGATGACGTGCTCCTGCTCCTCGGTGCTCAGTGCGTGCCAGGCGGCCATGTCGTGCACGTACTTCTGCACGATGACGTAGCTGCCACCGGCGAACTCCGGTTCACCGGAGGTGTCGATCAGGGCGGCACCCACTGCCCCACGCCCGGTCGGGTTCTCGGTGCCGTCGACGAACCCGAGGAGGTCCCGGGAGTCGAAGTAACGGAAGCCGGTGACGTGGTCCTCGACGTGCACGTCCGCACCGATGGCGTCCATCAGAAGCCGGGTCAGCTCGAAGACGAGGTCGGGCCGGTTCGCGCGGATGTGGAAGAGGATGTCCCCGGGGGTGGAGGGTGCGTGGTGACGGGCCCCCGTCACGGGGTGGAAGGCGTGGAGCTGGGCGGGTCGGGGGGTCCCGGCGGGTCGGATCCTGTCCCAGAAGTCCGCCCCGAACCCCACCACGCAGGACAGGGAGGCGGTGGGTTCGCGGAAGCCGACGGCCCGGACGAGCGAACCGATGTCGGCTGCCACCGCGAGGACGCGTCCCGCTGCGGAGGAGTCCCCGGGGACGGTGACGACGAGGAAGGCCGCCGAGGAGGTCAGCGAGGTGAGGATCGCCTGGGGCTCCGGGTCCTGGGCCGGGGTCTGGGGCGACTGGGCACTCTGGAAGGCATCGAGGGGCACACCCCGAGCCTACCGCCCCGGGTGGCCGGGCGGGGATGGCCTCACTCCTCTCCGGTCACCAGCCTGCCCGAGGAGTGCTCCCCGAGGCGCTCCAGTGCCAGACGTGCCACCATCTGCTGGTTCGTGGTGGTGCGTTCCGAGCGTGCCCGGGAGAGGAAGCTGATGAACCAGTGCAGCAGGGTCATGACCTGCTGTTTGAAACCGACGATGTAGAGCAGGTGCAGGAAGCACCACGCCAGCCAGGCCGTGAACCCACTCATCTTGACCCGACCGACGCTGACCACCGCCTTGAAACGTGCGATCGTGGCCATCGACCCCTTGTCCCGGTAGCTGAAGGTGGTCCTGCGGGGTGGTCGTCCACGCAGGCGCGAGTCGATGAGGTCCGCGACGAAACGTGCTGACTGGATGGCACCCTGGGCGACCCCGGGGACACCGTCGACGGACATGAGGTCTCCGATGACGAAGACCTCGGGATGGCCGGGCACCGACAGGTCCGGGCCGACCCTCACCCGGCCCGCCCGGTCCAGCTCGGCTCCGGTGCGCTCGGCGAGCACGCGGCCCAGGGGGGAGCCCTGGACACCGGCCGCCCACACCTTGCACACCGAGGGGATGCGTTCGCTCTTCCCCTCGGCGTCGCGCACGGTGACCGACTCGGCGTCCATGCCGGTGACCAGGGTGCGGGTACGGACCTCGACACCGAGCTCCTCCAGGGCCTTCTGGGCGCGGGTGCCCAGCTTCTCGCCGAACACCGGCAGGGGCAGGGGCGCTCCGTCGAGGAGGACCACGCGGGCGCTGGAGGGATCGATGGAGCGGAACTCACCGCGCAGTGTGTTGGAGGAGAGCTCCCGGATCTGTCCCGCCATCTCCACACCGGTCGGACCCGCCCCCACGACCACGAAGGTGAGGAGTTCCGCGATCCGGGTGGGGTCGGTCTCGATCTCGGCGAGTTCGAAGGCTCCGAAGATCCTCGCACGCAGTTCGAGGGCGTCGTCGATGGTCTTCATCCCGGGGGCGAAGGTCGCGAAATGGTCATTGCCGAAGTAGGACTGTCCGGCTCCCGCGGCGACGACCAGGGTGTCGTAGGGGGTCTCCTCGGCCCGGTTGTGGTTCCTCCAGTGCACGACCCGCGCCTGTGTGTCGATGTCCTCCACGAGGCCCAGGAGGACCCGCGCGTTGCGCTGCCTGCGCAGGACCTCGCGGGTCGCGGGTGCGATCTCCCCCTCGGAGAGGATTCCCGTGGCGACCTGGTAGAGGAGTGGTTGGAACAGGTGGTGGCCCGTCCGCGCGATGACGGTGATGTCGACGTCGCTGCGCCGCAGCGCCCGCGTGGCGAACAGTCCTCCGAAGCCGGAGCCGATGATGACGACGCGATGCCTGGCCATGGTTCCTCCCGAAATAGGTCAGGTGAATGTTACCTAATTCGTGGGGCGGATCCCAGCTGGGGAGGGGTGCCTGCACCTGACGGGGGTCGCGGTGGTGGAGGATCCGCCGACGGGTGCGGGATCTGGGGGGTGGTGGGGACGTGCGGAGGAATGTGGGACGTGTGGACGGTGCGGGGCGTGCGGAGGAATGTGGGAGGTGGTGAGGTCAGGAGCGCTGGGCGGGCGTGGCCCCGCACCCGGAGAACCCTCTGCGCGAGAGCCGCGTTCCGTGACCGCCCCGTGTACGGCTCCAGGGCGCCCTTCACGCGTCACCGGTCGACGTGGACAGCCCCGCGGCCCGGCCCGACGTGTCCGGCTCCGCGTGTCCGACCGGTGGGACGCCCGTGGAGGACTCCCACGGGGAGGCAGTCACGCACCCCTGAGCAGGGCGAGGAACAGGGTGGCCGCGCAGGCGAGCGACCAGCTCGTCATCGATCCGATGAGGAACTCCTCGGCCTTCGCCCCGAGTCCCGAGTCCCGTGAGATCTCCGGGAAACGCACGATGCCCTTGGCGGCCAGGAGTGCGGCGATCACCGGGAGCGCACCGGCGAGCCCGAGCACCACGATGAGGAGGCGTTCGAGGGGGCCGATGACACGACCTCCCCGCAGTACCGGGTGGTCGGGAGGGGTTGCCCCCTCCGTGCCTCGCACCGCTGCGAGGGTCGATGCCGTGAGGAGGTTGGAGGCGGGGCCCATGAGGGCGATCACCCCGACCGTGGCGACCAGGAGTGCCAGGGGGACCCCCGCCAGGGCGGGTGAGCGCACCTCCGTCCACCCTCGGGTGAGAGCGGTGGGGCCCGTCGTCAGGACGGTGTCCAGGCCGAGCGCCACGGCGATGGTGACGACCAGACAGGCGGTCGCGACGATGGTCCGGTGCGGGGCCCGACCGACGCCCGCGGGCATGCCACGACGTGGTGCGCCCGGAGCTGCTGCCCCGATGGACAGGCACCACCCCTGCGCGACGCCCACCAGGGCGAGGCAGGCCCACCACTGCACGCCGAGGCCGGCCACTCCCAGGACCAGGCACAGTGCGGTCCACGCCCAGGACAGGGGGGCGCGGCGCTGCCGGGGGATCGTGACGAGGAGGGAACCGATGCCCGAGGCGAGGACGACGAGTGAGGCGCTCATCGGCGCACCTCCCCGGAGGCGAGGAGTCGGTGGACCTCGACCAATGTCGCGGCGCCCGATCGGTGCGCATTCTGGGAGACGGCCGACTGGGTGATCCCTTCGGAGCGTGCGATCTCGACCTGGGTCGACCCGGCCAGGAGCCCGGTGGCGATGCGGCGCTCCCGGGACTTCATGCGGGCGATCACGTGGTCGCGCAGCAGCAGGAGGGCGTTCACCGTCTCCTCTTCGGGCCACGCCGCCTGTCCCGGGCTGGAGGGGGCACCGCTGCGGAACCAGGTGAGGGCGGCGTCCTGGCCCCCCTCGCGGAGCCGGTGGACGGTCTGGATCGCCTCCCGCGCCGCCCACCAGGCGGAGCCGTCCTGGATGGGCGGGGCCGACCCGGTGGTGCTGCCACCCACCTCCACCACGGTGCCGGTGCCGATCCCGAACCGGAGCGAGAGCGTCGCCGGGAGCAGGAGGTGCGCGAGACCCGTCACCCGTACGGCGGTGGGCGGATCGGCGACGACCAATTGGAACTCGTCGCCGACCGTCGGCCAGACCGGACGCAGCACCTCGGCGCCCTCGCAGGCCCGCGCCAGGGAGTCGAGGATGGCTTGCTGGGCAGCGGCACGGTCGGGCAGGTCGCGGGAGCCGATGATGTCCGCGATGATGCCGGTGGCGATGGTCATGCCTGACGATAACACTGATATGTGCCCAATATCAGTGTTTTTGCGGACCCAGCCCGGTCACACACCACTGTCCTCGAGCACGAAGGCGGGGGAGGGCACCTGCGCCGACCCCTCCAGGAGCCGGGGACGGGGGTCCTGCGGGGTCCGTTCCAGGACACGGACCAGCGAGTCCGTCTCCCCGGCGACGACGAGGAGACTCCGGCCGTCGCCCGCGTCCACCACGGCGAAGTGGCGGGGCCAGGACGCCCCCGTCCAGGTCCGCCCCAGCAGCCCCAGGCCACTGCCGTCGGAGGAGACGCGGAACGTCGCGAGACTCCCGGGTCCACGCACGGCCACGTCGAGCAGGAGCGTCCCGTCCGGCTGCGGTGAGAGCACCAGGTGCGAGGGCAGGGGTGCGACGTCCGAGCGGTCGGCCACGGGCACCCGCGTCACCTCGTGGGCCTCCTTCCCGTCCCACTCCAGGAGCACCACCTCGGCGCTGAGCTCGGTGACGACGAGGAGGTGACGCCCGTCCGGCAGGAATGCTGCGTGGCGTGGTCCGGATCCGGGGGTGAAACGGAATGCCACTCCGTCCTCGACCAGCTGAGGTGACCCGCCCCCCTCGACGACGCGCAGCCGCCTCAGCTCATCGGTGCCCAGGTCGCACACGAGGACGGTCCCCGCGCCCGGGGCGACCGTCGCGGAGTGTGCATGAGATCCCTCCTGCCGGTCCGTGCGGGGGCCGTGGCCCGTGTGCCGCAGGGCGGAGGTCGCGCCGACGGGGCGCCCGTGCGGGTCCAGGTGTGCGACCCCGACCGTGCCGTCGCCGTAGTTGGAGGTCACGAGGAGTCCGCCCGGGAGGCCAGGCAGCAGGGCCAGGTGCGTCGGGGCCGCACCCGCGGACCCCGGTTCGTCCAGGGGGGTCAGGGTGGCACCCTCACCCACACCCAGGACCGTGAGGGCCCCCTCCGGTTCCGCCTCCGCAGTGGCGTAGAGCAACGGGAGGTGGGGGTGGCGCAAGAGGAAGGAGGGTGCGGGGACCTCGCAGACCTGGACGGCGGGGGAGAGGTGGCCCGAGTCGGTGTCCAGCTCCGTCCTCCAGATCCCCTCACCCAGCCCCGCGGGGGTGCCGATTCCGGCGACGGGGAAGGTGCCGATCCACAGTGTGCGGGAGTGGTCCGGGTGCGCAGGTGTCATGGGGACACGGTAGCCACGGCGCTACTGTGTGTGGATGGACAGCACCTGGAGCGTCGCCGATGTCGTCGCGCGGATGGACGAGTGGTACCCACCGCACACTGCGGAGTCCTGGGACCGTGTCGGTCTGGTCCTGGGCGACCCGACGCGTCGCGTGCACCGGCTCCTCCTGGCGGTCGATCCGGTCGCCGCAACGGTCGGCGAGGCGCTCGACCACGGGGCGGACATGGTCATCACGCACCACCCGCTGTACCTGCGCGGGACCTCCTTCCTGCCGGAGGACGACCCCAAGGGTGCGCTGGTCGCCCGTCTCATCAGGTCGGGCACGGCGCTCCTCAACGCCCACACCAACGCCGACATCGCCTGGGGTGGGGTGTCCGCAGCCCTCGCGGACCTCGTGGGACTGCGGGACTCCCGACCCCTCGAACCGACCGGCGAGGACGCCGGGGGACACGCAGTCGGTTTCGGACGCATCGGTGGTGTCACGCCCCAGTCGCTGGGCGCCTTCGCCGACCACGTGGCCTCCGTCCTGCCCGCGGGGCCGCACGGGCTGCTCGTTGGCGGGGACGAGGGCGCGACCGTGCGTGTCGTGGCCGTGTCCGGCGGCGCGGGCGACCACTTCCTCCACGCGGCGCGTCGCGCGGGGGCGGACGTGTTCCTCACCGCGGACCTGCGGCACCATCCGGCCTCCGAGCACCTGGAGGGTGGGGCCCCGGCGCTCCTCTGCGCCAGTCACTGGGCCACGGAGTGGCCCTGGCTGCCGGTGCTCGCGCGACGGCTGCGTGGCGCGGCGCGTGCGGATGGTGTCGAGCTCGACGTGGAAGTCTCTACGATGGTCACAGAACCGTGGAACACCCACCGACCGACCACTGGAGGACACCGGTGAACGCACCGCACGAGGACCAACTGCTGCTGCTCGACCTGCAGAAGCTCGACCAGCGCGCCTCGAAGCTGCGTCACCAGCGCAACTCCCACCCCGCCCACGCCACGTTGCAGGAACTCTCGGGCCGCGCCGAGGACCTCCGGCGTGCGGCGATCACGCAGGGCGCCGTCATCTCGGACATCCGTCGTGAGGTCACCCGCATCGAGGACGACATCGAGAAGGTCCGCGCCCGCCGCGAGCTCCAGCAGGGGAGGCTCGATCGCAACGAGGTGCCCCTGAGGGACATGAACCCGATGGAGCACGAGATCAGGCGGATGGACCAGCGGCTGTCCGACCTCGAGGACACCCAGCTCGAGGCGATGGAGAGGCTGGAGACGGCGGAGACCGCCGAGCAGGCCATGAAGGACGAGGCCGCCGCGATCGCCTCCGACGTGGAGGCCACCCGTGCCGGCTTCACCCGTGACATGGCGGGGGTCGACGAGGAACTGCGCGGCGTGCTCGCCGAGCGCGAGGCACTCGCCGCCCGAGTCCCCGCGGAACTCATGGACGAGTACGAGCGCTCCCGGTCGCGCAACGGCGCCCTGGCGGTCGTCGAGGTGCGTGACGGCCAGGTGCTCGGCGCGGCCACGGAACTCTCACCCGCCGAACTCGAGGACGTGCGCCGGACCCCGGAGGACCAGCTGTGCTGGGCCGAGGAGACCGGTCAGATCATCGTGCGGACCACCGCGTCCTGACCGACTGCACCCCGGCCGGGACCCGGTCGCCGGACCGGTTGCTCCACGGGCCCGGGCCCGGGCGTGGGGTGCGCCCGACGTCAGGTCGGATGCTCGTCGCGGGCGCCGCTTCAGTCGACCACGAGGGTCAGCACGGTGACGGACCCGCCCTCGCGCGTGGGCGTGGTCGGTCCGACCTCGACGTCGACCACCTGCTGACGCGCGCCGGTGGCGTCGTGGGCCACCATCGTGGGAGCCGTCGAGCGGATGGCACTGACGCACCCCTCCACCTTCACCGTCGGGGGCAGGGAGTCCGGTGAGGCGTCGAGCAGGCCCGCGCACACCATTCCACGCCAGTGCTTGGCCTGGTGGGAGACGACACCGCGTCGGCCGTCCCTGCTGCGCACGACGTCGATGCGGAGCACGTCGGCCCATCCGCCGGTGCAGGCCGAGCGGTAGGGGCCAGAACGCAGGTCCACCACCGTCGCCCCACGGGTGCGGTCCTCGAGGGCATCGTGCAGACGTGGCCTCCAGAAACCCGCCAGGGCACCCGTCCCGGGCAGTCGGGCGCCCATCGGGAGCCGGTGGTCGGGGATCGGTCCTCGGGTCGCAGGGCTCCGAACAGGCCCGAGAAGATCCACACCTCCGGCCCCCGTGGACCGCGCCGGCAGCGACCCAGCCCGGCGGCCTCGAAGAGGACTCCCGAGAACACCTCCCGTGCGGGGGCGCAGGGGGCGTCGCCGAGGTGCGCGTTGGTCTCGAGGTCCCCGCGCGAACGTGGCCCCAGGTGCAGGACCTCCGCGCCGGACGGGGAGGCGGAGACCGCGACGAGGGTCCGGGCGACCTCCTCGCGTGCCTCGGTCAGTGCGGGAAGGGACAGTGCCGCGAGGTCGAGGGCGGGGCCGTGGGCAGGCGCGGTCTTGCCCTCGGAGGGCGGGAGCCAGATCATCACCTGAGCAGGGTAGGCCCCTGCGCGGGCATCCCGGCCGACCGGCACGCACGGTGTGCGCCGCTCCGCCGGCACGCACGGGCTGCCCCGGTCCGCCGGCATGCACGGGGTGCCGGGGCGGGGTGGCGGGTGGACTACCATGGGGGACGCGGATGAGTCGGTCGGGCGGCCGCGGGGGACCTCCGGGTCCCGCGAGGAACGTCCGGGCTCCATCGGGCAGGGTGGTGGCCAACAGCCACCCGGGGTGACCCGCGGGACAGTGCCACAGAGAACAGACCGCCACGGACCCAGGTCCGGGGCAAGGGTGAAACGGTGGGGCAAGAGCCCACCAGCGATGCGGGTGACCGCATCGGCTCGGCAAACCCCACCCGGAGCAAGACCGAGCAGCAGGCGACACGGACGGCCCGTCCAATGTCTGCGGGTAGGTCGCTGGAGGCCTGCGGCAACGCAGGTCCTAGATGGATGGTCGCCCCCGTGCACCCGGTGACGGGGCACGGGACAGAACCCGGCGTACAGACCGACTCATCCGCACCCCTCCTGCGGTCCGGGCCCCACGCGACACCTCGGTGCCACGTGGGCCCGGACCGACCCACCGTGCCGGACTAGCGCCGGGACCGTGCCGATCGGCGCAGTGCCGCACCTGCACCGGCCAGCGCGAGTGCCGTGACCAGGAAGGCGCCGCCCAGCGTCGCGCCGCTCACGGGGAGACCGCCCTCGGGCGCGGAGGCCGAAGCGCTGTTCCCGTCGGCCGCGTCGTCGCCTGCAGCGCTGCCGCCGTTTCCGTCGTCACCGGTCGTGTCGTCACCGGATGCGCCGTCGGACGTCCCGTCGTCATCCGTCCCGTCCTCGCCGGTCCCGGGGTCCTTGTCGTCCCCGTCGTCGGTCCCGGGGGTGTCCTGTCCGTCCGCCGTGAGCGTCACGTAGGGGACGACGACGGCTCCACTTGTCCAGTCCATGGCCTCCGCCTGGGAGACGTCCCCGGAGATGATGTCGAGGGCGTTGGAGTCGCGTGTGTCCGTGTCCCGCGACTCCTCGTCATCGGTGTACTCACCGGCGCCGCCTCCCACGCGGTAGGGACCGACGAAGGAGGGGCACCCCTCGCCGGCTGCGCACTCCGCGCTGTAGACGGGGCGCACATTGCCCACGCCCTCCCCGTCCTCGGCGTCGGAGTACATCGAGACCTGGTAGCCGGCCGTGCCCAGGTCGACACCCTCCAGCAGGCTGGCGGGGACGGACGCGATGATCACCCCTGAGGGGTCGACGTCGAGGGCGACGTCACCGACCCGCTCCAGGTCGGCGCCGTAGACACCGCCACCGAAGCGGGCACCGGCGTAGCGACCGTCGGCGACGACGGCGTGCGTCCAGGCGCCTTGGGCAGAGGTGTTGGTCCCGGGGAGGAGTTCCGTCGTCGTGGTGGACCCACCGTCGCGCACGTAGATGTTGAGGCGTTGGGTGCTCATGCCGTTGCCTCCCCAGGGATTGGTGATCGGACCGTGCGTGGTGGTCACGAAGCGGACCGCGTCACCGTCGTCGTACACGGACATCCCCGTGAGGTCGAAGCTGCCGGGGGTGAAGGCGGAGTCGGTGGGGTAGGTGTAGCTGCCGGGCCCGTTGTCGTCCCCGGCAGGGTCGGTCATCGAACCGATCTGGGTGCCCAGGGCGGTCACGGTGTGGCGCAGGACCGTCTGGACGCCGTTGTCGGCGGTGGCGGTGACGGTGATGCGGTTGCTGATCGCCGGCAGGTCGATCTCGGTGGAGAAGGTGCCTGCGGTGACCGGGACCTCGGTGCGCGTGCCGTTCACGGTGACCGCCACGGACGGGGCGTCCGTGGTGCCGCTGAGGGTGATGTGCCGCGAAGGGGCGGTCGAACCGTCCTCGATTCCCTCCACGGTCAACCGGGGTGCGGCCCCGGTCGGTTGGTCGTCGCTGGTGGCGTTCCAGCTCTCCCAGGTGTCGGCATCGAAGTCGAGGCGCCCGAGCTCGTCGGAGGCCCAGTTGTCGCCGGCCTTGAGGACCGGGATCCCCCCGACCGTGTAGTCGTGCAGCGAGAGCCCCTGGCCGTCGGAGACCTCGTTGCCGATGGTGACCTGGTTGCCGTCGCGGTCGTGGTACCGCTTGAGCAGGCTCACCTGGGAGGTCGCGTCCAGCCCGTTCCACCCGTCCACGGAGAACCCGTCGATCTCGACGTCCTCGGTGTTCGACAGGGCGAACACACGCAGTGCGCAGTTCACCGTGCCCTCGACGCGGGTGTCGGTGAAGCGCATGTCGCGCACGGTGGAGGTGGTGTCGGCGCGGTCGGTGGCACCCATGTCCTCCCAGTGGCTGGAGGAGTTGAAGACGCAGGTGTTGTACTTGACGTCCTTCCAGTACATGCGGTTGTGGATGACGTCGGTGGCATTGACGGTCACGTCGTGGACGTTGCGCGGTGTCCACCCCCACTGGACGACGGGACCGTTCTCGTTCTTCCAGATGACGGTGTCGTCAATGGTGACGTTCGAGTGGTAGAGCTTGAGCACGTCGTCATTGGCGTGGAAGAACGTGTTGCGCATCGTGGAGTCGGGGTAGAGCTCGATGCCGTCCGTCTGCCAGTACCAGCTGCCCACCTGCTTGTAGTTGCGCACGTCCATCGTGAAGTGCGTGACGTCGACCTCAGTGCCGTCCTCGTGGGCGTAGACCACGAAGGAGTGGTACGGGGGCTGGTTGATCGTCACACCGTGGAGGTCCAGGGTCTGGTCCGTGTTGGAGGACTCGAACTGCAGCATCTTCACGCAGGTGGAGTGGCAGTTGTCCTCGGTGGTGTGCTGGTAGCCGTTGGTGGTGTCGGGCTCGTAGACGTACTGCTCGCCCGAGAGGACGCCCAGGCCGGTGACCTTGAAGTCGCTCTGCGTCTCGTGGAGGAAGCGGAAGGCGCCCTTCACGTAGGCCCCCGGGGCGATGTACACCCACCTGACGTTCTCCGGGAGCCGGGCGTGGTAGGTGGAGCCCATGTAGTAGGTTCCGGGACGGAAGTAGACGATGTCCTCCGTGATCCCGTCGAGGTCCGTGACCGATCCCGGTTCGACGTAGTGGATGGACCCGTCCTCCTCGCTGGGCACGTCGGCGGCGGCATCTCCCGCACCGTCGATGGGGTTGGCGAAGACGAGCATGGAGTTCTGGGGCTCGGTGTGCACGGCGCGGTTGCCCTCGGCGACGGTGGTGAGCTCACCGCTGGCGCCGGACATGTCGTTGTAGGCGGTGTAGAGCTGGGGATCGAACTCCACCGAGAACCGGTACCCCTCCGGGTCGTAGGGGACCTTCACCCGGATGGTGGAGGAGTCGACCAGCTCCTTCTCGAAGCCCAGGTCGGTCGGACGGATGGTCACCTGGTCCGCGGAGGAGATCGTCTGCCCGGTCCTCAGGTGGACGTCGACCCAGACGTCCTCGGCGTACTCGAAACTCGACCAGCTCATCGTCAGGTCGGCCGCTGAGGAGAACTCGGCGCCGTCCTGCTCGTCGTAGCCGATCTTCCCCTCGCCGCTGCGGGGCACGCTCATGTACACGAAGGACGTGTGCGCGGCGTCCGGGTCGGAGGCGGTGGAGACCGACGCGTCGTAGAACTCCGAGCGGCGCACCTGGCCGTCCGCGATCGGAGCGGAGGTGGCCACCGAGTCGGCGTGGTCCCAGGTGTGCAGCGTGGGCGTGTCGGCGGGTCCGGTGGGCGTCGTCCGGACGGAACCCGGAGTGGTCGGGGACGGGACAGCCAGCGCGGGCCCTCCGGCGGCGGCCACGAGGGTGGTCACCAGGAGGGCCGTGGCCGCGCAGAGCATGCCTCCGCGGGCCCGGGGAGTGCGGATCATGGTCGGGAGTGTCCTCTCAAGACGTCGTCGTCTGGTGGTGCAGCGCGAGCTGTCACCTTCGGTCCCGTTTTTTCTATCGCGAAATTACATGCTGAGTCAAACGGTTCTCATGCTGCTGAGAGGCGCAGATGGTTATTTGTGCGACGGAATCATCACGGGGGCGCAGGGCGACCACCCGAGGGGGCATCCCTCAGCTGACGTCGACGTAGACGGGGAAGCTGAAGCGCTGGTACGGGTCCCCGTTGATCTCCACCACCGGGCGCGTGGGGAGGTCCCACCTGGGCACGGAGAAGGCGAAGGTGCGTGTGGTGGGCACCCAGTCATCGAACCCGAACTCGAAGCAGTCGCCCTCGTACCAGCGCCCCGACTCCCCCTGGAGGCGCAGGACCGGCTCCTGTGCGTAGTCGTCCTCCCCGTAGCCCTCGGGCGCGACGTGCACCTTGACGGTGCGCCAGACCTCGTCGGGGTAGAAGTCGTCCCTGTAGTAGGAGGGGACGGTGGAGTCGTCGGTGGAGAGGGTGGAGAGGGTGAAGACCTGGGACCTGCCCTCGTAGCGGTCCTGGAACCGCACACTGACCTCACGGCCGGGGGCCGGGGCGAGCGGGGAGTAGCCTGCGCCTTCGGGCAGGTCGGACTGGGAGATGAGCTCAGGGGCGGGCACCCCGGACAGGGGGCTGCCCCGCAGTGCCGAGACCGAGGGGGCTGGTGTCGGGTCGACGGTGCGCACGGCCGGGGCGGCGCTCGAACCCGCGCCGCGGCTCCCGGTCGAGCCGTTGTTGCCGACGATCCCGGCGCACCCCTTGGCGACGGCGAGGAGGACGACGACTCCCACGACCATCCACACCCAGAAGGCAGGGGTGGCGATGCGCGGAGGAACGGAACGGGACGGGCCCGCGGTACGGGGCTTCCTCGTGCGGGTGGTCCTGCTGCGGCGCTTCCCCGCACCGGCACGCTTCCCCTCGGCGGCGTTCCCGCCGGCACCCGGTGCGTAGGGCGAGGGGGGACCGTCCCCCGCAGTGGGGGTGCTCGACGGGGGCGGACGGGAGGCGGCCAGTGCACCCGCGGCGTCACCCCGGGCAGGGGTGACGCCGTCGGACCGGGCCCCGCCGGTCCAGTCGGGGTCGTCCTCGGGGGCGCCGGGGGCGAACTGGTCGCTCACTCGGCCTTGCGCGACGCCTGGTAGGCAGCTCCGACGATGCCGGCCGTGTTGAACAGCTCGGCGGGCACCATGCGCGTGCGCAGGTGGAGCAGCGGCATGAACTTCGCGTGGTTCTTGGACACGCCACCTCCCACGACGAAGAGATCGGGGGAGAAGAGCATCTCGAGGTGGGAGTAGTAGCGCTGGAGGCGACCGGCCCACTCCTCCCAGGAGAGGCCCTGAAGGGTCTTCTGACCCGCCGAGGCCTGCTTCTCGGCGTCGTGGCCGTCGATCTCGAGGTGCCCGAGCTCGGTGTTGGGCACCAGGTTCCCGTCCACGATCATCGCCGAGCCGATGCCGGTGCCCAGGGTGGTGACGATGACCGTGCCGGGCACGCCCTTGGCGGCGCCGAAGGCCACCTCTGCCAGACCCGCGGCGTCCGCGTCGTTCAGCGGGGTGACGGGACGCCCGAGGTGGCGTTGCATGAGTTCGTTGACGTCGACGCCGACCCAGGACTGGTCGAGGTTCGCCATGAACGGCACGACGCCGTGGATGATGGGGGCGGGGAAGGCGATGCCGACGGGGGTGTCGGGGCCCACGCCCAGCTGCTCCAGGACCGACTTGCAGGTCTCCGCGACCGCGTCGGGGGTGGCGGGCTTCGGGGTCTCGATGCGGACACGGTCCCCGACGAAGTCGCCGGTGACCAGGTCGACCACCGCGCCCTTCACCCCTGATCCGCCGATGTCGATGCCGCAGGCGACTGACGCCATGGTTCCTCCCTGAATCGCAGCAGATTGATGGGACTCAGGGTAGCGCAGGTGCACCCGCGTCGTGTCCAGGTCAGGCACGCATGGAACGGTGTGACTTGCGGCTGCGTCGGTCAGGGCAGGGTGAGGATGTCGGCCCCGTCCTCGGTGACGACCAGGGTGTGCTCGAACTGGGCGGTGCGCGAGCGGTCGGCGGTCACGACGGTCCACCCGTCGTCCCACTGCTCCCACTCGACGGTGCCCAGCGTCAGCATGGGTTCGATCGTGAAGACCATGCCGACCTCCATGACGGTGTCGTGCAGGGGCGCGGAGTCGTAGTGGGGGACGATGAGGCCGGAGTGGAACGCCTCGCCCACACCGTGGCCGGTGTAGTCGCGAACGACCCCGTAGTCGAAACGCTTCGCGTAGGCCTCGATGACGCGGCCGATGACATTGATCTGGCGACCCGGTCGCACGGCGCGGATGCCTCGCATCATCGCCTCGCGGGTGCGCTCGACGAGCAGGTGGGACTCGGGGTCCACGGTGCCGACCTCGAAGGTCGCGTTCGTGTCGCCGTGGACGCCCTCCTTGTAGGCGGTGATGTCGACGTTGACGATGTCCCCGTCCTCCAGGACCGTGTCGTCCGGGATCCCGTGGCAGATCACCTCGTTGACCGAGGTGCACAGGGACTTCGCGTAGCCCATGTAGCCGAGGGTCGAGGGGTAGGCGTCGTGGGCGATCATGTACTCGTGCCCGATGCGGTCCAGTTCGTCCGTGGTCACGCCGGGGCGGACCGCCTCCCCGACGAGCTCCAGGGCGTCGGCCGCGATGCGCCCCGCACGCCGGATGCGCTCGACGGTGTCGGCGTCCTTGACGTCGGAGGCGGTGATCACCTCGGGCCCGTCGTGGAACATGTACTCGGGGCGTTCGATGTGTTCGGGAACCGTGCGGCGGGCGGAGACGTGACCCGCGGTGAGCTTGCCCAGGGGCGCGCGGCGGGCGAGTGTGGAGGCATGGATCATGGCGCCAACTCTAGTGCGGCGGCGGTGGGGGCCCCGGGACGGGTGCTGTGAGAGTGGCGACGCAGCGCCTTCACGCCGGCAGGGTGTCGACCCCGTCGACCCCGGGGTCCCGCAGGAACAGTTGACGCGCGGCCGCGACGTCCGGTTTCCCGGCTGGAGTGAGGGGGATGCGCCGGACCCACTCGAGGGTGCGGGGCAGTTCCCACGGGGCCAGGACCTCCCCGAGGTGTGCCTCCAGGGCCGCGGGTGTCGGACGTGCGGAAGGGGTGGCGACGACGAGGGCGGCCACACGTTGTCCCCAGTACTCGTCAGGGAGGCCCACCACCAGTGCCCCGTGGACCCCCGGCACCCCGAGGAGGGCGTGCTCCACCCGGACCGGGGAGACGCTCTCCCCACCGGTGGAGATCATGCGGGAGCCGCGTCCCAGGACGTGGAGGTGTCCCCGGGTGTCCCGCTGTGCCAGGTCACCCGTGCGCAGCCACTCCCCGTCCCGGGCGGCAGCGGTCTCCAGCGGACGGCGGAAGTACCCGCGGGTGACCCCGGGTCCACGGACCTCGATCTCGCCGGGGTGCCCGGCCTCGCGGACCTCGGTGCCGCCCTCGTCCACGAGGCGCAGCCCGACGTGGTCGAAGGGCAGACCGATGGAGGAGGAGGGGACGTCGGGCGTGTCGGGGTGGAGGAAGGCCCCCGCTCCCGCCGTCTCCGTCATACCCCACACGTGCAGGGGAGGCAACCCGACTGCGCGCATGGATCGCGCCAGGGGCTCGTCCAGGGAATCCCCTCCCACCAGCGGCAGCCGCCAGGAGGACAGGTCCGCGTGGCGCCGGGACTGCGCCCGCAGCAGCGCCCGGCACATGGTGGGCACCACGAACATGGTGGTCACCCGGAAGCGCTCCACGCAGTCCAGGACGTGGCCGGGGTCGAAGGGGTCCCCCGTGACGACGACGGTACCGCCGTGGGAGAACATGTCCAGGGCCGTGCCGTTGAGCCCCCCGATGTGGGACAGGGGAGCGCACACACCCACCACGTCCGTCGCGGGGGAGTACTCGAAACCCTCCCGGAAGCACAGGGACCCCCACCACAGGTTCGCGTGGGTGAGTTCCACGGCCTTCGGCCTGCCGGAGGAACCGGAGGTGTGGACCAGGGTGGCCAGCTCTCCGGAGCACGCGGGCGGGGTGCCGACGACCGGTGGCGCGGCGGCGACCTCCTCGGCGAGGGCGTCGAGGCCCAGGGTCTCCCACGCGGTCCCCGGGGCCGGTGCGGGCGCGTCGGGCACCCCGTGACCCCGCAGGACCAGGAGCGGGTCGCAGTCCCCCAGCAGATCGGCCAGGTCGGCCGTGGGGCGACGTGGGGACAGGGGGACCGTGGCCGCGTGGAGCCAGGCGCAGGCCGTGTGCACCAGGAAGTGCCACGGGGAGTTCGCGGCGACCAGGGCGACCCGGGTGCCGTCCGAGACCCCGTGCCGGCGCAGCACGGTGACGAGACGGCGGACCGTGTCGGCGCTGCCCTCGACGTCGAGCAGGTGCGCCGTGGGCACGTGGGGTGTCGACCCGCCCTCGTCCGTGGACGGCCCGGGTCCGCCCCCGCCGAACCACACCAGCGAGGTGCGCCCGGGGTGCCGGGCGGCGGCCCGCACGAGGGCAGTGGCGGGGGAGAGGTCGGTGGGGGCACCCACCGGCGCGCTCCCCCTCATCGCAGGGAGGCGCCCGCGTGGCGCGCGTGCAGGCGCTCCAGGACGGAGCCCGCCTCCTGGCGTGTCGAGCCCGCGGAGTCCAGGTGGGCGAGGTTCTCGGGGATCCCGAAGCCGCGGGCCCGCATGCCCTTGGCCCACAGGGCGCCCGAGCGGTAGGAGGAGCGGACCAGGGGCCCGGCCATGACCCCGGCGAAGCCGATCCGTTCCGCCTCCGCGCTCAGCTCCACGAACTCCTCGGGATGCACCCAGCGCTCCACAGGGTGGTGCAGGGGGGAGGGGCGCAGGTACTGGGTGAGGGTGAGCAGGTCGCAGCCCGCCTCGTGGAGGTCCCCCATCGTGGCGACGACCTCCTCGGTGGTCTCGCCCATGCCGAGGATGAGGTTCGACTTCGTGATGGTCCCCGCGTCGTGCGCACGACGCAGGAAGGCCAGGGAGCGCTCGTAGCGGAAGGCGGGGCGGATCGTCGACATGAGGCGGGGCACCGTCTCGATGTTGTGGGCCAGGACCTCCGGGCGCGAGGCGATGACCGCGTCGACGGCAGCGGTGTCGCCGCGGAAGTCGTCGGTGAGCAGCTCGACGCCCGTGGTGGGGGAGTCCTCGTGGATGAGGCGGCAGGTCTCGGCGTAGAGCCAGGAGGCACCGTCGGGCAGGTCGTCGCGGGCGACGCCCGTGACGGTGACGTAGCGCAGGCCGAGCTCACGCACGGATTCCGCCACGCGTCGCGGCTCGCCCCGGTCGTAACCCTCGGGGCGTCCCGTCGCGATGTCACAGAAGTCGCAGCGGCGCGTGCACAGGGCGCCCCCCAGGAGGAAGGAGGCCTCGCGGTCCTCCCAGCACTCGTAGATGTTCGGGCACCCCGCCTCCGCGCACACCGTGTGCAGGCCCCTGTCACGGGAGAGGCGGCGCATGTCCTCGTAGTTTTCCGAGGTCCGTGCGGTGGTGCGGATCCACTCGGGCTTGGAGGAGACGGGGGTGCGGGAGTTGCGCTCCTCGACACGCAGCAGACGGCGGCCCTCGGGCTTGGGCAGGGTGCTCATGCGGTGCCTCCTCAGGCGGCGTGGACGGTGGTGGGCGCTGCTGCCAGCTCCGGTGCGATGGACTCCAGGAGGTGGGGGAGCAAGCGGTCGGCCGCGTCGCGGACCGTGGTGTCGACACCCTCCAGTGCGAGGGTCGTGACATCGGCGTCGGCCAGCCCGCAGGGGATGATCCCGGTGAAGGCACTGTCCAGGTCGGGGGCGACGTTGAGTGCCAGGCCGTGCAGCGTCGCGCCTCCCGCCACCTTGAGGCCGATTGCGCAGATCTTGCGGTCGCGACGTCCGGGCTCCACGAGCCAGACCCCGGCGCGGCCCTCGATCCGACGCACCGGCAGGTCCCACTCCTCCCGCAGCGCGTGCAGGACCCCGGCCTCGACGGAGCGGATCCAGGCGAGGACGTCGACCGGCTCGTGCAGGCGCACGACGGGGTAGACGACCAGCTGGCCCGGCCCGTGCCAAGTGACGGACCCGGCTCGGTCGACGTGGATGACGGGCAGGGTCGCGTCGGGGACGTCCTCGGGGTGGGTGTGGCGCCCGGCGGTGTAGGTGGGCGTGAACTCCGCGAGGATCAGTGCGTCCTCCCCGCCCTCGCGCACCTCGCGGTGCAGGTCCCTCTGGAGCCTGTCGGCGTCGAGGTAGTCGGTCTGGCCGTGGGGGAGGAGGTCGACGATGCGCACGGGCCCATGCTAGGCCCCCCTGTCAGTGCTCGTGGTAGTGGCCGCGGGCCGGGAAGGAACCCTCCGTGACGGCGTGCACGTACTCCCCGGCCGCGTCGCGCAGCGCCTCGCCGAGTTCCGCGAAACGGCGCACGAAGGAGGGCGTCCACGTCCCCATGCCGGCCATGTCCGACCACACGAGGACCTGGCCGTCGGTGTCCGGGCCCGCGCCGATGCCGATCGTGGGGACACGCACGGCGGTGGTGACCTCCCCGGCGAGGTCCGCCGGGACCATCTCCAGCACCAGGGCAACGGCCCCGGCCTCCTCCAGCGCAGCGGCGTCGGCGAGCATCGTCCCGTGTTGGTCACCGCGTCCACGCATGCGGGGGCCCCCGATCATGTGCTCGGACTGGGGGGTGTAGCCGAGGTGGCCGACCACCGGGATCCCGCCCTCGGACAGCAGGCGGACCGCTGCGGCCCGCGGGGCGCCTCCCTCGAGCTTGACGGCGTGGGCGCCGGCGCGCATGAGGCGCGCGGCGGATTCGAAGGCCTGCTGGGGGGAGGCCTCGTAGGTCCCGAAGGGCAGGTCGGCGACTACCAGGGCGCGCGAGGTCGAGCGCGCCACGGCCGCAGTCGCGCGTTCCATGTCCTCCAGGGTGACGGGCAGTGTCGAGGAGTGCCCGAGCACCACATTGCCCAGGGAGTCCCCGACCAGGAGCATGTCCACCCCTGCGGACTCCAGGATGGGGGCGACGAGTGCGTCGTAGGCGGTGAGCATAGTGAGGCGGCGGGACCCGGCCTTGGCGCGGGCGAGGTCCTGGACACGGACCCTCCGCGGAGGTCGGGTCGTGTCCGCGGTGTGCGGGTCGGGTCCGGTGCCCCGTCCTGCGTCGGGCGTCAGGTATCCGCTGGTGGTCGCGCTCATCGCAGTTCCTCCTGTGGTCGCGTGCCCCACAAGGCTAGTCCCCGCGGCGGGACGGGGCGTGCCCCGTGGCCCCGGTGGGAAGTGCCCCGGTGGGGTCGGTCCGGAGGGGCGGGGCACGGGTCTGGACGGGGGCGTTGGCCGGGGCGTGGGCCGGGGCGTGGGCGTCCGGGCGGGGGGCACGCCGCGCGCACTATCATGGGGGGCCGTGCGCCCCCTGCGCACCCACGACCCACCCCCGACCGAGGAAGCAGGACATGGCTGCAGACGCCCCTGACCTCAATCCCCTCGACACCAGTGCCGTGGAGGCACTGGTCGACCAGGCACTGGCCGGCTTCGAGGCCGCCTCCACCCTGGAGGAGCTGCGCGAGGTCCGGCAGTCCGTCCTGGGCGACGCGGCGCCCCTCGTGGCCGCCAACCGGACCATCGGGTCGTTGGACCCCTCGGACCGGGGAGCTGCCGGCCGCAACCTCGGTGGCGCCCGCCAGCGCATCCAGGCTGCCCTGGCCGCGCGTGAGGAGGTCCTCGCGGCCGCCCACGAGGCCCAGGTCCTCGTCGAGGAGGCCCTCGACGTCACCGTGCCGACCCGCCGTGCTCCCGCAGGCGCCCGCCACCCGCTNTGCCGTGGAGGCACTGGTCGACCAGGCACTGGCCGGCTTCGAGGCCGCCTCCACCCTGGAGGAGCTGCGCGAGGTCCGGCAGTCCGTCCTGGGCGACGCGGCGCCCCTCGTGGCCGCCAACCGGACCATCGGGTCGTTGGACCCCTCGGACCGGGGAGCTGCCGGCCGCAACCTCGGTGGCGCCCGCCAGCGCATCCAGGCTGCCCTGGCCGCGCGTGAGGAGGTCCTCGCGGCCGCCCACGAGGCCCAGGTCCTCGTCGAGGAGGCCCTCGACGTCACCGTGCCGACCCGCCGTGCTCCCGCAGGCGCCCGCCACCCGCTCGAGACCCTCATGGAGGAGGTCGGTGACTTCTTCGTCGCCATGGGCTGGGAGATCGCCGAGGGGCCCGAGATCGAGCACGAGTGGTTCAACTTCGACTCCCTGAACTTCGACATCGACCACCCGGCCCGCCAGATGCAGGACACGATCTACGTCGACGGCCGCTCCGTCGGGGGTCAGTCCGAGGCCGAGGGACACCTGGTCATGCGCACCCACACCTCCCCGGTGCAGTCCCGCGCGATGCTCTCCCGTGGCGTCCCCCTCTACGTGGCCTGCCCCGGCAAGGTCGTGCGCTCGGATGCCCTGGACGCCACCCACACCCCGGTCTTCCACCAGGTCGAGGGACTCGCGGTGGACCGCCACCTGACGATGGCCCACCTCAAGGGCACCCTCGACCACTTCGCCCGCGCCATGTTCGGACCCGAGGCACGCACACGCCTGCGGCCCTCGTTCTTCCCCTTCACGGAGCCCAGTGCCGAGATGGACCTGTGGTTCCCCCAGAAGAAGGGCGGTGCCGGCTGGATCGAATGGGGCGGCTGCGGGATGGTCAACCCCAACGTGCTGCGCGCCAACGGCATCGACCCCGAGGAGTTCTCCGGGTTCGCCTTCGGCATGGGCATCGAGCGCACGCTCATGCTCCGCCACGGCATCGCCGACATGCACGACATCGTCGAGGGCGACGTCCGCTTCTCCCAGCAGTTCGGTCTCACCGGAAGGGGACACTGACATGCCCATGGTTCCGATCTCCTGGCTCTCCGACCACGTCGAGGTCGAGCCCGGCACCGATGCGGCCACGCTCGCGGCCGCCCTCGTGCGCGTCGGTCTTGAGGAAGAGGCGATCCACCCGGCCAGGGTCACCGGCCCGCTGGTGGTCGGTCGTGTCCTCACCCGTGTCGAGGAGCCCCAGCACAACGGCAAGGTCATCAACTACTGCCGCGTGGACGTCGGGGAGCACAACGACGCGCCCGGGACCGGCAAGGAGCCCTCCGACCTGCCCAGTCGCGGCATCGTGTGCGGTGCGCACAACTTCGACGAGGGCGACCTCGTGGTCGTCTCGCTGCCCGGCGCGGTCCTGCCCGGCCCCTTCCCGATCACCCCGCGCAAGACCTACGGCCACCTCTCGGACGGCATGATCTGCTCCGCCCGTGAGCTCGGCCTGGGGGAGGACCACAGCGGCATCATCGTGCTGCCCCGGATGTTCCCCGACCGTGAGATCCCGGCCCCCGGCAGCGACCTCATCCCCTTCCTCGGCCTGGGGGAGGAGGTCCTCGAGATCAACGTGACCCCGGACCGCGGGTACTGCTTCTCCATGCGCGGCATCGCGCGGGAGTACTCCCACTCGACCGGGGCCCGCTTCACGGACCACGGCCTCGCCTCCGACCTGCCCGAGCCGCTGCCGGCCCCGACCCCCGACGGCTTCCCCGTCGAGGTGGACGACGCCGCGCCCATCCGCGGGCACGAGGGCTGTGACAGGTTCGTCACGCGCATCGTGCGGGGCGTCGACCCCACCGCGCCCTCGCCGAAGTGGCTGGTGGACCGCCTGGAGATGGCGGGGATGCGCTCGATCTCCCTGGCCGTGGACGTCACCAACTACGTGATGCTCAACCTCGGGCAGCCCATGCACGCCTACGACCTGGCAGCCCTGCAGGCCCCGGTCGTGGTGCGCAGGGCCCACGAGGGCGAGACCCTCGTGACCCTGGACGAGATCGAACGCGCCCTCGACCCCGAGGACCTGCTCATCACCGACTCGCCCCAGGGGGACACCGGCTCGCGCATCATCGGCCTGGCCGGGGTCATGGGCGGGCGCTACTCCGAGGTGGAGGAGTCCACCTCCGACATCCTCCTTGAGGCCGCCCACTTCGACGCCGTGTCGATCGCCCGCACCGCGCGGCGTCACCGTCTCCCCTCCGAGGCGTCCAAGCGTTTCGAGCGCGGCACGGATCCGCAGTTGCCCGCCGTGGCGGCCCAGCGCGCGGTCGACCTGCTCGTCGAGTACGGCGGTGGGACGGCCGACCCGGCGGTCTCCGACCTCGACCGCACGGCCCCTGCCACCCACGTGAGGATGCGGGTCACCGAACCGGCCCGTCTGACCGGGGTCGACTACGGGGAGGGCCGCGTGCGGGAGCTCCTCGAGCGCATCGGCTGCACCGTGGACCCCTCGGACTCCGGGGCCACGTGGGACGTGACGGTCCCCTCGTGGAGGCCGGACCTGCGCGAGCCCGCCGATCTCGTGGAGGAGGTCGCGCGTCTGGACGGCTACGACAACATCCCCGTCGAGATGCCCCCCGCGCCCGCGGGACGGGGGCTGACACCCGCCCAGCGGGCACGCCGGGCGGTGGCCGACACCCTGGCCCAGTCGGGTCTGGTGGAGGTCGAGTCCTACCCCTTCATCTCCGACACCTTCGACCGTCAGCGTCTCGCCGCCGGTGACCCGCGCCGCCGCGCCGTGCGGCTGCGCAACCCGTTGGCCGATGACGCCGCGGAACTCCGCACCTCGGTGCTGGACACTCTGCTGGACGTGGCCGGACGCAACGTCTCGCGCGGGGCGACCTCCCTGGGCGTCTTCGAGGTCTCGACCGTCGCGCGTCCGGCGGGCACCGTGCCCGCCCCGCTGCCCTCGGCCGAACACCGGCCCTCCGAGGAGGTTCTCGACTCGCTGCGTGCGGGTGTTCCCGCCCAGCCCTGGCACATCGGGGGCGTGCTCTGCGGGTCCGCGACGGTGCCCGGCGTCCTCTCCCCGGCGCGCCCCGTGGACTGGGCCGATGCCGTGGAGGCCGTGCGGCGTGCGGCGTCCGTGCTCGGGGTGCGCGTCGAGGTGACGCGCGCCTGGGACCCCGACCAGCCCGAGCACCGCGGTGCTCCCATGCCCACACCTGCCGCGGATCCCACGGAGGTGGCGCCCTGGCACCCCGGGCGGGTGGCGCGGGTGTTCGCCCGTCACGGCCGGAAGCTCGTGGACATCGCCTTGGCCGGTGAGTTGCATCCCGGGGTGGCCGCGGACTTCGGCCTGCCGGGACGGTCAGTGGCCTTCGAGGTGGACCTCGACGCCCTGGTGTCCGTCATGGACCCCGAGCCGATCCAGGTCAGGCCCGTGTCGACGTTCCCCCTGGCCAAGGAGGACATCGCCCTCGTGGTCGCCGAGGACATCCCCGCCGCACGCGTCGAGCAGGTCGTGCGACAGGCAGCGGGCGCGCTGGCCGAGGAGGTCACCCTCTTCGACGTCTACGAGGGGGACCAGGTGCCCGAGGGGCACCGTTCCCTGGCCTTCGCCCTGCGTCTGCGCGCCGTGGACCACACGTTGACCGCGGAGGAGTCGGCCCAGGTGCGGCACTCCGTGGTCAAGCGCGCCCACAAGCTCCTGGGGGCGGAATTGCGTTCCTGAGGGACTGAGGTCTCCGGTGGACGGTCGGGCCCGGGAGATGGAATGTGCACCGAGACTCATGAGGGACTTTCGATGCCCATCCGGGCCCGGCCGTCTGCCACACTGGAGGACATGAAGATCCTCGTCACCGCATCATCGAAGCACGGAACCACCACCGAGATCGCCGATGCCATCGCCGAGCGACTGCGGGGGGCCGGTTTCGAGGTCGTGCGCCAGGCACCCCAGGACGTCGTGAGCCTGGACGGCATCGACGCCGTCGTCATCGGTTCGGCGGTCTACATGACCCAGTGGATGGAGTCCGCCACCTCCTTCCTGGAGCGCTTCGAGACCCAGCTCAACCGCATCCCCGTGTGGGCGTACTCCGTCGGTCTCTCCGGCGTGCCCAAGCACACGCCCCAGGATCCCTCCCGCATCGGTCCGGTGCTGATGAAGGTGCACGTCGTCCACCACCGCACATTCCCCGGGCGCTACATCCCCTCCAAGCTGTCCCTGCGTGAGCGTTCCATCGCCCGACTCGCCGGAGCCGTGGAGGGTGATTTCCGCGACTGGGAGGCCGTCGACGAGTGGACCGACAGCATCATCAAGGAGCTCTCGAAGCCCTCCCGCTGACCCCATCCCCGCGAAGTCCGCTCTGTTCTGGGCTCGAAGTCCGCTCAGTTCGGGGCGTGAAGTCCGCTCTGTTCTTGGTACGAAGTCCGCTCTGTTCGGGGCTTGAAGTCCGCTCTCCCGGCCTCGGTCCCGCTGGGCCGCCCCCGTCGGAGCTGCAGGTGGGGACACCGACGGTCGAACTGAGCGGACCTCGAGGAAAAAGCTGAGCGGACTTCGAGGGGCAAACTGAGCGGACTTCGGCGGGGTGGGTGTCCACATCGGGGACACGTCCGATTGAGTATGCATGCCGCTGTATGATTATGCGCATGACACTGACAGCGGCCGTCGCCGGGGCCTCGGGCTACGCGGGCGGGGAGGTCCTGCGCCTCCTCGCGGCCCACCCCGACATCGAGGTGACGACGGTGACGGCGGCGGCGTCGGCCGGTTCCCGCCTGGGTGACGTCCAGCCGCAGATCCCCTCCCTCGCGGAGCTCGTCGTCACCGGGACCACGCCGGAGGCACTGGCGGGGCACGACCTGGTCGTCCTCGCACTCCCGCACGGGCACTCCGCCGAGGTCGGGGACGCGTTGGCCGCCGCCGGGGACGGCGCCGTCATCGCCGACTGCGCGGCCGACCACCGACTCGTCCGCGAGCAGGACTGGGAGGACTACTACGGCGGCGCCTTCACGCCTCCCTGGACCTACGGCATGCCGGAACTGCTGCACGCCGGGGAGGGGGCCGCCCGCGCACAGCGTGCGGAACTCGCCGCGACCGGGCGCATCGCCGTCCCGGGGTGCAATGTCACCGCCGTGACTCTCGCGCTCCAGCCCGCTGTCGCAGCCGGCCTGGTCGACACCACCCACATCTGCGCCACGCTGGCCGTGGGCTACTCCGGTGCCGGACGCGCGGCCAAGCCCCACCTGCTCGCCTCCCAGGCCCTGGGCAACATCGCCCCCTACGCGGTGGGCGGCTCGCACCGTCACATCCCCGAGGTCGTCCAGAACCTGCAGGTCGCCGGCGCCGGCGAGGTCGGGCTGACCTTCATCCCGGTGCTCGTCCCCACCTCGCGGGGCATCCTGGCCACTGTCGTCGCTCCGCTCACGGAGGGCGTGGACCAGGAGGCGGTGGACGCCGCCTACGGCGTGTACGAGGGCGAGTCCCTCGTCGACGTCACGGGGCCCGGTGCCTGGCCCACCACTGCTCCCGTCACAGGGACGGGGCGCGCGCTGGTGCGTGCCACCGTCGACGACCGCGCCGGGACCCTGGTCGCACTGTGCGCCATCGACAACCTCGGCAAGGGCACTGCGGCAGCCGCGGTGCAGAGCGCCAACCTCGCACTCGGCCTGCCCGAGTGCACCGCAGTCCCCATGATCGGAGTTGCACCGTGAGCACAGCAGGAACCGGGGTCACCGCCCCGGCAGGGTTCAGGGCGGCCGGCGTGAGCGCCGGCCTCAAGGTCCACGGTGGTCGCGACCTCGCCCTCGTCGTCAATGACGGCCCCCGGCCCGCCTCGGCCGGGGTGTTCACGTCCAACCGCGTCGTCGCCGCACCCGTCACGCTCACACGTGCCCACCTCGCCACAGCGACCCTGCGTGCCGTCGTGCTCAACTCCGGTGGCGCCAATGCCTGCACGGGACCCGGAGGGATGGAGGACGCCGTCCTCACCGCGGACACCACGGGTGCGGCGCTCGACCTGCTGGGCGAGCAGGTCGGGGTGTGCTCCACGGGTCTCATCGGTGAGCGCCTCCCCATGGACGCGCTGCTCGGAGGGGTCCGGGAGGCCGCGCAGGCCCTCGCCGACGGTCACGATGCGGGAGCTGCCGCTGCCGACGCCATCCGCACCACCGACACCGTGGCCAAGACGGTCACCGTCACCCGCGAGGGCTGGTGCATCGCTGGCATGGCGAAGGGTGCCGGCATGCTGGCACCGGGTCTGGCCACCATGCTGTGCGTGCTCACCACCGACGCGGTGCTCGAGGACGCCTCCGCGGACGTCGCCCTGCGCGAGGCCGTGCGCACCACCTTCAACCGCACCGACTCCGACGGGTGCATGTCCACCAACGACTCCGTCATCCTCCTGGCCTCGGGAGTCTCGGGGATCCGCCCCGACGCGGAGGACTTCACCGAGGCACTGCGCTCCGCCTGCGCCGACCTGGCCCGCCAGCTGATCGCCGACGCGGAGGGTGCCAGCCACGACATCGAGATCAGTGTCGTGGGTGCCTCCGACGAGGCGGCCGGGGAGGCCGTCGCCCGTGCGGTCTCCCGGTCGAACCTGTTCAAGTCCGCAGTCTTCGGCAACGACCCGAACTGGGGCCGCGTGGTCTCCGAGGTCGGCACCGTGCCGGAGTCCGTGGCCCCCTTCGATCCCGGCCTTCTCGACGTCACCATCAACGGGGTCACGGTGTGCCGCGCCGGGGGAGTGGGGGATCCACGCGATTCCGTCGACATGACCCCACGTGAGGTCCACGTGGTCATCGATCTGCACGCGGGTGACACCACCGTGGTGCTGTGGACCAATGACCTCACCCACGACTACGTCCACGAGAACAGCGCCTACTCCTCATGAATGACGTGCCCGTCCAGGAGAAGGCGCAGATCCTGCTGGAGACGATGCCCTGGTTGCGTCGCTACTCCGGTCAGATGGTGGTCATCAAGTACGGCGGCAACGCCATGGTCGACGACCAGCTCAAGCGCGCCTTCGCCGAGGACGTCCTCTTCCTCCACCAGTGGGGCGTGCGACCCGTCGTCGTGCACGGGGGTGGCCCCCAGATCAACGCCATGCTGGCGCGGCTGGGACTGGACGCGCCCTTCGAGCACGGGCTGCGGGTGACGACTCCCGAGGTCATGGAGGTCGTCCGCATGGTGCTCGTGGGCAAGGTCCAGCGTGAGCTGGTCTCCCTGCTCAACGAACACGACTACAAGGCCGTCGGCCTGGCAGGTGAGGACGCCAACCTGTTCCGTGCGCGCCGGACCCCGGCGTGGGTGGACGGCGAGCCCGTCGACATCGGACTGGTCGGGGAGGTCACCCACGTCAATGCCACGCCCCTGCTCTCCATGGTGGAGGCGGGCAGGATCCCCGTGGTCTCCTCCGTGGCGCCGGACGTGGACGACCCCGGTGGCGTCCTCAACGTGAATGCCGACTTCGCCGCGGGCGCGCTGGCCGCAGCGATCGGGGCCGAGAAGCTCATCATTCTCACAGACGTCGAGGGCCTGTACGCCAACTGGCCGGACCGTTCCTCCCTGATCTCGCGCCTCTCGGACACGGAACTGCGCGAGATGCTCCCCACGATGCACTCCGGCATGGTCCCGAAGATGCAGGCCGCCCTGTCGGCCCTCGACGGTGGCGTCCCGATGGTCCACGTCATCGACGGGCGTCGGCCCCACTCCATGCTGCTGGAGATCTTCACGGATGACGGCGTGGGGACCATGATCACTGCCGGACACTCGGAGGTCTTCGAATGAGCAGGACGACGGGCGGGGCGAGCGTGGCGTGGGACGCGCGCTACGAGGGCGCCGTGATGGACACCTTCGGCACTCCGCAGCTGGTCCTGGTCTCCGGCCGGGGATCCCACGTGGTCGACGCCGACGGGCGCGAGTACCTGGACCTCCTGGGTGGGATCGCGGTCAACATCCTCGGGCAGGCGCACCCGGCGGTCGTCCGGGCGGTCTCCGAGCAGATCGCGACGCTGGGCCACGTCTCGAACTTCTTCGCCACGCCGCCCCAGGTGACGCTCGCGGAGCACCTCCTGCGCATCGTGGAGCCGGGAGGGGCGCCGGAGGGCTCGCGGGTGTTCCTGGCGAACTCGGGGACCGAGGCCAATGAGTGCGCCCTCAAGATCGTGCGTGCCCACGCCAACGCCCAGGACACGCCGCGTCCACGCGTCCTCGCCCTCGAACACGCCTTCCACGGGCGCAGCACCGGGGCCCTGGCACTGACCTGGAAGGCGAAGTACCGCGAGCCCTTCGAGCCGCTGGTCCCCGGGGTCGAGTTCCTCCCGGCCAACGACATCCCCGCCCTGGAGGCCGCGATGGACGAGGGCGTCGCCGGGATGTTCGTCGAGCCCGTCCAGGGCGAGGCCGGCGTCCTCGACCTCGACGACGACTACCTGCACGCCGCACGGGAGCTCACCCGCAGCGTCGGGGCGCTCCTGGTGGCCGACGAGGTCCAGTCGGGGTTGGTACGCACGGGGGAGTGGATGGCCCACCACCGCAGTGGCATCGTCCCCGACCTCGTCACGCTGGCCAAGGGACTCGGTGGGGGGATGCCGATCGCGGCCTGCATCGGGCTGGCCGGCGCTGGTTCCGTCCTGGGGCCGGGCATGCACGGGACGACCTTCGGCGGCAACCCGGTGTGCGCGGCAGCAGCCAACGCCGTGCTCGACACGGTCGAGTCCGACGCCCTCCTCACCCACGCCGCCCTCCTCGGGGCGTCGTGGCGTGACGACCTCAAGGCCCTGGGCGTCCCGGGGTTGCGCGAGGTGCGAGGACGGGGCCTGCTCATCGGCCTGGAGTTCGAGGACGCAATCGCCCCGGACATCGTGTCCGCCGGACGCGGGGCGGGATTCGTGCTCAATGCGACCTCCCCGACGACCCTCCGGCTGGCGCCACCCCTGGTGCTGAGTGCGGCAGAGGCCGCGACGTTCACCGACGCGCTGCCCGCCCTCGTCCGCACGGCGCGCGGGGAGGAGGCGGATCCGTCATGACCCACACGACGATCCCCGCCACGAAGACCGCCCGGCGCGGGGCCATCATCGAGGTGCTGGCCTCCCAGGCCATCACCTCCCAGGAACAGCTGCGTCGCGAGCTGGCGGCCATGGGCGTCGACACCACCCAGGCGACGCTCTCCCGCGACCTCCTGGAGATGCGCGCGACCAAGGTCCGCAATGCAGCCGGCGTGCAGGTCTACTCCGTCCCCGATGCGGACGGGAGCCACACCCATGAGGCGGAGGCCTCCCAGGCGCGTCTGGTGCGCTGGTGCCAGGACCTCCTGGTGGCCACCGACCTGGCCGGCAATCTCCTGGTCCTGCGCACGCCGGTGGGGGCGGCGAACCTGCTGGGTTCCGCCATCGATGCGGTGCGCATGGACGGAATTGCCGGGACCATCGCCGGCGACGACACCGTCCTGGTCATCTGCCGCACGCCCGCGGACGCGGACAGGGTCCAGGCAGCCCTGCTGGAACTCGCCGACCCCGGGTCGACACCGCCCGGCCCCACCTGAGGGCGGGCAGCGCCCCACACACGGACCACCACCACAACGACGATCCTCCACAGCGGAGGGACACAGAAGGAGACACCATGGCACAGGGCAAGGACCGCGTGGTCCTGGCATACTCGGGCGGACTCGACACGTCCGTCGCGATCGGCTGGATCGGGGAGCAGACGGGGATGGAGGTCGTCGCCGTCGCCGTCGACGTGGGTCAGGGCGGGGAGGACATGCAGGTCGTGCGCCAGCGGGCCCTCGACTGCGGGGCCGTGGAGGCCTACGTGGCGGACGCCCGTGACGAGTTCGCCACGGAGTACTGCATGCCCGCCCTCAAGGCGAATGCGCTCTACCAGGACTCCTACCCGCTGGTCTCGGCCATCTCCCGACCCGTCATCTCCAAGCACCTGGTGCGTGCGGCGCGCCAGTTCGGGGCGACCACGGTGGCCCACGGATGCACGGGCAAGGGCAATGACCAGGTCCGCTTCGAGGTGTCCATCACCTCGATGGCGCCCGACCTGAAGACGATCGCGCCCGTGCGCGACCTCGCGCTCACCCGTGACGTGGCCATCGACTACGCGAACAAGCACCACCTGCCCATCGAGACGACGAGGAACAACCCGTTCTCCATCGACCAGAACGTCTGGGGGCGCGCCATCGAGACGGGCTTCCTCGAGGACATCTGGAACGCCCCGACCAAGGACGTCTACAACTACACCGACGACCCGACCTACCCCCCGCTGCCCGATGAGGTCGTCATCCACTTCGAGAAGGGCATCCCCACGGCGATCGACGGACGCCCCGTCACTCCGCTGGAGGCCATCCAGGAGATGAACCGCAGGGCGGGCGCCCAGGGCATCGGCCGCATCGACGTGGTCGAGGACCGTCTGGTCGGCATCAAGTCCCGTGAGATCTACGAGGCCCCCGGCGCGATCGCCCTGATCGCCGCCCACAAGGAGCTCGAGAACGTCACCGTCGAGCGGGAACTGGCACGCTACAAGAAGCGCGTCGACGAGCGCTGGGGCGAGTTGGTCTACGACGCCCAGTGGTTCTCCCCGTTGAAGAAGGCGCTGGACGCGTTCATCGAGGACACCCAGGAGTACGTCACCGGTGACATCCGCATGACCCTGCACGGGGGCCGCGCGACCGTCACGGGGCGTCGCTCCGAGTCCTCTCTCTACGACTTCAACCTGGCCACGTACGAGACCGGCGACAGCTTCGACCAGTCCTACTCGCGCGGCTTCATCGAGATCTACGGACTCTCGGCGCGTCTGGCGGCAGCCCGTGACGTGCGCTTCGGCAAGGGTCTGCAGGTGGGTGAGGGCAGCCTCTGACCTGCGCGACGTGGTGGTGGGGGCGGGTCCGCGTGTGCGGGCCCGCCCCGGCGCATGTGTGGGGTCCCGCCCGTGGTGTGGCGGTGGAGGCCCGGCGCCTCCGGCGCCGGGCCGGCCGGGTCCACAGATGGTCAATGAGCGGTCACACACCGGTCTGGTGGGATCCCGGCAAGGGTCTCCTCCAGGTGACGCCGAAGCCGCATTTCGGTAACGCCGTTCGTGGTCCAGGGGGTGGGTGTCCGCCATGTCCACGCAGGTCACCCCCGGTTGTCGGGTTGAAAGCGGACCACGCGTCCCGCCGGCCTGTGCCGGAGATCGCCGCACCACCCATGGGGATTGGTGCGCGGGGTCGGTACGCTTCAATTGGCACGGCAGTGACGCCCAGGCTCAGGGGCGCCCCGTGCACCCCTCCGCCCGCACCCCGTGCCCCGTGGCAGACGGCAACCGGAAGGGGTGGAGGATGACACAGGCAGTGTCCGCAGGCTATGAGGCCACGCGCGTGCGGCGTCCCGTCCCGACGTTGCGCCACCGCTTCCTCCGCGCCGCCGCACGGGTCTCCGAGACCGTCGAGGTGGGGGCCCTCCCCGTGACGCTCCTGTGGGAGCGCACGCGCGACGCGCTCACCGCCAGACTCGGTTCCCGGGCCGAGGCGTTGCTGCCGCCCCTGGGTGCGTGGGTCTTCTTCGTCGCCTTCGCCGGACAGGGCCTGCGCGACCTCATCGGGTGGGGTCCCTTCGCAGTCCTCACCTTCCTCTCCGCCCTCGTCTTCGCCATGGTGTTCGTCGCGGCAGGTCGTCGTGTCGGGGTGCGCCGCCTTCCCGGACCGGTCATCGCCTACCCCTTGGTGTGCTGCCTGAGCTTCGTCTGGTCCGCCTACCGACTCGAGACGGCAGCTGCGTCCCTGGTCATGGTGCTGAGCACGGCCATCGGCGTCATGCTCGCCGTTGCCTTCCCCCTGCGGACCATGCTCGATGCCCTCACCCGGTGCCTCCAGTGGACACTCGGTATCAGTCTGGGGCTCGAGGCCTTCGTGGCGGTGGTCATCGGCCACCGCATCCCTCCCCTGTACATGCTGGGGTGGGAGCACGTCCCGGACTCGTACTACTGGGTCAACGGGCTCCTGCTCCAGGGCGGCCCCATCCAGGGCTTCGTCGGGAACCGGAACCCGCTGGCGTTCATCGCCCTCCTCGCCCTGCTCTGTGTGGTCGTCACGCACCTGGACGGGCGGATGTCCCTGGCGCGGACGACCCTGTGGGTGGGGCTGTCGGTGATCACCCTGGGCCTGACCCGGTCCGCGACCGTGACGGTCGCGGCGGTCGGCTGTCTCGCAGTGCTGGTCGTGGCGCTGGTGCTGCGGTCCCTGCCACCGGAGCGCCGGCGTTCGGCCCTGCACATCGCCCTCGGGGTCGCCCTCCTGCTCTGCCTGAGTGCCCTGGCCATGCACACGCAGGTCTCGGACCTGCTCGGCCGGGACTCCGACATGACGGGGCGTGCCGAGATCTGGGAACGCGTCCTGCGCCTGTGGAGCCTGCACCCACTCACAGGGTGGGGGTGGATCATGTACTGGGCGCCCTGGTTGCCGATGTTCCGCTACCTGGTCGTGCGCCCCGACGGCACACCGACGATGCAGGCACACAATGCGTACGTGGAGGCCCTCTTCCAGACGGGTCTGATCGGCGCGGTCGTCCTCGTCGTCGCGGTCGTGTGGGTCACCCGCAATGTCCTGAGGACCGCCCTGCGGGACCTGGACTCCGACATCACGTCCCTCCTCCCCGCACTGCTGATGACCGCGATGCTCATCCAGTCCTTCACGGAGTCGAGACTGCTCTCGGAGGGCAACTGGGTCCTCTTCGTCGCCCTCGGGACGTGGCTGACGGTGCGTGCCGACACTGCCGAGGTGCACCTGCCCGCATTCCGTGCACGCACGGTGGGGACACGGGTGTCCCCGCTCGAGGTGCCCGCCACCACGGGGCGCTGACGCCCTGCCCGTCCCTCGGCGGGGACGGTCCCGATCAGGCCACCGGGTCCCGCAGCACCGGGCACGTCATGCACCGCGGGCCACCGCGTCCCCGTCCCAGCTCCGCGCCGTGCACCTCGATGACCTCGATCCCGGCGTCCCTCATGGCGGCATTGGACAAGGGGGAGCGGTCGTAGACGACCACGGTCCCGCGGGCCAGTGCCAGGGCGTTGCACCCGTCGTTCCACTGCTCGCGGTCGACATCGGCGAAGGCCCCCTCCGGTGAGATGATCCGCAGCGACCTCCCCATCACACCCTCCAGGGCGCGCACGAGGTCTGACCCCGAGTCCTCCACCACCAGGCGCTCACCGTCATGCGTGATCGTCATCGTGCGCACGGGTCCCAGCCGCGGGTAGAGCAGGAAGGCGTCGGCATCGACCTGGGTGAGCACGGTGTCCAGGTGCATGAAGGTCCGTCGGTGCGGCAGGACCACCGCCAGGACGGTGTGGGCCTGCCCCGCCCGGAAGAGCTTGAGGGCCAGCCGTTCCACGCCCTGTGCCGTGGTCCGCTCCGAGACGCCCAGTGCGGCGACGCCGTCCCCGAGGACGAGGGCGTCCCCTCCCTCGGCGCTGCGCACGGCCCCGGACGTGCCCGTCGACCACGTCTGGAAGTCGGAGTCACGGAATCGGGGGTGCCAGCGGTAGATGGCGGAGTAGTGCAGCGACTCGCGTTCGCGTGCGAGCCGACTCATCGAGTTCACCGCCACGCCGGAGAAGATCCACGCGGAGGCGTCGCGGGCGAAGAGGTGGTTCGGCAGGGGCCTGATGAGGAAGTCCTCGTCCTCCAGGGTGCGGGTGACCAGTGACCGCACGGGCGAGACCTGCTTCCACTCCTCCACGGTGAGTCCCTCGATGCAGAGGGCGGCCAGCCGGCCCCCGTGCATGGTCGAGGTCCACTCGCGCAGTGCGGGTGTCAGCACCGGGCCCAGGCGGCGTTCGTTGAGGGTGCGGGTGAGGACTGCCCCGCGCGCGTCCGGATCCTCCAGCGTCGTCTCCAGGAGCTCGCCGAGCTGGAGGACCTCGACGCCGCGGTCCTCCATGACCGTGACGAACTCGTCGTGCTCGGCGCGGGCCCGCCCCGGGTCGACGAGGTCGTCGAAGAGGAGCTCGTCGTGGTTGGCCGGCGTCAGCATCCCGATCTCGCGACCGGGCCGGTGGACGATGACCTCCCGCAACCGTCCGACCTCTGAATCGACGTGGGGATCCACCATTTCCAGCCTCCTCGTTCCGGTGGCCCGAGTATAGGTGGGGCAGCAGCTGGGTCGCCCTCGTCGATCTCCTCCACGACCCGCCCCGCGCCCGTGAGCGCACGTGGGCCACGGGCGGGGGGCGGGGGCCGTCAGGCGGCCGAACTGGCGGTGGACGGCCGGGAGACGGCATCATCGGACCATGGCCGAATCCGAGCAGAGCACATCTCCCGAGTCCCACCTGAGCCTGTGGGGGGGACGCTTCAGTGGCGGACCGTCGCAGGCGCTGGCCGCCCTGTCGGTGTCCACGCAGTTCGACTGGCGTCTCGCGCACGTCGACATCCGGGGCTCCCACGCCCATGCCAACGCCCTCCATGCCGCGGGTCTCCTCGACGACGAGGAACTGCGGGACATGCACGCCGCCCTGGACCGCCTCGACGCCGACGTGACGTCCGGGGCGTTCAGGCCCTCTCCCGATGACGAGGACGTCCACACCGCCCTCGAGCGCGGGCTCCTCGAACGGGCGGGAGCACACCTGGGGGGCAAGCTCCGGGCGGGGCGCTCACGCAACGACCAGATCGCGACGCTGATCCGCATGTACCTGCGCGAGGAGGCACGTCACCTCGGTGGCCTCCTCCTCGACGTGGCCGACTCGGTGCTGGCCCAGGCCACGGCGGCAGGGGACGCCGTGATGCCGGGACGCACACACATGCAGCACGCCCAACCTGTCCTCGTCGCCCACCACCTCGCGGCCCACGCCTGGCCCCTCCTGCGCGACGTGGAGCGTCTGAGGGACTGGGACCGGCGCGCCGCGGTCTCCCCCTACGGTTCGGGGGCGTTGGCCGGCAACACGCTCGGCATGGACCCCCGCGCGGTGGCCCGCGAGCTCGGCTTCGAGGACTCGGTGGCCAACTCCATCGACGGGACGGCCTCACGCGACGTCGTCGCGGAGTTCAGCTTCGTGTGTGCCATGGCGGGTGTGGACGTCTCCCGCCTGTGCGAGGAGATCGTCATCTGGAACACGAAGGAGTTCGGCTACGTCACCCTGGACGACTCCTACTCCACGGGCTCCTCGATCATGCCCCAGAAGAAGAACCCTGACGTGGCGGAGCTGGGGCGCGGCAAGGCCGGCCGCCTCATCGGCGACCTCACCGCACTGCTGACGGTGCTCAAGGGCATCCCACTTGCCTACGACCGTGACCTCCAGGAGGACAAGGAGCCCGTCTTCGACCAGGTCGACACCCTGGACGTGCTCCTTCCCGCCGTCGCCGGCATGGTGGCCACCATGAGGCTGCACCTGGAGCGCATGGCGGAGCTCGCACCCCAGGGGTTCTCCCTGGCGACCGACATCGCGGAGTGGCTGGTGCGCCGGGGCGTCCCCTTCCGGGAGGCCCACGAGATCTCGGGTGCCTGCGTGCGCACGGCGGAGGAACGCGGTGTGGAGCTGTGGGACCTCAGCGACGACGAGCTGCGTGCTGCTTCCCCCGTGCTGTCACCCGAGGTGCGTGAGGTGCTCAGTGCGGCCGGGTCCGTGGCCGCACGCTCGGGGCGCGGGGGCACAGCTCCCGTGCGGGTCGCCGAGCAGCTGGCGGAGGCAGGGACGGTCGCCGCGGGGCTGAGGGAGTGGACACGGGCCTGAGTCCCCGTGTTCGCCGGGACCGTCGCTCCCGGCAGCCGGGTCCCGGGCCGGGCGCTGCGCGGGACGTCGGGGCGTCGGAGGAGGCGCGCCGGTAAGCTGGGCGCTGGCCCCGACCGGGGCCGACAGCGACGAGACGAAGGAACTCCCCGTGACGGACATCCTCGATGAGCTTGAGTGGCGTGGCCTCCTGGCCCAGCACACCGACATCGACGCACTTCGCAGGCATCTCGCGGAGGGTCCGGTCACGTTCTATTGCGGCTTCGACCCGACGGGTCCCTCGTTGCACCACGGTCACCTGGTCCAGGTCCTCCTCATGAGGCATCTCCAGCTCGCCGGGCACAGGCCTCTCGCCCTCGTCGGAGGCGCGACCGGCCTGATCGGGGATCCCCGACAGTCGGGTGAGCGCCAGCTCCAGTCCGAGGAGGTCGTGGAGGGCTGGGCGCAGAACCTGCACGACCAGATCGCCCACTTCCTCGACTTCGACGGTCCGGCGGCGGCGCGCATGGTCAACAACCTGGACTGGACCGGGCAGATGTCCGCCATCGACCTCCTGCGCGGGGTCGGCAAGTACTTCCGTGTGGGCACGATGCTCTCCAAGGACATCGTGGCTCGACGGCTCTCCTCCGACGAGGGCATCTCCTACACGGAGTTCAGCTACCAGGTGCTGCAGGCCAACGACTTCCTGGAGCTCCACCGCCGTTACGGGTGCACCCTGGAGACGGGTGGCAATGACCAGTGGGGGAACCTGGTCGGGGGGATGGACCTGATCCGCAAGGTCGAGGGCCACGAGACGCACGTCCTCACCAGTCCCATCATCACGAAGGCGGACGGGACGAAGTTCGGCAAGTCCGAGGGCGGGGCGATCTGGCTGGACCCGAAGCTCATGAGTCCCTACGCCTTCCACCAGTTCTGGTTGCAGGTGGCGGACGAGGACGTGGTGCGCTTCCTGAAGATCTTCACCTTCCTGCCCCGACGCCGGATCGAGGAACTGGCCCAGGAGGTCGCCGAGAGGCCACAGGCGCGCGTGGCACAGAAGGAACTCGCGGCGCGTGTCACCGAACTGGTGCACGGCAAGGAGGAACTCGACCGCGTCCTGGCAGCGACGGCCGCACTGTGGGGGATGGGGGACCTGGGCGACCTGGACGCCCGGGCCCTGGAGTCCGCGACCACCGAACTGCCCAGCGGAGAGATCGTGGTGGGTGAGTCGACCATCGTCGACGCGCTGGTGGCGTCCGGACTGGAGAAGGGGCGCTCGGCGGCCCGTCGCACGGTCGCCTCGGGTGGCGCCTACCTCAACAACGTCAAGGTCATTGACGAGGACGCCCCCATCTCCGACAGGGACCTCCTGGCAGGGGGAGTGGCACTGGTACGCAAGGGGCGTAGGAACCTGGCTGTCGTGCGCGCGCAGTGACGCCAGCTGGCCCGACCCGGCGTCCCCCGTCCGGCGCGTTCCTGCGTGCCAGCAGGTGAGGCACGTAGGGAACGGGGGAGGTGGCACGTGGTTGTGGGTGGGGCCGATGTCCGGTCCTCCCCACGACCACGTCCGGGCCAGCGGGGTCCGGCCGGCGAGGGACCGGTGTGAACCCACAGACACTTCGGGGGTCGCGACATGCCCGAGTGCGGGTACCGGGAGAACCACTCCCTGAGGGCGGGCAGAGCCCCCCTGAGGGCAGGATCAGCATTCCTCGGAGGGATCATCGTCGCAGGTCAAAAGGAATTCTGGGCCCACCAGGGGCTCCGGGGCGCGTGGGCTCCCGGGAAGCGCCACGGAGTGGAGGGGGAACGGCCTGTTTGACACGGGAGGGCGACCCACCTAATGTTGTCTCTCGCCGCCGGAACGGGACGCAAGCCCCGGGAAGCGGCCGGAACACCGGTCTTGGTCGTGGGTTTCCTGCGGTTGGGGTTGTGTGGGTGTTGTTTGTGAACTCGATAGCGTGTTTGTTTGTTTTTGATGCCTGTTTTTTGTTTTGAGTGGTTTTTTGGTTGGGATTTGCTTGCTTGGCTGCTTTTGTGGCTGGGTGGGTTTTTCTGAATGTTTTTGTTCGGAGAGTTTGATCCTGGCTCAGGACGAACGCTGGCGGCGTGGGTGGGTCGGAAACCTCATCTTGGAGCAGGCTTCCCGCTTAGATGCTTTCAGCGGTTATCCCTCCCGAACGTAGCCAACCAGCCATGCACCTGGCGGTACAACTGGCACACCAGAGGTTCGTCCATCCCGGTCCTCTCGTACTGGGGACGGCCCTCCTTCAAGTTTCCTACGAGCGCAGCGGATAGGGACCGAACTGTCTCACGACGTTCTAAACCCAGCTCGCGTACCGCTTTAATGGGCGAACAGCCCAACCCTTGGGACCAACTCCAGCCCCAGGATGCGACGAGCCGACATCGAGGTGCCAAACCATGCCGTCGATATGGACTCTTGGGCAAGATCAGCCTGTTATCCCCGGGGTACCTTTTATCCGTTGAGCGACCACGCACCCACGTGCCATGGCCGGATCACTAGTTCCTGCTTTCGCACCTGCTCGACCTGTCGGTCTCACAGTCAAGCTCCCTTGTGCACTTGCACTCGCCACCTGATTGCCAACCAGGCTGAGGGAACCTTTGAGCGCCTCCGTTACATTTTAGGAGGCAACCGCCCCAGTTAAACTACCCACCAGGCACTGTCCCCAACCCGGATCACGGGCCAAGGTTCAGGTGCACACTTGAACCAGAGTGGTATTTCAACGATGACTCCACCACGGCTGGCGCCGCGACTTCCCAGTCTCCCACCTATCCTACACAAGCACAAGCGAACACCAATACCAAGCTATAGTAAAGGTCCCGGGGTCTTTCCGTCCTGCTGCGCTAAACGAGCATCTTTACTCGTACTGCAATTTCGCCGAGTTCATGGTCGAGACAGCGGAGAAGTCGTTACGCCATTCGTGCAGGTCGGAACTTACCCGACAAGGAATTTCGCTACCTTAGGATGGTTATAGTTACCACCGCCGTTTACTGGGGCTTAAATTCAAGCCTTCACCCACCGAAGCGGGTTGAGCCTTCCTCTTAACCTTCCAGCACCGGGCAGGCGTCAGTGCGTATACATCGTCTTGCGACTTCGCACGCACCTGTGTTTTTAGTAAACAGTCGCTTCTCCCTATTCTCTGCGACCCCCCACCGCCACACACCCGC
>NZ_LT700212.1:1689-3595 GCF_900155435.1 Actinomyces provencensis | reverse complement strand
AGCTACCGGTTAGCACAGTGACTTCAGCATTGGACGGTTGGTAGGCGGTACCAGAATATCAACTGGTCATCCATCGACTACGCCTGTCGGCCTCGCCTTAGGACCCGACTAACCCAGGGCGGATAAACCTGGCCCTGGAACCCTTGGTCAATCGGCGCTGGGGATTCCCACCCCAGAATCGCTACTCATGCCTGCATTCTCACTCCCACGCACTCCACCAAGGGTCACCCCCAGGCTTCACCACACGCAGGACGCTCCCCTACCCACCCACACCACCACCCAGCACATCAAGGCGCTGAGAGTGTCAATGTGTGAGTGCCACGGCTTCGGCGGTACACTTGAGCCCCGCTACATTGTCGGCGCGGAACCACTTGACCAGTGAGCTATTACGCACTCTTTCAAGGATGGCTGCTTCTAAGCCAACCTCCTGGTTGTCACCGCGATCCCACATCCTTTCCCACTTAGCGTACGCTTAGGGGCCTTAGCCGATGATCTGGGCTGTTTCCCTCTCGACTACGAAGCTTATCCCCCGCAGTCTCACTGCCATGCTCAACCTACCGGCATTCGGAGTTTGGCTGGCGTCAGTAACCCAACGGGCCCATCAACCATCCAGTAGCTCTACCTCCGGCAGGCAACACACAACGCTGCACCTAAATGCATTTCGGGGAGAACCAGCTATCACGGAGTTTGATTGGCCTTTCACCCCTACCCACAGCTCATCCCCCAGGTTTTCAACCCTGGTGGGTGCGGTCCTCCACGACGTCTTACCATCGCTTCAACCTGGCCATGGGTAGATCACCCCGCTTCGGGTCCAGAACACGCGACAAACGCCATATTTCAGACTCGCTTTCGCTACGCATCCCCCACACGGGTTAAGCACGCCACGCATCACTGACTCGCAGGCTCATTCTTCAAAAGGCACGCCGTCACCCCTCAAGGCTCCGACGGCTTGACAGCGTCCGGTTTCAGGCACTATTTCACTCCCCTCCCGGGGTACTTTTCACCATTCCCTCACGGTACTATGCACTATCGGTCACCAAGTAGTATTTAGGCTTACCAGGTGGTCCTGGCAGATTCACACGAGATTCCACGAGCCCCGCGCTACTCGGGCACCCACCCAGAAACACACACCATGCAGCTGCCTACGCGACTCTCACGCACTCCGGTCGACCATCCCAGGCCACTCGACAACCACACAACACACGCTCCCCACCCCCGGCAGAGGATGATCAGGTGAGCCCCACAACACCGCGCACGCAACGCCCGCCGACTATCACACGCACACGGTTTAGCCTCCTCCGCTTTCGCTCGCCACTACTCACGGAATATCTTCTCCTACGGGTACTGAGATGTTTCACTTCCCCGCGTTCCCCCCACCACCCTATGAATTCAGGTGACAGTGACTGGGCATGACCCCAGCCGGGTTCCCCCATTCGGAAATCCTCGGATCAACACTCGCTCGCCAACTCCCCGAGGCATATCGCAGGCCGCAACGTCCTTCATCAGCTCTTGGTGCCAAGGCATCCACCGAACGCCAAAACAACTAAACAAAACCACAGAACTTAAAGATGCTCACAACCACTATACAGTTCACAAACAACCCACCACACCCACACCCCAACCACACACGGCCAGGACACGGGCAGGCACACACACCCAACCAACAAACCCCCCACACCCCACACAACAACCCCCCCACAAGGAAGAGGCCACCACGCAGGACACGGGAAGCCAGGTGTTGAGCGTGAACCCGACAGCGTGCTTGTCCCTCTGATGCCCAACCAACCTCAACGGCATCCACCCCACCACCCCAAGCGGGCAGCGATACGCGAACACCCAGCCCCACACCCACCCACACCCCAGGGCCCGAAGACCCCAGACAGTGCGGCACGTGCCAGACCCCAAA
>NZ_LT700212.1:0-1588 GCF_900155435.1 Actinomyces provencensis | reverse complement strand
AGAGGCTCCCTAGAAAGGAGGTGATCCAGCCGCACCTTCCGGTACGGCTACCTTGTTACGACTTCGTCCCAATCGCCAATCCCACCTTCGACCACTCCCCCCGGACGAACCGGTTGGGCCATGGGCTTCGGGTGTTACCAACTTTCGTGACGTGACGGGCGGTGTGTACAAGGCCCGAGAACGTATTCACCGCAGCGTTGCTGATCTGCGATTACTAGCGACTCCACCTTCATGGGGTCGAGTTGCAGACCCCAATCCGAACTGAGACCGGCTTTAAGGGATTCGCTCCACCTTGCGGCATCGCAACCCTCTGTACCGACCATTGTAGCATGCGTGAAGCCCAAGACATAAGGGGCATGATGATTTGACGTCATCCCCACCTTCCTCCGAGTTAACCCCGGCAGTCCCCCACGAGTCCCCACCACAACGTGCTGGCAACATAGGGCAAGGGTTGCGCTCGTTGCGGGACTTAACCCAACATCTCACGACACGAGCTGACGACAACCATGCACCACCTGTGCACCACCCCGAAGGCCACCACATCTCTGCAGTGTCGCGGTACATGTCAAGCCTTGGTAAGGTTCTTCGCGTTGCATCGAATTAATCCGCATGCTCCGCCGCTTGTGCGGGCCCCCGTCAATTCCTTTGAGTTTTAGCCTTGCGGCCGTACTCCCCAGGCGGGGCACTTAAAGCGTTAGCTACGGCGCAGAAACCAAGGACGGTCCCCACACCTAGTGCCCAACGTTTACAGCATGGACTACCAGGGTATCTAATCCTGTTCGCTCCCCATGCTTTCGCTCCTCAGCGTCAGTAACGGCCCAGAGACCCGCCTTCGCCACCGGTGTTCCTCCTGATATCTGCGCATTCCACCGCTACACCAGGAATTCCAGTCTCCCCTACCGCACTCAAGCCTGCCCGTACCCACCGCACGCCCCCAGTTAAGCCAGGGAATTTCACGGCAGACGCGACAAACCGCCTACAAGCCCTTTACGCCCAATAATTCCGGACAACGCTCGCGCCCTACGTATTACCGCGGCTGCTGGCACGTAGTTAGCCGGCGCTTCTTTACCCACTACCCTCACCACGGACACATCCGCGGCTTGACCATGAGCGAAAGAGGTTCACAACCCGAAGGCCTCCATCCCTCACGCGGCGTCGCTGCATCAGGCTTGCGCCCATTGTGCAAAATTCCCCACTGCTGCCTCCCGTAGGAGTCTGGGCCGTATCTCAGTCCCAATGTGACCGGTCACCCTCTCAGGCCGGCTACCCGTCAAAGCCTTGGTAGGCCATCACCCCACCAACAAGCTGATAAGCCGCGAGCCCATCCCCCACCAGAAACCCCAAACGAGGCCCCTTTCCACCAACCCCCATGCGAGGACCAGTGAATACCCGGTATTAGCAGCCGTTTCCGGCCGTTATCCCAAAGAAGAGGGCAGGTTACTCACGTGTTACTCACCCGTTCGCCACTCACCACCCCAAGCAAGCTTGAAGCAGTCCGTTCGACTTGCATGTGTTAAGCACGCCGCCAGCGTTCGTCCTGAGCCAGGATCAAACTCTCCGAACAAAAACATTCAGAAAAACCCACCCA